>CAVVYV010000001.1:0-260004 GCA_963752585.1 uncultured Solirubrobacterales bacterium
CATCGGCCGTGCGGTTCTCCACCGGCCCGGCGCCCGCATGGATGAGCAGCAGCCGCATCCCGCGCGCCAAGCCCTGGCGGAAGGTCTCGTGCAACAGTTCCGTGTAGAACGGATTGGACGAGGGCCCGAGGACGAGCCCGACCAGCCCGCTGCGCCCGGAGGACAGGATGCGGCCGGAGGCGTGGGGCGTGTAGCCCAGCTCCTTCGCCAGCCGCGCGATCCGCGCCCGCGTCTCCGCCGAGATCCGCGTCTCGCCCTTCAAGGCTCGGGAGACGGTGGAGGGGGCCACGCCGGCCGCCTCCGACAGGGTGAGGATCGTCGCACGCCGCCTTTGCGTCACGAGGTGGTCTCTCCCAAATGCCCAGCTGGAACATGGGTACACGGCCGTTTGCGCAAACCTTTGCGCATTCTGGCGCAGCGCAGCACCGAATTCCAGGTCCAAGTAGGCGTTCTTGTTTGACAGAGGCCTTAAAAAGGCGCGTAACCACGTCGGTAACTGCGCAAACGTTAGCGCATCTGATCGGGGCAGGGCCAGACCGTCCGCTCCGACGGCCGCAACCGCGAACCGACCCGGACCGGAAGGACCCACCGATGAACACGCCCCGCCAGATCAAGATGGTCGGCTTCCTGCAGGCGCAGAATTGCTCCATCGCGCCCGGCTCCTGGCGCCACCCCGCGGGCATGACCGATTTCACGACGCCGGAGTACTTCCAACGCCTCGGAAGGGTGCTGGAGGAGGGCAAATTCCACCTGGCCTTCTTCGATGATCGGCTGGCGATGCCGGACATCTTCAGAGACGACTACCGCGACGCCGTGGCCAACGGCGTGCGCGTGGTGAAGATGGATCCGGCCACGATCATCGCCGTGATCGGCGCCGCGACGAGCCGCCTCGGCCTCGGCGTCACCTACTCGACCACCTATTACGAGCCATTCCACGTCGCGCGCCTGTTCGCCACCCTCGACCTGATGACGAAGGGCCGCGCCGCCTGGAACGTCGTCACGTCCCTCAACAACTCCGAGGCCGCCAACTTCGGGCGTACCGAGCACCTGGCGCATGAGCTCCGCTACGACCGGGCGGACGAGTTCATGGAGGTGGTGATGGGCCTCTGGGACAGCTGGGAGGACGACGCCCTCACCGTCGACAAGGCGGCGGGCCGCTTCGCCGACCCTTCCAAGGTCCATGCGCTGAACCACAAGGGCACTTACTTCGCCTCGAAGGGCCCCCTGCCCGTCCCGCGCTCGGCGCAGGGCCGCCCGGTGCTGATCCAGGCCGGCCAGAGCGGCCGCGGCCGGAGCTTCGCCGGGCGCTGGGGCGAGCTGATCTTCGTGGTCTACCCGAACATGGCGGCCGGCCAGAAGCAGTACGGCGAGCTGAAGGCCGCCATCGCCGCGAGCGGGCGCAACCCGGACGAGGTGAGCGTCTGCCCGGCCTGCTACGTCTGCGTGGCCGACAGCCAGTCGGCGGCGGAGGAGAAGCGCGAGTACATCCGCGCCCTGGCGAAGCCGATCGACGCCCTCGTGCTGCTTTCCGAAGCGCTGAACTTCGACTTCGGCAGCAAGGACATGGATTCCGAGTTCACGGACGAGGAGCTGAAGAAGCTGTCCTGGGCCGGGTTCAAGGAGCGCGTCGTCGCGCTCAGCGGCAAGCCGAACCCGACGGTGCGGGAGTTCGTCCACTTCTCCGGCCGCGGCACCATCGGCGAGTTCCCGATCTTCTGCGGCACGCCGGGCGCGGTGGCCGATCAGATGGAAGAGTGGTTCACCTCGCGCGCCTGCGACGGCTTCGTCCTGGCCGCCACCCACTCCCCGGGCGCATTCGAGGACTTCTCCCGCTACGTGGTTCCGGAGTTGCAGCGCCGGGGGCTCTACCACAAGGACTACGCGGGTCCGACGCTGCGGGAGAATCTGGGGCTGACGCGGCCCGCCATCGGCTCCTGGCGGAGCCCGTCGCTGCGGCAGGTGTCCTGAACGTGCCGCGGATCGCTCCGGATGCGCCTCCCGGCGCGTTGGTGCCGATCCTTCCGGTCCGTTGTCCCGGGCGGCCGATGAGCGCCCACCGCAGCAAGCAGACGATCCGAGGGAGAGCAGCATGACCATCACGCGTCGCGGCGTCCTGGGGGCCGGCCTGGCCTCGGCCGCCCTGCCAACGGCCCAGCTAGCCCGTGCCCAGGGCGAATGGCCGGACCGGCCGGTGCGGATCGTGGTGCCGTATGCGCCCGGCGGCGGCACGGACGTGACCACCCGCGCCATCGCCGAGATCCTGTCGCGCAAGCTTGGCCAGAACTTCGTCGTCGAGAACCGTGCCGGCGCGAACGGCGTGGTGGGGACCGAAGCGGTCGGTCGCAGCGCGCCGGACGGCTACACCTTCGTCGCCGCCACCAGCACGCACGTGATGAACCGGCAGGTCGTGCGGCGGCTGCCCTACAACCCGATTTCGGACTTCGCGCCGATCGCGCTTCTCGCCCGCTATCCGCTCGTCCTGATGGCCGGCGCGAACGGCCAGTTCAAGAGCGTGGCCGACGTGGTGGTCGCCGCGAAGGCCAGCCCCGGGCAGGTCGCCCAGGGCACCTCGGACGCCCAATCCTCCTTCACCGCGAACGCCTTCGCCAAGCGCGCGGACTTGCAGATGGTGGAGGTGCCCTACCGCGGCAGCGGCGCCTACCTGGCCGACCTGACGGGAGGCCACCTGCCGGTGGCCTGGGGCAGCACGGCGACCGCCATGCCCCTGCTGGCGTCCGGCACGGTCCGGGTGCTGGCGGTCAGCTCGGCCGAACGCTCCCGCTTCCTGCCCGACGTGCCCACCTTGCGCGAGAGCGGCATCCAGGGGGCGGACTTCGTGGGCTGGTTCGGCCTTTTCGGCCCCGCCAAGCTTTCGGAGGCCATCGCCGCCAAGCTCAACGCCGCCATCAACGCCGCTTACGGCGAGCCCTCGCTCAAACAGCGGCTGGAGAGCCTCGCGGTCGATCCCGCCCCGCTCGGCATCCCCGCCTTCGCCGCCCTGCTCCGCGAGGAGGATGCGCGTTGGGAGGCGGCAGCCCGCGACAACCTGCTGCCGCGGGAGTGACCTGCCCCGGCAGGGCGACCCCCGCCCACCGTTCAGACCCCATTTGAGGAGCGTCCCGTGAAAGAGTTCCGAATGCTGTCCACGAGTGGAATCCTCGGCTACGGCTATGCCGAGGAGTCGCTGAAGATCGGCATGTCCTGGGAACCCCACGTGATCGGGTGCGACGGCGGCAGCACCGATCCCGGGCCCTACTACCTCGGCTCCGGCAAGTCCTTCACCTCCCGCCTCTCGGTGAAGCGCGATCTGCGCCTGATGCTGATGGCGGCCGTCGCCGCGAAGATCCCGTGCATCGTCGGCACGGCGGGAGGCGCGGGCGGCGAGCCGCATCTCCAGGACACCGCCGATCTCGTGCGGGAGATCGCGCGGGAGGAAGGCTTGTCCTTCCGCATGGCGCTGATCCATGCCGAGCAGAGCAAGGCCTCGCTGATCGAGCGGGCGGAGAACGGCACGACGCGCCCGCTCGGCAAGATGGCCCCGCTGGACCGCGCCACGATCGAGCGGGCGGAACGCATCGTCGGCATGATGGGACCGGAGCCCATCAACCGCGCCTTGGACGGCGGCGCCCAGGTCGTGCTGGCCGGCCGCAGCAGCGATCCGGCGCAATGGGCCGGGCCGGCCATGCGCGCCGGCATCCCGCCGGCTCCCGCCTGGTATGCCGGCAAGATGCTGGAATGCGGCGCGGAGCCGAGCGTCCCGAAGGAGCCGGACAACATCTTCCTGCGCGTCCGGGAGGACCACGTCGTCTGCGAGCCGCCCAACCCCATCCGCCGCTCGACGCCGCTGGCCGTCGCGAACTTCGCGTTGCACGAGAACTCCAGCCCCATCCACCACACGGAGCCCGGCGGGCTGCTCGACACGAGCGAATGCGTCTTCGAGCCGGTCAGCGACCGCGCGGTGATGATCAGCGGGATGACCTGGACCCCGGCCAGCCAATACACGGTGAAGCTCGAAGGGGTGGAGCGCGCAGGCTACCGGGCCATCGCCATCTGCGGAACGCGCGACCCGGTGCTGATCGGCCAGATCGACAGCTACCTCGAGACGCACCGGCAGAAGGTCGCGGCCAAGGCCGCGTCCTTCGGCGTGCCGCCGGCGGACTACACCATGCTGGTCCGCACCTACGGCAAGGACGGCGTGATGGCGGATTGGGAGCCGGTCCGGGAGATCCGCTCCCACGAGCTTGGCTTCGTGATCGAGGTGGTCGGCCGCACCCAGGACATCGCCAACGCCGTCCTCGCCATGGCGCGCACCTCCATGCTGCACGCCGACTTCCCGGGACGGCTCTGCAAGGAGGGCAACATGGCCTTCCCCTTCAGCCCGTCCGACATCGAGCTCGGGCCGATGTACCGCTTCAGCATCTTCCACGTCGTGGCCCCGAAGGACCCCTACGAGATGTTCCCCATCGAATACGAGACGGTGTGAGGCGCCCATCATGGCACGCATCCGCGACATCGCGCAGATCTGCAAGAGCAAGAACGCCGGTCCCTTCCAGGTCACGATAGACGTGCTCTTCGAGGACCATGCGCTGTACCGGCAGGTGAAGGCGACGGGGGTCCTGAACGCCGCGCTCTTCGCCCGCCTCTACGGCGTGGCGGAAGAGGACGTGCTGTTCACGCCCTACGACGCGGCCGCCGCCTTCAAGGCCACCCTGCCCCGGCGCGTGCCCGCCGGGGACATCGGCGACACGGACGTCTACGGCGCGCAGCAGCACGCGCCGCTGCTGGACGTGGAGATCCCGCTGAACGCACCGCCTTCCGGCTGAGCGGGCCGGCTGGACACGAAGGCGCCGCCGACCATGGCGACGCTCCCGCCCGCCGGGAGGGTCGTCCTATCGATCTTGTTGGCCGGGGAGGCCTCCATGGCACAATCAGACACCATCACCCGAGAACCTCCGGCGCCCGCGGCCGTCGATCCGAAGGTGCTGCGAAAAGCGCTCGGGGCGTTCGCGACGGGTGTGACCATCGTGACCACGACCGGCGCCGACGGCGGCGATGTCGGCTTGACGGCCAACAGCTTCAGCTCCGTCTCGCTCAGCCCGCCGATGGTGCTGTGGAGCCTGGCCAAGACCTCCTCCAACATCGAGGCGTTCCGGAGCGCCCGGCATTTCGCCGTCCATATCCTGGCCGCGGACCAGGAATCCCTGTCGGGCCAATTCGCGACCAAGGGCATCGACAAGTTCGCCGGGCTGGAGGTCGAGCGCGGGCACGACCGGATCCCGATGCTGCACGACTGCACCGCCCGCTTCGAATGCCGGACGACATTCCAGTACGAGGGCGGCGACCACGTGATCTTCGTGGGCGAGGTGCTGGACTTCACGCACTCGGAACGCTCGCCGCTGATCTTCCATGGCGGGCGCTATGGAATGGTCATCAGGAAGGAGGCCGAGCGGCCGGAGGGCCCGCTCGCCGATAGCAGCCTGTCGCCGAACGACCTGATCTTCCACATCTCGAGGGCGTTCTTCCAGATCCGCCGCGAGGCGATGGAGGAGCGGCGCCGCCGCGGCTGGACGGAGCATGAGTACGCCGCGCTCAGCGTGCTAGGTCGGGAGGACGGCAAGACCGTCGCGGAGATCGGAGCGCTCAGCAGCTTCCCCGGCCGGCAGGTGACGCCGGAGGTCATCGCCGGGCTGGCGGAACGCGGTCTCGTCACCGTGTCGGGTCCCATCGGCGGCAGCAGCGAGGTGCGGCTGACCGCGTCCGGCCGGCAATCGATCATCGAGATCATCGCCATCATCAAGGCGTCCGAGGCCGACGCCTTGAAGGATTTCGATTTCAGCGAGGTGCAGACCCTGATCCAGCTCTTGCGGCGGCTGAGCGGCGGCAGCCAGCCCGGCTGGCCCCCGTTGCCGCAACAGGATCAGCGGTTGGGATGAGCCAGGCGCTCACGTTCCAAGCCGATCCCGACCGCGCCGGCCGCCCGCGTCCAAGAAGAACGATCGAGGAGGACAGCATGCTTCACCGGAGAACACTGCTCGCCGCGGGGACCGGTGCGCTGGCCGCGACCGCCGCGGCCGCCCCCGTCGCCCGCGCCCAGACCGCATGGCGCTTCGCCACTCCCTATCCGGACTCCAACTACGTCGGCCGGAACAACAAACAGTTCGCCGAGGACGTGCGGGCAGCGACGGGCGGCGCGGTGCAGATCCAGGTGTTCCCGAACGCCTCCCTGCTGCCCTTGCCGCAGATAAAGCGCGGCGTGCAGGCCGGCCAGGTGCAGGTCGGCGAGATCCTGCTGAACGCCTACGGCAACGAGGACCCGTTCTTCGAGGTCGACGGCATACCGCGCCTGGTGCGGAGCTGGGAGGAGGCGCGGCGCTTGGCCGCGCTGTCGCGCTCCTTCACCGAGGCGCGGCTGCAGCGACAGGGCCTAACGATGCTCTACCAGATCCCCTGGCCGCCGACGGGCTTCTTCTCCAACATGCCGATCACGGGCGTGGACTCGCTGCGCGGCACGCGGATGCGCACCTACAGCGCCATCAGCAACCGCTTCGCCACCCTGGTCGGGGCGACGCCGGCCCTGGTGCAGATCCCGGAGGTGCCGCAGGCCTTCGCCACCAACGTGATCAACCTGCTCATCACCTCGGCCGCGGCGGCGGTCGACCTGCAGGTCTGGGACTTCGCGCGCGTCTTCACGCCGGTGGACTTCTCGTTCAACTGCAACGGCGTGTTCATGTCCCGCCGCGCGCTGGAGTCGCTGCCGGCAGCGCAGCAGCAAGCGGTGCGCGAGCAGGCGGCGCGGGCGGAGGCGCGGGGCTGGGAGCAGGCGATGGAGGCCGCGCGCACCCAGACCCAAGTGCTTGCCCAGCGCGGCCTGGAGATCGCCCAGCCCTCCGCGGCGCTGCTCGAAGGCATGGCGGCGGTGAGCCGGCAGTTGACGGAGGAATGGCTGGCGCGCGCCGGCGCGGACGGGCGCGAGCTCATGCAACAGTTGCGCGGCGCCTGACGGGCGAAGGGCGAGGCCGATGCTCGACGAGGCTTACCGCAACCTCAACATGCTGCCGGTGCGGCCGGACTGGCTCGCACGCCGGCGGGAGGAGGCGATCGACCCGGCGCTGCCGATCGTCGATCCGCACCACCACCTGTGGCGCATGCCGCAATGCCCGTACCTGATCGAGGACCTGGCGGCGGACGCGGCGGCCGGGCATCGCGTGGTCGCCACCGTCTACGTCGAGGCGCACACGGCCTACCGCACGGAGGGCCCGGAGGCGCTGCGGCCCGTCGGCGAGACGGAGTTCGTGGTGTCCGAGATCGCGCGGCAGGAGGCGCGGACCGGCGCGTCCACGCCGCTCTGCGCCGGCATCGTCGGCGCCGCCGACCTCGCGCTCGGCGACCGGGTCGAGGAGGTGCTCGAAGCGCACATCGCGGCGGGGCGGGGGCGTTTCCGCGGCGTCCGGCTGCGCGCCGCCGCGCATCCCGACCCGGCCTTCGCGCCGCCCACCGGCGCGCCGCCCGAGGGCTTTCTGCTGCGGCCGGAGGTGCAGAAGGGCGCCTCCTGCGTGGGGCGCCTCGGGCTGGCGCTGGACGTGTGGGTGTTCCAAACGCAACTCCGGGACGTGGCGGCGCTGGCGGCGGCCTGCCCGGGGACGCGCATGGTGCTGAACCATGTGGGCGGGGTGCTCGGCATCGGGCCCTTCGCGGGACGGCGCGGCGAGGTCTTCCCGACCTGGCGCGAGGACCTGCGGGCGCTCGCGCGTTTCGGCAACATGCACGTGAAGCTCGGCGGCCTTTGCATGCCGCGGGTCGGCTTCCGCTTCCACGGAGCGGAACTGCCGCCTGGCTCGGCCGAACTCGCCGCGGCTTGGCGCCCCTATGTCGAGACCTGCATCGAGGCCTTCGGAGCGTCGCGCTGCATGTTCGAAAGCAACTTCCCGGTCGACAAGGGCATGTGCGGCTATGTCGAGGCGTGGAACGCCTTCAAGCGCATCGCGTCCGGCGCGGGCGATGCCGAGAGGGCCGACCTTTTCGCGGGCACGGCCCAGCGCGTCTACCGTTTGGACGCGAGCGGCTGAGGCCGCCCGGCCCTGGAAGAACCTTGTTATACGGAATCCGGGTGATCGCCTCTGTGGGCCGGAGGATTCCTGAGTGGGGCGGGCGGGAGTAGGCTGGAGGGCGGTGGTTCGGGAGCGGCACCATGGCGCGGATCGTCGGGCATCTCTCCATCGCTGAACTGGAGGCGCGGTACCGGGGCGCGCAGGACGCGACCGAGGCGCGGCACTTCCAGGCGATCTGGCTGCTGGCGCAGGGGCGCACCGTGCTGGAGGTGGCGGAGGTGCTGGCCTTCGTGCCGCGCTGGGTGACGCGGCTGGCGGCGCGCTCCAACGCCTCCGGCCCCGCGGCGCTGGGCGACCGGCGGCGGCGCAACGGCAAGGCCGCCAGCCTGCTGACCGGGGACGTGCTGTCCGCTTTGGCCGCGCGGCTGAAGGAGCCGCCCGAAGATGGCGGGCTGTGGAGCGGCCCCAAGGTGGCCGCCTGGATGGCGCGGCATCTCGGTCTGGCGGAGGTGCATCCGCAGCGCGGCTGGGAGGCGCTGAAGCGGCTCGAGTGGTCGGTCCAGGCCCCGCGGCCGCGGCATCCCCGCTCGGCGGGCCCCGAGCAGCGGGAGGCGCTGAAAAAAAGTTGGACGAGGCGGTCGCGCAGGCCGCGGCCGAACACCCCGACCGCCCGGTCGAGGTCTGGGCCGAGGACGAGCACCGCCTCGGCCTGAAGCCGGTCCGGCGCCGGGTCTGGGCGCCCGTCGGCGAGCGGCCGATCGCGCTCGGCCACCACCGCTACCAGTGGCTGCACGTGGTCGCCTTCGTCCAGCCGACCAGCGGCGAGACGGTCTGGTATCTCTGCAGCGGCCTTTCCAAGCCCTTCTTCGAGGCGCTGCTCGCCGGCTTCGCGCGGAAGACCGGCGCCGGGCGCGAGCGCCACATCGTCCTCGTGCTCGACAACGCCGGCTGGCACGGACCCGAGGGCCTGGCCGTCCCCGAGGGGATCAGCCTCGTCTTCCTGCCGCCCTACAGCCCGGAACCGCAGCCGGCCGAGCATCTCTGGCCCTTGGTCGACGAGCCTGTCGCCAACCGGCACTTCGCCACCCTCGCCGACCTCGAGGCCGTCATCGCCGAGCGCTGCCGCCGCCTCGATGCGGAGACCATCAAGCCGCACACCGACTTCCACTGGTGGCCCAAGCCGATCAGGCCGAACTGATCACCCGGAGATGGTATTATACCAACCGCCCTGACCGTTGACTCGGAGTGATCCCGCCGGTTCGGCGGGCGTGAATTTGCTTCCTCCGAAGCTGGATTCGGGGAGGCGGGGATGGCGGTGGAGGTGACGGGGGGCTACCTGTCGGCGACGGAGGCCGCGCTCCGGGCCCGGCACCGCGGCTCTCGGCCGAGCAGGAAGCGGCGGTGGACCGCTGGGTTGAGGACGGGCCGGAGCTGGCGCGCGACGGCGTCGTGCGCTGGCGCTGCCGCGACTTGCGGGAGCGGATCGCGCGCAAGTTCGGGGTGAGCCTGCACGAGCGCACGGTCGGCAAGCTGCTGGCCAAGCTCCGCTTCCGCCGCCTCTCCGTGCGCCCGCATCACCTCGAGAGCGACCCGGCCGCGCAAGCGGCTTTTAGGGGGGCTTCGCCGACCTGGTGAGGGCGGCTGCGGCCAAAGTGGCGCACGGCACCCCCATCGAGGTCTGGTTCATGGACGAGGCCCGCGTCGGCCAGCAAGGCACGCTGACCCGCGTCTGGGCCAAGCGGGGCACACGTCCCCGCGCCGTGCGCGACCGCCGCTACACCTGGGCCTACCTGTTCGGCGCGGTCTGTCCCGAGCGCGGCGTGGGCGCGGCCGTGGTGATGCCGACCGTCAACGTCGAAGCCATGAGCACCCACCTGGCCGAGATCAGCCGCGCGGTGACCGAGGGGGCGCACGCCGTGCTCGTGCTCGACGGCGCCGGCTGGCACACCTCGACCAGGCTGTGCATCCCCGACAACATCAGCCTGCTGCCGCTGCCCCGCTACGCGCCGGAACTCAATCCCGTCGAGAACCTGTGGGAGTTCCTGCGCGCCAATTTCCTGAGCCACCGCGTGTGGGACAGCTACGACGCCGTCGTGGGCGCCTGCTGCCATGCTTGGACCACCCTCATGGGCATGCCAGAGCGGGTCACCTCGATCACCACCCGCGCCTGGGCACGCGTCAACGGCTAAGGCGCTTGGTATTACAGAGATTGGCCATCTGCACGCACCAAGCCCTATCGTTGTCCTTCGAGCGCGTCGATGACGCGCTGAGCACCCGCAAGAAATTGCTCGCCCTCTTGCGTCAGCCTGAAGGCCCGTGACGTGCGGGGGAACAACCTCGCTCTGGATACCGGCGAGCGGAGGGACTGACGGCCTTCCTTGTCTACTCCACATTCGGCGCCGGCTGCGCCGTTAACTCAGAGCCTGTTTGAGTGGGCTCAACCTGCGTCGGCTTGGATCGGCATGGGGTTGATCAGGGCCTCGACGCCGGACAGGACGGCGGCGAACGCGACACGCGCGGCGGAAACGTCCAAGCGGCCCGCGCGGTCCCGGAGCAGCCCGCCCCAGTGCACGAGCCAGCCGAAGCTGCGCTCCACCACCCAACGGCGTTCGAGCACGACGAAGCCCTTCTGGGCGGGATCGCGCTCGACCACGCGGCGGCGCATGCCGTGGAGGTTGCACCACGCCTCGCAGCGCTCGGCGACGAAGGCGCCGTCCAGCACCGCCTCGCGCAGGCTCGGCCAGGCCTGCTTGCCCGGCGTCAGCGCGTCCAGGCAGTCCCGGTCCTGCACGTTCGCGGGCACGACGGCCACGGCCAGCCAGGTGCCGTCCGCGTCCACCAGGGCCACGCGCTTGCGCCCGAGCACCTTCTTGGCTGCGTCGTAGCCGCGGGAGCCGCGCACGGGGATGCACTCGACGGATTGGGTGTCGATGACGGCCAGGCGGGGCTCGGGCTTGCGGCCCGCAGCGCGGCGGCGCAGCCGCGCGACCTGGCGCAGCAGGGCCTCGAACAGGCCCAGCCCCAGCCAGCGCCGGAGCCAGCCGTAGGCCGTGCGCCAATGCACCAGGCCGGAGGGCAGCGCCCGCCAGGCCCCGCCCACCCGCAGGTGCCAGGCCAGCCCGCGCACCACCGCCGCATAGGGCGTCGCCCGCGCGCTGCGCGGCGGGTCCGCGCGCTCCAGCCACCGCGCCACCTGGCCGACGGCGTGCATCGACACAACCTCCTTCAGGCGCGCGTCGTGCCGCGCCCGATGCGCCTTGGTCCACATCTTCCCTTCACCCCGCCCTGCCGGGCGGATCATGGTTTCACCAGGGATCAGATGGGGATCGGGCGCAGAGGCGCACTCAAACAGGCTCTTAGCAGGGGGTCGGCGGGCCGAAGCGGGGGGTCCCCATCTCCGCCTGCCCGATCAGACCGACGGTGCTTATTCGCGCGGATCCACACCCGCCGCCAAGCCGGGTCATCCGCCGGCGGCCGAAAGGCGAGCACGAGTTCGGTTTGGGTCGGGTGCGGCGGTCGTACGGCGTGCATCCGCCACCGCCGTTCAGGGTCGAACCCAGCTGGACCTTCGAACCCGGACTCTGAAAGGAGTTCAAACCGATGCCGTCCGTGCCGAACCTCACCACCAACGTCCTGCTGCGCAGCGAGGAGACCGGCGGCCACATGTCCGTGACTGAGATCGTGGTCCCGCCGCACAGCGCCGGCCCCCCGCTGCACACGCACGACTTCGACGAGGCCTTCTACATGCTGGAGGGCGAGCTGATCTTCCAGGTCGACGACGCGCTCGTCACCAAGGGCGCGGGCGAGCTCTCCTTCGCCGCGCGAAACGTAGCCCACACGTTGGCCAACCACAGCGACGCGCCCGCGTGCTACGTGCTCGTCTGCACGCCCGCGGGCTTCGAGCGTCACTGGGCGCGCATCGCCGCCGACGCGGCCGGGGTCGAGCCGCCGCAGTGGGCCTGCAGCCGATCCCCGAGTCGCGGTCGTCGGCCCGCAGACGCGGCGCAGGCGTGAGGCCGCGGCTCGCGGGCTCTCGATACTGGAGGTGGTGGAAGCGGGTGAGCCCCCGACTTCTAGCGCTGCTTTCTCGCTTCCGCGTGGAAGCAGCAGCAATCGCGTGCGAGACCGACAAGCCCGGCTAAGGTCGCGTCATGCAAGAGCCGAGGCCCCGCAATCCGCTCCGCAGCGAGGCGGACATGTTCCGGGTGCTGATGATGTTCGTGGTCGCCGGGGCCGCGGTGGTCGCGGTGGCGCTGCTGATCAGCTCGCTCGCAGGCTTCCTGCTCGGCGTGGTCTTGCTCGGGGTCGGGATCTGGCGTGCCTTGGGGCTGTTCCAGGACTGGCGCCGGTACGGCTCGGACCCGGCCGAGCGCTAGCTACGGGCCGCCGGCTCCGGCGCCTCCGCCAGCCGCCCCCGCCGCCACCACCACCGCCGCTCCGCCACCGCCGCCGACCGCCTCGGTCAGGAACTGGACCAGCTGCTGGAGCTGGGGCGGGGTGAGGGTGGTGCCGTAGTTCGCGGGCATCACCCCGGCGGGGAAGCCGGGCGAGAGCTGGGCCTCGGGGTCGGTGATCGACGTCGAGATCTGGTCGGGGCTCTGGCCGGAGAGGACCTCGTCGAGGTTGGGGCCGATCGTGCCGGTGGTTCCCGCCGAGCTCAGGGTGTGACAGCCGCCGCAGTTGGTGGCGAAGAACTCGGTCGGGACGAACTCCGGCGGCTCGATCCCGGGTACCCCGGCGACGCTTGCGACGTAGGCGGCGACGTCGACGGCGTCGTCGCCCTCGACCAGGTTCGCCGGCATGTAGACGGCGGTCTGCTCCGGGGTCGCCGGCCGCGGGTTCGAGATCTGGGACTCGACCACGCCCTCGATCGTGTCCTGGTCCATCCCGGCCTCCCGCGACGCCGCGAAGGCGTCATCCAGGTTCGGCCCGACCGTGGCGCTGGTGCCGGCGCCGGTCAGGCTGTGGCAGGTGCCGCACTTCTGGGTGAAGAGCTGCTCGCCGTTGTCGAGGTCGGCGTTCTCCTGGAGGTCGCAGCCGGTGAACCCGGCGAGGGCGGCGACGGCGACGGCCGCGCCGAGCAGCAACCTGGCCCGCCCGGCGGGTCGATGGTCCCTGAGGAGCCGCATGCGGAGCGGAATCCTATATGTCGTCCACGGCGTCACAGATGCTCCACCGGCGCTCTCGGCCGTGGGATAACCTTGCACCGAAGGGCACTTGATCGATTTCGGCGGCCCCTAACACCGCCGCCGGATCAGACGGAGGAGCTGGTGGAGGTTCGCGAGGGGATGTCGAGTGTGGTCCTGGCGCTTGGTCCGGGCCACACCCTGCGCCAGGCCGCCACCAAGATGACGGAGAAGGGGACCGGCGCCGCCCTCGTCTTCGACGACGAGTCCCCGGGGCCGCGGATCATCACCGAGCGCGACATCCTCCATTCGGTCGGCAGCGGCGACGACCTCGACAAGGAGAAGGTCGCCGATCACATGAGCGAGAGCGTGATCTCGGCGGCCCCCGATTGGAGCCTCGAGCAGGCGGCCGATGAGATGTGCAAGCGTGGGATCCGCCACCTGGTCGTGGTCGACCGCGGCGAGCTGGTCGGGGTGCTCTCGATGCGCGACATCGTCCGCTGCTGGACGGCGGCCGGCGCGACGTCGTCGATGACGCCGCCCTAGTGCGAGGGTGCTCCGCAGGCGAAGCCGAGGAGCAACCCGTTTTATTCCGGCGGAGGCGAGACCGAGAGCGGGATCGGGGCGGTGTCGGGGCGCTGCTCGAGCGGCATCTTCGCGATCTCGCGCTTGTTCATCCGGAGCCAGGCGATCAAGCAGATGAAGGCGATCAGGCCGCCGGCGACCGAGTAGGGCCACCAGGCGTAGATCCCGACCACCACCGCCGCGAGCCCGATCGCGACCAGGGCCGGCAGCGCCGACGGCGCGGCGAGGTAGATCAGCTCGGTCGGCTTCCGCGGCTCGCTCATCCCAAGTAGAGAATCGCGACGTAGAAGGCGAGCCCGAACGTGAACAGGGCGAGGCCGGCAGTGACCATTCCCGACTTGATGTTCGCCCGGGCACGATTGCGGTCCACGGCCGAACCCTATAGCGCCCGGTCGAGGGCCATCGCGACGAAGAGAAGCGCCAGGTAGGCGAGCGAGCTCAGGTAGAGGCGGCGGGCGGCGGCCCGCGAGGGGCGCGCGACCAGAGCGAGCGCGAGCGCGGTGAAGCCGGCCCCGAGCGCCAGTGCCGAGACCAGGTAAAGAGTCCCGAAGAGCCCGGTGAGGACCGGTCCGATCGTCACCGCGGTGAGCAGCACCGAGTAGGCGAGGATCTGGCGGCGGGTCGAGAGCTCGCCGCGGACTACCGGCAGCATCGGCACCCCGGTGCGCGCGTAGTCGTCGGCGATCAGCAGCGACAGCGCCCAGAAGTGCGGCGGGGTCCAGAAGAAGACGATCGCGAACGGCCACAGCGCCTGGGCGGAGAGCTCGCCGGTCGCCGCCGCCCAGCCGACCAGCGGCGGGACCGCGCCGGCGGCGCCGCCGAGGACGATGTTCTGCGGCGTCCGCGGCTTCAGCCACAGCGTGTAGACGAAGACGTAGCCGAGGAGGCCGGTGGCCGCGAGCGCCGCGGTCAGCGGGTTCACCGCGATCGCCAGCTCGACCACGGCGATCACGCCGAGGGCGATCCCGAAGGCGAGCCCCCGGGCCGGGGGGATCCTGCCGCTGGCGAGCGGCCGCTCGCTGGTCCGCTCCATCCGGGCGTCGCGCTCGCGCTCGATGTAGTGGTTGATCGCCCCGGCGCCGCCGGCGGCGAGGTAGCCGCCGAGCGCGGTCCAGAGGATTGTTGAGAGCGCCGGGCCGGAGGGGTCGGCGACGAACATCGTCGCGATCGCGGTCAGCAGCAGCAGCGAGATGATCCGCGGCTTGGTCAGGCTGACGTAGTCGTTGGCGGTCGCGATCGCGGTCCGCATCACCCGGTCGCGGTGGCCGGCCGCCGGGTCGCCGTTTCCGTTCGCGGCGGGCGGGTCGATCTCCCGGTGCCCGCGCCCGAGGCGGCCCCGCTTCAGGGTGCTGCTCTTCAGCTCCATCAGGCCGCCGCCGTCGAGGCCTCGGCCCGCGGCGCCCGCGAGCCCTCGGTGGCGGTCGCCGGGGCCCAGGCGAGCCGGAAGGCGATCAGCAGCAGGCACCCCCAGAGCAGCGTCGCCATCGTCAGGTGGGCGACGACGAGGACCGCGTGTTCGCCGAGCCAGACGTTGAGCGCCCCGAGCAGGAGTTGGGCCAGGAGCAGGAGCGCGGCGAGGCCGAGCAGTCGCGAGCGCGAGCCGCGCCGGTAGGCGATCCCGAGCAGGAGGAGGATCGCCGCGGTCGCCGCGTAGACGAGGACCCGGTGGGTGAGGTGGATGTCGGTGAGCCGGCTCTCCCCGAAGGGGAGGATGCGGTTGTCGAGGCAGGTCGGGAAGGTCTCGCCGCAGGCGAGGTGGGCGCCGGCGATGTTCGGCCCGGCCTCGTTCACCCCCTCCTCCTCGGTGCCGGCCATGTAGCCGCCGGCGACGATCGCCGCCAGCAGCAGGATCGCGGCGACGGCGGCATACGGACGGAGGCCGCGGACCGGGGTGGGCGGAGGGGGCTTGCCCTCCGTGGCCACCAGATCCGTGCGAGCCCGAAAACTGAGCCAGAGGAGGAGGCCGATGAGGACCATCGCGAGGCCGAGGTGGGCCGCGACCAGCTCCTCGGCGAGGCTGTGCTCGACGGTGAGTCCGCCGAGACCCGCCTGGGCGAGGACCAGGATTCCCGCGGCGACGGAGCCCCGCCAGGCCCAGCGGCGCCCCTGGAGCCCCTTGTACGCCCGCCAGGCGAGCAGGGCGATCAGGGCGACGACAATCGCGGCGAGGACCCGATGGGAGAACTCGATGATCCGGTTGACGTCGCCGACCAGGGGGATCACCTCGCCGCCGCAGAGCGGCCAGCCCTCGGTGCCGCTGCCCCCGGGGCCGCAGCCGAGGCCGGACTCGCTCACCCGGACGACGCCGCCGACGATGATCAGGAAGAAGGTCGTGATCGCGGTCAGGTCCGCGAGGCGGCGAAACCGGCGAAGCTCGTCACCGCCCTCGCCGGCGCGAGTCCCACCAGGGCCATTCATGCGGCTCAGGCTACCGGCTCGGTGCTCTCCGACGGCTCGGCCTCGGGCTCGGCCGAGCGGGCCGGCTCGGGCGCCTCGTGCTGCTTCACCGCCTCGCGGATGTCGCGGAGCGGCTCCTCGCTGCGGACGTCCGGGACGACGTCGAAGTTGTGGGGCGGGGGAGGCGAGAGCGCCAGCCACTCGAGGGTGTCGCCGTGCCAGGGGTCGTGACCGGCGCGGGCGCCGCTGCGGACACTGAGGTAAGCGTTCAGGAGCGAGGCGGTGATCCCGCCGAAGAGGACGAAGGCGCCGATCGTCGTCAGCAGGTTGTAGATGTCGAGCGAGCCGACGTCGAAGTACTTGTAGACGTCCACCGGCTGGCCCTCGAGACCGGCGAGGGCCATCGGGATCAGGGTGAGGTGGGCGCCGACGATGATCAGCAGCAGCGAGAGCCCCGCGAGCCCCTCGCCCATCGTCCGCCCGGTCATCTTCGGGAACCAGTAGTAGAGGGCGGCGAGCCCGCCGAGCACCGGCCCGCCGACGAAGACGTAGCCGGTCGACTGCGGTGGCGTCGGTGGTGTCGGCGAGCAGCCAGTTGACCGGGATCACCGCGTGCATCAGCTCGGCGGCAAGGCCGAAGGCGAGGGTCGAGATCGCCCCGAGCGCGAACCAGATCGGGGCGCGCAGGTGGATCACCCCGAACGCGAGGGTGCCGATCCAGTTGACGAACAGGATCCCCAGCGGCACCGCCAGCAGCAGCGACGCCGCCATCGCGAAGTAGAGCCACCCGACCGGGATCGCGGCCGTGTACATGTTCTCCATCCAGGCGAGGAGGCCGAGGGCGCCGATCGCCGCGATCGAGCCGGAGACCGCGCCCCGGGAGAGCAGCGGCTTGCCCGAGAAGGTCGGGAGGATCTCGGAGATCGCCCCGATCGCCGGGAGGAGGAAGAGCAGGTAGCAGCCGGTGAAGAAGATCCAGCTCAGGTGCTGGTAGTAGAGGGGGGCACCGCCCTCGCCCGCGTCGAAGAAGACGCCGCTGAAGTTGCGGTCGATCTCGAGCATCACCAGCGCCGCCAGCATCACCGAGCCGGCGACGATCAGAACCCAGCTCGAGACCAGCCCCGAGAAGCTGAACGGGGGGAGCCGGCGCCAGGCCATCCCCGGGGCGCGCAGCTTCGCCACCGTCACCGCGAGGTTGATCGACTGGAGGACGAGGCCGAGGACGGCTAGGCCGACGGCGGTGATCCAGACGTCGACGCCGTTGTTGGAGGTGAAGACGGTGTCGGAGAGCGGCGGCCAGGCGTTGAACCCCGACTCCGGCGGGGTGTAGACGAAGCTGGTGAAGAGGATCACGCCGCCGGCGAGGTAGAGCCAGAGGGCTAGCGAGGCGAGCCGGGGGAAGGCGAGCGCCCGGGCCCCGATCTGGAGCGGGACGACGTAGGTGTAGAGCCCGACCGCGAGCGGGAGCGCGAAGAGGACGACGAGGGCGGCGCTGGTGACCGAGAGCAGCCGGTTGAAGGTGATCGGATCGATCAGGTCGTTCTCGGGAACCACCAGCTGGAGCCGCATCAACAGGAAGCCGACGAGGCCGACGAAGAGGAATGAGAGGGCGGCGCCGATGAACATCCGGCCGACGTCCTTGTGGTCGGTGCTGGTCGCGAACTCGAGCCAACGGGGTGCGGGGGAGGGGACGCGCTCGGTGACCAGCTCGGGCCGGTGCGGGGAGAGGGCGCGGCCGTCGCTCATGGGCCACCCGCCTCGGTCTCGGCTGCCCCTTCGGTCCCGGCGGTCGCTTCCGCGACCCGCTCCTGGACGAACGCCTGCGACTCCTGGATCCCGGCTGCCTGGTCCTCGAGCCACTGCTCGTACTCGGTCACCGAGACCACTCTCACCTTCGTCCGCATCACCGCGTAGGCCGGGCCGGAGAAGGCGTAGGACTGGCCCTCATAGGTGCCCTCCTCGTCGGCCTTGAACCAGGTCGAGTTCGCCTCCCCAGGGACGGCGTCGAACTTGCCGCCGAGGCCCGGCACCCACCAGCGGTGGACGACGTCGGTGGAGTCGAGCTTGACGACGACCGCGGTGTCGACCGGGACCACCAGCTCGTAGTAGGAGAAGGTGCCGTCGGGGTACTCGTAGCGCCAGATCCATTGCTGGCCGGCCGCATCGATCGCGAGCGGGGCCGGGTCGCCCGCGGGCAGGCTGACCTGGCGCTGGGCGGTGGTGTTGGCCGCGGCCTCCAGCCCGTCCGGCCCCGAGGCCTCGACGTCGCTGGCGCTCTCGGTGAAGACGATTCCGGCGACGAGGACGGCGGCGGCGAGGACCGCGAACGCGGCGCCGGCGGCGAGCTGCGGCGGGCGCCGGGTCTTCAGCCGCCGCGGCTCCCGGCCGCGGGCGGCGCGGAAGCGGACGACGACCGCGACGAGGGCGAGGTTGATCGCGACCACCAGGATCCCGGCGATCGCGAGCAGCACCCAGTAGAGGGTGTTGAGATCGTCCGCGTTCGGAGAGTGGGCGGTCTCGGGGCCCAAGTCGCGCGTGAGTCTATTAAGGAGCCGGGCGCGAGACCCGATTGCCGCGCGGAGCGGCGGTGGGAATCACAGAACTGGCCAGCTGGCCAGTTATTTGAGATGATCGACGGACCCAAGACCCGGCGGCGGTGTTTGTGGCCGCCGTTGATCAAGCCGAGAGGAGAGGCGATGGCGAGGAACGGTCAGGTCTCGAAGGGAACGACCGCGGTGGCGATGCGCCGAATGGCCGAGTCGGACCCGGAGCTCGCCGCTCGTCTCGTCCTCCAGTCGCTGCCGGCGGCGGCCGCCGGCCTCCCGGCCGGGCTCAGCTACCGGCTCGAGCTCGAGGAGCTCGGCGCCTGGCGGGTCGAGCCCCGCGGCGACCGCGCCGAGGTGAGCGAGGTCGACGGCGGCGGGGAGTTGAACGGCGAGGCCTTTGCGATCTCGACCGACGCCAGCACCCTCGCCAGATTGGCGGCGGGCGCAAGCCCGATCGGCCAGCTCGCCCGGGGACGGCTGAAGCTCCGCGGGAAGCGCCGGAAGGCGCTCGCCCTCCGCCGGCTCTCCGAGGACGCCGGGCCCCGCGACCTCGCCAAGCTCGGCCTCCCGGTCGATCCCGACCTCCTCTTCCGCTCGCTCGCGTACGCGATCGATCCCGAGTGGACCCGCGGTCACCGTTTCCGGGTCGCCTACGAGCTGGTCGGCGAGGGCGGCGGCCAGTGGCACATAGACGTAGACGACGGCGCCGTCCGTGCGGGCCGCGGCCTCGGCGATGAGCCCGACGCCCTCGTCCGGATCCGGTTCTCGGACTGGCTTCGGATGCTCTCCGGCGAGGTCACCCCGTCGGAGGGGATGCGGCTGGGGCTGACCGAGATCGAGGGGCGGATCCCGCCGGTGACCCGGCTCGGCCGCTGGATCGACCGGGCCGAGGGGATCGACGGCCCCGAGATGGCGCGCGAGCAGCGCCAGGGCGCCTGGCAGGCGCGGAACTCGGGGAGCTGGGGAGGACGGGCCCAGAGCGCGAGCGCGAACGGCGCCGGCTCCGACGCCGGCGATCCCGGCGAGACGAAGCGGCCGCGGGGCGGACTGATGAGCTACGAGCAGCTCTATGCCCTCTGGGAGCGCCAGAACTGGCGCGCCCACGAGCTCGACTTCACGGTCGACCGCGAGCACTGGCTGGTCAGCCCGAGCGAGGCCCAGCAGCACACCGCCTTCAGCATCGGCAGCTTCTACGTCGGCGAGGAGCGGGTCACCGCCGACCTCGCCCCGTTCCTGCTCGCCGCCCCGAGCGGCGAGGTCGAGGCCTTCCTCGCGACCCAGCTCGTCGACGAGATGCGCCACGCGGTCTTCTTCGATCGCTTTGCCTCCGAGGTGATGGGCCTCGAGTCGGGCAGCTTCCGGGCGCGGCTCCACGAGATCGAGGAGCGGATGCTCGGACCGTGGCACTTCCTCTTCGACGACTCGCTCCGCGAGGTCGCCAACCGGATCAAGGCGAGGCCCGACGACCTCGAGCTGTTCGTCGAGGGGATCGTCACCTACCACATGGTCACCGAGGGGGTGCTGGCGATGCCGGGCCAGCGGATCATGATCGAGTACACCGCCGACCACGACCTCTACCCGGGGTTCAACGAGGGATTCCGCAAGGTCGAGCAGGACGAGCACCGCCATATCGCCTTCGGTGTCCGCTTCCTCAAGGACGTCTGCGAGGAGCGGCCGGAGATGAAGAAGGTCGTCGTCGACACGCTCGAGAAGCTGCTGCCGGCGGCGGCCGAGGTCTTCTGCCCGCCCGAGGCCGACGACCCCTCGGACTTCGTTTCCTATGGCCACCACTCATCGCAGATCTACGGCTTCGCCTACCAGGCGCTGAAGCGGCGGATGGCGGCGATCGGGGTCGAGATCGCGCCGCCCGAGCGGCTGATGCCGGGCCCGGTCGACTTCGGCGGCCTCGCCGAGCGCCGGGTGATCGCCGCGGAGGCGGAGGCCGAAGCAGAGTCGCGCGGCGCCGACGCCGGCCTAGGCTCCGCTCAGTCGCCCTGCTTGGTCAGGGTGATGTCCATCCAGGGCTGCCAGTTTCCGTCGTCGTCCAGCAGCTCCCACTGCCCGGTGAGACGGCGGCGTCATCGCTGAAGGTGCCGGCGAACCGAGTTGTGTCGCTCCGCATCCTCCAGCTGAGACTGCCGTCCTCCTCTGCCAGCTCGGCCTCGTAAGACGCCAGCCCGTCGTTGCCGAAGTACTGGGTGACATAGGCCGTTCGCTCGGGGTCGTAGCCGATGATCTCGGCCCCTTCGACCTGTTCGTCCCCCATCTTGGCGTCGACTCCATCAGGAGCGCGAAGCCGCCCGGCGCCCACTCGTATGTGTCCCATGCATCGATCGTCAACGCTGGGGCGTCCGGAGTCTCCCTGGTCCGGCCTTCGGTCTTCCACCTGCCGATCAGCACCTCGAGTCGCTCGTGCTCGGCACCGGATGACTGTTCCATCGGATCCTCCTTCTCTCGGTTCGGGTGAACCCGATACTCAATGCAGCATGGAGAGAAGGTCTGTCGCCTATACTGAATCCAGTATGGAGACGCGGGAGCAGAACGGAACGATTGGTGCCACGCTTCGCCATGAGCGCGAGGCGAGGGGGGTGAGTCAGTCCTCGCTCGCGCTCAGGACCGGTGTGTCCCAGTCGGCGATCAGCCGGATCGAGGCGGGGCGGGAAGTGCCGTCGCTGGAGCGGTGGTCGCGGCTGCTGGCCGGGCTAGGACTGAGGCCGGAGATCGAGCTGGTGCAGATCGCCGAGCCGCCGAGCGAGCCGCAGCACACGGAGTACGCGCGCCGGTTCCTGACCCCGGGGAGCGGCTGGAGCGAGCGGCGGGTTGGAATGAGGCTGGCCGGGGAGCTCCATGGCAAGGCGAGAGCGGCCGCCTAGGGGCGTCAAGACTCGCCGGTGGATCGAGATCGCCGATGCGATTCGATGTCCTGGCAGCGGCATCGGGTCGACTTCGTCGTGATCGGTGGGCTTGGCGGTGATCGCGCACGGCTCCCAGCGACTGACGCAGGACCTCGACATCGTCGTCGACCGCCGGGTCGCGAACTGCCGGCGTCTGATCGCTGCGCTCGTCGAACTGGAGGCCGAGTTACCGGCTCTCATCCGGCCGCTGGGTGAAGCTCTCGCCACGAGCCGACCCGAAGTGGATGGCGCCGCGAGAACCGCCTGTTCGAGACCCGCGCTGGCGGCGATCGACATCTTCAACAGGCTCGAGGGCGTGCCGAGCTGGAAGGAGGCGCGTTCCCGAGCGATCGAGGTCGAGGCCTTCGGGCCGCCGCTTCCCGGTGCTCGACAAGGACACTCCTGATCCGCAGCAAGCTGGCGGCCGGTCGACGAGCAGGATCTCGCGGACGTGGCCGAGCTGAACCAGTCCGACTAGGGTCCGCGCCGTGACCACGGTGCGCGAGGCGGCGTTCGAGCTCTTCCGGGAGCGGGGGATGACGACGATGTTCGGCAACCCCGGCTCGACCGAGCTGCCGATGCTGGCCGAGTTCCCCGATGACTTCAGCTACGTCCTCGGGCTCCAGGAGGCGGTCGCGGTCGGGATGGCCGACGGCTACGCACAGGCCTCGGGCCGCGCCGCCCACGTCAACCTCCACACGGCACCCGGGGTTGGCAACGGGATGGGGGCGCTCTTCAACGCCCAGGCGAATCACTCGCCGCTGCTGGTCACCGCCGGCCAGCAGGTCCGCGCCCAGATCACGATCCAGGCCAACCTCACCAACCGCGACGCGACCCGGGTCGTCCATCCGTTCGTCAAGTGGAGCTTCGAGCCGCCGCGGGCCGAGGACGTGCCGCTGGCGCTCGCCCACGGAATCCAGATCGCCTCGCTGCCACCGCGGGGGCCGGCCTTCGTCTCGCTGCCGATGGACGACTGGACCGCCGAGGTCGACGAGGCCGAGGCGCGACAGGCGATCGCCCGGTCGGTGACGGGTAGGGCATCGGCCGACCCCGAGGCGGTGAAGGACCTCGCCAAGCGGCTCGCCGAGGCGAAGAGCCCGGTGCTGGTCGCCGGCCCCGAGATCGACGCGAGCGGCGCCTGGGACGACGTCGTCGCTCTGGCCGAGCGCCAGAAGCTGCCGGTGTTCGCCTCGCCGGCGCCCGGCGGCGGGCGGCTCGGGTTCCCCGAGGGCCACCCGCTCTTCCAGGGCGTCCTCCCTCCGGCGATCGGGCCGGTCGCCGAGACGCTCAAGGGCCGCGACCTGATCCTGGTCGTCGGCTCCTCGGTCTTCCCCTACTACCCCTACATCCCCGGGCCGCTGCTGCCCGAGGGCGCGGAGCTGGTCGCGATCACCAGCGACCCCGACGAGGCGGCGCGGGCGCCGATGGGCGACGCGATCGTCGCCGACGTCGCCCTCACCGTCAGCGCGCTGCTGGAGGAGGTGGGGGAGGCGGACCGGGCCGAGCCCGAGCCGCTTCCCGATCCGTCACCGGGCGAGGAGTCCGATCCGCTGACGCCGACGATGGTCCACCACACCCTCGCCGGCGTCTTCCCCGACGACGGGATCGTCGTCCTCGAGTCGCCCTCCAGCACCCTGGCGCTCCGCAACCAGCTCCGGCTGTCGGCGCCGGGCAGCTACTACTTCGGCGCCGGGGGCGGGCTCGGCTTCGGGCTCGCGGCGTCGATCGGGGTCCAGCTCGCCCAGCCCGACCGCCCGGTCGTCTGCGTCCTCGGCGAGGGCTCGGCCCAGTACGCGATCAGCGGGCTCTGGTCGGCGGTCGCCTACGAGGTCCCGGTCACCTTCCTCGTCCTCCAGAACCGCGAGTACGCGATCCTCAAATGGTTCGCGGACATCGAGGAGGTGAAGGGGGCGCCCGGCCTCGACCTGCCCGCCGTCGACACCGCCGCGGTCGCGGACGGCTATGGGGTCTCCTCGAAGCGGGTCGGCGGGCGGGAGGAGCTCCGGGAGGCGCTGCAGTCGGCGATCTCCTCGAAGCAGCCCGAGCTGATCGAGGTCCCGGTCACCCCCGGGATGGCGCTCTTCTAGGACGACGCGCGTAGGCTGTGGGCGATGGAGCTGCTGCGCGCCCCGATCCGCAGCGGATCGTCCCGGACGATGGGGAGCCGGCCGCGGACAGGGTCCCCGACGAGCTCGCCGGCGGCACCCCCGAGCCGCTGCGGAGCGAGCTGACCGCGCTCCTCGGCGCGGACCGGGTCCTGACCCGGGTGATCGACCTGGTCCGCTACGCCTCCGACGCCAGCCCCTACAGGCTGCTGCCGAAGGCGGTGGTGATGGCCCGAGACTCCGACGAGGTCGCAAAGGCCCTCGCCTACGGCCGCCACGCCGGCGTCCCGGTGACCCTGCGGGCCGGCGGCACCAGCCTCAGCGGCCAGGCGCAGGGCGACGGGATCCTCGTCGACGTCCGCCGGCACTGGCGCGGGATCGAGGTCCTCGACGGAGGCCTCCGGGCCCGGGTGCGTCCCGGGACGATCCTCGGCCACGCAAACGCCGTCCTCGCCCCCTACGGCCGGAAGCTCGGCCCCGACCCGGCGAGCACCGACATCGCCTGCGTCGGCGGGGTGATCGCCAACAACTCCGGCGGGATGCGCTGCGGCGTCGTCGCCGACTCCTACAGCACCGTCCGCTCGCTCGCCTTCGTCCTCCCATCCGGCACCGTGATCGACACCGCGGCGCCCGGCGCGGCCGAGCGCTTCGAGGCGGCCGAGCCCGAGCTCGCCCGGGGGCTGGCCGAGATCCGCGACGAGATCCGCGCCGACGAGGAGCTCTCGGAGCGAATCCGGCGGAAGTTCGAGATCAAGAACACGACCGGCTACCGGCTCTGCGCCTTCCTCGACGCCGACGAGCCGGTGGAGATCTTCCGGCGCCTGCTGATCGGCTCGGAGGGGACCCTCGCGTTCACCGCCGAGGCCGTGTTCGACACCGTGCCGCTCCCGGCCCGGACCACGGTCTCCTGGCTTCACTTCGACGGGATCGAGTCGGCGACCGAGCCGGTCCCGGCGCTGGTCGCCGCCGGCGCCACCGCGGTCGAGCTGATGGTCGCCCCGGCGCTGATGGTCGCGAGCCAGAACATCGCCGGCGCGCCGGGCGACTGGATGGAGCTGCCGCCGGAGTCGGCGGCGCTCCTGGTCGAGTTCGGGGCCGAGACCGAGGCCGAGCTCGATCGCCAGGTCGTCGGCGCCGAGGAGATCCTGAAGGAGCACGAGCTGATCCGGCCGCCCGACTTCACCCGCGACCCGGCCCGGATCGAGGTCGCCTGGACCGTCCGGGAGGGGCTCCACGGCCTGATCGGCAAGCTGCGCCCGCCCGGCACCGCGCTGATCATCGAGGACGTCTGCGTGCCGCCGGCGCGGATCGCCGAGTCGGCCCGGGAGATCCAGGCGCTGCTCGGCGAGCACGGCTTCCTCACCGGGGTCGCGGGCCACACCTCGGCGGGGAACCTCCACTTCATGCTCACCCCCGACTTCTCGAAGCCCGAGGACACCGAGCGCTACGAGAAGTTCATGGCGGGGCTGGTCGAGCTGATCGTGGACAAGTACGACGGCTCGCTGAAGGCCGAGCACGGGACCGGCCTGAACATGGCGCCGTACGTGGAGCGGGAGTGGGGGGCGAAGGCGACCGAGCTGATGTGGCGGGTGAAGCGGCTCGCCGATCCCGACGGCGTCCTCGCGCCGGGGGTGCTGCTGAACCGCGACCCGGGCGTCCACCTGCGGAACCTGAAGACGACCCCGGAGATCGAGGAGGTCGCGAACGCCTGCGTCGAGTGCGGGTTCTGCGAGCCGGTCTGCCCGAGCCGGGACCTGACCACGACCCCGCGCCAGCGGATCCTGATTCGCCGCGAGATCGCCCGCCAGGGCGCCGGCTCCCCGGTGCGGAGGGCGCTGCTCGAGCAGTTCGAGTACGACGGGCTCGAGACCTGCGCCGCCGACGGCACCTGCGAGATCGCCTGCCCGGTCTCGATCGACACCGGGAAGCTGGTCAAGGAGTTCCGAACCCGCCAGCAGACGCCGAGCACCGAGCGCCGCGGCCGCCGCGTGGCCGAGCGCTGGGCCTCGGTCGAGTCGCTTGCGCGCGGCTGGCTCCGCGCAGGCCGGATCGCCGGCCCCGCGTTCCGGGCCGGCGCCGGCGCCTACCGGGCGCTGCTCAGCGACGAGCTGGTTCCCTCGTGGCCCCCGAACATGCCGCTGCCGGGCCCGGCCCGCCCGCCGAGGACCTCGCGGGATGGGGCGGCCGCCGTCTACCTGCCGGCCTGCGTCAACCGGATCTTCGGCCGGCGTCAACGGGTCGCGCCGGCGACGGCCTCGACCGGCGGCGGCCCGGGCTGCAGGAGGCGCTGGTCGAGGTCTCGGCGAGGGCGGGGCTGCCGGTCTGGATCCCCGAGGACGCGGCGGGCCACTGCTGCGGGGTCCCCTGGATCTCGAAGGGCTACCGGGAGGGCGCCGAGCTGATGGCGAACCGGACGGTCGAGGCGCTCTGGGGCTGGAGCGGCGAGGGAGAGCTGCCGGTGGTGATCGACGCCAGCTCCTGCACGCTCGGGCTCGCGGAGGAGGTCGTTCCCTTCCTCAGCGAGGCGAACGCCGAGCGGCAGGCGAAGCTCGAGATCATCGACTCCGTCGCCTGGGCCCAGGAGCGGCTGCTCCCGAAGCTCGATCTCCGCCGCCGCCTCCGCTCGGTCGCCGTCCACCCGAGCTGCTCGACCCGCCGCCTCGGCCTCGCCGAGGCCGCTGCGGGAGGTGGCGGAGGCGATCGCCGACGAGGTCACGGTCCCGATCCGCGCCACCTGCTGCGGGATGGCGGGGGACCGGGGCCTGCTCCATCCCGAGCTCACCGCGGCGGCGACCGCGGAGGAGTCCGCCGAGCTCGCCGGGCGGGAGCACGACGCCTACCTCTGCGGCAACCGCACCTGCGAGATCGGTCTCCAGCAGGGCACCGGCGCCCCGTACGAGTCCTTCCTGATCCCGCTCGAGGCGCTGACCAGACCGGGCTAGCTCGCGGCCGGCGCCCGCAGGTCGGCGACCGCGTGGGGCTTGCCGATGAAGTAGCCCTGGGCGAAGTCGACGCCGAGCTCGCGCAGGATGTCGACCGTCTGTTGGTCGCCGACGAACTCGGCGACGGTCTTGATCCCGAGCCCGTGACAGACGTCGACAAGCGCCTTTACCACCAGCCGGTCGGCGGGCGTCTTCGGCAGCTCCTTGATGAACTCGCCGTCGATCTTCAGGTAGGCGATCGGCAGGTGCTTGAGGTAGTAGAAGGAGGCGAAGCCGGCGCCGAAGTCGTCGAGCGCGAAGCGGCAGCCGAGCTTGGTCAGCTCCTCGGCGAACCGCCGCGCCTTGTCGAGATCGTTGACCGCCGCCGTCTCGGTCACCTCGAGGATCAGCTGGGCCGGGTCGATTCCGGTTGACTTCAGCTCCCGCTTGATCATCGAGGTGAACTCGACGTCGCCCATCGTCCGCCCTGACAGGTTCACCTCGAGGGTCAGCGTCCGGCCCTGCTTGCGCTGGGCGGCGATCAGCCTGATCGCCTGCTGGGCGACCCAGCGGTCGACCGCCTGGATCAGCCCAAAGCGCTCCGCCGTCGCCAGGAAGGCGCCGGGCGGCACCAGCTCGCCGTCGTCGCCGCGCATCCGGATCAGCAGCTCGTACTGGGTGACCTCGTCCCGCTGGAGGTTGAGGATCGGCTGGCAGACGAGCACGAACAGCCCCTTCTCGGTCGCCTGCCGCACCCGCTCCGACCAGGCACGCTTCTCCTCGACCTCGCTTCGGCCCTCGGTCGAGTAGGAGACCACCTGGTCGCCTCCCTGCTCCTTCGCCGAGTACATCGCGATGTCGGCCTCGGCGAGCAGCTCGGGGCCGGTCAGCGGCCGCTCGCCGAGTGCCGCGACTCCGGCGCTCATCTTCACCCGGATCGGCTGGCGCTCGATGACGAAGGAGTGACGCTTGATCCGCTCGACCAGCTCCTTGGCGACCGCCAGCGCCTTCTCCTCTGCCGCCCCGTGCAGGAGCACCGAGAAGATGTCGCTGTTAAGGCGGGCGAGGATGTCGGTGCGACGCAGGCGGGTGCGCATCTGGGCGGCAATCTCCCTGAGCAGCTCATCCCCGGCCTCGTGGCCGAGCGTGTCGTTCACGTACTTGAACTGATCGACCCCGATCGTGACCACCGATCCGGCCTCGCCGTAGCGGGCGGCGTAGGCGATGTGGCGGCTGAGCTCGCGCTCGAAGCGTCGGCGGTTGAGGAGTCCGGTGAGGGAGTCGTGGTCGACCAGGTGACGGAGCTCCTCCTCGATCCACTTGCGCTCCTCGATGTCGTGCGCCAGCGCCACCAGCATCGGCGGCTCCGCCCCCCGGACCTTGGAGAGGGTCAGCTCCATCGCGAAGGTCGAGCCGTCGAGCCTGCACCCGACCACCTCTCGGGGGACATCGATGAGGGCGGTCGTCTCCGCCTGGCGGAGGTTCTGGATCTGGCTCGCTAGCTCGTCGCGGTGGGGCTCGTCGAGCAGCGCGGCGAACGCGCGCCCGCGCGCATCCGCCAGCGGAAGACCAAACAGTTCCTCCCCGGCGGGGTTGAGGTAGTCGATCGCACCCTTGTCATCGATCGAGATCACGGCGTAGCCGAGGCTCTCCAGGAGAGGATCCTTGTGCGCGGGGGCCGTGGGTGGAATGGTGAGTGGGTTCACCAGGACGGATATCGGCATGCGCAAACGCGGCCATTAACCAAAAAGGTGGTACCGCGCTTGCCCCGGTCGGCGGCCCCCGACCTATAGTCCGCCGCCTTGTACCGCAGGGCCCGCGAATCGCCTCGCCGCTCGAACCTCCGACCCCTGGTCAAGGGGGTGGCCGCCGCCGCCCTCGCCGCGGCGATCGCGGTGCCGCTGGCGAGGAAGAAGCTGCGCCTGCCGCCCGCCGTCACCCTCGCCGCCGCCGCCGCCGGGCCGCCGGCGCTGGCCGTGCTCCGCCCCCGGACCCGGGCCCGCGACGCCGCCCTCTACGGCCTCCAGATGTGGGGCTTCCTCAACGCCAAGGACGTCCCCCACGACGATCCCGAGCGGCTCCGGCGGCGGCTTCGGATCGATTACCCGATCAAGGCGGATCGCTTCCTTGGCGCCGGCGAGCTCCCGAACGTCCGGATCCAGCGCGCCCTCGCCGGGCTCGGCCGGGCGAACGCCCTCGACCGAACCCTCTCCTGGGTCCATTGGCTCTGGTTCTTCGAGCCCCACAGCTCCCTCGCCTGGATCCTCGCCCGCCACCCCGAGCGCTTCCCTCGCTCCGCCCGCCAGATGTCCGCCGTCTACGACCTCGGCTGCGCCTTCTATTGGGCGGTGCCGACCGCACCCCCGTGGTGGGCCTCCGAGCAGGGCCATACCGACGAGAAGGTCCGCCGGATCATGGTCGAGGTCGGCGAGGAGCAGTGGGGGCGATCGTGGGCGCCCCTCTACAACTTCCTCGGGGGCAACCCGTGGGCGGCGATGCCCTCGCTTCACTTCGCCGCCTCGCTGATGGCGGCGATTCTGCTCACCGAGGCGGGCCCGGTCGAGGGCGCGCTCGGCTGGGCCTACGCCGGCGCGCTCGGGTTCGGTCTCGTCTATCTCGGTGAGCACTACGTGGTCGACCTGATCGCCGGCGCGGCCCTGGCCGCGCTGGTCCGCTGGGGCGAGGAATCGGTCGAGCCGCTCGCCCAGGCGGTGAGTCGTGCTTTGCAGCGACTGGAGCGGATCGCGGCCGAGTAGGCCGGTTTGCGAGGATTAGCGAGGTGAGGGAGGAGCGCCCCGATAGCGCTTCCGATTTCGACGAGCCCAAGCTCGGCAATGGAGCGCGCGCTGACGAGGAGGTCGAGCCCAGCTTCTTCGCTGATCCGAAGCGGCTGATCCAGACCTTCGTCGTGGTCATCCTCCTGGTGGTCGCGATCTACGTCCTCTTCCCGAGGGTCGTCGGCCTTGAAGGGGCGCTCGACAGGATCGGCGACGGCGAACCGATCTGGATCGCGATCGGCGTCGCCTTCAACCTCGTCGCCTTCGCCGCCTACGTCGCGCTCTTCCGCGGCGTCGTCGGCGAGAAGGTGATCCACCTCCGCTGGAACGAGAGCTACCAGATCACGATGGCGGGGCTGGCGGCGACCCGGCTGTTCTCGGCGGGGGGAGCCGGCGGCATCATCCTCACCTACTGGGCCCTGCGAAAGGCGGGGATGGAGCGGCGCCAGGCGATCTGCCGGATGGTCGCCTTCCTCGTTCTCCTCTACTCGGTCTACATGGTGGCCCTGATCGTGTTCGGGGTCCTGCTGCGAACGGGGGTCCTCTCGGGGGAGGCGCCGCTGTCGGGGACTGTCATCCCCGCCGCCCTATCGGCCGTTGTGATCGTGATCTTCCTGGCGATGGCGCTACTGCCGGATGACGTCGAGAACCGGATCGAACGCCACACCTCGGGGCGGTTCGGGGCGATCGCCAAGCGGCTCGCGACCGCGCCCGCGACCCTCGCCCAGGGCACCCGGACCGCGATCGCCTTCGTCCGCCACCCGAGCAGCGGAGCGCTCGCCATCGGCGGGGCGATCGGCTTCTGGGCCGCCAACATCGGGATCCTCTGGGCGAGCTTCCACGCCTTCGACGTCGCGGTCCCGCTGGGGGTCGTCGTCCAGGGCTTCTTCCTCGGGATGCTCGCGAACCTCATTCCCTTCGCCCCGGGCGGAGTCGGCGCGGTCGACGCCGGGATGATCGGCGCCTTCGTCCTCTTCGGCATCCCGAGCACCGAGGTGTTCGCGGCGGTCCTCACCTACCGGGTGATCGCCTTCTGGCTCCCGATCCCGCCCGGGATCATCGCCTTCTTCCAGCTCCGGAAGACGGTCCAGCGGTGGCAGGCGGAGGGCCGAAGCGCCCCGGTCGAGCGGGTCGGGGTGGGCGAGGCGGCCCCCGCCCGCTCATGAGCCTCGCGCTACTATAAAAAGTGAAGTGAAGTCCCCGGAGTCCGTAGGCCCCGATAGCCTCCGCGAAAGGACGAAATGAACGACCAGCAGCGGATCGAAAACGTGATCATCATCGGCGGCGGGCCCGCCGGCTACACCGCTGCGCTCTACGCCGCCCGCGCCGAGCTCGAGCCCCTTGTGATCGAGGGCTTCCGCTGGGGCGGCCAGCTCCAGAACACCACCCACGTCGAGAACTACCCCGGCTACACCGAGGGGATCATGGGGCCGGAGATGATGAACGAGTTCCGCGCCCAGGCCGAGCGCTTCGGCACCCGGTTCATCACCGACGACGTCACCGAGGTCGAGCTCACCGACGGCGGGATCCACACGGTCAAGGTCGGCAAGGACACCTATCAGGCGAAGGCGGTGATCCTCTCGATGGGCGCCGAGCCGAAGCGGCTCGGGATCCCCGGCGAGATGGAGCTCCAGGGCCGCGGGGTCTCGACCTGCGGCGTCTGCGACGGCGCCTTCTTCAAGGGCGAGGACGTCGCCGTGATCGGCGGTGGCGACTCGGCGCTGGAGGACTCGATCTTCGTCTCCAAGTTCGCCGACAAGCTCACCAGCGTCCACCGGCGCGGCGAGTACCGCGCCTCGAAGATCATGCAGCAGCGCGCCCGGGGCAAGGACAACATCGAGTTCCTCACCCCGTATGTGCCGAAGGAGTTCATCGCCGGCGACGACGGCAAGATCGCCAAGATCGCGCTCGAGAACGTCGAGACCGGCGAGGCGAGGGAGCTCGAGGTGGGGGCGGCCTTCGTCGCGATCGGCCACACCCCGATCTCCGATCTCGTCAAGGGACAGGTCGACCTCGACGAGGAGGGCTACGTCGTCACCGAGGAGCCCTCGACCAAGACCAACCTGAACGGCGTCTTCGCGGTCGGCGACCTGGTCGACAGCACCTACCGGCAGGCGGTGACCGCCGCCGGCTCCGGCTGTAAGGGAGCCCTCGACGCCGAGTGGTTCCTCCGCGACATGCCGCCGGCTCCCGAGGAGCACTGGGGCACGCAGACCGGCGAGATCATCGCCGCGGTCGAGGGCGCCTCGACCTAGCGGCGCCGCTCAGCGCTTCTTCTTCGCCTTCTTCTTCGGCTTGCAGGGATTCGCCTTCGCCGCCTCGCCGGCCGACTTCTTGCCGTTGCCCTTCTTCTTGCAGCGCTTCGCCGCGATCTCGACCCCGCGGCCGCGGTGGCCGACGGCCTCGACCACCTGCTGGAAGGTCGGGCGGTTGATCCAGTGGATCTCGTCCACCCCGACCCCGCCGGTGGTCCGGAAGCGGACGGTGTCATGGCAGACCTGGTCGTCGCCGGTGGCGCAGTCATCGCCGGCCGGGTAGAGGGTCGAGCGCGGTACCGTCGAGGCGGCGCGCAGGGTGTCGAGGAGGATCGCCTTGCAGCGCTTCATCCGCTTCTTTTGCTTCTTTCCGGTGCCGCAGTATCCGCGCGACAGTGGGCCCTTGACCTTGCGGCCGAGCAGCTTCCGCAGGTCCTTGTGGACATACGAGAACCAGCCGTTGATGTAGGCGCTGCCGATCGGCCCCGGCGGGTCGTCGAAGGGGAGCTGGCGCTTCACCGCCGTGAACAGCGGATTCCCGAGGCGCGGGAGGAAGATCCCCTCGAGCAGCCTGGGCCACCAGGCGTCCATCAGCTGGACCGCCCGCGCGTCCTCGTAGACGCCATCCTGGTTGCGGTCGCGGCGGTGGGCGCCCGAGGCGACCCAGCCGTTCAGGGTCGCGAGCTCGTCGCCGAGGTCCGCGGGAACGCCGCCCTTGCCGCGGGCGATCACCCGCAGGATCCAGGGCAGGACGTGGCTGCCGCGGAGGTCGACGGTGCCGGCGTCCTCCATCGCGTCGATCAGCTGCGCCAGGGTCATCTTCCCGGCGCCGCTGATCCTCGGTGCGATCCGCTCGTCGAGCGGGAGCGAGCGGTGGACCGAGCCGTAGGAGTAGTTGTCCTCGGCGGCGCGCACCCCCAGCGCCTGCTTGTTGTTCCAGCTGGTGATGTAGGGCTGGTTGATCGTCTGCGGATGGGAGCCGAAGCCGGTGTACTGGGCGATGTTCAGGCCCGGGTTCCAGCCCCGCCAGTCGAACTGGCCGGTTCCCCACATCGGGAACTCGGGGTCGGTCCCCCTCGCCCGCACCGGGTTGTTGCCGGAGTTGAAGTAGGCGATGTCGCGGTCGTCGGCGTAGAACCAGTTGAAGGTGAAGCCGATCTTGCTCACCGCCCGCTGGAACTCCCGAGCGTTCTGGGTGCGGGAGGGAGTGTTGAGGTCGGAGAAGCCCGAGCGCCGAATCGGCCTCGTGGAAGTAGGTGGAGCGGAGGTTGGCGAAGGCGACCGGGGTCCCGTTGACGGTGCCGCGGTGGGTGACGATCCCGTGGACGGTGCGGTGGGCCCGGAGCGTGTAGGTCTCGGCCGGGCTCGGGTCGGCGACGTTCGGAGTGATGTTGTTGACCCGCTCGAGGACCTCGATCGGCCGGCACTGCCCCCGCCACAGGTAGTGCATCGAGTTGACCGTGGGCCGTCCGCCGCCGGGCTCGCAGAGCCGCTCGGCGAACGAGTCGATGATGTCCTGGCCTGCCGAGGTCGCCGACCAGGCGAAGTCCTGGCCGCGACCGAGGAGGACGTAGAGGTTGACGCCGACGAAGGCGACCCCGCGGGCGTCGAAGTCGGGGGCGTGGAGGTCCTCCTCCATCAGGATCTGGGGGGCGAAGTAGCTCACCTGGGGCCCGAAGACCGCGAGCGGGCGGCCGGAGGCGGACTCGGCGCCCGAGACCAGGAGCGCGTTGGAGCCGGCATCGAGGCCGCCGGCTCCCCCAAGCAGCCCGCCGAGGAGCCCGCCGACGGGGTCGGAGCTCCCGGCCCCGGCCGCCTGGGTGGCGCCGGCGTCGTCGGGGCTTCCGGGCACGAGCGAGCCGCGGTCGGGGATCGCCACCCCACTGCGGTTGACACGCTTCTTCTTTCGCTTCCCCTTCGCCTTCGCCGTTACCGCCTTCTTGCCGTTCGCCTTCTTCTTCGCCTTCTTCTTCGGCTTCAGGTCCGGCTGGTAGACGAAGGTCTTGCCGCGGACGGTGGTCGGCGCCTCGGGGTCGTTCGCCAGCCGGAGGTCCTTCCAGACCTTGATCCCGTTCACCTTCCCGAATTGGGCGCGAGCGGCGTTGTAGACCTCGGCGTTGCTGACCTCGCCGCCGCCGCCCTTGCCGAAGATCCCGCCGACCAGGGAGGCGGTGGCGATCACGTCGGTTCCCTTCCAGGGCTCCGGGAGCTTCCCGAGCAGCGGGGTACTCGCCGGGTAGCTTGCTCGGGTCGATCAGCGCCTCGCTGATGTACTGGTTGATCCCGGCGACGTAGTTGCTGAGGTCGTCGCGGAGCAGGATCCCCTCTGCGCCATAGACCTCATCGGCGAGGTCGATCTGCAGCTGCAGGTCCGCCTCGGTGTAGGGGGCGACGTCCCACTGCTCGGCGTCCATTGCCTTGTTGGCGCCCCCGGCGAACTCGGAGAGCTGGGCCCGGCCGGCGTGGCGGAGGGCGTCCATGAAGAAGAGGCGGTCCTCGGCGCCGACGTAGCCGGCGCCGAACATCATGTTCGCCCTGGTCGTCCCGTATATGTGGGGAACCCCGAAGCTGTCGCGGAGGACGGTGACCCCGGGCCGGGGCGAGTAGGTCCGCTCCACCTCTCCGGGAGGGACGCCGAAGGAGCTGTCCTTGAAGAAGTTCGGGATCTGGCCGGCGCTCAGCCCCGGGGTCGCGTAGACGAGGTCGCCGTACATCCGGCGCTGGTCGTCGAAGTGGCTCGGCATCGTCCCGGTCGACTGGAAGAGGGCGAGCTCGACCCCGTTCACGCTCTTGCCCTGCGCCGGCGGAAGGATGTTGCGGAAGCCCCCGTAGTCGTTGGCGCCGTAGGGCTGCACCTGGGCGGCCGCGGGCGCGGCGAGCAGGAGCGCGCAGGCGAGCGCCGCCGTCAACGCAAGTGTTCCCTTGCCCCGTCTCATCCCACGCCGCCCCCAAGTGGGCGGCGGAGCGACACTAGTCGATCCTCCCAGGGTTCGCGCCACTAGACGGGTAGCTCCTCTCGCCACTAGCCGGCGAGGATGCTGGTGTCGCCGAAGGCGAGCCGGCGAAGCAGCGGCGAGGGCCGGTAGGCCTCCCCGTGGGTTTCCCGCAGCTCCTCGAGGGTGCCCACCGCCCGGGCGAAGCCGAGCCCCTCTCCCCACTCGAGCGGGCCCAGCGGCCAGTTGAAGCCGAGCCGCATCGCGATGTTGATGTCCTCGGCTGAGGCGACCCGCTCGCCGAGGGCGAAGCAGGCCTCGTTCGCGATCTGGGCGCCGAGCCGGCCGAGGACCGAGCGGGCCGAGCGGCCCGGCGATCCGCTCCAGCTCGTCGTCGTCGAACACCGGCCGCTCTGCGTCCACCTCGGGGTCGGGGTCGCGATGCCGCTCCCCCTCGTAGGAGTAGAAGCCGCGCCCGCTCTTCCGGCCGAGGCGGCCGGCGGCGACCATCCGCGCCTGGATCGGGTGGGGGCGCCAGCGCGGCTCGCCGAAGGACTGCTCGTGGAAGGAGCGGGCGACGGCGAAGTTGACGTCGACGCCGATCAGGTCGATCAGCTCGAACGGCCCCATCCGGAAGCCGCCGCCGAGCCGGTAGACGCGGTCGATCTCGTCGTGTGAGCCGAGTCCCTCGCCGAGCATCCGCAGCGCCTCGAGGGTGAACGGGCGGACACAGCGGTTGCCGACGAAGCCGACCGAGTCGCGGGCTCGGATCGGGGTCTTCCCCATCCGCCGGGCGGCCTCGGTGGCCGTCTCGAGAGCGCCGGCGGAGCTGTCGTCCCCGGCCACCACCTCGACCAGGTCCATGAGCACGGGGGGATTGAAGAAGTGCATCCCGACCACCCGCTCGGGCCCAGGGGTGGGCGCGGCGATCGCGGTCACCGAGAGCGAGGAGGTGTTGGTGGCGAGCACCGCCCCTGGGCCGCAGGCCTCGGCGAGGGCGGCGAAGAGCCGCCGCTTCAGCTCGAGGTCCTCGGGCGCCGCCTCGATCACCAGATCGCATCCGGCCAGGGACCCGATCTCGGGGCCGCCGGTGGTGAGGCGCTCGAGGGCCTGCTCGGCCTCGGACTCGCTCCAGCGCCCCCGCTCGACCCCCTTCGCGAGCCCGTCGCGGATCCGCGTGATCCCCGTCTCCAGCGCCGCCGCGTCGGGATCCTGGATCACGGTCTCGAGGCCGCCGAGGATCGCGGCCTGGGCGATCCCGGCGCCCATCGTCCCCGCGCCGGCGATCCCGATCCGCTCGAGGCTCACCTCACGACCGCCTCACTAGCGGCCGTGGAAGTCGGGCCGGCGCTTCTCGAGGAAGGCCTGCATCGCCTCGACCCGGTCCTCGGTCGCCATCGCAACCCCGAACAGCCGGCGCTCGGCCTCGACCCCGGCGGTGAGCCCGGTCTCCTCGGCGGTCAGGACCGCCTCCTTCGCCAGCCGCGCCGCCAGCGGCGGCCGCCGGGCGATCACCTCGGCGAGCTCCATCGCCTTCTCCAGCCATTCGCGCTTCCCGGTCACCTGGTTGACCAGCCCCATCGCCTGGGCCTCCTTGGCGCCGAAGCGCCGGCCGGTGAGGACCAGCTCCATCGCGCGGGCCTTGCCGATCGTCCTCGCCAGGCGCTGGGTGCCGCCGCCGCCGGGGATGATCGCCAGGGTGATCTCGGGCTGGCCGAACTCGGCGCTCTCCGAGGCGACGATCATGTCGCAGAGCAGCGCGAGCTCGCAGCCGCCACCGAGCGCCCAGCCGGAGACGGCGGCGACCATCGGTGTCCGGACCGAGGCCATCCGGCGCCAGAAGGACTCGGTCGGGCTGAGCTCGTCGCCGATCCGATGCTCGCTCAGCGCCTTGACGTCGGCACCGGCGGCGAAGGCCTCGTCGTCGCCGGCGATCACGATGCAGTGGACGTCCTCGTCCGCGTCGAATCCCGAGACCGCCTCGACCAGCTCCTCGCGAAGCGCGGGGGAGAGGGCGTTGCGGGCCTCGGGGCGGTTCAGCCGGCAGAGGGCGACGTGGCCCTCGACCCCGGAGAGGACCAACTCAGGCATCGGGAGATGCGGGCGGAACCATCGCGTTGATCCCGGTCACCCCGCGGCCGATGATCAGCTTGTGGATCTGGGAGGTGCCCTCATACAGGGTGGTCACCCGGGCGTCGCGGAGGTAGCGCTCGACCGGGTAGTCGTCGACGTAGCCGGCCCCGCCGTGAACCTGGATCGCGGCGTTCGCGCACTCGACCGCCGCCTCGGTCGCGTAGTACTTGGCGATCGAGGTCTCGATCGTGTTCGGCTCCCCCCGGACCTTGAGATCGCCGGCGCGCCAGACGAGCATCCGGGCGGCGTCGCGCTTCACCACCATCTCGGCGATCAGCTCCTGGACGAGCTGGAAGCTCCCGATTGGGACGCCGAACTGCTTGCGCTCCTGGGCGTAGCTCACCGAGGCGTCGACGCAGCCGTCGCAGATCCCGACGCACCCGGCGGCGACGCTGTAGCGCCCGTTGTCGAGGGCGCTCATCGCCACCTTGAACCCGTCCCCGATCTCCCCGAGCATCGCCTCGTCGGGGACCTCGACCTCGTCGAGGGAGATCTCGGCGGTGTCGGATGAGCGAAGGCCGAGCTTGCCGTGGATCTCCTGGGAGCTGTAGCCGTCGTGCGCGGTCGGGACCAGGAAGCAGGCGAGCCCCTTGTGCTTCTTCTCGGGATCGGTCTGGGCGAAGACGAGCGCCAGCTCGGCCACGTTCCCCATCGAGATCCACATCTTGTTGCCGGTGATCGACCAGCCCGAGTCGGTCTTCCTCGCCCGGGTTCGGAGGCTGGCGGCGTCGGATCCGAAGTCCGGCTCGGTGAGCGCGAAGCAGCCGAGCGCCTCGCCCGAGCAGAGCCGAGGCAGCCACTCCCGCTTCTGCTCCTCGGTTCCCCAGCGCTCGATCGACCCGCAGACGAGCGATGTCTGGACCGAGACCACCGTGCGCGCCGAGGAGTCGGCGCGGCCGACCTGCTCGACGATCAGCCCGTAGGAGAGATAGTCGAGGCCGCGGCCGCCGTACTCCTCGGCGACCGGCGCCCCGAGGTAGCCGACCTCGCCGAGCTTGCTCGCCAGCTCCCGGTCGAAGCGTCCGGCCCGATCGTTGTCCCGGACCCGGGGCGCGATCTCCCGGTCGCAGAACTCCCGCGCCGAATCGGCGATCAGGCGCTGCTCGTCGCTCAGCTCGAAATCCAAGGGCTAGGTGAGGTGAGACTGTCACAGCTCGCGGTCCCTCACCGAGCTGAAGGCCTCGGTCGCCTCCCGGGTGCGAGGGCCCGGGCACTCGGCCAGCTCCTTGCCGTCGATCGCGGAGACCGGCTGGACCTCGCGAGTGGTCGAGGCGAGGAAGGCCTCGCCGGCGTCCAGCGCTTCGTCGAGGCTGAAGCTGCCCTCCTCGACCTCGAGCTCGCGGACGATCCGCGCCCTGGTGATCGACTCGAGGACGCCGACCTCGATCGCCGGCGTTCGGAGGGAGCCGCCGGCGGTCGCCCAGAACAGGGTCGAGGTCGGAGCCTCGAGCACGATCCCGTCCGGTCGCACCAGGACCGCCTCGTCGGCGCCCCTGCCCTGGGCGATCCGGGTCGCCTGCATGTTCGCGGCGTAGGAGAGTGACTTCACCCCGGTGAGGATGACGCTGGGCGAGTAGCGAACCGAGGCGAGCGAGACGGTCTCGCCGCGCGGCGGCAGGTTCTCGGTGAGAAGGATCCGGCGGCCGCCGCGGGTGATCACGATCCGCAGCTGGCCGTCCTCCTCGCCGAAGCGCTCGAGCAGGGTCGGGATCTCCCGCTCGAGGGCGTCGCGCTCGACGGGCAGCTCGATCGCCGCGGCCGAGCGCCCCAACCGGTCGAGATGGTCACCGAGCGCGAACGGGGCTCCCCGCGTAGAGCCGGATCACCTCGAAGACGCCGTCGCCCCGCAGGAGGCCGTCGTCGCCCGGCGGGACCCGTGCGTCGGCGGTGTCGGTGATCGAGCCGTCGACGCTGGCGAGCTCCGGGGCGGGCACGCGGCGAGGCTATCGGAGCCGGACGTTCGGCTTCGCGGGCGCTCAGACACGCCCCTTGCGTCCACCGAGATCTGATCCAACACTCGTCCAAGTTCCGCATACCTACTAAAGTTTCGTTTACCCTCCTCACTAATGGGTAGTCGGATTTGGGGATGTTGCTGGACGTACACGGGGACTCGCGAACTGAGGAGGAAGTCGATGGATCGGCACCGACGGACAAGACGCTTCACCGCGCTGGCGGCGCTATCGGCTGCCCTCGCCGTTTCCGCTATCGCCCCATCGATCGCCTCCGGGCAAAACGTCGTCGGCGATGTCCTCCAGGGCCTTGGGGCTCGGGGGCGGCGCCGCGCCGCAGCAGCAGCAGGGAGAGACCGGCTACCAGCCGCCCCTCCACGGCAACAACCCCCACGGGCAGGGCACCGCGATCACCGGGGACTTTCTCCCAAGCAGCGAGCTGCCCTACTCGGGCGATCCGACCGGCGGCGAGGGATGCCCGGACCCGACGGACTGTGAGGAGGTCGTGATCGGCCGCTCCCGCGGCGAGAAGAACAACCCCTACCACGGCCACGTCACCATCCTCTCGGTGCTCGGGAACGAGTTCCCGCCGGGGGGCGTGGACACCGGGCCGGGTGAGAGCGAGAGCTTCAGTCCACTCGGCGTCTTCTTTGGGCCGCTCTGCGCCGGCAGCGGGGGCGCGATCTGCCTCGGAGCCCTTGAGGCCAACTCAGAGACCACCCAGAACAGCTCGAAGAACAGCTTCGAGTTCGTCCGCTTGAACTCCAACAGCCCGTTCGGCCAGGCGGGAGTCAGTCTGTTCAGGTCGGAGGGGAACATCGAGGAGGACCAGAACTGTCAGCGCTCCGAGGGCAGCTCGTCGGCCGCGCGCGTCTCCGCGAGCCAGAACGAGGACGTCAGCAATGGCGCCGAGCCACGGCAGAACGGTGGGTTCGAGCTCAGGGTCCTGAGCTCGAGCGCCGAGTCGCAGGCGTGCAACAACTCCGCCCCGACTCAGACCAACGAGTCGAGCGTGTTCAACTCGGCTTCAACGGAGAGACGCTTCACCTTCAGCAGTGCGAGGATGAGACGCTGTTCAACTTCTTCCTCGTCGCGGTCATCTGCAACGCCGATGACACGAACGGCGACGGCGAGGCATGTGCACCAGGCCCCGGTGCCCTACGGCGTGCGGGAGGCTTTCAACGTGTTCATCCTGCCGTTCTTCCTCCCGGATCCGGTGGCGGCATCGCAGCGAGGGATCAATGGCGAGGACGGCCCTCTGGCGCTGATCAAGGCGACAGTCGCGGCGTCGGAGAGCCACGCGGTCGCTCCGCCGGCGCCTACCACACCATCGACGCCCGGCTCCGGCACGGTGGCCGGGGCCGTGGGCGGCCAGCCTGGAGCCGGCCCGAGTGGCCAGGAGGCTCCCGGCGGTCCGGTATCGAGGGAGGCTCGCCCGGGCGACGAAGACCTCGCGTTCACGGGCTCCGATGTCCTGATCCTCGGATTGATCGGGATCGGCCTGGTGATGGCCGGATTGGCGACGACGCGCCGCGCCGTCCGTCATCGCCGAGCGACGGTCTAGCGGAGGGCAGGGGAGGGGCGGCGCCGGCCGGCGCCGCGCCCCAGGCGATTGGGGGCGCTCTCGCAGGCGCCCCCGGTCGCAGCCCAGCGAGGGGGGCGCCGGAGGGCGCTCCCCATCGGAATCCCGCGAAACTGCGGACATGCCGACGCGACAGCGGGCGCGGCTTCGCTCCCCGGGCCAGCTCTGGGGCCGGCGGACGATCCTGGCCGGGCTCGTTCTGATCGCGGTCGCCCTCGTTGGTGCGGTGATCGTCTGGCTTGAGGACGACGACGACGGCAACCAGAGACAGGGCCAGGAGAATGTCGACGTGCCGCTGACCCCGGCGGGTGAGTCATTCGACGACCCGAAGAGCGGGATCGCGGTGAGCTGGCCGAGCGACTGGACCAAGCTGGAGAAGGGCGGGGTCCTCGCTTTTCGAAGCCCCGACATGGCGGTCCTGGTCGGGATCTCCGCCCCCGCTGACGCCCGGGATGCCGACGAACTGCGCAAGGGTGCGATCGCGGAGACCGCCGACGAGTACGAGAATCCGGTGGTGCGCCCGGGCAAGGGCCGGACGATCGGGGGCCTCCAGGCCACCGGCGCGACGATCGGCGGACAGCGCGCTGAAGGAAGGAGCGTCAGCCTGATCGCGGTTGCCGCCGGCAAGCAGAGGGCCTACCTGCTCGAGGTGGTGAGAGCCGAGAACGCCCCGACGGAGCGGTTGGCGGAGGCTCAGCTGATCCTCAACTCGCTGCAGCTCAGCAAGTAGGGGTTCAGGCGGCGGTGTTCTCGACCACCGTCGCGACCCCCTGGCCGACGCCGACGCAGAGCGTCGCCAGCCCGTAACGAGCCTTCCGGCGTCGCAGCTCCCAGACGAGTGCGGTCATCAGGCGCGCCCCGGAGCACCCGAGCGGGTGGCCGAGCGCGATCGCCCCGCCGTTGACGTTGAGGCGCTCCTCGTCGATTCCGAGCTCGCCGGCGCTCGCCAGCACCTGGGAGGCGAACGCCTCGTTGAGCTCGATCAAGTCGATCTCCTCCAGCTCGAGGCCGGCGGCCGCGAGCGCCCTGCGGGTGGCCGGGACCGGGCCGATCCCCATGTAGGCGGGGTCGACCCCCGCCACCCCGATCGAGACGACCCGGGCGAGGGGCTCGCGGCCGAGCTCGGCGGCCGTCTCCTCGTTGGTCATCAGCAGGCAGGCGGCGCCGTCGTTGAGGGTGGACGCGTTCCCGGCGGTGACGGTGCCGCCATCGCGAAACGCCGCGGGCAGCTTCGCGAGCTTCTCGAGCGAGGTGTCCTCGCGGGGCCCCTCGTCGACGCTCACCGTCACCGGGTCGTCTCCGCGCCGCCCGGCGGGCACCTCGACCGGCACGATCTCCTCGGCGAAGCGGCCCTCCCTCGTGGCCGCCACCGCTCGCTGGTGGCTCTGCAGGGCGAAGCGGTCCTGGGCCTCGCGGCCGATCGAGTAGCGCTCGGCGACGTTCTCCCCGGTCTCGCCCATCGACTCGGTCGAATGAAGCTCCTCCATCCGCGGGTTGATCATCCGCCAGCCGAGGGTGGTGTCGTAGAGCGTCTGCTCCCCTCGCGCCAGCCCCCGCTCGGGCTTCGGCAGCACCCACGGCGCCCTGCTCATCGACTCGACCCCGCCGGCCAGGTAGAGGGATCCCTCGCCGAGGCGGAGAGCGCGAGAGGCCTGGTTGATCGCCTCCAGCCCCGAGGCGCAAAGGCGATTCACGGTGACGCCAGGGGTCTCGACCGGGAGGCCCGCGAGCAGCGCCGCCATCCTGGCGACATCGCGGTTGTCCTCGCCGGACTGGTTCGCGGCGCCCAGATAGACGTCGTCGATCCGCTCGGGGTCGAGTTCGTTCCGCTCCACGATCGCGCGAACCACGTGGGCGGCGAGATCGTCCGGGCGGACCCCGGAGAGAGATCCGCGATAGCCGCCCATCGGGGTTCGGAGGGCGTCGACGATCACGGCCTCGGGCACGCGCATGACTGTACCCTCGACCCAGGGGTATGACCGTGATCGCGTTCATCCTGGCGCTGCTCGTCGTCCTGGTCCTGTTGGTGGTCCTGACGGCGCGGCTGACGCGCGACTACAGCGTCTCCGAGCTGCTCGATTGGAAGCCGACCCGCTCGCCCGAGGTCGAGGCCCAGAACGAGATCGACGACGTCCAGCAGATGATCGACGCCCAGAACGAGCTTCGGCGCAAGCGCGGCGCGAAGGAGATCACCGAGGAAGACGTCCAGCGCCAGGCGCGCGAGGACCAGGCGTTCAGGGCGCGCGGCCGTGGGCCCTTCGCCCAGAGCGGGCGACGAGGACGACGAGGGTGCGAGCCGCCAGCGGAAGCGAAGCTGAGCAGGCAGGCGTTTAGTCGGTGGCCCGGGCCCTGATCGTCGGCTGCGGCTGCCGCGGCCGGGAGCTCGGGGCGCTGCTCGGCGGAGCGCGGTTGGCGGGTGCGCGGGACCAGCCGCTCGCCCGAGGGGCTTGGGGCGATCGAGGCCGCCGGGCTGGAGCCGGCGGGGGCCGACCCGCACCGGCCCGGCACCGTGCTCGAGCTCTGCGGCGACGTCACCGTGGTCGTCTGGCTGCTCGGCTCGGCCCGCGGCGAGCCGGAGGCGATCGCCGCGATCCACGGCCCGCGGCTCGAGCGGCTGCTGGAGAAGCTGGTTGACTCGCCGGTGCGCGGCTTCGCCTACGAGGCCAGCGGCGCGGCGGGTGATGGCCACCTGCGCGGCGGCGGGAGATCGTCGAGCGGGCGGCCGGCACCTGGCGGATTCCGGTCGTGTCGATCGAGGACGAGCGCGACGCCGCCGGCTGGGCCGAGCGGACCGCGACCGCGGTCACCGAGCTGGTCTAGGGCCTAGGGCCCGGTCTCAGCCTTGGACTGCGTGCCGCAGGGGCTGTCCGAGGCCGGGGGATAGGCGTTGCCCGGCTCGCCGCACGGTCCGGAGGGGCTCCGGGTGGGGCTCAGCTGAGAGTTGGTCGACCACGGCGCCTTGTCGGGGTAGCTCTCCGGCGCGGTGTCGAAGGCGGCCACCGCCAGCGTCCAGCCGCCGAGGACGACCACGACCACGGCCGCGACGGCGGCAAAGAAGATCAGCTGGCTGCGGCGCGAGGGGCCGTACGAATGGCCGACCACCTCCCGCCGCTTGTCCTGGCCCATCGCGTCCAGGTCCGAGGGCTCGCGCGTCTCCTCCTTGGCCGGGCGGGCCGGGGGCTTCCCGCGAGCGGGGGCCTTCGCACGAGCCGGGGGCTTCGAACCGGCGGAGGTCTTCGCTCGGGCGGGAGGCTTCGAACCGGCGGAGGTCTTCGCTCGAGCGGGGGCCTTCGAGCGGGAGGCACTCGACCGGGCTCCCGATTTCGCCGGGGTCCTCTTCGAGGCCTGCGCCTTCTTCGACGCCGCCGTCTGCTTCGAGCGGGCTCCGCTCGAACGTCCCTTTGCCGAGCTCGCCGAGCTCGATCGGCCCTTCGCCGAGCTCGATCGGCCCTTCGCCGAGCTGGCTGAACTGGACCGCCCCCCCGATCTCCTCCGCTGCGCCATCCCGGCAACAATAGCGCCGCCGCTACCCAGTTTTCCACCGACAACCGCGCCTCGCGCCCCGCTTAGGAGTAGGGTTGTGCGCGGAGTGAATAGGTAAAATCCGATCAGGATTACGACACTTAGGAGAGCGAGAGCGAAATGGCTGACTACGCGAACGACGTCCTGGTCGAGACCGACTGGGTCGCAGAGCATCTGACGACGACGACGTCCGGATCGTCGAGGTCGACGAGAACCCGGCGCTCTACGCCGAGGCCCACATCCCGGGCGCGATCGGGTTCGACTGGAAGGCCGACCTCCAGGACCAGGTGAAGCGTGACTTCCTCGGGCCGGAGGACTTCGGCGAGCTGATGGGCAGCCGCGGGATCTCCAACGACCACACCGTGGTCCTCTACGGCGACCGCAACAACTGGTTCGCCGCCTACACCTACTGGTACTTCCGCTACTACGGCCACGACAAGGTGAAGCTGATCAACGGGCCGCGCGAGAAGTGGATCGCCGAGGAGCGCGAGACCACCACCGAGGTTCCCTCGCACCCGGCGGCCGAGTTCAAGGCGAAGAAGGGCGACGAGAAGATCCGGGCCATGCGCGACGAGGTCCTGAAGGCGCTCGACTCGAAGACCCATCTGGTCGACGTCCGCAGCCCCCAGGAGTACTCGGGCGAGCTGATCGCGATGGCCGGCTACGAGCAGGAGGGCGCCCAGCGCGCCGGCCACATCCCCGGCGCCGCGTCGGTCCCCTGGGCCCAGGCGGTGAACGAGGACGGCACCTTCAAGTCAGCGGACGAGCTCCGCGAGCTCTACGAGGGCAAGGGCGTGGTCGACGGCAACGACCCGATCATCGCCTACTGCCGGATCGGCGAGCGTTCCGCGCACACCTGGTTCGTGCTCTCCGAGCTGCTCGGCGAGAAGGACGTCAAGAACTACGACGGTTCCTGGACCGAGTGGGGGAACCTCGTCGACGTCCCGATCGAGAAGGACGTCTAGAGCCGGCCGCTCCACTTAGGCGGCCGCCGCGCTCGCCCTGACTTCACACACGCGGTACCTGATGTGGGTGACGCCGGGCGCGGCGTTCGCCTCCATCTGCTCGAGCTCGAGGCCGGGGTCGAGATCGTCCAGGAGCCGCTCGCCTCCGCCGAGCAGGATCGGGGCGACGCTGATCAGGAACTCGTCGACCAACCCGGCGCGCAGGTACTGCTGGATCGCGTTCGCGCCTCCGGCGATCAATACGTCGTCCCCGCCCGCCGCCCGTCGCGCTTGCTCGAGCGCCGACTCGATCCCGTCGGTGACGAAGTGGAAGGTGGTCCCGCCCTCCATCTCGACCGGGCTCGCGCTCGTGATGGGTGAGGACGAAGACGGGTGCGTGGTACGGCGGATCGTCGCCCCACCAGCCCTTCCAGGAGCCGTCGCCCCAGTCGCCGCCCCCGATCGGCCCGAACATGTTGCGGCCCATGACCACGGCGCCGAAGCCGGTCTCGAGCTCCTTCACAACCGGGGTGCTGGCGTTGACTTCGCCGCCCTCCTGACCGTGCGCCTCGCGCCAGGCCTTCAGGCCCGACCATCCAGTCGTGCAGGGCCTCTCCCCCGGTGCCGAGCGGCTCTGTCTTGCTCTGATCCGGGCCGGCGCTGTAGCCGTCCGCGGAGATCGCCTGCTGGAACCTGAACTTGCTCATCCTGCCTCCAGTGGTTGGTTAAGGAGTGACTTAAGTATGCAATACCCGATGGAGCCATCGCGCTCTACGAGGAGAGTTCGCCGACGATCCGGGCGGTGGCGCCCCAGATCAGCGCGTCGCCGACCAGATAGCTGTCGGTCTTGATCGGCATCCCGCGACGGACCAGCCGGCGCTTCCCGTAACCGGCCCGCAGGTCCTCGAGGGAGGCGACGAGGACGCTCTCGACCTCGGCGGGGTTGGGCTCGAAGCGCAGCCCCTCCTCGATCAGCCCGACGAACGGGTGGATCTTGTAGCCGGTGACGAAGGTGCCGACCGGCGGCAGGGCGCCGGCGATCTCGACCCGGTCGCGGTCGAGCCCGATCTCCTCCTCGGCCTCGCGCAGGGCGGTCTCGATCAGCTCCTCGCCGGGGTCGCGGCGGCCGCCGGGGAAGGAGACCTCGCCGGCGTGGCGGCGCAGGTCGCCGCGGCGCTCGGTGAAGACCAGGCCCGGGTTCTCGGGCCAGCCGTGCATCGGGATCAGGACCGCGGCCTCGGTGCGGCCTCCGGCCGCGTCCATCCGCGAGGCCTCGGCTGGGCTCAGGAGAAGGGCGCTGAGGTCGGAAGGCGTGGGGCCACGGGAGTACGCTGCTCATTGAACCAGCGTGTCCCTGAGATGAAGGTGGTGGCGATGGCGAAGGCGCTGCTGATCATCGACTTCCAGAACGACTTCACGCCGGGCGGCGCGCTGGCGGTCGCCGGAGGTGACGAGATCGCGGAGCCGGTCAAGCGGCTGGCTCGCGAGTTCGAGCACGTGCTGGCGACCCGGGACTGGCACCCACCCGATCACGCCTCGTTCGAGACCCGAGGGCGGTCCCTGGCCCGTCCACTGCGTCCAGGGCACCCACGGCGCCGAGTTCCACCCGGCGATGAGCGAGGTCGAGGTCGAGGCGGTGGTGGACGTCGGCGTCGGGCGCGAGGACGAGGGCTATTCGGGGTTCGAGAAGTCGAGGCTCGAGCGGCTGCTGCGCGAGCGCGGGGTGGACGAGGTCGCCGTCGTCGGCCTGGCGACCGACTACTGCGTCCGGGCCTCGGCGATCGACGCCGCGCGACTGGGCTTCGACACCACCGTGGTCACCGACGCGATTCGCGCGGTCGAGGTCGAGCCCGGGGACGGCGAGCGGGCGCTCGAGGAGATGCAGCGCCGCCGGCGCGAAGCTGGCGACCTCGGACGAGCTGCTCGCCGCGGCCCGCGGCTAGATGATCACCTGGACGGTGCCGCCGTCGACGCTCCAGGCGGCGCCGGCGACATAGGAGGCGTGCTCGGAGCAGAGGAAGGCGATCGCGCCGGCGATCTCCTCGACCTCGGCGAGGCGGCCGATCGGCCGCTTGCCGCCGGCCGCCTCCAGCGCGCTGCTCGCGGCTGTCGTGGCCGCCCATCTCCTTCGACTGGTCGAGCAGCCCCTCCGGCTCCATCCACAGCTCCGACTTCACCGGGCCCGGGCAGATCGCGTTCACGAGCACCCCGTCGGGGGCGCAGCGATCGGCGTAGAGGCGGGAGAGGGAGAGCTCGGCGGCCTTCGCGACCGAGTACTCGGGCATCGCCGCGGAGGGGCGCTTGCCCGCGGTGCTCGAGACGTTCACTACCCGGCCCCAGCCGCGCTCGCGCATCGCCGGCACCCCGGCCCGCATCAGCCGCATCGGCGCCATCACGTTCAGCTCCCAGGCCGCGTACCAGTCCTCCTCGGGGACGTCGTCGAGGTCGCGCCAGCGGGCGGTGCCGGCGTTGTTGACGAGGACGTCGAGCTGGCCGAACCGCTGCTCGGCCTCGGCGACGACCGTCGCGGCCGCCTCGGGCTCGCTCAGGTCGGAGGCGAGCGACTCCGCCTCGCCACCGCTCTTCTCTCCGGCCGCGGCGCACTCGTCGGCCGCCTCCAGCAGCCGCTCCTCGGTCCGGGCGACCAGCAGCACCTTCGCTCCTTCGGCGCAGAGAATCCGTGCGGTCGCTCTGCCGATCCCCCGGCTCGCACCGGTGACGACGCAGCTCGCGCCCTCAGTCCGAGATCCACGGCGGCGCCATCAGTCGGCGAGCATCTCCAGCGAGTCCGTGATCTCGACATCCTGCGCCTTCAGAGTGCGGTGGACCGGGCAGTTGCCGGCGATCACCAGGATGCGCTCGCGCTGCTCGTCGCTGAGCGCCTCCTCGAGCGGCGACCGGATCGTCGAGCTCGAAGCTGGGGTGCGCCGCTCGCCGGTGTCGTACTCCGCAGTCGACCTCGACCGCGCCCAGATCCCACCCCTTCCGGTCGGCGTACATCTCGATCGTGATCGCGGTGCAACTCGCGAGCGAGGCGGCGAGCAGCTCGGTCGGGCGGGGACCGGCGTCGGTCCCGCCCTCGTCCTCTGGCTCGTCCGCGATCAGGCGGTGGTCGCGGATCAAGACCTCGATGCTCGTAGCCCTTGCGGCGGACGGCGACCGCGCTACGCGTCGTTGCCATCTTTGGACTCCCTTCTGCCCGCGAACAGCTGCGGGTTCGGTTCATCGGCGAATCGCGCCATCGCGAAGGCGAGGTCGGAGGCGCGGTTCAGAAAGCGGAGGACCGCCTCGGAGGCGAGGCCCTCCGAGTCGCGGAGGCGACCACCCGGCGCTCGGCGCGCCGGATCGCGGTCCGGGCGACGTCGAGCGCCGCGGAGAGCTCGGTCCCGCCGGGGATCACGAACTGCGGCGGCAGATCGACCTGGCGCATGTAGCGGTCGATGTCCACCTCGAGCGCCTCGACCATCCCATCGGTGACCCTGCTCACCTCGTCCTCCAGGCGCTCGCTCGCCTCCGGCGCGGTGGCGAGCTCGGCCCCGGCGACGAACAGGTCCGCTGGAGCTGGAGGAGATCGGTACCGAGGTCGCGATGCTTCCGGGAGCCGCAGAGGGCGCGGGCGACGCCGAGGGCGGAGTTGGCCTCGTCGATCGAGCCGTAGGCCTCGGTGCGGGCGTCGTGCTTGGCGACCCGGCCGCCGTACCAGAGCGAGGTGCTGCCGTCGTCGCCCTTCTTCGTGTAGATCTTGACCACGGTCCGAGCCTAACTGAGCGGGTTGAAGACGATCCCGGTGAGCAGCTTCGGGAAGAAGTAGGTCGACTTCGGCGGCATCGTCTCGCCGGCCGCCGCGACCTCCCGGACCAGCTCCACCGGGGTCGGCCCGAGGAAGAAGGCGGCGTCGTATTCGCCCTCCCGGAGCTTCGCGATCGCCTCGCCGGCATCGGGGGTGTAGCCGAGGCCGCGCTTGGCGCCGATGTCGTCCGCGCTCAGGCCGACGGCGCCGATCAGGAAGACCCGCTCGAGGATCGCCGCGTCGAGGCGGCGGTAGGGCTCGGAGCGATCGCCGAGCTCGCGCTCCAACATTCCCTCGTCCTTCAGGCGCAGCCGCCACGGCGTCTGATGGTGAGCGTCGATGTAGCCGAAGGTCCCGGGAGGGTCGTCGGGCGAGGGGACGATCTCGGCCTCGGCGACCTCCTCCTGCTCGAACTCCGCCGTTAGCCGCGGAGCGGATGCCCTCGCGCTGCTCCTCGGTGAGGTCTTTGAGCAGGCGGTGGGTGGGAAAGACGGTGAGGCCGGGGTCCTCGAGCGCGACCAGCGCCATCAGGACGTAGTCGGCCCCGCCGCCCGGCCCGATCTCGCGCTGGTAGGCCAGCGAGGTCTCGTAGCGGTGGTGGCCGTCGGCGATCAGCAGCTCGCCGTCGGCGAGCTCCGCGGCGATCGCCTCGTGCACCCCGGGGTCGCCGACCCGCCAGACACGGTGGGTGGTGCCCTCGTCATCGGTGACCTCGTCCCACGGGTCCTCGAGGGCGGGGCCGATGTGCCGCCAGGCGTCGCCGGGATGGAGCGAGAAGATCGGGGAGAGGTTGTTCCGGGTGGCTCGGGTGAGGCGGAGGCGGTCCTCCTTCGGCCCCGGCTGGGTGCGCTCGTGGGGGCGGATGCCCTCGCCGTAGGGAGCGAGCCGGACCCGGGCGAGGAAGCCCCGGCGGGTGAGGCGACGGCCGTCGGGGGAGTCGTAGTCCTGCTCCAGCGCCCAGATCGCCGGCTCGTCGTCTTCGACCAGGACGCCCTCGTCCTTCCAGGAGCCGAGCAGACTCGCCGCGTGCTCGTACGGGTCGTCTCCACCGGGATCCCGCGGGAGGTCGACCTCGACGACGTTGTATCGGGAGCGGCCCGCGAGCTTCGCCCGCTGCTGATCATCGATCACGTCGTACGGCGGAGAGGTGACCGCCGACAGCGATCCCACCTTGCCGAGGTCGTAGTGCAAAGCCCGCAGTGGTTCGACCCCAGCCATCGCGGCGGAACCCTAGACTCGTTCCGTTCGGGGCGTGGCGCAGCCTGGTAGCGCGTTCGCTTTGGGGGCGAAAGGTCCCGGGTTCGAATCCCGGCGCCCCGACTCTCCGGCCCCTATTAGCTCTTCGCGGCGAGGGCGAAGGGGCTGCCCTCGGAGTCGCGGCAGATCGCCCAGCGCTCGCCCGGGTGGATCACCGAGCCGCCGAGCTCCTCGATCCGCTCGAGCGTCTCTGGGAAGGTCGGCGACCGTGAAGTAGGGGAGGGAGGCGGTGTCGCCGGGGCCCGGGCCGCGCTCGTGGATACCGAGTCGAAGCCCGTCGGCCTCGGCTTCCCACCCCGAGCCGGCGTCGGCCCCCCGCGGAGCGAGCGTTGCCCCGAGAATCCCCTCCCAGAAACGCAGGGCGCGATCGGGGTCATCGGCGGGGAACTCGATCAGCGGCGTGGGCACGCGCCGAGTATGGCCGCTCTCAGCCCTGATCGCGATCGCGGCGCCAGCCCACGGGCTCTCACCTTGCTCTCATCTTTGGGCAAGACTCTTAAGCGCATGGGGCAGCGATGCGCGTTCTGATCGTCGAGGACGAGGTCAAGATGGCCTCCCTGATTCGGCGTGGGATGCGGGAGGAGGGGATGGCCGCCGACGTCGCCGTTCGCGGCGAGGACGCCCTCTGGATGGCGGGCTCGACCGACTACGACGCGATCGTGCTCGACGTGATGCTGCCCGGGATCGACGGGTTCGAGACCTGCCGGCGACTTCGCGCCGACGGGGTCTGGTCGCCGATCCTGATGCTCACCGCGCGCGATTCGGTCGAGGACCGGGTCTCGGGACTCGACGGCGGCGCCGACGACTACCTGACCAAGCCGTTCTCATTCGGCGAGCTCCTCGCCCGCCTCCGGGCGCTCGCCCGTCGCGGGCCGGTGGAGCGCCCCGTCCTGCTCGAGGTCGGCGATCTCCGCCTCGACCCGGCAACCCGCCAGGTCTGGCGAGGCGATGCCGAGATCCCGCTCTCGGCGAAGGAGTTCTCGCTGCTGGAAGTGTTCATGCGCCGCCCCGGCGAGGTCCTCTCCCGCTTCCAGCTCCTCGAGCACGGCTGGGACTACGACTACGAGAACCGCTCCAACGTGATCGATGTCTACGTCCGTTACCTGCGCGAGAAGGTCGACCGGCCCTTCAGCCGGGACAGCATCGAGACCGTCCGCGGCGCCGGATACCGGCTGCGCAAGGAGTCGTGATCGCCGACCGGCTCTCGATCCGGGCGAAGCTCACCGCGGCGTTCGCCGCGGCGCTCGTCCTGGTGCTCGCGGTGGCGGCCCTGTTCATCTACGTGCGGGTCGCCGACAGCCTCAACGAGAACATCGACAACGGCCTCAATGCCCGCGCCAACGACCTGGCGGCGATTGGTCGCCGGCTCCAGCGGCCCACCCGACCTCGGCAGCGGGGGCCTGATCGAGAGCGAGGAGGGCTTCTCGCAGATCCTGGACCAGAATGGGAATGTCGTCGCCTCGACCTTGCCGCCGGGCCAGCGCCCGCTCGATCCCTCCGAGGTCCAGCGCGCCACCCAGGGCTCGATCCAGATCGGCGATCGGGAGGTTCCCAGCATCGAGGGCGAGGCGAGGATCATCGCCAGCCCCGCCGACTCCGCCTCCGGCTCGTTTGTCGTCGTCGCCGGCGCCTCGACCCAGGATCGCAGCGAGACCCTCTCGGGTCTCGTCGGCACCTTCCTGATCGGCGCCCCGATCGCGATCCTGATCGCCTGCGGGCTCGGATACCTGCTGGCCGGCCGCGCCCTGATGCCGGTGGAGGCGATGCGACGCCGGGCTCGCGAGATCACCCTCGAGCGAAGCGGCGAGCGGCTGCCGCTTCCCCGCGCCGACGACGAGATCCACCAGCTCGGCGCCACCCTGAACGAGATGCTCGACCGGATCGAGGCCTCGCTCGAGCGCGAGCGCGTTTTCGTCGCTGACGCCAGTCACGAGCTCCGGGGACCGCTCGCCGTCCTGCGCACTGAGCTCGAGATCGCGGGCCGCCAGGAGCGCTCGCCCGAGGAGCTCCGGGCCGCGCTGGGCTCGGCCGCCGAAGAGGTCGACCGGCTGTCCCAGCTTGCCGAGGACCTGCTGGTGATCGCGAGGTCCGACCAAGGCCGGCTGCCGATCACCCGCGAGCGGGTTGACCTCCAGACGCTGCTCGAGCGAGTCCGGGAGCGATTCGCTCGCCGGGCAACCGATCGAGGGCGGCAGATCGTGATCGACGCGGGCGACTCCGACTCCGCGGAGCTCGACCCTCTCCGGATCGAGCAGGCGCTCGGCAACCTGATCGAGAACGCGCTCCGCCATGGCGGCGGCGAGGTCCGGCTCAGCGCCCGGAGCGAGAACGGGGCCACGGTCTTCGAGGTCTCCGATCACGGTCAGGGTTTTCCCGATGGGTTCGAGGCGAAGGCGTTCGAGCGCTTCACCCGCGCCGATGAGGGCCGGACCGGCGGCGGCGCCGGGCTCGGCCTCGCGATCGCCCGGGCGATCGCGGTCGCTCATGGAGGCACGGTGGAGATCTCCGCCTCGAGGGCGGTCGCGACCACCCTCCGAATCACCCTCCCGCGCTGAGCCGCTCGCTCAGCTTGAGTCCGGCGACCCGAGAGGGCCAGTCACCCGGCCCTCTCGGGGGCAGGCTCAGTCGTCAGCTCCCTCTCCGCTCTCGTTCTCTCCGCTCTCGTTCTCCTCGCCGGATCCCGAATCGTCATCGGCCTCGGATCCGACCGCCTGGTTCGAGCCACTCACGTAGACCTCGACCTGCGAGCCGTCGTCGCGCTTGACCTCGACCTCGTAGGCGCCGGGGCCGTCGCCGTCCTGGCGCTCGACCTCGAGGACGGTGCCGCCGCCGACCTGCTCGAGCGCGGCGCGCTTCGCCGCCTCCGCCTCGGGGCCGCTGGCCTGCTCCTCGGAGTCGCCGCCGCCGACCGCGTAGGCGACGCCGATCCCACCGGCTGCGACGGCTACAACGGCCCCGCCGGCCGCGAGCAACCTTCGATCGATCTTCATCTCACTCATCCCTCCGTCCGGTTGGATTTCCAGCACCGGTCGTACCAAGTCCCGATGAGTTGGGGATGAAAGCGCCGCGAACGGCCTAATCGCCGCCTCACCCGCGCTGGACAAGCTGGCCTCCGAAGCAGCAAGAAACCCGAAAGGAGAACCAGCATGTCCCGATTGAAGAAGCTCATCCTCGTCGGCGGCGCGGTCACCGCGCTCGCCGCCGGCGGCGCCGCAGTCGCGGGTGCCGTCGGTGGCGGCGACGATGGCGACGAGCAGGCGACAGGCCCGGGTGCCGACAGCGCGCGGGAAGCGGCGCTGAAGATCACCGACGGCGGAACGGCCAATTCGGTCGAGCGCGACGGTGAGAACGGTGCCACCTGGGAGGTCGAGGTGACGAAGGCCGACGGCAAGACCGTCGACGTCCGTCTCGACGATCAGTACGGCCTCGTCGTGATCGAGGGCGACAGCGACCAGGCCGAGTCAGGCAACTGACACCAGCGCCTGGGCGGGAGAGCGGCGGGCGCTTGTCGTCCGCCGCTCTCAGCTCGTCCTCATTCCCCTCTCATCTGGCCTCCATAGACCTCGAGGCAGAGGCAAGCCCGGGACGGGTCCTCACAGGGATCCAGACGGAGGGAGACGAGATGGGAACGCTGAGATCGAAGCTCACAGTCGCAGCGGCGGCGATCGGGATCCTGGGCGCCGCGCTCGCCCTAACCGCCTGCGGGGACGACGACGGCGGTGGCGATGCTGGCACCGAGACGGCCGGGACGCCGGACCTGCCTCAGGGCGGCGAGCCGGTCAGCCTCGACCCGGCGGATTTCACCACCGAGATCGACAACCCCTACTGGCCGATGACGCCCGGCAGCCGCTGGGTCTATGAGGAGACGGATGACGAGGGGACGGTGCTGAAGGTCGAGGTCACCGTCACCGACCGGACGAAGACGATCGCCAACGGGGTCGAGGCGCGGGTGGTCCGCGACGTCGTCTCGGAGGACGGCGAGCCGGTGGAGGTCACCGACGACTGGTACGCCCAGGACTCGGCGGGCAACGTCTGGTACCTGGGCGAGGACACGGCGGAGTACAAGAACGGCAAGGTGGTCACGCGCGAGGGATCGTTCGAGGCCGGGGTGGACGGAGCACAGCCCGGAATCCTCATGCCCGCGAACCCCGCGATCGGACTCACCTACCGCCAGGAGTACTACGAGGGAGAGGCCGAGGACAAGGCGAAGGTGCTCAGCCTCGACGCGCAGGCGATGGTGCCCTTCGGCAGCTTCGACGGTGTCCTCGAGACGGAGGATGTCAATCCGCTGAGCAAGCCCAAGCCCACGGTCGAGCACAAGTACTTTGCCCGAGACGTCGGCCCGGTGCTGACGATCGGGATCTCCGGCGGAGGCCGGGAGGAACTGGTCAGCTACGCGAAGTAGCCGCCGGCCCGGTCAATCAGCGCAGCACTCGCCGCGCCGGACGAGGTAGGTCGCGTCCGGGGCGGTGAGCTCCACCGCGAACCCGTGCGCCTTGAGGATCTCGGCCGCGCGAGGGACCCGGACGATCGCGGCGGTCACGTCCAGGGCCTCGATCGGAACCGTGAGGTCCGCCTGATGCCCGCGAAGGATGGCGTAGTTGTCGTGCAGCTGGCCCTCGGTGTAGTGCTCGAGCCGCCCGTCGATCGCGACCGGGGTGTCGGGGTCGCGCCAGAGCATGTAGGAACCGGTGCCGGCGTAGGTGACGATCCGCCCGCTCTTCGGAGGGTGGTCGATCGCGTACTCGACCGCGGCGGCGCGAAGCTGGGGCTGGGCCTGGGCCGGTCCGAGCACGGCCGCCCAGGCGACCACCGCCCCGATCGCGGCGGTCGTCGCGAAGGCGATCGGAGCCCGGAGACCCTGGTCGGGGCGATTCGGTGCCGCCCAGGCGATCTGGAAGGCGAGGGCCGGCGCGACGAAGATGATGTTGCGCATCGAGAAGGCCGCGAAGGCGATGAACCCGAGCGCCACCAGCAGCGGCGCCAGCTGGCGGGGCTGGGGCCGAGCGCCACCAGAGCCAGCCGGCGAAGGCCGCGCAGATTCCCAGATAGACGGTCGCCGGCTTCGATTGAAGGACGGACTGCCACTCCGTCGACGCGAATCGGATCGCCGGGTTGCCGAAGCTCTGGAAGTAGGCCCAGATCTGGCCGCCGAGCGGGGTCGCCAGGGTCGCGATCGCGGCGCCGAGGACTCCGGCAAGGGCGAGCAGCGCGACCCGGTGGGAGGCGACCACCTCGGTCAGCCCCCGGTAGCGGTCGACGACGAGGCCGGCGAAGACCAGGGCGATCAGGAGCAACCCGGCGACGAATCCGCCGTGGAGGTTCGCCCAGACGGCGAACAGCGCCGCGATGGCCGCCAGGGTGACCCGGGGGCGGGCGCCGAACCCCCCCGCGTCCGGGGTCGCCCGCCAGGCCGCGAGGATGAGGACGACCAGGACCGCGAAGGCCATCACGGTGAAGCCCGCCGCCCGCGGGTGGATCACCGCGAGCATCCCGGGGAAGTAGAGCGCGGCGATCGCCAGCAGCATCCACGGCCCCTTGTGCCGGCAGGCCCAGAGGAGGAGGCCGAGTGGAATCGCGAGGAGCAGGGCATAGACGATCGAGATCCCGGTCAGCCCGACCGCCCAGCCCGCCCAGAAGAAGAGAAGCTGGGAGAGCCATTGCTGGTTCAGCCATTCCTGCCCATGGGCGACCGTCGGGAACGGGTCGTGGGTGACGACCCCGTGCTCGGCGATGAACCGTCCGGTGAACAGGTCCAGGTACATGTCCCCGCCGAGCCCGCGATCGACGCAGAGGACCAGGGCAGCGATCAGGAGGGTCAGCGACGCGACCAGGATCAGGGGGCGCCGCCCTGTGGATGGTCTTGACATGGGGAAGGGGAAACGGGCCCGGTTGCCCGAGGGAACCGGCCGGGCACTCTAACCGGCGGGGCGGACCCCCGTCGCGGTTGTGGCGAGCGCCGCCGCGAACTGCGACATCCTTGTCCGGCGTCCTTTAGATTCAATCCCTTGCATTCGGGTGGGGGCCCTCATATCGGCCGCAGCAAGCGACGTCTCGTGGCGGCGGCCGTCTGCCTGACCGCGGGTGCGGTGCTCGTCCCGACCATCGCCTCGGCCCATATCGAGCGCGCCTCCTACTGGCCGAACCCCGGCGTCGACAACGCGGGCGGCCAGCCCACCGGAGGCGCGGTGCCCGCGACCCGCGGCCTGTTCTCCGCGCTTCAGCGGAAGCCGCCGGGGCAGACCCGCGTGGTCTGCGAGGGGCATGTCCCGAAGTACCCGAAGAAGAAGATCAGGAAGGCGAAGAAGACGCTCCAGGGCGACGCGCGGCGGATGAGGATCAAGAAGCTGAAGAAGGGCTACAGGAAGAAGGTCAACAAGAACGCCTCGATCCAGAGACTCGACAAGGGGATCGCGAAGGCTCGCGCGAAGGGAGTCGAGGTCAGGCCCTCCGAGCCCCCTGAGAAGTTCGGCAAGAGAGAGGCGAAGCGGCTTCGAAAGTTCAACCTGAAGCTGATCAGGCGCTGTGCGTTCAAGGAGATCCAGCCGGCGGTCACCGCCTCCAACAACAACGACCGGGTCGTGGTGATGCCGGGGATCTACACCGAGCCCACGGCTCGTAAGCAGCCCACCAACGACCCCCGCTGCGATGGCCTCGAGGAGCAGAACGACCGGGGACAGACCGGCGCCAACTCTTACCGCTACGTCGCGACCTGCCCCAACGATCAGAACCTGATCGCGGTGATCGGGCGGCAATCGGGCGGCAATCCGCCGCAGCCGCCGCTCTCGGACCGGCACGGAATCCCCGACAACGGACCGTGCATCCGCTGCAACTTCCAGATCGAGGGTTCGGGCCCAGGCCCCGATGAGGTGATCATCGATGCGGGCCGAGTCCAGTCCGGCAACGGCTCGCCGGTCAACCCGGCGAAGGACGTCGGCATCCGCGCCGACCGCGCCGACGGCTTCGTCCTCCGGAACATGACCGTGCGCCACGTGCTCGAGCACGGGATCTACCCGCACGAGGTGGACGGGTTCCGCCTCGAGCGCTTCAAGACCTTCCAGACAGAGGAGTACGGGGTGCTCTCTTTCGCCGCCGACCACGGCCTGATCCAGGACTGCGCGGCGACGACCTCCGGCGACGCCGGGATCTACCCGGGCTCCGCCCCCGACACCGGCGAGCAGACCCAGGAGGGTGGCCCCCGTTACAACACCGAGATCCGGTTCTGCGACATGTACCACAACACCGCCGGCTACTCGGGGACCGCCGCGAACGCCGTCTGGTTCCACCACAACGACGTCTACGACAACGCCCTCGGCTTCACCACCGACGTCTTCACCGCCGCCGGACACCCCGGCTTCCCGCAGGACTCCGACCTGATCGAGAACAACGAGTTCTACTCGAACAACTTCAACCCCTACGTCGACCAGCCCGACAACAACGAGGTGGTCCCGACGATCCCGGTGCCGGTCGGAACCGGGCTTTGGATCGCGGGCGGCAACAACAACGTCCTCCGCAACAACCACTTCTGGAACAACTGGCGCCGGGGTGTGATGCTCTTCTCGGTTCCCGACGCCACGGTATGCCCGCCCGGTAGCCCGAACCAGATCGAGGGCTGCGACCCAGGCGAGGTCAACACCTCATACCGCAACCGCTTCCACGACAACGTCATGAGCCGGTCACCGGCGGGCGTCGCGGACCCGAACGGGGTCGATTTCTGGTGGGATGAGTTCGCCGGCAACCACAGCAACTGCTGGTACAGCAACGTCGGCAGGGACAACACTCGGGGGACCCTCACGGCCGACCCGCCGATCAACCCCGCCGGCGACTCGGCGCCGTCCGCGGGGATCTTCCTCCCCGGCAACTGCGGGCAGGCGGAGAGCACCGGCGACGGGGTCACCGACAACGAGTCCGAGCTGCTCAGCTGCCTGGCCAACTTCCAGGAGGGTGCGCCGACCCCCTGCAGCTGGTTCACCACCCCGCCCGAGCCCTAATCGTGCGGCGGGTCGGTGGTGGAGCGAGGCCGGTCTCGGCCGCGCTCGCGGCGGCGCTGCTGGCGCTGTCGCTGGCCGCCTGCGGCGGGTCGTCCGGCGACGCCCCACCATCGGGAGCGGGGCCCGCACTTGCCGCCCCGATCAACCTGGCGAACTGCACCAACTGGAACGAGGCCTCCGTCGACGAGCGGCTGGCGACGATCGACCAGCTGAAGGACTACGTCGGCGGTCCGGTCGCCGGCACCGAGGCGAGCGGAGAGACGCTCGACGACGACAAGGCCTATGACCTGTTCGAGAACTACTGCGCGGAGGAGTTCGCCCGCGGGTTCAAGCTCTACAAGCTCTACTCGCGGGCGGCGGCGTTCTCGGATCAGTAGTCGGTGTTGCGCGCACCTGGTGGCAGGGGCTGAGGCCGGCCCACGGGATCCCTGTCCGATTCCCGTGCGCCGACCCCCCTACCAGCACCCTCGTACCCCTTGTACGGCCTAAATCTGCCGAGCAGCATACCAACTTTTGATGACACTGAAAAGTAGGTAGTGGGATCGCGGATTTCCGGCCGTGAAGCGAAGGAAGCGGCGCTAGGCTCCGGCGGCCGGCCCCCGTAGCTCAGCTGGATAGAGCGGCGGCCTTCTAAGCCGCATGTCGCAGGTTCGAGTCCTGCCGGGGGCGTCGTCGATTTCCGCTAGCCAGCCGTTCCGAGCGACTATTGCCGATTGACAGCGAACCTTAGGGGGGAGATACTTGTCCACCTCTGGGGGACCGACCGTCAAACGGTCGGCCAAAACGAGGAGGCGACGTCGCTGACTAAGGGGCCTTCCCGCTCGCTGGATTCCGCTTTGGGCAGGGAAGTCTGGGCGAGAAGGGCCGCGATTCTGATCGCGGCCCTGACCATCGGCGCCGTGCCCTTCTTCTTCGAGGGTCCGCGCGGAGCCGTTGAAGAGCTGGCATTCGCCCACGAGGCGGACTGCGACACCGGTGGGGCCATTCCTGCGTGGGATGCCGCGGTGACCTACGACGTGGGCAATGACGAGTGCGATCTCAACTCGGCGGTGACGGCGAACGGGACGATCACCCTCGGCCACACGCTGCACATCGGGCCGGCTGGGAAGATTACGACGACGACCGGCCCCGGCCCGGCTACCGGCGGGTTTGACGCTCAACATCGATCCCGTGGGCGCCACTCTCGGGAGACCTCGAGATCGACACTCCGTCCGGCGCCGCCGGCACTAACGGCATCTCGGGCGACGTCGTCAACGCGTTCGGGCGCCCGATCACGATCAACGCCACGGGCGACGTCATCCTTCGCGGGAACGGAACCAAGGGCGCTGCAGATCACAAGCTCGCGAACGGGACTCGGCGACGCCGACGGCGGTGGCGGCAACATCACGATCAGGGCCGGCGAGCGCGACCCCAACCCAACCGGGGACTGCGATATGCCGCCCACCGGCACCATCGTCATGGAGGACGGCTCCGAGGTGCTGGCAAACAGCTCCAAGTCCCGGGCCGGCGACATCGTCTTCAACGCCTGTCACTCGATGAACCTCGACGGGCTGGTCGCGTCCCGAAGCACCCAGTCAGGCGTCCCTGGCGACACGCTGGGCGGCCGCCAGATCACCCTCGATGCGGGCTGTGATCTGCTGGTCAGCGACACCGGCGTGATCAGCAGCCGATCGCGGGATCCGCGCGCCGACCGCGTCCACCTCGCGGCAGGCTGCGACGTCACGGTGTTCGGATTGGTGGAGTCCGTCGCCTTCGGCCATGACGACTCGACGGGCGTAAATGGCTGCAAGTCTCCCGACCGGCCCGACAAGCCGAGCAACTCGACCAACTGCGTCGAGATCTGGTCGGGCGGCCCACTCACCGTCGACAGCACCGGGACCCACAACGGCGAGGTGAACGCCGACTCCGGCGGCGGCGGCAACAGCGGCACCGGGTGGATCGACCTGTTTGCAGAGGAGGACATCAGCATCGTCGGCCCCAGCGTCGCTCCATACGCCGTGCACGCTGACGGGGTGGGCGGATCCGGCGGCCCCGGTGAATCAGGTGGCCTGGTCACCGTCAAGTCGACCGCGGGCAAGGTCTCGGCGAGCGGTCTCGCGCTCACCGCCTTCGCCGGCGACGCGGGCTCGAACAGCCATGGCGGCAGTATCGTGGTGGAGGCGGCCAACAACGCGGACCTCGATGCCGCCACATTCGACTCGGGTGGGGCCCAGACGCGCGGCATCATCTCCGTCCGCTCCTACACCGGCCAGGTCACCGGCACCCCTCCGGGCTTCCTCGATACATGCGGATCGCAGCTGGGGGCCGAGGGCGGGACCAGCTTCGATAACTCCTGCGTCCCCGCTGTCCCAGCCAGCCCCAATCTCGTCACCCTCCAGGGCTGCGGCTCGCCCGCCCCCGGAGACGGCGTTACCTACACCGGCACCACCGACCCTACCCCGTTCACCAACCCCGGCGACTCCTGCGGGGGAGCGCCGACCCTTCCGGACTACGTCGAACTGCCGCCGTGCGCATGCCACCAGCCCGCGACCAAGACCGGGACCAAGTTCAACGACCTCGACGGCGACGGGACAAAGGACGGCGGCGAGCCCGGGCTGGAGAACTGGGTGATCCGCGCCTACGAGGACGACGGCGACGGCGCCCTCGCCGGCGGCGAGACGATCCACGACTCCGACACCACCGACTCCAACGGCGACTACTCGCTCTCCCTCGACCCGGGCGACTACGTCGTCTGCGAGGTCGCCCAGACCGGCTGGACCCAGTCGGCGCCGGCGAACACCAACTGCGCCGCCGGGGACGCCGACCTCGCCGACGGCGGCCACGCCGAGCTCGGCGTGACCTCGGGCCAGCAGCTCACCGACAACCACTTCGGCAACTTCCAGGACGCCACCAAGACCGGGACCAAGTTCAACGACCTCGACGGCGACGGGACAACGCGACGGCGGCGAGCCCGGGCTGGAGAACTGGGTGATCCGCGCCTACGAGGACGACGGCGACGGCGCCCTCGCCGGCGGCGAGACGATCCACGACTCCGACACCACCGACTCCAACGGCGACTACTCGCTCTCCCTCGACCCGGGCGACTACGTCGTCTGCGAGGTCGCCCAGACCGGCTGGACCCAGTCGGCGCCGGCGAACACCAACTGCGCCGCCGGGGACGCCGACCTCGCCGACGGCGGCCACGCCGAGCTCGGCGTGACCTCGGGCCAGCAGCTCACCGACAACCACTTCGGCAACTTCCAGGACGCCACCAAGACCGGGACCAAGTTCAACGACCTCGACGGCGACGGGACAAAGGACGGCGGCGAGCCCGGGCTGGAGAACTGGGTGATCCGCGCCTACGAGGACGACGGCGACGGCGCCCTCGCCGGCGGCGAGACGATCGCACGACTCCGACACCACCGACTCCAACGGCGACTACTCGCTCTCCCTCGACCCGGGCGACTACGTCGTCTGCGAGGTCGCCCAGACCGGCTGGACCCAGTCGGCGCCGGCGAACACCAACTGCGCCGCCGGCGGACGCCGACCTCGCCGACGGCGGCCACGCCGAGCTCGGCGTGACCTCGGGCCAGCAGCTCACCGACAACCACTTCGGCAACTTCCAGGACGCCACCAAGACCGGGACCAAGTTCAACGACCTCGACGGCGACGGGACAAAGGACGGCGGCGAGCCCGGGCTGGAGAACTGGGTGATCCGCGCCTACGAGGACGACGGCGACGGCGCCCTCGCCGGCGGCGAGACGATCGCACGACTCCGACACCACCGACTCCAACGGCGACTACTCGCTCTCCCTCGACCCGGGCGACTACGTCGTCTGCGAGGTCGCCCAGACCGGCTGGACCCAGTCGGCGCCGGCGAACACCAACTGCGCCGCCGGGGACGCCGACCTCGCCGACGGCGGCCACGCCGAGCTCGGCGTGACCTCGGGCCAGCAGCTCACCGACAACCACTTCGGCAACTTCCAGGACGCCACCAAGACCGGGACCAAGTTCAACGACCTCGACGGCGACGGGACAAAGGACGGCGGCGAGCCCGGGCTGGAGAACTGGGTGATCCGCGCCTACGAGGACGACGGCGACGGCGCCCTCGCCGGCGGCGAGACGATCCACGACTCCGACACCACCGACTCCAACGGCGACTACTCGCTCTCCCTCGACCCGGGCGACTACGTCGTCTGCGAGGTCGCCCAGACCGGCTGGACCCAGTCGGCGCCGGCGAACACCAACTGCGCCGCCGGGGACGCCGACCTCGCCGACGGCGGCCACGCCGAGCTCGGCGTGACCTCGGGCCAGCAGCTCACCGACAACCACTTCGGCAACTTCCAGGACGCCACCAAGACCGGGACCAAGTTCAACGACCTCGACGGCGACGGGACAAAGGACGGCGGCGAGCCCGGGCTGGAGAACTGGGTGATCCGCGCCTACGAGGACGACGGCGACGGCGCCCTCGCCGGCGGCGAGACGATCCACGACTCCGACACCACCGACTCCAACGGCGACTACTCGCTCTCCCTCGACCCGGGCGACTACGTCGTCTGCGAGGTCGCCCAGACCGGCTGGACCCAGTCGGCGCCGGCGAACACCAACTGCGCCGCCGGGGACGCCGACCTCGCCGACGGCGGCCACGCCGAGCTCGGCGTGACCTCGGGCCAGCAGCTCACCGACAACCACTTCGGCAACTACGAGCCCGGCACGGTCGTGATCGAGAAGGACACTGTCCCGAACGGCCCCACCGACTTCACCTACACCGATGACATCGACGACTGCGAGCTCGGGCCGCTCGATGACGACTCCGACCCGACCAACCCGAACACCGACAGCTGCGCGAACGTCGCCCCCGGCTCCTATGAGGTGAGCGAGGACGACCCGACCCCCGGCCACGACCTCACCGCCCTCACCTGCACCGACTCCGACGAGAACGGGACCGAGTCGAGCGCCGACCCGGGGACTCGGACCGCGACGATCGAGCTCGACCCCGGGGAGACGGTCACCTGCCACTTCGAGAACACCGAGCGGGGGAAGATCGAGTTGATCAAGAACATCACTCCCGACGCCGATCCCGGGCGCTTCGACCTGCTGATCAAGCAGGGCCAGACCACGATCGACTCTCTCGACAACGCAGGCGATGGCGCCAGCACGGGGGAGAACCTCGTGCCCGCCGGCGCCTACCAGGTCTCTGAGGAAGGTGGCGACCAGCCCGTCACCAACCTCGCTGACTACCAGAAGTCGATCCGCTGCATCGACACCGCCAACGGCAACGAGGTGGTGCTCGACCAGCCCGCCGACGATGCTGATGCGAGCGTCCAGGTCGACATCGCCGACGACATCGTCTGCACGATCACCAACCAGCGCGAGACCCCCCCAGGGGGAGGGCAGGCCGGGGCCACCGGTGGGGGCGTCGCCGGTGCGGTGGGCGGCGGTGGCTCAGGCGGGGGGGCGGCCGGAGAGGCGGTCGGGGCCGACGACGGTGGGACCCTGCCGTTCACCGGTCTGCAACTCCCCCTGCTGGTCTTGACGGCGATCAGCCTGCTCGGGCTCGGCTACCTGACCTGGCGCCGCTCCGTGGGCCGGTAGCCAACCTGTCTGCCGCGACATCGCCCGCTAAATTGGAAGCATCGCGCGGTGGGCGTAGCTCAGTTGGTAGAGCTCCTGGTTGTGGTCCAGGTGGTCGCCGGTTCGAGTCCGGTCGCTCACCTTCCCGCTCGCTTGTCTCCCTCGAGCAGGCCCCAGTAACTGGCTAGGCGTGCGCCGGCGTCCGACCCCCGGCGCGTGACCGCCATTCCCGCTCGATCTCTCGCAACATCGGCGGATAGACGATCAAGTGCCGGAACGGCCTGATCGCGGCCATATAGGCCCGCCCGAAGAGGCCATTCGGCTTCACGAGGACGGCCATCTGGGCGTGGTAGCCGCCGGTCCCGTCAGCGACCCAGCCCAGGTGCATCACGCCGTGCACGGTCCGGTTGGCGATCTCGGCGGCCCACTCGTCGTCGAGCATGTAGAGCGGAGTGAAGGGAAGGGTGTCGAACTCCGGGCCAGATGAGGCTTCACGGAGGTCGGCCGGCAACCGGTCGCGGAGCGTCGGCACCCGCGAGCCGAGGCCTGCATCCGGGTCGTCCCAACCGAGCAGCTCCCCGAGCTTCCACCGGATCGCCCAGAGAGCGCGGGCGGCACGGGAGGGGCTTTGTTGTGCCGGGTCGCCCGAGGCAAAGTTCTCCACCAGCAGATGGAAGTCGTCCGCGCCGCCGGGCGTCGGTAGCGCCCAGACGTCCTCGAGCCGGAAGTCGCGGGTGATCTCGTGGATCCGCCAGGGTCGCGAGGTGTGCGCGGTGTGCGGGAGCATCTGACTCATTCTTGGACCTCCATCCATACGCCACCGTATAGTTAGGTGGAGATTAGCACGATGCCCCTTACCCGCACACCCCGCAAGAGTTGGATCGACGAAGGCCTGCGCGCCCTTGCCGCCGGCGGGCCCGACGCCGTCCGGATCGAGTCGCTGGCGCGGGCGCTCGGGGTCACCAAGGGCGGCTTCTACTGGCACTTCGACGACCGGCGCGCACTGCTCGACGAGATGCTCGACGCGTGGGAGCGGGAGCTCGTCGACGAGGTGATCGAGCGTGTCGAGGGCGAGGGCGGGGACGCCAGGGCGAGGCTGCGGCGACTTTCGGCGATCGCCTTGTCCAGCGGCAAGCTGCTGAGGATCGACCTCGCGGTCCGCGACTGGGCCCGGCGCGACCGGGCGGTCGCCCAGCGCCTCCGGCGCGCCGACAACCGGCGGATGGACTACATGCGCTCGCTGTTCGGTGACTTCTGCCCAGACGAGGACGAGGTCGAGGCTCGCTGCATGGTCGCCTTCTCGCTGTGGATCGGCAACCACTTCATCGCCGCCGATCACGGCAGGCGCAGCCGCGCGGACGTGCTCGGGTTGACGATGAGGCGGCTCGAGGGCTAAGGATTGGTTGCGAGAGCTTCGATCTGGCTGGCGCTGGCCGCGAACGCCGTATTCGCCGTCTGGTTGCTCGGGGACCTCGGGTCGATCCTGGATTCGTTCTACTTGAACTCGGACAATGCGTCGGCGCTCGTCCTCGCCGAGTTCCTGGACGAGCGGGGCTCAGGGAACCTGGTACTCGGCGACTACTTCTGGCTGGAGCCGCTCTATGGGCTTCACCTCACCCGCTGGCTGCCGGCGCACCGGGAGGTCTGGGAGGCGGCGCCGCTCGTCATCTACGCGCTCACCGTGGCGCTGGCCGGCTGGACTGTGGGGAGAACCATCTCGGCACGGTTGGGTCTGGTCGTCGCGCTCGGGATGGCGGCGCCGACGCCGCTCGTCCTCGAGTACCTCACCTCGCCCAACGCCCACGCCCACTCGCTGGTGCACGCGGTGATCCTGGCGGCGTTCCTGATCACCGCGCCTCGGGTCGCCGCTTGGGGGCGCTTACGGGCCGGAGCGTGGGGGTTAGCCCTCGCGCTCACCCTGGCGCCCGGCGCTGCGAGCGATCCGATCCTGCTGATCGCAGGAGTGGCGCCGTTCCTCGCCGCGATCGGTCTCGGCTGGCGGCTGCGATTGCTGTCGGGCGGGACCGCGATCCTGGCGGCCGCCGCATCCCTTGCCGGCACCGGCGCCGGGCTCCTGCTCGCCGAGGTCGCGAAGGAGGAGGGGATCCGGCGCAGCGGGCTGCCTCTTCCTCTCGCCTCAGCTGACCACGCCCTGGACAACGTCTGGAGGTTCGTCGAGGGCATCGCCCTGTTCGTGCATGGCCGCCTGGGCGAAGCGGGGATTCCGGGCAACTCCTCGATTCCGGACGGCTTCGACGTCTTCCTGGTCATCGGGACCGCCGTGGCGCTGCCGATCCTGGTGATCGCCGCCGTTCTCCGGGCTCCCGCGCTGCTGAGAGACCGGGGCCGCTCCGCCGGGCAGCGCCTGCTCTTCGTCTACTGGGGGGTCGCGCTTGCCGCGCTCGCCGCGGCTTTCATCGCCTCCTCCGCCCCGGTTGACATCGGATCGGCCCGCTACCTCCTGATCGCCTGGCCGGCGCTGCTCACCCTGGCGGCGATCGTCTTCGGGCAGAGGGCGTTGACGGGGTTGGCCCTGCTCGCGAGCGACGACGGGGATCCTCGGCTGCATCGAGCTCGCGCGGGACGGCTACCGGCTCCCGGTCGAGTACTCGAATGACGACGTGGTGCGGCTCGAGCGATTCGTGGACGCCAACCGCCTCGACCATGGCTATTCGAGCTATGAGTACGCCGCCGCGATCACCCGGCTCACGGACTTCGACGTCCGCCTCTACCCGGTCACGGACTGCGGCAGGGAAGACGACAAGCGCTGCCCGTCCCTCGAGCATCAGATGGACGTCTGGTACGAGGGCAAGCCGGGCGTTCGCACCTTCTACGTCTTCAACCCCACCACCAAGTTTCGGGCGATCGGCCCGCCGCCGAGCCGATGGGGGGAGCCCGCCGAAGTGGCGGAGATCGGTCCGTTCCAGCTCTTCGTCTACGACTACGACCTCGCTTCGGTGCTCCTCTCTGGCAGCGCGACAAAACAGGACGTGAAGCCCGAAGGCGAGGGCGCGTGACGGGGGGAGGCCGACCACAACTGTAGGGTCGCTCCGATGTTTGAAGGTGTCGTGAGACGGACTCTTCCCCTGCTTGCGGCTGCGCTGATCGGGCTGCTCGTCCTCGCGCCCAATGCGTCGGCGATCGGCCAGGGCGGCCACAACCAGCCGACCAACCGGCTCGAGGGCGCGTTCAAGGTCGCGCTCTTCTGGCGCTCGCAGGACCCCGAGGGCTGCTACCTGTCCCCGGCACGGTTGGCGGCCGAGATCCGCAAGGAGACGCACCTGAGGGTCGGCGTCGCCCGCGGTGACAACTCGGTCCACCGCCCCGGCGTGGTCTTCGTGCTCCGGAGCGGGACCAACTGCAACCACCTGAGGATGGCGCTGCTCGCCCCGCAGGGGCTCTACGTCCTCGACACGGACGTCGGCCCGGTCCGGCTCAAGGGGCGAAGCGGCCAGAGCCTCGAGTCCCAGATCGGCGGACGTGGCCCGCTCCGGGCGATCACCTTCGCGAGCGAGCGCTTCCGGATCAGCAAGCCCGACATCCCGGATCGCTTCGACATTCGCTGCCCGGGGAGGACCTTCCCGCTCGGCGGCGGCGCCACAACCAGCCCGGCAATCGAGCCCGACGGCGCGGGCGCCTACCCGCACTCCTATGAGCGTCTTGGCGTCCAGCGCGGCTGGCACATCAGTGAGGTCCTCTTCGACCCGACCCCGCTCGGTTCGACCCCGCGCGAGGTCACCCTCCAGGTCGTCTGCGGCAAGGGGTTGGTGCCGACGGCCTCGCCCCACAAGACGGTCTACATGCGAAGCGGCGAGACCAAGACCGCGGTCGCCCGCTGCCCCGGGGGTCGCCAGCTCTTCGGCGGCGGATTCCAGCGCAACAACTGGATCAGCACCGGCGGCAGCTACGTCACCGAGTCGCGGGCGATCGGGACGAGGGCGTGGATGGTGACCGGAACCTCCTTCGCCCGCTGGGGCGGCGAGCTGACCGCGATCGCCTACTGCGCCAAGGACAAGAGCCTGCCGCTCACAGAGGTCTCCGCTCCGACCACGATCCCCGCGGGCTCCTCCGCGACCGCGACCACCACGACCTGCCCGGCGGGCCGCACCATGACCTCGGGAGGCTTCAGCGCGAACGGATCCCAGAACGCCTTCTTCGGGGACGGCTCCCTGAACCGGGACGGGACCTGGTCGGCCACCGGGTACGGGTTCTTCGGCGCGGTGCCCACCTTCACCGCCTACGGCTACTGCCTGAAGGCGAAGGGCTAGCCGCCCCCGCTCGGTACGGTGACCCCGTGCCGGGCCCGCTGCTCGTCGTCGATCTGCCGTCGATGCTGTTCCGAGCGTTCTACGCGCTCCCGTCCTCGATCAAGAACCCGCGGGGGCAGCCGGTCAACGCGCTCCTCGGCGCCGCCAACCTGATCCTCGGCCAGGTCGAGGAGCGGAAGCCGCGGGCGGTCGTCCTCTGCATCGGCCCGGACGCCGCCGCCTACCGGGTCGAGCTCTACCCGGCCTACCACGCCGACCGCGAGGAGGCCTTCCCTGACGAGCTCGGCCCCCAGTGGGAGGACTCCCTCGCCTTCTTCACCGCCTTCGGCTGGACCGTCGCCACCCACGACAGCCTCGAGGCCGACGACCTGATCGGCTCCTACGCCCGGCGCGAGCAGGAGGCGGGCGGCCGGGCGCTGCTGATGACCGGGGACCGCGACATGTTCCAGTGCGCCGGCAAGGGGGTGAAGGTGCTCTACGTCCGGACCGGCGTCCGCGGGGCCGAGGTGATCGGCCCGGCCGAGGTGAAGAAGCGCTACGGCATCGCCCCGAAGCTCGTCCCGGACTTCATCGCGCTCCGAGGCGACCCCTCCGACGGGCTTCCGGGCGCCAAGGGCGTCGGCGAGAAGACCGCCGCGGAGCTGCTCCGCAAGCACGGCTCGCTCGAGCGGAGTCCTGGACGCCGCCTTCCGCGAGCCGAAGCCGGCGCTTCGGATGGCGCTCACCGGCGCCCGCGACGAGCTGCTCGCTTTCAAGGAGATCGCCACCCTTCGCAACGAGAAGGTCAGCCGGCCACGCGACAAGCGGACCGACTATCGCTCCGCCGCCAGGGCCGCCCGGGAGCGGGGAATGAACCGACTGGCGGAGCGAATGGAGAAGGCGGCGAAGGCAAGGAGGTAGAGCCGCACGCCGGCTCAGGGCTGCGGCGCGCCAGCAGACGAAGCGGTCGGGAGCGAGCCTCAGCAGGGGCCCTCGCGGCGCCCGCTCGCGGTAGGGCGGGTAGCGGGCCGAGAGCGCCTCGAGCACCCGTTCGTGACCGGGCACCTCGACGATCGTGGTCACCCCGATCAGCTGCACCCAGGCCAGCCTGCTCCAGTCCTCGGAGTAGTGATCGACGGTGAGCGCGGACCGTGGCCGGGCGCGCAGCCAGCGGACCCGGGCGAGTTCCTCGCCGGGAACACGCTTGGGCTTGTCGTCGACGGCGCTCCAGGCCTCGCCCTCGACGAGGGCGAAGGTGACCGGCAACACCCGCGGCTGCCCGTCGTCGTCGATCAGGCCGAGGTGTCCCAGCGGCTCCGCGTCGAGCAGGCCCTGGCCCAAGGAGGGAGCTCTTCTAGACTCGCTGCGGTCGGCACCTTGGCCCCACCGTAAACGGCTTCCAGCGACAGGAGGGATCAAATGGACGTAGGGATCGGTCTTCCGAACGCAGTGCCGGGAGTGGATCGCGCCGGGACCGTCGACTGGGCGCGCCGCGCCGAGGAGGCCGGCTTCCCCTCGTTGGGAACGCTCGGCCGGATCGCCTTTCCGAACTACGACGACCTGATCTCGCTCGCGGCGGCCGCGGCCGTCACCGAGCGGATCCGCCTCACCACCGACATCCTTCTCGCGCCCCTGCACGCGAACACGGCGCTGCTCGCGAAGCAAACCGCGACCCTCGATTCGCTCTCCGGCGGTGGCCGGCTCGTCCTCGGGCTCGCCCCGGGCGGTCGCGAGGACGACTTCGAGGTCTCCGGCGTCGATTTCCACCAGCGGGGGAAGATCTTCGAGCGCCAGCTCGAGGAGCTGCCGAAGGTCTGGGCGGGCGACGAGGTCGGGCCGCCGCTTCTCAGCGGCGACCGCCCGAAGCTTCTGATCGGCGGCTACACCGAGATCGCCCACCGGCGCGCCGCCCAGTACGCAGACGGCTGGACGATGGGGGGCGGGACGCCCGATGCGCTCGCGGCGGGCGCCGCCGATCTCGAGAAGGCCTGGCAGAAGGAGGGACGCGAGGGACGCCCGTACAAGATGGCGCTCTGCTATTTCGCCCTCGGCGAGGACGCCGAGGAGCAAGCTCGCGAGGACCTCGGCACCTACTACGCGTGGCTCGGCGAGGAGACCGCGAACCAGATCGTCGAGAGCACGGCGACCGACGCCGACACGGTGAAGTCCTACATCTCCGCCTTCGAGGAGGCCGGGGCGGACGAGCTGATCTTCTTCCCGGCCAACCACGATCCCGGTCAGGTCGAGCAGCTCGCGGAGGCGGCGCTCTAGCGGCCGCTTGCCGCCGCGATTGGCGGCGAAGCCGTGCATGCGCAGGAACGCGTAACGGCACCGGGAATGAAGCACCCGGAGCCGAACGGTGATCGTCGATTCCGCCCACTACAAGGACGGGGTGCGCCAACACGAGGGGCCGATGTCCCTCGAGGAGGCGGCCCGCCGCCCGCGGGATGTCGCGGGCGAGTTCGTCTGGATTGGGCTGCACGAGCCAGAGCCCGGGGAGCTCGACCAGCTCGCTCGCCTCTTCGACCTTCACGAGCTCGCGGTCGAGGACGCCGGCCTCGAGCACCAGCGGCCGAAGATCGAGGACTACGACGCCTCCTACTTCATCGTCCTCAGGACCGCGCACTACCACGAGGACACCGAGATCGTCCACTTCGGCGAGATCAGCGTCTTCGCCGGGCCGGGTTACGTCGTCGCGGTCCGCCGCGGCCCGGGCAGCGAGCTGAAGACCGCTCGAACTGAGCTCGAGGCGCGCCCCGACCTGCTCAAGCTCGGCCCCGCCGCGGCGGTGTGGGCAATCGTCGACAAGGTCGTCGACGACTACCTGCCTGTCGTCAACGGGATCGAGGACGACATCGAGGAGGTCGAGAACGACGTCTTCGACGACAACATCCCCGCCCCGACCCAGCGGATCTACCACCTGAAGCGCGAGGTGATCGAGTTCCACCGCGCGGTAGCGCCGCTGCTTCAGCCGCTGGCGGCGCTCGAGGTCGGTGCCTTCCCGATCCCCGAGGAGCTCCGGCGCTACTTCCGCGACATCGCCGATCACGATCGCCGGGTCGACGAGCAGGTGAACGGGCAGCGCGAGCTGCTCACCAGCATCCTCGAGGCGAACCTGGCTCTGGTCAGCGTCAACCAGAATGAGGTGATCAAGCGGATCTCCGCGATTGCCGGGATCATCGCCGTCCCCACCTTCATCGCCAGCAACTACGGGATGAACTTCGAGCACATGCCGGAGCTCGCCTGGCCGATCGGCTATCCGCTGGCGCTTGCCTCGATGGCTCTCAGCGTCGTCGCACTCATCGTCTTCTTCAGGCGGATCAACTGGCTTTAGCGAGCGCCGCCTGCGGTCGCGACCTGGTGGCGAAGCCGGCCCTACGATCTTCGTATGGTTATCGCGCACGTCGGCGGCGGCAGCTTCGAGCCGCTGCAGCTCGCCGGCCTCACCCTTGTCGGGACTGCCTACGCGCTGCGGGCGGTCTCGCTCCGCCGGGAAGGGCGCTCGGTCCCGACCTGGCGGGTCGCGTGCTTCGCCGCAGGGCTCGCCCTGATCGCCGGCGCCTTCGCTCCGCCGGTTGCCCACCTCGGGGGCGAGCTCCTCCTCGCCCACATGGCCCAGCACCTCGTGATCGGAGACATCGGGGCGCTGTTGATCGTGCTCGGCCTCACCGGGCCGCTGCTCCAGCCGCTCCTGGCGGTTCGCCGGCTCGGCTGGCTGCGGACCCTGACCCATCCGCTGATCGCGTTCCCGCTCTGGGCGATCAACCTCTACGTCTGGCACATCCCGGCGCTCTATGAGGCGGCCCAGGGCGCGAGCGCGGTGCACGCCCTCGAGCACACCTGCTTCATCGGCTTCGGGGTGTTGATGTGGATGCCCCTGGTCGGGCCACTGCCGCAGCCGGCCTGGTTCGGGATCCCCGCGAAGCTCGGCTACGTGGTCGGGGTTCGGTTCGCCGGCACCGTGCTCGGCAACGTCTTCATGTGGTCGAACGACGTCATCTACTCGCGCTACGCGGGCGCCAACGACTGGGACCTCTCCCCGCTCACCGACCAGGGAATCGCCGGGGTGATCATGGTCGGGGAGGGGGGGCTGGTGACGCTCGGGGTCCTCGCCTGGCTCATCCTGAGCTGGGCCCAGCAGGACACCGAGCGCCAGCGCCTGCTCGACCTCGCCGAGTCCGAGGGGGTCCCGCTGAGCGAGGCCCGGGCCGGCCGGGCGGCGGCCGCCGGGCAGGGAGCGCGCCTCGAGGAGCGGTTACGGCGGTGAGCAACCGCTTTCTGACGGTGCTCGTCTTCGTCGTCGGCACCGCCAGCCTCGGGGCCGAGATCGCGGCGGCGCGGCTGATGGCCCCGTTCTTCGGCGCCTCGACGATCGTCTGGGCGAACACGATCGGTGTCGTCCTCGTCGCCCTCTCGGCCGGCTACTGGCTCGGCGGCCGGCTGGGCGACCGCTACCCCCACCTGCGGGGGCTCTGCCTGACGATCATCGCCGCCGCGGCCCTGCTCGCGGTCGTGCCGTTCGCCGCCCGCCCGTTCTTCGAGGTCTCCACCGACGCGCTCGAGGAGATCTCCGCCGGCGCCTTCGTCGGCTCGCTCGTCGGGGTGCTCTTCCTGATCGCGATCCCGGTCATCCTGCTCGGCACCTGCTCGCCGTGGGCGATCCGGCTCTCGGTTCCCGACGTCGAGCACTCGGGGCGGACCGCGGGGCGCCTCTACGCCGTCTCCACCGTCGGCTCGCTGCTGGGGACGATGCTGGCGGCGCTGGTATTGATCCCCTTCCTCGGCACCCAGCGGACCTTCCTCGTCTTCGCGGTCGCCCTCGCCCTGGTCGCGGCGGCGGGGCTCGGCTGGCGCTACCTGGCTGTGCCGGCGGCGCTCGCCGCCGTGATCGCGGTCCCGGTTGGGACGGTGAAGGCGACCGACGGCGAGGAGGTCCTGTTCGAGGGCGAGACCGAGGAGCAGTACATCCGGGTGGTCGAGCAGGAGGACGGCGACCGCCTCCTCGAGCTGAACGAGGGCCAGGCGGTCCACTCTCTATATCGGCCCGGCAGCTATCTCACCGGCGACGTCTGGGACGGGTACCTGGTCCTGCCCTTCGCCGGCCGCGACCAGCAACCCCGGAGGCTGGCGATCCTCGGCAACGCCGCCGGCACCACCGCCCGCGCGTACGGCCACTACTTCCCCGAGACCGAGGTGGACGGGGTCGAGATCGACGCGAAGCTGACCGAGCTGGGCGAGCGCTACTTCGACCTCGACAACCCGCGGCTCGAGGTCTCCCACGAAGACGCCCGCCCCTGGCTCGAGGACTCCGAGGGCGGCTACGACGTGATCATGGTCGACGCCTACCGCCAGCCCTACATTCCCTTCTACCTCGCCACCCGCGAGTTCTTCGAGCTCGCCCGAGATCGGCTCGCGCCGGGCGGAGTGGTGATCGTCAACGCCGGGCACCCGGAGGGCAATGACGACCTCGAGGAGGTCCTCGGGCGGACCCTCGCCGACGTCTTCCCGACGGTGATCCGGGACCCGCTCGAAGACACCAACACGCTCCTGCTGGCGAGCGACGGCCCGGCGAGCGGCGAGCGCCTCGCCGCCGCGGTGCCGGGACTCCCCGAGGACCTGCGGGTGATTGCCGCACGCGAGTCCGGCCGGATCGAGCCCCGCCTTCCCGGGGGCGAGGTCTACACCGACGATCGGGCGCCGGTCGAGTGGCTGATCGACCGCTCGATCCTCGGCTACGCGGCGGACGACTGACGCCCGAGCTTGGTTCGCGCGCGTCTGGCCGCGTAGAGGGCGAGCGCGGCGGCGATCGCACCGAGGTCGATCGCGAACGAGGCGAGTCGGCCGAGGGGCCCGGTGTAGAGCCAGGCGCCGGCCCGATCGCCGGGGCCGAGGCGACGGTGGCCGTGCTTTAGGGTCCGAGCCGCGATGGAAACGACGGTAAAGGAACTGCCCGAGTCCAGGGTGCGAGTCGAGGTCACGGTCGATCCGGCCGAGGTCGAGCGCCGGATCACCGAGACCGCTTCCGAGCTCGGCGGCGAGATGAAGATTCCCGGCTTCCGCAAGGGCAAGGTGCCGCCTGAGATGGTCTCGCAGCGGCTCGGTCGGGAGGCGGTGCTCACCCAGACCCTCGAGTCGTCGCTCGCCGACTGGTACGAGCAGGCGATGATCGACTCCGGAGTGAGCCCGGTGGGGGATCCGAACCTCGATCTCACCGAGATGCCCGGCGAGGGGGAGCCCCTTCGCTTCGCGATCGAGGTCGGCGTCAGGCCCGTCGCCACGCTCGGCGAGTACAAGGGGCTCGAGGTCGGCCGCGAGGAGCCCGAGGTGCCCGAGCAGGCCGTCCAGGGCGAGCTCGACCGGCTCCGGGAGGCCTTCGCCAGCCTGAAGCCGGTCGATCGCGCCGGCCAGAAGGGCGACGTCCTGCTGATCGACTACGCGGGCGAGATCGACGGCGAGCCGTTCGAGGGCGGCGAGGCGAGGGACTATCTGCTCGAGCTCGGCGCCGGCCGGGTGCTCCCCGAGCTTGGAGCAGGCCCTCGAGGGGGCAACCGCCGAGGAGGAGCGCGAGGCGACCGTGAACTTCCCCGACGACTACCCCGGCGAGGAGGTGGCGGGGAAGAAGGCCCAGTTCAAGGTCAATGTGCGCGAGGTCCGGGAGAAGGAGCTGCCGGAGCTCGACGACGACTTCGCCGCCGAGGCCTCCGAGTTCGACACCGTCGCCGAGCTCCGCGAGCAGATCGAGGGCCGGATCCGCGAAGTCCTCGAGCAGCAGATCGCCGAGCGCTTCCGCGAGTCCGCGCTCGACGCGGCGGCCGAGAAGGCGACCGTCGAGCTGCCCGAGTCGCTCGTCAACGCCCGGGCGGCCGAGATGTGGCGCCGGGTGGAGCGCTCCCTGCAGCGGCAGGGGATGGACCCCGAGACCTACCTCCAGGTGCAGGGCAAGACCCGCGAGGAGCTGATCGCCGAGGCCCGCCCCGACGCCGAGCGCTCGTTGAAGCGCGAGGCGGTGCTTGCCGCCGTCGCCGACGCCGAGGGGATCGAGGCCACGGAGGACGACCTGCTCGAGGCGCTCACCCCTCCGCCGGGTCACGAGGACCACGGCCACCCGGAGCCCGCCGAAGCGCTCGAGCAGCTGCGGCGGACCGGCCGCGAGGAGCTTCTCCGCGACGACCTGAGGATGCGCCGGGCGATGGAGGTGATCGCCGAGGAGGCGAAGCCGATCCCGACCGACCAGGCGGAGGCCCGCGAGCAGATCTGGACCCCGGAGAAGGAGCGCGAGGAAAAGGGCGGTCTCTGGACCCCCGACTCCGAGTAGGCCCGAGGTTGGCTGTCGCTAGACTGCCGCGCCTATGAGCCCCTTGGTCCCGATGGTGGTCGAGCAGACGTCCCGCGGCGAGCGGGCGTTCGACATCTACTCCCGGCTGCTCAACGAGCGGATCGTCTTCCTCGGCACCCCGATCACCGAGGACATCGCCAACCTGATCGTCGCCCAGCTGATCCACCTCGAGTCCGAGGACCCCGACAAGGACATCAGCATCTACATCAACTCCCCGGGCGGCTCGGTCTACGCCGGGCTTGCGATCTACGACGCGATGCAGTTCATCAAGCCCGACATCCAGACGATCTGCGTCGGGGTCGCGATGAGCATGGGCGCCCTGCTGCTCGCCGGGGGCACTGAGGAGAAGCGGATGGCCCTGCCCAACTCGAAGATCCTGATCCACCAGGTCTCGGGCGGGTTCTCCGGCCAGGCGACCGACATCGAGATCCACGCCAAGGAGATCATCGACGTCCGCCAGCGGCTCGACGAGATCATCGCCAAGCACACCGGCCAGCCGCTGGAGAAGGTGGCGAAGGACACCGAGCGGGACTACTTCATGAGCGCGGAGGAGGCCAAGGAGTACAAGCTGGTCGACCGCGTGATCGAGCACCGCTGACCTGAGGCGCCTCGCTCCACTCGTCGTCGGTTGCGCTCATCCTCGCGACCCCCTCCGCCGCTCAGGCCGCCGACTTCAGCGTCGAGCAGGCGTCGGTTTCGCCCCGCAAGGCCTTCCTCGGCGCCCGCGGCGGGGTCAGGATCGAGTTCCGGATCGCAGCCGAGGCGCCCGCCGACGTCTCCATCCGTATCGCCGGCGGTGGGAGGGAGGTGCGGCGGATCGACCTCCCCGGTGTCGCGCCGGGCGCCGATCGGATCGAGACCTGGGACGGGCTGACGAACGCCGGAGCGCCGGCCCCCGACGGCCCCTACCGGGTTCTGATCGGACCGCCCACCGGGGACGCGAAGGAGGTCGGCGAGCTGACTCTCTTCGGCCACTTCTTCCCGGTCCGCGGACCGCACGGCACCCGCGGCCCGGTGGGGGAGTTCGGCGCCGCTCGAAACGGGGGACGGGTCCACATCGGCTTCGACGTCACCGCCCGCTGCGGGACGCCGCTGGCGGCGGTACGGGCGGGGACGGTGGTGAAGCGCGCCTTCGATCCCCGGCTGGACGGCAACTTCGTCGTCATCCGGGGGCTCGGCGAGCGGCGGAAGTACTGGTACTCGCACATGGTTCGGCCCTCGCCCTTCCACCAGGGGGACAAGGTCCACCCCGGCGACATCGTCGGCCACATCGGCCGCACCGGGAACGCCGGCGGCACCCCCTGCCATCTCCACTTCGAGCTCTACCTCCGCGGCCGCCCGATCGACCCGGAGCCCTCGCTGCGCGCCTGGGACCGGTACTCGTAGTACCGAGAAGGCGGGTCGTGCCTTGCGAGGCGCTCGCCGATGTAACGACGGAAGGAAACCGGCCGCCGGCGGCGTAACCGAACCCGTCGGGCCAATGCCGGGTGTCTTCTAAGCTTCAGCGAGGAAGCACCTCGGTCGGCGAACCGAGACACAGGAGTCATTCCGCTGGCACGTCCCACCGAATCCAACGAGCAGCTCCTCTGCAGCTTCTGCGGCAAGTCGCAACGCCAGGTGAAGAAGCTGATCGCCGGCCCCGGCGTCTACATCTGCGACGAGTGCATCGACCTCTGCAACGAGATCATCGACGAGGAGCTAACCGCTCCTCCCAGCTTCGAGCTCGAGAACCTGCCGAAGCCGAAGGAGATCTGCGAGGTCCTGAACGAGTACGTCGTCGGCCAGGACGGCGCCAAGCGCGCCCTCTCGGTCGCCGTCTACAACCACTACAAGCGCGTGCAGATGTCGTCCAACGACCAGGAGGGCGACGGCGCGATCGAGCTCCAGAAGTCGAACATCCTCCTGCTCGGCCCGACCGGCTGCGGCAAGACGCTGCTCGCCCAGACGCTCGCGAAGATCCTCAACGTCCCCTTCGCGATCGCCGACGCCACCGCGCTCACCGAGGCCGGCTATGTCGGCGAGGACGTCGAGAACATCCTCCTGAAGCTGATCCAGGCCGCCGACTTCGACGTGAAGAAGGCGGAGACGGGGATCATCTACATCGACGAGATCGACAAGATCGCCCGGAAGGCCGACAACCCGTCGATAACCCGTGACGTCTCCGGCGAGGGCGTCCAGCAGGCACTCCTGAAGATCCTCGAGGGCACCACCGCCTCGGTTCCTCCGCAGGGCGGGCGCAAGCACCCCCACCAGGAGTTCCTCACGATCGACACCTCGAACATCCTCTTCGTCTGCGGCGGCTCATTCGGCCAGCTCGAGCAGGTGATCGAGAAGCGGATCGGCAACCACGGCGTCGGATTCGGCGCCGAGGTCACCTCGGCGGCCGAGAAGGACGCCGGCGAGACCTTCGAGCGGGTCCTCCCCGAGGACCTGATGGAGTACGGGCTGATCCCCGAGTTCATCGGGCGGATGCCGGTCGTCGCCCCGATCCATCAGCTCACCCGCGACGACCTGATCACGATCCTGACCGAGCCGCGCAACGCCCTCGTCCGCCAGTTCCACCGCTTCTTCCAGTTCGACGAGATCGAGCTGGTCTTCGCCCCGGAGTCGCTCGGCGCGATCGCCGACAGGGCGCTCGAGCGGGAGACGGGCGCCCGCGGCCTTCGCTCGATCCTCGAGGAGACCCTGCTCGACGTTCAGTTCGAGCTCCCCTCCCGCGGCGACGTCAGCAAGTGCCTGGTGACCAAGGAGACGATCGAGAAGGGCCTGAAGCCGATGCTGGTCACCGACGCCACCGGCGAGCAGGACGCGGTCGCCGGCGACGAGGCGCTGGGCGAGCAGACCGCCTAGCTCATCCGGCGCCCGAGGGCTCCTCGACCAGAACCTCCCATTCGTCCGGCTCGACGCCGAACTCCCACTTCGCGTGGAGGACGGCGGCGCCGAGGGTCGGGTGCCAGCTTTCGGCCAGCTCGTAGTCGTTCGAGTCCACGTAGATCACGTGGCAGGCGTCGCCGAGGGTCGGCTTGATGATCTCGAGCATGGCCGGGCGCGAGATCGGGGAGCCGCCGACGAAGTAGTGAACCCGCCCGCGGGGCTGGTGATCCGGCCCAAGCCGCACCCTGCGAACGGTCTGGCGGGTGGGACTCATGCCGGGATTGTGAAGGATCGGTGCCATTCGAGGCTCCAGGCGGCTGATTAACATCGGCGGCGAGTGGACGCCGCGCGCAGAAAGACGCTGGAAGCGACGACCCGCTGGGACCCCGGCGCGGTCGAGGAGCGCGTCTTCGAGCGCTGGATGGAGGGCGGCTGGTTCCACCCGCCGGCCACAGGGACGCCCGAGGAGAACTACTCGATCGCGATCCCGCCCCCGAACGTCACCGGCGCCCTGCACATGGGCCACGCCCTCAACGGGACGATCCAGGATGTCCTGATTCGGCTGCAGCGGATGCGGGGTCGCAACACGATGTGGATCCTGGGCACCGACCACGCCGGGATCGCAACCCAGTCGGTGGTCGAGAAGGAGCTCGCCGCCCAGGGAACGCCGAGGACCGAGCTCGGCCGCGAGAAGTTCGTCGAGAAGACGTGGGAATGGCGCTACGAGTACGGCAACACGATCGTCGAGCAGTACAAGCGCCTCGGAGCCTCCTTCGACTACCTGCGCGAGCGCTTCACGCTCGACGAGGGCTACGTCCAGGCCGTCTACCGCGTCTTCGTCGCCCTCTACGAGAAGGGCTACATCTACCGCGACAACTACATGGTCAACTGGGACCCCGGCCTGCGGTCGGCGATCTCCGACCTCGAGATCGAGAATCGGGAGGTCACCGACACCCTCTACCGGATCGCCTACCCGATCGAGGGCGGGGGCGAGCTGGTGGTGGCCACGGTGCGGCCCGAGACGATGCTCGCCGACACGGCGGTCGCCGTGAACCCCGAGGACGAGCGCTACCGCGATGCGATCGGCAAGGTGGCGATCCTGCCGCTGGTCGGGCGCAAGCTGCCGGTGATCGCCGACGAGCACGTGGATCCGGAGTTCGGGACCGGGGCGCTCAAGATCACCCCCGGCCACGACCCGAACGACTTCGAGATCGGTCGCGAGCACGGCCTGGAGGAGGTCTCGGTGATCGGCGAGGACGGCCTGATCACCGAACCGGCGCCGGAGCGATTTCGCGGGATGCCCACCGACCAGGCTCAGAAGGCCGTCGTCGCGGAGCTCGCCGAGCAGGGCCTGCTTCGCGGCGAGGAGCCCTACCCGCACACGGTCCCGTTCTCACATCGCTCCGGTGAGCGGATCGAGCCGCTGATCTCCCTCCAGTGGTTCTGCCGGATGGACGATCTGGCCCAGGCCGCGATCGAAGCGGTCAAGGACGGCAGCGTTCGGTTCGTGCCCGCCGATCCTCACACCAAGGTCTACCTGGACTGGATGGAGCGGATCCGCCCCTGGGTGATCTCGCGTCAGCTCTGGTGGGGCCACCGGATTCCCGTCTGGTACCGGGGAGACGAGACCTACGTCGGTGAGACCCCGCCCGAGGGCGACGGCTGGGAGCAGGAGTCGGACGTGCTCGACACCTGGTTCAGCTCCGCCCTGTGGCCCTACGCGACGCTCGGCTGGCCCGACACGGACGCCCCCGAGTACAAGGCCTTCTTCCCGACCGACGTCCTGATCACGGCCCGCGACATCATCTTCCTCTGGGTCGCGCGGATGATCATGACCTCGCTCGAGTTCACCGGCGAGGTCCCGTTCCGCGACGTCTACGTCCACTCGGTGATCCAGGCCCCCGATGGGCGACGGATGTCGAAGAGCCTCGGCACCGGGATCGATCCCCTCGACGAGATCGACCGGCACGGCGCCGACGCGCTCCGTTTCGGCCTCCTCGCCATGTCGTCGGCCCAGGACGTGCGCTTCTCCGAGGCGCGGGTGCAGCAGGGGCGAGACCTGGCGAACAAGATGTGGAACGCCTCCCGGCTGGTCCTGCTGAACGCGCGCGAGGACGTCGACCCCGGGCCTCGGGCGGAGCGGGTCGAGGACCGCTGGATCGCCTCTCGGCTCCAGCGTGCGGTCCGCTCGGCCACCGCGAGCATCGAGGCCTACGACTTCGCCCACGCCGCCCTCGATCTCTACGAGTTCTTCTGGTCGGAGCTCTGCGACTGGTACCTGGAGATCGCCAAGCCCCGTCTCTACGACGGCGACGAGGACGCCTCGGCGAGCCTGCTCTGGGCGCTGGAGCAGGTGCTCGCGCTCGCCCACCCGCTGATGCCCTTCGTCAGCGAGGAGGTCTACTCCTACCTGCCGGCGCCGGAGACCGAGGCGCTGGCGATCCATCCGTACCCCAAGCCCGACGAGGCCCTGATCGACGAGGCCGCCGAGGAGGAGATCGGCGCCGCGATCAGGCTCACCCGGGCGCTGCGGCGCTGGCGCGACCTCGCCGGGGTTCCCGCCGGCCAGGTGCTGTCGGCGCGAGCGAACGGGGCGGAGCCCCACGAGCTGGTCAACAGGCTCGCGCGGGTCGAGTTCGGCTCCGACGGCGGCGAGGCGATCGCGACGGTGGAGGGCGTCGAGCTGCTCGAGACCGAGGGCGTCGACCCGGACTCGATCCGGGCCCGGATCGAGGAGCGGCGCGAGAAGCTCCGCGCAGAGGTCAAGCGGGGAGAGGGCAAGCTCTCCAACGAGGGGTTCATCGCCAAGGCCCCCGCCGACGTGGTCGACGCCGAGCGGGCGAAGCTCGAGGCATACAAGGCCGAGCTGGAGGAGTTGGGCTGACCGGCGAGGAGATCCTCCGAGGACGCGAGGTCCTCGGCTGGCGGCTCGGGTTGGAGCGGATGAGGCGGCTCTGCTCGCTGCTCGGGATGCCCCAGAACCGCTTCGCCTCGATCCACGTCGTCGGCACCAACGGGAAGACATCCGTGACCCGGATGACGGCGGCGCTGCTCGAGGCGCAGGGGGTGAGCGCCGGCGCCTACCTCTCGCCGCACATCCTCTCCTGGCGCGAGCGGATCCTGATCCGCGGGGAGCCGATCTCCGAGCAGGCCTTCGACGCGGCGCTCGAGCGGGCCGAGCAGTCCGCCCGGGTCGCCGACCGCTCCGCCGGCGAGGAGGGGCCGGTGACCCAGTTCGAGCTCCTCACCGCCGCCGCCTTCGTCGCCTTCGCCGAAGCCCGGGTCCAGGTCGCCGTGATCGAGGCCGGCCTCGGCGGTCGCCTCGACGCCACCAACGTGATCCCGTCGAAGCTCACCGTGCTCACCTCGGTCGGGCTCGATCACACCGAGTGGCTGGGGGAGACTCTGGAGGAGATCGCCGCGGAGAAGCTCGCGGTGCTGCGCGACCACACCACCCTGGTCCGAGGGGCGTCGCCGAAGGCCGAGGCGGGTGATCGAACGTGAGGTTGAGCGGCAGCACGCTAGTCGCCCTTCAAGCTGGCGGCTGACCATCACCGGGCCGGGCCCGACGTCCGGGCCGACCGGCTACCAGCGAGCGAACGCCGACCTTGCCTGGTCGGCAGTCAAGGCATTCTTCGAGTGGCCGGAGGCCGACGCCATCCCGAGGCGCTTGAACATGTTCTCGCGGGGCTCTCGATACCCGGACGCGGCGAGTTGATCGATGGCGATCCGCCGCATGTCTTCGACGCCGCCCACAACCCCGATGGTGCCAGGGCCCTGCTCGAGCTGCTCCAACAGCTCACTGAGCCCATTGATAGCCCCGGGTTTCTCGACAGGTTCCGGCGCCGCCGCCGATCACTTCGGGGGATCGTCTGCTGCCTCGCCGTGCTCGAGGAGAAGGACGCGGAGGGGATCGTCGAGGCGCTAGCGCCTGCGATCCTCTCATTCGTCTGCACCGAGATTCCGCCCGATGCGATCGAGGGCTCCGGCCGGCCGGGAGGGCGATCCTATGCGGCGTCAGAGCTGGCCTCGCTTTGCCGGGAAGCCGGGGTTGAGGCCGAGGCGGTCGCCGACCCGATCGACAGCCTGGCGCCACGCACGGGACCTTGCCCGCCAGCGGGATTGGATCGCGCTGGCGACCGGCAGCCACTACCTTCTTAGCTCGATATGGACAGAGAGGCACGCGGCGAGCTCCTGACGATGATGGGCCTGGTCGCCATCGTCGTCGCGGTGGTGATCCTGGTCTTCTTCGCCGTCGGCTACGTCTTTGGCCTGCTCTTCCTCTGAGAGCGGGCTTCCACCCACAGGCAAGGAACTACGTACACTCGCGGCTTCCACTCCCCATGCTCCTAGCGCTATTCGGAATTGACGGCGGGGCGCTCGGCCTCGTCATAAACCTGCTGGTCCTTTTCCTGATCATCGTCTATCTGGCGTTGATCTACTGGACCTACCTCGACGCCCGCCGGCGGCTCGAGGACCCGGTGCTGATCGCCTGCGCCACCGCCGCCTCGGTCTTTCCCTTCGTCGGCACGATCATCTACACGATCCTCCGCCCGCCGGAGTTCCTCGAGGACCGCGAGGAGCGCGACCTCGAGCTGCGGGCGGCGGAGCTGCGACTGCGGCAGCTTGTCGAGCAATCCTGCCCGCACTGCGAGTACCCGATCGCGGCCAACTACCTTCGCTGCCCCAACTGCGAGCGGCGCCTGCGCAATCCCTGCCGGAAGTGCCACAAGCCGCTCGACCCGAAGTGGGGGATCTGCCCCTACTGCGAGACCGAGGTCCGCAAGACCCGCGAGCGACGGGAGGCGGGAACCCGGCCCCGCCGACGCGCCCGCCAGCCCGCGGCCGGCGGCCAGCGGCCGGCGCCAACGCCCAGCGCAGATGGGCCGAGCCGGGACCGGCCGCGGCGCTCCCCGGTCAGCGCCCAGTCACGCTCGTCATCACAGCGCTCGAGTCGCCCTCGCCCGAGCAGCAGCAGCTGAGTGGCCGACGAGCGCACCCTGATCCTGGTCAAGCCCGACGCCTTCGAGCGCGCCCTCACTGGCGAGGTGATCGCCCGCTTCGAGCGCAAAGGCCTGAGGCTGACCGCGATGAAGCTGATGAAGGCCGACCAGGAGCTCGCCAACGTGCACTACGAGGAGCACAAGGACAAGCCCTTCTTCGGCGAGCTCGTCACCTTCATCACCCGCGGTTCGCTGGTGGCGTTCGTGCTCGAGGGGCCGAACGCGGTTGCGGCCGCTCGCCAGGTGATCGGCGCCACCGATCCGGTTGAGGCCGACGCCGGATCGATTCGCGGCGAGTTCGGCACCGAGGTCACCTTCAACCTCGTCCACGGCTCGGACTCGACCGAGTCGGCGGAGCGCGAGATCGGGATCTGGTTCCCCGAGCTGTGAGCGACGAGGACCCGCGATAGGACTCGTCCTCGCCTCCGCGTCGCCGCAGCGGCGAGCGCTGCTCGAGGCGCTCGGGCTCGAGTTCGAGGTCGTGGAGGCGAAGATCGACGAGATCACGGAGGGGGAGCCGGGCGAGATCGTGCTCGAGAACGCCCGGTGGAAGGCGGCGACGGTTGCCGCCACCGCGCGGCCGGGGACGCTGGTGATCGGCGGGGACACCGAGGTCGCCGTGGACGGAGAGGCGCTGGGGCAACCCGGCGGGGAGGGCGAGGCGCGGGCACATCTCGAGCGGCTCTCGGGCCGCGAGCACGATGTGCTCGGCGCGATCGCCCTGCTCGGGCCAGACCAGGATCCGACCGGGCGCCCAGCCACGAGGGAGGGAGTAGCCAGCTCGACGGTTCGCTTCCGGGAGCTCGAGCCCACCCTGGTCGAGGCCTACATCGCGTCGGGGGAGTGGAGGGGGCGAGCCGGCTCCTACGCGATCCAGGGTCTGGGCTCAGCGCTGGTGGAGTCAGTGCACGGCGACGTCTCCAACGTGATCGGGCTGCCGGTCGGGTTGCTCCTCCGGCTCGCTCCGGAGATCGTCGCCGGCCGCTAGCGTCGAAAATCTCCGTACTTTGGGGCTTAATGGCCCTCCGATAGGCTGGCAAGGAAGACTCGACCCAACGCGAAAAATGAGCCTGCTCAGCTCCATAACCGGCGCACGCGACATGGCGGTGGATCTCGGGACCGCGAACACGCTCGTCTACGTCCGCGGCCGGGGCATCGTCCTCTCGGAGCCGTCGGTGGTCGCCGTCGACGTCACCTCAGGTGCCGTCCATGCCGTCGGGGCGGACGCCAAGCGGATGCTCGGTCGCACCCCGTCGACGATCAACGCGATCCGTCCCCTCAAGGACGGGGTGATCGCCGACTTCGAGGTAACCGAGCAGATGCTTCGCTACTTCATCCAGCAGGTCAACCACAGTCGCCTCGCCCACCCCCGGGTGATGGTCTGCGTTCCCTCCGGAGTAACCGGCGTCGAGAAGCGCGCGGTCGAGGAGGCGTGCCTCGGGGCGGGGGCGCGGGAGGCGTACCTGATCGAGGAGCCGATGGCGGCGGCGATCGGCTCGGGCCTTCCCGTCAGCGAGCCCACCGGGAGCCTGATCATCGACATCGGAGGGGGGACGACCGAGGTGGCGGTGATCTCGCTCGGCGACATCGTCGTCTCCCAATCGATCCGGGTCGGAGGCGATGAGATGGACGAGGCGATCATCAACGCGTGCAAGCGCGAGCACCAATTGCTGATCGGGAATCAGACCGCCGAGCAGGTAAAGGAGGAGGCGGGTTCGGCCACGCCGCTCGGACGCGAGGTCGAGGTTGAGATCCGGGGCCGAGACCTCGGCTCGGGATTGCCGCGCGAGGTGAAGCTGACCTCGGAGGAGGTCCGGAAGGCCCTCGACGAGCCGATCTCGCAGATCGTTGCCGCGGTTCGCGACACCCTCGACCGCACCCCGCCGGAGCTCGCCGGCGACGTGATGGAGCACGGGCTGACGCTCGCCGGGGGCGGGGCGCTGCTCCAGGGGATGGCCGAGCGGATGAGCGAGGAGTGCCAGATGCCCGCCAGGCTCGCCGAGTCACCGATGACCTGCGTCGCGACCGGATCGGGGCAGGCCCTGGAGGAGTTCGAGGCGATCAAGCGGGCACAGAGGAACTCACGACCCCGGAGGCGGTTCTGACGAAAGCCGGCTGAGCCTTGTATCTGCTGCAGCCACCTGAGGACGTTCCGGCGCGCGTTCGCTCGCGAGTCACGCTGCGGATTGCGGTGCTCACCGGGCTCCTGCTCGCGGCGCTGCTGATGATCCTGTTCAGGCTCTGGTCCCTGCAGGTGCTCTCGGGGGATCGCTACCGGGCCCTCGCCGACGACAACCGCGTGCGCGAGTTCAGGGTGCAGGCGCCCCGGGGCGAAATCGTCGACCGCCGGGGATCGGTCCTGGTCGAGAACCGGCCAGTGGTCAGGCTGGTTCTCGAGCCCGGGGAACTGCCGAGCTCCCGGCCCGAGCGGCGGAGGGAGCTCGCCGCGCTCGAGCGCCTGGCGGGCATCTCCCCGCGGGAGCTCCGGATGAAGATCCGCGAGACGCCGAGGCTCGGCGGCTATCCGGTCATCCTTCGGCAGGGCCTCGACCGGGCAACGCTGTTCTACCTGCGCGAGCACCGGGGCCGGTTCCCCGGCGTCCGCGTCGAGTCCACCTACGCTCGCAGCTACAAGCAGGGCTCGCTCGCCGCCCATGTCCTCGGGATCGTCGGCCAGGTGGGCCCCGCGCAGCTGGAGGATGCGCCGAACAGCGGGTTGGAGCCGGGCGACATCGTCGGTCAGGCGGGGGTCGAGTACTCCTACGACCGCTACCTGCGCGGCGTCCCGGGCGAGAGAAGGATCCAGGTCGATGCCCTCGGCCGGCCGAAGGGGACACTCGCGAGCGAGGCCGGCAGCCCCGGCGACAACCTTCGCCTCAGCCTTGACTCCTCCCTGCAGGCGATCGGTGAGGAGGCGCTCGAGTCCAGGGGGCTGCCCGGCGCCTTCGTCGCGATGAACGTCAATTCGGGCGCGGTGCTGGCGATCGGCTCGTATCCCGCCTTCGACCCGGCCTTTTACACCAAGCCCCACTCCCGGGCCGAGTACCGGGCGCTCGAGGAGCGTCCTGGTGACCCGCTCGTCAACCGCGCCGGCCAGGGCGGCTATCCAACCGGCTCCGCTTTCAAGCCGATCATCGCCACCGCGGCGCTGGAGGAGGGCCTGATCGACCCCGACACGATCTTCCAGGACACCGGCTCCCTCGACGTCGGCGGCGCGGTCCTCCACAACGCGGGCGGTGCCGCAAACGGGCCGGTGAACATGAGCGACGCGCTCAAGGTCTCCTCGGACGTCTACTTCTACAGCCTCGGTCTCGAGGCGCAAGCGGATGGAAACCACGGCCAGCTCCAGGACTGGGCGCGGAGGTTCGGGCTCGGGGAGAGACCCGGCATCGACCTGCCCGCCCAGGGTCCCGGGCTGATCCCGACACCGGCCTGGCGCAACCGCCTCTATCAGAAGGGAACGAATCCCTACATCGATCGGCCCTGGACGCAGGGAGACAACGTCAACCTCGCGGTTGGGCAGGGCGATGTCCAGGTCACCCCGCTTCAGCTGGCCCGGGCCTACGCGGCGATCGCCAACGGCGGCACCCTGGTGACGCCGCACCTCGGCAAGCGGATCGAGGGCCTCGACGGGCGCACGGTGGCAAGGATTCGGCCTCCGCCGCGACGCCGGCTCCAGATCTCCGCCGTCACCCGGGAAACGGTCCTGGATGGAATGGAGAGGGCGGCGATGGAGCCCGGGGGGACGTCCTACTCGGTGTTCGGCGGCTTCCCCTTCGCGGTCGCCGGCAAGACCGGCACCGCCGAGCGTGGCGAGGGAGCCGAGGATCAGTCTTGGTACGGCGCGATCGCGCCCGTCAGGGATCCGCGGATCGTCGTGGTGGCGACTGTGGAGCGGGGCGGATTCGGGGTCGAGTCGGCGGCCCCGGTGGTCGCTCGGGTCCTCGAGCGGTACTTCGGGCTGAAGTGATGGAGGCGGCAAGGCAGATCACCTTCGCGCCCCGGCGATCGAGAGTCGCCGAGGCTCTTCGCCTCCGCTATGTGGACCGGGTGATGCTGGCCGCCTCGGTCGCCCTGATCGCGTTCAGCGTCTTCACCCTCGCGAGCGTCACCCATGATGAGCAAGCGGGGGGGCCGCTATATTCTCGCCACCCGTCAGGCGCTCTATGCCGTCGTCGGGATCGCGCTGATGGTCGCGATCTGGCGCCTCGACTACTCGCGACTTCGCGACCTTCGGGTCACGATCTATACGGTGATGATCGCCTCGATTGCCGCCGTCCTGCTCTTCGGGACTGCGGTGAGAGGATCGCACCGCTGGATCGAGCTCGGCGACTTCCGCTTTCAGCCCGCCGAGCTCGCCAAGGTCCTTCTCTGTGTCTCGCTCGCGGCCCTGGTCTTCGAGCGCGTCCGCCGACCCTTCGGCATCCGTCAGACCTTGGCCCTCTTCGCCCTCGGGCTGGCCCCCGCCGCGCTCGTCTTTCTCCAGCCGGACCTCGGCAGCGGTCTGGTGCTGGTGGTGATCGCATTCGCGGTGCTCTTCTTTGCCGGGATCCCATGGCAGCACTTCGCCGCGATCGCCGCCGTCGCAGCGACGCTGGCCGGGAGCGTGTTGGCTCTCGGCCCCGTGATCGGGATCGACGTCCTTCGCGGCTACCAGGAGGACCGCCTGACCTCCTTCCTACACCCGAGCGAGGACCCGGGCGACGCCAGCTACCAGGTGAACCAGTCCGTGATCGCAGTGGGATCGGGCGAGGGGACCGGGCGGGGCGAGGAGGCCACCCAGACGGAGTTCCTCTTCCTCCCCGAGCGTCACACCGACTTCGTCTTCGCCGCGATCGGCGAGCGCTTCGGCTTCGCCGGGGCGGCCCTCGTCGTTTGCCTGTACGGCCTGCTCCTCGGCCGGGGGCTTCGGGTGATGCAGCGTTCCCGAAGCTTCTACGGAACTGTGGTCGCGGGGGGAATCGTCGCGATGCTCGGGTTCCAGATCGTCGTCAACGTCGGCATGAACCTCGGATTGATGCCGGTCACCGGGGTGACGCTCCCCCTGATGAGCTACGGCGGCTCGTCGGTCCTCGCCACTTTCCTGGCGCTCGGGCTTCTGCAGGGCATCCACGTCCAGGCGGCTCGCGCCCGAACTCTTTCAGCTCCGTTGAGGCGGTCCGCTACATTCGAGCCGCTCACGGCCGTGGCTGGGCTGGCCGACCATCGCACGAGAAAGGGGCGCCGCAGCCGGGCGCCCACCAAGACTTGAGCCTGAGGACAACGACATGTACCGCAAGCAGGTGCGCCGCCGACGGGCGGTGCTGTTGCTGCTCGTCGCCGCCTCGCTGACGCTTCTCAGCCTCTACTACCGCGAGGGAAATGGCGGGCCGCTACATGGCTTCGAGCGGGCCGTCTCGACCGTCCTCGGGCCTCTCGAGGAGGGGGCCGACCGCGCCCTGAAGCCGGCCCAGGACCTGGTCAACTGGTTCCAGGAGACCTTCGAGGCGCGCGGCGACAACAAGGAGCTCCGCGACGAGGTCGCGGACCTGCGCGATCAGCTGGCGCAGGCGCAGACCGCCGCCCAGCAGAGCGAGGAGCTGGCGAAGCTCGACGCGCTCACCGGCGGCGGGCTGGTGCCCGAGGGAAAGCAGGCAGTGACCTCGCGGGTGATCGGGCGCTCGCCGACCGTCTGGTACTCGACGGTGACGATCGACAAGGGCTCGAGCGCGGGGATCGCGGTCGACGATCCGGTGATCGCCGCCGACGGGCTCGCCGGGCGGATCAGCCAGGTCACCCGGGGGACCGCGCAGGTGACCCTGATCACCGACGCGAACAGCTCGGTGACGGCTCGGGTTCAGCCCGGGGGTGCGAGCGGGGTGGTCGAGCCGAATGTCGGCAACCCGCGCGACCTCACCCTCAACTTCGTCGAGCCCGGTGAGGAGATCGACGAGGGACAGATGGTGGTGACCGCCGGGTTCTCGGCGGGGGCCCTGGGCTCGCTGTTCCCGCCGGGAATCCCGATCGGCGAGGTCACCGACTCGACCCTCGAGGAGCAGCAGGCCTACCAGCGGGTCCACCTCGAGGCATTCGCCGACCTTCGGGACATGGAGTACGTCCAGGTCCTTGTCAACGCGGGGGGATCGAAGTGATCCTGACGACCCCGATCATCGTCCGGCTAGCGCTTCTGATCCTGGCGACCGCCCTCGCGCAGGTCACCTGCTTCGCGGGGATGGTGATCTTCGGCACCAGCCCCGACGTCGCGATCCTCGTGGTGATGTCGCTGGGGCTGCTCGGTGGCAGCGTCGCGGGCTCGGTCTCCGGCTTCACCACCGGGCTGTTGATCGACTGCCTCCTGCTCCAGACCCTCGGGGCGTTCGCGCTCGCGATGCTGGCGGTCGGCTACGTCGCCGGGCGCTACCGCGAGAACGTCGGCCGGCCCACCCGCGGCGTGGTGCCGCTGCTCGGCGGCGCCTTCACCCTGATCGGCCTGGTCGCCTTCGCCGCGATCCAGGTCGGGACCGGCGTCGATGCCGACGTCAGCACGATCGTCATCCGCGACGCCGCGATCAAGACCCTGATCGGCGCGGCGCTCGCGATTCCGGTCCTTCTACTCGTCAGACTCCTGGTGCGGCCCGCGTTGATCGACGAGCGCCACTCGGCGCGCCGGCCGATGGCGCCTCGGGCCGCCGAGACCCAAACAGGCAACTGATGATGTACCGGCACCGACCAGAAGATGAGCCGCCGCGCGGCACCTCATCGCTCGCAGTCAGGGTCGCGATCATCACCGCGCTCGCGATCGCGATCTTCTCGGTGATCTTCCTCCGGCTCTGGTACCTGGAGGTGCTGTCCGGCGACAAGTACCTCGACCTCGCCAACGACAATCGGGTTCGCGAGATCCGGGTCCAGGCTCCGCGCGGGGACGTCCTCGACCGCGACGGCAAGATCCTGGTCGCCAACCGAACCGATCTCGCCCTCCAGGTCCAGCCCCAGGACCTGCCCAAGCCGGGGCCGGAACGCGGGGCGGTGCTGCGCCGGCTCGAGGACGTCACCGGGATGGCACCGAGGGAGATCGAGAGCGAGATCGCGGCCGTGCAGAAGGTGTCTGCGAGCAGCCCGGTGATCCTCGCCAAGGGGCTGGGAGCGGACAAGGTCTACTACCTCCGAGAGAACCAGGAGCGCTTTCCCGGGGTGAGCGTCGAGCGGGTCTTCGCACGCGAGTACAAGCAGGGCAGCATCGCCGCCCACCTCTTCGGCAACGTCGGTGAGGTGACCGCCGAGCAGCTGAAGGAGCCCCGCTACGCGGGCCTCGAGCAGGCCGACCTCGTCGGCCAGTCCGGGATCGAATACGAGTACGACCGCTTCCTCCGGGGCCGGGCGGGCACCGACCGGGTCCAGGTGGACGCGCTCGGGCGACCGACCCGTCAGCTCGAGGGGAAGCCGGCCGAGGCGGGCGACAACGTCCGCCTGACGATCGACTCCGACCTCCAGGCCTACGGCGAGGGCGCCCTCGACTCATTCGGCCTCCCGGGGGCCTTTGTGGTGATGAACGTTCAGGACGGCTCGATCCTGGCGATGGGCTCGCGCCCCAACTTCGATCCCTCGATCTTCACCCGGCCGATCACCGAGCGGCAGTACCGCGCCCTGACCTCCAGGAAGACCGACGCGCCGCTTGCCAACCGGGCGATCCAGGGCCTGTACCCGACTGGATCGGTGTTCAAGGCGATCACCGCGACGGCGGCGCTCCAGGACGGGCTGATCGACCCGAACGCGATCGTCAACGACACCGGCAGGCTCAAGGTCGACACCGTGGTCTTCAAGAACGCCGGCGATCAGGTCTACGGCCCGATCAACATGAGCGACGCCTTCAAGGTGTCCTCGGACATCTACTTCTACCTCCTCGGGCTGAAGGCGAAGACCAACCAGGGCGGCGGGCAGATCCAGGACTGGGCGCGCCGCCTCGGCATCGGCGAGCCGACCGGGATCGACCTGCCGGCCGAGGTCGAGGGGCTGGTGCCGAACCCCTCGTGGCGCAACCGCCTCTACCGGGAGGGGCTCACCGATCGCCGCTGGAGCGCCGGCGACAACATCAACCTCGCCGTGGGCCAGGGCGACCTGCAGGCCGATCCGCTCCAGATGGCGGTCGCCTACGCGGCGATCGCCAACGGAGGCCGGGTGGTGCGACCGCACCTCGCCGAGCAGGTTGAGAGCGTCACCGGCGAGGTCCTGGAGGAGATCCGGCCGGCGCCGAAGCGGCAGCTGAGCATCGACGATGGCACCCGGAGCACGATCATGGGCGGCCTCACCAGGGCGGCGATGGAGGAGGGGGGGACCTCGTACCCGGTCTTCGGCAATTTCCCATTCCCGATCGCGGGCAAGACGGGGACCGCCGAGCGCGGCACCACCATCCCCGACCAGTCCTGGTACCTGGCGCTCGCCCCCGCCGACAATCCGGAGGTCGTGGTCGCGGTGACGATCGAGCGGGGCGGCTTCGGGGTCGACGCGGCCGCCCCGGTGGCCGCCCGGATGCTCGAGAACTACTTCAAGCTGCCGATCACTCCGGCGGTCCCCGTTTCCATCAAGCCCGGGACGCAGGAGTGACGGCTATATCCAGACCTGGGGCTAACCTCTCGTGATGGAGGCAGCAAGACGACCACTTACCCTGCGCACGCGCCGCCTGGCGATTGGCGAGCGCTTCAATTTGCCGTACTTCGACGGGGTGCTGCTCGCCGCCGCGATCGGGCTGATCGCGTTCAGCGTCTTCACTCTCGCGACCGCCACCCGCGACGACATCCCGGGGCAGCCGCTCTACTTCATGCTCCGCCAGTCGGTCTACGCGGTGATCGGGATCGCACTGATGTTCGCCGTCGCTCGGATCGACTACTCGCGCTTCCGCGAGATCCGGGTCGGCATCTACTCGGCGATGATCGCCGCGATCTGCCTCGTCCTCGTCTTCGGCGCCGCCGCCCGAGGCTCACGCCGCTGGATCGAGCTCCCCTACTTCCGCTTTCAGCCCTCGGAGCTGGCCAAGGTGCTGCTGATCGTCGCCCTGGCGGCGTTCGTGATCGAGCGCACTCGCCGTGGCAGCGACGCTCGCCAGACCGCCCGGATGCTCGCCCTCGGGCTGGCTCCGGCCGCACTGATCTTCCTTCAACCGGACCTCGGCACGGGAGTCGTGCTGATGGTCATCACACTGACGGTCCTCTTTCTCGCCGGGGTGCGCTGGACGCACTTCGCGGTGATGGGAGGCGTGGCGGTGGTAGCCGCCACCTTCGCCCTCGTCATCGCACCCGCCGCTGGGGTACCGGTCCTGCGGGACTACCAGCAGGAACGGCTGACCAGCTTCTTGAACCCAAGCGACGACCCCGCGGACTCGAGCTACCAGATCAACCAGAGCCTGATCGCGATCGGAGCCGGCGGCAAGACCGGCCGGGGCGATCAGGCCAGTCAGACCGAGCTCGAGTTTCTTCCCGAGCGGCACACCGACTTCGTCTTCGCGGTGATCGGTGAGCGCTTCGGATTCCTGGGGGCCGCATTCGTACTGTCCCTATACGCCCTGCTTATCTGGAGAGCGCTGCGCATCCTGACGCTCTCGAAGAACTTGTACGGGACCCTGATCGCAGGCGGGATCGCCGCCATGCTCATGTTCCAGATCCTTGTGAACGTGGGCATGAACCTGGGGATCATGCCGGTGACCGGCATCACCCTGCCCCTGATGAGTTACGGGGGCTCCTCGGTGCTGGTCACCTTCATCGCGATCGGGCTCCTGCAGAGCATCAACGTTCAGGCGCAGCTGACGTCTCGCAGCAGCAGGGCACCGACACCACTGTTGCGCTGAGACACCGAGAGCCAGACCCACATATCCAGATCACGCCCCTGAGCCCCGTACGCGGCGGCTTGGGCGCGCGCGTGCCGTGGGTCGTGCCTCGGGCTGCGCAGAAGAAAGGAAAAACATGAAGAAGAACATCCTCGTAAGCGTCGACCGGGGGGAGACCCGGGTCGCCGTACTCGAGGCGAAAGGAGCCCCGGCCCGAGGCGGTCGCCGCAAGAAGGCGGCACCCGGTGAGGACTGGAAGGTCGCCGAGCTCTACGTGGAGCGACGCGGCCGGCGCTCGATCGTCGGAAACATCTACAAGGGCCGGATCGACAACGTCCTGCCTGGGATGGAGGCCGCCTTCGTCGACATCGGCCTCGAGCGAAACGGATTCCTCCACGTCGACGAGATCGTCATGCCCGATGGGAAGGCCGTGCCGAAGCGCGGCCGCGGCCGTGGCCGGCGGATCGACGAGCTGATCAAGCCCGGCCAGGAGATCATCGTCCAGGTGGTCAAGGACCCGCTGAAGACCAAGGGGGCGCGGCTGTCGATGCAGCTCTCGATCGCGGGGCGCTATCTGGTCTACATGCCCCAAGGCGGTGGGACCGGCGTCTCGAAGCGAGTCGGCGACCAGGAGCGCCAGCGCCTTCGGAAGCTGATCGACCAGGTCGACACCGGCAGCGGCGGCGTGATCGTGCGCACCGCCGCCCAGGGGGCCAAGAAGGAGGACTTCGTTCGCGAGGTCGAGTATCTGAACCGCCTCAACGAGGTGGTAGAGGAGCGCGCGAAGAAGGCCGACGCCGGGCAGATGGTCTTCCAGGAGGCGGACCTCTCGATCCGGGTCGTCCGAGACGTCCTCACCGAGGAGTTCGAGGGCGCGATCATCGACGACCAGAAGCAGTACGACCGGGTGACCAAGTTCCTCCAGCGGACCGCACCGGAGCTGGCCGACAGCGTCGAGCTCTACAAGGAGAAGACGCCGCTGCTGGAGAAGTGGGGCGTCGAGGAGGCATTCGAATCGGTGCTCTCGCGCCGGGTCGACCTCCCCTCGGGTGGCTATCTGATCATCGACTACGCCGAGGCGCTGACCGTGATCGACATCAACACGGGCAGCTTCACCGGGCGCGGCAAGGGGCGGCTCGAGGACACGATCACAAAGGTCAACGTCGAGGCGGCCGAGGAGGTGGTCCGCCAGCTCCGGATGAGGGACATCGGCGGGATCATCGTCATCGACTTCATCGACATGGCGCGTTCCAGGAACCGCGACCAGGTCCTGAAGACCCTGCGCGAAGCATTGGACGAGGACCGGACCAAGACCTACGTGGTCGAGGTCTCGCCGCTCGGCCTGGTGGAGATGACCCGCCAGAACGTCACCGACGGGGTCCGGGAGATCCTCACCAAGCGCTGCCCGACCTGCGACGGCGAGGGGGTCGTCCCATCGGAGGAGACGGTCGCGATCTCGATCGTCCGCAAGCTCCAGGAGGTGGTCGAGCAGCAGCCGAAGCCCGAGGCGTATCTGATCCGGGTGAACCCGCGGGTCGCGGGCGAATTGCTCCACCCCGAGTCGGGGCTGACGGAGCTCGAGGAGGAGACCGGGAAGCGGTTCCACTTCGAGGGCGGCGAGGCGCTGCCGCTGGACACCTTCGAGGTGGTGGAGTCGGGCGACAACGCCCAGATCGAGGAGCGCGCGCTCCCCTTCCAGGTCGGCGAAGAGGTCCTGGTGACGATCGAGGAGCCCCACATGTACAACCCCGATGACGCCGTCGCCCGGGTCGAGTCCTACATCGTCAGCGTCACCGGAGGCGGCCCGCACGTCGGCGAGCGCCGAATGGTCCGGATCGAGACCGTCGGGCGCTCCGCCGCAACCGCTTCCCTACTCGAGGGCGAGGGCGTGAACGGCGACGGGGAGAAGCTAGAATCGGCCGCCTCAGGAGGCTCCGGTGAGCCCAGACGTCGCGGCAGCAGAGGGGGCCGGCGACGCTCGGGTGCTCGCGGCGGCTCAGGCTAGAACGCAAGGGCGACCATGTACGCGGTGATCGAGACAGGCGGAAAGCAGTACCGGGTCGAGAAGGGCACGACCCTGCTCGTCGATCGCCTTTCCGCGGACGAGGGGGCGAAGGTCGACCTCCGCGCGGTCGCCCTCCTCGACAAGAACCTGGTCGTGGGCAAGGACGCCGAGAAGGTCAAGGTCGAGGCGAAGGTGGCCGGTCACGAGCGGGGGCCGAAGATCCGGGTGTTCAAGTACCGGGCGAAGAAGGGCTACCGACGGCACACGGGCCATCGCTCCGAGCTCACCCGGCTCGAGGTGACCGAGATCAAGCTGCTGCAAAGAAAACCCGCCAGGACAAAGTCGGCCGCCGCAAAAACCGCGGCCGGATCTCCGCCCCAAAGAAGGAGGCGACGAAGGATGGCTCATAAGAAGGGCCTTGGATCCAGCCGCAACGGCCGCGACTCGAACCCGAAGATGCTCGGGGTGAAGATCTTCGCCGGCGAGCGGGTCGACGGAGGCGAGATCATCGTTCGCCAGCGCGGCACCCGCTTCCGGCCCGGCGACGGCGTCGGGATCGGCCGCGACCACACGATCTTTGCGACCCGGTCCGGAGTGGTCGAGTACACCTCGGGCCGCCGCGGGCGCCGGATCTCGGTCATCGACGGCGACTAGGCGAGCGAAGGCCGTAGGCGCTGCGAGGCTTTGCCCCTCGGAAAGAACTGGCGCAGCATCCGGGACGGTCGATTATGGTGCTGACCACTTGGGTTGGGGCCGCGCCACGGGTGGCCACCTGACCGCAGCTTTCGAGGAAGGCGGTCGCTTGGGGAGGTGGGCCCATCAACGAACGCAGGGAGTCGCCGTGTTCCGCATCCACCGCATCTCGCTCCTCCTCTCGGTCGCACTCACCGCTGGCGTCGCCGGCACCGGAACGGCACAGGGCGCCGAACTGCTGCACGCGCCCACCACCGTGCTCGACGGCACCCTCACCGCCGCGCCGGGCACCCACGAGGCCGCTTGCCATCTCGCGCCCCGCCCCGGCCGCGCGGGCGTCGCCACCCGCAGCGTGGACGTCGCCGGCCCGGGCAAGTTGACGGTCGAGCTTGCAGGCGACAGCGGCGACTGGGACGTCGCGGTGTTCGACGCGGCCGGCCGCACGATCGCCGCCGACGCGTCCGCGGACGCCCAGGAAGTCGCGGTCGGATACGCCCCCGCAGCCGGGACGCTCCGGGTGCAGGCGTGCCGCCGTTCGGGCGACGCGAGGTCCGTGCCCGCCACCCTGGAGCACGCCGCGCTGCGCGACGGCGCGGTGGAGCTGGCGAAGCGCGACGCGCCGGCGCTTGTGAGCGTGTTCACGCCCACGCGCGCGCACAAGGACCAGCTGCTGGGGCTCGGGCTCGACATGACCGAGCACGGAGGCTCTGAGAGCCTGGGCGTCGTGCTGCACGGGCCCGAGGACGAGGCCGCGCTGCGCAAGGCCGGCTTTCGCTGGCGCGTGCTGGTCGACGACCTGGTCGCGCAGAGCTACCGGCAGCGGGCCGCCGAGGCGCGCTACTCCGCTCGCACCGCCCGCTCCGTCCTGCCCAGCGGCCGTGACACCTACCGCACGCTGGCCGAATACAACACCGAGCTGAAGGAGCTGGCCGGAGCGAACCCGGGCCTCGTCCGCCTGTTCACGCTGCCGTACAAGACGTGGTTGGGCAAGGACGTGATGGGCATCGAGATCACGACCAACGTCAACGCGAACGACGGCAAGCCGGTGTTCCTGAACATGGGCGTCCACCACGCGCGCGAGTGGCCCTCGGGCGAGCACGCGATGGAGTGGGCCTACGAGCTGATCAACGGCTTCAAGGCTGGTGACCCGCGCGCCACCAACATCGTGCTCAACAGCCGCAACATCGTGGTGCCGATCGTCAACCCGGACGGCTTCGAGGCCTCGCGCGGCGCCGTCGGCGCGCCCGCCGGGGGCCGCGACGAGGCGGTCGACGACACGGCCTACCTGGTGGCCGGGACCGCGACTGGCGGTGAGTACCGGCGCAAGAACTGCCGCCTCCCGGACGACTCCGAGGCCGGCAACTGCACGACATCCTCGGGCCTGACCGAGAACGGCGTGGACCCGAACCGCAACTACGGCGGCCTGTGGGGCGGCCCGGGCGCCGACCCGAGCAACCCGCTCGTCCAGACCTATCGCGGCCCCGGCCCGTTCTCCGAGCCGGAGACCCGCAACATCCAGTCGCTGGTCTCCCGCAACCAGGTGGTGACGCTGATCACCAACCACACCACTGCCGGCCTGGTGCTGCGCGCGCCGGGCCTCGCCGCGCTCGGCGACCCGGTCGACGAGAACCTCGGCTACAAGGCGCTCGGCGACGACATGGCCAAGCACAACGGGTACTTCAGCCAGAAGGGCTGGGAGCTCTACGACACCACCGGCACGACCGAGGACTGGAGCTACAACGCCACGGGCGGGTTTGGGTTCACCTTCGAGATCTACTGCGGTGCTCCGAACTACGAGACCGGTGACTGCGACGACCCGGCGTTCCACCCGCTCCACGCGACGATGGTCAACGAGTGGACCGGCGAGAACCCGCAGGCCGATCACACCGACGACCCCGGCCCGGACGCAGACTTCGACGGTCAGGGCAACCGCGAGGCGTACTACATCGCCGCCGAGAGCACGCTCAACGAGCAGCGCCACAGCGTGCTGGAGGGCAGCGGGCCCGCCGGCGCCATGTTGCGCCTGACCAAGACCTTCCAGACCGAGACATTCCCCCAGGAGCCTGATGATCAGCCGCTGCTGGTCGACGACAAGCTCGAGACCGTCTACGACATCGGCTCCGACGGCAGTGTCCGCTGGCACGTCAACCCCTCGACGCGGCCGATCGTGGCCAAGGAGACTGGCGTGCCGGACGCGGGCGAGCCGAGCCCGCCGCAGAGCCAGACCGGCGGTGTTACCGGGTCCTCGACAACCGAGGACGACCCGGACGACGGCGCCGCGGTGCCGACAGGCGACGCGAACAGCAACAACACGGTCTCCTACAACGACCACCCGATCACGGTCCCGGCGACCGGCGATAACGCGTCGATGGGCGTTCGCGTGTCGTGGCTGAGCCTGGGCGGCGACTGGGACGTCAAGCTCTACGAGGACACCAATGGCGACAGCAAGTCGCAGTCCACCGAGCCGGTGGTCAGCACGAGCCAGACGGGCCCGAGCAACATCGAGGAGGTCTCCGCCAACGGCACGCCACGGCTGCCCGCAGGCAAGAAGTACGTGCTGCGCGTGAACAACTTCGCCGCCACAGCGGCGGACAACTACGACGTGGACATCACGTTCGAGGCGCCCCTGCCCTTCAAGCCGGCCCAGGTCGAGAGCTACACGCTGACCTGCGAGCAGGGCGGGCGCGTGTTCGACACGCAGCAGGTGCAGATCGACCGCGGCCAGGTCAAGCAGCTCGACCTGAGTACGTGCGCGCGCAACATCGCGGCCGCGGGCGGGGTGCTAGGAGCGCGCGGCGGGGGCTGCGGCGGCAAGGTGGCGACGATCGTTGGCACTGCCGCTGTCGACAGGCTCAGGGGGACGCGGGGGCGCGACGTGATCGCCGGCCTGGCCGGCAACGACGTGATCACCGGAGTGAGCGGCAATGACCTGCTCTGCGGCGGAGTGGGCAGGGATAGGCTGCGGGGCGGTGCGGGCAAGGACGTGCTGCGCGGCAACGCCGGCAACGACCTGCTCCGTGGGGCCGGCGGCGCCGACCTGCTGCTCGGCAATGCCGGCCGGGACAGGCTGTTCGGCGGGCGGGCCACGGACCTCCTGCGTGGTGGCCCCGCCCGCGACTTACAGCGACAGTAGCTCTCCGCGACAGGAACTCGCCAACCGCTCGCTCAGCTGGCGATCTTCACGGTGCGCGGGGAGCGGCCTTCGCGCGGGCCCCAGCGGTTCGACGGAGTGCCATCCCAGCGACGACGACTGTGACGCGGTGATCGACGAGGATCCGGTCGGGGACGCCAATGGCGACCTGAACCCCGACGACGAGGGCGGCTACGCCACGATCGACGGCGACAACAGCAACCCGGCGCCGGCGAATGGCTACGCGCGCGTGGACCAGAGCGGTCCGCACTGCGGCAACCTGGCGAATGAGGACTAGAGGGCGATTGATCTAACGTCGGCCCGTGCTCTACGACAGGGCGAAGATCTACGTGGAGGGCGGTCGCGGCGGCGACGGTGTCGTCTCGTTTCGCCGCGAGGCTCATGTGCCTCGCGGCGGGCCCGACGGCGGCGACGGCGGCCATGGCGGCGACGTCGTTCTGGTCTGCGATCCGTCCCGGCGGGACCTCGCCGCCCTAGGTCGCAGCCGCCATTTCCGGGCCGGGCGCGGCGGCCACGGGCGGGGCAAACGCCAGCACGGGGCGCGGGGCGAGGACAAGGTGATCGCGGTGCCTCCCGGCACCGTCGTCACCGGGATCGACGGATCGACCGCCGAGCTGCTGGCGGGGGGCCAGCGGGTCGTGGTCGCCCAGGGTGGCGCTGGCGGGCACGGCAACAAGCGCTTCGCCACCTCCACCCGGCAGGCGCCCCGCTTCGCCGAGCGCGGGCTCGAGGGAGAGTCGGGCGAGGTAGAGCTGCGGTTGAAGCTGCTCGCCGACGTCGGGCTGGTCGGCCTCCCGAACGCGGGCAAATCGTCACTGTTGAGCCGATTGACCCGGGCGGCGCCGAAGGTCGCCGACTACCCCTTCACCACGGTCGAGCCGGTGCTCGGCACGCTCGACCTCGACGACCGTCAGGTCGTCCTCGCCGACATCCCGGGGCTGATCGAGGGAGCGGCCGCCGGCGCAGGGCTCGGCCACGAGTTTCTCGCCCACGTCGAGCGCTGCCGCCTCCTGGTCCACCTGGTCGAGCTCGTCCCCGCCGAGGGTGAGCCCGAGTCGAACCACGAAGCGGTGCGCCACGAGCTCGCCGACTACGGCGCGGGCCTCGGGGCACTGCCCGAGATCGTCGCCCTCTCAAAGCGGGATCTGCTTCCAGACGAGGAGGCCAAGTCCGCGGTCGAGCGGTGGCGCGCTCGCCTCGGCGGCTCAGTGGCGGACGTGCTGGCGGTCTCCTCCGCCACCGGCGTCGGCCTCGACGAGCTCCGCCAGACGATTCTCACCGCGCTTCCCGAGACGCCGGCCGATCGGCCCCCACCGGCCGCCGCCGGGTTCGAGGCAGAGCACCGCGTCTACCGCCCCGGCGAGGACGAGGGCTTCGAGGTCGTCAAGGAGGCCGAGGGCCGGTATCGGGTTGCCGGGCGTGGGATCGAGATGTTGGTCGCTCGCCACGAGCTCTCGAATCCCGAGGCGCTTGATTACCTCGAGGGGAGGCTGAAGGAGATCGGGGTGATCGCCGAGCTTCAGCGCGCTGGCTTCGTGCCCGGCGACGAGGTGGTTGTCGGCGAGGTCGAGTTCGAGCTCGATCCCGCTTGATCGGGCGCGGCATCCACCCCGGTCACCGGAATCTCGCCCAGCAAGACGTCTTCACGGCTGTAGTGGCCGACCGAGTCGAACCAGCGCTTGGCGTGGAGACCGATCCGCAGGTCACAGTCTCCGAACACGATGCCCTCCTGGTCGTAGAGCGGGCCGGCGATCACCTCACCCTCGCTCGGCTCGATGATCGCGGCGCCGCCGCGCCCGAAGATTTCGCGGTCGGGCAGCTCGGCCGGAAAGTCCCCAGGGAACGCCGAGCGCGGGATGAATTGCGGGACCGAGACGACGAAGGCGCCCGACTCGATCGCTACATGTCGCATGCTGGCGAGCCAGCCGTCGCTGTCGTCGGCCGTCGGTGCGACCCAGATCTGCGGCCCCGAGCGATAGACCGCGTAGCGAGCGAGCGGCATCCGGTTTTCCCAGCAGATCAGACCGCCGATCCGCCCCAGCGGAGTCTCGGTCGCATCCAAGTCGGTGCCGTCGCCGATCCCATGGAAAAGCCTCTCGTGATGAGTCGGCATCAGCTTGCGGTGCTTCGAGAGCAGGCCCTCGGGGCCGATCAGCAGCAGCGTGTTGTAGAGCGTTCCCGGCCGCTCCGGCTCCCGCTCGTTGACTCCGATCGCGCAGTGGAGGTCGTCGCGTCGGCAGGCATCGACGAGGCGGTCGACAAGCGGTCCCGGAACCTCGACCGAGTTCTCCCAAAGGCTTTCCCAGAGCTGGTCGAATCCCCCGAACCCCGCGGCCGCCTTCGCCCACGCCCCAGACGGATACAGCGGCACGAACGCCTCCGGGAGCACCGCCAATTGAGCGCCCTCTTTGGAGGCTTCGCCGAGCAACGCCGTGGCTTTCTCAACCGATGCCTCGGCATCGAGGATCACCGGCGTCGCCTGCACCGCGGCAACCCGGACCGTCTTGAACTCCGTCACCGGGCCAGAATACGCCCACCCGACGGAAGGGCCGCTCCTAGACTTGCCTGGCCATGACCGTGGTCGCCAAGCTCGGCTCATCGATCGTCGCCGACGACGACGGCGGCCTGCGCGAGGACGTCCTCGATCGGGTCTGCGCCCAGGTCACCGAGCTCCGCGGAGGCGGGGAGGAGGTCGTGATGGTCACCTCGGGCGCGATCGCCCGGGGGATGCGGGTTCTCGAGCTGGCCCAGCGCCCGCGGGAGATCGACGAGCTCCAGGCGGCCTCCGCGGTCGGGCAGGGCAGCCTCTTCCGGGCGTACGAGGAGCGGCTGGCCGCCGGCGGCGTCAGCGCCGCCCAGGTCCTCCTGACGGCCTCCGATCTTCAGCTGCGCACCCACTACCTGAACGCCCGGCAGACGCTCAGCCGGCTGCTCGCCTGGCACGTGGTGCCGGTGGTGAACGAGAACGACACCACCGCCACCGACGAGATCACCTTCGGCGACAACGACTTCCTCGCCGCCCAGGTGGCGATCATGCTCGAGGCACGGCTGTTGGTCCTGCTCACCGACCAGGATGGGCTCTACACCCGTGACCCGCGTCAGGACCCGGACGCCGAGCTGGTCACCGAGGTCCGCGACGAGGCGGAGCTGGCCGGCTATGAGATCGGCGATCGCACCTCTCCGTTCGGACTCGGGGGGATGCGGAGCAAGGTCGCCGCCGCCCAGATGGCGGGCGCCGCCGGGATCGGCGTCGTGATCTGCAACGGGACCACGGACGGAACCCTGCGCGCCGCCGCCTCCGCGGAGCCTGCGGGGACCCGATTCGAGCCCCACCCCGAGCGGGCCTCCAGCTTCAAGCTCTGGCTGCGCTACGCGAAGCCTAGTCACGGCACCCTCCGGGTGGACGACGGCGCAGCCAAGGTGCTCCGCGAGCGCGGCAGCAGCCTGCTGCCGGTCGGGATAACCGAGGTCGACGGCGAGTTCGAGGCCGGCGACGCGGTCGAGGTCGCCGCCGACGGCGAGCCGATCGGCAAGGGGATCGTCAACTACTCGGCGGCCGAGCTCCGCCGGATCAAAGGCCTCCGCACCGACGAGGTCCGGGAGCTGCTCCCGCACGCCTCCGAGGAGGCGGTGCACCGCGACTATTTCGTCCTCACCTGATGCGAGGGCGCGCCGGAGCGCGAGCGTTTGACGAAGGCTGGCTGGCGGGCCAGTAGAGTCCAGGCGGTGAGCGAGGAAGAGGCGGGCGTGCTTACGGAGCGCGACCGAGCGATCCTGAAGGCGGTCTGCGACACGGTGGTCCCGGCGATCGAGCGCGACCGCGACTCCGACGGGCACTGGGGACGGAGCGCGAGCGACCTTGGCGTCGATCAGGGCGCCGCCCAGCTGATCGAGGAGATTCCCGACCCGGCCCTGCGGGCGGGCCTGGTTCAGCTGCTCCAGGCGCTCGGCGGGCAGGGAATCGGCCGCGCCTCACAGCTCTCCAGCGAGCAGATCCTTCGGAACGTGGCGCTCTCCGATCCCCAGGCGGCGGCGGGAGTTGCCGCCCTGATCAACATGACCCTTTTCCTCCACTACGGCGGCGCCGACCCAGCAACTGGCCAGAACCCGAACTGGAGGACCTTCGGCTACCCGGGCCCCGTCTCGGCCGCGCCGGAGGTTCCCAAGCCTCTACGGATCCACTGGCCGGAGGGTCTCGAGGAGACACTCGATGCCGATGTCTGCATCGTCGGCTCGGGCTCCGGCGGCGCGGTCGTCGCTGCGACCCTGGCGGAGCGCGGGCTCGACGTGGTCGTGCTCGAGGCCGCCGGCTACTTCAACGAGTCCGACTTCGACCAGCTCGAGCTCTCCGCGTATGAGCAGCGCTACTGGCGTGGCGGCCCGACTCCGACCGCCGAGGGCAACGTCAGCCTCGTCGCCGGCACCACCCTCGGCGGGGGGACGACGATCAACTGGACCAACTGCCTCCGCACCCGCCCGTGGGTGCGCGAGCAGTGGGCCGGCGAGCACGGGCTCGACGGCGTCGACGGCCCCGCCTACGACGCCCACCTGGACGCTGTGCTCGAGCGAATCGGCGCACGCGAGAGCTGCAGCGACCTGAACGGGCCGCAGCAGCGGATGAAGGAGGGGGCGGAGGCGCTCGGCTGGAGCTTCGAGACGATCGTCCGCAACACCGATCTCGACACCTACTCACCGGAGATGGCCGGCTATCTCGGCTTCGGCGACCAGTCCGGGAGCAAGCAGAGCGCCGACCGGACCTGGCTCGCAGATGCCCAGGAGCACGGCGCCACCTTCCTCACCCACTGCCGCGCCACCCGGGTGCTGGCCGAGGGTGGCCGGGCCACCGGGGTCGAGGCCGTCTGGGAGCCACCCGAGGGCGGCGGGGCGGCGGTCACCGTTCGCGCCCCGAGGGTGGTGGTCGCCTGCGGCTCGCTCGAGTCCCCCGCGCTACTGCTGCGCTCGGGGATCGGCGGGCCCGCGCGTCGGCGACTACCTCCGTCTCCACCCCTCGACCGTCGTCGGCGCCCTCTACGGGACCGACCAGAGGGCATGGTGGGGCGCGCCGCAGGCGGGGCTCTGCGACCAGCTCGCCGACACCGGCGACGGCTACGGCGTCCTGATCGAGACCGCGCAGTACGCGCCAGGGCTGATCGGCTCGGCGACCCCGTGGATCTCCGGCGCCGACCACAAGCAGCGGATGGAGCAGTTCCGCTGCAGCGGCACCTTCATCGGGCTCACCCGCGATCGCGGCCACGGGCGAGTGACCGTGGACGCCACCGGCGAGGCGGTGCCCGCCTACCCGGTGGACGACGAGCTCGACCGGGAGAACCTGATGCGCGGGGTCGAGGCCCAGATCCGGCTGCACGAGGCGGCGGGCGCCCACCAGATCTATCCCCTCGCCGAGGGCGCGCCGACCTGGCGCCGCGGCGAGGACCTCGACGCCTTCATCGGGCGGGTCGGGAGGATCCCCTTCCGCGCCGGCGGCCACAAGCTCTTCAGCGCCCACCAGATGGGGACCTGCCGGATGGGCACGGACCCCGAGACGTCGGTCGCCGGCCCGCTCGGCGAGCTCCACGACGTCAAGGGCGTCTGGATCGGAGACGCCAGCGCCTTCCCGACCTCCTCGGGCACCAACCCGATGGTCTCGATCATGGCGCTGGCACGGCGGACCGCCGTCGCGATCGCCGACGCAGGCCGGGGTGGAAGCACCCGCAAAGGAAGGAGTGACCGTTGGCAACTGAGGCTCCGGCCGCCGGCAAGGCGGGCCACCCCACCGAGGAGATCGTTCGCGACCGCCTCTACATCGGCGGCGAGTGGGTCGAGCCCACGGGCTCCGAGTCGATCGAGGTGGTCGACTCGACCACCGAGGCCGTGATCGGGCGGGTTCCGGAGGGGACCCCCGATGACATAGACCGGGCGGCGAAGGCCGCTCGGGCCGGCTTCGAGGCCTGGTCGGCGGTCCCGCTCGAGCAGCGGGCCGAGGCCTGCGCCGCGATCTCGGCGGCGCTCGCGCTGCGCGCGGACGAGCTCGCGGCCCTGATCGCGGCCGAGGTCGGGATGCCGCTCACCCTCGCCCGGACGATCCAGGCTGGCCTTCCGGCGATGGACTTCGCGGCGATGCCGCAGGCCTCCGGCGAGGTCGACTGGGAGGCGCAGATCGGCAACTCGCTGGTGATCCGCGAGCCGGTCGGGGTGGTCGGCTGCATCACTCCCTGGAACTACCCGCTGCACCAGATCTGCGCCAAGGTCGCGCCGGCGCTGGCGGCGGGCTGCTCGGTGGTGGTGAAGCCGAGCGAGGTGACGCCGCTGAGCTCCTTCGTCCTCGCCGAGATCATCGATTCCCTCGGGCTGCCGCCCGGAGCCTTCAACCTGGTCACCGGCTACGGCCCGGTGGTGGGCGAGGCGATCGCCGCCCACGAGGGGATCGACATGGTCTCCTTCACCGGCTCGACCCGGGCCGGCCGCCGGGTGAGCGAGGTCGCCGCCGGGACGGTGAAGAAGGTCTCGCTCGAGCTCGGTGGCAAGTCCGCGAACGTGATCCTCGACGACGCCGACCTGAAGGGGGCCGTCTCCCACGGGGTTGCCAACTGCTTCCTCAACTCCGGCCAGACCTGCAGCGCCCACACGAGGATGTTGGTCCCCCGCGAGAAGCTGGCGGAGGCGGAGGAGATCGCGGCGGCTGCGGCCGAGAAGCAGCAGCCGGGCGACCCCTTCGAGCCGACCACCAGGATGGGACCGCTGGTCTCCGAGGCCCAGCGGGACCGGGTCCGCGGCTTCATCGAGAAGGGCACCGAGGAAGGGGCGAAGCTGGTCACCGGTGGCGCCGAGGCGCCGGAGGGCCTCGAGCGCGGCTACTTCGTCCGGCCGACGGTCTTCTCGGAGGTGAGGCCGGAGATGACGATCGCTCAGGAGGAGATCTTCGGGCCGGTGCTCTCGATCATCCCCTACGACTCCGAGGAGGAGGCGGCGGAGATCGCCAACTCGACGATCTACGGTCTCGATGGCGGCGTCTGGTCGGCCGACCCCGAGCGGGCGAAGGCGATGGCGCGGCGGATGCGGACTGGGCAGGTGCAGATCAACGGCGCCACCTTCAACCCGGTCGCCCCGTTCGGCGGCTACAAGCAGTCCGGCCACGGCCGCGAGCTCGGCCGCTTCGGCCTCGAGGAGTTCCTCGAGGTCAAGTCAATACAGCTGTAGGCGGCGGCTTTCCAGCGTTGACGGCTGAGGGGTAGCCAGCTAGCGGGGCGGGTTTCCTACCACGGGAGGTGGGAGCTCGCCCCTGCCTGGAATGCGAGGGGCTCCTCCGCAAGCGGAGCTGAGGAGCCACCCGTCTAAAGTTGGTGCATGGCGACAGCCACGAAGAACGTTCGCGAGGTTTGTGAGGAAGCGAAGGCCGCCGCGCATGTTCTGGCGCGGGTCGGGCGGGAGGCGAAGGATGCCTGCCTCCGCGACCTCGCCGAGCGACTGGAGGCTCGCTCGTCCGAGCTGCTCGAGGCGAACCGGGCGGACCTCGAGGCCGGGCGCGAGGAGGGCCTGAACGACGCTCTGATCGACCGACTCACCCTGACCGATGAGCGGATCGCGGAGATGGCGGCGGGGGTGAGGGAGATCGCCGAGCTCGAGGACCCGATCGGCGAGCTGGTCGAGAGCTGGACCCTGGAGAACGGCCTCCGGGTGCGGAAGGAGCGGGTTCCGATCGGGGTGATCGGGATCGTCTACGAGGCGCGCCCGAACGTCACGATCGACGCCGCAGCGCTCTGCCTGAAGAGCGGCAACGCAGCGGTGCTGCGGGGGTCGAGCAGCGCCGAGACCTCGAACGCCTTCCTCGCCGGCCTGGTCCGCGAGTCGCTGGCTACGGCCGACCTCCCCGAGGGCGCGGTCTCGCTGCTTGAGGGCGGCGGGCACGAGCAGCTCCGCGAGCTCGCCGTCCAGGAGGGGCTGGTCGACCTGATCATCCCGCGCGGGGGAGAGGGCCTGAAGCGGGCGCTGAAAGAGGTCGCCAAGGTCCCGGTGATGTACGCGGCGGCCGGCAACTGCCACGTCTACGTCCACGAGGACGCCGACCTGGCGATGGCCCAGCGAATCGCCTACAACGCGAAGGTGCAGCGGCCCGGGGTCTGCAACGCAGCGGAGACGCTGCTCGTCCACCGGAAGGTCGCCAACGCCCTCCTGCCCCCGGTCGTCCAGCAGCTTGCCGACGCCGGGGTCGAGCTGGTCGGCGACGAGCGGACTCGCGAGAACGCCGGCTCGGTCCCGGTCGGTGAGGCAACGCCCGAGGACTGGGACACCGAGTACCTCGGGATGAAGATGGCGATCGCTGTCGTCGACTCGCTCGGCGAGGCGATCGAGCACGTCAACACCCACGGGACCGGCCACTCCGAGGCGATCGTCACCTCCTCGGAGGAGGCGGCCGAGGGATTCACCGGCGGGGTCGATGCGGCCGCCGTCTACGTCAACGCCTCGACCCGCTTCACCGACGGCTACGAGTTCGGAATGGGAGCCGAGATCGGCAACTCGACCCAGAAGCTGCACGCGAGGGGGCCGATCGGGTTGCGGGAGCTGACCACGACCAAGTACGTCGTCCACGGCAGCGGTCAGATCAGGGAGTAGAGCGGTCGGCGCACTCGGAGTCCTCGGCGGGGCCTTCAATCCGCCTCACGTCGGCCATCTGCTGCTCGCCCAGGAGGCGCGCTGGCAGCTCGGCCTGGATCAGGTGCTCTTGGTCACCACCGCCCGCGCCCCCCACAAGGAGATCGAGGATGATCCGGGGGCCGAGCTGCGGCTGGAGATGACCGAGCGGGCGGCCTCGGACGAGGACGGGGTGGAGGGTTCGGCGATCGAGCTGGAGCGGGAGGGGCCCTCCTACAGCTACCTCACCCTGGAGGCGCTGGCCGAACGCGAAGCCCGAGCGCGAGATCTTCTTCCTCCTCGGCGCCGACGTGGCTGCGGGGCTGGCGAGCTGGAAGGAGCCCGAGCGAGTGGTCGAGCTGGCGCGGCTCGGGGTGGTGCCGCGGCCGGGGGTGGGGCTCGGCGCGGTGCGCTCGGCGCTCGAGCGACTCGGTGCCGCCGATCGAGCAGAGATAATTGAGATGCCACTGTGCGGAGTGTCCTCCACCATGATCAGGCAGCGGGCGGCGGCGGCGAGGCCGCTGCGGCACCTGGTCCCGGATCCGGTGGCGGAGCTGATCGCCGAGCGGGGGCTGTACCGCTGATGGCCGAGCGGCGCGAGCAACATGAAACGGGTGGCTCCTCGGCTTCGCCTGCGGAGCCCCCTCGCATCCCCGCGGAGGAGCTCGCCCGCCGGATCGCGGAGATCGCCGACGACAAGAAGGCGACCGACCTGGTCGCGCTCGACATGCGGCCGCTGGTCGGCTACACCGACTTCCTGGTGATCTGCACGGCGCGCAACGAACGCCAGGCGAAGGCGATCCACGACGACGTCTACCACCAGCTGAAGCGCGAGGGGCGGCTGCCGGCCAGGGTCGAGGGCGAGCGGGAGGCGCAGTGGGTGCTGATGGACTACCTCGACTGCGTCCTCCACGTGTTCACGCCGGACCTCCGCGAGCGCTACCGCCTCGAGCAGCTCTGGGGCGAGGCCGAGCAGCTGGATGTCGCGGGCGCCCGTGGCGCCGCCTAGCGGCTAGTCGTCCTCCCAGAAGCCGGGGACCATCTCGGCGTCGCCGTCGTGGCGGGGGCCGAGGGCGAGCAGCTCGATTCCGTCCGGGCCGGCCTCGACCGCTCGGGTGTGCTCCGGCGACATCCGGATCGCGTCCATCGGGCCGACCTCGATCACCTCGTCGTCGAGCCGCAGCTTGCCGACGCCGGAGATCACCACGTAGATCTCCTCGGCGTCCTTGTGGCGGTGGGCAAAGGGCTGGCGCTTGCCCGGCTTCACCGCGATCAGCGCGAGGCCGGTGGCCTCCGCCTCCAGGTCGCGGTGGGGAAAGCGGGCCTCCTGTGTGTCGGAGAAACCGCCTTTGACCGCCAGATCCTCGCTCTCGCGCAGGTTCTTCACCGTGTAGCTCACGTGGCGATTCTATGCCCGCCCGACGCGTTGGTTAGTTCGTCCGCCGCCGCCCGTAGGCTGGGGTCCGTGTCGAAGGAGCGTTTCCGGCGCGCCTTGCGAGGCTACGACCCAGAGGAGGTCGAGGCTGCAATTCAGGCGCGTGACGCCCGGCTGGCGCGCCTCGAGCGCGAGGCCCAGCGGCTCGCCGAGCGGGTGGTGGAGCGCGAGAAGCGGCTGCAGGATGCGCTGGCGCGGCTCGGGGAGGGTTCCCCGCGGGCGATCGGCCTGCTGGGACGGAGGATCGAGGACATCTACGCCCAGGCTCGCCGCCAGGCGACGAGGATCAGGATGAACGCGCTCGAGGACGCGGTCCAGATCTCCGAGCGGGTGAGCGAGCTCGCGAAGCTCCGCGACGACCTCGGGGCGCGGGTGGCCGAGCTGGCAGGGTTCGCGGGGACGCGGGCCAGCGCCCGCGAACAGGAGCAGCGAGCGGGGACGGAGGCGGCCGCCGACGGGGTCTACGCCGGGCCGGTCGAGGTCGAGGTCGGGCCGCTCAGCGACTTCGCCCAGCTGAGCGGCTTCGAGGACGCGGCGGCTGAGATCGACGGCGCCTCCGAGATCAAGGTGCGCCGCTTCGCCGAGGGCCGCGCCACCTTCTCGATGAGGCTCGGCGAGCCGGTCGAGCTCCTCCGCGAGCTCGAGGAGCGGGCGCCGTTCGAGTTCAAGGTTCGCGACATGCGCGGCGACGGCCTCACCCTCGACGTGGACGACGACACCGAACCCCGTCGCGCCGCGTAGAAGCCCCCTCCGGCCGCTCGGGCTCTCAGTGGGGACATCTACAATTCCCGCTCCCTGGGGCTATAGCTCAGTTGGGAGAGCGTCCGGCTGGCAGCCGGGAGGTCGTGGGTTCGAGTCCCACTAGCTCCACTTCTCTTGAGACGAGGGTGAGGAGAGATGGCTACCGAGATCACCGCCGAGTCCGTCGAGCGCCGGCTGGAGGCGCTCCTCGACGTCGAGCGGTTCCCGCCCCCCGACGACTTCCGCCGCAAGGCGCTGGTCAGCGACGACTCCCTCTACGAAGAGGCCGAGCGCGACCTCGAGGGCTTCTGGTCCCGCCAGGCGGCTGAGCTTGTCGATTGGTTCGAGCAGCCGAGCGAGACCCTCGACGAGTCGAACGCCCCCTTCTACAAGTGGTTCGCCGATGGCAAGCTGAACGCCTCCTACAACTGCCTCGACCGCCACGTCGAGGCCGGCAACGGCGACCGGGTCGCTTACCACTGGCGCGGCGAGGAGGGCGAGGAGCGCGAGATCACCTATGCGGAGCTTCACCGCGACGTCCAGCGCTTCGCGAACGCGCTGCGGGATCGCGGGATCGGCAAGGGCGACGTCGTCGGGATCTACCTGCCGATGGTCCCCGAGGTCGCCGTCGCGATGCTCGCCTGCGCCCGGATCGGCGCCCCCCACAACGTCGTCTTCGGCGGTTTCTCGCCCGACGCCGTCCGCGAGCGGATGGAGTTCTCCGAGGCGAAGGCCCTGATCACGATCGACGGCGCCCGCCGCAAGGGAAAGACCGCGCCGATCAAGAGCGCGGTTGACCCGAAGATCGCCGACCTCTCCTCGATCGAGACCGTCTTCGTCGTCCGCCACACCGGCGAGGCCTGCGAGATGAGCGAGGGCCGCGACGTCTGGTTTCACGACGCGCTCGACGCCGCCGACGACGAGTGCGAGCCCGAGCCCCTCGACGCCGAGCACCCGCTCTACGTCCTCTACACCTCGGGCTCGACCGCGAAGCCGAAGGGCGTCCTCCACACCACCGGCGGCTACCTGGTCGGCGTCGCCTTCACCCACCGCTACGTCTTCGACCTGAAGCCGGAGTCGGACGTCTACTGGTGCGCCGCCGACGTCGGCTGGGTCACCGGCCACTCCTACATCGTCTACGGCCCGCTCGCGAACGGGGCGACGAGCGTCATGTTCGAGGGCGCCCCCGACTATCCCGACAAGGACATCTGGTGGGAGATCGTCGAGCGCTACGGGGTCACCATCCTCTACACGGCGCCGACCGCGATCCGAGCGTGCCTCAAGTGGGGGCCCGAGCACCCCGCCAAGCACGATCTCTCCTCGCTGCGGCTGCTGGGGAGCGTCGGCGAGCCGATCAACCCGAAGGCCTGGCTTTGGTACTACGAGGTGATCGGCGGCGAGCGCTGTCCGATCGTCGACACCTGGTGGCAGACCGAGACCGGCCACATCCTGATCAGCCCGCTGCCGGGCGTCACCGACGCGAAGCCGGGATCGGCCACCAGGCCGCTCCCCGGGATCGACGCCGCGGTCCTCGACGAGGACGGCAAAGTGGTCGAGGGCGACCAGGGATACCTGGCGCTGCGGCGGCCCTGGCCGGGGATGCTCCGCACCCTCTACCGCGAGGAGGACCGCTTCAAGGAGACCTACTACGGCAAGTTCGGCGAGACCACCTACTTCGTCGGCGACGCCGCCCGCAAGGACGAGGACGGCTACTTCTGGATCCTCGGCCGCGTCGACGACGTGGTCAACGTCTCCGGGCACCGGCTCTCGACCGCTGAGGTCGAGTCGGCGGTCGTCTCCTACGCAAAGGTCGCCGAATGCGCGGTGATCGGCCAGTCGGACGAGGACACCGGCCAGGCGATCTGCGCCTTCGTCACCCTCGAAGGCGACCTCGAGGGCTCCGACGAGATCGCCGGGGAGATCCGCGACCACGTCGCCAAGCGGATCTCGAAGATCGCCCGGCCGAAGCGGATCATCTGGGCCGGGGACCTGCCCAAGACCCGCTCCGGCAAGATCATGCGCCGCCTCCTCCGCGACATCGCCGAGGGCCGGGAGATGGGGGACGTCACCACCCTCCGCGACCCGGCGGTGATGGAGCAGCTCGAGGCGAAGGTCGAGAAGGTCCGCGCCGAGGAGGACTGAGCTAAAGCCCGCTCTTAGACTCATCCCTGATGAGCGCCGAAGAGCGATATGACCCCGCCGCGATCGAGGACCGCTGGCAGCGAGTCTGGGAGGAGGAGGGGACCTGGGAGGTCGCAAACCCTGGCCAGCCCGGCTTCGACCCTGAAAAGCCGAAGAGCTACGTGCTCGAGATGCTCCCCTACCCATCAGGCGAGCCGCACGTCGGGCACCTGAAGACCTACTCGGTCGGCGACGCGATCGCCCACTTCCGCCGCCGCCGCGGATTCAACGTCGTTCACCCGATGGGCTATGACGCCTTCGGGCTGCCGGCGGAAAACAACGCGATCGAGACCGGGCAGCATCCACGGATCGCCACCGAGGCGTCGATCGATGCCTTCCGCAAGCAGTTCAACCGGTGGGGGATCTCGATCGACTGGACCCGCGAGCTGGGCACCCACGAGCCCTCCTACTACCGCTGGACCCAGTGGATCTTCCTGAAGCTCTACGAGCGGAAGCTCGCATACCGCCACGAGGCCGCCGTCCACTGGTGCCCTCACGACCAGACCGTGCTCGCCAACGAGCAGGTGATCGACGGCCGCTGCGAGCGCTGCGGGACCCTCGTCGAGCTGCGAAACCTCGAGCAGTGGTTCTTCAAGATCACCGACTACGCAGACCGCCTGCTGGAGGACTTCGACCTCCTCGAGTCCTGGCCCGAGAACGTCGTCACCATGCAGCGCAACTGGATCGGGCGCTCCGAGGGGGCCGAGGTCGTCTTCCGCTGCGAGGAGCCCGCCCTCGACTTCCCGGTGTTCACCACCCGGCCCGACACCCTCTTCGGCGCCACCTTCTTCGTCCTTGCGCCAGAGCATCCCGAAGTCGAGCGGCTGGCGGCGGGCACCGGGAACGAGCAGGAGGTGCACGCCTACGTCAACGAGTCCGCCCGCGCAACCGCCGAGGAGCGCGCATCGGAGGAGCGCCAGAAGACCGGTGTGCCGCTGGGGCGCGAGGTTGTGAACCCGGTGAACGGCGAGCGAATCCCGATCTTCGTGGCCGACTACGTGCTGATGGAGTACGGGACCGGAGCGATCATGGCCGTCCCCGCCCACGACGAGCGGGATTACGACTTCGCCGAGGCATTCGGCCTGCCGATCCGCCACGTCGTCGTGCCCGCCGACGTCTACGAGGCGGCTACGGCCGGCGGGGACCCGGCGGCGGCCATCCGAATCGCTGAGGAGCGAACGGCGGGGGAGGGCCCCTTGCTAAAGCACTCCGAGGGTGAGCGGCTGATCAACTCTGGGCGCTTCGACGGGATGACCTCGCCGGAGGCGATCGAGGCGATCATCGCCTGGCTCTCGCAGGAGGGTCGCGGCAAGCCCGCGGTTCACTACCGCCTCCGCGACTGGCTCGTCTCCCGCCAGCGCTACTGGGGGGCCCCGATCCCGATCATCTACTGCGACCGCTGCGGCATGGTTCCCGTTCCGGAGGAACAGCTGCCGGTGCTGCTCCCCGACATCGACAACTACGCGCCGAAGGGCAGGAGCCCGCTGGCCGCCGCCGAGGAGTGGGTCAACATCGAATGTCCGTCATGCGGTGGCGAGGCGCATCGGGAGACGGACACGATGGACACCTTCGTCGACTCCTCCTGGTACTTCCTCCGCTACCTGGACCCGCGAAACGACGACGCGCCCTGGGACCGGGAGGTCGCTGACTACTGGATGCCCGTCGACCAGTACATCGGTGGAGTCGAGCACGCGATCCTCCACCTGATGTACGCGCGCTTCTTCACCAAGGCGCTCCATGACATGGACCTGCTGGAGGCGCGCGAGCCGTTCGCCAACCTCTTCACCCAGGGGATGATCACCCGCGACGGGGCGAAGATGTCGAAGTCGCGCGGCAACACCGTCGACCCAGCCGAGCTCGTGGACCGCTTCGGGGCGGACGCGCTCCGCACCTACATCTGCTTCATGGGACCGCCGATCAAGGGCGGGGACTGGTCCGACGAGGGGGTGGAGGGGATCTTCCGCTTCCTCGCAAGGCTCTGGCGCCTTGGCCGCGAGGTGGCGGAGAAGACGGACCCGGGCGAGACCACCGACGGCTCGGAAGGAGACGCGCGCGAGCTCCTTGCCAAGGCCCACTGGGCGATCGACAAGGCCACCCGCGACATCGAGCCTCGCTTCCAGCTCAACACCGCAATCGCCGCGGTGATGGAGCTGGTCAACAAGATCTACGAGCTCAAGGACGGGCTGCTCAACGAAACGGGTGGCTCCTCGGCTTCGCCTGCGGAGCCCCCTCGCACAACCGCCGGGTCAGCCGTCGTCCGCTTCTCGACGATGACGGCGGCATCGCTGCTCTTCCCGTTCGCGCCCCACCTCGGCTCGGAGATCTACGAGTGGCTGACCGGGGAGCGGGTCTGGGAGCAGCCCTGGCCGGAGGCCGACGAGAAGCTGCTCGAGCGCGACACATTCATGCTCGTCGTCCAAGTGAACGGAAAGCTCCGCGACAGGATCGAGGCCGACTCCGGCGCCCCCGAGGAGGAGCTGCTGCGGCTCGCCCGGGGGAGCGAGAACGTTCAGCGCCACCTCGACGGCAAGCAGGTGGTGAAGGAGGTCGTCGTCCCGGGGAAGCTCGTCAACCTGGTTGTGCGCTAGCCGGCTCGGTCGCGGGTCGGCGATCGAGAGTCGGCGCGTAGAGCATGAAGTTGCTTCCGCCTCGGTCCTTGGCCGCCTCGAGGGCAAGGTCGGCGCGGCTCATCAGCTCCTCACCGCTGATCGGGCCTTCGACTGGTGCGATGCCGACGCTGGCGGTGGTGGCTGGGCCCTCATCGGATTCCTCGCTGGCGAGGGCGGTCACCAGCGTGTCGGCGACAACCCTTGCCGAGGTGACGTTTGCGTCGTGCATGAGGACCGCGAACTCGGCTCCCCCCACCCTGGCGATGAAGTCGCTGCTCCGGAGGCGGTTTTGCAGCTTCTCCGCCACGCGCCGAACCAGCTGGTCCCCGGCGGCGTCGCCCATGGTGCGGACCACGGCCTTGAAGTCATCGAGGTCGATGGCGATCACCGCGCCACTCCAGCCGGAGCGCCGAGCGCGCGCGATGTGCGAGCCCAGCTCCTCCTGGAAGCGGTGCCTGTTCGGGAGCCCGGTGAGCTCGTCCTGGAGAACAGATCGATCCATCCACCATTACATCGGCGGATTCCACGCCAAGTTGAGCGGATGACCCGCAAAATTCTGCTAGAAAGGCGGCGTGCTGGTCAGGCGGCTCGCGGAGGCTCCCACCGAGGAGTGGCACAGGCTCCGTAATCGCATCCTCATGGATGCGGGGGAGCTCGGTTCCCGGAACATCTCGGTGACCTGGCTCGAGGTGCCCCCGGACATCGACCAGGAGCTTCATTCGCACGAGGAGGCCGAGCAGGTCTACGTCGTCGTCAGCGGCGGCGGCACGATGACGGTCGCCGGCGACACCCAGCCGATCGCCGAGGGCGATCTGGTCATGGTTCCTCCGGCCACCGATCACTCGATCGCGAATCAGGGCTCCGCCGACCTCTGCTGCGTATCGGTTCAATCGCCGCCGGTCACCGCCTCCGAGGTCTTCGGACGCACGGTCGCGACCGCGGCCTCCGAGTACGACGAGGAGGAGTAAGCGCCCTGACCCGGAAGCGGGTCGTGGTCAGCGGGCGCGTCCAGGGTGTCTTCTTCCGAGACACCGCCCGCCGCCGGGCGGAGGCGGCCGGCATCGCGGGCTGGATCAGTAACCGCCCCGATGGCGCCGTCGAGGCGGTGTTCGAAGGGGAGCCGGACCGGGTGAGCGAGTTGGTCGAGTTCTGTCGCCACGGCCCCAGCCGCGCCGAGGTCGCGAACGTCGAGGTGATCGACGAGGAGCCCGAGGGTCTGAGCGGCTTCGAGGTTCGCTGAGCCGTGTCGCACAGGCTTGGCCGTTCGTCCACTGACTCGTAACGGAGCGATGGTCTCCCGCGTGCGCGGGTGGACGAGGCTGGCTGCGTGCCCGAGCTCAGCCGCTCACAGCTCCTCGTCTACGGGGCGATCGCGGTCGCGGTTCTCCTCATCGGCGCCCGCTGGATTCGCTCGGGGGAGGCCCAAGGGCAGGGCCCCGACGCGGGGTTGAGCTTCCCGGGCGACATCCAAGCGAGCGATGGGGGGACCCGGGACGCGGTCGTGCACGTCGCGGGAGCGGTTCGCCGCCCGGGCGTCTACAGGTTCCCAACCGGCGCCCGGGTGACCGACGCCGTCAGCCGCGCGGGCGGCCTCGCCGCGGGAGCGGAGGAGGATTCAATCAACCTCGCGGCCCGGCTCAGCGACGGCCAGCAGGTGGTCGTCCCCAGCCGGGGGGCGGCCGGGGCGACCGCGGCCGGCGGTGACGGGCCGATCAGCCTCGGGAGCGCCACGGTCGAGCAGCTCGACGAGATCGAGGGGATCGGCCCGGTGACCGCCCAGAAGATCGTCGAGTTCCGCGACCAGCAGGGCGGCCTCTCCTCGGTCGACGAGCTCGATCAGATCAGCGGCATCGGCCCCTCGACGATGGAGGCACTGCGGGCGCGGCTTCAGCCCTGAGACGACTCTCCGCCGCTCGAGAGTGGCGGATCGCGGCCCTTGCCGGACTCACCGCCGGGCTGGCTCTGTCTCCACTCGCCGCGCCGAGCCCGCCACCGGAGGCGCTCGGCGCCGTCCCGCTCGCGGTCGCCACCCTTGCCGCGCTGCGGCCCCGCGCCGCCCGCGATGGCTCCCTCGCCTGGCTGGCGCTCGTCTGCCTCCTCGCCGGGCTCGCGGGCGTACTGGCGGGCGGGGCGAGGATCGACGCGATCGACGCGGGCGCCCTTCGGGCGCGGCCGGGGACGGAGGTCTCGCTGCGCGGGACCGTTGCCGCCGTCCCCCGCCACGTCGGCGGCGAGGTGAGCGTTCCCGTCGCCACCGACGCCGGCAGGGTGCTCGTGATCGCACCCGAGCCGGTCGGCGAGGTGGCGGTCGGATCGACGGTTGGCGCCGAGGGTGTCCTGGCGGACCCGGAGCCGTGGCGAGCGGGGGAGCTGCGCCGCCGGGGGATCGCGCTCACCCTGCGGAGCGAGGGCCTGGAGCCGGGCGAGGGCGCCCGCGGCGGCCTCGCCGGGGCGTTCGACGAGGTCCGCGAGCGGGCGGAGCGCGCTCTGTCGCGGGGGATGCCGGAGCCCGAGTCGGCGCTCGCCCGTGGATTCGTCCTCGGCGAGGACGACCGCATCGACCCCGGTGTCCGGGACGAGTTCAAGCGCTCCGGCCTCGCCCACCTGCTCGCGGTCTCGGGGCAGAACGTGCTCCTGCTCTGCCTCCTCGCCTGGCCGCTGCTGGCCCTTCTCGGCCTCACCCTGCGGGCGCGGTTGCTGGCGCTGCTCGCGCTGATCGCCGATCTACGTCCCGGTCACCGGCGCCGGCCCGTCGATCCAGCGCGCGGGGGTGATGGGCGCCGCCGGCCTGGTCGCGGCGCTCGCGGAGCGCCCGCGCTCGCGGGCGTACGCACTGCTCCTGGCGGCGGCCGTCACTCTCGCCCTCAACCCCCGGGTGAGCGGCGACGTCGGCTGGCAGCTGAGCTTCGCCGCCGTGCTCGGGATCCTCCTCTGGTCCGCCCGCCTGGCGCCCCTGCTGGCGGGCCGGGCGCGGCGCGGCTCGCCCCGCCGCGCCCTCGCCGAGGGGGTGGCGGTGACCGCGGCGGCGACCGTCGCCACGGCCCCGCTGATGGCCCACCACTTCGAGACCTTCTCGCTCGCGGCGCTGCCGGCCAACCTTCTCGCACTCCCCGCGGTGGCGCCTGCGATGTGGCTGGGAATGCTCACCGGGATCGCCGGCCAGCTGCCCGCCGTCCCGGTCGAGCCGATCAACTGGCTCAACTCGCTCTTCCTCGCCTACATCGCCGCGATCGCCCACTGGCTCGGAGCCCCATCGTGGTCATTGGTCGAGATCCCGCTCGCGACGCCGGCAGCGGTCGCCGCCGCCTATCTGGGGTTGACCGCGGTGGTCGAACTTCTGCTTCGGGCTGCGCAGCGCCGGAGCGGCATGGTGTTGTGGCGTGCAAGCGTCACCTTGCCCGCCACCGCCATCGCACTCGTTGTGGCAATGGTGGTCGGGGTCGCCCTGCTCAAGTCGGACGATGCGGAGCGTGCAGGCGACTCCGGCCATCTGATCGTGCGGGTGCTCGATGTCGGCCAGGGGGACTCGATCCTCCTCGACCCGCCCGACGCGGATCCGGTCCTCGTGGACACCGGACCGCCCGGAGCGGATGTCGCAGAGCGACTTCGGGAGCTGGGGGTGGACTCGCTGGCCGCGGTCGTGATCAGCCACGATCAGTCCGATCACGCGGGCGGGCTCGGCGAACTGCTCGACTCGCTTCCGGTTGACCGGGTCGTTTATGGCGTGGTCGATCCGCGGCTCCGGCAGCTGGCGCTCGCGGCGGGAACGAGCCCGCTGAAGGCTTGCGGAAGGGGGCGAGCTCGACGCCGGTGGCCTCCGGCTCACCGCGTTGTGGCCGCCCAGGGAGCTCGCGGCGGAGCCCTCAGAGGACCCGAACCCGCTCTGCCTGGTGTTGGTGGCCGAGTGGCGTCACTTCTCGATCCTCCTCCCGGGCGATGCCGAGGCGGAGGCGGCGCCGATCGACCCAGGGCCGATCGACGTGCTCAAGGTCGCCCACCACGGCTCCGAGGACGCCGGCCTCGCCGGCCTCCTCGACCACACCGTCCCCAAGCTCGCGGTGATCTCGGTCGGCGAGGGCAATTCCTACGGCCACCCGACCCGCGAGACGATCTCCACCCTGGGCGAGCACCATGTCCCCGCGCTCCGCACGGACGAGGCGGGCGAGGTGACGATCGAGGCGAGCCCCTCGGGCTGGACACGTCGTCCCCGCCGCGGGAGGCTGATGGTCCGAATGGAGGCCTGAGCGGCAAATACACTCGGCCGGTGGCCGAGGCCGAGATCAAGCCCGCGTATCTGATCTCCGGGAGCGACGAGGCGAAGATCGCTCGGACCCGGGCACGCCTGCGAGCTCGCGCCGAGCGCGAGGGAGGCGCCGGGGCGCTGGAGCTGTTCGAGGCGGGGGAGGGCCGGCGGGCCCCCGACGCCGAGGCGCTGCTCGCCTCGCTCGCGGCGATCTCGCTGATCGCCGCGCGGCGCTACCTGCTCGTCGACGGGGTCGAAGCCTGGGGCAAGAAGGACACCGAGCGGGTGGCCGAGGCCCTCGGGACGCTTCCGCCGGAGACCACGGTCGCCCTGGTCGCCCGAGGGAAGCCGCCGGCGCCGCTGGCGAAGGCAGTGAAGGCGGCCGGCGGCGAGCAGCTGCGGTTCGAGGCACCGAAGGAGCGCGAGCTGCCGAAGCAGCTGGTCGCCGATGCCGGCGAGCTCGGATTCGAGCTCGACCTCGATGCCGCCCGGCTCCTTGTCGAGCGCCTCGGCCCGCGCCCGCTGCGCCTGCGGAACGAGCTCGAGCGCCTCGCGCTGTGGGCAGGGGACGACGGTCGAGTCGGGCGCGAGCAGCTCGAGGCGATCATCTCCGACACCTCCGAGGAGGCGATCTGGTCGCTTGCCGACGCCCTGGTCGAGGGCGACGAGGCCGAGGTGACGGCGATCTCGGAGCGTCTGGTGGGGCAGGGCGAGGCGCTCCCCAGGGTGATCTACGCGCTCGCCCCCCGGCTGCGTCAGGCGCTGCGCGCCTCGCGCGAGCTCGAGGCTGGCCGGCCGCCGAAGGAGGTTGCCGGCGATCTCTCGATGCACCCCTACGCTGCTCGGATCCTGGTCTCCAAGGTCAAGGGACGCTCGCCGGAGGACCTCGACTCCGCGATCCGGGCGCTCGCCGACCTCGAGCTCTGGTCGCGGGGGGGCTCGGACTACGACGAGCGGGTGGCTCTCACGCTTGCCCTCCGCCGCGCGCTTGAGCCCGCCGGGGGCGTTCCCCAGTCCCCGGTGCCGTTCAGCGCCTAGCTATCGCCCGGACTAGCTCTTCGCCTGGGCGGCGGCGCGGATCCGGGCGGCTCGGGCCTTCTTCCGGGCGCCCGTATTGCGGTGGAGGGCGCCCTTCTGCACCGCCTTGTCGATCCGTGAGACCAGCGCCCGATGCTCGGAATCGGCGGCCCCCGAGTCGCCCGAGGCGACCGCCTGCTCGAGCCGCCTGAAGTGGGTCTTGACGGAGCTGGCAAAGCGCAGGTTCTCGCTCCGCTCGCGCAGCGAGCGGGCGTTTCGCTTCTTCTGTGATGCGATATTCGCCATGGAAAGACCCGCGGGGCGGGCGGCGAATGAGAATAGCGGCTGATGAGCGACGACCCACGAAAGCCGTTCGAGCCCCCGACCGGGGTCTCGGTGGACACCGACACCTTCGCGGCGGTTCCGGCGCCGACCCCGCAGGAGCCGTTCGAGCCGCCGGAGCACGAGGAGCGGGAGGGGCGCCTGGGGCTCTCGACCGCGTTCTTCTCGATCGCGACCGCCTTCTCCCGGGTCGCCGGCCTCGTCCGGGAGATCGTCGCCGCCAGCTATTTCGGGATCAGCGGGCCGATGTCGGCGTTCACGATCGCCTTCCAGGTCCCGAACCTTGTTCGCAGCCTGTTCGCCGACGCCGCGATCCAGGCCGCCTTCGTCCCCGTCTTCGTCGAGAAGCTCGAGCAGGGCGACCGCCGAGAGGCGTTCAGGCTCGCCTCCCAGCTGATCTTCCTGGTGACGATGGTCCTCGGGGCGGTGACGGCGATCTTCGTCCTCGCGGCGCCGCTCGTGGTGCCGATCTTCGCCCCGGGGTTCGAGGGCGAGCTCCTCGACCTGACCGTGACCCTGGCGCAGATCCTCTTCCCGATCCTGATCCTGCTTGGGATCACGGGAATGGTGGTCGGGATCCTCAACAGCGACGGCCGCTTTGCGGCCTTCGCGGTCTCGCCGTTCTTCTGGAACGTCGCGATCATCACCGTCCTCGTCCTCCTGGCGCCGGCCTTCTCCGGCGACGATCGGATCTACGCCTACGCGATCGGGGTCCTGGTGGGAACCGCGATCCAGCTCGCGATCCCGACCTGGGACCTCCGCCACACGAGCTTCCACTTCCGGATGATCTGGCAGATCCCTCGGCGGATCTCGCCCGATGTCCGCCGCGTCCTCCTCCTGATGCTGCCGGTGACGATCAGCCTCGGGCTGATCAACTTCAACCTCCTGATCAACAGCTTCTTCGGCACCCTCGTCTCCGATCAGGCGCCGGCCGCGATCGACAAGGCCTTCCGCGTCTACATGCTCCCCCAGGGGATCTTCTCGGTGGCGGTGGCGACCGTCGTCTTCCCGACCCTCGCCCGGTTCGCCGCGCGGGAGGAGTACGCCGACCTCCGGGCGACGATGGCGAACGGGATGCGGCAGATCCTCCTCCTGCTGGTCCCGGCGGCCGCCGCGGTGCTGGTGCTCTCCGAGCCGATGATCAGGCTCGTCTACCAGCGCGGCGAGTTCGACGCCGCCCAGACCGACCTGGTCGCAACCGCGCTCTTCTGGTTTTCGCTCTCGCTCCCCTTCAACGGGCTTTTCCTCCTCCTCACCCGGACCTTCTTCAGCCTCCAGCGCCCCTGGGTGCCGACGGCGATCTCGGGCGCCAACCTCCTCATCACCGCGGTCGTCGCGCTGGCCCTCTACGAGCCCTTCGGGGTCGGCGGGATCGTGGTCGGGACGGTGGTCGCGACCGCTGCCAGCGTCACCGCCCAGTCGGTGATCCTCCGTCGCCGGCTCGGCGGGATCGAGCTCGGGCGGCTGGTCGACACCGCGATCCGGGTGACGATCGCCGCCGCGCTCCTCGCCGGGGTCAGCTACCTGGTCTGGTATTTCCTCGATGACGCCCTCGGCCGCGGGACGATCGCCCAGATCGCCTCGCTGGGAACGGCGCTTGCCGCGGGCGCCGCCGCCTACTTCGGTGCGATCTTCGCCCTCCGGGTGCCCGAGGGGGAGCAGATCCTGCGGCTTCTGCGCCGGGTCTAGCCCTTGGTCGGGTCGGCGGCCCCCTACCCTTGGTCGCCGCAATGGAGCGCATCCGGAACTTCTCGATCATCGCCCACATCGACCACGGCAAGTCGACGCTCGCCGACCGCATCCTCGAGCTCACCGGGACGGTGGACGCCCGCACGCACGTCCCGCAGATGCTCGACTCGATGGAGCTCGAGCGCGAACGGGGGATCACGATCAAGGCGCAGGCGGTCCGGGTCGCGTATCGGGCCGCCGACGGCGAGACCTACCACCTCCACCTGATCGACACCCCCGGCCACGTGGACTTCTCCTACGAGGTCTCGCGCAGCCTCGCCGCATGCGAGGGGGCGCTGCTGGTGGTCGACGCAGCGCAGGGGGTGGAGGCGCAGACGGTCGCCAACGCTTACGCGGCGGTCGAGGCCGGCCTCGAGCTGATCCCGGTGCTGAACAAGGTCGACCTGCCGAGCGCCGACCCCGACGGAGTCGCCGGCGAGGTCGCCGACCTGCTCGGCGGCGACCCGGGCGACGCCCTCCGGATCTCGGCGAAGACCGGGGAGGGGGTGGGGGAGGTGCTGGAGGCGATCGTCGAGCGGATCCCACCTCCCGCTGGCGAGGCCGAGGCCCCGCCGCGGGCCCTGATCTTCGACTCGGAGTTCGACCAGTACCGCGGCGTCGTCGCCTTCGTCCGGATGATCGACGGCCGGTTCGCCAAGCGCGAGCCGATCGTGGCGATGCAGGCCGGGACCCAGGCCGAGATCGACGACATCGGCTTCTTCGGTCCCGAGATGAGGCCCGCCCCGGGGATGTCGGCGGGCGAGGTCGGCTATGTGATCACCGGGATCAAGGACGTGACCAGGCTCCGCGTCGGCGACACCCTGACCAACCGGGAGCGCCCGGCCACCGAGGCGCTCCCCGGCTACCGCGAGGTGCGGCCGATGGTCTTCTGCGGGCTCTTCCCGATCGACACCGATCGCTACGAGGACCTCCGCGACGCCCTCGACCGGCTCGCCCTCAACGACGCCGCGCTCTCGTACGAGCCCGAGACCTCGGATGCGCTCGGCTTCGGCTTTCGCTGCGGCTTCCTCGGCCTCCTCCACATGGACATCGTCCGCGAGCGCCTCGAGCGCGAGTACGACCTCGAGCTGCTCGCCACCACTCCGAACGTGCGGTATGAGGTGAAGCTGATCGGAGGCGAGGTCGTCGAGGTCCACAGCCCGACCGAGATGCCCGACCCCGCCTCGATCGACGAGATCCTCGAGCCCTACATCCGGGCGACGATCATCACGCCCAGCGACTATGTCGGCGCGGTGATGGAGCTCTGCCAGAAGCGCCGGGGCGAGCACGTCGGGATGCACTACCTCTCGCCGACCAGGGTGCAGATCCAGTACGACCTGCCGCTGGCGGAGATCGTCCTCGACTTCTTCGACCAGCTGAAGTCGCGGAGCCGCGGCTATGCCTCGCTGGATTACGAGCCGCTCGGCAATCGCCCCTCGACCTTGGTGAAGCTCGACGTGCTGCTCGCGGGCGAAAAGGTCGATGCCCTCTCACTGATCGTCCACAAGGAGGCCGCCTACGATCAGGGCAGGGCGCTGGTCGAGCGGCTTCAGAAGACGATCCCCCGCCAGCTCTTCGATGTCCCGGTGCAGGCGGCGATCGGCTCGAACGTGATCGCCCGGGAGACGGTGAAGGCGCTCCGCAAGGACGTCACCGCGAAGCTCTACGGCGGCGACGTCACCCGGAAGCGGAAGCTGCTCGAGAAGCAGAAGAAGGGGAAGAAGCGGATGAAGCAGGTCGGGGCGGTCGAGGTCCCGCAGGAGGCGTTCCTCGCCGTGCTTCAGGTCGATGACGACTAGCGAGCGGCAGAAACAGAACGTAGACGTTTCGCAGCGCGGGATCGAAGCCTTCGTGCGCGGGGATATGGAGGCCGTCTTCTCGGTCATCTCCGAGGACGTCGAGATCTTCTCCTCGCCCGCGCTGGCGAATCCCGGGACCTACCACGGTCACGACGGCTTTCTCCGGTGGACCGGCAGCTGGGTCGATGCCTGGGAGAGCTTGAACCTCGAGGTGACCTCGATCGAGCCGGTGGGTGAACGTCATGTCCTCGCGGCCGTGGTCCAACGTGCCGAAGGGCGCGCCTCCGGCGTCGCGGTGGAGATGGACGTCGTCTTCGTCTTCGAGGCTGCCGGGGAGCGCTGCGTCTACCTTGCCCTCGTTCCGGACTGGGAGTCGGCTCTAGAGCTGGCCCGCGAGCGCGAGGCCGGCGCCTGAGCCGCGGCTAGCGGGCGGCGACGCGTCTCAGCGGCAGCGCGAGCCGCTCGCCGACCTCGGACAGGGGGTCATCGTCCGCGCTCGGCCACCAGGACGACCTCGTCGGCCGGATAGTCGCGGAGCTCGTCCTCCAGCGCCTGGGCGGGGTCGGCATCGCCGAGCGAGCCGCTCACCGGGAGGCCGGCGGCGACCAGAGCCCCAGCCGAGTGCGCCAGCCATCGCTGGCCCTCCGCGCGTGCCTTGTCGTCCGCCGAGAGCCAGCGCTGGAGGCGGTGGCTGGGCACTGGGATCACGAGGCGGACGTCCTCGGCGCCGGCGGCGAGCTCCTCGACCCGCTGGGCCGCCGTCGCGGTCACCTCGGCGGTCGCGAGGACCAGCACCCGGCGCTCGCCCTCGGCGCCCTCGGCGACCTCGACCCGGTCCCGAGGGCGGGCCCGTGCAGCGAACACGATCAGGGCGGTGGCGGCCATCGCCCCGACCGCCAGTCCGAGGCCCGCACCGATGCTGCTGGAGAGAGCCATCGCGGCGGCCACAGCAGCGGCGATCACTGCGATCAGCAGCGGTGCGGTCAGGGCTCGGAGTCGCAACCCTCCCTGAGGATCGCGGGTGGTGAAGAGCGGGCTCATGCTCCGCTCCTACCCCGGCCGCTCGAGTCGGCATGCGGCATCAGGGCTCACGCGCCTAGAATCGCCCGCCTGATGGCGCTGAAGACGGACGCAATCGGCAAGGAGTGGGACCCAGCCACCTTCGAGGTCGAGGCGGAGCGGGTGAGGAAGTACGCGGACGCGATCGGCGCGGACAGCGAGCTCCACCACGACGCCGATGCCGCCAAGGCCGCCGGCTTTCGCGATCTGGTCGCGCCGCCGATGTTCTGCGTCGTCTACAGCGCCCCCGCGATGGGCCCGGCGATCCTCGACCCCGAGGTTGGGATCAACTTCCCGGCGATGGTCCACGGCGGCCAGGCCTTCGAATGGGGCGAGCCGGTTTGCGCGGGCGACGTGATCACCACCACCGCAAGATGCGATCGAGATCTACGAGAAGGACGGCAAGGGCTTCTACGTGTTCGTGAGCAGCTCCACGAATCAGGACGGGGCCGAGACCGTGCGCGGCACCTGGACCAACATCGTCAGGGGCGTCTGAGCGTGACTGAACCGAAGCCAGGCGACGCGGTCCCCGAGCTCACGGTGACCCCCGACGCGGGCCTGACCAAGCGCTACGCGGAGGCCTCGGGCGATCCGAACCCGATCCACATCGACCCCGACTTCGCAAAGTCGGCGGGCCTCCCGGGGATCATCCTCCACGGGCTCTGGACGATGGCCCAGGTCGCGCGTGGCAATGCCGCCCTCGCGGGCGGCGACCCGAGGTCCCTGAAGCGACTTTCGGTCCAGTTCAGGGGGATGGGCTTCCCCGAGCAGGAGGTGACGGTCAGCGGCACGGTCAAAGAGGTTGACGGCGACCGGGTTGTAGTCGACACGGTCGCCGAGCAGGGCGGCAATCAGATCATCCGCAACGCCGAGGCCGAGTTGGAGCTTCCCTAGCGGCTCCTACAATCGGAGCATGCTTACCGAGCGACAGCAGGCGGTGTTGGGCGCGGTCGTCGACGCCTACGTGCAGGACGGCCGGCCGATCGGGTCGAAGGCGATCGCGAGCCGCGCGAAGATCGGCTGGAGCCCGTCGACCGTGCGCGCGGAGCTCGCCGACCTCGAGGCGAAGGGCTTCCTGGACCATCCCCACACCTCGGCCGGGCGGGTGCCCACCGACGCCGGCTACCGCTTCTACGTCGAGGAGCTGCTCGCCTCGCAGGACCGCCTCCCGGCGCTCCCCCCGCGCGAGCTCAGCCTCTCGCGGATGCGCCGCGAGGTCGAGGAGGCGATCCGGGACACCACCGCGACCCTCTCCCGGATCACAGACCTGGTGGCGCTGGTGACGGCACCGCCGCTGCAGACGGCGACGATCCACCGGGTCGAAGTCCTCCGGCTCCAGCCACGGGTTGTGATGGTGGTCGTGATCGCTTCGAACGGGGGCGTCACCAAGCGCGTCTTCACCTTCGAGGAGGAGGTTGATCCCGGCCTGGTCGAGTGGGCGGGTAGCTATCTGAATGAGCGCCTCGCCGGGCTCGGGCTCGGGGCGCGAATGGCCGCCGACCGCATCGCCGACCCCGAGCTCGGCCCGCAGGAGCGCAAGCTCCTCGACGAGATCGGCACGGCCTTCACCAACCTCGAGGAATCCGCCGAGCAGACCCTCTACGTGGACGGGGCGGCGCGGCTGCTCTCCGAGCAGCACTCGGCGGATCTACCCCACGCCGCGGAGCTGATGCGGGCTCTCGAGCGCCGGGTCAACCTTCTGCGGACCCTGCGCTCGGCGCTCGATCGGCGCTCGGTCTTCGTCTGGATCGGCGGTGAGAACCCGCAGCCAGAGCTTCGCTCGGCAAGCGTGGTCGGCGCCAACTACGGCCTCGGCTACCGCAACCTCGGTGCGGTTGGGATCATCGGCCCGGTCCGGATGGACTACGCGACCGCGATTGCCTCGGTGCGGGGGGCGGCTGGCGAGCTCTCGCGCTTCTTCGAGACCGTCTACGACGAGTAGGCGATGGCGCGCGACTACTACGAGGTGCTCGGCGTCGAGCGGGGCGCCTCCGACGCGGAGATCAAGAAGGCGTTTCGGGGGCTCGCCCGCGAGCTTCACCCGGACGTCAACGCCCACGATCCCGAGGCTGAGGAGAAATTCAAGGAGGCGGCCGAGGCCTACGAGGTGCTCTCCGATTCCGAGCGCCGGCGGACCTACGACACCTTCGGCCACCAGGGGCTCCGCTCCGGCGGCTGGACCCCGGGCGAGACCTTCTCCAGCTTCCAGGACATCTTCGACGCCCTCTTCGGGGGCGACCCGTTCGGGGGCGGCTTCGGCTTCGGCCAGCAGGGCCCGGCGGCGGGCGGCGACGTTGGGGCGACGATCGAGATCGAGCTCTCCGAGGTGCTCGAGGGCACCATCCGGGAGGTCCAGTTCGACGCGGTCGGCGTCTGTGAGCACTGCCGCGGCAACGGGGCCGAGCCCGGGACCGAGATCCGGACCTGCGACCGCTGCGAGGGAACCGGCCAACTGCGCCAGGTCAGCCGCAGCGTTCTCGGCCAGGTGATGCGGGTCGTCCCCTGCGACCGCTGTGGGGGCGACGGCAAGATCCCCGATACGCCCTGCGAGGTCTGCGGCGGCTCCGGGAGGGTGAGGGAGCCGCGAACCTGGGAGGTCGAGGTGCCGGCTGGGATCGACGACGGCCAGCGGATCAGGATCGCCGGTGCCGGCCACGCCGGGGACGCGGGGGCCCGGCAGGGCGACCTCTACGTCGAGGTCCGGGTGCGAGAGGACGAGCGCTTCGCCCGCCAGGGCACCGAGCTGGTCAGCCGGGTGCCGATCCCAGTGACAACGGCGATGCTCGGCGGCGAGATCAGCGTCCCGACCCTGAACGGCGACGAGCCGGTGAAGGTCCCGGCCGGGGCCCAGCACGGCGATGTGACCGTGCTTCGCAAGCACGGCCTGCCGCCGCTGCGAGGCGGGTCGCGGGGCGACCAGCACGTGGTCTTCGAGCTCGAGGTGCCGAGAAAGCTCTCGCGCCGCCAGCGGGAGCAGGCCGAGCGCCTGGCCGAAGCGCTGGAAGAGCGGCAGGCCTCTCGCCGCCGATGATCAGGCTGGCGGTTCGCTGCGAGCCCGAGTACGCCGAGCGAGTCCTCGCCAACCTCCTCGAGCTCGCCCCGAACGGGGTCGAGGAGGAGCGCGGGCCCGGTTTCGTCGAGTTCGCGATCTACGGCCCCCCGGGCGAGGTGCCCGAGCTCGGTGAGCTCCAGGCGGCCGCCGGCGGGTCGCTGGTCGACGTCGTCACGACGGCGGTTCCCGATGACTGGGCAGATCGCTGGGCCGACTTCCACCGCCCGATCGAGGTCGGCGGGCGGATCGCGGTTCGCCCGTCGTGGTGGGACGCTCGCGACGGGCTGCTCGACGTGGTAGTCGATCCTGGCCGGGCTTTCGGCACCGGCGGTCACCCGACCACCAAGCTCTGCCTCGGCCTCTTGGTGGAGCTGGAGGCGGCGGGGAAGGCCTCGGGGCCGCTCGCCGACTGGGGGACCGGCTCAGGCATCCTCGCGATCGCCGCGGCGAAGCTCGGCTGGGGGCCGATCGTCGCCTGCGACCGCGAGCCTGCCTCGCTCGAGGCGGCGGCCGCGAACGCCGAGGCGAACGGAGTCGAGCTCGAGATCGGGCGGGTGGACGTCCGCGAGGGCGCTCCGCCGCCGGCACCGACGGTCGTCGCCAACCTGACCGCCAACCTCCTGCTCGAGTGCGCCCGGCACGTGGAAGGCGGCGATGTGCCCGCGAGCCTGGTCTGCTCGGGGATGCTCGAGAGCGAGACCGACGAGGTCGCGTCCGCGTTCGCCCCGGCCGGGTTACGCGAATCCGAGCGGCGCACCGAGGGCGAGTGGGCGGCGCTGCTACTGCGCAGAAGCTGAGATGGCGCCCGACGCTGACAAGTCAGAGCTGCCGATCGCCGTCTTCGATTCCGGGGTCGGCGGGCTCACCGTGCTCCATGAGTGCCTGGTCTCGCTCCCCGAGGAGGACTTCGTCTACCTCGGCGACGACGCGCGGTTTCCCTATGGGGCGCGCAGCGAGGCGGAGCTCCGAGAGAACGTCGAGGAGGTGTCCCGCTTCCTCCTCGACCGGGGGGCGAAGCTCCTGGTGATCGCCTGCAATTCCGCCGCCTCGGCGGCCCACGAGCTGGCCCGGGAGGTCGCGGCCGAGCAGGGCGTCGAGGTGGTTGCCGTAATCGAGCCGGAGGCCGAGATTGCGGCCGCCGTCACTGTTTCCGGGAACGTGGGGGTCCTGGCGACACCTGCGACGGTGCGGAGCGGCTCCTACCTCCGTGCCCTCGCCGAACAGCACCGGAAGCTGACCGTGACCGAGGTCGAGGCCCCCGACCTGGCGGCTGTGATCCAGCGCGGCTTTCCCTTCCACGAGGGGGTGGTCGAGATGGTCCGCTCATACTGCGCGCCGCTGAAGCAGGCCGAGGTCGACACCGTGATCCTCGGCTGCACCCACTACCCGCTGGTGGCACCGATGCTCCAGCGGATCCTCGGCCGGGACGTCCGCCTGGTCACCGCCGGCCACGCGATCGCCGCGACCGCCCAGCGGGTCCTCGATGTGCGCGGGATCGCCGCCGACGGGGCCCGCGAGGGCAGCTACAGCTTCCTCTGCACCGGCGACCCGGACGGCTTTCGCGAGCTCGGCACCCGCTTCCTCCAGCTGCCTCTGGGGGAGGTCGAGCTGGTCCGGCTGTCGTGATCCTCGCCGCCACCACCGACGACGTCAGCGTTCCGCTCTGGCCGTGGGGCCTCCTGATCATCGCCGTCGGCTTCTACGTGGTCGCGGTCGCCGCCCTGATCGCCGCCAGCCGGCGCGAGGACGCGCGGGCTTTGGCCGGCTTCGTCCCGGATTGCGCCGTTCTTGTCGGCCGCCTTGCCCGGGACGGCCGGATCTCGCGACCCCGTCGCGTCTTGCTCTGGCTGGTCCTCGCCTACCTCGCCACCCCGATCGACCTCGTTCCCGACTTCCTCCCGGTCGCCGGGCAGCTCGACGACGCCGTCCTGCTCGGCGTCGCCCTCCGAGTGCTTGTGCGCGGCGGCGGCGAGCAGCTCGTGCGCGAGGCGTGGCCCGGTCCCGAGGCCTCGTTGACCCTGGTTCTGCGTGCCGCCGGGCTCCAGACCAATGGCCGGGGCTCCCCCGATCGTCCGACTACGCTTTAAGCGATGCCAACGATTCTCGAGCAGGTCCAAGAGGACGTGAAGACCGCGATGAAGGCCGGCGAGCGCGACCGGGTCGGCGCCCTGCGGATGATCGTCAACGCGCTTCAGCAGGAGGCGAAGGAGGGCAAGGACGACGAGGTGGGGGCGCTCCAGCGCGAGCGCAAGCGGCGCCTCGACGCCGCCGAGGCGCTGCGCGAGGGCGGCCGCGACGACCACGCCGCCGCCGAGGAGTCCGAGGCGGAGCTGATCGAGGGATACCTCCCTGCGCAGCTTTCCGACGACGAGCTCTCCGAGCTCGTCGCCTCGGCAGTCGAGGAGACCGGGGCGAGCGAGCCGAAGGACATGGGCGGAGTGATGAAGTCGCTGATGCCGAAGGTCGGCGGCAAGGCCGATGGCAAGCGGGTCAGCCAGGCGGTGCGCGAGAAGCTGGGCGGTTAGTGGCGCGTAGTCAGGTCACCATCGACAACGCGGTCGCCGCCGAGCTGGCCGGATCCGAGGATGCGGTGCTTCGCGCCCTCGAGGGCCACCTCGGCTGCGAGCTTTACCTCCGCGGAAACGTCCTCACCCTCGACGGCGACGCCGGCGACGTCCGCACCGCTGAGACGGTCGTCGGGGAGCTGGTCGACCTGATCGAGCAGGGCCACGAGATCGCGCCGGGGACGATCGAGGCGGTTACCGGGGCGCTCGACAAGCACGAGAGCCCCGCCGAGATCCTCGAGGACGTGATCTGGCAGCACCGCAACACCCGGGTGGCGCCGAAGACGGTCAACCAGAAGCGATACGTCGACTCGATCCGAAACCACACGATCACCTTCGGGATCGGCCCCGCCGGCACCGGCAAGACCTTCCTCGCGGTGGCGATGGCCGCGGCGGCGCTCTCGCGCGGTGACGTCAGCCGGGTGATCCTCACCCGCCCGGCGGTCGAGGCCGGCGAGCGCCTCGGCTTCCTCCCCGGCGACATCCAGGCCAAGGTCGATCCCTACCTGCGCCCGCTGTTCGACGCGCTCTACGACATGCTCGACCCGGAGAAGGTGAACAGCTACTTCGAGCGGGGGACGATCGAGGTGGCGCCGCTGGCATTCATGCGGGGTAGGACCCTGAATTCCTCCTTCGTGATCCTCGACGAGGCCCAGAACACCAGCCCCGAGCAGATGAAGATGTTCCTCACCCGGCTCGGGTTCGGCTCGAAGGTGGTGGTAACCGGCGACATCACCCAGATCGACCTCGAGCGCGGCTCCCGCTCGGGGCTGGTCGAGGTTGGCAGCGTCCTCGACCGGATCCAGGACATCAGCTTCATCCGCTTCGGCGGCGAGGACGTGGTCCGCCACAAGCTGGTGCAGCGGATCGTCGAGGCCTATGGCGAGGCCGAGAGTCGCGAGGATTCCGAGGGCGGGCGAGAAGACGGGGGCGGTTGACGCCCCCGGACCTCTCAGACGTTCCGGCCGAGCTCCGCCACCCGGTGGCCGCGGCGCTGGAGGCGGCCGGGGTCGATGATGGACATCTGGGAATCGAGATCGTCGGCGAGGGCCGAATGCGGACCCTCAACTACGCCCACCGGGGAGTGGACGAGGCCACCGACGTCCTCGCCTTCCCGCTCGACGGGGGCGCCGATCGCCCCGCCGGCCCGCGCGAGCTCGGCGACGTATTCGTCTGCGCCGCTCGGGCCAGCGACGTCAAGGAGGCGGCGGTGCACGGCACGCTCCACCTCTGCGGCTTCGACCACGAGGCCGACGAGGGCGAGATGCTCGCCCTCCAGGACGAGATCATGAGCGGGCTTCGGTGACGAGGGCTGGATTCGTTGGCTTGGCGGGAAGGCCGAACGTCGGCAAGTCGACCCTGGTGAACGCCCTGGTCGGGACCCGGGTCGCGATCGTCTCCGAGCGCCCCCAAACCACCCGCCGGGCGGTCCGCGGCGTCGCCACCGACTCCGCGGCTGGTTGGCAGCTCGTGCTCACCGACCTGCCGGGCGTCCAGCGGCCGCGCGACGCGCTCACCGAGCGGATGCAGCGGCGGGTCGAGCGCGAGATCGCCGACTCCGACGCCATCCTCTTCGTCGTCAACGCCGAGCAGGGAATCGGCCCCGGCGACCGGTTCATCTCCAAGGCCCTGTTGAGCGTCAACCTGGACACGCCGGTGGTCTGCGCGGTCAACAAGATCGACGTCGTCAACAACGCCGAGACAGCCGTCGTGCTCGCGGGCGCCGCCGAGCTCGACGGGGTCGACGAGATCTTTCCGGTAAGCGCCCGCAAGGGCGGCGGCCTCGACCCCCTGGTTACGCGGCTCGCCGAGCTGGTCCCCGAGGGACCGTTCCTGTACGAGCCCGAGCAGCGCTCCGATCTGCCCAGCGAGGTCCAGCTCGCCGAGCTGATCCGCGAGCAGGTCCTCCGCCGCACCCGCGAGGAGCTCCCGCACGCGGTCGAGGTCGAGGTCACCGAGGTCGCCCACCGCGAGGACGGCCTGGTCGAGGTCCACGCACAGATCTGGGCCGAGGCCGACTCCCAGAAAGGGATCCTGATCGGCGCCGGCGGCTCGAAGATCAAGGAGATCGGCGCCGCCGCCCGCGCCGAGCTCGAGCGCGAGCTGGGCGGCAGGGTCTTCCTCGACCTCCAGGTCCGGGTCCGGAAGCGCTGGCGCCGCGACGAGAGCCTCCTCGACCGCCTCGGTATCGAGTAGGAACTCCCAGTCCCCACGCGATAGCCTGATGGACGCCAGGCGGCTGGGGGCCGCCTCTACTCGAAGGGATCGCCGGGAGGGTGATAACGCACAGAGGAGCGATTCTTCGCCTGACCCTGGTTGTCTGCGCGCTCGCGGCTTTCGCGGCGTTCGTCCCGGCGATCGCCGGCGCGGCGACGATCACTCCGAGCATCACCTCCGACGAGAACACCGACAACGGCAGCTGTTCCCTCCGCGAGGCGGTCACCGCAGCGAACACAGACGGTGTCTACAACGGCTGCAGTGTGGCCAACGATGGTCCCGACACGATCACCCTCCAGTCGTCCGTGACCTACTCCCTCACCCTCCCCGGCGAAGATGCCCTCAACGCGATCGGCGACCTCGACGTGGTGGCCGAGCCGCTGACGATCAATGTCGACGGCGCCTTCCAGGCGACGATCGACGGCAACGGCGACGGCATCGGCGACCCCGGGGGAATACCGACGAATGACCGCATTCTTGAGATCGATCCCCTGGCTGCCGGGGGTGTCACCAGCGTTTCGCTTACGAAGCTGGCGATCACCGACGGCAACGGCGACGGCGCGATCCGCGTCGGAGGACCGACGTCCTTGGCCATAACCGGCTCCCGGCTCTTCGCTAACCACGGCGGCGGGGGTATCACTGCGCTGAGGCAGGACAACGGCGCTATCTCGATCGCTGGCACATCCATCGACACGAACACAGGGGGCGCGGGAGCCATCATCCAACAGTTCGGCACCCTCGACATCGAGCGCAGCACGATCAGCGGTAACACGGCGACAGCGCCTACGAACGATGGCGGCGCAATCCTCAAGATCGGCGGAACCCTGACCCTGACCGACTCGACCGTAAGCGGGAACAGGAGCGAGGCGGGTGGGGGCGGGATCTGGCAGAACGTGGGCACCACGCACCTGCGCAATGCGACGATCGCCAACAACACCGCCGACAACGACGGCGACGGCAACGGCGACGGCGGAGGCGTATTTAACACCGGCACCGGCACCGTCAACGCCCGCAACTCGCTGCTCGGCGACAACACCGACGCCTCCAGCACGGGCAACGACCACGACGACTGCTCGGGCACCCTCACCGGGCAGGGCTACAACCTGATCGAGAGCACGACCGGCTGCACCCTCGCCGGCGACGCCACCGGCAACGTCACCGGTGCGAACCCGATGCTCGCCTCCCTCGCCGACAACGGGGGCCCGACCCTGACCCAGGCGCTGCTCCCCGGCAGCCCGGCCCTCAACGCCGCCAACCCCGCGACACCCGGGGGCGCGGATCCGAACGCATGCCCGGCCACCGATCAGCGGGGCTTCCCACGCGGCGGCACCGCCGGCCGCTGCGACATCGGCGCTTTCGAGCTGCAGCAGCAGGCCCCGGTGCTGCCGACGATCGTGACGGCGGTGCCGGTCACGACGCCGGCTGCGACGAAGCCGAAGAAGTGCAAGAAGAAGAAGGGCAAGACGGGCTCCGCCGCCAAGAAGAAGAAGTGCAAGAAGAAGAGGAAGTAGTGCGGCGCCACGCCGAATAGGGAAGGTGCCTGACCGCAAGCCTTCAGGCGCGCGAGCAGGCGGTTCGTACAATCGATCGATGGTCGTACAGGCCGCGAGACATGTAGCGAAGGTCCGCTTCGACGAGCGGGGACTGGTGCCATGCGTGATGCAGGACGCCCGCAGCGGCGAGGTGCTCACCCTCGCCTACATGAACAAGGAGGCGCTCGAGCTCACCCTCGAGACGCGGGAGATCCACTTCTACAGCCGCAGCCGCCGGGAGATCTGGCACAAGGGCGCGAGCTCGGGGAACATCCAGCGACTGCGCCAACTCCGCTACGACTGCGACGCTGACGCCCTGGTTGCCCTGGTCGACCCCGCCGGTCCCGCCTGCCACACGGGCGAGCGCTCGTGCTTCTACCGCGACCTCGAGGGCGACGCCGACCCCGCCGAGGACGCTCCGCCGCTTGCGGGCGAGCCGGCGCTCGCCCCGTATGAGGCGCTCTCCCAGCTCGAGCGGACGCTGCTCGCCCGCCAGAGGCAGCGCCCCGCGGGCAGCTACACGGTCGAGCTCCTCGACGACCCCTCCCTGGCCGGGTCGAAGGTGAAGGAGGAGGCGGGAGAGGTGGTGAAGGCGGCGAACGCAGAGTCGGAGGAGCGGGTCGCCGAGGAGGGCGCCGACCTGATCTACCACCTCGCCGTGCTGCTGCTCTCTCGCGGCGTCTCGATGGCCGAGGTGCTTCAGATCCTCAACGGGCGACGGCGCTGATGGCCTCCCCAGGCGCCGCAACCGCCCCGCTGCCGGGACTCGAACCCGACCTCGAACGCGCCCGCGGGCTCGCCCGCGATGCGAACGTGGTCCCGGTCCGCTACCGCTTCGTCGACGACTGCGAGACGCCAGTCAGCGCCTTCCTGAAGCTGCGCGGCGACGGTCCGGCGTTCCTGCTCGAGTCCGCCGAGCAGGGGCGGCTCGGTCGCTGGTCCTTCCTCGGCTTCCGGCCGCGGTCGATCCTCCGCTGGAGCGAGGGGACTTTGAGCGAATGGGAGGGAGGCGGCGGGGGAGAGCCCGACCGGACCAGCGCCGCTCCCGATCCCTACGCGGCCACCGCCGAGTACCTCTCGCGCTACGAGATCGCCGAGCCCGACCAGCTGCCCCCGTTCGCCGGCGGCGCGGTCGGCTTCTTCGGCTACGACCTGGTGCGAACGGTCGAGCCCCTCCCCGAGCCCAACCCCGACACGATCGGCCTCCCGGACATGGCGCTGATGATCTCCGACGTCCTGCTTGCCTTCGACCACCAGCGCCACGAGGTGACGGTGATCGCCAACGCCTTCGTCGAGGACGGCGGGATCGAGGCCGCCTACGGGCGGGCGGTGGAGACGATCGCCGAGGTTCGCGAGCGGCTCCGCGAGCCAATCCCCATCGCCGACGCGGCACCGGCGGCTGCCCCGCAGTTCGAGTCGAACCTCACCCAGGAGGAGTTCGAGGCGATCGTCACCCGGATCATCGAGTACGTCCACGCCGGCGACGCCTTCCAGGTCGTTCCCTCGCAGCGGTTCAGCGCCCCCTCCCCGGTCGAGGCCTTCTCGATCTACCGCGGCCTCCGCACCGTCAACCCTTCGCCCTACATGTACTTCCTCGACTTCGGTGACTTCGAGATCGCCGGCGCCTCGCCCGAGCCGCTGGTGAAGGTGAGCGGCCGCCTGGTGGAGACCCGCCCGATCGCCGGCACCTATCCGCGCGGCGCCGACGAGGAGGAGGACCGCCGGAACGCCGAGCGCCTCCTCCAGGACCCGAAGGAGCGCGCCGAGCACGTGATGCTGGTCGACCTCGGGCGCAACGACCTCGGCCGCGTCTGCGAGTACGGCTCGGTTACGGTGGACGAGCTGATGGTGGTCGAGACCTACTCCCACGTCCTCCACATCGTCAGCCAGGTCTCGGGCACCCTCCGCGAAGGGATCGGGCCGATGGACGTGCTCCGCTCGGTCCTCCCGGCCGGCACCCTGTCCGGGGCGCCGAAGGTCCGGGCGATGCAGATCATCGATGAGCTAGAGCCGCAGAAACGCGGCTCGTACGGCGGCGCGATCGGCTACCTCTCCTACACCGGCGACCTCGACACGGCGATCCACATCCGGACAGTCGTGGTCAAGGACGGAATCGCTCACGTCCAGGCCGGGGGAGGGACGGTGGCCGACGCCAAGCCCACCTACGAGTACAACGAGTCGGTGAACAAGGCGAAGGCGGTCTTTCGCGCGGTCGAGCTCGCCGCCGAGCAGCCGGAGTGGCCGTGATGACGAGCGTCCTCGTGATCGACAACTACGACTCCTTCACCTACAACCTCGTCCAGTACCTGGGCGAGCTCGGCGCTGAGGTCGCGGTGATTCGCAACGACAAGGCGAGCGTCGACAAGCTGCTCGAGCTTCGCGTCGACCGCCTGGTGGTCTCGCCCGGCCCGTGTACGCCCGACGACGCTGGGATCTCGCTCGAGGTCGTCCGCCGCTTCGCCGAAGCGGGAACCCCGGTGCTCGGAGTCTGCCTCGGCCACCAGTCGCTGGTCCAGGCCTTCGGCGGCAGGGTCGTCCGCGGCGAGCCGATCCACGGCAAGGAGGCCGAAGTCGAGCACGACGGCCGGGGGATATACGAGGGCCTCTCCAACCCGCTTGTCGCCGGCCGCTACCACTCGCTGGTCGCCGACCCGCAGCTGCCGGATGAGCTCGAGCTCACCTCCACCTACGGGCCGGTGGTGATGGGGGTCCGCCACCGCGAGCTTCCCGCCGAAGGCGTCCAGTTCCACCCGGAGTCGGTGCTGACGCCGCAGGGCAAGCTGCTGCTGGCTAACTTCCTCGCGGAGTAGGCGATGCCGAACGACATCCTCACCCGCGCCATCGACGAGCTCTGCGACGGCACCAACCTCACCGCCGATCACACCTCCGCCGCCCTCGCCGAGATCATGGGGGGGCGCGTCGAGCCGGTCCAGATTGGCGCCTTCCTGATCGCGCTCCGCGCCAAGGGCGAGACCGACGCCGAGCTGGTCGGGCTGGCGCGGACGATGCGAGCGCTCGCCGCCCACGTCGAGATCGGCGACCGGACCCTGGTCGACACCGCCGGAACCGGTGGAGGGCCGACCACCTTCAACGTTTCGACCACCGCGGCCCTGATCGCCGCGGCCGCCGGCTGCTACGTCGCCAAGCATGGCAACCGTTCCGCCACCAGCAGGTCCGGGTCGGCCGACGTGCTCGAGGCGCTCGGGGTCCAGATCGAGCTCAGCCCCGAGCAGGTCGCGGAGTGCATCAACGAGGTCGGGTTCGGCTTCATGTTTGCCCCCAAGCACCACCAGGCGACCAGGGAGGTGGTCCCGGTGCGCAAGGAGCTGGCGGTGCGGACGATTTTCAACCTGCTCGGGCCGCTCACCAACCCAGCCGGGGCGAAGCGCCAGCTGCTCGGCGTCTCCGACCGGAGCTTCCAGGAGACGATCGCCGAGGCGCTGGTCAGCCTCGGCTGCGAGCGGGCGATGGTGGTCTCCGGCGACGACGGCCTCGACGAGCTCAGCATTGCGGCCCGAACCCGGGTGATCGAGGTCGCCGACGGCGGCACCGAGGAGTGGTTCGTCGATGCCGAGGAGCTCGGGCTGAAGCCCGCTTCGCTGGACGAGATCGCCGGCGGGGAGCCGGAGGAGAATGCGGCCGTCGTCAGGGAGATCTTCGAGGGCGGCTCCGGCCCTGCGCGCGACATCGCCGTGCTCAACGCCGGGGCGACGATCTACGTTGCCGGCGAAGCCGACGACCTCGCCGCGGGCGTCGAGAAGGCCGGTGAGGCGCTCGCGTCGGGGGCAGCCGGCGACGTGCTCGAGAGGCTCGTCGCCCGCTCCGGCGAGCTCGCCGGCGCAGCCAGCTAAGGTCAGCGGGACGAGATGGGGATGATCGAGCAGTTGGTCGATGGCGCCAGGGCAGGCGTCGAGCGCCGCCGCACACAGGCGCCCCTGGAGGAGCTCCAGGGCCTGCTCGGAGCCCGCCCCGAGCCCCGCCCATTCCGGGAGGCGCTGACCCGCCCCGGGCTCTCGCTGATCGCCGAGTTCAAGCGGCGCTCGCCGAGCGCCGGCGAGATCCGGCCGGGGGCGACGATCGAGGAGGTCGCCTCCGCCTACGAGGAGGGCGGCGCGGCGGCGATCTCGGTGCTCACCGACGAGCCCCACTTCGGCGGCTCTTTCGAGGACCTGCGGGCGGCGCGCCAGGCCTGCGTGCTCCCGGTCCTCCAGAAGGACTTCATCGTCGACCGCTACCAGCTCTACGAGGCGGCGATAGGCGGCGCCGACGCGGCGCTGCTGATCGTCGCTGCCCTCGACCAGGACAACCTCGCCCTGCTCCACGCCGAGGCCCGTGGCCTCGATCTCGACCCCCTGGTCGAAGTGCACAACACAGACGAGCTGGAGCGGGCACTCGAGATAGACGCCGAGGTCCTCGGGATCAACAACCGGGATCTCGACGACTCCACCGTCGATCTCCGGACGACCTTCGAGCTGATCACCGACGTCCCGGCCGGGAAGACGGTCGTCTCCGAGAGCGGGATCTCCGACCGCTCCACCCTCGAGGAGCTGGAGCGAGTCGGGGTGGACGCGGTCCTGATCGGCGAGGCCCTGCTCCGCGCCGATGACCCCGAAGCGAAGGTCCGCGAGCTGACCGCTGACGAGGAAGCGACCCGCGAGCACTTCCTCTGAGGGCGTCGAAGCTCTTAGAAACCTCGTAGCCGCGGCTTAGGGCGAATTAACCGCAAGCCGCAACTCTGCCGGCATGGCGCGAATTCGCCGGTTTCTCTCGACCTCGTTCGGATCCGCGGTCCTCGGCGGGCTCGTCGTGGCGATCGCCGGGCTGGTGCTGATCGAGACCGGTGTGATCGACACCAAGGACGACGCGAGCGCTTCCCTCGCCGCCGCGCCGCTGACCAGGCCGGCGAGCCAGTCCGAGGGCAAGGGCCTCACCGTCAGCGAGATCTACGACCGGACCTCCAGCGGGGTCGCCTTCATCCGCGCCCAGATGACCCAGAGGACCCAGAGCCCACTCGACCTCTTCCCCGAGCGGCAGCAAGCGACCGCGACCGGGTCCGGGTTCCTGATCGACGACGACGGCCACGTCCTCACCAACTCGCACGTCGTCCAGGGCGCCTCGCGGGTAGAGGTCCAGTTCAGCGAGGACGGCGAGAGCCAGCAGGCCGAGGTGGTCGGGGCCGATCCCTCAAGCGACCTCGCCCTGTTGAAGGTCGATGACGCCCAGGGTGCCACTCCGCTGCCGCTCGGCGACTCCTCGGGCGCCGAGGTCGGCGACCCGGTGGTCGCGATCGGCAATCCCTTTGGCCTCGACCGCACCGTGACCAGCGGGATCGTGTCCGCCCTCCAGCGCCAGATCCAGGCCCCCAACGGCTTCTCGATCAGCGACGTGATCCAGACCGACGCCGCGATCAACCCCGGCAACTCGGGCGGGCCCCTGCTCGACGCCACCGGCCAGGTGATCGGGATCAACTCCCAGATCGCCAGCCAGAGCGGCGGCAACGAGGGCGTCGGCTTCGCGGTTCCGATCGCCACCGCCAGCGATGTCGTCTCCCAGATCCTCGAGGACGGCTCGGTCGAGCGCGCCTACCTCGGAATCACCGGCGGCGACATCAGCTCCGAGATCGCCCAGGCGCTCGACCTCCCGGTCGACCACGGCGTCCTCGTCGAGCGCGTCTTCCCCGGCGGTCCCGCCGATGCGGCCGAGATCAAGGGCGCAACCGGCCAGGCGACGGTCGCCGGCGAGAGCTATCCGGTCGGCGGCGACATCATCACCAAGCTCGACGGCGAGGAGCTCAACGGAATGGACGAGGTGATCTCGGCGGTGAACGATCACCGTCCCGGCGACGAGCTCACCCTCACCGTGCTCAGCGACGGCAAAGAGCGCGAGGTCACCGTGAGGCTCGGCGACCGCCCCGGCCGGATCCAGGACTCCCAGGCTCCCTCGGTTCCCTAGCCACGTACTGATGGGGGAACGCCGGCTCGCAATGGAGCTCGGCCGATCCGCCTACCCTTGGTGAGATGACCAAGGTGAAGATCTGCGGAGTGACCCGCCTCGGCGACGCCGAGCGCGCCGTCGAGCTCGGGGCCTGGGCGATCGGGCTCAACCACTGGGAGCACAGCCCCAGGCGGTGCGACCCCGCCCGCGCCGCCGAGATCGGCCAGGCGATGAAGCGACGCTGCGAGGTCGTCGGCGTCTTCGTCAACCCCTCCCTCGACGAGGTGGCGGAAGCGGTCGAGAACGAGTCGCTGACCATGGTCCAGCTCCACGGCGACGAGGGCCCGAGCTTCTGCGCGGAGGTCGGCCGCCGCACCGGCGCCAAGGTGATCAAGGCGCTTCGGGTGCGGAGCGCGGCAGACGTCAAGGCCGCCGAGTCGTTCAGGACCGACTTCCACATGCTCGACGCCCATCACCCGAACTACGGCGGCGGAGGGGTGAGCTTCGACTGGGAGCTCGCCGCCACTCGCCGCTCGAAGGTGCCGCTGATCCTCGCGGGCGGCCTTCGCCCGGAGAACGTCGCCGAGGCGATCTCGGTCGTTCGCCCGTTCGCGGTTGACGTCGCCAGCGGGGTCGAGTCGGAGCCTGGGATCAAGGACCCCGCCCTCCTCGAGGCCCTGTTCGGGGCGGTTCGCGGCGCGGTCCCAACCGGGGCGTGACGATGGCGACCACCCCGGAGGTCGAGGAGCGCTTCGGGCCCTACGGCGGTCGCTTCGTCCCCGAGACCCTGATCGCCGCGCTCGACGAGCTCAGCGCGGCCTGGGCAGAGGCGCGGACCGACGACGACTTCCAGGCCGAGCTGAAGAGCCTGCTGCGCGACTACGTCGGCCGGCCGACGCCCCTCTACCTCGCCGAGCGGCTCTCCGAGCGGGTCGGCCGCCGCGTCTACCTGAAGCGAGAGGACCTCGCCCATACCGGCGCCCACAAGATCAACAACGCGGTCGGCCAGGCGCTGCTGGCGCGGCGGATGGGCAAGACCCGGATCATCGCCGAGACCGGCGCCGGCCAGCACGGGGTGGCGACGGCGACCGCCTGCGCCCTGTTCGGGATCGAGTGCGCGGTCTACATGGGCAGCGAGGACATCCGCCGCCAGGCGCCGAACGTCGAGCGGATGCGGCTGCTCGGCGCGGAGGTGATTCCGGTTGAGGCCGGCGCCCGCACCCTGAAGGAGGCGGTGAGCGCCGCGATCCGCGACTGGGTCGCCTCTGTGGAGACGACCCACTACGTGATCGGCTCGGTGGTCGGGCCGGCGCCCTACCCGGCGCTGGTCCGCGACCTTCAGCGAGTGATCGGCGACGAGGCGCGCTCGCAAGCCCTCGATGCCGAGGGCGAGCTGCCCGCGCGGGCGATCGCGTGCGTCGGCGGGGGCTCGAACGCGATCGGCACCTTCCATGCCTTCCTCGACGACCCGGTCGAGCTGATCGGGGTCGAGGCCGCGGGAGAGGGGCTGGACAGCGGGCACCATGGCGCGTCGCTGGTGGCGGGATCGACCGGGGTCCTCCACGGCGCCCTCTCGGCGGTCCTCGCCGACGATCAGGGCCAGATCCTCGAGGCGCACTCGGTCTCCGCCGGGCTCGACTATCCGGGGGTCGGCCCCGAGCACGCCTTCCTTCGCGACAGCGGCCGCGCGACGTACGCAGCGGTTACGGACGAGCAGGCCCTGCGCGCCTTCCGGGAGTTGACCGAGCTGGAGGGGATCACGCCGGCCCTCGAGCCCGCCCACGCGATCGCCTGGCTCTTCGAGAACGGTGGTGGCGACGGTTACGACGTCCTCACCCTGAGCGGCCGCGGCGACAAGGACATGGACGAGGTGGCGGCGAAGCTCGCCGAGCTCGATGGCTGAGGCGGCTGCGACCGACACCGGCCTCGCCAGGGTCGAGGCCGCGTTCGCCGCCGCTCGCGACGATGGCCGGGCGGCGCTGATGCCCTACCTGATGGGCGGCTTCCCGGACCATGAGACCGGCACCGCGATCGCTACCGCGTACGCGGACGCCGGCGCCGACCTGATCGAGCTCGGAGTCCCCTTCTCCGATCCACTTGCGGACGGACCGGTGATCCATGCCGCTGACACGGCGGCGCTCGCCGCCGGGGCCACCCTCGAGTCGGTGCTCGAGACCTGCGCGGGCGTCGGCGACCGCGTCCCGATTGCACTGATGTGTTACGCGAACATGGTCCTCGCGACTGGCGTGGAGGAGTTCTCGGCCAAGGCCGCCCAGGCCCGCGCCGCCGCGGTGATCGTCCCCGACCTGCCGCTCGAGGAGCAGGGCGAGATCGGAGAGGCGCTCGTCCGCCACGGGCTAGCGCTGGTGCCGTTGGTCGCCCCGACCACTCCGCCGGAGCGGCTGGCGGCGATCTGCGCCGGGGCGAGGGGATTCGTCTACGTCGTCTCGACCCGCGGCGTAACCGGCGAGCGCCAGGGGCTGCCACCCGAGCTGAAGGAGTTGGTGGTGTCTGTGAAGGATCAGGCGAGCGTCCCGGCGGCAGTCGGCTTCGGGATCTCGACTCCGGACCAGGCCGCAGAGGTCGGCGCGATCGCCGACGGGGTGATCATCGGCAGCCGCCTGGTCCGCGAGGTCGCCGACGCCCCCCACCGCGACGCCGCGGTAGCCGGCGTCAGCGAGTTCCTACGGGCGACCCGCGAGGCCCTCTCGCGGTAGATTCCGCGTCGATGCAGCTGCTGCTGTTCACGGTCCTCGGCGCCTCGGCGATGGTGATCGGCTACGCCTTCAACGTCCCCGGGCCCGTCTGCGCGCTGCTCTTCCTCGGCGGGGTCTTCACCGGCGCCCTCCTGAGCTACGCGAAGCCGATCATCGACTGGGTGACGCGTCCGTAGCTGAGTAGTCTGCTGCGACTGATCCGGAGCGTCTCGACATGCGGATAGGCGTCCTCACCGGCGGCGGCGACTGTCCCGGGCTCAACGCGGTGATCCGGGCGATCGTGCGCAAGGGGGTCGCCGAGTACGGGCACGAGTTCGTCGGCTACAGGGACGGTTGGCGGGGACCGCTGGAGCGGGACAGTCGGCCGCTCGGGATACCCGAGGTTCGCGGGATCCTCCCGCGCGGGGGGACGATCCTCGGCTCCTCGCGAACCAATCCGTTCAAGGAGGACGGCGGGCCGGCGAGGCTCGCCGAGAACCTCCAGGAGGACGAGGTCGACGGCCTGATCGCGATTGGCGGCGAGGACACCCTCGGCGCGGCCGCCAAGCTGCATGAGGAGGGCGTTAACGTGGTCGGCGTCCCGAAGACGATCGACAACGACCTCGGGGCGACCGACTACACCTTCGGCTTCGACACCGCGGTCAACATCGCGATGGAGGCGATCGACCGGCTCCACACCACCGCCGAGAGTCACAAGCGGGCGCTGATCTGCGAGGTGATGGGTCGCCACGCCGGCTGGATCGCGTGGCACGCGGGGGTCGCCGGGGGCGCCAACGTGATCCTGATCCCCGAGATCGAGTTCGACCTCGACCGGGTCTGCGACTACATCGTCCGCCGGTTCGAGAGCCAGTACTCGCCGATCATCGTCGTCGCCGAGGGGGCCCAGCCGAAGGGGGGAATGCCGAAGGCCCTGGAGGGGGGCACGGACGCCTTCGGCCATGTTCGTCTCGGCGGGATCGCCCATTGGCTCGAGGGCGAGATCGAGGAGCGGACCGGGCACGAGGCCCGGGCGACGGTCCTCGGCCATGTCCAGCGCGGCGGCACCCCGACCGCCTTCGACCGGGTGCTTGCGACCCGCTTCGGCCTCCACGCGATCGACGCGGCCAACGACGGCCGCTGGGGGATGATGACCGCGCTCCGCCGCACCAACATCGAGCTGGTCGAGCTGAAGGAGGCGATCGCCGCGCTGAAGACGGTGCCGGAGTCCCTCTACAGCGAGGCGGAGGTGTTCTTCGGTTAGGGGCTCGTGGCGGAGTGCCGTCGGCGCTCTGGCCGTTCCGCTTGCCGCACTCGCCCTCGGCGCCTGCGCCGCCTCGGAGGGCGGCGACGTCGACGGCCCGGTGAGGGTGTACGTCTCCCTGCCGCTGACCGGGCCCCGGGCGCCGCTCGGGAACGACGCCGCCGACGGCGCCCGGCTGGCACTCGAGCAGGCCGGGGAAGAGGCCGGCACCCTCGAGGTCGAGGCGAGCTTTCTCGACGACGCCGACGGCACCGCCTGGGATCCGGTCGCGGTCGGCGCGAACGCCCGCAGGGCAGCCCAGGACTCGAGCGCGGTCGCCTACATCGGCGAGCTCGACTCCGAGCCGACCCGCGCCTCGGTCCCGATCACCAACGACGCCGGGATCGTCCAGATCTCGCCGACGGCCGGGGCGGTTGACCTGACCCGCTCCGCCGCGGGCGTCGCCGACAGCCCCGACCGCTACCAGCCCTCCGCCAGCCCCACCTTCGCCCGGATCGTCCCCGCCGACGATGTGGTCGCTGCCGCGGCGGAGGCTTGGAAGGGTGAGCTCGGTGGCGCGGAGGTCGTCGTCGACTTCGGGGAGGGCCGGCCCAGCGCCGAGCGGGCGGTCGCCGCCGAGCTTGCGCCGGAGCGGCTTCCTGACCGCGGCTTCGGTGAGCTCTTTCGCGACCGCTTTGGCCGCGATCCTGGCCCATACGCGGCGTACGGCTACGAGGCGATGGCGTTCGCCCTCCAGGCGATCGGCGCCGCGAGCACCACCAGCGACCAGTTCCGGACCGAGGTCCGCGACGGGGTGATCGGCGGCGAGCGGCGAGAGTCGGTGCTCGGGCCCTACTCGATCACCGACGAGGGCGACTCGACCGTCTGCATGGTCCAGCGCTATCTCGTCCGCAATGGACAGCGGCAGCCCCTCGACGCCCCCTGCGCGCAGAGCTAGGTTCGGCCGAACTGGGACTCGCCGGCGACCACCGAGGCCACCCAGCGGCTCATCTCCGGCAGCAGCTCGGGGTCGATCGAGTGCTGGATCCGGCTCTCGCGGTAGGTGACGTAGAGCCCGGCCTCGGTGAGGACGTCGCGGGCGCGGCGACCGAAGCCGACCGGGATCATCGGGTCAAAGGCGCCGTGGGTGACGTAGACGGGCAGGCCCCGTTTCGCGTTCAGCCCCAGCCGCCAGCCGCGCACCATCGGGATGAAGCAGCTCATCCCGAGGATCCCCGCCGGCCTTGGTCGCCCGTCGCCTAGGGCGACCGCGTAGGCGCAGGCGCCCCCCTGGCTGAAACCGCCGATAACGGTCTTCTCCCAGCGCACCCCGCGCTCCCGGAGCTTCGCGTCGATGAAGTTCGACGCCTGCTCGAGGCTGGCGACGAAGCTCTCCTCGTCCGGCTGACCGATCTGCTCGATCACGTACCAGTGGCGGCCTCCCGGAGGCATCCCGGTGAGTGGCGCCCCCGGGGTGATCCCGAGCAGCTTCCGCTCCGGGTCGAGCTCGTCGAGCAGCGGGAAGAGGTCGGTCTCGTCGGTGGCGCGGCCGTGGAGGAGGACGAGTGCGCCCTCCGGCTCTCCGGCGGGCTCGCGGATCAGGTGGGGCAGCTCGTCGCCGGGCACCCGCTGCGCGCTGGCGCCAGTCTCGAACGGGACCTGCGCCGTCAGGCGGGTACCCGGGGATTCGAGATTGGCTTCAGCTGGGGCTCGACCTGGTCGCGCAGGTGCTCGTAGTCGGGCGGCAGCGAGAGCTTCTCGCCAAGGTGCTCGAGCGGCTCGTCGACGGTGAAGCCGGGCCCGAGGGTGGCGATCTCGAAGAGCACCCCGCTCGGCTCGCGGAAGTAGATCGAGCGGAAGTAGAAGCGGTCGATCACCGGGGTCGGCTGGGCGCCGCCGGCGATCACCTTCTCGCGCCAGGCCTCGTGCTCGTCGATCTGCGAGGCCCAGGCGATGTGATGAACGGTGCCCGCCGCCTGCAGGCCGCGCTCGGCGGGTGGCGGGTCGAAGCCGTAGAGGCCGCCGCGGCTCTCGCCGCGCACCTCCCAGCCATCGTCGCGCGGTTCAAACTCGAGCGCCTCCTCAAACAGAGACCGGCTCGCCTCTGGGTTGCTGGAGTAGGCGCGGGCGCCGTCGAACCCCTGGAGGGCGTGCTCGGCGGGAATCTCCGGATGCTCGGCGGTCAGCGGCTCGTCGTCCGCTCGGTTGAGCCGGAGCTCGTGGCCGAGGCCCTCCGGGTCGGCGAACCGGAGGGACTCGTCGCTTCGCTCGATCTCGATCCCGGAGTCGCCGAGCCTGCCGGCCCAGAAGTCGAGCGCCTCGGTGGAGCCGACCCGCCAGCCGATCGTGTGGATCATCCCGTCGCCGGCCCGGCCGAGCGGCGACCCGGGGTACTCGAAGAAGGTGAGGTCGGAGCCCGGATCGCCCTTCTCGTCGGCGTAGAAGAGGTGGTAGACGGTCGGGTCGTCCTGGTTGACGGTCTTCTTCACCAGACGCAGCCCCAATACCCCGACGTAGAAATCGACGTTGCTCTGAGCGTCGGCGGTGATCGCGGTGATGTGGTGGACGCCGTTGAGCTTCATCGTTCCTAGCGTAGTGCGCTCCTCAGGGCCTCGTCGATCTCGGGGTGGCGGAACTCGAACCCGAGGTCCAGGGCTCGTCGCGGGATCACCCGGGCGCCTCCGGCGACGGTGTCGGCCAGCTCCCGGCCCCGCATCGCCGCGACCACGAATTTCGGCACCGGGAACGCCGCCGGCCTGCTCAGGGCCCGCCCGAGCGCCTTCGAGAACTCGCGATTGGTGACCGGGTTCGGCGCGCTCGCGTTGATCACGCCGGAGACCTGACTCGTTGTCGAGTGCCCAGAGGACCAGGGAGACCTCGTCGTCGATGTGGATCCAGGGCAGGAACTGCTCGCCGCCCGCGATCGGCCCGCCGAGGCCGAGCCTGAACGGGAGCAGCAGCTGCTTGACCAGCCCGCTGCGCTTGTTCAGGACGGGAGCGGTGCGGAGGATCACCAGCCGCATGCCCAGCTCTCCGGCCTCTCGCTCCGCCGCCTCCCAATCGACGGACACCTGGGCGCTGAATCCCTCGCCGCGCTCGGAGTCCTCGTCGACGATCGCCGCCCCCCGGTCGCCGTAGTAGCCGACCGCCGACTGGCCGACGAAGACCTTGGGCGGCTCCTCAAGGGCCTTGATCCCCTGGATCAGGTTGCGGCTGGCGGTGATCCGGCTCTCTCGGATCCGGCGCTTGGCTGTCTCGGTGAGTCGCTGGTTGATCTCCTCGCCGATCAGGTTGACGACGGCGTCGACGTGATCGAAGGCCTCGGGCGGCGGCCGCTCCGTGACGGGCTGCCACGCGTACCAGCGCACGGTCGGGTTCTTCGGCTTCGCCCGCTCGGGATCGCGGGTGAGCCCGACCACCTCGTCGCCCCGCGCCAGCAGGGCGTCGGAGAGCGCCGAGCCGATCAGTCCCGTCGCTCCGGTGACGAGTACCCGCATCAGGCGGCTGATGCTATTCGGAAGCGGAAGTAGGGTGGCGGGCGTGGCGAAGACCCAGTACTACTGCGCCGCCAGTCTGGACGGCTTCATCGCCGAGTCCGACGACACCCTCGACTGGCTGATGAAGTACGAGGGCAGCTTCGAGGGTGGCGCGGAGGGCGAGCAAGGGCGGCTACGAGCACTTCTACGAGGGAGTCGGGGCGCTGGCGATGGGATCGGTGACCTACGAGTTCGTCCTCGAGCACCTGGAGGAGTGGCCGTACGCGGGGAAGCCGACCTGGGTCCTGACCACCCGCGACCTCCCGGTGCCCGAGGGAGACGACGTCGACTCCGCTTCTCCGACGCTAAGGTCGAGGACCTCCACGAGGAGATGATCGCCGCGGCCGGCGAGCGGAACCTGTGGGTGGTCGGGGGCGGGAACGTCGCCTCCCAGTTCGCCGACCAGGGTCTCCTCGACGAGCTCCTGGTCACCGTCGTCCCGGTCGTCCTCGGCGAGGGCAAGCCCCTGTTCGACCGCCGGTTGCCGGGCGGCCCGATGCAGCTGACGGGGACCACCGCTTTCGACAGCGGAATGGTCGAGCTCCGCTACGAGATCAGTCGGTGAGCGGCACCTCGACCGCGGCGTCCTGCTTCGGGTAGTACTCGGCGACCTGGTCGGCGCCGTATCCGGCCCGGAACCTCGCGACTACGTCGCTGACGCCGTCGGGATCCTCGATCGTCTTCGCGTTGGCGTGGAACTCCTCTCCCGCGGCGCTCAGGCCGATCGCGGGCGTCTCCTTCACGTTCTTGTACCAGCTGCTGTCAGACCCGGTGAGGGGCAGCAGGAAGAGTCGCTCGCCCTCCTGGACGAACCAGAGGGGACGGGAGCTCTCGCGACCGGAGATGCGACCGGTGGTGGTGAGCTCGACCTCGTTGGTGGTCTGAAGGGCGTTTCTGAATTCATCGAGTCCCATGCTTCCTCCTTTGACGTGACGTGTAGCTATGACGGTGTGGGGAACAGCGGCTTGGTCTCGGCGGCGCTCTCGTCGAGGAGGCGGTCCGCGTAGCGGAGCCAGACGAGGAACGAGGCCAGCGCGGTGACCACCCCGGCGGCCGCGGCCACGCCGAGCGAGGCGTCGAAGACCGCGCCGACCGCGATTGCGACCGCGGCCCCGCCGACCACCGCCGTTGATCACGTCGACCGCGCTCGAGAAGGCGAAGATCGGGTTGCGGCCCTCGGCCCGGAGGCCCATGTTGGCGAACACCCCCGCCCCGTCGTCGTGCCCGGAGAGCAGGAACAGGCTCGGCCTGGTCCCCCGCCACCTGCTTGTAGTGGTGCCGGATCCGGTTGATCGCGAGGCCGTAGAGGAAGTCCTCGGCACCGCATTCGACCAGCCGGACGAAGGTGACCAGCCGAGCAGATACAGGGTCGGGAGCACGGTGAGCGCGAAGACGTTGAAGACGTCGCCGATCTCGGAGATCTGCCGATGAAGCCGAGAGCGACGAGGCGCTGGAGACCGAGAAGACGTAGACCGAGGCGCGAGCCGAGCTCTCGCTCATCGTCTGCGACCCGCTCCCTGAGGGTGAAGTGCTCGGTGGTCAGGGCGGTGAGCAGCTGCTGCTCGTCGGGCGAGCTCCCCGTTCCATTCCGGACGCCCTAGCCGCCGGCGCCGTCGGACGAGGCGCCGTCGCCGTCGACGATCTCGTAGACGCCGGTGTCCTGCGAGAAGCGGGCGAGGCCCTCGTTCCTCGCCTCCTGGACCACGGCCTTGGCGACGGTCGGGGCGACGTCGCGGTTGAAGACCGAGGGGATGATGTAGTCGGGCGCCAGGTCCTCCTCGGTGACGACCTCGGCGATCCCCCGCGCCGCGGCCAGCTTCATCTCCTCGGTGATCCGGGGGGCGCCGGCGTCGAGGGCGCCCCGGAAGATCCCCGGGAAGCAGAGGACGTTGTTGATCTGGTTCGGGTAGTCGGAGCGCCCGGTGGCCATGATCCGCACGTAGGGCTCGGCGTCCTCCGGCATCACCTCGGGGGTCGGGTTGGCCATCGCGAAGACGATCGCGTCGTCGTTCATCTTCTCCAGCGACTTCGCCTCGATCAGGCCGGGGCCCGAGAGGCCGATGAACAGGTCGCAGCCCTCGATCACCTCGTTCGGCCCGCCGCTGAGCTTCTCCGGGTTCGAGTTCTCGGCGTACCAGCGCTTGATCGGGGTCATCGAGCCGTCCGCGTAGTCGGAGCGCTCGGTCGAGATCGCCCCCTGGCGGTCGCAGCCGATGATCTCGGTGATCCCGCTCGCGTGCATCATCTTCGTGCAGGCGACCCCGGCGGCCCCGAGCCCCAGCATCATCACCCGGAGGCTCTCGATCGGCTTGCCGACGATCTTCAGCGAGTTGAAGAGCGCCGCCATCACCACCACCGCGGTGCCGTGCTGGTCGTCGTGGAAGACGGGGATGTCGAGCTCCTCCTTCAGCCGGTCCTCGATCTCGAAGCAGCGCGGGGCGGAGATGTCCTCGAGGTTGATCCCGCCGAAGGTCGGCGCCATCAGCTTCACCGTCTCGACGATCTGGTCGGGCTCGTTGCTCGCCAGGCAGATCGGGAAGGCGTCGACGTCGGCGAACTCCTTGAACAGCATCGCCTTGCCCTCCATCACCGGCATCGCCGCCTCCGGGCCGATGTCGCCGAGCCCGAGCACCGCCGAGCCGTCGGAGACGACGGCGACCGTGTTCGCCTTGATCGTGAACTCGAACGCCTTCGTCTGGTCCTCGGCGATGTACTCGCAGACGCGCGCGACGCCCGGGGTGTAGGCCATCGAGAGGTCGTCGCGGGTCTTCAGCGGGTACTTGTTGTGCTGCTCGATCTTCCCCTTCTTGTGCATCTCGAAGGTGCGGTCGGTGAAGCCGAGCACCCGGGCGCCGCGGGTGGAGCCGATCGAGCGGAGGATCTGCTCCCAGTGCTCGGGGCCGCGGGCGTCGATCGTGAACTCGCGAACCCGCTTGCCCTCCGGGACCCGCTCCGGGGATCAGATCGACGGAGACCAGCGAGCCTCCCGCCTCCGCAATTTGCGCGGTGAGCTTGCCCAGCGGCTCCTGGCGGGCGTCGAGCTCGACCCGCACGGTGACGCTGTATTGGGCGCTCGCGGGCATCGCGAGCGGATATTAGGGCGGCGGGGGTCGCTCCTATGATGGAGACGTGCCCGCCACCGAGCAGAAGAAGGGCGCCGCGAAGGAGTCGAAGGCCGCGAAGCAGGCCGGCGAGCTCTTCCTGATCGACGGCAACTCGCTCGCCTACCGCGCCTTCTTCGCGCTGCCCGAGTCGATCGCCACCCACGACGGCCGGCCGACCAACGCGATCTACGGGCTCGCCTCGATGTTCGCGAAGATGCTGATCGACCACGATCCCGGCCGCCGTCGTCGTCTGCTGGGACGCGGGCTGGTCGGGGCGCGAGCTCACCTACGAGCCTTACAAGGCCGAGCGGAAGCCGCGGCCGGACCTGCTCAAGGAGCAGTGGCCGCACCTGATGCCGCTGGCCGAGGCGTTCGGCTTCACCAACATCAAGGTCGACGGCTACGAGGCCGACGACGTGATCGCCTCGCTGACGAAGCGCGCCCGCGAGCAGGGGATCGAGGTGATGGTCGTCTCCGGCGACCGCGACGTCTACCAGCTGGTCGAGGACGGGGTGCGGGTGATGACGACCTCGCGCGGGGTGACCGACACGAAGATCTACGACCGCGACGGGGTGGTCGAGCGCTACGGGGTGCCGCCGGAGCTGGTCACCGACCTGATCGGGCTCAAGGGCGACACCTCCGACAACATCCCCGGCGTCCCGGGGATCGGCGACAAGACCGCCGCCCAGCTGCTCAAGGAGTACGGCGTCCTGGAGGAGGTGCTCGCGAACGTCGACAAGATCTCCGGCGCGAAGCGGAAGGAGAACCTCACCGAAGCACGCCGAGGACGCGAGGATCTCGAAGCGGCTCGCGACCGCCATCACCGACATCGACATCGAGCTCGACCTCGACGAGCTGATGGCCGCGCGGATGGACCGCAGCCGCCTGCGCGAGGTCGCCCGCGAGTTCGAGCTCCGGGTGATCCTCCAGCGCCTCGAGGACGAGCTCGGGGCAGACTTCATCCCCGAGGGGAAGGTCGAGGAGGAGCTCGACGTCACCGCCGAGCAGGGCTCGATCGAGGACCTCGCCAAGGGCGAGATCGCCCTGGCGATCGTCGGCGCCACCTGGGCCGGCTACGACGGCAAGCGCCTGGTCGAGGGGGAGTGCCCGGAGTTCGCGTCGCTCGCCGAGGCGCTCGCCGGCCGGCGGCTGATCGGGCACGACCTGAAGAGCCTCGGCGGCGGCGCCCAGCACGGCCTCCTCGCGGCCGCGGGCGAGGGTGGGCTCGACCTCCGCCACGACACGATGGTCGGCGCCTACCTGCTCGACCCGGCTCGCCGCACCTACGACCTGGTCGACATCGCCGCCCAGCGCGGGCTCGCCGCCGCGCCGAAGGAGCGGACGGCGCCGACGGCGACGGCCAGCTCGAGCTGGGGGAGGAGCCGCCGCCCGACCCCGCGGCCGAGGCCCGCCTGGTCTGGGAGATCGCCCAGCGCCAGCGCGCCTCGATGAAGGAGGCGGGACTGGAGAAGCTGATGGACGAGGTCGAGATGCCGCTGGTCGAGGTGCTGGCGGAGATGGAGCGGGTCGGGGTGAAGCTGGACGCGAAGCGCCTCGCCGCGATCGGCGAGGGCTTCGAGCAGCGGATCGAGACCCTCCAGGCGGAGATCTTCGAGCTTGCGGGGCACGAGTTCACGATCGGCTCGCCCCAGCAGCTCGCCGAGGTCTTCTTCGACGAGCTCGGGCTGACCAAGAAGCGGCGCGGGAAGACCGGCTTCTCGACCGACGCCCGCGTCCTCTCCCAGATCCGCGACGAGCACGAGATCGTCGGCAAGGTCGAGGAGTGGCGCGAGCTGACCAAGCTCAAGAACACCTACCTCGACGCGCTCCCGGAGCTGATCGATCCGGACACCGGCCGCCTCCACACCACCTTCAACCAGACCGCGACCGCCACCGGGCGGCTCTCGAGCACCAACCCGAACCTGCAGAACATCCCGATCCGGACCGAGGAGGGGCGGCCGATCCGCTCCTGCTTCGTCGCCCCCCGTGGCCAGCGGCTGCTCTCGGCGGACTACAACCAGATCGAGCTTCGGATCCTCGCCCAGATCGCCGGCGAGGACGCCCTCCGGGAGATCTTCGCCCGGGGCGAGGACATCCACGCGGCGACCGCCGCCGAGGTCCTCGGCTCCGACCCGGAGGAGGTCAGCCCCGGGGAGCGCTCGAAGGCGAAGATGGTCAACTACGGGATCGCCTACGGGCTCTCGGCGTACGGCCTCTCCGAGCGCCTCAACATCGAGCAGGAGGAGGCGGCGGCCTACATCGAGCGCTACTTCGAGCGCTTCCCGGCGGTGAAGCGCTACATCGACGAGACGATCGAGGCGGCGAAGAGGGACGGCTACGTCAGCACCCTGCTCGGGCGCCGCCGGCCGATCCCGGAGCTGCGCTCGGGCCGGCCCCAGACCCGCAGCCAGGGCGAGCGGCTCGCGGTGAACATGCCGATCCAGGGGACCTCGGCCGACATCATCAAGCTGGCGATGGTCCGCGCGCACCGGGCGCTGGCCGAGTCGAAGCTCGAGACCCGGCTCGTCCTCCAGATCCACGACGAGCTCCTCTTCGAGGGCCCGGAGGCGGAGATGGAGGCGGCGGGCGAGCTCGTCGAGCGCGAGATGTGCGCCGCGTTCGAGCTCGACCCGCCGCTCGCGGTGGACGTCGGCGTCGGCAAGGACTGGCTGAGCGCCAAGTAGCGCCTGCGTGACAGCATGGCGCCGTGGACAAGGGCCTCGCCGTCTTCGTCATGGCCGTGGTCGGGGGCTGCATCGCCCTCCAGGCGCCGATCAACGCCGGCCTGGGGAAGGCGACAGGGAGCTTCGCCGCGGCGACGATCTCGTTCGCGGTCGGCACCGTCCTGCTCGCCGCGATCGTGGTCCTCAGCGGGAAGGCGGGCGGCATCGGCGAGGTCGCGCACGTCGAGTGGTACTACCTGCTCGGCGGCGCGCTCGGGGCCGCCTATGTCTTCTCGGCCCTGGTCCTGGTCAGACGAGATCGGGGCCGGGGGTGTCGCCGCGGCGACCGTCACCGGCCAGCTCACCCTCTCGGTCGTGCTCGACCGCCTCGGCTTCCTCGGGCTGGAGCAGGAGCCGCTCAGCCCCGAGCCGGGTGGTCGGCGTGGCCCTGCTGCTCGCGGGCACCTACCTGGTCGTCCGCTAGCCGAAGCCCGAATTTCAGGGATTGGCGGCGGCCGAGCCTGGCGCTAGCCTCAGGTTGTCGATATCCCGTGGTCACGGAGGTGGCCGATGTTGAGTAGGACACTCAGCGGAATCATCGATCGCCTTCCTCGGGCTGGTCGTCATCTTCGGCTTCTTCGCGCTCCTCGGCCTGTTCGCGCCGGGCGACGTGATCTGGCTGACGATCGGGACGGCGGTCCTCGCGGCGGCGGTGCTGGTCCACTCGCTGCTGGTCCGGCACGAGCTGGACGAGGGCGGAGGCAACCCGGTGGCGCGCTCGGTCAACGCCCTCCGCGAGCGCCGCGGGCTTCTAGGCTCAGCCGCGGCTACGCCGCGGCCCGCACTTGCGCCGACTCCCGCGGTTCGGGGAGCGGCGCGTGCTCCCGGGCGTAGCTCGGGGGCGCGATCCGGAGGTAGTGGCCGAAGGCCCAGTCGAGGAAGCGCTTTCGCCCGGCCGCCCTGATCACGGCGCGCTGGATCCGGGCCGGCAGCCGGGGAAGGAGGCGCTGGGCGCGGAGCATCCAGCGGAACTTCCACTCGTGCGCGTCGACGAACTCGGCGTAGTTGCGAAGCGCCCGCTCGCGGTCCTGGCGTCCCTCGAGGACGGCGCGAAGCTCGTTGCCGGCCATGATCCCGAAGTAGAGGGCGGTCCTGATCCCCTCCGCGGTCAGCGGCAGGCACTGGCCCGCGGAGTCGCCGACGAAGAAGATTCCGTCCTCGGTTCCCGGGCGGAGCTTGTGGGGGATCCAGTTGCCCTGGTAGCGAACCGGCGGGCGCTCGAGGTCCTCGGCGAGCAGCACGGTCGTCTCCTTGACGTGGAAGCGGGGATCGAAGGAGCCGACGCCGATCCGCTGCTCCTCGGCGGCGGGGAAGCACCAGCCGTAGCCGGCGGGCACGTAGCGGCGGTCGATCCAGATCTCGAGGTCGTCGCCGGAGCTCTCCGGGTGAACCTCGAGGCCGCGCGAGAGCGGCGCGTCGGGGGGCTGGTAGCCGCCGTCGGCGGCGAGGATCCGTCGCCAGCCGAGCGCGTCGACGATCAGCGGCGCCGTAGACGTCGCCGCGGTCGGTGTGAACGGTCTCCCCGGTTCGCCCGTTCACCTTGGCGGTCTCGAACTCGGCGTCGGCTTGGGCCCAGAGCAGCTCGCAGAGCTGCCGGTAGTCGAAGGTCGAGAAGGTCCAGGGCAGCTGGTAGCGGGAGGTCCCATGCGGGGTGTGGACGACCAGCTCGCCGAACTCCTGGCGGGCGGAGCCCTCGAGCCCCAGCGCCCGAAGCCATTCGGTCGGGATCCCGCAGGCGGACGTCTGCCGCTCGCCGATCTCGTAGCGATCGAGCACCAGCACCCGTGCCTCGGCCCCGGCGAGCTGGCGGGCGACGGCGAGGCCGGCAAAGCTCGCCCCGCAGACGATCACGTCGAAATCCCCGGAAATCGGGGTGCGCTCGTCGCCGCGCTTGGTCAGGCGCCGGGGCATCGCCCAGACGGTAGCCGAAGGCACGCTCTCGGCGCCACGGCTGGCCCATGCGCCGGCTTGACGTCTGCCAAACTGTTCCGCTCGTGCCCACGAGCACCGACACAGTCACGGAGACGTCCGCGGAATCTCCGCCGGATACCCAGACCGAGGCCGCTCCGGCGGCCTCGGACGACCTCCTGATCGAGGTCGACGGCAAGCTCGTCCCCAACTACGACGCGACCATCCACCCCTTCGGCGAGGGGGACGTGGTCAGCGGCAAGGTGGTCCGGATCGACAAGGACGAGATCCTCGTCGACATCGGCTACAAGTCGGAGGGGGTCATCCCCTCGAACGAGCTCTCGATCCGCAAGTCGGTCGATCCCTCCGACGAGGTCCAGCTCGGCGAGGAGGTCGACGCCCTCGTCCTCACCAAGGAGGACCAGGAGGGCCGCCTGATCCTCTCCAAGAAGCGCGCCCGCTTCGAGAAGGCCTGGCGCCGGATCGAGGCGGCGGCGGAGTCCGGCGAGCCGGTCGAGGGCACGGTGATCGAGGTGGTCAAGGGCGGCCTGATCCTCGACCTCGGGGTGCGCGGCTTCCTGCCCGCCTCGCTGGTCGACATCCGCCGGGTCCAGAACCTCGACGAGTTCATGGGCCAGAAGCTCGAGTGCAAGGTGATCGAGCTCAACCGCTCCCGCAACAACGTCGTCCTCTCCCGCCGGGCGGTGCTCGAGGAGGAGCGCAAGGAGGTGCGCGAGCAGATTCTCGGTCGCCTCGAGCCCGGCCAGGTGGTCGAGGGCAAGATCTCCAACATCGTCGACTTCGGTGCCTTCGTCGATCTCGAGGGGATCGACGGCCTGATCCACATCTCCGAGCTCTCCTGGAGCCACGTCAACCACCCCTCCGAGGTCGTCTCGATCGGCGACACCGTGCGGGTCAAGGTGCTCGACATCGACCGCGACCGCCAGCGGATCTCGCTGGGCTGAAGCAGACCCAGGAGGACCCCTGGCAGCGGGTGCTCAACGACTACAAGCGTCGACGACGTGGTCGAGGGCAAGGTGACGAAGATCGTCGCCTTCGGCGCCTTCGTCCAGATCCTGCCCGGCGTCGAGGGGCTCGTTCACATCTCCGAGCTCGCCCAGCACCACGTGGAGAGCCCGGCCGAGGTGGTCCGTCCCGGCGACGAGCTCAAGGTGAAGATCCTCGAGGTGGACGACTCCCGGCGCCGGCTGTCGCTGAGCGTCAAGCGGGTCGAGGGCCAGGAGCTCCCCCTGCGCGAGCCGGAGGAGGGCGAGGTCGAGCGCCGACGAGGCGCGGAGGCGGCGCCCGAGGCCGAGGCTGAGGCCCCTGAGGCCGAGGCCCCCGAGGCCGAGGCCCCCGCGAGCGGAGGCCCCCGAGGCCGAGGCCCCCGAGGCGGAGGTCGAGACGCCAGAGGCTCCCCCGAGGAGGCTCCCCCCGAGGAGGCGCCGGAGGAGGAGACTCCCGACGAGCTCCCCGAGGAGGCGCCCCCGGAGGAGCAGCCGGTGCCCGACGAGGGCAGCTAGCCGCCCTCGCGCGCTTGACTCGCTTCGTCGGGCTCACGGGGGGCATAGGCGCAGGGAAGTCGGAGGCCCTCGCGGCCTTCGCGCGATTGGGAGCCGCCACCCTCTCCACCGACCAGGTCACCCACGAGCTTCTCGCCGACCCCGAGGTGCGCGGACGCGCTGATCGAGCGCTGGGGGGAGGAGGTGGCGGCGGACGGCGAGGTCGACCGCGGAAGGGTTGCCGAGATCGTCTTCGCGGACCCGGCGAGCTCGCCTGGCTCGAGTCCCAGCTGCACCCCCGGGTGGGAGCGCACGTGCTCGGCTGGCGCAGCCGGCTCGAGCCGGGCACCGAGGTCGCCGTGGTCGAGGTGCCGCTGTTGTTCGAGGCGGCGATGGAGGACGCCTTCGACGCGACCGTCGCCGTGGTCGCCGACGACCAGGTCAGGGAGCGGCGCCTCGAGAGCGCGGACAGGCGGGCCTCGCCGGGAGGGAGGAGCGCCAGCTCGACCAGGCGGAGAAGGCCGATCGGGCCGACCACGTCGCTCCGCAACGACGGCACCCTCGATGAGCTCGAGCGGGCGGTCGCCAAGGTCCTGGAGCGAGATCGGGCGCGAGGAGGTCCGGGGTTGAGCAGCCGCCGGCTGGTGATCGGCGGGACGATCGCGCTCGGCGCCCTCGCGGCTTCCTGCTCGCCACCGGCACCCTCCAGGACACCCTCCGCGAGGTCACCCTGCCGCTCCGCCACGAGGACATCATTCGCCAGCAGGCCGCCGAGAAGGAGGTCCCGGCCGACCTGATCGCGGCGGTGATCTACGCGGAGTCGCGATTCCGCGATCAGACCTCGCAGGCGGGAGCCCGCGGGCTGATGCAGATCACGCCCGCGGACGGCGAAGCTGATCGAGGGGCTGAGCGGCGGCAGCACCTTCACCGCCGAGGACCTCGCCGACCCCGACATCAACATCCGCTACGGCACCTACTACCTGCGCTATCTGACCGAGAAGTTCGGCGGCAACAGGATCGCGGCGCTCGCCGCCTACAACGCGGGGGAGACCAACGTCGCTGCCTGGGGCGGCTCCGATCTCTCGCCGGGACGACATCGAGTTCGACGAGACCCGGGAATACGTCGACAGCGTGCTCGAAAAGCAGGAGGATTACGCCGACCACTACGGCGAGGAGCTGGGACTTGAGTAGGGTCTGCGGTCGTGAAGCGGGGGTGCGCGAGGGAATCCTGATCGCGCTCGCCTGCGCTGCCGCGCTCAGCGCGGGCCTGGCGAGCTCATCCGCGACCGCCGCCCCGCGGGCGCGACCGTCGATCATCGGCGGGGCGGCGGCGAACCCGGCGCAGTGGACCTTCGCGGCGGCGATCTTCCGCAAGGGCCACCTGCACTGCGGGGGCTCGGTGATCTCGCCGACGCGGGTGCTCACCGCCGCCCATTGCGTCCTCGGCTTCGACCTCGCCAGCTTCGCCGTGATCGCCAACCGCCCCGATCTGCGAAGCGGCGCCAGCGGCGAGGTGCTCGGGGTCGCCTCGGCTCGGATCCATCCCGACTACGAGAGCACCGGGCTCCACGACGTCGCGGTGCTCAACCTGAGCCGGCCGACCACCGCCGCTCCCGATCGACCTGACGAGCGCCGCCGAGGACGTCGCGACCACCCAGGTCGGAGGGCTGCTCAGGGTCGCCGGCTGGGGAGCGCGGAATCCCCTCGGGCCTGCGGCTCTCCGCGGTCCTCCGGAAGACCACCGAGAGGGTGCGGAACGGTCGCCGCTGCCTCAAGGCCTACACCGGCGACATCTTCGACCCGGCGCTGATGATCTGCGCCCTCGGCAAGCGGATGAAGCGCTTCAGGCGGCCGTCGATCCACACGCAGCGCCTGCATCGGCGACAGCGGCGGCGCCCTGATCGCCGACACCCCCGCCGGGCCGCGCCAGGTCGGGATCGTCTCCTACGGGGGCCCGCTCTGCGGGCTCGTCGGCGGCGCCCACCGTCTACGCGCGGGTCTCGGCCAGCCTCGACTTCATCAACGCGCCCTAGCCGGGCACGCTCGGAGCCAGCCGGGCCCGGCTGGGCTCCCCGCTACGCTGATCCGAGGGTGCTCCGCAGGCGAAGCCGAGGAGCAACCCGATTATTAATGCCCGATTTCAAGCTCAATCCCGCCTACACCGCGACCGCGGACCAGCCGAAGGCGATCGAGGGGCTCGCCGAGGGACTCGGGGCCCAGGACCGCGATCCAGACGCTGCTCGGGGCCACCGGCACCGGCAAGACCTTCACGATGGCCGGCGTTATCGAGCGAATCCAGCGCCCGGCGCTGGTGATCGCCCACAACAAGACGCTGGCGGCGCAGCTCTGCAACGAGTTCCGCGAGTTCTTCCCCGACAACGCGGTCGAGTACTTCGTCAGCTACTACGACTACTACCAGCCCGAGGCCTACGTCCCGGCGCAGGACCTCTACATCGAGAAGGACTCGTCGATCAACGACGAGATCGACCGCCTCCGCCACGCCGCCACCGCCTCGCTCTTCGCCCGCCGGGACGTGATCATCGTCGCCTCGGTCTCCTGCATCTACGGGATCGGCTCGCCGCAGCTCTACCGCGAGCAGATGCAGCTGTTCAAGGTCGGCGACTGGATCGACCGCACCGAGGTCTTCCGGAAGCTGGTCGGGATGCAGTACCGCCGCAACGACCAGAGCCTCTCCCGGGGCGCCTTCCGCGCCCGCGGCGAGGTCCTCGAGATCTACCCCGCCTACGCCGAGTCCGCCTACCGGATCCAGCTGTTCGGAGACGAGATCGAGGCGATCCAGCACTTCGACCCGCTCACCGGCGAGGTCCTCGACGTGATCGACCACGTCTCGGTCTGGCCGGCGAGCCACTACGTGGTCAAGGAGGAGACGATGGAGCGGGCGGTCGACGAGATCGGCCGGGAGCTGCGCAACCAGGTCGCCTACTTCGAGGAGCACGGCAAGCAGCTCGAGGCGCACCGGCTCCAGCAGCGGACCCGCTACGACATGGAGATGATGCGCGAGCTCGGCTTCTGCCCCGGGATCGAGAACTACTCGCGGATCCTCGACGGCCGGCCGCCGGGAAGCCCGCCGTACACCCTGATCGACTACTTCCCCGACGACTTCGTCCTCTTCGTCGACGAGTCCCACCAGACGATCCCGCAGCTCGGCGGGATGTACGAGGGCGACTTCTCGCGTAAGTCGACCCTGGTGGACTTCGGCTTCCGGCTGCCGTCGGCGGTCGACAACCGGCCGCTCAAGTTCGACGAGTTCCTCGACCGGGTCGGCCAGATGGTCCTGGTCTCGGCCACCCCCGGCCCCTGGGAGCAGGCGCAGTCCTCGCGGGTGGTCGAGCAGATCGTCCGCCCGACCGGGATCGTCGATCCGGAGGTCGAGGTGCGGGAGACGAAGAACCAGATCGACGACCTGATGAACGAGGTCCGGGCGAGGGCCGAGCGCGACGAGCGCGTCCTGGTCACCACCCTGACCAAGAAGATGGCCGAGGACCTGACCGAGTACCTGCTCGAGCACGGCTTCCGGGTCCGCTATCTGCACTCGGAGATCGACACCCTCGAGCGGATCCAGATCATCCGCGAGCTCCGCCTCGGCGAGTACGACGTCTCTCGTCGGGGTCAACCTGCTGCGCGAGGGCCTCGACCTGCCGGAGGTCTCGCTGGTGGCGATCCTCGACGCCGACAAGGAGGGCTTCCTCCGCGGCGAGACGAGCCTGATCCAGACGATCGGCCGCGCCGCCCGCAACGTCCGCGGCCGGGTGCTGATGTACGCGGACAAGGAGACCGAGGCGATGCGGAAGGCGATCGGCGAGACCGACCGCCGCCGCGCGATCCAGCGTCGCCTACAACGAGGAGCACGGGATCACCGCGGCCACGGTGAAGAAGGGGATCTCCGACATGGCCGAGTTCCTGGCGATGGAGTCGAACGCCCCGAAGCGCCGCCGGCGCCGCCGCGAGGAGACCGCCGCGAAGACCCCGGAGGAGCTGGAGAAGCTGGTGGTCGAGCTCGAGGAGGAGATGCTGGCCGCCGCCGAGGACCTCCGCTTCGAGGAGGCGGCCCGGATCCGGGACGAGCTCAAGGAGCTCCGCGCGGACCTCGACGCGATCAGGGCCTAGCCCGCCTGGCTGGCCCGACGCTAGCTGAGCTGCGTTTCGACCTACTCATCCCGGCCGAGTGGGGTCGTCCATGGCCGGGGGACCGGGTTGCTCGGCCCCCGGGAGGGCACGCTCGATCGCGGCGAGTCGGGCCTCGATTCGATCCAGCTGGGCCGCCTGTACAGAGTCCTGCTCATCGCGGTGCCCTCGGGCCTGCTCGATCAGGGACGCGGTGACGGCGGCGGCCACCACCGAGATGAAGCCGATTCCCCACAGCATCAAGACCGCTCCGATCAGTCTGCCGCTGGCCTCTTCGGGGACCACATCGCCATATCCGACCGTGGTCACAGTTTGCAGGGACCACCAGAAGCTCGTCCCCAGGTCCGGGAACTCATCGTGGTCGATCAGCCAGATCAACACCCCGCCGATGATCGTGACCGTGAGGGTGAGCGCAACAATGATCTGGGCAGCCCGACGGGGGGTGAGCGCTCTCTCCAGGCGCCTCCAGAGCTTCGCGCGTCGGGGGGAATCCAACGCCGTGACCATAGCGCCCCACTCGGCGACCGAACCGGCCTACCTGAGCAGCTGGAAGATGAAGTACACGATCACGATGATGTTGACCAGCCAAGCGTTCGTGGTCAGCCAGTCGCGGATCCTGGGCATTGCGGCCCTGGCCCGGTGGCCCAGCAGCAGATAGGCGACGATCGGCAGGGCCATCAGAGCCACCGTCGCGGCCACCAGCGGCCATGCGTGCAACACGTCCAGGCTGTCGTTGTGGAGCCAGTGGACGGTCGAGATCACCGCGATGATGTCGGTGGGCATCAGGAGGATGAGCAGGAAGGCGAGGCCGAAGGCGCGCTTCGGCACGGCCTCCTGAAGCGCGGTCATCCACTTCGGGACCTCGGCGGTGCCGCGGCCCAGGAACGTGTGAATGCCCAGCAGCGCCAGGAGGCCGGCGACCACGTAGTCAGCGCCACTCGGACCCGAGCCTGACGGGGGGTTGATTCCGAGAACCTCGTAGAGCCCGAACCAGATCAGGATGCTGAGCGATGCCGCGACCAGAACCCCGATCAGCATCGCGACGGAGTTCTTGACCGGCTCCCGGCTGGTGACCAGGAAGATCGCGGTCAGGATCTGGGGCCCCATCACCATGATCAGGGCCAGCGGGAGGATCTGTAGCTGGGTCGTTGTGGACGACATGTCCAAGCTCCCTCAGGCCGAGGCGGGGGCCGGGGCGGTTTCCTTGGCCCCGGCGAGCTCCTCCGCCGAGGTGGGGAGCCTGCGGGTGAACCAGAGCGAGAGAAGTGCCACCACCGCCACCGCCCCCAGCGACTTCTTCAGCGCCTCGAGCTGAGCATCTCCGTAGGCGGACGCGATCTGATCCGCCTGCTCCTCAGGCAGACCCTGGGAGAGCGCCCGCTGCCTTGCCTCGGAGACGGGAACGATGTCGATCCCCTCCTGGGTGTTCGCCTCGATCGTCTGGCGAACGGACTGAGGCAGCTCCTGGTTGTCCGCGATCCGGGTGTTGAACCCGTTGATCAGCCCGACGATCAGAACGGCTCCGATCAGGGCAGTCCCGATCGATGCCCCGAGATTTTGCGCGGTGCCCTGCATACCGCCGGCCTCGCTCGACTTCGACGGGTCCACCGACGACATGATCACGTTGCCGAGCTGAGACGCCAGCAGACCTGCGCCAATCCCAAACAGGATCAGCGAGGCTTTGAATCCAGTCTCGTTCAGGTTCACGTCGAGCGTCGCCATCATCACCACCGCCCCGATGCTGATCGCGACCAAGCCGACCTGGGCGACCGTCCTCGGCGAACGACGACCGGCGATCTTCGGACCCGCCAGCGCCGCGACCAGCATCGCCGCTGACAGGGGCAGGAGCCGCTTGCCAGTCTCGAACGCGTCGAGTCCGAGCACGACCTGCAGATAGACGGGGAGGACGAAGAAGGTCCCCATCAGGACCAGCTGCTGGCCCAAAAGCGTGAGCACACCGGCGCGAAGCTGCCCGATACGAAGCAGCGCCGTGTCGACCAAGCGGTCGAGCCCGAGTCGGTCCCGGCGCTCCTCCCAGATGACCAGGGCGGCCAGGGCACCGAGGCCGGCCAGAATCAGGAACGGCACCACCGAGAAGCCCAAGGGAGTGATCTCCGTGCCGCCGATCGTTGGCGCAGCCCGCGGCGTCACGAAGCCCCACGTGCTGCTCATCAGGATTCCGAAGACGATCAAACCCAGACCGGTGGCTGAGAGTGCCGCGCCGATGTAGTCCATCCTTGGGGGGTGCTCGGCCCTGGGCGCCTGCGCGACCTTGTTCCTGAAGTAGCAGCAGGGTGATCACGACGACGGTTTCGCCGGCGAACACCCAGCGCCAGCTGGCATTGGTCGTCACCCAGCCGCCGATCAAGGGCCCGGCCGCGACTGCCACCGCGACGGTCGCCCCGATGAGCGCGTAGGCGAGCGCCCGATCCCTGCCCTCATAGTTTGCGGCGGTGAGCGCAAAGATGGCTGGGATCACCATGACGGCACCGATTCCCTCTACTCCCGACCAGCCGACCAGGAGAACAGGGAGGCTGGGGCTCAGGGCGGTGGTCAGCGAGCCGATGCCGTAGACGCCCAGCCCGATCGCGAACACCCGGTTACGTCCGAGGATGTCGCCCAGCTTCGCACCCGCGAGCATGAAGGCCGCCATCACCAGCGTGTAGAGCGTGATCGCCGACTGGACTCCCTGGATCGACGTATTGAGGTCGGCGACGATCTGAGAGATCGAGACGTTCATGACGCTCGAGTCGAGCGTCATGACGAACTGGGCCGACGCCAGGAGGATTAGGGGGAGCCACTTGCGCATGCCAGTCGAAGCAGCCGCCATCCTTGCACCTCGGGTCGTCGGGCCGTAATACGCTGTCCGGCATGAGCACGGGAAACCACGCCGAGGAGTTGGCTGCGCAGGCGGCCGAAGCGGTGCGCCGGACCGTCACTGAGGCGGAGGCGAAGGCGGAGCAGATCGTCCGGGACGCCGAGGCCGAGGCGAAGCGAATCCGCGACGAGGCCGAGGCGGAGGCCCGCGAGCGGATCGAGCGCGCGAGACGGGCTCTCAGCGAGCTCGCCGGGGAGACGCCCTCGCCGCGACCCGATCCGGAGCCAGAGCCCTCGCCGCGACCCGATCCGACTCCGGAGCCGGCGCCCGAACCGCAGCCGGAGCCCATCCCCGGGCCGGACCCGGTGCCGCCGGAGCCGACCGCGGGAGGAGCCAACGGCGACGACGCCGCGGCTCGTTTGGTGGCGATGAGGCTCGCTGTCGACGGCAAGGGCCGCGAGGAGATCGAGGCGGAGCTGACCCAGAAGTTCGGCCCAGGCGACCGCTCCGGCCTGCTCGACGACGTCCTCGCGCGCGCCGGGCGCTAGCCGCGGGCCTTACCCTCGCCCGGCTTGAAGGTGCCCGGGCCGCCACCGGCCCGCGCTCCCTTCGTGTACTCGGCCATGTCCTGGCTCCAGAACTCGACCACGTTTCCGTCGGGATCGGTGACGTAGATCGCCCGGCCGGGGCCTAGTTGGATCGGGCCCTCGACCTCGGTCCGGTTGCTGAGCCGCTCCAGCAGGCGATCGATCTCGGGGTCGGGGACCTGGAAGGCGAAGTGGACGTGCGCGCCGCCGCGTCCCCCGGCGAGGCCGACCTGCTCGGTCCACAGCCCGAGCCGGGCGGTCTCGCCGACGAGGTACCAATAGCGCCCCTCGCGCCCCTCGCCGTAGAGCGTCTCCTCGAAGCCCAGCACCTCACGGTAGAAGTGGCGGGCGGCGTCGAGGTCGGAGACCTCGAGCACCAGCTCGGAGATCCCTGCTACCGGTGGCGGCGCTTCTTCTTCGCCACGCACTTGCCCCGCTTCAGTCTCTTCCCCTTCTTGCATTTCCGGGATGCGGAGGCTACGCCGAGCGACGTGCCCGCGCCGGACGCCTGATTCGGGCAGCGATCCGCGCCATTCGGGCGCGGGATCTCGCTCGCGCAGAGGTACGCGTGGAGCCGGCTCGGCTGCGAGCTCATGTAGCCGTCGATCCCGAGCGCGATCAGGCGTGCGTAGCTCGCCTCGCCGTCGGGCTCGTCCCCGTTCGGCCAGACGTGGACGGCATAGCCGTCGCCGTGCGCGTCCTGCTGCTCGAGCAGCATCTCCGGGACGGCAATGCCGTTTTGCGACGGCGGCACCTGGAACGCAGCAACGTCTGGAACGGGCGGGACACCGGCAGCCGCGTAGGCGGCGACCCCCTGGATACCCGGCGCCAGGGCGACGTAGGGGGGAGCGTCGGCACTGTGGAAGGCCTGCAGGAGCTGGTCGGAGAAGGAGACGACGATCAGATCGGTGCGACCGGCATAGGCCAGCTGATCGAGAAGTTCGGCGAGGGCCTCGGCGGTCGGAATGCCGAGGGCCGGGCTGTCGCACTCGAGCCCGCCGTCGCAGACCTTCGGCATCTTGATCTCGATGTTGATCGGGGTGGTCGGGAAGGCGTCAAGCACCTCTTGGAGGGTCGGAATCCGGAAGTCCTCGGCCGTGTAGCCGGGCGGCGGCGCCTTCCCGCCGGTGCGGATCCCCCGGTAGATGAACTCCCCTGCGGGGATCCCCGGATCGTGGCTGTAGCTGCCGGGGCGGAACCAGTAGCCGGCATCGAGGGCCTGGACCTCCGCCAGGGTCATGTCGCGAACCTGTGAGTCCGGGCGGCTCGCCGACCCATTGGTGGTCCGGGTGACGGTGTCGTCGTGGATCACGACAAGCTCCTCGTCGCTGGTCAGCTGCACGTCGAGCTCGAGCATGTCCGCACCCCGGGTGGCGACCGCCGACTTGAACGCGAACATCGTGCTCGAGGGAGCCTCGTCCTCCCCGCCCTGGTGGGCGATATTGAGGAAGTGCCGGTCCAGCCAGGGATTGGGGTCGGGCGCGACCGCGCCCGCGCTCACTGCGCCCAGGGTCATCGAGGCGGCGACGAGAAGGCTGAGCGAGGCGGTACCCAGTTTCATGGAGGGGAGCCTACCCGCGCATGATCCAGCGGGTGCCGATCGCCCCTCGGCGCCGGTCACTCAGCGGTGCGTGTTGCCTCCGCTTCAGCTTGCTCGCTCATTGGGGGCCGGGGCGAAGAGACCTCATCGGTCAAGTCCTCGGCGAGCACCTCGACGATCCGGGGATCGAACTGGGTGCCGGCGCAGCGGCGCAGCTCGGCCAGCGCCTGCTCGGGGGTGACCGCAGGCCGATAGGGTCGGTTCGAGGTCAGTGCCGCGAACGCCACGCAGACGGCAATGATGCGCGACCCGAGCGGAATGGCCTCTCCGGCGAGGCCGTCGGGGTATCCACTGCCATCGAAGTTCTCGGAGCTCGACCGGACCAGGGTCGCGACCGAGGCCAGGGCAGGCGCCGAAGAGATGATGTCCGCACCAGCGGCAGGGTGTCCGCGGATCAGCTCGGACTCGCTCGCGCTGAGCGGGGTCTCCTTCTCGAGGACCGCCTCCGGCACGGTCAACAGGCCGATGTCCTGCAGTCTCGCCGCGAGGACGATGTCGTCGATCCGGTCGCGTCCGAGGTCGAGCAACCTGCCGATCGCGATCGCCCGAAAGGCGACGTCGGAAAGGTGTGCGCGCAGCTCGGGGCGGCGGGCGTTGAGCACCGCCGTCATCACGTCGTGAGCCTGGCGCTTGGCCGAGCGGCGCTGGCGCTGCTTGTAGGCAGCAAGCTTCCGGCCGGCGATTTGCAATGCGAGATCGGGGTCAGAGGCGTCGTCCGGGAGCGTCACCTCTGCATGGGGCCGATTGATCGGCGCCTCGCCATCGTCATTGCCAGCGGAAACGGAGATCGCCATCACGATCTCGCCGTCCCGGTGCCCGTCAGCAGGTACCAGCGCGCAGAACTGGTCTCCGTCCATGCGGTAAGCCGCGCCGCCGAACTGGTCGACGACGTTCGCCAACTCGCGCGCAAAGCTTTGGAGAAGCTCGACGCCCGCCTCGAAGCCGAAACGGTCCCGGTAGGCCGCGAGGCCGTCGAGCTCGAGCAGGACCAACGTCGATCGATCGTTCGATGCCCCCAGCATCTCCGCGAGGTCGGCGCGAAGCCGTAGGCGGTTTGCCAGGCCGGTCACGGCGTCCATGCGGGACCGCCTGTGGTCGTTCTGGACGATCCATATGAAGACGCTTCCTATTAGCGCCAACCCAAGCCAGAAGACGAAGTCGGTGACCTCCTGCTGGAGGTGGTTGTAGATGAGCAGCGCAGCGGCGATCGCGGCAAAGACGGTCGGACCGGCCAGCGACCAGTCACGCTCGGATGACACAGCTCGCAGCCGGGCGTGTCGGGCGTGCGCCCGGGGTCCAGTGGCCGACGTACCCGACGCCTGCCCGTTTTCGGTCGATTCGCCCATAGCCTGACCTTCGCTGTCGTTCCTATCGGCCGAAAACGCGAATTCGTCCAACCAGTCGTGGACGTTTGACGCAATCAATTTTCTGCAGCCCGGTCGACCCGGGCAGGTCTGAGGGCGCTCGTACACTTGTTCGTGTGGCCGCTTCGGAGCGAATAGTCATCCGCGGGGCGCGCGAGCACAACCTCAAGGGGATCGACCTCGAGCTGCCGCGCAACGCCCTGATCGTCACCACCGGGCTCTCGGGCTCCGGCAAGTCGAGCCTTGCCTTCGACACGATCTACGCCGAGGGCCAGCGCCGCTACGTCGAGTCGCTCTCCGCATACGCGCGGCAGTTCCTCGGCCTGATGGAGAAGCCCGACGTCGACTCGATCGAGGGACTATCGCCGGCGATCTCGATCGACCAGAAGACGACCTCGCGAAATCCGCGCTCGACCGTGGGCACCGTGACCGAGGTCTACGACTACCTGCGCCTGCTCTGGGCCCGGATCGGGAAGCCCCATTGCCCGGAATGTGGCGAGCCGATCGAGGGCCAGTCGGTCGAGCAGATAACCGACCGGGTGATGACCCTCGAGGAGGGGACGCGGTTCATGGTGATGGCCCCGGTGGTCCGGGGGCGGAAGGGCGAGTTCGAGAAGCTCCTCGAGCAGTTCCGGCTGGAGGGCTATAGCCGCGTGCGCGTCGACGATGAGCTGCGTTTACTCGAGGGTGCTCCGTCAGGAGCAACCCGTTCTGATGGTGGGGAGATCAAGCTCGACAAGAAGTACAACCACGACATCTCGGTGGTGATCGACCGGCTGGTGATGGAGGGGGACATCCGGCGCCGGCTCTCGGAGTCGATCGAGGCCGCGGCCGGCCTCGCCGGAGGGGTGGTCGAGGTGGACATCGTCAAGGAGGGCGCCGCCGCAGCCGAGGCGGGGGAGAGCTCGAAGGGCGCCAAGTCCGCCGGACAGCTCCCAAGCGACGTCAGCGACCGGCTCACCTTCAGCGAACGCTTCGCCTGCCTCAACTGCGGCACCTCGATCCCGGAGCTCGAGCCCCGGATCTTCTCCTTCAACTCGCCCCACGGCGCATGCGAGCGCTGCCACGGGCTCGGCTTCCAGCGGGTGGTCGATCCGGATCTGGTCGTCCCCGACCCGACCTTGTCGCTGTCGGAGGGGGCGCTGCAGCCGTGGCGGCTCGGCCACTCGCGCTATTGGAAGCGGCTGGTAGAGGCGGTCGCCGAGGAGTACGGGATCGATACCGACGCGCCCTGGCAGGAGCTCTCCGACTCAGAGCGCGAGATCTTCCTCTACGGGACCGGCTCCGAGCGACACAAGGTCACCTACACGAACCGCTTTGGGCGGCGGCGCTCCTACAGCGTCCGGTTCGAGGGAATCGTCAACAACCTCGAGCGCCGCTACGGCGAGACCGACTCCGACAGCGTCCGGGAGCGGGTCGAGGGCTACATGGCCGAGCAGCCCTGTCCCGATTGCAAGGGGGCGCGGCTGCGCCCCGAGAGCCTCGCCGTCCTCGTCGGCGGGATCTCGATCGCCGAGTACTGCGAGCTCTCCGCCCAGGCGGCGCTGGCATGGATCGAGAAGCTGGAGATGACCGATACCGAGCAGGCGATCGCCAGGCTCCTGGTCCGCGAGATCACCGAGCGGCTCGCGTTCCTCGAGAACGTCGGCGTCGGCTACCTCAACCTGGCGCGCTCGGCGCGCACCCTCTCGGGCGGCGAGGCGCAGCGGATCCGGCTCGCGACCCAGATCGGGTCGAGCCTGGTCGGCGTCCTCTACATCCTCGACGAGCCCTCGATCGGCCTCCACCAGCGCGACAACGCGAAGCTGCTCGCGACCCTCGCCCGGCTCCGCGATCTCGGCAACACCGTGATCGTGGTGGAGCACGACGAGGGGACGATGCGCGCAGCCGACCACATCGTCGACCTCGGCCCGGGCGCCGGGGAGCACGGCGGCTACGTGATCGCCGAGGGGACGCCGGAGCAGATCGAGGCCGACCCGGCCTCGCTCACCGGCCAGTTCCTCGCCGGGAAGCGCCAGATCGCTGATTCCGGACCGAAGCGGCGGGAGCCACGCGGCGAGCTCATGGTCAAGGGCGCCGCCCAGCACAACCTGAAGAGGATCGACGTCGCGATCCCGCTCGGGACATTCTGCTGCGTCACCGGCGTCTCCGGCTCCGGCAAGTCGACCCTGATCAACGAGACGCTCTACCCGGCGGTCGCCAACCGGCTCCACCAGGCGAAGCTCCGCCCCGGCACCCACCAGCGGGTCGAGGGGGTCGAGTCGGTCGACAAGATCATCAACATCGACCAGTCGCCGATCGGCCGGACGCCGCGCTCGAACCCGGCCACCTACACGAACGTCTTCGACCACATCCGCCAGCTCTACTCGCAGACGCGGGAGGCGCGGGCGCGCGGCTACAAGCCGGGGCGGTTCAGCTTCAACGTCAAGGGCGGGCGCTGCGAGGTCTGCCGCGGCGACGGCCAGATCAAGATCGAGATGCACTTCCTCCCCGACGTCTACGTCCCATGCGAGCAGTGCCACGGGAAGCGCTACAACCGCGAGACCCTCGAGGTCCGGTTCAAGGGCAAGTCGATCGCCGACGTGCTCGAGATGTCGGTTGCCGACGCCTGCGAGTTCTTCCGCGACATCCCGAAGATCGCGCGTCGCCTCGACACCCTGCACGACGTCGGCCTCGACTACATTCGGCTCGGACAGCCGGCGACCCAGCTCTCCGGCGGCGAGGCCCAGCGGGTGAAGCTCGCCACCGAGCTCTCCAAGGTCGCCACCGGCGACACCCTCTACATCCTCGACGAGCCGACCACCGGGCTTCACTTCGCCGACGTCCAGCGCCTGCTCGACGTCCTCGGAAGGCTGGTCGACGCCGGGAACACGGTGATCGTGATCGAGCACAACCTCGACGTGATCAAGACCGCCGACCGGATCATCGACCTCGGCCCGGAGGGCGGCGAGGAGGGGGGAGAGGTGCTCGCCACCGGGACCCCGGAGCAGGTGGCGGCGGTCCCCAAGTCCTACACCGGGCAGTACCTCGCCGACCTGGTTGAGCCCGAGGTCAAGGTGCGGCGAACCGGCAAGCCGAAGGCGCCAGTCGCGGCATAGGCGTCTCCCGGTATGGGAGAGGGGCTGATGGCGGCTGTGAGCTTCGAGCTCAGCACGGACTCGGTCCTCGACAGCGAGGAGCAGCGCGCCGGGCTGATCCTGCTCGGGGCGATGCTGCTCTCCTTCGGGTTCATCCGCTTCAGCACCCGGATGATCAGGGCGGAGGTCTCCTGGTGGCCCGGCAACGTCACCCCCGGCGGCCTCCACATCCACCACCTCGTCTTCGGGATCGTCCTGATGATGCTCGCCGGGTTCCTCGGCTTCGTCACCCCGGCCGACAGCCCGTGGCTCGAGATCTTCGCCGGCCTGTTCGGAGTCGGGATGGGACTGACCCTCGACGAGTTCGCGCTCTGGCTCTACCTCGACGACGTCTACTGGTCCGAGGAGGGACGCAGCTCGGTCGACGCGGTGATCTTCGCCGCGATCATCGCCGGCGCTTACCTGGTCGGCTTCGTCCCCCTCGACGCCGGGGACGGCGAATCGACGGTTGGGATCGTCTCCACCGTCGCGGTCAACCTCGCCCTCTGCGCGCTGGTCGCGCTGAAGGGGAAGATCAGCGCCGCCGTGATCGGGATGTTCATCCCGCCGGTCGCCTGGGTGGCGGCGATCCGGCTCGCCCGCCCGGCTCGTTCTGGGCGCGGAGGCGATATCGCGAGGGGAGCAAGAAGCTGGCGAAGGCAAAGGCGCGGAAGGAGCGCCACGACCGCCGCGTCCGCCGGTTCCAGGACCTGATCGGCGGCGCCCCTTCAAGCCAAGCCCCGGGAAGGGGGGAAGCTAGCCGGACCCTTGGGCCTGGGCCGACTTCCTCGGGGCCTTCCTCGGCGTCTTTTCGGGCCTTCTTCGGCGCTTCGACCAAGCAGGGCGGCGCCGATCGCGCCGCCGAGGTCGCCGAGCTCGGCGACGCGCATGACCGGCGGGCGGTCGGGGACGAACAGGTGCGGATGCATCCTGGTTGCGATCCGCTGCACGTACTTCTCGCCGAACCGGACGCCGAGGCCGCCGCCGATGATCACCGCCTCGGGGTCGATCAGGTTGACCGCCGAGGCGATCCCGGCGCCGAGGTACTTCACGGCGCGGTCGATCAGGCGGGTCGCGAGGTGGTCGCCGTGGTTCAGCGCCCGCTCCCAGACCCCGCTGGTGAGCCGGTCGCGCCCCCGCTCCTCCATGATCCGGAAGAGGTCGGTCTTCGCGCCCCGCTCCACCTCCTTCCGCGCCTTCAGCTCCATCGCCAGCCGGCCGGCATAGGCCTCCATGCAGCCACGCCGCCCGCAGGTGCAGCGGGCGCCTCCGCGCTTCACCACCATGTGCCCGATCTCGGCCGCCGCGCCGCGGCCGAGCCAGGGCTTGCCGTCGAGGATCAGCCCGCCGCCGACGCCGGTGCCCCACCAGACGCCGAGGATCGAGTCGAATTCCTTCGCCGCCCCGAGGTCGAACTCGCCCTGAACGGCGACCTGAACGTCGTTGCCGATCGAGACGGGAGTGCCGAGCTCCTTCGCAGAGGTAGTGCCGCGAGCGGAAAGGAGCCCTCCCAACCGGGCAGGTTGCGGGCGCCGGAGACGACGCCGGTCTTCTCGTCGGCGTCGCCCGGCGAGCCGACTCCGACCCCGGCGATGTCCTCTGGGTTCCAGCCCGGCCTGCGCCGCCGCCTCCCGCAGGGCCGCGGTGATCTCCTTTGCCACGTCCTCGGGCCCGCCGCTGGAAGGGGTTGGGTGGCGTGACTCGCCAAGGACGCTTGTTCCTGGCGTTGACGACCACCGTCTGGATCTTGGTGCCACCAAGGTCGACGCCTCCGCGCGCGGCCTCGTGGTGCTGGGGCTCATGCCAAGACCATACGTCGCCTGCCGCGATCGCTACGAGACGACCTGGACGATCACGGTGCGCTCGCGCGGGCGGTCGTCGAAGTCGATCAGGACCAGCTGCTGCCAGGTGCCCAGCGCCAGCCGCCGCTCGATCACGGGCACCTGCTCGGAGGCCCCTACCAGCGACGCCCGCTGGTGGGCGTGGGAGTTGGTGTCGCGGTTGAGCCGGTTGTGCTGGTAGTCGCCCTCGACCGGGATCAGGCGGTCGAGCAGCGCCTGGAGGTCGGCGACCCCGCCGGGCTCGTACTCCATCGTCGTCACCGCGGCGGTCGAGCCGCGGACGAAGGCGGTAACCAGGCCGTCGCTGACCGCGCCATCGCCGATCACCCGCTCGACCTCGGAGGTGATGTCGATGACGTCGGTGTCGCCGCGCGTCGAGAGCCTCAATTCACCGCTGTGAACGCCCACGGGGGCAAGCTAGCGGAGCCCCCCAATGAAGGGCTGATAGAACTCCGACACGAGGAGCCCGACCCGAGGGAGAGACGGATGAGCACGCAGGAAGCTGGCTCGCCCGGAAAGCAGCGTCGCGGCCGCGTCTACGCGTTACTCGCGATCGCATCCCTGCTCGCCTTCCTCTCCGTCTTCGCGATCTGGGCGAACCGACAGGCGCTCGAGAACGACACCTGGACCGAGACCAGCACCGAGCTGCTCGAGGATCCCGACATCCGTGAGGCCGTCGCCGACTTCATGGTTGACGAGCTGTTCGCCAACGTCGACGTCCAGGCGGAGCTGGCGCAGACGCTGCCGCCACGGCTGCAGCCGCTCGCGGGGCCGGCCGCGGGTGCGCTCCGGGGGCTCGCCGACCGGCTTGCCAACGAGGCCCTGCAGCGGCCGCGGGTGCAGAAGCTCTGGGAGGAGGCGAACCGGAACGCCCACCAGACTTTCATCGACGTCGTCGAGCACGACGCGGACGAGGACGTCAACCTCGACCTCGGAGCGATCGTCGGCGACCTCGGCGAACAGCTCGGCGTCGACGTCAGCTCGAGACTGCCTCCGGGGTCGGCCCAGATCGAGGTCATCTCGCAGGACCAGCTGTCCGGAGTCCAGAAGGCGGTGAAGGCGCTCCGCGGCGCGGCAATCGCCCTCCTGGTGCTTTCCCTCGTCCTCTATCGCGCTCGCGATCTACCTGGCGCGAGGGTGGCGCCGCGTGGTGCTCCGCTCAATCGGCTTCGCCTTCATCCTGATCGGGGTCGCGGTGCTGGCGATGCGAAGCCTGGCAGGGGACGCGCTTGTCGACTCGCTCAGCCTCGACCGAGGCGGTCCAGCCCGCGGTCAGCTCGACCTGGGAGATCGGCACCTCGCTCCTCTCCGCCCAGGGCGGGGCGACGATCTTCTACGGGCTGGTCATCCTGATCGGCGCCTGGCTCGCCGGCCCGCGGGGGTTCGCTCGCGACGCCCGCCGCAGCGATCGCACCAATCCTCGAGAACAGCGCTGATCGCCTATGCCGCGCCCTGCTGCTGGTACTCCTGCTGCTCTTCCTGTGGTCGCCCACGCCGGGCTTCCAGCGCCTGCCGACCGCCCTCCTGCTGATCGCGCTGTTCGTCGTCGGGCTCGAGTTCCTCCGCCACCAGGCGATCCGCGACTTCCCCGAGGAGACCTGGGAGGGCGCGTCGGAGCGATGGGGCTCATCGGTCCGACGGCGGCTCGGCCGTGACCGGACCGAATCAGAACGACCGAGCCGGGCGATTCGCCCGGCTCGGATGCGTCCCCTCTCTGAGGCTGTCTAGACGCCGCGTGGATGCGGGCCGGCGCCGATGTGCAGCGCCTCGAGCAGCCTCGGTACGTAGACCAACCCGGCGACGCCGATCACTGCGTAGACGACGTCGGTGAAGGTTCCGGTACCGAAGATCTCGCTGAGGACATTCGTCTCGCCCCCGGTGACTCCGAGGATGCCCCAGTTGAGGGCACCGACGATCACCAGGAACAGGAACAGCGGGTCCAACCTCTTCAGCATCTCCATCGCTCACCTCCTATGCGAACGAGAGAATGTGACACTTGCAACTAACTTACACCCGCGGACCCCGCCAGTTACCGCGGTGACCTACCAATCCCAGGGGGTGTGCGCCGCCAAGCTCTCGTCGTCGAGGTAGCGGGCGAGCTCCTCGAGCTCTTCCTGCGGGATCGAGTAGGTGTGCTGCGCCTCGTCCGGGAAGCGGCCCGAGCGAACGTCCTTGGCGTAGGCGCTGATCCCCTTCAGCATCTCCCTGCGGACCTCGGCGTAACGCTTCACGAACTTGGGCTGATGGCCCTCGTAGACGCCGAGCAGGTCGTGGAGGACCAGCACCTGGCCGTCGGTGGCGGGGCCGGCGCCGATCCCGATCACCGGCACCTCGAGCCGGGAGACGAGCGCCTCGGTGACGGCGGAGGGAATCGCCTCGAAGACGATCGCGAAGCAGCCGATCGACTCGAGGGCAAGCGCCTCCTCGGCGAGCTTGGCCGCGGCCTCGCCGGTCCGGCCCTGCGCCTTGAACCCGCCGAGGGCGGTGGCGGTCTGGGGGGTGAGGCCGACATGACCCATCACCGGGATCCCGGCGCGGATGATCGCCCGCGCCCGATCGACCGAGGGGCCGCCGCGCTCGAGCTTTACCGCGTCGACGCCGGCCTCCTTGACGAAGCGCTGGGCGTTCCGGATCGCGTCCTCGTTCGAGACCTCGTAGGAGCCGAACGGCATGTCGCCGATCAGCAGCGGCTTCTCCAGCCCACGGCGCACCGCGGCGGCCATCATCAGCATCTCGTCCATCCCGACCGGGGTGGTCGCGTCGTATCCGAGGACCACCATCGCCGCGGTGTCGCCGACCAGGACGACGTCGACGCCGGCCTCCTCGGCGATCTGGGCCGAGGGATAGTCGTAGGCGGTGACCATCACCACCTTCTCGCCGTTTCGCTTCATCTCCGCGATCCGCGGAATCGTGATCTTCTCGGTGGCGCTCACAGGAGCGCCTCCTTCAGGGTTTCGTCGGCGCTCAAAGGAGCGCCTCCTGATCGGGGCTGACCCCACCGAGCAGCACCGATGGGTCGCTGTCGACGGCGGTGACGCTGTTGTCGTCGTCGACGTGGACGACGATCGGGGAGTAGCGCTCGAGGTCGTCGGGGGCAAAGGTGGCGAAGGAGGCGACGATCGCCTTGTCGCCCTTGCGGACCAGCCTGGCGGCGGCGCCGTTCACCTGGACGACTCCCGATCCCGGCTCACCCTCGATCGCGTAGGTGACGAAGCGAGCGCCGTTGGCGATGTCCCAGACGTGCACCTGCTCGTTCGGGAGCAGGTCGGCCTGGCGCATCAGCTCCGGGTCTAGGGTGATGCTGCCGATGTAGTCGGTGTCGCAGTCGGTGATCGTCGCGCGGTGGATCTTCGACTTCAGCATCTGACGCTGCATCGGGCCTCCTGTTTGTGTGGTGTGCTCATGCTGGGTGGTGTTCAAGTCGGGTCGATGACGACGTTGTCGATCAGCCGCGCCCGCCCGATCCGAGCGGCGACGGCGACCAGCACCGGCCGGCCGTTGAGCTCGGCGAGCGGGGAGAGGTCCTCCGCGTCGCGCGCCTCGACGTATTCCGGCTCGATCCCGGCGTCGCGAAGCTCCCGTCGACGATCTCGGTGAGGGCGGTCGCCGAGCGCTCGCCGCGCCCGGCGGCCTCGTCGGCCGCCCGCAGCGCCCTGGAGATCGCCTGGGCACGGGTGCGCTCCTCGGCGCTGAGGTAGGCGTTGCGGGAGCTCATCGCGAGGCCGTCGGGCTCGCGGACGGTGGGGAGGACCTCGATCTCGACCGGGAAGTCGAGGTCGCGGACCATCCGCTCGATCACCACCGCCTGCTGGGCGTCCTTGCGCCCGAAATAGGCGACGTCGGGCTGGACGGCGTTGAAGAGCTTCGCCACGATCGTGGTCACCCCGCGGAAGTGGGAGGGGCCGCGATGGTCGGGGTCGCCCTCGAGGACTCCGGTGAGGTTCGCGTCGACCTCGACCGTGGTCCCGAAGCCCTCGGGGTAGACCTCGTCGCCGCCCGGGGCCCAGAGGAGGTCGACGCCCTCGCGCTCGGCCAACTCGATGTCGCGCTGCTCGTCGCGTGGGTAGGCCTCGAGGTCCTCGCCCGGGCCGAACTGGGCCGGGTTGACGAACAGGCTGACGACGACCACCTCGCAATCCCGGCGAGCGCGGCGGATCAGCGACAGGTGGCCCTCGTGGAAGGAGCCCATCGTCGGCACCAGGCCGATCCGCTTCCCGGCGCGCCGCGGCTCGGTAAGCGCCTCGCGAAGCTCGGCCTTGGTCCGCACGACTCTCATGCAGTCGCCTCGTCGCCCATGGCGTCGCTCAGAGGGGAGGGGAGTGTTTCCCGTTCCAGTTCCCGCATCGGAGATACCAGACGGCTTCGAATGGTCTTGGGACGATGAGAGGTGTTCGGGGTCCGCGCCCTGGTCCGGGGTCGCGGCCTGCGGCGGATTATAGGGAGGGGCATCGGGCAACCGCCCGGGTGCTCCAAACGGGCGCATTTTGCGGCCGGCGGAGCCTCGGTCCGGGTCGGAGTCCCGAACTACCATCAGGTCGATGCCGATTCACGAGTTCGAGTGCCTGAAGTGCGGGAACCATTTCGAGGAGCTGATCGCAGCCCATGAGCTGGAGTCGGCGGAGGTGAAGTGCCCGGAGTGCGGCGGGACCGAGCTGAAGCGCCTGATCTCGTCCTACTCGCCGATCCACCGGCAGCTGACGCCCAACCAGAAGCGGCGGCTCGAGGACAAGCGGGGCACCGACCGGGGCGGGGCGAAGCAGCGCTTCAAGCAGCAGCGGGCGGCCGAGCGCCGGGCGGCGTCTCGGCGAGCGGGCCGGAGGGGCAACCGCTGATGGACGCCGGCCGCACGCCGTGAGGCCCTGGTCGAGGTCTACAACAAGGCCTCCGTCTGCGAGCTGTGTCCGTTGTCGGAGACCCGGAACACGGTCGTCTTCGGAGCGGGCAACGCCGACGCCGACCTGATGTTCGTCGGCGAGGCCCCCGGCGCCGAGGAGGACCGGCAGGGACTTCCGTTCGTCGGCCGTGCCGGCGCCTTCCTCACCGAGCTCCTCCAGGGGATCGGGATGAAGCGCGAGGAGGTCTTCATCGCCAACGTGCTCAAGTGCCGTCCGCCCGGCAATCGCGACCCCCAGGGCGAGGAGATCGACTCATGCCGGCCCTGGCTGGAGAAGCAGGTCGAGTTGATCAAGCCGCGGATCATCGGCACGCTGGGGAACTTCGCCACCAAGCTGCTCACCGGCAACCCGACCGGGATCACCACGGGTGCGGGGGACCGCTCAGGAGCACGTGATCGGAGGCCGGCCCGCTCTATCTGCTGCCGCTCTTCCATCCCGCCGCCGGGCTGCGGACCCCTGCGGTCGCCGACCAGCTCCGCCAGGACTTCGAGGCGATCCCCGGCCTGCTCGAAAGGGCGCTTCCCGAGGGACCCGAGCCGCTGGTCGTGCGCGAGGGGGAGCCGGAGGCTGAGCAGCTCGGCTTCTTTGGCTGATCCGAGGGGGCTCCGCGAGGAGCCACCCGTTTCAACACGGACATCGAGCGCCGCCGAGACCGAGGCGCTCGGGGAGCGGATCGGCGCCGGCCTCGGCCCGGGCGACGTCGTCCTCGTCAGCGGCGAGCTCGGCGCCGGGAAGACCACCCTGATCCGGGGCGCCTGCCGGGCGCTCGGGGTCACCGAGCCAGGTCACCTCGCCCACCTTCACGATCGGCCACCGCTATCGCGGCCGGGTGCCCGTCTCCCACCTCGACCTCTACCGGCTCGAGGGGCTCGACCGGGAGGACCCGGCCTGCTCGACGACTACCTCGACCGGGACTCGGTCGTCCTGATCGAGTGGCCGGAGAGGGCCGCGGCCTCGCTGGAGCGGGTCAGCGTGCGGGTCACCATCCGCCACGCGGGCGGGGATGAGCGGGAGATCGAGATCGTCGGGCGAAAGCGGGACTAGTAGCCGTAGTCCTGCTGCGCCTCGTCGATCTGCTCCTGGGCTTCCTTCTGAGCCTCCTCGGCCTGCTTCTGAGCCTCCGCGGCCTGCTCCTTAGCCTGCTCCGAGGCCTCGGTCGCCTGCTGCTGGGCCTCGTCGAGCGCGGTCGAGATCGACTCCTGGGCCTCGTCAGCCTGCTGCTGGACCGAGTCGATCGCCTCGTTGGCGTTCTCCTCCTCGTCGTCGCCGCATCCGGCGGCGCCGAGGCCAAACGCGGCGATCGCCAGCGACGCGGCGACTGCGGAAGCCGCGCCGGGCGCTGACGGTGAACCTGCTGGACTGCTTGGACATGAGCGGTCTCCTCTTCCACGCGCCGGTAGTTGAGGCGGCACTCTAGTGGCGACGGTCGCTCGGCATGGACACCGCCACCGCCGACGCGGTCGTCGGGGTGGCGCGCGAAGGGGAGATCCTCCGCGAGGCGGCGGTGGAACCGGACGCCGACGGGCGCCCGCGGCACTCCCGGGTGCTGCTGGCCGAGGTCGAGCGCTGCGCCGATGCCGCCGGCGGCTGGGCCGCGGTCGACCGGATCGCGGTCGGGATCGGCCCCGGCTCCTACACCGGCCTCCGGATCGGGATCGCCACCGCCCGCGCCCTGGCGCAGGCCCGGCGGCTGCCGCTGGCGGGGGTCGGCTCGCTGGCGGCGCTCGCCCACGGTCATCGCCGAGCACCGCTGAAGCGGACGACCGGCCGCTGCTGCCGGTGATGCGACGCGCGCGCCGTGGCCAGGTGTTCGCGGCCCTCTACTCGGCGCGATGGCAGAGGAGCTCTGGGAGCCGCTCGTCGCGGATCCCGCCGAGCTCGCCGAGCGGCTGGGCGAGCTCGAGGCAGAGCCCGCTGGCGGCCGGTGACGGGGCGGTACGATTTCGCCCAGAGCTCGAGGCCGCCGGCGTCACGGTCGCGCCATCCGAGGACCCCGTACACGGGATATCTGCGCGGGATGTGTGCGCTCTCGGAGAGTCGACCGCGGAGGCGCCGCCGGACCGGATCGAGCCCGTCTACCTGAGACCCCCCGATGCGAAGAGATGGCTTCAGCGAGATAGGACGGTGGCCCGCCGGTTGAGTCCGGCGAGCTGAGGCTGCGAAAGCTCGCCTACGGCGACCTGCCCTCGGTGATCGCGATCGAGCGGCGCTCGTTCCCGACCCCGTGGTCGCTGGCGATGTTCGTGCTCGAGCTCTCGAAGCCATCCGGGATCTGCCTCGCCGCCGAGGACGACGAGGGCCTGGTCGGCTACCTGGTCTGCGCCCGCTACGACGACGTCTGGCATCTGATGAACGTCGCGGTCCACCCCGAGACGCCGGCGGCGTGGGGTGGCGACCGAGCTGATCGAGCGGCTCTTCGACGAGGCCGGCGCGGGCGCCCGGTTCACGCTCGAGGTCCGGATCTCCAACGGGCCCGCGATCGCGATGTACCAGCGGTTCGGCTTCCGCTCCGCCGGCCGCCGCCGCCGCTACTACCACGACAACGGCGAGGACGCCCTGATCATGTGGTTCGAGTCGCCGGCGCGGGCCGGCGTCGCCTAGACGCGGCGCCGACGGACGATGAAGCTGCTGGCGATCGAGACCTCCTGCGATGACACCTGCGCCGCGGTCACCGCCGGGTCGCGGGTGCTCTCCAACGTCGTCTCCTCGCAGGCGGCACTCCACGAGGAGTTCGGCGGCGTCGTCCCGGAGGTCGCCTCCCGCCACCACCTCGAGCTGGTCAACGCGGTGGTCGCGGCGGCGCTGCGCGGCGCCGACACCGAGCTCGAGGAGGTCGACGCGATCGCGGTCACCCGCGGCCCCGGGCTGATCGGGGCGCTGCTCGTCGGTCTCAGCACCGCGAAGGCGCTGGCGGCCGCCCACCGAAAGCCGCTGATCCCGGTCGATCACCTCCAGGGCCACGTCGCCGCCAACTTCCTCGAGCCGGAGCCGCTCGAGCCCCCGTTCCTCTGCCTGGTGGCGAGCGGCGGCCATACCCTGCTCGCCGGCGCCCGCGACCACTCCTCCTTCGAGACCCTCGGCGCCACCCTCGACGACGCGGCGGGGGAGGCCTTCGACAAGGGGGCGCGGCTGCTGGGGCTGGGCTACCCGGGCGGCCCGGCGATCGAGCGGGCCGCCCGCGGGGGCGATCCCGAGGCGTTCGAGTTCCCGGTGGCGATGAGCGAGCGGGGGCTCGACTTCAGCTACAGCGGGATCAAGACGGCGCTCGTCTACCTCGTCCGCGACCTCGGCCCCGAGGAGACCGAGCGGCGGCGCGCCGACCTCGCCGCCTCCTACCAGCGGGCGATCGTCGGTCAGCTGGTCGCGAAGCTCGAGCGGGCGGCGCAGGGACGGGCGAGTGGCGGGCGGTGGCGCTGGGCGGGGGAGTGGCCGCCAACGCCGAGCTCAGGGAGCGGGCCGCGTCCCTCTGCGGCGAGCTGGGGCTTCCCCTGAAGCTGGTCCCGATCGAGCTCTGCACCGACAACGCCGCGATGATCGCCTCGGCGGCGCGCTTTCAGGAGCCGATCCCCTATCCCGACTACCTGGACTTCGATGCGTTCGCCACCGACCGTGGTTCTGTACGCGCGGCCTGACTGCCACCTCTGCGACGAGGCGCGGGCGCAGCTCGAGGCGCTGCGCGCGGAGGGTCTCGGCTTCGAGCTCGAGGAGGTGGACATCGACTCGGACGACCGGCTGCTCGCCCGCTATCTCGAGCGGATCCCGGTGGTGAGCTCGACGGCGAGATCGTCAGCGAGCTGGGCCTCGACCCGGGTGAGCTCCGCGCCAGGCTCGATACCGTGTCGGCATGATCGAGGACGCCGCCGCCGGGACGGCGCAGGAGCAGGGGATCGAGATCGGCGACGGCGAGCGGCTGTCGCTCGGGGTCGCCGCCCGCCTCTCCCGCTACCTCCAGGTGCTGACCCAGGCACGGAAGATGGGCAAGGACACGATCTCCTCCCAGGAGCTCTCCGACTACACCCACATCAACTCGACCCAGATCCGCCGCGACCTCTCCGGCTTCGGCAAGTTCGGCAAGCGGGGGGTGGGCTACAACGTCGACTCCCTGGTCCGCGAGATCCGCAAGATCCTCCGGACCGCGGGCCAGCACAACATCGCCCTCTTCGGCGCCGGCAACCTCGGCCAGGCGATCGCCAGCTCCGACATCTTCGCCGACCACGGCTTCCGGATCGTCGCGATGTTCGACGTCGATCCGGCGGTGGTCGGGCGGCGGGTCGGCAACCTCCCCGTTCGCCACTTCGACGACCTCGAGCCGGTCGTCTCCGACGAGGACGTCGTCGTCGGGGTGCTGGCGGTGCCGGCCGACAACGCCCAGGAGGTCGCCGACCGCCTGGTGAACGCGGGGGTGAAGATCATCTTCAACTACTCCGAGCAGCTGCTGCAGGTCCCGCCCGACGTCACCGTGCACACCTCGAGTCCCGCGGTTGACCTGCTCTACGCGCTCTACTTCTACCTCACCTAGGCGGCCAGCCCCGACGTGTCCGAGCCGTGACCGACCCCGAGCCACAGCACTCCGGGCTCGACCTCGAGGCGGTTCGCGACGGTCTTCGAGTCCTCAACCGACTTCACGATCGGGATCGAGGAGGAGTTCGCGATTCTCGATCCGGCGACCCTCGACCTCGAGCATCGCTTCGACGAGCTGTTCGACGCCTGCCGCGCCGACGAGCTCCTCGCGGCCTCGGTGAAGGGGGAGCTGATCGACACCGAGATCGAGATCCGCTCGGGGCGCGGCGAGACCTTCGCCGAGGCCGCCTCCCGCCAGCGGGAGCGCCGCGAGCGCCTGTTCGCGATCGCCGAGTCGATGGGGCTCGGGCTGGCCGCCACCGGGACCCATCCCTGGGCGAGCTACCTGGACCAGCGGATCATCGACACCCCGCACTACCGCCGGCTGGAGGGAGACCTGCGCTGGGTGGCGCAGCGAAACAACACCTGGAGCCTCCACGTGCACGTCGGGTATGCGCGGCCCCGACCGGGTGGTCGCCGTCTGCGACCGGATGCGGGAGTTGCTGCCGATCCTGCTCGCCGCCTCGGCCAACTCGCCGTTCCTCGACCACCGCGACACCGGCCTGCACTCGGTCCGGAGCGAGATCTTCACCCGGACCTTTCCCCGCTGCGGCGTTCACGAGCCGTTCGGCGACTGGGCGACCTACGCGGACTTCGTCCGGATGCTCGAGGAAACGGGGTCGATCGTCGAGGCGACCCAGCTCTGGTGGTCGGTGCGGCCGCATCACTCCTTCGGCACGGTCGAGGTGCGGATCTGCGACGCCCAGACCCGCGGCGACGAGTCGTTCAACCTCGCCGCCCTGATCGCCGCCTGCGTCACCCAGGCGGCGCTCGAGTACGACGAGCGCGGCTACGGCGGGGGTGAGCCGCTGCCCCGCGGCCGGGAGATCGAGGAGAACCTCTGGCGGGCGATTCGCCACGGGATGGACGCCGAGATGATCGATTTCCGCGACTCGGCGCACCATGCCCGCCCGGGCGGTGCTCGAGGACCTGATCGAATGGACCGAGCCCGCCCGGCAGCGGCTCGGGGTGGAGGTGGAGCTGCCGGAGGAGAACGGGGCCCAGCGCGCCCACCGCGCGCTCGCCGAGCGGGCGCCGATCGAGGAGATCTACCGCCACGCGGTCGAGGAGACGAAGCGCACCTACGCCCCTGAGATGGTTGACTCCCCGCATGCCTGAGGAGGAGCAGCAGGCGGCGAGGCGAGGGACCCGCAGAGCCGAGGGGCCACCCGAGCGAGGAGGAGCTGCGGAGCAGCTCGAGGAGGAGATCCGCAAGGTCCGGGTCGAGGACGTCGTCCTCCAGAGCGTCGTCAGCATCCTCAACCTGGCGGCCCGGCGGATCGCCAAGGACGACGAGCGCGACCTCGGTCAGGCGAAGGTGGGGATCGACGCCGCCCGGGCGCTGGTCGACCTGGTGAAGCCCGAGGCTCAGCCGCAGCTGCGCCAGGCGATCTCCGAGCTCCAGGTCCTCTACGCCAAGCACGCTGGGGAGGGTGCGGCTGAGGCGCCGGAGGGCAGCGAGGCGGAAGGGCCTGCCGGCCGCTGAAGCGGGCGAGAAGCAGGCCGATTCGCCGCTCTGGACCCCTCCGGGCAGCGGCGGCGGATAGACTGCCGCGCCGCTTTCACATCGCTAAAGGGAGCCTTTCTTGACCGATTTCCTCACTGACTACGGAGTCGTCGTCGCGCTCGGATGCGGCGCCGCGGCCGTCCTCTACGGGCTGCTTGTCACCCAGCGCCTGCTCAGCAAGTCGCCCGGCAACGAGCAGATGCAGGAGATCTCCGGCGCGATCCAGGAGGGCGCCGGCGCCTACCTGAAGCGCCAATACACGATCATCGCCGGAGTCGGCGTCGCCGTCGCGATCCTCCTGATCCCGCTCCAGAACGTCGAGACAGCGATCGGCTTCGTGATCGGCGGCATCCTCTCGGGCTCGGCCGGCTTCATCGGGATGAACCTCTCGGTGCGGGCGAACGCCCGGGTCGCGGAGGCCGCGCGCGGCGGCATCCCGCCCGCCCTCGATATCGCCTTCAAGGGCGGCTCGGTCACCGGCATGCTGGTCGTCGGACTCGCCCTGCTCGGGGTGGCGGGCTACTACGGCGCCCTGATCCTGCTCGACTTCACCGACAAGGAGTCCGTCGACGCGCTGATCGGGCTCGGCTTCGGCGGCTCGCTGATCTCGGTCTTCGCCCGCCTCGGCGGCGGGATCTTCACCAAGGCCGCCGACGTCGGCGCCGACCTGGTCGGCAAGATCGAGGCGGGGATTCCCGAGGACGACCCCCGCAACCCGGCGGTGATCGCCGACAACGTCGGCGACAACGTCGGCGACTGCGCCGGGAATGGCCGCCGACCTGTTCGAGACCTACGCGGTCACCGCGGTCGCGGTGATGCTGCTCGGCGTCCTCTACTTCACCGGCGACTTCGCCCGCGAGGTTGCGATCTACCCGCTCGCGCTCGGCGGCGTCGCGATCATCGCCTCGATCATCGGCGCATTCTCGGTCCGGACCCGCACGGGCAACGTCGAGCGGGCGCTCTACCAGGGGTTGATCGTCTCAGCGGTGCTCTCGGCCGCCGCCTTCTATCCGATCACCGAGTGGCTGATGAACGATGCGCTCGCCGAGAGGCGTCGGCGTCGGCGGGCGGGGTGCGCTCGCCGAACGCAAGCGTCACCGACCTCTGGCTCTGCGCGCTGATCGGGGTCGGCGTCACCGCCTTCCTCTTCGTGATCACCGACTTCTACACCTCGACTCGCTTCCGCCCGGTGAGGACGATCGCCCGCGCCTCCCAGACCGGCCACGCCACCAACATCATCCAGGGGCTCGCCCAGGGCTTCCAGTCGACCGCGGCGCCGGTGCTGGTGATCGCCCTCGCGATCCTCGGCGCCAACGAGCTCGCCGGGATCTACGGGATCGGGGTCGCGGTGATGGCCCAGCTCTCGCTCACCGGGCTGATCGTCGCCCTCGACGCCTTCGGGCCGATCACCGACAACGCCGGCGGGATCGCCGAGATGGCCGACCTCCCGCAGGACGTGCGCGACATCACCGATCCGCTCGACGCGGTCGGGAACACGACCAAGGCGGTGACCAAGGGATACGCGATCGGCTCGGCCGCGCTGGCGGCGCTGGTGCTCTTCAACGCCTTCCTCTCCGAGCTCCAGGCCGAGGACCCGGAGAAGACGTTCGACTTCAGCATCTCCTCGCCCGAGGTCCTGATCGGGCTGCTGGTCGGCGGGAATGATGGTCTACCTGTTCTCCGCCCTGGCGATCGAGGCGGTCGGGCGCGCCGGCGGGCGGCGTGGTCGAGGAGGTCCGCCGCCAGTTCCGCGAGAAGCCGGGGATCATGAAGGGCACGGAGAAGCCCGAATACGGCCACGCGGTCAGCCTGGTGACCGCCGCGGCCCAGCGGGAGATGATCCTGCCCTCGCTGATCCCGATCGCGGTGCCGCTGGTGGTCGGACTGCTCAGCTACCAGGCGCTCGGCGGGCTGCTGATCGGGGTGATCGTCGTCGGCATCTTCGCGGCGATCTCGATGACCGCCGGCGGCGGCGCCTGGGACAACGCGAAGAAGCTGATCGAGGACGGCGCCTTCGGCGGCAAGGGCACCGAGGCCCACGCCGCCTCGGTCACCGGCGACACCGTCGGCGACCCCTACAAGGACACCGCCGGGCCGGCGATCAACCCGATGATCAAGGTCGCCAACATCGTCGCGATCCTGATCATCCCGATCGTCGCCCTGTAGGCGGCGCGGAGGCGGCAGCCGAGCGGCCGCCGAGTGGAGCTGGCCACGACCGAGCCGATCAACGTCGCGGACTTCGAGCGCCTCGCGGAGGAGGCGCTCGATCCGGGCGCCCACGCGCTACTTCGCCGGCGGCGCCGCCGACGAGGTCACCCTGCGCGAGAACCGGGCCGCGTTCGCCCGCTGGCGGATCCGGCCGCGGGTCCTGGTCGACGTCGACTCGGTCAGCACCGCGACCGAGCTGCTCGGCGGGCCGCTGTCGATGCCGGTGCTGGTCGCCCCGGTCGCCTTCCAGCGGCTCGCCCATCCGGAGGGCGAGCCGGCGATGGCTCGGGCGGCGGCTGCGGCCGGAACGGCGTTCTGCCTGTCGACGATCGCCACCTCGCGGCCGAGCGAGGTCGCGGCGGCGGCTCCCGAGGGCCGGCGCTTCTTCCAGCTCTACTGCTTCCGCGACCGGGGGGTGACCCAGGCGCTCCTCGACGAGGCGGTCGAGTCGGGCTTCGAGGCGATCCTGCTGACCGTCGACGCCCCCCGGGCGGGCCGCCGCGAGCGGGACCTGCGCACGGGCGCCAAGGTGCCCGCCGACGCTCAGCGTGCCCAGCCTCGACGCGGCGCTCGGCGGCGGGCGCTCGCTCAGCATCCAGGAGGTCTTCGCGCAGGTGGACGCGTCGCCTCGCCTGGCCGGATCTCGAGGAGCTCGCCTCCGGCTGCTCGCTGCCGGTCCTGGTCAAGGGGGTGCTGACCGCCGAGGACGCGGCGCTGGCGATCGAGCATGGGGCGGCCGGGGTGGTGGTCTCGAACCACGGCGGGCGCCAGCTCGACCAGGTGCCGGCGAGCCTCGACGCCCTCCCCGAGGTGGCCGAGGCGGTGGCGGGGCGGGGGACGGTGCTGATGGACGGTGGGATCCGGCGCGGCACCGACGCCCTGATCGCGCTCGCGCTTGGGCGCCGACGCGGTGCTCGTCGGCCGCGCTCCCCTCTGGGGCCTGGCGGTCGACGGGGAGCGGGGAGCGCTGCGGGTGCTGGAGATCCTGCGCGAGGAGCTCGAGCTGGCGCTGGCGCTGAGCGGCTGTGCGTCGCCGGCCGCGGTCACCCGCGAGCACGTCCAAGCGGCGCCTGGGCCGAGCGTATATTCGGAGGGCCTTGGCTAGGAGGATCCCGCGGGACGAGTCGCTTTCGCGCGTTCACGGCACCGGCGCGCTCTTCGCCGCTGCCTACGGAAACGTCGGCTCCTCGATCTACTACGCGCTCGGGGTCACCGCGGCCTTCGCCCTCGGGCTGACCCCGGTCGCCTTCGTCATCGCCGGGCTGATCTTCATCTTCACCGCCGCCACCTACGCGGAGGCGACGGTGATGTACCCGGAGGCCGGGGGTTCCTCGAGCTTCGCTCGCCACGCCTTCAACGAGCTGGTCAGCTTCTTCGCGGCCTGGGCGCAGATGCTCAACTACGTGATCACGGTCGCGATCTCGGCCTTCTTCGTGCCTCACTACCTGGCGGTGTTCTGGGAGCCGCTCGGGTCGCCGCCCGGGGACATCCTCTTCGGGGTCGGGGTGGTCGCGGCGCTGGCGGCGCTCAACGTGAAGGGGACCCAGGAGTCCTCGCGGCTCAACCTCGTCCTGGCGGTGGCGGACCTGCTGACCCAGATCGTCCTCGTCCTGATCGGGATCTTCCTGGTGCTCAGCCCCGACACCCTGGTCTCCAACGTCGACCTCGGGGTGGCGCCGAGCTGGGGGGACTTCCTTCTGGGGATCGCGGTCGGGATGATCGCCTACACCGGGATCGAGACGATCTCGAACATGGCCGAGGAGGCGAAGGACGCCGACCGGACGATCCCGCGCGGCGTCGGCCTGACCGTGCTCGCGGTGCTCGGGCTCTACGCGCTGCTGCCGCTGATCGCCCTCTCGGCGATGCCGGTGACCGAGTCCGGCGGCGAGTTCACGACCGCGCTCGGGACCACCTACGCCGGCGACCCGGTGCTCGGGATCGTCGAGAACCTGGGGCTAGGCGTGGCGCTCACCGACGTCCTCCGCTACTACGTCGGGGTGCTCGCCGCGGTGATCCTCCTGATCGCCACCAACGCCGGGCTGATCGGGGTCTCGCGGCTCACCTACTCGATGGGCCAGCACCGCCAGCTCCCCGAGATCCTCCGCGCCGTCCACCCGCGCTTTCGCACCCCCTGGATCGCGATCCTGGTCTTCTCGGCCGTCGCCTCGATCACCCTGATCCCGGGCGAGACCGACCTGCTGGCGACGATGTACTCGTTCGGGGCGATGCTCTCGTTCACGATCGCGCACGTCTCCGTCGTCCGGCTGCGGCAGACCGAGAGGGAGAAGGACCGCCCCTGGAAGCCGCCCCTGAACGTCCGCGCCTTCGGCTTCGAGGTGCCGATGACCGCCGTCCTCGGCGGCCTCGGGACGGGGATCGCCTGGCTCGTGGTGATGGTGCTCAATCCCCGGACCGCCTTCATCGGCGCCGGCTGGATGCTTGTTGGGCTCGCCGTCTATCTCCTCTACCGCCGCCATCAGGGCCTGCCGCTGACGGAGACGGTCAAGGTCATGCTCCCCGAGCCGCTCGGGGTGACCGAGGTCGAGTACAACAGCGTCCTGGTGGCATTCGACGACGGTGAGCCGTTCTCGGAAGAGACGATGGCGACTGCCGTGAAGCTGGCAGCGAGGCGCCGCCGCGCGATCCACGTCGCCGCGATCGTCACCGTTCCCAGCCACCTGCCGCTCGATGCGCCCCTCGAGGAAGCGGAGGCGAAGGCCGCAGGCGAAGATCGAGCAGGCGAAGCGGGTCGGCGGCGGGACGGGTCGACGGTCACGTCCATCGGGTGCGGCCCAACCAGGCCGGCCACTCGATCGCCGAGGAGGCGCGGGAGATGCAGGCGAGCGCGATCGTCATGGGGCTGCGCTACCGGGACGGCCGGCCGCTCTACGGGAAGACGCTGCAGACGATCCTCGCCGAGCGCCCAACCCGGGTGATCATCGTCGGGGAGCCGGGGCGGGCGCGGGCGGGGCTCGGCCCCGATGGCGGCGGGCCGCGCGGTTGGGGCTCCCGCGTGAGCCCGAACCGACCCTCGCCGGACGAGGGCTACCAGCTCGCGGTCCGGATCTTCTCGGTGACGATCATCGGCTTCGGGGTGGCGATCCTGGCGGTCACCCTCGCCCGGGGAGGCGGGCCGACCGCGGTCGGGATCCTGTTCGGGCTGGTGTTCGTCGCGATGGGGGCCGGGCGGCTCTACCTTTCGCTGCGCGGATGAGGCTGAGGAAGCAACCGGCGAAGGTCGAGTACTCCTCGATCCTGGTCCCGGTGTTCGGGACCGAGCTCGACGACGACATCGTCAGCACCGCGGGTCGGTTCGCCGATGCCGAGATCGAGGAGGGAGGGAGGGCCCCTCATCTGGACGTGATCTATGTGGCGGAGCTGCCGCTGACTGTGCCGCTCGACTCTCCGCTCCCGCGGGCGGTGCGGGAGCGCGGCGAGCGGGCCCTCGCGAGGGCGGCGGAGGTGGGGGAGGAGTACGAGAACGTCGAGGTGTCGACCAGCCTGGTGCCCGCCCGCTCGGCGGGGGCGGGGATCGTCGAGGAGGCGCAGCGGCGCGGCGCCGAGGTGATCGTGATGGGAGGCGAGCCGCCGACCCGGGTGCGCGGCGGGGCGATCCTCGGAGGGATCGGGGCCGCTCGTCCGGACGAGATCGGCGAGGTCACCGAATACGTGCTGAAGAAGGCGCCTTGCAGGGTGCTGCTCACGGCTCCGCCCGAGTAGCGACCGATCTAAGATCAGCCGCGCGATGTTCGTCTTGATCTGTGGTTGCGGCCGAGTCGGATCGTCCGTCGCCCGCACAATGCTCAGCGAGGGAAACGAGGTCTCCTGCCTCGACGAGGATCCCGAGGCGCACGCTCGCCTCGAGTTGAACCTCGAGGGGTCGTGGGAGGACTCGGGCGGGCACTTCACGGTCGGGACGGCGCTCGAGGTCGATGCGCTGCGGTCGGCGGGGATCGAGAACGCCGACGCCTTCATCGCCGCCACCGACGGCGACAACACCAACATCGTCATCGCTCAGATCGCCAAGCGGCGCTTCAACGTGCCGACGGTGATCGCGCGGATCCTCGATCCGCTCCGGGCGAAGTGGTACGAGGAGCAGGGGGTGGAGACGGTGTGCCCGACCAAGGTGGCGATCGAGATGCTCGAGGATCGGGTCCACCAGGCGGCGGGGCGCCGGCGAGCAACGGCGGCAAGGCCGATGGCTGAGGGCACGGGCAAGTACATCATCGATCATCGGGGCCGGCAAGGTGGGCTGGAACCTGGCGCGGGAGCTGCTCGACAAGGGGAACGAGATCACCTTGATCGAGAACGATCGCAACCGCTATCTGACGGTCGAGCAGGAGCTCGAGCACAACGTCCAGTACGGGGACGCCTCGGAGCTGTGGGTGCTCGAGCGGGCCGGGATCTCTCGCGCCGACATGGTGATCGCGGTGACCGGCGACGACGAGGACAACATGCTGATCTGCCAGGTGGCGAGGGAGAAGTACCTGGTCGAGCAGATCATCGCCAGGGTCAACAACCCGCGGAATCGCGAGCACTTCGAGCTCCTCAACATCAAGCCCTATGTGTCGGCGACCGACCTGATCCTGCGCCTGATCGAGCACGAGGTGCCGGAGTACGGGCTGGTCCACCTCCTCGATCTGCCCGAGGAGCGGCTGGAGATCATCGAGATGGAGCTCGGCAAGGACAGCAGGGTGGCGGGGCAGATGGTCGGGGAGCTGGAAATGCCCGAGGGGAGCCTGCTGATCTCGGTCCTGCGAGATGGCGAGGGATTCGTGCCGGGACCGGAAACGGTGCTCGAGGCGGGGGACGAGGTGCTGGCGGTGCTCGATCCCGGGCTCGAGGAGGAGCTGAAGGTCTTCTTCGGCTCGGACGGCGTCGGTGGCGAAGACTGAGTTCCTGCTGATCGGCGGGTTCGCGGCCGGCTACTGCGCGGCCGAGCTGCGCAAGCGGGGCGCCGAGGGGTCGATCGTGCTGGTCGGCCGCGAGCCGGAGCCGCCGTATGAGCGCCCGCCGCTCTCGAAGGAGTACCTGCGGGGGGAGGCGGAGCGCGCGGATGCCTACGTCAACCCGCCCGATTGGTACGAGGAGAACGGGGTCGAGCTGCGCACGGGGACGAACGTGATGGGGCTCGACCTCGATTCGAGGATCGCGAAGCTGCAGGGGGGAGAGGAGCTCGAGTTCGAGAAGGCGCTGATCGCCACCGGCGCCAACGTCAACATCCTCCGGGTCGAGGGGGCGGGGCAGGAGGGAATCCACTACCTGCGGGCGTTCGGCAACTCGGATGGGATCCGGGAGGCCGCCGAGGCGGCGAAGCGGGTGGTGCTGATCGGCGGCAGCTACATCGGCTGCGAGGTGGCGGCCTCGCTGACGGCGAAGGGGACCGATTGCGCGATCGTGATGATGGAGGAGGTGGCGCTGTCGCGGACGTTCGGCGAGGAGGTAGGGCGGTGGTTCCACGAGCTGCTCGAGTCGAAGGGGGTGGAGATCCACGGCGGGGAGACGCTGGAGGCGTTCGAGGGAGAGGGGAACGTGAAGGCGGTGGTGACCGAGAGCGGCAAGGTGGTCGAGGGGGACTGCGTGGTGGTCGGGGCGGGGGTGAAGCCGGACGTGATGCTCGCGGAGCGGGCCGGGCTGGAGGTCGAGGACGGGATCGTCTGCGACGAGACGCTGCAGACCTCGGTGGAGGGGATCTACGCGGCGGGGGACGTCTGCTCGTACGAGAGCAAGGTGCACGGGGGGCGGCTGCGGGTCGAGCACTGGGACGTGGCGATGCAGCAGGGGATGCACGCCGCTCGGGGGATGATGGGGGAGACCGTGCCCTACGAGGTGGTGCCCTACTTCTTCAGCGACCTCGCCGATTGGGTGGGGCTGGAGTACGTCGGGCCGGCGACCGAGTGGGACGAGCTGGTCTGGCGGGGGGACACCGATGCCGGCGAGTTCGCGGTCTTCTACCTCAAGGACGGGAAGGTGGCCGGGGCGCTCACGGTCGAGCGCTCGGAGGATCTGGCCCACGCTCGGGCTCTTCTGGCTGAGGGCGTGGACGTCGCTTCGGAGAAGGCGAAGGCGCTCCTTGGCGATCCCGACAGGGACCTCGCTGCGCTCTCGTCAAGCTAGGCTTTTCCTGGCCTTGCGGGCTGGTGTAATTGGCAACACGTGCGCCTCTGGAGCGCAAATTCGGGGTTCAAGTCCCTGGCCCGCAGTTCCCCTGACCGCGGAGCAGGGCACGATGTGAACCCTGCTACCGTGCCCCGGTTCGTATGAGGCGTTTGCGGCTCACTCTCGTGCCCGCGCTGGGTCTGTGCGCGGGCATCGTCCTCTCGGCCTGCGGAGGCGACAGCTCCCCCGAGGTGTCGATCAACATCCCGACGACCGGGACCACCGCCTCCTCCTCGCTGTCGAAGGAGGACTTCATCACCGACGCCGACACCGCCTGCGAGGAGGTCAATACCGCGATCTCCCAGTTCGCCGCATCCGGCCAGGGCCTCACCGAGGCCGACCAGATCGCCGACCTTCGAAGCGGCCTCGTCGACCAGCTGACGGAGCTCGGCCCACCCGAGGAGGACCGCGCCACCTTCGACGAGTTCAACACCGCGCTGGACGCCCAGGCGCAGGCCGGCCAGAAGATCGCCCTCGCCAGCGAGCGTGGGGAGGACACCGCCGAGTTCGAGGCCGAGCTCCAGACCGCCAAGGACCAGGCGGCGGCTGCCGCCCAGGCCTACGGCTTCGAGCAGTGCGGCCAGGAGATCAGCGGCTCCAGCCACCACCGCGCCCGAGCACCACCGACTCCGGCGGCTCGGTCGCCCCGGTCGTCCCGTCGGCCCCGGCACCGAGCACCGACAGCGGCGGCACCGGTGACGTCGGCGGCGCCACAGATGGCGGCAGCACCGAGGCGGCAGCGGCGGCAGCGGAGGCGTCGGCGCCGGCGGCGCCGCCAGTGCGGCCCCGGCTAGGCCGCCAGCTCCGCCCAGGTCCCGTATAGCTGCGCGTAGCGGCCGCCGGCCGCGATCAGCTCGTCATGGGTGCCGCTCTCGACGATCTCGCCGTGCTCGAGGACCGCGATCCGGTCGGCGCCCCGAATCGTCGAGAGCCGGTGCGCGATCACGATCGCCGTTCGCCCCAAGAGCAGCGTCTCGCAGCCCCCGCTCGATCGTCCGCTCGGTTCGCACGTCGACGTTCGAGGTCGCCTCGTCGAGGATCAGGATCCGCGGCTCTGCGAGCAGCGCCCGGGCGAAGGCGATCAGCTGCCGCTGCCCCGCCGACAGAGCGACACCGCGCTCACCCACCTCGGTTTCGAATCCATCCGGCAACCGCCGGATGAAGTCCCCGGCCCCGATCGACTCCGCGGCCGCCTCGATCTCCTCCGGCCCTGCATCCGGGCGCCCGAAGGCGATGTTCTCCCGGACACTGCCGCTGAACAGGAATCCCTCCTGGGGGACGATCCCGAGCTGGCTCCGCAGGCAGCTCGCCCGCAGGTCGCGCAGGTCGTGCCCGTCCACCAGCACCCGGCCCCGCTGCGGGTCGTAGAAGCGCGAGACCAGCTTCGCGAACGTCGACTTCCCGGCGCCCGTCTCCCCGACCAGCGCCAGCGTCTCGCCGGCGGGCACGTGGATCGAGACGTCGCGCAGCGCCCAGTCCTCCGATCGCTGCTCCTCGTCGCCCCGCTCGATCCTCCCGCTCGAGCGGAGCAGCCCGGCCGTCTTGTCGAGGCCGTAGGAGAACCAGACCTCCTCCATCTCGATCTCCCCGCGCAGCGGCCGCGGGTCGAGCGCGCCCTCCACGTCGGTCATGTCGGGCCTTGTGTCGAGCAGGTCGAAGATCTTGTCGAGCGCCGCCATCCCCTGCTGGTAGGTGGTGTAGAGCTGGGAGAGCTGCTGGATCGGGTCGAAGAAAGTCGCCAGGTAGCCGACGAACGCGACGACGACGCCGATCTGCGCGGCGCGGGCGTCACCGGCCAGATCGAGCGCCTGATAGCCGCCATAGAGCAGGATCACCGCGGTGCCGACCGCCGAGAGCAGCTCGACCGCCGGGAAGTAGGAGGCATTCAGATAGACCGTCTTCATGTTCGCCTGCCGGTTGAGCTCGTTGAGCTCGCCCATCCGGGCGATGTGGCGCTCCTCCTGGGAGAAGGTCCGGACGACCCGAATCCCGCTCAGGCTCTCCTGCAGGTAGGCGGTCACCTCGGCGATCCGCTCGCGGGTGATCCGGTAGGCGCTCGCGGCGACGATCCGGAAGACGATGCTCGCGATCGCCAGCAGGGGGAAGGTGAGGAAGACGACCAGCGCCAGCCCGACGTCGAGGAAGAGCATGATGATCACCACCCCGATCAGGGTGAGGGTGCTCTGGAACAGCGTCACGATCCCAGTGCTGATCAGCTGGTCGAGCGCATCGACGTCGTTGGTTATCCGCGAGATCAGCACCCCGGGCCGGTTGCGGGTGAAGAAGCCGATCGACATCTCCTGCAGGTGGGTGAAGATCCGCGTCCGCAGGTCCTGGAGGGCGCGCTGGCCCACCCATCCGACGAGATAGGTCTGGACGTAGCTCGCCCCCCACAGCAGCAGCCCCGTGACGACGAAGCCGGCGACGATCATGAGCAGCTGCGACCTGGACGGATCGCTCGACGAGACTTCCGCGATCGCGAGGCCGACCAGCCCGGGCGGTGCCAGCGCCGCCCCGGTCGCCACGATCAGCGCACCGAACATCAGCGCCACCTGCTTCCGGTAGGGGCGCAGCAGGGTGAGCAGCCAGCGCACCTTGCGCCCGCGCTGGTCCTCGCCGCGGATCAGCCGCCACAGCGAGCCAAGCAGCAGGAGCACCCCCCGCAGCCGGTTGTCCTCGTGCTCGTAGGTGCCCTCCTCGCGCTCGGTCGCCTCGACCGCTCGCTCCTCCTCCCGCCGCTCCTCGTCCAGCCGCCTCTGTTCTCTCGGATCCGGGGTCACAGCCGCGCCAGCTCCTCGCGCTCCTCGAGGTCGCGCTGCAGGTAGACCGAGTCCTCCAGCCCCTTCTCGGCGATCTCCTCGTACAGCGGGCAGCGCTCGAGCAGCTCCTCGTGCGTCCCACGGTCGACGATCCTGCCCCGGTCGATGACCACGATCTCGTCGGCGAGCGAGATCGTCGAGAGCCGGTGGGCGACGATGAAGGTCGTCCGCCCCTCCATCACCTCGCGGAGGCCGCGCTTGATCTCGGCCTCGGTGCGGGCGTCGACCGATGAGGTGGCGTCGTCGAGGATCAGGATCCGCGGCTCGGCGAGCAGCGCCCTCGCGATCGCGACCCGCTGCCGCTGCCCGCCCGACAGGGTCAGGCCGCGCTCGCCGACCAGGGTGTCGTAGCCGTCCGGCAGCTCGGTGATGAAGCCGTGGGCCTGCGCGCGCCGCGCCGCCGCCTCGATCTCCTCGCGGGATGCCTCCGGCTTCGCGTAGGCGATGTTGGCGGCGACGGTGTCGGAGAAGAGGAAGCTGTCGTCCGCGACGAAGGCGATCTCGTGGCGGAGCGAGCTCAGGTCGACCTCGCGGACGTCGGCGCCGTCGATCACAACCCGCCCCTCGCTCGGGTCATACAGCCGCGCCAGCAGCCCGACCAGGCTGGTCTTCCCCGACGCCGTCGGGCCGACCAGGGCAACCGTTCGCCCCGGCTCGACCTCCAGGTCGATGTCGGTCAGCGCCGGCTCGTTCCCGTCGTACCGCAGGGTCACCCCCTGCACCGAGACCCGGCCGCCGCCCGGTGGCAGCGGCTTTGCCCCCGGCGGGCTGGTCATCTCCGGCTCGCGGTCGAGGACCTCGAACATCCGGTTGCCCGAGGCGACCGCCCGCTGGGCCATGCTCAGCGACATCCCGAGCCAGCGCACCGGCCCGGAGAGCAGCAGCAGATAGACGTAGAACGCGCTGAGGTCGCCGACGCTGATGTCTGCCGCTGATCACCCGGTTGCCGCCGACCACCAGCACGGCGGCGATACCGATATTGGGGAGGAAGCCAATCAGCGGGGTGTAGAAGGACTGCAGCCGGGTCGAGACCATGCTCTGATCGAACACGCGATCGACCGCTCGGCGGAAGCGGGCCCGCATGTACCCCTCGCGCGCGAACGCCTTCACGATCCTGATCCCCGAGATGCTCTCCTCGGCCCCGGCGGTGAGCTCGCCGACCCGCTGCTGCACCTCCTGCTCGGCGGGCCGGTTCCGCCGGCTGTAGCGGGTCGCGGTCGCGACCAGGAAGGGCACCGGGACGAGCGCCAGGAGGGCGAGGAGCGGGTCGAGGAAGAACATCGCCGCGGCCGCGAACAGGATCGTGAGGGCGCTCTGGCTCACCCAGATCAGCCCATAGCCGAGGAAGAAGCGGATCGACTGGAGATCGACGGTCGCCCGCGACATCAGCTGCCCGGTCTGCTGCGAGTCGAAGAAGGCGAGCTCGAGCCGCTGCAGGTGCTCGTAGAAGCGCTGGCGGAGGTCGTACTCGACCGCGAGCGAGACCCTGCCGGCGATCAGCCGCCGCCCGACCGTGAGCGCCAGCCGCAGCAATCCCGCGCCGAGCAGCGCCAGGGCAAGCGGGCAGGATGTCGTCCCGGTTGCCGTCCTCGATCGCGTTGACGGCAGGCGCCCACCAGCAATGGGATCAGAACGGTCATCCCCGTCGCCAGCCAGGCGAGTGCCAGCGAGAAGATCAGGCCGCGCCGGTACGGGCGCAGGAAGCCGAGGAGACGCCTGAAGGTACGCACACTTCGACTATACAAAGTGAAGTAAAAGCCGCCCGCGCGCTCCATTACGCTGGGCCGGTGCTCAGGGAGCTGATCACCAAGCCAATCTCCATGGTCAACGCGGTGCTCGATTTCCCCCGGACGATGGAACGAAGCGTCCGCCAGGCCAACGAGCTGATGGACGTCTCCCAGGAGCAGCTGGATGTGATGCGCCGCCAGGCCGACGAGGCCCTGGCGCAGGCAGAGCGGATGAACGACCTGCTTGGCGCGGCTGGTGAAGCTGACCGAGCCGCTCGAGAAGGCCCAGCGCGGGGGCGAGTTCGTCAGCGAGCAGCTGAAGCGGGTCCTGCTCGGCGAGGCAACCGAGGAGGACGTCAGACGTGTCGAGGCCGAGGTCGATGCCCAGATTGAGGCGGAGGCGGGGGAATCGGCACCGGAGCGGTGAGCCGCCCGCCCGCCGGCCTCTGCGATCGCTGCCGCCACCAGCGGATCGTCGAGAACACTCGCGGTTCGTCCTTCTCCCTCTGCTGCTCTCCCGGACCGACCCGGCGTTTCCGCGCTATCCGCGGCTGCCGGTGGAGAGCTGCGACCGGCTTCAGCCCGCGCGACGGCGACGAAGCCCGGCAATGAGGGCGGCGCTCTCGAGCCGCTGGCGCCTGGCGCTTGCCGCGCTGCTCGCGGTGGCAGGCGCCGCGGCGGTGGCGCTGCTCGCCGCGGACGACGACGCCGACGGTGTACCCGCCACGACCGGCCGCTGGACCACCCTCCAGCCGAGCCCCCTCACCCGGACCGAGGTCGGCGCGGCGCGGGTCGGCCGGTTCATCTACGTGCTCGGGGGATTCGTGCCTCCCGATGGAGCGAACAGCAACCAGGTCGCCCGCTACGACACCAGGGCCGGCACCTGGGGCCTTGTCGCCCCGATGCCGGTCGCCGTCAACCACCCGGCCGTCGCGGTCAGCGGCGGCAGGCTGTTCGTCTACGGCGGCTACGCCGCCAACGCGGCGCTCAGCGGCGAGATCGACGCCCTCCAGCGCTACGACCCGGCCACCGACTCATGGGCGATGCTCGCGGGCTCCGGGATCAAGCGCGGCGCCGCCACCCTGGCGCCGGTCGGCCGTCGCCTCTACGCGATCGGCGGCGCCATCGGCGGAGCCGCCCAGCGCCTCGTCCAGGTCTACGACATCCCCAATGGTACCTGGGGCAGCGCCCCGCCGATGGGGGTCGCGCGCGAGCACCTCGCGAGCGGGGCGATCGACGGCCGGATCTTCGTCCTCGGCGGCCGCGACGCCGGTGAGAACATCGACGCGGTCGAGGTCTTCAACACCAGGACCCGGAAGTGGAAGGCGCTGCCGCATCTGCGGACCGCCCGCAGCGGCTTCCAGGCCGCCGTGGTCAGGGGCCATCTGATCGCCGTGGGGGGCGAGCAGCTGTCCGAGGGCGACCCAGACAATCGCCCCGGTGGAGCTCTACGACCCGGAGGAGAAGCGCTGGCGGGCGCTTGCCTCCGATGCTCACCCCTCGCCATGGCCTCGGGGTCGCATCCAAGGGCCGCACGGTCTTCGCGATCGAGGGCGGCCCGCAGCCCGGTCTCGCCTTCTCCAACGCGCTCGAGGCGCTCCGGGTGCCGCAGCCGCCTGCTGAGCCGCTGAGCCGTTTCCAGCTTCCGACGGTACGGGTAAGGCACCATGAGGGACTGGACCGATGGGTATCCCGAGTCCGAAAGCGATAGGGGCGGTGGCGGCGGTGGCTGCTCGCTGCAGGCCTGGCGCTGGCCGCCTGTGGCTCCGAAGAGGAGTCCCCGCCGCCGAAGACCGTCGCCTCGCTGCCGGCGGCGACCGCCGAGCGCCTCGCCGTGCAGAGCGAGCGGATCGCCGAGCAGCTCGACTCCGGCGACATCTGCGGGGCGGCCCACTCCGCCGACGAGCTCGACGGCGCCGTGGCCGAGGCGGAGGTTCCGGCCGAGATTCGCGCCGAGCTCGAGGCCGCCACCGAGCAGCTGGTCAACTCGGTCAACTGCCCGCCGCCCCCCGAGCCGAAGAAGCCGAAGAAGCCGAAGAAGGACGATGAGGAAGGGGAGGACGGAGGGAGCGAGCGGCGGCGACGAGGGCGACGGCTCCGGACCGCCCGGGCACGATGGTGACCTTCCTCCCGGCCAAGAGGAGGACTACGAGGATGCGGAGTTGAACCAGCCATGACGCCGAGGACGCTGGCCGAGGAGCGCTACCGGGTCGAGCGCCGCCTCGGCCACGGGGGGATGGCGACAGTGTTCCTCGCCCACGACCGGAAGCTGGACCGCCCGGTGGCGATCAAGCTGCTCGCCGACAACCTCGCCGGCGACGAGGAGGTCCGGGCCCGCTTCACCCGCGAGGCCCGCCTGGCGGCGAGGCTCGACCACCCGAACGTGGTCCAGGTGTTCGACGTCGGCGAGGAGGACGACCGCCCGTACATCGTCATGGAGCTGGTGGCAGGGAGGCACCCTCGGAGACCGCCTCGAGGGACGCGACCGCTCCCTGCCGCTCGCCGAGGCGCTGCCCCTGCTGCGCCAGATGTGCGACGGCCTCGGCCACGCCCACGCCAAGCGGCTCGTCCACCGCGACGTCAAGCCCCACAACCTCCTGCTCCGTGAGGCCGACGACTGTCTCAAGGTCGCCGACTTCGGAATCGCCAGGGCGGCAGAGGAGACCCGTCTCACCCGCAGCGGCAGCGTTCTCGGGACCGATCGCTACATGGCCCCGGAGCAGCTCGCCGACGGCCGGATCTCGCCGGCGACCGACGTATTCGCTTGTGGCGTGGTCGCGAACGAGGCGCTCCCGGAGCGGCGGCCGGCGGAGCTCAATGAGATCGTCGATCGGTGCATGCGGGAGGACCCGCGAGACCGCTTCAGCGGACGCCGACCGCGCTCGCCGCGGCGCTCGCGTTCCGTCGATCTGAACGGGACGACGCCGGCGACCGTGCCGGTGACCAGCGAGGCGCGTCCGGCGCCACCGAGCCCACCTCGGCCACCGCGCAGATGCCACGGGCGCCGGGCAGGCGTCGCAGGGCGATCCTGGCTGCCGCCTCGCTGGCCGCGGTCGTGGTCGCTGTCGCGGGGACGGTGCTGATCAGCGGCTCGGGCTCATCGGACGGAGGCGGCTCCGCGAATGCGGGTCAGGCCCAGCCGAGGGTCCAGCCGGCGCCACGGCTCGAAGACCCCGCGGCCGAGGCACGCGCACTCGCCGACTGGTTGCGGGCCCAGGCCCGCTGAGCTACTGAGCGGGCGCCGCGGGCTTCTTCGCCTTCGGCGTCGTCGGCGTCGCGGGAGCGGTCGGTGTCGCGGGAGCCGGTCGTCGTCGAAGGAGCGGTGACGGTCGGGGTCGTCACCGGTGCCGACAGCTCGGGCTCGCTCTTCTCGCCGCAACCCGTGGCGGCGAGGGCGACCAGTGTCGCCGCGGCCCAGCTCGCCACTAGGCTCAGGGGACGCCTGCTTGGCTTGCTCGTTCGCACGAGGGCCGCAACCTATATGCCTTCAGGGCCGCCGGGCCCGGGGCCGGCTGCCCCTAGCGGAGAGAGCCGGCGGGCTGGGGTGCGCTCGATCGACCCCGGCTCCAAAGGAGCCGCTTCGGGCCACGCCTGCGCGGCTCGCGGCCGAGCCGGGAGCGGTGCAGGGTGAGCATGCCGACCAGTTCCACGGTGCGGTGGAAAGGGTCGGCGATCGTCTCCCCGCTCGCCAGGGAGATCGCGGCTCGGGCCTCACCGTCGACGAGGGCGACGAGCAGCTCTCCCTCGGGGACCGCGCGGGTGTCGCGCTGGGCGAGGCGGCGGAGCGCCTCGTCGTCCCCGGGCGCGGCGGAGCGAATCGTGATCGAGGCTTCGGTTTGAACTGGTGTCGGCTTGTAGTACATCACTACCTCTCTTGTTGCGCCAGATCGCGCGGTCTGCTGTACACTCTGCGCCTAACGCTACCGGAACTGAGTGATCTGTATGTCATACAAAGATGCTTTGAGTGACCTGAAGCGCGACACCGACCGGTCGCTGACCGAGCAGATGGTCGACGATCTTCCGCGAGGCGATCGGCTCCGGCGAGCTGCCGGTGGGGGAGAAGCTGCCGCCGACCCGCGAGCTCGCCGAGATAGCGGGCGTGAACCACCTGACCGCGGTGCGCGTCTACCGGCGGCTCCGGGAGCAGGGCATGGTCACCTCGCAGGTCGGCCGCGGCACCTTCGTGCGCGAGTCGGCCGCCGCCACGCTCCGCGATCCAGGCGGCGCTGACGGTGGCGAGTGGCAGCGCTACGTGCTGCCGGCGGTGGTCGAGAGCAGCGGCGACCGCGTGATGGACGAGATGTACCGGCACTCGCAGGCCCCGGGGCTGATCCCCCTCTCGGTCGGCTACCCGTCCGCCGAGCTCTTCCCCTTCGATCAGATGCGGCGGTCGATGTCCGAGGCGCTCGAGAGCCATGACAGTCGCGCGCTTCAGTACACCGACATCGCCGGGCTCCCCGAGCTGGTCGAGCAGATCGCGGCGCTCTCAGCGCTCCGCGGGGCCCCCGAGGACCCGGCCGACATCCTGATCACCACCGGCGCCCGCCAGGCGCCTCACCCTGGCGGCTCGCGCGGTACTCCGACCGGGCGACGCCGCCGCCTGCGAGTCGCCGAGCTTCATGGGGGTGCTGGAGTCGCTGCGGGCCACGGGAGCGCGGGTGCTTCCGGTTCCGGTCGACGAGGACGGGCTCGACACGGATGCGCTCGAGGAGCTGCTGGCCCGCCAGGAGATCCGGTTGCTGGCGCTCCAGCCGCGCTGCCACAACCCCACCGGCCGCGACCTCTCGGCCGAGCGCCGCGCTCGGCTGCTGGAGCTGGCGCGCCGGCACGGCTTCTTCATCGTCGAGGACGGCGTCTACAGCGATCTGCGCTTCGAGGGCGAGGATCCGGGCTCGCTGCGGCGCGAGGGCGCGCGGCCACGTCATCTACGTCGACTCCCTCTCGAAGCTGGTCGGCGGCGGGCTCCGTGTCGGCTGGATCGCCTCCAGCGGGCCGGTGCGCGAGCGCCTGCCTGCACGAGAAGCGGACCGACGACATGCATAGCGCCACTCTCACCCAGCTGGCGCTCGCCCGCTTCCTCGCCGCGGGCGAGTATCCGGCGCACAAGGAGCGGGCGCGCGACTTCTACCTGGAGCGCCGCGACGCCCTCCTGGAGGCGACCCGCGAGCACCTGGGCGGGCTCGTCACCATCCACGAGCCGGACGGCGGCGGGCATCTCTGGCTGACGCTGTCTGTCCCGGTGGACGAGGGGGAGCTGATGACCGAGGCGGTCCGCAACGGCGTCACCTTCGTTCCCGGCGCGGCGATGATCCCCGAGCCGGCCGCGGGAACGCACATGCGGCTCTCCTACGGCTTCCTCGACCCGGACCAGCTCACCGAGGGCGTGCGGCGTCTCGCCCGGGCGATCCGGTCGATGGAGAGGCAGCCACGAGCGAGCGAGGCCCTGCCGATCGCGTAGTGCCCAGAGCGGTCCTAGGCCGCCGCGGGCTGGCGGATGCCGCGCTTGCCGCGGGTGGGGTGGAGGCGCTTGGCGGCCAGCTCCCGCGCCGCCTCCAGCGGAGTCGTCGAGCGCTCCTCGGCCTCGGCGAGGATCACCGCGATCGTCTCGCCGATCCCGTCCACCAGCTGCCGCGGTCCGCTCGCGGTCGAGCGAGTGGAGTCTCGGCGTAGACATTGATCAGGCCGCCGGCGTTGGCGATGAAGTCGGGCGCGTAGAGGATCCCGCGCGAGGTCAGCTTCTCGCCGCCAGCCGCTCCTCGGCGAGCACGTTGTTCGCCGAGCCGCAGACGATCTCGCAGCGCAGCGAACCCACGTTGTCGCGGTGGATCGCCCCGCCGAGCGCACACGGCGCCAGCACGTCGCAGTCGGTGGTCATCGCCGTGCCTGGGTCGGTCCAGCCCGCCCCCAGCCTGGCGGCGAGCCGCCGCTTGCCGGCGTCGATGTCGGCCGCGATCACCTCGGCGCCGGCGGCGAGCAGACGCTCCGCGAGCCGGGTGCCGACGTGGCCGAGCCCGACGACGCAGACGCGCCGGCCGGAGAGATCGCGGCTCCCGAAGCGCCGCTCACAGCAGGCCCCGATCGCCGCCTCGACGCCGCGGGCGGTGAGCGGGCTGGGATCGCCCGAGCCGCCGAGGGCCACCGGGAGCCCGACGACGTGCGAGGTGCGCTCGCGGATCATCGCCATGTCCTCGGTGCCGGTGCCGACGTCCTCGGCGGTGATGTAGCGACCGCCCAGGGACTCGACCACGTCGCCCAGATCGAGCATCAGCTCCCGGCGGCGGCCGCCGGCGAGCTCGCCGTCGGAGCAGAGCACCGCCTTGCCGCCGCCCAGGTCGAGCCCTGCCGCGGCGGCCTTCAAGGTCATCGCCTCGGAGAGCCGCAGCGCGTCGGCGATCGCATCGCCGGGAGCGCGGTAGTGCCACAGCCGTGCCCCACCGAGCGCGGGCCCGAGGGCGGTCGAATGCACGGCGACCACCACGTAGATCCCCGATCGCCGTCCCCGGCGGACCACCAGCTCCTCGTGGTCGAGCCGCTCGGCCGGCCGCCGGTGGCCGTTGGTATGCGCCGCGTGACCGTTGCCGTGGCTCATCCGGCTTCCCACCCCTCGAGCGTCTCCTCGGACGTCGGCGAGGAAGCGTGCCGCCTCGGCGCCGTCGAGCGCGCGGTGGTCCCACGACATGCAGAGGTAAGTCATCGGCCTGATCGCGATCGCGTCGGAGCCGCTCGTCGGAGATCACAACCGGCCGCTTCACGATCGCCTCGAGATCGAGGATCGCGACCTGAGGCTGGTTGATGATCGGAGTGGCCAGTACCGCCCCGAACTGCCCCGGGTTGGTGATCGTGAAGGTGCCGCCATGGACGTCGTCGGGCTCGAGGTCGGCCCTGCGGGCGCGTTCGGCGACCTCGGCGATCGCCGCCGCCATGCCCTCGAGGCTGAGCCGCTGGGCCTTGCGGATCACCGGCACGATCAGCCCCTCGCTCGAGCGCGACCGCGATCCCGAGGTTGACGTCGTCGTGGTAGACGATCTCCTCGCCGTCGATCGAGGCGTTGAGGATCGGGTGGCGCTCGAGCGCCTCCACCGTCGCCGTGGCGACGAAGGCGAGATAGGTGAGCGGAACCTCGCGCCGCGCCATCGGCTCCTTGAGCTCCGCGCGCCGGGCGGCGACCTGTCCCATGTCTACCTCGACGATCGTGGTGCAGTGGGCCGACGTCCTGCGGCTGGCGAGCATGTGCTCGGCGATCTGGCGGCGCATCGGCGACATCGGCTTCGCGGCGCTCAGCCATCGCCTCGCCGCCGTCGGCGGCACCGGCCGCCGCGGCAGGCGCTGCCTCCTCCGTCAGGAGCTGCCTCCTCCGGAGGCCGGTAGGGCGACTCGATGTGCAGCGGCCGCTCCTCCGCGCGCTCGCCGCGTGCTCGATCCGGGCGAGCAGGTCCCGCTTTCGCACCCGTCCGCCGACGCCCGGTTCCCTGGACCCGCGAGAGGTCGATCCCATGCTGCTCGGCGATCCGCCTCACCACGGGCGAGTGGAAGCGCGAGCGGTCCGCTCCCCATTGGCGTCGCCCGCGGCTCGACTCGTCCCCGCCGGACTCGGCCGGCGCCTGCGGGGTGGCGGGCTCGTGATCCTCCTGTGGGTGGGCCTCGCCTGGACGGCCGGAGGGATCGATCTCGGCCAGCGGCGTCCCCACCGGCACGGTCTCGTCGACCGCGACCAGGATGCGCTCGAGCCGGCCGGAGGCGGGGGAGGGGATCTCGACGTCGACCTTGTCGGTGCTCACCACCGCCACCGTCTCGTCGGCCTCGACCCAGTCGCCGGGCTGCTTCAGCCACTCGACGATCGTGCCCTCGGCCACCGAGACGCCCATCTGCGGCATCGCGATCTCGACCGCACCGGTTTCGCCCGCTTGCGCCGGAGGCGAGGCCGGCGAGCCGGCCTCTCGCTCAGTAGGCGAGGAGCTCACGGCAGGCCTCCTTCATGTCGTCGAGCTGAGGCAGCACCCGCTGCTCCAGCGGTGGGCTGAAGGGGATCGGCACGTCCGGCGCGGTCAGCCGCCGGACCGGCGCATCGAGATCCTCGAACGCCTCCTCGGTGATCAGCGCGGCCACCTCGGCACCGACCCCGGCAGGAGCGGGTCGCCTCGTGCGCGACCAGGACCTTGCCGGTCCGCCGGGCGCTGGCCAGGATCGCCTCGCGGTCGAGCGGGCAGAGGGTGCGCAGGTCGAGCACCTCGATCTCCTCGCCGAGCTCCTCGGCGGCCTCCAGCGCCAGGTGGACGCTGGAGCCATAGGCGATCACGGTCATCTCCGAGCCCTCGCGCGCAACCGCCGCCTCGCCGATCGGAACCGTGTGCTCGCCCGTGGGCACCTCGCCCTTGACGTGGCGGTAGAGGCCCTTGTGCTCCAGGTAGCAGACCGGGTTCGGGTCACGGATCGCGCTCACCAGGAGCCCCTTGGCGTCGGCGGCCGTCGCCGGCGCCACCACCTTCAGCCCCGGCGCCTGGAGGAACCAGGCCTCCGGGTTCTGTGAGTGGAAGGGCCCGCCCGAGAAGCCGCCGCCCGAGGGCAGCCGGACGACGATCGGCACCGCGATCCCCTGCCGGTAATGGAGCTTGGCGGCGACGTTGACCAGCTGGTCGAAGCCGCAAGAGATGAAGTCGGCGAACTGCATCTCGCAGACCGGCTTCATCCCCTCGATCGCGGCGCCGGTGGCGGCGCCGACGATCAGGTTCTCTGCCAGCGGGGTATCGAGAACCCGGTCTGCGCCGAACTCCTCGGCGAAGCCGTCGGTGACCTTGAAGGCGCCGCCGAAGGCGCCGATGTCCTCCCCGAGGCAGAAGACGGTCTCGTCGCGTCGCATCTCCTCCCGGAGGCCGTCGGAGATCGCCTCCAGGTAAGTCATCTCGCGGGCTCCCGCCGCCGGGTTCGCCCCGGGTCGGGCAATGCCTGGCGCGATCGTCTCCGGGGCGCTCATCGGGCGCTCCGCGCGGCCGCGCCGTTGCTCTCCGGCGGGCTCGCCGTTACCGCTCGGCTCCGTCCCGCCAGCGCGTCCACGGCGCCTCACCGTCGCCGAGCGGCTTCCAGCTGCTCGGCGAAGACGCCATCGGTCGCCAGTTCCGGCTCGGGCATAGGCGAGGCGAGCGCTTTCTCGGAGGCCTCCGCGACCTCGCGCTCGGCGCTCGTCGCGGATCGCATTGCAGTTTCTCCGGGTCGAAGCCGTGCTCGTCGGCCAGTCGGCGCTCGTAGCGCTCGATCGGGTCGCGCCGGCGCCATTCCTCGAGGAGCTCTTCCGGGACGTAGCTCATGTCGTCGTGGGCGCCATGCCCGTGCATGCGCATGGTGTGACACTCGATCAGCGTCGGTCCGGCCCCGCTGCGAGCTCGATCGGCCGCCTCGCGGACGGCCTCGAATACAGCCTCGACGTCGTTACCGTCGACGCTGACGCCGCGGAGGCCGTAGCCCTCGGCGCGCTCGACGGGGTCGACCGCGTACTCGAACTCGGTAGGCGTCGAGTAGGCGAACTTGTTGTTCTCGAGGACGAACACGACCGGGAGGCGGTGAATGCCCGCGAAGTTCAGCGCCTCGTGACACTGGCCGTTCGCGGTCGCGCCCTCGCCGAAGAAGGTCATCGCGACGCGCGGCTCATGCCTCATCTTGAAGGCGAGCGCGAGGCCGACGGCGACCTGGGCCATGTCAGGCAGCATCGAGACCATCCCGATGCATCCGAGGTCGCGGTCTCCGAAGTGCAGGTTGCCGTCCTTGCCGCCGGTGACGCCGCCGGCGCGGCCCATGTAGTTGGCCAGGTAGCGGTCGGGCGTGACCCCGCGGACGAAATGGGCCCCGAGGTCGCGATGAAGGATGCAGAGGCGATCGCGGGGACCGAGGACGAAAGAGGCACCCACCGAGATCGCCTCCTGTCCGCGGCCGTCGTAGAACGACCCGGGCACCTTTCCCTGCCTGTAGAGGGTGATCCCTCGCTCCTCGGAGAGCCGCATCAGCAGCATGTAGCGGAAGAGCAGGGCGCGGTCCTCGCGAGTCAGCTGCTCGCTGGAGCCGGCCTCGGGCTTGCCTGAGCCATCGCCGACCAGGCTCGCGTTCTCGAGCTTCATCGCGGTCCGCCTTTCTTCCGGCCTGACCGTCGGGATCTCCTTCGGTCGAGCCAATCTCGCGGGTCCGGGATTCGCCGGCTGCCCGCACTTACGGACACGGGAGGGGAGGGATCGCCTCTCTTCCCTATGTGATGATCCGATCTTACCCCCGCGGCGGGTCGCTAACCAGTGGCTTGCACCATCGGACGATCGGTCAGCGAGGCAGCAACTGTCCTGCTGCTGCCCCCGCAAGCCCGATAGGGATAGGGTGGGCTGGACAAGGCCTGAGGGAGGGCCTACGGATGAGGAGGAATTGCATGCGAGGTCTCAAGTACAAGGGATTTCTCGCCGCAGTAACCGGTCTCGTGTTGGTCGTTGGCGTGGCCGCCTGCGGTGATGACGATGACGACGGCGGAGGGGGCGGCGGCGAAGCCTCGCTCAATCTGACGATCGGCGACTCGATTCCGCTCACCGGCGATCTCTCCGACTTCGGGCCCCCTGGCCAGAAGGCGAGCGATCTGGCCGTGGCCCAGATCGACGCGGCGATCCAGCAGGCTGGCGTCGATCACACTGTCGAGGTCGTCCACGAGGACAACGAGACCAGCCCGCAGGCCGCAGTCCAGGCTGCTCGCAAGATGGTCGACGCCGATGGCGCGACCTGCATCACCGGCGCCTGGGCCTCGAGCGACACGATCCCGACCGCCGAGTCAGTGTCGATCCCGAACGGGATCCTCCAGATCACGCCGGCTTCGACGGCCCCGGCGATCACCGAGATCGATGACGACGGACTGCTCGCCAGGACGTCACCGCCTGACACATTCCAGGCAGCCACCCTTGCCACGGCGATGGCCGATGACCTCGGCGGAGCCGAGGGCCAGACCGTGAACGTGGGTGCCCGAAACGACGAGTACGGGCAAGCGTTCTCCGAGAACTTCCGCACGGAGTGGGAAGCCCTCGGCGGCACGATCGGTGCGGAGGTCCTCTACGACCCCGAGCAGCCGAGCTACAACTCGGAGGCCCAGGAGATCACCTCGGGGAACCCCGCCGCGTTCGTGATCATCGATTTCCCGGATACCTTCTCCAAGGTCGGTCCGGCGCTCCAGCGCACGGGCAACTGGGATCCGACGAAGGCGTGGGGCACCGACGGCATCGCCTCGAGCTCCCTGCCGGATGACGTGGGGCCGGAGATCATCGAAGGTCTGCGCGGCACCGCACCGGGAGCGCCCGAGAGAGGCGAAGCCGAGGAGGCGTTCCGGACGCTCTACGACAACGGGGAGCCGAGGGAGGTCGAGGCTCAGACCTTCGACGCCCAGCAGTTCGACGCGACGGTCCTCTGCTATCTGGCCGCGGTGGCCGCCGGCTCGACCGACGGTCAGGAGATGGCGGACGCGCTCGTCGACATCACCGCTCCGGGTGGCACCCAGTACACCTGGGAGCAGCTCCCCGAGGCAATCGAGGCGCTGCAGAACGGTGACGACATCGACTACGAGGGCGCATCGGGCTCGGTCAACCTGAACGAGGACGGTGACTCCACCTCGGAGGTCTACGACACCTACGTGTACAGGAACGGGGAGTTCACGGTCACCCAAGACCTCCCCATCGTCGCGCCGCAGGGCGGATAAGCGCTCGCCTAGCAGCGTCGAGCACCACGAGAACGGCCGGGGCCTTCGAGCCCCGGCCGTTTACGTAGCGGTTGCGGGCTTGTCGATCCGGGCGGTTCCGCCGAGGTAGAGCTCGGCGACCTTGGGGTCCTCCAATAGCTCCCTGCCCGGACCCTGGAAGCGGTTCTGCCCGACGTCGAGCACGTAGCCGCGGCTCGACATGCCCAGGGCTCGGCGCGCGTTCTGCTCGACCATCACCACGGTCACGCCAGCCTGGTTGATCTCCTCGATCTTGGCGAAGATCGCTTCGACGAATGCGGGCGCCAGGCCCGCCGAGGGTTCGTCGAGCAGCAGGATCTCGGGATCGGGCATCAGCGCCCTCCCCATCGCGAGGAGCTGGCGCTCGCCGCCGCTCATCGTGCCCGCGGCCTGGGTGTGGCGCTCCCCTAGCCGGGGGAAGAGGTCGTACATCCGGTCCATCTGTTCCCGTGACCGGGAGGTGTCCAGGGCGCCCATCTCCAGGTTCTCCTCCACGGTCAGGCTCTGGAAGACGTTGTCGAGCTGGGGGACGTAGCTCATCCCACGGCGGGTGATCGAATGCGGGCGCAGCCCGGCCAGATTCTCGCCGCGCAGGGTCACTCGACCTCGCCGGGGCGGCAGCAGCCCGAAGATCGACTTGATCAGGGTCGACTTGCCGGCCCCGTTCGGGCCGATCACGGACACGATCTCCCCCTCCCGGACCGTCAGGCCGACGCCGGAGAGGATGTCGACCTCGGGGACGTAGCCCGCGACCAGGTCCTCAACCGCGAGCAGGGCCCCGTTGGAGTCGGCGCCGGCCATCTCAGGACTTCTCTTCCGCCGCGCTATCCACCGCCACCGCTCCGAGATAGGCATCGATAACGCGCTTGTCCGCGCGGACTTCCTCCGGCTCGCCGTCGGCGATCACCCGTCCCTCGGCCATCACCACGACCCGGTCGGAGTGGTTCATCACGACCTCCATGTCGTGCTCGATGAACAGAAAGGTGACCCCGCTCTCCCGGCGGAGGCGCTGCATGTGGTCGAGCAGCCGCTTTCCGAGGACGGGATTGATGCCGGCCATCGGCTCGTCGAGGAGGAGCAGCTTCGGCCGAGCCATCAACGCCCTGGCCAGCTCCAGCAGCTTCCGCTGCCCCCCCGAGAGCGTCCCGGCGTAGCCGTCCGCGAGCTCGGTGAGGTTGAAGATCTCGAGCAGCTCCATGGCCTCGGCGTGGACCTCCTTCTCGCGCTCTCGCACCGCCCCCGGCCTCATGATCAGGTTCCGGAACCGCTCCCCGGGCTGGTCGGGGGCCGCAAGCATCATGTTGTCGATCACCGGCATCGCGGCCAGCGCCTTCGTGATCTGGAAGGTCCGCACCATCCCCTTGCGAGCTATCTCGTAGGGGGCCTCGCCGAAGATTGCGCGCCCGTCGAAGGTGACCGAGCCGCGGTCGCCGCGGTAGAACCCGGTCACCACGTTGAACAGGGTCGTCTTTCCGGCGCCGTTCGGGCCGATCAGCGCCGTTATCGCGCCCTCGCGGACCTTCATCGTCGCCCCGTCGACGGCCCGGATGCCGCCGAAGCGCTTGACGACGTCCTCGATCTCGAGCAGGGCGGCGTCATTCACCGAGCACCATCTCCTCGCGCTTGCCGAAGAGCCCCTGGGGCCGGAAGGCCATCAGGCCGATCAAGAGCAGGCCGGTGATCGCCAGCCGCAGTGCTGCGATCCGGGTCTCGGTGAAGGGCGGATCGGGGAGATCGATGAACCGGGTGCCCTCGATCACGAACCAGAACAGGACCGCGCCGACGGCGACTCCCTTGTAGTTGGCGAGGCCGCCGAGGATGAGAACGCTGAAGGCGAAGAACGTCACCAGTGGCTCGAAGTCGATCGGATGAATCGTGGCGAGGTTGAGGGCGAGGAAGAACCCGGCGATCGCCCCCAGGCATGCCGAGATCGCGAGCGACTGGAGCTTGTAGAGGAGGGTGTTCTTGCCCAGCGCCTGCGCCGCATCCTCGTCCTCGCGAATCGCCCGCAGTACCCGGCCCCAGGGCGTCCGCTGGAAGTAGCTGAGGGCGATCGTCGCGATCCCGACGGTCACCCAGATGACCAGAAGCAATGGGAAGAGCGCCTCGGGGTCGCTCCAGACGTTGGCGACCCCGTCGTTGATCGACTCGGATACGTCCCGCCAGGCGTCGGGATAGCACCTCGACGGATCGTCCTCGTCACAGAAGAGCCCCAGGTTGCCGCCGGTGAGGCCGCGGGCGTTCTGCGCGAACAGGCGCACCACCTCGGCCATCGCGATCGTGGCGATCGCGAAGTAGTCGGCGCGGAGGCGCAGCGAGGGGAGCCCGACCAGCACCCCGAAGAGCATCGCCGCCAGGACCGCGATCGGGAGCGAGAGCCAGAAGCTGAAGCCCGCCTTCAAGACCAGGATCGCCATCGTGTAGGCCCCGACCGCCATGAACGCCGCCTGGCCGAAGTTGACGATCCCCGTGTAGCCGACGTTGAGCTGAAGGCCGAGCGCGACCAGCGCGTAGGTGCCCGCGATCACGCCGACGCTGATCCAGAAGGCGGGGTCGGTGAGGGACTCGAAGGTGACGGCAAGTGGCACCCAGTCCACTGGACTGGCGTCGAGCGGGGTCATACCGCCTTCGCCCTCCCGAAGATTCCCTGCGGCCTGATCACGAGCACGATGACCAGGATGAGGAAACCGACCGCGACCTTCCACCTCGCGTCGATCACGAGGGTCGACCACTCGGTCATCACGCCCAGGACGAGCCCCGCCACCAATGCTCCGAAGGCATCGCCGATGCCGCCGAGGATCACCGCCGCGAATATCGGCAGGAGCAGCTCGAAGCCGAGCTCGGGCCGCAGGTTGGTGATCGAACCCGCGAGCACTCCGGCAAGTCCCGCGAGCGCTCCCGCGAAGACCCAGGTGTAGAGGATCACCCTGCGGGTGTCGATGCCCGCGGTCTCCGCCAGCTCCAGGTCGTCGGAGAGCGCCCGCATCCGCTTCCCGAGCAAGGTGAAGCGGAGCATGAAGCCGACGCCGACGAGGACAGCGACGCCGACGACCACCACGATCAGCTCGGTCTGGCCGATCCGGACCCCGAGGAAGTCGACGGTGTCCGTCGTGTTGACGTCCAGGGTGCGGATCTCGGTGCTCCAGAACCATTGGACCACCGCGCGGATCAGGAACGCGAGCCCGATCGACATCAGGATCAGCTGCAGAAAGCCGGCGTGCTTCGTCCGCATCGGGCCCCAGAGCAACCGCTCGAACAGGAGGCCCAGCAGCGCCGTCGCCACCATCGCCCAGAAGACGGCGACGACGAGGGGGGCGCCCCAGGTGACGTTCACCAGGTAGGCCATGTACGCCCCGAAGGTGAGGAAGTCGCCGTGGGCGAAGTTGACCAGCTTCAGGATCCCGTAGACGAGAGTGAGGCCGACGGCGCCGAGCGCGTAGATCGCTCCCAGCGAGAGCCCGTTGAGGCCGGTCTGCGCGACGGCGTGGAGCCCCTCTCCGGCGACCAGTGCCAGGAAGATGACAATGATCACGCCGACCCCGCCGAGCCATGGCTGGCGTCTCAGCCGCTCCGTCAACCGCTCGCGGATCGGGGACGGCACGGGCTCGGTCATCTGACCGGCCTCCATCATCAGGATGGAACCTATCCCGGATCGGCGGCTGTTACACCTGCGCCCACCGCGAAGCGGCCGGAGCCCGCAGACCCTAGCCGCCAACATGGGGGGATGGATCGTCGCGCATGGTCGCTACTGCTCGTGCTCGGCGCGATCTGGGGCGCCTCCTACCTGTTCATCAAGATCGGGCTCCGAGACCTCTCGCCCTCGATGGTCGCCTTCCTCCGGATCGCCCTTGCGGCGCTGGTCCTCCTTCCCGTCGCCGCGTCCCAGGGCGCGCTCAGCGGGGTTCGCTCGAGGACGGGCTGGCTGGCGCTGGTCGGCGCCGTTCAGGTGGCGGGGCCGTTCCTCCTGATCGCGGCGGGGGAGGAGGAGATCTCCTCCTCGCTCGCCGGCATCCTGGTCGCCTCGGCGCCGCTGTTTACCGCGCTGCTCGCGGTCCGGGTCGATCGCGAAGAGCGCTCCCACGGCCTTCGGCTCGCCGGGGTCTTGGTCGGCTTCGGCGGGGTGGGGCTTCTGCTCGGGGTCGATCTCGGCGGCTCCGGCGCCGCCCTGCTCGGCGGGTTGGCGGTGGTCCTCGCCAGCCTCGGCTACGCGATCGGCGGCTTCCTCGTCAAGCACCGCCTCGCCGGGATGGCACCGCTCGGGATGTCGGCCGCGGTGATGGTCGCCGGCGCGATCTTCCTCCTGCCGCCGGCCCTGCTCACCGCGCCCGAGACGGCGCCAGGCCTCGGCCCGGCGGCGGCGGTGGCCGTGCTCGGCGTGCTCGGCACCGGGATCGCCTTCGTCATCTTCTACTGGCTGCTCACCTCGGTCGGCCCGGCCCGGACCTTCCTGGTCACCTACATCGCGCCTGGCTTCGCCGTCGTCTACGGCGCCCTCCTGCTCTCGGAGGCGGTCACGGTCGCCACCCTGGCGGGACTGGCGCTGATCCTCTCCGGCTCCTGGCTCGCCGCCGAGGGGCGACTCCCCGGGCGCCCGAGGGTCGAGGTCGAGGAGGGGCCGCCCTCGATGCCGGTCGCCGACCCCGTTCCGCGTGAGACGCCGTAGCGCTAGGGTCGGGGCCGGTGACGGACTACGACGCCATCGTCATCGGAGCCGGTCCCGCCGGGGAGCACTGCGCCGGCCGCCTCGCGGACGGCGGCCTGAGGGTGGCGATCGTGGAGAGCGGCCTGATCGGCGGCGAGTGCGACTACTGGGCCTGCATCCCATCGAAGACGTTGCTCCGCCCCGGCCAGGCGCTGGAGGCAGCGCGGGAGGCGCCCGGCGCCGCCCAGGCCGTGAGCGGCGAGCTCGACCCCACTGCCGCCTTCGAGTGGCGAGATTTCATGACCTCGAACTGGGAGGACTCGGCGAAGGAGGAGTGGTTGCGGTCGGAGGGGATCGACGTCCTCCGAGGCTCCGGCTCCGTCGCGGGTCCCGGCCGGGTGGCGGTGGACGACGCCGAGCACTCCTGCGAGCACATCGTCCTCGCCACGGGGTCCGAGGCGGTCGTGCCTCCGATCCCGGGGCTCGACGAGCTGGACGGTGTCTGGACCAACCGCGGGGTGACCGAGCTGACGGAGGTGCCGGAGCGGATGCTGGTGCTCGGCGGCGGCCCGGTCGGGGTGGAGATGGCGCAGGTGCTGTTTCGGATGGGCGCTTCCGTGGCGCTGGTGGAGGGGATGGACCACGTGCTGCCGCGCGAGCCAAAGCCGCTCGGCGACGCCCTCGGTGAGGCGCTGGCCGCCGAGGGGATCGAGCTCCATTTCGGCCAGCACGCCTCGGCCGCGAGCCGCGACGACGCCGGTTTCATGCTCGAGCTACCGGGCGGCGAGGAGCTGCGCGGCGACCGCCTCCTGGTGGCGACCGGACGGCGTCCGCGCACGGAGGGGATCGGGCTCGAGACCGTGGACGTCACCCCGGAGAAGAGGGGGATCCCGGTCGACCAGCGGATGAACGTGACCGATGGCGTCTGGGCGATCGGCGACGTGACCGGCGTCTGGCCGCTCACCTATGTGGGCAAGTACCAGGGCCGGGTGGCCGCCGCGAACATCCTCGGTCGCCGGCGGGAGGCCAACTACGAGGCGGTTCCTCGCGTCGTCTTCACCGACCCGCAGGCGGCCTCAGTCGGTGAGACGGAGGGCGAGTTCACCGCCACCATCTCGATCTCGGAGGTTCCGCGCTCCTCCACCTATTCGCGCCAATACGCGGAGAAGAACGGCTTCCTTACCCTCGTCTCCGATGGCGAGCGGCTGACCGGGGCTTACGCCCTCGGCCCCGAGGCGGGCGAGTGGCTGCAGCAGGCGACGGTCGCGATTCGCGCGGGACTGCCCCTCGCCGTGATGGACGACGTGATCCAGCCGTTTCCCACCTTCTCGGAGGCCTTCCTGTTCGCGCTCACCGAGCTCGAGTCGAAGCTCCCGGCTGCGGCCTGAGCAGGAGTAGACTCGCCGCGTGGCCGCCGCGGACCTGACGAAGGAAGAGCTCACCCGCCTCCTCCGCGAGGCCGAGGCGGCACACGGCAAGTACGAGGCCGAGGAGCTCGGGGGCGTCCGCGACGAGGAGTGGGCGCCCTGGTACGCCGAGTTCATCGTCAACAAGCTTCGCGAGGGCGAGGAAGGAACGACCTCTCCGTAGCGAGCTTCCTCCGATGCCGGGGGAGGGATTTGAACCCCCGACACGCGGATTATGATTCCGCTGCTCTAACCACTGAGCTACCCCGGCGGGGGCGACGAATCGTAGCGGCGGGTTTCCCGCGATCCGCGGATGTGGTCCGCTCAATAGGCTGGCGGAATGAGCGAGCTCGAGCAGGCGGTGCGCGCCGTCGTCCGCGACTGCCTCGCCGTCCATGAGGGCGAGGAGGTTCTGGTGGTCTGCAACCCATCCACCCAGCGGATCGGCGAGGCGCTCCGGGCCGAAGCGGTGGAAGCGGGCGCCGACGCGGTGCTGATGGTGATCTCCGAGCGGGCGACGCACGGCACCGAGCCGCCGCGCCCGGTGGCCGAGGCGATGGCGGCGGCCGACGTCGTCCTCGCTCCCACCGTGCAGTCGCTCTCGCATACCGCCGCTCGCAAGCGCGCCTCCGAGGCCGGCGCCCGGATCGCCACCCTGCCCGGGGTGACGGAGGAGATGCTGGCCCGGGTGATGAGCGCCGACATGGACGGCCTCCGCCGCAGGGGCCGGGCGGTTGCCGAGGCGCTCGACGATGCATCAGAGGCCCATCTCGCCGATGCCAACGGCACCGACCTCACCCTCGACCTCACCGGCCGGGCGGCGATCGCCGACGCCGGCGAGCTCACCGAGCCCGGCGCGTTCGGCAACCTGCCGTGCGGCGAGGGGTTCATCTCCCCGGCCGGCGGCAACGGCACCCTGGTCGTCGACGGCTCCCTTGCCGGAATCGGCCTCGTCGCCGAGCCGGTGGAGCTGGTGATCGAGGGAGGGCATCTGACCTCGGCCCGCGGCGGTCAGGGGATGGCGTTCATGGAGCTGCTCACCGAGCACGGCGAGGACGGCACCAACGTCGCCGAGCTCGGGATCGGCACCAACGAGAAGGCGATCGTGACCGGCGAGATCCTCGAGGACGAGAAGATCCTCGGCAGCGCCCATGTCGCCTTCGGCGCGTCGGCGGGGATCGGCGGGACGGTGCAGGTGCCCGTCCACCTCGACTGCATCGTGCTGAAGCCGACCTTGGAGCTGGACGGCGAGGCGATCGTCCGCGACGGCAAGTTGCTCGTCGAGTGAGCGAGCTCTCCCTAGTCGGCGTCCCCAACTTCTCGGAGGGGCGCAACGAGCGGGTGATCGGCGCAATCCGCGCGACCCTGGGCGCGCATGCGCGGGTTCTCGATCTTCACAGCGACGCACACCACAACCGCAGCGTCTACACGATCGCCGCTCCGGAGACCAAGCTGAGCGAGGCGATGGTGGCGGGGGCGGCGCACGCGCTCGACCTGATCGACCTGCGCGGCCACCAGGGGCTCCATCCCCACATCGGTGCCCTCGACGTCTGTCCCGCGGTCTGGGCCTACGAGGAGCTTCGTGAGAGCTGCCGTGCGGCGGCACAGGCCGCGGCGGAGGGAATCGCGGCGCTGGGTATCCCGGTCTTCCTCTACGGCGAGCTCGCCTCGAGCCCCGAGCGCCATGAGCGGGCCTTCTTCCGCCGCGGCGGCCCCGCGGAGCTGGCGCGGCGGATGGAGTCGGGAGAGCTGGAACCCGACCTCGGGCCGCGCGAGCCTCACCCAAGCGCCGGGGCCACCCTGGTCACCGCCAGACCCGCGATGGTCGCGTTCAACGTCGAGCTCGATACCCCCAACCCCGAGATCGCCCGGGCGGTGGCGGAGGGTCTGCGCGAGGAGGGCGGCGGGCTGCCCGGCGTACGGGCCCTGGGCCTGCCCCGCGACGAGGGGTGCTGCCAGGTGTCGATCAACATCCACGATCCAAAGGCGGTGCCGCTGGCGAGGGTGGTGGGCGAGGTCACTCGACTTGCGGCCAAGCACGGGGCCCGCCCGCTCGAGGCCGAGCTGGTGGGGCTGGCGCCCGCGGCGGCGTTGAAGGGATATCCGGGCGAGCCGCCCATCCGCGGCTACGACCCCGAGGCCCACATCCTCGAGAACGTGCTCGACCGCTCGAATCTCGCGGACCGCTAGATTCAGCTCGATGGCTCAGAGCAGGCAAAGGCGGCGCCGTAAGCACCGCGGCACCCAGGGCGGGCGGATCGACCGGCGCCCGGCGCGCGGGCGCCCGCGCAGCCGCGCCGAGGCGCGGGCTCGCGCCGGCCAGCGGAGCCGGAAGAAGCCGAGCGCGCGCGCAGGCCGGACCGCCCACCTGGCGCTCGGCGCTGCAGAAGTCGGTGATCGCGGGGGCGCTCTTCTTCGCCCTCCTCTTCCTCGCCTTCGGGCGGCCCCCGCTGCCCTCGGCTGGGATCGCCGTGCTGATGCTCGGCTTCTACGTGCCGATGAGCTTCCTCGTCGACCGCTTCTTCTACCAGCGCCGCCTCAGCCGGGAGGAGAAGGAGCGGCTGGAGCGGGCTCAGCGCAAGGCGGAGGAGTAGCCGATGGACGTCCGGATGCTCACCGTCGGCCCGGTCGGCGAGAACTGCTTCCTCTTCCGCGCCGACGGCTCCGAGCGGTCGCTGATCGTCGATCCCGGCGAGGAGGCCCCGCGGATCCTGAAGCTGGTCGAGGAGCTTGGGGTCTCGGTCGAGGGGATCCTGCTCACCCACACGCACTTCGACCACATCGGCGCGGTCGCCCCGGTCGCCGCGGCCACCGGGGCGCCGGTCTGGTGCCCGGAGATCGAGGTCCCGGTGCTCGCCGACATCAACTCCTTCGTTCCCTGGCCGGGCTTCGGGCCGTTCGAGAGCTACGACGCCGACCACACGGTCTCGGGCGGCGAGAAGCTGGAGCTGGCGGGACTCGAGATCGACGTCATCTTCACCCCCGGTCACAGCCCCGGCCACGTCACCTACTCGATCCCCGCCGAGCAGGCGCTCTTCTCCGGCGACGTCCTCTTCCAGGGCTCGGTCGGCCGCACCGACCTCCCCGGCGGGGACTGGGGGACGCTGCTCTCCTCGATCCGAACCTTGGTCGAGGACCACCCGCCGGAGACCACGGTCTACCCGGGCCACATGGGGATCACCACCCTGGGCGCCGAGCAAGCCTCAAACCCGTTCCTGGCCGAGCTGGCCAGATAACCGCGGCCGTCGCTAGGGTCGGCTCGCGATGAGCGAGAAGTTCAAGGCTCCCCGCGGCACCTTCGACGTCCTCCCCGAGCAGCAGCCGGTGCGGAGGCGGATCGAGCGGACCGCCCGCGAGATGCTGGAGGCGGCGGGCTACGGGAGGATCGATACCCCCGTCTTCGAGGAAACCGAGCTGTTCGCCCGCGGCGTCGGCGAGTCGACCGACATCGTCCAGAAGCAGATGTTCAGCTTCGAGGACCAGGGAGGACGGAGCCTCACCCTCCGCCCGGAGGCGACGGCCTCGATCTGCCGCGCCTATCTCGAGCACGGCATGCACAAGCTCGCCCAGCCGGTGAAGCTCTGGGCCTCGGGGCCCTTCTTCCGCCACGAGCGCCCGCAGGCAGGCCGCTATCGCCAGTTCAACCAGGTCGACGCCGAGGTGATCGGCTCGGATTCGCCCCTGGTCGACGCGGAGCTGATCGTGCTGCTGCACGATCTGCTCGCCGAGCTCGGGGTGGAGGGCGTCCGACTGCGCCTTGGCAGCCTCGGCTCGCCGGGTGCGCGCGCCGCATACCTCGAGGAGCTTCGCGCCTACCTGCGCTCGCACGAGCGCGATCTCTCCAAGGAGGTGCGCGAGCGAATCGACGCCAATCCACTGCGAGCGTTCGATGCCGATCACGAAGGCACCCGCAAGGTGATGGCGGAGGCGCCGACCATGCTCGACCACCTCGGCGACGAGGACGCCGAGCACTTCGCGGCCGTCCGGAAGCTGCTCGAGCGCGAGGGCGTCGCGTATGACCTCGACCCGACCCTGGTCAGGGGACTCGACTACTACACCCGCACCGTGTTCGAGTTCGAGTGCGAGCGACTCGGGGCCCAATCCGGGCTGGGCGGCGGCGGCCGCTACGACGGGTTGATCGAGCAGCTCGGCGGGCAGCCGACCCCCGCCAACGGCTGGGCGCTCGGGATCGAGCGAGTGGCGCTCGCCCTCGGCGAGGAGGTGCCTGCGGCGGCTGCCCTCGTCTTCATCGTCGCCGAAGGGGATGCGCGCGACCGCGCCCTCGCCCTGGCGACGGAGCTCCGTCGCGCGGGCCTCGCCGCGGACCTCGACCTCGGCGGCCGGGCGATCAAGGGCCAGATGAAGCAGGCCGACCGCTCTGGTGCCCGCTACGCGCTGATCCTCGAGGACGGCGGGGCGCCGGTCCTCCGCGACATGCGCTCGGGCGAGCAGCGGGAGGTCGAGCCCGGGCGCCTCGCCGAGGAGATGACGCGAGGGCGCTCCGCAGGATGCGAGGGGGCTCCGTAGGAGCCACCCGTTTCATCAGATGAGGAGCGACCCGTTTGATAAGTGAGTGACACACTCCCGTCGCGATGAGCGACGGGTTCCCGGCCCTGCGGCCAAATGCGTACCGCGACGCCTGGTGCGGCCAGATCCTGTCCGATCGGGTCGGGTCGGAGGCGAGGGTGGCCGGCTGGGTGCACCGCCGCCGCGACCACGGCGGCCTGATCTTCATCGACCTCCGCGACCGCACCGGGCTGGTCCAGCTGGTCTTCAACCCCGACGAGGCCGGCGGCGCGTTCGAGCTCGGCCACAAGCTCCGCGCCGAGGACGTCCTGAGCGCGGCGGGCGCGGTCGTGAAGCGCGATCCGGAGACGGTCAACCCGAAGCTCCCCACCGGCGAGGTCGAGATCAGGGTGAGCGAGGCGGAGCTGCTCGCCGACGCCGACACCCCTCCCTTCGAGATCGAGTCCTTCTCGGGCGAGGTCTCGGAGGAGAACCGGCTCGCGTTACCGCTACCTCGACCTCCGCCGCGACCGGATGCGCGAGGCGATCGAGCTCCGCCACCGGGTCGACCGCCGCGATTCGCGAGTTCCTCTCCGGCGAGGGCTTCGTCGAGATCGAGACCCCGGTGCTCACCCGCTCCACCCCCGAGGGCGCCCGCGACTTCCTCGTCCCGAGCCGGCTCCAGCGCGGGTCCTTCTACGCCCTGCCCCAGTCGCCGCAGCTGTTCAAGCAGCTGCTGATGATCGGCGGCTTCGAGCGCTACTTCCAGATCGCCCGCTGCTTTCGCGACGAGGACCTGCGCGCCGACCGCCAGCCCGACTTCACCCAGCTCGACATCGAGATGTCCTTCGTCGACGCCGAGGACGTGATCGAGGTCAACCAGCGCCTGCTCGCCCACGTCCTCGGCGCTTCCGGGGTCGAGATCGAGCTGCCGATGCGCACGGCTCGCCTACGACGAGGCGATCGACCGCTACGGCACCGACAAGCCCGACCTCCGCTTCGGGCTCGAGCTCCACTCGCTGACCGAGGTCTTCCGGGAGTCCGAGTTCAAGGCGTTCCGGGGAGCGATCGAGGGTGGCGCCGTCGTCCGCGGCCTCAACGGCGGGCGCCGCGAGCTCTCCCGGGCGGAGCTCGACGGGCTCGTCGACGAGGCGACCGAGCTCGGCGCCAAGGGCCTGGTCTGGGCGGTGGTGGAGGCCGACGGCTGGCGCTCGCCGGTCGCCAAGTTCCTCTCCGAGGAGGAGACCTCCGCCGCGAACGAGGCGCTTGTCGGCGAGCGAGGGCGACGTCCTCCTCCTGGTCGCCGACCAGCCGCTCGATCTCGGCCGAGGTCCTCGGGGAGCTGCGCCGCCGGCTCGGAGCCCGCTGGGAGCTGATCGAGCCAGGCGCCCACGAGCTCACCTGGATCGTCGACTGGCCGCTGTTCGGCTGGAACGCGGAGGAGGAGCGCTGGGACCCGCAGAACCATCCCTTCACCGCGCCCGATGGCGAATTTGACCCGGATCACCCGGGAGCCGCCCGAGCCAAGGCATACGATGTCGTCTGGAACGGTTGGGAAATCGGCGGAGGCTCCATCCGCATCAACGATCCGGACCTTCAGCGCAAAGTGTTCGCTGCGATCGGCATCGATGAGGGACAGGCCGAGGAGCGCTTCGGCTTCCTGCTCGAAGCGCTTCGCTACGGCGCGCCGCCGCACGGCGGGATCGCCTACGGCCTCGACCGGATCGTCGCTCTCCTCCACGGCTCGGACTCGATCCGCGACGTGATCGCCTTTCCCAAGACCGCCTCCGGCGGCGACCCGCTGACCGGCGCCCCGGCGCCGGTGGACGAGCGCCAGCTCCGCGATCTCGGACTCTCCCTGCGCGGGGGAGGCGGGAGGAGCTAGGGAGATGGCAGAGCGCGGCGGCGGCTGGTCCGGAGACGACGAGTTCGACGACTTCGACTGGACCGAGCCGCCGCCCGCGGCGCCGGCGCTCGCGCGAGACCGGCGAGGGCGAGTCGCTCTCCGCCGGAGTCGGCCGAACGCGCGGCGCTGGAGCGCGAGCTCGGGCTGCCGGTCGGGGTGAGAGCGACCCCTACGACGTCGGCGACTATCCAGGACGTGAGCGGGAGCCCGATTTCCCCGGCGGCGAGGAGAGCGGGTCGGCGACCGGCACGGCGGAGCGGCGGCGGAGCACGAGCGAGTACGAGCGGGTGGCGCGGCGGCCGCATCCGACCGGCGAGCACCGCCGCCACCGCGACCTCCCGGCGAAGGTGCGCCGCCGCCAGGCGATCGCGGCTGGCGGAGTCGCCCTGCTCGTCGTCATCGGCCTGATCGTCCTGATCGGCGGCGGGGACGGGGAGGAGGAGGAGCCGCCGCTGCCGCTGAAGCGCGTGGTCGGCCAGACTATCGTCGGCAAGGTCGGCCAGCAGGGACCGAGCGAGCAGCTGCTTCGCAGCGTCAGGAAGGGCCGGCTCGGCGGCGTGATCATGGTGCCGCGCAACGAGCAGCACCCTCCAGCAGGACGTCGCGCCAGCTCCAGGAGGCCGCCAGGGCAGGGCGACAACCCGCCGCTGCTGGTCATGGTCGACCAGGAGGGCGGCGAGGTGAAGCGGCTTCCCGGCCCGCCCGACCAAGCCCCGACACAGATCGGCGAGGGCGGCGACGCCGACCTCGCCCGCCAGCAGGGCGAGGCGACCGGCACCTACCTCGCCGGGCTCGGGGTGAACGTCGATCTGGCCCCGGTGCTCGACGTCGACCCGCTCGACGACCGCGGACACGATCGCCAACCGGACCTTCGGCGACGATCCCGAGCTGGTCTCCGAGCTCGGCGTCGCCTTCATCGAGGGCCTCCAGGGCGCAGGCGTCGCCGCCACCGCAAAGCACTTCCCGGGCCTCGGCCTCGCCACCGTCAACACCGATTTCGGCCCGGTGACGGTGGCGGCGACCGAGGAGGACATCAGCGGCGCCCTGCGTCCCGTTCCAGGACGCGATCGATGCCGGGGTGGACCTGGTGATGATATCGACCGCCTCCTATCCCGGCCTCGGATCGAGGAAGCCGGCGGCGCTGGCGCCGCCGGTCGTCCAGGGCATCCTGCGTGACCAGCTCGGCTTCGAGGGCGTGATCGTCACCGACGATCTCGAGAGCGACGCGATCAGCGACGAGACCAACCCCGCCAACGCCGCCGTCGAGGCGCTGGCCGCGGGCAACGACCTCGCCCTCTTCGCCGGCTCAGCGCCGGCGGCGACCAGCGGCTTCGACGCGGTGGTGAAGGCGGCCAAGGCCGGCGAGCTCGACCGCAACGTGCTCGACCTGGCCTACGCGCGGGTCGCCACCCTGAAGGCGGGCCTGTAGGGTAGGGTGCCGCCCGTTCCCTCCCCAAGAAGGAGTTGAGAGTCGATGAACGAGCTCCTCAGGCCTGACGACACCCGCGATGCGCTCCGCAGCATCGGCGCGCTGCTGTTCGGAATCGGGGTGCTGATGCTGCTGCTGCGGAAGGCGGCGATCGCGGACGACTACGCCGACGGAATCGTCCTGATCTTCCTCGCGATCCCAGCGGTCCTCCTCTACGGCGGCTCGATCCGGATCGCTCGACGCGACCGGCGGGCTCCGTCCATGGCAGGCCGTCTGGAGCGTCTTCGGGCTGATCTTCGTCGCCCTGGCGCTGATCCAGTTCGTCACCGTGATCGACGAGACCCCGGACTCCTCGCTCAACCTCGCCTGGATCTTCGCCGTCGTCGCCGCCCTCGGCTTCTACGCCGGCGCAGTCAGGGGATCCGCTTCCAGCTGCTCGCCGGCGGGATCGCGCTGATCGTCGCCTGGTCGGAGCTCTGGAACAAGATCCTCGGCGACGAGGGGATCGGCGGCCACTTCGGCACCTACCGCGGCCTCCTCGGGATCCTCGCGATCGGCCTCCTCGCCGGCGCGCTCTATCTCTGGCGCACCAACCCGGGCGGCGAACGAGCAGGCGTCGAGCGCGGCCGGCACCACCGGCGACCCGGGCCTCTGGAAGGCCTCGGAGCTGCTCACGGCGGCTGGGGTGAGCGCCGTGATCGCCTGCTCGCTCGGGATCACCTCGTGCGTCAACCTGCATCCGCTGGCGACCACCTACGTGCAGCCGATCGACACCACCGCTCTTCTGGGACTTCTGCTCCTGCTGATCTCGCTCGGGCTGGTCGGGATCGGCTCGCTGATCGGCGTTCGGGGGCCGGTCTACGTCGGCGCGATCGGGCTGTTCGTCTTCCTGATCATCGCCGGCCTGGATCTGGATTCGGACACCCCCGACCCGACCAAGATCGGCGCCTGGCCGATCGTGCTGCTTGTCATCGGCGCGGCTCGGGATCGGTCTCAGCCTGCGGAAGGAGGCGAGCCTCGGCGACGGGCCGCGGCGCTTCGTCGAGAACCTCCGGCGCGGCGGTTAGTGCCCGGAGGATGCGCTAGCTGACCGAGCCGCCGAAGGACGCCGGACGAGCTCGCTCGCCGCTTCCTCGCCGCCCTCAGCGAGGGCGACCGGACGGCGGTGGGCGAGCTCGTCCATCCCGAGGTCGAGATCCGGACCGAGCGCACCGTCCACCGCGGCCGGCGAGGCGGCGATGGAGTGGTCGGGGAAGGCCTTCGACAACCTGGTGCGCCGCTACGTCCCCACCTCGATCGAGCGGACCGAGGGCGGGGTGCTGGTGCGCGCCGAGGTTCAGTACGTCTGGCGCGAGTCCGGCGAGGTCGGCGACCGCTCCCCGGTCGCGATCGAGCTCGGGATTCGGGACGGTCTGATCTCCTCGTGGTTCCTGCTCGAGGAGCAGAGCTAACCTACGGGCAAGGCCCGAGCCTGTACGCCAACCGCTCCAAACGTTGACCCAACACAACTGGCTTGGGGGTCGATTTCCGGAGGTCCCTCGGGGTCGCCGGTAGACCACCACCTATGCGACACGGGTTACCAAGCCGGAGCGGCAACGGCAGGCTGGAGCCTCCTAACCGGGGTGGAGCCACCTAAGCTTCGGCGCGTGAATCCCGAGGCGATCGAGCACTACCTGAGCGACCGCTCCCGACGCGGCCCTGCTCCGCCGGGATCGCACTCCGGGTCCGCCGGCGGCGCTCCGTGCGGCGACCTGGTCAGGGTCTCGCTGCTGGCGCCCGCCGGGCGCCTCGAGCGGGTCAGCTTCGAGGTCGAGGGCTGCGCGGCGACCGGCGCCGCCGCCGCCGCGGCGGCTGAGCTCGCCGAGGGAGCCTCGGTGCTGGAGGCGGCCCGGCATCGGCCCCGAGACGATCGCCTCCGAGCTCGGCGGCCTCGCTCCCAGCCACAGCCACGCGGCGGAGCTGGCCGCCGACGCGCTCCACCGCGCCCTCTCCTCGCTCGCCGCCTCGGGCGCCGCTCTCGCCGAGCGCCGCCTCGACCGGGTCCTGGTCGCCCTCAGCGGCGGGGTCGATTCGGCGGTCGCCGCTCTCCGCGAGCGCGAGCGAGGCGCCGAGGTGGCGGCGGTCACCCTGAAGCTCTGGGCCGACCCGGCGACCGACGGCGAGCGGAGCTGCTGCTCGCCCGAGGCGGTGCTGCGCGCCCGCCGCCTCGCCCACTCGCTCGGGATGCCGCACCTCACCCTCGACCTGCGAAGTGAGTTCCGGACGGGCGTCGTCTCGCCGTTCCTCGACGGATACGCCGAGGGCCGCACCCCGAACCCATGCGTGCTCTGCAACGGCGAGGTCCGGATCGACGCGATGATCGCGCTCGCCGAGCGGCTCGGCGCCGAGGCCCTGGTCACCGGCCACTACGCCCGGATCGCCGACGACGGCGAGGGCCCGCTGCTCGCCGGGGCCTCGGACGCCGCCAAGGACCAGACCTACATGCTCTCGGGGCTGCGGCCGGCGTCGCTCGCCCGCCTTCGCTTCCCGCTCGCCGACCTGACCAAGCCCGAGGTCCGGGAGATCGCCGGCGCCGCCGGACTCGAGGTGGCCGGGCCGGGCCGAGAGCCAGGACCTCTGCTTCCTCGCCGGCCAGGGCAAGCGGGAGTTCCTCCGCCGCCACGCCGGGCTCGGCGAGCGCCGCGGCGAGCTCGTCACCCGCTCGGGCCGGCGGCTCGGCACCCACCGGGGCCACCACAACTTCACCGTCGGCCAGCGGCGCGGCCTCGGGGTGGGCGGCTCCGAGCCCCTCTACGTGCTCGAGAAGGACGCCGCCTCGAACCGGGTGGTGGTCGGATCCCGCGAGCGAGCTCCGAACCACGCGGGTGCGGATCCGCGGTACCCGCCTTCACCGCGACCCCCACCGGGTGAACTCGGTCAGGCTTCGCTCCCACGCCCCGCTGCGGCCCTGCACCGTCGAGCTGGACTCGAGCGGGAGCGGGGGCGAGGGCACGGTGCTCCTCGCCGAGCCCGTGGACGGGGTTGCGCCCGGCCAGCTTGCCTGCCTGATGGACGGCGACCTGGTCGTCGGCCACGGCACCATCGCGTCGCAAACCTAGACTGGGGCCTGTGAAGGCCGACGAGATCCGAAGCACCTACCTCTCCTTCTTCGAGGAGCGGGGCCACAGGATCGTCCCCTCGGCGTCGCTGGTCCCCGCCTCCCACGATCCCTCGGTGCTCCTGACCACGGCCGGGATGCAGCCGTTCAAGCCCTACTTCCTCGGCCAGGGCGAGCCGCCGGCCGCCCAGGGTCGCCGACGTCCAGCGCTGCTTCCGGACCACCGACATCGAGCAGGTCGGCAACACCGCGCGGCACCTGACCTTCTTCGAGATGCTCGGCAACTGGAGCTTCGGCGACTACTTCAAGGCCGAGTCGATCCCGTGGGGGTGGGAGCTCTCGGTCGAGGGCTTCGGCCTCGACCCCGAGCGGATCTGGGTGACGGTGTTCGAGGGCGACGAGGAGCTCGGGCTCGGGCCCGACGCCGAGGCGATCGAGATCTGGAAGCGGGTCGGCGTCCCCGAGGAGCGGATCGTGCCGCTGCCGCGCTCGGAGAACTTCTGGCAGGCCGGCCCGACCGGGCCCTGCGGGCCCTGCTCGGAGCTCTACCTCGACCGCGGCGAGGACTTCGGCGCCGCCGACGACCGCCCCGGCGACGACACCGACCGCTTCGTCGAGTACTGGAACCACGTCTTCATGACCTACGACCTCGCCGAGGACGGCACCCTCACCGAGCTGCCGATGAAGAACATCGACACCGGGATGGGGCTCGAGCGGATGGCGGCGATCCTCCAGGACGTCGACTCGGTGTTCGAGACCGACGTGCTCCGGCCGCTGGTCGACCTCGCCGAGGAGCTCTCGGGGCGCTCCTACGCCGACGGCGGCGCCACCACCCGGGCGATGCGGATCCTCGCCGACCACTCGCGCGGCACCGCCGCCCTGATCGCCGACGGGGTGGTCCCGTCGAACGAGGACCGCGGCTACGTGCTGCGGCGGATCATGCGGCGGGCGATCCAGCAGGGCCGCGCGATCGGGCTCGAGGCGCCGTACATGGAGCGCTTCGCGGAGCGCTCCCTCGAGCTGCTCGCGCCCGCCTACCCGGAGCTGGCGGCCGAGCGGGAGACGGTGATCCGCTGGGTCCGCGACGAGGAGGAGAGCTTCGGCCGGCACGCTCGACCGCGGCACCCAGATGCTCGCCGAGCTGATCGAGCGGGCGAAGGCCGATGAGACCTCCTGGGTCGACGCCGCCGACGCCTTCAAGCTCCACGACACCTACGGCTTTCCCTACGACCTGACCAAGGAGCTGCTCGCCGAGCAGGGGCTGGCGGTGGACGACCAGGGATTCGAGGAGCTGATGGAGGAGCAGCGCGAGCGGGCCCGGGTCGGGACCGCGACCGCCCACGGCTCCGAGGACAGCCACGGGAAGGTGCTCGCGTTCGCCTCGCAGGCGCCGCCGAGCCGCTTCGTCGGCTACGAGAAGCTCCGCGCCGAGACCAGCCTGCTGGCCGCCGAGCAGGCGAACGGCTCCTATCTCGCCAAGCTCGAGGAGAGCCCCTTCTACGCCGAGGGCGGCGGCCAGGTCGCCGACACGGGGGTGGTGCGCTCGGACGGCGAGGAGGTCCCGGTGCTCGACGTCTACCGGGTCGGCGAGGACCAGGCCCTGCGGCTGGAGGCCGGCCTCGAGCCCGGGACGCGGGTCGAGGCGGAGGTCGACCGGGTCGCCCGGCACGCGACGATGCGAAACCACACCGCCACCCATCTCCTTCACGCCGCCCTCCGCGAGCGGCTCGGCTCCCACGTCCGCCAGGCGGGCTCGGCGGTTCGCCCCGACAAGCTCCGCTTCGACTTCACCCACGGCGCTCCCCTTACCAGCGACGAGGTCGCGGAAATCGACGACCGGGTGAACGAGTGGATCAAGGAGAGCCACCCGGTTCGCGCCCTGCAGATGTCGCGGAGCGAGGCCGAGCGGCTCGGGGCGATGGCGCTGTTCGGCGAGAAGTACGGCGACTGGGTCAGGGTGATCGAGGTCGAGGGCGTCTCCCGCGAGCTCTGCGGCGGCACCCACGTCGCCAACACCGCCGAGATCGGGATCTTCGCGATCACCTCCGAGGGATCGAGCGCCGCGAACGTCCGCCGGATCGAGGCGCTCACCGGGCCGGCGGCGATCGACTGGTTCCGGGAGCGCTCGCGGGCGCTGAGCGAGGTCGGGCGGCTGCTCGGCTCCGAGCAGGACCCGGTCGCCGGCGCCCGGCGCCTGAAGGAGCAGCTCGAGCGGACTGGAGGAGCAGGCGCGGCGCGCGGGCTCGGAGGACCTCTCGGCGAAGGCCGAGGAGATCGCCGCCGCCGGGCCAGGTGATCGACGGGATCACCGTCTTCGTCGGCCGCGGCCACGACGCCGACCAGCAGTCGCTGCTCGACCTCGCCGACCGGATCAAGTCACGCGCCGGGGATGCCGCGGTCGTCCTCGGCGGCGCCGCCGACGGCAAGGTCGCCCTGGTGGCGAGCTTCAGCGAGGCGGTGGTCGAGCGGGGTCTCTCGGCCGCCGAGGTCGTCCGCGAGGCGGCGGCGATCGTCGGCGGTGGGGGCGGCGGCCGCGAGAACGTCGCCCAGGCGGGCGGCCGGGACGCCTCGAAGCTGGACGAGGCCCTCGCCAAGGCGCGCGAGGCGATCGAGTCCAAGCTCGGCCGGATAGCCTGTTGCGGGTGCTCGCGCTCGACTACGGGACCGCACGATGCGGCTGCGCGATCTCAGATCCGACCGGGACGCTGGTGCGGCCGCTCCCCGCGGTCGAGCCGCCCGAGGCGGAGCGGATCGCGGAGCTGGCACAGGGAGCACGACGCCGAGCGCGTCGTCGTCGGTTTGCCGGTTTCCCTCGGCGGGGAGGAGGGCGAGCAAGCCAGGCTCAGCCGCGCCTTCGCGGCGGAGCTGGAGGGACTCCTCGATCTGCCGGTTGAGATGTACGACGAGCGTCTGACGACGACGATGGCCGAGCGCAGCGCCCGCGAGGGGGCGCGAGGCGACCCCGACTCGCTGGCGGCCGCCCACCTGCTCGAGAGCTATCTCTCTGCAAAGGGGGAGGAGCGGTGAGCGAGCGCGAGGACTGGTTCGCCGACACCGAGGGGAACCTCAGCCCACCCGGCGAGGAACGAATCCGCCGCGATCGAGCGCGAGCGCCGGCGCCGCGAGCGGGAGGCGCGCCGGAGCAAGAGGAAGGCAAAGCGGGCGAGCTCTGACGGCGGCAAGCCCGAAGCGGCCAACTCATCCTCGGCTTCGCCTGCGGAGCAGCCCTCGGCATGACGCGCCGAACAGGCTGAGCAGCGCCCGCCGCAGCGCCGCTTCCGGCGTGGAGGCGAGCGGCCGCGCGAGGTCGGGCAACTATCGCCGCCGCCGGATCGTCGCCCTCGGCCTGACCCTGGTCGGCCTGCTGCTGGCCTGGTTCCTGGTCGCCCTCTTCCAGCCCTTCAAGGGCGACGGGGAGGGCCAGGTGGTCGTCAACGTCCCCGAGGGCGCCACCGCCGGCGAGATCGCGGACATCCTCACCGAGAACGACGTCGTCTCCAACGGCGGCCTCTTCCAGATCCGCCTGAGGCTGGCCGGCAAGGAGGACGAGGTCCAGGCCGGGCGCTACGTCCTCGCCGCCAACATGAGCTACGGGGCCGCAATCGACAAGCTCACCAGCAGCGGCGGCAAGGTCACCCTCACCCTTCCGGAGGGCCTCCCGAGGGCGCAGATGGCGCCGATCATCTCCGACGTCGGGGTCAGCGGCGACTACCTGGCGGCGACGACGAGCTTCAAGGGGTTCGACCCCACCCGGTACGGGGCGGTCAACCCGCCGAGCCTGGAGGGGTTCCTGTTCCCGGCGACCTACGAGCTCGACCCGGGCTCGGACGTCAACGTGCTCGTCCCCCAGCAGCTCGAGGCGTTCGAGCAGAACTTCGCCCAGGTCGATCTCTCCTACGCGAAGAAGAAGAACCTCACCCCCTACGACGTCCTGATCATCGCCTCGATGGTCGACCGCGAGGTGGCGGTGGCGAAGGAGCGCCCGCTGGTCGCGGCGGTGATCTACAACCGCCTGAGGCAGGGGATGCCGCTGGCGATCGACGCCACCACCCGCTACGAGTTCAACAACTACGAGGACCAGATCACCCAGTCGCAGCTCGAGTCGCCGTCGGCGTACAACACGAGGATCCACGTCGGGCTCCCGCCGACCCCGATCGGCAACCCCGGCCTCGACGCGATCCGCGCCGCCGCCCGCCCGGCGAAGGTCAACTACCTCTTCTACGTGGTCAAGCCGGGGACGTGCGAGCACAACTTCGCCGCCAACGAGGCCCAGTTCGAGCAGTTCAACGCCGAGTACCAGCAGGCGCTCCAGGAGCAGGGCGGCTCCCCGACCGAATGCTGAGCCGGTGCTAGAGACTCCCGGCGCCGTGAAGCGCCTCGCGGTTCTCGGTCATCCCGTCTCCCACTCGCGCTCGCCGGCGATGCAGAACGCCGCGCTGCGCGAGCTGGGGCTCGCCAACGAGTGGAGCTACGAGGCGCTCGACCTCGCGCCGGAGGACTTCGAGGTCCGCGCCCGGAAGCTCCCGGATCGCGGGTTCGTCGGCGCCAACGTCACCATCCCCCACAAGGAGGCGGCCCTGGCGGTCGCCGGCGAGGCCTCGGAGGCGGCGGCCGAGATCGGAGCGGCCAACACCCTGAGCTTCGCCGACGGCGGGATTCGCGCCGACAACACCGACGCGCCCGGGCTGCTCGCGGCGCTCCCCTCGTCGCCTTCCGGCAAGCGCGCGCTGGTGCTCGGGGCGGGCGGCTCGGCGCGGGCGGCGGCCTGGGCCCTCGCCGGAGCGGGAGCGAGCGTCGACGTCTGGAACCGGACCGGCGAGCGCGCTGAGCGGCTCGCCCGCGATCTGCGGAGAGCGGGCCGACGCGGAGCGCCGGATCGAAGCGATGGCCGCCGAGCGGATCGGCGCGGGCGCCTACGAGCTGATCGTCAACTGCACCGCGGTCGGCCTGGCCGGCGAGGAGCCCTTCGGGCGGCTGCCGATCGAGCCGGATCGGCTCGAGCCGCCCCTGACCCTCGTCGACCTGGTCTATCGCGGCGAGGAGACCGCGCTGGTCCGCGAGGCGCGCGAAAGGGGGGCGAGCTGTGGTGGACGGGGTGGAGGTCCTGGTCCGCCAGGGGGCGGAGTCGCTGCGGATCTGGACCGGGCTCGAGCCGCCGCTGGAGGCGATGCGTGCGGGGGCCAGGGCCGGGTAGACCAGCGACCCGCTAACCTTTCGTTAGTGCCGAAGCTGAGACTGATCTCCGGGGGGCTGAACTTGATCTCGAATGGCCAGGGGTCGGCGGAAGCCGCCTCGCCGCCCGAGCGCCTGCCCGACGCGGACGCCTTCGACGCCTACTCGCGCACGGTCTCCGGGGTCGCAGAGCGGCTCGGGCCCTCGGTCGCCCATCTCGCCGTGCCCTACCGGACCCGACGCGGTCGCCGCGAGGGCGCCGGCAGCGGCGTCGCGATCTCCCCCGACGGCTACATGCTGACCTCCGCCCACGTGGTCCAGGGCGGGGACGGGGTGCGGGCATCCTTCTCCGACGGCCGCGAGCTTGGCGCCGAGGTGATCGGCGCCGACCCGCTCTCCGACCTCGCCGTCGTTCGCGCCCAGGCCACCGACCTCCAGCCCGCCGGGCTCGGCGACGCCGACTCCCTTCGGGTCGGCCAGCTGGTGGTCGCGATCGGCAGCCCGATGGGGCTCTCCGGGACGGTCACCGCCGGGGTCGTCTCGGCGCTCGGTCGCTCGCTGCCGACCAGCACCGGCTCGGCCGGGAGGCTGGTCGAGAACGTGATCCAGACCGACGCCGCGCTCAACCCCGGCAACTCCGGCGGTGCTCTCGCCGACGGCCTCGCCCGGGTGGTCGGAATCAACACCGCGGTCGCCGGCATCGGGCTCGGCCTCGCGGTGCCGATCAACGCCGCCACCCACAAGATCATCTCCTCGCTGATGAGCGAGGGGAGGGTCCGCCGCGCCTACATCGGGATCGTCGGCGGCTCCCGTCCGCTGCCCCCGCGGGTGTCCTCGCGGGTCGGGCGCGAGGCGGGGATCGAGGTGGTCGAGGTGGTCGGCGGAAGTCCGGCTGCGCGGGCCGGCCTCCGCCCCGAGGACCTGATCGTCGCCGTGGACGGCGAGCCGATGGCGGACGTCGGCGACCTCCAGAGGCTGATGGTCGCCGACCGGATCGGCAAGGGGGTCGAGGTCGAGCTCGTCCGCGACGGGCAGCTTCCTCAAGATCGATCTGATTCCGCGGGAGCTCGAGACTTAGCTCTCGCCGGGCTTCTTCTTCCGGCCGGGCTTCTCGACCTCGATCCGCGCGGCGACCTCCGCCAGTCGAGACGAAGCGGATCTGGTAGCTGCGCGCGGCTGTGACGAGGAGCTCGAATCGGGCCGGCTCGTTCGGGCCCGACCGCGTCGACCAGGCCGAAGGCCGGCATCTCAAGCTGGTCCGCCCGCTTCGATGTCGCCAGCGAGGGTGAACTGGTCGCCGACCTCGATCGGCTTGCAACGCCTGGCGCGGCGCAGCGTCGGCGGGCAGGAGACGACCGGGACCCTGTTCTTCTCGCCGACGGTGATCTTGATCGGGTTCGGTAGCTCCCTCCCGCCGGGCACCGCCTCGGGCGGGGTGGTCTCGGTCTCGGTCTCCTCGGTGGTCGAGGTCGTTCCCGTCGTGTCCTCGCGGAGCGCCTGGGGCGGGACCAGGGCGGCGGCCAGGGTCGAGAGCCCGAGCAGGATCAGCATCACGATCAAGAGCCGGCGGGCGGCCATCAGGGCGGGGGAAGAGATCGGCGGTCACGGGGCTCTCAACGATATGGCCGCCGCGCTCGCCGACGCCTCCCTGCTCGCTCTCCTGTTTACGGTCACCGTCGGCCGACCTCCGTGCCCGCCTGGTCCCCGACCGGGCGCTTGCGCTGGCGACCGTGATCGTCGTTCCGCTGGCCGCGGTGACCGACCCCGCGTCGCTGCCGGAGCGGGGACTGGCCGCGCTCGGGGCCGGCGGCTTTCTCCTCGCCGCCGCGCTGATCCGCCCGGGCGCGATGGGCCTCGGTGACGTCAAGCTCGCGGCGGTCCTCGGCCTCTACCTCGGCCGCGAGGTGGTGGCGGCGCTCCTGGTCGCCTTCGTCTCCGGATCGCTGCTCGGGCTCGCCCTGATCGCCCGCCACGGCTGGGCGGCGCGCTCGCGGACGATTCCGTTCGCGCCGTTCCTCTCCCTCGGGTCGCTGGCCGTGCTGGCCGCGAATCTCGCCGCCGGCTGAAAGCGCCAGCCCGGGGCGGCCCGACGCCGCGCTTTACGCTGGGCGCGTGACCCTGACCTTCACAACAGCGGGCGAGTCGCACGGGCCCGGCCTGGTCGCGATCGTCGAGGGCATGCCCGCCGGGCTCGAGCTCGAGCGCGCGGCGCTCGATCGCGACATGGCCCGGCGCCAGCTCGGCCATGGCCGCGGCGGCCGGATGAAGATCGAGAGCGACGCGGTCGAGATCCGCTCCGGGGTGCGCCACGGGCGCACCCTCGGCAGCCCGATCGCGGTCCTGGTCGCAAACCGCGACTACCCGAACTGGGAGGAGCGGATGAATCCGTGGCCGGTCGAGGCCGAGGTCGAGGAATCGCACCTGCCGCGTCCCGGGCACGCCGACCTCGCCGGCGCGCTCAAGTTCGGCCACCGCGACGTCCGGAACGTGCTCGAGCGCGCCAGCGCCCGCGAGACCGCCGCCAGGGTGGCGGCGGGCTCGCTCGCTCGCGCCTTCCTCGACGCGGTCGGCGTCAGCGTCCACAGCCACGTGATCCAGATCGCCTCGGTGAGCGCCCCCGAGCGAGACGACCTCTCCCCGGAGGACTTCGCCGCGGTCGACGAGGACCCGGTCCGCTGCCTCGACCCCGAGGCCTCCGAGCGAATGGTCGCCGAGATCGACCGGCTGCGGAAGGAGAACGAGTCGCTGGGAGGCAAGTTCGAGGTCCGCGCCTTCGGGCTGGTGCCCGGGCTCGGCTCCCACGTCTCCTGGCGGGAGAAGCTCGACGGGCGCCTCGCCCAGGCCGTCTGCTCGATCCAGTCGGTGAAGGGCGTCTCGCTGGGCGAGGCCTGGGAGGTGTCCGGCGGCCCGGGCTCGGAGGCCCACGACGAGATCTTCTGGTCCGAGGAGCGGGGCTGGTACCGGGAGACCAACCGGGCCGGCGGCCTCGAGGGCGGGATGAGCAACGGCGAGCCGCTGGTGGTGAAGGCGGCGATCAAGCCGATCTCGACCCTGACCCAGCCGCTGCGCTCGGTCGACACCGAGACCAAGGAGCCCGCCGAGGCGATGCGAGAGCGCACCGACTCGACCGTCGTCCCCGCCGCCGCGGTGGTCGGCGAGGCGATGGTCGCCCTGGTCCTCGCCGGCGCCTACCGGGAGAAGTTCGGCGGCGACCACATCGACGACGTGCTCTCCGCGCTCTCCGCGTACAAGGAGCGCATCGGATGGCGGAGGTAGAGGCAGCCGGCTCGCACCACGGGATCGTCCTGATCGGCTTCATGGCGGCGGGCAAGACGAGCGCCGCCGAGGCGATCGCGGAGCGACTCGGGCTCGGCGTGATCGACACCGACGAGCTGCTCGAGCGCGAGCTCGGCGAGCCGATCGCCTCCTTCTTCGAGCGCGAGGGCGAGAGTCGAGTTCAGGCGCCGCGAGGAGCGGCTGGTGGTCTCCGCGCTCGATGCGCTCGCCGGCCAGGTCGGCGGAGCGTCCTCGGTGGTCGCCCTCGGCGGCGGCGCGATCGAGATCGAGCCGGTTCGCCGGGCGCTCCGCGCGCACCTGCCGGTCTGGTGCGACGTCGACGAGGAGACCGCCTGGGAGCGGGCGCAGGGATCAGGATCGCCCGCTCGCGGTCGATCGTCGAGGAGTTCTCCCGGCGGTTCACCGACCGAAGGCCCCTGTATGAGGAGGCGGCCCGCGCGATCCTGCCGGCGCGGGCGCGCGAGGCCGGGGCCCGGGCGGCGCCCGTGGCTCGCCGCGCTGCGGCGAGGTCCCGGCGATGCGGCTGATCTGGGCCGACTCGGCGACCGGCTCCTACCCGGCCGCGGTCGGGGAGGGGGCGATCGCCGCTCCTCGATCTCGCCCGGGGCATTGGCCCCCGACGCGCTGCCCGAGCGCGTCTTCCGGATCGCCGACGCAGAGGTGCTGGCGCTCCACGAGAGGCTGCTCCCGGCCGGTGAGGCGACGATCGAGGTCGAGGGCTCGGAGGGCTCGAAGACCCTCGCCGAGGCCGAGCGGATCCTGGGCGAGCTCGCTCGAGCCGGCGCCCGGCGCGACGACTGCCTGCTCGCCCTCGGCGGCGGAGTCGTCGGCGACCTCGCCGGCTTCTGCGCCGCGACCTACCAGCGCGGGGTGCCACTGGTCCAGGTCCCGACCACCCTGGTCGCCCAGGTGGACTCGGCCTACGGCGGGAAGACCGGGGTGGACCTGCCGGAGGCGAAGAACTACATCGGCGCCTACCACCAGCCGCTGGCGGTGCTCGCCGATCCCCGCACCCTGGCGACGCTGCCGCGGGAGGAGCTCGCCGCCGGGTGGGTCGAGGTGCTGAAGACGGCGCTGATCGCCGGCGGGTCCCTGTGGGAGCGCGTGCGCGGCGATCCGCGAGCTCGACCCGGGCGAGCTCGACGAGGTGATCTTCGACTGCGCCCGGACCAAGATCCAGATCGTCGCCGAGGACGAGCGCGACTCCGGCCGCCGCGCGGTGCTCAACCTCGGCCACACCGTCGGCCATGCGATCGAGGCCGAGACCGGCTACAGCCGCTACCGCCACGGCGAGGCCGTCGGGCTCGGCCTGCTGGCGGCCCTCCGCCTCTCGGATGCCGATGACCTGCGCGCCGAGGTCGCCTCGCTGCTCGCCGAGCAGCGCCTGCCGACGATGCTCGATCCGGAGGTCAGCGTCGACGGCGTGCTCGAGGCGATCGGCCGCGACAAGAAGCGCACCCGCGAGGGCCTCGGCTTCGTCCTCCTGGAGCGGCCGGGCGAGCCGCGCTGGGGCGAGCCGGTCGCCCGACGATAGGGTGCGCGCCGCGGTGGAGGAGCTTCGGCCATGACCTCGACGCGCAACCGGGTCGAGGTCCTCCACGGGGTCAACCTGGACATGCTCGGCGGCCGCGACCCGCTCCACTACGGCGACTTCACCCTGCCGGAGCTGGAGGTGAAGGTCCAGCCGGTTCGCGAGGGAGCTCAACCTCGAGGCCGCCTTCTTCGACTCCAACAGCGAGGGCGAGTTCGTCGAGCACGTCCACCGGCTCCCCGAGCGCGCCGACGCGGCGATCGTCAACGCCGGCGCCTGGACCCACTACTCCTACGCGATCCGGGACGCCCTCGAGTTCGCCGGCGTGCCCACGGTCGAGGTCCACATCTCCGACATCAGCAAGCGCGAGAAGTGGCGGCGGAAATCGGTGTTCGAGGACCTCGACCTGGTCTTCGCTCGCGATCTCCGGCAAGGGCGCCGACGGCTACCGCGAGGCGCTCGAGCTGATCGCGAAGAAGCTCGGCATATGACCCGTGGCGAGCGGCTCGGGGAGCTGGTCCGCGAGCGCGAGCTGGAGATGCTGTTCGTCTCCGACCTCACCAACGTCCGCTACCTGACCGGGTTCACCGGAACGAACGGCGCCTGCCTGGTCGGCCCCGAGCTCCGGGTCTTCTTCACCGACTTCCGCTACACCGAGCGCGCCGCCGAGGAGGTCGGCGCCGAGTGGGAGCGGCCCGAGGGCGAGCGCGAGCTGCTCCCGCAGATCGCCAAGCGGATGCGCGGGCGGGTCGGGTTCGAGGACGCGAAGCTCAGCGTCCGCCAGCTGAAGCGCCTGCGCGAGGCGGTCGGCGACGAGGTGGAGCTGGTGCCGGCGGGCGACCTGGTCGAGGAGCTGCGGGCGGTGAAGGAGCCCGAGGAGATCGAGCGGATCGCCGCCGCCGCCGAGCTGGCCGACGGCGTCTACGGCTGGGCGCTCGAGCGCGGGCTGGCGGGCAAGGCCGAGCGCGAGGTCGCCCGCGCCTGCGAGGCGCGGATCCGCGAGCTGGGCGCCGAGCCCTCCTTTCCCCCGATCGTCGCCGCCGGCGCCAACGGCGCCCTCCCGCACGCCGAGCCGGGCGAGCGCGAGATCGGCAAGCGGCGAGCTGGTCGTCTTCGACATGGGGGCGCTGCTCGACGGCTACTGCTCGGACTGCACCCGCACCTTCGCCACCGGCGAGCCCGGTGACGAGGCCCGCGAGGTCTACGAGCTCGTCCGGGAGGCGCAGGCGGCGGCGCTCGAGGCGGTGAGGCCTGGGGCGGGCGGCAAGGAGGTCGACGCGGTGGCGCGGGAGCTGATCGCCGCCGCCGGCCACGGCGAGCGCTTCGGGCACGGCACTCGGCCACGGGGTCGGGCTCGAGGTCCACGAGGGACCGCGCCTGGCCGCGAGCTCCGAGGACGAGCTCCGGGAGGGGAACGTGGTCACGGTCGAGCCCGGGCGTCTACCTGCCCGGCCGCTTCGGGGTCCGGATCGAGGACCTGGTCGTGGTCACCGCCGATGGCCATCGCAACCTCAGCGGGCTGCCGAAGGAGCTCCAGCTGGTCGACTGATCAGGCGGGAGCCGCCTCGGGCTCGACCGGCCCATCGGCTGGGCTCGTCCGCCCCGCCGCAGCCGCAGGCCGATCAGCGGGTAGACCAGCGCCGAGAGGATCGCCGCCCCGACCAGGCCGGCGGCGGTGGAGCTCTTCATGTGGCCGGTCTCGATGGCGACGGTGGTGATCGCGACCACCAGCGGGAGCTCGGTCGCGGAGAAGAACGCGAGTGCGAGGCGCTCGCGGGCGGCGAGCACGCCCCGGTAGAGCAGCAGCGCCGGCGTCCCGCGGACGACCAGGAAGAGCGCCAGGAACAGCGGCAGCTTCAGCATCCCCGAGGCGCTCGAGGTGAGCGCGTCGAGGTCGAAGTTCATCCCGCTGGTGACGAAGAAGAACGGGATCAGGAGGCCGTAGCCGACCGCGGTCAGCTTCGAGTCGAAGACGCTCGACCTCCCGTCCGCGCAGCGCCACCCGGGTGATCATCCCGGCGACGAAGCCGCCCAGCAGCAGGTCGAGCCCGAGCTCCGCCGCCAGCGCAACCAGGCCGAAGACGAGGACGACGGCGAGGCGAACGGCGAGCTGGCTCGAGGTCTCGAAGGCTGCGCTCGACCAGCGGCCAGCCCTTCCAGGCCGAGCGCACCGCGGCGACCCCGGTGACCACCGCCAGCGCGACGAAGACGATCAGGACCAGCGCCTCGTGCAGCGGGTTGGTGGTCGGAGAGGATCAGGGTGACCAGCAGGATCGGCCCGAACTCGCCGGCCGCTCCGGCGGCGAGCAGGTAGGAGCCGAACCGCGTCCGGAGCTCGCCCGGCGTCCTTGAGGATCGGGATCAGGGTGCCGATCGCGGTCGTCGCCATCGCCGACCCGGTGTAGAGGTAGGAGAGCACCACCCCGGCCGCCGCCAGAGCCCCGCCGATTCCGTAGGCGAGCACCAGCGAGAGCGCCCAGCCCGCAAGCGGCTAGCTTCAGCGGCTCGGCCACTGATCCGATTGAAGTCGATCTCGTAGCCGGCGAAGAAGAAGAGCATCCCCAGCCCGAGGTCGCCGAGGAAGTCGGTGGTCGGGTCGATCTCGGCGATTCCGGCCACCTCGGGGCCGACGATGATCCCGAGGAGGAGCTCGAGGACGACCACCGGGATCGTCAGCCGCGGCGCCAAGAGCATCGTCAGGATCCCGGCGAGCGCCGCGACCCCGACGATCACCAGCAGCGATGTCTCGTCGATCGTGGCGGTGACCGCGAGCGCCGGCACGGTCGGCACTCTAAGTCCAGGGCGCGGCTGGGGGACAGCGGGCGACTAGGAGGCGGCCGAGGAGAGGTCGCCCTCGGGTCCGGGGGTGAGGTCGCCGTGACGGGTCTCGTGCCCGGCGCTCGCCGTAGCTGCGGGTCTCATAGACGACCAACGCCCAGAGCAACGCGGCGACCAGGGCGACGCTCGCCAGCGCCGAGCAGCTCGGTCGCAAGCGGGATCAGAGCGAGCAGCGACGAGGGCGAGCACGAGACGCTGCCGGTTGATCGATTGGACGTGGCGGAAGCGAAAGGCGACCAGCCCGAGGAGATAGATCGCGACCCCGCCGAGGAGGGCGAACGCGGGGACCGTCTCGAGCGGGTCGTCGACGTCGCCGAGCGTCTTCTTCAGCCCGAGGGCGGCGAGGACGATCCCGGCGACCATCAGGAAGTGGATGTAGGAGTAGGAGTCGCGGGCGAGCGCGTTCTGCTCCCGCCCCGGGGTCGCGCGGGCAAGGCGGCGGGCGGAGACGAGCGCGACGACGTCGAAGTAGAGCCACCACTGCGCCGCCGCCATGCCGATGCCCAGCGCCGCCGCCCCGGCGATCCCCCAGGTGAGGCGCGCCGCCGGCGCCGACCCCGATCGCGACGATCGACTCGCCGAGGGCGATGATGATGATCAGGCCGTGGCGCTCGGCGAAGTGCGCCGGGAACCAGCTTCCAGCCCTCGATCGCCGAACAGGTAGGGCTCGCCCACGTCGAGGAGCAGCGCCAGGCCCCAGACCGCGGCCTGCCAGCCGGGGTCGAGGAACGAGCCGGCGATCAGCAACGCCACCCCGACTGCGGTGCCGACCGCCAGTCCCAGGGTCGACCGCCGCAGCGCCGGGTCGTCTCGGCTGGCGAGCAGCATCAGCGCGATCTGCGCCGCGCGGACGACCGCGTAGGCGAGCGCGAACTCGAGCGCCAACCCGCCGAACGCCTCGGGGATGCAGAGCGCCGCGATCAGAAAGGCCGCCATCACCGCGAAGATGACGAGCCGGACCGCTCCCTCCTCGGGGTCGAGGACGCTGGTGAACCAGGCGTAACCGCCCCACGACCACCAGAGCAGCGCCAGGATGAGCAAGCCCTGGCCAAGCCCCTCCCAGGTCGGGTTGTCGGACATCAGCGCTGTGCACTGGGTGAGCGCGAGGACGAAGACGAGGTCGAAGAAGAGCTCGAGCGGCATCACCCGCTCCCCCTCACGGAAGGCCGCGCCCAGCCGCGGTGCCCGGGTTTCGCTCGCCGTCGCCATTGCCCGAGATCGTTGCAAGTGTCGGACGGGCCCGGCTCCCGCAGGGGCCGACGGATCGACTTGACTATACTTAAGCCCGTGCTTAACCAAACCGCCCCACTCGACCATGTCTTTCACGCGCTCTCGGACCCGAGCCGGAGGGTGATCGTCGAGCGCTTGAGCAACGGACCGGCTTCGGTCAGCGAGCTCGCAGCGCCCTTGCCGATGTCCCTGCCGGCGGTCGTTCAGCACCTGAAGGTGCTCGAGGAGACCGGCCTGATCACATCCCAGAAGGTCGGGCGCGTTAGAACTTGCCAGGTCGAGCCAACGGCGATTCAGCCGGTTGAGCGGTGGATCAACGAGCGGCGGCGGGCCTGGGAGCAGCGCCTCGACCGCCTCGGCGAGTATCTCGCCGAGCAGTCCGACTGACCAGACCAGCCACGCGCACCAAAGGAGTCCAAATGTCCGAGCGATCCGTAAGCCACGAAACCTTCGCCGTCGAGCGCACCTACCCGGCCTCGCCCTCGCGCGTGTTCGCCGCCTGGGCCGACCCCGAGGCCAAGGCCCGCTGGTTCGGAGATCCCGATTCGGGAGTCGAGGAGTTCGAGCTCGACTTCCAAGTCGGCGGGAGGGAGTTCAACCGCGGGATCGTGGAGGGACAGGCCTACACGTATGAGGCTCGCTACCAGGACATCGTCCCCGACGACCGGTTCGTCTACGCCTACGACATGCACCTGGGCGATCAGCGGATCTCCGTATCACTCGGGACCGTGGAGCTGAAGCCGGACGGGGACGGGACGCGCCTGATCTACACCGAGCAGGGCGCCTTCCTCGACGGCCTCGACTCGGCGGACCAGCGCAAATCCGGCACCGGACAGCTGCTGGATGCACTCGACAAGTACCTAGCGACCTGAAAGGAGAGGATGAAATGACCGAGCAGGCCACCGACCGAAGCCGCTGGATCGCCCTCTACGTGCTCTGCGCGGGGGTGCTGATGATCGTCCTCGACATCACGATCGTCAACGTCGCCCTGCCCTCGATCCAGGACGATCTCGGCTTCTCGCAGTCGGGCCTCGCCTGGGTCGTCAATGCCTACCTGATCGCCTTCGGCGGCCTGCTGCTGCTCTCCGGGCGCTTCGGCGACATCCTCGGGCGGAAGAGCGTGTTCATGGCCGGCATCGCCCTGTTCACCCTCGCCTCGTTCCTGTGCGGGATCGCCCAGACCCAGGAGATCCTGGTCGGCGCCCGCTTCCTCCAGGGGATCGGCGGGGCGATGGTCACCGCGGTCGTGCTCGGGATGATCGTGACGATGTTCCCCGAGAAGCGGGAGCAGGCGAAGGCGATCGGCGTCTACGCGTTCGTCGCCTCGGGCGGTGGCTCGGTCGGCCTGATCCTCGGCGGCATCCTCACCGAGGCGATCAACTGGCACTGGATCTTCTTCGTCAACGTCCCGATCGCGATCGTGACCGCGTTCCTGGCAAACAGGCTGGTCGAGCGCGACGAGGGGATCGGCTTCGGCGGCGGCGCCGACGTCCTCGGCGCTCTGCTGGTCACGGGCTCGCTGATGCTCGGCGTCTACACGATCGTCGATCCCGCCGCCGAGAACGGCTGGGGAGACTCCCTGACGCTCGTCCTCTCGGCCGTGTCGCTGCTGCTCCTCGTGGGCTTCGTCGTCCGGGAGTCGCGCGTCAGCAACCCGCTGATCCCGCTGGGAATCTTCCGCTCGCGCAACATCGCGGGCGCCAACGCGGTCCAGGCCCTTTCGGTCCCGGGGATGTTCGGGCTGTTTTTCCTCGGCTCCCTGTATATGGAGCAGGTGCTCGGCTTCACGGCCCTCGAGATCGGCCTCGCGTTCGTCCCGGCGACCCTCATCATGGGGACGCTCTCGGTCCGCTACACCGAGCCCCTGGTGATGCGCTACGGCGCCAAGCCGATGGTGATCCTGGGCATGTCGCTGATCGCGGCCGGGCTGCTGCTCTTCACCCAGACCCCGGTGGACGGCGGTTACGTCCAGCACCTGCTGGCGCCGATCGTCCTCTTCGGCGCGGGCGCCGGCTTCGCGTTCCCGGCGCTGATGACCGTGGCGATGTCGGGGGCCACCGACGAGGACGCCGGGCTCGCGTCCGGTCTCGTGAATACCTCCGCTCAAGTGGGCGGCGCGCTGGGCCTCGCCGTTCTCGCGACCGTCTCGGCCTCCCGCACCGAGGACCTGATCGCGAGCGGCGAATCGACCGGGTCGGCGCTGACCAGCGGATTCCACCTCGCCTATCTGATCGGGGCGGCCTTGGTCGGCGCCGCGATCGTCGTCGCGATCAAGGTGGTCCAGCCGGAGGATCAGGCCGAGCTGGAGGCCGCCAAGCAGGCCCGGCCGGACGGGGAGGAACCGGGCTACGCCGAGGCCTAGCTCGCCGCCCGGTCCGCCCGCGCGATCATCGAGGACACGATGAGCCGCCTGAAGCAGCTTGGGTGCTGACGGCCGCTACCCTGCGCCGTCGTGATCAGCACCAACCAGTTCAAGAACGGCACCCACATCGAGGTCGACGGCAAGGTCTTTCGGATCGTCGAGTTCCAGCACGTGAAGCCCGGCAAGGGCGGCGCCTTCGTCCGCTCGAAGCTGAAGCGGGTCGAGGACGGCGCCGTGATCGACAAGACCTTCAAGGCAGGGGAGAAGTTCCGCCCGGTCCGGACCGAGAGCCGGAAGATGCAGTTTCTCTACGAGTCCGGCGACAACGCCGTGTTCATGGACAACTCGAGCTACGAGCAGACCGAGATCCCGAAGGCGGTGGTGGGGGAGGCGCTGCAGTGGGTGCCGCCGAACTCGGACGTCGATCTGCTCTTCGTCGACGAGCGGCCGACCGGGGCGCAGCCCCCGAGCGCGGTCGAGCTCGCGGTCACCCAGACCGACCCAGGGCTGCGGGGGGACACCGCGTCCGGCGGCGGCTCGAAGCCGGCAACACTCGAGACCGGGGTTGTGGTCCAGGTGCCGCTGTTCATCGACGAGGGCGAGCGGGTCCGGGTCGATACCCGCAGCGGCGAGTACGTCTCACGAGCCTGAGATGCGAGGGCGCGTGGCAGCGCGACCCGATTAAGGTTGGCCGATGCGCCGCTCGGACCAGAGAAGGGACGCGGTCTTCGCCGGCTACCAGCACGAGGTCACGGGCCGGCCGCTCGAGGAGCTGCTCACCGGCGCGAAGCCGTTCACCCGCGAGCTCGCCGAGGGGGTCGAGGCCAACCGGGAGGAGCTCGACGGGTTGATCGCCCGCCACGCGCAGGGCTGGTCGCTGGAGCGGATCGCGCCGCTCGAGCGGAACATCATGCGGGTCGCGCTCTACGAGGCGCTCCATCGCGAGGACGTCCCGGTCGAGGTCGCGATCGACGAGGCGGTCGAGCTGACCAAGGAGTACTGCGGGGCCGAGGCCCCGGGCTTCGTCAACGGGATCCTCGGCGCCGCGGTCGGGAACCCGGCGTGAGGGACGCCGACGTACCCGATTTGGTCCGTTGATTGCAGGGAACAAATGGGTATTCCCATAGAAAGAGATCGCTATGGACGGATGTACGAACCTGGCCGGCTAGTCAAGGGGAAGGCATCGTGGCGAAGGATCGTTCCGAGGTCGAGCTCACTCGGCGGGCCAGCGACCAGTGGGCGCGCCCGATCGACTACTTTGGCCGTGATGGAGCGGAGCGCCCCGGACCTGGAAGCGGTGACCGCACGGCTGGAAAGGATCGCCGAGGAGCTCGACGCGGAGCCGGCGGAGGACCGGGCCGCGGAGCTGGTTCGGGAGGCATCGGAACTCGCCTCCCAAGCTGGGCGAGCCGTCGAGACCGCGCTGCAGGCCGCGGCCGACAGTCGCGACGCCTGATCGACCCGATGGGGCAATACCCCGAGGACCTCCGGGAGCTGGTCGACTCCTATCTCGAGGGCCTCCGGTTCTCTGACGCGCCGAGCACCGCGGGCCTCGAGGAGGCGATGCGCTACTCGCTCCTCGCCGGCGGCAAGCGGACCCGGCCGGTTCTGGCCCTGGCCACCGCCCGCTCGATCGGGGTCGACCCGGAGGGCGTCCTCCCGGCGGCGGGTGCGATTGAGCTGATCCACACGTATTCGCTGATCCACGACGACCTCCCCGCGATGGACGACGACGAGCTCCGGCGGGGGATGCCGACCTCGCACGTCAAGTTCGGCGAGGACATCGCGATCCTCGCCGGCGACGCCCTGTTCGCCGAGGCAATGCACCTCTTCTGCTCGCATCAGGAGGGCGAGCCCGCGCGCGTGCTCGCGGCGCTCGGCGAGCTGGTCAGCGCCACCGGGCTCGGCGGGATGGTCGGCGGTCAGTACGTCGACATCACCACCTTCGACGTCCGCGACCCCGACCGGCCCCGCCAGGGCCCTCCGCCCGATCCGCAGGGCCTCCGCCAGATGCACGCCCTGAAGACGGGCCGGCTGATCGCCGCGAGCATCGGGGTCGTACTAGAACTGAGTGACGTACCGGAAAGTGAGAGAATCCCCTACCGCCGTTTCGCCGAAGAGCTCGGCGTGCTCTTCCAGATCGTCGACGACATTCTTGACGTGACCGGAAGCGACGAGGAGCTCGGCAAGCCCAGCGGCAGCGACGAGAGACAGGACAAGCTCACCTACGTGAGCGCCTTCGGCCTCGAGAGGGCGAGGGAGCTTGCGTCGGAGTCGCACCGCAACGCTCGCCAGGCACTCGCCCGGACGGCGGCTCGCACAGACGATCTGGCTCGAATCACGGACTTCATCCACACCCGCCATACATGAGCAAGCGACGACCCCAAGCGGCTGCTCGACTCGATCGACGGCCCCGACGACCTCTCCGGGCTCTCCGACGACGAGCTCCAGGTGCTCGCCCAGGAGACCCGGACGCTGATCATCGACACGATCGGCGAGATCGGCGGCCACTTCGGCGCCAACCTCGGCACCTGTGAGCTCGCGGTCGCTCTCCACAGCCTGCTCGACTCGCCCCGCGACAAGATCCTTTGGGACGTCGGCCACCAGGCCTATCCGCACAAGGTGCTGACCGGCCGCCGCGACCAGCTCGACACGATTCGCAAGTACAAGGGCCTGGCGCCCTTCTGCTCGATCTTCGAGTCCGAGCACGACATCATGGGCGCCGGCCACGCCTCGACCTCGATCGGGTACGCCGTCGGCCTAAAAGAAGCGATGGGCGCGGGAATCGGCGAGGACGGCAAGGTCGTCGCCGTGATCGGCGACGGCGCCCTCACCGGCGGGGTCGCCTACGAGGCGCTTCACAACGCCGGCGGCCTTCAGACCCCGATCGTGATCGTCCTCAACGACAACGGGATGTCGATCTCGCCGAACGTCGGCGCGATCTCGCGGTATTTCCAGCGCATGCGGCTGAAGCCGACCTGGTACGAGGCCCGCTCGAAGACCGAGGAGCGGCTCACCCAGCTCCCCCTCGGCCTCGGGCGCCGGCTCGAGCAGCTCGGTCCCGAGCTGAAGGCGGCGATCAAGGCCTACTGGGCGCCGGGGCTGCTCTTCGAGGAGCTCGACCTCGCCTACGTCGGCATCGTCGACGGCCACGACGTCGGCGCCCTCCGCCGCGCCCTGACCGAGGCGCTCGATGCCAACCGCCCGGTCGTCGTCCACATCCAAACGGTGAAGGGCAAGGGCTTCGAGCCCGCCGAGGAGGGGGGCCTGGAGGGGATGGAGAAGTGGCACGCGGCGAAGCCCGGCTCGATCGTCAACGGCAAGCCCGCCGCGAAGAAGCCCGATCAGAAGCCGATCCCCGTCAGCGAGTCGAACTCGCCGGAGACGATCGAGAAGCTCGAGAAGCCGCCGCCGCCGTCGCCGCCCCAGTACACGGCTGTGTTCGCCGACGCCTTGGTGGAGGAGGCGAAGCAGGACCCGCGGGTGATCGGGATCACCGCGGCGATGGCGGGGGGGACCGGCCTCAACAAGCTCCACGAGGCGCTCCCCGAGCAGTACTACGACGTCGGGATCGCCGAGCAGGACGCCGTCCTCTTCGCCGCCGGTCTCGCGATCCAAGGAGCGAAGCCCGTCTGCGCGATCTACTCGACCTTCCTCCAGCGCGCCTTCGACCAGCTCGTTCACGACGTCTGCCTCCAGGAGCTGAACGTTGTCTTCGCGATGGACCGCGCCGGCCTCGTCGGCGACGACGGCCCCACCCACCAGGGCGCCTTCGACGTCTCCTACTTCCGGCCGCTGCCGAACGTGGTGGTGATGGCCCCCCGCGACGAGGCGATGCTCGTCCACATGCTCCGCACGGCGCTCGCCTACGACGACGGACCGATCGCCTTCCGCTACCCGCGCGGCGCCGCCGAGGGCGCGCCGATTCCCGATAAGCCGAAGGAGATCGAGATCGGAAAGGGCGAGTACCTGCTCCCGGGCGAGCGGGTCGCGCTGCTCGGATACGGCTACGGCGTCCAGGTGGCGCTACGCGCCGCCGAGATTCTCCGGAACCGCGGCCTCGAGCCGACCGTCGCCGATGGGCGCTTTGCGAAGCCGCTCGACGCCGAGCTCACCGAGAGGCTCGCCGCCGACCACGAGCTCCTGGTGACGGTCGAGGAGAACGTCCTCCCGGGCGGCTTCGGCTCGGCGGTGCTCGAGCACCTCGAGGACGCCTGGGCCGACCGCGACGACGAGCGCGCCCGCGTGATGCGGGTTGGCCTCCCCGACCGCTACGTCCAGCACGGCAAGCCTCAGTTCCTCCGCGAGGAGGTCGGCTTCACCGGCGAGGACGTCGCCGAGCGAGTCCTCGCCGCCCTCGGCACCCGCACGACGATCTTCGGTTAGCCCCCCGCAGGACGACCCATGATCAGCGGGTACGCTACCCGCGGGGTTGGGGCAGCCCGCGAGGGAGTGGAAGGTGGATGCGATGGGGAGCAACGCATTGGTGCGATGGAAGACGAGCGCTCTCTGTCTTGCCACGGCCGTGGCAGTCCTGGCGGTCCTCGCCCCCGCCGTCGCGTCAGCGACGCATCTGACCGCCACCGGCACCGGCGGCGCGACGGCCCCCTGGGGCTTCAACGAGGACTGGGGGTACTCGGGCGGCGTCTTCAGCGGGGCCGACACGGCAGACAGCCACATGCAGTTGGCCGGCGCGATCATGCCCGATTCGCTCTCGGCCAACCGGTTCCACGTGCAGTGGGCCTTCGTCGAGGAGGACCCCGGGACCTACGACTGGACGATCAGCGATGCCGTCTATGCGGCGATGCAAAGTCGCACGGCGAACCCGATCATGCTCCTCCACAGAGCGCCCGAGTGGGCGCGGGATCCGGCGGCGACATGCCCCTTCGGGCCCGAGGAGGTATGCGCGTACCCACCAGATGCCGCGCACGACGACGAATGGAAGGCCTTTGTCCAGGCGGCGGTCGCCCGCTATCCGAACGTGAGGGCGATCGAGATCTGGAACGAGCCCAACCTCGGGATCTTCTGGGCGCCTGCGCCCGATCCCAACCGCTACGCGGCCGTCCTGGGGGCAGCCCACGACGGGGTCCTCGCCGCGGGCAGCGGCGCCCCCGTCCTGGTCGGAGGCCTGTTCCCGGTGGCCACGAGCAGCGCCAACATCAACGCCAGTGAGTTCCTGGACCAGGTCTATGTGGCCGCCGGGGCCGGCGCCTTTGAGGGCATCGGGTCACATCCCTACACCCGCCAGGCACCGTATGTGGAGAGGATGTGGTCCCGGCTCGACGCACTGAGAGCGGTTCGCGACAGTCACGGCGATGGCGCCACACCTCTGTGGGTAACGGAGATGGGGATCTCAACCGAGGCCGCCGACGGCGTGCCGTTGGACCAGCAGGGAGATGCCATCGTCCAGCTTTATCGCTCGATCGAGGGGCACGACGTCCGCTCCTTCGTCATCCATCGGTTGTACGACATCGGCTCTGACTACCCGGGTCAATTCGGTGTGCTCCACGAGGACCTGACGCCGAAGCCCGCCTACGGCGAGCTCGGCGCGGCGATTGGGACCGCATCCCCGTTGTCATCCTCCTCACTGTCCCCGTCGGCCACCGCCGCCGTGAAGAAGCAATTCTGCCGCGGCGAGGCCGCGACGGTCGCCGGGACCAGGGCGAAGATCGCGGGCACAGACGGCGCCGACGTGATCAATGGGACGTCCGGCGACGACGTGATCGTCGGCCTCGGCGGCAAGGACCTGATCCGGGGCCGGGGTGGCGACGACCTGATCTGCGGCGGCAACGGCAAGGACAGGCTGATCGGTGGCCCCGGCGATGACAAGCTGCTCGGTCAAGGCGGGGCGGACACGCTCAAGGGCGGCGCAGGCAGGGACACTCAGACCCAGTAGCGCGGCAAGATCCGTCCCCGCGGAAGTCCGAGATGTGACGAGAACGAGTCCTCAGCGCGCTCCGCGGCCGCACAATCTTCGGCTAGCAGCGCCGTGCGGGCGGGGGCGGCGATTGCCCTACCGGTGCTGATTCGCCGCAGGAGCCGGGGCGCTCTCAGTCATCGCCGGCGGGCGGCCGCATACGCACCGCACGGGCGGCCGCCGCCCCCGCCGTCACGATGAGAACCGAAATGGCATCCATCGCCTCCATGCGGGACCTCGGATCGCTCGCGCTGCTCCCGGTCGCAATGATCGTGGCCCTGAGCGGTTGTGAAATCGCCACTGAGGACGAGCCCGATCCGGCGACCTTCAGCAAGCCTGAACGCGAGCGGAAAATGGCTGAGGGCCGATTTCAAGCTGCGGAGCAGTCTGCCGGGTTCGAAGACGCAATTGCCTTCTGTACCCCGACCAAGACGTTCACGTTCTGGGATTGCGCGCTGAGCTATCGAAGTCAGAGAGGAATGACCCTGCGCTGCCGCATTCCGCGCAAGGGGCCATTCCGATGCGCCCACCCTCCAGATCCGGAGCCTTGCGGAGCTAAGTCTCCCGGCCCCGTGGTCTGCGAGAGCAGGCGGGAACCCAGCCTGCCGCCCGAGTACGCCGATCAGTAGTACCGCTAGGAAGCGTTGGCGAAGCGAGCCAGCGGCGGGAGGCGGCGGAGGCTGTAGAAGCTGGTGAGGAGCCGCGGGGCGAGGGCGATCGCGGCGATGTCGAAGAGGACGTAGATGCTCGCGATCCCGCTCGGCGGGTTGCCGGCGGGGAGCGGGGTGCCGGGGGCGGTTTCGGCCCAGTGCCAGGCGCCGATCGAGGTGCCGTAGACCTCGAGGAAGGCGACGATCAGGAAGACTCCGGCGTAGAGCGTCGGGGCGCGGCCGCGGACGAGGACGTAGATCAGCAGGGCACCCGCGAGGGCGCCGAGAACGTCGGTGCGCCCGAGGGCGACGAGCCCGGCGGTCGCCCAGGCGGCGACCACGCCGCCGACCGCGATCAGGAAGCCCCGCCGGTGGCGGCGGACAAGCTCTGACTGGCTGATCGCGAGGCCACCGAGGTAGACGAGCCCATGACCGGGGGGGACGAAGGCGGGCAGGTTCTCGAGCCGGTAGGTGTAGGCGCCGAGGATCACCGAGCCGAGGATCTCCGCCGAGGTGGCGACCAGGACGACGAGCGCCACCCGGGCGCGCTGGTCGGCGCCGAGCGGCGCGCAGGAGGCGATCAGGACCACCCAGGTCGCCGCCCCGAGGAGGAACTGCGTGGTCAGGCCGGAGAAGTGGTCGAGCCCGAGAAACCCGGCGATCACCGCCAGGACCAGGCATGAGAAGAGGAGGGGCCGGGACCTGATCACACGGGGACGCGCCGCCGCGCCTCCGGGTGCGTGGCCCCGGTCGGCGTCGCCGCGGGCGGCTCGGTGAGCGGCCGCGAGCAGAGCATCTGGTAGACGGCGGTGTTGCCGACCTCGAAGCCGTTGCGGGCGGCCCGCAGGTAGAGGCGCCAGACCCGGAGCCGCTCGCTCCCGGCCAGCCTCTCGGCCTGGTCGCGGTTGCGATCGAGGCGCTCGGTCCAGTGGCGAAGCGTCTCGGCATAGTCGGTGTGGAGGTTCTCGACGTGCAGGGTCTCGAACCCCGCCCGCTCGAGTGAGGCGAGCATCCGGGAGAGGTTGAGGAGCTCGCCGTCGGGGAAGACGTAGCGGTTCGAGAACTCGCCCCCGATATGGACGCCGTGCTCCTCCGCGGGGACCCGGACGATGCCGTGGTTGAGCACCCGACCGTCGGGCCTCAGCACCCGGGCGATCTGGCGACCGTACTCGTCCACCTGGGACTCCCCGACGTGCTCGACCATGCCGATGCTGGCGACGGCGTCGAAGCTGTCGTCGGCGAGGTCGCGATAGTCCGCGACCCTGATCTCGACCAGATCGCCGACGCCGGCATCCCGGGCGCGCTCGGCGGCGAGCTCAGCCTGGGGCGGCGACAGGGTGATCCCGAGCGCCGAGACCCCGTGCTCGCGGGCGGCGTGGATCACGAGGCTGCCCCAGCCGCAGCCGATGTCGAGCATCCGCTGCCCGGGCTCGAGCTCGAGCTTCCGGCAGATCAGCTCGAGCTTCGCCGCCTGCGCCTCCTCCAGGGTCTCGGTCCCCTCCTCGAACAGGGCGCAGCTGTAGGTCATCGACTCGTCCAGGAACAGGGCGAAGAACTCGTTCGAGACGTCGTAGTGGTGGCGGACGGCCTCGGAGTCGCGCCGTTTGCTGTGCCGCGAGCCGTGCGGGCGGAGCTCGGCGGCGGGCGGCTGTGGGGGTCGGCGCAGCCCGGCGGCCCGGAGCGCCGCGACGCCGAGCCGGAGCTTGGCGGCGATCCCGAGGGGCGGCGCCTGCCAGCGGCCGAGCAGGGCAATCACCGCGTCGAGGTCGTCGACGTCCAGTTCGCCGCAGACGTAGGCGCGCCCGAGCCCGAGCTCGCCCGGCGCCCTGAGGATGTGCCCGAGCGCGTCCGGGGAGCGGAAGGTGATCGTCGCGCCCGCCCTGGTCTCCTCGACCCGGTTGCCGTCCCAGAACCGCAGCTCGAAGGGGCGATCGGGGAAGACGGCCTCGATCGCGCGACAGAGGGGTGCGGTCGACCGTGAAGCGATGAATCGCAGCCTACCGCCACCCGGCGCTCATATTGGTCCTGGCGGGCGCTGCGGATAGGGTTCGCCGCCGTGGCAGGCGACGCCAGCGAGCAGCCGATCGAGCGGGGCACCTGGCTGGCCCTGATCGCGATGGGGATCGCGGTCTTCGTCCTCGCCAACGACTTCTCGGCGATCAACGTCGCCATTCCCCAGATCGAGCAGGACTTCGAGACCGACGTCTCGACCGCCCAGTGGGTGGTCAACGCCTACGCGCTCACCTTCGGCGTCCTGATCGTCACCGGCGGCCGGCTCGCCGACCTCTTCGGTCGGCGCCGCGCCTTCTTCGTAGGCTCGGCGATCTTCGCGACGATGTCCCTCGCCGGGGGTGTTGCCCAGACCGAGGCCTGGCTGATCGCGAGCAGGGTGCTGATGGGGATCGGTGGCGCCCTGATGTGGCCGGCGATCCTGGGGATGACCTACGCCGCCCTGCCCGATGCCCGCGCCGGTCTCGCGGGGGGCCTGATCCTTGGCGCCGCGGGGATCGGCAACGCGGCGGGTCCGTTGATCGGCGGCATCCTCACGGACGCCCTCAGCTGGCGCTGGATCTTCTTTCTCAACCTGCCGGTGACCGCGTTCGCGGTGCTGGTCACCTGGCGGGAGGTTCACCAGGCCAGCCCGAAGCCCGTCGATACCAAGATCGACTACCCCGGGATCATCAGCATCTCGGTCGGCCTGGTCGCCTTGCTGCTCGCGTTCGACGAGGTGATCAAGCTCGGCTGGGGGGACCCGCGGATCGTCGCGCTGCTCGCTGTCTTCGTGCTGATGCTGGTGTTCTTCTTCTTCGCCGAGCGGCGCGCGCTCACCCACGCCCTGGTCCCCGCGTCGGTGATGCGAAACCGCGACTTCGCCTACTCGTGTGCCGCGATCCTCCTGATGTCTGCGGTCTTCTTCGCGGCGATGCTCTACCTCCCGCAGTTCATGCTGAAGACGCTCGACTTCTCCCCGATCGGCGCGGGGCTCGGGATGCTGCCGATGATGGCCACCTTCGCCGCGGTGTCGTTCGCCGCGGGAAATCTCTATGAGCGCTTCGGTGCGAAGCCGCTTGCGATCGTCGGCTCGCTCTGCATCACGGTCGGCCCGGGGTTGATCGCAGCCTTCGTCTCCGAGGAGAGCTACGGAGCGATCGTGCCGGGCCTGGCCCTGATGGGCCTCGGCATCGGCCTCTTCTATCCGACGGCGACAACCGCGGGCGTGACTGCGGTGGAGGAGGCGCAACGAAGCCTCGCCGGGGCGATCGTCTACATGTTCCAGATCGCGCGGGGGCTCCGTCGGCCTCGGGCTGACAACGACCGTGCTGGTCGAGTCGGGCGATGGCAACTTCGTCGAGGGACTCGAAGCGGCCTTCCGCCTCGACGCCTTCCTCGCCCTCGGGGGCTTCCTGATCTCCGTCTTCCTGATCGGGGGCAGGCCGCAGCTCGAAGGGCTGTCGCGCCGGCTCTCGCCGGCCACTCGCCGCGCGGCCACGGCCCCTAGCGCCGCGGCCTAATGAGGTTCGGCGGGTTCGGGGGAGTCGTCCGACCCGGAGCCGCCGGAGCCCGATCCGCTCGAACCGGAACCGCTGGACCCAGATCCGCTCGAGTCCGAGCCGCTGCCACTCGAGCCGGAACCGCTCTTTCCAGAGCGGTCGTCCGATCCACCGCCGCCCGAGGAGCCCGAGTCGCTCCCCGATCGATCCTCGGCCTCGCCGCCACCTTCGCCGGAGCTGGCCGAGCCGGGACCGCTGTTGTCCTCGCCACCGTCGTCGTCGATCTCCTCGCCACTTCGATCTTCGCCGGACTCGTCGTCGGGGCCAGGCGCCGGCTTCGGCTTCGCCGCCTGGGCGCCATCGACGAGGGAGACCGGCTGCGGGGAGAGCCCGATCTCGTCGCCGGTCACCGCGTTCGCGGCCAGGGCGATTCCGGCCGCGGCGATCAGGCCGACGACGCCGAGGAGGGCCGTGAGGACGAGCTCGCGAGTGGTCATCGCCGGAACCGTACGGAAGCCGGGTTAGGTGATGGCAAAGTCGGCAGGGTCACCTCGGCGCGGACCACGCCGCCGCCGGCGTTCTCGAGGCTCGCGTGGCCGCCGCGCCTGCGAGCGAGGGCGGCAACTATCGCCAGCCCGAGGCCGGTGCCCTGCGTTCTCCCACCGCCCCGATAGAAGCGCTCGAAGGCGCGCTCGGCGACCTCGGGCTCGACCGGCCCCGACGGGCTGAGGACGGCGACCGAGGCGACCCCCTCGGAGGCCTCACACTCGACCGTCAGGCTCGCCCCCCGAGGCGAGTACTTGATCGCGTTCTCGATCAGGTTGTCGAGGATGACGTCGAGCTCTCGGGGTCCCGCCCGCACCGTCGCCTCGCCGGCCCCGTCGACCGCGATCTCGGCGCCGGCGTCCGACGCGGCCGACGCGCCAGCGCTCGGCTGCGGCTCTCGCTGCCGCGCCGAGGTCGGCCTCCTCGTCCTCGGCGGGCTCCTCGCTGGAGGCCAGCGCAAGCAGATCGGCGACGAGGACGTCGAGGCGGGCCGGCCTCCTTCTCCGCCGCCGCCAGCTCCCTTTCGACGGCGGTGTCGGACGTCTTCACGCCCGCGGCCTCGAGGCGAAGGCGGAGGCCGGTGAGCGGGGTGCGGAGCTGGTGGGAGGCGTCGGCGACGAAGGCGCGCTGCGAGGCCACCATGCCCTCGATCCGCTCCGCCATCTCGTTGAAGGCGTGGGCGAGGTCGGTTTGCTCGCGGGAGCCGCGCTCGCTCGCGCGGGCGCGGAGATCGCCCGACGCCATCCGCCGCGCGACCGCCGCCAGCGAGCGGAGCGGACGGGCGATCGACCCGGCGAGGATCCATGCAACCCCGAGGCCGAGGAGTAGCGCGAGGAGGCCGATGCCGATCACGGCGGCGACGTCGTCGCGGACCGCGTCGTTGACGGCGTCGAGGCTCTGCTCGACTTCCAGGGCGCCGATCGTGCGCCCGTTTCGGACGATCGGTACGGCGGTGGAGAGGACGTCGAGGTCTGGGGGATGCGTGCCCTGGCCGACGCTTCCGTCCAGGGCCTCCCGCAGCGGTGGGTGCTGCTGGTTCGCGAACACCGAGGAGCCGACCTTGATCTCGTCGGAGGAATCGGCGAGCAGCCGCCCGCGCCCGTCGACCACGAAGACCCTTCCGCCGAGCTGCCTCGCGGCCTCCTCGGTGAGCGCATCGAGGCGCGCGGGACGGTTGAGCTGGTCGGCGATCGAGCCCGCGGCCACCTGGGCCTGAGCCGCCGAGTCGGCCTCGACCTCGGCGTTGACCCGGTCATTGAGGTTGGCGGCCAGCGGCACCTCCAGCGCCACGATCACCACCACCAGCGCGTAGGCGAAGGCCGCCAGAAGGCGGGCCCGGAGGCTCACGCCTCCTCGGGCCCCGAGAACCGGAAGCCGACCCCGCGCACGGTGTGGATGTAGCTCGGCTTCTGCGGGTCGTCCCCGAGCTTCTTCCGCAGCCCGCTGATGTGGACGTCGAGGGTCTTCGTCGACCCGAACCAGTTCATGTCCCAGACCTGGTCGATCAGCGCCTCGCGGGTGATCACCGAGCCGGCCTCGGCCATCAGCGTCCGCAGCAGCTCGAACTCCTTTCGGGACAACTCGAGCGGCTTGCCGCCCAGCGTCGCCTCATGGCGGGCCTGATCGAGGCGCAGTTCGCCGATCGTGATCGGCTCGCCCGTCGCCGGAGGCCGCCGTCGCGCGGCGGAGCACCGCTCGGACTCGCGCCGCCACCTCTCGCGCGGAGAAGGGCTTGACCACGTAGTCGTCGGCCCCGAGCTCGAGGCCCGCGACCCGATCGGCCTCCGACCCGCGCGCGGTGAGCATGATGATCGGCACCTCCGCGTCCCGCCGGAGCTCGCGGCAGACGTCGAGCCCGGATCCGTCGGGGAGTCCGATGTCGAGCAGAACAAGATCAGGCTGTGCGCTCCGGGCGGATTCGAGCGCCTCCCGCGCCGTGCCGGCCACCCGCGGATCGAAGCCCTCGCGGTCGAGCGCTTCGGCCAGCGGCTCGGTGATCGCCTCCTCGTCCTCGACGAGCAGGATCACCGGCCGCTGGCGCTCGACGCTCATTCCGCGGATGCTACGACCGCGGTTCGATCAACCGTGTCCCGAGCTGCCGCCGCCCGAGTCCGAGCCGCTGTGGTCGTCATCGTCGTCATCGTCGCCGTGGCGATCCTCGGCGTTACCGGGCCCGGAGTTGTCCTCCCGGTCGTCGTCGCGGTCGCGGGCGTTGCCCGGCCCGGAGTTGTCCTCCCGATCGCCATGACGGTCCCGTGCGTTCCCGGGGCCGGAGTTGTCGACGTCGTTGTTGTTGCCGTTGGGCTCGTTGACGCCGTTGCAGCGCGGGTCGTTCGCGTGCTCGGCCTCGTCGCAGGGCCCGCTGATGTCGTCGGTGGTGGTCGTTTCTGTGGTCGTCGTGCTGTCGGTGGTGGTCGTACCGTCGGTGGTCGTCGTGCTGTCGGTCGTGCTGCTCATGCTGTCGTCGCCGCCGGTCGCCGCGCCGGCGACCACGGCGCCGCCACCGACGATCAGGCCGGCGACCACAGCGATGATCACCTTGTTGAAAATGCCCATGCTTCCTCCTTGGTTGGGGTGCGGCCACTATCGGCGTCGCCCGTCAGACGATGCCCAGGGCCGGGCAAGGGAAAGGGAAGGACCGGGTTAAGCCTCGGTAAGCGGCCTCAGGGCCCCTGAGCGCGTGCCACCAAGCCGGCGTAGACGAGCGCGAGGGCCTCGCCGAGGAGCTCCGGGGGGACGGAACCCGGCTCGATCAGCTCATCGACCGCGAGGCCGCCGATGATGCTCATCACGATGCGAGCGACGTCCTCCGCCGGCATCGTGAGGTCGGGCGTCCCGAGGTGGCGCGCCCGGGCTTCCATCGCGGCGGCTAGGGCGCCGCGAAGCTCCGTCTGGCGCTCGGCGTAGCGGGCGCGGAGCTCGGGATCGCGGATCGCGAGGCTCCAATACTCGCGCTCGAGGAGCATCGCCTCGCGCTGCTCGCCGAGCTGTTGAGCGAACGCCCGGGTCCCCTCCACCGACATGTCGCGCTCGGGCGGCGCCGATGCGAGCAGCGCGAACCTGTCGCGCATCGGTGCGTCGATGCGCTCCTCGAGGAGCGCCATGAGGAGTTCCTCCTTGCCGGAGAAGTGCCAGTAGAGCGCCCCCTTGGAGTAGCCCGCCTCGGCGGCGATCTCGTCGACGCCGGCCTCGCGGTAGCCGCGGCGTGCGAAGACCCGCAGCGCCGCGGTCAGGAGCTCGTCGCGAGCCTCGCGGCCCTCTGCGCGCGCGGCGCGGGTGCGCCGATCGACACGCGCCCCGGCGTCCCCGCTCGACCTGCGCTGTTTGCCGGGTCTGGGCGTTTCGGTTGCGGGCATAGTGGATATAGTACCGACTGACCAGTCGGTATGTACACGCTCTACGTCATCCCCGGTTCGCACGCGTGCCGCTCGGCGATGCTCATGCTCGAGCACAAGCAGGTTCCGTACCGGCGCGTCGACATCGTCACGCTCCTGCACCCGCTGGTAGTCCGGTTGCACGGATTCGACGCGGGAGGGCAGACGCGCAGCGCTGGCGCACGGCGCACGTTCGGGCTACGCCTAGGCGATCGCCTCGGCACTGTGCCGGCGCTCGCCGCCAACGGCGACCGGATCTCGACCAACCACGGGATCGCGCGCTTCCTGGACGAGCGCCACCCCGAGCCCGCGCTGTTCCCGACCGACCCTGAGCGACGAGCGGCGGTCGAGGAGGCGGAGGGCTGGGCGAACGAAACGCTACAGATGGCCGCCCGCCGGATCCCGGGGGCGGCGATGGTCCGCGACCCGGCGGCGTTCAGCCGGTCATCAGGAGACGGGCGGCTTGGATACCTCCTCTACAAGCGAGCGCTCACGCGACGCCTGATCGTCCCGAGGATCCTCAGCGGGGTCTTTGCCGCCGGCCCGGCGGCTGAGCGCGAGCTCCTGGCCGAGCTCCCCCCGATGCTCGACCGAATCGACGCCTGGATCGCCGACGGTGTCCTCGGGGGAGTGCAGCTGAACGCCGCGGACTTCATGGTCGCGCCGAGCCTGGCGCTGATCCTCTACCGGCCCGACGTCATGCCCATGTTCGAGGGCCGCCCAGCTCTAGAGCTTGTGGACCGGCTCCTGCCCGAGCCGGCGTAGGCGCGAGCCCCACGCCGTGGGGCGAAATCCCGGCAACCCCCGAATAGAAACGACCCGCCGAGGCGGGCCGTTCCTGGGGTACTACAGGGAGGAGAGATATGTGTGCTGCTTTTGTCTATGGGAGGTAGGCGGTTAAGCCCCGAGCGGGCGACTGAACCGCGTTGAAGCGGTCAGCGCCAAATGCGCGGAGCCGAACCCGACCAAAAAGACTGTTGCCACGAAGTCCCCGACGATCGCCGCGACGACCCCGACCGCGATCGTGATCGCGGCGAGCAGTAGTCGAGACCGGCGTGTGCCGTCAGCGGGATCTGGCTGCCCCGCTGGTCATCGCCGTAGACGGAGAGGGCGAGCCCGATCAGCGCCACCCCCAGCGCGATGCTGAGGGCGCCGGCCAGATAGCCGAAGCCGAGCGCGAACGGCGCCACGATCAGCAGCGGCGCGGCGACGACCTCGAGGGCCGCGTGGATCTGGATCGGTATCGCTCTGAGGACACTCATGGCGCGACTCAGGGTACGAACGTATGTGCGATTCGTGTGTGAGGGCGATCACAGAGCTCCGCAGCGAAAGCCCCGCTGAGCGCGCATGGGAGCGTTAAGTTCGCCGCGTGAGCCGCAGGCGCGCCGACACCATGCTCGCCGAGCGCGGCCTGGCCGCGTCTCGCTCGGCCGCCGCCGCCTCGGTGCGGGCCGGGCGGGTGCGCCTCGGCCGCGGACGGCCCCGAGGTCGCGAAGCCGAGCGAGCTCCTGCCCGAGGACGCGGAGCTCATCGTCAAGGAGGGCGAGGAGTTCGTCTCCCGCGGGGGGACGAAGCTCGCCAACGCCCTCGAGGCGCTCCCGGTCGAGGTCGAGGGGCGCCTCTGCCTAGACGTCGGAGCCTCGACGGGAGGCTTCACCGACTGCCTGCTGCAGCGCGGCGCCACGGCGGTGATCGCGCTCGACGTCGGCTACGGCCAGCTCGACTGGCGCCTGCGCGAGGACTCCCGGGTGCTGGTGATGGAGCGGATCAACGCCCGCTACCTCGGCGACTCGACCTTGCCGTTCCAGGCTCACCTGGTGACGGTGGACGTCTCCTTCATCTCCCTCGCGGAAGCTCCTTGGCCCGATCGCCGAGGCGGCCGCGCCCGAGGTCGACCTGCTGGCGTTGGTCAAGCCCCAGTTCGAGCTCGGCCCCGAGCGGGTCGGCAAGGGTGGCGTGGTGCGGGAGGCCGGCGATCGCCGCGATGCGATCCGCCAGGTCGCCGCCGCGGCCGAGGAGGAGGGCCTTGTCGTCCGCGGGCTCGCCTCTTCTGGGTTGCCCGGGCCGAAGGGGAACCTCGAGACCTTCATCTGGTGCGCCCGCGATGGCGAGTCGGTGGACATGGAGGCGGCGATCACCGAGGTGGAGCCGTGAAGGCCGCCGTCCTCGTCACCCACACGCATCCGGACGAGGCGACCGAGGCGGTCGCCGAGACGCGCGAGGATCGCCCGCGAGGCCTGCGGTCGAGCTGGTCGTCCCGCCGGACGAGCACGACAAGCACGGCGAGGCGGTCACCGAGCTCGAGCGGGTGGAGGAGATGCCCGACCGCCCGACGTCTGCCTCGTCCTCGGCGGCGACGGCAGCATCCTCTACGCGCTCCGGCATTACGCCGGCACCGGGGTGCCGGTCTTCGGAATCAACTTCGGCACCGTCGGCTTCCTCGCGGCGGTCGAGCGCGAGGAGCTGGAGGAGGGGCTGCGGCGCGCGTTCAGCGGCGACTTCGAGATGATGGACATGCCGGGCCTCGAGGCGGAGGTGGGGGACGGGCCGCCGGTGGCGCTCAACGACGTCTCCTTCCTCCGGCGCCCGGAGGGCCGGGTCGCCGAGCTCTCCTACCGGGTCGGCGACGAGGAGGTCGGCAAGGTGCGATGCGACGGCCTGGTCGCGGCGACCCCGGCCGGGTCGACCGGCTACAACCTCGCCAACGGCGGGCCCGATCCTCGCCTGGGGGGTGAAGGGATATCGTCGTCAGCTTCATCGCCCCCCACACCCTCACCGCGCGGGCGCTGGTGGTCGCACCCGGCGACTCCCTTCACGTCGCCAACGCCGCCGGCCGCGAGCCGGTTGAGGTCTCGCTCGACGGCGAGGCAAGCGGGGTGCTGGAGCCCGGGCGCGGAGGTGGAGATCCGCTTTCGCGAGGGCGTCGCCACGCTCGCCCAGCTGCCGGGCGCCAACTTCTACCACCGGATCCGCGAGAAGTTCGGCCGCCTGGCTCAGTAGCCCGCGCCTGTGCGCCGTTAACAGAACTGCGACATCGGGCGCTGCCCATTGACTATCGTCCCAGCGCTCGGTTCGGGCAGGGGGCATGTATTGATATGGGGCACACGAGCTTTCAGCTGAACCGCCGGGCGTTCCTCCGCGCCGGCCTCTCGAGCGCCGGCGCGCTCGCGCTCGGCCCCGCGTTCTTCGAGCGCGCCTTCGCCGCCGGGCCGGTCACCGTCGGCGCCGGGCCATACGGGCCGATCAGCCCCACCTTCAACGCCGACGGCATCGCGCTCCCGGCCGGGTTCAGCTCGCGCGAGATCGCCCGCGGTCAGAGCATGGTTCCCGGCGGGGGCGGCTACACCTGGCACGGCGGCACCGACGGCCAGGCGACCTTCCCCACCCTCACCGCGGGACAGCCCGACGGTGGCTGGATCCTGGTGGCGAACTCCGAGGTGCCCGCACCTGGAGGCGGCGGCGTCTCGGGGGTCGAGTTCGCATCCAACGGGACCGTCGAGCGGGCCTATCGCGTGCTCGGTGGCACCACCTCCAACTGCGCCGGCGGACCGGCGCCCTGGGGCAAGTGGCTCTCGTGCGAGGAGCACTTCCAGGGCCGGGTTCACGAGTGCGACCCCGCCACATCCACGCCGCTAACCCCCGCGACTACGGCGCGCCCAGAGCTCGGCGTCTTTGCTCACGAGGCCGTCTGCGTCGATCCGGTCAACCGGCACCTCTACCTGACCGAGGACAAGCCGGACGGCTGCCTCTACCGGTTCACGCCGGCGAGCTATCCGGACCTGTCCGCTGGTGCGCTCGAGGTCGCCGTGGGGCCGATCGACGGCGATGGCAATGCCCAACCCGGCAAGCTGACTTGGAGGGAAGTCCCGGACCCGAGCGCCGGCGTCCCAGTGCTTACCCCTGACGGCGCCGAGATGTCGACCCCACTCGCCAGCAGGTCGACGACGCCGCCCACTTCAAGGGCGGCGAGGGGATCTGGTACGACGAGGGCGTCGTCTACTTCACCACGAAGGGCGACGGGCGAGTCTGGACCTACACGATCGCCGGCTCTGAGCTCGAGGTCCTCTATGACCCGACCGCCGTCGGCCCTGCGGGCCCGCTCAGCGGAGTGGACAACATCACCGTCTCACCATCGGGCGACATCTACGTCTGTGAGGACGGCGCCGATCACGACATCTGCCTGATCACCCCCGACTTCGAGATCACCCGCTTCCTCAAGCTCGACCCGGTCAAGCACGCCGGTCCTACGGAGCCGAATCCGCTCGCGGACAACGAGACCGTGGGGCGTCATATTCAGCCCGGATGGAACGCGGATGTACTTCGGCGCCCAGCGCAGCTTCGCAGTTGGCACCGATGAGGCCCCCGCGGGTGTCGTCTACGAGGTCACGGGCCCGTTCCGCCAGACCACCGGCGGCCCGGGAGGCGTGCGGGGTTCGAGTACGGGGGGAATCCGCCTCCGGGTGCGGAAGCGCAAGCGGATCCCGAGATTCCTTCGCTTCGGCCTCCCGATCTTCCTCGAGCTCGACGAGCCGGCAGGAGTGCTTGCCACCCTGCGCATCCGTCCCCCGGTGCAGCGGCCGCAAGCGGGCCAGGTGGCCGCTCCCAGCTGATTGCCCGGGCGGCGCCGAGTGTGGCCGTCTCGGCCCCGTCGCTCTCCGGTTGGCGCCGATCGGCAGCGCCGCCAACCGCCTCGACGGCGAGGACGAGATCGTCGCGAAGTTGAAGGTGGCGGTCACCGACGCCGCGGGCAACCGCACCGTGCTCCGCCGGAGGATCAAGCTGGTCGGGGAGTAATCCGTCGGCACCCGTCGCTAGAACGGGTGGCCGATGCTGCTCGAGCTCCGGATCGAGAACCTGCTCCTGATCGAGCGCGCCGAGCTCCGCCTCGGCCCGGGGCTGAACGCGATCACGGGCGAGACCGGCGCGGGGAAGACGATCCTCGCCCACTCCTTCGACCTGATCATGGGCGGCAAGGCGAGGCCGCAGATCGTCCGGCCGGGCGCCGATGAGGCCTACGTCGAGGGTGCGTTCGAACTGCCCGAGGGGATGCTCGGCGACCCTGAGCTGGCCGAGATCGCCGCCCGGCTGCCGGAAGACCCCGGCGAGCTCGTCCTCGGGCGCCGGGTCTCGGCCTCCGGCCGGACCAGCGCCTTCATCCAGGGGCGGATGGCGTCGGCGGCCGAGCTCCGGGCGATCGGCGGCCGCCTGCTCGCCTTCTACGGCCAGCACGAGCATCGCAAGCTAACCCTCTCCAGCGCCCAGCTCGAGACCCTCG
>CAVVYV010000002.1:0-27207 GCA_963752585.1 uncultured Solirubrobacterales bacterium
CCGTGGATCGCCCAGCCCCGTCCACGGCGCGGGCCGCGTCTAGAGCGCGCCCTAGGAGATCGTCAGTGGGATCGATGATCGCCGGGCCAGCTCCTGGTCGCCGCCCTCCAGCGGCAGTACGTCAACGAAAACTCACTCTGATCATGTCTCCAGCCCCAGTTGCCGACGATGTCGCTGGTCACCGAGGTCTCCGCCGTGCTTCAGATCACCGACGATCTTCACCAGTCCCGGCGCGGTACATCGTCGACGACGCGAGGCACCGACGCCGCCGACTTGAACTGCGACCTGATCTGCCGGACCACGGATCCTTCGCCTGAGCCTCGGGTTCATGCCGACGCTCGCCGGCCTGGGGGTCGACGAAAGATCGGCCCGGGGACGAAGGTCCACGTTGACGGCGTCGGTAAAGAAATAGCCGGCTGCGGGTCTCGACCGCGACCACGCCCTCCTCGGAGGGCCTTGTCGACGAGACCCGGGCCCCGCACCAGGTCGCCGATGGCGTGGATCCCGTCCGCCGGAAGTTCGTTCGTTCTCGTCGGCCTTGATCTGGCCGTTCTCCTCGGTCTCGACGCCTGCGGCGTCCAGTCCGAGCTTTCTCGGTGTCCGGAGGCACGTCCGCCTGCGATCACGAGGTCGTCGGGCTTCAGCTCCTTGTCGCCGCCCTCACCTTCACCCCGGTCTTCTGCTCGGTCACCCCCTCGACCTTCGTGCCGAGCAGCATTCGATCCATCCTTCTTGAACTGACGCTCGACCCCCCGCCCCATGTCCTTGTCCTCCAGAGGCAGGACCCGGTCCAGCATCTCGACCAGGGTCACCTCGACGCCAAGGCGAGCGTAGGCGGAGGCGATCTCCGAGCCCGACGCTCCGGCGCCCGCAACCACGAGCGCCTTCGGTAGCTTCTCCAGCGACCAGGCGCCCCAGGTGTCGATCACCGGTCGGAGAACTCGACCCCGGGATTGCCATCTCCACCGAGCCTGTTGCCAGCACGATCGCCTTCGCCTCATGGCTGTCGGAGCCGACCTTGACCTTGCCGCCCCCCTCGAGCGATGCCTCGCCGGCGAGGAAATCGACCTTGTTCTTCTTCCAGAGCATCTCACGCCGTCCTTGAGCGTCTTCGAGACCTTCGCGCGGCGGATCTGGACCGCGTTCCAGTCGATCGAGAGCCCGTTCGCCTTAATCCCGAGTCGGTGCCGTTGCCGTTTACGTCGCTGTAGACCTCCGCCGTGTGCAGCACCGTCTTCGCCGGGATGCAGGCGTAGTTGAGGCAGCGCCACCGGGCTTGTCGCGCTCGACCACGGCGGTCTTCTGGCCCAGCTGGGCGGAGCGGATCGCCGCCACGTAGCCACCCGGGCCGCCTCCAACCACGATCACGTCGTACGCCGCCATCCCTCTCGACTCTATCGACCGGGCGGTTCGGGCATCTGGATCCGCGCCATCGCCCGGATCAGGAAGTAGAAGAGCGCCCCTGACCCCAGGAGGAGCGCGGCGGTGGCCAGCGCCTGCAGAACCGTGGCCACCTGCACCAGCCAGAGGCGCTGGCGAGCATCGCCAGGATGAGCAGCATCTGGAAGCCGAGCACCGCCCAGTAGCGGGCGCGCTACATCCCCCAGGCCATCAGCCAGAGGACACGGCGAAGACGGCGATCGGCGCGGTGCGGGTCTCGCCGCCGACCTCGACGCCGGCCCCGGCGATCACCGCCGAGACGGTGAAGACGATCGCCAGCAACGCCGAGACGACCGCTCCGACGGTGACGGCGGGGGCGCTCACCCGCCCCGAGCGGCTCCAGCTTCGCCGCGCCTCCGTGTCCCGCTCCTCCGAGCGCCGCGCCATCCGCTCCTCGAAGCTCTCGGCGCCGACGCGGCCGCGCCGGCGCCGTTCGCCGGTTCGTTGACCGTCTCGGCCGCCCGCTGGGCGGCGCGGCGCTTGCGCTTTCGGCGCTCGCTCCCGCTTCCGTTCGCGGCTGCCCATCATGCTTCACGCGCCCGGCCCTGGGGCGGCGGCCTCCACCGGCGCCGGCAAGTGTCGGGCGGCCTCCGCGGGTCAGTGCATCCCGGATCGCCCGGACAACGCAGATCCGGCGCGCCCCCGCCTCGACCACCTCGCGGACGTTGTCCGGGTCGATGCCGCCGATCGCGAACCAGGGCAGGGTCGCGATCCTCGCGGCCTCCCGGATCAGCTCGAGCCCTGTCCCGGGCGACCCTCCTTCGTCGGCGTCTCCCAGATCGGGCCGACGCTGATGTAGTCGACCGGCTGCCCGGCCGCCGCCTCGATCTGCTCGGGTGAGTGGGTGGAGAGGCCAACGATCGCCTCAGGGCCGATGATCTCGCGGGCCTCGGCGGGGCCGATGTCCTCCTGGCCGACATGGACGCCGTCGGCGAGCAGCTCCACGGCCAGGTGCGGGTCGTCGTTGACGATGAACAGGGCGCCGTAGGTGTCGGCGAGCCGTCGAAAGGTCTGGCCGGAGCGCTCGACCGCATTTCGCGGTTCTCGCGGTCGCGCAGCTCGATCATCCCGACCCCTCCCGTGAGCGCCGCCCGCAGCAACGGCTCGGGCTCCCCCCGAACGGCCGGGCCTCGCAGACGAGTAGAGGCGCGCCCACTTGAGCCGCTGGCGCCGGAGCGGGCCGATCCCCTCCGGCGGCGCGGGACGTGTGGGTCGGGATGGCGGTGCGCTCACCTCGGCCAAGCGTAGTTCAAGCACCACGGGGGTACGATGAGTGGAGATACGGGAGCCCACCAGGGCTGAGAGGGCGGCTGAAGCGCCGCCGACCGTCGGAACCTGATCCGGGTAATGCCGGCGCAGGGAGGTTGGAGCGCATCAGCCGTCAGCACACGATGACGGCACAAAGAGCGAGAACTCATATGACGCCCTGATCGTCGGAGCCGGCGTGATCGGGTTCGCGGCCGCCTGGCGCGCGGCGTCGCGCCGGCGCCCGCGTATGCGTGCTCGAGCGCGACCGCCCGGCCGCCGGGGCCACCGGCGTCGCGGCCGGGATGCTGGCGCCGGTCGGCGAGGCCTCCTGGGGCGAGGAGACGCTGCTTTCCCTCAACCTCGAGTCGCTCCGGCGCTGGCCGGAGTTCGCGCGCGAACTGGAGGACGATGCCGGGGAGGAGGTCGGCTACGCGGCATGCGGCGCGCTCCACGTCGCGCTCGATCGCGACGAGGCAGAGGCGCTTCGCCGCCGGCACGAGCTGCACCGGCAGCTCGGGCTCGAGTCCGAGTGGCTCCGCGGCAGCGAGTGTCGCCGGGTGGAGCCGGGGCTGGCGACGGCGGTTCGCGGCGGCGTCCATGCACGGCATGAGGCCGCCGCCGATCCACGCAGGCTCACCGGCGCCCTCCTCGCCGCCCTCGATCGCCGCGGCGCGGCCGGTCGATTCCGGCGCCGAGGTGGTCGCGACGGAGCGGGATGCGGGTTCCTGGCGGCTGAGCACAGCCAACGGGCGGGATCTCTCGGCGCCGGCGGTGGTGCTCGCCTCCGGAGCCTGGTCGGGCGGCCGCTGGCTCCCGGCCGAGGCTCGGTTGCCCGTCCGCCCGGTGAAAGGCGAGATCCTCACCCTCAAGGGGCTCCCGGGGAGCCGGTCTGCGGGGGGATCGTCGCCGGAGAGCGCGTCTACATCGTCCCTCGCGGGGACGGTCGCCTGATCGTCGGCGCGACGGTCGAGGAGTCCGGCTTCGATACGACCGTGACCGCCGGGGGCGTCCATGAGTTGCTCCGCGAGGCCTACCGGCTGCTCCCCGAGATCGCCGAGCTCGAGCTGGCGGAGACAAGCGCCGGACTGCGGCCCGGCACCCCCGACAACGCGCCCTGATCGGCCTCGCCGCCGAGGGCCTGATCGTCGCCACCGGCCACTTCCGCAACGGCGTCCTCCAGGCGCCGGTGACGGCGGACTCGGTGGCCGCGCTGCTCCAGGGACCGAGCCCCCCACGATCTTGGCCCCTTCTCACCGCTGCGGTTCGCCGGAGCCCGCGGTCGCGGAGGCGGTCCGATGACCGTCGAGCTCAACGGTCGCCCGGTTGAGCTCCCCGATGGCGCCACGGTCGCGACCGCGATCGAGCGCTCCGGGGCGGCGCCCGAGGGCCGCGGCGTCGCGGCCGCGGTCGACGGCGACGTCGTTCCGCGAAGCGAGTGGGAAGCCACTGCGCTCGCCGACGGCCAAAGCGTCGAGGTGCTGGCGGCGATCCAGGGCGGCGCCGGACGGGTTCGAGCTCGGCGGGCGGAGCTGGGGCTCCCGCCTGATCGTCGGCAGCGGCGGCTTTCGTTCACTCGAGCAGATGGAGCAGGCGCTGCTCGCCTCGGGAACGGAGATCGTCACCGTCGCCCTCCGCCGGGTGGACACCGAGATGGAGGGGTCGGTGCTCGACCTGATCCGGCGCCTGGAGCTGTTCGCCCTTCCCAACACGGCGGGCTGTTACACGGCCCGGGACGCCGTCCGCACCGCCCGGCTCGCCCGGGAGGCCTTCGAGACCGACTGGGTGAAGCTCGAGGTGATCGGCGACGACCGGACGCTGTTCCCCGATGCGGTCGAGCTGGTCGCTGCGGCCGAGACGCTGGTGGACGAAGGGTTCACGGTGCTCCCCTACACGAACGACGACCCGATCCTCGCCCGCCGGCTCGAGGAGGTCGGCTGCGCCGCGGTGATGCCGCTCGGCTCGCCGATCGGGTCCGGAATGGGGATCCGCAACCCCTACAACATCCAGATCATCGCCGAGCGCTCCGGCGTGCCGGTGATCCTCGACGCCGGGATCGGCACCGCATCCGACGCCGCGCTGGCGATGGAGCTGGGCTGCGACGGGGTGCTGCTCGCGAGCTCGGTCTCCCGGGCGGAGGACCCCGCCGGGATGGCGACGGCGATGCGCGCCGCGGTCGAGGCCGGCTACGCGGCCCGGCTTGCGGGCCGGATCCCGCGGCGCCTCCACGCCGAGGCCTCGACCCCGGTCGAGGGGACCCCGGAGCTCTCCTAGCGCGCTGTCTAGTCGTCGGCGCGGCGCCCGCGTCGCCGGCCGGTGACGTTGTCGACCGCCTCGCCCGCCGCGCCGAGCACCCAGCCGACGCCGTGTGCCGCGCGCCCGAGCAGCGAGGAGTCCAGGGGGGCCGCCGTGCGCTCGGGTGAGTCTCCGAGCGAGGCCGCGGCCACCCGGACCGCCTCGACCTCGGGGCGGATCGAGGCCTCCGAAGTGCGGCAGAAGGAGGCGAGCTCGTCGTCGCCGCGGGCGGCCGCGAGGGCCCCGAGCTGACCGAGCAGGGTGGCGACATGCTCGATATCCAGCACTGCCGCCCGCATCACCATTCCGCTGTCGGCTGAGCGGTCGATGATCAAGCTGCGAAGGTCGCCGATTCGCGCCCCGGTGCCCAGCGCCATCGGCCCGGCGAACAGCCCTCGCCGCTCAGTCTCGGCCGGCAGCGCGTCAAGCAGCTCCTCGATCCGGTCCCGCCCCCGCTCGAGCACCTCGGCGTGCGGCGTTCCCTCGAGCGCCGAGATCAGCCGCGCCCAGCGGCTCACCAGTTGCCGGGAGGTGAGGTAGAGCTCCCGGTAGGCGCGGTGCTCGGCCGGGTGGAGCTTGGTTCGATCGTCGGCCATCGACCTGAGTATCCACCGGTGCCTTCAGCTCACGGCGGGCTCCTACCCTTCGTTTCATGGGTGCAGTCGGCCGATCGCTATGGGAACATATGTTCGATGCGGTGGGATGATCAGAAAGTGGAGCGGGAACGCGGCCGGAGCCTCCCCGGCCTCGACGTCGAGCGCGTCCGGACCTTCGACGCTCCCGAGGCCCTCGGGATCAACTTCCACGAGGTCCGGGCGAAGTCGGCGCTGAACAAGGTCCCGGGCAGTTACCTCCCGTTCAACTACACGGTCAATGCCTTCAGAGGTTGTTCCCATGCGTGCGTTTACTGCTTCGCTCGCCAAAGCCATACCTACCTCGACCTCGACGCCGGCCGCGACTTCGAGCGCGAGATCGTCGTCAAGGTCAACGTGCCCGAGCTGCTCCGGGCTGAGCTCAGCCGGCCGAGCTGGAAGCGGGAGCTGGTCGCCTTCGGCACCAACACCGATCCCTACCAGTGGGCCGAGGGTCGCTATCGGCTGATGCCTCCGATGCTCGAGGCGCTTCGGGACACGCGCACTCCGGCCTCGGTCCTCACCAAGTCGCCGCTAGCCCTTCGAGACCTCGACCTCTACCTCGAGCTGGCCGAGGTCGCGGACGTCAGCGTCAACTTCTCCGTCCCAACTCTCGAGGAGAAGGCGTGGCGCGAGACGGAGCCGCACACTCCCCACCCGCGGAAGCGGCTCGAGGCGGTGGCCAGGTTCAACGAGGCCGGGATCCCCTCCGGGGTCCTGGTTGCTCCGCTGATACCGGGGATCAACGACGATCCCGAGCAGGTCGAGGAGATCGTCTCGCTTGCGGAGGAAGCAGGAGCGACCTTCGTCAACGGGATCGGGCTCCATCTGCGCCCGGGGGTGAAGGAGGTCTTCATGTCCTGGCTCTCCGCCGCGCGCCCCGACCTGGTCCCTCGCTACGAGGGGCTCTACCGGCGGGGCGCCTACCTGCGCGGGGAGGAGGGGAAGCGCCTCGGCAGCCTGGTGCGAGCCCCCAACCGGCCGACCGACCCCCGCTACAGCCGGCGCGAGCGACTCAAGGCCAGGCGTGAGGCGAAGCGCGAAGAGCGCGAGCCCGGGGTCGAGCAGACCAGCCTGTTCTGAGCCTGCCTGGCCCGCGCTGACCACGGCGACAGCCTTTTTCCACCACTCTAGTGGGAAATACCCTAATCCGATCAACTTTCCCACCTTTTCAAGTCACAAGGTGGGGATCTCTGCTACCTTGCCCGCCGACATTGTCCAGTAAACGACTCAGAAAAGACTAAAAGGAAGAAGATGACCAAGGAGAAGAACAAGCTGTCCCGCTTCGCGACGCGGCTTGGGATCGCGGGGATCGCCCTGGCGGCGACGCTCGGGATCGCGGCATGTGGCGACGACGACGACGGCGGTAGTGGTGGCAGCGGCGGTGGCGGTGGAAACATCGACCTGGTCGCCTATTCGACGCCACAGCAGGCGTTCGAGGAGGGGATCATTCCCGCCTTCCAGGACACCTCGGGGGGCGAGGGCGTCGAGTTCTCGACCTCGTTCGGGTCCTCCGGCGATCAGCGCCGGGCCGTCGAGGCGGGCCAGGCGGCGGACTTCCTCGACCTCTCGCTGGAGCCCGACATGACCGCCCTGGTCGAGGCGGGGAAGGTCCCCGAGGACTGGAACGCCGGTCAATACAAGGGGATCATCACCGACTCGGTCGTGACCCTCTCGGTGCGCCCCGGCAACCCGGAGAACATCCAGAGCTGGGAGGACCTGGTCACCGGCGACGTGGAGATCATCACTCCGAACCCGGCGACCTCGGGCGGCGCGAAGTGGAACATCATGGCCGCCTACGGCTCCCAGATCAACCAGGGCCGCTCAGAGCAGGAAGCGCTGGACTTCGTCGCGCAGATCTTCGAGAACACCTCCGTTCTCGACGACAGCGCCCGCGACTCCCTGCAGACGTTCGCCAGCGGCAAGGGCGACGTCCTGATCGGCTACGAGAACGAGGCCCTCCAGGCTCAGGACGAGGGGATCGAGCTCGAGTTCGTCATCCCTGAACAGACGATCCTGATCGAGAACCCCGGCACGGTCACCACCGAGGCCCAGGACCCGGAGGCGGCGCAGGCGCTGCTCGACTTCATCCTCAGCGATGAGGGACAGCAGATCTTCGCCGACTACCACTACCGGCCGGTGATCCCGGCGGTGCTCGAGCAGAACAGGAACGCGTTCCCGGAGGTCCCGGGCCAGTTCACGATCGCCGACTTCGGCGGTTGGGGCAAGGTCGACGATGAGTTCTTCGACGACGAGTCGGGGAAGGTCACCGAGATCCTGCGCGAGCAGGGGGCACCGACCGAGTAGGGGAGCGACGAGCGGCTTGAGATGACACCTCCGCCCGCCGACACAGCGGTAGCGACCCCGCCGAAGGTGGGCTTCCGAGCCCCCTTCGGCGGGGAGGTGCTCACCCGCGGAATCGTGCTCACCTGGCTGAGCCTGATCGTCCTGATTCCGCTCGGCGCGGTCGTCCTTCGTTCGACGGACGATGGCATGAGCGCGTTCTGGAACGCGATCTCCGAACCCGAGGCGGTGGCGGCGATCAGGCTGACCTTGATCGCGTCGCTGATCATCGTCGCGATCAACGCGGTGATGGGAACGCTGATCGCCTGGGTGATGGTGCGCGACGACTTTCGTGGCAAGCGCCTGGTCAACTCGATCATCGACCTGCCGTTCGCGCTGCCGACGATCGTCGCCGGCCTGACGCTGCTCGCCCTCTACGGCGAGGACTCGCCGGTCGGGATCAGCGTCACCTACACCAGGATCGCGGTCGGCCTGGCGCTGTTGTTCGTGACCCTCCCATTCGTGATCCGAGCGGTGCAGCCGGTGCTCCACGAGATCGACGAGGAGATGGAGGAGGCCGCCGCCTCGCTCGGCGCGAAGAACACCCGGATCTTCCGCAGCATCATCCTCCCCAACCTGACCCCGGCGATCGTCGCCGGCTGTGCCCTCGCCTTCGCCAGGGCGATCGGCGAGTTCGGCTCCCTGGTGCTGATCACCGGCAACATCCCATTCGACACCCAGGTCGCCTCCGTCTACATCTTCGGCCGGATCGAGAGCGACAACACGACCGCCGCCGCGGCGGTGTCGGTGCTGCTCCTCGTGATCGCGGTCCTCGTCCTCTTCGCCCTCAACCTGTTCGTTCGCTGGAGGAGCCGTCATGAGCGCGCCTAGCCCGCTCGCCCGCTACGGCATGCGCGGCTTGGCGCTCTTCTACCTGGGCGCGCTCCTGGTGATCCCCCTGGGGATGATCTTCTTCCGGACCTTCGAGGACGGGCTCCAGGCACCGCTCGACGCGGTCACCAGCTCGGACGGGATCCACGCCTTCTGGATGACGATCGTCTGCGTCGGGATTGCGGTGCCGCTGAACACGATCTTCGGGGTGCTCTGCGCCCTGATGCTGGTGCGCCAGAGATTTTTCGGAAGGGGGCTGATCAACTCTGTGATCGACCTTCCCTTTGCCGTCTCGCCGGTCGTGATCGGGCTCTCGCTGTTCCTGATCTACGGCACGGACGGCCTGTTCGGCGGACCGCTCGCAGACGCCGGCATCCAGATCATCTTCTCGACCCCTGGCCTGGTGCTCGCCACCGTCTTCGTCTCGCTTCCCTTCGTGGTCAGGGAGGTGATGCCGGTGCTTCAGGAGATCGGCACGGACCAGGAGCAGGCCGCCCAGACGCTTGGCGCGTCGCCCTGGCAGACCTTCTGGCGGGTCACCCTCCCCTCGATTCGGTGGGGGGTCACCTACGGGGTGGTGTTGGCGACCGCCCGGGCCCTCGGGGAGTTCGGCGCGGTCAGCGTCGTCTCCGGAAAGATCTCCGGACAGACCGAGACCCTGCCGCTCTTCGTCGAGAACGAGTACACCAACTTCAACCTCGCGGGCGCCTACGCGGCGGCGATCGTCCTCGCCGTCCTCGCCCTCGCGGTCCTCTTCAGCATGAACTACCTGCAGCGGCGGTCTCGAAAGAGCGAGGCCGGCGGAGACGACGCGGATGCGACGCCAGGGACCGGCGTGCTCGTTCCACATCCGATCGAAAAGGAGGCCTGACATGGCCATTGAGGTCAAAGACGTGACCAAGCGGTTCGGAGACTTCGTCGCCCTCGACGACGTCTCGATCAAGGTGCCGGACGGCGGCCTCACCGCGCTGCTCGGTCCGAGCGGCAGCGGCAAGTCGACGCTGCTTCGGGTGATCGCGGGGCTCGAGCAGCCCGATCAGGGCAGCGTCCTGATCGAGGGCGAGGACAACACCGGGACCCGCGTTCAGGACCGAAACGTCGGCTTCGTCTTCCAGCACTACGCCGCCTTCAAGCACATGACGGTGTTCGACAACATCGCCTTCGGGCTGAAGATCAGGGGCAAGGGCAGTGGCGCGATCCGGGAGCGGGTCACGCAGCTGATCGACCTCGTCCACCTCACCGGGTTCGACCGGCGCTTCCCCAACCAGCTCTCCGGCGGACAGCGCCAGCGGATGGCGCTGGCCCGGGCGCTTGCGGTGGAGCCGCGGGTGCTGCTGCTCGACGAGCCGTTCGGCGCCCTGGACGCCAAGGTGCGCGAGGAGCTGCGCACCTGGCTGCGCCGCCTCCACGACGAGGTCCACGTGACCACGATCTTCGTCACCCACGATCAGGAGGAGGCGATGGACGTCGCCGAGCAGATCATCGTCATGAATGACGGTGCGGTCGAGCAGTCAGGAGAGCCGCGCGACCTCTATGAGAACCCGGCCTCGGAGTTCGTGATGGCCTTCGTCGGGCCGGCCCACCGGCTCGGCGAGGCGTGGGTGCGCCCGCACGACGTCGAGGTCCGCCACGAGCCGAACGGGCAGACGATCGAGGCGCTGATCGACCGGATCGTCCATCTCGGCTTCGAGGTGCGGGTGGAGCTCACCCTCGAGGGCGGCGAGCACTTCTCTGTCCAGCTGACCCGAGACCAGGTAGAGGAGCTGGAGCTGGCCGAGGGGCAGATCGTCTTCGTAAGGCCTCGCGCCAGCAGGACCTTCGACTCTGGCGCGCCCGCGCCCGAGACCGAGCTGGAGACGGCCTAGGGAGGGTTCCGATCGAGAGGTGCTGAGCGAGCCGGCAGGCCATCATCGGGTCCGCGTCGCCGAGGACGACGGCTAACGCTGACTCCAGGCTTCGGCCGGCTCGCTCAGCTCCCTCACCTCGGCGGGAAGTTTTCCGCTGACCACGTCGGCGAGGGTCACCCGGTCCATGATCGCGCGGAGGTTGGCGCGGACGGCGATCCAGACGTTCTGCAGCGGCTCCGCCCCGCCCTGGTAGTGGAGGCTCTCGGGAGCCTCGCCGCGAACCGTCGCCAGCGGTCCCTCGACGGCGCGGACGATCTCGGCGAGGACGATCTCGTCGGCCGGCTTCGCGAGCCAGTAGCCGCCCTGCGCTCCCCGGCGGCTGGCAATGATCCCGACATGTTTGAGCTCGCCGAGGATGTTCTCGAGGAATTTGAGCGGGATCCCCTGCGCCTCCGAGATGGCCTCGCCTTTGATCGGATCGTCGCCGGCGGCCGCCAACTCAACCGCCGCCCGGACCGCATAGTCGACCTTGGCCGAGATCCTCATCGCGCGGCAAACTCTAGTGCGCCCCCCGGGACTCGAACCCGGACCGCCGGCTTAAAAGGCCGGAACTCTAGCCTGTTGAGTTAGGGGCGCCGCCGAATTCTGGCAGCGCCTCGGGCTAGTGTCGGAAGTGGCGGCGCTTGGTGAAGACCATCGCGACGCCGGCCGAGTCGCAGGCCTCGATCACCTCGGCGTCACGCACCGAGCCGCCCGGCTGGATCACCGCGGTGGCGCCGACGTCGATCGCCGCCTGCGGCCCGTCCGCGAACGGGAAGAACGCGTCGGAGGCGATCACCGATCCGGCCAGCAGCGTCTCGGCATCCGGGCCCCTGGCCTCCTTCGCCTTCTCGATCGCAAGCCGCACCGAATCCACCCGGCTCATCTGGCCGGCGCCGATCCCGAGGGTGGCGCCCCCACGCGCAAGGACGATCGCGTTCGAGCGGACATGGCGGACGACCCGCCAGGCGAACAGCAGGTCCTTCCACTGTTCGTCCGTCGGCTGGGTCTTGGTCGGCACCTCCATCAGCTCCCGCGGCTCCGGGGTGCCGTCGGCGTCCTGGACCAGGATCCCGCCCCGCACCCGCTTGATGTCCGGCTCGATCTGGTGATCGCGCCGCTCGGTTTCCTCGAGAATCCGGATCGCCTCCTTCTGCTGGAGGACCTCGAGCGCGCCGTCCTCATAGGCGGGGGCGATCAGGACCTCGATGAACTGCTTGTGAAGTCGCTCCGCAAGCGGCTTGTCCACCGGCCGGTTGAGCGCGACGACGCCCCCGAACGCCGACGTCGGGTCACAGGCGAACGCCGCCTCGTAAGCGGCGGCGATCGACTCAGCCTCCGCGACCCCGCAGGGATTGTTGTGCTTGACGATCACGCAGCCGTCGCCCTCGAGGTCGGTGAGCAGGCCCCGCGCCGAGTTCAGATCGAGGACGTTGTTGAACGAGAGCGGCCGGCCGTGCAGCTTCGCGACCCGAGAGAGCACGTGCGAGCGAGCCCGCGGCTCCACGTAGAGCGCCGCGCGCTGGTGCGGGTTCTCGCCGTAGGAGAGATCGAGCTCCTTCTCCCAGGCGGTCACCCAGTACGTCGGCAGCGCCTCATAGCGGCGTCCGAACCAGCGGCTGATCGCGGCGTCGTAGCGGGCGGTGTAGGCGAACGCCTCGTTCGCGAGCCAGTGCCGGGTCGCGGCGGAGAGTTCACCCGTCTCCTCGAGCTCGCTCAGCACCGCGTCGTAGCTCTCGGGCCTGACAAGGACCGCGACGTAACGGTGGTTCTTGGCGGCGGCCCGGATCATCGTCGGGCCGCCGACGTCGATGTTCTCGATCGCCTCCTCCTCGGGCACGTCGATGCGAGCGACGGTGCGCTCGAACGGATAGAGGTTCACGCAGACCAGGTCGATCTCCTCGATCTCGTGCTCGCGGAGGGTGGCCGCGTGCTCGTCGTTGTCCCGAATCGCCAGCAGTGCCGCATGCAGGTTCGGATGGAGGGTCTTCACCCGCCCGTCGAGGATCTCCGGGAAGCCGGTCAGGTCCTCGACCCCCCGCACCTCGACCCCGGACTCGCCGAGGACCGATTGGGTGCCCCCGGTCGAGACGATCTCCACCCCCAGCCTGGCGAGCCCCGCGGCGAAGTCGGCGACCCCGGTCTTGTCGGAGACCGAGATCAGCGCCCGGCGCACCGGCAGCGACTCGCCGGCCGGCTCCGGAGCGATCTCTGAGGTGGGCCTGGTCGACACCGGAGGCCGAGTCTAGGGGCGGCGGACGGCGGAGGACAAGCTGTCAGCCCTCCGGCGCCGGGTCGATGTGGACAAGCCGCGGGTTGTCGGCGTCGATCCGCACGCGGCCCGCGGCGATCATCCGGATCGCCTCCGGCAGCAGGGTGTGCTCGGTCGCGTGGACCAGCTCCTCGGTTTCGTCCCAATCCCGGCTGGGCGGGACCTCCACCGGCCGCTGGAAGATGATCGGACCCGAGTCGACGCCCTCGTCGACGAAGTGAACGGTGACCCCCGTGACCTTCGAGCCGTGGTCGAGCGCCTGTTGGACCGCCTCCAGTCCTGGGAAGGCGGGCAGGAGAGCCGGGTGGACGTTGATCACCCGCCCTCGGAACCGCTGCACGAACGCCGGCGAGAGCAGCTGCATGTATCCCGCCAGCACCACCAGATCCACCTCTCGCTGCTCGAGCCAATCGCCGATCGCTCGGTCGCGCTCCTCCCGGTCCTCGTGATCCGAGGCGGCGAAGACGGCGGTCTCGACGTCGGCCCGCCGCGCTCGCTCCAGCGCCTGCGCCTCGGGCTTGTCCGAGATCGCGCCCACCACCTCGATCCCGTCAGTGCCGTGGAGCTGGTCGAGGATCGCCTGGAGGTTGGTCCCGCCCCCCGAGGCAAGGACGGCGATGCGGAACGAGCTCACCCGCGCATCCTGTCGCATCCTGGAGTGCGCCAGGTCAGCGTGAGGCGGGAACGACGGCGATGTCCTCGAGCGCGAACTTGCCGTTCGCCCCATCGGGATCGCCGAGGGGGTAGTCGCCGGTGAAGCAGGCGTCGCAGTGGCGCTCGCGCGGGGTGCCGACCGCCTCGTAGACGGCCTCGATCGAGAGATAGGCGAGGGAGTCGGCGCCAAGCTCGGCGGCGATCTCCTCGACCGTGCGCTCGTGGGCGACCATCTCCTCCCGGGTAGACATGTCGATCCCGTAGTGGCAGGGATGGCGGATCGGGGGAGAGGAGATCCGCAGGTGCACCTCCTTCGCGCCCGCGTCCTTGAGCATCGCGACGATCTGGCGGGTCGTGTTCCCGCGCACGATCGAGTCGTCGACGACCACCACCCGCTTGCCGGCGACGATCTCGGGCAGGGGGTTGAACTTCATCCGCAGGCCGTGCTTGCGCAGCTCCTGGCCGGGCTGGATGAACGTCCTCGCCACGTAGCGGTTCTTGATCAGCCCGTCGTCCTTCGGCAGCCCCGAGGCGCGGGCGAAGCCATTCGCCGCCGGGTTGCCGGAGTCGGGGACGGTGATCACCAGGTCGGCGTCGACCGGCGCCTCCTTCCAGAGCAGCTCGCCCATCCGGCCGCGGACCCCCTGCAGCACCCGGCCCTCGAGCTTCGTGTCGGGACGGGAGAAGTAGATGTGCTCGAACACGCATTGGGCCGAGCGCTTCCCCTTGATCACCGGCTTCATCTGGAGCCCCTCAGCGGTCAGCGAGACCATCTCGCCCGGCTGCACCTCGCGGATCAGCTGGGCGCCGATGATGTCGAAGGCACAGGACTCGGAGGCGACCACGAAGCACTCTCCGAGGTCGTCGCTCGGCTTCATCTTCCCGAGGGCCAACGGGCGGACCCCGTGCGGATCGCGGAAGGCGACCACCGCGTGCTTCGTCATCACCACCGTCGAGTAGGCGCCCTCGAGCCGCGGCATCACCTCGGCGACGGCGTCCTCGATCCACTCGTTCCCCTCTCCCGCGCGGCTGGAGAGGAGTGCGGCGATGATCTCCGAGTCCGAGGTGCCCCGAAGCTTCACCCCCTGTTCGGTCAGCTCGTTATAGAGCGCGACCGCGTTGGTCAGGTTGCCGTTGTGGGCGAGGGCGAGCTCACGGCCGTCGTCGCGCCAGACCGGCTGAGCGTTCTCCCAGGCGCCGCCGCCGGTGGTCGAGTAGCGAACGTGGCCGATTGCCATGTCCCCCTCGAGCGCCTGCAGCTTCTCCTCGTCGAACACCTGGGAGACCAGGCCGAGCTCACGCATCGTGGTGATGTGGCCGCCCTCGCAGGTTGCGATCCCTGCCGATTCCTGGCCGCGGTGCTGGAGCGCGTAGAGGCCGAAGTAGGCGAGGCGGGCGACCTCTCGGCCGGGTGCGTATACGCCGAAGACCCCGCATTCATCGCGCGGGCCATCGCGATCGGGAACGTCGAACCGCGGCTCAGTCAAGGCTCTGACGAGGTGTCTCAACCTCTGGAGATCGGATGCGCGAGCAGGAACTCAGCCCGCACGGTCAGGGTAGCAGCGGGCAAGGCGCGGCCCGGCCCGTTCCACCGCCCAAGATGCGGCGATTTGCAGGCGGGGAAGGGCGGCCGGAGGGGTGGCCGGTGGGGAAACCGGCCACCCCTCGGGGGCGCTGCCGGGGGCAGCTAGCCGCGGCCGCCCTTGTCGGAGCCGGTGGCGACGGCCACCCGGACCCGTTCGGGCACGTAGCGCCCGAGGAGGGGAATCAGGATGACGGCGGCGCCGAGCGCCGCGATCGCGACCGAGACGAGGATCCCGGGCTGGTACCCGTCGAGAAGCGCCTGGGCGCTGCCCGCCGTCGCGCTTGAGCCGGAGGTTCCGGCATCTATCACCGCGGTGGCGATCGCCAACCCGACCGCTCCGCCCAGCTGGAACGAGGTGTAGACGAGCCCGGAGGCGAGTCCCTGCTCCTCGTCCTTGACGTCGCTCGTCGCGGCGATCGTCAGCGGCCCGAACGCGAGCGTGAACCCGATCCCGGAAAGCAGGAAGGTCGGCAGCATCGCCGTCAGGTAGCCCGAATCGGCCCCGATGTTCCAGAACAGCAGGTAGGCCAGCCCGAGGCTCACCAACCCGAATCCCACGGGGATCGCCGGACCCACCCTGGTCACCAGTCGCCCGACGTTCGGCGAGCCGAACGCGACGATCAACCCGGCCGGGAGGAAGGCGAGCGCCATCTCGATCGGCGACCAGCCCCTCAGGTTCTGCATGTAGAGGGTGCCGATGAACTGAAACCCGAACCAGCTGCCGAGCAGCGCCATCGCGCCGTAGTTGGCGCGCCGGAGTGCCGTCGATTTCAGGATCCCCAGCCGGACCAGCGGATTGGCGCTGCGCTGTTCGATCAGGACGAACGCGGTCAGCAACATTGCGATCGCGGCGAACGACAGCAGCGTCTGCGTCGCTGCCCAGCCGACTTCTGGAGCCTCGACGATCGTGTAGACCAGCCCCAGCATCGCCACCGCAAGGGTCGCCGTGCCGCTGAAGTCGAAGCTGCGCCGAGTGACCCTGACCGCCGGCTCATCCTTGTCGAGGAAGCGCGGCAGCAGCAGCAGGATCGCCAGAGCGATCGGGACCGGCATGAAGAACGTGTACCGCCAGCCCAGCTCGGTGAGCGCGCCGCCGAAGACAAGGCCGAGCGACCAGCCGCTCGCTCCGACAGCCGCGTAGATGCTCAGCGCCTTGTTCCGCACCGGGCCCTCCGCGAATTTCGTGGTGATGATCGAGAGCACCGCCGGCGCGGTGAACGCCGCCGCCGCACCCTTGATGAACCTGGTCGCGATCAGGGTGTTCCCGTCGTTGGCCAGGCCACCGATGAAGGAGGCGACCAGGAAGACGGTGAGCCCGGCAAGCAGGACCCGGCGGCGGCCCAGCAGGTCCGCCGCCCGTCCGCCCAGCAGGAGCAGGCCGCCGTAGCCGAGGATGTAGCCGCTCACCACCCACTGCAGAGAGCTCGGCTCGAGCCCCAGCTCGCTCCCGATGCTCGGCAGGGCGACGCCGACCATCGAGACGTCGAGCCCGTCAAGGAAGAGCACGCCGCAGATGAGAGCCAGCAACCACCAGGCCTGGGCGTCGAAGCTGGTCTTTGGTGACTGTGCTGACTCCTGCTGCATTCCGGGCCTCCCCGTCAGTGGTCAGTTGAAGGTCGCTAGTATATGCATACGCATGCATTGTGTCAACACTTTATGCGAATGCAACTTTTGTTATAATGCGGCCCCGTTAGGGGCGAGGAGATGCTGAGACTGAGATGTCAAGAACGACCACCTTCTGAATCAGTGGAGTGAGCTCGAGGCGGCGCATGCTCGGGTCCGGGAGGCGCTCGAGCGCGCCCTGGAGCGGGAGCACCAGCTCTCCTTGAGCGAGTACGAGGTTCTGGATCGGCTCGCCGAGGTCGACGCCCCAAAGGGGCGCCGGATCCAGGAGCTGGCCGACGAGGTCCATCTCAGCCAGAGCGCCCTCTCACGCCTCGTCCAGCGGCTCGAGGAGGCCGGCTACGTCAGCCGTGCGATCTGCGACCACGACCGCCGCGGGATCTTCGCCTGCATCACCGATGCCGGACGCAAGGCCCAAGAGAAGGCCGATCCCACCCACCGCGCGGTCCTCGCCGAGACCCTGGGTGGGCAGCCGGCAACCGCCTGACCTTCCGCCCTACTACTTCTTCCGCTGCTTGATCAGTGTGGTCTTGACGGGCTGGGAGTTGGGCACGCCCGCGACGCCGGCCGGGACGAAGGTGACGAACGCCTTGACCTTCACCTTCGCCTTGCGCTTCTTCTTCAGCTGCTTCTTCAGCTTCTTCGCCGTCTTCCCGACCGGTTTCACCGCCAGCTTGAAGGACGAGGCCTGAGTGATGGTCAGCCCCAGTTGCTTGACGCTGGCGGCGACCGCGTTGACGTCCTCGGTTCCCGTGTTCGCGAGCGTCACCTGACCAGGGCCGGGCACCTTGGCGTTGATCGTCGCGGTGCCCTTTTTCTTCTTTTTCGTGATCGAGTTGACCGTCACCTTGTTCGAGGGGGCGGCGGCGAATTGGGATGCATCGATATTGCCCGTGATCGCCGCTCCCGTGACCAGGTCGTGATTCGGTGAGCTGCCGTTGATGTTGGCCCGGCCGATCGTGTCGGCGGCGTAATCGCCCCAGAAGATGTACTGCGAGTTGACGGCGACGCCACTCGGGCCGCCGCTCGTGGTCCCCGCTGGGACGAAGCTGTTGTCCGCGCTGCCTCCTGCCACCGGAGCACGCGCGACCGCGTTGCCGCCATCGGTTGGCCAATAGAGGAAGTTCGAGTCAACGGCAGGGCCGCAGAAGAAATTGGCCCCGCTGACGAAGTCCTGACCCGCGCCGGAGCCGTTGAGCGGCGCCCTAGCGAAGTTGCCGGAGCCGTTGTACCAGTAGAGGAAATTCGAGTCCGCGGCGAGGCCGCAGCTGCTTTCCCCCGCGGCGGTCGTTATGAAATTGGCTACCGGGTTTGCCCCGTCGATGTTGGCGTGGCCGATCGTGTCCGGGGGTCCGTTGTTCAGCCAGAAGATGCCGTTGCTCTGGGTAACAGCGATTCCGTTCGGGTCGGTGACCCCGGCGGCAATGAAGTTCGGGTTGGCACCGCTGCCATCGAGGTTCGCCCGCCCGATCCTGTCGGTGCCGTTGTCGGTCCAGTAGATGAACTTCGAGTCGACGGCCACAGCGGTCGGGGAGCTCAGCCCGGTGATAAAGGCGTTGTTCAGACCCGTTCCGTTGATCTTGGCTCGGCCGATGCTGGAGTTCGGGCTGGCGCTGCTCCAGTAGATGAAGTTGCCCTTCGCGTCCTGGACGAGCAGGAGCAGAAGGATCAGGATCGCGAGCACTGCGATCAGTACGGCGGCCACCCCACCGCCGAGCGGGAGCGGGTCTCCAAGGTGCCAACGGCCTCGATGTGCACGCTGGACGTGCGGCATCTATTGAGTCTTATTACCCCTGGAGCGCGAGGTCAAGCGAGTGCCAGGCGGACTCGGCGTCGCGGAGCGGCATCGAGACGTCGTGCTCAGCCGCCGAGATCTCGAGCCGCTCGCCCGTCGCTTTGCCCAGCCTGAGCGCGTCCACCCCGGCGCGGGCGGCGCGATCGGTGAGCGCATCGAGCTCCTCGGCCGCGGCCGCGAGCAGGATGCCTCCCGGCCCCTCGCCGAACAGCGCCGTCTCGCCGGAGCAGCCGCGGAGCTCGATCAGCGAGTCGAGGTCGAGTTCGGCTCCGACGCCGCCGGCGATTGCCATCTCGGCCACGGCGCATCCGAGGCCGCCGTCGCTGATGTCGTGGGCGGCCCTCGCGGCCCCGTCCCGAACGAGCTCGCGAACCAGCGCCAGCGCCTCCGCGACCGGCTCGATCGCGTTCCCCGGAAGCCCCATCCCGAGCTCTCCGCGCAGCTTCGCCAGCTCCGAGCCGGCGAGGGAGGGGGCGAACGGCCCGACGAGCACGATCTCGTCCCCCTCTTTCAGGTCGAAGCCGACCGCGAGCTCGGCGGCGGGGAGCTCGCCGACCATGCCGACGATCGGGGTCGGATAGATCGGGCCCTCCTCGGTCTCGTTGTAGAGGGAGACGTTCCCGCCGACCACCGGGATCCCGAGCTCAGCGCAGGCGTCGGCGAGCCCGGAGACCGCTCGGTCGAGCTGCCAGGCGACGACCGGCTTCTCGGGATTGCCGAAGTTGAGGCAGTTGGTGAGGCCGAGGGGCTCGGCGCCGACGCAGGCGAGGTTCTGCGCGCATTCGAGCACCGCCTCGACCGCGCCCGCATAGGAGTCGCAGGCGACCCGGCGACCGTTGCCGTCGATCGAGACCGCGATCGCGTTCCCCGCCTCCGGGACCATCAGGACGGCGGCGTCGGCCGACTCCGGCCGTCGGGCGGTCCGCGACCCGACCACCGAGTCGTACTGCTCGAAGGCCCAGCGGCCGGAGGCGACGTTGGGGGAGCCGAGTAGCGCGATCAGGATCGCCGAGGGATCGCCTGGATCGGCCTGGCCCGCCGACGCCTCCACCTGTTCAGCGAGGGTCGAGCGGTTTCCGTAGATCCAGCTCTCGGGCTCGGCCGGCTCGAGGTCGTAGAGCGGGCACCCATCGACCAAAGCGGCTACCGGCACGTCGGCGACCTCGCTCGCGCCGTCCAACACCCGGAGGCGCCCGTCATCGGTGACCTTGCCGATCGCCGCGACCCCCGTCTGCCAGCGCTCGCAGGCGGTGACCACCCGATCGAGCTTCCCAGGCTCAACTACCGCGAGCATCCGCTCCTGGGACTCGGAGATCATCACCTCGAACGGCTCCAGGTCCGCCTCTCGCAGCGGCACCCGGCCGACGTCGATCTCGACCCCGACCCCGCCCTTGGACGCCATCTCGCCCGCCGAGGAGGTGAGGCCGGCCGCGCCGAGGTCCTGAAGCGAGACCAGCAGCTCGTTCTGGAGCAGCTCGAGGCAGCACTCGAGCAGCTTTGATTCCTCGAACGGGTCGCCGATCTGGACGCTGGGGCGCTTCGCGTCGTCGCCGGCCTCGAGCTCGGCGGAGGCGAGCACCGAGGCTCCCCCGATCCCGTCCCGACCGGTCGAGGCGCCGATCAGGACGACGAGGTTGCCGGTCCCGGAGGCCGCCGATCGAACCATCTCGTCCGTCCTGGCGAGCCCCACGCACATCGCGTTGATCAGGCAGTTGTGCTCGTAGGGAGGCTCGAAGCCGAGCTCGCCGCCCACGGTCGGCACCCCGATCGAGTTGCCGTAGTGGCCGATCCCGGCCACCGCACCCTCGAGCAGGTAGCGGGAGCGCTCCGAGTCCAGCTCGCCGAAGCGGAGTGAGTCGAGGACCGCGATCGGGCGGGCGCCGATCGCGAATACGTCGCGAAGGATTCCCCCGACTCCGGTGGCGGCGCCCTGGAACGGCTCGACAGCGCTCGGGTGGTTGTGCGACTCGACCTTGAACGCGACCGCGTAGCCGTCGCCGATTTCGACCGCCCCGGCGTTCTCACCCGGCCCCATCAGCACCCGGTCACCCTCGGTGGGGAGGCGGCCGAGGAGCTTGCGCGAGTGCTTGTAGGCGCAGTGCTCCGACCAGAGCAGCGAGAACATCGCCAGCTCGGTGTCGTTTGGCTCGCGGCCAAGAAGTTCGTTGATCCGGGCGTACTCGTCGTCTGTGAGGCCGAGCCCCCGGTGTCGCGACTCGGCGACGGCGCTCACGCGTGCGCGGGCTGGGCGGCGAGCGCCTTGAACAGGGCGAGGCCGTCGTCGGATCCGGTGAGCGGATCGACGGCGTGCTCGGGATGAGGCATCAGGCCGAGGACGTTCCCCGCCTCATTGGTTACCCCGGCGATCTCTCGCAGCGACCCGTTCGGGTTTTGGCCGGGGCCATAGCGGAAGGCAACCTGGCCGGCGGCCTCGATCTCGTCCAGGTCCTCGCCGGGCGCGAAGTAACGCCCGGTCATGTGCTTGACCGGGACCGAGAGTCCCGCGCCCGGCTCGAGCTCGCGGACGAACAGCGACTCGGACTCCTCCGCGATCACCTCGACCTGGCGGCAGACGAAGCGCAGCCCCTCGTTCGGCAGCAGGGCGCCGGGCAGCAGGCCCGCTTCACAGAGCACCTGGAAGCCGTTGCAGATGCCGAGCACCGGCCCGCCCTCCTTCGCGAAGCCCGCGACGGCCTCCATCGCCGGCGAGAAGCGGGCGATCGCGCCCGCGCGCAGGTAGTCGCCGTAGGAGAAGCCTCCGGGGACGACGACCCCGTCGAGGCCTGAGAGGTCGGTCTCCTCGTGCCAGACGAGCCGGGCGTCCGCGACCCGCTCGCAGGCGGCCAACGCGTCGCGCTCGTCGCAGGAGCCGGGGAACTGGAGGACGCCGATCACTTGCCGTTGGTGACGATCTCGAAGTCCTCGATCAGCGGGTTGGCGAGGAGCTTCTCGCACAGGGCCGGGAGCGAATCGGGATCGTCGGTCTCGAGCTCAACCAGCCGGCCGACCCGGACCTCGTGCACGCCCTCGAACCCGAGGGCCGGCAGCGCCCGCTCGACCGCCTTCCCCTGGGGGTCGAGGATTCCCTCCTTCGGCCTGATCAGGACCTTCGCCTTCACGGACTGAGCCTAGCGTCAGTCCAGCCGGCGACCGGTGATCCGCTCGTAGGCCTCGATGTACTTGGCGCGAGTGTTCTCGACGACCTCGGGCGGCAGCTCCGGTGGCGGCGGCGAGTGGTCCCAGCCCGACTGGTCGAGCCAGTCGCGGACGTACTGCTTGTCGAATGAGTTCTGAGGGCGGCCGGGCTCGTAGTCGTCGGCGGGCCAGAACCGCGACGAGTCGGGGGTGAGCACCTCGTCCGCGAGGACGATCTCGGCCCCCGGCGACGAGCCAAACTCGAACTTGGTGTCCGCGAGGATGATCCCCCGCCCCGAGGCGTGGTCCGCGGCCCGTCGGTAGACCTCGATCGAGACCCGGCGCAGCTCCTCCATCAGGGGACGATCGCCGATGATCTCGGCGGCGCGATCGAAGTCGATGTTCTCGTCGTGCTCGCCGAGCTCGGCCTTGGTCGCCGGAGTGAAGATCGGCTCGGGGAGCTGCTCGGACTCGCGCATCCCCGCCGGGAGCTCGATCCCGCAGATCTCCCCGGTCTCCCGATACTCCCGCCAACCCGATCCGGAGAGGTAGCCGCGGACGACGCACTCGACCGGGTACATCTCGAGCTTCCGGACCCGCATCCCTCGGCCCTCCGCCTCGGGCGGGACGTCCTCGGAGATGAAGTGGTTCGGGCAAATGTCCTCCGTGTGCTCGAACCAGAAGATCGACATCTGAGTCAGCACCCGACCCTTGTCGGGGATCGGGTTGGGCATGATCACGTCGTAGGCGGAGATCCGATCCGAGGCGACCATCAGCAGGTCGCCGTCGAGCTCGTAGATCTCTCGGACCTTGCCCGAGGAGTGCAGCTTCAGGTCTGCGAGGGCGCCGGTCATCCTCTCGCCGATGCTAACAACGGCCTCCGGTGCCGCCGCGGGCGCCGGGCGATCCCATTAGCGCTGTTTGCGGAGTAGATTCGGGACATGGCCCTCCCTCCGGGCTCCCCGTGTCCCCGCTAAGCAGCCGGAGGCTGGACATGTGGGTGCTCGCGCGCCCAAGTGACGATCCGGCTTGAGTCCGAGATCACCGTTCCGTCGTCGAGCACCAGCACCGGCACCTCGTTGGTCCCGCTCAACTCCCTGACCTCGGCGCGGTCCCGGTCACGGCTGAGCCGAGTCCAGAGGGCGAACCGGTAGCCCTTCAACGGTCGCAGGTCGTACTCGTAGCCGGCATCGTCGAGCGCTTTCGCGGCCCGCCCACATGGGTGGCCGAGCGAGCCGAGCGCCTTCTTCTGCCCGCAGGTGTAGAGGATCACGAGGAGGAGCCTATTTCTCCAACTCGTCCAGGCGGGCGATCACCTCGGGGACATGCGCCAGGTAGGCGTCGTAGTCGAAGACCGCATCGAGGTCGAGCTCGGGTGCCGCGTTCCCAATCAGCTCGCGGAATTCGATCCCCTCGTCCCAGGCGCGCTGGGCGTTCTCCTGGACCACCCGGTACGCCTCATCGCGGCTCCGTCCTCCCTCGACAAGCGCCGTCAGCGCCCGTTGGCTGAACAGAGCGCCATGCGTGAGCTCCAGGTTCTCGCGCATCCGATCGGTGTGGACAGTCATTCCCTCGACCAGGTTGGCGGCCAGGTACTGCATGTAGTCGATCGCGATCGTCGCGTCAGGTAGGACGATTCGCTCGGCGCCGGAATGGGAGATGTCGCGCTCGTGCCAGAGGGCGACATTCTCAAAGCCGACCTGTGCATGCCCGCGGAGCACCCGCGCCAGTCCGCAGATCCGCTCGGCGATGATTGGGTTGCGCTTGTGGGGCATCGCCGATGAGCCCTTCTGGCCCTTCCCGAACGGTTCCTCGACCTCGCGAACCTCGGTCCTCTGCAGGTTGCGGAGCTCGGTTGCGAAGCGTTCGAGGCTGGCGCCGGCGATCGCGATTCGGGCGAGAACGACGGCGTGTCGGTCCCTGGGCACGACCTGGGTGGAGACGTCCTCGACAGCCAGCCCAAGGGTGTCCATGACCCGCGCCTCAACCACAGGGGGCACGGAGGCATATGTCCCCACGGCCCCCGAGACCTTTCCGACCGCGATCTGCTCGAAGGCGCCATCGAGCCTCGCCAGGTTTCGGTCGGCCTCGAACGCGAAGCCGGCGAGTTTCAGGCCAAAGGTGGTCGGTTCGGCATGAACCCCGTGCGTGCGCCCGACGCAGAGGCTGGTGGCGAACTCGCGGGCGCGTGCAACCAGGGTGTCGCGGTACGCACGTGCCCCGGCCACGATGATCGCCCCCGCCTCCTTGAGTTGGAGGGCGAGCGCGTTATCGACAACGTCGTAGGAAGTGAGCCCGTAGTGCAGCCAGCGACCAGGGGCCCCGATCGATTCGGCGACGACATCGACGAACGCCGCGACGTCGTGGCCGGTGGTTCGCTCGCGCTCCTCGACTGCCTCGACCGTGAATGTGGCTCGTCTCCCGGCACTCGCGGGCATCCGACTCCGGAACGACCCCTTCCGCGGCCCAGGCGTCAACGGCAGCCAGCTCCACCTCGAGCAGCGCCTCCATCCGGCGCTGGTCGCTCCAGACGGCTCCGATCTCATCCCGTGTGTAGCGGGGGATCACGTACCGATTCTGACGGGAGCGGCGATTCCCTAGGCGTTGATGATCCGAACGGCCAGCAATCCTGCGTTTTTCGCCCCGTCCACCGCCACGCAGGCGACCGGGACGCCCGGAGGCATCTGAACCGCGGAGAGCAGGGCGTCGAGCCCGCCGAGGTTCTTCCCCGAGATCGGCACCCCGATCACCGGCAGGTCGGTGTGGGCGGCCGCGAATCCGGGCAGCGCGGCCGACATCCCGGCGCCCGCGATGATCACCTTCAGCCCCCGCATCCGGGCGTTGGTGCAGTAGTCGCTGGTCGCATCGGGATCGCGGTGGGCGCTCAGCACCCGGACCTCGTAGCGGATCCCGTGATCGTGGAGGGCCTCGCCGGCGGGCTGCATCCTGGGCTTGTCGTTCTTCGAGCCCATGATGATCCCGACCAGCGGCGCGTCGACCTCGATCTCGTCGAACGCCTCCTCGACCTGGGGCATCGTCGCGGGCACGGCCTCGCCGTTAGCCATCAGCTCGTCCGATCGTGCTCATCAGTGCCCTTTCGGCAATGTCGGTCCGCATCTGCCTGCCCTCGAAGCCGATCTGCTCAGCGGCATCGTAGGCCCGCCGTCGGGCGTCAGCCGCGGTCGCCGCGAGCCCGGTGACGTTCAGCACCCGTCCCCCGGCGGTGACGATCTCGCCGTTCCTGCGCGCGGTCCCGGCGTGGGTGATCTCCACACCCTCGGTCTCAGCGGCGCGCTCGAGCCCGCTGATCACGTCTCCCTTCGACGACGACGCCGGATAGCCGGCCGAGGCGAGGACCACGGTCACCGCCCAGCCGTCGTCGAACTCCGCCCGGGCGCCGGCGAGGCCGCCTTCCTCACGCGAGGCGAGGCAGAGGTCGAGCAGATCGGAGCGCAGCCGCGGCAGCACCGCCTGGGTCTCGGGATCGCCGAAGCGGCAGTTGTACTCGAGCACCCGAGGACCCCCGGCGGTCATCATCAACCCCGCATAGAGAACCCCGCGGTAGGGGGTGCCGCGGTTGGCCATTGCCTCGACGATCGGGCGATGGAACGAGTCGGCCAGCCGCTCGATCTCGGCGTCGCCGAAGCCCGGCACCGGCGAGTAGCTGCCCATCCCGCCCGTGTTCGGCCCAGTGTCGCCATCGCCGATCCGCTTGTAGTCCTGGGCCGGCGCCAGCGGCACGACGTTTTCGCCGTCGCAGAGCGCCAGCAGGGAGAGCTCCTCGCCCTCGAGGAACTCCTCCACGATCACCTCGGTCTCGCCGAAGCGGCGCTCGGTGAAGAAGATTGCGGCGGCCTCGCGGGCCTCGGCCTCGGACGCACAGATGATCACCCCCTTGCCGGCCGCGAGCCCGTCGGCCTTCAGCACCGCGGGGTAGGAGGCGGACGGGATCTGCGCCAGGGCGTCGTCGAGGTTGCGGAGCACCGTGTGCGGGGCGGTTGGAACCCCGGCCTGCTCCATCAGCTCCTTGGCGAACAACTTCGAGCCCTCGATCTCCGCGGCGTCGGCGCTCGGCCCGAAGGCGGCGATGCCCTCGTCCTCGAGCGCGTCCACGAGCCCGGCGACCAGCGGCGCCTCGGGACCGACGATGACGAGATCCACGCCCTCGTCGCGAGCGGCCGCGACCAGGGCGGAGATCTCGCCGGGGTCCGCGTCGAGGCAGCGCGCATCGGCGGCGATCCCGGCGTTGCCAGGCGCGCAGAGCACCTCGGGGGCCTGCGCCGAGCGCCCGAGGGCGCGCACGATCGCGTGCTCGCGCCCTCCCCCGCCGACGACGAGGACCCTCAAAGGGCCTTCGCCAGGTCCCCGGCCGGGAGCGCCGCCAGCGTCTGGCTGTTCATCGTTCCGCGCGAGCCGAGCTCCACCGAGACCTTCGCCATCGTCTGGGTGTCGGGGGCCTCGACCACGGTGATGAAGTCGTACTGGCCGAGCACGGCCCACTGGTCCTTGACCTTGACGCCGAGCTGCTCGACCTCCTTGTTCACCTCCTCGACGCGGGTGGGGTTGTTCTTCAGCGTCTGGACGCCCTCGGATGTCAGGTTCGTGAGCATGATGTAGTCAGGCACGGGTATCACCTCTCCTTTGTGTTCGAATCGCCTCTGAGCCCTCTTTCTCTCATTTTCGCCGCTCGCGTGCACTCCGCCCCCGGCGTCCGCGAGCGCGGCGATGATCAGGGCATCGAGGGCCATCCGATCTTCGCCCGCTTCTACGACCGGATGCTCGCCAAGGCCGAGCGGACCGGCCTCGCCAAGATGCGCCGTGAGCTGCTCGCCGGGGCCTCCGGCCGCACCCTCGAGCTGGGGGCGGGTATCGGGCACAACCTGCCCTTCTACACCGATCTGGTCAGCGAGCTGGTCCTGAGCGAGCCGGACCCGCATATGGCCCGGCGGCTGCGGGAGCGGCTTCAGGGGAGCCCGCCGGCGCCGGCGCGGGTCGAGGTGATCGAGGCGCCGGCCGAGGACCTGCCCTTCGACGACGGCAGCTTCGACACGGTCGTCTCCACCCTGGTCTTCTGCACGGTCGAGGATCCACAGCGAGCGCTGGCGGAGGCCCGCCGGGTGCTGGTCGAGGGTGGCCAGCTGCTCTTCGTCGAGCACGTCCGCAGCGAGAGCCGGCGTCTGGCCTGGTGGCAGGACCGGCTCGAGCGGCCCTGGGGTTTCTTCACCGGCGGCTGCCATCCCAACCGCCCCACCGAGCAGACCCTGGCCGGCGCCGGCTTCTGGATCGAGCGCCTCGATCGCGACCGCCTACCGGCGGTGTCGCGGATAGCCAGGCCGCTGATCAGGGGCGTCGCCCGCCGGCCCGACTAGCCAAGACAGGCGGGCGCGCTACCTGCAGGGCTCAGTCGATCCGGTCCTCATCAGACGGGTCGCGCTGTCGCGCGCCCTCGCATCTACGCGCGCCCTACGATT
>CAVVYV010000003.1:0-9258 GCA_963752585.1 uncultured Solirubrobacterales bacterium
CGTGCCGATTCGGGTCGTGCTCGCCGACGACAGCTACATCGTCCGCGAGGGGATCGAGGAGATTCTCGCCCTGTGCGAGGGAGTGGTGGTCGAGGGCTCGTGCGCGGACAAGGATTCGCTGCTCGCCGAGGTCGACGCCAGGAACCCCGATGTTGTCGTCACCGACATCCGGATGCCGCCCACCCACACCGACGAGGGGATTCAGGTCGCCGCGAGGCTGCGGGACACGCATCCCCGGATCGGAGTTGTGATCCTCAGCCAGTACTCGGATCCCAGCTACGCGCTGCGGCTCCTCGATTCCGGCTCCGACGGCAGGGCTTACCTGTTGAAGGACGGGATCCATGACCGCGCGGGACTCCACGATGCGATCAAGGCCACCGCCGAAGGCGGGTCCGTAATCGACCCCAAGGTCGTCGAGATCCTGGTTCACGCCCAGACCCGGTCCGAGCGCTCGCCAATCTCCGAGCTCACTCCGCGTGAGCTCGAAGTCCTGTCCGCATTAGCGGAGGGGAGGAGCAATACCGCGATCGCGGAAGATCTGGTGCTGACCAAACGGGCCGTCGAGAAGCACATCAACGCGATCTTCCTCAAGCTCGGATTGACTCACGCTGCCGACTCCGAAGATGTCAGCAAGCGGGTCAAGGCCGCGCTGATGTTCCTGGCGGAGAGGCCGAATCTCGAAACAGGCTGAACATCCGGGGGAGGAGACAGGCCACCCCTGGGGGATGCGTGCCTACCCCCTTGGCGCGGCGGCCACTGGACTGGATCCTTCTGGTGATGAATGCCGTTCGGACTACCGTCAGCGATCGGGTAAGGGTTCTGACGGTCGACGACCACGCGCCGTTCCTCGACGTGGCCCGCGAAGTGATCGACGGCACGCCGGGGTTCGAGGCGGTCGGCGAGGTCTCGTCGGGCGCAGAGGCACTTGTGGCGGCCGACGCGATCGAGCCTGATCTCGTCCTGATCGACGTCCACATGCCCGAGATGAGCGGAATCGAGGCGAGCCGAAGGCTCAGCGCCAGCCATCCGGAGGCTGTCGTTGTCCTGATCTCCACCCATGAGCCGAGCGAGCTGCCGGCCGCAGCGCGGAACTGCGGAGCGGCAGGGGTGCTGAGGAAGCAGGACCTCGGTCCGGCGTCCATTCGCCGCATTTGGGCCACACACGGCCGATCCTCCACAACGTGAACTTGCCGGCTGTGCGACCCTGGATGCCTCTGGGATGGAGGAAGCGAGAGCGGGGATAGAAGACGGTCGGGAAGTAACCGGCGGTCTGCGCTTGAAGCTCGTTGGACTGGCGATCGCGGGCGCGGCACTCGCGGCGGCCTCCGCGGCGTTCGGCCTCTCCAATTCGGGTTCCACCGATCGGGTCACCGTCGCGGTCGCCTCGGTGATGATGACCGCGATCCCCATCGGGGTGGGCATCTACGCATGGGGCAGAGAGTCGAGCAACCGGTTTGGCGCTCTGCTCGTGGCGACCGGCTTCCTCTGGGGCCTGACGTCCCTGTCGGCGTCCGGGAACGACGTCATCTACAGCGTCGGCAGAGTGTCGCTCTGGGCCGCCGAGGTGGCGCTGCTCTACACGATGCTTGCCTACCCGACCGGTCGACTGACCTCGCAGGCGGAGCGGATCGTGGTTCTCGGCGTCTGCTTGCTGGTCCTGTCGCTCTATCTCCCCACGGCCCTCATCAGCGAGCAGTACGTCCTGCCGTTCCCGCTGACGACGTGTACCGACGGTTGCCCGACCAATGCGTTCATGCTCACCGGGTCGGAGCCCGCGTTCGTGGATGTAGTTGAGAATGTGCGCGACGTTCTGGCGGCGCTGCTGTTCGCCGCAGCCATCTCGATCCTCGCGATTCGAATCAAGCGCGCGACGCCGCTGATGCGGGCGATGCTCTTGCCCGTGCTGGCGGTGGCGATCGTCCGCCTGGTCTCGGTCGGCGTCTACCAGCTGGTGGCGGGTAGCTATCCGGACTCCGCGGTCACCGAGGTCGTCGGCTGGATCGCCGCCTTCGGGATCCCTGCGATGTCGATCGCCTTCCTGGTCGGGCTGTTCTACTGGCGCATGGTCGAGGCGGGGATGCTCGAGCAGGTCACGGCCGGCCTCCGTTCCGACCTGGGTCCGGAGGGCCTCGAGTCACTGATCTCCGGCTCACCGCTCGGCGGGTCGGTCCGGGTCCTCTACCGGGTTCCGGCCGCCGCAGGTCGGTCGGATCGGTGGGCGGATGGTGTCGGTCTGACCGCGCAGCTGCCCGCATCGGGCTCCTCGCAGGTCGCCACCGAGTACCGCTCCGGTGGGAGCAGGGTTGCGGTGGTCCACGACGAGGTGTTCCGCGGACAGGCGAAGTTCCTCGAGGCGATCGGCTCCTGCGCGATCGCCTCGCTCGAGAACAAGCGGCTCTCCACCGCGCTGGACTCGTCCCTGCAGGAGGTGGCGGACTCGCGCGCCCGCATCTCCGCGGCTGCCGACGAGGAGCGCCGGCGGATCGAGCGGGACCTGCACGACGGTGCACAGCAACAGCTGGTGACTCTTCGCGTCAAGCTCGAGCTGATCGCGGAGATGATCAAGTCGGACCCTGCGAGGGCGACCGAGCAGCTCCAGGGCGCAGGGACTCGGCTGACGGACATCCTCGAGGAGGTCCGCGCTCTGGCGCATGGCATCTATCCGCCGCTCCTCGTCGATGCCGGGCTCGGCGAGGCGCTGGTCGCCGCGGGCCGGCGGGGCGCGGTTTCGACCACGGTTGATTGCGACGGGATAGGCCGGTACTCGCCCGACACCGAGAGCGCCGTGTACTTCTGCTGCCTCGAGGCGCTGCAGAATGCCGGCAAACACGCCGATGGCGCCGGGTCCATCTGGATCCACCTGCGGGAGTCCGATCGGCAGCTTCGCTTCGAGGTTCGCGACGACGGCGCCGGCTTCTCCCCCGCGTCCACCGTCAACGGTGGCGGGCTCACCAACATGCACGACCGCGTGGCCGCCCTCGGGGGCAGGCTGAGCGTAATCTCACGCCCGGGCGCCGGTACCCGGGTTATCGGCACCGTCCCGCTCACACCTCATGGCTAGGACCGATCGCGACAGGAAGAGGAAGGGCGACGTCGTTCACGCCCATCCCTCCGCGGCCGAGCGCGCCGCCGCGGGCAAGGCCGCTCGAGCGGAGGTTCCGCGATCGAGCCACCGCGATTGGCGTCCTGCGGATGACCGGCCGGATCCGGTCGACGTGCTCGAGCGGCAGGCGGCGACCCGGGTCAGTCAGCTCATCCCCCTGCGCTACGGCCGCATGCTCGCCACCCCGTTTACCTTCTTTCGCGGCGCCGCAGCGATCATGGCGGCGGATCTCGCGGGGAGTCCTGAATCCGGATTCTCGGTGCAGGCCTGCGGCGACGCCCACCTGTCGAATTTCGGTGGTTTTGCCTCCCCGGATCGCCAGCTTGTCTTCGATGTCAACGACTTCGACGAGACGCTGCCGGGGCCATGGGAGTGGGACCTGAAGCGCCTCGCCGCGAGCATCGCCGTGGGCGGGCGTGACAGGGGATTCAGCTCTGCCGAGCGACGGCGCATCGTCGGGGCGGCGGTGGCGGAGTATCGCGAGGCGATGCGGCGATTCGCCGCGCAGCGCGATCTCGACGTCTGGTACACGCGACTGGATGTCGCGGCGATCGTCGAGCGCTGGTCCTCGGATGTGAGCCGCAAACAGGTGAAGGCCTTCGAGCGCAACGTGGCCAAAGCGCGGGCGAAGGACAGCATGCGCGCGTTCAAGAAACTGACGCACGAGGTTGACGGCGAGCTGCGGATCATCAGCGATCCGCCGCTGATCGTCCCCATCGACGAGCTCGTCGACGCCCAGGAACGCGGAGAGGTTGAGGGCAGGGTCCGGAACATCCTCGAGCAGTACCGCGCAACTCTCAGCCACGCCCACCGTCACCTGTTCGACCGCTACCGCTACGTCCACGCCGCGATGAAGGTCGTCGGCGTGGGCAGTGTGGGGACCCGAGCCTGGATCGTGCTGATGCTCGGGCGCGACGATCAGGATCCGCTCTTCCTGCAGGTCAAGGAGGCACAGGAATCCGTGCTCGAGCCGCACGCCGCACCGAGCCGCTTTGCCCATCACGGGGAACGCGTGGTTGAGGGCCAGCGGCTGACGCAGGCGGCGAGCGATGTCTTCCTCGGCTGGGTCACCGTCACCGGGATCGACGGGGAGGCCCGGGACTTCTACGTGCGACAGTTGTGGGACTGGAAGGGATCGGCGCAGGTGGAGCTGATGAGCCCGCGTGGCATGGCCGCCTACGGCCAGGTGTGCGGGGCGACCCTGGCACGCGCCCACGCCCGCTCGGGTGACCGGATCGCGATCGGCGCCTACCTCGGTCGCAAGCCCAGCTTCGACGAGGCCATCACCGAGTTCGCCGAGACCTACGCGGACCAGAACGAGGCCGACTATGAGGCTCTCATGGCCGCAGTCCGCGAGGGTCGGATCGAGATCGAGCGCGAGGCCGACTAGCCAGCCGAAGTGCTCTGCTGCACCAACCCGCTGGTGCGGGTCACCTCGGTTGGGGCGCTCTCCAGCGGCGGTGCCTTGTCGCGGGGGTGGCGCTCGAACCAATCGGCGTAGCGATCGGCAAGGGGGGCGGCGGTGAGGCCGTGGGCGAAGACCGAGAGCCCCACGGTGAGGTAGACCGCGAGGACGATCAGGTGCTCGTGCGGAAGCTGGGACTCCTCGATCACGATCACCGCGAACACGATCGAGGCCAGGCCGCGCGGTCCGAACCAGCCAAGAAAGCCAAGCGTCGGCACCCGAGCGTGCGAGCCGAGCATCGCGATTACGACCGGCACGATTCGTATCACCGTCAGGCTGAGGACCGCGTAGAGGGCGAGCTCCCAGCTCAGCTCCCCCAGCGCCGGGCCGAGCAGGATCGCACCGAAGAGGACGAAGGTGACCCCGTTGAGCACGCCTCCCACCTCCTCGGTGAGCCGGTTCAAGTCCCCGGGATCGCGCTTGATCGTCGCGCGGAACGCCAAGCCGGCAACGAAGGCCGCGATGAAGCCCGATCCGTGCAGCGCCACCGCGGTGCCATAGGCGAGAGCCGCGCCGGCCGCCGGGATCACCTGGCGCCAGGCGCCCTCGATCAGGTCCCTGCGGCCCGCGTATACGACGACGGCCCCGATCAGGAGCCCGGCGGCGATCCCACCGGCGATCCCGTAGCCGACCTCCTCGAGCAGCAGGGTCAAACCGGTTCGCCCTTCCGAGATGTGCGATTCGACGTCAGCCGCGGCTACGGCCCCGAACAGCAGCGGCACGCAGATCCCGTCGTTGAGCCCGCTCTCGATGTTCAGCCCCTGGCGAATCCGACTCGGCACCCGCGGCTCGGTCACGACCGCCTGGCCAAGCGCGGCGTCGGTGGGAGCCAGGATGACCCCGATGATGGCGGCTTCCCAGAAAGTCAACTTGCCGAAGATCACCCCAGCCGCCAGCCCGCCGAGGGCGATCGTCAGCGGCAGGCCGATTCCGAGCAGCCGGAGCGGCACCGAGAACCCTCGCCGCAGCTTGCCGAAGTCGATGCGCGAGGCGTCGGAGAAGAGCACGAGCGCCAGCGTCGCCTCGGCCAGCGCTCGCACGGTCGAGCTGGTGCTCGAGAGGTCGACTCCGTCGAGGACCTTCGGCCCGACCAGGAGTCCCGATCGAGACGAACAGGATCGCCGGCGTGATCGGCGACCCGGAAAGCCGCTTCGAGACCGCGGCGACGGCGATCAGCGCCAGCGCCACGATCGTCAGTGACCATTCCATTCAGGTCACGGAACCGTCGCACCCGGCCCCGGACCGAGCAATGGGGCGTCCCTGCCGGCGGCTGTGGTGCGGCCACCATCGCCTCGCGGGTACTCGCTCCCTTGCGGCGCCACCGTGCCGAGCGCAGACTGCTCCGGCAGCCTGAGCTACGAGCAAGCCCGGGCTGAGACAAGCGAAATCGCGAGGAGGAAGCGATGTCAGACGGCAACGGGCAGATCCCACCGATGAATCCCTACGGGGGAGTCGGGGGAGGCGGAATCACCATGCCGCCCTACTACAAGCCGACCGAGAGCATGGGCAGCGGGGCGACCTACTACCCGACCTCGGAGGAGCTCGGCAAGGACGAGATGCGGATCACCTTCGTCGGCAGCTGCCCGTTCCCGCCGCGGCGAAACCAGGCCGCCACCTGCATCATGGTCGAGCTCGGCAACGGCAAGCGCTTCTTCTTCGACTTCGGTCCCGGCTGCCTGCGCAACATCCTCGCGATGCAGGTGCCGTTGCAGATGGTCAACGACATCTTCCTCACCCACCTCCACGTGGACCACTACGGCGAGCTGCCCTACCTCTTTGCCTTCGCCCCTTGGGCCGCCCGCTGGAAGCCGCTGCGGGTGCACGGACCGTCGGGCAGAACACCCGAGGACGGAACCGAGGCCATGGTCGAGGGGATGAAGACAGATGGCCCACTGGCACATCGACAGCTTCAACTCCTCACCGATCGGCGACGGCTACGAGGTCGACGTCAACGAGTTCGACTTCCGCGACGACAACGGCGTCTGCTACGACGAGGACGGGGTGACGATTCGTCACTGGCGCCGCTCCCACACCAAGGACGGGGCCTCCGCCTACCGCCTCGACTGGAACGGCCTCTCGTTCGTCTGGACCGGCGACGGCCGCCCGGACGAGCTCACCGCCGAGTTCGCGAAGGGGGTGGACGTCTTCGTCACCGAGGTCCAGCCCGACCTGGCGAACCTGCAGGAGCTGAAGATGGGGCTGCCGGCGATGATCACCAACAACACGATCGACACCGCCCACACGGTCCACTACGCGGTCGGCTACCTGACCAAGCAGGTCAACCCGCGGTTGGCGATGGTCACCCACACCGCCTACGACGAGGATCTGCTGCCCGAGATCCTCGCCGGCATCAGGGTCCACTGGGACGGCCTGTTCCAGTTCGGCGCTCCCGACGGCGTCGTCGTCAACGTCACCAAGGACGCGGTCTGGACACGCAACGCGGCGCTCTCCGAGGCGGCCAGCCCGGCACGGCCGAGCACCTCCGAGGCAAAGGAGCTGTTCGACCTCGGTCCCCGGCATCTCAGCATCGAGTTCCCCGACCCCCGACACAACGTCGCCGACGTCCAGGAGGAGTTCGTCCGCGAGAAGGAGATCGACCCGAACCTCTACTACCCGGAGGACGTCAAGCGCGACCTCGTGCGGGTCTTCCCGAGGGGGTTCAAGATCGAGATCCCGAAGATGGTCGCCCAGAAGGTCGGCGAGAAGATCAAGAGCCGCTTCGGCCGGGACTAGGGGCGGGATGGGCTCCGGTCACGACGACGATCCGCGCGGGGCCGGACGGACCCCGGTGACGGTGCTGACCGGGTTCCTCGGCGCCGGCAAGACGACCCTGCTCAACCGCATCCTCAACGGCGACCACGGGATGAGGGTCGGCGTCCTGGTCAACGACTTCGGCTCGATCAACATCGACGCCGATCTCGTCGTCGACGTCGAGAGCGACGTGATCAGCCTCGCCAACGGCTGCGTCTGCTGCTCGATCCGCGACGACCTCTCCGAGGCCGTGATCCAGGTCATCGAGCGGCCCGAGCGGCCCGAGTACATCCTGCTGGAGGCGAGCGGAGTGGCCGAGCCGACCGGGATCGCCCTCACCTTCGCCGACGACCCGTCGCTGATCGACCGGGTCCGCCTCGACAGCATCATCTGCGTCATCGACGCCGAGCAGGTCTTCGCGGCTCCCGAGCAGATGGAGCTGAAGATCTGGCAGGTCGCGACGGCGGACATGGTGATCCTCAACAAGACCGACCTCGTCGGGCGGGAGCAGATCGAGAGGATCAGGGAATGGCTCGACGATCACCTGCACCGCTACAGGTTGCTCGAGGCCAGCAGGTGCGACGTCCCGCTCGAGGTCCTGCTCGGCGTGGGGAGGTTCCACCCGCGGCGCCTCGAGCCCGATCGCGCCGTCCACTCCCCGGGTTGCTCCGATCCCGGCTGTGACCACGCGGAGCACGCCGGTCATGACCATCGCTTCGAATCGTGGAGCTACGAGACCGACCGACCGCTCTCGCTGGACGCCCTGCGCAAGACGGCGGCGAAGCTGCCCGCGGGCGTCTACCGGGCCAAGGGCGTCGTGGCCGCCTCCGAGGCACCCGAGCGCCGCGGGGTGCTGCAGGTGGTGGGGAAGAGGGTGGACGTCTCCTTCGACGGCGAGTGGGGCGGACAGGCCCCGCGGACGCGGATCGTCGCGATCGGGGCGGCCGGGACGATCGGCCCCGGAGATCTGGAGAAGCACTTCGCCGCGTGCCTGGCGGAAGGCGACGGCGACGGCGTTGGGAGCGGTGTCTGCCGTGCTGATCGCGCTGGGGCTTGCGATCAAGAGGTACTGGGAGACCCGGCGGGCGGCCGCGATCGCAGGTGTTACTTCTGCCGCTATGTGGTGCTGGTGCTGCGCGGTTGCCGTGATGGTCGGGCCGACCTCGCTCGCCTCGGGCTCATCCGTCACCGCGAGGCGGCGGCGGCCCTCGAGGAGGGGCGTTTCGCGCCACTGCAAACAGCCTGGGTGGGGTCTTCACCGTAGGCAGAGGCGTGCTGGCAGTGGCGACGCTGGCGCTGATCGTGTTCTGATGAACTCCGCCCGGGTGGCGGAGCGACCTGGCCACGGGAGCCCGCCACTGCGGCGGGCTCCCGCGAGCAAAGTCAGACTCCGGGCTCTCTTCTCGCTCCCTCTCGTCCTCACCGAAGACAACGATGCCATAGACGATCCACAGCAGAGGAAGAAGACGGCGAGCGACCACCAGGGATTGTTTCCGCCGATCGAAAGCAGGGCCCCGATCGCGCCGAGGCTGCCGGCGACGACCCCGATCACCCGTCCGTATGGGTTGCCCGCCATGAGCGAGAAGCGACCGTGAGCTGGATGACCCCGAGGATGATCAGGACCCAGCCGAGCGTGTTGAGATTGGAGAGAACGAACCTCGTGTCGTTGACGAAGATGTTCGCATCGTCGAGGGCGCCGATGCCGTAAATGATGTTGAGCGTGCCCACGATCAGCAGCATGATGGCGGCGAACACGACGCGACCCGCACCCTCACTTGTGGCTCCTTTCTTTAGCCCGACCGCTCCATGCCGCCGCATGACGAACACTCGAGGCCAGCATGGGGACCATAGCCCGCCGCTCGGTCGCATTCTCACCCCGGGTCTATGAATCGGGATTTCATCAACGACCGTCGCTGGGAGAACCCAATCACCCGCTGGG
>CAVVYV010000004.1:0-773894 GCA_963752585.1 uncultured Solirubrobacterales bacterium
GGAAGGCCCATCCCCAGCTCTCCCCGGAGCTTCGCGAGCTCCGCGCCGGCGAGCGACGGCGCGAAGGGGCCGACGAGGGCGATTCTCGTCCCCGCCGCGGAGGTCGAGCCCGACCGCGAGCTCCGCCGCGGGTAGCTCGCCGACCATGCCGACGATCGGGGTCGGGTAGATCGGGCCCTCCTCGGTCTCGTTGTAGAGGGAGACGTTGCCCCCGACCACCGGAATCCCGAGCTCGCGGCAGGCGTCCGCGAGCCCCGACACCGCCCGGTCAAGCTGCCAGGCGACGGTCGGCTTCTCGGGGTTGCCGAAAATCAGGCAGTTGGTGAGGCCGAGCGGCTCGGCCCCGACGCAGGCGAGGTTCTGGGCGCATTCGAGCACCGCCTCGACCGTTCCAGCGTAGGGGTCGCAGGCGACCCTGCGCCCGTTGCCGTCGATCGAGATCGCGATCGCACCCCCGGCTTCCGGCACCATCAGCACCGCGGCGTCGGCCGATTCGGGCCGCCTAGCCGTCCGCGACCCGACAACCGAGTCGTACTGCTCGAAGGCCCAGCGCGCGGAGGCGACGTTCGGCGATCCGAGGAGAGCGAGCAGGATCGCCGAGGGGTCGCCCTCGGCGAGCGTCGAGCGGTTCCCGTAGAGATCCACCCCTCTCGGTTCCCCCGGCTCGAGGTCATACAGCGGGCACCCGTCGACCAGGGCGGCGACGGGCACATCGGCGACCTCGCTCTCGGCGTCGACGACCCGCAGGTGCCGTCGTCGGTGACCGCGCCGATCGCCGCGACCCCGGTCTGCCACCGCTCGCAGGCCGCCACCACCTGCTCGAGCCTCCCCGGCTCGACCACCGCCAGCATCCGCTCCTGGGACTCGGAGATCATCACCTCGAACGCACCAGGTCCGGCTCTCGCAGCGGACCGGCCGACGTCGATTTTGATCCCGACCCCGCCCTTGGATGCCATCTCCCCCGCCGAGGAAGTGAGACCGGCGGCGCCGAGGTCCTGAAGTGAGACGAGCAGCTCGCCCTGGAGCAGCTCCAGGCAGCAACCACAGGTTCCACTCCTCGAACGGGTCGCCGATCTGGACGCTCGGGCGCTTCGCGTCGTCGCCCGCCTCGAGCTCGGCGGAGGCGAGCACCGAGGCGCCGCCGATCCCGTCCCGTCCGGTCGAGGCGCCGATCAGGACGACGAGGTCGCCCCGGCCCGCGGCCGCCGAGCGCACCATCTCGTCGGTCTTCGCCAGCCCCACGCACATCGCGTTGATCAGGCAGTTGTGCTCGTAGGGCGGCTCGAAGCCGAGTTCGCCGCCGACGGTCGGCACCCCGATCGAGTCGCCGTAGTGGCCGATCCCGGCCACCGCCCCCTCCAGCAGGTAGCGAGAGCGCTCCGAGTCGAGCTCCGAAACGGAGGGAGTCGAGCACCGCGATCGGGCGGGCGCCGATCGCGAAGACGTCGCGGAGGATGCCGCCGACTCCGGTGGCGGCCCCCTGGAAGGGCTCGACCGCGCTCGGGTGGTTGTGCGACTCGACCTTGAAGGCGACCGCGTAGCCGTCGCCGATTCGACCGCACCGGCGTTCTCGCCCGGGCCGATCAGCACCCGCTCGCCCTCGGTCGGGAGCCGGCCGAGCAGCTTGCGGGAGTGCTTGTAGGCGCAGTGCTCCGACCAGAGCAGCGAGAACATCGCCAGCTCGATGTCGTTCGGCTCGCGCCCGAGCAGCTCGATGATCCGGGCGTACTCGTCGTCGGTGAGGCCGAGCTCCCGGTGCCTGACTCGGCGACGGGGCTCACGCGTGCGCGGGCTGGGCGGCCATCGCCTTGAACAGGGCGAGACCGTCGTCGGACCCGGTGAGCGGATCGACGGCGTGCTCGGGGTGCGGCATCAGGCCGAGCACGTTGCCCGCCTCGTTGGTGACCCCGGCGATCTCCCGCATCGATCCGTTCGGGTTGTGGCCCGGGGCGTAGCGGAAGGCGACCTGGCCGGCGGCCTCGATCGCGTCCAGATCCTCCTCCGGCGCGAAGTAGCGGCCGGTCATGTGCTTGACCGGGATCGAGAGTCGGTCCCCGGCTCGAGCTCGCGGCTGAAGAGCGAATCCGACTCCTCCGCGATCACCTCGACCTGGCGGCAGACGAAGCGAAGCCCCTCGTTCGGCAGCAGGGCGCCGGGCAGCAGGCCCGCCTCGCAGAGCACCTGAAAGCCGTTGCAGATGCCGAGCACCGGGCCGCCGTCGCTCGGCGAAGGCGGCGACCGCCTCCATCGCCGGCGAGAAGCGCGCGATCGCGCCCGCCCGCAGGTAGTCGCCGTAGGAGAAGCCGCCCGGGACGACGACCCGTCGAGACCGGAGAGGTCGGTCTCCTCGTGCCAGACGAGCCGCGCCCCGCCGACCCGCTCGCAGGCGGCGAGCGCGTCGCGCTCGTCGCAAGAGCCCGGGAACTGGAGGACGCCGATCACTTCCCGTTCGTGACGATCTCGAAGTCCTCGATCAGCGGGTTGGCGAGCAGCTTCTCGCAGAGGGCCGGGAGCGAATCCGGATCGTCGGTCTCGAGCTCGACCAGCCGGCCCACCCGAACGTCGTGGACGCCGTCGAAGCCGAGCGCCGGCAGCGCCCGCTCGACCGCCTTGCCCTGGGGTCGAGGATCCCCTCCTTCGGGCGGATCAGCACCTTCGCCTTCACCAGGTCAGCGGTAGCGGCAGTCCAGGCTGCGGCCGGTGATCCGCTCGTAGGCCTCGACGTACTTGGCGCGGGTGTTCGCGACCACTTCCGGCGGCAGCTCGGCGGGGCGGGTGTGGTCCCAGCCGATCGAGCCAGTCGCGGACGTACTGCTTGTCGAACGAGGCCTGGGCGCGGCCCGGCTCGTACTCGTCGGAGGGCCAGAACCGCGACGAGTCGGGGGTCAGGACTTCGTCGCCGAGGACGATTCGGCGCCCGGCGAGCTGCCGAACTCGAACTTGGTGTCGGCGAGGATGATGCCGCGCTCGGCCGCGTGGTCGGCGGCCGCGCCGGTAGAGCTCGATCGAGATCCGGCGCAGCTCCTCCATCAGCGGCCGGGCGCCGATGATCTCGACGGCTCGGTCGAAGTCGATGTTCTCGTCGTGCTCCCCCAGCTCGGCCTTGGTCGCCGGGGTGAAGATCGGCTCGCGCAGCTTCTCGGACTCCTGCAGCCGTCCGGCAGCGCGATCCCGCAGACCGCGCCGGTCTCCTGGTACTCCCGCCAGCCCGAACCCGAGAGGTAGCCGCGGACCACGCACTCGACCGGGTACATCTCGAGCTTCCTGACCCGCATGCCCGCGGCCCTCGGCCTCGGGCGGCACGTCCTCGGAGATGAAGTGGTTCGGGACGATGTCGCCGGTCAGCTCGAACCAGAAGAGGGACATCTGGGTCAGCACATTGCCCTTGTCGGGGATCGCCGTCGGGCAGGATCACGTCGTAGACCGAGATGCGGTCCGAGGCGACCATCAGCAGGTCGCCGTCGAGCTCGTAGATCTCGCGGACCTTGCCCGATGAGTGCAGCTTCAGATTTGCCAGCGCGGTCGTCATCCCCGAGCCGATGCTAACAACGGCGTCCGCCTTCCGCTGAAGCCGCCCGAGTGTCCCATTTGCGCTGTTTGCGGACTAGATCCAGCGCATGTCGCTGCCACCCGGGCCCAGGGCTCCCGCCGCGCTGGAGCTACCGTCGATCCCGCACTCCTGTGGAATACCTGGAGAGGGTGCCGGCGGGAGTTCGGCGACACGTTCACCGTTGCACGGCCGCCCTCGGAACGCTGGTCTTCGTCTCCAACCCCGCCTCGATCAAGTCCGGCCTTCGGCGCCGGGATCGAGTTCACCGATCGCGGCCGGGACGGAACCTGATGCTCGCTCAGTTGCTCGGGCAGCGCACTCGCTGCTTCTGCTCGCCGGGCGAGGACCACCGGCGCCGGCGCAAGCTGATGATGCCTCCCTTCCACGGCGCGCGGATGCAGGCTTACGAGCGCATGATCGAGCAGGCGACGGAGCGCGAGGTCGCCGTGCTGGCGGCTGGGATCGCGCCTTCCCACTGCATTCGAGCATGCAGGTGATGACGCTCGAGGTGATGCTGCGCGCGGTCTTCGGCGTCTCGGGGAGAGCCGCCGTGACGAGCTGAGCGAGGGCGGCTGGTCGGCCATCCTGGGGGCCGACGGACTCTGCCGCTGGCGTTCGGGCTGATGATCCCGGGCCTGCGCGAGCTGCCGCCGCTGGCGCCGGCTCGGCGCGGCCTTTGCTCGAGACCGGAAGAGCTGCTGGCGGCGGAGATCGCCGACCGTCGGGCCGATCAGGGCTCGAGCGAGCGCGACGACATCCTCTCGATGCTGGTCGCCGCCCGCGACGAAAAGGGCGAGGCGATGGACGACGCGCGAAATGCGCGACCAGCTGATGACGCTGCTGCTGGCGGGGCACGAGACCACGGCGACGGCGCTCGCCTGGGCCTTCGACCTGCTCTTTCGAGACCCGGAGGCGATGTTCGCGCCTTCGGGCCGAGGTCGAGAGGATGAGACCGACTACCTCGAGGCCGTGATCGAAGAGACGCTGCGGGTGCGGCCGGTCGTTCCCTTCAACGGGCGCGAGCTGCAGCGAGCCGATGACGCTTGGCGGACACGAGCTGCCGGACGGGCGACCGTCGTGATGGCGGGGATCTACCTGGCCCACACGACGCGACGACCTTATCCGGATCCCTACGCCTTCCGCCCCGAGCGCTTCCTCGACGGTGACCCTCGGAGACCTACAGCTGGATCCCGTTCGGGGGCGGCACCCGGCGCTGCATCGGCGCCGCCTTCGCCAAGCTCGAGATGAGGATGGTCCTGCGGACCGTCCTGCGGAGCGGTCGAGCTGCGCACCGGCAAGCGACGGAGCCCGAGCAGATCGTGCGCCGCAACATCACGCTCGCACCGCGTCACGGGATGCCCGCGGTGGTGTCGCGGCGCTGCGATCGAGTCCCCGACCTCGGACAGGTAGTCTAGCTCGCGCGAATCTCGGGCTGGCCTCGGGATGCTCGCGCGCCCAGTCGACGATCCTGGCTCGAGTCCGAGATCACCGTGCCGTCGTCGAGCACCAGCACCGGCACCTCGTTGGTCCCGCTCAGCTCCTTGACCTCGGCGCGGTCCCTGTCGCGGCTGGCCAGGTCCAGGGGGCGAGCCGGTAGCCCTAACGGTCGCAGCTCGTACTCGTAGCCGGCCTCGTCGAGCGCCTTCGCGGCCCGCCCGCATGGGTGGCCGAGCGGCCAGGCGCCTTCTTCTGCCCGCAGGTGTAGAGGATCACGGCGGGAGCATCCCCCGGTCCGAGCCTACCCGAATCGTCCAGGCGGGCGATCACCTCGGGCACGTGCTCCAGGTAGGCGTCGTAGTCGAAGACCGCATCGAGGTCGAGCTCCGGCGCCGCCTTCCCGATCAGCTCGCGGAAGTCGGTGCCCTCGTCCCAGGCGCGCTGGGCGTTCTCCTGGACCACCCGGTAGGCGTCGTCGCGGCTCATCCCCGACTCGACCAGCGCGGTCAGCGCCCGCTGGCTGAACAGAGCGCCATGGGTGAGCTCCAGGTTCTCGCGCATCCGCTCGGTGTGGACAGTCATCCCCTCGACCAGGTGGTGGCCAGGTGCTGCATGTAGTCGAGCGCGATCGTCGCGTCGGGCAGGACGACGCGCTCGGCGCCGGAGTGGGAGATGTCGCGCTCGTGCCAGAGGGCGACGTTCTCGAACCCGACCTGTGCGTAGCCGCGCAGCACCCGCGCCAGGCCGCAGATCCGCTCGGCGATGATCGGGTTGCGCTTGTGGGGCATCGCCGATGAGCCCTTCTGCCCGGCGCCGAACGGCTCCTCGACCTCGCGAACCTCGGTGCGCTGCAGGTTGCGGATCTCGGTCGCGAAGCGTTCGAGCCCGGCGCCGGCGATCGCGATCGCGGCGAGCAACGACGGCGTGGCGGTCGCGCGGCACGACCTGGGTGGAGACGTCCTCGCGCGCCAGGCCGAGCGTGTCCATCACCCGCGCCTCGACCGCGGGCGGGACCGAGGCGTAGGTGCCGACCGCGCCCGAGAGCTTGCCGACGGCGAGCTGCTCGAAGGCGTCCTCGAGCCTCGCCAGGTTGCGGTCGGCCTCGAAGGCGAAGCCGGCGAGGCGCAGGCCGAAGGTGGTCGGCTCGGCATGGACGCCGTGGGTGCGCCCGACGCAGAGGGTGTCGGCGTGCTCGCGGGCGCGCGCGACCAGGGCGTCGCGGTAGGCGCGCGGCCCCCGCGACGATGATCGCGCCGGCCTCGCGGAGCTGCAGGGCGAGCGCGGTGTCGAGAACGTCGGAGGAGGTGAGCCCGTAGTGGAGCCAGCGGCCCGTGCTCGCCGATCGACTCGGCGACGACGTCGACGAACGCGGCGACGTCGTGGCCGGTGGTTCGCTCGCGCTCCTCGACCGCCTCGACGGTGAACGCGCCTCGCTCGCGGCAGTGCCGCGCGGCGTCCGCCGGCACGACGCCCTCGGCCGCCCAGGCGTCGGTGGCCGCCAGCTCGACCTCGAGCCAGGCCTCCATCCGGCGCTGCTCGGTCCAGACGGCGCCGATCTCCTCCCGTGTGTAGCGGGGGATCACGTACTGATTCTGACGGCGGGGCAGATCGCCTAGGCGTTGATGATCCGGACGGCCAGCAATCCTGCGTTTTTGGCGCCGTCGATGGCCACGCAGGCGACCGGGACGCCCGGAGGCATCTGAACCGCGGAGAGCAGCGCGTCGAGCCCGCCGAGGTTCTTGCCCGAGATCGGCACCCCGATCACCGGCAGGTCGGTGTGGGCGGCGGCGAAGCCGGGCAGCGCCGCCGACATCCCGGCGCCCGCGATGATCACCTTCAGCCCCCGCATCCGGGCGTTGGTGCAGTAGTCGCGGGTCGCATCGGGATCGCGGTGGGCGCTCAGCACCCGGACCTCGTAGCGGATCCCGTGCTCGTGGAGGGCCTCGCCGGCGGGCTGCATCTTGGGCTTGTCGTTCTTCGAGCCCATGATGATCCCGACCAGCGGCGCGTCGACCTCGATCTCCTCGAACGCCTCCTCGACCTGCGGGCATCGTCGCGCGGCTCGGCCTCGGCGCTCGCCATCAGGTCTCGATCGTCTCCATCGTCTTCCTCTCGTCCTGATCCGTGCGTCAGCCGACCGCTGCTCGACCGCGCGGTCGGCGATGTCGGTCCGCATCTGCCTGCCCTCGAAGCTGATCTGCTCAGCCGCATCGTAGGCCCGCCGTCGGGCGTCAGCCGCGGTCGGCCCGAGCCCGGTGACGTTCAGCACCCGGCCCCCGGCGGTGACGATCTCGCCGTCGCGCGCGCGGTCCCGGCGTGGGTGATCTCCACACCCTCGGTCGCCGCCGCCTCGTCGAGGCCCGCGATCACGTCTCCCTTCGACGACGACGCCGGATAGCCGGCCGAGGCGAGGACCACGGTCACCGCCCAGCCGTCGTCGAACTCGGCCCGGGCCCGGCGAGGCCGCCTCCTCGCGCGAGGCGAGGCAGAGCTCGAGCAGGTCGGAGCGCAGCCGCGGCAGCACCGCCTGGGTCTCGGGATCGCCGAAGCGGCAGTTGTACTCGAGCACCCGGGGACCCTCGGCGGTCATCATCAACCCCGCATAGAGAACCCCGCGGTAGGGGGTGCCGCGGTTGGCCATCGCCTCGACGATCGGGCGGTGGACGGAGTCGGCGAGCCGCTCGATCTCGGCGTCGCCGAAGCCCGGCACCGGCGAGTAGCTGCCCATCCCGCCCGTGTTCGGCCCCTTGTCGCCGTCGCCGATCCGCTTGTAGTCCTGGGCCGGGGCCAGCGGCACGACGTTCTCGCCGTCGCAGAGCGCCAGCAGGGAGAGCTCCTCGCCCTCGAGGAACTCCTCCAGGATCACCTCGGTCTCGCCGAAGCGGCGCTCGGTGAAGAAGATGTCGGCGGCCTCGCGCGCCTCGGCCTCCGACGCGCAGATGATCACGCCCTTGCCGGCCGCGAGCCCGTCGGCCTTCAGCACCGCCGGGTAGGAGGCGCCGGCGATCTGCGCCAGCGCCTCCTCGTGGTTGCGGAGCACCGTGTGCGGGGCGGTTGGAACCCCCGCCTGCTCCATCAGCTCCTTGGCGAACAGCTTCGAGCCCTCGATCTCCGCCGCGTCGGCGCTCGGCCCGAAGGCGGCGATGCCCTCGTCCTCGAGCGCGTCGACGAGCCCGGCGACCAGCGGCGCCTCGGGACCGACGACGACGAGATCGACGCCCTCGTCGCGAGCCGCCGTCGACCAGAGCGGAGATCTCGCCGGCGCCGATGTCGAGGCAGCGCGCGTCGGCGGCGATCCCGGCGTTGCCGGGCGCGCAGAGCACCTCGGGGGCCTGCGCCGAGCGCCCGAGCGCGCGCACGATCGCGTGCTCGCGCCCTCCGCCGCCGACGACGAGGACCCTCAAAGAGCCTTCGCCAGTCCTCGGCCGGGAGCGCCGCCAGCGTCTGGCTGCTCATCGTTCCGCGCGAGCCGAGCTCCACCGAGACCTTCGCCATCGTCTGGGTGTCGGGGGCCTCGACCACGGTGATGAAGTCGTACTGGCCGAGCATCGCCCACTGGTCCTTGACCTTGACGCCGAGCTGCTCGACCTCCTTGTTCACCTCCTGGACGCGGGAGGGGTTGTTCTTCAGCGTCTGGACGCCCTCGGAGGTCAGGTTCGTGAGCATGATGTAGTCGGGCATGGGTATCACCTCTCCTTTGTGTTCGAATTGCCTCTGATCCCTCTTTCTTTCATTTTCGCCGCCCGCGTGCAATCCGGCCCGGGCGTCCGCGAGAGCGGCGATGATCGGGCGATCGAGGGCCACCCGATCTTCGCCCGCTTCTACGACCGGATGCTCGCCACGGCCGAGCGACCGGCCTCGCCGAGATGCGCCGTGAGCTGCTCGCCGGGGCCTCCGGCCGCACCCTCGAGCTGGGGGCGGGTATCGGCCACAACCTGCCCCTCTACACCGATCGGGTCAGCGAGCTGGTCCTGAGCGAGCCGGACCCGCACATGGCCCGGCGGCTGCGGGAGCGGCTCGAGAGCAAGCCGCCGGCGCCGCGCGGGTCGAGGTGATCGAGGCCCGGCCGAGGACCTGCCCTTCGACGACGGCAGCTTCGACACCGTCGTCTCCACCCTGGTCTTCTGCACGGTCGAGGATCCGCAGCGAGCGCTGGCGGAGGCCCGCCGGGTGCTGGTCGAGGGTGGCCCGCTGCTCTTCGTCGAGCACGTGCGCGAGCGAGAGCCGGCGTCTGGCCTGGTGGCAGGACCGGCTCGAGCGGCCCTGGGGCTTCTTCACCGGCGGCTGCCATCCCAACCGCCCCACCGAGCAGACCCTGGCCGACGCCGGCTTCTGGATCGAGCGCCTCGACCGCGACCGCCTGCCGGCGGTGCCGCGGATAGCCAGGCCGCTGATCCGGGGCGTCGCCCGCCGGCCGACTGAGCAAAGACAGGCGGGCGCGCTACCTGCAGGGCTCAGTCGAGTGTGCGGCTGACAGGGCGGGGCGCGGGGCGCCGCGCGACAGGAGGCGGGGCCGAGGCGGGCCGGGGGCAGACAGCGCGGGCGCAGGACGGCCAGAGCGGCCCGCGAGACGGCGCGCCAGGGAGCGACGACTGCGGCGAGCGCCGCGCGCCGCCGCGCGGCGGCGTCGCCTCGGCTCGGAGCCGCTGCGGGCGCAATCAGGCGGTGGCGAGCGCGGCCCCTCGACCTGCGCGCGGGCTCAGGATCCGGTCCTGGCCACAGCGCCGCGGCCCGGAGAGCGACCGGCGGGAGCAGCGGGGCGGAGCCGGGCGGGGAGGAGCGCGCGGCGGCGCGCGGAACCCGGGGCGAGGCCGGAGGCGGCGGAGGCCGCGGCGGAGGCCGGGGGGCGCGCCGCGCCGCCGCGGCGCGGCGACCCCGACGCTCGACCGGGGGCCGGCGCGGCCGGCGCGGCGGCGGAGGAGCGTGCGCCGTCGCGCCCCATCTCGCTGGTGCGGCGGTGTCGATCAGTACCGTGAGCACCCGTCCTCGCGCTGTGGGAGCGTTGCCGCGGGATCCGGTCGCTCGCATCAGACGGGTCGCGCTACTGCCGGTCCCCGCGCGCCTGCGCCGCCGCGCGCCCTACGATTCGAAGCCGACGTGGATGTGGTCGCAGTGATCGGCTGCCGCCCAGGCTGGGCCGGGACCGTCCGCGTCGAAGCAGTAGATCAGCTCGGTCGGGCGCTGGCCCTCGGGGAGGGAGGCGAGCGCCCGGGTCATCGTCCCGCAGGGACCGTCGACGTCGGTGACCGTGCAGGGGACGCCGTCGATCTCGGCGATGTCCATCGCCCGGCCGAAGTAGTGGTTGGAGACGTTGCCGCCGGAGGTGTACTGGCTGTGGTCCGAGCGCAGTGAGGAGATCCGGATCGTGTGGTCCTGGCTGATCGCCGCGATCAGCACCAGGATCCGCGGGTCGATCACGCCCTGCTGGATGTCGAGCATCTCGAGCGAGTTGGAGAGCTCGACGTTCTCCCAGTTGATCGGGGCGCTGGTCGGCCCGGGGAGGGCGACCGAGTAGGCGACGGTCCGAACCTGGCACTCGCCGGCCATCCGCTCGGCCTCCTCGATCACCTCGTCCACGTACCAGGACGCGTGGTTGTGCTGGAACAGGCCCGCGCGCAGGTCGCCGCTCGCCCAGATCATCCGCGCCAGGGTCGCCGCGGAGTCGCCGGGGCTCTCCCGCTTCACCTTGCCGTCGCCGTCTCCGTCGACCGCGAATCGCTGCCAGTTCTGCTCGTCGATCCCGAGCGGGCCACGCTCCCGCATCTCCTTGGCGCTCATCCCGCGGCCGTAGTCCGACTCGAGCCGGGCGACCGCGGCCAGCGCCCAGACTCCCTCCTCGCCAAGCTCGTAGCGCCCGGCTGCGGTCTGGAAGGCGCCGAGGTACGCCTTGGGGATCGCGCCTTCGGCCTCCTCGGAGGGGGTGCAGGTCAGCTCATGGCGGCTCGGGATCAGCGATAGGCCGATCATGCCGTTGCCGATCCCGCTGAAGCAAGCCGCGCGGGCCATCACCTCGGCGACGTACCAGTCGGCGTGGTTGTAGGCGAAGATCGCGCCCTCGGGGTCCTCCGGCATTCCGGCCGCGCTCAGGTAGCGGGCGGCGGCGAAGATCGCGTCGTCGGGGTCATTGGGGTCCGCTGATTCCGTCGCCGTCGGCGTCGACCCCATAGGCGGCCCAGGTGGAGGGCATGAACTGCATCCAGCCGAGCGCGCCGGCCGATGAGGGCCCGAGATTCTGGCCGAAGCCGGTCTCGATCTCGTTGATCGCCGCCAGGATCGAGGGCCCGGCCGGACCGAGGTCGTACTGATTCGAAGCCTGCTGGTAGATCGGGATCAGGAGGACGGGAACCGCGATCGGTCCGCAGGCGATTGGGGCGATCGGCGGCGGGATCGCCTCGGCGCTGTCCTTCTTCGGCTTCTTCACTCCCCTCCTCTGCCCTCTTGCCCTTCTCACCCTTCGCACCCTTCTCACCACCCTTGTCCGGCGCCGGACTCTTCTTCGGTCCCTTGTCGGGCTTCTTCGCCGGCTTTTCGGCTTCGGCCTCCGCTTCGGCGTCGGTGCAGGCTGCGCAACCGGCGCCGGCGGCTGGACCTGGGCGGGCGGTGGCTCGGGTGGTGGCGTCGTTTCCGTCGGTGGCGGCTCGATCCTGCGTCTGCGCGACCGCGCCCTGTGCGGCGATTGCCGCGCCGAGGACCGTCGCCGCGAGCGCGCTTCGAAGCCTCCCCATCAGCCCAGGACTCCGGAGACTCGCCAGCCGTTCTTGGTGCGCTGGAGGGTCAGCCGCACCTCGCCGAGGGTCCGCAGGCGGACGATCGAGACGCTCGCGGTGACCTGCTTGGGGGTGCGGTCGGCGAGAACGACGTTGCGCACCTTCGCCTTTGGCACCGTGCTCCCGGCGGGCAGCCGAGGCGGTTCCTCGCTGAGCGACTTCGCCAGCGGCGGGGTGGCGGTGGCGGCGAAGCGCGGTCGCGGTTCGCTTGTCGAGCTTTCCGATCTCGTATCGGACGAACGCGTCGGCGAACTGCCAGGCGACCTTGGCTGGCGGCGCCGAAGGGAGCTCAGCCGGTGCCGCCGGCGCCGTCACCTTGGCGTCGCCGACCTCGAATTTGGGAGTCGCCCCCTGGAGCGCCGGCACGGAAGCGGCGGCCGAAGCCGTCGCGGAGGCGAGGCTCGCCGCCGCGTCCGGCTGGGTGGGATCATCGCCTGGGGCGACGATCGCGCCCGCGGTGCCGGCGGCGACCGCGGTGGCGACCGCGACGGCTGCGATCCCGGCGCGAGCGGCGGTGCCACGCTCGCGCAGCGCGTCGGCGAGCGGCCAGGCGAGCCTGGTCTCGATCAGGCGCTGGAGCGGAGCGGCGCGTCGCTGGGCACGGCCGAGCAGCCGCTTGGTCGCGTCCGACCCGCGCCACCGAACCTTCTCCTCCACCTCCCAGGGCGCCTCGCGAACAGTCCAGCTGGCGTCCTCCGCTGATATTGCGAGGGTGCGCTGAGGGGCGCGACCCGATTCATGATCGTTCACCCTCGTCTATTCGTCCGCCTGAGCGGGGCGCTTTAGCCGGTGCGTCCCGAATAGTGGGTTAGTTCAGGCGGCCGCGCGCCTAGGCGGCGGCCACGGCCGGCTCGGCCGGCTTCGCCGGCTTCGCCTTCTCGAAGCTGAGCTCGCCGTCGGCGGCATCGACCTTGACGGTGTCGCCCTCGGAGAACTCGCCCTCGAGCAGCTTCAGCGCCAAGACGTCGACCAGCTTCTTCTGGATCACCCGCTTCAGCGGCCGGGCGCCGTAGGTCGGGTCGAAGCCGAGGTTGCCGAGCAGCTCCCGGGCCTTGTCGGTGAGCTCGATCTCCAGCCCCTTCTCCCGCACCCGGGCCGCGAGCTGGGCGACCTGGAGGTCGACGATCTTCGCCAGGTCCTCCTTCGAGAGGCGGTGGAAGATCACGACGTCGTCAACCCGGTTCAGGAACTCGGGCGGGAAGGTCTGGGTGAGCGCCTCCTGCACCTGCTCGCGCGCCACCTCCTCCACCGTTTCCTGCAGCGATGAACTGGGAGCCGACGTTCGAGGTCATGATCAGGACGGCGTTCTTGAAGTCGACCGTGCGGCCCTGGCCATCGGTGAGCCGGCCGTCGTCCATGATCTGGAGAAGGATGTTGAAGACGTCCTGGTGGGCCTTCTCGATCTCGTCGAGAAGGATCACGGAGTAGGGACGCCGCCGGACCGCCTCGGTGAGCTGGCCGCCCTCCTCGTAGCCGACGTACCCGGGCGGGGCGCCGATCAAGCGGGCGACGGCGTGCCTCTCCATGTACTCGGTCATGTCGATCCGGACGATCGCCTGCTCGGAGTCGAACATCAGCTCCGCCAATGCCTTCGCGAGCTCGGTCTTGCCGACCCCGGTCGGGCCGAGGAAGAGGAAGCTGCCGATCGGCCGGTCGGGATCGGCGAGCCCCGCACGGCTCCGGCGAAGCGCACCGGATACAGCGGCGACCGCCTCGTCCTGGCCGATCACCCGGTCGTGGAGGCGCTCCTCCATCTGGATCAGCTTCTCGACCTCGCCCTCCATCAGGCGCGAGACCGGGATCCCGGTCCACTTGGAGACGACCTCGGCGACATCCTCCTCGGTCACCTCCTCGGTCAGCATCGAGCCGCCCTCGCGGTGGAGCTCCGCCAGCTTCGCCTCCTGCTCCTGCACCGTCTTCTCCAGTTCGGGGATCCGCCCGTAGCGAAGCTCGGCGGCGCGCTCGAGGTCGGCGTCGCGCTCGGCGCGCTCCGCCTCCCGGGCCGCCTCCTCGAGCTCGGCCTTCGCCGCCTTGATCTCCTCGATCGCGCCCTTCTCGTTCTGCCAGCGCGCCTTCATCTCACTGGAGCGCTCGCGAAGCTCGGCGAGCTCCGCCTCGATCGCCTCCCGCCGCCGCTTCGAAGTCTCGTCCTTCTCCTTCTTCAGGGCCTCGCGCTCGATCTCGAGCTGCTGGATCCGGCGCTCGACCTCGTCGATCTCGACCGGCATCGAGTCGATCTCGATCTTCAGCCTCGAGGCGGCCTCGTCGATCAGGTCGATCGCCTTGTCGGGGAGGAAGCGGTCGGCGATGTATCGGGCGGAGAGGGTGGCGGCGGCGACGATCGCGGCGTCGGTGATCCGGACGCCGTGGTGGACCTCGTAGCGCTCCTTCAGGCCACGGAGGATCGCGATCGTGTCGCCGACGTCGGGCTCGCCGACGTAGACGGGTTGGAAGCGTCGCTCCAGGGCGGCGTCCTTCTCGATGTGCTTGCGATACTCGTCGAGGGTGGTGGCCCCGACGGCGCGGAGCTCGCCCCGGGCGAGCATCGGCTTCAAGAGATTGGAGGCGTCGACGGCGCCCTCGGCGGCTCCCGCGCCGACGATCGTGTGGAGCTCGTCCAAGAAGAGGACGATCTGGCCCTCGGCCGCCTGGATCTCCTTCAGCACCGCCTTCAGCCGCTCCTCGAACTCGCCGCGGTACTTGGAGCCGGCGAGGAGGGCGCCGATGTCGAGTGCGATCACCCGGCGGTCCCGGAGCGACTCCGGGATGTCCCCGGAGACGATCCGCTGGGCGAGGCCCTCGACGATCGCGGTCTTGCCGACGCCGGGATCGCCGATCAGGACCGGGTTGTTCTTCGTCCGCCGGGAGAGGACCTGGATCACCCGGCGGATCTCCTCGTCGCGGCCGATCACCGGATCGAGCTTTCCGCTCTCCGCCTCGGCGGTCAGGTCACGGCCGTATTTCTCGAGGGCGCCAAAGGTGTCCTCGGGGTTCGGGGAGGTGACCCGGTGCGGCCCCCGCACCTCGGAGATCGCGCTGACCAGCGCCGCCCGATCCGGGAGCAGCTCCGAGACGCCGGACTTCTTCTCGGCCAGGGCGAGCAGCAGGTGCTCGGTCGAGATGTACTCGTCGGCGAGCCCCGATGCCTCCTTCTCGGCCTGCTGGATCACCCAGACGAACTCGGCGGAGGGACGGATGTCGGGAACGGTGTTGCCGCTCAGCTGCGGCAGCTTCTCGATCGCCTCGCGCGCCTTGGCGCGGAGGGCCTGGGCGTCCTCACCGAGGCGCTGCAGCACCGGCACCACCACGCCCTCTTCCTGCTCGAGCAGGGCGGCGAGGAGGTGCGCGGGGGCGACCTCGGGATTCGACCGCTCAGAGGCGAGCCGCTGTGCGGCCGCCACGGCCTCCTGGGACTTGATCGTGAAACGGTCCTGTTGCATAGGAATATCCTAGCGGCTTAGCAGGGAAAAGTAAAGAAATCTATGTCTATACGACTTAGATATGCGCCTGGGAACGGAACGGAAGATCCTCGGGTCCGCCCGACGCCTCAAGAGCATAGGATTCGTTTGGGCACGGGGTCAAGGACGGCCTGCTGCTGAATGGCGGAGCAGAATCCAGAGATCTTCACGCTGATGCTCGCGGCCTTCAACGAGAGGGGGCTCGAGGGCGCGGTCGAGTTCTTCGACGAGGACGTCGAGGTCTACGACCCGGACATGCCCGAGGGCACCGAGATCAGGGGGCACGCCGCCGTCCTCCGAATCTTCGGTGAGATCCTGGACGCGTTCGAGGAGATCAAGGTCGAGGACTTCGAGGTGATCCCGGCCGGCGATCGGGTGGTCGCCCTGATCCACACGGCCGGTTACGGAGAGGGGAGCTACGGCAGGATGGACTTCGAGCAGCGAGATGCTCACGTGATGACCTTCCGCGGCGGCAAGATCACCTATTGGCGGCTCTACATGGATCAGGAGGAGGCGCTGGCGGACGCCGGGTCTCGACCCGTCGCGGGCATGGCGGCGGCGGAAGCCGCCCGAGCCGGCCACCTAGCTCTCCCCGCACGTAGCCTTCCCGCGGATGTGCAGACGACTGCCGCTTGCTCTCGCCGTGCTCGCCGCGGCGGCGATCGCGCCACTGAGCGCGGCCGGGTCGCCGGACCCTGCTCCCCCTCGCGGTCCAGCCGCCGGCGCCGCCCACGCGGCCTGGCCGCGGGTCACCTACCCGGGTAACCGCGCCGTGCGCGAGGCTCAGCGATTCGCCGCCGGCTGGGGAGATGTCGCCTTCGCGGTGATCGATCCCGGCAAGGGCCTGCGCGGCTACGAATCCGACCGCGTCTACAGCTCCGCCAGCGCCTCGAAGGCGCTGCTCCTCGCGGCCGAGCTCCGCAGGCTGAAGGAGGAGGGCGAGCCGCTCGACTCGGACACCAGGGCCCTGCTCGAGCCGATGATCACCTACTCCGACAACGACGCCGCCAGCGGCGTCTATGCCCGGGTGGGCGACGCCGGCCTCACCGAGGTCGCCGAGCGAGCGGGGATGCGCGACCTTCGAGGTCGACCCGGGCTTCTGGGGCGGCGCCCAGATCACCGCCGCCGACCTGGCGCGCTTCTACTACCGGCTCGAGCGCAACCTGGTCGGTCGCTACCGCGACTACGGGATGGATCTGCTCGCCAACGTCACCAGCACCCAGCGCTGGGGAATCCCGGCAGTCGCCGGCGGCGGCTGGCGGGTCTGGTTCAAGGGAGGGTGGCGGCCGAGCGGCGAGGAGGGAACCACCGGAGCGGTCACCCACCAAGGCGCCCTGCTGGTCCACCGCAGCGGTCAGCGCCTTGCCCTGGCCGTGCTCAGCAACGAGCCGCCGGGCGAGGGGGGCGGTTTCTCGGCGATCGAGGGGGTCGCCGAGCGGCTCCTTGCGAAGCCGCCGCGCTTCCGCCGCTGGCCCCCGCCCTAGGACCGGGGGCGCCGGATCCGGATCTGGGTGGACCGCGCGGCCTCCGGCGAACCGAGGTTCTCCGGCTCGTAGGCCCCGTAGGGGACCAGCTCGCCCCCGAGCGACTTCCGGAGGCGCTCGAGCTCCTCGCTCATCTGCTTCTCCATCTCGGCCGCCTGCTTTCGCATCCGGGCGATGTCCGAGCGCATCCGCTCGACCCTCTGCTCGAGCTCGAGCACGGTCTCGACCCCGGCCAGGTTGAGGCCCTCCTCGCTCGTCATCCGCTGGATCCGGCGGAGCCGCTCGACGTCCGCCTGCGAGTAGAGCCGGGTGTTCTTCGGGGAGCGCTTCGGGGTGATCAGGCCGCGCGCCTCGTACATGCGAAGGGTCTGCGGGTGCATCTCGGCGAGCTCCGCGGCGACCGAGATCATGAAGACGCCGCGCTCCTCGTCGATCGCCGCCGCCGCCCGGACCTTGGGCTGGCCGGCGCCGGGCCGCTTGGGCGATCGCCTAGCCATCGGCCCTCACTTTCCCGCCCGTGCCGGATGGTCCGGCCGCGGTGTTTGTGGCGGCCGTTGATGCCTGTCCGAGCAGGGAGGCCCTCGGATCGTGGCCGTTGAACGCCTCGCCGAGCTTCTCGACCGCCTCCCGCTGCTCGTCGGTGAGCTCCTTCGGGACCTCGATCTGGATCCGGTAGTAGATGTCGCCGCGGGTACCGCCGCCCTTCGGCTTCGGGGGCCCTCGCCGCGGAGGCGCTGGGTCGAGCCGTGCTTGGTTCCAGGGGGGATGCGGATCCGCTTCGTGCCGCTCAGGGTGGGGACCTCGACCGTCGCGCCCTGGATCGCCTCGCTGACCGTCACCGGAAGGTCGACCTCGAGGTTGCCGTCGGGGCGCTGGCGGAAGACCGGCGACGGCGCCACCCTGGTGGTGACGTAGAGATCACCCCGGGGCCCGCCGCGGAAGCCGGCCTCCCCCTTGCCGGCGAGGCGGATCCGGCTGCCGTCGTGGACGCCGGCGGGGATGTTCACCCGGTAGCGCTTGGTCTCCTCGGTGACCCCGGTCCCCCGGCAGGTCGGGCAGGGATCCTCGATCACGCTGCCCTGGCCGCCGCACTCGGGGCAGGGCTGCGAGATCGAGAAGAAGCCCTGGCTCTCGCTGTCGATCCCGCGGCCCCCGCAGCGCGGGCAGACCTTCGGCGAGGTCCCGGGCTTGGCGCCGCTGCCGTCGCAGGTGGGGCAGGGGCCGGTGGTCGGGACGGCGACCGTGATCTGGGCGCCGTGCATCGCCTGTTCGAACGAGAGCTGCACCTCGGTCTCGAGGTCGCGCCCTCGCTGGCCGGCCGGTCCCTGCTCGCGGCCGCCGCGGAAGAAGGTGGAGAAGATGTCGCCGAGGTCGGAGGCGAAGCCGCCGCCCGGGAAGCCGCCGCCGGGGAAGCCCCGCGCCCCCGCTCCGCCGATCCCCCGAACATGCCGCCGGCGTCGTACTGCTTGCGCTTCTCGGGATCGGAGAGCGCGTCGTAGGCCTGCTGGATCTCCTTGAAGCGCTCCTCGGCCGTCCGGGTCGTCCGGGTTCCGGTCGGGGTGCCACTTCCGGGCGAGCTCCCGGTAGGCCTTCTTGATCTCGTCCTGGGAGGCGGAGCGGGAGACCCCGAGGACCTCGTAGAAGTCGCGCGGGGCGGCCATCAGTCGCTCACCACGACCCGCGCCGGCCGCAGCACCTGGCCGTTCAGCCGGTAGCCCTTCTCCACGGTCTCGACGACGACGCCGGCGCCGGTCCCCTCCTCGGGCCGGGTCGAGAGAGCCTCGTGGAGCTTGGGATCGAAGCGCTCCCCAACGGGGTCATAGGCCTCGACGCCCGCGCCCTTCAGCTTCGCCCGCAGCTCGTCGAGGACGAGGGCGACCCCCTTTGCGAGCGGCTCCTCCGCGGCGGCGGACTGCAGCGCCCGCTCCAGGTTGTCGATCGCGGGCAGCAGCTCGCGGGCGAGCTCGGCCTTGCCCCGCGCCTGCGCCTCGGAGGCCTCCTTCGCCACTCGCTTGCGGTAGTTCTCGAAGTCGGCGCGGGTCCGCTGGGCGAGCTCGAGGTACTCGTCGCGCTCGCGCTTCGCCTCGTTCAGCTCGTCGAGGTCCTCGGCGACCTGGGCCCCGGCCTCCTCGGCCTGGGGCTCGACCTCCTCGTTGCCGGACTCCGGGGCCCGTCGCTTCTCAGCCATCGGCTCGCCCCCTAGGAGGTCTTCTCGTCGTCGACGACCTCGGCGTCGACGACCTCCTCGTCCTCGCCGGCGCCGTTCGCGGAGGCGCCGTCGCCCGAGGCGGCCTGCTGCTCCGCCGCGGAGGCGTAGATCTGCTCGGAGACCTTCTGGAACGCCGCCTGCAGCGCGTCGCTCTTCGAGCGGATCTCGGCGGCGTCATCGGAGCCGAGCGAGTCGCGGACGTCCTTGATCGCCGCCTCGATCTCCTCCTTGGCGCTCGCGTCGACCTTGTCGCCGAGCTCGCCGAGCTGCTTCTCCGCCTGGTAGGCGGCGTTCTCGGCGACGTTGCGGGCCTCGGCCAGCTCGCGCTGGCGCTGGTCCTCGTCGGCGTGCGACTCGGCGTCCTTGATCATCTGCTCGACCTCGGACTCGTCGAGCCCGGAGCCGCCCTTGATCTCGATCTTCTGCTCCTTGCCGGTGCCGAGGTCCTTGGCGGAGACGTGGAGGATGCCGTTCGCGTCGATGTCGAAGGTGACCTCGATCTGGGGGATGCCGCGCGGTGCCGGCGGGATCCCGGTGAGCTGGAACTTGCCCAGGCTCTTGTTGCCCGAGGCCATCTCGCGCTCGCCCTGGAGCACGTGGACCTCGACCGAGGGCTGGTTGTCCTCGGCGGTCGAGAAGATCTCCGACTTCTTCGTCGGGATCGTCGTGTTGCGCTCGATCAGCTTCGTCATCACGCCGCCCTTGGTCTCGATCCCGAGGGTGAGCGGGGTGACGTCGAGCAGGAGCACGTCCTTGACGTCGCCGGCGAGCACCCCGGCCTGGATCGCGGCGCCGATCGCCACGACCTCGTCGGGGTTGACGCCCTGGTGCGGGTCCTTGCCGGTCAGCTCCTTGACCTTCTCCTGCACGGCGGGCATCCGGGTCATCCCGCCGACCAGGATCACGTGGTCGACGTCGCCGCCGGCGTCCGAGAGCGCCTGCTTCACCGGCCCGACCACCCGGTCGAGCAGGTCAGAGGTGAGCTCGCTCAGCTTCGCCCGGTTCAGCTTCATCTCCAGGTGCTTCGGCTCGCCCTCGACCGCGGTGATGAAGGGGAGGCTGATCTGGGTCTCCTGGGTGGCGGAGAGCTCGATCTTCGCCTTCTCGGCCGCCTCGTAGAGGCGCTGGAGGGCGCGCTTGTCCTGCGAGAGGTCGACGCCCTGGTCCTTCTTGAACTCGGCGACGATCCACTCGACGATCGCCTTGTCCCAGTTGTCGCCACCGAGGTGGTTGTCACCCGAGGTCGCCTTTACCTCGAAGACGCCGTCGCCGATCTCGAGGATCGAGACGTCGAAGGTGCCGCCGCCGAGGTCGAAGACGAGGATCCGCTCGTCCGCGGCCTCCTTGTCGAGGCCGTAGGCGAGCGCGGCCGCGGTCGGCTCGTTGATGATCCGCTTGACGTCGAGGCCGGCGATCTTGCCGGCGTCCTTGGTCGCCTGGCGCTGGTCGTCGTTGAAGTAGGCGGGGACGGTGATCACCGCGGAGTCGACCGGCTCGCCGAGCTTCGCCTCGGCGTCGGCCTTCAGCTTCTGCAGGATCATCGCCGAGATCTCCGGCGGCGAGTACTGCTTGCCGCCCGCGTCGACGCGGACGTCGCCGTTCGGGCCGGCGGAGACCTTGTAGGGGACGATCGTCTCCTCCTCCTTGACCTCGGCCTCCTTGCGGCCCATGAAGCGCTTGATCGAGAAGATCGTGTTCTCGGGGTTCATCACCGCCTGCCGCTTGGCGACGGTGCCGACCAGGCGCTCGCCGGAATCGGTGAAGGCCACCACGGATGGGGTGGTGCGGCCGCCCTCGGCGTTCTCGAGCACGGTCGGCTCTCCGCCCTCCATCACGGCGACGCACGAGTTGGTCGTCCCCAGGTCGATGCCGATCGTCTTAGCCACTGTCAATACCTCCAAAGCTTTCGTCGATGTACGCGTGTCGATGTATTTATAGCCTGCCTAAGAAATCTAAGTGAGAGTGTAGTAGATCGCTGCGTGGAGTGTAAAGGACGCGGCGCGCCGCGCACAAAGAGAGAGGCCGGGGCGCTGGGCCCCGGCCTCTCGGATGCTGCAGCTGTCCGGGCTGCTTACTTCTTCTTCTTTTTGCCGCCCGGGACGTTCAGCCGGCTGAGCACTCCACCGTGGTCGGAGGCCCAGAGGCCGCCGCCGATGCCGTCCAGCACCACCGAGCTACCCAGCGTGATGCTCGGGCTGTTGGTGAGGATGTGGTCGATCCGACTGTCGTCCGAGGGCGTTGCCCAGGTCATTGAGCAACGTCCGCCGTGGCCGCTGGTCCCGGCCGGCCCCGAGAGGGATCGGAACCCGGCGGCGAACAGCCGGTCGATGGCGGTCTTCGAGCTCTGGTCCGCGTTCGGGTCAGATGCCCGGGTCCCGGCTGGGATCCGAGTTCAGATCGCCGATCAGGACCGTCGGCAGCGCCGTCGCCGGACCGCCCGGGGCGACCAGCTCCGACGCCTGATCCTCGCGGAACGAGCCCGTCGTTCTCCGACTCGAGGTGCGTGTTGACGAGGTGGAACCTCTTCCCTCGCACGCTGACATCGGCGGACACCCAGCCTCGCGTGAACGAGACCGTGGCCGCGCCGCCGAAAATCGTCTCCGTGAACGTGCTGCCGGGGCTGTAAGTTCGCGCCCGTCACGTTCGACGTCTTCACCCCGGCGCCCTTACGGGCCAGGATCACGTCGCGCATCGTCAGACGCGCGTCCCCGTCGATTCCGTGGAACGCGCAGCTGCTCGTCGTATCGGACTTGTTGTCCGGCGCATCCGGCGGCCCTCCCATGATCGGGTTGCTGTCCGGGCAGTCGGACGCGTACGGCCCGTAGCCTGTGTCGGGTCAGGGGCCGTGGCCCCAAAAATGCCCGAGAGCGTGTCGGGCCCGCAACTCAGAGGCTGCTGGGCGGGGCGCCGTTGTTCTGGAAATTCGAGCTGCTGTCCCCGTTGAAGTCGAACAGGGTGAGCTCGCCGGTGACGGGATCGAAGCTCGCAGGCGTCGTGCCGTCATTTGGCGGCCCGGGATCTTGTGCGAACACCCCGGTGTCGTCGCCGCCCGGGTTGGTCTCGGGATCGTTCAGTGCCTCGCCGGGCTGGCCGTTGAACCAACCGTTCTGGCAGGGAGGCCCGGGCTTGTAGCCGGCGGGAATCGGCCCGGCCGTCTCATCACGTGGGAACGGGGGCGTCGTATCGAACGCCGGTCCGGTCCCGCCGATGCCGTTGGGTCCCGGATCGTTGTCGAAATCGCCGGGCTGCTCGATGTCGGCCTCCTGCTGCGCCAGAACGAGTCGGTAGCCCCGGTAGCACTTGTTGCCCTTGAGGCCCCTCTTATTGCACTGCTTCTTGCGTCCTGGCCTTCTCGTTGAGCTGCGTTCAGCAGGACGTCGATGTAGTCGATCAGCGGCACGAGGGCGGAAGTGCCTCTCGGCGGCCCGCCGCCGTCGGTCGGGATCTCGATCCGCCAGAGGGCGGCCTCCTGAAGACCGACCAGATCGACCTTGTTCTTCTTGATCTGCTTGGCGATCGTCTGCGCCCTGACGATGAAGTCGTTCGCCTGGACGTCCTTGAGGACGAAGCCGACCTCGTTGGCGAAGCTGTCGGCCGCCTTCAGCCTCGCCGCTGTGTCGGCCGGTCCCGTGACACCCTCCCCTTCTGGCATTCGCCGCGGCGACCACTGGGTCCAGATCCGATCCCAGATACAGGTTCTGGCTCAGGATCCGGACCTGGTTCTTCTTCTTACCCTTCTTGGCTGCGTCGGCGATGCCCGGCGTCAGGCAAAGGCTCAGGGCAGCGATCAGCCCGAAGAGCCCGGCCCAACGCAGGCGTGCCCCCGCGTGGGAAGTCCGTAGGTAGCTCAATGCCACTCCTTTCGTGCGGGGCGACCGGGCACTCTTTGCCTGGCCGGGCTCACGCCTTTGGGGACCCCGACTCCTCTCTGCCCATGATTAATACCGCTATTTAATGCGAAGTTGCGGGGAAGCCGCAAGGAGCCGCACTAGTCGGTATGGGGAATTGCAGAGCAATTTGCGACCAGACATCGCGCCGAAGCTACTGGCCGGCGACCTGGGACGACGAAGTCGGCGACCGTCTCCGCCTGGGCGCCGCTGAGGATTCCCGCCGGCATCCGCCCGCCGACGCCGTTCTCGATCGCCGCGAGCACCCGCGGCTTCACCGTCGCGGGATCCGGCGGCGTCGGGCTCGGCGGGGCGAGCAGGTCGTCGAGGTTGGGACCGACGACCCCGTCGGTGCCTGCCTTCTCCAGGGTGTGGCAGGCGCCGCAGTTGGTGACGAAGAGGTCCTTGCCCTCGTCGAGGTTCGCCGGGACGCTTTCCGGCGAGGCGTCACCGCCGCCCTCGCGGCTGATCGCCCAGGCGGGAATCAGCACGGCGAACAGGAGGACGACGATCCCGAAGATGACGAAGGTGCCGCGGTTCATCGCTGGCGCGGAACCATATAGGCCGGACACCGCGCCGCTCCGATACGGCGCGGGCACATCCGGCGCAGCTCGCAATCGCGGGCAGCGGGGGCGCGGCCGGCAGATCGCCCGGCCGTGGCGGATCAGGTTGACGTGCAGCTCGTAGGCGTCCTCGGGAGGGGTGATCGCGAGCATCTCGTCGTGGGCCTCCTCGAAGGAGGCGCGGGGGCGGAAGAGGCCGAGCCGCCCTCCCACCCGGTGGACGTGGGTGTCGACCGGGATCTCGGGGCGTCCGAGGGCGAAGATCATCACGCAGGCGGCGGTCTTCCGCCCGACTCCGGGGAGGGCGGTGAGGAAGTCGAGCGCCTCTTCGCGGGGCGCGGTCGCGAGCCAGTCGAGATCGGGATGCTCGCCGAGCTGCTCGAGGGCGTGCTGGATCCGCGGCGCCTTGGTCGCGCTCAGCCCGCCCGGGCGGAGCGCTTCCTCGAGCTCGCGCCGGCGGCGCGTCGCGGACCTGCTCCCAGGTCGGGAACCGCTCGCGCATCCGCGAGTAGGCGACGTCGCGGTTTCGGTCGTTGGTGTTCTGGGAGAGGATCGTCCGGACGAGCTCGGCGATCGGGTGGCCGTGGGGCTCCCACGCCGGCCGGCCGTAGAGCTCGCGGAGGCGGTCGCGGATCGCCACCACCCGCCGGCGTGAGGGCCGCCGCCAGGAGGGATCGCGCTTCGGGATCCGACGCGGCGCCTCGCCGAAGCCGGTCTCGCTGCCCGAGTGCGGCGACCCGGCGCGAGTGCGCGTCCGGGATCGAGATCGCCTTGTTGCTCGGCAGCGGCACCGCCCCGAGGATATGGTCGCCCGATCGCCCGTGATCTGATCGAGACGGGGACGATCGTCGTCGACGGCGTCGCCACCTTCTTCAGGCGGCTCCCCGGCGATGGCCCGCCCGCGGTCCTCGTCCACGGGAACCCGACCCATTCCGAGGACTGGATGCCGATCCTCGAGCGGATGCGCGGGCCGGCGCTCGCCCTCGACCTACCCGGCTGGGGCCGCTCGGCGCGACCCGACCCGGGCGGGTTCGACTACTCGATGCGGGGCCTCGCCCGCTTCTTCGCCCGTTTTCTCGAGCGGATGGCGATCGGCGAGTACTCGCTGGCGGTCCATGACTGGGGAGCGCTCGCCCTGATCCCGGCCCAGGGCGAGCCGGAGCGGGTTCGCCGTCTGGTGGTGATCAACGCGGTGCCGCTGTTGCCGGGATACCGCTGGCATCGCACCGCTCGGATGTGGCGGGCGCCGGGTCTCGGCGAGCTCTCCCGGCGGATCTGGTCCCGGCGCGCCCTCGACCTCGGGCTTCGCGAGTCGCGCGGAGATTGGAGTCGCCACGATCCCGAATTCGTCGACATGGTCTGGGACCACCTCGACCGGCGAACGTTGGAGGCGATCCTTCGCCTGTACCGCTCCGCTCCCGAGTACGAGCTGGAGGCCGCCGGATCTGAGCTCGGATCGATCGCCGCGCCGGCCCAGGTCATCTGGGGGCTGAAGGACCGCTACATCCCGGCCCGCTTCGGCCGGCTCTACGCCCAGGCGCTCCCCAACAGCGAGCTGGTCGAGCTCCCGGGCGCCGGCCACTGGCCGTGGCGGGAGCGCCCCGAGCTGATCGAGGAGATCGTTGCCTTCCTCGAGCCGCGCGGCCGGGGCTGACCGTTTTGTGTGGCTTCTCACCGGCTGTTGTTACCGAGCGGTGAATACAATCTCAAGGTTCGTGCGCGCACTGGTCGAAAAGATCGGGGCCTGGCTGCCCAATGGCTATGGAGACGCGGCGACGGCAGCTTGGGCTGTTCGTGCTCGCCGACCTCTGCTACGAGACCGTCCGCGGCGTCGCCGAGGGCCAGCGGGCCGAGGCCTTCGCCAACGGCGCCTGGATCATCGACTTCCGAGCGGGCGACCGGGACGCTGTTCGAGCCCGACCTGCAGGCGGCGCTGATCGGCCAGCGCTGGATCATCGACCTGGCCAACTTCGCCTACATGAACACCCACTTCATCATCACCACCGCCTTCCTGGTCTGGCTCTACCTCTACCGAAACAAGAGCTTCTACTTCGTCCGCAACATGTTCATGGTGGCGATGGCGCTGGCGCTCGTCGGCTACGCCCTGGTGCCGACCGCGCCGCCGCGGCTGTTCCCGCAGGAGGGATTCGTCGACACGATCACGGCGATGGCCCAGGTCAACCACGACTCGGCGCTGGTCAAGATCTTCGTCAATCCCTACGCCGCCGATACCCAGCATGCACATAGCCTTCGCCTTGATGATCGGAGTATCGGGAGCGTTGATCTCGCGGCACGCGGTGACCCGCGCCTTCTGGTGCGTCTATCCGGTGTTCGTCTTCTTCGTCGTCGTCGTCACCGCGAACCACTTCTGGATTGACGCCGCCGCCGGCGCCCTGGTCGCCGGCCTGGCGGCGCTCATCGCGCGGCAGGTCCTGGCCCGCGCCCGGCCGGCCGTCTGGTCCTGGCGGCCAGCCACCGCTTGAGCGCCCGACACGCTCGGCGTTGCGCCGCTACGCCGAGCCGGCACTGGTGGCGGCGGTCCTCGGGGGGATCTACCTGGTCGTCCAGCCGTCGAGCGCCGACCACGCCGCCCAGGTCTTCCGCTCCGGGCTCTTCGAGCAAGAGGGGCTCTCCGCCTGGAACAACCTCTGGTTCGGAGGCCACCACCTTCCCGGTTACGGCCTGCTCTTCCCGCCGCTCGCATCGTTGCTCGGGGCGCGGGTGGTCGGCTTCCTGGCGGCGCTCGCCGCTTCGCTTCTGTTCGCCGCGATCGCCTACCGCCGCTGGGGTGACCGGGCGCGGCTCGGGGTGATCTGGTTCGCGGCCGGCACCTCGATCAGCCTCTACACCGGCCGCCTCACCTTCGCCCTCGGGGTGCCGATCGCGCTGGCGGCGGTGTTCGCGGCGCAGCGGGGCCACCGGCTCGCCGCGATCGGCTTCGCCGGTCTCTGCTCGCTGGCGAGCCCGGTCGCCGCGCTCTTCCTCGCCTGCGGAGCGGTCGGGTACTCGGTCGCCGAGCGCCGCCGCCAGGGGCTGGAGATCGCCGCCGCCGCCGCCGTCACGGCGTCGTCGCTCACGCTCGCCTTCCCCGAGGGCGGAACCGAGCCCTTCGACTTCTCGAGCTTCCAGCCGGCGATCCTGGTCGCGGCCGCGGTGTTCGTGGCGCTGCCCCGGGACGAGCGGCTGCTCCGCTACAGCGTCGCCGCCTACGCCGCGGCGCTCGCCGCCGCCTTCCTGATCAACAGCCCGATGGGCGGCAACGCGACCCGGATGGGAGCGCTTCTCCTCGGCCCGGCGCTCGCCTTCGGCCTCTGGCGGCGGCAGCGCTTCACCCTCCGCCGGCAGCGCTTCGCGCTCGCCCTCCTCGTCCCGGTGCTCGTCTACTGGCAATGGTCGCCGGTGGTCCGAGACCTCGAGAACGTCCACGCCCAGCCCTCGGTCGAGGCCGGCTACTACGCGCCGGTGCGCGACTTCCTCCGGGGGACCCCGAATAGCAACGCCTACCGGGTCGAGGTCCTCCCGGCCGCCCATCACTGGGAGTCGGCATACGTCCCGCGCGGGATCTACATCGCCCGCGGCTGGGAGCGCCAGCTCGACCGGAAGCTCAACCCCCTCTTCTACGAGGACCAGCTGACCTGGGACGAGTACCGCAGCTGGCTCGACGAGCTCGGGGTCGGGTTCGTCGCCGTCCCCGACGCGCCGCTCGACTACGCGGCCGAATCCGAGGTGAAGCTGATCGCCCGCGAGCCCCCCTACCTAGAGCGGGCCTTCACCAGCCCAGACTGGACCGTCTACCGGGTGCGCAATCCGGCCCCGCTGGCGGTCGGCGCCGGCGACCTGGTGAAGCTGACCCCGGAGGGCTTCGTCGTCGACGCGGACGCTCCCGGTACCGTGCTGGTCAGAGTGCGCTGGACGCCGTACTGGTCGATCGAGCAGGGGACCGGCTGCGTGCGAGCAGTCCCCCGGCGGCTACACGACCCTCGACGTCACCGAGCCCGGGCGCTTCCGGGTCGGCGTCGACTTCTCCCCGCTGCGGGCGCTGGATCGGCGGTCCTCGCTGCGCCGATCGCCCGATGGCGACGATCGGGCTGGAGCGGACGGCCGCCTTCCTGCAGCAGGCTGGGCTGCTCCCGGAGAGCAGGCCTTGAGCCTCTCGCAGCTGCGCGAGAGGTTTCTGCCCCGCGGCCCGCTTGACCTGATCGTTCAGCTCGCGGTGATCGCGGCCGCCTACTACGCTTGGCGCTACGCGCGCGGGGCGGTCGACGGGAGCATGACTGCCTCCTTCGCCCACGCCCGCGACCTCGTCGACGTGGAGCGCTCGCTCGGCGCCCTGATCGAGCCCAGCGTCCAGGACTGGGCGGTGAGCTCGGGCTGGCCGGCGGAGGTCGCCCGCTGGGGCTACGCCAACCTCCACTTCAAGGGCAGCTGCCTCGCCCTGGCGGCGATCTTCTTCGTCTTCCGCGGCAGCTACGGCTTCGTCCGCAACGTGGTGCTGGCGGCGATGGCGATCTCGGTCGTCGGCTACGCCCTCTATCCAACCGCCCCGCCGCGGTTCCTGCCGGAGCTCGGGCTCGATCCATCGAGCGCGGTCACCGGCAACCAGCCCCAGCTCTCCGCGCCGGGCGACCCGCTCTTCAACCCGTTCGCGGCGGTCCCCTCGATGCACGTCGGCCTGTCGCTGATCTTCTTCTGGTCGCTCGCCCTGCTGGTCCGGCCCAGGCGCGCTGAAGCTGCTGCTCTTCGGCTATCCATTGCTGATGACCTACGTGGTCGTGGCGAGCGGAAATCACTTCTGGCTCGACGCTGTCTTCGGCGCCGTCACCGCGGCCGCGGCCGCCGGGGTGGCGGTCCTGCTCGGACGCCTCCGCCCGGATTGGGCGTTCTCGCCGGCCCCGACGCGGCCGCGCGCCGGCGCCCGAGCGCAGCCCGAGCCGGAGCCGGAGGCCGCGGTCGCGTAGGGATGGCTGACCGATGAACGGCCGCCCCGCCGTCGAGCTCTCGGCCGTCGTCCGCAACCGCCTGATCGAGTCCCGGCTCACCCCGAACGCGATCTCGCTGGTGGGGCTGGTCGGCAACCTCGCCGCGGCGGTCCTGATCTGGCAGGGCTACTACACCCTCGGCGGCGTCGCCTTCATCATCGGCTCGGTGATGGACACGCTCGACGGCCGCTACGCGCGGGCGTCGGGCAAGGGAACCCTGTTCGGGGCCTTCCTCGATTCCACCCTCGACCGGATCGAGGAGGGGATCGTGCTCACCGCCGTCGCCTACCGCTTCGCCGACGCCGGCGACGGGTTCGCGGCGGCGATGTGCGTGGTGGTCGTGCTCGGCTCGCTGATGGTCTCCTACACCCGCGCGCGGGCGGAGGCGCTGGGGGTCGAGTGCACGGTCGGGGTGGCGACCAGGCCCGTGCGGGTGGTGATACTTTCGATCGGCCTCGTCTTCGCCAAGGGCGCCGGCGTCTTCGACTTCGAGCTGCTCGCCCCGGCGATCTACGCGATGGCGGCTCTGACCGCGTTCACGGTCGTGCAGCGGGTCTGGCACGTGCGCAACGCGCTTAGAGCCGGCGAAGCCGGGGTAACGGCGCCGGTGAGCCCCGCCGAAGAGACCGCCGACGTGTAACCCGGTGTGGGCGCAAGTGTGGTTTCAACGCTGAGCTCTTCGCATGAAGGAGGATTTCCAGGCTTATGAGCACGGTCAACGGTAGAGCGGATGGGGCCCGCCGCAACGGGGCCCGCGACGACAAGGTCCGGGTCGCGATCGTCGGGGTCGGCAACTGCGCGAGCTCCTTCGTCCAGGGCGTCCAGTTCTACAAGGACGCCGACCCCGCCGAGCAGGTGCCGGGCCTGATGCACGTGGATCTCGGCGGCTACCACGTGCGCGACATCGAGTTCACCGCCGCCTTCGACATCGACGCCGACAAGGTCGGCAAGGACCTCTCGGAGGCGATCTTCGCCGGCCAGAACAACACGATGAAGTTCTCCCAGGTGCCGAAGCTCGGGGTCAAGGTCCATCGCGGGATGACCCACGACGGCCTCGGCAAGTACCTGAAGGAGAAGATCACCAAGGCCCCGGGGCAGACCGCCGACATCGTCGGGATCCTCCAGGACACGCAGACAGACGTCCTCGTCTGCTACCTGCCGGTCGGCTCCGAGCAGGCGACCAAGTGGTACGTCGAGCAGGCGCTCGCCGCCGGGGTCGGCTTCGTCAACTGCCTGCCGGTGTTCATCGCCCGCGAGGACTACTGGGACCGGCGCTTCACGGAGGCCGGCCTGCCGATCATCGGCGACGACATCAAGTCGCAGGTCGGGGCGACGATCGTCCACCGCCAGCTCGCCCGCCTCTTCGCCGAGCGCGGCGTGCGGATCGAGCGCACCAGCCAGCTCAACGTCGGCGGCAACATGGACTTCTACAACATGCTCGAACGCGAGCGGCTCGAGTCGAAGAAGATCTCGAAGACCAACGCGGTCACCTCGATCATGGACCACGAGCTGCCCGCGGACGACGTCTACATCGGCCCCTCCGACTACGTCCCCTGGCTCACCGACCGCAAGTGGGCCCACATCCGGGTCGAGGGCAAGTCCTTCGGTGACGTCCCGCTCAACGTCGAGCTCAAGCTCGAGGTCTGGGACTCGCCCGAACTCGGCGGGGATCGTGATCGACGCAGTCCGGATCGTGAAGCTGGCGCTCAATCACGGCATCGCCGGTGAGCTCGACGGGCCCTCGAGCTACCTGATGAAGTCGCCGCACAACCAGCGCCCCGACTCCCTCGCCCGCGAGCAGACCGAGGAGTTCATCGCCAAGTACGCCCGCCAGCGGGGCGTCCCCGCCAAGAAGGGCAAGAAGGCGAAGAAGAAGAAGGCCAAGGCGAAGGCGAAGTAGCAGGCCAGCGCCCACCGGGCGGGCGCTTCTCGTATCTATCCTGCGCCGGTGGCCGCCGAATCCCTTGCGATCGCCCAGGTGAGCCCGCATCCCTGGGGGTCGCGGCACGAGATCAACGAGTTCGTCGGCCGCACCTCCGAGGAGCTCGACCCGGCGCGGGCACCGGCTGCTGATCGTCGCCCCCTCCGAGTCGCGGACGGCGATCCGCGATTCTCGCCAGGCGATCCGCGAGGCGGCTGAGAATCCGCGCTCGCTGCTCTCCGGGCGGGAACCGCGGGTGCTGGCGATCGGGGGCAGCGATCCCGCTGCCCAGCGGCCCGCGGCGGCGGCCGGCGCCGATCCCCGTGGACGTCAGCAGGACGCTGGAGCAGCTGCTCGCGTCGGTGCCGCTCGACCTCGTCCACGTCCACGAGCCGTTCGCGCCCAGTCCCGGCTCGGCGGCGCTTCGCCACTCGCAGTCGCTCAACGTCGCCAGCTTTCACGAGCCGGCCGAGCGGGTGCTCTCCACCCAGGTGGCGCGGATGGTGGTCGAGGTCTTCTTCGGGCGGATCGACGCCCGAATCGCGAGCAACGAGGCGACCGGCGAGCTGCTGGAGCGCTTCTTCCCAGGCGCCTACGAGCTGATCCGTCCCGGCGCGGATGTCGCGAAGCCCGCCCTGCCGCCACCGCCGGAGGGGCGGATCCGGATCGTCCATTGCGCCCTGGAGGAGCGGGGCGCGCTGCGGCTGCTGCTCCGCGCCCTCCGCAAGCTTCCCGAGGAGCTCGACTGGGAGGGGGTGATCTGGTTCGAGGGCCCGACCGATCCCCTCGCCCGGGTGAGCCGGCGGCTGCGCGAGCGCCTGAGCGTGGTTCGCCCGGCGGACGGCGAGCCGGCGGAGTTCATCGCCGGTGCCGACGTCGTCTGCCTCGCCTCCGGGCGGGGTGAGGATGGCGCCGGCCCTGATCCGCAAGTCCCTCGCGGCCGGGGCGGTCCCGGTCGTCTCCGACCTCGAGCTCTACGGCGAGCTCGTCGGCGACGGCGAGCGGGGGCTGCTGTTCCCGATCGGCGACGTCCAGACCCTCGCGGCCCAGCTCGAGCGCCTCTGCTCGGATCGGGCGCTGCGCGAGCAGCTCCGGAGCAGCGGCCGCGACGGAGGCGAGGGCCGAAGCTGGGTGGAGGTCACCGATGACCTCGAGCGGGTGTACCGGGAGCTGGCCGCCCGGCGCCACGACCCGGCGCCGGACAGCGGGGTCCGCGGCCGCCTGGCTGGGCGCTCCTACATCCACTGCGACCTGCACATGCACACCGACCACTCCCCCGACTGCGCGACCCCGGTCGAGGTGCTCCTCGAGACCGCCAAGGAGCGCGGCCTCGGCGCGATCGCGATCACCGATCACAACGAGATCTCCGGGGCGTTCGAGGCGCGCGAGGCCGCGGAGCGAATCGGGGGGATAAAGGTGATCGTCGCCGAGGAGGTGAAGACGGCATCCGAGGGCGAGGTGATCGGCCTCTTCCTCGAGGAGAAGATCGAGCGCGGGATGTCGATGGCGGAGACGATCGCCGAGATCCGCCGGCAGGGGGGGTTGGTCTACGTCCCGCATCCGTTCGACCGCTTCCACTCGGTCCCCGACTACGAGCACCTGCTGAAGATCGTCGAGGAGATCGACATCCTCGAGGTCTTCAACCCGAGGATCGCCCTCTCCGCTTTCAACGAGGAGGCGGTGCGCTTCGCCCGCAAGTACTCGATCGTCCCCGGGGCCGGTTCCGACAGCCACGTTGCCCAGGGCCTGGGGAGCGTCAAGATCAGGCTCCGCGACTTCGACGGAGCCCGGAGGAGTTCCTCGAGTCGATGCGCCAGGCGGACATCGTCCGCAAGCACAAGAACCTGATCTACGTCCAGGCGCTGAAGTTCCTGCAGACGAGCGGCGGCCGGGGCGGTCGTTCGCTGGCGCGCTCGGGCAAGAGTTGATGCAGCCGCAAGGGGCCGAGCCCGGCCCGAAGAAGAGGCAGGGCGCCGTGTCATCGACGACGGACGACGAGATCCGCGAGAAGTACCTCGAGCGCGCGATCCGCGAGCTCAACGACCTGGGCCGGGAGCTGTCCGCCTGCCAGGACTGCCCGCGGGGCAGCGTGATGCCCGTCCAGGGCTCCGGTCATCCGCAGGCGGACATCCTGATGCTCAAGCACGCCGCCACCCCCGCGGAGATCGAGGAGGGGGTGGCGTTCTACGGGCGCGCCGGCAACGCTCTGATGAAGAGCTTCAAGCGGCTGGCGATCGACCCGATCGTCGTCTTCGGCACCCTCTGCGTCAAGTGCCCGCTGACCGATCCCAGCCACGCCTCGAGCACCTGCATCGGCAGGATCGCCGAGGAGATCGCGATCGTCCAGCCCCGGATCGTCGTCGTCATGGGCGAGGAGGCGCTCGAGATCCTGAACGACCTCGAGCTGCCGCTGGCGGCTGAGATCGAGCCCCACGAGGGCGAGATCCAGAGCCTCACCCCGACGATCGACGCACTCTTCGTCCCGGACATCGACGAGTCGCTCGACGAGGAGCAGGCGAAGCAGCGCTTCTGGTCGGCCTTCCGCGTGCTCGGCTCCTGGTACGACCGGCTGCCCCCGTACTAGCGCCGGCCCGCTGGCGACCTCGGGTCGGCGGTCGTATGATCACCATAGCGATGGAGCTCGAGGAACGGACGATCGAGCAGCTCCCCGACCGCTGCCAGAACTGCGGCGCCAGTCTCACCGACGACGAGAAGCGCGCCGCCCTCACCGAAGGGCCCCCGAGCGGGGCCGTGCTCTGCACCGTCTGCGCCGCGGAGGTCGTCCCGGTCGAAGACGAAGAGGACGAGGCCGGCGCCGCCTAGACGCCGGGGCCGGCTGCCTCGGCGAGCTTTCCCATCGCCTCGAGGTTGGCGCTGGCGAGGCCCCGGACGACGACAGTGTCGAGCGCCCGGTAGCGGCTCAATTCGGTCTGCGCCTCTCCGGCCTCCTGGGCCGCCACACCGACGGTGCCGACGGGCTCGCCGAGCCGGGCGAAGTGGTCCCGGTAGCCCTTATGGAGATCGCGGTAAAAGGACTCCTCCTTGGTGAGCCGGTCCTCGGCGTCGGTGCCGACGGCCGTGCGGACGTAGCCGAAGACCGGCGGGGTCTCGCGGCCTGCCTGCTGGGCTCCCGCCTCGACCTGCTTCCGGGCCTCGGCCGCGAACTCCGGCGTCATCCAGTTGAAGAAGGCACCGTCCCAGGCCTCTCCGGCGAAGGCGCACATCCTCGGTCCCATCGCCGCCAGCACCAGGCGGATCCCGGGCAGCGCCTCGCGCAGCTCCGGGAGCGCCTCTCGCATCGTCGTCAGCGGCTTCTCGGTGAAGCCCGCCCCGACCCCGACCCAGAGGCGCTCGCGGTCGAGCCCGAGCCGCTCGACGTCGGCGGCGATCTCGGCTGGCTGCTGGCGGTCGAGGGCGATCACGGCCACACCGAGATCCACCCTCTCCGCTCCCTTCGCGAACTCCGCCAGGGTCTCCAGGCCCTTCGCCCCCGGGTGGTCGTTCGACCAGAGCGGGGCATAGCCGAGCTCCTGGCAGCGGGCCGCGAGCCCCGGGGCAAACTCGGGATCGAGTCCAGCGGCGACGCCGAATCCTCGACTCATCGCTCCAGCAGCGCGACGCACTCGATGTGCGGCGTCTGGGGGAACATGTCGACCGGCCTCACCCGGCGGAGCCTATAGCCGGCGTCTGTGAGCTGGGCGGCGTTCGGGGCGAGGGTGGTCGGGTTGCAGGAGACGTAGACGATCCGACTCGCCTCACATTCGATCAGCCGCCGCACCACCTTCTGCGACAGCCCGGCCCGGGGCGGATCGACCACGACGACATCGGGGCGCCCGGCCTCGTCAAGCAGCGGCCTGATCTCCTTCCGGGCATCGCCGACCCGGAAGCGGGCGTTGCCGATCTGGTTGAGGCGCGCGTTCTCCTCGGCGTCGGCGACCGCCTCCGCCACCAGCTCGATCCCCCACACCTCCGCCGCTCGCTCGGCCATCGCCAGGCCGAGGGTCCCGATCCCGCAGAAGAGGTCGAAGAGGCGCTCGCCTCCCTCGAACGCCGCCATCTCGACCGCGATCCCGTAGAGCCGCTCGGCCATCTCGGTGTTGGTCTGGAAGAAGGCGGCGTGGGAGATCCGGAAGCGCAGGCCGCGGAGCTCCTCGCTCAGATGCTCCCGGCCGAGGGCGCCGGTCGGCCCGTCCGTTCCGGATCCGGTTCCCTCGACGATGGTGTGGAGGTCGACCGGCGGCCGCGGGATCTCGACCGCCGAGGTCACCAGCCTCCTCTGAAGCTCGCCCGTGCGCCGGCCCTCCCTGACCACCAGGTTGCGCAGCACCCCGGTGCCGCCGCGGCGGTCGTAGGGGGGCAGGTTCTGAGCGCGAGCCCAGGCGCGGACCTCGTTCCGGGCGCGGTTGTTCGCCTCCGATGCCAGCAGGCAGTCCTCAGCGTCCACGACCTGGTCCCAGCGGCCGCGGGCGTGGTAGCCCAGGATCAGCTCGCCATCGCGCTCGCCGAACGAGTACTCGAGCTTGTTCCGGTAGCGCCACCGCTCGAGCGCGGGCTCGATCGGCTCCAGCTCGTACCCCGAGAGCCCGCCCAGCCGGCTCAGCGCGTCATCGACCTGCTGTTGCTTGTGGCGGAGCTGCTCCTCGTAGGGAAGGGCCTGCAAGGGCGCGCCCGGGCAGGGCTCGCCGCCGTGGTCGCAGCGCTCCGGCACCCGGTCGGGGCTCGGCTGGACGATCTCCACCGCCCGTGCCTCGGCGTAGCCGCGCTTTGCCCGGGTCACCTCCGCCCGAACCCGGTCGCCCGGCAGCGCCCCCGCGACGAAGACGACGTAGCCGTTCCGGCGCGCGATCCCCTTGCCGCCATAGGCGAGGGAGTCGATCTCGAGCAGGAGCGATTCCCCTCTCGCGGGCCGAGGGGAGGCGGTGCTCGCTGCGGATCCGTCGGTCATCCCCGATCATCTTGCAGCACGGTGGCCCTCGACCTCGACTCATATCGCGAGCGGGCCGAGAGCTTCATCGAGGAGCTCGACCGCGAGTACTACCTCCACCTCGCCGGTCACAAGCGCGAGCTCGAGGTGGAGGCGATCTACGAGCGCCACGGCTCCCTGTTCGAGCGCGAGGCGGTGGAGCGGATCGGGGAGGTCAGGCGAGCGTCGGCCGGCGAGCTCGAGCGCCGGCTCCGCTACCTCCAGCAGTTCGCGCTCGAGGGCCACCTCGGGGCGGCGACCCGGGCCGAGGAGGCGCGGCTGGCCGAGCTCGAGGCGAGCCTGGAGATCGAGGTGGACGGGGAGTCGATGCCCTACCGGGCCGCGGCGATCGCCCAGGCGAACAGCGACGACGCCGAGCGCCGGGCGGCGATCGAAGCCGCCCGCAACGCCACCCTTGCTGAGAAGCTCACCCCGCTTCACCGCGAGATGCTCGAACGCTGGCACCGGATCTGCACCGAGCTCGGCTGGCCCTCCTACCTCGATGCGTTCGCCGAACTCCGGGGCCTCGACCTGAGCGGCCTTCGCCGGCGGCTGGACGAGTTCGCCGAGGCAACCGGGGAGCGCTACCCGGCGGTAGTCGACCCTGAGCTCGAGCGGGCGGTGGGGAGGCCGCTCGCTGGGCTCCGCCGCTCGGACCTGGCCCGGTTCTTTCGCGCCGTCAACCTCGATCGGCTCTTCCCGCCCGATCGCCTGGTGGAGTCCTTTCGCCGCACGCTCGCCGGGATCGGGATCGACCTCGACGCGCAGTCGAACGTCCTCCTCGACACCGAGTCACGCCCGAGCAAGAGCCCGCGGGCCTTCTGCGCCACCCCGCGGGTGCCGGAGGAGGTTTTCCTCGTGGTGCCGCCGATCGGCGGCCGCGAGGACTTCGCCACCCTCTTTCACGAGGGCGGCCACGCCGAGCACTACGGCAACACCAAGGCGACGCTCCCGTTCGAGTTCCGCCATCTCGGCGACAACGCGGTCACCGAGTCGTTCGCCTTCCTGCTCGAGGGGCTGACCGCTGATCCGGCCTGGCTCCGCGAGGTGCTCGGGGCAGAGGATCCCGATGAGGCCGTCACCCACGCGCGGGCAGCGAGGCTGCTGATGCTGCGCCGGTACTCGGCGAAGATCGCCTACGAGGTGGAGCTCCACGCCTCCGGGGTCGCAGCTCGACTCGATGCGCAGCCGCTACGTCGAGCTCCTCGGCGACAGGGTCGGGGTCGACTGGCCGGCGGAGCCGTGGCTCTCGGACATCGACCCCGGCTTCTACGTCGCCTGCTACCTGCGAGCGTGGGCGCTGGAGCTGAGCTGGCGGCGGGCGCTGCGGGAGCGCTTTGGAGAGAGCTGGTTTCGCCGCCCGGAGGCCGGGGAGTGGCTGCTCGCGCTCTGGGGGCAGGGGCAGCGGCTCGACGCCGAGGAGCTGCTCGGAGAGACCCTGGGGGAGTCGCTCGACTTCGACGGGCTCGCCTCCGAGCTGACGGCGATATAGGCTTCCTCCGCACTTTGCGTCAATCCGAGGAGGTTCGAGGTGGAAGCAAGCGACGGTGGCGTTCGCGATCAGGTCCAGAAGGCGATCGACGATCTGAGGTCTGCCGGTGAGAAGGCGACCGGCGACGTCCGCACGAGGATCGACGATGCGGTCTCGCGGCTCCGTGAGGCGACGGAGGGCGCCGGCTCCAAGGCGCAGGATCAGGTCAGCAGCTGGCGCGAGACGCTCGACGGCGCGACCGAAGACGTCCGCAAGGAGCTGGGCAAGCTCGCGGTCAAGGCGCAGAGCTCGGTTGAGGCACTCGACGAGATCGCCAAGGAGATCGACGAGCGCCGCAAGGCGCTCAAGTAGGCCGGCAGGCTACTTCTGGAGCTTGCGATCGAGTGAGCGGAGCAGGCCCTTCCGCGCCTTGTTCCGTTGCTCGTAGTCGCGCACCTTGCGGAGCTGCCCGCGGGTGAGCTCGGCCAGCCGGCGATCGATCTGCCGGATCGATAGCTGGTCGTATGCGGTGATCGGAAAGCCGGGGATCCTCGCCCGCCGGCGGACCCGGTCGGCGCCGGCGAGCGGCTGATCGACCGCGGCGACGGCGCGCTTCCGGGCGCGCTCGGCCCGGGCGCCCACCTGCTGGCGGGCGCGGTCGGAGGCGTCCTCGAGCTCCCGCCTGGCGCGTCCGGCGGCGCGGTCGGCCGACTTTCGCGGCTCCTTGGCGGCGATCTCGACCTCGCCGCGGAGCTGCCGGACGACCCGCTCGAGCTCGCCGAGGATGTCCTCGGCCTGCTCGCGCCCCCGGGTGATCACCCGGGTGACCAGCTCCTCGCCGTCCCCCCTCGTCATCCGGCCTCGGCGGACGGCGTCGTCGACGACCTCCTGGAGGCGCTCGCGGGAGATGTGAACGCTCTTCTCGAGCGCCTCCCGAAAGGCCTCGACGCTCTGCTCGGCGCGGGTTCCCGCCTGTGGCGCCGGCTTGGGCTCGACGGTCTGCTTGGTCTTGGCCATTACCGCGGGCAGTCTACCCGGGCTCCGCCGGCCCGAATCAAGGGGGTGCGGGGTTACTCCCGGCGGAAGGTCGCCTCGACCGGGTTGTGATCGGCGAGCCGGATCTGCAGGCCGGTCCCGGGATCGACGACGTCACGCGCCTCGGGCGGCCAGGCGGCGGGGTGCTCCTCCACCTCGAGCCCTCGAACGAGCAGGTGGCTGAGGCGGTCCGGCGCGGTCGGCGGCGCGAGCCCGAAGCGCCGCTCGAGCTGATCGAAGATTGCGCTCTCGCCGGGGCGGACGTTGAAGTCCCCGCCGAAGACCAGCGGCCCTCCCTCGGCGAAGTCGAGGGCGCGCTCCGCGGCGGTGATCAGCTCCGCTTCGGCCGATGAGGGCTTCGTGCTGACGTGGAAGTTCGCCAGCGAGATCCCAGACTCGAGCCGGGTGAGCGCCATCACCCGGAGCTCGGGGCACCGGGTGAGGATGATCGGTTTGCGCTCGGTGATCGGGCCGGCCTCCGGGCGGACGAGTGTCGTGTTCGAGCCTCCCTCCCAGGCACCGAGCAGGTCCGGCCGCCGGCGGCCGATGATCGAGGTCAGGGGCTGCAGCCAGTTGCGCCCGCTGAGGGCGCGGTGGGCGTCCGCCCCGCAAGCCTCCGCCATCTTCCTCTTCCAGCTCGGCGGGAACTCCTGGAAGAAGGCGACGTCCCAGCTCGCTCCGGCGATGATCGAGGCGAACTCGTCGAAGAGGTCCCAGTTCACCTGCTCGTACTCCTTGCCCCGGATCGGCCCCCTGGAGCAGTTGCCCTTGTGGGCGCGGTGCTGGAGCGCCTCCTCGGGCGGCCAATCGCGCCCATGGAACACGTTCCATGTCATTGCCCTCAGCCGCACCGCCGTAGTATCGGCGGCTTCATGCCTCCGCCACCGTCCGACCCCGCCGGAAGCCATTTCCTCACCGGTGAGGAGTTGGATCGAGCCGAGCTCGATGCCCTGCTCGGGCGCGCCGAGGAGCTCAAGTCCTTCCGCGAGCAGGAGGCCGGCAAGGAGTCCCTGGAGGGCCGCTCGGTCGCCCTGATCTTCGAGAAGCCCTCGACCCGGACCCGGATCTCGTTCGAGGTCGGCGTCGCCGAGCTCGGCGGGACCCCCCTTGTGCTGCGCGGCGACGAGCTCCAGCTCACCCGCGGCGAGTCGATCGCCGACACGGCCCGGGTCCTCTCCCGCTACCTGCACGCGATCGTGATCCGCTCGGGGTCCGACGAGACGGTGACGGAGCTCGCCGCCGGCGCCGAGGTCCCGGTGATCAACGGGCTGACGCCGCGGCACCATCCCTGCCAGGTCCTCGCCGACCTGCTCACCCTCCGCGAGCGCTTCGGTGGGCTCGAGGGGCTCCGGCTCGCCTACCTCGGGGACGGCGGCAACAACGTCGCCCGCTCGCTCGCGATCCTCGGGCGGACCGCCGGGGTGGAGGTGGTGATCGCCGCTCCCGAGGGCTACCGGCTCGAGGCGGGCCTGGCCGAGCAGACCGACGACCCGGCCGTCGCGGTCGCGGGAGCCGACGCCCTCTACACCGACGTCTGGGTGAGCATGGGAGACGAGGCGGAGGCCGACCGCCGGCGCGAGGACCTCGCCCCGTTCCGGCTGAACGAGGAGCTGCTCGCCGCCGCCTCGGAGCGGGCGATCGCGCTCCACTGCCTCCCCGCCCACCCCGGCGAGGAGATCACCGAGGGCGTCCTCTACGGCGAGCGCTCCGCCGTCTGGGACCAGGCCGAGAACCGCCTCCACGCCCAGAAGGCGCTGCTGGAACGGCTCGTCGGCTGAGCCCGAAGGCCTCGGCCTAAGATCACCTTCGAGGCCCCGTGGTGTAACGGTCAGCACGCCAGGTTTTCAACCTGGTAGCGCGGGTTCGACTCCCGCCGGGGCTACTGCTTCGCATGGGAAGGCTGCGGTAGCTACGCGCTGGCGTGGGCTTCGGCTGGCTCGCCGGCCTCGGCGGTCTCTCCCGCTTCTGCCTGCGAGATCTCGACGTGCGCCCGGCTGTCCCGCGTGCGAATCAGGACCAGGGTCGCGACGAAGCCGAGCGCCGCGATCACCGCGCCGCCGAGGAACGCGATCTGGAATCCCTCGGTGAGCGCGTTGGGGAGTGTGGATCCGCCGCTCGTCATCACGTCATCCGTGCGCGAGGTGGCGATCGTCGAGAGGACCGCCAGGCCGAGGGCACCGCCGATCTGCTGCGAGGTGTTGATCAGGCCGCTCGCCAGACCCTGCTCACGATCCTCCACCCCGGAGACCGCGGCGATCGTCGAGGTGACGAAGCCGAAGCCGACGCCGACCGCCGCGAGCAGCGAGGGGCCGAGGATGTCGGTGAGGAAGCCGCCGCCGACCGAGACCCGGCTGAACCAGAACAGGCCCGCCGAGACGAACAGCATCCCCGCGGCCAGGATCGGCTTGAAGCCGAACCGGGTGACGAGCTGCCCGCCGAGGCCGGCCGCGATGATGATCGTCACCGCCAGCGGCAGGTAGGAGAGCCCCGCGTGGATCGCGCTGTAGCCGAGCACCTGCTGCATGTACAGGGAGGTGAAGAAGAACGTCGAGAACAGGGACGCCCCGAGCAGCAGAGCGACCGTGTTGGCGCCGGTCAGCGTCCTCAGTCGGAAGATCCGGAACGGAACGAGCGGTGCCTTTGAGCGGAGCTCGATCGCGACGAAGATCACGATCAGCGCCGCCGAGCCAGCCAGCAGGCCGATGATCTTGGTCGAGCCCCAGCCGGATTCGCTCGCATCGAGGAACGCGTAGGCGAGCAGCGAGAGACCGGCCGTGACGCTGACGGCGCCCGCCGCGTCGAAGTGCCGCGCCGCAGACTCCGAGCGGCTCTCCGGGATCAGGCCCGGGGTGAACGCCAGCGCAATCAGCGCGACCGGGACGTTGATCCAGAGCACCCACTCCCAGCCGAGTCCGTCGGTGAGGATGCCGCCCAGCAGGACGCCGGCCGCGCCGGCCGAGCCCGCGACAGCGCCCCACGCCCCGAGCGCCCTGTTGCGCTCCGCTCCGTCGGCGAACAGGCTGGCGACGATCGACAGCGCGGCCGGGGAGATGATCGCGGCGCCGAGGCCCTGTGCGGCGCGGGCTGCGATCAGCTGGCCCTGATTGGCTGCGAAGCCCGCGAACAGGGATGCGACCGCGACCACGAGCAGGCCGGCCATGAAGACGCGTCGGCGCCCGAGCAGATCAGCCGCGCGTCCACCCAGCAGCAGGAAGCCGCCGAAGGCGATCACGTATGCGTTGACGACCCACGGAAGGTTCGCCTCCGAGAAGTCGAGCGCCTCGCCGATGCTCGGCAGGGCGACGTTGACGATGGACGCGTCGAGAACGACGACGAACTGCGCCATGCAAAGCAAGATCAACGCGGTCCAACGGCGCTCCAGATATTCCTGTGCCGTGGTCATTCCTGCTCGTTTGATCTGCGTCACCGGAGGGAACGGAAGAAGGCCCGCACGTCGTTGATCAGCAGATCCGGGGTTTCCATCGCGGCGAAGTGCCCGCCACGGTCGAACTCGGCCCAGTGCACGATCTCGTTGCTCTGCTCGGCGTAGCGCCGGATTGCGATGTCCTCGGCGAAGACGGCAACGCCGGTGGGTACGCCGGATCGCTCCGGCCACTCGTCGGAGTGCTGGACCTCGTAGTAGAGGTTTGCCGCCGAGCCCGCTGTGCCGGTGAGCCAGTAGAGCATCACGTTCGTCAGCATCTGGTCGCGATCGACGGCGTCCTCGGGCACCTCCGAGCAGTGCGTCCACTCCTGGAACCTCTCCATGATCCACGCGAGCTGTCCGACTGGTGAGTCGGTGAGCCCATACGCAACCGTCTGCGGCCGGGTCGATTGGATCTGCGCGTAGCCCGAGCCGTCGGCCATGTACTCACTGATCCGCTCGACGCGCGCCCGCTCTGAGTCACTGAGCTCGGCGAGCTCTGCGTCGTCAAGAGGCGGGAATGGCATGAACCCAACCGAGGCGGCGTTCACGTGGACCCCGACGACGCGATCGGGCTCGACCCGACCCAGATCGGGCGAGACCTGTGCGCCGACGTCGCCCCCCTGTGCGCCGTAGCGGTCGTATCCAAGCCGGGCCATGAGCTCGGCGAATGCCCGCGCAATCCGCCGCTGGGTCCAGCCGGGCTCAGCAGTCGGGCCGGACAGCCCGAAGCCGGGGATCGACGGTATGACGAGGTGAAAGGCATCCGCCGCGTCCGCGCCGTGTGAGCGCGGATCGCTGAGTGGGCCGATCACCTCGAGAAACTCGGCGACCGAACCAGGCCACCCGTGGGTGACGATCAGCGGCAGCGCATCGGGCTCAGGCGACCGGACGTGCAGGAAGTGCACGTTGGCGCCGTCGATGCTGGTGGCGAACTGCGGGAGTTCGTTGAGCCGGGCCTCCTGCTGTCGCCAGTCGTAGCCGGTCCGCCAGTACTCAGCGAGCTCCCTGAGGTACTTCAGAGGCGCTCCGCGGCTCCAGCCGACCTCGGGGAGCTCGCTCGGCCAGCGGGTCCGCCCCAGGCGGTCGCGCAGGTCGTCCAGATCGGCTTCGGGCGTCTCGATCCTGAATGGCCGGATCTCCGAATCGACGGATTGGGTGTTCTGGGTCATGGGGACAGGTCCTTTCTCCGGAATCTTGTGGTGTGGAACGAATCATTCCGTTCCGAGAATAGCAGGAACGGAGCGGTCTGTTCCGTATAGTTCAGCCCAATGGAGGCACGCGACTCGATACCCCTGGCCGGCCGGCGCGCCCAGGCGGCGGAAAACGACGAGCGAATCCTCGACGCCGCGCGCCAGGTTTTCGTCGCCGACCCCGACGCGCCGATCTCGGCCGTGGCCGAGCGGGCCGGGGTGGGGATCAGCGCTCTCTACCGTCGACACGCCAGCAAGGAGGACCTCCTTCGCACGCTGAGCGCCGAGGGTCTCGAACGCTACATCGCCGCAGCCGAGGCGGCCCTCGCCGACCAGGGAGACCCCTGGCGCGCCTTCGCCGAGTTCATGCGGCGCATCGTGGACGCCGACACGCACTCCCTGACCCTTCGCCTGGCCGGGACGTTCGAACCCACAGAGGAGCTCTACAGCCGAGCGGAGGTGGGCCAGCGACTCAACGTGAAGTTGTTCGAACGGACCCGGGCGGCTGGCGCGGTGCGCCCCGACCTCACGGTGGACGACCTCTCGTTTCTGTTCGAGCAGATCGCCTCCGTGCGCACTCCGGACGAACAGCGCACCCGCCAGCTTCGGCACCGTTATCTAACCCTTCTTCTCGACGCGCTCCGCGCCCCGTCGAATTCCCCGCTGCCAGGGCCTGCGCCCAGCTGGGACGAAATCCAGGAGCGCTGGGAGAGCGCTCCGTAGACCCACGCCACCCGCGGTGGCGCGATAGGCCTGAGCGCGGGCCCCTAGTCTTCGCCGGCCGTGCTCCCCGAGATCAACATCGGGCCGCTCACCCTGCAGACCTTCGGGCTCTGCTTCGCCCTCGCCTTCGTCGCCGCCGGGGCGCTGGTCGGGCGACGGCTGGTCGAGCTCGGCAAGCCGGTCGACTGGGCCTACGAGATCGGCTTCGCCGCCCTCGCCGGCGGCCTGATCGGCGCCCGCCTCGACTTCATCCTCGAGAACTACGACGAGGTCAAGGACGACCTGCTCGGAAACATCTTCTCCGGCTCCGGCCTCGTCTGGTACGGCGGCGCGATCGGCGGCGCGATCGGCGTCTTCCTCTGGGCCTGGTGGCGCGGCTATCTCACGCCTCGCCCTGCTCGATCTCACCGCTCCCGCGCTTGCCCTCGGCTACGCGGTCGGCCGGGTCGGCTGCCAGCTCTCCGGCGACGGCGACTACGGCCAGCCGTGGGACGGTCCCTGGGCGATGGCCTATCCCGACGGCACCGTCCCCACCGACGAGACCGTCCACCCGACGCCGGTCTACGAGACCGTGGCGATGGGCCTGGTGGCGATCGTCCTCTGGCGATTGCGCAACCGGCTCACCGGCGGACTCCTGTTCGCGCTCTACCTCCTGCTGGCGGGGGCGGAGCGCTTCCTGGTCGAGTTCATCCGCCGCAACGACGACGTCGCGATCGGCCTCACCCAGGCGCAGCTGCTGAGCGTCGCGATGATCCTCGCCGGCGGCCTCTGGCTGCTGCTCGCCTCCCGGCGGACGCCCCGGCCCGCTCCGTCCCAGCCCTCGACCGGCTGAGCCCTGGGCGAAAACAGCGCCTTTACACCGGCCGCGTCCGGCTCGGCTATCACCCTCCATGGGGAGCAACTAAAAGAAAGGAGGGTCGAGATGACTGACGAGCTTCAGGAGCAGGAGCAGGCCGAGTTCGCCTCCGAGGAGGAGACCGCGACCACCGCCGAGTCTGAGGGCGTGGGCGAAGGCGAGGAAAGCGTCAGCGCGAGAGCGCCGAGGGCGACGAGAGCGCCGAGGGCGACGAGAGCGCCGAGGGCGACGAGAGCGCCGAGGGCGACGAGGTCTCCGAGGAGAGCCCCGAGCAGGACTGACTAGACCGACCGGAGTAGGCCGCCGTCGAGCGGGATCACAGCTCCCGTGAGATAGGCGGCCCGCTTCGAGCTGATGAAGGCCACCAGGTCGCCGTACTCCTCTGGCGTTCCAAGACGGGCGACCGGGACCTCGTCGCGCGCCGCCTTCTCGGCTGCATCGAGCGAGCCGTAGTTGTCCGCCAGGCGGTCGGTGGCGAAGCGCCCGGTCGCGACGGTGTTCACGGTTATCCCCGCGCCGGCCACTTCCGAAGCCAGGGTCTTGAACAACCCAACGGTCGCCATCCGGTGCGCGTTCGAGAGGGCGAGGCTCGGAATCGGCTCCTTGACCGTGCTGGAGGCGACATTCACGATCCGTCCCCAGCCGCGCTCCCTCATCGACGGGAGCGCCGCTTCGACCAGCGCCCTCGGCGCGAGCACGAGCGAGCGGTACGCCGCTTCCCATTCCTCGCGCGGGTTATCGAGCGCACCGCCCGGAGGCGGTCCACCCGTATTCGTGACCAGGATCTCCACTGGGCCGAGCTCCCCCGCGACCTCATCGGGGAGCGCTCCCATCCGCTCGAGGTCGTCGGTGTCGGCCGGAAACGCGGTCACCTCTCCCGGGATCGAATCCGCTGCTTGCTCCAGCGTCTCGGCGGAGCGGCTCGAGATCGCGACCCGGGCACCCTCGCGGGCGAGCGCGGTCGCGATCCCTCGTCCAATCCCCTTGCTGGCGCCGAGCACTAGCGCCACCCGGCCCTCGATCCCGAGGTCCATCCGCCTCAGCCCGCCCCGGTGAGCTCGGCGAGGTAGGAGGCGTCGTCGGCCGGGAGGCCGGGGATCGGCTGCCCGTCCCAGGTGATCCCGTCGGCCATTGCCACGAACAGCTGCTCGCGCGTCCTGAGGTTGAGGCGCTCATGCTGCGCGAAGAAGAGGAAGGAGTAGAGGCTCGGCATCGTGTCGCGCCAGCCCTTGTCGGTGCCCGGGATCGCGGCGATGTCGTGGATCGAGGATGGCAGCTCCTTCAGCGGCTGCTGGAAGATCTGGCCGAGGACCGCGAAGTCGAGCTGGGTCTCGCGGCCAGGCTCGACCAGCAGCGTCTCGGGCTGCGGTGAGATCAGTCCGCGCTCGAGCTCCTCGGCGCTCATCAGGAGGATCCCGTCGGTCGGCCTCGGGTTGCACTCGATCATCATCAGGCCGTCGTCGGCCTCGACGAAGTCGAGGGACATCTGGCCGTCCCAGGAGAGCTCGCTCCCCAGTTTCTCGACCACCCCGAGGGTGTCGCCAGGCTCGACGGAGACGAACTGGATCCCGGTGCTGTGCTGCCACTGCCGCGGAGCCCGGTAGGACATCTGGGAGGCGACCTTGCCGTCGTGGAGGGCGCTGTAGGTGCAGTGCATCGGCCCGTCGACGAATTCCTGGACCAGCCAGGGCGACGCCTCGGTCGGGTGTACGTCCTCGACCGCCAGGTGGCCCGCCAGCGGCCCGGTGTTGGTGAGCAGCGCCACCCCGCCGCGCGAGAAGGCGGCCCGGGCGAAATAGCGGGGAAAGCTGCCGATCGCCTCCCGGAGCTCGTCCTCGCTCTCGGCGATCACCGTCTGGGGGGTGCGGATCCCCAGCTTCTCGCAGAGCTCCTGGAAGGTGCCCTTGTCGTGCACCTGCGGCGAGCGTCCGGAACGGGGGTGCGAAGAGCCGGGTCACCGCCGAGATCCGCTCGTGCTGGGCGGCGAGGTAGAAGACCTCCTCGAACATCGGCAGGACCACCTCGATCTCGTTCTCGGCGGCGATCCGCTCGACGTCGGCGGCGAACCCCTCCGGGTCGCCCGAGGGGGAGGCGGTGACGAAGTGGCCGGCGAGGAAGCGCGAGTGGCTGCCGGGCGAGTCCTCGTAGCTGTCGGAGGCGTAGACCTCGTGCCCGCGCTCGCCCAGCTTCCGAATCGCGTCGAGGGCGAACGGCATCCGCGAGCTCGTGATCAGGAGCCTCATCCTGGAGCGGGACGATCGTCGCGGCGGCTCACGCAGCTCACGCTACATTCCCTGCGCTCGGGCGGTTAGCTCAGTTGGGAGAGCGCTTCGCGTTTACAAGCGAAGAGGTCGCTGGTTCGAGCCCAGTACCGCCCATCCCAGATTGACTCGCTGTCACCCGGGTATACGGCTGTTCACGCCCAGTCTCAATCACGGAAGGAGAGAGACATGTTGTGGCTGATAGCCGGGGTAGTCCTGCTGGTGATCGCGATTGCCGGCGGGGCGATCGTTCACCCCGTTCTGTTCGCGCTTGGGATCGTGGCCCTGTTCATGTTCTTCTCAGGGCGCGGCACACGCACCATCTAGATCCCAGCGGTCCCGGGCGCTTCGGGCCGGCCGAGGCTGGCCGGGAGCCCCTGGGCCCGCGAACTGGCTTCGTTAACGCTTCTCCTCCGGCGCGATGTCCGGACCCACCGAGCGCTGAGGGAGCAACGGGCTGGACCCGGGGCTGAAGCGGCGCGCTTCGTCGAGTTCCTCCGGGACCTCGTCCGGGACGACTTCCGGCTCGTCGGGGAGCAGGGTGCGGCGGAGCTCGTGGGCGGCGAAGATGTCGTCGAGGTCCTCGCGCGTCAGGGTCTCGTGCTCGAGGGCGGCCGCGGCGAGGTCGTCGAGGGTCCTCCGGTTGAGCTCCATCAGCTGGCGGGCGCGGGCGTAGGCCATGTGAGCGAGCTCCTGGGCGCCCTGATCGACCTCGCGCCGAGTCCGGTCGGAGAGGGCGTAGTCCTGGGTGGGCTGGGCGAGCGGGGCGCTGTCGCCGGGCCCCTGGGTGACGGTCATCCCGAACTCGGTCACCATCTGGACGCAGATCTTCTGCACCCGGGAGAGGTCGTCGGCGGCGCCCGAGTAGGCCTCGTCGAAGATCTCCTCCTCCGCCGCGCGACCGCCGAGCAGCGTCACCAGCTCGTCGAGCAGCTGCTTGCGCGACTTCAGGTAGGTGTCCTCGCTCTCCGAGTGGGCGACGAAGCCGAGCGCGGGGCCGCGGGGGACGATGCTGAGGATCTCCGGCGGATCGAGGCCGACGAGGCGCCGGGCGAGGGCGTGGCCCGACTCGTGATAGGCGACGATCCGCCGCTCCCCCTCGGTCAGCCGCCTCGATTGCTGGGATCCGACCGACTGGCGCAGGAGCGCCTCGTCGAGGTCCTCGCGGAAGATCGCGTCGTGCCCGGCGCGGCCGGCGATGATCGCGGCCTCGTTGAGCGCGTTGGCGAGCTGGGCGCCGGTCATCCCGGTGGTCTTCCGGGCGACGTCGGTGAGATCGACCCTGTCGTCGAGGCGCTTGCCCTTGGAATGGGAGCGGAGGATCGCCGCGCGGCCGTCTCGGTCCGGTGGCGAGACCAGGACCTGGCGGTCGAAGCGCCCGGGCCGGAGCAGCGCCTTGTCGAGCTTCTCGACCGCGTTCGAGGCGGCGAGGACGATCACCGTCCCCGGGTCGCGCTCGAACCCGTCGAGCTCTACCAGCAGCTGGTTCAGCGCCTGCTCGCGCTCGCTCGTGCCTCCGTCGCCCGAGCCGGGGCCGCGGTGACCGCCGACCGCGTCGATCTCGTCGATGAAGATCACCGCCCGCCCCGAGCTCTCGGGCCTCCTTGAACAGGCGCCGGATCCGCGCCGCCCCCCGGCCGACGAACATCTCGACGAAGCTCGAGCCGGAGGCGGCGAAGAAGTCGACGCCGGCGTGGGCGGCGACCGCCCGCGCGAGCATCGTCTTCCCGGTGCCCGGCGGCCCATAGAGGAGCACCCCGCGCGGTGCGCGCGCGCCGAGCGCCTCGAAGCGCTTCGGGTCCTTCAGCCACTCGGCGACGTCGACCAGCTCCTCCTTGGCGGCGTCGACGCCCTGGACCTCGTCCCAGAGGACCGGGGCGGTCCGGCTCGCCTTGACCGTCTCCGGCCGGGTCGTCCCCATCGCATGCCGGAGCAGGAAGACGAAGACGACGAGGAGCCCTGCCGAGAAGACGACGCCGAAGACCGGATACCACTCGAAAACGACATCGGTCAGCGTCGCGATCGTGAATGGCGCGTTCATCTCAGCGAATGTAGTCGCCCGCGCCCCAGGGCGCGAGCCACAAGTGGGTATTTCGCCCTAGTTCATCCGGCTAGGCCCGCCAGAGGCCGGTGCGCTCGACTGGTCGGCGAGCCTGTAGCGGCGACGGTCCTGCATGCATTAGGTTGGGCGAAACGGCGACGAGGGAGGAAGCTTGGAACCGAGCCAGCTGAAGAGAATCCCGTTGTTCTCCGGTGCCTCCGACGAAGAGCTGAAGCAGGTGGCGGCGTTCGCGGAGTCGAAGGAGGTCTCCGAGGGGACCGAGGTGGTCTCCGAGGGCGGCTTCTCGCGTGAGCTGATGGCGATCGAGGACGGCACCGCCGAGGTCACCCGCGACGGCGAGCACATCGCCGACCTCGGCCCGGGCGACATCTTCGGCGAGCAGGGAATGCTCGACGACGACGTCCGCAGCGCCACGGTGACCGCGACCTCGCCGCTGAAGCTGATCAGCATGGGGCACTTCGAGGTGAAGCGGCTGAAGAAGGACGCCCCCGAGGTCTACGGGCGGATCGAGGAGCTGATCCAGGAGCGAAGCAGCTAGCGGTTGGTGTCGCCACCGGTCGTCGTCTCGAGGTCGATCTCAGGCAGGTCGGGGAGGTTGACGTCGATCTCCCCGCCGACCAGCGCGTAGGCGCCGACCCCAAGGGCGCCGGCGACGAGGATCACCAGGGCCGCCCTGACGACGGCGCGGGAGATGATCGGTTCCTCGCGCATCGCCGCCACCCTATTCCGCCGTTTGCCTGAAGGCGTCCGACGTCCGGGTTCGCTACCTTGCCCGGCGAATCAGGGAGTAGATCCCCAAGCTTGTGTGTGTAGGACTCGGTGCTTCGGCGCCTCCTCGCGCACGTGAACCGCCCGAGGAGGGTTATTCGAATGGCAGAAGGCACCGTCAAGTGGTTCAGCAACGAGAAGGGATACGGGTTCATCACTCCGGATGACGGGAGCAAGGACCTCTTCGTCCACTTCTCCTCGATCAGCGGTGACGGCTACCGCTCGCTCAACGACGGCGCTCGCGTCTCCTACGAGGCCGAGGACGGTCCGAAGGGGCCGGTCGCCGTCGACGTCCAAGAGCTGGCAGGCTAGCCTGCACGTGCGGCGGTCGCCAACGGCCGCCGAACACAGCGCCCCGGGGGCGTAGCTCAGTTGGTTAGAGCGCCGGCCTGTCACGCCGGAGGCCGCGGGTTCGAGTCCCGTCGCTCCCGCTAGCGTCCGCTCGATGAGAGCTCAACGCGGGGCGCCCCCGGGACCCGTTTTTTTCTGCCTGGCGTTTGTGTTGGCGGCCCTGGTTGCACCCGCCACCGCCGCCGGGCTTCCCGCCGATCCGGCGGACCAGCCGCCCTTCGGCGGCGGCGAGACTTTCCGGCTGGCGAAGCCCCCTCGGAGACCGAGCCGCCACCCGGCTTCGCGCTGAGCGCGGCTCGGGTCGCCGCGATCGCCACCGAGGCGGTCGGCGGCGAGCTGGCGGACGACGGCCCCGAGTCGCGCGAGGTCCGGGTCCGCACCCGGGTGCGGGACCGAGGGGGAGCCCCAGTGGCAGGTCGACATCTTCGACCCGACGGGACCGATGTCGCCCAGGTGGTGATCGACGACGCGAGCGGCGAGGTGGTCGAGGAGTGGACCGGCTCGCAGGTCGAGACGAAGCTCGCCCGCGGCTACGAGGACGCGGTCTCGGGCGACCTGAACGAGTGGTGGTTCTGGCTGCCGCTCTGCGTCGTGTTCCTCGCGCCCTTCGTCGATCCCCGCCGGCCGCTCCGCCTGATCCACCTCGACCTCCTGGCCCTGCTCGGCTTCAGCGTCTCGCTGTTCTTCTTCAACAAGGGCGACATCGACCTCTCCGTCCCGCTGGTCTATCCGGTCCTCGGCTACGTCTTCATCCGGATGCTGATCGCGGGGTTCCGGCCCACGGAGAGCCGCGAGCGGCTCCTGCCGCTGCTTTCTCGCAACTGGCTGGTTGCGGGAATCGTGGCGCTGGTCGCGCTCCACGCCGGCTGGGTGATCGCCGACGGCAAGGTGATCGACGTCGGCCTCGCGGGGGTGGTCGGCGCCGACCGGATCACCGACGGGGAGGAGGTCTACAGCGAGGACTTCTCCGAGGGCCTGCCGTCGAGCGGCGACGTTCGCGGCGACACCTATGGGCCGGTCAACTACCTCTCCTACGTCCCGTTCGAGCAGGCCTTTCCCTGGAGCGGGCGGTGGGACGAGGTCCCCGCGGCGCGGGCGGCGGCCCTCGGCTTCGACCTGCTCACCGCGCTCGCGTTGTTTGCGCTCGGGTCACGGCTGCGCCGCCGTCAGCAGGGGGCGGCGCCTAGCGAGGAGGGGCGAACCCTTGGCCTTGCCCTCGCCTTCGCCTGGCTCGCCTATCCCTTCACCCTCTACACCCTCGGCTCCAGCTTCAACGACTCGCTGGTCGCCCTGCTCGTGGTCTGCTCGTTGCTGGTCGTCTCCTCACCGCCGGCCCGGGGTGCCCTTGCGGCGCTCGCCGGGCTGACCAAGTTCGGGCCCCTGGCGCTGGCGCCGCTGCTCGCGGCGGGGACCGGGGAGCGCCGCCTCCGGCCGCTGCTCGCCTTTGCGATCGCCTTCGTCGCGGTCGCGGCGCTCGTCACCGTGCCGCTGCTCCCGGACGGAGGGGTCCGCGAGCTCTACGACCGCTCGCTCGGATACCAGGCCTCGCGCGGATCGCCGTTCAGCATCTGGGGGCAGGCGCCTTCGCTGGACCCCCTGCAGACGGTTACCAAGGTGCTCGCGGCCGGGCTCGCCCTCGCCCTCTTCTTCGTCCCGCGCCGCCGCTCGCCTGTCCAGCTGGCGGCGCTCGCGGCGGCGACCCTGATCGCGATCCAGGTCACCTCGAACCACTGGTTCTACCCGTACGCGGTCTGGTTCGCCCCGCTCGTCCTGATCACGCTGTTCGCCGCCCCTGAGAGGACCGGAAACCGTCTCGCAGAGCCGAATCTGACACTCCTTGGACATTTCGTAGCGGATCTTTCGACACCGGGCCAAGGACCGGCCCCCGCCCGCCGCCGACAATTCCGCAACGGTTATCCGAGGGTGCTCCGCAGGTGAAGCCGAGGAGCAACCCGATCAGTCGGGGAGCGAGGAGCTATGCCAGCGATGAGACAGATAGTCGCCTTCGGCGGAGGCGGGTTCTCGATGGAGTCGGGCAACCCGATGCTCGACGACTACGTCCTCGGGTTGACGGGCTCGGCCCAGCCGCGGGTCTGCTTCCTCCCCACCGCCAGCGGCGATGCCGATCACTACGTGGTCCGCTTCTACAACGCCTTCCGCGACCGCGCCCGCCCCTCCCACATCAGCCTCTTTCGCCGGGAGCGCGGCGTCTCCGACATGCGCGCCCACCTGCTCGCCCAGGACCTGATCTACGTCGGCGGCGGCAGCCTCCTCAGCCTCCTCGGGGTCTGGCGGGCCCATGGAATCGACGAGATCCTCCGCGACGCATGGCGGGCCGGCGTCGTCCTCTGCGGGCTCAGCGCCGGCTCGCTGTGCTGGTTCACCGAGGCGGTCAGCGGCTACCACGGCGAGGTCAACCGGGTCGAGGGGATGGGCCTGCTCTCCCACAGCAACGCCGTCCACTACGGCGAGGGCGAGCGGCGCGCCGCCTTCCACCGCCACCTTCTCGAGGGGATGCCCGCCGGCTACGCCGCCGAGGACGGCACCGCCCTTCGCTTCGTCGGCGACGAGCTGGTCGAGGTGGTCGCCTCGCGGGCGGAGGCGCGCGCCTACAGGCTCGAGCGCCGCGGTCCGTGGGTGACCGAGACCCGGCTCGCGACCCGCTTCCTCGGCGCCCCCTCGGTGCCGACGTTCCTCCCGGACTCGATCGGGAGGGCGCTCGCCGCGTGAGCGATTAACGCTCCATGATCGAGCGCCGGATCCTCGCCCTCGGCGGTCACGACTTCGACCGCCGCGACGGCAACGACGCGATCTGCGACCTGATCGTCGAGCTCGCCCAGTCCCCGAAGCCCCGGATCTGCCTGCTGCCGACGGCGAGCGGGGACCCCCAGGACCAGATCGCCCGCTTCCGCCGCGCCTTCGGCGAGCGCGACTGCGTCCCCTCGATCGTCTCCCTGTTTCGCCTGGGTGAGAAGCCGCTCGACCTCCGCGAGGAGCTCCTCGGCCAGGACGCGATCTACGTCGGGGGCGGCAGCCTCCTCAACCTGATTGCGATCTGGCGCGCTCACGGTCTCGATGAGATCCTCCGCGAGTGCTGGCGGGAGGGGATCCTGCTCTGCGGGCAGAGCGCCGGGGCGATGTGCTGGTTCGAGCGCGGGATCACGAGCTCGTCCGGCGAGCCGACGATCGCCGACGGCCTCGGATTTCTCCCGGGCGCCGTCTGCGTCCACTATCTGTCGGAGCCCCAGCGCCGGCGCCGCTTTCTGCGGGCGATCGAGCACGACGATCTCGCCGGCGGCCTCGGTCTCGAGGACCAGACCGGCGTCGTCTTCGAGGACACCGAGCTGACCGAGACGGTGAGCGCCCGGGCCGGAGCGACGGTCTGGGAGGTCAACCGGCGGGATGGCGAGCCGACCGAGAGCCCGCTGATCACCGCGCCGGCTCGAGGGCACCCGGCCCCCGATCAACGACACCCGTGCCGAGATCCTCGAGTTCCGCCAGACGCTCGCCTCGAGGGCGGCGTCGCGGCGCGGGCGCCGCGGTCGCCGGCGCTAGAGCGCTCCGCCCGCCGCCGGCGGGGCGGTCGGGTCGTCACCCTGGTCGCCGATCTGCTCGCGGGCGAGGAAGTCCTCGGCAAGCAGCGGGTTCTCCTTGCTCCGCTCGACCACGTTCAGGAGGTCGTTCATCGAGCGGACCTCCTCGAGCTGCTCCTTGACGAACCAGGTGAGGAACTGCTCGCCCTGGAAGTTCCCGCTCTCGCGGGCGAGCTTGAACAGGGCGTCGATCTCGTCGGTGACCCGCTTCTCCTGGTCGAGCGCCATCCTCACCGGCCCGACCACGTCGTCATAGGTGGTCTGCTGCGACTTGATGTCGGGGATCCGCACCTCCTCGCCCGAGTCGAGCAGGTACTGGACCATGATCATCGCGTGGTTTCGCTCCTCGACCGCCTGCCGGTAGAAGAAGGCGGCGAGGCGGGGCAGGGTCTCGGCGTCGTAGTAGACCGCGGCGCCGACGTACTGCTGGGAGGCGGCGAACTCGTTCGAGATCTGCTCGTTGAGCGCGTCGGCGAAGCTCTGCTCGGGCATCGCCGCAGCCTATCCGGCCCAGCGAAAGCCGGTCTCGGCTCACGGCCGGCTCGAGCGGGCTCGCGGGGAGCCCGGGCTCGGTGCCGGCGGTGTTGTAGCCCGACGGGGCGACGTCGTTCGGGGTGTCGGGGTGGAAGATCGAGGCGAGGTACTGGATCTGGCCGCGGCCGGGGCCGAGCTCCCACTGGCCGCCGCCGTAGGCGCCGATCCCGTTCTCCTCGCAGTGGTCGTAGCCGGCGAAGAGCTCGCGGAGCGGCCCGAACCGGGAGGGCTTGATGTTGACCATCTTCGGCGTCCAGGGCTGGCTCTCGATGTCGGCGACCGAGTGGATCGGCGCGTCCCAGGTGACCCGCTCGGCAACGGGATCGAGGATCGGCTTCGTCTCCTCGTTGACGTCGGGGTCCTCGAGCCAGGCCTCCGGGAAGGCCTCGATCAGCTTCCGGTAGAGCTCCGGATCGGTCTCGACGTCCACCGGCGTCCCCTTGTACTGGCCCTTGAGGTCGAGCGAGTCGACCGCGCCGGTCTCGACCAGCTGCGCGATCAGCTCGTCGGTCCAGTCGTTGGTCGGGTCGAGCTTGAACCGCAGGGTGGGGTAGATCTCGAGCCGCTTGCGAACCGGCTCGATCGTCGAGGCCTGCTCAGCCTGCTTGCGCGGCCCGCGGGTTCGCGGATCGTCAAGGGCGCCAGCCGCATCGAGACGACGAAGGTGACCGGCCTCGGCTCGCGGCCCAGGCGGCTCGTGCAAGAGACTCCCAGCCTGGCGCAGGGCGAGGTCGAGGGCGGCGCTCTCGAACGCCCAGCGGCGGTAGTTCTCCGAGACCTCACGCTCGGGCGGCGAGGGGAAGAGTTCGAGCTCCTCGAGCAGCTTCGAGAAGGAGTCGATCGTGTGCTCGCCGGCGAGCTCCAGGATCGGCCCCGCATCCTGCTGGGCGACATGGTCGAGGGCGTCGTAGACGACGTCCTCGCCGATCCCCTCCTCGCCACCCCCCTTCAGGTGGATCACCGTGGTGAGGCGGGTGAACCCGGGCGCCTCGTGCTCGAGCCCCTCGAGCTCGTAGGAGTCGATCCGCAGCGGCAGGTCGGCGATCCGCTCGTAACTGCTCACGGCCGGGAATCTAGTCAACCGACCACTTCGGCCCCCGGCGCTTACCCGCGCTTGAGTGGCCTGGATAGGTTCCCTGGGTCCGCTCTAGCCTACTGGAAGGGAGAGTGCGATGACCAAGGAGCTCGACGCCGACTACGGCAAGGGCCTGAGCGCCCTCGGACTGAACTGCACCCTGAAGCGCTCGCCGGAGCGCTCGCACACCGAGGCGCTGATGAACCGGGTGCTCGAGCTGATGGCGATGCACGGGGTCGAGACCGAGCTCCTCCGGCCGGTCGACTACGAGATCAAGTTCGGGGTCAGCTCCGACGAGGGCGACGGCGACGAGTGGCCGCGGGTGCTGGAGAAGATCAAGGCGGCGGACATCCTCCTGATCGGGATGTCGATCTGGTTCGGGGTGCGCTCGTCGGTTGCGCAGATGGTGATCGAGCGCCTCGACGGGACCTACAACGAGCGAAACGAGGCGGGCCAGTACCCGCTCTACAACAAGGTCGCCGGGGTGGTGGTCACCGGAAACGAGGACGGCGCCCATGCCTCCGCCGAGACCACCCTGTTCAACATGACCCACCTCGGCTGCGTGGTGCCGCCGAACGCCGACACCTACTGGGTCGGGGATGCCGGGCCGGGGCCCTCCTACCTCGACGCCGGGGGGCCCGAGCATCCCTACACCCAGCGGACCAGCTCCTGGTGCGCCCACAACCTCCTCCACATGGCGGTGATCCTCCGCGACAACCCGATCCCTCCGATCGGGAACACGCTGGAGGAGATGGGAGGAGACGCCGTCCACGGCGGCTGACAGGGCGCGAACGACCTCCCCCCTGTCTTAGGCCGAGGTTTAATCGCAGCGGATAGACCTCGGTCCCGATGAGACGCGCACGAATCGCAGTCGCAGCGACGGCGCTGGGAGCCGCGGCGATGCTCGCCGGCGGCGGCGAGGTCGCATCGATGGCCGCCCCCGCGCACGCCGCGAAGGCGAAGAAGACGACCGAGCTCGAGCTTCGCAAGAGCAAGTTCGGGAAGGTGCTGTTCGCCGGCAACGGCCGCGCCCTCTACATGTTCACCTCGGATACGGCCGGGGACGAGCAACTGCTCGGACGCCTGCCCGCGGCCTGGCCTCCGTTCATCGCCAGGGGCAAGCTGGTTGGCGGCCCGGGCGTCAACCGCAACCTGCTCGGCAGGACGACGCGCGCCGACGGACGCAAGCAGGTGACCTACAACGGCCACCCGCTCTACTTCTACGTCCATGACCCGAAGGGGCAGATCCTCTGCCACAACGTCTTCGAGTTCGGCGGTGACTGGTTGGTGGTCCGGAAGTCCGGGAACCCGGCTCCCTGAGTCTCCCCTTGAAGGATCCCTTCGCGCCTCAGGGGCGTGCGAGCGAGACCTCGACCGCCGGCGACCCCGCCAGCGTCTGGAAGACCACGCAGTAGCGCTCGGTCAAGCGCTGCAGGGTTGCCAGCTCCTCCTCGTCGGCTTCGGAGTCGAGTTCGAAGCGCAGGCGGATCGCGGTGAAGCCGACCGGCGCTCGCTTGTCGACGGAGAGCGTCCCGCGCCAGTCCAGATCGCCCTCGGCATGGATCGTCCCATCGACCTCGGTGCCAATTGAGGCGGCGACGGCGCGCATCGTGACCCCGGCGCAAGCGACCAGCGCCTGCAGCAGCATGTCGCCGGAGCAGGCGGCGACACCGTCTCCGCCGGTCCCCGGGTGGAGGCCAGCCTGCACAAGGGCTTGACTGGTCTGGACCGAGCAAGCGATCCCCTCGTCGAGGCGCCCCTCAGCCTCAAGGGTGATCTTGGCCGCCTCGGGATCGTCGCGATACCGTTCCTTCAAGGGCCCCTGGGCAGTTCGTAGCTCCTCCGCGTCCATGGCGAAGCCCAGTTTGGCAGCCGACCTGGCGGTCGGCCCAGCGGAAAGGACGAGCCGATGCAGGAGCTGAACTTCATCGAGAAGGGGAAGCTGGAGTGGCGGGAGGCCCCGGACCCAAAGCTCCAGGGGGACGGCGAGGCGATTGTCCACCCGGTCGCGCTCGCCACCTGCGATCTCGACGCCGGAATCGTCAGCGGCCCCGCGCCGATCGAGGGGCCGTTCCCATTCGGGCACGAGTGCGTCGCCGAGGTCACCGAGGTCGGCGACGCGCGTCAAGTCGGTCGAGCCCGGAGATCTGGTCAGCGTCCCGTTCCAGATCTCCTGCGGGGAGTGCGATGCCTGCCGCGCCGGCCGGACAGGGAATTGCGAATCGGTGCCCCGGCTCTCGATGTACGGGCTGCCGATCGGAAGGGAGTCGTTCGGCGGCTTCGCCAGCGACCTGGTCCGGGTGCCCTTCGCCGATCCGATGCTGGTCCCGATCCCGGACGGGGTCGAGCCGGCAACCGTCGCCAGCCTCTCCGACAACATCCCGGACGCCTATCGAACGGTCGCCGGACCGCTCGCCGACGCGCCGGGCTCGCCGGTGCTGATCTGCATGGGCGCCGGATCGATCGCGCTCTACTCGGTGGCGATCGCCCTCGCGCTGGGTGCCGAGCGGGTGGACGTCGTCGGGGGACCGGGAGCGCGAGCGCGAGCTCGTCTCCGAGCTCGGCGCCAACCTGCTCGACGAGTCGTTCCCGGACCGGGCTGGGTTCTATCCGATCACGGTGGACGCCAGCGCCCGATCCCGACGGGATCGTCTGCGCGCTGCGCTCAACCGACGCAGACGGGGTCTGCACCAGCATCGGGATCTACTTCGAGCCGGTCCCCCTGCCGCTGCTGGAGATGTTCACCCAGGGAATCACCTTCAGGACCGGGCGGCCGCACGTCCGCGGCCTGATGCCGGAGGTGCTCGAGCTGGTCAGGGAGGGCAGATTCGATCCGGACCCGATGACCGTGAACAGGGTCGGTTGGGACGAGGCGGCCGAGGCGCTCTCGGACCTGCGGGCGAAGACGGTCGTCGAGCGCCTCTAGCCCGAACTGCCGACTCCGCCGGTATTAGCCCCGGTGGCGACCGGCGGCCGCAGCGCCGCGATTTGCGGCTGCTGGAAGAGGAGCCGCATCGCGTCGTCGGAGGCGAAGAAGAAGAACGCCCCGACTCCCTGCTTGAGTGACGGCTGCACGCAGGAGTCGGCCTGAGCGGCGGAGGTCCGCAAAAGCGCCATGCTCGAAGTGGGGTTCGGGACGTCGGTGAAAGAGATCTGGGTGGCGAGGTTGTCGAGGATGGGCTTGGCCTTTTTCTTGAGAGGCTGCCGGATCGTCTTCTCGCGCTTCTTCTTCTTGCCCGGCACCTTGATCTTCTTGGTGATGAACTTGAACGTGTACTGGAGGCGAAGCTGCTTGGCTCGGGCGCCGAAGCCCGCGGCCCCGCCGCTCGCGCAGGCCTCCTGGGTCTGGACGCTCATCGGCCCGAGCTTGCGGGCGCCGAGCCGGGAGTTCTTCTTGTTGAGGTCCTGCGCGATCTGACCGAAGTTCCAGCTCGAGTTGTCCTGTGGGGCGAGGCCCGTCCGCTTCCCCGCGCCGACCGGGTTGGCGGCCGCGGCTCCGGCCATCCCGCCGTTCCACGCCTTGATCCTCGGGAAGGCCTTCGTGAACGTGTCGGTCCATGGCGGTCGTGCCGGGTCGGTGATGCGACCTGCGTTCCAGTCGCCCTGCTCGAAGTCGGTGAGCAGCGCGAAGACATTCGGATCGCCGATCCCGGAGAACGCGTAACCGGCCACGTTCGGATCGAAGCCCATTCCGTTGAGGGCGATGATCCGGTTGCAGGGGAAGGTGGCGCGGAGGGCGGCTGCGAGCTCGGCGGCGACCGTCGGAGTCATAGCGGGGAACTGTCCACTGCCCTGGAAGCGGGTGTTCAGCACGAAGATGTCCTGTGGCCGAAGTCGGCTGCCCATCCCGAACTCCGGCTTCGTGTAGGTGTCGACATTGCCCTGGGTATTGATCCGGATCATCATCGTGAACCGGGTTGGAGCCGGACCAGCGGGGCTGAGCCCGAATGGCTGGGCGCAGCCGGCCTGCGCCTGCGCGGCGGGCGGGTTTGTGGATCCCGCCGTCATCAGGAGAAGGGCGAGCAGGCCCGCGGCAATACCGATGACCGCGGCCTGATGAAGGCGCGCGCGTGCGCCCCTGCGATCTGTCGAGTGACTCCTGCCATACGCATAAAACGGGTTGCGCCTCGGCGCACCCTCGCGTCAACGCAAGCTAGCGACGCTCTTCCCCGAACACGCGAGCCGGCTTGCAGTCGCGGCCGCACGGAAATTTGGTTGCCGGCTCAGGTCAAGGTCTGCGCCGCGAGGCAGGGCGAACGCCTCGATCGCCGCCCGCAGGGCCGCCTCGTCGGTGTCCTCCTCGGGACTGTGGCTGATCCCGCCCGCCGAGCGGCAGAAGACCATCGCGGCGGGCAGCTTGCCGGCAATCTCGGCGGCGTCGTGGAGGGCGCCACTGGCGAGCTCGAATCCGGTCCCGGTGACCTCCTCGCACGCCTCCCGCGCGCTGGCGACCAGCTCGGGGTCGAAGGCGACCGGGTCGATCCGCCACACCGCCACCTCGCTCACCTCGCAGCCGCGCTCCTCGGCTGATGTCGCGAATGCCTCCCGCACCGACTCCAGCATCCGCGCCAACGATTCGTGCTCGGGGTGGCGGAGGTCGACCACCAGCTCCGCGCTCCCGGGGACGACGGTCGGCGCGCCGGGGGCGAGCTCGAGGACCCCGACGGTGCCGACCCCGCCGCCAGCGGTGGCGATCTCCTCGACTCGGAGGGCGGCGGCTGCGGCGGCGAGGCCGGCGTCGTGGCGGGCGTCCATCGGGGTGGTCCCTGCGTGCGAGGCACGTCCCGAGATCCGGAAGCGCTTCCGCTCCACCCCGGCGCAGCCAGTGACCGCGGCGGCGGCCAAGCCCCTCGCCTCGAGGACCGGGCCCTGCTCGATGTGGAGCTCCAGGTAGGAGCCGATCCGGGCCAGCCGGGAGCCTGCCTCGGGTGCCCGCTCCAGCTCGATCCCGTTCTCGGCGAGGACCTCGGCGGCGCCCCGCCCCTCTGCGTCCGTGGCGCCGGCGAGCTCATCGGGGTCGAAGGTCCCGGCCGCCGCCGAGCTGCCGAACAGGCTGCGGCCGAAGCGCGCTCCCTCCTCGTCCGCCCAGTCCACCAGGGCGAGGGTGCGGGGAGGCTTTTGCCCGGCTGATCGCCCAGGCCCGGAGCGCCCCGAGCGCGGCCATCACCCCGAGCGCCCCGTCGAGCCAGCCGCCCTCGGGGACCGAATCGAGATGGGAGCCGAGGGCGAGTGCCGGCTCCCGCTCGCCGGGCAGATAAGCCCAGAGGTTGCCGGCCTCGTCGCGCTCGGACTCGAGGTCGAGCTCGGCGAGGAGCTCGGCGAGGAGCTCCCGGGCGTCTCGCCACTCCTTCCCCCAGCAGAGCCGCCGGGCGCCATCGGGGCCGCCGGTGCGAGCGTCGAGCTCGCGCAGATCGGCGATCACCCGCGCCGGGTCGATCGCCGGCGCAGTCATGAATCGGGTGGCGCCTCGGCTTTGCCTGCGGCGCCCCCTCGCGTCATCATCCGACGCGCTCGCGGCGAAGCGCCTGGGCGAGGCAGTGGGCGCCCCCGCCGCCGAGCGTGAACATCGAGAGGTCCGGGTCATGGACGGTCAATCCGCGTGCCCGCAGCGCCTCGTTCAGCTCCCCGGCGCCGGCCGCGGAGAGGACCCGGTCGCCTCCGAGCGAGATCGCGTTGGCGCCGAGGGTGAACGCCTGCTCGGCCGAGACCTCGATCAGCTCGAAGTCCTTGCCGCGCAGCCACTCCACCGCCGCCGCTCGGGAGCGCCTCGACGCAGACCGCGGCCAGCTTCTCCGCGACGATCGCGACGAGCACGTCGAGGTGGACGAAGCGGTCCGGAAACGGCTGTAGCCGCGCCTCCCAGCCGTCCTCCTCGAACCACTCGGCGAGCTGGCGGGCCGCCGCCTCCATTGTCCGGCCCTCGCCGAAGCCGATCAGGACGGAGCCAGGCTCGACGATGATCACGTCCCCGCCCTCCAGCGAGGCGGCGGTGATCATCCCCCGGATCTGGATACCGCGCCCCGCGTAGAAGCGGATCGCCGCCGCGTACTCGCCGCGCCGCCACCACTGGTTGAGCTGGGTGATCACGGGGCCGTTCGGGCCCATCGCGCTCGAGTCGCGGGTGAACACCTGGTAGGCGAGCGCCGGGTCGGGCTCTAGGTAGTGGCAGCGCACTCCGGCGTCCTCATAGGCGGCGACCATCTCCGCGTGCTGGGCGTGGGCCGCGGTCGGCTCGAAGCGCGCCTCGGATTCGAGCGTCGCCCGCGAGATCGCGCTGGTGGGAAGCCAGCTGAAGTTGTGCGGCTTGCAGAGGAGGACGTCGAGCAGCCGCCCGTGCTCGGAGTCGACCCCCCAGGCTGGCTCCGCCGCCGTCACTCGAGCACGACCCGGATCGTCCGCAGGGTCCGGTCGCTCGCTCCGCGGACCAGGCCGCCGTGGGCGAGGGAGTCGGCGATGTAGGCGAGCGTGGGGGTGGTGAGGCGCTCGCCGGGGAGGACGTTCGGGACCCCCGGCGGGTAGGCGGCGAGGGACTCTGCGGCGATCCGGCCCTCGGCCCGATCGAACGGAACCACCTCCTGGGCGCCGAGGAACGCGTCGCGCGGGGCGAGCTCGAGCGGGCCCCAGGGCGGCGGCTCGGCGAAGGCGCCCCGCTCGGCGATGTCGGAGGGCTCGACCGCCTCGGTCGCGTGCCGGAGGCCCTCGATCAGCCGCTCCGCCGACGGCGCCGCGGCCTCGCCGACCCCGAAGACGGCGACCACCACGTTCTCGGAGAAGAGCTCGAGAACGATGTCGTCGCGCTCGCGCATCAGCTGGGCGATCCTATGCCCGGTCGCGCCGGTGCCGCGCACGTCGATCGAAAGCCGCAGCGGGTCCCAGCCGGCGACGCTGTCGCGACCGGCGAGCCGCTCGTCGAGGACGTCCAGGCCAGGGATCTCGCGGATTCGCTGCCGGGTCCGCGCCAGGGTCTCGATTGTCTCCGAGAGCAGCTCCCGGCCCCGGGTGGCGGCGAAGCGCCGGGCGGCATCGAGGGAGGCGGTCAGGAGGGCATTGGGGCTGGTCGACTCGACCAGGGTGACCGAACGGTCGACGAGGCCCTCGTCGATCCGCTCGCCCTCGCCGAGATGGAGGATCGCCGACTGGGTGAAGCTGCCGACGATCTTGTGGGTGCTCGAGAGGACCAGGTCGGCGCCTCCGCGAAGCGCGCCCGCGGGAAGCTCGTCGTGGAAGTAGAGGTGTGCGCCCCAGGCTTCGTCGACCGCCAGCGGGACGCCGCGCGCGTGGGCGACCTCGGCGAGCTCCGCCACCCGGGCGACCGCCCCGAAATACGTCGGCGAGACGACCATCGCGGCGATCGCCTCCGGGGCCCCCTCGAGTGCGGCATCGAGAGCCTCGGGCGTGACGCAGTGGGCGATCCCGAGCTCCGGGTCGATCTCGGGCGAGACGAAGCTGGGGCGAAGCCCGGAGAGGACGAACCCGTCGATCGTCGAGGAGTGGACGTTGCGCTGGACGACGACGTTGCCCCGGTCTGGTGGACCCGTCCGGGTTTCATCCGTGGCGTGAGCGAAGGTCATGCAGGTCGCGTGGTTGCCGCCCGAGGCGCCGTTGAGCAGGAACCAGCTGCGGCGGGCGCCCCAGGCGTCGGCCGCGAGCTCCTGGGCGCGCTGGAAGGGGGTCGGGGCGGGCCGATGTCGATCCCCTCGACGCCGGCGGGAACGTCGTGGAGGACCGCCGCTCGGCCGAGCGCCTCGACCAGCCCGGGATCACCTCCGGTGCCCTTGTGGCCCGGGATGTGGAGGCGCCCCGGCTCCCGGGCGACGTAGGCAACCACCGCGTCGAGGTAGGGGGCTTCGGTCTGGTCGGCCATCAGAGGCGAGTCTAAGTAGCCGCACCCCCGCTCAGCCGGGCGCCATAGGTGCCCGCCGCGGCCCTTCGGGATCGAGACGCGATCCGATTTTGGGGATGGCGGGGAAGGACGACCAGGGGGAGAAGGAAACCGGCCGCCCTTACCGCCCGCCTGCGCCGAGGCAAAGCCCGGCGGAAACGAGGCGTTATGTGGGCGGGCGCCAGAGTAGGGGGTCTCTGAACGCCCGCCCGCTGCCTCGACTCAAATCGCGCTTACCCCTGGCCGCCTGACGTTAAACACGCACGACATCGGGGTACGTGCTGGTTGAGGGAGGCTACTTTCGGCCGGCTCCGTTGTCGCTACGTTGGAGTAGATTCGCTGTGGGGCGCAAGGGGCACCATTCGATCATGGACGAACCTGTCTCGACCGCAGATAGCTTCGGACCTCCTTCACCCGGGCCGGGTGAGCAGCTCGCCGACGAGCGGGAGCTCCTGCGGCGGTATGCCAGGGACAGCTCGCCGACCGTCCGGGAGGAGCTGGTGGACAGGTTCATGCCGCTCGCTCGGCGGCTGGCGGCGCGCTACGCGGGAGGGGCGGAGCCGTTCGACGACCTGCTCCAGGTGGCGAGCGTCGGCCTGGTCAAGTCGATCGACCGCTTCGATCCCGCGCGCGGCACCGCATTCTCGACCTTCGCCGTCCCGACGATCCTCGGCGAGCTCAAGCGCCACTTCCGCGACCGGGGATGGTCGGTGCACGTCCCACGCGACGTCCAGGAGCGGATCCTCAAGGTCGAGCGGGCGACCGCCGAGCTGCCCGCAAAGCTTGGTCATTCCCCGACGGTCCGCGAGATCGCCAATCGGATCGAGGCCTCCGAGGAGCAGGTGCTGGAGGCGATGCACGCCGCTCAGGGGCACCATGCGGTCTCGCTCGATGCCGCCTCGACGGTCGGCGACGGAGACGAGCCGACGCCGCTGGGAGACCGGATCGGCGAGGAGGACCCCTCCTTCAACACGGTCGAGTACGGCGCCGCGATCGCGCCGGCGCTCGAGGAGATCTCCGAGCGCGACCGGAAGGTGCTCCACCTGCGCTTCGTCGAGGACATGACCCAGAGCGAGATCGCCGAGCGGGTCGGGGTCTCTCAGATGCACGTCTCCCGCATCCTCCGCGCCGCGGTCGACCGGCTCCGCCGGGAGGTCCCCGCGGCGGACCGGGAATAGGCGGCTCCTCGCGTTAAGTCGCGATCTCGAAGACCAGGTACTCCGCCGAGCTTCCGTCTGCGGCGACGCCCTTGGTCACCTCCATCGAGCGGGCGAGCTTCCGCAGGGAGCCGCCGCCGGGTATCTCCATTTGCGCCAGGATCCGCTCGCCCCCTCCCTCGATCAGCGGTCCCACCCGAATGCCGAGGGTTCCCTCGTCGTCGTTGATCGAGAGTGCGACCTGACCATCGGTGAAGTCCGCGGGCGCGTGGGAGGAGACAGCGTCTCCGAGCAGGACGCTGTCGGCGAGCCGATCGACCGAGAGATCGGCCCGTGACGCCATCGCACCGAGCACGCGGGCGAGCACGGGCCGCACCGCGGCGCCCGGCGCTAGCTCCATCGCGAGGGCTTCCTCCACCCGCTCGCCGCCGGGAGTGCCGTTGTGGTGGCCCGGCGGTGGGGCGTAGCCGAACCGGATCGTCGTCCTGGTGCCCTCGCCGGCGCCCCCGCTGATCTCGAAGCTGTCGGAGAGGGCGGCGATCAGCGGAAGCCCAAGGCCCAATGAGGCCTCGCCGGCGCCGCTCGGGCGAGGCTCGAAGCCACGCCCGCGATCGGCGACGACCACGGCGACCTCGCTATCTCCGGCCTCCGCGGACACCTCGAGCGGGCCGGGCCCTTCGTCGTAGGCGTGAACGACCACGTTGTTGCAGGCCTCGGTCACCACCGTCTTCAGGTCGTCGATTCGCTGCTGCGGGAGGCCGATCGCCTCACCGAGCCCGGCGATTGCCTGGCGGACGACGAGGACGTTCTCGGCCTTCGCCGGCAGAAGGAGATGCAGGTCGGAAGGGCTCACGCCGGGCTCTTTCCGGATGCCGTCTCCGCCGCCGTTGCCGCCTGCTCTCGGTCCGCGTGCACCGGAAGCTCGCCGCGCAGCCCGGTGATGTCGAGCACGCGCCCGACCGGGTCCGACCCGTTGGCGTGACAGACGGCGAAGCCCCGACCCTCCGCTTCGGCATGCCTCCTTGCCTCCAGGATCACCCCGAGGATGGACGAGTCGACGAAGCTCGCCGGTGAGAGGTCGACGACGATCGGCGCGCCCTCCGCGATCAGCCCGTCGAGCCGCTGACGCAGTCCCGGCGCCGTGCTCAGGTCGTGCTCTCCCGTGATTGCAAGCACCGCGATTCCAGCATCCGTTCGTTCGAGCGCGATCTCCCCGGTTCGCACACTTCGGTGGATACCTCGATCCGAGGCCGCTCAAACCTCCTGCAAGAGGGCGCCCTCCGGCTCGGGTCGCACCGCGGCCATCCGCTCGGCGCGGCGCTGCTGCCAGAGGACCAGCATGATCGCGATCACCGTGACCGCGAACAGCATCGTCGCCAGCACGTTCACCTGGTTCGGGATCCCGCGGAGGCTGGCGCCGAAGATGTAGAGCGGGAAGGTGACGGTGGTGCCGGAGTTGAAGTTGGAGATCACGAAGTCGTCGATCGAGAGGGCGAATGCGAGCAGTGCGGCGGCGAGGATGCCGGGGGCGAGCAGGGGAAGGGTGACCACCCGGAAGGTGGTCAACGGTGTCGCCCCGAGATCGGCCGCGGCCTCCTCGATCCTGCGGTCAAAGCCGATCAGGCGCGAGCGGACGACGACGACGACGAAGCTGATCGAGAACATGACATGGGCGATGAACAGCGTCTGGAAGCCCAGGTTGAGGTCGTAGGTGATGAACAGCGAGAGCAGCGCGGCCCCGATCACGATCTCCGGGAGTCGCCATCGGCAGGATGATCAGCAGGTTGGTCGCCCGCCTCCCGAAGAACTGGTAGCGGACCAGCGCCATCGCCATCAGGGTGCCGATCGCGGTCGAGACGATCGTCGAGAGCGGCGGCGAGCTGGAGGCTGGTGATCATCGAGTCGTTCACCGCCTCGACCCCGAAGGCGTTCGTCCAGTTCTCGAGGGTGAAGCCGCTGAAGGCGAAGTCGAGCTCAGCCTGGTCGTTGCCCGCATCGAACGAGAACAGGGTGATCACCAGGATCGGCACCAGCATGTAGAGGACGGCGAGCCCGGCGAAGATCAGGATCGCGTTCCGCCGCAGCCAGCCCAGGCGCCGTGACGTGCCGGCTCATCTCGCGCTCCTCCTCCTCGCCCATGAAGGCGCCGGTGCCGGCGACTCGGAGATAGACCAGGACCACGACGAGGATCGCGGCCATCATCACGAAGGAGAGGGCCGCGGCCTCGGGGTAGTTGCGCTGCTCGAGGTAGAGCGACTGGATCACGTTGCCGATCATCGAGGTGCCGGTGCCGCCGAGGATCTCGGCGTTGATGTAGTCGCCGATCGCCGGGATGAAGGTGAGCAGGACACCGGCGACGATCCCGGGCGCGGTGATCGGCAGGGTCACCCGGAGGAAAGTCTGGGTGGCCGACGCGTAGAGGTCCTTGCCGGCCTCGATCAGGCTGGTGTCGATCCGCTCGAGGCTGGCGTAGATCGGGAGGATCATGAACGGCAGGAAGTTGTAGGTGAGCCCGGCGATCACCGCCCCGCCGGTGGCCAGCACCCGGCCGTCGTCGGGCACGAGCGCGAGGAACTGGAGCACCGACACGATCGGGCTGTCGTCGGCGAGGATCGTCTTCCAGGCGATCGTCCGGATCAGGTAGGTGGTGAAGAAGGGCGCGATCACCGCGAACAGGAGCAGCAGCTTCCAGCGTCCCGCCCGGAGCGCGATCGCGTAGGCGAGCGGGTAGGCGATCAGCAGCGCGATCACGGTCGCCGTTCCCGCGTACATGAACGAGCGCACCAGCTGGTCGGTGTTGCCCGAGAGCGCATCGGTGAAGTTGGAGATCTCGAACGCCGAGGCGTAGCCCTCGGTGAAGGTCCCCGTCCGAAGCGCCAGCTCCCCCATGAAGTACATCGGGACGACGAAGAACAGCGCCAGCCAGATCGCGCCCGGCGCGAGGAGGCCGTACGGGACCAGGCGGCGACGGACCGAGGTCATGAGGTTGATGCGAGGGTGCGCGTAAGCGCAACCCGTTCAACGGTCATGACGCCTGTCCGCCGCCGCTTGTCCCGGGCTCCAATGATCAGTCGGTGACCACTCCCTGGAACGCCTCGGTGACCTCCTGGACGCCCGCCTCGCCCCCCGGAGGATCCGGCTGCGGGACGCAGTTCTCGGTGAACTGCTCGTCCGGGAAGATCAGCTGGTTGTTGGCGAGCTCGGGATCGCGCTGCGCCAGGACCTCCTGGACGCCATTGACCGGGGTGACGTACTGGACGTACTCCGAGATGTCGGCCTGGACCGCCGGGTCATAGGCGAAGTCCACCCAGGCCAGCGCCGCGGCCGTATTCGGCGCCCCGACCGGGATCACCACGTTGTCCGACCAGAGCGTGCAGCCCTCGGTCGGCATCCGGAACTCGACGTCCGGGTTGTCGATCAGCCCGATGTCGCCGGACCAGGCGACCGCGGCGACCACGTTCTCGTTGGTCAGGTCCTGGATGTAGTCGTTGCCGGTGAAGCGCCGGAGCTGACCGGACTGCGAGGCCTGCTCGAGCTCGTCGATCTGCTCGAGCCAGTCCTCCGTGGTCGCCTCGGTCGGGTCGACGCCGTCGGCAAGCATCATCACCGGAATCGTGTCGCGCATCTCGGTGAGCACGGTGACCTTGCCCTTGTACTTGGGGTCGAACAGGTCGTTGACCGAGTTCACGTCCGGCGCCAGCCTCTTGTTGACGATCAGGCCGGCGAGGCCGCTCTGCCACGGCACCGAGAAGGTGCGCTCGGGGTCGAACGGCGGGCTCCGCAGGTCATCGCGAAGGTTGGCCTCGACGTTCGGCATGTCCGCGAGGTTGATCTCCTGGAGGTAGCCGAGGTCGTTCATCTGCTTCGCCATCCAGTCGGTGACGACGAACATGTCGCGGCCGCCTGACTCGCCGTTGTCGAGCAGCGGCTGGACCTTGCCGAAGAACTCGACGTTGTCGTTGATGTCCTCGGTGTAGTTGACCGTGGTCCCGGGATACTTGGCCTCGAACTCATCGATCGTGTTGCCCTCGCCCTTGTCGATGTAGCCGACCCAGTTCGAGATGTTGAGCTCGCCGCTGACCGGCCCGGGCTTGGCGACCTCGTACGGCTTGCTCACTGCCGCCGCCGACGGTCGTCGTCGTCGCCGCAGGCGGCGATTGCCAGCGCGGCGAGCAGCGACAGCACCGCGATCGCCAGCGCCCGCAGATTCCTCTTCGATCTCACGTTTCGCTCACTCCTTTTGTTGGTCATGCAGCTTCGGCCTTGTCCGGCGCCTCCGCGCCTTCGCCGGTCTGCCGGTCGGTGCCCGGCGAGCTCCGGACCAGGTGCATGTGCTCGGGCGCCCAAGAAAGCTTCACCTTCGCCCCGCCGCCGGGCAGGCTCCGCCGCTCCTCCTCGTCGGTGTTCGGGCAGAGGACGGTCAGCACCACGTCGTCGGGCAGCCGAACGATCATCTGGGTCGAGGTGCCGAGGTAGAGGGAGCTCTCGACCAGGCCCTCGACGCTCGGGAGCTTGCCGTCGACCTTCTCGCCCTCCGGCGTGATCCAGAGCTTCTCGGGCGGACGACGGCGTTGCAGCGGTCCCCGACCGCGAACCCGTCGACGTCGGCCTTGACCGTGACGCCGCTGTCGAGCTCGACCTCGCCGTTCGCGCCGGAGCTCTTCACCACCCCCGGCATCAGGTTGGAGACGCCGATGAAGCCGGCGACGAACGTTGTCGCCGGCTTGTCGTAGACCTCCTCGGGGTCGGCGACCTGCTCGATCCGGCCGCGGTTCATCACCGCGATCCGGTCCGACATCGTCAGCGCCTCCTCCTGGTCGTGGGTGACGTAGAGGAAGGTGATCCCGACGTCACGCTGGATCTGTTTCAGCTGGACCTGGAGGCCCTTGCGGAGCTTCAGGTCGAGCGCGCCCAGCGGCTCGTCGAGCAGCAGCACCTTCGGCAGGTTGACGAGCGCCCGCGCCAGCGCCACCCGCTGCTGCTGGCCGCCGGAGAGCTGGGCCGGGCGGCGGTTGCCCTCGGCGGCGAGACCGACGCGCTCCAGCTCCCGATCGACCCGCTTCGAGATCTCCGCTCCCTCGACCTTCTTCCGCTTCAGTCCGAAGGCGACGTTGTCCTTGACGCTGAGGTGGGGGAAGAGCGCGTAGCTCTGGAACACGGTGTTGGTCGGGCGCTTGTAGGGGGGAACGCCGGCGACGTCCTCGCCGTCGATCAGGACCCGGCCGTCGGTCGCCTCCTCGAACCCGGCCACCATCCGCAGCGTCGTCGTCTTCCCGCAGCCGCTCGGCCCGAGCAGGGTGAAGAAGTCGCCCTCGGGGACCGCCAGGCTGAGATCGTCGACGGCGACGAGGTCGCCGAACCGCTTGGTGACCGACCGCAGCTCGACGCACGGCACCGTCTCGGAGCCGTCGCCGGCCATCGCTACTTTGCCCCTCCCGCCACCCCGGCCGCCGGCTTCGGCTCGAGCAGCGCCGGGTCGGCGACCTCGCGGCCGCCGCTTGAAGAACGGCTCGTGCTTGTAGAGCCGCCAGGCGAACAGGAGGACGACGCCGAGCAGGAGCATGCCGACGCCGATCACCGCCGGCGGCGCGACCCCGAACCACTCCTCGCCCGTGTAGGAGTTGGCCGGGTCGGAGAAGTTGAACAGCGCCTTGACGAAGATGTAGCTGAGCAGCACCGCTCCGATCCCGGGCGCCAGGCCGATGAAGAAGAAGTTCCGCAGCGTCTTCGGGATCTCGCGCCGGTAGTAGACGACGCAGGCGAATCCGGTGAGGGCGTAGTAGAAGGCGATCATCAGCCCGAGCGCGGTGAGCGAGTCGAACAGGAAGTTCTCGCTGATCAGCTTGCCGGGCACGTACCAGGCGACCGCGAGGGCGCCGACCGCGACGGTGGAGAAGACGGGCGTGAAGAAGCGCTTCGAGACCTCGCCGAAGGCGCTCGGGATCGCCTCGTGGCGGGCCATCGAGAGCGAGGTTCGCGCGGCGGGCAGGATCGTGGTCTGGGTCGAGGCGAGCGCGGAGACGACGACCGCCAGCAGGACGATCTTCCCGGTCGGGTCGCCGAGGGCGCCGGTCGCGTACTTGCCGAGAATCCCGGGGTTGTCGTCGAAGGTGGCGGCGCCGCCGAGGCCGCTGCCAGGCGAGCACCGCGGTGGCGACGCCGACGTAGGTGACCAGCAGGATCAGGGTCGAGATCAGGCCCGCCAGCCCCGGCCGGGTGACGTCGCCCTCGGTCTCCTCGTTCAGGTTGACCGCGCTCTCCCAGCCCCAGTAGATGAAGATCCCGAGCAGCATCGCCCCGACCAGGTCGCCCGCCTCGGCGCTGAACGGGTTCAGGTTGCCGGCGTCGATGTTGAGCGGGTTGAACCAGGAGAGGTTCGGCTCGAAGGCGGTGCCGGGCCCGTCGCCGCGACCAGACCTTGATCAGGACGACGGCGACGAAGATCAGCAGCGGGATGATCTGGATCGCCATCAGCACCGTCTGCAGGCGCGCCGAAGCTCGGTCCCGATCACGACAGATCGTCGTCATCGCGCCGATCAGGAGCACGGCGCCGATCGTCACCGCGGCCTTCGAGCCCATCGAGCCCGTCGGCGCGTCGATCAGGTCTGAAGAAGGTGAAGACGGCGACGTCGGCGAGCGAGCCGATCACCAGGATTCCGGTCATGCACACGGCCCAGCCCGCGATCCAGCCCGGCCTGCGGCCCCATCGACGCGGGTCACCCAGGCGAAGGTCGTGCCGCAGTCCTGATCGGCCTTGTTCAGCCAGTAGAAGGCGGCGGCGATGAAGAACATCGGCACGAACGCGAGCAGGAGCGCCGCGGGGGCGAAGAAGCCGGTGATCACCGCGATCGAGCCGATCACCGCCGCCAGCGAGTAGGCGGGCGCGGTCGAGGCGAGCGCGACCACCAGCCCATCCCAGAAGCTGATCGCGTCCGCCTTGAGGCCGTGCTCGCTGACCTCGACGCCCTCGACCTCGCCGACGCTCTTCGCCACCTCGTCCTCTCCTCCTGATTGTCGAAACGCCCGACCGTCCGTGATCGGGTTTGGCGGTGCCCCAGCGGAATGTAGGGAACGCGAAGGCCGGAGGCAACCGGCAGATGCTCAAAACGACGGCGCTCCTTTGTACGATCTGTACAAGCGAGTTTCGCAAGCTTGACCGAAATCTCGGTTGCGGAAAGACCATTTCGGCTCTACGTTTGTGCAACCCGGCGAAGCAAGGAGGAACGGAGATGGCAGCGAGCACCGAGACCCAGGCTCCGCCCGCCACCGAGAGGGCCGCCGAGCTCCAGGAGCTTGCCCAAAGACACCTGTGGATGCACTTCACCCGGATGGGGTCGTTCGGCCCCGAGCACGAGGTGCCGATCATCGTTCGCGGCGACGGCTGCTACGTCTGGGACATACACGGCAACCGCTATCTCGACGGCCTCTCGGCGCTCTTCTGCGTCAACTCCGGCCACGGCCGGACCGAGCTCGGCGATGCCGCGGCCGCCCAGGTGCGCGAGCTCGACTTCGTCACCGTCTGGAGCTACGCGCACCCGCGCGCGATCGAGCTCGCCACCAGGATCGCCGCGCTCTCCCCCGGCGATCTGAACCGGGTGTTCTTCACCAACAGCGGCTCCGAGGCGGTCGAGTCGGCCCTGAAGCTCGCCCGCAGCTACCACCGGATGCGGGGCAACGGCCAGAAGATCAAGGTGATCGCCCGCGAGATCGCCTACCACGGCACCACCCTCGGGGCGCTCAGCGCCACCGGGATCCCGGCGCTGCGGAGCGACTTCGAGCCCCTCGCCCCCGGCGGGGTCCACGTCCCCAACACCAACAGCTACCGCTGGCCCGAGGACCGCGACCCGCTCTGGGCGGCGGAGCAGGATCGAGGAGCGGATCCTCTTCGAGGGCCCGGAGACGGTCGCCGCGGTGATCCTCGAGCCGCTCCAGAACGCCGGCGGCTGTATCCCGCCGCAGGAGGGTTATTTCCAGCGGGTGCGCGAGATCTGCGACCGCCACGACGTCCTCCTGATCTCCGACGAGGTGATCTGCGCCTGGGGCCGCCTCGGCCACTGGTTCGGCTGCCAGCGCTACGGCTACCAGCCGGACATCATGACCGTCGCCAAGGCGCTCACCTCCGCCTACGTGCCGATGGGCGGGATGATCGTCAGCGACCGGGTGTTCGAGCCCTACTCCGAGGGCAACGCGAGCTTCGCCCACGGCTCGACCTTCGCCGGCCACCCGGTGGCCGCGGCGGTTGCGATGGCGAACCTCGACGTATTCGAGCGCGAGGACCTCTGCGGGCACGTGCGCGAGAAGGAGGACGAGTTCCGGGCGGCGCTCGAGTCGCTCTACGACATCCCGATCGTCGGCGACGTGCGCGGCGACGGCTACTTCTACGCGCTCGAGCTGGTCAAGGACAAGGACACGAAGGAGACGCTCGACGACGAGGAGTCGGAGAAGCTGCTCCGCGGCTACCTCTCCGGCGAGCTCTACCGGCGCGGCCTGATCTGCCGGGCCGACGACCGCGGCGACCCGGTCGTTCAGCTGTCCCCTCCGCTGATCGCCGACAGCGAGCAGTTCGAGGAGATCGTCGAACGTCCTCCGGCCGGTGCTGGAAGAGGCCTCCCGCCGCGTCAGGGGAGCAGGCTCCGGTAGAGCAGCAGCGCCGGGGTCCCGCGGAGGGTAGGCGTGCTCACCGTCGACAGCCTCACCTCGGAGCTCGGGCTGAAGATCGCCGCCGGGGCCGACGCCGTCGACGGGCGTGAGATTCGCTGGGTCCACATGTCGGAGCTCCGCGACCCGACCCCGTGGCTGTCCGGTGGAGAGCTGCTGCTGACCACCGGCCTCAGCCTGGACACCGCCGAGCGCCAGCGCGAGTACCTGCAGCTGCTCGCGAGCAGCGAGCTGGCAGGGCTCGGCTTCGGCACCGGCTTCGACCACGCGAAGCTGCCGAAGCCCCTGGTCGAGGAGGCCGACGAGCTCGGCTTCCCGGTGTTCGAGGTGCCATACGAGATGCCGTTCATCGCGATCACCGAGGCCGCCTTCAGCCGCCTCGTCAACGAGCAGTACGACGTGCTCTCGCGCGGGATCGCGGTCAACGAGCGCCTCGAGCGGCTGGTCCTCGAGGGAGGTGGGCTGGACGAGGTCGCACGAGAGGTCGCGGCGGCCGTCGGAGGGAGCTCCCTGGTCTTCGGTGCGCACGGCGAGACCCTGGCGCACGGGGGCCGGCGCCTACCGGCGGAGCTCACCGATGCGATTCGCGCCGAGGTCGAGCCCCGCGGCTCCGCCGCCGCACCCTTCGTCCCGACCCAAGCCGGATCTGCGCGGTCGGGCGCTCGCCCATCCCGTTTCGCCGCGCGGCGGCGCCGCCGAGGCCTGGCTGGTCGTCGTTCGCCGCTCGGGGGAGCTCGGTGACTTCGAGCGCCTCTGCGTGCAGCAGGCGGCGATCGTTGTCGCCCTGGCGCTGATGCGCGAGCGGGTCGCCCGGGAGACCGAGCGCCGGCTCTCCGGCGAGGTGCTCGCCGCGACGCTGTCCGGGCGGTTGGCGCCCGACGACGTTCGCGACCGGCTGACGCCGTTCGGGATCGGTGAGCGCTCCGCGGTCCTCGCCTTCGAGCTCGGCGATCCCGAGCGCGGCCGAGCAGACCCTGGAGGGGTTCCTCGCCGGCCGCAGCCGCCCCGCCCTGGTCGCGCCTCACCCGGCCGGCCGCCGAGAGCTGCTCTGCGCGGTGGTCGACTCCGGCGACGAGGATCCGATCGAGCTCGCGGCCGAGGCGAGGAAGGCGATCGAGGCCGCGCACGGGCCGACCCGCGCGGCCTCGAGCAGGGCGCTGCCGACGGAGCGGGTGCGCCACTCCTTCCACGAGGCGCGCTGCGCGCTCGAGGCGACCGGCTTCTCCAACGGCGCCGCGCCCGAGGTCGCGTCCCACCGGGACCTCGGCGCGTTCACCCTGCTGCTCTCGGTGCAGGACGCCGACGCGCTCCGGCTCTACTGCGACTCGGTCCTGGGCCCGATCGAGGAGTCCGACGACCGCTACGCGGGCGAGCTGCTGCGCTCGCTCGAGGCCTACATCGAGCGCAACGGCCACTGGGAGCGGGCGGCCGGCGACTGCTACTGCCACCGGCACACGCTGCGCTACCGGATCAAGCGGATCGAGGAGCTCACCGGGAGGGACCTGAGCCGGGCAAACGACCGGGTGGAGCTCTGGCTCGCCTTGCGCGCGAAGGAGCTGATCGCGTGAGGGTCGCCGTCCTCGGCGCAGGTGGCACGATCGCTCCCGCGATCGTCCGCGACCTGGCCGAGTCCGAGGAGGTGACGGCACTGCGCCTGCTCGACCTCGACCTGCGGCGCGCCGAGGAGGTCGCGATCGAGCACGGCCTCGGCAAGGCCGAGGCCTACGAGGCGGACGCGACCTCCAACCTGACCGAGCAGCTCGCCGGGATCGACGTCCTCGTCAACTCGGCCGCCTACCGGATCAACCTCGCCGCGATGAGCTCGTGCCTCGAAGGCCGGCTGCCACTACATGGACCTCGGCGGGCTCTACCACGTCACCCGCGAGCAGCTCGCCCTCTCCCGCAAGTTTCGCTCCCAGGGGCTGCTCGCCCTGCTCGGGATCGGCTCGGCCCCGGGGAAGACCAACCTGCTCGCGGCGCGCGCCGCAGCCCAGCTGCCGGGCAAGCCGGTGTCGATCTCGGTCGCGGCCGCCGGGCAGGGACCTCGCCCCGCCCTCGGGGCTGAGCTTTCCGTACGCGCTCCGCACTCTGCTCGACGAGCTGACGATGCCGCCGATGGCCCTGATCAACGGCAAGCCGGAGGAGCTGGAGCCGATGCAGGCCGGCCCGACGATCGACTTCGGTGAGCCGATCGGAAACGCCGAGACGATCTTCACCCTTCACTCGGAGGTCCTCACCTTCGGCGAAAGCTTCGGCGCGAAGTACGTCACCTTCGCGCTCTCGCTTTCGGGATGAGGTGCTCCGGCACCTGAACGAGCTGGTGGGGGCGAGCGAGGAGCGAGTGGCCGACGCGGCGCGCTCAGCATCGCCCCCTTCGGACCGCACAGTCTCGGTCCACCTGGTCGAGGTGGTCGGCGAGGACACCACGGTGCGGGCGCGGAGCGTCACCGAGCCGGTGGAGCGCTGGGGGATCGGTGGCGGCGTCTGCTCAACGGCGACACCGGCGGCGGCGGCCGTCCGGCTCCTCGCCCGGGGCCGGATCACGGCCGTCGGGGCGATGCCACCCGAGCGCTGCATCGACCCCGACGAGATGTTCGCCGAGCTCGAGGGCCGCGGGATTCGATTCGAGGTCACCAGCGCGCCGCGGTCCGATGCCCAGCCGCTTCTGACGAGGATCGCGAGATGAAGGTCGGTGTCCCCACCGAGATCAAGGAGGACGAGTACCGGGTCGCCCTCACCCCGGCGGGAGCCCGCGAGCTCGCCGAGCACGGCCACCAGGTCCTGCTCCAGGCGGGCGCCGGGGAGGGCAGCGCGCTCGGCGACGAGGCCTACTCCGCCCAGGGGGCGACGATCCTCCCGGATGCGGCAGCCGTCTTCGAGCAGGCGGAGATGGTGCTGAAGGTGAAGGAGCCGCAATCACCCGAGGTCGAGATGCTGTCTCCGGGCCAGACCCTGTTCACCTATCTGCACCTGGCGCCCAACCCCGATCTCACCCGGGGCCTCCAGGAGAGCGGCGCCATCTGCGTCGCCTACGAGACGGTCGAGGACTCCCACGGGCAGCTGCCGCTGCTTGCGCCGATGAGCGAGATCGCCGGGAAGATCGCCACCCAGGCGGGGGCCTTCTTCCTCGAGAAGCCGCTCGGCGGCCGGGGGATCCTCCTCGGCGGCGTCCCCGGGGTGGCGGCGGCGACGGTGATGGTGATCGGCGGCGGCGCGGTCGGGATGAACGCCGCATTCATCGCGATCGGGATGGAGGCCGACGTCTTCGTCTACGACGTCTCGATCGACAGGCTGCGCGAGCTCGACATCGCCTTCGGCGGCCGCGCGTCGACCGTCTACTCGTCGGTGCTCTCGATCGAGGAGATGCTGCCGCGAGCCGACCTGGTGATCGGCGCCGTTCTCGTCCACGGCGCCCGGGCCCCCAAGGTCGTCCGCACGGAGCAGCTGAAGCTGATGAAGCGACACGCGGTCCTCGTCGACGTCGCGATCGACCAGGGCGGCTGCTTCGAGACCTCCCGCCCGACCACCCACCGCGAGCCCACCTTCGAGGTCGACGGGATCACCCACTACTGCGTCGCGAACATGCCCGGGGCGGTCCCGATCACCTCGACCTTCGCGCTCACCAACGCAACGCTTCCGTACGTAATCGCTCTCGCCGACCACGGCGTCGCCGAGGCGGCTCGCCGCGATCCCGGGCTGAGACTCGGGATCAACGTCGCCGCCGGTAGTGTCACTCACCCGGCCGTCGCCGAGGGCGTTGGCGTCGAGCACACCCCGGTCGAGGAAGTGCTCGACAGCAAACAGAAGGCCTGACCAAGGAGGAGAGATGGCAACCGCAACCGCAAGGCGCAGCGCAAGGCCAAGGCCAAGGCGAAGGCCAAGGGCAGCCGGAACTCGAGGCCGATCTCGCTCAAGAACATGATCGGCGGCAAGTTCGTCGCCCCGGTCGACGGCAAGCGCGAGGCGGTCGTCAACCCCGCCTCCGGCGAGGTGATTGCGAGGGCGCCGCTCTCTACCAAGAAGGACGTCGATGCGAGCCGTGAAGGCGGCCAAGGAGGCCTTCGAGACCTGGGGGACGACCACCCCCGCCGAGCGCTCGGCGGCCCTGCTCAAGATCGCCGACGGGATCGAGGAGCGGGCCGAGGAGATCGCCGACCTCGAGGCGGCGGACGCCGGCAAGCCCCGCTCGGCCTTCCTCGAGGACGAGATCCCGTTCATGGCCGACAACCTGCGCTACTTCGCGGGCGCCGCGCGCAACCTCGAGGGCCGCGCCGCGGGCGAGTACCTGGAGGGCTACACCTCGTTCGTCCGCCGCGAGCCGGTCGGCGTGGTCGGCCAGATCACCCCCTGGAACTACCCGCTGATGATGGCGATCTGGAAGATCGCGCCGGCGCTCGCCGCCGGAAACACCCTCGTCCTGAAGCCCGCCGAGACCACCCCGGTGACCACCCTCTCGGTCCTCGCCGAGCTCTGCGCCGAGCATCTGCCACCGGGGGTCGCCAACTACATCGGCGGCCACGGCCAGCCCGCCGGCGCGAGCCTGGTCACCCACCCCGACGTGGACATGGTCTCGCTGACCGGCTCACCGGAGACCGGCAAGTGGATCGCCCGCGAGGCGGCCGACAGCCTCAAGCGGGTCCACCTCGAGCTCGGGGGCAAGGCGCCGGTGGTCGTCTTCGACGACGTCGACATGGAGACGGCGATGGAGACGATCGCGGGCACCGGCTACTACAACGCCGGCCAGGACTGCACCGCGGCGACCCGGGTGCTCGCCTCGAAGAAGGTCTACGACGACGTCGTCAACGGCCTCGCCGAGCAGGCGAAGGGACTGAAGCTCGGGGACACGCTCGACGGGAAGACGACGCTCGGGCCGCTCAACTCCGAGCGCCAGCGCAAGCGGGTCGAGGGCTTCCTCGACCGGGCGCCCGAGAGCGCCGAGATCGTCACCGGCGGCAAGGAGCCGCGGCGTCCCGGCTTCTTCCTGAAGCCGGCCGTGGTCGCGGGGCTGAAGCAGTCCGACGAGATGATCCAGGACGAGATCTTCGGCCCGGTGATCACGGTCCAGCCGTTCAAGAGCGAGGAGAAGGCGATCGAGTGGGCGAACGGGACCCGCTACGGGCTCGCCTCATCGGTCTGGACCCGCGACATCGGCAGGGCGCTGCGGGTGTCGAAGGCGCTCCGCTTCGGCTGCGTCTGGATCAACGACCACATCCCGATCGCCTCGGAGATGCCGCACGGCGGCTACAAGCAGTCCGGCTACGGCAAGGACCTGTCGATGTACTCGCTCGAGGACTACACGAACATCAAGCACGTGATGACGAACATCTCCTGACCCTCGGTTCTCGCGCCCTCAGGGGACCGCGGCGCTTTCGGCGACGACCGGGCCTCCGCGCGCGGAGATGCTCTCTTCCTGGGTCAGCCTGTGGGCGAGGTAGACCGGGATCGCCGAGAGGAGGATCACGAGCACGGCGACGACGTTGACGATCGGGAGCTGGTTCGGCCGGGCGAGGTTGGTGAAGATCCAGATCGGCAGCGTCTGGTCGGAGCCGGCGGTGAACGTGGTGACGATGATCTCGTCAAAGGAGAGCGCGAACGCCAGCAGCGCCCCCGCCACCAGCGCCGTGCGCAGGTTGGGGAAGGTGACGTGGCGGAAGGTCTGCCAGGTGTCGGCGCCGAGGTCGGCCGAGGCCTCCTCGAAGGAGGTCGAGACCCGGCGCAGGCGCGCGACGACGTTGTTGTAGACGACGACGATGCAGAAGGTGGCGTGCGCGGTGACGATCGTGAACAGCCCCAGGTCGATGCCCAGCACCTGGGTGAAGGTCGTGTTCAACGCCATGCCGGTGACGATCCCGGGCAGCGCTATCGGCAGGATCACGATGAAGGAGATCGTCTCGCGGCCGAAGAAGCTGAAGCGCGCGACCGCTAGCGAGGCGAGGGTGCCGAGGAGGATCGCAATCGCCGTCGCCCCCAGGCCCGCTTTCAGCGAGTTGACAAGCGCGTCGCGGGCACCCTCGTTCTCGAACGCCTTGCCGAACCACTCGAGCGTCAGGCCGGGTGGCGGCCACTCGAGCACCCGCGACTCGTTGAAGGCGTAGAGGAAGACGACCGCGAGCGGGATGTAGATGAAGGCGAGCGTCCCGCCGACGCCGGCGCGAAGCGCCCAGCGGGCTCGGCCCGAGAGTCTCACGCCGGCCGCCTCATACGTGCTCGAACGCTCCCAGCCGCCGGGCGATCAGCAGATAGACGATCATCACCGCCACCGGCACCAGCGCGAAGGCGGCGGCGAGCGGCAGGTTGTTGGCGACGCCGACGTTGTTGTAGACGACGTTGCCGATGAACTGGGTGCTGCTGACGAGGCTGGGGGCGATGAAGTCGCCCAGCGTCAGCGAGAAGGTGAAGATGGAGCCGGCGACCACGGCGGGAAAGGCGAGTGGCAGGATCACCCGCCGGAAGGTCGTCCACGGCTTCGCCCCGAGGTCATCGGAGGCGCTCAGCAGCGAGTCTTGGATTCGCTCCAGCCCCGCGTAGATCGGGATCACCATGAACGGCAGCCAGAGGTAGCTCATCACCAGCCAGAGCCGGAAGATGTCGCCGTCGGGCACGGTCAGCCCGATCGGGTCGAGCATCCAGTTCAGCGCTCCTTCCTCGCTCAGGATCGTGCGCCAGGCGTAGACCTTGATCAAGTAGCTCGACCAGAGCGGCATCAGCACCGCCACAACGAGCAGGGCCTTGACGCGCGGTGACGCAACCTTGGCCATGTAGAAGGCGATCGGGAAGGCGAGCAGCGCGTCGGTGACCGTCACCAGCGCGGCCACCCCGATCGTGCGGAAGGTGATCGCCCGGTAGACCGGCTCGGTCAGCGTCTCGAAGTTCTGGAGGCTGAAGCCCTGTTGGATCTCGCCGGTGAAGTCGTCCAGGTGCCAGAACGCCGCCGCGAAGAGCGCGGCGAGCGAGCCCAGATAGGCGATCACCAGCCAGCCGACGGGGCCCGCCAGCAGAGTTCCTACCTGGAGCCGGGGCCGCCCGTGGAAGAGGTCGGCGAGCCTGCGGCCCGCCGACCTCCTGGGCGGCTGCGCGCTCTACGCCAGCCGCTTCCACGAATCGGTGTTCGAGGCGATCCTCGATCGGGATCAGCCCTTCACTTCCGTGAATCCCTGGACCCACTCGTCATAGGTCTTGCAGACCTCGCCGCGGTCATCGCCGCAGTCCTTGGTGGGAGTCTTCCAGTACTCGATCTGGTCGAAGAACGCTTCGTCATCTGCGTGGAATATGTCGCAGTGGTTCTTCACCTCCGTCAGGGCGCAGGACTTCTCGTTGGCGGGAGCCTCGCCGAAGTACTCGGCGACGGCCGCGTTCGCCTCGGGACTGACGATGTGGTTCATCCACAGGTACATGCAGTTCGGGTTCTTCGCCTCCGAACTCAGCATCCATGTGTCCGACCAACCCGTCGCGCCCTCCGACGGGCAGGGTGTTCTTGCCGTTGACGCCCTCGTCCTGGGCCAGATTGGTAATGATCTGCCAGGTCGTGCCGACGGTCGAATCGCCGTTGGCGAACGCCTCGATCTCCGCCGTATAGACGGACCAGTACTCGCCGATGTTCTGCCTCTGCTGCTTCAGCAGATCGATCGCGGCGTCGAACTGCTCCTGGTCGAGCTCGTAGGGGTCCTCGATCCCGAGCTCGGGGTTGTGCTCACGCAGGTAAAGCGCCGCGTCCGCGATGTAAATCGCGTTGTCGTACGCCGTCACGTTGCCCTTGTAGTTCGAGGCGACGGCCGGGTCGAAGACGACGTCCCATGACGTCGGGTCGGGCTTCACCTGGTCGGGATTCCACATCAGCAGGTTCGCCCCGCGTCCGTGGGGGATCCCGTAGTTCGTGCCGTCGACGGTGTTCCACGGCTGGTCCTTCAGCGCCGGGAAGATGTCGGCGTAGTTCGGGACCAGGTCAACGTTGACCGGATCCACATCGCCGCCCTCGATCAGGCGCCCCGACGCGTCACCGGATGCGGAAACACCGTCGTACTCGCCGGTGCGCATCAGCGTCACCATCTCGTCCGAGGTGTTTCCGACTTTGACGTTGACCTGGCAGCCGGTCTCCTGCTCGAAGCCGGTCACCCAGTCGACTGCCGGGTCGGTTGACCCGTCCTCGACGTACCCGGCCCAGGCGACCAGGTTGAGTTCTCCTTCACCGGCCCCGACCTCGGTCAGTGCAGCGGCGGAATCGCCGCCGCCATCGTCATCATCGTCCCCGCAGCCGGCGATCGCCAGCATCGCGAGCGCCAACGCCCCGATGATCAGGACGGGCACCCAGGCGGGGTGAGCTCGTAGTCGGCTCACTTTGATTCCTCCTCTCCCTGGACGGCGACGGTCTGATCCGCGCGCCATCCAATTTTCACTTTCCGTCCACGCTGCTCCTGGGCCTCCGCTGAGGAGGTCTCCAGGTTCTGGCGGACCACTTGAAGCTCTCCACCCGCCTCGAGGTCGACCAGGAATCGGGTGATCATCCCGGCGTAGGAGACGTCCCTGATCGTCCCCTCCTCGACGTGAAGTCCTTGCGGCAGGGTGCCGTTGTCGGCGATCGTCACCTTCTCCGGCCGGACCGTGAACCGGCGCCCATCGCGCTCCAGCAGGTTCGAGACGCCGACGAAGCCGGCGACGAACGGGTTGGCGGGACGCTCGTAGACCTCGGTCGGGGTCCCAACCTGCTCGATCCGGCCCTGGTTGAAGACGGCGATCCGGTTCGACATCGTCAGCGCCTCCTCCTGGTCATGGGTGACGTAGATGAAGGTGATCCCCACCTCGTCCTGGATCGTCTTCAGCTCCACCTGCATCTGCTCGCGGAGCTTCAGGTCGAGCGCCCCCAGCGGCTCGTCGAGCAGGAGCACGCGCGGCCGGTTGACGATCGACCGGGCGAGCGCCACCCGCTGCTGTTGCCCGCCCGAGAGCTGGTTCGGCTTCCGACTCTCATAGCCGGCGAGCCGCACGGTCTCGAGCGCCTCGGCCGCCTTCCGGCGCCTCTCCTCGCGCTTTACGCCCTTCACCCGCAGCCCGTACTCGACGTTCTCGCCCACGGTCATGTGCGGAAACAGGGCGTAGTCCTGGAAGACGGTGTTGACCGAGCGGTCGTACGGCGGGAGTCCGGTGACGTCTCGCCCGCCGAGCTCGACCCGGCCGGCGTCCGGCTCCTCGAAGCCGGCGATCATCCGGAGCGTCGTCGTCTTGCCGGATCCGGAGGGCCCGAGCAGGGTGAAGAACTCGCCCCGGCCGACCTCGAGATCGAGCACCGTCGACCGCGATCACCTCCCCGTAGCGCTTGCTGACGCCGACCAGCCGGACGTCGGGGGCGCCGCCGACCTCGGCGGCATGGCCCTCCTCGGTCTGGCTTGGGGCGCTCGGGGCTACCGCGATCTCCTTCTCGGACGAACCGATCGTCGCCTGTGCGGACCGTACAAAGCGGGCACTCTGCGGAGCAAGGTATATCCGAGCCTTTCACGCCTCGTCGGGCCGCGGTGGACAATCTTCGGGCGAGAGATTGGACATCACGACTTGGCCCTTTGGGCAGAGGCCAAATGAGAGGCTTCGAGTCGAGGCGGCGGGCGGGCTGAGGCCGCCGACCCACGGGAGCGAGAACCCCCTTGCTGCGTCCGGGAATACCCGGACGCGCCGGGGTTATTCCCGGACTGGGGGAGAAGGGATCTAGTAGAGCGGGGAAGTGCTTGATCGCGTACCCGCGGGGCTTGCGCTTGGTCGCGCGCCAGCGCGGGCCGCTGCCCTGGTTCAGCTTCTCGCCGGTGCCGGAGGTGTCGAAGCGGAGTCCGGCGACCTTCATGTAGGTGTGGCTCGGGTTGGCGAAGACGGTGATCCACCAGCCCTTGCCGGGGAGGCCCCAGCTGGTCGCCAGGCCACCCGAGGTCATCGGGCTGGTGAGGAAGCCGGCGGCGTGGAGGACGTAGCTGACGGCGCCGGAGCAGTCGTAGCCGGTGTCGAGAAGCTGCGATGCCCGCCGCCCCACTTGTAGGGCATGGTGCGGATCGCGTTGCCCGCGGCGATCGCGGCCTGGACAGCGGGCGGGGCGTTGGCGGGGGCGACCGCGGTGCCGTCGGGCATCAGGGTGGCGCGCCCGGGTGGCCCGGTCGGGCGCCGGCGTCGGGGTCGGCTCGGTGCCACCGGGCGGCGGGGTGCCGCCGGTCTGGGCCGCGGCGGGGACGGCGATGCCGAGGGTGCAGGCAAGGGTCAGCCCCGCGAGTGCGAGCTTCCGCCAACTTGCCGATCCGAATCCGGCGCAACACATCCTCCTTCGCAGGCCTGCGGGGTTAGCTGTCGGGCTGGCGCTAAAGGAGCCTGCGCCCCCACCTAGGTGGGTTCGCCCCAAAATGCTGGTTCCCCCGCTCCCATCCTTTTCGTCTGGATGGGACTCGGCGTGAACTGGCGCGGCACGTTAGCAAAGATGAATGACTGCTTGCAGAACTTCCTCTGACCCTCTCGTGACGGCTGTCACGAGGGTCCGGGACGGACCTGCGACAGGGCCCGATGGAGCCCTGAATCGGCGCTAGAGGCCGGGGTAATAGCGGGCCGCGTAGCCCGCGGGGGAGCGCGCGGTGGAGCGCCAGCGGGGGCCGCTGCCCTGGTTCAGCGACTCGCCCACCGCCGAGGTGTCGTAGCGCAGGCCGGCGACGACGATGTAGGTGTGGCTCCTGTTGGCGTAGACGGTGATCCAGGAACCGACTCCGGGCGTTCCCCAGCTGCTCGCCAGGGGACCGGAGGAAAGCGGCCGCTTCAGCATTCCGGCGGCGTGGAGGAGATAGCTGACGGCGCCCGAGCAGTCGTAGCCCTTCGCGTTGAACTTGCGGTGCCCGCCGCCCCACAGATACGGCTTGGTGCGGATCCGGTTGCCGGCGTTGATCGCCTTCCGGACCTGCTTCGGTGCGTCGCTGGGCGCGATCGCCGACCCGTCCGGCTGGAGGGTGGCGACCCCGGTGGTCGGCGCGGCGGAGCTGGAGCGGGAGCGGGCTCGGTGCCGCCGGGCGGCGGGGTGCCGCCGGTCTGGGCCGAGGCGCCCGCCGCGGTGGCGAGCGCGCAGGCGAGGGCGATTCCGATCGCCAGGCGCAGCTTCCGGTTGGTCGTCGTCGAGATCACGCTCACCCTCGATTCGTCGGCACCCATCAGAAGCCCTGGTAATGACGCACGACATATCCCGTCGGCTTGCGCTTGGTCTTTCGCCAACGCGGGCCGCTGCCCTGGTTGAGCTTCTCGCCGACGGCGGAGGTGTCGAAGCGCAGCCCCGCGACCACCATGTAGACGTGGCTCGGGTTCGAGTAGACGCTGATCCAGTAGCCCTTCCCGGGCAGGCCCCAGCCCATCAGCGGGCCGGACGGCATCGGACTGGTGAGCAATCCCGGCGCCGTTGAGGACGTAGCTGACCGCCCCGGAGCAGTCGTAGCCGGTGTCGGAGAAGTTGCGATGCCCGCCGCCCCACCGGTAGGGCATGCGTGCGAATCGCGTTGCCGGCGGCGATCGCGCTCTGCACGGCCGGCGGCGCGTTCGCGGGCGCGACCGCGGTTCCGTCCTTTCGCAACTTCGCCTTGCCGGGAGGCCCGGTGGGTGCCGGCGTCGTCGGGGTCGGCTCGGTGCCGCCGGGTGGCGGCGTCCCGCCCGTCTGGGCCGAGGCCGGCACCGCTGCCGCCAGCGCGAACAGCGCCGTCAGCCCCGCCAGTGCGAGCCGCCTCCTACTCCTAAGCGTGTTTGAGCGCAAACCGATCTCCTTCGTCGGCCTACGGGGTTAGCTGACGGGCTGGCGCTAAAGGAGCCTGCGCCCCCACCTAGGTGGGTTCGCCCCAAACTGCTTGGTTCCCCCGCTCTCGCCCCTCCTGGCTGGGGCGAGATTCGGCGTTTGTCTGGCGCGGCACCCTAGCAAAAGATGAGCGGACGCTTACAGGACAACCGTGAGGTACGTTCCCGGGCGTGGAACTCGAGGGGAAGCGGGTGCTGCTGAGCGGCGCCACCGGCGGTCTGGGGCGCGCGATCGCCGAGCAGCTCGCCGCCGGCGGAGCGAACCTGGTGCTGAGCTCGCGGAAGAAGGCTGATCTCGAGGAGCTCTGCCGCTCGCTCCCGGGCGGCGAGGGCCGCCACGAGGTGATCGTCGCCGACCTCGCCGAGGAGGGGGCAGCGGAGAAGCTGGTCCGGGACGCGGGCGACCTCGACGTCCTCGTCGCCAACGCCGCCCTCCCGGCCTCGGGGAAGCTCGATGACTTCAGCCAGCACGAGCTCGCGCGGGCGGTGAGGGTGAACCTGGAGGCGCCGATCCGGATGACCCGCGAGCTCGCCCCGAAGCTGCTGAAGAGGGGCGAGGGCCACCTCGTCTACATCTCCTCGCTTGCCGGGCGCGCCGCCACCGCCCGGTCCTCGCTCTACTCGGCGACCAAGTTCGGCCTCCGCGGTTTCGCCTTCGGCCTCCGCGAGGACCTGGTTCCGAAAGGGGTCGGGGTCTCGATCGTCTCGCCCGGCTTCGTCCGCGAGGCGGGGATGTTCGCCGAAGCCGGAACCAAGCCGCCGCCCGGGATGGGGACGACGACGCCGAAGAAGGTGGGGCAGGCGGTGGTTCGGGCGATCCGCCGCAATCGCAGCGAGATCGCGGTCGCCCCGCGGCGCCAGCGGGTCCTCGCCAGCTGGGCCGGGCGCCACCCGGAGTGGGCAGGGCGCCTCACCCGGCGCGAGTCGACCCACAGGATCGGCGACGAGCTCGCCGCCGGCCAGGCCGACAAGCGCTAGCCACCGGCCGCCTGTGCGCCGCGACGCTGGTGGCGAAGCCGTATTAGCCGTCGCTGAGCCGACACCGCCGGGAATAGACTGAAAACGTGAGCGGTAGCGACAGCTTCGGAGCGCGATCGACGCTCGCCGTCGGCGAGCGCGAGTACGAGATCCATCGCCTCGACGCGCTCCAGCAGCGCTTCGACGTCGCCCGCCTTCCCTACTCGCTCAAGGTCCTGCTCGAGAACGCGCTCCGCCTCGAGGACGGGAGCTCGGTCACCGCCGACGACGTCGAGGCGATCGCCAGCTGGGACGCGAAGGCCGAGCCCTCGGTCGAGATCCCCTTCCAGCCCGCGCAGGGTGCTGATGCAGGACTTCACCGGCGTCCCTGCGGTGGTCGACCTGGCGGCGATGCGGGACGCGATCGAGGAGCTGGGCGGTGACCCGGCGGCGATCAACCCCCAGGTGGACGTTGACCTGATCATCGACCACTCCGTCCAGGTGGACGCCTTCGGCAACGCCGCGCGCCTTCGCGATCAACGAGGAGCGCGACTACGAGCGAAACGGCGAGCGCTACGCCTTCCTGCGCTGGGGCCAGGAGGCCTTCGACAACTTCCGGGTGGTGCCGCCCGCGACCGGGATCTGCCACCAGGTCAACCTCGAGTACCTGGGCCGGTGCGTGTGGACAAGGGAGTCGGACGGGCACGACGCAGGCATACCCCGACACCCTGGTCGGCACCGACTCCCACACGACGATGATCAACGGCCTCGGCGTGCTCGGCTGGGGCGTTGGCGGGATCGAGGCGGAGGCGGCGATGCTCGGCCAGCCGATCTCGATGCTGCTGCCGCAGGTGGTCGGATTCAGGCTCACCGGCGAGCTCTCCGAGGGCGCCACCGCGACCGACCTGGTGCTCACCGTGACCGAGATGCTTCGTGAGCGGGGCGTCGTCTCCAAGTTCGTCGAGTTCTTCGGGCCCGGCATCAGCGGCCTCGGGCTCGCCGACCGGGCGACGATCGGCAACATGTCGCCGGAGTTCGGCTCGACCTGCGCGATCTTCCCGATCGACGCCGAGACCCTCCGCTACCTCGAGTTCACCGGCCGGCCCGACCGAGCAGATCGAGCTCGTCGACGCCTACACGCGCGAGCAGGGCCTCTTCCACGACCGAGGACTCCGAGGAGCCGACCTACAGCGACACGCTCGAGCTCGACCTCGGCGAGGTCGAGCCGAGCATCGCCGGGCCGAAGCGCCCCCAGGACCGGATCGCCCTCGCCGAGCGCGAAGGGCGCGTTCCTCGAGGCGATGCAGGAGTGGGATCCGGAGGCCGGCGAGGAGCTCGGCAACAGCCGCGACGAGGCGATCGCCGAGTCGTTCCCCGCCTCCGATCCGCCCGCCGAGGACCACGACGGGGAAGCGGGCAAGCCCGCGCCTGCGCGAGCGGCGGCGGCGTCGCGCTCGATGTCGAAGACCAGCGACGCGGTCGCGGTCCAACTGGAGAGCGGTGAGGCGGTCGAGCTCGACCACGGCCACGTGGTGATCGCGGCGATCACCAGCTGCACCAACACCTCCAACCCGTCAGTGATGCTCGCCGCCGGGCTGCTGGCGAAGAAGGCGGTCGAGCGGGGCCTCCGACGCCAGCCCTGGGTGAAGACCTCGCTCGCCCCGGGCTCGACCGTGGTCACCGAGTACCTGGAGCGGTCCGGGCTCGATCGAGTACCTCGACCAGCTCCAGTTCAACCTGGTCGGCTACGGCTGCACCACCTGCATCGGCAACTCGGGGCCGCTGCCGGAGGAGATCTCCAAGGCCGTCAACGACAAGGACCTCGTCGTCTGCTCGGTGCTCTCCGGCAACCGCAACTTCGAGGGCCGGATCAACCCCGACACGCGGGCGAACTACCTCGCATCGCCGCCGCTGGTGGTCGCCTACGCGCTCGCCGGGCGGATGGACATCGACCTGACCACCGAGCCGCTCGGGCTCGACTCCGACGGGGAGCCCGGTCACCTCCGAGACGTCTGGCCGAGCTCGGAGGAGATCAAGCAGGTGGTCGCCGAGGCGATCCGCTCCGACATGTTCACCAGGAACTACTCGGACGTCTTCACCGGCGACGTGCGCTGGCGGGGGATCGAGGTCCCGGAGGGGGACCGCTACACGTGGCCCGATTCCACCTACGTCCGCCGGCCGGCCTTCTTCGAGGGGATGAAGCCCGAGCCGGAGCCGGTGGAGCCGATCGCCGGGCGCCCGGGTGCTGGCGGTGCTCGGCGACTCGGTCACCACCGACCACATCTCGCCCGCCGGGGCGATCAAGAGGGACAGCCCGGCCGGGCGCTGGCTGATCGAGCAGGGGGTCGAGGTCCGCGACTTCAACTCCTACGGCTCGCGCCGCGGCAACCACGAGGTGATGATCCGCGGGACGTTCGCCAACGTCCGCCTGCGCAACAAGCTCGTCGAGAAGGAGGGCGGCTTCACCCGCCACTTCCGGGACGGGGAGGCGAGGAGACGACGATCTACGAGGCGGCGATGCGCTACGCGGACGAGGGGGTGCCGCTGGTCGTGCTCGCCGGCAAGGAGTACGGGTCCGGTTCCTCACGCGACTGGGCCGCGAAGGGAACGGCGCTGCTCGGCGTCCGCGCGGTGCTCGCCGAGAGCTTCGAGCGGATCCACCGCTCCAACCTGATCGGGATGGGGGTGCTGCCGCTCCAGTTCCCGGAGGGCGAGACCGCCGAGTCCCTCGGGCTCACCGGCGAGGAGACCTTCGAGGTCGGCGATCTCGCGAACGGCGAGGCGAAGAAGGTCGAGGTGAGCGCCAAGCGCGAGGGGGCCGACGAGGTCAGCTTCGAGGCGACGGTCCGGATCGACACCCCGAACGAGGTCACCTACTTCCAGAACGGCGGCATCCTCCACCGCGTCCTGCGCGACCTGAACTCTCGCGCGTAGCCGCGCCAGCGCGAAGAGTGCGCCTGCGTGAAGAGCGCCCCTTTGCATGGAAACCGGCCCCGCTCTGTTCAAGCGTCTGATTGAATACACTGCTGTGGAATCGGCCCCTTCCGACCAGCGTCGCGCGGCGGGTGAGCGGACCCGGGCGCGCCTCATGGAAGCCGCATTGGACCTGATCGCTGAACGCGGAGAGGACGGCGTGACCCTCCGAGAGCTGACCGATGCGGCTGACGCCAACGTGGCGGCCGTGAGCTACCACTTCGGCTCGCTGAGATCCCTTTTCGACGCGGCGATCGAGCAGGCTCTCGAGCGCTACCTGGACGCTCAACAGGCCGCGGTGAGCGCGCTCGGCCCCGAATCGACGCTCGAGGAACTGGCGGCGGCATTCGCGCGGCCGATGATCGGCGCCCTCAGCAAGGGCGATCGCGATCGCGCCGTGATCCGCATCGTGGCCCGGGCCGGGATCGATCCCCCAGAAGGGTGGGATCGGTTCGACGCCAGATTCGACCAGATCCGGGCGGATGTACTTCAGGTGCTGAAGGCGAACCTGCCCGGTGTCAGGTCCCCGGAGTTGATCTTCCGGACGCGCTGCGCTGCCGGAATGTTGAACTGGCTCGCCCTCGCACAGGTCGGGGCAGTGCTCGGCGACAAGTCCGAAAAGCAGGCCGAGCGACTGCTGGCCCCGATAGTCGCCGGCGCTTTTCGCGGTACGGGTCACAACTGACGCGCCGGCAGGCCGGCGCGCCCCCAGCTCGCAGCTCAACAGGTCAAGCATCTGCTTGACAACTGGGCTACCCTTGGAATAATCTCAAGCAATCGCTTGAACTAATACCGGCCGAACGCCGAACTGCAAGGAGGCTCTGAGCAATGAAAGTGGCACTGACCGGCGCAACTGGCTTCATCGGCTCCCACGTACTGGCGGAATTGCAGGAGAACGGCCACGAGGTGACGGCCCTGGTCCGCGAGGACTCCGCTGCAGACAGGGTCGCTGCCCGCGGCGCCACGCCGACGGTGGTCGACCTCCACGACCGGCCGGCGCTCGCGCGAGCCTTTTGAGCGAGGCGGACGGGGCCATCCACCTAGCCAGCCCAGGCGACGAGACCAGCGCCGATCTCGACACAGCCGTGGTCGACGCGGCGATTGAGGCTTTCGGCGGCACCGGCAAGCCCTACATCCACATCACGGGTGCGTGGGTCTACGGGGAGAACACCGACATCAGCGAGGACTCCCCGATCGATGCGCCCGCGATGGTCTCCTGGAAGGAGCCGATCGCTCGGCGAGCTCTCGATGCCACCGACCTGCGGGGAGTCGTCATCGCACCCGGTGTGGCGTACGGCGACGGCGGCGGAGCCGTTCCCGGGCTGCTTCTCGGCTCACCCCGTGACGACGCCGGCAACCTGATCATGCTCGGGACGGGAGGGCAGCATTGGGCCACGGTCCACGTCGCCGACCTCGCGGATTTCTTCCGGCGCGCCCTCGAGGACGACTCCGCCCGCGGTCACTACGTGATCGGCGATGGAGTGAACCCCACCGTCGCCGAGCTGACCGAGGCGGCCGCCGTCGCGGCCGGCGCCCCGGGCGCGGTCCCGGGTTCCGACGAGGAGGCGCGAGCGCGGCTGGGCGACTTCGCCGAGGTCTTGCTGCTCGATCAGGGCACCGACGCCGCCAGGGCTCGAGCGGAGCTGGGTTGGCGCCCGTCGCATCCGGGGCTCGTAGATGAGTTCGACGACGGCAGTTACCGCAACGGAGGAGGAAACCGCTGAGCACGGCACGCAGACTCGAGAACGTGATCTATTGAAGGAGATGAAGATGGCGCAGGCGGAGAAGCTCGCCGCGGCGGCGGCCCACTGAGTGGCGGGCGCCGAGATCACACCGACCCAGGCCGCTGACCGCCTGGCGATTCGGGAGCTCTTCGATGCCTACGCGCGCTGCGCGGATCGTCGCGACGCCGAGGGGCAGAAGGCGCTCTTCACGGAGGACACTCACTTCCTCGTCTACATGGAGGGTGAGGGCTCCGAGCCCACACAGGAGCTCAACGGCCGTGAGGCGCTGACGCCAGTGTTCGATGACCTCAACCGGTATGAGGCGACGACGCACTTCAACGGCCAGAGCACGGTCGAACTGAAGGGCGACCGTGCAACCGGCGAAAGCTATTGCCTCGCTCATCACCTCTTTACCGAGGATGGCGAGCGCAAGCTGATGGTCGCGTCCCTTCGGTATCTCGATACGTTCGTCAAGAGCGACGGCGCCTGGCTGTTCGCCGAGCGCAAGCTCTACGTCGACTGGACCGAGACGCGTTCGTCGCATCCCTAGCGCGGCCGGCTGCACGCCAATCGCGAGTTGGCCGCCTTCCACAACACGGCGCCTTAAAAAGAGCGGCGTGGCGGGGCCGCGGGAGGCAGGGGGTCCACGCGGCCCGCGCCACGCCTGCGCGTCGGTAGCCAGGGAGGGATTTCCGACGCGATCGTCCCCGGAGGCGGGACTGGCCCGGGGACGAGCCTTTCAAGCTCTCAGATTTCCCGCCGGGTGATTATCCACCGTTTGGTCGGCCGGTGTCAATACCCCGTTGATCCGGCTGGACGCCCCAGCCGCGGCGCTCGATCAGCTCGATCCCGATCACGCTGCCCACCGGCCCGGCGGGGGTGAGGGTGGCGGCGAACAGCGGCCAGGGAGCCTCGCGCCTGACGATCGCGAGGAAGATAAGCGCGCAAAGTGCGATGAACCCGAGCCCGTGGGCGAGCCCGAAGAGCGAGGTCTGCTCGTGGTAGCCGGGCGCGATCCAGAAGAAGAGCAGGGCGCCGAACAGGCAGAGCTCGACCCAGGAGGCGAGCTTCACCCAGCCGAACAGGCGCCCGGGAACCGGCCTGGGCAGGGGCGGGGGGCTCGACTGGCGGTCGACGGCCGCCGGTGGATCTTTGTACTCACGGTCCATAGGCACGGGCATCGGGCTAACAAGGAGGATTCCAGCATGAGGAATCTCTACGGAGAAGAGCGAGGGCCGGGGGAAGTGAGGCGGCTTGTCCGCCTGCAGCGCTCCTATCGGTGTGCGAGCTGTGCTGCGGAACACCACTCCTGGGCTCGCCTCAATTCGTGTCCCGAATGCGGTCACTCCCTCTCGGTGGCCGTGATCAGGCGCGCGGCGCTCGCGGGACCGGCCTAGGGGTCGGTAAGTCTGTGGCCGGGCGGTTGGCGATGGCCGCCCGGCTGAGGCTTGCCCTCATACCTTTGCCGCTGCGCTTTGCCAACCCCTAACCGCGGCTTGGGCGGTGCTTAGCAAGGCGACTGCGACCCTGGAGCGGAACGTACTTCGAGGAAAGGAACCGCTGATGTCCATGCGCAAGATCGGCGCGCTAGCCCTCTCGGTGCTCGCGATCGGCGTCGTCGCGGCGCCCACCGCAGCACAGGCGGCGCAATTCGAGGGGACCGTCACGGCGAAGAACCCCCAAGCTCGCACCTTCACCCTGATGCAGGATGAGGGCGGTGGAACGTTCACGATCAAGGTGACCAAGGCGACGAAGTTCGAGCGGATCGCCGGCTTCGGCGCGATCAAGGTCGGCGCCCAGAACATCGAGGCGGTCGCCCACAAGAACGCCAACGGGCGCTGGATCGCGACCAAGGTCGAGCGTTCCGGCAAGTCCGGTGGCGGCGGTGGCGGCGGAAACGACGACGGGCCGAATCACACCTGAGCAATGTTGCGGTGGTAGGAGCGCCTCACCGTTGATCCGGCTGAACTAGGTCGCTGAAAGCGGCCTACGCCGGGTCGGCCTTGCCCATCAGGGCGGTGAGGACGATCCGCTCCTGCTCCTTGGTGTGGGCGACCGCGTAGCCCTCGCCGGGGCTCGCGCGCGGCGGCCGGCCGACGTAGCCGAGCTCGACCCCCTCCGGCAGCAGCTCCGGCATCCGCCGCTGCATCACCGACCAGGCGCCCATGTTCCGCGGCTCCTCCTGGACCCAGACGATCTCCTTCAGGCTCGGGTAGCTGGCGATCAGCTCGACGAGCTGCTCCTTGGCGAACGGGTAGAGGAGCTCGACCCGCGCCACCGCGACCTCCTCGGCCTCCTCGCGCTTCGGCGCCGCGTCGATGTCGTAGTAGATCTTCCCGGTGCACAGGGTGAGGCGCTCGACCTTGTCCTTGCGCTCGGCCGCGGTCGGGTCGTCGATCACGAACTGGAACGAGCCCGAGGTGAGCTCGGCGAGGGTGGAGGTGGCGCGCGGCAGCCGCAGCAGGCCCTTCGGGGTGAAGACGATCAGCGGCCGCGCCTTTGCGATCTTCGCCTGGCGGCGCAGGAGGTGGAAGTACTGGGCCGCGGTGGTCGGGTTGGCGAGCCGGATGTTGCCCTCGGCGGCGAGCTGGATGAAGCGCTCGATCCGGGCGCTCGAGTGCTCCGGGCCGGCGCCCTCATAGCCGTGGGGGAGGAGCAGGGTGAGCCGGGTGTTCTGGCCCCACTTCGCCTCGGCCGAGACGATGAAGCTGTCGATGATCACCTGGGCGGCGTTGCCGAAGTCGCCGAACTGGGCCTCCCAGAGCACCAGGCTCGCCGGCGAGGCGGCCGAGTAGCCGTACTCGAAGCCGAGGCAGGCGGTCTCGGAGAGGGGGCTGTTGTGGAGCTCGAAGGGCGCCTTCGCTTCGGCGAGGTTCTGGATCGGCGCGTAGCGCAGCCCCGTCTTCTCGTCGTGGAGGACGAGGTGGCGATGCGAGAAGGTGCCGCGCTCGGTGTCCTGGCCGGTGAGCCGGATGTGGACGTCCTCGGTGAGCAGCGAGGCGAGGGCGAGCGCCTCGGCGTGACCGAACTCGATCCCGCCTTCGTCCATCGCGTCGACGCGCTTCGCCAGCGGCTTCCGGAGCTTGCGGTGGATGGTGAAGCTGTCCGGGACCCGGAGCAGCTCCTCGTTCAGGGCGCGCACCTCCTTCTCGTCCACCGCCGTGTCGACGCTCGGGCTTCTGGTCCGGTCGAGCTCGCCGGTGCCGGTGGCGGTCGGGTCCTCGAACTCGCCGGCGTCGATCTTCCGCCGGAGCTCGTCGTGCACGGACTTCAGCCCGGCCTGCCTTGCCTCCTTCTGACCTTCGACCTCGTCGGCGCTGACGACGCCCTCCTTGACCAGCTCCTCGGCGTAGAGCTGGCTCACCGGCGGGTGCTCCTTGATCTTCGCCGCCATCACCGGCTGGGTGTAGGCGGGCTCGTCGGTCTCGTTGTGGCCGAAGCGGCGGTAGCCGATCAGGTCGATGACGACGTCGCGCCCCCACCGCTCCCGGTAGGCCATCGCCAGCCGGATCGCGCCCAGGCAGGCCTCGGGATCGTCGGCGTTGACGTGGACGATCGGCACGTTGAAGCCCTTCGCCATGTCGGCGGCGTAGGGGGTCGAGCGCGCCTCCTCGGGATCGGTGGTGAAGCCGATCTGGTTGTTCTGGATGATGTGGATCGTGCCGCCGGTGGCGTAGCCCGGCAGCGACTGGAGGTTGAGCGTCTCCGCCACCACCCCCTGGGCGGGGAAGGCGGCGTCGCCGTGGAGGAGCACCGGGACGGCGGTGGCCGGATCGTGGGCGAGGTTCGCCTCCTCGCGGCTGGTCTGGGCGGCGCGGGTGGCGCCGGTGACGACCGGGTCGACGAACTCGAGATGGCTCGGGTTCGGATAGAGCCGGACGTCGATCTCGGAGCCGTCGCGGGTGGCGTAGATCCCCTTGTGGCCGTAGTGGTACTTGACGTCGCCGGTGCCGCCGGTGGGGATCGCCGCCACGGCCTTGACCGCCTCGATCGCCTTCGCGCCCTCGAACTCGGCGAGGATCGACTCGACCGAGCGCCCGAGGTTGTGGGCGAGGACGCTGAGACGGCCGCGGTGGGCCATCCCGATGACGACGTCGCGGGCGCCCTCGGTGTGGGCCATCTCGAAGAGCTCGTCGAGCATCGGCACGACCATGTCGAGGCCCTCGATCGAGAACATCTTCTGGCCCAGGTAGGCCTTCTCGATGAAGCGCTCGAAGCCGAAGACCTGAATCAGCCGCTCGAGCAGCTGCCGCTTCTCCTCGGGGTCGAGCGGCTTGCGATGCCAGCCGGTCTCGATCATCTCCCGCAGCCACATCCGCTGCTGGTGCGAGGAGAGGTGCTCGATCTGGTACGCCATCGTCCCGCAGTAGGCGGCTCGCATCCGCGGCAGCACCTCGAGCAGGGTCTCGCCCTCGACCCCGATCCGGAGGATCTCGGCGGGGATCTGGGACATCAGCTCAGGGGTGAGGTTGAGGTTCTCGGGCTGGATCGCCGGATCGCCCTTCGGCTCGGAGCCGAGCGGGTCGAGCCGCGCGGCGAGGTGGCCGTGGGTGCGGTAGCCCTTGAGCAGCGAGGTGGCCGCCTGGACCGCCTGGAGGAGCTCGGTGTCCGGCTTCGTGGTGGGGCGACGGCGTCGGCGGCGGTCGCGGCGGCCGGCGAGCCGGAGGCGGCCGCCGGGTGGGCGCTGGCCACCACCGATGGCTCGAGCCCGAGATCGCCTGGCGACCTTCTCGTAGAAGTCGTCCTCGCCCTGGAGCAGCTCCTCGATCCGGCGGAGGAAGGAGCCGGACTCCGCCCCCTGGATCACCCGGTGGTCGTAGGTGGAGGTCATCGTCATCACCTTGGAGACGCCGAGCGCCTTGATCTGGTCCTGGGGCGCGTGCGCCCACTCGACCGGATAGGCGAGCGAGCCGCAGGCGACGATCGTCCCCTGCCCGCTCAGCAGCCGCGGCACCGAGGCGACCGTGCCGAGGCCGCCGGGGTTGGTGAGGCTGATGTTGGTTCCCTGGAAGTCGTCCGCGGTGAGCGTGTTCTCGCGGGTCTTGGTGATCAGCTCCTCGTAGTAGGTGTGGAAGCCGCGGAAGTCGAAGGTGTCCGCCCGCTTGATGCAGGGGACCATCAGGCTCCGGGCGCCCTTGCGCTCGACGTCGACCGCGATCCCGAGGTTGACGCTGGCCGGCTCGATCACGTTCGGCTTTCCGTCCCGATCCTCGTAGACGCGTCCCATCACCGGCCACTCCTGGGCGGCCTTGACGATCGCCCAGGCGATCAGGTGGGTGAAGCTGACCTTCATCCCCTGGTCCTTGAGCACCCCGTTGAGCGCCTTGCGCTTGGCGTCGAGGGTGTCCACCGCCAGCTCCCGGAAGGAGGTCGCGGTCGGGACCGAGCGGCTCTCCTCCATCGCCTTGGCGAGCATCGCCGCCGTCCCGCGGAGCGGCTTCACCTCGCCCTCCGCCGCGGACGCCGCCGGCGAGCGCCGCCGTCGCCGGCGGCGGCGAGCACGTCCTCCTTGGTGATCCGGCCGCCCACCCCCGATCCCTTGACGCCGCGCAGATCGACGCCGTTCGCCTCGGCGGCGCGGCGGGCGACGGGCGTGGCGTTCGCGCCGTCGCGAGGGTTCGCCCGCGGCGGGCGCGCTCGGAGCCTCGGCGGGGGCCTCGGCCTTCGCCGGCGCCGGCGCCGCGCCATCGCCCGCCGGCCGCCGCCCCCTTCTTCATCTCCGCTAGCGGCTTGCCCACCTCGACCGTCTCGTCGGGCTGGACGAGGATCTTGGTGATCGTTCCCGCCGAGGGGGCGGGGACCTCGGCGTCGACCTTGTCGGTCGAGATCTCGACCACGGTCTGTCCCTCCTCGACCGAGTCGCCTTCGGCGACGTGCCATTCGAGCACGGTGCCCTCGGCAACCGACTCGCCCATCTCCGGCATCACGATCTCGAGCCCGCCGCCGTCAAGCGATTTGCCGGCCGACACCGAGGCGTCGTCCGAGGTCGCCTTAGGAGGTTCCGCTTCGGCCCCGTTCGAGCTTTCCTCGGCGGCGGGAGCCTCCTCAGCGGGCTCCTCCTGCTCGGCGGCGGGAGCGGCCCCGTTCGGGTCGATCTCGGCCATCGGCTTGCCGACCTCGATCGTCTCGTCGGGTTGGACGAGGATCTTGGTGACGGTGCCGGAGGCGGGGGCCGGGACCTCGGCGTCGACCTTGTCGGTCGAGATCTCGACCATCGTGTCGCCCTCGCTGACCGTCTCTCCCTCGGCGACATGCCACTCGAGCACGGTGCCCTCAGACACCGACTCCCCCATCTCGGGCATCAAGAGCTGCACCTTCTGCCTGGTTGCCATTCCCCCTCTAACTCTATGACGTTAGCCAAGGCGTGCTCGGCACGGATCGTGCGGTGGCCTCGGTCCAGGAATTAGCCGAGCAAGCTCAGCCGAGCCGGGCGATCAGGTCGACCTCGGGCCAGCCGTGGGGCTGGAGGTAGTCCCGGGTCGGGGCGATCGACTCGCAGAAGGCGCAGGCGATCTCCTCGCTCCAGCTCACCGGCCCGCCGAGCGCGATCGGCATCCCGCAATCGGGACAGGCGAGCGAGCGGGTGGCGAGATGGGCGATTCGGGCGCGGGGACGGATCTCGACCTGACCGGCGGTTGCGCGGAGGCGCTCGTCGCGCTCGGGGTCCGGCTGCGTGATCGGATCGAAGACACCCACGCCCTGATTATTGCGCTCGGCGGTCCCCGGCCCACAACGCGCCGTGTAAGTTCCGCGGTGGAGATGGAGGAGGGGCTGAGATGAGCTATTTCGTCACCGGCGCCACCGGGTTCATCGGCCGCAACCTGGTGGAGCTGCTGCTCGAGCGGGAGGGGACGATCTACGTGCTCGTCCGCGAGGGATCCCGCGGGCGCCTCGAGGAGCTCCGCTCGCGCTGGGGCGCGGACGAGGACCGGATCGTGCCGGTGATCGGCGACCTCTCCGCCGAGCACCTCGGCTGCGAGGACCGGATCCAGGAGCTGAAGGGCGAGATCGACCACTTCTTCCACCTCGCCGCGATCTACGACATGACCGCGGACGCCGAGACCCAGCGGATCTCCAACGTCGAGGGGACCCGCCACGCCGTCCAGCTCGCCGAGGCGGTCGACGCGAAGCGCTTCCACATGGTCAGCTCGATTGCCGCGGCAGGCCTCTACAAGGGGACCTTCACCGAGGAGATGTTCGACGAGGCCGAGAAGGTCGACAACCACCCCTACTTCCAGACCAAGCACGAGTCCGAGGCGGTGGTGCGGGAGGAATCCGACGTCCCCTGGCGGGTCTACCGGCCCGGGATCGTCGTCGGCCATTCCGAGACCGGCGAGATCGACAAGATCGACGGCCCCTACTACTTCTTCAAGCTGCTCCAGCGCGCCCGCAACCTGCTGCCGCAGTGGGTCCCCGGGATCGGGATCGAGGGGCGGAGGATCAACATCGTCCCGGTCGACTACGTGGTCAGGGCGATGGACCACATCGCCCACATCGACGGCCTCGACGGCCAGGCGTTCCACCTCACCGACCCGAACCCGCTGACCGCCGGGCAGGTGATCAACGTCTTCGCGAAGGCCGCCCACGCGCCGGAGGCGGCGATGCGGATCGACTCGAAGATGTTCGACTTCATCCCGAAGCAGGTCCGGATGGGGCTGACGATGCTGCCGCCGGTGAAGCGGTTCTCAGACCAGGTGCTGGCCGACCTCGGCATCCCCCGGTCGGTGCTCGTCTACATCAACTACCCGACCGACTTCGACTCGTCCAAGACCCAGGAGCTGCTCGAGGGAACCGACATCTCGGTCCCCCCGCTGCCCAGCTACGGCGAGCGGCTCTGGGACTACTGGGAGCGCAACCTCGACCCCGACCTGTTCAAGGACCGCTCGCTCTCCGGGGCGATCGGCGGCAAGGTGGTGCTGATCACCGGCGCCTCGTCGGGGATCGGGAAGGCGGCGGCGATCAAGTGCGCCGCGGCGGGGGCGACGGTGCTGCTGGTCGCCCGGACGCCCGGAGAAGCTCGAGGAGACGAAGGCCGAGATCGAGGAAGCCGGCGGGGAGGCCCACATCCACCGCGCCGATCTCTCCGACCTCGACGACGTCGAGAAGATGGCCTCGGAGGTGCTCGCCGAGTACGGCCGGGTCGACATCCTCGTCAACAACGCCGGCCGCTCGATCCGCCGCTCGATTGAGAACTCCTACGACCGCTTCCACGACTTCGAGCGGACGATGCAGCTCAACTACTTCGGTGCCCTCCGCTTGATCCTCAGCCTGATGCCGGCGATGCGAAAGCGGTCGAAGGGCCGCAAGGGCGGCCACATCATCAACGTCAGCTCGATCGGGGTGCAGACCCATACCCCGCGCTTCTCCGCCTACGTCGCCTCGAAGGCGGCGCTCGACGCCTGGTCGCGGTGCGTCGCCTCCGAGGTGATCGACGACGGGGTTCACATCACCACGATCTACATGCCGCTGGTGCGGACGCCGATGATCGCCCCGACGAAGATGTACGACGCCTTCCCGACGAGCTCCCCTGAGGAGGCGGCGGAGATGATCACCCACGCGATGATCACGAAGCCGAAGAAGGTGGCGACCAGGCTCGGCAACTTCGGGGAGCTCCTCTACAACGTCGCCCCGAAGGCCTCGGACGCGATCCTCAACACCGCCTACAAGCTGTTCCCCGAATCGAAGGCGGCGAAGGGCAAGGAGAAGAAGGAGGACGGGAAGCCGTCGAAGGACGAGGAGCTCTCCAGCGAGGGGGTCGCGTTCGCGTACCTGATGCGGGGCGTGCACTGGTAGAGGCCACCCGCAGGCGCAAGCACTGGGGGTGGGGATGGGAGGACCAGCAGTCCTCCCGCGAGCAGGTCGAGGGCGTCGGACGGGCGATCCACGAGCGCCTCGGCTTCGAGGTCTCCGAGATCGAGGAGCCGGCTCCGCTGGACGCCGTCGAGCTTCCCGAGCCACGCCTCAAAGCCCCGTCGCGGTTCGACGAGATGTTCTCCGCCGAGCCCTACGAGCGGATCTCGCACGCGCTCGGCAAGGCCTACCGCGACGTCGTCCGCGGCTTCCGCGGCGAGTTCGCCAATCCGCCCGACCTGGTCGCCTACCCGGAGTCGGCCGAGGACATCGACGCCGTCCTCTCCATCTGCGCCGACGCCGGCGCCGCCGCGATCCCGTTCGGGGGCGGCACCAGCGTCGTCGGCGGGGTCGAGCCCCGGATGCGGGATGACTACCCGGCGGTCGTCTCGATCGACCTGAAGCGGATGGACCGGGTGCTCGAGGTGGACGCCGTCTCGAAGGCGGCCCGGATCCAGGCGGGCGCGACCGGGCCCGGGCTCGAGGAGCAGCTCTCAGACCACGGCCTCACCCTGCGCCACTTCCCGCAGTCGTTCGAGTACTCGACCCTGGGCGGCTGGATCGCGACCCGGGCGGGCGGCCACTTCGCCACCCTCTACACCCACATCGACGACCTGGTCGAGTCGGTCCGGGCGGTGACGATCGAGGGGGAGTGGGAGAGCCGGCGGCTGCCCGGCTCCGGCGCCGGCCCGAGTCCCGACCGCGCCCTGATCGGCTCCGAGGGAATCCTCGCTGTGATCGCCGATGCCTGGGTCCGGGTCCGGGAGCGGCCGACCTTCAAGCTCTCGACCGGCGTCGCGTTCGACGACTTCGCCGCCGGGGCCGAGGCCGTCCGCGAGCTTTCCCAGTCGGGGCTCAACCCCTCGAACTGCCGCCTGCTGGACGCGGTCGAGTCCGAGACGACCTCGGCCGGGCCGCCCGGGCAAGGCGCTGCTGGTGCTCGGCTTCGAGTCCGCCCACCACCCGGTGGACGAGCCGATGGCGCTCGCAATCGAGGCCGCCCGCGGCCACGGCGGCGAGCCGGGGGAGATCAGGGGGAAGGCAGCGGAGCGACCCAGGTCCCGCAGCTCGCCGGGAGGCACCGGCGCCGCACGCTCCGGGCGATGACCCCGTCAACGCCTGGCGCCACGCCTTCCTCTTCGCTCCCTATCTGCGCGACTCGCTGGTTGCCTGCGGGGTCCTCTCGGACACGTTCGAGACCGCGATCACCTGGGACCGCTTCCCCAACTTCCACGCCGAGGTGATGGAGACCGCGCGGCGGGCGGTGGCCGAGGCCTCGGGCGGGCCGGCCGAGGGGCCGGGCTCGCCGCGGATCAGCTGCCGCTTCACCCACGTCTATCCCGACGGGCCCGCCCCCTACTACACGGTCCTCGCCCAGGCGAGGCGCGGCGACGAGGTCGCCCAATGGGACGAGATAAAGGCGGCCGTCTCCGAGACCGTGATCGATGCCGGCGGGACGATCACCCACCATCACGCCGTCGGCCGCGACCACCGCCCCTGGTACGACCGCCAGCGCCCCGGGCCCTTCGCCGAGGCTCTGCGCGCCGCCAAGGCCGAGCTCGACCCGAAGGGGATCCTCAATCCCGGCGTCCTGGTCGATCCCCGGCGCGACTGACAGCGGCTGATCACCGCGCCGAGCGTCTGCCCCTAACCTGTCCGGGTTCTATGGTCGGCCCCCTGACGAAGGAGCGGGCCCCCTCGGAGACACGCGAGCAGGTCACCGGCGGGGATGCCTCGAGGTCAAGCCGCGGGACGCTGCGCGCGGTGATCGTCGCGCTGCGCCCGCAGGAGTGGGTGAAGAACCTGCTCGTCTACGCGGGCCTGATCTTCTCGGGCAAGTTCGACGAGGTCGATGCGATCCTCGCCGCCACGGTCACCTTTGTCGCCTTCTGCATGGTTGCCTCCGCCGGTTACCTGATCAACGACGCCCGCGACATCGAGGAGGATCGCCAGCACCCGAGGAAGCGGAACCGCCCGATCGCGGCCGGGGAGCTCGGCATTTCCACGGCGATCGGGCTAGCCGTCGTGCTGGGCGTCGCCGGGCTCGCCGGTGCGACGCTCCTGGATCCCACGGTCGGGGGCATCGTCCTCGCCTACGCGGTCGGCACCACCCTCTATTCCTACGTCCTCAAGCACGAGGTGATCCTCGACGTGATGACGATCGCGGGCCTCTTCGTGCTCCGGGTGCTCGCCGGCGCGGTCGCGGTCGACGCCGACGCCTCCGCGTACCTGCTGCTCACCACGGGGATGGTCGCCCTCTTCCTCGGTTTCACCAAGCGTCGCCAGGAGGCGACCTCCGAGCTCCACTCGGGCGCCGAGAGCCGCCCGGTGCTGGAGCACTACTCGATCCCATTCCTCGATCAGGCGGTGGCGATGGTGACCGCGACGACGGTGATCAGCTACGCGATCTACGCCGTCAACTCGCCGCTGATCGGCGCCAAGATGCTGGGCACCCTGCCTCCGGTCGTCTACGGGATCTTCCGCTACCTCTACCTGATCTACGACCGCAAGGACGCCCGCTCGACCGACGAGATCCTGCTCGAGGACTACGGGATGATCGGCGCCGCGGTCGTTTGGGTCGCCACCGCGGTGACCCTGCTCGCGATCTACAACTAGTCCCCTGGCCGGGCAGCCAGGATCGGTAGTGTCCGTTTTCTGCATGGACCTGACCCTGACCGAGTCGGAGGCCGCGTTCCAGGCCGAGGTCCGGAGCTGGCTGGAGGAGAACCATCCCGGCCCGGCGCCGGAGGGGGACGACGCCGCCGAGTTCGAGTTCCGGCGCGCCTGGCAGAAGAAGCTCCACGACGCCGGCTGGGCGGGGCTCTCCTGGCCCGAGGAGTACGGCGGCAAGGGCGCGACCCTGATCGAGCAGTCGCTCTTCAACGAGGAGCTCGGCCGCCAGCGGGTGCCGCTGCCGGCCAACGTCCTCGGCCTGGTGATGGGCGGCCCGATGCTGATCGCCCACGGCAATGAGGCCCAGAAGGAGCGCTACCTGGAGCCGATCCTCTCCGGCGAGGAGATCTGGTGCCAGGGATTCTCGGAGCCCGAGTCGGGCTCCGACCTCGCCTCGCTGAAGACGCGAGCGGTGAAGTCGAACGGCGGCTGGAAGGTGACCGGGCAGAAGGTCTGGACCACCTACGCCCACGAGGCGAAGTGGTGCATGCTGCTCGCCCGCTCCGACCAGGACGCCCCCAAGCACAAGGGGATCACCTACTTCCTCCTCGACATGGACCAGCCCGGGGTCGAGGTCCGCCCGCTTCGCCAGATCACCGGCGAGGCCGAGTTCAACGAGATCTTCCTCGAGGAGGCGGAGATCCCCGACGAGAACGTCGTCGGCGAGGTCGGCGGCGGCTGGCAGGTCGCGATCACCACCCTGATGTTCGAGCGCGCCGGCCTCGGCGCGGTCGCGGTGATGGGCCTGAAGCGGACGATGGAGGACCTGCTCGCGGTGCTCCGTGAGCGAGGGCTCGACGATGACCCGGTGGTTCGCCAGCGGGTCGCCCAGCTCCAGATCGGGATCGAGGCGATGCGCCTCGGCGCGCTCCGATCGCTCACCCAGACGATGAGGACCGGGATCCCGGGGCCGGAGGGCTCGCTCAGCAAGTGGCAATGGGCCGACTACAACCAGGGGCTGACCGAGCTCGGCAACGAGGTCCTCGGGCCAGAGGGGATGAGGGCCGGCACCGACTGGAGCTACCGCTTCCTCCGCGCCCGCGCCAACTCGATCGAGGGTGGCACCACCGAGGTCTTGAAGAACATCATCGCCGAGCGGGTGCTCGGCCTACCGAGGCTCAGGTGATCGGGTGAACTTCGACCTCGACGACGAGCAGCGCGAGATCCAGAGCACCGCGAAGGAGTTCCTCGCCGACCGGTTCAAGCCGGAGAAGGTCCGCGAGCTCGCCGAGGCCCGCGGCTACGACGACGCCCTCTGGAAGCAGATCTCGGAGCTCGGCTGGCCGGGGATCGCGATCGCCGAGGACGACGGCGGCCAGGGCCTCGGGATGGTCGAGCTCGCCGTCCTCCTCGAGCAGAGCGGCTACGCCTGCGCACCGTCGCCGCTGCTCGGTAGCGCCGGCGCCGCCCTGGTGATCTCCGAGGCGGGCTCCGACGAACAGCGAGCCGAGTGGCTGCCGAAGCTCGCCTCCGGCGAGGCGACCGGCTCCTTCGGCGCCGTCTCTCCTGACGGGGAGAGCACCCTCTTCTGCGACCTCCCGACCGCCGACGTCGTCGTCGCCTTCGACGGCGAGGGGGCGCTGCTGGCGCCGGCGTCCGAGGTCGACGCAGACACGGTCGAGGCGATCGACGCGACCCGCTCCTACGGCCTCGCCGCCGAGGCGGTCGGCGAGCGGCTCCCGGGGGACGTCGACGCGGGCCGAGACCGGCTCGCGGTTGCGATCGCCGCCGAGCTCACCGGGATCGCCCAGCGGACGCTGGAGATGGCGGTGGACTACGCCCGCGAGCGCGAGCAGTTCGCCCGCCCGATCGGGGCCTACCAGGCGGTCGGCCACCGCTGCGCGGCGATGCTGCTGGCGACCGAGGAGTCGCGCTCGCTCACCTACTACGCCGCCTGGGCCGCCGACGCCGAGCCCGAGTCGCTGCCGCTGGCCGCGGCGATGGCGGCCGCTCGCGCCGGCGACGCGGGCTGGGAGGTGCCCGCCTCCGCTCTCCAGGTGCTCGGCGGGATCGGCTTCACCTGGGAGCACGACCTCCAGTTCTGGCTCAAGCGCGGCCGGGTCGCCGGGCGGATGCTGGGCACCCCGCGCGACCACCGCGAGCGGGTAGCCAGGTTTTCGATCGGCGGGCGGGAGCCGGCCGCCGTTTAGTCCACCTCAGGCCCTCCCTCCCCTCAAGCGCTGGTTCCGAGCGCCGATACGGTGCAGACGGGAGAATGCTGGCTGATGTCGGATAAGCGCAGGCGCCGAATCTGCACTGTCGCCCTGGCGGCGACGCTACTGCTGACCCCGGCGGCGTCGGAGGCCGCGCCCGCGGTCCTCGAAGCCGGCGACTCGGGACGGACCGCCGCCCAGGTCCGCCAGTACTGGACCCCGAAGCGAATGGAGAACGCGAAGCCGGTCAAGCTGCTCGACGCCGGCGCTCCACCGATTCCGGCCGCCGACGACGGAAGCGGAGGCCCCACCCCCCGGGTGGGCCTCGTCGGCTACACCAGCGGCGAGCTCACCGACACCGTCAACTTCCCGAACCGGGTCCACGGCAAGGTCTTCTTCAGCCGCCGGGTCTGGCAACTTCGTCTGCTCCGGCACCTCGGTCCTCGCGGCCAACGACAGCACTGTGATCACCGCCGGGCACTGCGTTCACTACCAAGGCACGTGGTCCACCAACTTCGCCTTCGTCCCCGGCTACCGGAACGGGAACCGGCCCTACGGCATCTGGGCGGCCCCTAACGCGGCCCTGGCGGCCCCGTCGCAGTGGGTCTCCTCGGGGGACACTGGCTTCTCGTACGACGTCGGCGCCGCCGTCGTCGCCGAGAACGGCAGCGGTCAGGCGCTCGAGGAGGTGGTCGGCGGTCGGGGCATCCTCTTCAACCAGCCGGTCTCCGGTGCGGTCCGCTCGCGCGGGTACCCCGCCCAGTCGCCCTTCGACGGGGAGAAGCTCCGGTACTGCGACTCGAACCTCGGGTACCGCGATCCATTCACCAGCAATCCACAGACGATGGGGATCGGCTGCGACATGAACGGTGGCTCCAGCGGCGGCGGCTGGGTGATCGACGACAGCGGGAATGGGGCGGTGATCTCGGTCAACAGCTACACACGGTCGGACACGCCCGAGATGATGTACGGCCCCTACTTCGGCAGCGCCGCCGCTGCCCTCTATGACTACGTTGATGGCGACGCTTCCGGCGGCTCGCCCACCCCCGCGGCGGGTGGGATCCCGACGGCCGGGTTCCCGACGGCGGTCACCGTGCCGAAGAAGTGCAAGAAGCAGAAGAAGCACCGCGGCAAGCGAAAGCGCTGCCGGGCCGCTCGCTGAACCCCTCCCGTCGCCTGGCAGGGGGCGGCGCGGCTAGCGGGCGAGCTCGGCGATCAGGTCGACCCCGTCGAGGTCGCCGTGGGGCAGGTACTGGAGCATCACCCGCTCCACCCCGGCGTCCTCGAGCTCCGCGAGCCGCTCCTCGACCGCGGGGACGGTGCCGACAAGCCAGTGATCCGGCAGCCCGCGGATATATGCCTCAGGATCGGTCGCGTCCTCGCCCCGGATCTCGGCTACCGCGTGCGCCCGCTCGAACAGGTCGACCTGGTCGCTGCCGGGCACGCATCCGGTCATCAGCGAGATCACCGGTGCTGAGCGGCCGGCCGCCCCCCACGCCTCCCGGATCCGAGGCACCGCCGCGCGGCACTCCTCGCTGCTCGCCATCACCAGGTTGTATTCGTCGGCCCAGCGCGAGGCGAGCGCCAGGCTTCGTGGCCGCGCCCGGCCGCCGACGATCAGGTTGGGCGGAGCGAGCGGCTTCGGCAGGGCGTCGAGGCCGCTGAAGCGGTAGTGCTCGCCGTCGAAGTCGAGCGGCCCCTTCTCCCACTGCCGGCGAACGATCTCGATCTGCTCCTCGAGCATCCGGAAGCGCTCGCCCGTGGGCGGGAACGGGAAGCCGTAGCTCGCGTGCTCGGCCTCGAGCCATCCCGCGCCCAGTCCCAGCTCGACCCGCCCACCGCCGGCGATGTGGTCGGCGGTGACCACGTTCTTCGCCAGCACCGACGGATGCCGGAAGGTGACCGGCGAGACCAGGGTGCCCAGGCGCAGGGTCGAGGTGAGCGCGGCGAGGGCCGAGATCGTCGCCCAGGCGTCGAGCGACCCGCGCTCCGCCCGCCCCATCACCGAGAGGTAGTGGTCGGAGCGAAAGAGCGCCTCGACCTCACTCCCCTCGCACGCCTTCGCCAGGGCGAGCCAGTCGTCCCAGCTGACCGACTCCTGCCCCTCGATCATCAGGCAGACGCGCATCAGTCCGGCAGGATCTCGGCGTCGGAGACGACCTCGGTCTTCGCGCCGCGGCGGAAGTGGACGTCGACCGTCTCGTGCTTTCCGTAACTGCCGAAGAGACCAAGCGTCATCGCCAGCCAGCGGCCGCTGCTCACCCGCTCCTTCATCAGCGCTCGCGAGAAGACGATCTCGCGCCCGTGGACCTTGTAGTCGCCCCCCTCGGCTTGCTCCAGGCCGTTGACGAAGACCTGGATCGGCCGCTCCGCCCCGGTCGGCAGCCGCACCCGCCGGCCGACCTCGACGCTTCCCTTCTCAGCCATCGAGTTCCTCCCGGAGGCGGGCGAAGGCGTCGTCGAGGGAGGTGGCTCCGAGCGGCTGCTTTCGAATCGCCCCCCGGTAGGTGACCACGGAGCCGTCGCCCATCACGTCGAGCCCTCCCTCGGGGGAGCGGATCAGCCCCGGTCCGGAGATCTCGATCCGGGCGTGGACCCGCTGGTCGGGCGCGTAGTCGCGGAAGGCGCTGATCTCGGGCAATCCGCCCTCGCGGCGGACGGAATCGACCCGCTCCCGCGCCTCGTCCAGTGCCTCAGCCAGCGTTTCGAACTTCTCCCGCTTGACCCGCGACCCGTGGCGGACGGTGACCTTCCAGGTCACGCTCCCCGGCGGGGCCGCTTCGGGCGGCGGGCCGGCGGGCCGGTGATCTTCTCCGGGCCCTCGCGCTTCTCGGCCGGGGTGTAGTCGAGGTCCCGCGGTCCGGTGTAGATCTGCCGCGGTCGGGCGATCTTCAGCTCCGGATCCTCGTTCTGCTCCATCCACTGGGCGAGCCAGCCGGACGTCCGCGGGATCGCGAAGATCACCGTGAACATGTCGGTCGGGATCCCCATCGCCTCGTAGATCAGCCCCGAGTAGAAGTCCACGTTCGGGTAGAGCTTGCGCGAGGTGAAGAACTCGTCGTCGAGCGCCCGCTTCTCGAGCTCGGTGGCGATGTCGAGCAGGGGGTTGTCGCCGGTCACCTCGAGCACCTCATCGACGTGCTTCTTGATGATCCGCGCCCGCGGGTCGTAGTTCTTATAGACCCGATGGCCGAAGCCCATCAGCCGCTCCTCGCGGTTCTTCACTCCCTCGAGGAAATCGGGGATGTCCTCGATGGTCTCGATCCGCCGCAGCATTCGCAGCACCGCCTCGTTGGCGCCACCATGGAGCGGGCCGTATAGGGCGGCGACGCCGGCGGCCACCGCCGAGTACGGGTCGACGCCGGAGGAGCCAACCGCACGGACCGCGTTGGTCGAGCAGTTCTGCTCGTGGTCGGCGTGGAGGATGAAGAGGACGTCGAGCGCCTTCGCCAGCCGGGGGTCCGGCTCGAAGCTGCTCTCCATCTTGAACAGCATCGAGAGGAAGTTCTCCGAGTAGCTGAGCTCATTGTCCGGATAGACGTAGGGGAGGCCCATGCTGTGCCGGTAGGCGAAGGCGGCGAGCGTCGGCACCTTGGCGATCAGCCTGATCGCCGCCATGTAGCGCTCCTCCTCGTCGTCGATGCGCTTGGCGTCCGGGTAGAAGGTCGAGAGCGCGCCGACGTTGGCGAGCAGCATTCCCATCGGGTGGGCGTCGTGGCGGAAGCCCTCGTTGAACTTCTTGATGTCCTCGTGGGCGAAGGTGTGGTGGGTGACGTCGTAGATCCAGCGGTCAAGCTGGGGCTGGGTGGGGAGCTCGCCGAAGATCAGGAGATAGGCGACCTCGAGGTAGGTCGAGTGCTCGCAGAGCTGCTCGATCGGGATCCCGCGGTGCTCGAGGATCCCCGCCTCGCCGTCGATGAAGGTGATCGCGGAGCGGCAGGAGGCGGTGTTGGTGAACGCCGGGTCGTAGCCCATCAGGCCGAAGTCGTCGTCGGAGACCTTGATCTGGCGCAGATCCATCGTCCGGATGGTCCCGTCGTTGATCTCCAGCTCGTAGCTCTGGCCGGTGCGGTTGTCGGTGACGCTGAGGGTGTCGCCGCCGCCTCCGGCGCCGTCGCTCGCGGCGCTCGACTGCTGCTTCGTCTGGTCGGACTGTGCTCGTGGCCATCGGGCCCTCCTCGATCGCCTTGCCCTCGCAGTATCTCACGGTGGGTTCGGCGGCCACCTGTGGCCGGATCTGACCCTGGTTGGACCTAAGTCGACGCCTCGAGCGCGGCGATCAGCGAGGCGGCGTCGAACGAGCCCGCGTGCAGCCGACCGGCGACGAAGAAGCCGGGGGTCCCGGTGACGCCGCTGGCGAGGCCGCTGTCGAGGTCACGCTGCACCCGGGGGGCATGCGCCGAGGAGTCGAGCTCGGCCGCAAACCGCTGGGCGTCGAGACCGAGCTCGGCGGCGTAGGAGATCAGGTCACCCTGGGCGAAGGCGCCGCGAGCCTCGTAGAGGGTGTCGTGCATCGGCCAGAAGGCACCCTGGGCGGCGGCCGCCTCGGAGGCCTCGGCGGCTCGCTGGGCGTCGGGGTGGACCTCGCGGAGCGGGAAGTGCCTGAACGCGAACAGCAGCCGGCCGGCGAGCTGGTCGCGGATCCGCTTCACGATCGGGTAGGCAGCGGTGCAGTACGGGCACTGGAAGTCCCCGTACATGACCAGCTCCAGCTCGGCTCCATTCGGGCCGTCGCAGTGGTCCTCGGCTGAGAGGGGCGGGGTGAGCTCGCTCAAGGGTGGCAATCGTAGACTCGCGCGAACCTGTGAACGACATCGAGCTCCTGATCGCCCTGGTCGCCGCCGCCGCGATCCTGGTCCGGATCGCCGACGCGATCGCGATTCCCTATCCGATCGTGCTCGTTCTCGGCGGGCTCGGAATCGGGCTGATCCCGGCCCACACCGAGATCACGGTCGATCCAGAGGTCTTCTTCCTCGTCTTCCTGCCGCCGCTGCTTCAGTCCGCCGGGTACTACTCCTCCGCCCAGGAGCTGCGCGCCGAGCTCTGGCCGCTCGCCGGGCTGGTGCTCGGCCTCTCGCTGACGACGATGGTCGGGGTCGCGTTCGTCGCCGAGGCCATGATCCCGGAGTTGAGCTTGGGCGAGGCCTTGGTCCTCGGCGCGATCCTCGCCCCCACCGACCCGGTGGCGGCGATCACGACCTTCAGCCGGGTGGGCGTGTCGGACAGGGTCGCGCTGCTGGTCGAGGGAGAGAGCATGCTCAACGATGCGGTTGGCCTGACCGCCTACAGGGTGGCGCTGGCGGCGGTGGTCTCGGGCACGTTCGCCGTCGCCGACGCCGGACTCGACCTGGCGGTCGCGGTGGTCGGGGGAATTGCGATCGGGCTCGCGGCCGCGGCCGGGACGGCCTACGCGATCCAGCGTGTTGACGACGCCCCGCTCGCGATTCTGCTCAGCGTGCTCGCGGCCTACTTCTCCTTCGCCGTGGCGGAGGAGGTCGAGGCGTCCGGCGTGCTTGCGGTTGTCGCCGCCGGCCTCTACCTAGGGTGGCGCAGCCACGAGATCTTCGACGCCGACCTCAGATTGCAGGCCCAGGGCTTCTGGCAGGTCCTCGTCTTCGCCCTGAACGCGATCCTCTTCATCCTCCTCGGCCTCCAGTTCCCGGACATCCTCGAGCGAATCGGCGACCAGCTCACCACCGGCGAGATCGTCGGCTACGGCCTGCTCGTCTCGGCCGTCGTGATCGCGATTCGGATCGCCTGGCAGTTCCTGCCGCTCTCGCTCTCCCGCATCGTTCCCGCCGCGGGAAGCGCCGATCCCGGCGACGACTGGCGGGAGCGTCTCCTGATCGGCTGGTGCGGGATGCGGGGCGCGGTCTCTCTCGCCGCCGCCCTGGCGCTGCCCCTCTCGCTCGACTCAGGCGCCCCGCTCGGCGAACGCGACCTGATCATCTACCTGACCGTCGCCGTGATCATCTGCACTCTGGTGCTCCAGGGCCTCACCCTGCCGGCGCTCGTTCGTCGCCTCGGACTTGGCGCCCGGAAGCCGTGGGCCCCCGACGAGGCGGTGGCGCGGCTCGCAGCCGCTCAGGCTGCCCTCGACCGGCTCGAGGAGCTCGAGGCCACCGCCGAGCCGATCCCGGACATCGTGCTCGAGCGTCTCCGCGAGCTGTACCAGGCCCGGTTCGCCCGCTGCGTCGCCTCGCTGACCGGGGAGGGCGCCGACGTCCCGATCGAGAACCCGCTGGAGGGCTACCGGCACGTGCGGCAGGACCTGATCTCCCAGGAGCGAGCCGCCCTGGCCGCGCTCCGCCGGGAGGGTCGCGTGAAGGGGGAGCTCTTTCGCCGGATCCAGCGCGACCTCGACCTCGATGAGGCGCGGCTCAGGTCCTGACCACGGGTTCGACGTCGAAGTGGGTGATCCGCTGGAACTCGCGGAGGCGGCCCTCGATCTGCTCGACGGTCAGCGAGGCCACCCGCTCGGTGCCGAAGTCCTCGACGTTGAACGAGGCGAGGACCGAGCCGTAGGCCATCGCCTGGCGGAGGGCGGTCGCGTCCTCCGGAGAGGCGCCGGCGGCGCGGCGCCCGTCCAGATAGCCGAGGAAGCCTCCGGCGAAGCTGTCGCCGGCGCCGGTCGGATCCCGCACGTCCTCGAGCAGGAAGCCCGGAATCGCGAAGAAGCCCTCCTCGCTGAAGAGCGCGGCCCCGTACTCGCCCCGCTTCGCGACCACCACGCTCGGGCCCATCGCCATCACGGCCCGGGCGCCCCTGGCGAGGTTCGGCTCGCCGGTCAGCATCCGGATCTCGGCGTCGTTGAAGAGCACGCAGTCGACCTCGCCGATCGCCGCCACCAGCGAGTCGCGCTCGGTCTCGATCCAGAGGTTCATCGAGTCGAGCGCCGAGAAGCGGGCGGCGGACTCGCTCCTCACCCGTCGCTGGAGGTCGGGCTGGATGTTGCCGAGGAAGAGCATCTCCGCATCGCGCGAGGCGGCGGAGAGCTTCGGATCGAATTCGGCGAAGACGTTGAGCTGGGTGTCGTCGGTGTGGGCGAGGTTCATGTCGTACTCGTAATGCCCGCGCCAGAAGAAGGTCTTGCCGCCCTCGACCCGCTCGATGTCGTCGGTGTGCACTCCCCGCCCCTCGAGCACTCCGAGCTCGTCGGGACCGAAGTCGTCTCCCACCGGCCCGACGACGCGGACTTCGGTGAAGAAGCTCGCGGCGAGGGCGAAATGGACCGCGGAGCCGCCGAGCATGCGGTCGCGCTCCCCGAAGGGAGTGCGCACGGAGTCAAACGCGATTGAGCCGACGACAGTGAGTGACATTGGCCTGCCGAATATCCTTGGCCGGTGAAGGCTATTCAGATCGAGGAATTCGGCGGGCCGGAGGTGCTGCGACACGTCGAAATACCCGACCCGGAGCCGTCCGATGGTGAGGTGGTGGTGGATGTCGTCCGCGCGGGAATCAACTTCGCCGACACCCACGTCACCAACAACGACTACCTCGCCGAGCAGACCCTGCCGCTGATCCCGGGCGGCGAGGTCGCCGGGACCGACCCCGACGGCCGCCGGGTGGCGGCGCTACTGGGAAACGGCGGCTACGCGCAGAAGGTGGCCGTGCCCGAGGCCTTCCTCGTCCCCCTTCCCGACGAGGTCAGCGACGAGCAGGCGGCCGGATTGATCCTCCAGGGCCTGACCGCGCACGCGCTGCTCCACTACTGCGCCCATATCGAGAAGGGGGAGACGGTGGTGATCGAGGCCGCGGGCGGAGGGACCGGCAGCCTCGCGGTCCAGCTCGCCAAGCGAGCCGGGGCGAAGGTGATCGCCCTCGCCTCCAACGAGGAGAAGCGCGAGCTTTGCGGGCGCCTCGGCGCCGACGCGACCGCCGACTCGCGCGCCGACGACCTCAAGGAGGCGATCCTGGAGGCGAACGGCGGCGAGCGTGTGGACGTCGTCCTCCACATGAGCGGCACGGGTTTCGAGGCCGAGCTCGGCTCTCTCGGGATGCTCGGCCGGATCGTCGTCTTCGGCAACGCCGCCCGGGATCCGAACGAGGTTGCGACCAACTACCTGCTGCAGACCTCGAAGTCGGTGATCGGCTTCTGGCTGGTGGCGCTGGTCGCGCGACGTCAGGATCTGGTCCGGTCGATGATCGCCGAGCTGCTCGCCGCCGCCGGCTCGGGCGAGCTCGAGGTGGTGATCGGGGGCGTCTACCCGCTGAGCGAGGCGGCACGCGCGCACACGGAGATAAAGGAGCGGCGCACCAGCGGCAAGCTGCTGCTCGACCCATCGGCGTGAGCGAGGAGACAAAGGTCAAGGGCTTCGGCGAGCTCGGGCTCTCCGAGGAGATCCTCCAGACCCTGGGCGAGCTCGGCTACGAGCAGCCGACCCCGATCCAGGCGCAGGCGATTCCCGAGTTGCTCGCCGGCCACGACGTGATCGGCCAGGCGCAGACCGGGAGCGGCAAGACCGCCGCCTTCGGGCTGCCGATGCTCGAGTACCTCGACGCCGGCAACGACGAGACCCAGGCCTTCGTGCTCACCCCCACCCGGGAGCTCTGCATCCAGGTGACCCAGGCGATGCGCGCCTACGCCGAGCATCTCGAGGGGGTCGAGATCGTCGCCGTCTTCGGCGGCGCGCCGATCCGCGAGCAGCAGGCCCGCCTCCGTCACCCCGCCCAGGTGGTGGTGGCGACCGTGGGCCGGATGATGGACCTGATCTCACGCCAGTCGCTGGTCCTGACCGCGGCCCGCTACGTGGTCCTCGACGAGGCCGACGAGATGCTCGACCTGGGGTTCATCGAGGACGTCGAGAAGATCCTCCGGCTCTGCCCGAGCGGCAGGCAGACGGCGCTGTTCTCGGCGACGATGCCGGCGCCGGTCGCACGTCTGGCGGAGCAGTACATGTACGACCCGGTGACGATCCGGGTCACTCCCCGGAAGCTCACCGTCGACTCGGTCGAGCAGGCCTACGTGATGGTCGAGCCGCGGAAGAAGCTCGACCGCCTGGTCGAGGTGCTGAGGGCGGAGGAGCCCGAGCAGGCGATCATCTTCTGCCGGACGAAGATCGGGGCGGCGAAGCTCGGCGACCAGCTCTCGGACCGCGGCCTCCGGGTGCGGGCGCTGCACGGCGATCTCACCCAGGGCCAGCGCGACGGGGTGATGATCGCGTTCAAGGAGCACAAGACGCCGCTGCTGGTCGCCACCGACATCGCCGCTCGCGGCCTCGATATCGAGCACGTCACCCACGTGATCAACTACGACCTGCCGAACAACCCGGAGATCTACGTCCACCGGATCGGCCGCACCGGGAGGGTGGGGCGCACCGGGAGGGCGATCACCTTCGCGACCCAGAAGCAGGCAGCGGACCTGAAGACGATCGAGCGGGTGGTCAAGGCCCCGATCGGCGAGTGGGAGCCGCCCGAGGAGCGCCTCCAGCACGCCCCGCGGCCCCGCCACCGCGAGGAGCCGGTCGAGGCGCCAGATGGGGTCGTGAAGCTGTTCGTCAACCGGGGCCGCAGCGGCGGGATCGCCGAGGAGGACCTCCGCTGGGCGCTGGTCGAGGGAGCGGTGATCCCGGAGGAGTCGATCCACTCGATCCGGGTGCTCGACCGCTTCTCCTTCGTCGAGCTCGGCGCCGATGAGGCGGGAAGGGCCGTCTCCTACCTCGACGGGACGAAACTGAAGGGCAGGCAGATCAGGATGGAAGTGGCCAGATCTTGAGACGGCTTCGCGGCTAGGGCGGGCGGCCCGCGAGCTCCTCGATCCGGGAGATCAAGGTGTCCCATTCGAACGGCTTCGGGACGCAATCGTCGGCGCCGAGCGCCTTCATCCGCTCGGGCTCCTGGGCGTCCAGGTGCGCGGAGATGATCAGGATCGGGATCTTCAAGCCGGAGCCGCGCAGCTTCTGCAGCACCTCGATCCCGGACATGTTGGGCATCATCGCGTCGAGCAGGATCAGGTCGAGCTCGCGGTCCTCACCGGCCTCCTCGACCGCCGCCAGGGCCTCGCGGCCGTCGGTCGCGGTGGTCACCTCGTAGCCCTCCATCTCCAGCCGGCGCTGCAGCATCAGCAGCACCGTCTCGGAGTCGTCGGCGACGAGCAGGCGAGTCACCGGCTCGCCTTCGCCGTTGGCTTGGCCGTCTCCTTCTCGTCCCCACCCTCTGTGGAGGGCCGCCCGTCCTGGGCGACCGGCAGCACGAAGCGGAAGGTGGCCCCCTTGCCGGGGACCGAGGTCGCCGAGATCGCGCCTCCGTGAAGCTCGATCAGCGACTTGGCAATCGCCAGGCCCAGGCCGGTGCCACCCACGGCCTGGGTCTCTCCACTCTGGGCCCTCCAGAAGCGCTCGAAGACGTGGTCGAGCTCCTCCTGTCCGAGGCCCGGACCGTCGTCCGAAACCGCGAACTCGACCTCTTCGCCGACCCTGCTTGCGCTCAGCCGCACCTTTGCCCCCTCGGGGGCGTACTTGTAGGCGTTGGTGAGCAGGTTCGCCAGCACCTGCCCGATCCGATCGCGATCGGCCTGCACCTCGGGCAGCTCCTTCTGGACGCTGACGGTGAGCCGCTGCTTCTTCTCCTCGAAGTTCGGGCGCATCTGCCGCCCCGCCCGCTGGGTGAGGCTCTGGACCGGGGTCGGCTCGGGGTCGATCCGGAGCTTGCCGGCGTCGCTGCGGGCGAGGTCGAGCAGGTCGTTCACCATCGTCTGCAGCTGCCCGGCGCTCTCGACGATCACCTCGGCCGCCTCCCTCTGGCGCGAGTTCAGGGTCTTCGACTGGGCGGTGAGCATCTCGGCGAATCCCTTGACCACGGTCACCGGGGTCCGCAGCTCGTGCGAGACGGTGAGCACGAAGTCGTCCTTCATCTGCTCTACCCGGTCTCGCTCCCGCGCATCCCTCTCCAGCGCGACCGCCATCTCGTTGAAGGCCCTCCCCAGGGTGGCGATCTCCACCGGCCCCCCGGCCTCGACCCTGGTCTCGAGGTCGCCGCCGGCCAGGCGGCGGGCCCCCTCGACGAGCCTCGCCAGCGGAGCCCGCATCGAGTTGATCAGACCGGAGAACAGGATCAGGGCCGCGAGCAGGGCGCCGGCGAGGCCGGCGGCAACCAGGATCGTCGTGTTTCGCGTATCGCGACGGGCATCGGTCCGGGCTCCCTCGCGGGCATTGCGGGTGGAGACGGCGAGCGCCTCGCCGCTTTCGGTGACCGCCGTGGTCAGCCGCTGCTCGGTGTTCCCGCCGGGGTCCTTGCCGGCAAGCAGCGGGTCCGCGACGGCGCTCCGCCACGAGTCCTCGCTGGCGGAGAGTCGCTCGAGCCTCGAGGCGAGCACCGGTTCGGAGGTGGCCAGATCGCCGGCTCGCTCGACCGCGTCGTCGAAGCTTGCCGCAGCCCGGTTGAGCTCGTCGGGGCTTGGCCTCTCGCCGGCCGTGCGGGGCCGCACCGAGGCCTGCTCGAGGATGAACGCGGAGCGGAGCCGCTCCGTCTCGAGCTCCATCTGGAAGTAGCGGCTGGTGTCGTCCTCGTAGTTGACCCGGATCTGGAACAGTCGGCCAACCCCGAGCAGAGACACCGCCAGGAGCAGCGCAAAAAGCACCACGAAGCCAATTCTGAGACGAGCGGTTAGTGAGGGGTTAACTCTCATCGCCACCCTGCCGATTGCCTGACAGAGGCCGTCTCCCTACACTAGTGAGAAGGGAACTTATGCGTAAAGGAATACTTGCGCAGTGGCGCCGTGGAATTCTTGCAAGGGGAGTGGCTGGCGCCTGCATGCTTGCGATCCCGGTCGCCGTCGCGAGCGCAATCGGCTTCGGCAACGGGTTCTCCGGGATCACCGGCGGGCTCTCGTCGATCGCCAACGGCCCCCCGACCCCCCCGGACGCGACCACCACGGCGACCTCCCCGAGCCGGCTCGACGACGCCGTCGTTGCCCTCGCCGGGCCCGGCCCGGCGGACGGCGGAACCGGGGGTGGCGGTGGCGGCGGCGACGGAGGCGACGGTCAGGGCAACCGCGGGACCACCAACACCGGCGGCGGCGGCGGGAGCTCCACCCAGCCGAATGGCGGTGGCGATGGCGCCGGCGGCGGCGGGGGCGGAGTCCCCGAAGTCCAGCTTCCCCCCGGTGGCGGTGGCGGTGGCGGCGGGTCCGGCGATCCGGGCGGCGACGTCGTCGGCGGGCTCGGTGACACCGTCAACGGGCTCCTCGGTCCGTAGCCGGCTTCCCCGAAGCTAGCCGCCACGGCTAGCTTCTGACCCTTGCTTGCCCTGGCGATCAGCCTCGCCTCTGCCTGTTCCTGGGGGATCTCGGACTTCCTCGGCGGCCTGACGAGCAGGCGGATCGCGGTGGTCGCGGTACTCGCGATCTCCCAGCCGATCGGCCTGCTGCTCGCGCTGCTCTGGGTCGCTGCGCTTGGCGCCGACCCGATCCCGGCCGGGGACCTGGCGGTCGCCTTCCTCGCCGGCGCCGCCTCGCTCGGCGGGCTGGGCGCCTTCTATGCGGCGATGGCGATGGGGACGATCAGCGTGGTCGCCCCGGTCGCCGCCCTCGGAGTGGTGATCCCGGTGGTCTTTGGGCTGGCCCAGGGCGAGGAGCCCGCGGCGATCCAGCTCGCGGGCCTGGTGATCGCGATCGTCGGGGTGGTGGTGCTCAGCTACGAGGAGGACCCGCGGCATCAGGCGGTCGCCCGGAGGTCGATCCTGCTCGCGATCGGCGCCGCGATCGGCTTCGGGATCTTCTTCATCGGCCTCGACGCCGCCGCCGCCGATCGACCCGGCTGGGCGATCGTCTCGACCAAGGCGGGAGGGATCGTGGCGCTGGCCGCGGCCGTGGTCGCGGTTCGGCCCAGCTTCGCGGGCGCCGGCGGAGTGCTGCCGGCGCTGCTCGCGATCGGCCTGTTCGACCTGCTCGCCAACGCCCTGTTCGCGGTCGCCTCGACCAAGGGCCTGCTCCCGGTGGTCGCCGTCGGAGGCTCGATGTACCCCGCCTTCACGATCGCCCTCGCCCACCTCGTGCTGGGTGAGCGGCTGCTGTTGCCCCAGCGCCTGGGCGTCGTCGCCGCGCTCGCCGGGGTCGGCCTGATCGCCGGCGGCAGCTAGGCCGCCCCATCTGGGAGCGGCGCTTGCCGCCGCGACTTGTGTCCGCGGGCGCCGCTGCCGCCTTATCGCGGCGCTAGGCGGCGGGTTCCAGCGAGACCCCGGTGAGCTCCGCGAGTCGCTCCCGGGTCTGCTCGGTGCTCCGGTGGCGGATCGCGGTCATCCCCACCGCCTCGGCCCCCTCGCAGTTCTCCTGCAGGTCGTCGACGAACAGGCAGGCGCCCGGCTCCACCCCCAGGCGCTCCGCCGCGAGCAGGTAGATCTCGGGCTGGGGCTTGTGCAGGCCGACCTCGGCCGAGATCACCACCTCCTCGAAGAGCTCCGCGAGCAGGCCGCGGTCGTAGTGATCGACGCTCCACGAGTTTGAGATCAGCCCGGTGTGGATCCCTTCCCGGCGCAGCTCGCGGACCGCGGAGAGCATCTCCTCGTCGGGGGTCATCCCCGCGAACATGCTCTCGATCAGCCGCTGATGGTTCCGGAGCCCGAGCTTCGCCCCGAAGGCGGTCTCGAACTCCTGCTCGGAGATCGACCCGGTCTCGAGCCGGCGAAGCAGCGCCAGCGCCTCGGGGTCCTCCTTGAACAGCCGCTTGACCGCACCGGGGTCGAGGCCCTGCTCGCGGCAGAACGCGGCGAAGCTGTCCCAGACCGGGTTGGTGAGGACTCCCCCGAAGTCGAAGAACGCCGCCTCGAACGGTCGCCCGGTCACGCGCTGGCTCGCCATATGCTCTCACCCATGGGTGAGGAGGAGGCTAACGAGGCGGCGGCGACCACCGACGCCCCCGAGGGCGTCGATCGCGTGGGGGTCGAGGGCTGGTTCGCCGCCAACGTCCCCGACGCGAAGCCGCCGCTCAGCTTCGATCGAATCTCCGGCGGCCGCTCCAACCTCACCTTCGGGGTCCAGGACTCCGCGGGCCATTCGTGGGCGCTGCGACGTCCGCCGCTAGGCAAACGGCTCGGCTCCGCCCACGACATGGGCCGCGAGCACCGGGTGGTCTCGGCGATGCAGGACACGCCGGTCCCTGTTCCCCCCGTGGTCGGGATCTGCGAGGACGAGTCGGTGAACGGAGCCCCCTTCTACGTGATGGGCTTCGTCGAGGGCCCGGTGCTCCGCTCGGCGGCGGATTCGGACGCCTACGACGAGGCGGAGCGGAGGGCGATCGGCGAGCGGGTGGTCGACACGCTGGTGGCGATCCACGAGGTCGAGCCGGACGCGGTCGGGCTCGGCGAGCTCGGCCGCAAGGATGCCTACGTCGAGCGACAGCTGAAGCGATGGCAGGGCCAGTGGGAGAAGTCGAAGACCCGTGAGGTCGAGCTCGTCGACGACGTCCACGCCCGTCTCAGCGCCCGCATCCCCGAGCAGGGACCGGCGACGATCGTCCACGGCGACTACCGGCTCGACAACATGATCCTCTCGCCGGCGGGGGAGGTGGCAGCGGTGGTCGACTGGGAGCTCTGCACGCTCGGCGACCCGATGGCGGACATCGGAATGCTCCTCGTCTACTGGTCGGAGGAGGACGACGAGTTCATGCCGCTGTTCGCGCCGGCGACGATCGCTCCTGGCTTCCCCACCCGGGATCAGGTCAGGGCCCGCTATGCCGAGCGATCGGGCCGCGACCTCGGCCAGCTCGACTTCTTCGTCGCCCTCGGCTACTGGAAGCTGGCGATCATCCTCCAGGGCGTCTACGCCCGCTACTCCTCAGGCCAGTACGGGAAGACCGACGAGGGCTTCGAGGAGTTCGGGAAGAACGTCGATCGACTATCCGAGGCGGCCGACGAGGCGGAACGCAGGTTGGGATAGCGGGAGCTTTGCGCCGAGTCGGCCAGCCGATTAATGCTGGGCTGACCAGGCGGAGCGCCGTCTCGGCTAGGTCGAGGCCTTGGCGGGCTCGGCCGGACCCTGCTCGGGGACCGTGCCCTCAGCCTCGGCGCGCTTCGCCGCCCGGTTGAGCTCGCGCCGCGCGATCACCATCTTGTGGACCTCGTCGGGCCCGTCGGCGACCCGGAGCATCCGCATGAAGCGCCACATCCCGGCGAGCGGGGTGTCATCCGACATCCCGAGGGCCCCGTGGACCTGGATCGCTCGGTCGAGCACGTCCATGACGACGTTGGCCGCGACCACCTTGATCATCGAGATCGACTGGCGAGCCCGGCGCTTGCCCTCGGTGTCCATCTGCCAGGCGGCGTAGAGGGTGAGCAGCCGGGCCTGGTCGACCTCCATCCGCGAGGTGGCGATGAACTCCTGGACGAACTGCTTGTCGGCGAGCGGCTCTCCGAACGCCTCCCTGGTGTTCGCTCGCTCGCACATCATCTCGATCGCCCGCTCGGCGGTGCCGATCGCGCGCATGCAGTGGTGGATGCGGCCGGGGCCGAGCCGGTCCTGGGCGATCACAAACCCGGCGCCCCGGTCGCCGAGCAGGTTCCCCTCGGGGACCCGGCAGTCGGTGTAGCGGACCTCGCAGTGACCGGGCCCCTTGTCATGGCCCATCACCGGGACCGGGCGGACCAGCTCGAAGCCGGGGTTGTCGAGGGGAACGATGATCATGCTCGCCCGGGTGTAGGGAGCGGCGTCGGGGTCGGTGACCACCATCGCGATCGCGAAGTCCGCCCCGACCGCGCCGGAGGTGAACCACTTGTGCCCGTTGATTACCCAATCGCCGTCGTCGAGCTCGGCTCGGGCCCGCAGAGCGGTCGGATCGGATCCCGAGACCTCGGGCTCGGTCATCGAGAAGCAGCTGCGGGTCTCCCCGTCGAGCAAAGGCTGGAGGAACCGGGCCTTCTGTTCAGGGGTGCCGTGATCGACGAGGATCTCCATGTTCCCCGTATCGGGGGCCGAGCAGTTGAAGGCCATCGGCGCGACGATCGGACTCCGCCCCATCTGCTCGCAGAGGATCCCGTACTCCCAGTTGCTGAGCCCGGCGCCGTACTCGGCATCGGGCAGGAACAGGTTCCAGAGGCCCTGCTCACGGGCGCGGGCACGGATCTCGACCAGGATCTCGGGATAGGCGACCCCGGGCTTGACCTCGTCGTCGATCGCCTGGATCGCCTCGGCCTCGACCGGATAGACGTGCTCGGCCATGAAAGCCTCGATCCGCTCCCTGAGCGACTCAACCTCCGGCGAGGGGTTGAAGTCCATGCCTGAAAGCTACCGGCTGAGCCGAATCCGAACCCGTGCCGGCGTTCAATCAAAGCCGCCCAGCAGCCGATAGGGAGGGTATGGAAGCGTTGCGCGCCAACGGGAAGCTCAGGGTCGTAGTCGTCGACGACAGCGAGGTCGTCCGGATGAAGCTGCGGGGGCTGCTCACCGGAGCCCCCGATTTCGAGCTGGTCGGGGAGGCGCCTGACGGAGAGACCGGGCTCGCGATCGTCAAGGAGGAGCTTCCCGACCTGGTGGTGATGGACCTGAAGATGCCCGGGATCTCCGGGATCGAGGCGACCTGGCAGCTGGGCGCCCTCGCTCCCGATACGCGGGTGCTGATGCTGACCGTCTCCGCCGAGCAGGACGACGTGACCGACGCGATCATGGCGGGCGCGCGCGGGTACGTGATCAAGGGCGCCGAGGACGATGAGATCCGCACGGCGCTCCGAGGAGTCGCCGCGGGCGAGCGGGTGATCTCCCCCCAGGTGGCCAGCAAGCTGGCGGAGCGCACCGCTCCCCGCAACGTCGATCAGGAACTTTCGCCGCCGGCGGACGCCCCGCTGCCGCTCGGCTGGCTGATGGCGATCGGGTTCTTGGGAGGGCTGTTGGTGACCGTGATCGGACAGGGCGCGGAGATCCTCGAGGGGTCTGCGACAAGCGACACCTGGGTGAAGGCCGGCCTCAACCTGGTGATCGCGCTCGGGGTGGCCAATCTCGCCGGCCTGGTCGTCCGCCTGCGGGACTAGGGGATTAGGTGGAGCGGCGGTAGCGGGCGAAGAGCTCGCCGTCGTGGTCGAGCAGCCAGACGAGGTCGAGCTCCTCGACCTCGGGCAGAGCGCCCTCAAGGATCCGTGGGGCCTCCCCTCCCGCAAGCTTCGGGGCGAGCGTCAGAAAGAGCTCGTCGGCGAGGTCGCCCTCACGCAGCCGTCCGTGCAGCGTCGGGCCGCCCTCGCAGAGGACCGAGTGGATCCCCCGCTCGGCGCGGAGCCAGCGCAGCGCTAGGTCGAGCTCGACCCCGTCGGGATGCCTGATCACCGTGACCGGGGTGGCAGTTTCCGGCGGCTCCTCCTCGGAGGCGGTGAAGACCACCACCCGGCCGCCGCCGTCGGTGAACAGCGGCGCGTCCCAGGGCAGCTCGAACCGGTTGGAGACGATCACCGCCAGCGGATCGTGGCTGAGCTGGGTGCGCTCGCGGTAGGCGCGCAACTGCGGATCGGAGACGATCCGCCCGTAGCGCTCCACGCGCATCGTCCCGGCGCCGATCATCACCGCGTCGAAGCGGGTCCGCAGCCGCTGCAGCATCTCGGTGTCGACCTCGCTCCCGATCGGTCCCGACCTGCCGGAAATCGCCGCCCTGCCGTCCAGGGTGGTGGCGAAGTTGAGCGCCAGGTAGGGACGGTCGTCGCGGGCGAGTGGCTTGTAGTCGAGCGCCGCCAGCTGCTCGGCGACCGTGGTCTCGGCCGGGTCGGGAAGCAGCCGCCGGACCGCGTGCGTCTCCCCGGGGATCGGGGAGGCGCTAGCCATCCTCGATCTCGCCGAGGTGATCGACGTTCGCGCGGTCGTCATCGTCGTCGCTGGCGTTGCCGGCGAACCAGGCGTCGAGGATCTCGGCGAGCTCCGCCTCCGAGGTCGCCCGGAGGCTGAGGGCGAGGGCGTTGGCGTCGTTCCAGCGCCTCGCACCCTCGGCCGTCTGAGCGTCGAGGCAGAGGGCGGCACGGACGCCGGCGACCTTGTTCGCGGCGATCGATGCTCCGGTGCCCGTCCAGCAGCAGACGATCGCCTGCTCGGCGCGCCCCTCGGCGACGTCCCGCGCCGCCGCCTCGCTCGCCCAGGCCCAGTCGTCGCGCTCCTCGTCGCTCAGCGCCCCGTGCGCGAGCGGCTCATGGCCGCGCTTACGCAGCTCCTCGAGCACGGCCTCGGCCACGCCGACGCGCTCGTCTGCCGCCACCGCGATCTTCATACCTTCATTAAACGGGTCGCTCCTCAGGTTCCTTCGGAGCACCCTCTGACGGAGCGCCCTCGCCTCAGTACGCTTCCAGCCCTCGAACTCGCGGCCGGCGAACTGCTGGAGGGCGGCGACGTCCTCGCTGAACAGCGAGGTGAGGCGGTCGCGGATCGAATCGGGCAGCTCGGGCTTCGGCGCCGGAGGCGCCTCGGGATCGTGGACGACCTTCTCGACCATCCACCGCATCCGCTCCGGCAGCCGGTCGAAGTTGCGGTCGAAGGAGCGGAAGCCCGGCAGCTTGATCAGCTTCTCCATGGACTGGTAGCGCTCGGTCTCCTTCGCGCTCGAGCGCTCCCACTCGCGCTCGAACTGCTCCGAGGTGAAGCTCTCGTCGACCCTGGCGAAGCGGAACGCCCGGCGCATCGTCCCCTCGCGGTCGGACTGGAGCTCCTCCTGTGCGATCACCTCGATCCGGTCGCGCTCGAAGTGCTCGAGATAGGGCTGGAGCTGCTGCCAGTACAGCGAGCGTGCGACATAGGCTTGATCCTCGCGGGCGAGCGCATCATCCATCGGCCGGGTCTCGTAGCCGGCGCCCGTCGCGTGGCACCAATGAGAGAGGATCCGCGAGATCGGGTCGCGGACCATGTAGATCAGCTTGGCGTCGGGGACGTTCCGGCGGATCCGCTCCGGGACACCCTCGAAGCGGGGGAGGTTCGTGTAGTGGGGGGAGGACTCACCGCGGACCGAGAAGCGCTGGTCGAACCGGCCCCGGTACCAGTCGAGCCCGAGGTCCCAGTTGAGCTCCTCGACGAAGAAGTTCAGCTCCTTCGGCTTCGACATCTGGATCTCGGGGTGGAGGCCGAGGTAGTGATGAAGGCTCGTCGTCCCGCACTTGAGCCCGCCGATGATGATCAGGTTCGGCATCGCGGCGTGCCTGCGCCGCCGCCGCGGCACGCTGCCGCCCCGCTTTCGGTCGGCGGCGTAGCGCTCGCGCGCGCGAGTGCACATCGCCTCGTCGGAGGGGTCGTGCGCCGGCGCGGGCATCATCCGAGGGCGCTCCGCAGATGCGAGGGGGCTCCGCGAGGAGCCACCCGTTTCATCAGGTGAGGAGCGACCCGATTTAGGTCGGGAAACGGCAGCCACGGAGGCGGGCAGTGTAGCGACCGCCTCCGGTCGCGCCTGATGGTGCCGCTCCTGCCACGTATGCTGGCCCGGCGTGGACCTCTTCCGGACTCCCGACGAGCGCTTCGAGGGCCTGCCGGGCTACGAGTTCGAGCCGCGCTACGCCGAGCTCGACGGGCTCCGGCTGCACTACCTGGACGAGGGAAGCGACAAGAACGGCGCAAGCCCGGTGGTTTGCTTCCACGGCGAGCCCACCTGGGCCTACCTCTACCGGAAGATGCTGCCGCCCCTCGTTGCCGTCGGCCACCGGGTGATCTGCCCCGACTACGCCGGCTTCGGCCGCTCCGACAAGCCCACCGAGCGCGGCTGGTACAGCTACGACCGTCACAGCGAGCTGGTCTCGGGCCTGCTCGCGGGGCTCGACCTGCATGACGCGGTGGTGGTGGTGCAGGACTGGGGCGGGCCGATCGGGCTCCGGTGGGCGGTCGAGAACGCCGACCGGGTGCGCGCCCTGGTCATCCTCAACACCGGGCTCTTCAGCGGCCGGGTCTCGAAGGGCTTCCTCGCCTGGCGGGACTTCGCCGAGAAGAACCCGGACCTCCCGGTCGGCTTCGTGATCCAGGGCGCCACCACCACCGAGCTTCCCGACGAGGTCGTCGCCGCCTACGAAGCGCCGTTCCCGAACGCCGAGTCGAAGGCTGGGCCGGCCCAGTTCCCGCTCCTGGTCCCCACCGACGACGACCAGCCTGGGGCAGAGACGATGCGCGAGGTCGCCGACGAGCTCGGCCGCTGGGAGAAGCCGGCCCTGGTCGCCTTCTCCGACAACGACCCGGTCTTCCCCTACCCGAAGGGGGGCGAGCGGTTCGTCGAGCTGATCCCGAGCGTGGGCGAGCAGGTGAAGATCGAGGGCGCCGCACACTTCCTCCAGGAGGACCGCGGCGAGCTGATCGCCGAGCGGGTGCTTCGCTTTCTCGCTTGAGGCTCCCGGCCGGAAGCGAGGCGGCTCTCGACGCCCTTCCGTGGCGCGGCCCGCCGGAGGAGCGCCCGGCGCTGCCGGTGCCACCTGAGCGGATGCCGCTCCGCCTCGCCGGCCGCTTTCGGAAGCGCTGGCGCTGGGTCGGCGCCTTCGGCGAGCGCCTGATCGTGTTCGGGGCGATCGTCGAGATCGGCCCGGCCCCGATGACCTTCTGGGGGATCTGGGACCGCGAGCGGCGACGCCTCCGCGAGCGCACCCGCCGGATGCTGCCGGGGGCGCGACTGGAGGTTGGGATGCCGGGACGCTCCATGCGGATCCGCTCGGGGCAGGTTGAGGTCGACCTCGAGCTCGAGGAGGGCAACCCGATCGAGTGCATGTGCCCGAACGACGAGGGGGGCTACAGCTGGACCCGGAAGCAGGCGGCCGTCCCGGTTGCGGGAGAGGTGAGGATCGGCGGCCGGAGCGAGCGGCTGGAGGCGCTCGCGGTCGTCGACGACTCGGCGGGGTACCACCGCCGGCACACGGTCTGGAAGTGGTCGGCGGGCGTCGGCCACCTCTCCGACGGGCGGGCGGTCGGCTGGAACCTGGTCAGCGGGATAAACGATCCGCCGGAGGCGAGCGAGCGGGCGATCTGGGTCGACGGCGAGCCCACCGAGCCGGGGCCGGTGAGCTTCGACGGCCTCGAGGGAATCGCCTTCGGCGAGGGCTCTCGCCTGCGCTTCTCGGCCGAGACCGAGCGCGTCCACCACACCAGCATCCCCTTGCTCGGGCGCTCCGACTACCGGGCGCCCTTCGGCAGCTTCAGCGGCGCGCTCCCCGGGCTCGAGCTGGCATCGGGGCTGGGGGTGATGGAGAGCCACGATGTCCTCTGGTGAACGCCCGCCCACGAAGCGAGAGCCGACCCCGCTCCGGGCGATGACCCGCGAGCAGTGGAAGTCCGTTGCCGCCGGCGTCTACTCGCGCTTCGGCGAGATTCAGATCACCGACCGGGCGGCGACCCTGACCTACTACGGCTTCCTCTCCCTGTTCCCGGCGCTGATCGTCGCGGTCGCCCTGCTCGCCCTCTTCGGCAGCTACCCCGAGACCTACGAGAGCATCATCGACACCTTGCGGGAGGCGGCGCCGGGCCCGGCCGTGGACACGATCGACAGCGCCCTCCGGGACGTCCTCCAGGACAGCGGCAGCGCCGGCAGCCTGCTCGGGATCGGCCTCGTGGTCGCCCTGGTTTCGGCCTCCGGGGCGACCGGCGCGGCGATCCGCTCGCTCGACGTGATCAACGGGCGGAGCGGCCGGGGGTTCGTCGGCAGCCGGGTCGCCCAGCTGCTCCTAACCCTGGCGCTGATGGCGCTGCTGCTCCTCGCGTTCGCCGCGCTCCTTCTCGCCGGCCCGCTGTTCAGCTCGATCGCGGACGCCGCCGGGCTCGAGGCGAGCTCCAGGTCGCTGGTCTCGGCGCTCCGCTACCCGGTCGGCGTGGCGGCGCTGCTGGCGGCGCTGCTGCTGCTCTTCTGGCAGGGCCCGGCGGGCCCGAAGCGACCCCCGCTCGAGCACCTCCCGGGCGCCCTGCTGGCCGCCGCGCTCGGGATGATCGCCTCGATCGGCTTCTCGATGTACGTATCCAACTTCGGCTCATACGACGCCACCTACGGAGCCCTCGGCGCGGTCATCGTCCTCCTGATCTGGCTCTATGTGGGGAACCTCGCCCTCCTGATCGGAGCGCTCGCAAACCGGGAGCTCCGGCGGGTCCGTGAGAAGAGTTGACTGAGCTCCCCCTCGCCCTCGACCCCGGCAGCAGCCTCGACCGGTTCTTCCGTGGGGCGGATGCCTTCTTCGACCGCATCGGCGACATCGGCTGGGTCTCGATGTCGGTTGCCCTCCTCTTCTACCTGGCGCACCTGCTCGCCCGCACCCGCGCCTGGCAGAACGTCCTCCGGGCCGCCTACCCCGGGGAGAAGGTGGGCTACTGGAGGATCACGGGCGCCTACCTCGCCGGCGCCGGCCTCAACAGCTTCATCCCAGCGCGGGTCGGGGACGCGGTCAAGATCTTCCTCGCCAAGCGCTCGATCCGCGGCTCGTCCTATCCGGCGATCGTCTCGTCCTTCTTCGTCCAGTCGGTCTTCGACACCAGCGCCGGGATCCTCGTCTTCCTCTATGCGCTTACCCAGGGCCTGCTTCCTCGGCCACCCGAGCTTCCCAACCTGCCCGCCTTCGAGATCTCCTTCTGGGCGCAGCACCCGCGATTCCTGATCTTCCTCCTGACCGCGATCGGGATCGTGATCGTGATCACGTTCGCGATCCTCGCCCGGCGCGCGGAGGAGTTCTGGAACCGGATCAAGCAGGGAGTGGTTGTCCTCAAGGACTTGCGCCGGTACCTACGCGAGGTCGCCGCCTGGCAGGGGCTGGGATGGGTGGCGCGCTTCTTCTCCTTCTGGTTCTTCCTCGAGGCGTTCCACATCGGCGGCTCATTCGAGAACGTGATGCTGGTGATGAGCGTCCAGGCGATCTCGACCCTGCTGCCGCTGACGCCGGGCGGAGCCGGCGCCCAGCAGGCGCTCCTCGTCGCCACCCTGCGCGGCCCCGGCCCGATCGCCGTGCTCACCTACTCGGTCGGGCAGCAGATCGCGGTCGCCGCCTGGGCAGCCCTCCTCGGCTTCGTCGCCCTCCTGGTGATCTTCCGGACGACCAACTGGCGGGACCTGATCCGCCGGGCGGGCGCCGAGGCGGATCGGAATCGCGAGAGGGAGGAGGCCGCCGCCGAAGGCAGCGAGAGCGCTGAGGCCTCCCGCGAGGGCCAGCGCAGTCAACCGGGGTAGCTGCTGCTGATCTGGGCCGGGATCAGCCACCGCCACGGCGGCCGCTCGCCGGCGGGGAAGGGGTAGTGGTTGCGGCCCGGGAGGGTCTCGAGCGGGACCAGGGCGGGGTCGTCCTCGAGGTTGAGCCTGATCGCGGCGGCCGCGGCGATCTCGGCGACCCCGGCGAGTGCGGTGATCCGCTCCCAACCGAGGCTAGGCCGGTAGAGCCAGTAGCTGACCCGGACCGGGCCTCCGGAGCGGCGGAGGTCCTCGACCGAGGTGAAGACCGTCACCCTGCGGCCCGACGCGGTCAGGGCCGGCTCGGGACCCGGCGCCGCGCAGCTCGCCCGACGGCAGCGGCGGAAGTCCACCGGCAGCAGGCCGGCCCTGGCGCCCGGCTGCGGAGCGAGGTGGCGGACGAGCTTGCCGAGCGGAAAGCCGTAGGCGAGCGCCAGCGGGTTTCGGGCGCAGGGGACCGGATGGCGGGGAGCGCAGGCAATCCGCCTGGCGATCACCTCGCCAAGCTCCCGGGCCGAGCGGCCGGGCGGCGAGGACCAAAGCGCCGCGATCGCCGCGACCAGGACCAGGGCGATCAGCGCCACCAGGGCGACGTGCTCGACGCTCGCTCCTCCTCGCTCGTCTCCCCGCATCCCCCAAGCCTCTGCCGGCGGGGCGCGCCAAAGGCGCGCACTATGATCGAACTATGGAAGGTCAAGGATTCGGAGGCCTGTTCGGCGACCCCGACGAGATGCGCCGGCGGATGGAGGAGCTCGCGGAGCAGATGCAGGGCGCCCAGAAGGTCGCCTGGGCCGACAACGCGATCAAGCTGGCGGTCGACATGACCGTCGCCTCGATCAGCTCCCTCGAGCTGAGCGGCTCGACCGACGAGCAGGCGGTCCAGGTCCGCGACGCGATCCGGATCGTCTTCCCCGAGGCCGTCACCCTGGTGCGGGAGGCCCGAGAGGGCCTCCAGTAGGGGGATGCGGGCGCGCGAAGGACTTCAGTAGTGGGGCTTCCCGAGCCCTCGCCGCGCGGCACGGCACTGGTCACCGGCGCGTCTTCGGGAATCGGCGCCGCCCTGGCGGGCGAGCTGGCCTTCCGTGGCCACGCGGTCACCCTGGTCGCGCGCCGCGAGGAGCGGCTCCGCAGCCTCGCCACCGAGCTCGCCGCCGAGCACTCGGTCGAGGCGGAGGTGATCGCCTGCGATCTGGCCGATCCCGCGGGCGAGAACGGCTGCTCGCCGAGTTGTCCGAGCGTGGGCGGTCGATCGAGGTCTTGGTCAACAACGCCGGGTTCGGCTCCCGCGGCGAGTTCGCCACCAGCGACACCGAGAGGATGCTGCGGATGATCCGGGTCAACATCGAGGCGGTGGTCGACCTCACCGGGCGGCTGCTGCCGGCGATGGTCTCCAGGGGTCGTGGCGCGGTGATCAACGTCGCCTCGACCGCCGCCTTCCAGCCTCTGCCGGGCTCGGCGGTCTACGCGGCGAGCAAGGCCTTCGTCCTCTCCTTCAGCGAGTCGGTGCGTACCGAGGTCCGCGGCCGCGGTGTGTCGGTGACCGCGCTCTGCCCGGGCCCGGTCCGCACCGAGTTCCCCGAGGTGGCCGGGATGGGCGACGTAGAGGCGCGGACCCCCGATGCCTTCTGGACCTCGCCGGAGCAGGTGGCGCGCGAGGCGGTGGACGGGGCCGCGCACGGCAAGCGGGTGGTGGTGCCGGGGGTGCTCAATCGTGCCGGGGCGCTCGCCGGCCAGCACAGCCCCCGGGCGGTGGCGCTGCCGCTGATCGGCCGCATCTGGAAGAACGTCTAGGGAGCGATGCCGACCCTCGAGGCCCGCGGCGTCGAGCTCAGCTGGAGCGAGCGGGGCGACGGCGATCTGGTCCTGCTGATCCACGAGACCGCGACCGGCGCCGCCGCCTGGGACCCGGTGGGGAAGGCGGTCGCCGAGCGGTGCGCGGGCGGTCTCCTATGACCGCCGCGGCTGGGGTGCCTCGAGCGCGCCGCCCGGCTACCAGCGGACCACGATCGAGGAGCAGAGCGAGGACGCTGCGGTCCTGATCGAGTCGATCGCGGCCGGCCCGGCGCTGCTCTGCGGCGCCGGGATCGGCGCGGTGATCGCCCTCGACCTCTCCCTCCGCCGCCCCGAGCTGGTCGCCGGTTCGGTGCTGGTTGAGCCCGAGGTGCTGGCGCTCCTGCCGGAGGCGACCGAGGCGCTCTCCGAGGACCGACACGCGCTCGAGGCGGCGGCGGCTGAGCGTGGCGCGCAGGGCGCTGGCGCCCTCTACCTCTCGGGGCGGCTGGCGGCGCTCGGCGCAGGCCTCGACCGCCTACCCACCGCGCTCACCGCGGAGGGGCGCCAGCGCCCCACCGGGATCTTCGCCGAGCTCGGCGCCGCCGCCGCCTGGAGCATGCCGCTGGTCCGGCTCGCCGACGCCGAGCGGCCCTCGCGGATCGTCACCGCCCCCTCGACCCCACCGCTTCTGCGAGAGGCGGCGCGGGCGCTCCAAGGGCGGCTCGGGGCGAGCGAGACGATCGAGGTCTCCGGCAGCCGGACCCCGCCCCACATCGGCGCTCCCGACGAGGTCGCTTCCGTCGTCCTGGCGCTAACCGCCGGATGACGCCGGGTCAACCGAGCCCCTCGCGGAAGCCCAGGCGCCAGCTCGGGTAGCGGAGCTCCCAGCCGAGCTCCCGCTTCGCCTTTGCGTTCGAAGCGCCGCGCACCTCGGTCATCATCACGACCCCTCCCTCGCCGGCGAGCAGGCGTCCCAGCCAGTGCGGAACCTGCCGCGGAGGCTTGGCCCCGAGAGCGGCAGCCATTGCCGGCAGCCACTCTGACACTGGGGCTGGCTCGTCGTCGACGACGTTGTAGATGCCTGGTTCCCCACGATCGACCGCGGCGACCGTCGCGGCAGCGGCATCCTCGATCTGGACGAAGGAGAAGACTCCGGTCCCTTTGCCCACGATTGGGAAGCGCCGCTTCCGGACCATCTCGGCCTGGTCGGCGCCGGGCTCGCGGCTGATCGAGGTGCCCGGTCCGTAGAACCCGCCGTAGCGGAGGGCGATCCCCTCGATCCAGCCGGCGCCGGTCACCTCCCGCTCGAGATAGCGGATCGCCGCAAGGGTCTCCCCGACCTGCTTCGGGGGCGATTCGTCGAGCGGGTCCTCCTCGCTCTTCACCGGGCCCCCGGTGCGGGCGAACGGCCATCCGGCGAAGCTCTGGACCAGGAAGCGTCGGGCCCCCACCGCGCGCGCCGCGGCGAGCAGGTGGTCGGTGCCCTCGGTGCGCAGGCGGTTGGTTTGGCCGAAGGCGCTCGCGAAGCGCCTGGGGTTTCTGAGGCTCGGGATCGCCGTCAGCTCGTGCACGATCACCTCGGGTTCGGCCTCATCGACAGCTTTCGCGACCTGATCGGGGTCGAGGGCGTCGGCAACCGCGGGCCGGGCGCCGAGCGAGCGGATCAGGTCCTCCTTTGAGGCGCTCCGGGTCATCCCGGTCACCTCGTGCCCGGCGGCGACGAGCTGGGGGAGCAGCTGCTTTCCGAGCGCTCCGGTGGCACCTGCTACGAAGACCTTCATCACTGCCTCCTCGATTTGTGCGAGGGCGCTCCGCAGGCGAAGCCGAGGAGCGACCCGTTTCATTAAGAGAGGAGACGAGACAGCACCACCGACTGTGACAGCCGGGGGCTATCCGCGACGGGCGGTGACCTCGATCACGCCGCCACGGCGGGCGAGCACCGCGCCGCCCTCGAGGACCACGGCGAGGATCGCGGTCGGGATCGCCGCGAGGGCGGTGATCACCGCATCGAGGGCGAACGCGCCGCGGCCCCGGCCACTCCCGGGCCGGAGGCGACCGCTGAGCGCCTCGGCCGCGAAGTCGCGATGGAAGGTGAGCAGGTTGAGCAGCGTCTGCCACATCGCCGCCATTCCCGCGACCGGCAGGTAGCGCACCCGGGTGACCAGCAGGCCCCGCTTTCCGAGCAGGAGCCCGGCGGCGCGAGGGGTGGGCTTTATGCCGGAGTCGCCGGGCCGGAGCGCCGCCCAGTTCTCCGCCCCGAGCCAGGACTGGAGGCTGGCGGCGTTGGCGGCGCTCACCGTGATCTCGTCATCCGCTTCCGAGCTGTCCCGGAGGAGCTCGTCGATCGCAAGCTCCGGGGAGGGCACCGCGTCGCGAGCGACCGCCAGCCCGCAGTTCTCGCAGCGGTCGACGATCTGGTCCTCGCGCGAGCCGTAGCCGAGGGTCTCGAGCCAGACGAAGAGCGGCTCGCCGCAGGCCGGGCAGCGGGGGGCATCCGCGGCGGCGCCGGCCTCGAGGCTGACCGCCGGGGGGCGCTTACGGCTGAGCCCGCGGGTCACCTATGCGGCGACCGGCTCCCGCGGCCGGTCGATCTGCCAGCGAACCTCGAACCGGTCGTCGAGGGCGCCGAGGAAGTCCTCGGGGTCGAAGGCCTGCGACGGGGCCAGGGCGCCCGTGCCCGAGAAGCCCCGCCCGGCGGCGATCAGGGCGCCCTTGCTGACCGTCGTCGGCGGTCAGCCCGTAGACGTCGCGGCCGCTGAGCGACCCCGCGCGAGCGCTCCTCGCCGCGGACCGCGTCGCAGACGATCATGTAGCGCGTCGAGCCGCTCGCCGCTCCGGGCTCGGCCCCTCTGGGAGCCGGGAGATTCGCGCCGTAGAGCAGCCGCTTCAGCGGTGTCCGCAGCGCCAGGCTCATCGGGCGGCCGAGCAGCTGCACCGCCGCCCCCGCACCCGGCGGGGCGACCGAGGCCGCGTTCATCGTCGTCCGCACGTTCCGGGTGGCGACGTGGCGCGGGACGGTGATCTGCTCGCCGCTCGGGTAGCGGATCATCCGCTGCCGGCCGATCGGCTCGGGGAACTCGAAGCTCCCCCGGGCGAGGCTCCCCGACGCCGGCTGCCACCGCAGGTTGGTCCACTCGACGTCCTCGCCGGAGAGGATCTCGAGGGCGGAACGCGCGGTGCCCTGGGTCGGCTGGACGCCGGCCCAGGCGTAGGAGAGCGAGAGCTCGTCGAGCTCGCCCATCCCCCTGGCCGTCAGCGACGCGAGCATGTCGCCGGGGACGAAGTCGAAGCCCATCGCCGGGATCACCGCGACCCCGGCCGCCTCCGCCTCGGGGCCGTAGCGGTCGAAGGCCATCCGCATGTAGGGCTGCTCGCCGGTGGTGTCGAGGTAGTGGGTCTCGGTCTCGACCGCGGCCCGCAGGACCGGCTCGCCGTAGCGGACGAAGGGGCCGGCGCAGTCGATCACCGCGGCGCAGTCGGAGAGCAGCGAGCGCAGCGCGACGTCGTCGTCGAGGGCGGCGGCCTGCACCGCCGGCGTCCCGTCCAGGTCCGCGGCGAGCGGCGTCTAGCTTGCGCGCGGTTGCGCCCGGAGAGGACGAAGTCCGCCTTCGCCGCCGCGAGCTCGGCGGCCACCAGCCGGCCCGTGTAGCCGGTCGCGCCGTAGAGGGCGACCGGCCCGTCCTGGCGAGTTGAACAGGGCCATCGCCGCGATGCTAGTCGTCCCGCCGCCGCACCAGCATCCCGACTAGGCTGAGCCGATGCAGCTCCGGGAGATCATGACCGCCGGGGTGGTGACGGCCGAGGAGGAGGACGCGGTGCGCAAGGTCGCCGGCCTGATGCGGGAGCGCGGAGTCGGCTCGGTGGTGATCTGCGATCCCGAGGGGGCCCCCGCGGCGATGATCACCGACCGCGACGTCGCCGTCCGGGTCGCCGCCCGCGACCGCTCCCTCTCCGACCCGGCGGGAGCGCACGCGTCGCGCCCGCTGATCAGCGGCGGGCCCGAGATGGACCTCGAGGAGGCGGCGGCGCTGATGGTCCAGCACCGGGTGAGGCGGCTGCCGGTGCTCGAGCGGGGGGAGCTGGTCGGGATCGTCACCCTCGACGACATCGCGGTCCGCACCGGCAACCTGGAGATTGCGCAACGGATGACAGCCGACGTGATCGAGGGGGCGCTGCCCGGCTTCTACTTCCACGATCGCGGCTGAGAGCCCGCGGGCTCGCTCTGATCTAGCCTCTCCCACCCTCGACCGTGACCCTTCCGAGCAAAGAGGTGCTGCTGGAGCGCGAGCGCCGCTGGCTGAGGCCGGCGGGCATCCTCGCCCTCGCCGGGGCGCTGATCTACGCGGGCGGGCAGGTGATCCCGCAGATCGGCCTCACCTCGGCCGACACCGATGCGGAGCGGCTGGTCCAGTTCCACGACCACGCCGGCAAGTTCCTCGTCGGCCAGACCCTCCAGGGCATCGGCTTCGCCTGCTTCGCCGTCCCCCTCTTCGTCCTGATTCAGGCCGCCGCGGGCCGGACCGAATCGGTCCGGCGGGGCCTGGTGCCGTTCGCGTTCATCGGCCCGATCCTGATCGCGGTCTCCTCGGTGGTACTCGGGGTGGGGTTCAACCAGGCAGCCGACGATTTCGTCGAGAAGGCGCCGGCCGCCGAGGAGCAGGCGCGCCAGGAGGCCGAGACCGAGCAGGCGCAGGGCCAGGGCGGGAAGCCCGAGGGGCAAAAGGGCGCGACCGGGACGACCGAAACCGCGACCACTGAGACGGGGACCACTGGGACCGGGACCACAGAGACCGGCACGACTGGCACCGGCACGACTGCGGATGAGGCGAGGACGCCCGGACGAGGCGGCCGATGACGCCCGCGAGAACCTCGCCGACGACGTGATCGAGGACAACGGCACCCTGAAAGCGGGGGCGGGGCTGCGGCTGCCCGCGATCCTCTCGCTGGTCTTCGGGCTGATCTACATCCCCCTCTGGTCGATGCGGACGGGGCTCCTCACCCGCTTCTGGGCGACCCTCGGGATGGCGCTGGGGGTGTCGCTGATCCTGCTCGGGCCGCTCGGCCAGATCGCCCTGGTCCTGTGGTTCGCGGTGATCGGCCTGATGCTGGCCGGCTGGTGGCCCGGCGGCAGGCCCCCGGCCTGGGAGGCCGGGGCGGCGATCCCCTGGCCGAGGCCCGGCGAGGACCTCGGCGAGCCCAGCGGCCCGGTCGAGGGCAGCGGGCGCGAGGTCTCCGAGCCGCCGCTTCCCGACCGGGATGCCGGTCCCGGCGGCGAGCCCGCCTTCCCCGGCGCGCCGGAAGCCGAGCCGGACGAGGGCGAGCCGGGGGAGACCCAGGGCCAGCGGCGGAAGAAGAGGAAACGGCGGGGTTAGCCGGCGGTTGAGCTCGGCGGCGGCGCCGCCATCAGCTCGACCCGGTGGCCGCCGGGGGCGATCGCGAAGGCGCGGTCGGCGCCCCAGAGCTGACGGGCGTCCTCCACCTGGAAGCCGGCCTCGCGGAGCCGCTGTTTCGCCTCCGCGTGGTCCGGCACGACCACCGCCGGATGACCGAGCGCCGGCGCGGTGTGCCCCTCGGTGAAGATCAGGTGGATCTGGGTGCCCTCGCGCTCGACCCAGCGGATCGAGCCGCCCAGCGCCTCCGGCGACTCGACCTCGTCGAAAGCCGATCAGGCGCCAGAACTCGAGCATCCGCTCCGCCTCGTCCGGCGGCACCTCGATCGAGACGTGTTGGAGCATCGGCGGAGCTTTGCATTCACGAGCGCCGCCTGGTTGAGTTAGTCTCGCGCCGCAATCTTTCAACGAGCAGGGAGGTGGGGGACCTCCCGGGGAGGCATTCCGTATGTCCATTTTCGACCGGCGAGCGTCGACGCGCGCGCTCGCGCTGATGGCGGCAATCGCCGCTACCGCACTGACCTTGGCCGCCTGTGGCGATGACGACGACGGCGACTCGGAGGAGCCGAACACCGTCGCCATCACCGCAACCGGATCCGAGCGCAATCTCAGCTTCGAGGCGCCCGCCGAGACCGAGGCCGGGGCCACTGAGATCCAGCTGACGAACTCCAGCGACGTGAAGGAGCTCGACGGCCAGCTCGGCTTCGTCGCCGCGGGCGAGGAGCGCACTGACGAGGAGGTCGCCGCCGAGCTCCAGAACGCAGCGACGGGCAAGCCCGTTGCCGACTGGTTCCAGGCTGGAGGCGGCGTTGGCGTCACGCCTCCGGGCGATACCGGAAGCGTCACCCAGGACCTGCAGGAGGGGACCTACTACGTGCTCTCCCAGGCGGCCGATCCCAGGCCGCCGCTGACCAAGATCGCGGTGAGCGGTGGTGACGGGGCCGAGCTGCCCGAGACCGAGGGGACGGTCACTGCCGGCGAGTACAGCTTCACCGGCGAGGGCCTCAAGGCCGGCACCAACCAGGTGCTGCTCGACAACGCCGGCGCCCAGTGGCATCACTTCCTCGCCTCCGAGCTGAAGCCCGAGGCGACGATCGAGCAGGCGCAGCAATATCTGGAGAGACAAGGCCGCGGCGGAGGGCCGGTTCCCTTCACCGAGGACGTCGGCAGCGAGAACGCGGTCGAGACGACGGTGCTGGACGCGGGCTTCTCGCAAGTCGTCGACGTGGAGCTGAATCCGGGGCGCTACGCCTTCTACTGCTTCATCGCCGACAAGCAGGGCGGCCCGCCCCACGTCGCCAAGGGGATGGTCTCCGAGGTGGTGGTCGAGGAGTAGGCGGTCTCGCCGGCTAGAACAGAGGCAGCCGGTAGCCGAGGCCGGCGCGGCGCCGGAGCGCGATCCCGCCGCTGAGGAGGGCGAGGCCGATCGCGCCGAGGCCGAGGGCCTCGAGCCCGGTCGCGGCGAGGCCGGTGCTGGTCCCGGCGGCGTCGGGCGAGGCGACCGCCGCCGCCTCGGAGGTGCCGGCGCCGCTTGAGCCGGCCGAGCCCCCGCCCCCCTTCGCCGCCGCCCGAGGCGGCGAGGACGCGGACGGTGCCCGACTGGACCGGCCCGTGGACGGTGCAGAAGTAGCTGAAGGTTCCGGCCCGGTTGAAGGTCTGCGCTCGGCTGCTGCCGCGGCCGAAGACGCCGGTGTCGAAGCTGCCGTTGTTCGCGGTCGCGGAGTGCTGCGCCTGTCCGTTGTTCGTCCAGGTGACGATGTCGCCGACGGCGATCGTGACCGTGGCCGGCGAGTAGAAGTTGTCGCCAATCGAGACGGTCGCCGACGCGGAGGCGCGGGCGACCTCGCCTCCGGCGGACCTGGGGGTCGCCACCGGCGCCGGGGGCGGCGGGGCCGAGGTGCCCTCGGTCCGATCGGCCTCCTCCGGTTTCCCAGGCTCGTCACCTGGCTTCCCTGCGTCGGGGGGCTCCCCGGCGTCTGAGGGAGAAGAGGCCTCCGGCGCCGGCGGGGCGGTCAGGATCGGTTCCGCCGTCGTGGTGGTGGTGCCGGTGTCCTGGGCCGCGGAGAAGGCGGGGGTTGCGACGATCGCCGCCAGGACCAAGATCGCGATTGCGAGCCCTCTCACTCCCACCTGGGTTCCATCCTAGGTCAACATCGCGGCCGGATCTAGCCGAGGGCGCTGACGCCCGGCGGGGCGTCGGAGGGCTCCGGCTCGCGCTCGGCGGCGAGGCGCTTCCGGTGGGTGCGGATCTCGCTCATGATCCGCTCGAGGCGGGGCTCGGTCGATGAGTCGACGTGGGTCATCGCGGCGGCGACGGCGGGATGGACCGCGGCGATACGCTCGTGCATCGCCTGGGCGACGGCGCGGTAGGTCGGGTGGCCCTCGCGGCCGGAGCGGAGCTCGATCAGGTGCATCGCCTCCCGCGCGTTCAGGTCGAGGAGGTAGCGGATCCGGTAGCCGAGGCAGAGGGCGTAGGAGGCGGCCTCCGGCTGCCCGGCGTCGGCGAGGCGCCGGTACTCCCCCGCGGAGAGGTCGAGCGCCCGCTCGTAGTCTGAGCCAACCCCCGCCTCCCGAACCTCGCCGGGGACGCCGGCCCCGAGGTCGGGGCTGAGCCGCTGCCACTGGCAGGTCAGCATCCGGTGGCGCTGGAGATCGCGAAAGCCGCCGTAGTCGGAGACGATCTCGAACCGGTAGCGGACCGCCTCCCAGCCGCGCCCGGGTCGGTAGCGGCGGTTGGCGCGCTCGCCGGCGAGGTCGGCGATCACGTCGGCGCGCTCGTCGGGCGGGAGGTCGCGAACACGCTCGCGGATCGCCCGCTCGGAGAGCCCGGTGGACTCGAACAGCGAGGCGGCGAGCAGCTCCTCCTCGGATCCCTGAACGTCGATCAGCTCGACCGATGGCGCGTCGGAGGGCTCGGGGCGGTCGAGGCCGAGCCGGGCGACCCACTGCTCGGTCGCCTCCCGGCGGCGCTCCAGGTAGGAGATCCACTCGCCGCCCCGGTCGGGGCGCTCGACCCGGGCGACGAAGCTCGGCATCACCAGCTTCAGCTCCTCGAGGATCATCCCGGCGAAGTTGCGGGCCTCCGGGAGCGGCGAGGCCATCATCCGGAGCAGCAGCTGCTCGTAGGCCTGGCCGGAGGCGAAGATCCCGACGTGGCTCAGGGTCGCGGCGGGGAGAAGGCCGCGGAGCAGGTCGAGCGCCTTCGCCTTTATCGAGCGCTGCCAGGCGGCCTCGGGCTCATCGCCGCGCGGCCAGCGGTCCGCCGCCCACTCCTGGACCGTCTCGAGCGAGCGGGAGTAGATCGCGAACAGCTCCTCCATCGCCCGCTCGTACTCGGGCCCGAGCTCGTCGTCTCGGTAGAAGCGATGTCCGCCGCCCGCCGACTCCGGCAGCGGCTTGTCGTAGGGGATGTAGCGGGTGGACTGCTCGAGGTAGGCGGCGAGCCTGCCGCGCTGGAGGACCTTGGTGAGGATGTTGGAGACCCACTCGCAGGCGATGTGGGCGCCGCCGACCTGGGCGATCGAGTCGTCGCCGTAGCCCATGAAGACCCGCTCGTAGAGGCCGGCGGCGCGCTCCCCCTCCTCGCCCTCGAACGGCCGGCCGCCCTCGGGAACGTCGGCGGCGAACTCCTCCAGGTAGAGGCGCCGCACGGTCCCGGCGTAGCGGGAGTAGCGCGCGAACATCGCCCCCTTGATCGTCTCCGGCAGGTTGACCAAGGCGAACACCGGTCGGTCGAGGTTGGTGAAGTGGGGAGTGAGAAGGCGGCGCTCCTCCTCGGTGAAGTCCTCGACCGGGTATCGCACGAGCGAGCCATCGTAGTGGCCGCGACCGACGGCCTGGGCCGCCGCGAGGCGGCGACCGACCGCGCCTAGAGCGCCTCCGCGACGAGGGCGGCGACGACCGCGATCGCCGTCGACCAGGCGACCGCCTGGGCCGCCAGCCGGACGTCGAGGCCGTAGACGTGGGCGACGAGCAGGGTGTTGATCCCGCATGGCATCGCCGCCAGCAGCAGGTAGGGGCCGGGGAGGTCGATCAACGGCAGCGCCAGCAGATAGAGGAGGGCGGGAGCGAGGGCGAGCCGCAGCAGGATCGCCGACGCCACGGGCGGGCGCAGTGGCGAGCCGAGCCTCACCTGCCCCTCGGTCGCCTCCTCGGCGAGCACCGCGCCGACCGCGAAGAACCCGATCGGGAGCAGCGCGATCACCGCTCCCCGGGAGATGTCGACGAGGGCATCGGGTGCGAGCGAGTCCGGCGCCAGCACCGCGGCGATCGCCGCGTACAGCGGCGGGTTCCGGGTGAAGAAGGCGACGACCCGGTCGCGCGGGCTCTCGCCCGCTCGGTCGCCGAAGGCGGCGCCGACCGCGAAGGCGACCAGCAGCAGCGAGGGCGCGACGACGACGATGTCGTAGACGACCGCCTCGCCGAGCGAGTCGAAGCCGAGCAGTGCCCCGGTCAGGGGATAGCCGAGGTAGCCGGAGTTGGGGACGAGGGTGCAGCAGATCAGAGTTCCGGTCGCCGCCCGGCCCAGTCCCAGCAGACGCCGCCCGACCAGCCACGCCGCCGCCCCGGCGAGCAGGATCGCCACCCAGCCGAGGACCAATCCGCCGCCGAGGTCGGCGTCGATCTCGACCCGGGCGAGGTTGAAGAAGGTGACGAACGGGACCAGGGTGTAGAGCGAGACGACCAGCGCCTCCCGCGCCCAGGACCCCGCCCGATCGGGCCAGCGCAGCTCCGCTCCGATTCCGGCGGCGGCGGAGACGGCGATCGCGACGACTGTGAGCACGACCCCCACGGGGCCGCCATCCTCGCGCCTAACGCTCAGAGGTTGCTTCAATCCGGCGATCGACTACGCACCGACTCCAGTAGAGGACTTCCTCGATCCCGACCATCCGACGCTCTTCCCCCGGCTCACGCCGGAGCAGGTCGAGTACCTGGCGGAGATCGGCACCCAGTTGTCATTCGCACGCGGGGAGCTCGTGTTCGAGCACGGCCAGCGCGAGACCCCGCTGTACGTCGTCCTCAGCGGAGCGCTTGGACATCATCGACCGAGCGCCCGAGGGCGACCGGTACTTCACTCAATGCAGGGAGAGGACCTTCGCCGCCGATATCTCCATGTTCACCGGCGAGCCGACGCTCGCCGCCGGGTTCGCGGCCGAACCGACCTCGCTTCTGGCGCTCCGCCGGAGGAGTGCGTCGGGTCGTCGCGACCGCTGCCGAGCTCGGCGACCTCCTCCTGCGAACGATGGTCACGCGCCGGGAGTGGCTTCAGGGGCGCGGCCTGGGTCAGCAGCGGCTGATCGGCTCGCGACGGTCGAGCGAGGCTTTCACGGTCCGGGAGCTGCTGGAGCGCAACCTGGTTCCCGTTCACCTGGCATGACCTGACCGCCGACGAGGAGAGCAGGGTCTTGCTCGACGGACTCGGCATCGGCGAGGCCGAGTGCCCCGTCCTGGTCCGATCCGACAGCGTCATCCGCGCAGGCGACGGTGAGCTCGGTCGCCGATGAGCTGGGCCTCCGAGCGCAGGTCGAGGGCCAGGACTTCGACGTGGTCGTGCTCGGCGGAGGTCCGGCCGGGTTGGCCGCGGCGGTCTACGCTTCCTCGGAGGGCCTCAGCACGCTGGTGGTCGAGCGGTTCGCCCCTGGCGGGCAGGCGGGCACGAGCGCTCGAATCGAGAACTACCTCGGCTTCCCCATCGGGCTTACCGGCGCCGAGCTCACCCGACGGGCGACGCTGCAGGCCCGCAAGTTCGGCGCCGTGATCTCAAGCGTCCACGAGGCATCACAGGTGTCGGAGCCAGAGGCCGGAGGCTTGCGCGAGATCGGGCTTGCCGACGGTCAGCGCGTGCAGGGGCGATCCGTGGTCCTGGCACCCGGTGCGGACTATCGTCGGCTACCGGCCGAGAATGCCGATCGATTCGAGGGGCAGGGCCTGTATTACGCAGCAACCCATATCGAGGCCCAGCAATGCTCGGGGGAGGATGTCGTTGTTGTCGGCGGAGGAAACTCGGCCGGCCAGGCGGCTGTCAAGCTCGCCGACCACGCCCGCCAGGTCCACGTCGTGGCCCGGCGAAGGCTCGAGCTGGCGATGTCGCGCTATCTGGTCGATCAAATCGAAGCCAAATCGAACGTCCGAGTTTGGTCGGGGTGCGAGGTGCGAGCGCTGGAGGGCGACGAGGACCTCGAGGCCGTGGTGATCTCCGGCGCGGGGCCCGATAGCCGCGTGGAGACCTCGGCGGTGTTCGCGATGATCGGCGCCTCTCCGAGGTCCGAGGGGCTGGTCGACTATGTGGGCCAGGATGACAAGGGCTTTGTGGTCACCGGCGAGGAAGCGGGCCGCCACCCGGACTTCTCCCGACATTGGGACGGGACGGACCGAGCCCCGCTGTTGCTCGAGTGCACGCGTCCCGGCGTGTTTGCGATCGGCGACGTACGCAGGGGCTCGACCAAACGCGTGGCGGCGGCCGTTGGAGACGGTGCGCTGGTCGTCCGCTCCATCCATGCCTCGCTCGGACCGCGCCAGACGTAGCTTTCGTCGTGGCGGCCGTGGCCACCATCGGGGTCTACGGGTTCACCCGGGAGCGATTCCTGGCGGCGCTCGAGGCGGCCGGCGTACGAGTTCTGCTCGACGTCCGCCAGCGGCGCGGGGTGCGAGGCAGCGAGTATGCGTGGGCGAACTCGAAGCGCCTCCAGGGCGCCCTGGGGCATGGAATCGCTTATAGGCACCTGAAGGAGCTCGCTACGCCCGCGAAGCTCCGCGAGCTCCAGTACGAGTACGACGCCGAGCTCGGAGTCGGGCAGCGCTCCCGGACCCAGCTCGCGCCGGAGTTCAAACGACGCTACGCCAGGGAAGTCCTGGACCGGGTGGATCTCACCGAGCTCGTCGCGAGCCTCCCGGCGGACGGGGCAGCCGCTCTGCTTTGCGTCGAGGCGGACCCGGCCGCCTGCCACCGTTCTCTGATCGCGGACCGGCTCGCGAAGGAACACGGCTTGGCGGTCCGGCACATCCTCCCGCAGGACGGCGAGGGCTAGCCGAGCGAGATGGCCAGCGACTCGGCCGCGTGGGTCGCCCAGTCGATCAGCGGGGAGGGGGCGATGCCGAAGGCGACGGTGGCGGCGGCGCAGAGGAGGCCGGCGCCGACGACGAGGGCGCAGCGGCTCGCTCCAAGGGGGGACGCATCGGCCTCCGGGGCGCCGCCGGCGATCGACGGCATCGGCTCGGCGGGGGCGGCCGGCGGGGCGGTGGGCTCGGGCGTGATCCAGACGGCGGCGATCACCCGGAGGTAGTAGACGACCGAGACCATGGTGCCGGCGACGATCACCACGCCCAGCCAGGTGTAGTCGCCGTCTACCGTCGCCTCGATCAGGAAGAGCTTGCCCATGAATCCCGAGGTGCCCGGGAACCCGGCGAGGGCGAGCATCCCGATCGTCAGCGGCCAGGCGAGGAGCGGCTTCGAGCGGCCGATCCCGGCAAGCGCCTCGATGTCGTCGCCGAGCTCGGTCTCGCGCTCGCGGACGACGACCACCATGAAGATCGCCAGGTTCATCAGGCAGTAGGCGGCGAGGTAGAAGATCAGCGCCTCGAGCCCGACTTCGGTGGCGACGACGATCCCGGCGAGCATGTAGCCGGCCTGGGCGATCCCCGAGTAGCCGAGCAGCCGCTTGAGCGAGTCCTGGCCGAGGGCGCCGACGTTGCCGATGACGATCGAGGCGACCGCGAGCGCCGCGAGCGCCGGCTGCCAGTCGTCGACCAGCGGCCCGAGCGCCACCTCGAACAGCCGGGCGAGGGCGACGAATGCGGCGGCCTTGGTCGCCACCGACATGAACGCGGTCACCGGGGTCGGCGCCCCCTGGTAGACGTCGGGGGTCCACTGGTGGAAGGGGGCGAGCGAGAGCTTGAACGCGAGCCCGGTGGCGGCCATCGCGGTCCCGATCAGGATCAGGGTGTCGTCGGCCTGGCCGCCGGGGCCGAGCGCCTCGGCGATCCGGGAGTAGTCGGTGGAGCCGGCCCCGCCGTAGAGGAGGGCGAAGCCGTAGAGGACCGTGGCGGAGCCGAGCGAGCCGATCACCAGGTACTTCAGCCCCGACTCGAGCGAGGGCTCCTCGCGGACCGCCGAGGCGCAGAGGATGTAGAGGGGGATCGAGAGGAGCTCGAGGCCGACGAAGAAGCTGACCAGGTTCTGGGCCTCGGCGAGCAGGGTCATCCCGAGGACCGAGCCGAGCAGGAGCGAGTAGAAGGCGCCGTGGTTGGCGTGCTCGGCCGCCGGCTCGCGGATCGCCAGGACCACGACCACGGCGGCGGCGAGGATCGAGATCAGGACAGCCGAGAGCCCGAATGCGTCGAGCCGCAGGGCGCCTGAGACCAGGTCCGCCTGCTCCTCCCACTGCCAGATCGAGAGCCCCGCGGTCGCCCCCAGGGTGATCAGGGTGAGGCCGGCGAGCTCGAAGCGGCCGAGGCGGGGAAGCAATCCGAGCAGGAGGACGATGCAGAGCCCCGCGGTGAGGGCGATGATCGGCGAGAGGCCGGCGTAGTCGATCTCAGGGGCGGTGAAGGTCATCGCCGCGCCACCTCGGTGTCGTCGGGCTCGCTCACGGCAGTGAGCTGAGCCTGGACGGACTCATCGCTCTTCCCGAGGATCAGGCCTGGGTAGAGGGAAAGGGCGACGATGCAGGCGACCAGGGCGCCGATCACGGTCCCCTCACGCCAGCCGATCTCGCTTGAGGTGACCTCGTCGCGCTTGCGGTAGTGCATCGCCCGCTGGAACAGCCGGAGCGCGTAGTAGGCCGCGATCGCGATCCCGATCGAAGCGATCAGGGCGAAGACGACCTTCTCCTGGAAGACCCCGTTGAGGATGAAGAACTCGCCGATGAAGTTGGAGGAGCCGGGGATCGCCAGCAGGGCCATCGTCACGATCAGGAAGAAGGCGGCGAGCACCGGCGCCCGCAGCGCCAGCCCGCCCATCCGGGTGATGTCCTCGGTCCCGGCCCGCTCGACGAGGATCACGCAGATCAGCAGCAGGGGCACGATCACCAGGCCGTGGTTGACCATCTGAAGGACGGCGCCATCGCCCCCGTCGGGGCGGAGGCTGAAAATCCCGAGGGTGATGAAGCCGAGCTGGGCGATGGAGGAATAGCCGGCGATCAGACGGGCGTTGGTCTGGGTGAACGCCATCACCGAGCCGTAGAGGATCGAGGCGAGCGCGATCAGGAGGATCACTTCCTGGAAGTGGACGGTGGCGTCGGGGAAGATCGGCAGCACCACCCGGAGGAAGCCGTAGGCGGCGACCTTGGAGAGGACAGCCGAGAACACCGCCAGCGCCGGCAGCGGCGCGACCCGATAGGCGTCCGGCATCCAGCCGTGGAGCGGGAAGGCCGGCATCTTCACCAGGAAGGCAGCCGCGAAGAACCAGAAGATCCAGTACTGGCTGCCGGTGCCGAGCGGGTTCTGTCGCAGCTCCTCCATCGAGAAGCTGAGCTGGCCGCCGTCGGCGGCGAGAATCCCGGTGGCGATCGCTCCGACCAGCATCAGCAGCGAGCCGACCAGGGTGTAGACGATCATCTTGATCACCGCCCGGGTCGGGGTGACGGTGCCCTCGCCGCCCGGTCCCGCCCCGGCGCTCTCCTTCCCCCAGGCCCCGAAGAGGAAGTAGAACGGGATCAGCATCAGGTCGAAGAAGAGGACGAAGAGGATCAGGTCCTGGGCGAGGAAGGCGCCGAGGGTCGCGGACTCGGCGAGGCCCAGCATCAGGAACCAGGTGCGCGGGCGGTCGGGGGTTCGGATCGTGTCCCAGGCGGTCGTCGCCAGCCAGGCGATCACGGTGAGCGTGACCATGAAGAGGCTGATCCCGTCGACCCCGAGCTGGTAGCGGACGCCGAGGTCGGGGATCCAGCTCTCGTCGACGGTGTGCTGCAGCCCGAGCGCAGGGTCGAAGCTGGAGATGAGCGCGATCACCGTCCCGAGCTGTACGACGCCGAGCAGCAGCGGCGGGACCGGGACCCAGCGCTGCGGCATCGCGCAGGCGAGGAGCCCGGCGCCGAGCGGCATCCAGATGATGAACTCGATCATCGGCCGCCCCTCACGACTAGGCGTGAGTGACGCCCGCCGGCGTGCGACCGGGGGCGCGCGTGGCCAAGCAGATCGGTGGACGCAGGGCGCAGCCCTTGCTGGTGGCAAGGGCAAGCCCGAGGACGCCGAGATGCGACGGCCATGTGCGTCATCCGGGCGTGCGTTGGCGGGCGCTCACTCATGCCCTAATCAGGAAGTAGAGGGCAAGGCCGGCGAAGCCGGTGACCAGCAGCAGGGCGTAGGAGCGCAGGTAGCCGGACTGGGCGCCGCGGACCGCCGCGTTGGCGCCCTTGGCGACGTCTGTCGCGCCGTCGACCAGTCCCTGGACGACGTAGCGCTCGAAGGTCGAGTTCGCCCAGCGCCCGACCGCCAGCGCCGGGCGGACGATCAGGACATCGATCGCCTCGTCGAAGTACCACTTCCGCTCGAGGAAGTCGTGGAGCCGGGGCAGCCGCTGCTGCAGTCGCGCGGTCATCCCGGGGCTGCGCAGGTACATCAATCCTGCGAGCGCGATCCCCAGCGCAGACAACAGGCCGCCGATCGCGAGCCCGCGCCACTCGGCCGCGTCGGAGGGAAGGTCGCCGTAGAGGCTCGACTCCTCGAACGACCCCTCGAGGAAGTGCTCGACCACCGCGTCGACGCCGGGGACCTGGACCAGCCCGGCGAAGAGGGCGCCGAGGGCGAGCACGCTCATCGCGATCTTCATCGGCCACTCCCGCTCGGCGATCTGGTGGGAGGGGCCGGGGAAGCCGACGCCTGTGTCCTCCGGCTCGCCAGTGATGGGGTTGGCGGGCTCTGCGTGGTGGATGTGCCCGGATTCCAGCTCCCGAGCCTCCGGCACCGGCTCGCCGAAGGTGACCCGGAAGCCGATCCGGAACGCGTAGAAGGCGGTCAGCAGAGCGCCGACGTAGCCCCCGATCGCGAACACCCAGTAGAAGCCGCCGCGGTGCTCGGCGAAGGCGAGGATCTCGTCCTTCGAGAAGAAGCCCGAGGTCGCTGGGAAGGCCGCCAGCGCCGCCGCCCCGATCAGCAGGGTCCCGCAGGTGAACGGCATCGCCCGCCGAAAGCCGCCCATCAGGTCGATGTTCTGGCGGTTCGCCATCGCCCCGATCACCGATCCCGCCGCCATGAACAACAGCGCCTTGAAGAAGGCGTGGGTCATCAGGTGGAAGAAGGCAGCCGAATAGGCGCCGATCCCCACCCCCATCACCATGTAGCCGATCTGGCTCATCGTCGAGTAGGCGATGATCCGCTTCAGGTCGGTGACGACGAGGGCGATCGTCGCCGCGATCAGCAGGGTTGCGAGGCCGATGAAGGCGGCGACGTCGGCCGCGGTCAGGGCGATCTCGAACACCGGATGGAAGCGGCCGATCAGGTAGACGCCGGCGGTGACCATGGTCGCGGCGTGGATCAGGGCAGAGACCGGCGTCGGGCCCTCCATCGCGTCAGGAAGCCAGGTGTGGAGCGGGACCTGCGCCGACTTCGCGAAGGCGCCGACCAGGAGCAGTAGCCCGATCAGGACCACCACCCCCTCGTTGGTGTCGAAGGCCTGCGGCGACCTCCTCGAAGATCTGGAAGCAGGTCGAACGTGCCGAGCTCGCGAAAGATGAACAGCGCGGCGAGGACGAGGCCGACGTCGCCGACGACGTTGATCACGAACGCCTTCATCCCGGCGTTGACCGCGGTGTCTCGCTGGTACCAGAAGCTGATCAGGGCGTAGGAGGCGAAGCCGACGAAGGCCCAGCCGACGATCAGGAGGATCAGGTTGCCGGCGAGGACCAGCAGCAGCATCGAGAAGACGAAGAAGTTGAGGTAGGCGAAGAAGCGGGCGAAGCCGCGGTCGGAGGTGAGATAGGAGATCGAGTAGAGGTGGATCAGCATCGAGATGCCGCTGACGATCAGGCACATGTAGACCGAGAGCGGGTCGACGAGCACGTTCATCTCGATGTCGAGGCCGGCGGCGCTCGCGTAGGTGTAGAGCGAGGAGGTGAGCTGGCGCTCCTCGGCCGGCAGGTCGAGGATCTGGGTGAGGGCGCCGAGGGAGGCGAGGAAGGAGAGGGCGATCGCGCCGGTGCCGATCCAGCCGGCGCTCCGTCCCGGCAGCGCCCGCCAGCCGAGCGCGATCACCAGTGTCCCGGCGAGCGGGAAGGCGAGGACCAGCCAGCCGTAGGTCGTCGGTTCCACGCCCTATCCCTTGAGCGCTCCGCAGCTCGTCGACGTTGAGGGGGATCCGGCGGCGGTAGGCGGCGACGATGATCCCGAGCCCGACGACGACCTCGCAGGCGGCGATCACCATCACGATCAGGGCGAAGACCTGGCCGTCCTGGTCGCCGAGCGCCCGGCTGAAGGCGAGCAGCGCCAGGTTGCCGGCGTTCAGCATCAGCTCCAGGCAGAGCAGGATCACCAGCGGGCTGCGGCGGAGCAGCACGCCTGCGACCCCGGTGGCGAAGATCAGCGCGGAGAGGACCAGGTACCAGGTGATGTCCATCAGCCGGCCGCCTCTCCGGGCGCGCCCGCCGGTGGCGTCGACTCCTTCTTCCGGGCAGCGAGGACCACGGCGCCGACCGCGGCCACCAGGAGCAGCAGCGAAGCCGCCTCGAAGGCGATCAGGAAGCGCTCGAGCAGCAGCTCGCCGATCGCCTCGGGTGAGCCGAAGCCGAGGGGGACCTCCGGTCCCGCGGTGTCGATCGACTTCAGCCCCGAGCCGATGATCGCGATCGCGAGCTCGACGAACAGGGCGAGGCCGAGGAAGGGGGCGATGAAGCGCTGGCCGGGGATCGGCTCCCAGAGCGGCTCATCGACGTTGCCGACGTAGGCGGCGACGAAGACGTAGAGCACCATCACGGCGCCGGCGTAGACGACGATCTGGGCGGCGGCGAGGAACTCGCCCTGGAGGAGGAGGAAGAGGCCGGCGAGGGAGATCAGGTGGACGATCAGGGCGAGGACGCTGTAGAAGGCGTTGCGCAGTCCGATCACCGCGATCGCGCCGCCAAGGGCGCCGATCGCGCCGGCGAAGAACGCGACCTCCTTCAACTACTCCCCCTCCCGGCGCAGCGGGCGTGCGGTCGATCGGCTCCGCCAGCAGCATCTCCTTCGGTGAAGATCAGGTCGGAGCGGTTGTAGTCCGACATCTCGTAGTCGTGTCCCATCGTTATCGCGTCGAAGGGGCAGGCGACCTCGCAGTAGCCGCAGAAGATGCAGCGGGAGAGGTTGATCTCGTAGACCTCGGCGTAGCGCTCGCCGGCCGACTTGCGGTCGTTCGGGTCGTTCTCCTCGGCGACCACCCGGATGCAGTCGGCGGGGCAGGCGGCGGCGCAGAGCGAGCAGCCGACGCACTTCTCGAGGCCGGTGTCCTCGAACCGGTGGAGCTTGTGGCGCCCGCGGAAGCGCGGGTAGACCGGCGTCTTCTCCTCGGGGTACTGGATCGTCACCGGCCCCTCGATCAGCCGCCCCATCGTCGTCCGCAGCCCGCGCAGGGTCTCGGCGAACGTTCGGTAGGCGCCGGCGGCGCCGCCGGGCTCGGGCCCGCGCTGGACCGAGATCACGTCGGCCGAGTCGAGGTAGGGGAAGGCCTCCCAGTCCGCCCTCTCGGTGTTCAGCCGGGCCTCCATCAGGAGACGGTGACGACGATCGCGGTGACGAGGACGTTGAGGGTGGCGAGCGGAAGCAGCACCTTCCAGCCGAGGCTCATCAGCTGGTCGTAGCGGAGCCGCGGCAGGGTCGCCCGTACCCAGATGAAGAGGAAGACCAGCGAGAGCGTCTTCACCAGCATCCAGATCGGGTCGAGCCAGCCGGGCCCGGGGCCGTGCCAGCCGCCGAGGAAGAAGGTGGCCGCGATCCCGCAGACGACGAACATCTCGAGGTACTCGGCGAGCAGGTAGGAGCCGAAGCGCGTGCCCCCGTACTCGGTCATGAACCCCTGGACCAGCTCGGCGTCGGCCTCGGGGAGGTCGAACGGGGCCCGGTTGGTCTCGGCGAAGCCGGCGACCATGAAGATCAGGAAGCCGACGATCTGGGGGACGATGTACCAGATCTCGTCCTGGGCGTTGACGACGTGGGTGAGCGAGAGCGAGCCGACCATCATCACCACGCCGAGCAGGGAGAGGCCCATCGCCACCTCGTAGGAGATCAGCTGGGCGGCGGAGCGCATCGCGCCGAGGAAGCTGTACTTCGAGCCCGAGGACCAGCCGGCGAGGAGAAGGCCGTAGAAGGCGAGCCCGCTGAAGGCGAAGAAGAAGAGGATCCCGATCGAGACGTCGATCCCGTAGAAGCCGACCCCGTCCTTGACGTCGCCGAAGGGGAGGATCGCGATCGTGATGATCCCCGAGAAGATCACCAGGATCGGGGCGATCGCGTAGAGGAACGGGACCGAGGCCTCGGGGCTGAAGGGCTGCTTGCCGGCGAGCTTGACGATGTCGGCGAGGGGCTGGAGCAGCCCCACCGGGCCGACTCGGTTCGGGCCGTAGCGGTGCTGGAAGCGACCGATCAGCTTCCGCTCGACCCAGGTGAGAATCGGGACGATCAGGAAGACGCCGAGGAAGATCAGCAGCGACTTCACCACCATGATCCAGCTCGCCTCGGCGAAGCCGACCTCCCCGAGCGGCACGCTCACCGCTTGCTCACCTCGATCCGCCGCGGCGCCCCGTTCGCCAGCACGTTCGCGTTCTGCTCGCTTCGTCCCCTCGATCAGGAAAGCGGCACCGGTCTGCATCCGATCTCGAATGGCAACCTCGGCCTCGACGCTAGATCCATTCACCGACACGGTGACTGGATCGCCGCTACTCAACCCCAGCTTCTCGGCGTCCTTGGCGGCGAGTTCGAGCTTCTGCTTTGGCATGAGGAACCGCAGCGCGGGGTTGCGCTCGGTGACATCGACGGCCCACAGATCTCGATAGGTGCCGAGAATCAGGCCGGTATCCTGGCGATCGGAAGCCGGGGGTGGGGGCGTTTCCGACGGTGCGTATGCAGCCGCCCCCTCCGGGCCCTCGGACGGCCTTGACGCCATCTGCGGCGAATCAGCACCGGAGGAAATGCCCCCGGCCCCGGCTACGGGTGTCCAAGACGCGCCCGGATCCCTCTCCTGCCAACGGAACCCCCGCCCCCCAATCTCCTCATACGTCAGCGTGTCGTAGAAGGGCACGTCCTTCGAGAGGGCGTCGAAAACCTCGGCGGCTGTGCCCAACCCGAGATCACGGCCGAGTGTCGCCGACAAGTCAGCGAGGAACTGCCAGCCGGAGCGAACCTCGTCGGGGAGCGGGACGTTGCGGCGAAGTCGCTGAAGGCGGCCGTCGGGGTGGGTGACGGTGCCGTCCTTCTCGGCGTGGGTCTCGGCGGGGAGGACGATGTCGGCCTGTTGGGTGGACTCGTCGTCGAACATGGCCACGGAGACGACGAAGGACTTGGAGAGGGCGTTGCGCCAGCCGTCCGAGTCGGGGTGGGTGCGGACGGGATCGGCGTTGAGCAGCAGCAGGGCGCCGATCTCGCCATCGGCGAGCCCCTGCTTGATCGCGGCGGCGTCGCGTCCCTCCGGGGCGGGGGTGAGGCCCGGGCCGGCGCCGGGGAGGCAGCCGACCTCGCGAAGGCCGCGCGCGTTCGACTCTTCCGGCACCTCGAGCAGCCCGGTGCCGATCCGCCGGTGCATCTCGAGGGCCCGGGCGCAGGCATGGAGCGCCTCGGCGGCGCCGGGGCTGCGCCAGAGCCGCTCGCCCCAGACGATCGACGGGTCCGGCGCCTCCCGGAGGAGCTCCGCGATCGCCTTCGCTCGCAGGGTGTGAGCCCGGTCGGAGCGGAAGCCCTCGGCCCCGAGCGCGGCGGCCAGGCTCCGGACGAAGGCGGCGGCGTCGCCCGGCGCGTAGCGGACCGCCTCCTCGGCTCCCCCGTCGAGCGCGGTGGGGCGCTCAGAGGCGACCGCCAGCTTCGCCCCACCCCTACGCACCGCCTTCCGGATCCGCAGGTCGAGAATCGGCATCTCGTGCAGGGGGTCGGTGCCGAGGACGAGGATCGCGTCGGCGTTGTCGAGGTCCGAGATCTTCAGGCCGAGCTCGGGGCGGGAGAGCTCGGCAAGCGTTCCCCGCTCCACCGGATTGGCGCCGCAGTCGACGTTCGACGCCCCCAGATCGCGGACGATCCGCTGGGCCAGCCACCCCTCCTCGTTGGAGCTGGCGCCCCCGACCAGGGCGGCGCTCTTCGAGCCCGCCCCGCCAAACGCCTTTGCGATCCTCGCGGTCGCCTGCTCCCAGCTGATCGGGCTCAGCGACCCGTCGCCGGCGCGCGCCATCGGCCGGGTGATCCGCTCGGGGGAGCCGAACATCTGGAAGGCGAAGCGCCCCTTGTCGCAGAGCCAGCCGTCGTCGACCTCGGTGTTGTCCCGCGCCAGCACCCGCAGCACCCGCTCGTCGCGGACGGTGTAGGCGACGTTGCACTGAGACGGGCAGAGGGTGCAGACCGAGCCGGCCTGCTCGATGTCCCAGGGGCGCGCCCGGAAGCGGTAGGTGTAGGAGGTCAATGCCCCGACGGGGCAGAGCTCGATGATGTTGCCGTGGAAGGGGGCGATGTAGGGGCGCTCGTCGAAGGTCCCGACGAAGCTCTTGTCGCCCCGGTCGAGCAGCTGGAGCTGCTCGTCCTCGGCGATCTCCTGGCTGAAGCGGACGCAGCGGTAGCAGAGGATGCAGCGCTCCCGGTCGATCGCGATCAGTGGGGAGAGCTCGAGCGGCTTCTGGAAGTGGCGCTTCGGGTCGGTGAAGCGGCTCTTCCCGGGCCCCCAGCCCATCGCGATGTCCTGGAGCGGGCACTCGCCGCCCTTGTCGCAGACCGGGCAGTCAAGCGGGTGGTTGACGAGCAGGAACTCGACGACGGCATTCTGTGCCTCCACTACGCGATCGGTCCGGGTGTAGACGACCATCCCGTCGCGGACAGGGGTCGAGCAGGCGGTCTGGAGCTTGGGGATTCCCTCGATCTCCACCAGGCACATCCGGCAGGCGCCGACCGGCTCGCCGAGCTTCGGCTCGTAACAGAAGACCGGGATCTCGACGTCGCCTCCCTTGGCGGCGTCGACGAGCATCGTCCCCTCCGCGGCGACCACCTCGCGCCCGTCGACCACCAGGGTGACCGCGTTCCTGATCGGCCGGGTCACGCGGCCAGCTCCAGGGGCGGGCGGTCGAGCGCGGCCTCGAACTCGCCTCGGAACTTCTCCACCATCGAGCCGACCGGCATCGCCATCGAGTCGCCCAGCACGCAGAGGCAGTTGCCGATGATCTGCTTCTGGACCGAGGCGATCGTCTCGAGGTCGATCGGGGTCGCCTCGCCGTGGATCAGGCGCTCCAGCATCTTCACCGTCCAGTTGGTGCCCTCGCGGCAGGGTGTGCACTTTCCACACGACTCGTGGTGGTAGAAGCGCGCGGTCCGCAGCGCCAGCTCGACGACGCTGGTGGTCTCGTCGAAGACGATGATCGAGCCCGAGCCGAGCATCGAGCCCGCCTCGGCCACCGCCTCGAAGCTGTAGGGGAGGTCGAGCCCCTCCTCCGCGGTCAGCACCGGGGCCGAGGAGCCGCCGGGGAAGAAGCCCTTGATCTTCCGGCGGCCGAGAGTGCCCCCGGCGAGCCCGTTGATCAACCTCGAGGTCTTGATGCCCAGCTCCACCTCGTAGTTGCCCGGATTCCGCACGTCGCCCGATACCGAGACGACCTTGGTCCCCGGTGACTGCTCGGTGCCGAAGCCCTTGAACCAGTCGGCACCGGAGGCGACGATGTGGGGGACGTTGGAGAGCGTCTCCACGTTGTTGATCAGGGTCGGCCCGCCGTAAAGGCCCTGGACCGCCGGGAACGGCGGCTTCAGCCGGGGGTTCCCCCGCTTGCCCTCGAGCGAGTCGAGCAGGGCGGTCTCCTCGCCGCAGATGTAGGCGCCGGCGCCGCGGTGGACGACCAGCTCGACCTGCTCGCCGGATCCGAGCACGTTCTCGCCGAGGAAGCCGGCGTCATAGGCCTCCCCGACCGCCCGGTCGAGGATGTCGCCCTGGAGGTCGTACTCGCCGCGGATGAAGATGAAGCAACGGTTCGCGCCGGCGGCGCGGGCGGCGATGATGATCCCCTCGATCATCTGGTGGGGGTTCTTCTGCATCAGCTCGCGATCCTTGAAGGCACCCGGCTCGGACTCGTCGGCGTTGCAGCAGAGGTACTTGTCCATGTCGCCACGAGGCAGGAACGAGGCCTTCTTTCCCATCGAGAACCCCGCGCCGCCGCGCCCCCGCAGGCCCGAGTCCTCCAGCTCCCTCAGGACCTCCTCGGCGCTCATCTCCTTGAACGCCTTGCGAATCGCCTGGTAGCCCCCCAGCCGTTTGTAGGTGCGGATCGAGGCCAGCCTCGGCTCGTCGATATTGCGGAAGAGGACCCGGGTCTCCTTGGCGGGGGGCATCAGCGCTTCGCCCTCGAGCTCTTCCTCGGTTTCGTCCTCCGCTTCACCTTGTTGATCGGGTGCCGGGTGATCCGCTTGTCGGCCGGCGGTCGCTCCTCGCCCGCGACCGGGCGGTCCTCGAGTCGCTTCTCGGGGAGGACCTCGTCCTTGGCGCGGAGCTGTTCGATCGCGGCGGCGGCGTCGCCATCGGTGAGCGGTCCGTAGTAGCGCTCGTCGATCGAGGCCATCGGGGCGATGTCGCAGGCGCCGAGGCACTCGAAGCCACGGATGAAGAACTTGCCGTCGGCTGAGCTCTCGCCGACCTCGGCCCCCGCCGCGTCGCTGAAGGACTCCAGGAGCTGATCCGCTCCCCGCAGCCAGCAGGAGATGTTGGTGCAGACCAGCACCTGGTGCTCGCCCTGGGGCTCCATCTGGAAGAGGTCGTAGAAGGTTGCGATCCCCTCCAGGTAGGCGGGGGTGACGCCCATCACCGCGGCCGCCTCGCGGATTCCCTCCGGGCTGCACCAGCCGTAACGCCGCTGAACCGCCCACAGCGCCGGGATCGAGGCCGAGCGCGTCTCCGGGTAGCGCTTCATCGCCCGCCGGATTTCCTGGGCGAGCGCCCTCGGGACCTCGACCTCGGAGGGCTCGGGGACAGGGGCCGGGTCGCGCTCGGATGCGCGCTCCTCCTCGATCGCGGGCTCGGCGGCGAGCGAGACGTCCTCCAGAAGCTCGCCCTGGATCTCCTCCGGGACCCGCTCCTCCCATTCCGGGACTCTCGGGACAAGCGGGCTCACCGGTCGATCCCCCCGAGGATCGGGTCGAGCATCGCCAGGTTCTGGATCAGGTCGGCGATGTACCCGCCCACGGACATGTCGCGGAAGACCTGGAGGTTGACGAAGGAGGGGTCGCGGAAGTGGACCCGGGCGGGCCTCGACGAACCGTCGGCGAGGACGAAGCAGCCAAGCTCGCCCCGGGGGCCCTCGATCGAGTAGTAGAGCTCGCCGGGCGGAACCCGGAAGCCCTCGGTGACCAGCTTGAAGTGGTGGATCAGCGCCTCCATCGAGGTGGAGAGCTCGTCCCGGGGCGGCAGCACCACCTTGCGGTCGTCCGCGATCCAGGGCCCTTCGGGGAGGCCGTCGAGCGCCTGCTCGATGATCCGCAGCGACTCGCGCATCTCCTGGAGGCGCACCCGGTAGCGGTCGTAGCCGTCGCCGACGGTCCCGACCGGGATCTTGAAGTCGAAGTCCCGATACGAGAGGTAGTCGGTCGCCTTCCGAAGATCCCAGGGCTCGCCGGCGGCGCGGAGGAGCGGGCCGGTGACCCCGAGCTCGAGCAGCCGCTCGCGGGAGACGATTCCGATGTCCTTGGTCCGCCGGAGGAAGATCTCGTTTCGGTCCAGCAGCGCCTCGAAGGTGTCAATCCGCTCGGGCATCTCGCGGCAGAACTGACGAACCTTTTCCTCGAACCCGGCCGGGATGTCCTCGAAGACCCCGCCGACCTGGAAGTAGCGGGTATGCATCCGCTGCCCGGTCGACATCTCGAACAGGTCGAGGATCGTGTCGCGCTCGCGGAAGCAGTACCAAAGCAGCGAGATCGCGCCGAGGTCGAGGGCCGACGTGCCAAGCCAGACCAGGTGCGACATGATCCGGTTGAGCTCCAGGTGGAGCACCCGGAGGTACTTGGCCCGGTCGGGGATCTCCAGCTCGAGCAGCCGCTCGACGCAGCCGCAGAAGGCCTCCATGTTGAAGAAGTAGGAGAGGTAGTCCATCCGCTCGACGAACGGGATCGCCTTCCAATAGCTCTTGTCCTCGCAGGACTTCTCGATCCCCGTGTGGAGGTAGCCGACCACCGGCTTCAGGTCGAGGACCTGCTCGCCGCGGAGGGTGACGATCAGGCGGAGGACCCCGTGGGTGGCGGGGTGGTGGGGCCCCATGTTGATCGTCATCACCTCCTGCTCGATCTCCCCGTCTGGCTCCACGGCGGCCATCGCGTCGACCACCGGCGCCACCGGGTCCTCGGTGAGCCGATCTACCCCGCGCTCGGTGATCAGCTCGTCTCTGAGGGGCTGGTCGGGCATCACTCGAACCAGCGAGGCGCTTCCACCTCGTTGTGGGTGTAGAGGACGGGCTCACCGCCGATCGGGAAGTCGCGCCGCTGCGGCCAGCCGACGTAGTCCTCGGGCATCAGGATCCGGCGGAGGTCGGGGTGGCCCCGGAAGACGATCCCGAAGAAGTCATAGACCTCGCGCTCCTGGAACTCCGCCGTCGGGAAGAGCTCGACGCATGAGGGGATCTCGGGAAGGGCGTCGGAGCCGTTTCCGGCGGCCGGGTTCTCGAGCAGGGCCTTCACCCGGATCCGCTCGACCCGGTCGCGGCACAGAAGCTCGTAGTGGACGGCGAACCGGGGGGTGGCCGGCAGGTAGTCGGCGGCGTGGAGGCTGGAGAGGAAGGTGTAGCCCTGGCCCTCGGTGTCGCGCAGCCATTTCAATGCCTCGATGGCGCCCTCCGGATCGACGATCAGCGCGGCGCGGTCGTGCTCGAACGAGGTCTCGATCACGGTCCCGTCGCGCTGCTCGTTGATGCTCTGGGCGATGAGTTCGAGACCTGGGGCGTCAGGCATTACCTGGCCCCCCATGAATCGGGTGGCTCCTCGGCTTCGCCTGCGGAGCCCCCTCTCACATCCGCGACCGCCTTCGCGGCGCGCTCGACTGCCTCGGGGCTCGGCTTGGCCTCTCCCCGAGCCCATTCCTCGGTCCCGATTGCGTTGTATCGCTGCCGCCAGCCGAGGTCGGGCTGCCCCTGGACCAGCCGCTGGAGCTTGTTGAACCCGTGCAGCAGGGCCTCGGCGCGCGGCGGGCAGCCGGGGATGTGGACGTCCACCGGCATGAACTTGTCGGCGCCCTGGACCACCGCGTAGTTGGCGAACATCCCGCCTGAGGACGAGCAGGCGCCCATCGCGATCACCCAGCGCGGCTCCAGCATCTGGTCGTAGACGCGCCGGATGACCGGGGCCATCTTGGTCGAGACCCGGCCCGAGAGGATGATCATGTCGGCCTGGCGCGGGGAGGCCCGGAAGGCCTCGGCGCCGAAGCGCGAGATGTCGTACCGCGCGGTGACCATCGAGATCATCTCGATCGCGCAGCAGGCGAGCCCGAAGGTCATCGGGAAGAGCGAGTTCGCCCGGCCCCAGTTGAGGGCCTTCTCCAGGGTGGTGGTCAGCACCCGCTCCTCGACGTACTCGTCGAGGTCGCGGCCCTCGAGGTCGCCACGGAGCATCTCGCGCGCCTTCAGCTGCTTCGCCCTGAACTCCTCAGGGGTCCTCGGCTGCTCTAGCGGGCCGGGACTCCGGCGCTCTATCTCCAATCGAGCGCCCCCCGCGCCCAGACGAAGACGAGGGCGACCAGCAGCAGGGTGACGAAGATGCCGATCTCGACCAGGACGAAGACGCTCTTGGCGGACTGGACGATCACCGCGACCGGGTAGAGGAAGACCACCTCGATGTCGAAGAGGATGAAGAGCATCGCGACCATGTAGAAGCTGACCCCGAACTTGAAGGTGCGGGTGATCGGGGTCGGGAGCCCGCACTCATACGGCTGGTCCTTGATCGGGTTGTGCGGCCGCCGCCCGATCACCCCGTTCAGTACCGCGAAGGTGCCTCCCACGAGGATGCCCAGGCCAGCGAAAACGAGGACGGGGAGATAGCTCTGTAGCACGGCGCTTTCCTCTTATATCACCAACTTTGTATCAATCTGTTACATAGTGATTTTCCGCATCAGCAAGCGGAAATCCGACCCTTTCGAGCGGCTTTAGGCGTAAAGTGGCGCGGCACTTGGCCGAGGTCCATCTCGTCACCGGAATCGCCCTGCTCGCCGCCAACCTCGTCGCCGGGATCTGGGGCGGGGTGGCCTGGCTCCAGCGCCGGCCGGCGCTCGGGTTCTGGTACGCGCTTCGGGTCGCCCAGGCGGCGGTGGTGATCCAGGCGCTGCTCGGCCTCGCCCTCGTCTTCACCGGGCGAGGAGGCGTCCGAGCTCCACTACCTCTATGGCGGCCTGCCGCTGCTGATCTCGCTGCTGGCCGAGGGCGCCAGAGCGGGCTCCGCTCAGCTCGAGCTCGGCGAGCTCGACTTCCGCGCCCTTCCCGAGGAGCGCCAGCAGGCGATCGCAATCGCGATCTTCCGCCGCGAGATGGGAATCATGGCGGTGTCCTGCCTGGTGATCTTCGGGCTCGCGCTCCGAGCGGCGGGGACCAGCTCCGCGTTCTAGCGCGGCCGATCGCAGGAGGGCGTGCTCCTCTGTGTGTCAGGGGGTGGGCGGCCCGGGGGGCCGGGTGATCGAGAAGGCGGCGCCCTGGGGGTCGGCGACCACGGCCTGACGTAGCCCGAACCCCGGCAGGTCGTACGGGGGCGCGATCACCGCGCCACCCAGCTCGGCCGCCTTCTCCGCGGTCGCGTCGGCGTCCTTGACCCAGAAGTCGATCGCCCAATGCGACGGCATCCCCTCGGGAAATTGATCGTCGCCCATCGGCGCCATCACCGCGACCACGTCCCGGGGCACCGGTTGCTCCGGCTCGCCCCCGACGAAGCCGGGGAGGCGCATCATCCTGACTCCGCCGGCCCCGTCCATCTCCTCGGGCTCCCACCCGAAGACAGCGCGGTAGAACTTCGCCGACCCCTCGGGGTCACGGGTGTTGAGGAGGCTCATCGACCAGGCGCCGGGCTCGTTCACGACCTCCGCGCCGCGGTGCTCACCCGGCTCCCAGACGCAGAAGACCGCCCCTGCCGGATCCGCGAGCACCGCCATCCGGCCACCGGCCGGCGAGTCGAACGTTTCGCCGACGACGCTCCCGCCCGCCTCGGTTGCCTTCGCCACCGCCTCGTCGGCGCTGTCAACCCAGATGTGAGTCCCCCAGACCGGCTGCGGCGGCGGTGGCGCGCCGTGCTGGGAGACGATTGCGGCGGCCTTGCGGCCGTTCAGCATGCAGAGGAAGTGGTCACCGGGGTGCTCCGTCGGCATCAGGTTGAAGACCTCCCAGCCGAAGAGCTCGGTGTAGAAGTCAACCGCCTTGTCGGGGTCCGGAAAGACGCCGGCGACCCAGCAGGGGACGCCGTGGCGATATCCGTCGCGCTCGCTCATCGCCTTCCCCTGCCGGCGAGGCTCGAGACGTAGATCCGGGCGGCGATCCAGATCGCGCCGCCGCCCGCGGCCACCGTGAACAGTTCCTCGACCGGGACGCCGTAGACATGCGCGAGCGGAATCGGATTCACGCCCCTGCCTCAGCGGACTCGCGCTCGTAGGCATCGTGGTAGTTCCACCACCCGTACGGCGCCGTCTGCGGGACACCCTCCGGCGAGTCCTCCCACTCCTCCTGGCGGCCGAACGGGGTGATGTCGAGGTAGGTCCAGGTGTTCCCCATCTTCTCGTCGCCGCGGGCATCGATGAAATAGGTGCGGTAGATCCGCTCGCCGTCCCGCAGGAAGACGTTGGTCCCGTGCCACTCGCCGACGTCGAAGTCCTTGTCGAAGTCGTCGGTGAGCTCATACCAGGGGATGTGCTCCCAACCCTTGCGCTCCTTCAAGCCCTGGATCTCGGCCTGCGGGGCGCGCGAGACGAAAGCGAGGCTCGTGTCCCGCGCATTCAGGTGGGCGGGGTACGCCACCTGGTCGGCGACGAAGGAGCAGCCGACGCAGGCCTGCTGCGGGTACGAGCCCCCCTCGGCGTAGGTGGTGACCTCGGGCCCGTAGTAGGCGCGGTAGACGATCAGCTGGCGACGACCCTCGAATAGATCGGCCAGGCTCACCGGCCCGTCGGGGCCCTCGAAGCGGTAGTCCTTCTCCACCGCCATCCTCGGCATCCGGCGGCGCTCGGCGGCGAGCGCGTCGCCTGCCCGGGTGTGCTCCTTCTCCTTCACGAGCAGGTCCTCGCGCACTGCATTCCAGTCCTTGGCTGAGACGACTTCGGGCAGGTTCATCGTTCCCTCCTCTTTCATGACTCTTGGAGTACCGAGAGGACGTTGCCCGTGGGGTCCTTGAACCACGCGATGTCCGGACCCTGTTCGGCCGCGAGCCCGCGGGCGATCCCCTTCTCGTCCTGCTCGAACGGGAAGTCCTCATAGCGCTCGAAGGAGACGCCGCGCCCGGCGAGCTCGTCGACGGCCTTGTCGATGTCGTCGACCGGGAAGTTGAGGACCGTGTAGCTGGCCGGGGTGGTGCCCTCCTGCTGATAGACCAGGGTCGGGCGGTCGCCGGCGAGGTGGAGGGTCATCAGGTTGTCCTCGTCGACAACCTCGGTGTTAAGGCCGAGGGACTCCCCGTAGAACCGCTCGGCCTCCTTCAGGTTCTCGACCCCGATCCCGCTGTATGCCTTGCTGTTCTCGAGCACTGTCCGTCTCCTTTCGTTTAGTGCCTCTCTCTTTGACGACGAACTTGCAATCGCCAGATCGACATCGGGCACCTTAACACATTGATCCTGAATGAGGACTACGCAGTTGTAAATTAGGAGGGCACCGCGTATACTCTTCGGCGGGATGGCTCGGAAGCGCTCACACCAGGACGGATGTGCCGCGGCCCACTCCCTCGAGCTCGTCGGGGAGCGGTGGGCGCTGCTGGTCGTCCGTGAGCTGATGGTCGGACCGCGGCGGTTCACCGACCTCCGGGCCGGGATTCCCGACATCAGCCCGAACGTCCTCGGCAAGCGGCTTGGGGAGCTGGAGGAGCATGGCGTCCTCAGGCGCCGAAAGCTCCCGCCGCCCGCCGGCTCCCACGTCTACGAGCTCACCGACTGGGGCTACGAGCTCGAGCCGGTGCTGCAGACCCTCGGACAGTGGGGCTCCCGCTCGCCGATGATGCCCCAGGACGGCCCGCTCAGCCTCACCTCGTTCATCCTCGCGATGCGGACGATGTTCAGTCCGGAGGCGGCAAAGGGGCTTCGGGCGACCTACGAGCTGCTTCTCGGTGAGGAGCGCTTTTACGCCAAGGTCGGCGGAGGCCGTTTCGAGATCGAGCCAGGGGACATCAAGAACCCCGACGCGACGATCTCCGCCCCGGACCACATGAGCCTCGTCGACGTGGTCTTCAACGATCGCTCGCTGGCCCAAGCGGAGTTTTCGGGGGACCTCGAGGCGGCCGGAAACAAGAGGGCCGTGGCGCGGTTCGTCGAGCTCTTCCCGCTGCCCGACCCGGTCTCGCCGTTGGAGCCATCCACCGGCGAGCCGGTCGCCGCCAAGGCCTAGGGGCCTAACTCTCCGCGAGCAGGTCCCGGTAGGCGCCGCGGTGGAAGATCAGCGGCCGGCCCTCGCGGGCGTCGGCCTCGAGCACGTTCCCGGTGAGGATCAGGTGGTCGCCGCCGTCGATCTCCTCCTGGAGCTCGCAGGCGACCCAGACCAGGGCGTCGGTAAGGCGGGGGCAGCCCTCGCGCTCGAGCCACTCCACCCCCTCCCACTTGGACGACTCGGGGTCCTTGGCCGAGAACCGCTTCGCCAGCGCCTCCTGGCCGGCGGCGAGCGCATTGACGCCGAACCGACCGGCGGCGCGCACCGAAATCAGGGTGCGCGACCCGCGATCGAGGCAGGCGAGCATCATCGGGGGCTCAAGCGAGAGCGAGTTGACCGCGTTCGCGGTCGCCCCCGAGGGCCCGTTCGGCCCGACCGCGGTGACCACTGTCACCCCGGTCGGGTAGGCGCCCAGGGCGCGGCGGAAGGCATCCGGGTCGGGGGCATCGGCCACTCGCGAACCGTATGCCCCGCGTCAAGAACATATGATCCCGCCGCGTGCGTGGGGCTTTCGTACTGATCGCAGTCGCCGCGGCCGCGATCGCGAGCGGTTGCGGCAGCGAGGGCGTGGAGCTCTCCTCAAGCGACCCCGATCACGAGGGCGCGGTGATCTTCGCCGAGCGCTGCTCCGGCTGTCATACGCTGAGCGCGGCCGGGACCCAGGGCAGCGCCAACCGCAGCCAGCGCACCCAGGGCCCGAACTTCGACCAGCGCAGGGAAACGGTCGACGACGTCATCTTCGCGATCCGGAACGGCGGCTTCTCCGGGGCGATCATGCCCCAGAACATCGTCGTCGGCCCCGACGCGGAGAAGGTCGCGGCGTTCCTCGCCAAGTACTCGGGCCAGGACGTCGAGGAGCAGCCACGCCCGGCGAGCGCGGCTCCGTAGTTCCGCCCGGATGATCGATCTGCAGCAGATCCGCCGAGACCCGGGCCCGGCGCGGAAGGCGCTCGCCCGGCGCGGTGCCGCCGAGCAACTCGACCGGCTGCTCGAGCTCGACGAGCGCCGCCGCGAGCTCAACACCCGGATCGACGAAGGCCGAACCGAGCAGAACAAGCTCTCGGCGCGGATCGAGGAGCTCGCTCAATCGGGCGGCCGCGACCAGCCCGAGTTCGAGCAGCTTCGGCAGCGCTCGACGCCGCTGAAGGAGGAGCTGAAGGTGCTCGAGGCGGAGCTGGCCGAGGTCGAGGGGGAGAGGGACCGCCTCTGGGCCGAGGTCCCCAACCTCCCTGACCCCGAGGCGCCGGACGGCGACAGCGAGGAGGACGCACGGGAGCTGCGCGAGGTCGGCGATCGCCCGGAGTTCGGCTTCGAGCCGCTCGACCATCTCGAGCTCGGCCAGCGCCACGGCTGGATCGAGATCGAGGCCGCCGCCCAGGCCTCCGGATCGCGCTTCGCATACCTGCTCGGCGACCTCGTCCTCGTCGAGCTGGCGCTCGTCCGGTTCGCGCTCGAGACCCTTCGCCCGGAGGGGTTCGTGCCGGCCGCCCCTCCGGTGCTGGTCCGCGAGCCGGCGCTGTTCGGAACCGGGTTCTTTCCGGGCGAGCGGGAGATGATCTACGAGGTCCCCGAGGACGAGCTCTTCCTGGTCGGGACCTCGGAGGTATCGCTTGCGGCCCTCCACGCCGACGCGATCCTCTCTTCCGAGGAGCTGCCTCGCCGCTACGCCGGCTTCTCCACCTGCTTCCGTCGCGAGGCCGGCGCGGCCGGGCGCGACACGAGGGGAATCTTCCGCGTCCACCAATTCGACAAGGTCGAGATGTTCAGCTTCTGCGAGCCGGGCGACTCAGCCGACGAGCACGAGCGGATCCTCGCGATCGAGGAGCGGATGCTCCAGGCGCTCGAGATCCCCTACCGGGTGGTCGAGATCGCCGCCGGCGATCTCGGCGCCTCCGCCTCGCGGAAGTTCGACTGCGAGGCGTGGATCCCGAGCCAGGAGCGCTACCGCGAGCTGACCAGCTGCTCCAACACGACCGACTACCAGGCGCGACGCCTCAGTACCAGGTACCGTCCCGGCGAAGGTGCCTCCCCAGAGTTCCTCCACACCTTGAACGGCACTGCGGTGGCCGTCGGTCGTACTCTTATCGCGCTCCTCGAGAACCGACAGGGGGAAGACGGAACGGTGTCCATACCCGCTTCTTTGCAGGAATTCGGACTTCCGGAGCGCATTCCCACCCTATGAACGCCGGTGCTCCCAAGCGGGTGGTGATCTGCGACGACCACGAGATCGTCCGCGAGGCGGTGAAGGCGCGGATGGCCGCGGTCGAGAGCGTCGAGATCGTCGGCGAGGCCGCCTCCGGCGAGGAGGTCGTGAAGAAGGTCGAGGAGCTGAAGCCGGACGTCTGCATCGTCGACGTCGAGCTCCCCGGCCAGGACGGGATCGAGGCGACCAAGGAGATCCTCAAGGTGATGCCCCCCACCAGGGTGATCATCTTCACCGCGCACGCTCAGCCCGACCTGCTCACCCTCGCCCTGCGCGCCGGCGCCTCAGGCTACGTGCTGAAGTCCGCTCCCAGCGAGGACATCGCCCGGGCGATCGAGGTGGTCGCCGGCGGCGGGACCTTCGTCGGAACCGAGCTCGGCCAGGGTGCCGGCGAGGTCGAGAAGCTGCTCGAGCTCACCCCCCGCGAGCGCGAGATCCTCGAGCTGCTCGCCGAGGGCCTGCGGGTGAAGCAGATCGCGGACCGGCTCTCGCTCAGCCCCGCCACCGTCCATACGCACGTTCGCAATGCGATCGCGCGCATGGAGGTGGACACGAGGACCGAAGCGGTCGCTCTCGCGGTCCGCTTCAGCTACCTCGGGGCCGGCGGCAAGGTCTAGCGGCCGCCTGGCCGCGAGCTTATGCCTTGTCCTCGTCCTCGAAGGTCAGCGCGCAGCCGTTGATGCAGTAGCGCTGGCCGGTTGGGTTCGGACCGTCGTCGAAGACGTGTCCGAGGTGGGCATCGCAGCGTGAGCAGAGCACCTCGGTGCGCCGCATCAACAGGCTGTTGTCGGCCTCGGTCTCGACGGACTCGTCGTCCATCGGCTGGTAGAAGCTCGGCCAGCCGGTGCCGGAGTCGAACTTGGTCTCGGAGTCGAACACGGGCTGTCCGCAGGCGACGCACTTGTAGGTCCCAGCGGCCTTGTTGTCGTTGAGCTCGCTGGTGAACGGCGCCTCGGTGCCCTTCTCGCGCACGACCTCGTACTGCTCGGGGGTGAGCTCGCGCTTCCACTCCTGCTCGGTCTTCTTAAGCTTCTCCACTTGTTCCTCCGCTCTTGGGGGACATGATCGAGGGTAGCTCCGGGGCTCAAGCGACGCTAAACGGGCCCCGCCGTCCATCCATACGATGCCGCGCGTGCCCGAGTCCTTTTACGAGTCCGACGGCGACCGCTATGTGGCGACCGAGCTCACCCGGGGCCCCTGGGACCCGGGCGCCCAGCACGCTGGCCCGCCCGCGGCCCTGCTCGGCCGCGAGGTCGAGCGCCTCGGCGGCGGGCGGCTGGGGAACGGGGAGGGCGAGCCCGCGCAGGTGGGACGGATCACCTACGAGCTCCTCCGCGCGGTGCCGATCGCGCCGCTAACGGTCGAGGCCGAGGTCGTCCGGCCGGGGCGAAGCGTGGAGCTGGTTCGGGCGAAGCTCGCCGACGCCGATGGCGAGGTGATCAGGGCACACGCCTGGCGGATTCGGACCACCGAGGTCTCCTTCGAGGAGCCGCCCGGGCGGCCGGAGCCGCTAGGCGGGCCCGAGGGGGCAGAGCCCGGCGAGTTCTTCCACACCGGCTACGACGCCGGCTACCACACGGCGATGGAGTATCGCTTCCTGAACGGAGCGTTCATGGAGGCCGGCCCGGCGACGGTCTGGATGCGGATGGGGGTGCCGCTCGTCTCGGGAGAGGAGCCGACGCCCCTTCAACGGGTGCTGGCGGCGGCCGACTCCGGCAACGGGGTGAGCGCGGCGCTCGACTGGCGCAGCTACCTGTTCATCAACGTCGACCTCAGCGTCCACCTGCACCGGATGCCCGCCGGGGAATGGGTCTGCCTCGACGCGGTCACCCTTCCCGAGCGAAACGGAATCGGGCTAGCCGACACCACCCTCCACGATGAGCGCGGCCCGATCGGCCACGCGCTTCAGACCCTGCTCGTCGACCGGCGCCGGGCGGGCTATTGATCTCGTCGTAGGCGTCACGGGCGGGAACGCCCGGATCCCGGTTACATTGTGTGCAAGGCGAGCATGACGAAGAGCGGGATGAGCTCGACAGGGATCGGCGGACGGACCCGCCTCTGCATCGGGGCGCTGACGGTTGCGCTCTTGACCGGGGTCGCGACCGCCGGCCACGCGATCGCCGCTCCCGACCCTCTCTCAAGTGCTTCGGTGGTGCTCCAGCTCCGCAGCGCGGGTGGGCTGAAGTTGAAGCCGAAGACACTCAACCTGAGGATGACCAGCGGCGAGCTCGACCCGACGACCGGAGCCGGCACCGTGGCGACCGCCGGCGCCCTGAAGGCGAAGCGGGGGAAGCGCCAGGCGAAGGTGAAGATCATCAGCCTGGTGCTCGGCGGCGCCGGGGGCGCCGGCAAGATCAACGCGAAGATCGGGAAGCGGAAGGTGAACGGCTTCGGCAAGCTCAGCGGAGGGACTGTCACCCGCGACGGCTGGGGCGCCAAGGTCAGCGGGGTGACCGCGAAGCTCGGCTCGAAGGGGGCGAAGGCGCTTAGCGGCGTCCTGGCTCCGGGTTCGGGAGCGAAGGCGAGCGCCGCCGCTGGCGGGCTCAAGGCCGGCGCGCCGCTCGGCACGGTGTCGGTCAGCGGGGTGCCGAAGACGGTCGAGGTGCTGCCCGGCGGGACCCTGGTGTTCGATGCCGACCTCGGCTTCGCGAACAAGCTGGCCGCTCACTGCGTGAGCTCCGTGATGGCCGACGGCGTCACCGCGATCGCGCCCGGGGTCCAGAGCGGCATCCCGCCAACGGTATTCACCTTCCCGGTCACCGGAGGCAGCATCGCCCCCGACTTCAGCTCCGGGCGGGTGATGAGCGCCGGCGGCCAGAAGATAAGGAAGAACGACGGCTTGCCGGCACCCAACGCCTGCGACGGGGGCCCGCCGGTCGGGACCACGGTCACCCAGACCGCTTTCGAGGCCCAGTTCGACATCCACGCCCTGGCCTCGGACACGGTGCTGCCGTATGGGGCGGTCGGGATCTCCGCACTCGGACCGTTCGACCTGGCCGCGGCGGCGACCTCCGCGGACGCCAACACCAAGCAGATCACCGTCAACCAGGCGCCGGTGACCCTGGATTACCTCGCGGCCTTCGTCCTCAACCAGGTCTTCCCGAACGCCTCCGGGGATCCGAGCAACGACTTCCGGGAGGGTGATCTCCTGGGCACGATGTCGCTGAGCATCACCACCCACTAGCTGGGGCCGAGCGGAGGGGGGAGGATTCGAACCTCCGGACCTGGAGAACCAGGTCAACAGCTTTCAAGGCTGCCGCAATAAGCCAGACTCTGCCACCCCTCCGAGGTACCGCTAAAGGCTAGTCGAGGACTAGTCGTCGAGCGGGGTGCAGACGATCACTGGGATCCGGCGATCGGGGCAGCGCTCCTGGTACTTGGCGTAGCCCGGATAGAAATCGGTCGTCAGCTTCCAGAGCCGCTCGCGCTCCGCCCCCTCGGCCTCGCGGGCGAGATAGCGGCCGCCGCCCCCCTTGCTGAACAGCTCGACCTCGGGCTTGGCCATGCAGTTGTGGTACCAGGATGGGTGGGTTGGAGCCCCGCCCTTCGACGCGATCACGATCACGTCGTCGCCGTCGGTGAAGTAGGCAAGGGGGGTCGTCCGCTTCTTACCGCTCTTCGCCCCGGTGTGGGTGAGCAGCACCTGGGGGGCGTTCAAGGTGCTCTTCAGGCGGCCGCCGCTGACCTTCATCAGAGGCGGATCGATCCGCTGCCCGACGTTGACCAGGAACCAGGTGACCGGGCGCTGGCGGGCACTCCAGGCGAGCAAGCTCATCCAGGGCCCCTTCGGCTGGGTAGGGTCGAAGGGGCGGACCCTTCCCTCGGAGGCCTGTTCGTAGCGGACTGCGGCCATGGCCCGACCCTACCTCAGTCCGCACAGTCCCTAGGCTGCCGCCGATGGCGAAGGAGTGGAGGAACTGGGCCGGCGACCAGCGGTGCCTCCCGGCGCGGATCGAGCGCCCGAGCGGTCGCGGGGAGCTGATCGAAGCGGTGCAGCGCGCCACCGAAGCGGGGCTGACCGTGCGCGCGGTCGGCGCGGGGCACTCTTTCACCGACGTCGCCTGCACCGGAGGGGTGCTGCTGCGGATGGATCGCCTCGACCGGGTCCTCGGGGTGGACCGGGAGGCCGGCCTGGTCAAGGTCGAGGCGGGGATCGGGCTGCGGGCGCTGAGCGAGGCGATCTGGGGGTACGGGATGGCGCTCGAGAACCTCGGCGACATCGACAAGCAGACGATCTCTGGGGCGATCTCGACCGCGACCCACGGCACCGGAGGACGATTTCGCAACCTCTCGACCCTGGTCGATGCGGTCGAGATGGTCCTGCCCGACGGCACCCTGCTCGACGTCTCCGCCGACTCGGAGGCCGAGCTGCTCCCGGCGGTCAGGGTCGGGCTCGGGGCACTGGGGGTGATCGCGACCGTCACCCTGAGGACCGTCCCCGCGTTCACCGTCCGCCGGGTCGACTCATCGCTGCCGCTGGAGAAGACCCTGGAACGAATCCAGGATCTCGCCGACGGCTCGGACCACTTCGAGTTCTACGTCTTCCCCCACACAGAGACCGCGCTCCTGCGCCAGAGCCTCCGCACCGACGAGCCGCCGAAGCCACGCAACGCGGTGCTCGAGTACGGGCAGGAGGTGATCCTGGAGAACTGGGTGCTGGGCGGGGTTGCCAGGCTCGGCCGGCGGATGCCCGATCGGATTCCCGGACTGTCCCGCTTCGTCGCCTCCCGGGTGGGGAAGACCACGAAGGTGGATCGCAGCTACCGCGTCTATGCCAGCGACCGGCGCGTCCGCTTCACCGAGATGGAGTACGCGATCCCCCGGCGCCACGCCGCCGAGGCGGCGAGGCGGGTGCTCGACGCCGCCGAGCGGGCCGAGCCACCGGTGGGCTTCCCGATCGAGGTCCGGTTCGTCGCCGCCGACGACTCCTGGCTCAGCCCCGCGCACGACCGCGACACCGCCTACATCGCCGTCCATCAGTTCCAGGGGATGGCCTGGGAGAGCTACTTCCGCTCGGTCGAGGCGATCATGCTCGAGTACGGCGGCCGCCCCCACTGGGGAAAGCGCCACTTCCAGACGGCGGCGACCCTGGCCGAGCGCTACCCGCGCTGGGACGACTTCCGGGCGCTGCGAGCCCGGCTCGACCCCGACGGCCGCTTCCGCAACCTCTGCCTCGACCGGGTCCTCGGGCCGGTTGCCCCGCACTGACTAGAGAAAGGTCTTGCCCTCGCCCCGGTAGGTGGGGACCTCGTCCCTGATCGTGTCGCCGGCGATCAGATAGAGCCGCCCGAATCGCTCGCAGAGCTCGCCGGCCTTGACGTGACGGAAGTAGACGCGGTCGCCAATCCGCAGGCTCTCCGCGGCCGCCCCCAGCACCGGCGTTTGCACCTCGCCGGCGCCCTCGAGCGGGTCGAGCCGGAGGCCGTCCGGTAGGTGAGGCACAGGCATCCGGTCTTTGGCGCCGACCCCGGAAGCGAGATAGCCGCCGCCGAGCACGGTGGCGACCTTCGGGCTCGGCTTGCGGACGACCGGGAGCGCGAACATCGCCCCCGGGCGCAGCTTGAACGAGCGGTAGTGGTCGAAGAGGACCGGCGCGTAGAAGCCCGATCCCGCCGCGACCTCGGTCACCGCCCACTCGGCGGCGGTCAGCCCGATCGATCCGGTGCCGCCGCCGTTGACGAACTCGAGCTCGGTCACCTCCGAGACGGCGGTGACGATCTCCGCCCGCCGGGCCTCGACGTCCTTGGCCGACGCCGATTGCATCCCGCGGATCAGCAGGTTCCGGATCGCCTTCCGGGGAGCGTTGTCGCCGACGCCGGCGATCTGCCCCTCGTAGGCCATCAGGCCGACCAGCTTCACCCGCTCGCGGCGATCGATCTCGCGGGCGAGCGCCACCGCCTGCTCGGCGGTGCGCACCGGCGAGCGCTTCGGCCCCACCTTCAGCACCCCGCCCAGCGGCCACCACGAGCAGTCGATCTCGATCGCCACCCGGATCGGGGCGACGAACGAGGTCGCGCAGGCCTCGATCAGGTCGAGGTGCTCGGGGCAGTCGACCATCAGCACCGGGGCCTCGTCGGGATGCTCGGCGGTGAGCCGGGCGAGGCGGGTGATGCCCGCACGGTCGGTGGTCGGGTAGGCGATCACCAGGTCCCGGAGCCCCTGCTCCCACAGCCACAGGGTCTCGGGCAGGGTGAACGAGAGGATCCCCTGGAACCCCCGGTCGAGGGCGAGCAGGCGCTCGATGATCGGCCGGCTCCGGATCGACTTGCTCGCGACCCGGATCGGCTTGCCCCGCGAGCGCCGCAGCATCTCGGCGGCGTTCGCCCAGACCGCGTCGAGGTCGACGAACGCGAATGGCGCCTGGACCTCGGCGAAGACCGATTCGTAGCGCTCGTTCGCCTCGACGGGGGTCGGTGGCGCGGGCGCCGGGGTGGGGGTCTGCGGCTCCTGCGGGGGCGCTGCGGGGTCTGCTCCGGGCATCATCAGCCAGCCTACAATCGGACCCCGCATTGCCCGGAGAGGTGGCCGAGCGGCTGAAGGCACTCGCCTGCTAAGCGAGTAGGGGGCTAATAGCTCTCTCGAGGGTTCGAATCCCTCCCTCTCCGCTGTGAAGGCGCCCGCAATCGTGTTCGCCCTGGTGGTCGGGGTGCTCGCCTTGGCGCTGCTCCTCCGGGACGGGGACGACGAGGCTCGCTCCGAAAACGCGTCAGGTGCCGGGATTGACTTGTTCGGGGCGCTTCGCGGGGCCGCCGGGCTCTCGCCGGCCGACCTGATCCCGGATCCGCCACCCGATGTCAGGGGACCGTACTTCCCGATCGCCAGGGTGCAGCCCGGCGAAAAGGTCGAGGTCCGGGACGCGCCCGGCGGGAAGGTGAGTGCGACGCTAGGCGACGAGACCGAGTTCGGCGCCCCGCGGACGTTCTGGATCTCGGAGATCCGGGGCGACTGGTTCGGGGTCCACACCCCCGAGGTCTATAACGAGGTTGGCTGGATCCGCGATGACCGCGCGGTTCTCGAGGTGACCGGGACCCGCTTCTGGATCAGCGCCGACACCTCCGACCAGGTCGTCGAGCTGCATCACGGCGACAAGGTCCTCGACCGCTTCCCGGTCACGGTCGGCTCGGCCAGCTCCCCGACCCCGCTCGGCGACTACTCGGTCACCGACGGCCTCGCCGGACCCGGGGTGGGCCCCTGGTATGGCTGCTGCGTGCTCGCCCTCAGCGGCCACCAGCCGAACCTGCCATCCGGCTGGATCGGCGGCGATCGGATCGCGATCCACGGCACCCCGGGCGGGGTCGGCGGCGCCAACTCGTCGGGCTGCCTGCGGGCGAGCGACCCGGACATGGTCTCGCTCTTCGCCCGGGTCCCGCTCGGGACGCCGGTATTCATCCGCGGCTAGCGGCGGCCCCGCTCAGCCGGTTCCTCGCTAGGAGCGCGCTACCCTCAACCGCCGCGATAATGGGGGACACGCGCCCGTAGCTCAGTTGGATAGAGCGTCGGTCTACGAAACCGAAGGTCACTGGTTCGAGTCCAGTCGGGCGCGCTCACCGTTCGCGCGACGGTCGTCTAGCGGTGCTCTCCGAGCAACTCGCGCGCCCGCTGGGCCTGGTCGTTGGGGACGATCAGCTCATACCGGCCGGCGACGAGGTTGCGCACCGATGCGAAGTCGCGCTCCCCTCGCGTCACCCAATGGGCGAAGAAGCCGAACGCGGCACCCCAGAACGCGCCGATCAGCAGTCCGCCGAGCACCAGGCCCAGCCACTCCGGGCCGGTGGTGAACAGGCCGACCAGCAGCCCGATGAACAAGCCGAACCAGGCGCCGCTCCCCGCTCCCGCGGCCGCCGCGCGCGCATTGGTGAGCCGCCCGGTAACGCGCTCGACGAGCCGTACGTCCTGCCCGACGATCTCGGCGCCCTCCACCGGGAAGCCGCGGTCTGACAGGAAGTCGACGGCCCGCTGGGCCTCGGCGTATGTTGCGTAGCTCGCGACCGTTTGCCGGGCGTCTTCGGTTTTGGTGGCGTCGACCCGGGCCTCCATATTGGACCTCCTAGTTCGAGCTGACTAGCGGTTCATCGCACCGAGCTGAACGCTGCCTGGAGCTCCTCCGAGAACAGCTCGGGCTCCTCCCAGGCGGCGAAGTGACCGCCCCTGTCAGCCTCGTTGAAGTAGGCGACGTTGGGATAGACCTTCTCGACCCAGCTCTGCGGGGCCACGAAGATCTCGTCGGGGAACGCGGTGAAGCCGACCGGGAGCGAGACGTCCGGAGGAGCCTGGCTTCCCGCAGCCGCGGCAGCCTGGGCCCGACCGTCCTCCCAGTACGACCGGGCCGCCGATGCCCCGGTGCCCGTCAGCCAATAGGTCGTGACGTTGTCGACGATGTGCTCCTGGGTGAGATTGCCCACGGGCTCCCCGTCGACGAACGCGCGGGAGATCTTGTAGTAGCTGTCGGTGTCGTGGTCGCACATCCAGCCCGCCAGGGCGACGGGTGAATCCAGCAGGGCGTAGCCGATCGTCTGCGGCCGCGTGGCCATCTCCAGGAAGTAGCCGAAGCCGCCGCCCTGAATTCGGTGAGCGCATCGCGCGCCGCGCGTTCCGCCTCCGATTCCGCCGGCAGCTGTTCGAAGATCCCGAGCGCCGGCGCGAGGATGCTCAGGTGGATGCCGAGCAGCCCCTCCGGCGCCTGGCGGCCCATCGCGTCGGTGACGGCGGCGCCGACATCGCCGCCCTGGGCGACGTAGCGGTCGTAGCCGAGGCGGCGCATCAGCTCCGCCCAGGCCTGCGCGACGCGCCCGGCGTTCCAGCCGAGCTCGGTCGGCTCGCTCGAGAAGCCGTAGCCAGGGATGGACGGCAGCACCAGGTGGAATGCGTCCTCGGGGGTGCCGCCGTGAGCGGTCGGGTCGGTCAGCGGGCCGACGGTCTCGAGCAGCTCGACGACCGAGCCGGGCCAGCCGTGCGTCATGATCAGCGGCATTGCGTCCTCGTGCGGCGACCGGACGTGGATGAAGTGGATCTCGACCCCGTCGATCCCGGTCGTGAACTGCGGGAGCTCGTTCAGCCTCGCCTCGCACTTGCGCCAGTCGTAGTCGAAGGTCCAGTAGCGCGCGAGCTCCTGCAGCGTCGCCAGCTGCACGCCCTGCGAGCGATCGTCGACGAGCTCCTTGGAGGGCCAGCGTGTGGCGGTTATGCGTCGGCGGAGCTCGTCGAGCTCCTCTTGGGGGACCTCGATGCTGAAAGGTCGGATCACTCCGTCTTGGGCAGTGCCCGAATCGGCGGCGGCCTGACTGGTCGAGGCTGAGGATTCCATCTGCGGCTCCTGACTTGCGATTTCCGGGGCCAGTAAAGGCCCTCGCTCGATCGCGGGGCGCAGACGGGTCGAGGCTGTGGGCGCCACCGCGCCGAGGGCAACCCTATTCGCCTGATGGGGAAAGTCAAGGGCCGCAGGAGGCGCACCTCGGGGGTGAAGAGCTCAGCCATCGTCGGCGACTCGGACAGCCAGACGGACGCTGAGCAGCTGACCAGACCCGTTTTGCTGCCAATCGCTTGCTTTCCCTCTAATTCCCACTACCTTCAGGGGGACGCCATGCACGCCAAGTTCCCCTCCAAGCTTCTTTTCTCCGCGACCTTGGCGGGGATCTGCGCCGCGCTGGCGATCGCGCCTCCGATGGCGTTGGGCAAGGGCGGGACGGTCAAGTTCCAGGGACCCGTGAACCAGCCGTTTGTCCCGAGCAACACCGGCTTCCCGAGGGAAGTCCCGTCGATCGAGTTGAAGGTGGTGTTCCGTGGCAAGACTCCGAAGGTGGTCCCGGATGGGGTTGTACGGGTGAAGGGCATCTACGGGCCCTGCCTCGAGTCCAACGGCTGCAAGCCCCTCTGTCTTGACTTCAACGGGGTGTGCGATCCGCCGCAGTGTTTTGGCAGCTATCACGATGGCATCACCGACACGACCCACAACACCGTCAACCGCGCCTTGAAGATCAAGAAGAACCGGAAGTTCTCCGGCACCTACCGGAACCCTGAGCTCGACACCCCGGAGGAGACGGCCGGGAACTTCATGACCCTTACCGGCAAGGTCAACAAGAAGTCGGTCACCGGCACCGTTCACGCTCACTTCTATAGGCGAGCGGGAGTGGATTCGGCTGGGAATCCGAGGCCGGCCGAGACCTGCGACACCGGCGTCCTAACTTATACGGCGAGCAAGTAGCGACACGACCCTTGGCGGGGCCGCGAATCGGGCAATCTGTGCGGCGTGGATGAGGCGACGGTCAAGGCGATGCTCAAGCAGCACTTCGAGTTCGCGAGCAGCGATCCCGGCCGCGCTCACGAGATGTACCACGACGACGCCGTCCTCGAGTTCCCGCAGTCCGGCGAGCGCTTCGTCGGCGTCGAGAGCTTCCGCGAATGGAGGAGCAACTATCCGGCGTCGACGACCGTCGAGTTCCAGGAGATCAGAGGCCGAGAGGATCTCTGGGTCGCGGAGATCTCGATCAGCTACGAGGAGGGTGCGCCGAGCTTCGGGGTGAGCATCCTCGAGATCCGAGGGGAGAAGATCGCGCGAGAGTCGATCTACGTCACCGAAGGCTTCGAGGCACCGGAGTGGCGGGCCCAATGGAGGGCGTCGCCCTAGCCGTCGGTCAGGCGCCGAGCGCCCGCCGCATCGAGCGCCGGGCCCGGGCGAACACCTCCGGGTCGCGCGAGAGCTGGAACCCGTAGCTCGCCGCCGCCGCCAGGGCGTTGAGCTGGAAGGCGACGTCGGCCGGGTCGGTGTCGGGCGGGAGCTCGCCGGCGTCGATGGCGAGGGCGACCTCGCGCTCGATCACGCCGAGCCAGCGATCCATGGTGCCGGCCACCGCGTCGCGGAGCGGGCCGGGCCGGGCGTCGAACTCGATCGTGGCGGTGGTGAGGAAGCAGCCGCCCGGCAGGGCCTCGCGCTGGTGGTATGCGAGCCAGCTATCGCACAGGGCCAGCAGGCGCGCGATCCCGGGTTGCTCATCCGCCACCGGCCCCCAGACCTCGTCGGTGAACTGCTGAATCGCGGACTCGAGGGTCGCAAGCTGGAGCTCCTGCTTGCTGCCGAAGAGGCTGAAGAGGCTGCTCTTTCGCATCTCCACCTCCCCGGCCAGGCGGCCGATGGTGAGGCCCTCGAGGCCATCGACGGAGGCGCGATCGACCGCGGCCTCGGTTACGGCGGCGCGGGTGTCGGCGACTGCTGCTGCGGAGCGGCGTGGCATCGCGCCTCATGATACCGTACGGTCGTCCGATAAAAGAGCGGAAATGAGGTCAGGCGATGAGGATCCGGTGGCTGGGTTGGGCGGGAGTCGAGATCGAGGCGGATGGGGTCACCGTCGTGATCGATCCGCTGGCGGACCCCGGCGCCACCTTTGCCCCGCTCGGGGAAGAGGCCAGCCGCGTCACGCTGCCGACCGTCGTGCCACCCCAGGCTGGGGCCGCGGTCGCGGGGCTGGTCAGCCACCTGCACCGGGACCACGCCGACGCGGGAGCGCTGGCGGGGCCCTGGCCGGTGACGCCGGCGTCCACGAGCCCGCCTGGCCGGGAGGCGCCGACGTCGAGAACCTCGCCCTGGCCCAGGCGAACTCGGAGCTCGAGCGAGCGGGCCTGAGGCGGAGCGTGGTCGACGTCTGGGAGCGCGTCGAGGTCGGCCCGTTCGCGCTGACCGCGCTCCCGGCCGTCGATGGCCTCGGCGATCCCCAGGTCTCGTGGCTGGTCGAGGCCGATGGTCAGCGGGCACTCCACCTCGGGGACACGGTCTTCCACGGATTCTGGTGGCGGATGGCTCGCCGCCACGGGCCCTTCGATCTCGTCCTCGCGCCGATCAACGGGCCGGTCGTCAACTTTCCGCACCTGCAGCCGCCGAGCCCTCTGGCGGCGGCGCTGGAGCCGGAGCAGGCTGCGCTCGCCGGTGAGCTGCTCGACGCCGGGACGATCGTCCCGATCCACTACGGCGGCTTCGAGATCGATCCCTGGTACCGCCCGGTCGCCGAGGACGATGCGGCGGCCCGCTTCGAGGAGGCCGCGAGCGCGCGCTCCCGCGACGGCTCGCATCCTCGAGCCCGGCGAGAGCTTCGAGCCGGCCGCCGTTCCGTCAGCGGGCTCTCCTGCCTGAGCCTGGCTCCGCTAGCTCTCCGGCTTCGGTTGGGGTGCCTCGGTGCCGAGCGCCTCGGCGATCTGCTCAATCGCGGCCCGCTCGTCGGAGCTGACCCGCTCGCCGCTGAGCCCGAGGAAGCCCTCCTTGCGGGCGTCGGCGACGCGCTCCGCGAGGTCGACGATGAACCGCTTGTACTCCTCGACCTCCTCGGGGGTCGCCTTCTGCTCCAGCAGGGTGACCGCGTCCCGGAGGTGCTGGAGGCCTCGCTCCTTGACCTCCTCGGGCGAGTGTGACCGGGTCTTGTCGACCTCGGGCTTGGCCGCGACGATCGTGTCGAGCAGCTCGCTGTCGCCGCGATCCTGGCGCGCCTCTGCGTATGCCTTCGCCATCGAGAAGCTCTCGCGGATGGAGCCGCCTCGATCGGAGACAACCACCAGGAGCCCGGCGCTGGTCGGTCCCTGGAGGACGAGCTTCCATTCGTCTTCGGTGAAGTCTGCCTTTCCTGTCATTTCGCCTCCTCTGGGGTGGGGGAAGGTAAGGATGACCGATAGAGCGTGGCCGAATCGGGTAGAAACGCTGCTCGAACGTGGACCTTCCGGCTCCGAACAAGGCACTGCTGGCGGTTGCGTGCCTCGCTGCCCTGCTGGCCGTCGCCGGCTGCGGCGACGACGACGACGCGGTGACGGTTCCCGTCGTTCCGACGACCCCCACCGAGGCCGCCGCGCCGCCAGCCCCGACGACCACGCCGGCGCCACCGACGGCTGCGCCCCCGAAGCCGGCCGCCCCGGAGCCGGAGCCGACCGCGCCCACCTCCGCCCCGAATGCGTGCACGACCGCGAAGGCGATCAGCAACCTCAAGTTCGCGGGAATCCCCTGCACCCAGGCGGGCTCGGTCGCCGACGAGTGGAACGACCGGGTGGATGACTGCAACACGGTCGACGATCCCAACTCGCCCGAGGGCTACAACCGGATCTGCGCCGTTCAGGCCTACACCTGCCGGGCGAAGCGCGACGTCAAATCCGACGCCCGCTTCGTCGCCTGCGCCAAGGGCTCGGCGACGATCCGGTTCACCTGGGCGCCGCCGTAGGGCGGCGACCTTGGAGTCCGGTGTGTGCGCGGTCCCTGAGGTAGCGCCCGACGATCAAGCGTGGGCGCTAGGCCGAAGAACGCTCGAGGACGACCACCGCGATCTCGCGCTCGCATCGCTGCTGGTAGTCGTCGTAGGCGGGCCACTGGGCGGTCATCGTCTTCCACATCTCGGGCCTCTCCTCGGGGGTGGCGTCCCGAGCGCGGGCCTTGAAGCGCTCGCCCCTCACCTGCACCTCGACCTCGGGATTTGCCTCGAGGTTGAGGTACCAGGCGGGTGGCCTTCGCGAGCCGCCGTTCGAGGCGACCACCAGGTAGTCGTCGCCGCTGGTCCCGTAGATCAGCGGGCGGATTCGGGGCTCGCCCGACTTCCGCCCCTTGGTGGTCAGGAGGAGGGTGTGCGTGTTGAGCCAGTCGTGGCCCTCCTCGCCGTCGGTCGCCAGATAGCGGTCGACGTGCTCCTGTCCGAACAAGAAGCCGTTCACAGTCGCGGCTGATCGTAACTACGCTCCTGACATGAGGAGGAGAGGAATCAGGGCTGTCGTGGTTGGCTGTGCCTGCTTGGTCGTGGGCGCGGTGCTGGTTGGCTCGATCTCGGCCGGCGCGCAGTCTCCCGCCGATGACGCGGCGGCAAAGGAAGAGGGTTTGAAGGCGCAGGAGGCGAACCCCGCCGAACCGGCGGCACCGGTCGTGCCGGCGCCCCACGTGGTCCGGATCGGCGGGCTGATCAACGACATCCAGCAGCTCGACCTCCAGTCCCACTCCTACAACGTCGACATGTACATCTGGTTCAAGTGGGAGGGGACGCGGATCAACCCCGCCAAGACCTTCGAGTTCCTCAACGCCTTCGAGCTCTGGGGCCACATCCTCACCGTTGAATACAGCAAGCCGGTCGAGCTGCCCGACGGGAGCTTCTACCAGGTGATTCGCAACCAGGGCAAGTTCAACACCAAGCTGCCGCTCGAGAAGTACCCGTTCGATACCCAGCATCTCCGGGTCGAGATCGAGGACTCGACGAGGGATTCGAGCCAGCTGATCTTCGTCCCTGACGAGGATCCGATCGAAATCAGCTCGAGCCTGACGATCCCCGGCTGGGAGATCGACGATCCGACCCTGGAGATCGTCGACAACCAGTACGACACGAACTTCGGTGACCCGCGCTATGGAAACCTCACCTATTCGCGGGCGGTCTTCGACCTGCCGGTGCACCGCCCGAAGGGCACCTACGCGCTGAAGCTGCTCCTGCCGCTGCTGCTGGTGGCGATGACCGCGGCCTTGGCGCTCCGGGTCCACCCTCGGTACGTCGAGGGGAGGGTCGCGATCGGAATCACCGCGCTGCTCACCCTGGTCGCTCTCCAGATCACCAGCAACACGAGCCTGCCCGAGGTCGACTACCTGGTCCTGCTCGACAAGCTCTACATCGCCTCCTACGCCTTCGTCGTCTTGACCCTGGCGATCATCGTCCGCAACTCGTGGGTGGACGCCGAGGGTGACGTGGCGGTTGCGACCCGCGCCGACAGGCGTGGACTCCTGTGGCTGACGATCGTCTACTTCGCGGTGGTCGCGGTCCTGTTCGTGCAGTCGCTCGCCTGAGCCCCGCGCGGGCGGCTGCCCGAACTACCCTGCCAGCGGGCCTCGATGGCCGCCGATCCGAACCCCAGAGATGATCGGGACAACCCGATCGACGCTGCCGGTCGCGCGATCACGCCTGTCGCGCGCCTGGGCTGGCGCGGCTTGCGCCGAGTCGCCCAGACGCTCCGCATCGACCGCGCCGCTGGGCGGGGCGTCGACCGGGCGATCGACAGCGAGGCCGCCGCGCGCGCCACCCAGAGGGTCCTGGACAGCGACACGGCGAAGCGGGTGTGGGGGAAGGTGCTGGAGAGCGAGCAGGCGCAGCAGCTGGTCGAGCGGGTGGCGGACGCTCCCGAGGTCCGCGCGGCGATCACCCGCCAGGGGGTGGGGTTGCTCGAGGACCTCCGCCGTGGCGTCCGGCGGGCGACCCGGCGGCTCGACGAAGGGGTCGAGCGGGTGGCGCGGAGGGTCCTCCGCCGGCAGGTTCGCGAACGGCGCCCGATCTATGCGGGGGCGGTCAGCCGCTTGGTTGCGCTTGGGATCGACGCCGGCGTCGTCTATGGCGGCCTGCTGCTGGTCTCGGCCGCGATCGCGCTGCTGGTCTCGGCCCTCAGTCCGGGGGACGAGAAGGCGGGCGGGGTGGTGATCGCCGTTGGGGCGCTTGCATGGTCGATCATCGCCGCCGCCTATCTGATCGTGTTCTGGTCGGGGGCCGGGCGAACTCCGGGGATGGCGTTCCTCGGCCTCCGAATGCTCTCCCCGGACGGCGAGGAGGTGTCGGTGCGCCAGGCGCTCCGGCGCCTGATCTGGTCGGGGATCGCGGCGCTCCCATTTGGGCTCGGCTACTGGGGAATCCTGTTCGAGGAGCGCCGCTGCGGCTGGCCGGACCGCCGCGCCGACACCCGGGTGCTCTATGCCGACCCCGACCTGGACCGGCCCGAGGGCTAGAGCGGACTGACTCCTTGACCGGGGCTTAAGCCCCGGCTGAGACGGTGGTCGTGCGAGCGCATGCTTCGACGCGAGGAGGGATTCCGATGACCCGATTCCTGACGATCGCCGTGGTCGCCGCCGGGCTGCTGGTCGCCGGCTGTGGCGACGACGACGACGATTCAGAGGGCGCCGCCGGCGGGAGCACCACCACCACCGAGGCGCCGGCGGCGGGCTACGGTGCCGCCCAGCCACCCGCAAAGGCGGAAGCGGGAACGGGGACGACGATCAAGACCGCGGACTCCCAGTTCGGCCAGGTCCTCTTCGACGGCGACGATCAGGCGATCTACTACTTCGACAAGGAGAGCGGGTCGAAGAGCGAGTGCTACGGGGCCTGTGCGGAGGCGTGGCCCCCGGTCCTGACCGAGGGGGCCCCGCAGGCGGGCGCCGGCGCCCAGGCGGGGCTGCTCGGAACCACCCAGCGCGACGACGGCACCACCCAGGTGACCTACGACGGCCACCCGCTCTATCTGTATGCGCACGAGGGACCGAGCGAGGTCACCTGCCACGACGTCAGCGAGTTCGGTGGCCTCTGGCTCGCCGTGCAGCCGAACGGGCAGCCGGTGAGCTAGCAGCTCGGGGTCGAGCAGCTCGTTCGCCTCGCTCCACTTCCCGGGTGGGACCCGGAGGGCGATGTCGCCGCGCCCGTACTGGTTCGGTGGATAGTCGGCGGTCAGCACCGCCTCGAGGCCGGCGTCGGTGAGCTGCTGGCGCCACGCCCTTCCGGTCTCGAGGTCGTCGAAGTCCTGGACCACCTCCCAGTCGTCGTAGGAGGCATCGCCGACCCGAAGCTCGGCCAGTCCGTCGGGATGGAGGGAATCCTGCCCGACCCCGAACAGCTCGCGGAACCTGTCGCCCAGGGACATGGCCGAAGCCTAGGGCGCCGCGACTACTCGTAGGCGAGCGCCCGGAGGACGTCGAGCCGGGACGCCCGCCGGGCCGGGCCGATCGCGGCGAGGACGCCGGCGATCGCCGCCAGGACCAGCAGCAGCAGCAGGGTGGGAACCGGGATCGTCAGGGTGAAGCCCTCGTCGGCGAGCGGCCGGCTGACGAGGACCGCGAAGATCACCCCGAGGATCGTCCCGAGGACGGCTCCGATCAGGGCGGTGATCACCGCCTCGTAGCGGACGATCCGCCGGACCTGCCGCCGCGACATCCCGACCGCCCGGAGGAGGCCGAGCTCGCGGGTGCGCTCGTAGATCGAGAGGACCAGCGTGTTGACGATCCCGAACAGCGAGACGATCACCGCGAGGAAGAGGAGCGCGTAGACGACTCCGAGCAGCTGGTTGAGCTGGCTCGAGATCGAGTCCTTGAGCTCCTCCTGGTTCTCGGCCTTGGCGGTCGGGAACCCGGCTTCGAGCAGATCGTCGAGCTCGTCATGGACCGTGTCCGGGTCGGCGCCCGGTGCGAGCTTGACGAAGAGGTTGGTGGCGTTTCCCGCCTCGCCATAGGCGGGCGGCGTTGGCGTCGGAGGCGATGTAGCCGCCGAAGAAGTCGGCGTTGTCGGTGAAGCTGCCGCGGACCGTGTAGGTGATCTTCTCGCCGGAGGCCGTGGTGGTCTCGAAGGTGTCGCCGATCTCGAGCCCGTTCTCCTCCGCCCATTTCTCGTCGACGACCGCGTCGGTGGGGGGGAGGGCGGAGAGGGTCTCCGGCGAGCCCTGGTCCCACTCGAGGCTCGCCACCTGGTTGACTGTCGCCGGGTCGATCAGGGTGAGGGGCCCCTCGCCGGTCTCCGCGTCGACCTTGGCCTTGGTGTAGCGGAAGGGCGAGACCGTCTCGACCCCGGGCACGCCGCGGATCGCGTCGGCCGAGCGGACCGGGATGTCGGAGAAGCCGTCGGTGTTGGAGACGATCAGCTCCCCGGTGACGGTCTTGTCGATCGCGTCGTTGATCGAGCCCTTCAGTCCCGCGGCGAGGATGGTGACGAAGGAAACCAGGGCCAGCCCGATCATCAGTGCGGCGGCGGTGATCGCGGTGCGCCCCGGATTCCGGACCGCGTTCTCGCGGGCGATCCGTCCCGAGACCCCGCGGAGCCGCTCCAGCGGCCACCCCACCACCGATGCGATCGGCCGGACCAGCCTCGGGCTGAGCAGGGCGACGCCGAGGAAGACGGTGCCGGCGCCGACCCCGACCCAGGCCTCGCCCGGATCGAGGACGCCGAAGAGCCCGAGGAGGATGAGGGCGATTCCAAGCACAGTGAGCGCCGCGCCGGCGGCGCCCCGCAGCCGGCGCTCGCCGCTGGTCTCCAGCACCGCCCCCTCGCGAAGGCCCGCCACCGGCGGCACCCGGGTCGCGCGCAGCGCCGGGAGCAGGGCCGAGGCGAGGGTGAGGGCCGCGCCGAGGGCGATCGAGACGATCACCGTCCGGGTCGCGACCACCGTGCTCTCCTGCGGCAGGTCGATCCCGACGCTCTCGAACAGGGCGCTGATCGCCGGGGCGAAGGCGATCCCGGCGAAGAGGCCGATCACCGATGCGACCAGGCCGATCGCGAGTGCCTCGACCACCACCGAGGTGATGATCTGGCGGCGGTTGGCGCCGATCGTCCGCAGCATCGCGAACTCGCGGGTCCGCTGGGCGACGATGATCGAGAAGGTGTTGAAGATCAGGAAGGAGGCGACGAACAGCGCCACCCCGGCGAAGACCAGGAGGACGGTCTGGAGGATGCCGATGAACTCATCGATGTCCTGCTGCTGGGACTGGGTGTTCTGCTGGGCGGTCTCGACCTCCGCCGTGCTCGGCAGGACCCGCTCGATCCGGGTCGCAAGCTGGTCGGGAGAGACGCCCTCCTCGGCGGCGACGATGAGCTCATCGAGCTGGCCCTGCTTGCCGGTGATCCGCTGCGCCTCCGGCAGGGTCACCAGGGCGAGGCTGGCGCCACCGAACGAGTCGACGTCGCCGAGGGTGGCGATTCCGACCAGGGTGTAGGCCTTCGCCTGCTCCTTGCCGGCCAGGGTCACCTGATCGCCCACCGCGAAGTCGCCCTTCTCCGCCGCCGCCTTGTCGATCACGACCTCGTCGTCGCTCTCCGGCGGGCGGCCTTCGCGATAGGTGAGGTTGTCGAATCGGTCGGGCCGGGGGGAGACGACGAAGGTGGGCGCGCCCTGCCCGCCGATCCGGTCGCCGTCGCGATCGATGATCGCCACCTGGGGGTCGGAGATATCGCCCGCGGCCGCCTCGACCCCGTCCACGGCTCGCACCGTGTTCAGCAGGTCGGCGCCGATCGGCGGCTCCTGGTTGTCGTCCTGCTCGACCGCCTCCTTCGAGGTGACGACGGCGTCGACGCCCCTGTTCGCCTCGATGAAGATGTCGTCGAAGGACTGCTCGATCGTGTCGGTGAGCACGTAGGTGGCGGCGACCATCATCACCCCGAGCAGGATCGCGAGGCCGGTGAGAAGCGCCCGCAGCTTGTGGGAGACGAGGCTGCGGAGCGCGATCGAGGTCAAGCGGCGGCCTGCTTCATCAGGTCGTGCATCTCCTCGGCGCTGCCCGCCTCCTCGTCGCGCACGACCTTCCCATCCACCAGCATCACCACCCGGTCGGCGATCGCCGCGGCGCTGGCGTCGTGGGTGACCATCACGACGGTCTGCTGGAACCGATCCACCGCCTGGCGCATCAGCCCGAGCACGTCGTCGCCGGACTTCGAGTCGAGGTTGCCGGTGGGCTCGTCGGCGAAGACCACTGCGGGCTTCGAGACCAGCGCCCGGGCGATCGCCACCCGCTGCTGCTGCCCGCCGGAGAGCTCCGAGGGACGGTGCTCGAGCCGGTCGCCGATCCCGACCGCCGCCACCAGTTCGTCGAGCAGCTTCGGATCGGGGTCGCGACCGGCGAGCGACAGCGGCAACAGCAGGTTCTCTCTCGCCGTCAGCACCGGCAGCAGGTTGAAGAACTGGAAGACGAAGCCGATCTTGTCGCGGCGGAGCTGGGTGAGCTCGGCATCGTCGAGCCCGCTGAGGCTGACGCCGTCGATCACCACCTCGCCGGCGGTCGGCCGGTCGAGCCCGGCGAGAAGGTGCATCAGGGTGGACTTGCCGGAGCCGGAGGGCCCCATGATCGCCGTGAACCTCCCGCGCGGGAAGTCAATCGAGACGCCGTCCAGGGCGCGGACGGCGGTCGGCCCTTCGCCGAAGACCCGCTCCAGGTCCGTTGCCGAGACGATTGCCGAGTCGTTCAAATCGCTACGAGAGCTCGACCCGCTCGATCACCTGGGGCTGGACCGGCTTGTCGCCAGGTCCGGACTCGCTCTTCTCGATCGCGAAGACGGCGTCCATCCCCTCGGTCACCTCGCCGAAGACGGTGTGCTTTCCGTCGAGCCATGGAGCGGCCTCGGTGGTGACGATGAAGAACTGCGAGCCGTTCGTGTCCGGCCCGGCGTTCGCCATCGCCAGGGCGCCGCGGACGATCTTGTGGTCGTTGATCTCGTCCTCGAAGGTGTAGCCGGGACCGCCGGTCCCGGTTCCCTCCGGGCAGCCGCCCTGGATCATGAAGTCGGGGATCACCCGATGGAAGGTGAGGCCGTCGTAGAAGCGCTCGCCGGCGAGCTTGCGGAAGTTCTCGACCGTCTTCGGAGCGTCGTCGTCGAAGAGCTCGATCGAGATCGGCCCGGCGTTGGTGTGGAGGGTGGCGGCGGACACTTCTCGGCACCCTAGCTAACCCGCACCCACGGTCTCCCAGCGCCTTCTCGGGGAGCCAGGGCTTGCGCCACCCGCCGTAGCCCTGGAGGAGGTTGGAGGCGCCCTCCGGGCCCCAGCTGCCCTTGCGGTAGGTCTCGAGCGCACACGGCTTGTCGAGCAGCGGCTGCACGATCCGCCAGGTCTCGATCACGCTGTCCTCGCGCGCGAAGCGCTGCTGGTTGCCGGCGAGGGCGTCGCTGAGCAGCCGCTCGTATGGGCCCGGCTGCCCGCCGAACTGCTGGTGGAAGATCAGGTCGAGGTGCACTCGGCGGAGGGCCTCCTCGCCGGGCTGCTTCGCCTCCAGCAGGATTTGGGCGCCCGCATCCGGATCGATGCGGAGGACGATCTCGTCCGTCTCCGGCGTCGGGCGCTTGCCGATCCCGACCCGCGGCGGGCTCTGAAGGATCACCCGCACCTCGGTCACCTTCGCCGCCAGCTCCTTGCCCGCTCGGAAGAAGAAGGGGACGTCGGACCAGCGCCAGCTTTCGATCTTCAGCCGCAGCGCGACGAAGGTCTCCGTCTCGGAGTCGGGATCGACTCCTTCGATCTCGCGATAGCCCTCGTACTGCCCGCGCACGTAGCGGCTCGGGTCGATGCCGGGAATCGCCCGGAAGAGGTCGAGCTTCGCGTCGCGGATCGCATCGGGGTCGGCGCCGGCCGTGGGAGGCTCCATCCCGACGAGGGCGAGGGTCTGAAGCAGGTGGTTCTGGAAGACGTCGCGGAGGGCGCCGACCCCGTCGTAGAAGCTGCCGCGGTCCTCGACGCCGAAGTTCTCGGCCATCGTGATCTGGACCGAGTCGACGTAGCGGCGGTTCCAGATCGGCTCGAGCAGGGTGTTCGCGAACCGGAGGTACATGATGTCCATCACCGGCTCCTTGCCGAGAAAGTGGTCGATCCGGTAGATCTGCTCCTCAGTGAGGACTTCGTGGATGTGGTCGTTGAGCTCGACCGCCGAGGCGAGGTCGTGCCCGAAGGGCTTCTCGATCACCACCCGCGCCCCATCCGTGAGGCCGGCGCTGCCGAGGTGATCGATCACCGTGGCGAACAGCGACGGCGGGATCTCCAGGTAGAAGACCGGGTGCTTGGCGGAGGCGAGCGCCTTCTTGATCCGCTCGTAGGTGTCCTTCTCCACGTAGTCGCCCTGGACGTAGGAGACCTTCTCCGCGAACGCCGCGAAGGCGTCCTCGTCGATCTCATCGCCTCGCGCCTGGGCACGGGCCTCGACGGCCTCACGCGCGTGTTGACGGAGGTCGTCGTCGCTCCAGTCCTTGCGGCCGACGCCGACCACCGGGACGGTGAGGGTGCCGTTCTCGGTCAGGTCGTACAGCGCCTTCAGGGTCATCCTCTTGGCCAGGTCGCCGGTGATCCCAAAGATCACCAGGGCGTCGCCGGGGGCGCCCGTCCCCGAGCTGATGCGTATCGGCCACGAGCGGAACCTAGCGGACCGGCTCGGGGCTCATGGTCGAATGAGGCTTAGGATGCGCCAATGGCGCAGCTCGGCATTGTCGGCCTCGGGCGGATGGGCGCGAACATGGCCCGGCGCCTGATGCGCGGCGGCCACGAGTCCGTCGTCACCAACCGCAACCCGGCCCCGATCGAGCAGCTCGAGGGCGAGGGCGCGACCGGAGCACGCTCGCTGGCGGAACTGGCGGAGAAGCTGACGCCGCCGAGGTCCGTCTGGGCGATGGTCCCGGCCGGCTCGATCACCGAGAGCGTCGTTCACGACGTAGCCGACGTCCTCGAGGAGGGCGACGCGATCATCGACGGCGGCAACTCCTACTACCGCGACGACATCCGCCGCTCGCAGGAATTCGCCGAGCGCGGGATCGACTACATCGACTGCGGCACCAGCGGCGGGGTCTTCGGCCTCGAGCGCGGCTACTGCCTGATGATCGGCGGGCCGGACGCGGCGGTGAAGCGGCTCGACCCGATCTTCGCCAGCCTCGCTCCCGGCGTCGAGTCAGCCGAGCGGACGCCCGGCCGCGAGGGCCAGCCGGGCCCCGCCGAGAACGGCTACCTCCACTGCGGCCCGAGCGGCGCGGGCCACTTCGTGAAGATGGTCCACAACGGGATCGAGTACGGGGTGATGGCCGCCTACGCCGAGGGGCTGAACATCCTCAAGAACGCAAACGCCGGCAAGGTCGAGCGCGAAGCGGATGCGGAGACCGCGCCGCTCGAGCACCCCGAGTTCTACCAGTACGACATGGACATCCCGGAGATCGCCGAGGTCTGGCGGCGGGGGAGCGTTGTCGGCTCCTGGCTGCTCGATCTGACCGCCGCCGCGCTGATGGAATCCTCCGACCTCTCCGAGTTCGAGGGCCGGGTGTCGGATTCGGGCGAGGGCCGCTGGACCTCGATCGCGGCGATCGAGGAGGGGGTGCCCTCCGGCGTCCTCACCACCGCCCTGTATGAGCGCTTCGCCTCCCGTGGCCTCGACGACTTCGCCGACAGGGTGCTCTCGGCGATGCGCAAGCAGTTCGGCGGCCACGCCGAGAAGCCCTCTTGAGTGTCCACCGGCTCGAGGTGCTCGCCGACGCTGCGGCGGTCCACCGGCGCGGCGCCGAGCTGATCGCCGAGGCGGCCCGGGCCGCGGTCGCCGAGCGCGGCAGCTTCGCGATCGGGGCGAGCGGCGGCCGAGACCCGTGGCCGATGTACTCGCAGCTCGAGGACCACGACCTTCCCTGGGACCGGACCGAGATCTTCCAGGTCGACGAGCGGGTCGCCCCCGCCGGCAGCGACGAGCGCAACCTCACCCACCTGATCGCCGCGCTCTCGATCGGGGCCCAGGGCTCGCTCCGCCCGATGCCGGTCACCGACGAGAACCTCGAGGCGGCGGCCGATGACTACGCGGCCTCGCTCCCCGAGGCGCTCGACCTTGCCCACCTGGGGCTCGGCCCCGACGGCCACACCGCGTCGCTGGTCCCAGGGGATCCGGTGCTCGAGGTCACCGATCGCCGGGTGGCGCTCACCGGGGGCGAGTACCAGGGAGCCCGCCGGATGACCCTCACCTATCCCGAGCTCGGGCGCGTCCGGCGGTTGCTCTGGATCATCACCGGCGAGGAAAAGCGCGAGCCGCTCGCCAAGCTCCTAGCCAGGGACCCCTCGATACCGGCCGGGCGGGTGGAGCCCGTCGGCGAGTCGCTGGTGCTCGCCGACCCCGGAGCCGCCGGCAGGGACTGAGCTACTTCGCGGCCGGCGTCTCCGTCTTGCCGACTGCCGGCTCGTCGGCGAACCAGCGCGCCATTCGCTCCTTCGTCTTCAGCTGCGAGGGCTCGACCCGCCGGCTGAAGGTGTCGCGAAGGTCTTGACCGGCGTCCGGCTCGGTCGCCCAAGCCCTGAAGATGGGACCGCTCCTCTCGGGCCGCGGGAACCGTCCCCAGTCGAACGACCAGTCGTAGTGCTCGGCTGCCCGGGCATCCCGCCAGGCCTCGTAGCCATCGAGGCCCTGATCGGTGGCCGAGAGCTGCTCCGCGATGTAGATCGCCTGCTCAACCGCGTCGTTGATCCCCTGCGCCGTGGCGGGGTGCTTGAAGTGGGAGGCGTCGCCAAGCAGGGCCCAGCCCGGTCCGGCGGGCTTGCGGAAGTAGCCTCGCATCAGCGACTCCGGGGCTGCGGTGATCTCGCTGACGAGCTCAGCCCGCTCCAGCACGTCGGGCTCGATCAGCTCGGGCATCCGGCGGAGCTGGCGGAGGTAGTTGCGATGCCGCTCTCCGTTGCTACCCCTGGTGAGGTCAGGCGGGCCGCCCGCGATCAGGATGTGCAGGCCGTCCTCGATCGCCCAGCGATTGCCGACCGCATCCTCCCTGGCCAGCATCGTCATGTGGCCGTTGTCCGGGATCCCTCGCCAGTAGGCGAACAGGAACGCGAGCTCGCCCTGCTGTGGCCGCTCCTTCCCGACCCCGAGCTTCCCGGCGACGGTCGAGCCGCGACCGTCCGCCCCGAAGACCCACTTCGCCTTCACGCGATCGCCGTTCTCGAGAACCACCCCGGAGACCGGGTCCTCGTCGGTGCCCGTGCCGATCAGATCCACCACACGCTCGCCGATGCGTCCTTCCGCCCCGGCGGCGAGCGCCGTGTCGACGATCGCCTTGTCGAGCGCCGATCGGCGGGGGCCGATGCACCTGTCGAAGCCATCGATCGGAGTGAAGAGCCCCTCGATCTCGTTGCCCAGGCCGATGATCCTGTTCGCCACCATCGGCACGTCGTGCCGCGCACGGAGCCTGTCGAGAACCCCGAGCTGCTCGAAGCGGGCGACCGTGTTCGGGTAGACGAAGTGGGTCGAGACGGTCTCGCTGGGAAAGGTGTCGCGGTCCACGACCAACACGTCCCAGCCGCGATCGGCGAGGGCGATCGCCAGGGTCGAGCCCGCGCAACGGGCGCCGACGATGACCGCGTCGTACTCCTTTACCCCGGTCACGGCTGGGACCAGCCTACCCCCGCCGACGGGATCCCTCCGTGAGCCCGATCACCCCTCGGGTGCCCTCTCCAACGCGCTCCTCGCCTCGTCGCGGTCGCGATAGACCTCGTAACGCACCACCAGGCCCTCGCGAAAGGTCCACAGGTGTGCCCCCTGTCCCTCGATCTGGGCACCACTGCCCTTGCCCCGGCCCGACCAGTGGATCAGCACCAGGATCCGGTCTCCCGATTCGATGTACTCCTCCGCCTCGATCGTGAGCGGACGCTCCCAGGCGCTGAGCCACTCGCGCATCGCGGCAACGAACTCCTCATAGCTCCGAAACCGGATCGGGTCCCCCATGCCGCTCGTCCCGCCCTCCATCTCTCGGTCGAAGATGTCACCGCGCGAGTAGTCCCCGCGCGCCCACTCCTCGTAGAGGACGTGAAGCTTCTCCAGCGGGCTTCCCTCCATCAGGTCAGACACGCTCGACCGCGTCGCCGCGGCCGACCAGCACCTCGGTGACCATCGAGGCGGGGAAGAGGCCGTGGTCGACCACGCCGGGGATCGATCCGAGCACCGTCGCCAGCCCGGCCGGGTCGGCGACCTCGCCGAGGTAGTCGGCGATCACGCCGCCGTCGGGGCTTGGTGGGGCGCCCGCCCGCAGGTTCACCTCGCCCAGCTCGCCGGCCACCCGGAGCATCGTCGAGGCGAGCCCGAACGGGGAGAGCTCGAGCGGGATCGGGGCGCCGATCCTCTCCACCGGCTTGGTCGAGTCGGCGATCACGACGAAGCGCTCGGCGGCCGCGGCGACGATCTTCTCCCGGGTGTGGGCGCCGCCGCCGCCCTTGACCAGCCACCGGTCGGGGGCGACCTGATCGGCGCCGTCGATCGCGATGTCGAGCGCCTCGATCGTGTCGAAGCCCTCGACCGCGATTCCCAGGTCGCGCGCGTGCTGCTCGGTCGCGGGCGAGGTCGCGACGCAGGTCAGCTCGAGGCCGCGCGCGGCGAGCGCGGGCAGCAGGTGGGCGACGGTCGAGCCGGTGCCGAGCCCGAGCTTCATCCCGTCCTCGACGAGCTCGGCTGCCGCTTCGGCGGCCACCTTCTTCTCGGCTTCCAGGTCCGGGGTGCTCACAGGGCTGGAATCTATGTCCCCCGGGTATGCGAAGCGAGTGAGGCGTGAACGAGCGAGGGCGTAGGATCGAGCGGAGATCTCAGGAGGCCAGATGGAAGTCAGCGCCGAACCCCGCACCGACATCGAGCAGCTCTCGATCAACACGATCCGGACGCTCTCGATCGACGCGATCCAGAAGGCGAACTCGGGCCATCCCGGGTCGCCGATGGCGCTGGCGCCGGTCGCCTACGTCCTCTGGCAGCGATTCCTCCGCTTCGATCCCGAGAACCCGATCTGGCCGAACCGGGACCGCTTCGTTCTCTCCGTCGGCCATGCCTCGATGCTGCTCTACTCGCTCCTCCACCTGACCGGGGTCAAGGCCGTCGATCCCGACTACGAGGTCGTCGGCGAGCCCGCGGTCAGCCTCGACGACATCAAGCGCTTCCGCCAGCTCGACTCGAAGTGCCCGGGGCACCCCGAGTACCGCTGGACCTCGGGGGTGGAGACGACCACCGGCCCGCTCGGCCAGGGAATCGCGACCAGCGTCGGGATGGCGATCGCCTCGAAGTGGCTCGCCGCGCGCTTCAACCAGCCCGGGTTCGAGCTGTTCGACTTCGACGTCTACGCCTTCGCGGCGACGGCGACCTGATGGAGGGCGTCTCGAACGAGGCCGCCTCGCTCGCCGGTCACCAGCGCCTGGACAACCTCTGCTGGGTCTACGACAACAACCACATCTCGATCGATGGCCCGACCGAGATCACCTACTCGGACGACGTCGCTGCGCGCTTCATGGGCTACGGGTGGAACGTCACCCGGGTCGGGGACGCCAACGACCTCCAGCTGCTGACGAGGGCGTTCGACGAGTTCAAGGCGGAGGACGGGGGACCGACGTTGATCATCGTCGACAGCCACATCGGCTACGGGTCGCCGCACAAGGTGGACACCGCGGAGGCCCACGGCGAGCCACTCGGGGAGGAGGAGGTCCGGGAGACGAAGCGCGCGTACGGCTGGCCCGAGGACGCCGAGTTCCTGGTCCCCGACGGGGTGATCGACCACTTCGCCGAGGGAATCGGCAAGCGGGGCGCGGAGCTGCGAGAGGAGTGGGAGACCCTTCTCGAGAGCTACACGCGCGAGCACGAGACCCTCGCCCACGAGATCGGCCAGATGCAGCGCCGGGAGCTGCCCGAGGGCTGGGACACCGAGATTCCCAGCTTCGAGGCCGACGAGGTGGGGATCGCCACCCGGAAGGCCTCGAACAAGGTCGAGAACGCGGTCGCCGAGCGGGTCCCCTGGCTGTTCGCCGGCTCCGCCGATCTCACCGGCTCGACCTCGGTCGGCCTCGAGGGCACCGAGAGCTTCGAGCCGGAGAGCCGCGCAGGGCGCCAGATCCACCTCGGGATCCGCGAGCACGAGTCTGCGGCGCTCTCCAACGGCCTCTCGCTGTCGAAGCTGCGGCCGCTGTGGTCGACCTACCTCACCTTCTCCGACTACGCGAAGCCCGCGATCCGGCTCTCGGCCCTGATGGAGCTGCCGGTGATCCACCTCTTCACCCACGACTCGATCGGGCTCGGCGAGGACGGCCCCACCCACCAGCCGGTTGAGCACCTCGCCGGGCTGCGGGCGATCCCCGGGCTCGACGTGATCCGCCCCGCCGACGCAAACGAGGTCGCCGAGGCCTGGCGCGCGGCGATGGACCGCCACCATCAGCCGGTGGCGCTGGTGCTCACCCGCCAGGACGTGCCGGTCCTCGATCGCTCCCGCTACGCCTCGGCCGAGGGCCTCCGCCGCGGCGGCTACGTGCTCGCCGATCCCGAGGGAGGCGATCCCGAGGTGATCCTGATCGCCACCGGGAGCGAGGTGGCGCTTGCCGTCGCCGCCCACGAGCAGCTGGTCTCCGACGGGATTCGCTCGCGGGTGGTCAGCCTCCCCTGCTGGGAGCTCTTCGACCGCCAGGACCAGGCCCTACCGAGACAGCGTCCTCCCCCCGGCGATCGGGGCGCGGGTCTCGGTCGAGGAGGCGTCCACCGTCGGCTGGGACCGCTGGGTCGGCCCGAGTGGGAGGATGGTCGGCATGCACACATTCGGCTCATCGGCCCCACTCAAGGACGTCCAGAGCAAGTTCGGCTTCACTCCCGACAAGGTCGCGGAAGCCGCCCGCGATGTCCTCGCCGGCGTCAACGACGGGAGCCGATCGTGAAGGCCCAGACGAAGGAGATGATCCTGTGAAGCCCACCGAGACCCTCCACCAGCTCGGCCAGAGCCTCTGGCTCGACAACATCACCCGGACGATCCTCGAAGACGGCACCCTCGAGAGCTACATCTCCGACTTCTCCGTCACCGGGCTCACCTCGAACCCGACGATCTTCGACAAGGCGATCAGCGGCGGCGACGCCTACGACGAGCAGATCGCCGAGCTGCGGAGCGGCGGCACGGACGGGGAGGAGCTCTTCTTCGAGCTCGCCCTCACCGACCTGAACCGCGCGGCGAAGCTGTTCGAGCCCGTCCACGAGCGCACCGATCGGGTTGACGGCTGGGTCTCGCTGGAGGTCTCGCCGCTGCTCGCCGACGATGCCGAGGCGACGATCGAGCAGGCCGCCGAGCTCCACGAGCGAGCCGACTCCAACGTGTTCATCAAGATTCCCGGCACCGAGGCCGGCCTGAAGGCGATCGAGGAGTCGATCTTCGCCGGGATCCCGATCAACGTCACCCTCCTCTTCTCCAGCGACCAGTACGAGCGGGCGGCCGACGCCTACATGAAGGGGCTCGAGCGCCGGATCGGCAAGGACCTCGACCCCGCGGTGCCATCGGTCGCCTCGATCTTCCTCAGCCGCTGGGACGTCGCCGTCGCCGACGAGGTCCCCGCGGAGCTGAAGAACCGGCTCGGGGTCGCGGTCGGGAAGCGGAGCTACCGCTCCTACCGGGAGCTGCTCGACTCCGAGCGCTGGCAGGGGCTCGAGAGCGAGGGCGCTCGTCCCCAGCGCCTGCTCTTCGCCAGCACCGGCACCAAGGACCCAGAGGCCTCCGACACGCTCTACATCGAGGCGCTCGCCGCACCGGACACGATCAACACGATGCCGGAGAAGACCCTGCTCGCCTTCGCCGACCACGGCGAGGTCGGCGATCCGATCCCGGCCGACGGGGGCGACGCCTCGCGGACGCTCGCCGAGTTCGCCGAGGCCGGCGTCGATACCGACGAGCTTGCCACCGGCTCCAGGTGGAGGGCGCCAAGGCGTTCTCCGATTCCTGGCGCGATCTGCTCGAGACGATCAAGTCCGAGTCGGCGCGGCTGGCCGCCTAGCGCTCCACCCGCGCCGGTTAGGCTGCGGAGCCCGTGAGCGAGCAGCCGCCGGAGCCCACCCTCAGAAGTCGGCCGGCCTGGAAGGCGCTCGAGCAGCATCACGCCGAGCTCGGGGAGCGGCACCTGCGGGAGCTGTTCGCCGATGACCCGGGCCGCGGCGAGCGCCTCGTCGCGGAGGGCGCCGGGCTCTTCCTCGACTACTCGAAGAACCGGGTCACCGACGAGACCCTGAGGCTGCTCACAGAGCTCGCCGGCGAGTGCGGCGTCGCCGAGCGGCGCGACGCGATGTTTCGCGGCGAGCACATCAACGTCTCCGAAGACCGGGCGGTCCTCCACGTCGCCCTGCGGATGCCGAGGGACCGCTCGCTGATCGTCGACGGGGAGGACGTGGTGAAGCAGGTCCACGAGGTGCTCGATCGGATGGCCGCCTTCAGCGACGCGGTCCGCTCGGGCGAGTGGAAGGGCCACACGGGAAAGCCGATCCGCAACGTGGTCAACGTCGGGATCGGCGGCTCCGACCTCGGCCCGGTGATGGCCTACGAGGCGCTCCGGCACTACTCGCGGCGGGAGATGACCTTCCGCTTCGTCTCCAACGTCGACGGCACCGACTTCGCCGAGGCGACCCGCGACCTCGACCCGGCCGAGACCCTGTTCGTGATCTCCTCGAAGACCTTCACCACCCTGGAGACGATGACCAACGCCCGGACCGCGCGCCGGTGGGCCCTCGACTCGCTCGGGGACACCGACGCGATCGCGAAGCACTTCGTCGCCGTCTCCACCAACGCCGAGGGGGTGTCGGAGTTCGGGATCGACACCGACAACATGTTCGGCTTCTGGGACTGGGTCGGGGGCCGCTACTCGATGGACTCGGCGATCGGGCTCTCGACGATGGTCGCGATCGGGCCCGAGGCGTTCGCGGAGATGCTCGCCGGGTTCCACGCGATCGACGAGCACTTCACCGGGGTGCCGATCGGCGAGAGCCTGCCCTCGATCATGGGCCTGCTCGCGGTCTGGTACGGCGACTTCTTCGGCGCTCAGACGGTCGGCGGTGCTCCCCTACGACCAGTACCTGCACCGCTTCCCCGCCTACCTCCAGCAGCTGACGATGGAGTCGAACGGCAAGCACGTCACCCTCGAAGGCGCTCGGGTCGACTACGACACCGGCGCGATCTACTGGGGGGAGCCGGGGACGAACGGCCAGCACTCCTTCTACCAGCTGATCCACCAGGGGACGCGGCTGATCCCCTCAGACTTCATCGGCTTCCACCGCTCGCTGAACCCCATTCCTCTCGAAGACGGGGGCGAGCACCACGACCTGCTGATGTCCAACGTCTTCGCCCAGCCGGAGGCGCTCGCCTTCGGCAAGACGCCCGAGCAGGTTCGTGAGGAGGGGACCCCGGAGGCGGTCGTCCCCCACCGGGTGATGGAGGGAAACCGGCCATCGAACGTGATCCTCGCCGAGCGGCTCGACCCCCGAACCCTCGGGGTCGCTGGTGGCGCTCTACGAGCACAGCGTCTTCACCCAGGGAGCGATCTGGGGGATCGACTCCTTCGATCAGTGGGGGGTGGAGCTGGGCAAGGTGCTGGCGAAGAAGATCATTCCCGAGCTCCAGGCCGCCGACGAGCCGGAGCTCGACCACGACAGCTCGACCAACGCCCTGATTCGCCGCTATCGCCGAGCACGGTGCCTGATGACCGAGGCGGTGCTGTTCGACATCGACGGGACCCTGATCAGCACCGGCGGGGCCAGCGACCGGGCCTGGAAGCGCGCGTTCAAGGAGCTCCACGAGGTCGACGTCGACGTCCCCGCGGTCACCGGCAAGGGGGTCCCCGACCCCGAGGTCGGCCGGGTGGTGTTCAAGGCGGCGCTCGGGCGCGAGCCGACCGAGGCGGAGGCACAGGCGCTGATGCGCCGCCGGCTCGACCATCTGCCCGAGGAGGTCGAGAGCTCGCCCGGCTTCGTGATCAAGGACGGCGTCGTCGAGCTGCTCGACCGCCTCATCGACGACGGGATAGTGCTCGGCCTCACCACCGGCAACGTCGAGGAGGCCGCCCACATCAAGCTCTCCCGTGCGAACTTCAACCGGTTCTTCTCCTTCGGCGGCTACGGCTCCGATTCGCCCGACCGCACCGAGCTGACGAAGAAGGCGCTCGAGCGCGGCGAGCTTGTCTGGGGCCGGACGTCTCGATCGCAAACGCTGCTTCTCATGCGGCGACACCCCCCGCGACGTCGAGGCCGGCCACGGCGCCGGGATCAGGGTGGTGGGGGTGGCCACCGGCGAGTACACGGTCGACCAGCTGCTCGAGGCGGGGGCCGACGCCGCGGTCGCCTCGCTCCGCGAGCGCCTGCCGCTGCTGTAGCCCGGGGTCAGGCCGCTGCGACCGCGAGGATGTTGCCGTCCGGGTCCTTGACGAAGGCGATCTTGTCCTCGCCGAGGGTTGCGATCCCCTTCTCGTCGGTCTTCAGCGGCTCCTCGCTGTACTGCTCGAAGCTGACTCCGTTTCCGATCAGCTCGTCCACGGTCGCCTCGACGTCATCGACGTCGAAGGCGGCGAGGGTCGCACCCGATGGCTTCGCCGCGGGGGAGGGATAGACGTGCAGCGTGGTGCCTGCGCCACACTCATAGTCCACCCCGCCGTCGCCGGTCTCCTCACCCCCGGTCAAGCCGAGCTTGCCCTCGTAGAACTCCTTCGCCTTGCCCATGTCCGAGACACCGATCGCCGGGCTGACCTTGCCGTCGCTCAAGCTCATCTGATCTCCTCCTGATTAGACTCGCATCGTCGATCGGATGGAGACTAGTCATCGCAGCGAGCTGCCCCAGCTGAAGGGCGACCTGTTCCTGACCGACGGTGGGCTCGAAACCACTCTGATCTTCCACCGCGGGATCGACCTGCCCGAGTTCGCCGCCTTCGTCCTGCTCAAGGACGTGGAGGGCACCGGGGAGATCCGGCGCTACTACGAGTCCTACCTCGCCCTGGCCAAGGAGCACGGCGCCGGCTTCGTCCTCGAGAGCCCGACCTGGCGCGCCAGCCCACGCTGGGCCGGCGAGGTCGGCTACTCGGACCAGGAGCTCGACGAGGCCAACCGGCGGGCCATCTCGCTGATGGCGGAGCTCCGCGACCGCCACCAGGACGAGATCTCCCCGATCGTGATCAGCGGTCAAATCGGTCCCCAGGACGACGGCTACAGCCCCGAGCAGAAGCTCTCGGCCGAGGAGGCCGCCGATTACCACTCGACCCAGATCGGGACCTTCGCCGAGACCGAGGCCGACATGGTCACCGCGCTGACGATGACCTACGCCGACGAGGCGATCGGCGTCACCAACGCGGCCAAGGCCGCCGGCCTGCCGGTCGCCATCTCGTTCACGCTCGAGACCGACGGCCGGCTGCCGAGCGGCCAGGGGCTCAGCGAGGCGATCGAGGAGACCGACGCCGCCACCGACGACGCGCCCGCCTTCTACATGATCAACTGCGCCCATCCGACCCACTTCGAGGCGGTCCTCGAGCCGGACGCTCCCTGGGCGGAGCGAATCCGTGGGCTTCGCGCGAACGCATCGACCAGGAGCCACGCCGAGCTCGACGAGGCCGAGGACCTAGACGAGGGCGATCCGGCGGATCTCGGCGCCCGCTACGCGGCGCTCCGGGCGCGACTCCCGAACCTGAACGTGGTCGGCGGCTGCTGCGGAACCGACGACCGCCACGTCGCCCAGATCTGCACCGCCTGGCTCAAGCCCGCCGGCTAGGAGAGGTCACGCTCGTCAGTCGACCAGGCGCCGCGTGACCGCCCAGCGGCTGAGCTCGTGCCGGTTGGAGAGCTGGAGCTTGCGGAGGACCGAGCTGACGTGGGCCTCGACCGTCTTCGCCGAGATGCTGAGACGAAGCGCGATCTCCTTGTAGAGGTAGCCGCGGGCGAGGAGGCGAAGCACCTCGCGCTCGCGGGGGGTGAGCTGGTCGAGCTCGGGATCGACCTCCTCGGCCGGGATCTCGCCGGCGAACGCGTCGAGGACGAAGCCGGCGAGGCGGGGGGAGAAGACCGCGTCGTCGTCGCGGACGCGGGCGACGGCGTCGGCAAGCTCTTCGCCGGTGATCGTCTTGGTGACGTAGCCCCGGGCGCCGGCGCGGACGATCGCGATCACGTCCTTGGGCTCGTCGGAGACCGAGAGCGCCAGGAAGCGCTGCTGGGGTCGCGACTTGGTCACCTGGTCGATCACCTCGACCCCGCCGCCGCCCGGCATGTGGACGTCGAGGAGGACGACGTCGGGCTCGAGCTCGTTCACTGCCCGGACCGCCTCCTCGACCGTCTCCGCCTCGCCGAGCACCTCGACCATGTCGCCGAGCTCGGCCCTGACGCCGCTGCGGAAGATCCGGTGGTCGTCGACGATCACGACGCTCGGCGTGCCCGCCGTCATCGCTCGCCCGCCTCGATCGGGATCTCCAGCTCGACTTCGGTCCCGCTGTCCGGGGCGCTTCGGATCTCGGCGCGGCCGCCATGCCGTCTCATCCGGCCGATTATCGATTCCCGAACTCCACGCCGGTCGCCGGGGACCGCCTCGGGGTCGAAGCCGGGGCCACGGTCGTCGACGAACACACGGGCGGCCCCGTTCTCGATCTCTGCGTACAGCCTCACCTCGCCGTGATCCGAAGCGAACTTGGCGGCGTTGGTGAGCGCCTCCCGGGTCGCAGCCACTAGGGCCTCGAGGTGCTGGTCGAGCCGAGCGTCGCCGACCACCACCGCCTCGACCGGGGCGCCGTGGGCCTCCTCCACGTCTTCGGCAGCCGCCCGGAGGGCGTCGGCGAGGCGCTCGCCGGGCCTCGCCTCGGAGCCGGCCAGCCAGGAGCGCAGCTCGCGCTCCTGATGGCGGGCGAGCTTCGCCACCTCGGCCGGATCGCCGGCGCGGCGCTGGACCAGGGCGAGGGTCTGAAGGACCGAGTCGTGGAGGTGGGCGGCGACCTCCGCTCGCTCCTGGGAGCGGATTCGTGCCGATCGCTCCACGGTTAGGCGCCGCAGCAACCCCCACCAGAAGGCGCCGAGATCAGGACCAGGGCGAGGGTGACGACGAGGGCGGCGAGCGCGACGTCGCCGGCGGCGTCGAGGACCCCACTCGCCCAGAGGAAGAGCAGGGCGGCGCCGACGATCAGGGCGATTCCGAACCCCGCCCGGGAGAGGCGGCCGGCCCGGTCCCGTCCCAGCTCGGCCGCGGTCTCGGGCGCCGCCGCGGTCGCCAGTTCGGCACCGCCGTCCTCGGGCTCGGGCCGCGGGCGGGAGAGGCTCCAGAGCAGTGCGACCCCGAATGCCGCCAAGGTCAGCGGCCAGACCAGGGCGTCGCTCCACCAGATCCCGAGCTCGCGGAAGGCAAGCAGCACGCTCAGCGCAAGGAGGCCGACCCCGGTGGCGATCCGCCAGCTGCCCCGGCGGCGCCGCGGCCGCTCCCGGGTCGCTGGGCCGGCGGTCGCGGCCGGGATCAGCGCCCAGGCGAGCAGATAGGCGACCGCGGCGATCCCGCTGGTCCCGATCGTCACCACGACGAAGCCCACCCGGGTGATGATCGGGTCGACGCCGAGGCTCCGGGCGAGTCCGGCACAGACGCCGCCGAGCATCGCGTTGGCGGGATCGCGGCGCAGCCAGGATGTGCGGCCGTTGCTCACGGCGCAAGTTTGAAGCTCAGGGCTGGCGGGCGCCGATGCCGCTGGCGACCAGGGCGGCGCCCGCGCAGGCGGCTATCGCCGCGCCCAGCCAGCCCGGCTCGAGATTGATCGTTCCCTCTTGCTGAAGCAGGAGGAGAAAGCCGAGAACGGCAACGGCGAGACCGGCGGCGAGGGATCCCAGCTCAGGGCGCCTCATCGTCCGCAAACCTGCCGCGCCGCCGCGGCCTCCTCGGAGTCCTCGCCGTGGTCGCGGCCGGGTCCGCGGTCGTCGAAGTCGTCTGGGTCACGGTCGGTCACGACTACCTCGCCCAGCTGAATGTCGGCATCGAGGTCGAGCCGCGCCGCGTCGCTCAAGGGCGTGCCGCTCTCGAACTCGGGGTCGACCCCGGAGTTCGACTCTCCCTGGACGAGGAGCTGGCCGGCCTTCGCCGTCGCGTTGGCGTCGACGCAGACGCTCGAGGGCACTGAGACCACCATCTGGCCGATTCCGAGCTCGCTGTCGACCGAGATCGTCTGTCCCGGCTGCCAGGGCAGGTCGCGGAGGTCGACCACGAGCCGTCCGACGCCGAGGTCGTAGCCGTCAGCGGGGACGTCCGTGACCGCGGCGGGGCGGTAGGTGCGCTCGCCGATCCCGCCGTCGAAGTGGATATCGGCCGCCGCCACCGCTCCGGCGGGCAGGGCGAGAATCAGGGCGCCGGCGAGCAGCCAGGGTGAGGCCCGGCGGGCGTCGGCGATGAAGGCGGTCGCCGCCAGAGCGAGCCCGAGGGCGATCACGATCCCGGCGACGACCTCACCGTTCCCGGTCGCGACAAGCCATGCTGCGCAGGCGGCCACGCAGCAGACGGCCGCGATCCCGGCGATGATCAGGAGCGCGATCGCGATCCCGCGGACGATCCGCGGTGGCTGGTCGATCACCTCGGTTTCGGCGGTATCGCCGGCGGTTGCGGCGGAAGAGCCCTGCGTCCGGGTCGCGTCGGCGCGGCGCGACCTGCCGGTGATCGCCCGGTAGGCGAGGACGCCGGCGAGGATGAGGACGCCGATCCAGAGCGGACCGGCGAATCCCCACCACCAGCCGTCGCCCCAGCCCCAGAAGGGGCCGGGAAGCGCGACGAGCGCCGCGAGCACGAGCAGCACGATCGCCGCCGTCGGCGGCCGTCGGCCGCTGACCGGCTTCCCGCTGCCGTCGTCCTGCGGGACGACCACCGCCATCACCAGGTAGGCGAGGATGCCGAGGCCGCCGAAGAATGTGGCGACCGCGAATCCGAGCCGGACCAGGGTGGGGTCGACCCTCAGGTACTCGCCGAGCCCGCCGGCGACGCCCCAGAGCATCCGCTCGTTGGCGGAGCGGAGCAGGCGCCGGTCGCTTCCCGGGTCCTTCTGGGTGGACTTCTTTGAGGGCTTCTCTTGATCAGCCATGGCGGGGACGATGACGCCTCGTGCCGCATGCGTCTATTGGGAATCACCCCTAACGGACCCCTACCCGACCAGGGGTGCGACGGCTACTAGGCTCGGATGCATGCCGAAACGAATCGTTCCCAGCCACTTCAACAAGGACGGCAAGCCGAAGCGGGGCTACGTCAAGGAGGACGTCGCCCGCGCGGAGGCGGCCCGGTTCGGCAAGACCTACTACCGCTGCGACTTCTGCGACCGCTTCCACCTCGCGAGCAAGTAGCTCGATGACGAGCATGTAGCTCAATAAGGTTGGGCGCTGATGCTCGATCCGCTCGTCGCCCCGCTTCTGGCCGACAGCTCGTCCAACCTCCTCGCGGCGCGGAACCAGATGGGCTTCACCCTCGGGTTCCACATCGTCCTCGCCTGCTTCGGGGTCGCCTTCCCGGCGATCATGCTGATCGCCGAGTACCGCGGCCGCAAGCACGACGACGCCGACGCGCTCCTGCTCGCCCGCCGCTGGTCGAAGGCGGTCGCGGTCCTGTTCGCGGTCGGGGCGGTGAGCGGCACCGTCCTCTCCTTCGAGCTCGGGCTCCTCTGGCCGGAGATGATGGATCGCTTCGGCGACGCCTTCGGGATCGGCTTCGCGATCGAGGGGCTCTTCTTCTTCCTCGAGGCGATCTTCATCGCGATCTACATCTACGGCTGGGACCGGCTCCCGGGCTGGGCCCACTTCTGGAGCGGGATCCCGATCGTGATCTCCGGAATCGGCGGCGCCGCCTCGGTGATCGCCGCCAACTCCTGGATGAACACCCCGCAGGGATTCGAGCTCGGCGCCGACGGGCGGATCGCCGACGTCGACGTCTCGACAGGTCCTCCTCAACCCCGCTTTCGGGCACGAGTTCCCCCACATGTGGCTCGCCGCCTACATGGTCACCGGCTTCACCGTCGCCTCCGTCTACGCCGTCGGGATGCTCCGCGGCCGCCGCGACCGCTACCACCGGCTCGGCTTCCTCATCCCCTTCAGCGTCGCGGCGATCCTCACCCCGATTCAGCTCTTCGTCGGCGACATCGCCGCCCGCGAGGTATTCAACGACCAGCCGGTCAAGTTCGCCGCCTTCGAGTGCGTCTACGAGACCGGTGACAACCAGGCCGAGCACATCGGCGGAATCTGCACCGACGACGAGGTCAAGTACGACGTCTCGATCCCGGGTCTCGATTCGCTTCTCGCCGGCTTCAGCACCTCGACCGAGGTCCAGGGGCTCGAGGAGTTCCCCGACGACGAGGAGCCGCCGGCGCTCACTCTGCTCCACCTCTCCTTCGACGCGATGGTCGGGATCGGGACGGCGCTTCTCCTGCTCGGGGCGTGGTTCGGGTTCGTCTACTGGCGAAGGCGCGACTTCCCGGCGACCCCCTGGTTCCTGCGAGCGGCTGCGGTCGCGGGGGCGCGGCGCAGTCGTCGCGATGTGGTGTGGCTGGATCGTCACCGAGGTGGGCCGCCAGCCCTGGATCGTCCACGGCTACATGCGGACCGAGGACGCCGTCACCCCGGCGCAGGGGCTCTGGTGGGTGTTCGGCGGGACGATGGCCCTCTACGCCGGGCTTGCGGCGGTCTCGGTGATCGTCCTCCGGGGGATGTCGCGGCGCTGGCGCGAGGAGGATGCGCTGGAGATCGAAGGTCCCTACAGCCCGCCGCCGCCCCGGGAGGAGGGAGGATGAGCAAGCCCGACGCGGTCGCCGCGATTCTCTGGATCGGGGTCACGATGTACGCGGTCTTCGGCGGCGCCGACTTCGGCGGCGGGATGTGGGACCTCCTCGCCGGCCGCGACCAACCTGAATCGGGTCGTGGTGGCGCGCGCCCTCTCGCCAATCGCGCCCGGGACCAGATCGACCGGTCGATCGCCCCGGTCTGGGAGGCGAACCACGTCTGGCTGATCTTCGTCCTCGTCGTCCTCTGGACCGCCTTCTCGCCGGCCTTCTCGGCGGTGATGACCACCCTCTATATCCCGCTCGCCCTCGCGGCGCTGGGGATCGTCCTCCGCGGCTCGGGGTTCGCCTTCCGCCATGCCCTGGCCGGTCCCGTTCACGGGCCGGCGACCCGCGTCTTCGGGATCTCCTCGGTGCTCACCCCCTTCTTCCTCGGGACCGTCGCGGGCGCGGTCGCATCCGGTGAGGTGCCCGCCGACGGCGGCGGTGACCCGACCGCGAGCTGGACCGGTGCCCTCCCGCTGCTCACCGGCGTCCTCTTCGTCGCGATCTGCGCCTACGTCGCCGCAGTCTTCCTCGTCCACGACGCCGGAGCCGCCGGCGACCGGGACCTGCAGCGCTACTTCGCCCGCCGCGCCCTGGCGATGGCCGTGGTCGCCGGGGCGGCGGCGCTGGGCGGGATCTTCGCCCTCCACGCCGACGCCCGGTTCGTCTACGACGGGCTCACCAGTGAGGGCCTTCCCCTGGTGATCCTCTCCGGGATCGCCGGGCTGTCGGCGCTCGGCCTCCTGGTCCGGGGGCTGGCGAGGGGATTCGACGGACGGCTCAACCTCCTGCTTCGTCCCGCCGCGGTCGGTGCCGTGGTCACGGTGATCTGGGGCTTCTTCGTCGCCCAGCACCCCTACATGCTCCCGACCTCGCTGACGATCGAGGAGGCCGCCGGCGACCCCGCCTCGCTCACCGCGGTGATCGTCGTCTTTGCGATCGCCGCGGTCCTGATCCTGCCGTCGATCGGCCTGCTCTACCTCCTCTCCCAGCGCCGGGCGCTCGAGTAGGCGAAACCGAGGAGTGACCCGTTTCACAATGCCCGGCTCTGGTCGGCTGGTTCAATAGGTAGTCACGATGCGGTGTCCATCGTGCGGCAACGAGAACCGCGAGGGGGCCAGGTTCTGCGACTCCTGCGGGAGCGAGCTGGACGCCGGCGCCGAGCCGGCGCGGGCGCCGCGCCCGGCCCCGGAGACGTTGCCCTCTGACGTTCCCGCCGAGATCGCCGCCGGTCGCTATCGCCCCCGCCGCTTCCTCGGCCAGGGCGGGCGCAAGCGCGTCTACCTCTCCGACGACGTCGCCACCGACCGGGAGGTCGCGGTGGCGCTGTTCGACACCGAGGGGGTCGGGGCCGCGATCCAGGCCCGGGCCACCCGTGAGGCCGAGGCGATGCGGAAGCTCGGCGACCACCCGCACGTCGTCTCCGTGCTCGACACCGGGGAGGAGGGGGGAAACCCTTTCATCGTCAGCGAGTACATGCCGGGCGGCGACGTCGAGGGACTGCTCTCCGCGGAAGGCGGCCGATTGGGGGTGGGCCGAGCGGTCGAGATCACGGTCGATGTCACCCGGGCGCTCGAGCACGCCCACGCCAAGGGGATCGTTCACCGCGACCTGAAGCCGGCCAACATCTGGCTCGACGACGACGGCCACGCGAGCATCGGCGACTTCGGGCTCGCCACCACCGAGGGGCGCTCGCGGATGAGCGGCGGGACGCTGGTTGGCACGGTCGCCTACCTGCCGCCGGAGCAGGCGCTCGGTGAGGCGGCGGGGCCGGAGAGCGACCTCTACTCGCTCGGCGCCCTCCTCTACGAGATGCTCACCGGGCAGCCGCCCTTCCTTGGCGACGACGCGGTCTCGATCATCAGCCAGCACCTGCACGCCAACCCGGTGCCGCCGTCGCGGCACAACTCGGAGGTGCCGGAGGCGCTCGACCGCGTCGTCCTCGGCCTCCTCGCCAAACGCCGCGGCGACCGCTACTCGAGCGCCGCCAAAGCCCGGGAGCTGCTTCTCGCGGCGCTCGAGGAGGAGCCGGCGGAGCCGGAGGATGAGCCGGAGGAGAACCCGCTCGACAGCCTCGCCGGAGGCGTCTTCGTCGGGCGCGATCGCGAGCTGGAGCAGATGCGGGCGGCGGTGGACGAGGCGATAGCCGGGCACGGCCGCCTGCTTCAGGTGATGGGCGAGCCGGGGATCGGCAAGACCCGGACGACCGAGGAGCTCACCACCTACGCGAAGGTGAACGGGGCGCGCGTCCACTGGGGACGCTGCCGCGAGGACGACGGCGCCCCCGCCTACTGGCCGTGGGTGCAGGCGATTCGCTCGTTCGTCCGCGAGGCGGATCCGGTTGGGCTCGCCTGGCAGATGGGCGGCGGCGCCGCCGAGGTCGCCCAGCTGGTGCCCGAGGTCGCCGAGCGCCTCGACATCGAGCCCGCTTCCGCCGGCGACAGCGAGGAGGCCCGCTTCCGCCTCTTCGACTCGGTGACCAGCTTCCTCGTCGCCGCAGCCCGCGACCGGCCGATCGTGATCGTGCTCGACGACCTCCATTGGGCCGACGAGCCGTCCCTGCTGCTGCTCAAGTTCGCCGCCCGCGAGATCGGCTCCAGCGGCCTCTTGGTCGTCGGCACCTACCGCGACGTCGAGCTCGGCCGCCACCATCCACTCGCCAGGGTGCTCGGCGAGATCTCGGGCACCGATGGAAGCGTCAGGGTCAACCTCCGCGGCCTCTCGGTCGACGCGGTCGAGCGCTACATCGGGATGACCGCCGGCGCCGCGCCTCCACCGGGGCTCGCCGAGGCGGTCCAGTCGCAGACCGACGGCAACCCCTTCTTCGTCGGCGAGGTGGTGAGGCTGCTCGCGAGCGAGGGCCATCTCAACGACCCCGATGCATGGCAGGGGGTGATCCCCCAGGGGGTTCGCGAGGTCGTCGGCCGCCGCCTCGACCGGCTCTCAGAGCCAACCAACGAGGCCCTCCGGGTGGCGGCGGCGATCGGCCGGGAGTTCGAGGAGCAGCTCCTGGCGGCGGTCGCCGATCTCGCCCCCGAGGAGCTGATGACCGCGGCGGGGGAGGCGATCTCCGAGCGGCTCGTCACCGGCCTGGGGGAGGGCCGCTACTCGTTCTCGCACGCCCTCGTCCGGGACACCCTCTACGACGAGGCCAGCCCCGCGCAGCGCGCCGCTCTCCACGAGCGAATCGGCCTAGCGCTGGAGGAGATCTGCGGGGACGCCCCGGAGGCGCGGATCGGCGAGCTCGCCCACCACTTCCTCTCCGCCGCCCCCCGCGGAGACATCGGCCGCGCGATCGACTACGCCGAGCGAGCCGGCGCCCAGGCGATGGATCAGCTCGCCTACGAGGAGGCGGCGGAGCTCTATGAGCGCGCGCTCGAGGTCCTCGACCTCGGCGACGAGCCCGACGAGGCCCGGCGCTGCGCGCTTCTTCTGGCGCTCGGAGGCGCCCAGATGAGCGCCGGCAGCTTTGCCGACTCGCGTCAGTCCTACGAGCGGGCAGCCGCAAGCGCCAGCGCCCTCGGCGACACCGACCGGCTCGTCGGGGCGGCGATGGGGATCGCGCTCCTCTCCGAGGCGGGGGTCATCGACGAGGCCCTGGTCGAGCTCCTCGACCAGGCGCTGGAGGCGGTCGGGCCCGAGCCGAGCGCCGAGCGCGCGAGCCTGCTCAGCGCCAAGGCGCAGGAGATGTACTGGGTCGACGCACAGGGAGTCTCGGCACCTCTGGTCGCGGAGGCGTTGGAGATCGCCCGCGAGGTCGGGGATCCTCAAGCCCTCGCCACCGCGCTCCTTCGGCGCTACTTCATCCTGATCGAGCCGGACTCGCAGCCGGAGCGGCTGGCGATCGCCGACGAGATGTTGAAGCTCGGCGAATCGTGTGAAGACCGGGAGATGGTGGTCCGTGCCCATGCCTACATGCTGGCTGAGCACCTTGAGCTGGGGGACATCCCGGCCGTCGACCGCGAGCTCTTGACCTACGCGCACCTCGCCGAGGAGCTGCGGATGCCCCAGCACATCTGGCAGACCTTCGCCCTCCGGGCGATGCGGGCGATGATCGACGGTGAGCTGGAGGAGGCCGAGAAGCTGGCGGGCGAGGCACGGAGGCGCGGCGAGCGCGCCGAACAGCCGCTCGCCAACCAGATCTACGGCGTCCAACTGGTCCTCCTGCGGAGGTTCCAGGGCCGCACCGATGAGCTCCTGCCCGCGGTCCGCGAGCTCGTCGAGCGCTATCCGGCGATTCCGGCCTGGCGAACCGCTCTGATCGGACTCGAGGCGTTCGGGGGCCATCTCGAGCAGGGCCGGTTGGAGCTCGAGCGGTTCGCGGGAGCGGATTTCTCCGCGATCCCCCGGGACGCCAACTGGCTGCCGGCGATGGGGCTGATCGGAGAGGCAACCGCCTTGCTCGGCGACACCGACCGCGCCACGCAGCTCTACGAGCGGCTGCTTCCCTACGACGGCCTGGTGATCGTGGTCGGCCGAGCCGGCGCCGCCCAGGGGACGGTCTCCCGGGTGCTGGGATTGCTGGCGCGGTCACTTGGTCGCCTCGACGACGCCCGGCGCCACCTCGAGAGCTCCGTGGAAATGGCGACGAGGATGGGCGACCGGCCGTTCCTGGCGGAGGCCCGGGTGCAGCTGGCCGAGGTCCTGCTGGCACAGGATCAACCTGAATCGGGTCGCGCTGGCGCGCGCCCTCCCACAAATCGCGACCAGGCGCTGGAGCTGCTCTCCGAGGCGCTCAGTGCGGCCCGCGAGATGGGCGCCCGCGACATCGCCGATCGGGCGCTCGAGCTCCGTCTCGAGGCCCAGGGGCTGGCGGGCGTGGACATCACCACATCGATCGACGAGGTGGTCTCGGCGCTCGAGTCCGAGCAGCCGGACCTTCGTGCCCACGCCGCCCCGGACGGCACCGTGGCGATCCTCTTCAGCGACATCGAGGACTCGACCGTGCTCACCGAGCGGCTCGGCGACGAGCGCTGGCTCGAGGTCCTGCGCGAGCACAACCGGGTCTTCCGCGAGGAGATCGCCCGCCACGGGGGCTACGAGGTGAAGAGCCAGGGCGACGGCTTCATGCTCGCCTTCCCCGATCCCTGCGAGGCGCTCGAGTGCGCGGTCTCGGTCCAGCGGGCATTCGCCGAGCGCGACCAGGATGGATCAAGCGAGAAGCTGCGGGTCCGGATCGGCCTCCACACCGGCGAGGTGATCGCCGAGGAGGGCGACTTCTTCGGCAAGAACGTGATCCTGGCGGCGCGGATCGCCGCCCAGGCGTCCGGTGGCGAGATCCTCGTCTCGGACCAGATGCGGGCGGCGGCCGGCGACAGCAACGGCTTCGCCTTCGACCAAGGCCGCGAGCTCGAGCTCAAGGGCCTCGCCGGCCGCCACAAGGTCTTCCGGGCGGACTGGGAGGAGACGCAAGCCGCGGCCGCTTCCTAGGGTTAATCGGGTCGCTCCTCACCCATAAAACGGGTTGCTCCTGCGGAGCACCCTTGGGTGATCGGAGCGCCCTCTAATCTTCCGCGGTGCTTTCGGCTCTCCTAGCCGGCGCCCTGATCGCCGGCGCCTCGCTCGTGCTCGGAGCGGCGATCCTGACCGCCGCCGGCCGGCCGCGGCACTCGGCCGCGGGCCCGGCCGTCGGCCTCTCGGCGCTGCTGGTGATCTGCGGGATCGCGGTGAAGCTCCCGGGCCACGGTGTCACCGCCGCGGTCGCCACCGGGCTGGCGCTCGTCGCCGCGGTCCGGCTGCTCGAGCGGAGTCGCGCGCCGGTCGGGGCGATCCGGGTGGGCGCGATCGTCGCCGTGATCGGGGCGCTCCTGGTGGTGGCGATCCCGTTCGCGACCAACGGCCGGGTCGGCATCCTCGGCCAGGGCCTGATCAACGACGACATGGCCTCGCACCTGCTGTTCACGGAGTGGGTGGACGGCCGTGACGGCCCCACCCCCGACCTGGTCAGCGACGGCTACCCCCTCGGGCCGCACGCAGTCGTCGCCGCCGCGTCCAAGGTCAGCGGCGCGAGCCTGATCGATGCCTTCGCCGGGTTGACCGGCGCGATCGCCGTGCTCGCGGCGCTCACCGCCTACGCCGCCCTCGCCCGGGTGCGCGAGCGGCTTCGCGCCCCGGCGGCGGTGCTGGGCGCGATGTCGTATCTGTTCGCCGCCTACCTCGCCCAGGGGGCGTTCAAGGAGCCGATGCTCGGCCTCCAGCTGCTCGGCTTCGCGATGTGCCTACCGGCGCTGCAGCGACAGTGGGACGGCCTCCAGCCGACCCTGATCTCGACCCTGCCCGACCGTGGCCGCGGCTGGCTGCGGGCGACGGCGCTAGCCGGCATCCCCGCCGGGGTGATCGCCGCCGGGACGATCTACAACTACAGCTTTCCCGGCCTCGGATGGCTGATCGCGGCGATCGCTGCATGGGGACTGCTGATCGCCTGGCGCGAGCGCCCGCAGCGCCACGGCGAGTGGCAGCTCCGAAACAGGCTGCGCTGGGCCCAGCCGGCGCTGCTGGTGATGATCGGGATCACGGTCCTCGCCCTGCTGACCGAGATCGTCAGCCTGATCCAGTTCGCGAGCTTCGAGGCCTTCAGCCCCACCGGGGAGGGGGGCAACACCGGCTTCGGCAACCTGCGCCAGCCGCTCAACCCACTCGAGGCGCTCGGGGTCTGGCCCTCGAGCGAGTTCCGGATCGCGCCGAAGAACGCCTCCACCCCCGAGATCGCCTTCTGGCTCGGCGGCCTGCTCAGCCTCACCGCCTTCGCCTGGGGCGTCGGCCGGGCCCACGCCCGGCGCGAGTCGGCGCTCCCGGCTGCGCTCGCCGCGGGGGCGGTCGGCTACCTGGCGGCGCTCGCGGTCGGCACCCCGTACACCTCGGCGAAGTCACTCGCGATCGTCGCCCCGGTAGTGATGGTGATCGTCCTTCGCGGCCTCCTGGCCGCCCATTCGCTCGAGGGCGAGGAGGCGGGCGAGGCGAGCTGGTGGCCACCGCGGATCGCGCGCCCGTTCCTTCGCCTCGGCCTCCCGGCTCTCGCGATCGCCTTCGTGATCGCCGCCGCGGTCTCGACCCTGCTGCCGCTGCGCCAGTCGGCGGTCGGTCCCGACTTCCACGCCGACGAGCTCCAGCGGATGCGCCCGCTCGTCGACGGCCGGCGGGTGCTCTTCCTCGGCCGGGACAACTTCATCTCCTGGGAGCTGATCGGCTCCGAGGTCTACGCCCCGATCGTCAACTACTACGACACCGAGGAGGTGCCGTCGCTGTATCGGGCGACCCCGGTCAACGCCAAGTTCGACTGGGACAACGTCCCGGTGGATGTCCTCGATGAGTTCGACGGCCAGGGCTTCGACTGGGTCGTGACCACGAACGCGGCCGAGCAGAGCGAGGCGCCACCGAGCTTCGAGCCCGCCCTGGAGACCGATGACTTCGTCCTCTGGCGCCGGGTCGGCGCGACCGGCGAGCGACGGACGCTGCTCGAGCCGCTCTACCCGGGGGCGGGCCTCGACTGCTCGGGCCCCAACGGGAAGCTCGCCGGCGTCCCCGGCTCGGCGGCCGCGTTCCCCTCCGACCCGGTGGTCAGCCGCGGTTGGAGCCCCGACCCCGACATCACCGACGCCACCGGGGCTCGTCTGGAGTTGCCCCTCGCACCCGGGCGCTGGGACCTCTCGATTCAGTACGCGAGCACCCAGGAGCTGATGATCAGCTCGCCGGGGGTCATCGACCGGAGGATGCGGGCCAACCTCCTCTTCCGCGGCCCCTCGCCCTACTACCGGGTGGGGACGATCGAGGTGAGCAGCCCCGGCCCGGTCGCCTTCGCGGCGAGCGTCGAGCGGCCGCCGCCGGCGGGCCGCCTGCTCGGGACCGAGAGCCGCGCCTATCTCGGCACCCTTGCCGCCACGCCCGCCGAGCCGGCGCGCGAGACGGTCGCGCTCAGTGAGGCCTGCGGGCGCTACCTCGACTGGTACGCGGCCGCCCCGGGCACGCCGCCCGAGGCGCTCGCCGGGGTCGAGGCGCCGGTGACCCACGAGCCCGAGTAGGGCGCGGGCGCCCTCTACGATCAGCCGATGCCGCGCCTCTGGGCCGCCACCCTGGTGATCCTCGTCGCCTGCCTGCTCGCCTCGATGGTGATCGCGATCACGAAGCTGACCTGAGCGGGCTCACCGTTCTCGACCCTCGCAGTCGGGATAGTATGCGGCCGCAACCTGGCTATTAGGAGGGGAAATGTTCGATCGCATCGTTGTTGGAACCGACGGCTCCGACACCGCCACCGAGGCGGTCAAGACGGCGATCGAGCTCGCCAGGCTCTCGAAGTCGAAGCTCGAGATCGTCAGCGCCTATGAGCCGATCCCCCAGGACCGGCTGAAGCAGGAGCGCGAGGGGATCAGCGGGGACGTCGCCTACGCGGTCAATCCCCGCGAGGACGTCCAACTGGTCCTCGACAAGGCGGCGGCCGAGGCGAAGAAGGCGAAGGTCGACGTCGTCACCCATCCCCGCGAGGGCGATCCCGCCGACGCGATCCTCGACGTCGCCGAGGAGAACGACGCCGACCTCGTCCTGATCGGGAACAAGGGGATGACCGGCGCCCGGCGGTTCCTGCTCGGCAGCGTCCCGAACAAGATCTCCCACCACTCGCCCTGCGACGTCTGGATCGTCAAGACGACCTAGGGCCGGCGGGGCTGGGACTACCGGATCGTCTGTCCCTGCAGGTAGCCGGCCCGCCTGAGGACGAAACCGATCAACAACCTGGCGCGCGGGTGGTGACGGCCTTGGCCGCGTCCAGGAGCCCGGCGCCGAACAGGCGCGCGATCGTAGGTCTGGCCGAGCTGGGCCGAGTCGTGGCGGGCGGTCGCCTTCAGCTGGCACTCGACCGCCAGCGGCGAGGGATGGGGACCGAGGACGCCGCTGGCGATCACCATCGCGGCGACCCCGGAGACGTGTGCGCTCGCCATCGAGGTCCCCTCGTAGCCCCCCGGGTAGCCGAATTCGCGGAAGTTGCCGCCGGCGAAGGTGAGCTGGGTGATCGTCGCCGCGTGGCTGAACAGCGGGTCGTCGGTGCCGCACGACGGCGTCAGCGGAGTCCCGCCGCCAGGCGCGACCAGGTCGAGCCCGGCGCCGGTGCGGGACTCGCTCGCGAGGCAGCCGTCCTTGGTCGTCCGGCCGACCCCGATCGTGTTCGGCGCGCCCGCCGGGAAGGCGACCGGCTCGCCGTCCTCGTTCCCGGCGGCCGACACGACGACCGCGCGCTTCTTCGCGAACTTGATCGCCGCGCAGACGCTCTTGATCTTCGCGCAGCTGTTCACCGCCGAAGCGAACTCGAAGCTCATGTTGATCACCTGGGCACCGTTACGGGCGGCGAAGCGGATCCCCTGGCCGATGTCGCGGGCGGTGCCGAAGCCCTGGCCGTCGAGCACCTGGACGGGGATGATCCTCGCCCGCGGAGCGAGGCCGGTGAGCGAGAAGCCGTTGCCGTTGCGGGCGGCGATCGTTCCGGTGATGTGGGTGCCGTGGCCGTCGTGATCGAGCGGCTTCGTCCCCTCCTTGACGAAGTTGCGGCCCGGCAGGAACTGGCTGGAGAGGAAGTCGGGGCTCTTCCGGTACCCGGGGGGCTGCGACATGTAGGCGACGCCGGTGTCGAGGACCGCGATCACCACGCCCTTGGCGCCGGGGCGGCCGCGGAGCTTGAGCACGTCCCAGGCGTCGATCGCGTTGACGCCGCCGCGAGCCTCGAACGGGAGCGGGGTGGCCGACTGGCCGCAGAGCGAGCCGCAGGGGAGGAAGTTCCACTGGGTGCGGCGCCAGTCGCCGGGAGCGGGGCCGAGCCCGGGATCGTTGGGCACCGAGGCGGCATGGGCGAGGTAGTTCGGATTCGCGTAGGCGACCCCCGGGTTCGAGCGCAGCGCCCGGGCGGCGTCGCCGACCGCGACCCCCTCGGGGAGCTCGACCAGCCGCTCGCCGCCGCCGTCGAAGCGGACCAGCAGCTCGCCGGGGACATAGTCGGCGTCGCTTCCGGCGGCGATCGCGGCAGGCGCAGCAGCCGCCGCTGCGAGCATCGCGGCGAAGGCGAGCGCGGTTGTGGCGATCAGCTTTCGCATCTTCTCCGGTTGCCCTCTGCCCCTGATGATGGCCGAGCGGGGTTCCGGCCCTCCCCAAACACCGGCGGGCGTGGAAAGTTGCCTGGACGCCGGGCGCGCACGGTCGCGGGCGACCAGCGCACCGGCGGGGGGTCTGGTGTAGTTTCGTCGAGTATCTGAGGCCGTTCGGGGAGATCTGAGGCCGCATGGCAACGGGCGCAGACTCCGCCGGCGCGCACAGGCATGTGGGGTAGAGAGACAGGATCACGACGGAGGAGACGAGGGCGAGCCCTGCTGTTCGGCCTTGCCCTGGTGCTCGCCTCCGCCGGCACCGCCTACGGCGTCCACGGAGCAATCGACACCCAGGACCACACCACCCTCGAGCAGATCCTCCAGGGCAGTCGGCGGTGACTTCGAGACGCTCGAGGTCGAGCAGGTGGACGAGAACTACATCGTCCGAGAGCCCGACCCGCAGGCCCAGGCGCAGGACGGACCGCGAGGACCGCCGCGTCTCCCTCGCCTACTTCTCCCAGCTCACCGACTTCCAGCTCGCCGACGAGGAGTCCCCCGCGAGGGTCGAGTTCGCCGACCCCGGTGCCAGCTCCGCCTGGCGCCCGCAGGAGGCCTTCCACCCGTTCCTGATCGACGCCTCGATCCGCCAGATCAACCGCTTCGCCCCGAGCAGCCCGGTGCCACAGGGGAACGGGGACGGCAGCCGGATGGACTTCGCGCTGATGACCGGCGACCAGGCCGACAACATGCAGCGCAACGAGATGATCTGGACCCGGCAGCTGATCGAGGGGGGTACTGGCCAACTGACTTCGGCAGCGGGGTGGAGGACCCGAGCCTTCTACCGACCTGATGAATCCGGACTTCGCGACCAAGACCGAGCTGCCCCCTCTTCCTGGCCCAGGAGGGCACGGCTGCGGCCAACGCCGCCGCCGAGGCGATCGGCTACACCGGCGTCCAGGACTACACCGACTACCCGAGCAGCACCGCCTGGGCCGCAGCCCGCCTACTACGACCCGAACCAGCCGCTCGGCCAGTACGCCGACTGGCCTATGTGGACCGGGCTGATGGACCGGGCACAGACACTCAGCTTCACCCCGGCGGGGCTCGACGTCCCCTCCTACTGGAGCAACGGCAACCACGACATCCTCGTCCAGGGCAACGAGGACGCCAATGCCGCCTTCGAGGACATCGCCACCGCCTGCTTCAAGGCGCTCGGCACCACCCCCGCGATTCCGCCCTCCCCGCCGGACTCTGACTTCAGCCCGGATCCGAACCTGCTGCTCTTCCCCGGCCGCCGCCGGGATGCTGGTCCCGCCGGACCCGCTGCGCCGCTTCGTCGACCGCCCGCAGCTGAAGGCGGTGATCGGCGCCAACAACGTCGACAACGACCACGGCTTCGATTTCGTCTCGGCCGCCGAGAACACGGCCTCGGCCGGCAACGCCTCCTACTACGCCTGGAACCCGAGCCAGACCCCCGGGTTCCGGTTCATCAACATCGACACCAACTCCGAGGGCGGCCAGACCGCGGAGGGCGTCGCCTCGGGCTCCTCCAACGGCAACATCGACGATCCGCAGTTCCAGTGGCTGAAGCAGGAGCTGGACGCCGCCCAGGCCGCCGACAAGCTGATCGTCCTCTTCGGGCACCACCCGGTGCGCAGCATGAACACCGAGATCGCCGACGAGCAGGCGGGGGTGCATGCGGGTGCACTGCCGCCGGACCATGCCCACGGAGACACCCCCGAGCACAACCACGACCCGGGCTGCGACCGTGACCCGCGGCTCTCAGTCCCGATCCACCTCGGCGCAGGATCCCGTCCCCGGCGACCCGCGCGAGAGCTTCGTCGAGCTGCTCGAGAACTACCCCAACGTGATCGCCTACGTCGCCGGCCACACCCACGAGCACAGGCTGATCCCGTTCAGCCGGGCGGACGGCTCGGTCTGGTGGGAGATCAACACCTCGGCGACGGCGGACTGGCCGCAGCAGCACCGCCTGATCGAGGTGATGGACAACCGCGACGGCACTCTGTCGATCTTCGGCACCGTCCTCGACGCGGCCTCTCCGGCGGGGGTGCCGGACGCCAGGGCCCGCCGCTGGCTTCGACGTGAACCAGCTCTCCTCGATCGGCCGCACGCTCGCCTTCAACGACCCGGACGGCGGCCCCCCCACCGGGGAGGGCACGCCCGACGACCAGAACGTGGAGATGCTGCTCGCCGATCCGCGCACGACCACCCCGGTCACCCCACCCGGCGGTGCCGGCGGCGCGGCCGGCGGCGGTGCCGGCGGCGCGGCCGGCGCGGCCGGCGGCGGCGGCAAATGCCGGGGCCAGGCGGCGACGATCACGGGCACCGCCGCCGCCGAGACGATCACGGGCACCGCGGGCGACGATGTGATCGTCGGCTTGCGCGGAGCCGACCGGATCAACGGCAAGGGCGGCGACGACCTGATCTGCGGCGGGAAGGGGCGCGACAGAATCGCCGGCGGGGCGGGCGTCGACTTCCTCTACGGCCGGCGAGGGGCCGACCGGGTCAAGGGCAAGTCCGGCGACGACACGCTCTTCGGCAACTTCGGCAGGGACCTGCCTCAAGGGGAACAAGGGCGATGACCACTGCGCCGGCGGCGCCGGCCGCGACCTGATCGCCTCGAGCTGCGAGTAGGCCGCGCGGCCGCCTCAGGGTCCGGGCAGCGCGGCGAGCTGCTCGTCGATCCGCTCGACGAGGCGCGAGTCGCAGTTCGAGCCCTCGAGGTTCTCGGCGATGTCGCCGAGGGCGAGCCGCGGCCGAGGCCCCCGACGGATCGACGTCGTTCGGCCTCCGGCGGGCGAGCGCCGCGAGCTCGTCCAGGGCACCCGCCACGCGGTCGAACTCCCGCGCCGAGGGCGGCGCTCCCGGCCTTCCCGCGATCCGGGCGCAGTAGCGGCCCACCGCGTCCCGCGCGATGACGATCGTCTCGGCCTCGGCGGCGCTCAGCCTCCCCGGCTCGGTCGCGGTGGTTGCGCCGTCGCCGCCATCGTCTCCGCAGGCGGCGAGCGCGAGCGCCAAGCTCATGGCGATGCCGGTGGCCGCGTCTCGAGCTCTCCCGTTCACGGTCGCAAGCCTAGATGCGCGTGGCGGGATACTGGGCCGGTGATCCCACCCGAATTCACGGAGGCCGACGAGCGGCTGATGCGGCGCGCGCTCGAGCTCGCCGGGGCGGCGGCCGAGCACGGCGACGTCCCGATCGGGGCCGTGGTCGCGCGCGGCGACGCAGGTGCTGGGCGCCGCCGGCAACGAGCGCGAGCTCCGCCAGGACCCGACCGCACACGCCGAGGTGCTCGCGCTGCGCCAGGCCGCCGAGCGGCTTGGCGGCTGGCGCCTGCCGGAGACGACGATCTACGTCACCCTCGAGCCGTGCGCGATGTGCGCGGGGGCGATCGCCCTCGCCCGGGTGCCGAGGCTCGTCTACGGGGCGCCCGATCCGAAGGGCGGAGCGGTCGGCTCTGTCATCGACCTCTACGCCGAGCCGGTGGTCAACCACCGCCCCGAGGTCGAGGGCGGCCTGCTCGCCGAGGAGTCTGCCGCCCTGCTCGAGTCGTTCTTCTCGGCGCGGCGCTAGCGACCGCCGCGGTCGCGACCTGAGCGGTCAGCCGCGGCGGGCGGCCTCGAGCCCGGCCGAGTAGGCGACCGGGTACGGCTCGCCGCCGCCGCGGCGGAGGCCCGGGGGCAGCGATCCGAGGCTCGCGCTCGGTCCGCTCCCGCAGCTCCTCGAGCGTCTCGGCGATGGACGATCTCCCCGTTGCGCATGACCGGGACCAGGAGCGGCTCGCCCTCCAGGTCCTCGTCGGCGCCCCCGATCACGTCGCCCGCCATCTCGCCGTCGCCGAAGCTCCGGAAGACCTGCTTGGCGCCGGGGACGGTCGGCCTTGCCGACCGAGCTCTTCGCCACGCCACGCCACTCGCCCTCAGTGCGATCGGCGACCAGCTTGTAGACCCCGTTGATCGCCGGAGAGTCGCGGCTGGTGCCGAGGTCCGTCCCGACCCCCCAGAGGTCGATCGGGGCGCCGGCGGCGACCAGCTCGGCGATCCGGCCCTCCTCGAGGTCGCCGCTGGCGACGATCCTCGCCTCCTCCATCCCCGCCTCGTCGAGCAGCCGCCGCGCCTCCTTGGAGAGGGCGAGCAGGTCGCCGGAGTCGATCCGGACCCCCGCCAGCGGCACCCCGGTCGCACGCGAGGCCTCGATCGCCCGGCGGACCCCCTCGGCGGTCTCGTAAGTGTCGACCAGGAGCAGGGCGTTGTCGGGGTTGTCCTCGATGAAGGCGCGGAACGCCGCCTCCTCGCTCTCGAACGAGAGCACGTAGGAGTGGGCCATCGTCCCCACCGCCGGCAGCCCGTAGCGGATCGCGGCGGCGACGTTGGAGGTGCCGCCGAAGCCGGCCACCGCCGCCGCCCGGGCGACCTTGATCGCGGCGTCGCTCCCGTGGGTGCGGCGGGCGGAGAAGTCGAACAGGCTCGCGCCGGCACCCGGCTCGCCTCCCCCGGCCGCGAGGACGATCCGCGCCGCCTTGGTCGCGACCATCGTCTGGAAGTCGATCTGGTTGAGGAGGATCGTCTCGAGCAGCTGGGCATCGACCCGCGGCGCGGTCACTCGCAGGAGCGGCTCGTTCGCGAAGGCGAGGGTGCCCTCGGGCATCGCCTCGATCTCGCCCCGAGAAGCGGAACTCGCGCAGGTACTCGAGCAGCTCCTCGCCGAACCCGAGCTCTCGGAGCTGAGAGAGGCGATCTCCCTCGAAGCGAAGCTCGGAGACCAGCCGGAGGGTGGGGCCGAGGCCGCAGGCGAGAAGCCAGTCGCGGTTCGGCGGCAGGCGCCTGGCGAAGAGCTCGAAGGTGGCAGGCTCGTTCAGCCCATGGCGCAGGTAGCCGGACGCCATCGCCAGCTCGTACTGGTCGATCAGCAGCGCGACGTCGGATGCATCGAGGAGACCCGGGTCGTTGATGTCCGCCACGGGCCAAGCCTAAGCGGGGCTCGTCGAGGAGTGTGCTGCTCAGCCGCGTGAGCCAGCGGACCGGGTTCTCGACCATCATCGTCCGCTCCTGCTCCTCGGTCATTCCTGTCTCCCGCAGCTCCGGGAGCACCCTGTCGGGAACGATCCGAATCGTCCAGTCCTTGACCATCCCCGACTGGAGCAGCTGCTCGATCGAGGAGGGAGGGAACCAGTCGAGGGTGGCGCAGGAGTCCGCCGCCAAGAACATCCGATCCGCGTAGCCGCGCTCGAGCAAGGCCCGGGCGGTCTCCTGTCGCTGCTCGAACGGCAGATACAGCTCCAGTCCGTAGCGGTCGAGCCCGATCCAGACCCCCTTGTCGAGAATGCCCTCGATGTAGTCGAGGTCGGTCGTGTCGCCGGTGTGGGCGACCTGGATCTTCCCCGGCTCGACCCCCTCCTCGAGGAAGATCTCGATCTGACGGGGACCGGTGTTGCTCGCCGGACGTGAGTGGGCCATGATCGGCGCCCCCGTCCGCAGGCTCGCACGCGCAGCCGCCCGGTGGACCTTCTCGACGTTCTCGGTCACCCCGGGCTCGTCCGCCGCGCACTTGATGAACGCCGCCTTGATCTCGGTCCCCTGGATCCCCTGCTCGATATCGGCGACGAACAGCTCGGCGATCTGGTCGGGATCGCGGTTGAGGAAGAACTGCGGAAGCTGGTCGTAGGTGTAGATCCCGGTGCAGGCGATCACCTGGAGCCCGGTCTGCTCGGACACTCCCCGCATGAACTGGACGTCCCGGCCGAGGAACATCGCGGTCGGGTCGCAGATCGTCTTCACGCCGAGCGCAAGCGCGGCGTTGGCCTCTCTCACCGCCACATCGAAGTCGTCTCCCGGCGCGACGGCATGCGGCGGGTCTTCCTTGGCGGTGCCGGCGCTCGGCCACTGCTCGTGGACGGCCTCGTCTCGCGTGCGCAGGTGCTCGTGGATCAGGGTGGCGCCGAGTTCTCCTGCTTCGATCGGTCCCTTGACCGTCTCCACGCGCTCCATCGCGCGGGGAAGCCTATGCGACCACGGGCGGACTGGCTCGCTGGCCAGTCCGAGCCGACTGGCCGGGCTGGGATACTGCCGCCGGCGCCGTGGGGATGGCGCGAATGGCGCCGCACAGGGTGGCGCCGCGACAAAGGGAGAGCTATGAACGGAAGCAAGTACGAGTGGCTGGCCCCGCTGACGGGAATTGCCTTCATCGTGGTCCTCGTGGTGAGCTTCGTCATCGCCGGCGAGCCACCGAGCGCGGACGATGACGTCCAGGAGATCGTCGACCACTACGTCGACAACAAGGATTCGATCATGGTCGGGGCATTTCTGGGCGCGGTCGCGGGAACCCTGCTGGTGTTCTTCTTCGGCTACGTCCGCAGGATTCTTCGCGCGGCCGAGGGCGAGGGCGGGACGCTGTCGTTGATCGCCTTCAGCGGTGCGGTGATCATCGCGCTCGCCGCCGCGATCGACGCCACGATCTCGTTCGCGCTCGCGGAGGCGGCGGACGACATCGATCCGACCGCGGTGCAGGGGCTGCAGGCGCTCTGGGACAACGATTTCGTCCCCTTCGCTGTCGGCAGCCAGGTGCTCTGGCTCGGCGCCGGGCTTTCGATCGTCCGCCACGGCGCGCTGCCGAAGTGGCTCGGATGGGTGGCGATCGTGTTCGGGCGTCGTCTCGCTGACGCCGGTCGGCTTCTTCGCCTTCGCCGCCGGCGCCATCTGGATCGTGATCGTCAGCATCATGCTGTCGATGCGCGCCCGCAGCGGGCCCGCTGCTCCGGCCCCCACGGCTCCCGCCGCGTAACGCCCGCTCAGGTAGGGCGTCGCGCTCGGCAGCGATCGGGCGCGGCGCCCCACCTAGCCGCATTACTCTTTCCCTGCCCGGAGAGGTGTCCGAGTGGCTTAAGGAGCTCGCTTGGAAAGCGAGTGGGCGGGCTTATACCTGCCTCGTGGGTTCGAATCCCACCCTCTCCGCTCCGCCCCGTCGTCGGCCTGCGCGCCGTCGCTTCTGTCGTATAACTCTCGTCGATGGCCTGGAACGTCTACCTCGCCGGTGAGATCCACAGCGACTGGCGCGAGCAGATCGCCGAGGGAGCCGAGAAGGAAGGTCTCGCCGTCACCTTCAACTCGCCGGTGACCGATCACGGGGCCTCCGACGACGTCGGCGTCGCGATCCTCGGCGAGGAGTCCGACGACTTCTGGAAGGACCACAAGGGCGCCGGGGTGAACGCGATCCGCACCCAGACCCTGATCCGCCAGGCGGACGTGGTCGTGGTCAGGTTCGGCGACCAGTACAAGCAGTGGAACGCCGCCTTCGACGCCGGCTTCGCCGCCGCCCTCGGGAAGCCGATCGTCACCCTCCACGACCCCGAGACCACCCACGCCCTGAAGGAGATCGACCGGGCGGCGATGGCCACCGCCGAGAACCCCGAGCAGGTGGTGGAGATCCTCCGCTACGTGCTGGAAGGCAAGCTGCAGCGCGCCTGACGACCGCTCGGTTTGGTCGCACCCGGAGCCCGAATCGGCCGCTAGCCTTGGCCCTCCCCGGAGGGGTGCCGGAGTGGTTGAACGGGGCGGTCTCGAAAACCGTTAGGGGCCCTCGGGTCCCTCGTGGGTTCGAATCCCACCCCCTCCGCTGCAAGAGGTTCGCGCTGCTTCCTGAGGGAAGGGAGAAATGAAGAAGGGGACTGCTGCCTGGCTCTCCGTCGTCGCGCTCCTGATCGCGGCGGCCCTGATCGATGCGCCCCGCGCCCTGGCGCACGCGGGGATGGAGCTGGCGCCCCCGGACGACCTCTCCGCCCTCGGGGCGGTCGTGGAGTTCTTCAAGTACGGCGCCAAGCACATCCTGCTCGGCTACGACCACCTGCTCTTCCTGCTCGGCCTGGCGGTGCTGGCCCGAGGCCTCCGCGACGTGCTCGAAATCGCGGCCCTGTTCGCGCTCTCCTACAGCACCACCCTGATCGGGGGCACCCTGCTGGGCGTCGAGGCTCCCGGTGGCGTGGTCGAGCCGCTGATCGCGCTCAGCGTCGGCTATGTCGGGATGCAGATCGCCTTCGGCCGGGAGGGGGGGACGCTATCCCGTGACCCGCGGCCGGCGGCCCTTCTCTTCGGCCTCGCGCACGGTCTCGGCCTCTCGGCGCTGGTGCAAGAACTGAGGCTGCCTGGGGACGATCTGCTCCCCTCGGTGATCGGCTTCAACCTCGGGGTGGAGGTCGGCCAGATCGCGGTCCTCGTCGCCTTCATCGCATTGCTCACCGGGCTGCGTGCCTATCCATTCCCCGCCCGAGAGCGGATCCCGGCGGGGTTCGCGTTGGTCTCCGCCTCGGCGGTCCTCCTCGCCTTTGCCACCCTCGACATCTCTCCGGCTCACGCCCATCCGGCCAAGCCGCCGCCTCCTCCGGCCACGCCGCCTGCGGATGTCGACGAGATCCCCGAGGACGACGCGGCGCTCTACCACTCGCGGGTGACCGCGACAAAGCCCGAGGTGCCCGGCCTCTCCGCACAGATCCTCGGAGGCGACGAGCGGCTCGAGGTCGGCTGGACCGGTCAGCCGCCGCTGGTCATCATCGGGACTCAGGGCGAGCCGATGATCCGCCTCAGCTCTGCCGGGGTCGAGATCAACGAGCTCTCGCCCAGCGTCTTTCTGTCCGGGGAACGCTACGCCCAGGTGCCGCTGCCGGCGAACGTAGATCCGGCGGCCGCGCCGCGGTGGCGGCGGATCGACAGCGCGGGCCCGTTCTCGTGGTACGAGCATCGCGCCCACTGGCTCGATGACGAGCGCCCGGCGATCGTCGGCGACGGAAGCGAGCCCGTGACGATCTTCCACTGGAAGGTCCCGGCGCTCCTCGGCGAGCGACCGATCAGGCTCGTCGGCGCCCTCGACTGGGTGCCCGATCCCGGGGCGATTCGCGCCGAGCGCTCGAGCAGTTCCGGCGAGCTGCTCACCGCGGCGATCCTGCTCGCAGCGATGGCGCTCGGGGCCGGCGTCGGCGTGCTTTACCGGCGCCGGCTCGAGGATCCGAGCGGCTCAGCGGCCGCCGCCGGGCAGTAGAACCCGCTCGCAGCCCTCAGTCTTGTCGGCGGCGTCCGCTTTGACCCGGTCGGCGCCCGAGCCGCACTTGATCAGATCGGCCTCGCCGTCGCGGGCGCCCACTATGTCGGGCCCGGAGCCAGCCCGGATCGAGTCCGCTCCGGAGCCGCCGGTCAGCCGGTCGCGGCTGTTGCCGCCGCTGAGCTGGTCGTCGCCGGCGTCGCCGCGGACTCGGTCGCGGCCCTTGTTGCCGAGCGCGCAGTCGTCGCCGTCGAGGCCGGTCACCCGGTCGGCTCCCCGGAGGCCCCGGAGCAGGTCGCCGGTCGCGGTGCCGAGGAGATTGTCGCGGCCGGCGGTCCCGTCCTTGACGTTCGCGCAGGCGCCCGCCTGCTGCCCGGCGACGCCGCCACCCCCGGCAACGCCACCGCCCCCGACGCCGCCGCTCCCGACGCTGTCGCAGGCGTCGCCGATCCCGTCGTCGTCGGCGTCCTCCTGGCCCGGGTTCGGATCGTCCGGGCAGTTGTCCGTGTCGTCGGGTGCACCGTCCCCGTCGCCATCCGGCGCCGCGGCTCGCAGGCGTCACCCCGATCCCGTCGCCGTCGGTGTCCGCCTGGTCCGGGTTCGGGACGGCCGGGCAGTTGTCGCTCGTCGTCGCGGCACTCCGTCGCCGTCGGCGTCGCGCCGCCGCGGCGCAGGGTGCTCGGCGTGCGCAGCCGGCCCCAGTTGCCGGTCTCGTCGCGGTAGAAGACCGCCAGGTTGCTCGGCCGAGCCGACCTGGGCGCGGGTCAGCGATGAGGCTCTGGGTCTCGCCGGGATCGCCCCGTCGTCCTCCTCGGCGGACTGCTCGGCGACCACCGTTCCGTCGGTCCGGGCCCATCGATCGGGTTCAGCCGATCACCCGGACCGGAACAGGTCCCGTTGGAGCAGCTGTGCCGCAGAGCCAGTCGTCGCCGGGGGCGGTCCACGAGAGCTGAGCGCCGCCGCCGTCCGGGGCCACCGTGAGCGCCCCTGGGGAATTCGGGGCAATCGCCGCCGACGGCGTCCCCGGCGGACGGCCGTCGTGGCCGTAGTTGTTGGTCGAGTGCTCGTCGTGGTGGAAGGTCCACCACTCCTCGTTGGACCCTTCGCAGGCGGCCACGCCGCATCGTGCCGTCGCTGTACGTCGGGGTCCGTGTCCCAGAGGAAGACCAGCCCTCGCGGGTGAGGGTGGTGATGTCGAGGTCGCCGTCGCCGTCGGCGTCGCCGACCGCGGGCGTCGCCTGCATCCAGCCGCCGGTGAACTTGGGCCAGCCCTCGGCGATCGAACCCGCCGATGCCGTAGGCATGAAGCTGGTACATGCCGGTCCCGACCAGCACCTGGCGGCCTGGCCCGGTCCCCGCGATCCTGGCGATCGAGGCCTGGGAGACGAGCTGGAAGTCGTCAGTGGCGACGGGGTAGCCGGGGAGTGCCGCGCCGGACGGGTTCCCCGGCGGGCCGGCGAGGGACCACCTTGCTCGACGTGGTTGAACGGGAGGTTCTGGTTCACGGCGAGCAGGTTGGCCGCGCCGTTGACCGTGAGCCCGCCCTTCATCACCGCGGGCGGTGTCGCGACCCGAGCACGTCGCCGATGGAGGTGTAGTCGGCGAGGTTCAGGACCGGCCCGTCGTCCTGGCGCTGCGTCGCGCCCGGCCTGGTACTCGCGGATCGAGCTGCCGTCGCCGTTCACCAAGCGGGCGCCGCCGGGCGTGATCGAGGTCGCGGCGGAGACCGAGACCTCGTCGTCGCCCGCCAGGTCGTCGCGCGCGCTCTGGTCCTGGTCGAGGATCGCCGAGTCGTGGCCGGGGAGCACCATCGGCAGCAAGTCGCCGGCGGCGACGCCGACCCGGACCGGCCAGCCGTTGACGATGCCGTCTGGATCGCCGGCGTGGGCGGTGCCGTCGGGATGGACGGCGTAGACGGGGTTCGAGCCGGTGCCCGACGCCAGGATCGCGCTGAAGAACTCGAAGAAGGCGGAGAAGTCGCTCGGCGGGTCGGCCGCCGATCACCTCGTTCGTGGAGATGATCGTCTCGGGCCCGCCCCCGGCGCCGTCCGCCGGGCCGCAGCGGTTGCCGTCCAGCTCGGCGATCGCGGGCGAGGTGATGATCTCGGCCCCGTTCGCGTCGGCGCTGTCCAGCTTGACCGGGAAGCCGGGGAGCTGTCTCCGTCGCCGTTCCAGGCGTAGAGGTGCTGGTCGAGCGCGCCGCTGACGAGTCGAGCTCGCCGTCGCAGTCGAGATCGGCGAGGGCCAGCGATCCGAAGAATCCCCGCTTGATGTGGTTCGAGCGGTTGATGCGGCGCTGGGCGGGCTCGAAGCAGGGCTCGGGACGCGGGACCGTGCAGGGCTCCGAGAGCGGGCGGTCGACGCCGACGGTGTCGGGATCGTTCGGGTTCCCTTGGAAATGGGGAACCGGCGTGCCGTCGAGGTTCCAGGCGTAGACGTGCTCCCCCGCGGTCGCGACGATCTCGGCCTCGCGGTCCCCGTCGATGTCGCCGATGGACGGGAACCCGCGGGGTCTCCCTCGGCTGGGCGCCCGCCAGCGCGCCCGGCACCGGGTGGTTGCTGCTCCAGGGCGTAGCGGTTGGTCGTGACCGGGTTCCCTCCGTTGAAGCTCGCGACCGGATCGCCCTCCGCGTCAAGGACGTGGATCTCGCCGCTGGTGGTCGCCTGCAGCACGTCGAGCTCGTTGTCGCCGTCCAGGTCGTAGAGCCTGGTCGAAACCTCGCCACCCGAGCCGGTCCGGAAGTCGGCGGCGGACGAGCCGGTACCGATCGGGCGCGGCCAGTCGTCGAGGTTGCCGTCGTCGCGGTAGGCGAGGAGCGTCTTTCGGTAGGTGCCGAAGTTGTCGGGGTCGTCGCCGTCGTGGACGGTGAGCCGGATCTGGAAGGCGTGCCGCTCGGGGTCGGTGTTGTCCAGGACGCTGCCCGTCGAGCTGTCGGGATAGGGATCGCCGCCCTCCCAGTTGTCGGGCTCGCGTCCCGAGGGGCGGCCGTAGTCGTTGGTGACCTCGCCGTTGCAGTCGTCGGCGAGGTCCTCGAGCGCGTCGACCGGAATCGATCCGAGGACCCCGTCCTCGGGCCCGGTGCCGCTGATCGGCGTGACCGGGATGGCGTCGAAGTCGGCGTCGGGCGGATCCTGCCCGCAGGCGTACTCCACCTCCCAGGCGATGTCTCCACCTCGGCCCCGGAATGGGGCGCGGCGATGTGCCCGGTGATCTGGAGCGGTCCCGTCAGGCGGTCTACGTTGACCGGAGCGAACCAGTCGGGCGAGTCGATCTGCGCCTCCGGCGGGACGCAGTTGCCGGCACCGGGGTCGCAGGGCCAGTCGGTCTCATCCGGGTGCGGCTCGTTTGCCACCCGCGCCATCGCGCCGGCGAGGTTGACCCGCCCGTAGCCGAAATGCGGGTCCCAGCCGATGCTCGGCCTTGTCGACGAACGGGGCGCCGATCGTGCCGAGGTTCTCGGGACGGACGTCCTCCGCGGACATCGTCAGTAGCTGGCGGATCTCGTTGCCGGAAAGCGGGTTGATGCGAGACCTCGTCGTCCGAAGGCCGAGAGCAGGCCGGCGGCGCCCGCCGACTGGCCGGTGTTGGCCGACCCGGTGTCGCCCATCAGGACGATGTCGGCCTTGCCGCCGTACTGGGTCAGGTTCGAGTTCCGGAAGAAGGTGGTCGTCGGCGGCTGGGCCCGAACTCGACCGGCGTGACCCCGACGCCCTCGTTGAGCATGCCGAGGAACTCGTCGCAGCCGTCCTCGAAATCGGAGGGTGGATCGGGGATCTGATCGGGACTGGGCTGAGGGGCCCGAGCCCGCCGGGCCCGGTGCAGGCGTCGTTCGGTGCCGTGTCGGGAACAGTGCCGGCCACGTAGATCGCCTCGTTGTAGTTCGTCGGATAGTTGTGGTTGGCGCTGTTGATGTCGGAGGAGACCATCATCAGCGCCATCCCCTGCTCGTCCGCGTACTCGAAGGCGCGCCGGGCGAAGCGGGTGTTGCCGAGACCCCCGACCGCACCCTCAGCGACGTCGACGCCATTGCCGGCCGCATAGACGATCGCCATCGCGTAGTTGTCGATCGGGACGACGAAGGTGTCCCAGACGCGCAGGGGCATGATCTGGCACTCGGGGCAGAGCGCGGCGCTTTCGCCCGTCGTTGCCGGTTTCCATGTTCGGGTCGGAGCTGGTCCCGTTGTTGGTCTCGGCACCCGCCTCGCGGGCGCGCCCGCTGCCGTGCCCGTCGGCCGAGCAACAGCTCGAGGCGTCGAAGGGGTCGTTGTCGTCGTCGAAGAAGTCCCAGCCCGCGATGTCGTCGTCGAAGCCGTTGCCGTCCGGTCGTCATTGTCGATCGGAGAACTGCCCGATCAGGTCGGAGGGCTCGAGCAGGGTCTCGGCATTCGGCGTGCTGGGGGTGTGGATGTCAGCGGTGTTCTGGCCGTCGGTGAGGTCGACCCGCGAGTCGCAGCCGGTAGTCGCGGACGTTGAATGCGCCGTTGCCGTCCGCGTCGTAGTTGCCCGAGTTGGGCGCCGTCGGCCCGCAGGCGGCGCCCTCGAGCGGCGAGTCGCCACGATCCCAGAGCGGGATCGGCAGCTCGTCCCGGTTGAGGGCGACCTTGTTCTTCAGCTCGGTGTCCTGCCAGCTGGATCCCGGTGTCGAGGATCGCGATCGTGGTGTCGGGGTTGCCGGTGTCGAACTTCCAGGCGCTGTCGGCCCGGACGCCCGAGATCATCGCGCAGGCGAACGCGGGGTTGTCGTCCTCGGCAAGGAGGTTCGCCGCCTGGCCCTGGGCGTCGAGCTGCGGGCACGGGTCGAGATCGGGCGGTGCCGGCTTGTAGGTCGTCGGGAGCGCCGGCGGCGCCTCGAGCGCGGAGTCCGGGCGGAAGCCGAAGGCCTGCCACTGCTCCTGGAAGTAGCTCGTGCACTCCTGGTCGTCGTCGGCGTCGTCGACCTCGCACTCGTCGAAGTGGGAGTCGTCCGGCGTGTTGGCGCGCGGGCTCTCGGCCGGATCGCTTCCCGGGAATGCGAGGTTGGCGGCGAGCGCTGTCGCGGGAACCGCCAGGCAGACGCAGGCAAGCGCGAGCGCCAACCATAGATCGGTGCGTGCGAGCCCCCCAAAACCCCGGCGTCGCATTGGCCTGACCCTACCCCGAACCGGTCAAATTCGCGCCGGTTAGCGAACGGCTTGGGGACAGTGGCGGCCGCTGGGCTGCGATGTAGGGTCAGCCGCCGATGCGCGAGGTCTCCGACAGCTTCCTCCTCCAGATGGCCGAGGTCTCCGGAGGCCTGTTCGGCCTGTTCGTGGTCGGGATGCTGTTCTTCGTCGAGACCGGCTTCCGCAGCCTCGGCCCCGAGCGCGAGGTCGTGATCCCCTACTTCCGGGCGAGCACGAGGATCGTCCTGATCCTGTTCGCGATCCCGCTAGGGGTCTCGTTCACCCTGGTGGTGCTGGAACCGGTGTGGAGCACCGTCCTCTTCGCCCTTCTCAGCCTGCTGCTCGTGGCCGCCAACCTCGATACGGCGATCCGGATTCGATCCGTCCACGATGTGACCGGCTCGAGGGTGCTGCAGCTGAACGAGGTGGTGGGAACGATCGGAGTCGCGGTCCTCGTCCTGCTCCCCTGGATTCTCGGCGGCATCGATCCGAGCAGGGAGGACCTCACCTGGGCGATCCTGGTCGCCTTCGCGACCGCGTTCCTCAGCCTCGCCACCTTGGTGATCTCGGTGTTCGACATCGCCATGTCGCACTAGAGGCGATCTCCGCGGATCCGCCTGCTCCGTGAGCTTCGTCACACATAGTCACTACTGCGGGGATGATCCTTGCTATAGTGACGATCCACGTGGCGCCGACCAATTCCACAGTAGATCAAGCCGCCGCCGACCGCAATCGCTGGATCGCCCTCTACGTGCTCTGCGTCGGCATGCTGATGATCGTCCTCGACGCGACGATCGTGAACGTCGCCCTGCCCTCGATCCAGGGTGACCTCGGCTTCTCGCAGTCGAGCCTCGCCTGGGTCGTCAACGGCTACCTGATCGCCTTCGGCGGGCTGCTGCTGCTCTCCGGGCGGCTCGGCGACCTGATCGGCCGCCGGCGGATCTTCATGATCGGGCTGACGATCTTCACCGCCGCCTCGCTCCTCTGCGGGCTCGCCCAGAGCCAGGAGGTCCTGGTCGCGGCCCGGTTCATCCAGGGCGCCGGCGGCGCGCTGACCTCGGCCGTGATCCTCGGAATCATCGTCACGATGTTCCCCGAGCCTCGCGAGCAGGCGAGGGCGATCGGCGTCTACAGCTTCGTCGCCTCCGCGGGAGGGTCGATCGGCCTCCTCGCCGGCGGCGTGCTCACCGACGCGATCAACTGGCACTGGATCTTCTTCGTCAACCTTCCGATCGCGGCGGCCACCGGGTTCCTCGCCCTCCGCCTGCTTGAGCGCGACAAGGGCATCGGCCTCGAGAAGGGCGCGGACGTCTTCGGCGCCGGCCTCCTCGTCTCCGGGCTGATGCTCGGCGTCTACGCGATCGTCGAGGCGGCCAATAACGGCTGGGGCTCGGCCCAGACCCTCGGCTTCGGGGCGACCTCGCTGGTGCTGCTGGCCGGATTCCTCATTCGTGAGGCGACCGCGGAGACCCCGCTGATCCCGCTGCGGATCTTCCGCGGCCGCAACCTCTCTGGCGCCAACGTGATCCAGGCGCTGATGGTCGCCGGGATGTTCGGCATGTTCTTCCTCGGCGCCCTCTACCTGCAGCAGGTGCTCGGCTACAGCGCGATCGAGGTCGGGCTCGCCTTCCTCCCGGTGACCCTGATCATCGGCACCCTCTCGCTCGGCTTCTCGGCGCGGCTCAACCTCCGCTACGGCGCCCGCGCGACCCTCGTCCCCGGCCTCGTCCTGATCGGCGGCGGGCTGGCCCTGTTCGCCCGGGCGCCCGTCGACGCCGGCTACGTGGTCGACATCCTCCCGTCGATGGTCGCTGTTGGGCGCCGGCGCCGGGCTCTCCTTCCCCTCGCTGATGACCCTGTCGATGTCGGGTGCGACCGAGAGCGACTCGGGGCTCGCCTCCGGGCTCGTCAACACCACCCTCCAGGTCGGCGGCGCCCTCGGCCTCGCGGTCCTCGCCACCCTCTCGACCGATCGCACCAGCGGCCTGCTCGCCGACGGCGAGTCGAACGCCTCGGCGCTGACCAGCGGCTACCACCTCGCCTTCATCGTCGGCGTCGGCCTCGTCGTCGCCGCGATCGCCGTCGCCCTGACGGTGCTCGAGCCGGTGCCGGAGCCCGAGGAGGCCGAGCTCCCCGAGCCCGAGCAGATCGGCCCAGCCTGAGCCGACGTTCAGCTCGGAAGCCGCCTAGACCTCGTCGAGAGCCGGACCGACTAGCCGTCGGCCTTCGGGCGGGGGAACTGGGTGCCGACGAATCGGTCCCACATCCGGTCGCTCATCAGCCCGCGCACTCCCATGCATCATGTGCGCCGAGGCGGCGACCTTGTACCGGGGGCGGGGATGGCGGGCGGAGATCGCACGCTCGATCTTCTTCGCCACCGCCTCGGGCCCGGCGCCGAGTCGCGCCATCGGCCCCTCGTAGGCGCCGGCGGTGGCCGCGGCGACCGCGGTGTTGAACTCGGCGTAGGGGGCGCTGTCGTCGGTGTCGGCCATGCTGCCGACCGCCGCCTCGCCGAAGCGGGTGACGATCAGGCCCGGCTCGATGATCACCACGTCGATCCCGAAGCCGGCGACCTCGAATCGGAGGGCGTCCGAGAGCGCCTCGACCGCGTGCTTGGTCGCGTGGTAGACGCCGCCGCCCGGGAAGACCAGCTTCCCGCCCATCGAGCTCAGGTTGACGATCCGGCCCGAGCCGGCGCGGCGCATGCCCGGCAGCACCAGCTGGCACATCCGCATCAGCCCGAAGACGTTGGTCTCGAACTGGCGGCGGACGCTGTCCATCGGGATCGTCTCGATCGCGCCGCTCTGGCTGTAGCCGGCGTTGTTGACCAGGGCTCCGATCGGCCCGTCGCGCTCGACCTCCTCGACCGCCTTGCGCATCGAGCCCTCGTCGGTGACGTCGAGGGCGAGCGTCTTCGCGCCGCGCTTCGCCAGCTCCTCGATCGCCTCGGGCTTGCGCGCGGTCGCGTAGACGTTCCAGCCGCCGTCGACCAGGTGCTCGGCGGTCGCCCTGCCGATCCCGCTCGAGCAGCCCGTGATCAGCACCGGCCGCGACTTCTCGATCCCCATCTCTGCTCCTTTCGCTCGGGCCAGTCCGATCCTCTCATAGGCTCCATCCCGTGAGAGCGGTCACCTTCCAGGCGCCGGGCGAGGTCCGGGTCGACGAGGTCGCCGACCCCGAGCTGCTCGCTCCGGACGACGCGATCGTCCGGGTCGAGGCGAGCGGCATCTGCGGCTCCGACCTCCACATCTACCACGGCCGGGTCCAGATCGAGCCCGGCTTCGTGATCGGCCACGAGTACGTCGGCGAGGTGGTCGCCGCCGGCGACGAGGTCAGCCGGGTGGCGGTGGGGGACCGGGTGCTCGGCACCTACGGCACCGCCTGCGGCGAGTGCTTCTTCTGCGAGCGCGGCGAGTTCCACAAGTGCGACGACGCGCGCGTCTTCGGGCACGGGAAGACCCTCGGCTCGCTCCAGGGCGCCCAGGCGGAGCTGGTCCTCGTCCCGCACGCGAACCTCACCCTCCGGCGGGTCCCCGAGGGGCTCTCCGACGACGTCGCCCTCTTCGCCGGCGACGTGATGGGGACCGGCTTCCACGCGATCGACTCCCGGCCCCTCGCCGAGGGCGAGAGCGCGGCGATCCTCGGCCTCGGCCCGGTCGGGCTCTGCGCGGTCCAGGCCGCCCGGGCGGCCGGGCGCGTCGGAGGTGATCGCGATCGACACGGTCGAGGACCGGTTGAGGATGGCGGAGTCCTTCGGCGCCACCGCGGTCCACCTCACCGAGGGCGATCCCCGCGGAGAGGTGAAGAAGCTGACCGAGGGGCGGGGGGTGGACCTGGCGGTCGACGCCGTCGGCCATCCCGATGCCCTCGACCTCGCGATCCGGCTGGCGCGGAAGGCGGGCACGGTCTCGGTCACCGGCGTCTACGCCGAGCGCACCGAGGTCCACATGGGGGTGCTCTGGATCAAGGCGCTGACCCTGACACAGCGGCCACGCCAACGTGATCAAGCACCTCGACCGGGTGCTGGAGCTGATCTCGACCGGGGAGCTCGACCCGGCGCCCCTGGTCACCCACCACATGAAGCTCGACGAGGCGCCCGAGGCCTACCGGGTCTACGACCAGCGCGAGGCGCTGAAGATCGTGCTCAGTCCCTGAGAGGCTTCGGCCATGAGCGAGAGCGTCAGCGGGCGGCTGCTGGTCGCGTCGCCGAGCATGCCCGACTACTTCCACCGCACCGTGGTCCTGGTGGTCGAGCACAACCCCGAGGGCGCCTTCGGCCTCGTCCTCAACCGGCCCTCGGAGGCGAGCGTCGGCGACGCCGCGCCCGAGCTCGCCGAGCTGATCGGCGGCGAGCACATGCTCCACATCGGCGGCCCGGTGCAGCCGAACGCGGTCACCGCGATCGGCGAGCACGCCGACCCCGGCGAGGCGACGAAGATCGTCGTCGGGGCGACGGTGGGGATGGTCGACCTCGACACGCCCCCGGAGCTCTCCCGGCTGCGGGTGTTCGCCGGCTACGCGGGCTGGGGGGAGGAGCAGCTCGACGGCGAGATCGAGGCCGAGGCCTGGATCCTCGCCGACGCCCACCCCGACGATCCGTTCGCCGAGGGCGACCTGTGGGCGGTGGTGCTCGGCCGGATGGGCGGCGAGTACGCGCTCCTCGCCCGGATGCCGCCCGACCCCTCGGTCAACTGAGGCGGCTAGTCAGCCTCGTAGGCGATCTGGACGTTGTCGCTGGCGACGGCGATGAACTGAATCCGCTCGCGCTCGCCGTTCTCGTGGGAGATGATCTCGGCGTTGGAGAGGGGGATGAAGCTGAGTCCCTCGCTGATTGAGCAGGTCCGAGAGCCGGCTGCGGGAGCCCTCGGCGGGCAGCGTCACCTCGCCGGTGATCCGGTAGCGGTCCGTCTCGAGCACCACTCGCTGGATGCGGGTCTTGCCGGCCATCGGTCGCCTACGCTAGCGCCTTGCATTACGAGGGTGACGGGAGACGCTGATATCGAGGTTGCCGTCCTCGGCGCCGGCCTGTCCGGACTCGTAGCGGCCCACCGTCTTTCCGAGGAGGCCGTTCACGCCCCGCCCAACCGAATAGATTCGGGCCGTACACACAGAATGGAGGTGGTGCAGATGTATGCCCGGATCGCGCGGTTTGAGGGCGGAGACACGTCACAGATGGACGCGGTAATAGATGGCGCACGCCAGATGATCGATTCGAACTTCGACTCGCCGCCCGAGGGCTTGGAGGGCGCGAAGGCCGTATGGATGCTCGTCGACCGAGAGAATGCCCGAGGGCTGGGCGTCACCCTCTTTGAAAACGAGGAGGACCTGCGCCGCGGCGACGAGGCGCTCAATGCGATGTCCCCCGCGGTCGATGCTGGCCAGCGCCGTGCGAACGTCGAGACCTACGAGGTAGTGCACCGCAGGGAACGCGAATAGGTACGAGCCCCGCAAGTCAGGATGGGCGCGGCTGGTTTCGAACCAGCGACCTCTCGCGTGTGAAGCGAGCGCTCTCCCACTGAGCTACGCGCCCGGGGACGGGTGATGATACGGCTGTCCGGGCGCTAGCCGGAAGCGCCTTCGCGCCGGAGCTCGACGTCGCCCTCGACCTTGAGGTCTGGCAGCCAGCGGTCGAGCCAGCGCGGCAGGTACCAGTTCCGCTCCCTGATCAGCTCCATCAGCGCGGGCATGATCAGGAGGACGACGAACGCGTCGATCGCGACCGCCACCGCCAGCCCCACCCCGAACTGCTTGACGATCGGGTCGCCGTTGATGACGAAGCTGAAGAAGACGGCGAACATGATCAGGGCGGCCGCGGCGATCCAGCGGCCCGCGGTTGCGACCCCGTCGCGAACCGCGTCGCTGTTCTCGGCGCCGCCGCCGTGGCGCTCGGCGATCCGCGAGACCAGGAAGACCTGGTAGTCCATCGAGAGCCCGAACAGGATCGCGAACATCATCAGCGGCACGTAGCTGACCACGGGCATCGCGTCGTCGAGGCCGATCAGCTCGATCCCCCATCCCTTCTCGAAGACCGCGGTGAGGACGCCGTATGAGGCGAGGACGGCGAGCAGGTTGACCAGCGCCGAGGTCAGCGGGACGACGATCGTCCGGAAGGCGAGGGTGAGGAGGAGGACGCTGAGCGCGACCACGATCGCGATCACCAGCGGCAGCTTGTCGCTGATCTTGTCGGCGAGGTCGATGTAGCCGGCGGTGGTGCCGCCGACGGTAGGCCTTCATCCCGGTGCCCGCGGTGGCGTCGGGGATCGTCTCGTCGCGGAGGTGGTTGACCAGGTCCTGGGTCGCGTAGGCGGAGGGAGACGTCTTCGGGGTGACCGAGAAGACGGCCGCCTTGCCCGACTTGTCGACCTCGGCGGGCGAGACCGACTGGACGTCGCTCTGCTTGGCGATCTCCTGCTCGAGATTGACCAGCCGCGGATCGCCCGCCGGGGTCTGGGCGATTTGCTCCTCCTCTTCGAGCTGCTGCTCCTGGGCCTGCTGCTGAGGTGTCGGGTTCGGCCCGGCCTCCGCCTGGAGCTGCTGGAGCTGGTCGGCGGCCTGCTGGGCTTCCTGCGGGTCGGGTTGGGCGGGGTTGGAGCCGAGGTTCACCGCGACCAGCAGCGGCCCGTTGGTGCCGACGCCGAATCCCTCGGTGAGGGCGTCGTAGGCCTGGCGGTCGGTCGTGTCGGTGGGCAGCTGGCCGAAGTCGGGGGCGCCCAGCTTCAGGTCGAGCATCGGGATCGCGAGGACGATCAGGACGGCGATCCCGGCGACCGATGCGACCACCGGGTGCTTGCGGAGCGCGTCGGCCCACTTCGCCCAGGCGCCGGGGCGGGCCCTGGTGAGCCTGCGCTCGCCGAGCCGGAAGGGCAGCGACTTGGATCCGCTTACCCAGCAGGCCGAGCAGCGCCGGCAGCAGGGTGATCGCGGCCACCACCGCGACCGCAACCACGATCGCGGTCGCGTAGTCCGAGCGAGCGGACCAGCGGGATGCCGCTGAAATAGAGGCTGAGCAGGGCGATGACCACGGTGCTTCCGGCGAAGACGACAGCCGAGCCCGGAGCTTCCGACCGCGCGGGCGATCGAGTCCGGGGGGTCGGCCCCCTCCTCGAGCAGGTGCATGTGGCGGCTGATGATGAAGAGGGAGTAGTCGGTTCCCAACCGCCAGCCCGAGCATGATCCCGAGCGTCGGCGCGATCGTCGGCACGTCGAACGCATGTCCCGCGAAGCCGACGATCGCGAGGCCGGCCATCAGGGCGATCACCGCCGTGGTCACCGGCAGCGGCGCGGCGACGAAGGTCCTGAAGGCGAACAGGAGCACGATCAGGGCGGCGACCACCCCGATGATCTCGCTGGCCGGGTGCTCGGGCTGGAGAGCTCCTGGCCGAGGTAGCCCCCGGCCGAGACCTCGAGCCCGCCTTCCGGGCCGGCTCGGCCGAGTCGAGGACGCTGTTCGCCTCGGAGTCGTCGAGCGCCCCCGACGAGATCGTCAGCGCGACCGCGATGTAGGCGATCTTGCCGTCCGCGGTGATGTCGCCGGCTCCCTGCTCGCTGTAGGGGCTGAGGGCGGCATTCACGTACTGGTTCTGCTCAGCGACTTGACCGTGTCCTTGACTGCCTGCTTGTTCGCCCCCGAGGCGAGGCTGCCGCTCTTCGCCTCGATCACGATCGGGACGCTGCCGTTGGCCTGGTCGCGGGAGGTCCTTGTCGAGCAGGTCCTGGGCCTCGGTCGAGCCGGTGCCGGGGAGGGTGAGGTCGTCGTTGGTCGGCCTCCCCACGGAGTTCGCGATGACCACCAAGCCGATCGCCAAGCACGATCCAGGCGAGAAGAACCCAGCGCGCGCGGCGCGCGCAGAAACCCCCGAGGCGGCTCAGCAGGCCGCTCATCTCCTCTTCCTCACTCGCCGCATCCTTTCAGCCGGAGCGGCCGCTGCCAAGCTCGTTGGTTGAGGGATTAACCGGGGATCTAGTTCGACGAGTTGCCGAGAACCCGGAGCATCTCCGGGATCGAGGTGATCCCGTCGCGGACCTTCCCGAGCCCGTCGTCGCGCAGCCGGTGCATGCCGGCCTCCACCGCTGCCTCCTCGATCTCGCCGCTCGCCGCCTTGCTCAGGATCAAGGTGCGGATCTCGTCGTTCAGGACGAGCACCTCGTAGAGCCCGATCCGTCCCCGGTAGCCGGTCGCGTTGCATTCCACGCAACCGACCGGCTCATAGACCTCGAACTTCTTGCCGTTGCCCGGGAGACCGATCTCCTTGAGCTGGGCCGCGGTCACCTTCGTCGGCCGCTTGCAGCTCTCGCAGAGGCGGCGGGCGAGCCGCTGCGCGACGACGCAGTCGAGCGCCGAGGCGATCAGGAACGGCTCGACCCCCATGTCGATCAGGCGGGCCGCCGCGATCGAGGCGTCGTTGGTGTGCAGGGTCGAGAGCACCAGGTGGCCGGTCAGGGCCGCCTCCATCGCGATCTGCGCAGTCTCGCGGTCGCGGACCTCCCCGACCATCAGCGTGTCGGGGTCGGAGCGGACCATCGAGCGGAGGCCCGAGGCGAAGGTCAGCCCGGCCTTCGGATTGACGTGGACCTGCTTGACGCCCTCGACCTCGTACTCGACCGGGTCCTCGATGCTGATCAAGGTCCTGTCGGGCGTGTTGACCGTGTTCAGAAGCGCGTAGAGGGTGGTCGTCTTCCCGGCGCCGGTCGGGCCGGTGGCGAGGACGGCGCCCTGAGTCTGCCTGACCGCAGCGCAGGAGCAGCTCGCGATCCTCGGCTCGCATCCCCAGCGACTCGAGGTCGAGGACCATGCTCTCCTTGTCGAGGATCCGCATCACCACCGACTCCCCGCGCATCACCGGCAGGGTCGAGACGCGGATGTCGATGTGGCGCCCGTCGACGGTGAGCTCGACCCGGCCGTCCTGGGGCACCCGCCGCTCGGCGATGTCGAGCTCGGCCATGATCTTGATCCGGGAGACGAGGCCGGCGACCAGCTTCTTCGGGCACCTTGGTCGAGTCGATGACGACGCCGTCGATCCGGTAGCGGACCTGCATGTCGCCGTTTCGCGGGTCGAAGTGGATGTCGGAGGCGCCGCGGTTGACGGCATCCGCGATCACCGAGTGGACGAGCTTGACGACCGGCGCCTCCTCGGCGGACGCGCGCAGGTCGAGGAGCTCGGCGCCGTCGTCTTCGCTCGCGGCGTTCTCGTCGTCGACCTCCTCCACCGACTCGCTCAGCCGGGTCAGCCTGCCGATCAGGGCGTCGACGCCCTCCGGCGTCGCGATCGCCCGGCGGACCTCGTAGCCGGTCGCCATCGCGATGTCGTCGAAGCCGACGACGTTCGAGGGATCCGGATGTCGCCACCAGCAGCGCTCCGTCGTCGAGGAAGGCGATCGGGATCGCCCGGTAGCGCCGCGCCTCCTCGGCGCCGACCAGGTTCGCCGCCCCCTGGTCCACCTCGAAGACGTTGAGGTCGACGTAGTCGAGGGTGTTGCGCTCGGCGAGCGCCCGCGCTAGCTGGCTCGAGTCGATGATCCCGCTGTCGACCAGCAGCGCGCCCATCGGCTTGCTCCCCTCCCGCTCCTTCGCCATCACCTGCTCGACCAGCTCGCGGTCGACGAAGCCGAGCTCGACCACGACGTCGCCGAGGCGGCGACGGGGGTCGGTCTGGCCCGAGGCGGGCGTCAGCCCGGCGACGTCGGTCTGGGCCGCAGGGGTGACCGCGGTCGCGGCAGGCTCCTTCGCAGGCGTTTCAGTGGTGCTCGTCACCCCCTCTCTATCGGCCGCGCGCCGACAGAAATGAAGCTGGGACGCAGCGGATCGGGCGTCTCACGCCTAGACTCTGGGGTGGACCGTGCTAGGCGGGGAATTAGCGGTGCCCTGTATCCGCAATCCGCTCTAGCGGGGCTGAATTCCCGTCCGAGGGTCCGGCACTCGGAGCCGGGCCGCCGCGGGCGGCGTTGAAGGCCAGGTCCTGCGCAATGCCGGTCCGCGAACCAGGTCAGGTCCGGAAGGAAGCAGCCTTAAGCGATTCCCGGCATGTGATGCAGACCAGCCTGGCCCGAGCCAAACACGGCGGACACGCCTGGGTGCTTCTTCTCGACGACGGGTGCACGGTCCATTTTGCATTTCGCCGGACGCTCCGGCGAATCGCCCGCGAGTGCCGGGGTGGCGTTCCGGCCGCTGGGTAGACTCGCTCGGATGGCCGAAGCAGCCTCCCTCTACCGCCGCCACCGCCCGCAGAGCTTCGCCGAGGTGGTCGGGCAGGAGCACGTGGTCCGCACCCTCTCCAACGCGGTGGAGAGGGACCGGGTCCACCACGCCTACCTCTTCGTCGGCTCGCGCGGCACCGGCAAGACCTCGATGGCGAAGATCCTCGCCCGCTCGCTCAACTGCGTCAACGGCCCGACCCTGGAGCCGTGCGGCGAGTGCGAGCCCTGCCGGACGATCGCCGCCGGCACCTCGCTCGACGTGATCGAGATGGACGCCGCCTCCAACCGCTCCGTCGACGACGTCCGCGAGCTCCGCGAGCGGGTCGGCTTCGCCCCGGCGGCCGGGACGCTGGAAGGTCTACATCCTCGACGAGGCCCACATGCTCACCAAGGAGGCCTGGAACGCCTTCCTGAAGACGCTCGAGGAGCCGCCGCCGAACACCGTCTTCGTCCTCGCCACCACCGAGCCGCAGAAGGTGATGGCGACGATCGTCGATCGCTGCCAGCGCTTCGACTTCCAGCGCCCCTCGCTCGAGCAGATCGCCGAGGTGGTCCGCCGGGTCGCCGACGCCGAGCAGATCGAGGTCGACGACGGCGCCGTCGCGCTGATCTCGCGCGTCCGCGTCGGGCAGCTTCCGCGACGCGCTCGGCACCCTCGACCAGCTGGTCGCCTTCGGCGGCCCGAAGGTCGCCACCGAGGAGGTGGTCGAGCTGCTCGGGGCCGCCGACGCGGAGCTGCTCTTCGACACCACCGACGCGCTCGCCTCCGGCGACGCCCGGGCGGCGCTGGAGGCGGTCGAGCGGCTGTCCCGCTCGGGCCGCGATCCCGGCCAGTTCGCCCGCGACCTGATCGCCCACCTGCGCCAGCTGCTGGTCGCGCGGGCGACCGGCGAGGTCCCGGAGTCGTTCACGGTCACCGTCGCCCAGCCGGAGCGGCTCGCCGAGCAGGCGAAGGGGATCGGCGACGCGCAGCTGATCGGCGCGATCGACTCGCTCTCGGCGGCGGTCGCCGCGATGCGCGAGGGGGACGACCCCCGTCTCAGCCTCGAGGTGGCGCTGCTCAAGGTGGCGACGCCGTCGCTCGACACCTCGCGCGAGGCGCTGCTGCGGCGGATCGAGCAGCTCGAGCGGGCAGTAGGCATGGCGGCGCCGTCGGCCGCGGCGCCTCCCCGGACGCGGGCAGTGGCCGAGGTCGACGACAGCCCCTGCGTCCGAGGGCGAGAACAGCAGGCGAGCGTCCGGATCGAGGGCGACGGCCGCCGCCCGCCGAGGCCGGAGGCCGACGATCCGAGCGTCGACGCCGAGACCGCGAGAAGACCGCGGCCGGCGTCGCGACCGCCGAGGTCGACATCGAGCGGGTGGTCGAGCTGTGGCCGGCGGTGGTCGATCACGTGCGGGAGTCGGGGTCGGAGATGCTCTCCAGCCTCTTCGACGGGGCGCGGCCGCTCGGCGTCGACGAGGAGCGCTCGCGGCTGCGGATCGGCTTTCCCGCCTCCGCCAAGTTCAACAAGCGCAAGGCGGAGGCGCAGGCGAACGTCGAGCGGATGGCCGAGTCGCTGGAGGCGATCGTCGGCGCCCGGCTGAAGCCCGTCTACGAGCTGATCGACGGCGAGTCCGAGGCCGCGAAGGAGGGCGAGGGCGCGACCGCGATGGCCGAGGAGGAGATCATCGAGCTGCTCAAGGCCAAGTTCGACGCCAGCGAGGTGGTCGCCGACGACGGCGACGACGAGCGCAAGAGCGAGGCGGGCTGATGCCGAAGGGACCCGACATGGGCCAGCTGATGAAGCAGGTCCAGCAGATGCAGGCCGAGATGGCGAAGGCCCAGGAGCAGCTCAAGGACGAGACGGTCGAGGCGAGCGCCGGCGGCGGCATGGTCAAGGTGACGATGAGCGGCGACCTCCAGCTGCGCGAGATCACGATCTCGCCGGAGGCGATCGACCCCGATGACCCCGAGCTGCTCCAGGACATGGTCACCGCCGCGGTCAACGAGGCCCTGCGCTCCGCCCAGGAGCTGGCCTCGAGCAAGCTCGGCGGGATCGCGGGCATGGGCGGCGGCCTGCCCGGCCTCGGATGCCCGGCGGCGGGCTGCCCGGCGCCTGACCTCCCCTAGCTGGACTCCATGTACGCGGGGCCGATCAGCCGCCTGATCGCCGAGCTCTCCCGGCTGCCGGGGATCGGCCAGCGGACCGCGCAGCGGCTCGCCTTCCACCTGCTCCGCGCCGAGGACGGCGAGGCGCTCGCGCTCGCCGACTCGATCCGCGAGGTGAAGGAGAAGGTCGGCCTCTGCGAGGTCTGCTTCAACCTCGCCGAGGGCCCTCGCTGCACGATCTGCGAGGACACCCGCCGGGACCGCTCCCTGATCTGCGTGGTCGAGGAGCCCGCCGACGTGATTCCGATCGAGCGCACCGGCGAGTACCGCGGCGTCTATCACGTGCTCGGCGGGGCGCTCTCGCCGATCGACGGGATCGACCCCGAGGACCTGAAGATCGCCGAGCTCCTCGAGCGGGTGAACGGGGAGGTGAGCGAGGTGGTGCTCGCCACCAACCCGACCACCACCGGGGAGGCGACCGCGCTCCACATCGCCGAGGCGCTGGGCGACCGGCGTCACCGTCACCCGCCTCGCCAGCGGCCTCCCGGTCGGGGCGGACCTCGAGCACGCGGACGAGGTCACCCTCGGCAAGGCTCTGGCCGGCCGCCGCTCGCTGGGCTAAGCCAGGAGGCTAGAGGCGGCGGGTCGGGTCGTCGTAGCCGCTGCGCTGCGGGTACTCGTCCTTCTTGCTCGAGCCGCCCGACTGGACCAGCTCGTAGAGCAGCGACAGCGCCAGGCCGGCGCCGCCGGCGATCATCAGGATCAGGCCGACGGTCTGGATGTTGATCACGTCGGACTCGACGTTGAGCGCGTAACGGAGGACCGCGCCCGCGGCGATCAGGAATATGGCCGTGGCAATCGTCACGGTCGCGCCAGCATAGCCACCATGTGGGCGCCACGGCCGACCTGGAAACGGCGCCGGGAGGAACCTTGCCGCGAGCCGTCAGTCGGTGATCGGCGGGGCGGCGGCTTCCTCGAGGCCCTGCGAAGCGAGGCGCTTGCAGGTCTCGGTCACCTTCTCGGTGTCCAGATAGGCATGGATATAGGTGGCCTTGCCGCGCTGCAGGCGGATCCAGTGGGCGCCCTCGTTCTCATAGGGCACGCCGTCGCGCGGCTCGGCGCGATCGACCCACTCGATCGCGACCCACATGTCCCAGGGCATCCCCCGCACCGCGATCCGCCTCACCTCGAAGTTCAGGTTCGGGAAGATCGTGTAGACGCGCTCGAACCAGCGCTCCATCGCCTCGCGCGAGTGGCGCTCGCCGCCGACCGCGTTGTCGCCCGGGAAGACGTGGTGGACGTCGGGGGCGATGTCGCCGAGGGTGCCGCGCCAGTCACCCGCGCTCAGCTTCTCGAAGGTCGCCTTGGCCTTGCGCTTCGCGATCGTCTTGTACATCTCTCCTCCTTTCTAGACTCGCTCGGGCAAGGTGTCGTCGAGCCCGAACCGGTGGTGGAGCCGGCGCAGCGGCCGCGGCGCCCACCAGTTCCACCGGCCGAGCAACTCCATCAGCGAGGGAACGAGCAGGGCGCGGATGATGCTCGCGTCGATGAGCACCGCGAGCGCCGTGCCGATCCCGTTCTGCTTGATGAAGATGATCTGCGAGGTGGCGAAGGCGCCGATCGCGATCGCGAACAGCACCGCCGCGGCGGTGACGATCCGCCCGGTCCGCTCCAGCCCGATCGCGACGCACTCCGAGTCGCTGGCGCCGGCGTCGCGCGCCTCCTTGATCCGCGAGAGCAGGAAGACCCCGTAGTCGGTCGAGAGCCCGAAGACGACCGCGAACAGGAGGATCGGCATCGTCTGCTCCAGCGCTCCCTGGCTGTTGTAGTCGAGCAGGCCCTCGAGCCGGCCGTCCTGGAAGATGAACACCAGGATCCCGAAGACCGCGCTCAGGTTGAGGACGTTCATCAGCAGCTGCTTCACCGGCAGCACCACCGAGCCCGTCATCAGGAAGAGCACGACCAGAGTCGCGACCACGACGATCGCCAGCGCGGTCGGCCCATGGTCGGCGAGGCTCTCCTGGAAGTCGAGGAAGCTCGCCGTCGCTCCGGTGACGAGCAGCTCGCGAGCCGTCCGGGACGGAGAGGTCTCTCACCGCCCTCACGCGTGTCGCGGCTCTCCTCGTCGATGTAGGGGCTTCCTGAGATCGCCTCGATCACTGTGTCGCCGCCCTCGAGCTGCCGTGGCGGATTGACCTGGACCACGCCTTCGGTCGCCCTGCAGCTCGGCTCTGCACCTGGGCGACGGTCTCGGGCGTCGCGTTCTCGACCAGCACCCGGATCGGGGTGTCCCGGAAGCGCGGGAACTCGGCGCGGAGCACGTTGTCCACCTGCCTCGCGCTTCGCTCCTCGGGCAGGATCTGGGCGTCGGGCGAGGTGAACTTGATCTCGAGGAAGGGAATCCCGAGCGCGATCAGGAAGGCCGCGCTGGCGGCGGCGATCGGGCCGGCCGGCGCATGACGAACCGCGAGAGCCGGTACCAGAACCCGTCCTCGGCGGGCCGTGGCGTCGCGCTCGGCCCGGCGCTGCAGGAACGACGGCGCCAGCGCGTTAACCCGGTTCCCGAGCAAGCGCGAGCACCGCGGGCAGCACGGTCAGGGAGATCACCATCGCCAGCAGCGCGACCAGCGCGCCCCCCAGCCCCATCGAGTAGAGGAAGCGCTGGGGGAAGACCATCAGCGAGGCGAGCGCCGCGGTCACCGTCAGCGAGGAGAAGAGGACGGTGCGGCCGGCGGTCGCCATCGTCCGCCGCATCGCCGCGAGCCCTGGCCCGGCCTTGGCGATCTCCTCGCGGTAGCGGGAGACGACGAACAGGCTGTAGTCGATCGCCAGCCCCAGGCCGAGTCCGGTGGTCAGGTTGAGGGCGAAGATCGAGATCGAGCCGAACTCGCTGGCGATCCGCAGCAGGAAGAAGGTGCCGACGATCGCCAGCGCCGCCGATCATCAGCGGCAGCAGCGAGGCGACCAGGCTGCGGAAGAAGAGCAGCGAGAGCAGGAAGAGCAGCGGGAAGGCGAGCATCTCGGCCGTCCGCAGGTCCTCCTCGACCTGCTGGTTGACCTGCTCCTGGGCGAGCGCGTAGCCGCCCACGGAGACGCCCTCGGTTCGCCGGCGAGCTCTTCGCGGATGCGATCGCGCGGCCTCCTGCTGCTGCTTGTCGCCGGTCGGCTTCAGGCTGACGGCGAGGTAGGTGGCGCTGCCGTCCTTCGAGAGGAAGTCCGGGCGACCGGGTGTCGAGGTAGCCGTTGACCGCCTGCGACGTCGTGATTGGCCTCGACCTGGCGCGTGATCGCCTCCACCTTCTGCCTGTCCGGCGGCCCTCGCTGACCGGCGCGTCCTCGATCAGGACGATCACGCTGGCGTCGCGGAAGCCAGCCTCCTCGAGCCGCTCGTCGGCGATCACGCTCTCGGTCGCCGGGTCGTCGGCGCCGTAGGGATCGAGCTTGTCGGCGACGCGTGCCGCCGAGCGCACCCGCAACCCCGAAGAAGACGACCGCGAGGATCACGACCCTGCGGCCGCGCCTCTCTGCGAGCGATGCGAGTGCGTTGAACATCTCTACCTCCTCGTCGGCGTCATGCGAGGGCGCGCGACAGCGCGACCCGTTTCGCGTTCGCCGGCGATCTCCCTTTCCAGGTCCCGGGCGGCGCGCTCGAACCACTCCGCCGCCCACTCGTTCATCTCGATTCCGTAGCGGAGCACCGTCATCGAGCCCGGATCGGTGCTGTAGTCGGGCCCGTCGGCGTGCTCGCCGCTCTGGAGCGTCTCCTCGAGCGCCCGCAGCTGCAGCCGCCGTCTCGGCCGCGACTGGCGGCGCGCTCGCGGGCGATCTCGGCGGTGCGGGCGGGCTCGATCGAGCCCGCGAAGAAGAGCTCGAGCAGGCCCTCGTCGCGAAGCTCGAACACCTCGGGCTTGGAGTTGATCCACTCGCGGGCGGCCCGCCTCCCCTTCGCGGTCAGCTTGTAGACGGTCCGCTGCCGGGCCCCCTGCGATGCGTCGCTGCCGGCGACCAGGCCCGCATCCTCGAGTCGCTTCAGCTCCGGGTAGATCTGGCCGTAGCTGGCGGCCCAGAAGAAGCGCGCCGAGTGGTCGACCAGCTGCTTGATCTCGTAGCCCGAGCGGGGGCGGGCGGCGAGCATCCCGAGGATCACCTTTGCCGTTGCGCTGAGCTCCATCCGCGTCAGATATATCAATCCGATACATAGCGGTGTGTGAACTGCATCACACGTCGGGATGCGGCCGGAGTAGGTCGCGCTGGGTGACCTCGCTCGGGAGTCTCTGAGCGCTGGCCTATTCTCAGTCGCGATGAGCGCGACCCAGAGCAGGCGAGATCGTGGTGATGAAGTTCGGCGGCACCTCGGTGAGCGGCACCGAGGAGCTGAAGCGCGCCGCCCGTCGGATCGTCGCCGCCCGCGAGGGCGGCCAGCGCGTGGTCGCGGTGCTCTCGGCTCGCGGCAAGACCACCGACCGCCTGCTCGAGGCGGCCCGCGAGATCTCGCCGCGCCCCGACCCCCGGGAGATGGACATGCTGCTCTCGATCGGCGAGCGGGAGTCGTGCGCGCTCTGCGCGATGGCGATCAACGACCTGGGCCACAAGGCGATCTCGCTGACCGGCTCCCAGGCCGGGATCGTCACCGACTCCTCCCACACGAAGGCGCGGATCCTCGACGTCCGCGCCGACCGGATCCAGGCCGCGCTCGAGGAGGACTCGATCGTCCTCGTCGCCGGCTTCCAGGGCGTCTCCACCGACAGCCGCGACGTCACCACCCTCGGGCGGGGCGGCTCCGACACCACCGCGACCGCGCTCGCCGCCGCCCTCGGCGCCCCGGTCTGCGAGATCTACACCGACGTCGCCGGGGTGTTCAGCGCCGACCCCCGGATCGTCCCCGACGCCCGGAAGCTGCCGGTTGTCTCCTACGAGGAGATGCTCGAGATGGCCTCATCGGGGGCCAAGGTGCTCCAGCTGCGCTCGGTCGAGTACGCCCGCAACCACGGGGTCAGCATCCACTGCCGCAGCTCCTCCGAGGAGGGCCCAGGTACCCTCGTCACCTCCGAGGAAGAGACGATGGAACGACCGCTCGTAACCGCAGTCACCCACTCCACCGACGAGGCCCGCGTCACCCTCACCGGCGTCCGCGACGAGCCCGGGGTCGCCGGGCGGATCTTCGGCGCCCTCGCCGAGGCCAACGTCAACGTCGACATGATCATCCAGAACGAGCCCGTCTCCCACGACGGCGGCGCCGACCTCTCGTTCACGGTCGAGAGCGAGGACCTCGCGACCGCGGTCGAGGTGATCGAGGGGCTCGGCGCGGTCGAGGGGCACCAGACCGACGCCGGGATGGGCAAGGTCTCGATCGTCGGCGCCGGGATGCGAAGCCACCCCGGGGTCGCCGCCAAGGTCTTCCGGACCCTGGGCGAGGAGAAGATCAACATCGAGATGATCTCCACCTCGCCGATCAAGATCTCCTGCGTGATCCGGGGCGAGAAGGTCCCGGCGGCGGTGAAGGCGCTCCACGCGGCCTTCGAGCTCGGCGAGGACGCGATCCACAAGGAGGACCCGACCGGCGAGCACCGGCCGACGGTCACCTCCTAGTCGCCCCCGTCCGTACCCTTTGACAATGGCCTCGAACGGCGAATATCGAGTCGGTGTGGTCGGCGCCACCGGCGCCGTCGGCTCGACGATCCTCGAGGTCCTCGCCGAGCGCAAGTTCCCTGCCCGCGAGGTGGTGCCGTTCGCCTCCGAGCGCTCGGCGGGGAAGAAGGTCGAGTTCGACGGATCGAGCCTCGAGTGCCGGCCGCTCACCCCGGAGTCGATCCAGGGGCTCGACCTCGTCCTCGCCTCCGCCGGCGGCAAGGTCAGCGCCGAGTGGGCGCCGAAGCTCGTCGACGCGGGGGCGGTGGTCGTCGACAACACCAGCTACTGGCGGATGCACGACGACGTCCCCCTGGTCGTCGCCCAGGTGAACGACGACGCGGTCGAGGGCCACAGCGGGATCGTCGCCAACCCGAACTGCACGACGATGCAGCTGATGGTCGCCCTGAAGCCGATCCTCGACGCCGCCGGGCTCGAGCGCCTGGTCGTCTCCACCTACCAGTCGGTCTCCGGCACCGGCCGCGAGGCGATCAAGGAGCTGCGCGAGGAGTCGGCGGCGATCCTCGACGGCAAGAAGGCCGAGCCCAAGGTCTTCCCGCACCAGGTCGCCTTCAACGTCCTCCCGCAGGTCGAGCAGTTCCTCGACGGCGACGACTACACGACCGAGGAGCGCAAGGTGATGGCGGAGACCCGGAAGATCCTCGACCTCACCGACGACGTCGGGATCTCAGCCACCTGCGTCCGGGTGCCGGTCGTCACCGGCCACTCGGAGTCGGTCAACGTGCAGACGAAGAGGGATCTCTCCCCGGAGGATTGCCGCGAGCTTCTCTCCGAGTCCCCGGGGCTGGTCGTCCTCGACGACCCCGGCGCCGGGATCTATCCGCTGCCGATCGCGGTCGAGGGCCACGACGACGTCCTCGTCGGGCGGATTCGCCGCGATCCCTCCCACGAGCGCTGCCTCAACCTCTGGGTGGTCGGAGACAACCTCCGCAAGGGCGCCGCCACCAACGCCGTCCAGGTCGCCGAGCTCCTCCACGAGCGCGATCTGATCCGCGTTCCCGCCAGCGCCTAGGGCCAGTTAGCCCGAATGGAAGTCAGCTTCGGCGAGGCGCTTCTCTACAGCGGAGCGCTGCTTGCGGTCGCAGCCGCGCTCTCGGGCCTGATGCGGGGGACGGTGCTCTCGATCTCGGTCCTCTCGGTCGCGGCGGGAGTGGCGCTGGCGCTGACCGGGGCGATCGACGTGGACGCCGACGACTCCACCGTCGTCAACCTCTTCCTGCTGGCCCTGATCGTCACCCTGTTCTCCGACGGCCTCTTCGTCGAGCGCGAGCTCCTCTTCCTCCACTGGAGCCCGCCGGTGCGGGCGCTGGTGATCGCGATGCCGCTGACCCTCGGCCTCCTCGCGCTAACGGCGAAGCTGCTGTTCTCGGAGCTGAGCTGGGCCGAGGCCTTCCTGCTCGGCGCGGTGCTCTCGCCCACCGACCCGGTGGTGACCTCGGCGGTGGTCACCTCGCAGCGGGTCCCCGCCTCGGTTCGCCACGCGCTCAACCTCGAATCCGGGCTGAACGACGGTCTCGCGCTTCCCTTCGTCCTCTTCTTCATCATCCTCGCCTCGCCCGGAGGGGATGCCGGCCAGGAGGGGATGGAGCTGCTCGGCGAGGCCGCGGTGGGGGCGGTGATCGGGGTGGCGCTCGGGCTCGCCGCCGGTCGGCTCACCCATCACCTTCCCGGGGGCGGGATCGTCCGCCGCTACGAGGGGATCTTCGCGCTCGGGGTCGGGGTCTTCGCCTACGGCTTTGCCGACGTCACCTTCGGCAACGGCCTGATCGCGGCCTTCGTCTGCGGGATCGCGCTCGGGGTCGCCGAGCACGACATCGCCGACGACTTCGTCATCTTCAGCGAGAACGTCAGCTCGATCCTCCAGGTGCTCACCTTCCTCGTCTTCGGCGGGCTGATCGTCGCCGCCGGCTACGGCGGCAGCGTTCCGCTGCTGGTGCTGTTCATCGCGATCGCCCTGCTCGTTGCCCGCCCCCTGGCGATCGCGGTCTCCTTCCTGCGGGTGCGGATGCCCCGGCCGCACCGAGCGTTCATCGGCTGGTTCGGGCCAAAGGGGGTCGCCTCGATGCTGTTCGCGGTCCTGGTGCTCGACTCTGAGGTCGGCGAGGGCGAGCTGATCTTCCAGATCGCCGCATTCGCCATCCTCGCCTCGATCGTCGCCCACGGGCTCAGCGACACCCTCGGCGCGCGCTGGATCGAGAAACGGATGGAGGAGATCGAGGAGGAGGAGGGCGACTCGAAGCGCCGGCCCCGTGCCCGGGGCGGTCTGAGCTCTAGGCGGCGACCGGCTCGAGCCGCTGCTCGACCCACTCGGTCGAGGCGATGTGGCGCCGCATCCCGAGCTCCTTCGGCTCGAAGCCAAGGGCGAGGCCGACCAGCTGGGGGAGATGGAGGACCGCGAGCCCGAGGTCGCGGTTGACGATCTTCGCCGCCTCCGGCTGCTGCATGTCGAGGTTCAGGTGGCAGAGCGGGCAGGGGGTCACCAGGCAGTCGGCGCCGGCGTCGAGCGCGTCGCCGACGTGGGTGCCCGCCTGGCGCAGCGAGACCTCGCGGGCCATGGTCACGATCGGGAAGCCGCAGCACTTCCGGGCGCCGTCGTACTCGACCACCTCGCCCCCGAGCGCCTCGATCAGCCGGTCGAGGTAGAGGTCGCGCTCGGGATGCTCCTCGTAGCCGAGCCGGTGCTTGGGGCGGAGGATGTAGCAGCCGTAGAAGGGGCCGACCCGAAGCCCCTCGAGCGGGCGCGTCACCTGCTCCTTCAGGCGGTCGAGGCCGTAGTCCTCGACCAGGACCCAGAGGAGGTTCTTGTTGGAGAAGCCTTGGGAGTCGTAGGTCAGCCCCTCCTCCGCCAGCGCCTCGTTGATGTGGGCGCGGTAGCCCGAGTCGGCGTCGAGCCGCTGCTGGCACTCCGACTGGGCGCCCTGGCAGGTCGAGCAGATGTTCATCATCGGCAGCCCGGTCTGCTGGGCGAGGGCGAAGGTGCGCGCGTTGAGGGTGTCGGCGAGCTCCTGGTTGTGCTCGGCGATCACCCCGGCGCCGGAGCAGTTGGCGCGGTCGAGCTCGACCAGCTCGATCCCGAGCCGCTCGGCGACCAGCGCCATCGAGCCGTGGAGCTCGGTGGTGAAGCCGCGGGACACACACCCAGGCCAGTAGGCGACCTTCACGAGGCCGCCTCGTCCGGTTCCGGCTCCACCTTCTCCTCGGGCACCGCCTCGGCCTCGGGGACCGGCGCGTCCCCTTCGGCCTCCTCGCCGCGGATGTAGAGGTTGAGCTCGATCTCGTGCTCCTCGGCGTGGGCGTAGATCCGCTTGACGTGGTCCTGGGCGCCGTCGGGCAGCTTCGGGTGGATGCCGGGGATCAGCTTCGGCAGCGAGCGCATCTTGCCGGTCCGCAGCCCCCGAATCGCGGTCGGGATCGACTCGAGCAGCCCCTTGATCGCCCCGTGCCTGGGGATCAGCTTGCCCTTGATCCCGGGGGCGAAGGACTCCTGGAGCAGCGGCGCCTCGTCGAGGGTGCCCTTCTTCTCGATGATCTTGGTGAAGGCGGCCTCGTGGTAGTGGCCGTGGTTCTGGTCCTCGATCCCCTGCTCGCCGGCGGCCCGGCGGAGCCGCATGATCTGGTCCATCGGCGCCACCCCCTTCGGGCAGGCGTCGATGCAGGAGAAGCAGTGGGTGCAGTCGTAGATTCCGTGCGGGTCCTGGGCGAGGTCGTTGAGCCGCTCGCGTTTCTCCGAATCACGCGGGTCGCCGACGAAGCGGTAGGCCTTGGCAAGGGCGGCGGGGCCGATGAAGTCGGGATCGGCCTCCATCGAGAGGCAGGCCGAGACGCAGGCGCCGCACTGGATGCAGGCCATCGACTGGGTGACGTCGATCATCGACTCGGGAGGGACGACGTACTCGCGCTCGGGCGGATCTCCTTCGGGGAGCAGCCACGGGGTCACCCGCCTGATCTTCTTCCAGTGGGTCGACTCCATGTCCGTGACCAGGTCCTTGATCACCGGCATGTTCCCCATCGGCTCGACCACGATCGGCTCGCCGCCCCTCGTTGCTTTCCGGTTGGCGAACTCCTTCGCCTCGCCGATCATCGTCTTGCAGGCGAGGCCGGACTCGCCGTTGATCTTCATCCCGCAGGAGCCGCAGATCGCCGCCCGGCAGGAGCAGCGGACGGCGAGCGAGCCGTCGTCGCGGTCCTTCGCCTGGAGGAGGCCGTCGAGGACCGAGAGGGTGGGGTCGAGGTCGACGTCGAACTTCTCCCAGTAGGGGCCTTCGCCAGACTCTGGGAGGAAGCGGCGGACCTTGAGCGTGAACTCGGCCATCTCAGCTCACCCTAGCGGCCGCGGATGCGGCCACACCCTGATTCTGTCGCGGGTCGCCGTCAATAGGTCCGCTCCTGCGGCTGCCACTCGGTGATCGTCACCTCGGAGTAGCTGATCTCCGGGCCGTCGTCGCCGCGGGAGAGGTCGATGTGCTTGAGCCACTCCTCGTCGTTTCGCTCCGGGAAGTCGGTCCGGAATTGGGCCCCGCGGCTCTCGGTCCGGTGGATCGCGGCGACGCAGGTGCACTCGGCGTTGTCGAGCATGTAGCCCAACTCGAGTGCTCCGAGGGCGTCCTGGTTGAAGACCGAGCCGCGGTCGTCGATGTAGCAGGAGGCCGCCTCCTCCTTCAGCCGCTTCACTGTCTCGAGCGCCGCCTCGAGGCCCTCGGCGTCGCGGAAGACGGCCACCTTCTGGTCCATCGTCTCGCCGAGCTCCTTGCGGATCTCCGAGACCCGGCGGCCGGAGCTCTTCTCGCGGCCGATGATCTCGGACAGCGCCTCCTCTTCGTCGCGGAGGATCGCCCGTGAGGGCGTGGAGGCCGGCTCTCGCCCCTTCGTTCGGCCGGCGGCGTCGACCCCTGAGCGCCGCCCGAAGATCAGGGTGTCGAGCAGCGAGTTGGCCCCGAGCCGGTTGCCGCCGTGGACCGAGACGCAGGCGACCTCGCCCGCCGCGTAGAGGCCGGGGACGTTGGTGCGCCCTTCGACGTCGGTCTTCACCCCGCCCATCGTGTAGTGGTTGCCGGGCTTGATGCGGATCGGCTCCTTGGTGATGTCGACCCCGGCGAAGTCGCGGCCGACGAGGACGATCTCGCGGAGGGCCTCGTGGATCCGCTTTCGGGGGACGACGGTGATGTCGAGCGCGACGGTGCCGTCGGGGAAGCCGCGGCCCTCCTGGATCTCGGTCTGCTCGGCGCGGGAGACGACGTCGCGCGAGGCAAGCTCCATCTTGTTGGGCGCGTAGGTCTCCATGAAGCGCTCGCCCTTTGCGTTCAGCAGGTGAGCGCCCTCGCCCGCGGGCGCCCTCGGTGATCAGGAAGCCCTTGCCGGCGAGGGTGGTCGGGTGGTACTGGATCATCTCCATGTCCATCAGCTTCGCCCCGGCCTGGTAGGCCATCGCGATCCCGTCCCCGGTGCAGATCAGGGCGTTGGTGGTGGGTTGCCAGGCCTGGCCGTTGCCGCCGGTGGCCAGGATCACCGCCTTCGCGGCGAAGTCAGCTCCATCGAGCCGTCGCGGACGTTGCGGCAGACGGCGCCGACGCACTCGCCGTCGTCGTCCAGCGCGAGTGCGGTGGTGAACCACTCCTCGTAGCGATCCACCTCGTCGGAGAACTTCATCAGCTGCTCGTAGAGGACGTGCATGATCGCCTGGCCGGTGATGTCGGCGACGTAGTAGGTGCGCGCCGCCGAAGCGCCGCCGAAGGCGCGGGTGCCGAGCTTGCCCTCCTCGTTGCGGTGGAAGGTGACCCCGAGGTGCTCGAGGTGGAGCAGCTCCTCCGGCGCCGCCCGGCACATGATCTCGACCGCGTCCTGGTCGGCGAGGTAGTCGGAGCCCTTGACCGTGTCGAAGGCGTGCGACTCCCAGCTGTCGTCCTCCTGGAGGGCGGCGTTGATCCCGCCCTGGGCCGCGTTCGAGTGCGAGCGCACCGGGTGGACCTTGCTGATGATCCCCACCGAGACCCCCTCCTCGGCGGCGGCGAGTGCCGCCCGCTGTCCGGCGAGCCCCGCCCCGATCACCAAGACGTCGTGCTCAGGCAGCGGGCGCGATCCTATAGAGGTCGAGCGCGTGGCTAGGGCTGGGCGCCTGAGGCGCGGGATCCTGCAGCGCCCGGCCGATCTGGTCGACCGTGACCACGCCGCGGAGGCGGCCGTCGGCGTCGGTGGCGACCAGGGCGCCGAGGCGGCGCAGCGCCTCGTTGCCGAGCAGCGTCTCGAGCGGCGCGTCCTCGCGCACGGTGAGGCTGCCGCTGTCGCGGGCGAGGATCTCGCCGACGGTCGATCCCGGCCCGCTCGACCGCGGGCACCCGCCTCGGCGGTGTCGCTGTCGAGGAGGCCGACGAAGCGCTGGTTGCCGTCGACCACCGGGAACCAGGGCCAGCGGTAGCGGAGGAAGTACTCGTCGAGGGCCTGCTCGACCGAGAGCGACTCGGGGATCGCCACCGGCTCGCGGTCCATCACGTCGCCGACCGAGACGTTCTCGATCCGGCTGGTGACCTCGCTCTGGGCGATCGCCGCGCGGGCGGAGCCGTTGAGGATGAACCCGATCACCGCCAGCCAGATCCCGCCGATGATGTCCCCCTGGAGGGCGAGGAAGATCCCGACCGCGATCAGCAGGTAGGCGAAGCCACGGCCGAGGGTGGCGGCGAAGCGGGTGGCGCCGGAGCGGTTGCCGGTTACCCGCCAGGCGATCGCCCGAGCGATCCGTCCCCCGTCGAGGGGGAAGGCAGGGACCAGGTTGAAGACCAGGACGAGGAGGTTGATGCTGCCCGAGCCAGGCGATCAGGGCGGCGATCGCCGAGGTGTCGGTGCTGTTCTCGAGCTGAGCGCCGCGTCGCGGAACTCGCTTCCGGCCCAGCCAGCAGCACGCCGATCCCCGCGCAGACGAGCGACGATCACCGCGGTCACCAGCCGGCCCGGCGATCGCGATCTTGAACTCGGTGCCGGGGCTGTCGGAGTCGCGCTCCATCTGGGCGACCCCGCCGAACATCCACAGGGTGATCCCGGAGATCCCGATCCCGTGCCGGAGGGCGACGAAGGCGTGGCCGAGCTCGTGGAGGAGGATCGAGGCGAAGAAGAGGAGGGCGCTCGCCAGCGCCAGGAGGTACGCCTCGCCGTCGTCGTCGCCGGGCCCGAGCACGTCGCGATAGAAGGCCGAGAGCCAGATGATGATCAGGAAGAGGACGAGGAACCAGGAGTAGTCGACCGCGATCCTGATCCCGCGCACATGAAAGAGGGTGATTCCACCCACGGGCATGGACTGATCTTAGGCGGCGGACGCTAGGTTTCCCCGATCGCAACCGAGGCGCCACCGACGATCTCGCCGCCCCCGGCGGCCGAATGGCTGCGCGAGCGGCTGGATCGGCTCTGCGCGATCGAGCGCCCCTCGGCCTCCGAGGGCGAGCGCCGGGCGGCCGAGTGGCTGGCCGGGCGAGCTGCGCGAGGCCGGAGCACGGGAGGCCCGGATCGAGGAGGAGCCCGAGGCCAACGGCACCTTCTGGTGGTCGCTCGGCCTGCTGGCCGGCGCCGGTGCCCTCGCCGGGATCGCCGCCCGGCGGGGCGGGCCGGCGTCTCGCGGGCGCTCGCCGCCGCCACCGGGGCCGCCGCCGCGCGCCCTGGCCGCCGACGAGCTGCCGCCCGGGCGGAGGCGCTTCCGCCGCCTGCTGCCGAAGCGCACCGCCCATCAGGTCCTCGCCGAGCTCGGGCCCGAGCGACGCCGAGCGGACGATCGTCCTGGTCGCCCACCACGACGCCGCCCACACCGCCTTCTTCTTCAACCCGGCGATCACCGAGACGGTCGGCGAGCGAGCACCGTGGGTGTTCGAGAAGGCCGACACCAGCCCGCCGCTGATGTGGCCGGTGGTCGGCGGGCCGGCGCTGGTCGCCGCCGGGGCGGCGCTGGGCAGCAGCCGCCGTCACCCGCCTCGGGACCTTCCTCTCGGCCGGCAGCGCCGCCTTCATGGCGCACATCGGCGCGGGCGAGGTCGTCCCGGGCGCCAACGACAACGGCAGCGGCTGCGTCGCCCTGGTCGCGCTGGCGAGGGCGCTCGCCGAGCAGCCGACCGAGAGCACCCGGGTCCTCTTCCTCTCCACCTCCGAGGAGGCGCTCTGCGAGGGGATGGGCCTGTTCATGGAACGCCACGCCGGCTGAGCTGCCCGTCGGACCGGACCTTCTTCCTCTGCCTCGACACGATCGGCTCACCGCGGCTCTGCGTACTCCGCGGGGAGGGAATGCTGAAGCTGCGCGAGTACCCGGCCGAGGCGCTCGAGCTGGTCGACTCGACCGCCGAGGAGCTCGGGATCGAGCTGGTGCCGAACCTGCGGCTGCGGAACGCGACCGACGGGATCTTCCCGCTCGCCGCCGGCTACCAGTGCCTCTCGCTCGCCTCCTGCAACCGGTTCAAGAACCCCTCCAACTACCACTGGCCGACGGACACCCCCGAGAACGTCGACTACGGGACGCTCGCCGACGCGATCCGCCTCTCCGAGGCGGTCATCCGCCGCCTCGACCGGAGCTGGGTCTAACCCCGTAACGACAAACGCCGCGCCCGGGTGGGCGCGGCGCTCGCATCAGCTTCGGGTAGTCAGGCTTGACTAGGCGGGCTTGACGTTCGCGGCCTTGGGACCCTTGTCCCCGGCCTCGACGTCGTAGGTCACCTTGGCGCCCTCGGCGAGGGTGCGGTGCCCGTCGGCGACGATCGCGCTGAAGTGCACGAAAGCGTCATCGCCTCCATCGTCGGGCGTGATGAAGCCAAAGCCCTTGTCGTCGCTGAACCACTTCACTGTGCCTGTCGGCATCTGTGTCCTCCGTTGTTCGGTGCTGCGAACGCGGAGGATGCTGGTGAGCAACGACTGCGAGCGCTTGCACTGAATGTGTCGGGCTACTATGCCCGACCTAACGAAGTCGACGGTAGCAGCCTCCGGCCGAGGACTACGAGACGGCCTTTGCGGCCTGCCGCGAGGGCGCGATCCGGACCACGTCCCAGACCAGCCCCGCCTTCTCCAGGCTCCAGATCAGCAGGGCGCTGGGGTCGAACTGCCAGCGCCGGAGGCCGTGCACGGCCGAGGTCGGGAAGGCGTGGTGGTTGTTGTGCCAGGCCTCGCCGAAGCTGAGCGGGGCGAGCCAGGCGAGGTTCCGCGACTCGTCGTCGGTCTCGAAGCTCCGCTTGCCGAAGACGTGGCAGAGCGAGTTGATGCTGTAGGTGACGTGGTGGAGGACGAAGACCCGGACCGCGCCACCCCAGAGCAGGCCGGTGAGACCGGTCTCGATCGTGCCGCCGATCGCGACCCCGAGCCCGAACGGGATCCCGAGCCCGATCATCGCCCAGAAGAAGAAGGTGCGGTCGATGAAGCGGACCACCGGGTCCTTCTGCAGGTCGGGAGCGAAGCGCGTCCTTGCAGCCGCGCTCGGTGTGGATGAAGAGCCAGCCGAGGTGGGCGTGGAAGAGTCCGCGGAGGGTGCCGCGGATGCCGCCGCCGTGGCCGACGTGGGGGCTGTGCGGGTCGCCCTCCTCGTCGGAGAAGGCGTGGTGCTTGCGGTGGTCGGCGACCCAGGAGATCACCGGGCCCTCGATCGCGGCCGAGCCGAGGGCGGCGAAGACGCCGCGGAGCGCCGGGCTGGTCTTGAAGCTGCGGTGGGTGAAGAGGCGATGGAAGCCGACCGTGATCCCGAGGCCGGTGGGGAGATAGATCAGGGCGAAGATCGTCAGGTCGCTCCAATGCAGCGCCTTGTTCCAGAGCTGCCAGGCGGCGAGCCCGAGGAGGAGGAACGGGACGACGGTGACCAGGCCGGTGATGAACCGGTCCAGGTTCTCGTGCTCGACCGGCTGGATCGCGTCGGCGAGCGGCTCTCGCTCCACAGGCTCGATCTCGTTCGCCGCCAGCTTCCATGCGGCCCAATCTACCCGCTGCGTCTGTGGATTGGGTTAATCGGTGATCCGTTCAGAGCCCGTGATGCGGCCACTCCGGCGTCCGGCCCTCCTTGAAGGCGCGGGCGCCGATCGCGTGCGAGTCGCGGCGGGCGAACATCGATGCCGCGTTCTCGGCCTCCTGGCGAAGCTGCTCCTCGTAGGTCCGGCCGACGTTGCGGACCATCGTCTCCTTGTCTGAGCGAATCGCCCCCTGGGGCAGCTCCGCGATCTGACGGGCAAGCTCAAGCGCCCGCTCGAGCGCCTTGCCCTCGGGGACGACCTCGTTCGCGAGCCCGATCCGCAGCGCCTCCTCGGCCTTCACGGGGCGCCCGGTGATGATCATCTCCATCGCCCGGCCATAGCCGACGACCAGCGGCAGCCGCACCGTCATCCCGTCGCCGCCGACGATGTTCCACCGCCGCTCGAGCGCTCCGAAGATCGCGTTCTCGGCGGCGATCCGGATGTCGGCGAGCAGCGCGTTCTCGAGTCCGGCCGCGACCGCCCAGCCGTTGACAGCGGCGATCACCGGCTTGAAGACGTCGACCCTGCGGGTGTAGCCACACTCACCGGGGGTGTTGAAGACGCTCGTCTTGAACTCGTCCCAGTCGGGGGTCCCGCTCTCGCCGAGCTCGGCGGCGTCCTCGAGGTCCCAGCCGGCGCAGAAAGCGTCGCCCTCGCCGGTGATCACCAGCACGAACTCGTCCTTGGCGTCGCGGAAGCGCCGCCAGGCGTGGTGGAGCTCCCCGTTCATCTTCCGGTTGACCGCGTTCCGCTGCTCGGGTCGGTCGTAGGTGAGCACGGTGACGTGCCCGTCGCTCTCGTAGCGGAGCGTCTCGTAGCTCATCATGCGGCGACCGCGTGCCGCTCGATGATCCGGCCGAAGTCGGTGCCCGCCGGGAGGGTGCCGAAGGCCTCGCCCCAGTCGCCCTCGAGGCGGGAGGCGACGAACGCGTCGGCCACCGCCTCGTCGCCGAAGCGGAGCAGCAGCGAGCCCTGCAGCGCCAGCGCCATTCGCTCGACCAGCCGGCGCGCCCGCGACTCGATCCCGGTCATGTCGGTGAGATCGGAGCGAAGCTCCTTGACGTAGGCGTCGAGCCGCGGCTCGCCCGCCCCCTCGCCGACCTCGGCGAAGAAGGCCTCGACCGAGTCGGGGTTCTTGACCATCGCCCGGAGCACGTCCAGGCACTGGACGTTGCCGGAGCCCTCCCAGATCGAGGCGAGAGGGGCCTCGCGATAGAGCCGGGGCATCCCCGACTCCTCGACGTAGCCGTTGCCGCCCAGGCACTCGAGGCATTCGACCGCGTGGGTCGGGCCGCGCTTGCAGATCCAGTACTTGAGCACCGCGTTCGCGATTCGCTTGAACGCCTGGGCCTCGTCGTCGCCGGCGATCGCTTCGTCGTAGGCGCGCGCCAGGCGCAGCGAGCCGATCGTCGCCGCCTCGGACTCGACCGCGAGGTCGGCGAGCACGTTCTGCATCAGCGGCTGGTCGATCAGGGTCTTGCCGAACGTCGAGCGATGCGAGGCGTGGTTGATCGCCTGGGCGACCCCGGCCCGCATTCCGGTGGCGCTGCCCGTGGCGCAGTCGAGGCGGGTGTGGTTGACCATCTCGATGATCGTCCGGACACCCGCGCCCTCCTCGCCCACCAGCCGAGTCCAGGCGCCGTCGAACTCGATCTCGGCTGGAGGCGTTGGAGCGGTTTCCGAGCTTGTCCTTGAGCCGCTGGAGGCGGAAGCGGTTGAGCTCGCCGTCGGGGAGCCGCCGGGGCATCAGGAAGCAGGAGATGCCGCCCTCGGCCTGGGCGAGGACCAGGAACGCGTCGCACTGCGGGGCCGAGAAGAACCACTTGTGGCCGGTGATCTCGTATTCCGCACCGGGACCTCCGCCGTTGATCGGACGAGCGACCGTCGTGTTCGCCCGCACGTCCGATCCCCCCTGCTTCTCGGTCATCCCCATCCCGAACAGCGAGCCCTGCTTCTCAGCCGCCGCGATCTGGCGGGGGTCGTAGGCGTCGGAGAGGATTCGCGGCTCCCATTCATCGGCCAGCTCGGGCTGGTGGCGGAGCGCGGGAACCACCGAGTAGGTCATCGAGATCGGGCAGCCGACCCCGGCCTCGGCCTGGGAGAAGCACATGAAGGCCGCGGCCCGGGCGACGTGAGCGCCGGGCTGGGGCTCGCGCCAGGGAAGGGAATGGAGCTCGTGGCCGATCCCCAGGCGCATCAGCTCGTGCCAGGAGGGGTGGAACTCGATCTCCTCGATCCGGTTGCCGTAGCGATCGTGGGTGCGGAGCCTCGGCGGGTTCTCGTTCGCCTGCCTGCCGAGCTCGATCACGTCGGCGCGGCCGGCGATCTCGCCGGCGGCCGAGATTCGCTCGAGCGCCCACTCGGCGCCCTCGCGCCGGACAGCCTCGCCCATCACCCGGTCGGCCTCGAAGACGTTGTAGTCCACCAGCGGCGGGGGCTGGTTGGTGACCTCGTGGGTCCGGACTCCAGCGGGCTTTTCAAGCGTTGACATGCGCGGGCTCCTTTCCGATCGCGCGAGTGCAGAAGTTGACCAGGGAGGCGATCATCGCCTCGGGATCGCCGCCGTTCGCGGTCGGTGAGAGCGGCCCAACCATCGCCTCGCCGATAGCTCCGATCAGGGCCGCCGCGGTCGCCTCGACGTCCTGGGGCGGCAGCTCGCCGGAGGCGATCCCGTCGCGCAGCGTCTCGGCCATCAGGTCGCGGTAGCTGTGGCGGAATACAAGTCGCTCGGCCTCGACCGCCGGGTCGACCGGCTCGGCGAGCAATGCCCAGGCGAGGCGCCGCCCGCGCAGCGCGCGGCGGGCGAAGGTCTCGACACCCGCCGCGATCCGCTCGCCCGCGGGACCGCTCGACGCCTGCACCGCCTCGCGCATCGCGTCGACCTCGCGCTGGGAGGCCTCGCGAAACACCTCGGCGAAGAGGTCGGCCTTGGAGGGGAAGTGGCGGTAGACGGTGCCGGTGGCGACGCCGGCCTCACTGGCGACCGCCGAGACCTGCGCCTCGGCGTAGCCACCGTGGGCGATCAGCCGGCGGGCCGCGGTGACGATCCGCTCGCGGACGGCTGCCCTGCGCGCCTCGGTTCGCTCGGTCGGCCGGTAGGCCACGGGAAGAAGTGAACCACAGTTCATATCTTCGTGTCAAGCCCGGCGGGAGATTTCGGCCCTCGTTCAGGCAGATGAAGCCCGCTATAGCATCGCCCGCCCGTGGCGAAGATCAAAGTCAAGAACCCGATCGTCGAGCTCGACGGCGACGAGATGACCCGGATCCTCTGGGCCTTCATCAAGGAGCAGCTGATCCTGCCCTACCTCGAGATCGAGCTTGATGTACTTCGACCTCTCGATCGAGAGCCGCGAGGCGACCCATGACCAGATCACCGTCGACGCCGCGCACGCGATCAAGGAGCACGGCGTCGGGGTCAAGTGCGCGACGATCACCCCGGACGAGGCCCGGGTGGAGGAGTTCGGGCTCTCCGAGATGTACCGCTCGCCGAACGGGACGATCCGCAACATCCTCGGAGGGGTGATCTTCAGGGAGCCGATCGTGATCTCGAACGTGCCGAGGCTGGTCCCCGGCTGGACGAAGCCGATCATCATCGGCCGCCACGCCTTCGGCGACCAGTACCGCGCAACCGACACCAGGATCCCGGGCGAGGGCAGGCTGACCCTCTCGTTCCACCCGAGCGACCCCGATCAGGCGCCGATCGAGCTCGAGGTGTTCGATTTCCCGGAGGGGGGCGGGATCGCGATGGCGATGTACAACCTCGACGACTCGATCCGCGACTTCGCCCGCGCCTCCTTCCGCTACGGCCTCGAGCGCGGCCTGCCCGGTCTACATGTCGACCAAGAACACGATCCTGAAGACCTACGACGGGCGGTTCAAGGACCTCTTCCAGGAGGTCTTCGACGCCGAGTTCAAGCCGGAGTTCGAGGCCCGGGACCTCACCTACGAGCACCGGCTGATCGACGACATGGTCGCCGCCGCGCTCAAGTGGGAGGGTGGCTACGTCTGGGCCTGCAAGAACTACGACGGCGACGTCCAGTCCGACACCGTCGCCCAGGGCTTCGGATCGCTCGGCCTGATGACCTCGGTGCTGATGGCTCCGGATGGGAAGACGGTCGAGGCGGAGGCCGCGCACGGCACCGTCACCCGCCACTTCCGCCAGCACCAGCAGGGGAAGCCGACCTCGACCAACCCGATCGCCTCGATCTTCGCCTGGACCCGGGGGCTCGCCGCCCGCGGCCGGATGGACGAGACGCCCGAGGTCTCGGAGTTCGCCGAGACCCTCGAGCGGGTCTGCATCGAGACGGTCGAGAGCGGCAAGATGACCAAGGACCTGGCCCTGCTGGTCGGACCCGATCAGGAATTCCAAACCACCGAGGAGTTCCTGAGCTCGATCGACGAGAACCTGAAGCGGGCGACGGCGGCAAGCGCAGGCTGACGCCGATCGATCACCCTGTGAGGCATGGCCGACGCCCGCCTGTCTCGCCGTCAGTTCCTGGCACGCGGCGCGGTGGCCGGCGGCGCGGTCATGGCCGGTGGTCGACTCGCCGCCTACGCAGCCCCGAAGACGCCCGGGCCTCGCCGGCACCGGGTGGTGATCGTCGGGGCTGGACTCGCCGGGCTCAGCTGCGCGTACCGCCTCCACGAGCACGGGGTCGCGGCTCACCTCTATGAGGCACGCCCCGATCGCGTCGGCGGACGCTGCTGGACGGCGAGGCAGTTCAGCGGCGGCCAGATCGCCGAGCACGGGGGCGAGTTCATCGACAGCGACCACACCGCGATGCGGCGGCTGGTTCGCGAGCTCGGCCTCGAGCTCGAGGACCGTCGAGCGTTCGAGCGCCCCGGCGGCCATTCCCTCCTCTACCTCGACGGCGCGCTGCGCCACGAGGAGGCGGTTCTCCGCCGCTATCCGAAGGTCCTGCGACGCCTGCAGAAGGTGGCGCGGCGCACCGGCTACAACGGGAGCTACGCGAGCGCGAGGGCGCGGGCTTTCGATCGCCGCAACGCGCGCTCGTGGTTGCGCGACAACGTCCCCGGGGGCGACTCCTCCCTGCTCGGTCGGCTGATGCGCGAATACTTCTCGGGGGAATTCGGTCTCGACCCGGAGGAGCTGACGGCGACTGACCTGCTCTACGTCACCGAGGGGCCCCGCTCCGGTGACGGGCCGGCTGAAACCGACCCCTCCGACGAGCGTTTCTACATCCGGGGAGGGAACGATCAGGTTCCGCGGCTGCTCGCGGAGCGGCTGCCGAGGGGCACTCTCCACATGGGCGCGCCGCTGGAGGCCGTCTGGCGGCGTGGAGACGACCACTTCGGGATGCGGTTCGCCGGCGTTCGCGGAATCGTCATCGCCAAGCAGGTGGTGCTCGCGATCCCCTTCACGACGCTTCGCGACGTCGATATGGAGCTCCCGGGATTAGGTGCGCGAAAGCGAGAGGCGATCGAGCGTCTCGGCATGGGAACCAATGCGAAAGTGCTGCTCCAGTTCACCAACCGGCCGGCGCGCTTCGACAACTGGAACGGCGAGCTCGTCACCGATCGGCCCTTCCTCGACACCTGGGAGACCTCGCTCACCCAGCCTGGCGGCGAGGGGCTGATAACCGTGTACTCCGGCGGCGCCGTCGGGGCCGGCTATTCCGCCAGGCGCGCGCACGGTCGAGCGCCGCAGAGGGTGGTTCGCCGGACGCTGGCGGCCCTGGAGCGCGCGGTACCCGGGATCAGTCGCGACTTCAACGGGCGGGCCTGGCTCGACGATTGGGTCGCCGACCCTTGGGCGAAGGGCTCGTATGCCGCGTTCCTGCCGGGTCAGTACACGCGCTTCGCATCCGCGATCGCGCGTCCCGAGGGCGGCCTGCATTTCGCGGGCGAGCACACCTCCGGCGCGTATCAGGGCTTTTTCGAGGGCGCGGTGCGCTCAGGCGAGCGCTGCGCCCGCGAGGTTCGGGGCCTCCGATAGTCTGCCCGCTCTCGTTCCTGGCTTAGATGCGAGGTAGGAGGCTTCCCGAATGAGCGCCAGCCCCGTCAACGTCACGGTCACCGGTGCCGCCGGCCAGATCGGCTACGCGATCCTCTTCCGGATCGCGAGCGGAGAGATGCTCGGCCCCGACACCGAGGTGAAGCTCCGCCTGCTCGAGATCCCGGACGCGGTCGCAGCGGCCGAGGGCACCGCGATGGAGCTCGACGACTGCGCCTTTCCCCTCCTCCGCGGGATCGACGTCAGCGACGACCCGAAGGAGGCGTTCGACGGCTGCAACGTCGCGCTCTTGATCGGCGCCAGGCCGCGGAGCAAGGGAATGGAGCGCTCCGACCTGCTGGAGGCGAACGGCGGCATCTTCAAGCCGCAGGGGGAGGCGATCGCCTCCGCGGCCGCCGACGACGTCAAGGTCCTGGTGGTCGGGAACCCGGCGAATACGAACTGCCTGATCGCGATGTCCAACGCCGACGGAGTGCCGCGCGAGCGGTTCACGGCGATGGTCCGGCTCGATCAGAACCGCGCCGTCGCCCAGCTCGCCAACAAGCTCGAGCGCCCGGTCACGGACATCAAGCGGATGACCGTCTGGGGCAACCACTCGCCGACGATGTACCCCGACCTGATCAACGCCCGCATCGACGGGAGCCCCGCCTGGGATCAGGTCGACGACGAGAAGTGGATCGCCGACGAGTTCATCCCCACCGTCGGCAAGCGGGGCGCGGCGATCATCGAGGCCCGGGGGGCCTCCAGCGCCGCCTCCGCGGCGAACGCCGCGATCGACCACGTCCACGACTGGGTGCTCGGGACCCCGGACGGCGACTGGGCCTCGATGGCGGTCCCCTCCGACGGGTCCTACGGAGTCGACGAGGGCCTGATCTCCGGCGCCCCCTGCACCTGCTCCGGCGGGGAGTGGAAGCTGGTCGAGGGCCTCGAGGTCCCCGACTTCTCCCGCGAGCGGATCGACGCCACCGTCGCCGAGCTCAAGGAGGAGCGCGACGCGGTCCAGGAGCTGGGCTTGATCTAGCCGATCAAACCGGTCCGGCAGGCGTCACCGACCGGGGTGGTAGCCCTTCCCCTTCTTCCTCACTCGCCCCTCCTTCTCGAGGTCGGGCAGCACCCGGTAGAGGTAGTTGGGGGCCTTCAGCCGCATCTTCTTGCCCAGCTCGGCGACGGTGATCCCCGGGTTGTTGCCGATGAGCCTCACGGCCTGGTCGGCTCGGCCGCCGCTCCGGCGCCTGCGCCGGCCGCCGGACCCCCGCGGGCGCCCCGGGCCGCGCTTTCGCCCCAGCCCGGCGAGGGCGGACTGGACCTTGCGGCGTTCGTCATCGAGCTCCTTCAGCCGGCGCTCGAGCAGCGCTCTTGCCTGATCGACTGTGTCGGATGCAGATGGCATCTGTTCCTCTCTCGTCGGTAAGTCCCTATGTCAGTTAACTGTAACCGTTACTACTACCGGTTCACGGTTAGGGAGGTGAAATTGCAAGTCGGGTTGGGAAGGGGTCAGACTGCCCTCGATGAGCGCGGCGACCCCAATCGTTGTGATCGCCCGGCGACTGCTGCCCGCCGGGTTCGAGCCGCTGCGGGAGCGCTACGAGATCCGGGAGGGAGGACTCGACGCGAACCGGGAGCAGCTCCTCGCGCTGGTCCCGGGCGCCGCGGCGCTGGTCGCCGATCCGTCGGTCCCGGTTGACGCCGAGCTCCTCGATGCGTGTGGCCCAGGGCTCCGAATCGTCGCCAACTTCGCGGTCGGCTACGACAACGTCGATCTCGCCGCCTGCGCCGAGCGCGGGGTGTTCGTCACCAACACCCCGGGCGTGCTCACCGAAGCGACCGCCGAGCTCGCCCTGGCGCTGACGCTGGCGGCCGCGCGGCGAATGAGCGACGCGGAGCGCGACCTCCGCTCCGGTCGCTGGCGCGGCTGGGACCCGGCCGCCTATCGCGGGCTCGAGCTGCGCGGAGCCACGGTCGGCGTGGTCGGCCTCGGCCGGATCGGCGGCCGCTACGCGGAGCTGGTCCGAGCTCTGGGCGCCGAGGTCCTCTACAGCGGCCCAAGCCCGAAGCCGGAGGCCGAGCGAGAGCTCGGCGCCGGCCGGCTCGAGCTCCGCGAGCTGCTCGAAGGCCTCCGAGGTGGTCAGCCTGCACGCGCCGTCGACGGCCGAGACGCGGCTCTTGATCGGGGCGGCTGAGCTCGAGCTGATCGGCTCCGAAGGCGTCCTCGTCAACACCTCCCGCGGACCGCTGGTCGATGCCGAGGCACTCGCCGCCGCGCTCGAGGAAGGGGCGCTGGGCGCCGCCGGGCTCGACGTCTACGAGGACGAGCCGAGCGTCCCCGCTGCGCTGCTGGCCGCGCCGCGCTGCGTGCTGCTGCCGCACATCGGGTCTGCCACCGTCGCCTCCCGCGACGCGATGGCGCGCCTGGTCGCCGAGAACGTGATCGCCATCCTCGAGGGCGCGGACCCGCCCAACCAGGTCGGCTAGCTCTCGACGGCTGGAGCCTTGTCGCCGCTCGTCGGCTTGCGGCGCCTTGGCAGCGTGTTGAAGACCACGTCCCAGATCGGCGAGGAGACCCCGAAGCCGTAGCGGTGATCCTGGAAGTGGTGGCGCATGTGCTGCTCGCGGATCCGCTTCCCCAGCTTCGTCTTCGGGGTGTGGTGGTGGACGTGGTAGTGGGTGTAGTCGTAGGCGAGGTACCCGGCGATGAACCCGGAGAAGATCGGGTAGGCCTCCGGGGCGCCGAAGACGAGGACGAAGAGGCCGAGGAAGAGCGCCGCGAGGGGAATGCTCACCGCCGGCGGCATCACCAGGCGCATCGCGTCGTTGGGGTGGTCGTGGTGGATGCCGTGGATGATGAAGTGGAGCCGATCGCCGCCGCGGAAGTTCGGCTCCCAGTGGAAGAGCAGCCGGTGGAGCCAGTACTCGGTCAGGGTCCAGATCGCGATCCCGGCGAGCACCAGCAGCGCCGCGATCCCGGCCCCGACGCCGCGGTCGATCGCCAGCCAGATCCCGCCGACCACCACCGGGATGAAGACGACCGCCGGGATCGCCGGATGGATTCGCGAGAAGAAGTCGAGGAAGCGGCTCTCGAAGAGGGGCGGGGAGTCCGAGAGCCGCGCTGTCCGCTGATGAGTCATCGGCGGAAAAATGTTACCGCGCCAATTGCGGGAACGGCACTGGCGAGGGGCCGACGAGGGTGGCATCATGCCGATCTCGTTCGCGGCGGCGAGAGGCGCCGGCCGCGAAAGGTGACGAAAGGTGACGAGAGGGAAGGGGAACGACCTTGGCCGAGAATCGGTCGCGCAATGCTGCGGTGACATGCGATCAGTGTTTCTTCCGCCGCCGCAACCTCTGCGCCCTCGGCCGCGACGAGCCCTGCCCCACCTTCCGCCCCGACAGCCCCCAGGGGCTGGTGCCACCCCGGCAGACGAGCCTCCTGGCTCGGGCCGGGGAGGTGAGCCCGGTCCCGGCTCCGCTGCTGAGCACCGGCGCCGGAGCCGTCGTGCCGCGCTAGTTCCACGCCGCGACTAGAGTCGCGCGGGGCAAGTGAACAGGCACGACGACAGTTGAGGGTCACCGTGCTGGGCAAGTCCCCGTCGTGGCAGGACGCGGGCGGGGCCTGCAGCGGCTATCTGATCGAGGATGGGGAGACGAGCGTCCTGCTCGACTGCGGCAACGGCGTCTTCGGCAAGCTCCGGGAGCGGATCGACTACGTCGACCTCGACGGCGTCATCCTCTCCCACCTGCACGCCGACCACTTCCTCGACCTCGTCCCCTACTCCTACGCGCTGATCTACGCGCCCAAGCAGCAGCCGGTGCCGGTCCACACCTGGCCGGGCACCGACAGCCCCGCCCGCCCGCGGCTGATCGCGCCGCCCGGCGCCACCGAGGTCTTCCGGCGGGTGGTCGGGGCCTGGGGCAACGACGACCTGATCGAGTCCGCGTTCGCGATCGAGGAGTACGAGCCGGGAGATTCGATCGAGGTCGGGGGGATCGAGGCGAGCTTCCACCCGGTTCCCCACTTCATCGACACCTTCGCCGTCAACCTCACCGCCGGCGGGGGCAAGCTCACCTACAGCGCCGACACCCGTCCGGGCGAGGAGCTCGTCGAGATCGCCCGCGACGCGGACCTGCTGCTCGTCGAGGCGACCCTGCCGCGGCCGGAGCGCACCGGGCTCCGCGGGCACCTCACACCCGAGGAGGCCGGGGAGCATGCCCGGCGCGCCGGGGCGAAGCGGGTGGTGATCACCCACATCTCCGACGAGCTCGGCGAGGAGTGGGCGCGCGAGCAGGCCGAGCGTGGCTTCGGCGGCCCGGTCGAGGTCGCCCGCGAAGGAGCGACCTATGACGTCTAGCGCGCCCGGACGCTAGCTACCCTGTTCCGAGATGACGAGCCAACGCGATCCATTCGCGGACTTCGCCCGGATGCGCCGGGAGATGGACGAGCTCCTCGGTGAGTTCTGGGACCAGGCGGGCTACCGCTCCCAGCGCCGCACGGTGGTCTTCGTCCCCCGGGTCGACGTCTACTACTGCGGCGAGGACGCCCCCGAGAAGGCGATCGTCAAGGTCGAGCTGCCCGGGATCGAGCTGGAGGCGGTCAACCTCGAGGTTCGCGGGCGCGCCCTGGTGATCAGCGGCGAGCGGCCGGTTCGCGAGACCGAGGGCCGCACCTACCAGCAGGTCGAGCTGCCCTCCGGGCCCTTCCGCCGCGCCGTCGAGCTCTCGGTCGACGTCGAGGCCGACGAGGCGCTCAGGCCACCTACGAGGACGGGATCCTCCGCGTCGAGCTGCCGGTCCGGCTCCCAGCAGGGCGCCCGCCGGGTCCCGATCGAGCGCGCGGAGTAGAGCCCATGGCCGAGGTCGAGACGCCTCAGCTCGAGGTCGTTGAGATCCCCGACGCCGAGGAGGCGGTCCGCAACCAGGAGCCGCTCCCCGACGCGCTGCCCGGTGCTGCCCCTGCGGGAGACCGTCACCTACCCCGACACCCTGACCCCGCTCGCGGTCGGCCAGGAGCGCTCGATCAAGCTGGTCAACGACGTCCTCTCCGGCAACCGGATGCTGGCGATGGTCGGCTCCCGCGACCCGGAGAACGACGCGCCCGGGCCCCGACGATCTCTACGACGTCGGCGTCGCCGGCGTCGTCGCCCGGATGATGAAGGTCCCCGACGGCACCCTGCGGATCCTCGTCCAGGGCGGCCAGCGGGTCCGGCTCACCGACTACGTCGCCGAGGAGCCCTACCTGGTCGCCCGGATCGAGGTCGCTCGAGGACGTGCTCGAGCCCTCGCCGGAGCTGGAGGCGCTCACCCGGAACGTCCAGAACACCTTCAGCGAGATCATCGAGCAGATTCCCTACCTGCCCGAGGAGCTCCAGCTCGCGGTCACGAACCTCGACGATCCCTCCGCGCTCGGTCACCTGATCGCCGGGGCGCTGCGGATTCCCAGCGAGGAGAAGCAGGAGCTGCTCGAGGAGGTCAACGTCACGAAGCGGCTTCGGCGCCTCTCGGAGATCCTCACCCGGGAGCTCGAGGTGGTCAGGCTCGGGCACCAAGATCCAGTCGCAGGTCGAGTCGGAGATCGACAAGGGCCAGCGCGAGTACTTCCTCCGCCAGCAGCTGAAGGCGATCCAGGAGGAGCTGGGGGAGGGCGACGAGCAGCAGGCCGAGATCAGCGAGCTGCGCGAGCGGATCGAGGCGGCGGAGCTGCCCGAGGAGCCGCGGAAGCAGGCCGAGCGCGAGCTCGGCCGGCTGGAGAAGCTGCCGCCCGCCGCCGCCGAGTACGGCGTCATCCGCACCTACCTGGACTGGCTCGTCGACCTCCCCTGGGCGAAGGAGACCGAGGACAACCTCGAGATCGACCACGCCCGCAAGGTCCTCGACGAGGACCACTACGACCTCGAGGAGGTCAAGGAGCGGATCCTCGAGTACCTGGCGGTGCGCAAGCTGAATCCGGATTCGCCCGGCCCGATCCTCTGCTTCGTCGGCCCGCCCGGGGTCGGGAAGACCAGCCTCGGCCGCTCGATCGCGCGCGCGCTGGGCCGCGAGTTCGAGCGGATCTCGCTCGGCGGCGTCCGCGACGAGGCCGAGATCCGCGGCCACCGGCGCACCTACATCGGCGCCCTCCCGGGAACGATCATCCGGGCGCTGCGCGACGCCGGCACCCGGAACCCCGTGTTCATGATCGACGAGATCGACAAGATGGGCGCCGACTTCCGCGGCGATCCCGCCAGCGCGATGCTCGAGGTGCTCGACCCGGCCCAGAACTCGACCTTCCGCGACCACTACCTGGACGTCCCCTTCGACCTCTCCGAGGTCCTCTTCATCGCCACCGCCAACTTCCTCGAGCCGGTGCCGCCCGCCCTCCAGGACCGGATGGAGGTGATCCAGCTCGCCGGCTACACGGTCGACGAGAAGCTCCACATCGCCAAGCGCTACCTGGTCCCGCGCCAGCTGGAGGCGAACGGGCTGAAGCCCTCCCAGATCGAGTTCGCGGACGCCGGCGCTGAGCGCGATCATCGACGAGTACACCCGCGAGGCAGGGGTGCGCAACCTCGAGCGCCAGATCGGCACCGTCTGCCGGAAGGTCGCCAGGCAGGTCGCCGAGGGCAAGGCCGAAGGCAAGGTGAAGATCTCCGCCAAGCGCGCCCGCGAGCTGCTCGGCAAGCGCCGCTTCTTCGCCGAGCAGCGCCGGCGGACCAAGGATCCCGGGCGTCGCCACCGGCCTCGCCTGGACGCCCGGTCGGCGGGCGAGGTGCTCTTCGTCGAGGCGAGCGCGATCCCGGGTTCGGGGAAGCTGACGATCACCGGCCAGCTCGGCGACGTGATGCGGGAGTCGGCCCAGGCGGCGCTCACCTACGTCCGCGGCCACGCGCAGCGAGCTGGCGCCCGAGCTGCCCGACGACTGGTTCGCCGAGCACGACATCCACATCCACGTCCCCGCCGGCGCCGTGCCCAAGGACGGGCCCTCGGCCGGCGTCGCGATGGTCACCGCGCTCGCCTCGCTGGTCACCGGCACGCCGGTGCGCAACGACGTCGCGATGACCGGCGAGATCACCCTCACCGGCCAGGTGCTGCCGATCGGCGGCCTCAAGGAGAAGTCGCTGGCGGCCCAGCGGGCCGGGATCAAGACAGGTGATCGTCCCCGACCGAAACCAGGGGGACGTCGAGGAGATCGCCGAGCACGAGCGCGCCGGGCTCGAGTTCGTCTACGTCGAGCGAGATCGGCGAGGTCCTCGATGCGGCGCTCGAGCGGCGGGCCCCGAAGCCGAGCGGCAACTCGAAGCCGGCCAAGCCGAAGGAGAGAGGCCGCCAAGGCGAAGGCCAGGGCTAGAGGCTAAGTGGGTTATCCACCACGGATGACCCATCAACCCTAGCGCGGGCGCAGCGGGTATATCCTCCGCCTGCACCCTGGAAACGACTTGAGGAGATCAATGGGGGCACAAAGCAGAAGCGCGAAGGCCGGTGACGCGGCCAGGTCGGTGGCCTCCAACCCGTACGTGCGGCGGCTGCTCGAGGACGAGGAGCTTCGCCAGAACATCCGCGTCGCCTTCGAGGCGGCCCGCAACGCCTACGGGCGGATGGCGAACGGCAAGGGCCCGGCGAAGGCGGTGATGGACGACAAGAAGGTCCAGCGCGACCTCCGCACCGCCGCCGAGTCGCTTCGCGACGCGAGCCAGCAGCTTCGCGGCCGGCGCACCCGCCCGCGCAAGTTCGGGCTCGGCAAGGCGCTGCTGCTCGCGATTCTCGGCGCGGCGCTGGTCCTGATCCTGAGTGAGGACGCCCGCAACGCGGTGCTCGACAGGCTGTTCGGAGCCGAGGAGGAGTTCGAGTACACCTCGACCACCACTCCGGCGACGGAGAGCGAGAGCGTTCCCACCAGCTGATCCCGGCGACAACCGGCTTCAACGAGGGCGCCCGGCTGGGCGCCCTCGTGTCTGCGCCGGGTTAGTCTGCGCCGGTGGCGAGCGTCCACGTCCTCGTGCCCGCGCAGCGCTACGTCTTCGCGGTCTCCAACGGCGAGGCCGAGGCGGCCACCGTGGACAGCTCCGCCGAGGGCTTCCAGCGCTACAAGGAGCTGCAGGAGGGCGGCCGGACCGCCGGCATGGTCGCCTTCCCGAACACGCTGCTGGTCCGCGGGGAGCGCGACTACCTGGTCGACCCGGGCCTGATCATGCAGGGGGCGCCGGTGATCGGGGCGCTGGCGGAGCTCGGGGTTGAGCCCGAGGAGATCAAGGACGTGATCCTCACCCACCTTCACTTCGACCACGCGGAGGGGATGGCGGCCTGGCCGATGCGGCGCACCTACGTCCACCGGCTCGAGACCGAGGCGCCCTACGCCCAGATCGTCTCGGGCCAGCTCGAGAACGCTCAGCTCGAGGTCCTCGACGGCGAGGAGGGCGAGATCGAGCCCGGCTTGCGCTGGATCCGGACCCCGGGCCACTCCGACGGCCTGATCACTCTGCTGGTGGACACCGACGAGGGCCTGGTCGCGATCGCCTCCGATTGCGTCGGCCCGCTGCCCGAGTACTTCGACGGATGGAGCTGCCCGAGGACTTCGGGCCCGAGCGCGAGGAGCTGCTGCGCCAGTGGGAGCGGATCCGCGCGCTCGAGCCCGCGATCGTGATTCCCGGGCCACAACCCGCCGGTCAGACTCGATTAGCCGGGAACGACCTAGACTGGGCCCGGATGGAGGCGCACCCAGCAGAGGGAGCTGAGCGGAGAGAAGGCGAGCCGGATCGTCGAGGCGATGCGCTCGAGCGTCGCCCGCCGCGGGATCTCGGGCTCGACCTTCGAGCACGTCGCCCGCGAGGCGGGCGTCAGCCGGGGGCTGCTCCACTACTACTTCGGCACCAAGGAGGCGCTCCTGGTCGAGGTGGTCAAGCGCGACACCGAGCACCGGATCGCCCGGCTGGACGAGCCGCTCGGCAAGGCGAAGACCGCGGAGGAGATCCTCCAGGCGCTGGTCGTCAGCCTCGAGGACTCGATCCAGAACGAGCCCGGGCTTCTGGGTGCTGCTCTTCGAGCTGTTCACGGCCGGCCGGCGCAACCCCGAGATCCAGCGCGAGGTCGGCGAGCTCTTCAACCGGACCCGCGACCACGTCGCCGAGATCTTCCGCGCCAAGGAGCGGGAGGGCGTCCTCTCCCTCCGCGCCGACGTCGACGCGGTGGTCGCCTTCCTCTTCGCGCTCGCCGACGGGATCGCGCTTCAGGTCCTCTCCGATCCCGAGCGCGACCACGCCGAGGTGATCGCCGCCGGCACGGTGGCGGCGCGGCACCTGCTCACCGCCGAGTAGCGGCCCCAAGCCGCCCTGATCCGCCGGGTGACCGACCTCACACCGGCGCCGGCGGCGGTCACATACTGTCTGTACGCGTATTCCTGGCCAGTCAGCCAGTAGGCGCTGAACGGAAGAATGCGCACCTTCATGGCAAAGCTCGCCGGCGTCATCTCCCGCCGCCGCTGGCTGGTCGTCGGCGCCTGGCTGGCGGTCGTCGCCTTCTCGCTGCCCCTCGCCGCCCGCCAGACCGAGGACCTCAGCGGCGGCGGCTTCGACGTGCCCGGCAGCGAATCCGAGGCGGTCGAGAAGGCCGCCGCCGGCGAGTTCAGCCTCCTCGGATCGCGGCCGGCTGGCGCTGGTGCTCGAAGCCCGAGCCGGGGCTCACGCCCGAGCGGGCCACGGCCGCGGTCGATCGCGCCGCGGCCCAGGTCGCCACCGCCGATGGCGCCTCCCTTGCCCCGAAGGTGAGCGGCCCGGGCGACGGCCGAGCTCAGCGCCGGCCGGGTCGCGGTGGCCCCGATCGACGCCGAGGGCGACTCCGACGAGCTCGTCGATACCGGCACTCAGCTTCGGGACGAGCTCTCCCCCGGCGAGGAGGCGGGCGGTGTGACGCCCTACGTCGTCGGCCAGCCGGCGATGTGGGCGGCGCTCTCCGAGGTCTCCAGGGAGGACCTGGCGAGCGCGGAGCGCACCGGCTTCCCGATCGTCGCCCTGATCCTGATCGCGGTCTTCGGCTCGCTCGCCGCCGCCAGCCTCCCACTCGCCCTCGGCTTCGTCGCCGTGACGATCACCGGGGCGGTCATCTACCTGCTCTCCCAGCAGATGGAGATGTCGGTCTTCGTCACCAACATGGCCTCGATGATCGGGATCGGCGTCGCGGTCGACTACTCCCTCTTCATCCTCGCCCGCTTCCGGGAGTCGGTCCGCGCGGGGCGCAGCTCCGCCGAGGCCCGCGCCGAGGCGCTCTCCACCTCGGGCCTCGCCGTCACCTTCTCGGGACTCGCGGTGATCATCTCGCTCGCGGGTCTCTGGATGGTCCAGAACCAGGCCCTGCGGTCGATGGCGCTCGGGGCGATGGTGGTGGTGGCGATCGCGATCCTGGTGGCGACCACGCTCCTGCCCGCGTTGATCCGCGTCCTCGGCCACCGGGTCGAGGCGGGAGGGGTCGCTTGGTCGGTGATCCGCTCAGTCAGGGGCGTCTGGCGCCGGCGCCGGCGCCCAGGCTCGACCTCCCCCAACCGGGAGAGCTTCTGGCAGCGCTGGACCGGCGCGGTGATGCGCCGGCCGGTGCTCTCCGTCCTCGGCGCGAGCGCGATCCTCCTCACCCTCTCGATTCCGGTGCTCAGCCTGACCACCGGGAACGGGGCGCTGAAGCAGTTCGCCCCCGGCGACGACGCCCGGGTCGGCACCGAGCTGGCGGCGGCGACCACCGGCGGGGGCTCCGACCCGGTCAGGGTCCTGGTCAGCTTCGAGGAAGGGACGCTCGCCGATCGCTCCAACTCGGCGGCGGTCCGCGACTTCGCCCGGCTCGCCCGGGAGGATCCCGACGTGAGGAGCGTCGCGCCCCCGGTTGAGAGCGGCGACCGGGCGCTCGTCGACCTCGAGCCCGCCGAGGGAGCGGAGTCGCAGCGAACGCTCGACCTGATCACCCGGCTCCGCGACCGGGTGGTCCCGGCCTCGGCCCTGGCGGCGAGGGCGGACGTCGACGTCGGCGGGGAGTCCGCCCGGATCGAGGATTCCCGGGTCCAGATCAACGGCTCGATGTGGAAGATCATCGGCTTCGTCCTCGCCTTCTCCTTCGTCGTCCTGATGGTGATGCTGCGCTCCGTGCTGCTGCCGCTGAAGGCGGTGCTGATGAACCTGCTCTCGATCGGGGCGGCCTACGGGGTCCTGGTGGCGGTGTTCCAGTGGGGCTGGCTGGACGGCGCGCTCGGCCTCCAGGAGCTGGGGGCGCTCGACACGCTCACCCCGCCGCTGGTCCTGGCGGTGGTCTTCGGCCTCTCGATGGACTACGAGGTCTTCCTGCTCTCCCGGATCAAGGAGCGCTACGAGGAGCACGGCGACAACCGCCGCGCGGTCGCCGAGGGCCTCGCCTCGAGCGCCGGGACGATCTCGTCGGCGGCGCTGATCATGGTCGCCGTCTTCTCGGTCTTCGTCCTCACCGGAGTCCCCTCGATCCAGCAGCTCGGGCTCGGCACCGCCGTGGCGATCGCGCTCGACGCCACCCTCGTGCGCCTGGTCCTGGTGCCGGCGGCGATGGAGCTGATGGGGCGCTGGAACTGGTGGCTGCCCGGCTGGCTCGACCGGATCCTGCCGCATGTCGGGCTCGAGGGCACCGCCCCGAAGCCGGGGCCCGCCGCTGAGCCTGAGCCGGCGCGCGCGTAGGAGCTGCCGGTAGGTAGGTTCGCCGCCTGATGAGTGACGGCGACGGGCAGCAGATCTGGGAGGAGCCCCCGCTCGGCGGCTATCCCGATCCGGCCACCTTCGGTCTCTCCGGGCTCGAGCGGATGCAGTCGGCCCGGGATGGTCGGATCCCGATTCCTCCGATCGCCTACCTGCTCGAGTTCCCGTTCCGGGAGCTCTCGAAGGGTGCCGCCAGCTTCGAGATACCCGCCTCGCCCTGGTTCGCCAACTCGGCGGGGTTGATCCCGGGGGGCATGCTCGCCGTCCTCGCCGATGCGCCCCTGGGCGCCTCGATTCACACCGAGCTGCCGCCCGGGGTGGCTTTCACGACTGCCGAAATCTCGCTCACCTTCCTCCGGCCGGTTCGCCCCGATCCCCAGGCGAAGATCAGCGGCTCCGGGCACGCGATCCACGTCGGCCGCACGAACGCGCTCTCAGAGGCGTTCATGATCAACGAGGCGAGCGAGGACCTGGTTGCCCACGGGACGTCTCGGTGCTCGATCTTCCCGCCGATCGACCCGATTCCGAAGCCCCCCGGGGAGATGCCAGTGCGCGACCAGCCCTTACCCGGCGATCACCCCTCCCATCCGCTGCGCCGGCCCCTCCGCGGGTCGCCGGCGCCCCAGGATCAGTTCGAGCGAATGAGTGGACTCGAGTTCATGCGCGCCCAGGTGGCCGGCGAGCTCGAGCCGCCGCCGATCCACTACCTGATCGGGATCCGGCCGACCGCGGCCGCCGAGGGCGAGGTCACCTTCGTCCTCCCCTGCAGCCCCTGGCTTTCGACCAGCTTCCGGAGCGTCCAGGGCGGGTTCACCGCGATGCTTGCGGAGTTTGCGCTTACAGGCGCGATCTTCACCACCGCCGAGCGGGGGGTTGCGATCGCCGCTCTCGACCTGAAGGTGAACCTGCTTCGGCCGGTACTGCCGGACATGCGCGACCTCACCGCGGAGGGCGAGGTGATCCATCGCGGCCGGAAGATCGCGATCGCCTCCTGCCGGATCACCAACGCCGACGGCAAGCCGGTGGCGCTGGCGACCGGCTCGGCGATGTACCTGCCGGGCCGCCCGGCGAGCCTCGCCGGTGTCGAGCAGCTCGGCTCCTCCGAGGTGGACGAAGCCGGAGCGTAGGATCCAGGGCATCGGGCTCTTTGGTTTCCTCAGGCGCAGCGACGAGCGGGCGATCCCGGAGCCCGGCACTCCCGAGTTCGAGGCGGCCGTCCGAGGCACCGCGATCGCTGACTCGCAGAGCGTCTCGATGGGCGATTCCGGATGGACCTCGACCGCCACGGGGGAGGTAGAGCAGAGCAGCGAGACGATCGACCTCCGCGGCAGCGGCAAACGCGAGGAGGTCGAGGAGGTTCTCCGCGACCACGGGATCGACCCCGATCAGAAAGGGCAGACGATCGACGCCTCCAAGGTCCCGGGTCTGCGGAAGGCCCTCCTCTCGACATTGTTCGGCGGTGGGCTGCGGATCCCGAACGCCGGTGGGTTCGGCGGGGGGATCTCGGGGCCCGAGCAGGATCCGCTCGCGGTGATCGAGCAGCTGTCGAAGCAGCGCGATGCGGGCGAGATCACCGACGCCCAGTTCGAGGCGCACAAGAGGCGCCTCCTGGGCGACTGATTTAGCTCGGATCCGCCTCCAGCGGCGCCGGGCGCGGCGGGAAGATCTTCGGCAGCCGCGCGAGCTGGCGGAGCGAGCCGCGCGGGCGCAGGCGCCTTCGCAGCATCGCCCGCCGGGCGTCGTGCCCGCGGGTTGCGATGTCCACCCAATCGGCCCAGCTCGTGCGCAGGGTGACGTCGGGATCGGGGGCCGTGCCCCGCTCGGCGCGGGTGGAGCCGTTGTCGATGCTGACGTAATAGGGGTCCGCGTCAGCAAACCGCCACTGGATCGTCACCGGACGGTCGACGGCGTCGGTGTGCGCCGAGCGGGCGATCACCTCGAACAGGATCTGCTCGACTTCGGGATCGACCTTGGGCTCCCCGTTCGGCTCGCCGAGGACGCCGGCCTTGAGCAGCTTGATCTGGCGCTCGGCCCGCTTCCGGTGGGGCATCTCGGGGTCGAACGGATAGATCCCCGGCGGCATCTCGTGCAGGGGATAGCCGGTCGCCTTCCACTTCATCTCCACCGAGCGCATCCCGAACGCGTAGATGTCCTCGAGGGTGAAGCCATAGGCGGTCGTGTAGCGCTCGTCCCAGTTCGGCGGCACCATCACCGCCAGCGTGTACGGGAGGACCTCGCGCAGCATCTCGACCGCGGCCGCCTTGCACTCCTCCGACTCTTCGAAGAGCTCGGAGAGGACCTTGACCCCGAAGCCGATGTGGCGCTGCTCGTCGCGGGAGACCTTCTCCATCCCGAAGCTGAACCCCGGCAGCGTCTCCGCCTTGGCGAAGAAGTCCTCGATGAAGTGCTGGGCCGGCTGGGCCATCGAGGCCTCGATGATCATGTGGTAGAGGGTGATCGCCGCGGCGAAGTTGGGGAGGGATGGATCCCGGCGCAGCTCGTCGCACATCGTCTCGAGCCGGCCGAAGACGCCGCGGTAACCCCAGCCGAGCTCCGGATGGGTCGACTGCAGGGTCTCGGAGATGCTGTCGCCCGCCCCGATCACCTCCTTGAAGAAGCGGTGGAAGAAGACTGCGTGGCGAGCCTCGTCGACCTGCTGGGTGGCGAGGAAGTACTTCTGCTCCTCCTTCGGAGCGGCGTCGATGTAGGGGGAGAGGCCGTCGGTGACCGCGTCCTCGCCGTAGAGGAACATCGAGTAGAGCCAGAGGGCGGAGCGGCTCTGGATTTCGCTGAGCGCCTCCCAGCCCGCCTTGTCCTCGGAGAAGTCGATCTCGCTCGCCTTCCAGTTCCCCTCCTCCCAGCGCTGATAGAGGTCCTGGTAGCTGATCCGCCCGGCGAGGTTCTTCTCTGCGACCGACATGGCTGTCCTCTCTTCCGCTTTGGAGCCGCCTCTGCTCTCTGTAAGATAACTAACTGACCAGTCAGTTAGAGTCGATCTGGGGAGATTTATCTGTGACACCGGTCACACAACGAGCGAAGACGGGCGCCCCGCGCCGCCGGATGGCCGCCTCGGACCGCCGCCTGGCGATCCTCGAGGCCGCCCGCTCCGCCTTCGCCGAGGGCGGCTTTCACCAGACCTCCCTCGATGCGGTCGCCGAGCGAGCGGGCGTCTCGAAGGCCCTGATCTACGAGCACTTCGAGTCGAAGCGCGCCCTCTATCTGGCGATGCTCGAGCTGCATGTCGAGGAGCTGGTCGAGCGGGTGAGCGCAGCGGTGACCGCCGCGGAGGAGCCCGAGGAGCGGCTGCGCGCCGGGCTCGAGGCGTTCTTCGGCTTCGTCGAGGAGCGCCGCGGCGCCTGGCGGATCATGTTCCGGAATCCCGGTGACCCCGACGTCGCGATCTACATGGAGCGACTCCGCGACGGGGTCGCCGCCGCGGTCGCCGCCCTGATGAGCGAGGAGGCGAAGCGCGCCTTCCCCGACGCGCCGGAGCGGGAGCGGATCATCGAGATGGTCGCTCAGCAGCTGGTCGGCGCGATGCAGTCGCTGGCCGACTGGTGGGATCTTCATCGCGAGATCCCGCGCGAGGAGGTGATCCGGGGGGCGATGGACTTCGTCTGGTCGGGGCAGGACAGGCTCAGCCGAGGGCTGCGCTGGCAGCCGGTGGCGTCGCCCGATTCCACTCGATAGGGTCGGCCGGATGCTGCCGGTCGGAGAGACCTACGTCAGCGAGCGCGGCACCGGGATCGAGATCACCGAGCGCGACGGACCCAGGATGTCGTTCGAGCGTCGTTACGCCCCGGACACCGGGAGGGCCGACCCGCACTACCACCTCGACTTCACCCAGACCTGGGATGCGCTCGAGGGTGAGGGGATGATCGAGGTCGACGGCGACCAGCGCCCGTTCGTCAAGGGAGACCGCGTCCCGCTCGAGCCCGGCACCCCGCATCGAGATCCTTGGAATCCGGGCGATGGCCATCTCGCGGTCCGCGGAAGCTTTGATCCGTGCACGGCGTTCATCGAGGGGTACGCCGCGGCCTGGGCGCACCACATGAGGGAGGGGACGGTGAACGGCCAGGACGAGATGCCGCTGATGCAGATCCTCCTGATCGCGAAGGAGACCGGCGGCAAGTCCTACCGGGCGGGAGTGCCGAGGGCGCTCCAGGAGATCAGCCTGCCCCTGGTCGCGGCGATCGCCCGGATCCGCGGCTTCCGAGCCGCATACGACTAGCTCTTCGGGCTCGTCCAGGGCTCGGCCAAGCGCCGCTCCAGCTCGGCGCCGAGCTCGGCGGCGGCGATCCGGGCCTGCTCGAGCGTGTCGCGGTCCCGGAGGGTGACCGTGCCGTCCTCCATCGTCTGGTGGTCGACGGTGACGCCCCACGGGGTGCCGATCTCGTCCTGACGGCGGTAGCGCTTTCCGATTGAGCCGCCGGTGTCGTACTCGGCCGGCATCAGGGAGCGCAGCTCCTCGTAGATCTCCCGCGCTCTCTCGGGCTGGCCATCCTTGTTCACCAGCGGCAGGACCGCCACCTTCACCGGGGCGAGGCGCGGATGCAGCCGGAGCAGCACGCGCTCGCGGCCCTCGACCTCCTCCTCGTCGTAGGCGTCGACCATGAACGCGAGCAACGCCCGGTCGGCGCCGGCGGAGGGCTCGATCACGTAGGGGACGTAGCGGTCCCCCGTGGCCGAGTCGACGTACTCGAGTTTCTCGCCCGAGAACTCGGCGTGCCGCTTGAGGTCGAAGTCGGTGCGGTTGGCGATCCCCTCGAGCTCCGACCAGCCCATCGGGAATCGGTACTCGACGTCCGAGGTCGCGGCCGAGTAGTGGGAGAGCTCGTCGGGGCCGTGCTCGCGCAGCTGCAGGTGATCGGCGCGGATCCCGAGGCCGGTGTACCAGCGCATCCGCTCCTCCATCCAGCGCTTGTGCCAATCAGGGGCCTCGTCCGGGGGGACGAAGAACTCGATCTCCATCTGCTCGAACTCGCGGGTTCGGAAGATGAAGTTGCCCGGGGTGATCTCGTTCCGGAACGCCTTGCCGATCTGGGCGATCCCGAACGGGGGTTTCTTCCGAGCAAACTGGAGGACGTTCTTGAAGTTGACGAAGATCCCCTGAGCGGTCTCGGGCCGCAGGTAGACCTTCATCCCCGTCTCCTCCGAGGGCCCCATCAGCGTCTCGAACATGAGGTTGAACTGACGCGGCTCGGAGAGCTCCCCGCCGCATTCCGGGCAGCGGATCTCTCCCTCCGCGTCCTCCGCGCCGAGCTGCTGCTCGCGAAGATCGTCCTCGCGCCAGCGCTTCTTGCATTCGCCCAGACACTGCACCAGCGGGTCGGTGAAGCCCTCGAGGTGGCCGGAGGCCTCCCAGGTCCTCGGGTGCATCAGGATCGCGGCGTCGAGCGCGACCATGTCGTCGCGCTCCTGGAGCACCGCCCGCCACCATTCAGCCTTGACGTTGTTCTTCAGCAGGACCCCGTAGTGGCCGTAGTCGTAGGTCGACGCCAGGCCGCCGTAGATCTCGGAGGACTGGAAGATGAAGCCGCGCCGCTTGCAGAGGGCGACGACCTTCTCGAGGGTGACCTCCCGCATGCGGGGGAGCGTAGAGGCCCGCCAGGCGCTCTACCCTCTTCAACCTGATGCCCATCTACGAGTACCGCTGCGAGAACGGCCACGACTTCGAGGTGATCCAGAGCATGTCGGATGACCCGGTGACGGCCTGCCCGGAGTGCGGGGCGCCGGTCGAGCGCGTCTTTCATCCGGTCGCCGTCCACTTCAAGGGCTCCGGCTTCTACTCGACCGACTATGCCGGCAAAGGCAAGGCGGAGGCCGGCGCGTCTGCGGACGGGGCCTCCAGTTCGGACGATTCGGGGAAGTCGAAGGGGTCCAAGGACTCAGGCGATGGCGGCAAGTCGAAGAGCGGCGGCGGCGAGAGCAAGGCGAAGACCGGATCAGGCTCGGACTAGGGCGAGCAGGCGGGCTCTCGCTTCGGCGCCCCGCCGGTAAGCTCCTCGACCGCCTCCTCGCACTCGCCCTGTGAGATCAGGAGGCTGCTGCCGGGGCCGGTCCCGGAGGGCTCGAGGACGTTGGTCTTCCCGCTGCCGCCGAAGATCGCGGCGATCGCCAGCTGCGGCAAGGTGAAGCCGCCCATGTCGCTGACGAACGCCCTCGGCGCGTCCCAGCCGATGAACGGGCCCTTGATGAAGTTGATCGGGAGCCGGGTGACGCTGGTAAGCCGGCCCTTGACCCCGTCGAGCACCGCCTGCTGGCGGGCGGCCCGGTCGACGTCGTCCTCGGATGGGTCGCAGCGGTTTTGGCGGATCCTGGCGTAGGCGAGCGCCTTGTCCCCCTCGAGCGTGTGCTCGCCGGCGCTCAGCTTCAGCGAGACGCCGCCCTGCCTCTTCCCCCCGTCGACGTCGCCGCATACGACCGGCCCCTTGCCCTTCCCTGGGACGTCGATGGTGACCCCGCCGAGGGTGTTGATGAAGTCGGCGAAGCCGTCGAAGTCGACGATGATGATGTGGTTGATGTCGATGCCGAGGAAGTCCTCGACCGTGTTGATCGTCGAGGCGGCGTTGCCCTTCGGGCTGTTCGTGTTGCAGGCGAGCGAGGCGTTGATCTTCTGCGTGCCGCAGTCCGGAATCGCCGCGTAGGTATCGCGGGGGATCGACAGCTTCCGGAACGAGGTGAGGGAGGCGTGGAGGACGATGATCGAGTCGGCCCGAGGCGGCCCCTGGCCCTCGCTGCCGGCCGCGTTCTTCTGGGTGCTGCCGCGGCGATCGCCGCCGAGGATGAGGACGTTCTGGCCGGCCAGCAGGTCGGGGCCGCCGGCGAGCGCCTCCTTGGCGCGGTCGTCCAGCTCTCCCTTCTGGATCTGAGCGGAGACCGCGAAGGCGACGAAGCTGATCAGGATCCAGGCGCCGATCGCGACCAGGACCCAGCGCAGCCAGCGCCGGCCGCCGGCTCCGCCCAGCCGCGATAGCCGCTCGCGAAGCCCGCCTTCCGAGGCGCCCCGGAGGCCGCTCAGTCCCGGCTTCCGGAAGCGGTCGAGGAGGCTCGGCCGGGAGCGGTAGACGCGATAGGTGGGCTTCTCGCCCTTGTCCTCCTTGCCCGGTCGCTTCGGCGCCTCGCGCCGCTCGCCCGAGCTCTCGCCCTTGCCGTAGACGGTGTACTCCGGCTTCTCGGGGCGCTCGGCCTTCTCCGGGCGCTCCGGCTCCTCCGGGCGCTCGGGCTTCTCGGGCCGCTCCGGCGGCCGGTCCTCTCCCTGCGGAGACATGGGCTATCAATACTTGCGCATGCCCCTGACGATCGACCGCCAGCCACTTTGACCCCCCGGGAGACGATCGGGGTCGACCTCGGCGGCACCAAGATGCTGATCGGGGTGGTCGACGAGGAGCAGGGCACCCACTACGAGAGCCGCGAGTCGTCGATGGGCTTCAGCGAGATGGAGATGGTCGACGAGCTGGCCAGGGAGCTGAAGGAGGCTCGTGAGGCGCGCCCCGAGGCGCTCGCCGCCGGCCTCGGGATCCCGGCGACGATCGACCGGGAGCGGGGGGTGGCGATCAACGCGGTCAACCTCGAGATCACCGACGTGCCGCTGCGGGACATCATGAACGAGCGCCTGGGCATCCCGGTGTTCATCGACAATGACGCGAACTGCGCGGCCCTCGCCGAGTTCCTCTACGGGGCGGGCAAGGGCGCCAGGGACCTGGTGATGCTCACCCTCGGCACGGGGATCGGCGGGGGCCTTGTGCTGGGCGGGGAGATCTACCGGGGATCGTCCGGAGCCGGCGCCGAGCTCGGCCACATGGTGATCGACGAGAACGGCCCCCCATGCCAGGGCAGCTGCCCCAACCACGGCTGCCTCGAGACCTTCGCCTCGGGCACCGCGCTCGCCCGGGAGGGGACGGCCGCCGCGGGCCGCGAGCCGGGCTCGGCGCTCGGCCAGGCGCTCGCCAAGGGCGAGGGGGTGAGCGGGAGGACCGTGACCGAGGCGGCGATCGCCGGCGACGCGGTCGCCCAGGAGGTGATGTCGGCCGCCGGGCGCCACCTCGGCGTCGGCCTCGCCAGCTTCGCCAACATCTTCGACCCCGACGTGATCCTGATCGGGGGAGGGGTCTCGGCCGCCGGGGACCTCCTGCTGGAGCCGGCCCGCGAGGAGCTTCGGTCGAGGGCGCTGCCGCCGATGAACAAGACCCCGGTGAGGCTGGCGGAGCTTGGCCCGGACGCCGGGATGATCGGGGCCGCGGCGATGGCGCTGATCGAGCTGGACGCGGACGCGGCGGGCTAGGAGGCGGGATGCCCGGCAAGCTCGTCGTCTGTCCGACCCCGATCGGAAACCTCGAGGACATCACCGCCCGGGCCCGGCGGGCGCTCAACGACGCCGACGTGATCGCCTGCGAGGACACCCGGCGGACCGGGCTTTTGCTCGAGCGGCTCGAGATCCAGGCGCTGCGGATGGTCTCCTACCACGAGGGCAACGAGGCCGAGCGAGCCCGCGAGCTCGCCCAGCGGATCGAGCGAGGCGACACCGTCACCCTCGTCTCCGACGCCGGCACCCCGGCGATCAGCGATCCCGGCTACCGGCTGATCCGGGCGTGCATCGACCGCGACCTCGAGATCGAGGTCCTCCCTGGACCCTCCTCGATCATCACCGCCCTTGTCGCCTCGGGGCTGCCGACCCATCGCTTCCGCTTCCAGGGCTTCCTCCCCCGCCGCACCGGCGAGCTCGAGCGGGTGCTCCAGTCGGCCGACACCCTGGTCGCCTTCGAGTCGCCGCGACGGCTGCCCGACTCGCTGGCGGCGCTCGCTCAGCTCGCCCCCGACCGGCCCGCGGCCGTCTGCCGGGAGCTGACCAAGCTCCACGAGGAGATCGCCCGCGGCACCCTCGGCGAGCTCTCCCGCCGCTTCCGGGAGGAGGCCCGGGGCGAGATCGTCGTCGTGATCGGGCCCGGGGTGGAGGGGGGCACCCCCGACATCGCCTTCGCCGTCGACGCCCTCCGCGGCCTCGTCCGCGCCGGCGCCCGCCCCCGGGCCGCGGCCAGCGTCGTCTCCGCCCTCACCGGGGTTCCGGCGAACGAGCTCTACCGGGGGATCACCGGACGCGACCCCCGCCGTTAGAGGACGCTGCGAACCGTCCTCCGCGCTACCGTGGGTTTCGAGAGGTATGGCCGAAGCGCGAGCCACGCATGGTGTCGCTGGGCTACGGGAAGCTCGCCCGAGCGGACCGAATCTACGCCCTTGTCCCGCTGGATCCGAAGGACCGGGGCGAGGGCCGGCGCACCTACGTCCACGTCGACGGGATGGCTGAGCCGATCGTCGCCTCGCGCTCCGAGCGGGCGATCCTCAGCGACATCGAGGAGGCGCTCACCGAGGCGGCCGGGATCCCCCGGCGGCGGCGGACCGCGAAGGGCCAGGAAAAGCTGCTCTAACCGCTCGTTTAGGCTCACTTCCTCGTGAGCTACTACGTCACCACTCCGATCTACTACGTCAACGGCGAGCCCCACCTGGGGCACGCCTACTCGACGATCGCCGCCGACATCCTCGCCCGGCACATGCGCCAGCGCGGCGAGGATGTGTTCTTCCTCACCGGGACCGACGAGCACGGCGAGCCGGTCGCTCAGGAGGCCGAGCGCGAGGGGGTCACCCCGCGCGAGCTCGGCGACCGCTACGCCCCCCGGTTCAAGGAGATGGCGGCGAAGATCGAGGCGTCCAACGACTTCTTCATCAGGACCACCGACGAGGGACATATGAAACGGGTCCAGGAGGTGGTCCAGCGGGTCCACGACAACGGCCACGTCTACGAGGGCACCTACGAAGGCTGGTACTGCCCCCGCTGCGCCGACTTCAAGACCGAGTCCGAGATCCTCGACGGGAACCGCTGCCCGATCCACAAGATCGAGCTCACCCGCGAGAAGCAGGACAACTGGTTCTTCCGGCTGTCGGCCTTCCAGGAAGATCTCGAGCGGCTTTACGAGGAGAGGCCCGACTTCGTCCAACCCGACTTCAGGCGCAACGAGGCGCTCGCCTTCATCAAGCAGGGCCTCCAGGACGTCTCGCTCTCGCGCCCAACCCTCAAATGGGGGGTGCCGGTCCCCTGGGACCCGGACCAGGTGATCTACGTCTGGTTCGACGCGCTGCTCAACTACTACACGGCGCTCGGCTACGGCGGACGCGACGGCGAGGACGTGACCGCCGAGTACTGGCCCCCGTTCCACATCCTCGCCAAGGACATCCTCAAGTTCCACGCGGTCTACTGGCCCGCCTTCTTGATGGCGGCGGGGATCGAGGTGCCGCGCGGCATGTACATCCACGGCTTCCTGCTGATGGAGGGCCACAAGATGTCGAAGTCGCTCGGCAATGTGCTCGATCCGGATCGGGTGATCGACCAGTTCGGCGCCGACCCGCTGCGCTTCTACTGCTTCCGGGAGGTCTCATTCGGCCAGGATGGCCAGATCTCTCCGGCCGGCTTCGAGTCCCGCTACGAGACCGAGCTCGCCGACCAGTACGGCAACCTCGCCAACCGGGCCCTGGCGATGACCGAGCGCTACCGCGAGGGCCAGGTTCCCGAGGCCGAGGTCGACGCGGCGGTCGCCGCCGACTTCGAGGGCGTTGCGGACCGGGTCCGCGAGCTGCTCGACCGGGCGGAGCTGACCCAGGCGCTGGAGGAGATCTGGAAGCTGGTCCGCCGCCTGAACCAGTACGTGGAGGAGACGCGGCCATGGGACCTGGCCAAGGACGACGCGGAGTCGGGCCGGCTCGACCAGGTCCTCTACAACCTGGCGGAGGGGCTCCGGGTGACGACCCTCCTCCTTTACCCATTTATCCCGGAGGCGGGCGGCCGGCTCCTGGACGCCCTCGGGGAGCCCTCGCGGGAGCTGGCCGAGCTCGGCTCCCGGGAAGGGGGTCGGCGGATCGAGCGGATCCCGCCCCTCTTTCCAAAGCTCGAGGCGGAGCCGGCCGCTTAGTCAGAACTTGTTAGCGTGACGGTTGGCTTGAGGATCAAGGGACCCACGACAGGGATCGTCGTCGCGGCGCTGGCGCTCGGGCTGCTCCTGCTGCCGGGTGTGGCGGCCGCCGGAGGGGATGGGCCGACCGCGACCAAGGCGGGGGCGCTGGTCAACTACGTGACGACCGGGAAGCTCAAGATCGGGAAGAAGATCACGATCTTCATCGCCTGCAACGCGAACTGCAACGTCGATACGACCACGGTCGTCAAGGGCCCCGGGTTCAAGGAGAGGGCTCAGGTCACGGGCGCGCTTCCGGCCGGTTCCCCGGGCGGCCCGTTCTTCAAGCCCAATGGGCCTCTGCTGGACGGGATGAAGGCGGAGCCCGGCAAGTTCAAGGTGAACAGCACGGTCACCGCCACCGACCCGGCGACGGGCGCGGTCGAGACGATTTCGCGCGTTTTCAAGCTGAAGCGTTAGCTCCCAGTCGCGCACCTAGACTCGGCGGCGTGGTCGATACCCACGCCCATCTCGGGCTCTGCGAGCCCGACGAAGCCGATCTCCTCGCCGCCGCCCGGGAGGCGGGAGTCCGGCGCGTGCTCACCGTCGGCCTCGGCGAGGACTCGAACCCGGGCGCGATCGAGGCCGCGGACCGGTACGAGGAGGTCTTCGCCGCCGTCGGGCGCCATCCGAACGGCGCCGGCGGGTTCGATCAGGTGGCCGCGGAGGCGATCGAGGAGCTCAGCGCCGAGCCGGCGGTGGTCGCGATCGGCGAGACCGGGCTCGACTTCTACCGCGACCGCGCCGATCCCGACGACCAGCGGCGGGCGTTCGCGGCTCAGATCGCGATCGCCCGGAGCGGCGGCAAGCCGCTGGTGATCCACCTCCGCGACCGGGACGGCTCCGAAGAGGCGATCGCGGAGGCGTTCGCCACCCTCGAGGCGGAGGCCGGCGGCGCGGAGGTGATCCTGCACTGCTTCTCGTCCGGTCCGGCCTGGGCCGAGCGCGCCGCCGAGCGCGGCTGGTACTGCTCCTTCGCCGGCAACCTCACCTACCCGAAGTCCGAGCTCCTCCGAGAGGCGGCGCGGGTGGTCCCCGACGAGCGACTCCTCACCGAGACCGACGCGCCGTTCCTCGCGCCGCAGCCGATGCGCGGGAAGCCCAACCAGCCCGCCAACGTGGTCGCCACCGCCGAGCGACTCGCCGAGGCGCGCGGGACCGACTACGAGCAGCTCGAGCGACAGGTCGAGGCCAATGCCGCCCGGGTCTTTGGCTGGTAGCCGGCGGCCCGGGCGGCGACAGCGCCGCCTCGGCCAGAATTTCCTCGCCGATCCGAACCTGTTGGAGGCGATCGTCCGGGACGCCGCCCTCGAGCCGGCCGACATCGTCCTCGAGATCGGCGGGGGCGGGGGCGCCCTCAGCGAGCTGCTCGCCCCGGCGGTCTCCTGCCTGCACCTGGTCGAGATCGACCAGCGGCTGCGGCCCGAGCTCGAGTCCCTCACGGAGGAGGCCGGGAACGTCAACCTGGTCTGGGGCGACGCGATGCGGATCGATCTCGGTGCACTCCTCCCGCCCCCCAACAAGATGGTCGCCAACCTGCCCTACTCGATCGCAACCCCGCTGCTCCTCCGGACGATCGCCGAGCTTCCGACCCTGAATGGTTGGCTGGTCATGGTCCAGCGCGAGATCGCCGAGCGCCTCCGCGCCTCGCCGGGAACCGGCGAGTACGGGTCGCCGAGCGTGCTGGTGCAGCTCGCATGCGAGGTCACCCTGCTCCGGACCGTCGACCCGGCGGTGTTCACGCCTCGGCCGCGGGTGGAGTCGGCGCTTCTGCGCCTTCGGCGCCGCGGCCCGGCCGCGCCGCGGGCGATCCGGGAGCTGGTCCGGGACGGCTTCGCCCACCGGCGCAAGTCGCTGGCGCGCTCACTCGAGCTCGCCCGCCCGGGGCGCCTGGAGCCGACCCGCCGGGCGCTGGAGGCGATCGGGCACCCCGCCGACGCCCGCGCCGAGACCCTGACCGGGGCAGACTTCGAGGCACTCGCGACCGCCCTTGAGGAGGAGGAGGGCTCGTGAACGAGCCGGAGACGGTCGTCAGCGCCCCCGCGAAGCTCAACCTCTGCCTCTACGTCGGCGGTCGTCGCGACGACGGGCTCCACGAGATCCGCTCGCTGTTCGAGCCGCTCGAGCTCGCCGACCAGCTCCGGGTCTCGAAGTCGGCGTCGGGGTCGGATGAGGTCCACTGCCCGGGGGTCGAGGGGCCGAACCTGGTCGAGACCGCGCTTGCCGCGCTGCGGGAGGCGGGCTGGGGGTCGCCGCCGCTGCGAATCGAGGTCGAGAAGCGAGCGCCGGTCGCCGCCGGGCTCGGCGGCGGCAGCGCCGACGCGGCGGCGGTGCTGCGGCTGGCGAGGGGCGAGGTCGAGGGGATTCGTTCGATCGCAGCGGCGGTCGGGGCGGACGTCCCCTCGCAGGTGGCCCCCCGGCCGTGCCTGGTGGCGGGGGCCGGTGAGATCGTCGAGCCGGTGCCGCCGCCCGGCGAGCACGCGGTGATCCTCGTCCCCCAGGAGCGCGGGCTCTCCACAGCCGAGGTCTATGCCGAGGCCGACACGCTGGGCAGCGAGCGCAGCGAGGCGGAGCTCGACGCCTTCCGCCGAAAGCTCCACGACGCGACCCTCGAGGGAGCGTCCCCGCTTGCCTACACCGAGTTGCTGGTCAACGACCTCGAGGAGGCGGCGATCTCCCTCCGGCCGGAGATCTCGCCGGTGCTCGATGCGCTCACCGAGGCGGGCGCCGCGCACGCGATGGTCACCGGCTCGGGGCCGACCGCGGTCGGGCTATTCGCCGACCGGGGGGCGGCGCTCGCCGCGGCCGGGTCAATGACCGGCATCGGCGCGATCGTCACCGGGCCGTTGAAAGGGGGGCAGGCCTGATCCGCCGCGTTCTCCGGAACCCGAAGGTTCGCCGCGGCCTGATGGTGGTCGCGCTCGTGGTCGGTGTGGTCGTCGTCTGGCGGTTGCTCCCGGACATCGACCTCGAGGAGGTGATCGCGGATCTCTCCCGGGGCCTCGGCTCCTGGACCTATCTGCTGGTCGCCGTCCTCGCGTTCCTCGAGACCGGCGCCTTCGTCGGCCTCGTCGCCCCGGGGGAGTTCACGGTGATCCTCGGCGGTGCCGTCGCGGGGCAGGGCGACATCTCGCTGCCGTTGATCCTCGGGATCACCTGGCTCTCCGCATTCCTCGGCGACTCCGTCAGCTTCATGCTCGGTGCGAAGCTCGGCCGGGGCTTTCTGGTCCGCCACGGAGAGCGGGTACGGATCACCGAGGAGCGGCTGCATCAGGTGGAGCGGTACTTCGACCGCCACGGCGGCAAGACGATCCTGATCGGGCGCTTCATCGGACTGGTCCGTGCCCTCGCCCCGTTCATCGCCGGCACCAGCAAGATGCGCTACTCCGCCTTCGCGCCGTATTCGATCCTCGGCACCGGCCTCTGGGCGACCGCGTTCATCCTGATCGGCTACTTCGCCTCCCAGAGCCTCGACACAGTCGCCGACATCGTCGGCCAGGGCCTCATCTACTTCGGGTTCTTCGTCGGGGCGGTGGTCGCGCTGATCCTCCTCGTTCGCTACCTGCGTGAACCCGAAAACCGCGAGCGGGTGGCGACGGAGATGGAGCGGCGTCGCGCCCTCCGCCCGCTCCTCGCGCTCGCCCGCCGGCTGCGGCCGCAGGCGATCTTCCTCTGGCAGCGGATCACCCCCGGCGGCCTCGGCTTGGAGCTGACCACCCTGCTGGCGGCGCTCGCGGTCGGCCTCTTCGTCCTGATCTCGTACTGGTCGATCGTCTCCGGCGACCCGGGGCCGACGCCGGGGGACCGGACGGCGCTCGATGTCGCCAATGACATCCGAGGCGCCTTCCTCGACGATCTCGCCAAGACGGTCACCGATCTCGGTTCCGCCTGGGTCGTCCTCCCGCTCGCGGTTCTCGCCGCGGGCGCCCTCGCGGCCACCCGGCGGTGGACCGAGCTCAGCGTCCTGGTGATCGGAATGGTCCTGATCTTCGCCCTCACCGACGCGATCAAGGACTGGACCGACAGGCCTCGTCCGGGGGACGGGCTGGTGGACGCCGAGGGCTCCGCCTTCCCCAGCGGCCACGCCGCCTACGCGACCTTCTACGCCTGGCTTGCGGTCACGGTCGCCTTCCGGATCATGCCGGGGATAACCAGGCGCTCGCTGGTGATCGCCGCCGGGATCGCGATCACGGCGATCGTTGGGCTCAGCCGCTCCTACCTCAGGGTCCACTGGTTGAGCGACGTCACCGCCGGCTGGGCGCTCGGGGTGACCTGCTTCGCCGCGACCGCGGCCGTGGCGCTGATCGTCGCTCACATTCGACACAATCTCCGGCGCGATGCAAGGCCTGTTGAACCTCGCCCTGGCGCCCCTGCTGGCGCTGGGGAGTGAGTACTACCTCTTCGGCGCGGCGGGGCTGATCTCGATTGCGGCTTTCGCCAGCCTGATCCTGGCGCCTGCCCTGGGCGCCTACGGTCGCCCCTGGGAGAAGATGGCCGCCGCCTTCCTCTCCCTGTTCGTGCTCGGCGCCCTGGTCGCGCTCGGGCTGGCGCTCGGCATCTTCATCTTCTTCAACTGGGACAAGATCACCGACTTCATCTAGTTTCCGTCCTTCCGCTCCGAACCTAGAATGTTGCGATGAGCGCGAAGGAAAAGGAGCAGCGCGCCCCCAGCGACCCGTTCGAGGGAACTCTCGAGGCGCTTTCGGGAGCGATCGAGTCGGGCGCCGGGCTGCCCGCGGTGGCGCGGGCCGCCGGCAAGGCCCTCGACGCGAGCGTCGCCTTGATCGACCGCTCCAGCACCGTCCTCGCGGTCGCCGCGGCCTCGGCCGACGAGGAGAAGAAGCTGCTTTCCGGCGGCCCCGAGGTCGAGGCGATCGACCTTCGCGTCGCCGACAACCCGGTCGGAGAGCTGCGCTGGCGCCCGCGCTCGGGCGAGCCACCGGGCCCGGCCCTGCTGCGGATGGTCGGCACCCTGCTCGGGCTGGAGCTGGAGCGCTCGCGCTCGCCCGAGTGGGCCTCCGAGGAGGCCGCCGGCGACTTCGTCCGCTCGCTCCTCGCCCGCGAGGTCACCGATCGCGGCGACATCTCGGCCCGGGCGGCCGAGCTCGGCGCCGACCTGTCGGCAGGTTCCGGGGTCCTGATCGGTCGCGCCGTCCCCCGCTCGGCCCAGGCCGGGGACTGGCGTACAAGGGTGCTGACCGTGGCCGTCCGCGCGCTCCGCGCAGTCGCTCCGGGAGCGCTGATGGCCGAGAGCGCCGAGGAGAGCGAGCGCGCCGAGGTGGTCGCGGTCGTTCCCGCGGACAGCGACGAGCGTCTGGCGCGAGCCGCGGAGGCGCTCAGCTCCGAGCTCGAGCAGGAGCTGACTGGGTTCGCGATCACCGTCTCGCGCAGCAGGCTGGTCACCGACGCGGTCGATCTCTACCGGGCCGGACACGAGGCCCGCCTCGCGGCGAACGTCGGCGAGGCCGAGGGCGCCCAGCTGCTCGCCTTCGAGGACACCGGCGCCTACCGGCTGCTGTTACCGGCGATGAGCGAGGACCCGGCCGAGCTCGAGCGCTTCTACGCGGAGACCGTGGAGCCGCTGGTGGCCTACGACGAGCAGTACGAGACCGAGCTCCTGACCACGGTCGAGACCTATCTCGACAATGACGGCAACGTGGCGGCGACCTCGGAGCGATTGTTCACCCACCGCCACACCGTCCGCTACCGGCTCGAGCGGGCGAAGGAGCTCTGCGGCCACGACGCCACCTCGACCGAGGGGCGGGAGAAGCTCGGGCTGGGTTTGAAGGCGATGCGGGTGCTGGGGATCGCCCCGCCGGTGGGCCCGGCGGGCGAGCCCGGGACCGCGGCCGGCAAGGTTCCTCGCCAGGCCGATCCGGACTGAGCGCGGCAGTCAGTCCGTCTGGGCGGCGAGCCTCTCGGTGAGCACCGCCGTCCGGGTGCGGTCGGGCGCCGCCTGGTCGTCGCTGATCACGTGCGAGACCGCGTTGATCAGGGCGAGGTGGGTGAAGGCCTGCGGGTAGTTGCCCCAGTGGCGACCCGAGTCGGGGTCGAGCTCTTCGGCGAAGAGGCCGAGGTCGCCGGCGTGCTCGAGCAGCCGCTCGCAGAGCTCACGGGCCTGATCGGTCTCGCGGATCTCCGACAGCGCCGAGGCGAGCCAGAAGGAGCAGATCAGGAAGGTCCCCTCCTCGCCATGGAGCCCGTCGTCGGTCTCGTCGACCCGGTAGCGGAGCACCAGCCCCCCCTCGGTGAGCTCCTCCGAGATCGCGAGGACGGTGGCCTTGACCCGTTCGTCCTCGGGCGGCAGGAAGCGAACGAGCGGCACCAGCAGGGTCGAGGCGTCGAGCGCGTCGGTGTCGTAGTGCTGGCGGAAGACTCCCCGGTCGCTCACCCCGTGCTCGAGGATGTCGGCGCGGATCTCGTCGGCGAGCGGGCCCCAGCGCTCGAGCCGGCCGCCGTCGTCGAGGCGGTCGGCGAGCCGGCGGCCGCGGTCGAGCGCCACCCAGCACATCAGCTTCGAGGAGACGTAGTGCTTCGGCTCGCCCCGCGCCTCCCAGATCCCCTGGTCGGGCTCCCGCCAGACGCCCGCCGCCGCCTCCACCTGCCGGCAGAGCGCCTCCCAGAGGTCGCTGGGGAGGTGGTCCAGGGCCTTGACGTGGATGTAGACCGAGTCGAGCAGGGCGCCGTAGACGTCGTTCTGGCGCTGGTCGTAGGCGCCATTGCCGACCCGGACCGGGGTCGCGCCCTCGTAGCCCTTCAGGTGGTCGAGGGTGCGCTCCTCGAGCTCCTTCTCCCCTCCGATCCCGTACATGATCTGGAGGCCCCCTCCGGATTGCCGGTAGATGTCGGCCATGTAGGCCATGAAGTCGGTTGCCTCGTAATCGAAGCCGAGCGTGTGCATGGACCAGAGGGCGAAGGTCGAGTCGCGGATCCAGGCGTAGCGGTAGTCCCAGTTGCGCTCGCCGCCGGGCGTCTCGGGCAACGAGGTGGTGAGCGCCGCGAGCAGGGCGCCGGTGGGCGCATAGGTGAGCCCCTTCAGGGCGAGGGCGGAGCGCTGCAGGTAGCTGCGCCAGGGATGGTCGGGGAAGCTCCCTCCCTCGAGCCAGCGCCGCCAGAAGTCGATCGTCCGGGCGAGCCGCCTCTCGCAGTCCTCGACCGAGTCGGGGGGGATCGGGTCGGGCCCCCAGGAGAGGGCGCTGAAGCGCTTCTCGCCGACGCTGAGGCGGTGCCGGGCGCGGGCGTCGGGGCCGGTGGCGCCGAGGGTGAGGTCGCCGCTGAGCGCCAGGTTTACGTCCCCGGAGGAGGCGGTGGCACCCCTGGCGTCTTCTGCTGAGCGTCCAGTCGACGCGGGTCGCGCCGTAGTCGAAGACCGGCTGGCAGACCATCTCGACGTCGACCTCGCCCTGGACGCATTCGATCGTCCGGACCAGGACGTTCTCGGCCTCGTCGTCGCCCGGGGGGCGGCGGTGGGGCTCGGTCTGGTCGGGGCGGTAGTCGCCGACGGTGAGGGCGTCGGTGACGACGAACCAGCCCGAGCCCGTCATCCAGGTCGTCTCGACGACGTTGGTGCCGGGGACGTTGCGGCGGCTGACCGGGGCCTCGAGGCCGGGCGGGCCCACCCGCCAGAAGCCGGCGCTGCGGTCGAGGATCGAGGCGAAGATGCTGGGGGAGTCGAAGCGGGGCAGGCAGAGCCACTCGATCGACCCGTCCGGCGCGACCAGCGCGCCGCGGTGGCAGTCGGAGATGAAGCCGTAGGAGGAGATCCGCGGGAAGCGGGATTCGAGCTTCGCCATGCGCCGGGAGCGTACGCAGGCTACAAGTGGGCCTCGGGCGAGCCGGAGGCCCCTCGCCCGCCGACCCCGCGGCGCGCGTACGGCTCGAGTCCCTCGATCGCCCGCTTCACCGACCAGTTGTGGTTGTAGCGGAAGACCGGCCGGAGGACCGGGGTCAGATAGCGGAGCAGGGGGCGGTCGGCGAACACCGTCCAGTCGAAGCGGATGTGGACCTTGCCATCGGTCGGCGTCAGGGTCCATTGGCCGCTGCCGGTGAGGTCGCCGACCACCTTCACCGCGAAGCTCGCCGGGGGCTGGTAGGCGACGATCTCCGAGGTGGTCCGGAGCGTGTAGGGAAGAACGCCCTTGAAGTGCTGGGAGGTGGTGCAGCCGATCGCCGGCTCGCAGTCGCCGGTGACCTCGATGTAGGTGGGCTTCCACCACTCCGGGTAGGTGCGGGCATCGGCGAGCGCTCTGAACACCGCCTCTTGCGGCGCCTCCACGTCCCACTCGTCGACGAACACGTACTCCTTGGCCATCGGCACGACCCTAACCGAGCGGCTGGGCCCGATGCGATCCTCCGGGAACTCGAACCGTTTGAGGTTCCGGGGGGAGGAGTCGAACCCCCTCTTCCTGGACCAAAACCAGGCGTGCTAGCCGCGTACACCACCCCGGACTGCGCCCCAGTCTAGGTCCGGGCATGATGGACAGCCCGAGAGGAGGACCCGAATGCAGATCGCCTACCTGCTCTACGACCGCTTCACCGCCCTCGACATCACCGGGCCGCACGACGTCCTCAACTCGGTCCCCGGCAACGAGTCGATCTTCGTCGCCGAGGAGGCGGGGCCGGTCCGCAACGAGTCCGACACCCTCTCGCTGGTCGCGGACGCCTCGATCGAGGAGGTGACGAGCCCGGAGATCGTCGTCGTCCCCGGCGGCTTCGGCACCCGCGCGCGCTGCTCGAGCACGAGCCGCTGTTCTGTCATGGCTCCGCCAGGCGCACGAGACCAGCACCTGGACGACATCCGTCTGCACCGGCTCGCTGTTGCTGGCGGCCGCCGGCCTTCTCGAAGGAGCACCGGCCACCACCCACTGGCTCGCCCGCGACCTCCTCAAGGAGCTGGGCGCCGTCCCCGCTCCAGACCGAGTGGTCGAGCACGGCAAGATCGTCACCGCGGCCGGTGTCTCCTCCGGGATAGACATGGCCCTCCACCTGGTCCAGAGGATCAACGGCGACGAGGTCGCTCAAGCGGTCCAGCTCGGGATCGAATACGACCCGGACCCGCCGCTCGATGCCGGCAGCCCGGAGAAGGCACCCGAGGCGATCGTCGAGGTGGTCAGGGCCGCGTTCGAGGCGCAGGAGAGTCCTGCGGCGGGCGGGCGCGCATAGCGCCACCCGTCGCCCGCGCCGTGCCCTGATTACCCTTTCGGGGTGAACGCGGCGCCAACCACCGCGCTGGTCATGGCCGCGGGGGAGGGCACCCGGATGCGCTCCTCGGTGCCCAAGGTCCTGCACGAGGTCTGCGGGCGGCCGATGGTCGCCTGGCCCGTCCTCGCCGCTCGCGAGGCGGGTGCGGGGAGAATCTGCGTGATCGTCTCCCCCGGGGCCGACCTCTCGCCGGCGCTTCCGGACGGTGTCGAGACCGTCGTCCAGCCCGAGGCGAACGGGACCGGGGGCGCCCTTCGCGCGGCGCGCGAGGTGATCGGGGGCAGCGGCGTGGTCATCGTCCTCTCCGGCGACCACCCGCTGATCTCGGCCGCCGTGATCGAGGACCTGCTCTCCGCCCACGATGCTCGGGATGCGGCCGCCACCGTGCTCACTACCGAGCTCGAGGACCCCGGCACCTACGGCCGGGTGGTCCGGGCCACGGACGGGAGCCTCGAGCGGATTGTCGAGGCCAAGCAAGCGGGAGACGCGAGCGCCGAGGAGCTCGAGATCCGGGAGGTCAACGCCGGCACCTACGCGTTCTCGGCGGCCTCGCTGGAGAAGGCGCTCGACGGCCTCAGCAACGACAATGCTCAGGGTGAGTACTACCTGCCAGACGTGCTCCCGCTCATCCGCGAGCAGGGCCTGGTCGTCCGCGCCCACAAGGTCGAGGACGGCTCAGTCAACCTCGGCGTCAATGATCGCGTCCAGCTCTCAGTCGTGACCGAGGTAGCCCGCAAGGAGATCCTCGAGCGCCACATGCGCGCCGGGGTGACGATCGTCGATCCCGCCGCGACCTGGATCGACGCCGAGGTCGAGCTCGGGCCCGACGTCAGGCTCGAGCCGGGCACCACCCTCCGGGGCCGGACCAGCGTCGGTGCGGGCTCGGTGATCGGGCCGATGACCACCCTGATCGACGCCACGGTTGGCGCCCGGGTGACGATCCCCCATTCGTACCTGACCGAGTGCGAGATCGCCGATGACGCCACGATCGGCCCCTTCGCCCATCTCCGCCCCGGCGCCCGGATCGGAGAGGGGGCCAAGGCCGGCTCCTTCGTCGAGATCAAGAACTCGGAGATCGGGGCGGGGGCGAAGGTTCCGCACCTCTCCTACATCGGCGACGCCGAGGTCGGCGAGGGCAGCAATCTCGGCGCGAGCACGGTCACCGCCAACTTCGACGGATTCCGCAAAGACCGGACCAAGATCGGCAAGAACGTGCATACCGGGGTTGACACGACCTTCGTCGCTCCCGTAGAAGTCGGAGACGAGGCATACACTGGAGCCGGTTCGGTGATCACCGAGGACATTCCGCCCGGGGCACTTGGCATCGAGAGGGCGGAGCAGACGAACGTCGAGGGCTACGCCGAGAAGAAGGCGAAGGAAGCTGAGGCGAAGGAGAAGGACTCGTGAGCGCGATCGAGGAGCGGAGCCAGCCGATCACCGAGATCACCCAGGACTACACCAAGCGGCTGATGGTGTTCGGCGGCCGTGCATCGATGGAGCTCGCCGCCAGGATCGCCGGCCACCTCGACGTCGAGCTCGGTAACGCGACCCTGAAGACGTTCTCGAACGGCGAGATCTACTGCCGCTACGAGGAGTCGATCCGGGGCGCCGACGTCTTCCTCGTCCAGTCGACCGCCGCCAACCAGGTCGAGGGGATCTCTCCCAACGACGCACTGATGGAGCTGCTGGCGATGATCGACGCCGCCCAGGGCGCCTCCGCCCACCGGATCATCGCGGTGATGCCCTGGTACGGCTACGCCCGCCAGGACAAGAAGTCGGCGCCGCGCGAGCCGATCACCGCCCGGATCGTCGCCCACTGCCTCGAGCGGGTGGGGGTCGACCGGGTCCTGACGATGGACCTCCACGCCGGCCAGGTCCAGGGATTCTTCGACGTCCCCCTCGACCACATGACCGCGATGCCGATGCTGACCCAGTACATCGCCGACCTCGGCTTCGACGAGGAGCCGGTGATCGTCTCCCCCGACGCCGGCCGGGTGAAGACGGCGCGGAACTTCGCCCGCAAGGTCGGCACCCACTGGGCGGTGATGGAGAAGGAGCGGCCCGCCCAGCAGGTCGCCGAGATCGGCTACATCGTCGGCGACGTGAAGGGGAAGACGGCGGTCCTCGTCGACGACATGATCGACACCGCCGGCACCCTCACCGCCGCGGCCCGGACGGTGCTCGACGAGGGCGCGAAGCGGGTGATCGCGGTCGCCACCCACGGCGTCTTCTCGGGGCCCGCCTACGAGCGGCTTGCGCAGGAGAACTCGGGAATCGAGCGGATCGTCGTCACCGACACCCTTCCCCAGCGCCCCGGCGCCCCGGAGAACATCGAGGTGATCTCGGCGGCGCGGACGCTCGCCGACTCGATCCGGCGGATCTTCACCGACGACTCGGTCTCCGAGATCTTCGCCGGCGAGAACCAGCTGTTCTAGCGGCCCCGACTGATCCGGGCTGCGTCTACTGGACCCCGGTGATCCTCCACTCGTCGCCCTCGCGCTCGAGGACGAGGGCGACCCGGCTTGGCCCTTCCGAGCCCTCGCTGACGTCGAGGTCGGCGGTGGCCCGATCGCCATTCGCGTTCACGTCGGCAACCGAGAGCTCACCGCCGCCGGCTCCCGTCGTCTGCTCCTCGACGAATGCCGGGCAGTTCTCGCCGATCGCCAGCTCTTCCTTGAAGCTGTCGCTGTAGAGGTCGCAGACGAGCTCGAAGTCGCCGCCGTTGCGGGCGTCGACGTAGTCCTGGACGACCTCGCGCGCCTGCTCCTGATCGGTCTCGCCGCAGCCGCCCGCGGCCGCCAGCGCAGCGGCGCAAACCAGGGCTGTGATCGTCCGTCGCGCCATTCTCGGGCCGCCGCAGTCAATCAGCTAGCGGTCCTCTAGGGTGAGGCAGATGGGCGCAAAGAAGTCCCCGAGCGAAGGAAATCCGGAAAACGAGACGACCACCTACCGGCGGATCGGCCACAAGGGCGCCGACGCGATCACCCCCGGGAACACGATCGACAGCTTCGTCGCCGCGGTCGACGAGGGGGTCGACATGGTCGAGATCGACGTGCTCAGGGTCCGCGAGGGCCGGTTCGTGATCGCCCACGATCCCCAGGATGCGCTCCGGCGCCGGACGCTCGACTTCACCGACGCTCTCGACGCATTCCAGGAGAAGCCGCTCGACCAGGTCGAGATCGACTGCGACCTGAAGCTCCCGGGCCGCGAGGCCGAGGTGGCGGGTGCGCTCGCGGGCCACGGGATGGTCGAGCGGGCGATGGTCTCGACGATGGAGATCGAGAGCCTCCAGAAGCTGCGGAAGCTGGAGCCCGATCTGAGGCTCGGGTGGACCTATCCGAAGACCCGCCGCGACTGGCCCAGCCTCGGCTGGGCGCGGCCGGGGGTTGCCGCCGCCCTCGCGGTGATGCGCCGCCGGCTCCCCGCGATTCTCGCCTCGAGGGCTCCGGAGCTCGGGGTCGACGCGGTCTGGGCCTACCACCACGTGATCACCCCGAGGCTGGTCGAGGCCGCGAATCAGCACGACGTCGAGCTGATCGCCTGGACGGTCGACGACCCCGCCCGGATCCGGGAGCTCGCCGAGATGGGCGTGCACGGCATCTGCAGCAACGACCCCCGCCTGTTCGCGGTCGCGGACCGTGCCCCGGCGCCCGAGCCGAAGTCGGAGAAGCACTCCCGCGGCGAGAGGCGGGCGGCGAAGAAGGCGGCGAACGAGGCCTAGACCCGGCTCGGCAGCCCGGGCGTCTGCGCCGTCCCCCGGCGCTCGAAGTAGCGCCACTCCGCCTCGCCGAGCACGGTCGAAGGGGGGTCGGCGTAGACCCACTCCCGCATGATCCGGTGCCAGTTCGCGGTCGCCCGGAGCTGGGCGAGGACGGCCAACAGCCCCGTCTCCATCCGGCGCCCCATCAGCTCGTCGGCCGGGAGGCTCTCCCGCCGGACCAGGTCGAAGAAGTCCGAGCGGGGATCCGAGGTGACCTCGATCATCTTCATCACCAGCTCCGGTGAGATCTGGACCTGCCGGTCCTCCATGTACCAGCCGCCGACCATCTTCACGTGCTCCATCAGCCGCTCGGCCTCGACCCGGTCGGGGTCGGCGACGAAGCCGAGGTCGTGGAGCGCCTGCCGGAGGGCCTCGGCGTCGTCGCGGCCGGCCGCGTCGACGGCCCGCTGCTCGAGCTGGATCTGTTCGGGCGAGAGCCGCTTGGTCATCCCGAAGTCGAGGAAGGCGACCCGGCCGTCGGCCATCAGCAGGTAGTTGCCGGGATGGGTGTCGGCGTTGAAGTGCTGGAGGTGGTAGATCGAGCCGAAGCAGAAGCGGAAGATGATCTCCCCGTAGATGTCGCGCTCGTCCTGGGGCAGCCGCTTCACCTTCTCGAATCCCTCCCCCTCGACGTACTCGCTGACGAGTACCCGGCGCCGCGAAAGGCGCGAATGCACCTTCGGGACGAAGATGAAGGGGTGCCCGTCGTAGGCCCGGGCGAAGGCGCGCTGGTTCTGGGCCTCGTACTCGTAGTCGAGCTCCTCGAGGACCCGCTCCCGGAGCTCGCCGGCGACCGCCTTCGCGTCGAGTCCCGGGGCAAGCGCCTTCGCCAGGCGGATCAGGATCGACGCGTTAGCCATGTCCGACTCGAGCGCGTCGGCGATTCCCGGGTACTGGACCTTGACCGCCACCCGGCTTCCGTCCCGAAGGGTGGCCCGGTGGACCTGGCCGATCGAGGCGGCCGCGAACGCCTCCTCCTCGATCGAGGCGAAGACCTGCTCGGGCGGGCGGCCCTCGTACTCGTCCGTCATCACCTCGCGGACCTTCTCCCAGGGCATCGGCGGCGCGTGGGTGCGGAGCTTCGCCAGGCGCTCGTGGTAGATCTCGCGGTACTCGGGCGGCAGTAGGTCGATGTCGATGAAGGAGGCCATCTGGCCGATCTTCATCGCCGCCCCCTTCATCTCGCCGAGCACCGAGGCCAGCTTCAGGGCGGCGTCTATGTGCCGGGTCTCGAGACGCTCGCGGGACTTCTCATCGGAGCGCGCGACGTTCGCGGCCACCGTGCCCGCGTAGCGGGTCGCCTGGCCGCCGATCGCCGAACCCAGCTTCGCCGAGCGGCCGAACCGGGTGCTCGCGATGTCGCCCTCCTGGGGCGCCTCGCGCTCGGCCTCTTTGTCTCGATCTCTTTCCACGGCCTCCTCACATTTTCTATGCTGGCTCGCGTCCATGGCATCAGACCGAGCCACGCTAAAGGTCAACACCCGCGACACCTTCGGGTCGCGGGCCAGCCGCCGCCTGCGCCGCGAGGGTCTGGTCCCGGGCGTGGTCTACGGCCAGGGCGGGGAAGCCCGCCCGTTCCAAGTGTCGCAGCGCGAGCTCCGAACCCTCCTCTCGGAGGGCCACACCCTGCTCGACCTCGAGCTCGAGGGGTCCGCGGCGGTCCCGGTGGTGATCAAGGAGCAGCAGAACCATCCGGTCCGCGGCGAGGTCGTCCACCTCGACTGCCTCGAGGTGCGGCTCGACGAGGAGATCCAGTCCGAGGTCCCGATCGAGCTCGAGGGCACCGAGCAGGCCCCCGGCGTTCGCGAGGGCGGGGTGCTCGAGCACGTCACCCGCGAGGTCACGGTCGAGGCGCTGCCGACGGAGATTCCCGAGCGGATCACGGTCGACGTCTCCGAGATGGTGATCGGCGACACGATCTCGCTCGCCACCGTGCCCGCCCCCGCCGGCACCAAGTTCATGGTCGACGAGCCCGAGGAGATCACGATCGCCACCCTGAGCCCGCCGCGGGTCGAGGAGGAGCCCGAGCCGGAGCTCGAGGAGGAGGCCGAGCTCGTCGGCGAGGGCGAGGAGGTCCCCGAGGGCGAGGAGGCACCGGAGGGCGAGGAGGCACCGGAGGGCGAGCCCGCCGAGGGCGAGGGGGACGGCGAGGACCGCGGAGGGGGCGAGTAGCAGCTGTCGCTGTTCCGCCGGCGCCGGCACCGGGAGTCAGATGACGGCGCCGAGGCGGGACCGTCGCGGGCTGACGTGCTCGTGGTGGGGCTCGGAAACCCCGGGGATCGCTACGCCGGCACCCGGCACAACATCGGCTTCGAGATCGCCAACGAGCTCGCCTGCCGCTGGAGGCTTCCCAGCGCCCGGAAGCGCTTCGGCGGCCTGATCAGCGAGAGCCGGGTGCGCCCGGGCGGCCCCAGGGTGGCGGTGCTGTTTCCCCAGACCTTCATGAACGAGTCCGGGTCGGCCGCCGGCCCCGCGCGCGGCGCTCTCGGCGTCCCGCTCGACCAGGTGATCGTCCTCCACGACGAGATCGACCTCCCATTCGGCGAGGTGCGGAGCAAGCTCGGCGGCGGCCTCGCCGGGCACAACGGCCTGAAGAGCCTCGGCGGCGGGCTCGGCGGACCGGACTTCTGGCGGGTCCGGGCGGGCGTCGGGCGGCCCGAGAGCACCGATCCCGAGATCGTCTCCTCCTACGTCCTTTCGCGCTTCCGCGAGCCGAAGGGCGAGGTCGCGGCCCTGATCGAGGCGGCCGCCGATGAGGCCGAGCGCCTGGTCGAGCAGCTCGCGGCGCCCGCCGAGGAGGATGCGAGGGCGCCCGAGGCATGAGCCTGACCTCCTACTCGGTCGATGGGGCCGGCGTCGCCCTGCTCCGGCTCGAGCGCGAGGAGGCCCGGAACGCGGTCAACACCGCGATGCTCGAGGAGCTGATCGGTCACCTCGCTTCGGCGCGCGACGACGAGGCGGCCCGGGTCCTGGTGATCTCCTCGAACGACCATCTCGGGCTCTCCGCAGGCGCCGACGTCCGCGAGGAGCTCGACCCCGAAGGCGGGGTCCGCCGGATGCAGCTGTTCGCCGACCTCTACGACCGGTTGACGGCGTTCCCGAAGCCAACCGTCGCCGCCTGCCACGGCTCGGTGGTCGGCGCCGGCGCCGAGATCGCGATCGCCTGCGATCTCCGGGTGGCCGGCGGCAACCTGCGAATGAAGTTCCCCGGGGGCGAGCTCGGCGTTCCCGTCGGCCCGGCTCGCCTGGTCACCCTCTGCGGGCTCTCGACCGCGAAGTACCTGCTGCTGACCGCCCGCAACGTCAGCGCCGACGAGGCGCTCCGGATGGGGCTGGTCCACCGGGTCGCTCCGGCGGCCCGGACCGAGGAGGTCGCGGTCGAGCTTGCCGACCGAGGTAGCCGCCCACCCACCCGAGGCGGTCTCCCGCCTCAAGCGGATGCTGCTCAGCTGGGACGGCGTCGTCGAGCGCTCCGCCGACGAGGGCCGCGGCCAGGTCGAGTGGCAGCGCTCCGGCCCCGGGTTGCCGTACCGAGAGCGGTAACGGCCGCCGGCATTGGCGACTTCCTTCGGCATATCCGAAGGAACTCGCCAACTGCCTGGATCTGGGGGAGACTGTGCGCGATGGAAGCCACCCAGGCCGAGCTTGACCCGGCCGCGCTGCGCGAGCTGAGCACGTCCTTCAGAGGGGAGCTGGTCGGCCCAGGCGATCCGGCCTACGAGGAGCACCGCAGGGTCTGGAACGGCTCGATTGACCGGCACCCGACGCTGATCGCGCGCTGCGCGAGCGTCCCCGATGTGGTCGCGGCGCGTGAAGTTCGCGCGAGAGGCGGGGCTTCCGGTCGCGGTCAGGAGCGGGGGACACAGCTTCCCGGGACTCTCGGTCTGCGACGGCGGGATGGTGATCGATCTCAGGCGGATGAGCGGGATCCGAGTCGACCCCGAGGCGCACACAGTAAGGGCACAGGCCGGCGTGCTCCTCGGCGAGCTGGACCGGGAGACCCAGGCATTCGGCCTCGCCGTTCCCGCTGGGATCGTCACCCACACCGGACTCGCGGGGCTCACCCTGGGCGGAGGGATCGGCTGGCTGATGCGCAAGTATGGGCTTACCGTCGACCAGCTCTTGTCCGTCGATCTGGTCACCGCGGAGGGCGAGCGCCTCCGGGCCAGCGAGACCGAGAACGCCGACCTCTTCTGGGGCCTCCGCGGGGGCGGCGGGAACTTCGGCATCGTCACCGAGTTCGAGTTCCGGCTCAATCCGGTCGGCCCGATCGTCCTGGCGGGGCCGATCTATTGGCCGATGGAGGAGTCGCAGAGGCTCCTTCGCTTCTACCGCGAGTGGATCGCCGAGGCGCCGGACGAGCTGATGACGATCGTCATCCACCGCAAGGCGCCGGCCGTCTCCTTCATCCCCCAGGAAATGCAAGGAAGCCGGTGGTCAGCGTCGTCAGCTGCTGGTGCGGGATCGGTCGAGGAGGGGGAGAAGGTCTTGCCCCGCTGCGCAAGTTCGGCTCGCCGCTGCTCGATCTCTGCGAGCCGAAGCCGTTCCTGGAGCACCAGGCGATGTTCGATCCGAGCTTCCCGCACGGCTGGTGGTACTACATGAGGGCCTGTGACGTGGCGGAGCTCTCGGACGAGGTCATCGACCTCACCGCCGAGCACTCGAGCCGGATCGGCTCGCCGCTGACCGCCTTTCCGATCTGGCAAATGGGTGGAGCGGTGGCCCGGGTCGGAGAGGAGGAGACGGCGTTCGGCGGCCGCGAGGCCGGTCACAGCTTCAACATCACCGCGATGACGGAGGACGCCGAGGGCTTCGACCAGGAGCGGGAATGGGCGCGCGGCCTGTGGTCCGCGCTCGAGCCCCATCACACCGGCGTCTACGTCAACTTCCTGATGGAGGAAGGCGAGGAGCGGGTCCGTCAGGCCTACGGCGCCGCCAAGTACGACCGGCTGAAGGCGCTGAAGCGCCGCTACGACCCCGACAACTTCTTCCGGCTGAACCAGAACATCCGACCGAGTTGACCCGACGGGATTTGACTCTGCAGATGAGGGGGGTGATGCCCGCGCCCCAGGAGTCGGTGTGGAAGGCGCTGACCGATCCGGACGAGCTGTCCAAGTGGTGGGGCCCGGAAGGTTTCACCTCGCCGAGCATCGAGCAGGACCTTCGGGTTGGGGGCGCGCTATCGGATCGCGCATGCAGCCCCCGGAGGGGGAGCTCTTCCACCTCTCGGGCGAGTTCAGGGAGCTCGATCCTCCGGCTCGCCTGGCCTACACCTTCGTCTGGGAGCCCCCCAACCCCGACGATCAGGAGACCGTCGCCGCGCTCTCGCTCGCCGACCTGGACGACTCGACTGAACTGGCCCTCGAGCAAGGCCCATTCGCCACCGAGGAGCGGCTCGCGCTTCACCGCGACGGCTGGACGCAGAGCTTCGAGAAGCTGAAGCGACTGTTCTCAGGGACCTAGCCGGCCGAGGACCCCCGCTACGATCGGAGCAGGCCGGGCCCGTGCCCGGTTGACCGGCCGGATCAGCGATCCGGTCGTTCGTCGTGCCCCAACGTGAAACGGGTTGCTCCTTTCGGAGCACCCTCGCATTACGAGACCGAGATGAGCCTGAGACCGCTGCTGGAGATCGCCGCCGAGAACGAGCGGCTCACCGCGCTGAACGCCGCGCTCGGCGCGGGTGACGGTCCCGTCGAGGCCTACGCCTCGGCGGCGCTTCGCCCCTACCTCCTCGCCTCATTGATCGACCACCCCGACGGGGTGGGAGGCCGCCCGGTGCTGATCGTCACTCCCGACGACCGCTCCGCCCGCGACCTCGCCGGCGACCTGAAGGCCTACCTCTCGCCGCGGGAGGTGCAGTTCTACCCATCGCGCGGCACCGCATACGAGTCGCACATCGAGCCGCCGCCCCATCTGGCGGGCCTCCGGATCGCCGCCCTCCGATCGCTGGCCGCGAGCGAGCCGATCGTCGTCGCCAGCGCGATCGCGCTCGCCGAGGCAGTCCCCGACCGCTCGCTTTGGCCGGAGGGCCTCGTCCTTCACAAAGGCGAGTCGGTCGATCTCACCGACGTCGCCGTCCTTCTCGCGGACGCCGGCTACGAGCGCACCGACCAGGTCGAGGACCGCGGCCAGTTCGCGATCCGCGGCGGGATCCTCGATGTCTATCCGGCGACCGAGGAGCGGGCGGTTCGGGTCGAGCTCTTCGGCGACGAGATCGAGTCGCTGCGCTGGTTCTCGATCTTCACCCAGCGCTCCCTCGGGGACGCGGAGAAGGTCGAGCTCGAGCCGGCGGCGGAGCTCGCCGCCGAGCACCGCGAAACGGCCGAAGACATTGTCGAGCGCTACACGGCTCCCCTCGACCTGGTCCCGGAGGCGGCCCTGGTGGCGATTGCCGCCAGCGAGGAGATCCCCGGCGCCCTCCGCGACCACTGGGAGGACGTGACCACGGCGATGCACGCCGACGACGCCCGCCGCTTCTACGTCGATCTCGCCGAGCCGCTGGAGGCGCGGGCGGGGCTGGCGCTGAGCGGCTCCGACGCCGGGCAGGAACACACCTTCCGCGCCCAGAGCGCCGACTTCCCGTCCCGGACCCTGGCGGAGGCCGAGGGCGAGCTCGAGAAGCTGGTCCGCTCCGGCTACCGGAGCCGTGGTCGCCTTCGAGGGCCGCGGCGAGGCCGAGCGCACCCGCTTCAACCTCACCCGGCTCGACGTTCCCTTCCTCTCCGACCAGCTTCCGGCGGAGCCGGGGGTGAGCTTCGCCGAGGCGAGGCTACGCGACGGCTTCCTCGCGCCCGAGCTGAAGCTCGCGTTGATCCCCCAGCGCCGCCTCCTTCATCGCCGCCGGGCCGCGGCGCCGGTCTCGGCCCGCGCCCGCCTCGCCGCCGCGATCGAGCTCCGGGTCGGCGATCTCGTCGTCCACGAGGACCACGGCGTCGCCCGGTTCTCGGGCTTCGACACGAAGACCCTGGCCGGCACCACCCGCGACTACCTCGAGCTCGAGTATCGCGGCGGCGACAAGGTCTTCGCTCCAACCGATCAGCTCGCCCGGATCAGCCGCTACGTCGGCGCCGATGGAGGGGAGCCCCAGCTCAGCGCCCTCGGGCGGCAAGCGCTGGCAGAACCTGAAGGCGAGGGCCCGCCGGGCCGCCAGCGAGATGGCGGGCGAGCTGCTCAACCTCTACGCCGAGCGCCAGGTGCGCAGCGGCCACGCCTTCCCACCCGACGGCGAGTGGCAGCTCAGCTTCGAGGCCGCCTTCCCCTATCGCGAGACAACCGACCAGGCCGACGCGATCGAGGCGGTGAAGGGAGACATGGAGGCGGAGCGGCCGATGGACCGGCTGATCTGCGGCGACGTCGGTTACGGGAAGACCGAGGTCGCCCTGCGCGCCGCCCACAAGGCGGCGGCCGGCGGCAAGCAGGTGATGATGCTGGTCCCGACCACGATCCTCGCCCAGCAGCACTTCGGCACCTTCCGCGAGCGCTTCGCCGAGACCGCGTTCACGGTGGAGATGGTCTCCCGCCTGCGCCGGCCGGCCGAGGTTCGCGACGCAATCGACCGATACACGCAGGGCAAGGTCGACGTCCTGATCGGCACCCACCGGCTCCTCTCCCGCGACGTCCGGGCCAAGGACCTCGGCCTTCTGATCGTCGACGAGGAGCAGCGCTTCGGGGTGAAGCAGAAGGAGCTGTTGCGCCAGCTGAAGCTGAAGGTCGACGTCCTCTCGCTCTCGGCGACCCCGATCCCCCGCACCCTGCAGATGTCGCTGGCGGGCCTCCGCGACATCTCGGTGATCGAGACCCCGCCCGAGGGCCGCCGGCCGGTCCGCACCCACGTCGGTCCCTACGACGAGGACCTGGTGAAGCGGGCGATCGAGCGCGAGGCGGCCCGAGGCGGCCAGATCTTCTTCCTCCACAACCGGATCGACACCCTGCACGAGACCGCCGAGCGGCTCCGTGCGCTTTGCCCTGGGGTCGGCTTCGCCGAGGCGCACGGCCAGATGGACGAGCTCGAGCTCGAGGCGACGATGCTCGCCTTCGTCCGCGGCGAGCACGACGCCCTGGTGGCGACGACGATCATCGAGTCCGGGCTCGATATCCCCACCGCCAACACCCTGATCGCCGAGCGAGCCGACCAGCTCGGGCTCGCCCAGGCGTACCAGATCCGTGGCAGGGTGGGCCGGAGCCGCGAGCGCGCCTTCGCCTACCTCCTCTTTCCCTCGCCTGAGACGCTCACCGCGGACGCCGCCGCCCGCCTCGCCACCCTCTCCGACAACACCGAGCTCGGCTCCGGCTTCCGGGTGGCGATGCGCGACCTCGAGATCCGGGGCGCTGGGAACCTGCTCGGCGACGAGCAGTCCGGCCACGTGGCCGCGGTCGGCTTCGAGCTCTACTGCCAGATGCTCGAGGACGCCGCCGAGGAGCTCCGGGCCGAGGGCGCGGAGCCGGAAGTCCGCGAGCCGGTTCGCGTGGACATCGACGTCGACGCCTACGTCCCGGCCGATTACATTCCGTTCGAGGCGGCGAAGATCGACGTTCACCGCCGGGTCGCCGCCGCCCGCGAGCCCGGCGAGCTGCGGGCGCTCCGCGAGGAGCTCGAGGACCGCTTCGGCGAGCCGCCGCAGCCGGTGACCAACCTGATCGACCTCCAGCGGGCGCGGATCGCGCTCGGCGACGCCGGCGCTCGCTCGCTTGAGTTTCGGGCCGGCCGGCTCCGGGTGGCGCCGGTCGAGCTCGACTCGAGCCAGGTCGACGCTCTCCGCGAGCGCGTCGGTGAGGTGATCTACGAGTGGCGCGAACGGACGGTGGTGCTCCCGGTGCCCGACGAGCCCGGTGCCCGGCTCGGCGCGGTCACCGCGCTCGCCGAGGGGCTCGGCGCCTCCCTCGCGGTTCCCGCCGCCGCCTGATCCCAAGAGCGTCGTGGTCTTAGCGCGCCCTTAGACGGGTGCGTTTATGCTGCCGCCCCTGTGAGTTCGGGATTCTTGTCGAAGCGCAACGTCGCCATTCTCCTTGGGGCCGTCCTCGTCCTCGGGGTGGTCCTGATCGCCGTGATCCAGGGGTTCGGCCACGACGACGTCCCCGACGACGCCGTCGCGGTCGTCGACGGCAACGAGATCACCCAGGCGGACTTCGACGCCGTCTTCCAGCAGTCCGCGTCGCAGTCGGGCCTGCAGGCGCCGCCGGCGCCCGGCGACGAGCAGTACGAGCAGGTCCGCGACCAGGCGCTGAGCACCGTCCTCGATACCGCCTGGATCCAGGGCGAGGCCGAGCGGCGCGGGGTCGAGGTGACCGACAAGGAGGTCGAGGACACCTTCACCGAGCTGAGGGGCCAGAACTTCCAGACCGAGGAGGAGTACCAGCAGTTCCTCCAGCAGTCGGGCCTCACCCAGGAGGACATCGACGAGCGCGTCCGCCTCCAGGTGATCAGCCAGAAGATCCAGGAGCAGATCACCAGCGAGACCCCCGCGGTCTCCGACGACGAGGCGCGGGAGTTCTACGACGCCGGCAAGTCCCAGTTCGAGCAGCCCGAGACCCGCGACGTCCGGGTGATCGTCAACAAGGACCCGGCCCAGGTCGAGGCTGCCCTCACCCAGCTCGAGGCCGACAACTCACCGGAAAGCTGGAAGCGGGTGGCCGCCCAGTATTCGACCGATCCCACCTCCAAGGACAAGGGCGGCGTTCGGGCCGGGGTCACTCCCGACCAGTTCGAGGACCCGCTCAACACCGACATCTTCGACGCCCCGGAGGGCGAGGTCGAAGGCCCCGTCGAGACCACGGTTTCCACCTACGCCTTCCAGGTCGACACGGTCACCGGCGGCACCACCACCCCCTATGAGGACGCCGCGGCCCAGATCAAGCAGCAGCTCGAGCAGCAGGCCCAGCAGGAGCAGTTCTCGGCCTTCCTCGCCGATTACCGCGATTACTGGGTCGAGCTGACGATCTGCTCGGACGACTTCCTGATCGACCGCTGCAACAACTTCAAGGGCAATCCATCCCCCTGCCCGGACCCGAGCCTCACCCCCGACCAGCAGCAACAGCAGCTCCAGCAGTCGGGCTGCCCGCCTCCAGTCCTGACGATCTCGCCGGCGCCGCCGGGCACGATCACCGCCTTCCAGCAGGCCGCCGGCGGACAGCCGCAGAAGCCCCACCCGGCCGGCGAGGACACGGCCCCGGCGACGAGCTTCCCTGCGGGCGCCGGCGGAACGATCCCGGTGAGTCCGGGCGCCGGCGGCGCGACGCAGGTCCCGACCCAGTAGGCGCTGCCGCCAGGCTGGCCGTCCGGAGTGGACCGCAGCACCACCGACTCGCTCGCACGGCTCGATCAGATCACGCGGCGCCTGCGCCGCGACTGCCCCTGGGATCGCGAGCAGGACGAGCGCTCGATCGTCCCCCACACGGTTGAGGAGGCCCAGGAGGTCGCCGACGCGGCACTCGCCGGCGACGACGCGGCGCTGGTCGAGGAGCTGGGCGACCTCCTGTTCCAGGTCTGGTTCCTCGCCCTCCTGCTCGAGGAGCGCGGCGCCGGTGACCTCGACACCGTCGCCGCGGGTCTGACCGAAAAGCTGATCCGCCGCCACCCGCACGTGTTCGGAGAGGTCAAGGCGGAGACCGCCGAGGAGGCGATCGAGGTCTGGCGGCGGGTGAAGGCCGAGGAGAAAAGGGGTCCCGCGTCCGATTGAGTTCGGACGCGCTGCTGGTCAGCTAGCGCGCTTCCTTGGTCAGCGGAGCAGCGTTCGCGCCAGCTCAGTGATCGTCGCGCGTGTCTGGCGCATGGAGAGCTCGTACTCGCGACGAAGCCAGAGGAAGGTCTCGAGGCTGGTGAGCGTGTGCACGGTCGCCGTTGCTCGAGCTTCGCTCACCCCCGGGCGGAGCCGGCCCGCCCGCGCGAGTCGCCTCGCCAGACCTTGCAGTTCCTTGCGCTGTTCCACCTCCTGCTCCTCGATCAACGAGCTTGCGTCTGGCTCCAGCACGACGATCGCCTGTAGCTGCTCGACCACGTAGCCGCAGACCTCCCAGATCGCGCAGGAGGCGTCGATCGTGGTCTCGAGAGACTCGAGCGGATCCTCGATCGCGAGCGCGTCCTGAATCGCCTCCATCTCGGGTCCCTCCATGCCGCGCCTGAACAGGGCCTGGAGGACGCCTAGCTTCGTGCCGAAGCGGTTGAAGACGGTCGCCCGCGAGACTCCAGCGGCCGCGGCCAGCTCGTCCATGGTCGCCGTGTGGAACTGGTCCTTCTTGATCAAGCGCTCGGCCGCTTCCAGCACGCGGTCGACGCTCTCCGGCCCTCCTTGCCGGCGTGACGCCGTGTAGCTCCGGGTCGCCATGAAGAGAAGGATACCCGCCCGGCTTGACAGATCAGACGGATGATCTAGACTAATAATCTAGACTCAACGTCTACTAGGCCGAACACAAATCGAGAAAGGACAAGATGGCATCGACAGGACAGGCACCGAAGGACACGACGGGCGGCGAGGGGACCACCACTCCCAAGGCCGCCGCGGAAACCCGGACGGTCGGGCTGGTGCTGGTGGCCGCCGTCGTGACGATGGGTCTGTGGACCGGCATCGAGTTCGCGTATGCGTCATCGGTGATGCCGGGCTTCGCGGACAGCAGCGACCGCGCCTTCGTCGAGGTGATGCAGAACATCAACGAGGCGAGCGAGAACCCCGTCTTCTTCGCGGGTGTCTTCGGGGCTCTCCTGCTCACCGGCGCGGCGGTGGTGATGCAGGCGAGTCAAGGCGGCGGACCGGCACTCCGGTGGACGATCGCAGCGCTCGTCCTCTACATCGTTTCGCTCGCCGTGACGGTGGGCGCCAACGTCCCGCTCAACGACGAGATCGTCGATGCGGGCAACCCGGACCAGATCGCCGATCTGGCCGCCGTCCGCGACGACTTCGAGGACCCGTGGGTCGCATGGAACATCGTCCGCACGGTCGTCTCCGCCGCGGCGCTCGGTTGCCTCGCCTGGGCGCTGGTGCTCTTCGGGCGCGAGCCCTCATCCTCATCTGAGGGAGGCGCCCAGGCCTAGTTCGGACTGCCGGGAGCCGGGTTCGACCCGGCTCCCGGCGCGGACTAGCAGCCGGCTGGTGGGGCTGGTCGACTAGCTTCCCCGCCACGATGGCAACGATCGAGAACGTCCACGGGCGGCAGATCCTCGACTCGCGCGGCAACCCGACGATCGAGGTCGAGGTGGCGCTCGACTCCGGCGCCGTGGGGGTGGCCGCGGTCCCGTCGGGGGCCTCGACCGGCGAGTTCGAGGCTGTGGAGCTCCGCGACGGCGGCGACGCCTGGGGCGGCAAGGGCGTCACCAAGGCGGTCGCCCACGTCAACGGCGAGCTCGCCGAGGAGCTCGCCGGAGCGGACCCCGCCGACCAGGCGGGCCTCGACCGGCGGATGCTCGAGCTCGACGGGACCCCGAACAAGGGCCGGCTGGGCGCGAACGCGATCCTCGGCGTCTCCCTGGCGGCGGCGAAGGCCGCGGCCGCCGACGCGGGGCGCCCGCTGTACGAGCACTTCGCCGCGCTCTACGGCGAGGAGCCGGGGAAGGCGCGGGTGATGCCGGTGCCGATGATGAACGTGCTCAACGGCGGCGCCCACGCCGACAACAAGGTCGACTTCCAGGAGTTCATGGTGGTCCCCGCCGGCTCGGAGACCTTCGCCGGCTGCCTCCGGGTCGGCGTCGAGGTTTTCCACGCACTCAAGGGGACCCTGCACGAGCGCGGTCTCTCCACCGCCGGCGGCGACGAGGGCGGGTTCGCGCCGGACCTCGAGTCGAACCAGTCGGCGCTCGACTTCCTGATCGCCGCGATCGAGGCGGCGGGCTATGCCCCCGGGGTGGACGTCTCGATCGCGATGGATCCCGCCACCAGCGAGCTCTTCGAGGGCGGAAAGTACGTGCTCGAGCATGAGGGCCGGAGCCTCTCGCCGGAGGAGATGACCGACTACTGGCACGGGGTCGTCGATCGCTTCCCGGTCGTCTCGATCGAGGACGGGATGGACGAGGAGGACTGGGGGGGCTGGAAGCTGCTCACCGAGAAGCTCGACGATCACTGCCAGCTCGTCGGCGACGACCTCTTCGTCACCAATCCGGAGCGTCTCCGCCGCGGGATCGACGAGGGGGTCGGGAACTCGATCCTCGTCAAGGTGAACCAGATCGGCACCCTCAGCGAGACCCTGGAGGCGATCAGGATTGCCCGCGAGGCGGGCTACACCACGGTGATCTCGCACCGCTCCGGCGAGACCGAGGACACGACGATCGCCGACCTCGCCGTCGGCACCGGCGCCGGCCAGATCAAGACCGGCGCTCCCTCGCGCTCGGATCGGGTCGCCAAGTACAACCGGCTGCTACGCATAGAAGAGGAGCTCGGCGACCGCGCCAGCTTCCCCGGCGCCTTCGTTTTTGATCGCAGTTCTTAGGCCGCCACGGGGGCCGCGCCCGGGCAGCCAAGCCACGCCATGCCCTGCCCGGTTCGCGGCCCCCGCGTCGGCCAATGCACGGCGAGGAAAGGCGAAGGTGACGGCGAAGCCGTACGCATGGCGCAGAGGCGACGAGTACGAAGGCGGGTTGGGCCGAGCCGCGTTCGCTGGGACCGGATCGGGCGGATCGCGCTCGTCCTCGTCCTCTTTGGGGTCCTGGTCTCCTACCTCAACCCGCTGGTCAACCTGGTCCACGCCTGGACCGACTCGAAGGCGGGGGAGGAGCGCCTCGCCGCGCTCAGGGACGAGAACGCCGAGCTTCAGCAGCAGGTCCGCGAGGCCTCGAGCCCGCTGACGCTCGAGCGCGAGGCGCGGCGGCTGGGGATGGTCCAGCCGGGCGAGCACGCCTACGTGATCCGCGGTCTCGACTGACCGTCGTTTAGGCAGGCGCGGTTAGAATCCCCGGCCTCCGCGCTTGATTCGAGGGGGCTCCGCCAGGAGCCACCCGTTCGATGATGGCGCGCGTTTTGTATGTGAGAAGCCTCGCCTGTGATCCGATGAGCACGGGCCCACGTGTCAACTAGCCAGTATCTGCTCGGCGTCGGGGAGCTAGTCGCAATCGCGGCCACCCTCGGCCTGGGCGCCTATTACGTCCGGGCCCTGATCGTCCCCGGTTGGTCGGGCGCGCTGGCGCGGCTCGCCGAGATCACCCTCGGGCTCTCGGCGCTGATCGTCGTCTCCGAGCTTCTCGGGCTGCTGAGCCTGTTCGAGGAGGTGCCGCTGGTGCTCGCCTGTTCGCTCCTCGGCCTCGGTGCCGCGTGGTGGGCTCGCGAGCGCGCCGTCCCCAGCGATCAGGCGCACGAGTCGCCGGCGGTGAAGCCGAGCAGGCTGATGACGGCGGTCGCGGTCTTGGCCGCGGCTGTGGTCGTCATGCACTGGGCGGAGGCATCGCAGGAGTCGCTCGACGTCGGCATGTACTACCAGGACACCACCTGGTACCACATGTCGTTCGCCGGGCGGTTTGCGGAGGCCGGCGAGATCGGGCCGCTCCACTTCACCGACCCGCTCAAGCTCACCGTCTGGTTCTACCCCCAGAACTCCGAGCTGCTCCACGCGGTCGGGATCGTCGCGATGGACACCGACATGCTCTCGCCGCTGGTCAACCTGGGCTGGCTGGCGCTGTCGCTGCTCGCGGCCTGGTGCATCGGCCGGCCCTACGCGGTCGGGGCGGCGACGGCCCTGGGCGCGGCGGTGGTCCTCGACTCCGAGATGATGGTCGGCTCCCAGGCCGGGAATGCCCCCAACGACGTCGCCGGCCTCTTCTTCCTCCTCGCGGTGATCGCCTTCCTGGTCAACGGAGCGGCGACGGCGCGGGCGGCGCCCGAGATCGCCGCCCGGGGCCTGACGCATGCGGCCAGGCTCCCCCGGCGCAGAGCGCCGGAGGCCGGGGCCGCGACCGGCTTCGATCCCCGCGCCGACGAGGAGCATCCCCAGACGGGCGTGGTCGAGGACGTGCCGGTCGCCGGCGACCCCCGGGTTCTCGCGGGGATCGGCCCGGGCGCGCTGTTCCTCGCCGGCCTCGCCGCCGGCCTCGGGATCGGAACGAAGATCACCCTGCTGGCGACCCTGGGGGTGCTGACGCTGGGAATCGCGATCCTGGGCGGCCGCGAGGGCTGGTGGCGGGCGCTCTCCTACTGGCTCGGCGGCATGCTGATCACAGCGGGCTTCTGGTACGGGCGCAACCTCGTCGACGCGCTCAACCCCTTCCCGCAGATCAACAAGCTCGGCCCGATCGATCTCCCCGGCCCCGACCAGGGCGGCTTCTACCCGCGCGAGCCGCACGAGCTCAGCGAGTACTACAACGACCCGCACATCTGGGAGGACTGGTTCTTCCCGGTTCTGAAGGAGCGCCTCGGGCCGCTGTGGCCCGGGATCCTCGCGATCGCCGTCTTCGCCCTCGTCCTCGCCCTGATCAAGGGCGGCAGCCGATTGATGCGGCTGCTCGCGATCACGGGCATGGTCGCCGGAGTTGCCTACGTGTTCACCCCGCTGACCGCCTCCGGCGGGAGCGGCCAGCCGACCGGGTTCGACGCAAACCTGCGCTACGTCGGGCCGGCGCTTCTGATCGCCTTCGTCCTCCTGCCGCTGGTCCCGGCGATGCGCCACCGGCCCTGGCCCTGGATCCTGATCGGTGTCTCGGGCCTGCTCGTCCTCCAGGGGGCCTTCCTGGTTGACGCCGGCGATCCGTTCGGCCTCACCGTGCCGCAGAGCTGGGACTTCGGCCACCACGGCGAGTCGCTGGTGACGGTGCTGCTCCTGATCGGGGTCCCGGCGGTGATCGTGGCCGCGGCCCGAATCGGGGCAAGGGGATGGCAGCTCGCCGGATTCGGGCTCGCCGCCCTCGTTGCGACGGCCATCCTCGGCAACGCGCAGCGCGAGCAGTACCTCGACGATCGCTACAAGCTCGCCGTCGCCCCACCGCTCGAGACGGGCTTTCGCTCGACCCCCGAGTGGCGCCCGATCCAGAAGTTCGGGACGTACACGACCGACTCGCGGATCGGCGTCGTCGGCCGCGCCTCGGCGTTCGGCCAGTACTTCTTCTACGGCGACGATCTCTCCAACCACGTTCAGTACCTCGGGGAGGAGCTCCGCCGCGGCACCTTCCGCCAGATCGCCAAGTGCCGGCTTTTCCGCCAGGTGATCAACGAGGGCGACTACGACTACATCGTGGTCACGCCGCGCATCCGCCGCGAGACCAGCATCCCACCCGAGCTCATCTGGGTCGCCGAGGACCCGGCCGCCAAGTCGCTGGTCAGGACCGGGGGCGCCGCGGGAGACGTCGGTGACCTGGCCGGGATCTTCGAGTTGGAGGGCAGGCTCGATCCCTCGACCTGCCCCGCCGCCGAGCGCAGCTACCGCGCGACCAAGGTCAGGGAGGGGGCCGCGCACCAGGCCGAGCTGGCCGCGCTGGAGCGGTCGACCGGCGAGGACGTTGACGGTGACGGCGTGGTGGGGCGCTGAGGTGACTTTGGGCGAGTACCTCGCGGGCTCGATCGAGCTGCTCGCGGTAGCGGCGGCGATTGCGTTCGCCGCGGTGAGACTGCGGGGGAGGCTGTTGCCGGGTTGGTCCGGCGCCTCCGCCCGCCTGGCGGAGGTGGTGCTCGGCGTCTCACTTCTGGTCGTCGTCCTCGAGTTGATCGGGGTGGTCGGCCTCTACCGCCCGGGGTGGGTGCTGGCGGGAGCCGTTCTCTCCGGCGTCGGGATCGGCCTCGCGGCGGGCCGGCCGGGGGAGGGCCCCGTCCTGCCGGCCCCCGCGGTGGCGCCGTACGCGCTCGCGATCGCGGTCGCCGGTGCGCTGTTGGTCGCCGCCCACTGGGCGATGCCGACCCAGACCGGGCTCGATATCGGCATGTACCTGCCGAACACCACCTGGCACAACGCCCCCTTCGCCGCTCGCTTCGTCCAGGACGCTCAGGTCGGGGCGCTCCACTTCACCGAGGTCCTCCGGCTGACGGTCTGGTTCTACCCCCAGAACTCCGAGCTGCTCCATTCGGTCGGGGTCCTCTTCCTCGACAACGACTTCCTTTCGCCACTGATCAACATCGGCTGGATGGCGCTCTGCCTGCTCGCGGCCTGGAGCTTCGGCCGCCCGTACGGCGCCGGCGCTGCAGCCCTGCTCGGTGTCGCCTTGATCCTCGACGCCGAGATGCTGCTGCTCTACCAACCGGGGGACGCGAAGAACGACACCGCTGGGCTCTTCTTCCTGCTCGCGTCGGCCGCGATCCTGGTCAATGCCGAGGCCCAGCGAGGGGAGCGCGGCCCGCTCTCGAACGCCGCCCTGGTCGTCGCCGGCCTCGCCGCCGGGCTGGCACTGGGGACCAAGCTCAACTTGCTCGCGCCATTCGGCCTCCTCACCCTCGGCGTGATCGCGGTCACCGCCGGCTACCGGGCCCGGGCCACGGCGATTTGGGTGGCGAGCTCCCTCGTCACCGGCGGCTTCTGGTTCGCCCGCAACCTGGTCGAGGCGGGCAACCCGCTGCCCTGGCTCGACGCCGGGCCGCTCCCCGGCCCCGACCAGCTCGACATCGACATCCGCGAGCCGCACACCGTCTCGGACTATCTGACCGATGCCGATGTGATCACGGACTCGTTCATCCCGAGCCTTAACGACAGCTTCGGGGTGCTCTGGCCGATCGTCCTGGCTGCCGTGATCGGGGGCTTCGTCCTCGCGATCTTCAGGGGCCGCACCTCGGTCATCCGCATGCTCGGGGTGGTCGCCCTGCTGAGCGGCATCGCCTACCTGTTCACACCGCTCACCGCCGCCGGCCCGGAGGGAGCGCCCTCGGCGTTTGAGGTCAACCTGCGCTACGCCTCGCCCGCCCTCGCCCTCGGGGCACTGCTGCTGGCGGTCGACCCCCGGCTCAGCCGGGAGCGGATCCAGCCGATGGTGCTCGCGGCGCTCGCGCTGCTGTTCGTTGTCGGGCTGGTGAGCGGCGGCGACGACGTCTGGCAGAGCGACTACATGATCGGCGGCATCCTCCTCGCCGGCTTCGCCGTCGGCGTACCGGTATTGCTGGCGCTGGCATCGCGCCGGGGCCTCGATCGCCCGACTATCGCGGTCGCCGCCGCGCTGGCCGTCGGCATCGCCGTCGGCATCGGCTGGACCAAGAATGAGGACTACCTCGACGACCGCTACCGGGCCGCGACCGCCCCAAGCGACTTCCCCGAGGGGATCAGGGCGGCGCTCGCCTGGTTCAACGAGGAGGACCCGCACGACGCCCGGATCGCTGTCGTCGGCGGCCGGCCGGGCTTCAAGCAGTACGTCTTCTACGGCGACGACCTCTCCAACCACGTCCAGTACGTCGCCGAGGAGGGGGGTCACGGCAGCTTCCGCCCGATCGACGACTGCCGGGCGTGGCGAGCCGCGCTCAATCAGGGCGACTACGACTACGTCGTGATCGGGCCGGACCAGCGGACCCAGGGGGTCTCGCCGGTCGAGGCGGAGTGGACCGGCACCGACCCGGCCGCGACCGAGCTCGAGGAGAGCGATATGACCTTCGTCTTCCGGCTCAGCGGAGATCTCGACCCGGCGCGCTGCGCCTGAGTCATGCCCTTCGGCGACTATCTGGCGGGGGTCATCGGGCTGGCCCTCGTCGCGGGCCCGCTGGTCTACGCTGCGGTCCGCCTCCGCGCCCGGCTGCTGCCGGGCTGGGAGGGCGCGCCGGCGCGTCTTGCCGAGGCGGTCCTCGGCGCCTCCCTCCTCACCGTGCTCCTCCAGCTGCTCGCCGCGATCGGGATCCTCGAGCCCGCCGTCCTCGTCCTCGGGGCGATCGCGATCGGGGCGGCGGTCCATTTCGCTCCTTGGACAAGGGCTGCCGACGCCGAGGGGAATGCGCCGCCGTCGCCACCGATCCCGCCGCTGCACGCGCTGATCGCACTGGCGGGCGTCGCCTTCGTCGCCGCGCACTGGGCGACCGGCCTCCAGGACGTCTGGGCCCGGGGGATGCTCACCTTCGACACCCTCTGGTACCACGGCCCGTTCGCGGCCCGGATCGCGGAGACCGGCTCGGTTTGGGGGCTTCATTTCACCGACCCGCTCTACCTCAACTGGTTCTACCCACAGAACTCCGAGCTCCTCCACGGCGCCGGGATAGCGCTCTTCGACCGTGACCTCTTCTCGCCCCTGGTCAACTTCGCCTGGCTTGGGGTCGCCCTCCTCGCCGCCTGGTGCATCGGCCGTCCCTACGGCGTCGCCCCGCTCTCGCTGCTCGCGGTCGCACTGATCCTCGACACCGGCCCGATCGTCCCCCGCGAGGCCGGCACTCCCGCCAACGACATGACCGGCGTCGCCATGCTCCTCGCCGCCGCAGCGCTATTGATCAACGCCTGGGCGGCCGGTCGCAAACCTGCGAGGAATGTTGATGGGGGGGCGGGGGAGGCGCCGACGAACGGTCCCAAATATTTTGCGAGCGAAGCGAGCCCGTTCGGAGGCGCTTCCCCCGTCACCCCATCCGCGATCCTTCTAGCGGGCCTCGCGATGGGCCTCGCCCTGGGGACGAAATTGACGATCGCCGGCCCCACCGCGGCGATGGCGGTCGGCATCCCGCTGATCGTCGAGCCCGGGTTCCGCCGCCGCGCCCTCGGAATCTTCATCGGCGGGGTCGCGATCACCGCCGGCCTCTGGTTCCTGCGCAACCTGATCCATTCGGGCAGCCCCCTGCCCTGGCTCCAGGACCTCGGCCCGATCGACTTCCCCGGACCGGGCCGGGGCCTCGAGGGCCGCGACGACTACAGCGTCGCCCACTACCTGTTCGCCAATCCCGACGTCGACGTCTGGAAGGACTTCTACAAGGCGATCACCAACCTGCTCGGCCCGGTCTGGTTCGTCCTTCTCGGCGCCACCGCGCTCGGCGCGATCCTCGCCGTTTGGCGTCCCCGCTCCGCCGCGGTCCGCCTCAGCGGCGCGGTGGCGATCGCCGGCGCCGTCGCCTACCTCTTCACTCCGCTGACCGCGGCGGGCCCCGAGGGCGACCCGCTCGCCTTCGGGATCAACCTCCGCTATCTGGTCCCGGCGTTCGCCCTCGGCCTGGCCCTGGTGCCGCTCGAGTCGCGCCTCACCCCCGAGCGCGCCCGCCTGCCGTTGCTGATCGGCGGGATCGCCGCCCTCCTCCTCGTCTCCCTCTACTCGGACTCCGCCTACATCTGGGACGAGCCGTTCACGTCGAAGCCATGGGCAGCGCTGATCGGCGTCGTCCTGATCGGGGTCCCGGTCGGCCTGGCCCTGCTGGCGCGGGCGCGGCCGGTCCTCGCCGCCGCCGCCGGGGCGGCCGTGCTGGTCGCGATCGCGGCGGCCGGCTGGGAGCGCCAGGACGACCACTTCACCCACCGCTACGAGCGGCCCGACACCTTCCGCTTCGATCTCGGGGCGGCGGTCGACTGGGCGAAGCCGACCGGTGGGCTCCGGATTGCGGTCGCCGGGACAAGTGGGGCCTATAACCAGTACGGGTTCTACGGTGACCGCCTGGACAACTACGTCCAGTACGTCGGGCAAACCGGGCCCGGCGGCAACTTCACCCGGATCAAGAGTTGCTCCGACTTCCGAGAGGCCCTCAACGACGGCGACTACGACTACCTCGTGACCACGCCCGACCTCGATCTCAACAGCCCGACCCGGGCCCGGACCTCGCCCGAGCGCGGCTGGGTCCAGGATGACCCCGCGATCGAGCAGCTCCTCCTCGTCGGCCGGGTTGCGGTCTACCGGCTGAGCGGGGACCTCGCGCCCGACGCCTGCGCGAAACCGGCCCCAGCGACCGGGAAATGAGCACAACCGGCGACTACATCCTCGGCGTCGTCGGGCTGATCGCGATCGCCCTCTCGATCGCGATCGCCGGGCGCGTCGTCCGGCGGGCCGTCCTCCCCGACTGGACCGGGGCGCCGGCCTTGCTCGCCGACGGGATCCTCGCGGTCGGGATCCTGGTGGTGATCTCGGAGCTCCTCGGATTGTTCGGGATCCTCGACGGGGTGCTGCTGGTCGCCGCCTGCGTGATCGTCGGCGGCGGCGGGGTTCGGATGGAGCCGCTTCTTGTGCGGGCGGCGAGGGCGCGGCTGGCGCGTTCGGACTCCGCCCAGCGCCTTCCGGGCCCGGTCTCGCCGATCGAGATCGGGATCGCCGCCGCCCTTGCGCTTCTCGTCGCCGCGCAGTGGGCGGGGCCGACCCTGCTCGCGTTCGACCGGGGGATCTACGGCGGCGATTCCCTCTGGTACCACATGCCGTTCGCGGCGCACATCGCCCAGACCGGGTCGGTGACCGAGCTCCTCTACGTCGACCCGCTCTACCTGAACTGGTTCTACCCGCAGAACTCGGAGCTGCTCCACGCCGACGGCCTGCTCCTGTTCGGCAACGACTTCATCTCGCCGCTGCTCAACCTCGGCTGGCTCGGACTCGCCCTCTTCGCCGCGTGGTGCGCCGGCCGCCCCTATGGCGCCGGCGCCGCGACCGTCGCCGCCGTCGCCGCCCTGATGGCGGCCAACCTCCTCTTCTCGCGTCAGCCGGGGAACGCCAACAACGACGTCGTCGCGATCGCCTTCTTCGTCTCCTCGGTCGCGATCCTCCTCAACACCAGGTGGCTGCCGGGCGCTTTTCCGGTCGGGGCGCTGGTGGTCGCCGGCCTCGCCGCGGGCCTCTCCATCGGGACGAAGCTGACCGTGGTTCCCCCTGTGCTGGCGCTCACCCTTGGCGTGATCTTGATCGCCGGGGCGGGGCAGCGGCTGAGGGCGGCCGCCGCCTGGATCGGTGCCCTGGTGGTCGGCGGCGGGCTCTGGTACGCGCGCAACCTGATCGTCTCCGGCACCCCGTTCCCATTCGTCGACATCGGCCCCCTGACCAAGCCCGAGGAGCTCGAGGGGCGCCACCCTTACTCGATCGTCCACTACCTCACCGACACCGACGTCTGGGGCCGCTTCTTCCGGCCGGCGCTCGAGGAGCGCCTCGGCGAGCTCTGGCCGCTCTATCTGGCGATCGCGGTGGCGGCCATCGTCTTCCTCCTGATCCGCGGCCACCGGCTCGAGCGGATGCTCGCCGCGGTTGCGGCGCTCGCCGCGATCGCCTACCTGCTCACCCCGCTCGGCGCCTCCGGGGAGGAAGGAGCGCCGGTCGGCTTCCGGCTCAACATCCGCTATCTGGCGCCCGGGCTTGCCCTCGCCCTGCTCCTGATCCCGATCGCCGCCAACCGGATGCCGGGCCGCCCGGCGATCTGGCGGTGGGCGACGATCGTGCTGTTCGCCGCCCTGATCGTGGTCAGCGCGGGGGCGGTGGAGGAGCTCGACACCGATCGGATCCCCGGCACCGCCCTGCTGGCGCTGGCCGTGATCGCGCTTCCGCTCGCCCTGTTCCTGCTCGCTCGCCGCGGGGTGCCGCGGGGGGCCCTGCTCGCCGCCGGCGCCGTCGCCATAGCCGGTTTGGCGGTGGTCGGCCGCGTCGCCCAGGAGGACTACCTGGAGCTGCGCTACTCCTCGGCCGCTCCCGACTACCCGCGCACCGAGCAACCCGCGATCGAGCTCGGCCAGGGACTCGGGGCCGCCTACGTGTGGGCCCGGGGGGTCAGCAACCAGAGAATCGCGCTCTCGGGGACCACCGGGGCGCTGTTCGGATACGGGCTCTGGGGGGTCGAATCGAACAACCCGGTCACTTACCTCGGCGAGCACGGCGATCGTGGCTCGTTCCGGGAGATCGCCGAATGCCCGGAGTTCGTCGGCGCGATCAACTCCGGCGACTTCGACTACGTCGTCACCACCCCGGAGTACCACCAGGACGACCCTGAGGCGGCGACCGTGCCCCGCGAGCGGGGCTGGATCGAGGTCGAGCCCACCGCCCGGCGGGTGGCCGGCGCCGGCCTGGTCGACGTCTGGCAGCTCGCCGGCCCACTCGACCCCGCGACCTGCGCCGCCGCGGCGCCGCCGGGTGAGCTCCCCGCCGAGCCCCCCTTCGTGCCCCTGCCGCTGCCGACCGATTAACCGACCTGCTAGGAAGCAGGGGGTGCCGTATCCGCTCGACAACGCCCTCTACCAATGGGAGGAGGGCCATGCCCGGCTGCGGGAGCTCTCCCGCGATCCTCGGATGGCGGGCAGGGTGAACCGGGCGGTGGAGGCGGTCCGCGATGAGCTCCGGAGGCGGATCGGTCCGACCTTCTCGGCGGCCGAGCTGGCGGAGCTCTACGCGCGCGGCACCGACTGGTGCCTCGAAGCGGCGACCCGGGCCGGGGCGGTCGACACCACCGACCTCGATCCGCAGGCGATCACCGACGGCGCCTTCTACCTCCAACTCCGCGGCGCCACCGACTACGCCGGCGGCCGGCTCTTACCCGCCGAGTAGTTCCTAGTCCTGGTCGGCGCGCTCGAGCACGATCCGCTCGGGCTCGATCGTCACCTTCAGCGCCCGCTGCTCTGCCCAGTGCTCGGAGTAGACGGGGTTGTCCTTGACCGCCGGGTCCAGCCAAAGGCCGTAGCCGTCGGTATCACCGTGGTCGAAGGTCGCCTCGAGCGGTCCGCCGCCCCGGCGACCGCGCCGCCCGCGGCCCCCGCGCCGGCGCCGCCGGCGGCGCCGGCCGCCCCCCTCGCGGCCATCGGACTCCTCGCCGGCGCCCTCGTCGGTGGCGCCCTCATCGGGCTCCTCCTCGTCCGCGGGCTCGCTCAGCTCCGCCTCGATCTCCGCCTCGATCTCGTCGCGCAGGTCGAGGTCGGTATCTGGCTCCTCGCCCTCGGTGTCGAGCCCGTGGCGCTTGCGGAAGTCCTGCAGCTGTGAGGTGGAGACCTCGAGCTGATGGGCGATCCAGGCGTCGGTGCGGCCCTGGCGAACCCACGCGCGTATCTGGTTGAGCTGCGGCCGCAGCGACTTCCGAGCCATCGGCGGGTGACTATAGCGACGGCTTTCGGTTCCCCCTGTTCATGCCTGCGAGGTGCGCTACCCTACCGATTTCTAGGTAGGGCACTCAGAGGACCCGCCTGGTCGGGGGGCAGTGGACAAATGATCTAGGAGGCGTTTCGATGCTGGTACTGACACGGAAGCCGGGCCAAAGCATCATGATCGGCGATGGCGTCGAGATCCAGGTGCTGTCGGTGGCGGGGGAGAAGGTCCGTCTCGGCGTGACCGCGCCGCGCGAGGTGGGCATCTTCCGCAACGAGGTCTACGAGCGGATCAGCGAAGAGCGCGAAGGCGAGCCGTCCCAACCGGCGGCCGTCGGCCGCTAGCCCATCAGCCAGGCGAGCGTCTCGAACATCGCCACGACCACGGTGACCACCGTGATCGTCAGGCAGACGATCAGGACGCTGAACCGGACCTTCCCGCGCGACTCGTTCCGGGAGATGCGGCGGGCGCGCGAGCGGTTCACGGCGCGCTTGCGCAGCTGCTCGCGGCGACGGCGCTCGAGCGCCATCTCCTGCTCGAACGCGAGTTCGATCTGAGACATGCTCTGTCGCATCCGCATCTGAGTCATCTGGGCACAGCCCCCCGGGCCGGCGGTCAAATTAGCAGAGCGCCCCGCTCACAGAGGGCAGGAGGCCCAGAGCCCTCGGCCGGCCCGACCGGCGCCCGCAGCCAGCCGCTCGAACAGGGCGGCGAAGTCGTCGTTCGGCGCAATCGTCAGGGTTCGCGCCAGTCCCCGGCGAGCTAGCTCCGCGTTCACGAACAGCTCCTCTCCACCGAGTCCCGCCCCGGGCAGGTAGACGTAGGCGAGCAGCCGGCCGTAGTCGTCGCGGCGCTCGTCCCCGAGCGCTGAGCGTGACCCGGCGCCCGCCGACCAGCCGCTCGTTCACCCGGTGGGCCCTCTGCACCCCCGCATTCGACCGGGGTCCCGGGCTTCACCGTCTCCGGCGTGTCGATCCCGATGTAGCGGACGTCCTCCTCGCTCCCGTCGGAGAGCTCGACCTCGATCGTGTCGCCATCGATGACCTCGCTCACCCGGGCGCTGAGCGTTCCCGGCGACTCGGCCGAGCCCGGGTCACGGTCGTCACCGCCCTCGCCGCAGCGCGACAGGCCGAGGATCACGATCGCGGCCAGCAGCAGCGGCCCTCTCCACGCTCCGCGCCTCATTCCCGGCTAAGGGCTGGGCGCCCGGATCTAACCTGAGCTACGGAATCCGGCGGACGTGGGAGAGCAGGGTCTCCTTGATCTGGCCGATGATCTCGAGCGCCTCGCTCTTCTCGCGCTGCCAGACGTTGCGCCCGAAGATCACCCCGGAGCCGCCGGCGTCGGCGATCGTCTTCACGTGGCCGAGCAGGGTCTCGTCGTCGGTCTTCGAGCCGCCGGAGAGCACCACCAGCGAGCGCCCCGCCGACTCGACGATCTGGCGCACCGCCTCCTCGGGGGTGGCGTCCATCTCGTTGTAGGGGGCGGGCTGGTCCTTGTCCTTCTCCGGGTCGAACTTGGGGAAGTTGAGCTTGACCACGTCGGCGCCCATCTCCATCGCCATCCGGGCCGCGTAGTCGATCGCGTAGAAGGAGTTCGCGGCCGCCCTTCGCGTCGATCGCGGACCCGCGGGGATAGGCCCAGATCACCAGGGGCATCCCGTAGCGCTCGCAATCCTGGCGCACCCCCTTCAGCTGGTGGAGATCGACGTCCTGGCGGGGCGAGCCCAGGTACATCGTGTAGCCGACCGCGTCGGCGCCCAGCCGGACCGCGTCCTCGACCGAGGCGTTGGTGGTCGAGAGGGCGTCGTCGGAGGGGGGGATGTCGGTCTTGCCGTTCACCTTCAGGATCAGCGGCACCTGGCCCGCGTAGTCGGGGTAGTAGCGGGTGGCGAGGCCGATCTGGCAGGCGATCGCCGAGTAGCCGGCCTCGGCCGCGAGGCTGAACTGGTACTCGGGGTCCTTCGAGGCGGGGTTGGGGAAGAAGTCTCGGGGACCGTGCTCGATCCCCTGGTCGATCGGGAGCAGCATCAGGGTCCCGTTTCCGGGGCCGTAGTCGAACAGCAGCCGGCGCAGTCGTGCCCGCTTGCCGGGAGACAGGGTCGCGAGCAGTGACTTCTGCTCGCTGATCGACTTCACTTCCATCCGCGCAAAACCTCCTCAACACTCGCTCGTCAGGGCCTCGCCTGAGTATCGCGAATTCCGCCTCCCGGCGAGGCTAGGATCGCGTGCAAGCTGCTCGACCACAACTTCACCGGGACGCCCTTCACCGTCGGCATCGAAGAGGAGCTGATGATCTGCGATGCCGAGACCCTGGATCTCGCCCAGGGGATCGACCGCATCCTCGCCGCCCTCCCGGACGACCTCACCGGCTACGTCAAGCCCGAGCTGATGCAGTCGGTGCTCGAGGTCGCGACCCTGCCCTGCGCGAACGTCGCCGAGGCGAACGCCCAGCTCGCCGACCTCCGCCGCCTCGTCCGCGAGGTCGCGGCCGGCCAGGGGCTGGCGATCGGCGCGAGCGGCACCCACCCGGCGGCCCAATACGAGGACCAGCTGATCGTCGACCGGCCCCGCTACAGGGAGCTCGCCGAGGAGCTCGGCTGGATCGCCCAGCGCGAGCTGATCTTCGGCACCCACGTCCACATCGGCGTCGATGACGCCGAGAAGGCGGTCTACGTCGCCGATGGCATCCGCGGCTATCTGCCGCTGCTGCTCGGGATGTCCTCGAACTCTCCCCTCTGGCAGGGGAAGAACACGGGGATGATGTCGGCGCGCACCCCCGTCTTCCGCGCCTTTCCCCGGGTCGGGATCCCTCCCTACTACGGCAGCTGGGAGATCTACTCGCACCGGGTCGAGCTGATGATGCGGGGCGGCGCGATCCCCGACTACACCTACCTCTGGTGGGACGTTCGCCCCCATCCGAACCTGGGGACGGTCGAGGTTCGGGTCACCGACCAGCAGACCCGGCTCGAGCACACGATCGGCTTTGCCGCCCTCACCCAGAGCCTCGTCCACCGGCTCTCCGCCAACTATGACGACGGGGTGCCGAGCGTCGAGCACCCCTGGGAGCTGATCGACGACAACAAGGTCCGGGCCTCGCTGGTCGGGATCGAGGGCAAGCTGATCGACTTCGATCGCGGCTTCGAGGTCCCGGGGGCCGAGCTCGTCCGCGGGATCATCTCCGACCTCCGCGAGCACGCCCAGGAGCTCGGCTGCGAGGCGGAGCTCACCAGCCTGAGCGACCTGCTCGACCACGGCACCGGGGCCCGCCGCCAGCTCAACTGGCTCGCCGCCCACGGCGGGGTCGAGGGGATGATGCGGGAGGTCGTGGACGCGACCGAGCCCTGAAAAGGGTCGATTCCAAACCTCCCCGTGGACCACTAGTTCGAAATTCGTATTTAAGTACTTGCAATTTTGTGCGTTAAGTACGAAAATCGAAGTTAGTGTCCAAAGAGCGGCCGATAACGAAGCTGCTGGACCTGCTCGAGAGGCGCTGGGCCATGCGCCTGCTCTGGGAGCTCCGCCGCGACGCGCTCTCGTTCTCGGAGCTCCGGAAGCGGACCGAGATCAGCCCCTCGGTCCTCTCGGCGCGGCTCGCCGAGCTCTCCTCGGCCGGGATCGTCGAGCGCGAGCGCTCCCGCCGCTACCGGCTCACCGGTCGGGGCCGGGAGCTCGCCCGGATGCTCTACGAGATCAACCGGTGGGCCGAGGCGGCCGGGGTATCCTCGCAGGGTGAGCTCGCCTGAGCTAAGCGTCGTCTGCCGCAGCTGTGGGGAGGAGGTGAGCCCGTACGTCACCGAGTGCCCCTACTGCGGCACCCGGCTGCGGAAGCGGGCGCCGAAGCTCGAGCGCCAGGGCGACGAGCTCACCCCCCACGAGTCCCGCCGCCAGCGCCGGCGCCGCGAGCGCGCCGAGCGCCGCGAGCGCCGGACCCGGGCCCGGATCCTGGTCGGCGAGGGAGAGCGCCGCTACGCGGTGATCGCCGCGGTCCTCCTCCCGGCCCTGCTGGTCCTGGTCCAGCGCGCCGGCGACCTCCCGGTCAGCGACGTCGGCGGGATCGTCGGCCCGGTCGGGGATGAGTGGTGGCGATACCTCGCCGCCCCCTTCGTCTTCCCCGACGTCGGCTACTTGTTCGTGGTCTCGGTCGGGATCGTGATCTTCGGGGTCGCGGTCGAGGCGAGGCTCGGCACGGTCGCGACCGTGATCCTGATCATCGCCTGCGGCGCCCTCGGGATGCTGGCGGCCGACGGGATCGAGTCGGCGATCGGCGGCGACGGCGATCTCCTCCTGGCCGCCGGCGGCAACGGGATCGCGCTCGGCCTGCTCGCCACCTGGGCGGTGCTGCGGGCGGGAGAGATGCGCGCCGACCCCACCGCCGACACCGAGGTGATCGGCGCCGCGGTCGCCGCGGCGGTCCTGATCATGCTGCCGCTGGTCGAGGACTACGCGAATGTCTTCGCCGGCCTCGGCGGCGCCGTGGTCGGCGGCATCAGCGGCCTCGCCGCCGCCGTAGCCCGCCGCGAGCGCAAGCCCGGTTGACCGTAGACAAGTTCACCGCGCTCACCCCGGAGCTCCACCGCTACGCGGTCGAGCACAGCTCCTTCCGCGACCCGGTCTCGCGCGAGGTCGAGCAGGCGGCGGAGGAGATGGGAGGGCTGGCGCTGATGCAGATCGCCGGCGACCAGGCCGCCTTCACCACGATCCTGGTGCGGGCGATCGGCGCCCGCCGCTGCCTCGAGGTCGGGACCTTCCTCGGCTACGGCGCGATCTCGATCGCCCGCGGCCTGCCCGAGGACGGCGAGCTGATCTGCTGCGAGCTGAACGAGGAGTACGCCGAGCGTGCTCGCTCCCACCTCGAAAAGGCCGGGCTCTCCGACCGGGTCGAGATCAGGGTCGGGCCGGCGATCGAGGCCCTCCGGGCGATCTCCGACGACGGCTCCTTCGACCTCGCCTTCATCGACGCCGACAAGGAGAGCTATCCGACCTACTACGAGGAGTGCCTGCGGCTGCTCCGGCCGAACGGGCTGATCCTGATCGACAACGTCTTCAAGGGCGGCCGGGTGATCGACTCGCCCGAGGGCTCCGACAAGGTGGTCGCCGAGCTCAACGACCGGATCGCCGCCGACGACCGAGTCGAGGTCGCGATGCTCGGGATCGCCGACGGTGTCACCGTCGCACGCGAAGCGCTAGCCCGAGATGCCGATGTCCGGCCGACGATGCCGCCTGGCTGCAGCTGGTCCGCGACGGCATGCCCCCCTTCTGGCGGGCGCTCGCGGAGTCGCTCGGGCGGCCGAGACCTGGGAGGACGGTGACGTCCTCGCCGCGATCGTCCCCTCGACCCCGAACCGCTCGTTCTTCAACTCGGTCTTCTACGGGACGCGAGCGACTGCTCGCCTCGCTCGATCCGATCGCCGAGGCCTACGAGCGGGCGGGGGTGCGCAGCCTGGACGGTCTGGGTTCCCGAGGCCGACCGGGCGCGTGGCTGCGGAGCTCAAGCGCCGCGGCCACAAGCTCGACGCGAACCCACGGGCGATGGCGATGGGGCTGACCGATCTGCGACGTGCCCGAGCCCGATCCGGAGCTGGAGATCGTCGAGGAGTCCGACATGAAGACGATCGCCCGGATCAACGAGATCGCCTACGGCTTCGATCCCGGCGACTTCGGTGCGCTCGAGAGCGGGCTCGAGGGCGCGCGCTCCTATCTCGGCCTCGCTCGATGGCGAGAGGGTCGGGTGCGCGATGGCGCTTGGCCGACATGGCGCGGATTGCGAGCTGTCGTTGGGTCGCGGTCCTCCCCGAGGCGCGCGGCCGAGGGATGTCGGCGCGGCTGACCGCCCGGGCTGCTCGAGGATGCCGCCGCCGACGGGCTGGTGACGACGCACCCTGCAGGCGACGAAGCTCGGCTACCCGGTCTACGAGAGGCTCGGCTACCGCGACTACGGCGCGCTGCAGATGTGGGAGCGGCGCGGCCTAGCCGGGCGCAGCGGTTGAGTCGGGGTACGCCGCGCCGTGGCACGGGGCCCCTACAGCGACCAGGAGATCGAGGCCGCGATCGACGCGATCTCGAAGCCCGGAGGCGTTCCAGGAGGCCGAGCGGGCGGTGTCCCGCGCCGCCCCGCAGCTTCAGCGGATTCTCGCCGAGGCCCTCAGCGCCGGCGGCTGGTTCGACGAGGCGCACGACGGCCGAGGTGCTGAAGGCGGCGACCACCCCCGACGAGGAGGCTCGGCTGAGCGCGGTCCGGGCGATGCTCGCCGAGGAGGCGCGGATGGGAATGATGATCGGGGTCGCCGTCGGCTGGGCCCTGTCCGAGCAACTTGCAAGCGACGAGGAGGACTGAGAGCAGATGGAGATCAACTACATCGGCCACTCCACCGTTGAGCTGGTCGACGGCGAGGTCCGGGTGCTGATCGACCCGTTCCTGGCGCCGAACAACCCCGCCGCCTTGGTCACCGCGGAGGAGGTCAATCCCACCCACGTCTTCATGACCCACGCGCACGCGGACCACTTCGCTGACGCGGTCGCCGTCGGCAAGCGGACCGGTGCCTCCTTCGTCGCGATCACCGAGCTCGCCAACGTCCTCGGCGAGCAGGGGATCGAGGATGCCGTCGACGCCAACCTCGGAGGCATCGTCACCTACGACTGGGGCTGGGTGAAGCTGGTCCAGGCCTTCCACACCAGCACCGTCCCCGGCTCCGCCGACCGGCCCTACAGCCCCACCCCCGGCACCGTGATCGGCGCCGCCTGCGGGGTGGTGGTCAACCTCGGCGGCAAGACCCTCTACCACCTCGGCGACACCGCCCTGTTCAGCGACCTGAAGCTGATCGCCGAGCGGACGCCGGTGGACGTCGCCTTCATCCCGATCGGCGGCCACTACACGATGCATCGCGAGGACGCGGTCGTCGCCGCCGAGTTCGTCGGCGCCGACACCGTGATCCCGGTCCACTACAACACCTTCCCGCCGATCGAGACCGACGCCGAGCGCGTTCAAGGCCGACGTCGAGAAGCAGACGAAGTCGAAGGTGGCGGTGCTGGCGCCGGGTGAGTCGTCTGTGAGTGTCCGCAGCGACGCTATGGTGATCAGGGCTCGCGGCGGAACCAGGCGCCGCGGTCCTTCCAGTCGTGCGCGATCAGCACGCCTCCAGCGAGGAGTGATGCGAGCAGCCGGGCGTTGGCGCTCCGCCCCGTCACCAGCCCGGCGAGGCTGGCGCCGGCGAGAGCGACCCCGGTGACGCCGTGGTGGAGCCGCTGGCCGCCGACCCAGAGGCGCCGGCGCTGCAGATCGAGGCCGAGCAGCCGGTTGCCGGTCGTCCACGGATTCATGGACCTATAGCGTGGCCCCTGCGGGGCGCTCGGACATCCGGGATTCGAGGCAGGATCGGGTTTCGATCTACTGGTTCACGATCCGTGGTTTCCACTGAGTCGAGACTGGCTAACCAGCCAGTCGAGGTTGTACGCTGCGCCGGACAGCGAGGAGAGGAGCCTGAGGTGGAAGCGAAGGAAGCGCGCCGCAGCGACCCGTCACGGACCCATCGAGAGGACTTTCTCGCCACCTCGGACCCGGCCCTCCAGGACCCGGCCGACCGAGCCCACCAGGTCAAGCTGCTCGACTACGGCGAGCTCTACGGGCTGTGGGAGCGCCAGCAGTGGCTCACCCAGGAGCTCGATTTCTCCCAGGACCGGATCGACTGGCACGAGCGGATCCCCGAGGACGAGCGCTTCCAGCGGATGTACGGGCTCTCAAGCTTCTTCATCGGCGAGCAGAAGGTCGCCGACGAGCTCGGGCCGATCATGCGCGCCTGCCCGACCGAGGAGCAGCGAATCTTCCTCTGCACCCAGATCGCCGACGAGGCCCGCCACGTCCGCTTCTTCGACCGCTTCTACAGCGAGGTCGGAGTGCTCGACGGCGCCGCCGATCTCGCCGACCGGCTCCGCGCCACCGAGGAGCACCTGAACCCGGCCTTCACCGAGCTCTTCGACGGCCTCCTGAAGCAGCGCGTCGACCGGCTCGCCAGCGAGCCCGAGGACCGCGACGCCCTGGTCGAGGCGATCACCCTCTACCACATGGTGATCGAGGGGATGCTCGCGCTCACCGGCCAGCACTTCATCATCGACTACAACGAGCGCCAGGGGACCCTGCCGGGGTTCGTCGAGGGCTTCTCCAACGTCGCCCGCGACGAGCACCGTCACATCGCCTTCGGGGTTCGCTTCCTCGCCGACCAGGTCCGCGAGGACGAGCGCAATCGCGCCGTGATCCAGAGGATGCTCGAGGAGGCGACCCCGATCGCCGATCGAGTGATCGACCCGCCCTGGGCCGAGGAGGAGGACTACGAGCTATTCGGGGTCAGCAGGGAGGAGACTCACGCCTTCGCCGCGCAGTGCCTGACGCGGCGACTGAAGGTGATCGGGCTTATGCCCGCTTCCGCTTGACCTTCGACTTCGGCGCGGCCTTCTTCTTCGGCCCGACCCACTTCGGCTCCACCGCCGGAGGCGCCGACTCGGCGCTGCTCACGCCGGTGGTGGTGCCGGGGCCCGCGCAGGCGGGGTCGGAGCCCGGATCGACGAAGCCGTCGCCGTTCGCGTCACAGGTCGGCTGCGGGGTGGTGGTCGCGGGCGCGGTCTGAGTGCTGGCCTTCGTCTGGCTCTCCGTGACCGCCCCCTTCTTGCGCCTGTGCTTGCCGAAGAGCGGTGGGGGGACGGTGCCGGTTGTCGGCGGGACGGCGGTGGTCGGCTCCACGGGCACCGGGGGAACGACGACCTCGGTCGGGGCCGGCTGAGGTTGGGCGGCGGCCGGGGTCGCGGCCGGGGGAGCGGCGGGCTCGGCGGGAGGCTTGTCGATGAAGACCGGCTTGCCGCGATCGATCTTCGTCTTCGTGATCGCGGGATCCTTCTTCGCCGGGTCCTTCTCGGCGACGTGCTTGATCTCGGCGGCGCCTCCGGCGATGATCGCGGCGGTGGCGAGCCCGGCGGCGGCCTTGGTCCCGATCGCGGCGGCGCCCGCACCGGCGGCGGTGGCCGCGGCGCCTGCTCCACCGGCTGCGGCGGCTCCACCCGGCGGCCGCGGCTCCGCCGATCGCGGCGGTGCCACCCGCGGCGGCGGCGCCCGCGCCGGCAGCCCCGGCACCGGCGGCACCGGCACCCGCGGCTCCGGCACCCGCGCCGGCTGCGCCCGCGCCGGCGGCACCCGCGCCCCCTCCGGCACCGGCGGCACCGCCGCCGCCGCCGAAGAGGCCGGTGAGCTTGCCGATCAGGGCGCCCTTGAGAATGAGCAGCGGAGCGACGGGGAAGAGGGAGGCCAGGGCCTTGCTGTCGGAGCGAAGCTGGGAGCGGAACTCGCGGCAGGGATCGCAGCTCTTGATGTGGCGGCGGACCGGCCCGCCGACCTTGGCGAGCCCCTCGGCGGCCTCGGCGAGCTCGAGCCGGACCTCGTCGCAGGTGAGCTGGCGGGCCTGGCTCGACTCCGCAAGGGCGATCCGGGCCCGGACCAGGAGCGATTTCACCCCCGGGACGGTGGTGTCCATCGCCTGGGCGATCTCCTCGTAGCTCATCGCGTCGATCTCGCGGAGGAGCAGCGCCGAGCGCTGGGTCTCGGGGAGCTTGCCGACGTCGCAGAGAAGGTTCCGGAACTCCTCGCGGTTCTGGACCCGCTCGAGGGTGGTCACCCCGTTCATGTGGGGGTGGGTGTCCATCGTGTCCTGGCCGTCGGCGGTCGGCTTGCGAAGGTGGTTGAGGCAGCGGTTGCGGGCGATCCGGTAGAGCCAGGGCCGCACCGCGATCGGCCGCTCGTCGGCGACCATCGCGTTGTAGGCGGCGACGAAGACCTCCTGGAGAACGTCCTCGGCGTCCTCGGTGCAGCCGAGCATCTGCCGGCAGAAGCCGAGCAGCCGCGACTGGTAGCGCTCGACCAGCGCCTCGAACGCGTGCTGGTGCCCCCTACGAGTAAGGGCGACGAGGTTCTCGTCGCCCTGGAACTTGAGGAGGGGAGACCGGCGAGCGAACAGCCCGCGCTTCTGGGCGTGTGTGAGTGCGGAGGCTTCCACGAGTGGACGGGCGGGATTGCTCCTGCCCAGACGAACACGCTAACAGGGGTCCGGTTGCGCTTCTATCCCGCTTAACCGGGCGGCAATCCCGTTCACGACCGGGTATTGCGGAGTCTCCGGATGCGGCGCTATCGTTGTATTTGCCCGTGATGATCACTGCGCTAGTGATTATCAGGTGCTTGTGAGTAACGTCCAGCACGCTGTTACGATCGATACATATGGCATCCGCTTCAACAGCCACTCCGAAGAAGCCCAGAGACCCCGGCCGAGGAGGCCCGCACCGGGCTCGTCGCCCTTCTCATCCGGGTCGCGAAGGGCACCTATCGCCGCGCCACCGAGGACGTCCTCGGCCTGAAGCTGAAGGAGTACGTCGCCCTCCAGTACCTGAGCGATCAGGGCAATACCGCCCAGGCGCGAGCTCGGCGAGCAGCTGATGCTCGATGCCAACAACTGCGTCCTCCTCCTCAACGGCCTCGAGCAGGGCGGCTACGTCGAGCGCCGCCGCGACCCCTCCGATCGCCGCCGCCACATCGTCGAGATGACCAAGGCCGGCGAGCGCGCCCTGGAGAAGGCCGACCGCGCCTTCGCCGGGCTCGAGGACGAGGTCTTCGCCGGCCTCACTGTGGACGAGCGCTGCCAGCTCTGGGCCCTCTTACACCAGGCGCTCGACGGCGGCGCCGAGCCGGCCGACTAGGCTACCGCTCGTCGCTCACCGCTCGGGGCGCCACCGACGCTCCACCCTGCCGGGGTGGCGAAACTGGCAGACGCGATCGGCTTAAGCCCGATTGTCCCCTTGGGGGCGTGGGGGTTCGAGTCCCTCCCCCGGCACTGGTCTCGGTAGCGAACGATTGTTGCCGGGCAACCCGGCCAGGTATCGTCGCCGCATGAACGTCGTCGTCATCGGCGGACACGGGAAGGTGGGCATGCGGGTGCTGAAGTTGCTCGCCGACCGCGGCGACACCGGCCGGGGGGTGATCCGCAACCCCGACCAGGCGAAGGACCTGGAGGCGATCGGCGCCACCCCGATCGTCCTCGACATCGAGAACAAGGAGATCGGCGACGCGGTCGCCGGCGCCGACGCGGTGATCTTCGCCGCCGGGGCGGGGCCGGGGAGCGGCCCGGCACGGAAGCAGACGGTCGACTACGGCGGTGCGGTGAAGCTGATCGAGGCGGCGAAGGCGCACGGCATCTCCCGCTACCTGATCGTCAGCACGATCAACGCCGACCGGCCCGAGAGCTGGTCGGAGGAGATGCGCCCCTACTTCGAGGCGAAGGCGGCGGCCGACAAGGCGGTGGTCGAGAGCGGCCTCGACTACACGATCCTCCGTCCCGGATACCTCACCGACGACCCCGGCACCGGCAAGGTCGAGATCGCCGAGCGGCTCGATCGCTCCGGGAGGGTCCCGCGCGACGACGTCGCCCTCGTCCTCGTCGAGTGCATCGGCGCCGAGAACACGTTCGGCAGGGGCTTCGATCTGTTTGGCGGCGATTCCCCGGTCGCCGACGCTGTTCGCTCCCTCTAACCGGGCCCTACGGGACAATTAGCCGCCATGTGGCATCCCCTTACGTTCCTCTACCGCAAGGCCGGCCGGTACTACCCGTCGGTCTTCATCACCCTCGAGCTCCAGACGGCGTTCATCGTCGGCGCCGGCGCCGTCGCCCTGTTCAGCTTCTACTACGAGGTGAGCAAGGCGGATTTCCTCACGGTGCTGGCGATCACCGAGGGGCTGACCGCGATCGCGATCTGCTTCGTCCTCGCCCGGACCTACAAGCGGATGCGCCCGCTCCAGGATTGGATCGGCGGCGCCCGCTCCCCCGGCCAGACGGCGCGCGCCTGGCGGGTCGCGGTCGAGCTGCCGCGGGAGCTGATCCGGGGCGACTTCTACTTCCCGATCATCGTCACCCTGATCACCTGCGTCACCAGCGTGATCATCCTCGAGCTCAGCTGGCTCGCGATCTTCCCGATCGTCTTCGCCGGCGCGCTCGCGATCGCCTACTCGGGGACGCTGCACTTCCTCGCCCTCGAGCTGGCGATGCGGCCGATCCTCTTCGACATCAACGCCGCGCTCGAGACCCCGGTGCGGATCGACCGCCCCTCGCTCCCGCTCCGCTGGAAGCTGCTCGGCTCGCTGCCGCTGATCAACGTGATCACCGGCGTCGTCGTCGCGGCGCTGACCTCGGAGGGGGGAGGCTCGGAGGCGCTCGGGTTCAACGTGCTGATCGCGCTCGCGGTCTCGTTCACCCTCAGCTTCGAGCTCACCGTGCTCCTCAGCCGCTCGATCCTCCGCCCGATCGAGGACCTCGAGGCGGCGACCGCGCGGGTCCGCCAGGGCCGCTTCGACGAGCACGTGCCGGTGACCACCGCCGATGAGTTCGGCGAGCTCTCCTCGGGCTTCAACCAGATGGTCGACGGGCTGTACGAGCGCGAGCGCCTCCGCGAGGCGTTCGGCACCTACCTCGACGAGGAGGTCGCCACCCACATCCTCAGCGAGGACTACGACCCCGAGGGCGCCGAGGTCGAGGTCTCGCTGCTCTTCTGCGACGTCCAGCGGTTCACCACCGCCGCCGCGGACGCGAGCGCGCCTGAGATCGTCGCCCGGCTGAACGAGCTGTTCGAGTGCGTGGTCCCGATCGTCTCCCGCCACCGCGGCCACATCGACCAGTTCATCGGCGACGGGGTGCTGGCCGTGTTCGGGGCGCCGAACCGGATGCCCGATCACGCCGACCGCGCGGTCCAGTGCGCGGTCGAGCTCGCCCGCACCGTCAACAGCCGCCGGCCCGGCGGCTTCGAGGTCGGGATCGGGGTGAACACCGGGCCGGTGGTGGCGGGGTCGATCGGCGGCGCCGGGCGGCTCTCCTTCAGCGTGATCGGCGACGCGGTCAACCTCTGCTCCCGGGTCGAGGCGGCGACCCGCGACACCGGCGACCCGGTGCTGATCACCGGCGACACCCGCGCCCAGCTCTCCGAGACGATCGAGGTCCAGGGCCGCGGCAAGGTCGAGATCCGAGGCTACGACCGGAGGGTGGAGCTCTACGCGCCGCTGGTTCCGGCCACGGTCGCGGCCGGCGGCGGGATCGACGTCTCCGATCCGATCGGCGACGGGCCGGCCCCCGGCCTCGGCGACGCCCCGGTCCCCGGCGACGGCCTCGGCCGCCGCTCGCGCCCCGGCCCTGGGGTCGGCCGCGGCGACCGCGGCGAGCGCGGCCTCGGCAGCACCCACACGCTTCCGGGTGGCTAGCTCCGCTGTCGATCCGCCGAAGGGGGTGTCGGCGAAGGAGCTCGACCGGCTCTTCCACGGACGGCTCGAGGAGTTCACCGCCGCCAGGGACGAGCTCGCGAAGTCGCTGCGCGCCGACGGCAAGGGGAAGGCAGCCGACTGGGTGAAGGGGCTCAGGAAGCCGACCCGGGCGGCGTGGCTCGTCAACCAGCTCGCCGCCCGGAAGCCGAGCGACGTCGCGAAGCTGCTCAAGGTCGGCGGCGAGCTCCGCCGCGGCCAGGAGGAGATGCTCGCCGGATCCCCGGACCGGGAGACGCTGCGGAAGACGGCGCGGCGCGAGCAGGACGCGATCGACTCGCTGGTCGGACCGCGGAGGCGATCGGGCGCGAGCACAAGGTCGGCGCGGCGATCCTCGACCGGGTCACCGAGACCCTCCGCGCCGCGGCCGGCGACGCCGAGGTCGCCCGGGCGATCGAGCTCGGGCGGCTGGAGCGAGAGCAGCGGGCGGTCTCTGTCGTCTCGGTCGGGCTCACCGGCACGGTCGCGCCGCCACCGGCGAAGGGGAAGCGCGCGAAGGACGACGCCGCCGAGCGCCGCGCCCTCCGGAAGGCCGCCAAGCAGCGGAAGGCCGCCGAGGGCAAGGTGGCGGCGGCCGAGAAGCGGGTGCTGCGAGCCGAGGCGGCGGTCGAGGGGGCCCGCGAGACGCTGGAGGAGAAGGCGCGGGCGCTGAAGGACGCCGAGCACGATCTCCGCGCCGCCCGCAGCGAGCTCGAAGGGATCTAGCGAGCTACGCTCGCGTTCGATCTCAGAACTCGCTGTCGCCGCCGCCTGACTCCCCAGCCGCGCCCGCTGCGACGGTGTTCCCCGCCCGATCGGTGGGAGCGGGCGCCGGGCTCCAGGACATCGTCCCGTTGGCGGCGGCCGTGAGAGGGGCCTGCCCGGAGTGGGTGCCGAGCACGATCGAGATCGTGTTGCCGCTCATCTGCATCGTCGACGGAACACCGGCGGCGCCGAAGCGGGCGACCTCGCCGCCGGTCAGCCCGCCGACATAGTCGGTGCGGCCGAGGTCGACGGTCCCGAGCGGAAGCTGGCTTGCATCGGATGAGTCGAAGACGCGGATCCCGTCGTTGGATGCGACCAGCTCGTTGACGAGTTGGACGACGACGTTGGTCGCCCCGCCGTCCCAGCCGCTGAGCACGGTCCCGGGCTCGATCGCCTCGCTGAAGCTGTAGGTGATCGCGTCGCCGGCCTCGGCGCTACTGCCGGTGGACCCGCCGTTCGCGGTCTGGACGTCAGCGGCGCCCGGCGCCGTGTTGTCGACCGTGACCGTGAAACCGGATTGGGTGTGGGCGTTGCCGGCTGCGTCGGTGGAGGTGAGGGCGTAGCTGTAGGTGCCCTCGGAGAGGGGCGTGCCGGCAACCAGGGCGTCCCCACGGCGGTTGTAGGAGAGCCCGCCGATCGAGAACGAGCCCGCGGCGAGCGGGGTGGCGGTGGCGAGCGGCGTCAGCGAGCTGGTGTCGGAGCTGACTCCGGCGACGCCACTGGCAGGGTTGCCGCTGTCGGTGACCTCGGCGTAGACCTGGTAGCTGCCGCCCTGCCGGACGTAGCCGGGGGTGCCGCCCTCGCCCTTCGCGATCACCGATCGGCTCGCCGAGGGGCCGACGAAGTCGGGTGCGGCCGAGAGGCTGTTCGCCGAATTGTCGCTGGTGGAGCCGAGGCTGCCCGAGGTCGCGCCGCCCGCGAGCGCGAGGCCGGCGAGCAGGGCGGCGGCCGAGAGCGGCACGGCAGCGCGGGCGAGGCGGCGGCGGCGGACGCGGGCGAGGGTGGGATAGCGCGAGCGGCCGAGCATCACCCTCGCTCCGCGGCCGTAGCTCCGACCCGCTCAGGGCGCCAGATCCGGACCAGGCCAAGCGCCAACAGGAGCAGCGCCGGAAGCACCACCAGGCCCAGGCGCCCGGCGCTCTCGCCGAGCGGCGCGAGCGCGTAGCCGAGTTTCGGCAGCCGGTAGGCCACGCGCCCGACCGAGCCGGATAGGGGCACGCTCCAGCGCTCCGAGGTGTTGTTGGCGTCGCCCCGGGTCACGAACCGGCGCTGCTCCCCATCGGTCACGACCGACCGCACCCGGTGGGTGATCAGGCGGTCGGCGTCCTCAGGATCCTTGAAGGTGACGATGTCTCCGGCGTGCGCCTCACTCGGCGAGATCGGGATCGTGGCGACCAGGTCCCCCGTCCTGATCGCCGGGGTCATGCTCCCCGAGCGGACCGTGTAGGTGCGAAGGCCGAGCGCCGCCGGCGCCACCGCGGCCAGGAGGAGCGTGAACACAAAGCCACCCACGATCCAGGTGAGAGCCACCCCCGCCCGCAATCGCAGCTTGTGGAAGCGCCAGGGCAGCATCAGCGCGTCCCCTGGGAGCCGGCGTGCGCGGCGCGCGCCGCGAAGACCAGGCTGACCTCGACCCGCGCCGCCTGCCATCCCTCTGGCGCCTCCGCGGCGAGCGAGATCGAGGCGGTTACCACGGCGCTCTCGCCCGGACTCAGCACAAGCGGTGCACCACCCGGGGTGCCCAGGTCGGCGAGCGCCCCCGACGCGAGCGCCCCGCCGGGGCCACTCACACGCAGGGTGAGCGCTCGGTCGAGCGAGGGCTCCGACGCGCGCCCTCCAACCCGCACCCACTGCACCTGCCCGGTCTGGTTCGTGATCGTGACGGTGCTCGCCCCGGACTCGTCTCCGGGATGGAGGGCGGCGGCGCGAATGAGCGGCTCAGGTGCCGCCGGCGATACCGCAAGTTCGCCGGTCTGCCCCGCGGAGACGATCACCTCGGCGCCCGCGACGCGCTCGCCCATCGCCGGCCGGTTCACCGCGAGCAGGGCGATGGCGGCGGCAATCCCGACGAGGCACCCCGCCGCGCGTGCCGCTTTCATTCCCCGGATTGCGGTCATCTCCGAAAGGACGTTGGGCCGCCGCCCCACGTTTGCGGAGCGGCGGCCCAACCAGATCGTCCCTCAGCCCCCGCTACTGGTTCCGCGCCTCCCATGTGTAGGAGTGCGTCCCAGTGGACTGGCCCTGGGCCGCGTCCGGGGCCCCGCTCTGCAGCGAGACCTCGAGGCGGTAGACGACCGCGTCGTTGGTGACCCAGCTGGTGCTCGCGCCCGGGAAGTCAGAGAGCCCGTTCGCGTAGCTGTTGTGGGTCGAGGCGAAGCCCTGCAGCGTGCCGGTGAAGATCGACCCGCTCACGTCGGCCACGAACCCCGTGCAGTCGGGGAACGTCGAGGCCGCCTGGGTCCCCGGTGTGATCGTCAGATCCGTGTACTGGCCGAGCGCGCCGATCGTGCTTGTCGTGTACAGCTTCACGTCGGCCGCCAGGCTCCCGGTGTAGGTCACCTTGATGCATCGGGTGACGCTGTCGCCGGGCTTCTGGTCGCTGACGTCGTACATCGCGGCGCTCGAATCGTTGTCCGCGATTGCCACCGTGCCGGCGGTGAAACTGTTGTTCGGGTTCGAGGTGGTGCTGGTAAAGGCGCCGAAGACGCCCAACCCCGCGAGGCTGCCGAGCACACCGAGCAACAGCAGTGAGAGAAGTGCCTTCTCGGTTCTCCTCATTGCTTTCTCCTTTGATTTCGGTTCCCGGTGTGCGTCCTTGCCCACCGCTAAAGGTCCCGAACACCCCCCGTTGCAGGCTTTCGGTTCCAAGGCGAGCATCGGCCTGAGATTCCGGAACCTGTTACCGAAAACTGCTGCAAACCCCCAAAAAGCCGTGGTACTTGGCCGGATGTGCCATGCGCCCCGGTAGGCTCGCGGGCGATGGCCACGCCCGAGCGACAGCTCACCGACGAGATGGAGGCGGGGACGGAGGCCACCGGGGCGAAGCCGGGTATCGACGCCGAGGCTGGCTCCGTCCACGGTGGCCGGCAGGTGGCCCGGGCGCTGAAGAGCCGCGGGGTGTCGAGGCTCTTCACCCTCTCCGGGGGGCATTTGTTCTCGATCTACGACGGCTGCAAGGCCGAGGGGATCGAGGTGATCGACTTCCGCCACGAGCAGTCGGCGACCTTCGCCGCGATCGGGTGGGCGAAGGCGACCCGGGAGCCGGGCGTCTGCGCGCTCACCGCCGGCTGCGGGGTGACCAACGGGATGAGCGCGATCGCCTCCGCCCAGGCCGACGGGGTGCCGCTGGTCGCGCTCGGCGGCCGCGCCCCGGAGATGCGCTGGGGGAGCGGATCGCTCCAGGAGATCGACCACCTCCCGTTCGTCGAGCCGCTGGTGAAGTCGGCGCTGACGGTGAAGGACCCGGCGAAGATCGCCCGGACCACCGCCGAGGCGATCGACACCGCCGACACCCCGCCCTTCGGGCCGACGTTCGTCGACTACCCGATGGACGTCGTCTTCATGGAGTCCGAGGAGCAGGTGCCGGACCCGGCGCCCGAGCGGTTCGGGGTCGCCGACGGGGTGGAGGAGGCCGCCAAGCTCCTCGCCGAGGCCGAGCGTCCGGCGATCATGGCCGGCTCCAACCTCTACTGGGCCCGGGCCGAGTCGGAGCTCCGCGAGCTCGCCGAGGCCCTCGGGATCCCGGTCTTCCTAAACGGCCTCGGCCGCGGCTGCCTGCCGCCCGACCACGAGCTCTTCTTCAGCCGTGCCCGCGGTGCCGGACTGAAGGGCTGCGACGTCGCCCTCGTGATCGGGGTGCCGCTCGACTTCCGGCTCGGCTTCGGCGGCTCGATCTCCGAGGACGCGACCCTGATCCAGCTCGACTTCGCTCCGTCCCGATTGGAGAAGACCCGCCAGGCCGACCTCGAGCTCGCCGGCGACATCGGCGCCACCCTTACCGCGATCCGCGAGGCCGCCGGCGGCGATTCGACCAGCACGTCGTCCTGGGTCGACGAGCTGCGCAAGGCCGAGACCGAGAAGCGCACAGACGAGCAGGAGATGCTCGACGACGGGCGCTCCCCGCTCCACCCGATGCGGGTCTACCGCGAGCTCGGTGAGTTCCTCGACCGCGACGCGATCGTGATCGGCGACGGCGGCGACTTCGTCAGCTTCGCGGGGCGGGTGTGGGAGACCTGGGAGCCCGGCACCTGGATGGACCCGGGGCCCTACGGCTGCCTCGGCGCCGGCCCCGGCCAGGCGATCGGTGCGAAGCTCGCCCACCCCGAGCGCCAGGTCTGCCTCCTGCTCGGCGACGGCGCCTTCGGCTTCTCCGGGATGGAGTTCGACACGATGGTCCGCCACAAGCTCCCGATCGTCGCGGTGATGGGCAACAACGGGATCTGGGCGCTCGAGCACCACCCGATGAAGATGCTCTACGGCTACTCGCTCGCCGCCGAGCTCCGCCCCGAGACCCGCTACGACGAGGTCGTCTCCGCCCTCGGCGGCCACGGCGAGCTCGTCCGCTCCCCCGACGAGCTCGAGCCCGCCCTCGAGCGCGCCTTCGCCTCCGGCAAGCCCGCCCTGGTCAACGTCCTCACCGACCCCGAGGTCGTCTACCCGCGCCGCGCTAACCTCGCCTAGCTCGGCCAGGCGCCGCGGTTCCATCGGCAGCTCGGAATAGCCTCGGCGGTATGACCCAAACGGATTTCCGGACCCGGCCGCGATCAGCGCTACGCTGGGTGGGCACGATCCGCGACGGTTCTCCCGCCCTCTTCCCTCGCGTGAGTCGTCCGAGAGGGACAACCAGAGCGGGGTAGAAGGGTCGGTAGATGACCGGTTCAGAACCGCCTGAAGAGGCCCGGATCGAGGAAGAGCTGAAACGCGACCCGAATCGAGCCGACACTCGGATTGCCCGAGCCGCCGAGAGCACGGCGGCGGCTGTGCGCGTGGTCCGGGAGCGCCTTGGCATCTATCCCATCGGGCCGAGTTGAGCGGGATGCCGGACGTCGCCCCCGCCACCGACTGGACCTGCACCCGCTGCGATATGACCGCGAGCTGGACGGTTGCCTCCGAGAACACCGAGCGGCCGCCGAACTGGATCGAGGTGGACGGGAAGCTCTACTGCCTCTCCTGCCGGCGGGAGATCGCCGCCGAGGAAGCCTCGAGGCTCTGCCCGATGACGCCAGCCGCGAGAAGCGCCGCCAGGCCCGGTCGAATGCCCGGATCGAGTTCGAGATCGAGCGCGACCCGTCCCGCGAGGACAACCGGATCGCGAAGTCCTGCCACACCTCGATCGTCGCCGTCCGCAAGGCGCGGACAGCGGCTGGGGATCGAGAGCGCCTAGCGGCGTCTAGGCTGCGCGCCGGCTCCGGGTGCGGCCGCCAGAGGCGGTCGACCAGCGCCCAGGCGGCGAAGCAGACCGCCCCGACGCGGCGGTCACCGTGAGCAGGGCGCCGGCCGCGGCCGCCGCGGCCGCCCCGCCGGTGCCGAGGATCAGCACCGCCGCCGCCGCGCCGAGGCTGGGGCCGACCGGGAAGAGGCCGACCACGGCGAGCCCGATCAGCAGCGCCATCGAATCGAGGACCGAGGCGTCGACCCCGGTGACGTTGAGGAGCAGCCAGTTGCGAGCGATCTGGACCAAGACGGCGACGATCACCAGGGCGATGATCCGGCTGCCGCCGTCGAGCCCGCGCAGCACCGCGAGGCCCTTCCAGAAACCCTCGCGGCGGTGCGCGGGCGACCCGCTGAAGGCCGGCGATCACCGAGGCCATGAAGGCGAAGCAGATCAGCGGCACCCACCACGGGACTCCGAGAGGGCCGACCAGGGTGAAGGCGAAGATCGCCGCCAGCGCCGCCTCGATCACCACCACCGGGAGCTCGGCGGCGACCAGGACGCGAGGCCTTGGGGCTGTCCTTCGGGGCGGAGCGGCGGAGTGCGGCGATCCGGACCGCGAGCCCGAACTGGCCGTTGAAGATGTTCCCGAGGTAGCCGACGCTCGAGGCCCGATAGAGCCGACGCCGGCCGCAGCGGCCGCCCGCGGCGTGGATGCAGACGCTCCAGGCCTCGCTCCGAGCGACCAGCCAGAAGACGTGGAGGGCGACCGCGATCCCGAGGATCCAAAGCGGCGCCGAGCCGAGCGCGGTCACGAACTCATCGCGGTGGCCGGCGAGCCCGATCACGAGCGCGGCCGCCACCACCAGGCTCCCCGCCACGGTCACCGCGGTCGAGTGCCGGCGCGAGGAACGAGCGCAGCTCGGCGACTCGGGCGGCTGGATCAAGGGAGCGCGATCCATGCGGCCAGCCGAGCCTACAGCGTTTCACGGGGGTCAGGGTGAGTCATCCAGGAGCGCGGCTTGTCCAGGACGGCCCCTGCTACCGTCATCTGCGTCGGGTCGACCAACCGGGTCCCCGAGAGGTTCCGTTTCCTCCCTGCGCTCCGAAAGCGCGTTGGCGGTCTCAGGATCTCCCCAACGCACATAAGGAGTACGCAGAACATGTCATCCGAATCATTCGCCGATCTCGGCGTGTCTCGCCCAGTCGTGGGCGCACTCGCCGAGCGCGGCTTCACCGAGCCCTTCGCGGTTCAGAGGCTTGCGATCGCCGACGTTCTCGACGGCGACGACGTCCTCGTCCAATCGCCCACCGGCTCCGGCAAGACGCTCGCCTTCGGCGTGCCGATCGTCGATCGCCTTGATTCCAACGGCCCCCGCCAGGCGGCCCTCGTCCTCGCGCCCACCCGCGAGCTCGCCGAGCAGATCGTCGACGACATCCGCCCACTCGCCCACGCTCGGGCGCTGCGGGTGGCCGCCGTCTACGGTGGCGTCGGCTTCGCCGCCCAGATAAAGCGCGCCCGGAAGGCGCACATCATCGTCGCCACCCCCGGCCGCCTCGAGGACCTGATCGAGCGCGGCGACATCTCCCTGAAGCAGGTCCGGATCCTCGTCCTCGACGAGGCCGACCGGATGCTCGACATGGGCTTCAAGCCCGCCGTCGACCGGATCGTCCGCCAGATGCCCCGCGAGCGCCAGACGCTCTTCTTCTCGGCGACCCTCGAGGGGGCGGCCGGGGATCTCGCCGCCGCCTACACCCGCAACCCGCGCCGCCACGTCCACAAGCCGAAGGTCGAGAAGCACGCCGAGGTCGAGCACCGCTTCATCCACCTCAGCCACGAGGCGAAGCTCGACGCCCTGGTCGGCGAGCTCCGCCACGCAGAGCGCGGCCGCACCCTGGTCTTCGTCCGGACCAAGCGCGGCGCCGACCGGCTGGTGAAGAAGCTCGCCCGCCACCAGGTCCGGGCGGTCGCCATGCACGGCAACAAGTCGCAGGGCCAGCGCCAGCGCGCCCTCGCCGGCTTCGAGCGCGGCGACCACGACACCCTGGTCGCCACCGACGTCGCCTCCCGCGGGATCGACGTCGAGGACATCACCCACGTGATCAACTTCGACGCCCCCGAGGACCGCGACGCCTACGTCCACCGAACCGGCCGCACCGGCCGCGCCGGCGCCTCCGGGATCGCCGCCAGCTTCGTCCTCCCGGACCAGCACGGCGAGATGCGGAAGATCGCCTCGGAGCTCGGGCTTCACAGGGAGTTCGACTCGGGCCCCGGGTTCGAGCACGCCGCTCGCCAGCACTCCGGCAACGGAGGCGCGAGCGGCAAGAGCTTCAGCGGCAACGGGCGCGGCAACCGCAAGAGCCGCAGCTCCGGTAAGCGCGGCTCCGGCAACGGAGGCCCGAGGACCTACAGCGCCCGCCCCGAGCCGCAACCGCCGGGGCCGGCGTCGCCGCTAGGTTCTGGAGGCCGATGGGACGGGAGGGCTGGAGCTAGACGCCCGCCCGTCGTCCCAGCGAACGTGATAGCGAGGGGAGGATGGCTCGTCGACACGTGATCGATGACGGCCGTCCGCGGCGTCGGATCGGTCGACTCCGCGTCACCTTGACGTGATTCCCGACCTCCAGCTCATCTCTCCATCTGCGATTCGTCGGCGTCAGGGTGATACCACCAACTCGTCGACCGTCGCATGAGCGCTGTTGGGTCCCTGCGCCGCGGGCAGGCCCGGTATCCGCTCGCTCTAACCTAGATCGGATGAGAGAGATCCTCGTCCCACCGCTTCGGGCGGCGGCCCTGACCGCATTCTTCGTCGGGCTCGCGTTCCTGCTCCTCAACCCACCGTCGTTCAGCGGGCTCGAGGACCTGCTGCTGATCCTGGGGGGCGCCGTCGCGATCGCGCTCGTCACCGCCTGGTTGACGGTGGTGATGATCGGCAAGGAGGCGCCGGAGCCCGAGTTCCGGCGGCTGGTCGACCGCAGCGAGGCGCTCGCCTCGCTTCCGCCTCCCGACCTGCCGCCGAGCGAGTTCGACGAGCTGGTGATGGAGGCGCTGGACGACCTGCCGGAGCAGTTCCGCGAACTGCTCCAGCACACGCCGGTGGTCGTCTCCAACCTCGGTCACGAGCACCGTGCCTACGGCCACTACATCGGCGGCACCGTCGCCCGCGACATCTACCCGGACCGAATCGTCATCTACCAGGACACGCTGGAGCGCGACTTCGGCCACGATCCCGCCTTGCTGCGGGCGCAGGTCGAGCGAACCGTGCGCCACGAGCTGGCCCACCATCTGGGCTGGGATGAGCCGGGCGTCCGCGGCCTCGGCCTCTGAGGACGAGGCGCAAGGCACGCGAGCGTTTGGCGGAGAGCGGCTAGGAACCCCGAGCGAAGAGAGCGATCATCGTGCGCTGGACGAACTGCGGCGGCGAGACCATCACGGTCTCGTCGCGGTAGCGCTTCAGGAATTGCGCCGCCCAGCGCATGCCTTTCAGGCCTCGCGGGTTTCCACGGGGTGTGAACAGGCCCTCCTGACCCGCTTCCGCGGCCTCCTCGAGGAAGCTCTGTAGGTGAAGCGCCGGAATCACGTGGCAGCGCAGGGTGGCCTCCTGGTCGCTCGCACTCTTGATCCCGTGCACGGTTCCGGGCAGGACCGGGATCTCGCCGTCTTCGGGGCTGACCACTCGCTCGTCGTCGCCCACCCGAACGCGAGCCGTCCCCTCCGCCACCGACCACCGCTCCTCCTGCTTCGGGTGGTAGTGCGCCGGGAGCTCGCCGCCCGGCTCCAGCCAAAGAGTGACGATCAGATTCTCGCCCTCCGGCTCGAAGCTCAGCCGGGTGCGAGTGACCGGATCGTGAATCGGTTCACTCATCGTGCCTCCTTCGTTCCGAACTCGAGATCTTAGGTGGGTCACTCAAGCGGATGTCTCGAAGAGGTGGTTTGCCGAACCTCGTTTCCAGGGCATAAGTCCCTCAAGGCTGCAAGGAAGTCAGCAGTCTGGAGGAAGAGATTGAAGAGAGGGCCGAGGCGAGGATGCCTCGCGATCTCGTTGTGCTCTGCGCGATCGTGCCCGTCGCGGGATGCGGCGGGGACGACGACAGTGGCGGCGGCCGCGGTCTCGCTGAACTGGTTCGTCGCGATCCAGCCCGGGGGCTCGGTCCAGGAGAACGCCGCCCGCTGCACCGAGCAGTCCGGCGGCCGCTATGAGATCCAGCTCGAGCTGCTCCCCACCGACGCCGATCCGCAGCGCGAGCAGCTCGTCCGCAGGCTGGGAGCCGAGGACTCCTCGGTCGACCTGATCGGGATGGACATCCCCTGGACCGCCGAGTTCGCCAATGCCGACTGGCTTCGTCCCTGGGAGGGCGCCCAGGCCGAGCAGGTGAGCCGCGACGCCTTCGACAGCGCGGTCACCGCCGCCTCGTTCGAGGGGAAGCTCTACGGGGCCCCTTACAACTCCAACACCCAGCTGCTCTTCTACCGCAAGGACCTCGCCCCGACCCCGCCGACGACCTGGGAGGAGATGATCCAGCAGGCCGAGCAGCTCGGGACGACGATCCAGGTCCAGGCACAGCGCTACGAGGGCTACGTCGTCCTCTTCAACTCGCTGCTCGCCTCCGCGGGCGGGCAGATCCTCTCGGGACCGGAGGAGGTCGACCTGCCGCAGGGGCCGACCGAGGACGGCCTCCGGGTGATCGGCACCCTCGCCGGCTCGCCGGCGGCCGCCCCCGACATCGACACCTCGGATGAGGACTCCGCCCGGCTCGGCTACGAGTCGGGGGCCTCGGCGTTCCTGATCAACTACACCTTCGCCTACGGGAGCGCCGGCGAGAACGCGCCCGACATCCAGGCGAACACCGGGGTCGCCCGCTATCCCGAGGTGGTTCCGGGTCAGCCCAGCCATCCTCCGATCGGCGGCTTCAACATCGGGATCAGCGCCTTCTCCGAGCACCCCGAGGAGGCCTTCGAGGCGGCTACCTGCATCACCTCGCCCGAGGGGCAGCTCCTCGCGACCGAGCTCGACGGGCTCCCGCCCTCCAACCAGACCCTCTACAACGACCCGGTCGTCACCGAGGCCTACCCGGGCTTCGCGCCTCTCGTAAAGCAGTCGCTCGATGACGCCGCCCCGCGGTCGCTGACGCCCGCCTACACCGACCTCTCGCTGGCGATCCAGCGCACTCTCCACCCGCCGAGCAAGATCGACCCCGACGACCTCGGCGCGATCTACGACGAGCTTCGCGCGAACGCCGAGGACGCGGTGAAGCGGGAGGGCCTGCAATGAGCAGCCGGACCCGCTCTGAGCGCCGCCTCGGCTGGATGCTCTGCGCCCCGGCGGTGATCGCGATGCTCCTGGTCACCGCCTACCCGATCGCCTACGCGATCGTCCTCTCCTTCCAGGACCTCGACCTCCGCTTCCCCGAGGAGGGCGGCTTCGTCGGCTTCGACAACTACGCGTCGGTGCTCAGCTCGAGCCTCTGGTGGACGGACCTCTTCAACACCGCGTTCATCACCGTGATCACGGTCGCGATCGAGCTCGTCCTCGGGATGGCGATCGCCCTGGTGATGTACCGGGCGATCTTCGGCCGCGGGGCGATCCGCGCATCGGTCCTGATCCCCTACGGGATCGTCACCGTCGTCGCCGCCTTCTCCTGGGCGTTCGCCTTCGACCCGGCGACCGGGTTCGTCAACAACCTGCCGCTGATCGCCGACGACAAGGCCTGGTTCGGCGACCGGTTCAGCTCCTTCGCGGTGATCATCATGGCCGAGGTCTGGAAGACGACCCCGTTCATGGCCCTGCTCTTACTCGCCGGGCTGACGACGATCGACGACGGGCTCTACGAGGCGGCGAAGGTCGACGGCGCCAACGCCGTCCAGCGGTTCTTCCGGATCACCCTGCCGCTGATGAAGCCGGCGATCCTGGTGGCGCTCCTGTTCCGGACCCTCGACAGCTTCCGGGTCTTCGACACGATCTTCATCATGACCCGGGGGGCGCAGGACACCGAGTCGGTGTCGATCCTCGGCTACAACCAGCTGATCTCGCGCCTCAACCTCGGGCTGGGCTCGGCGGTCTCGGTGCTGATCTTCCTCTGCGTGCTGCTGATCGCGTTCCTCTTCATCCGCGGCCTCGGCGCCAGGACGCAGGAGGGGAGGGTGGCCTGATGCGGCGCGGGACCCGCGAATACGCGCTCTGGGCGATCGGCGAGCTCCTGATCATCGCCTTCGCGCTGATCCCGGTGCTCTGGATCGTCTCCCTGTCGCTGAAGACGCCGGAGACGGTCGCCGACCAGAGCTTCCTCCCGAACGAGTGGTCGCTCGCCAACTACGAGACCCTGTTCGAGGGCGGGATCGACGACAGCCCCTTCATCAAGCCGCTGATCAACTCGATCGGGATCGCCCTGATCACCACCGTGATCTCGATCGTGCTCGCCGCCTTCGCCGCCTACGCGATCGCGCGGCTGCGAGTTCCCCGGCAAGACCCTGATCCTCGCCGGCGCCCTCGCGATCGCGATCTTCCCGCAGATCTCGACCGTCGGCCCCCTGTTCGACATGTGGCGGGCGCTCGGCCTCTACGACACCTGGCCGGGGCTGATCATTCCCTACCTCACCTTCTCCCTGCCGCTGGCGATCTACGTGCTTAGTCGCCTTCTTCCGCGAGATCCCCTGGGATCTCGATCAGGCGGCCCAGGTCGACGGGGCGACCCAGTTCCAGGCCTTCCGGAAGGTGATCGTGCCGCTGGCGGCGCCCGGCGTCTTCACCGCCGCGATCCTCGTCTTCATCTTCGCCTGGAACGACTTCCTCTTCGCGATCTCCCTCACCTCCTCCGACGCCTCGCGCACGGTTCCCGCGGCGCTCGCCTTCTTCACCGGGGAGTCGCAGTTCACCGAGCCGACCGGCAACATCGCCGCCGCGGCGGTGATCGTCACCGTCCCGATCATCGTCTTCGTACTGTTGTTCCAGCGACGGATCGTCTCCGGCCTCACCGTCCGGCGCCGTCAAGGGATAGGAGAGGAAATGTCCGAAATCGTTCTCGACGAAGTCACCAAGCGGTTCCCCGACGGCACCGAGGCCGTCAAGAAGATGAGCCTCGACGTCCCCGACGGCGAGTTCGTGATCCTGGTCGGCCCCTCCGGCTGCGGGAAGTCGACCGCGCTGCGGATGATCGCCGGGCTCGAGGATGTCACCGAGGGGGAGCTGAAGATCGACGACCAGGTCGTCAACGACCTCGCCCCGAAGGACCGCGACATCGCGATGGTCTTCCAGAACTACGCGCTCTACCCGCACATGAGCGTGCGCGAGAACATGGCCTTTCCGCTGAAGCTGGCGAAGGTCGACGATGCCGAGATCGAGAAGAAGGTGTACGATGCGGCCGAGATCCTCGACCTCGACCAGCTCCTCGACCGAAGGCCCGCCAACCTCTCCGGCGGCCAGCGCCAGCGGGTGGCGATGGGCCGGGCGATCGTCCGCAACCCGAAGGCGTTCCTGATGGACGAGCCGCTCTCCAACCTCGACGCGAAGCTGCGGGTGCAGATGCGCACCGAGGTCGCCCGGATCCAGGACCGGCTCGGGACCACCACCGTCTACGTCACCCACGACCAGACCGAGGCGATGACCCTCGGCGACCGTGTCGCGGTGATGAGGGCCGGGATGCTGCAGCAGGTCGGCCCGCCGACCGAGCTCTACTCGCACCCGTCCAACCTGTTCGTCGCCGGCTTCATCGGCTCTCCGGCGATGAACTTCGCGCCGGGCACGCTGTCGGGCTCGAAGGTGAAGACCCCGTTCGGGGAGCTCTCGGTGCCCGACGAGGCGCGCGCCGGCGGCGGTGCCGGGGGCGATCGCCAGGTGATCGTCGGGATCCGGCCGGAGCACCTCGAGGACGCGACGGTCGTCGGCACCGAGGCCCGCGGGACAGGGAACCACGTTCAAGGCGAAGATCGACCTGATCGAGTCGCTGGGCGCCGAGTTCTACGCCTACTTCCACCTCGAGGGGACCAAGGTCGAGTCCGAGCACCTGAGCGAGGTCGCCGCCGACGCCGGCCTCGGCGAGATCCCGAGCGCCAAGGCAGGCGAGACGTCGATGGTCGCCCGCCTCAGCGAGGCGAGCAAGATCGGCGAGGGCGACGAGGCGGAGCTGTTGCTCGACAACCGCCGCGTGCACCTGTTCGACCCCGAGAGCGGCGACAACCTCGCGGCCCCTCCCTCCGGGAACGGCGCAGGGGCGAGTGGCGGCAAGGCCGCCGAGAAGCCTGTCGCGGGAACCGACGGCTAGGCGGGCGGCGGCGAGGCCCGCGCTGTGACCGAGCTCGCCAGGGCGCACTGTGAGGCTGCGCGCCGGGGACGCCGCCGATTCCAGAGGAGGAGGCGGCGGAGCTGTCGTCCGAGGTCCCCGACTGGGAACGCGACGGAAACCGTTCCCTTCGCCGGGAGTTCTCGTTCCCGGACTTCCGGGACGCGTTCGGCTTCGTTGCCCGGGCGGCGCTGATCGCCGAGGCGGAAGGCCACCATCCCGACATCGAGCTGGGTTGGGGTCGCGCGTCATTCGAGCTCACGACCCACGCAGCCTCCGGCCTAACGCGAAACGACTTCGTACTCGCGGCGAAGATCGATCAGCTCGCGGACTCGCCTAGCTCTCCGACAGGACTTTGAGCAGGTCGCCAACCTCCCGCTCCTGGAAAAGGGGATGCCGCAGGGGAAGCTCAGGCTTGACCTGGTAGCGGTTCCGCCGGCCCTCTCGCTCGCGCAACACGTAGCCCTCTTCGACTAGCTCGGAGAGGATCCGGTGGGCAGCACGCTCGGTGATGCCTACCGCAGCGGCGATGTCGCGCAGGCGGATGCCCGAGTCATGAGCCACACATACAAGGACGTGGGCGTGGTTCGTCAGAAAGTCCCAGCGGGTGGCCGATGCTTGAGAACCCTGCTTCGAATTTCCAGAAGATGTTTTCATGAATACATGATACATTGTGGATCCTAACAACTGGCCTTTGGAGCACACGGCCGTCCGTCAGCAGCCCCGCAGCGACAGAGGCCAGGAGCGAAGAGGGCCCTTCGGTGAAGGCCGGGGGGCCCGAAGGAGGTCAGCCATGGCCGGAACCGCCACCCCAACACCGGCGCTCCCACGCTCGGCTGCCGCGGTCGGAGCGGGCAGAGGAGTGGCTCGCCGGCTCGGATCTCCAGCCCAGCCCCGCAGAATCACCGATCTCGCCACACGACGACGCGGTGGGGCGGTTGGAGGGGGCGCTTGCGGAGCAGGACCGCCGCCGCCGCCAGTACGAGGCCGCATTTGAAACATCGCTCGAGCCGAACGCCTACGCCCGGCTGTGCGAGGCAAACGAGCGGGTTGCGACCCGCGCGAGGTGGCTTGAGTGGATCGACCAGCACTGGGACCGAGGGAGATCGACGGCGCTAGCGAGGAGGACGAGATGACCACCAAGCAATCCCAACCGGCAGCACGACGGCGCGGCGAGCTGCATCGCGCCAACGGCGATCGCCGGGTCGCCCAAGCGATGGGAGCACGCCGAGCCGCCATGACGAAGGACATGCGCCGTCAGTCAGGGCGATGACCTCTCTGCGTCCCCTAGACGAACTGAGAGTCGATGCCCGCTACCACCGTGAACGCCGTGACCTCTACCGGGCAAAGATGTACGGCCCGCGGCCGACGAGTCCTGTCCAGCTGAAGGAGTTGGAGCGGGCTTGCGTTTTGTCCGAAGCGCGCCTCCGGAGGGCCGAGCAAGAACGCGAAGCGGAGAGGGTACGGCTACAGGCGCGGGCTGAGTGGACGAGACTCAGCCACTGATCACACGGCCCAGCTCTTGAATCAGCTCTTCGAGCTTCGGGGGGATTGCCCAGGCGAGCCGGGCAGCAAGCCAAAGTTGCGTCCTCTAGGCGTGGGAGGGGGGCTCGCGTTAGGGCCGACCGGCGACCAGCTCGAGCACGTCGTCGCCGTGGCGCTTCAGGAACGCCGGGCCGACGCCGTGGATCTCGGCGAGGCCGTCCGCGTCCGCTGGCCGCGAGGCGGCGATCCCCTCGAGGGTCCGGTTGTTGGCGACGGTGTAGGCGGGCTTGCCGCCGCGCGGCCTCCCGCCGCCAGTCCCGGAGCGCCTCGAGCAGCGCCTCGTCCTCGGGTGAGAGGTCGGCCGGGGGAGAGGCCTTCGCGCCCCGGCGCCTCGTCGCCTTCACCTCGAGCTCCTCGGGGTCCGGCAGCCAGGAGTCCGGATCGCAGACGTCGCAGCAGCGGCCCTCGGGCGCCCCGGGGGTGGCGTCGCCGAAGTGGTCGAGCAGCCTCCGCCGCCGGCAGCTCTCCGAGAAGCTGAACGACTCGACCGCGCGGTAGGCGCGCCAGGAGCGATCGCGCGCGGCGTTGCAGGCGGCCCGCGCGCGGGCGAGGTTGATCGTCGCGTTGAAGCGGAGCTCGAGCCGCCCGCCGGGCGCGGGCTCGACCTCGAACGCCCCGGCGCTCTCGGCGACCGCGAGCCGGACCCGATCCTCGTCCTTCCGCGGGCTCTCGATCGTCAGCCGCCCGTCGCTGTCGGCTCCCGCCTTCAGGCGCTGGGCGTAGAACGAGACGCTCTCGGGCTCGACCTCGCGCATCTTGATGAACCGGACCAGCCGGCCGAGGTCGGAGCGCCCCGCGAGCAGCACGGCCCGCGCGGGCAGCCCGTCGCGACCGGCGCGCCCCGCCTCCTGGTAGTAGGCCTCGACGCTCGTCGGGATCGCCCAGTGCCAGACCGAGCGCACATTCGCCTTGTCGACCCCCATCCCGAAGGCGTTGGTGGCGGTGATCACCTCGGCGTCGCCGCTCATGAACCGGTGCTGGGCCGAGGCGCGCTCGTCGGGCTCCATCCCCGCGTGGTAGCCGGCGGCGCTCAGCCCGTCCTCGCGGAGCGCCTGGGCGACCTCCTCGGTGTCGCGCCTGGTCCCGCAGTAGACGATCGCCGGCCGGTTCGCCTCGTCCCCGAGCCCGTGGCGAAGCATCGCCAGCTTCCGCGCCTTCGACCCCTTGCCCTCGAACTGGACGATGTCGAAGGAGAGGTTGGGACGGTCGAAGCCCGCCCGGATCATCAGCGGCTCGCGGAGCCCGAGCCGCTGCGAGATCTCGCTCGCCACCCCCTCGGTCGCGGTCGCCGTGCACGCCATCACCACCGGCCGCCCCAGCCGCTCGATCACCCGCGGCAGCCGCAGGTAGTCGGGCCTGAAGTCGTGCCCCCACTCCGAGATGCAGTGAGCCTCGTCGACCGCGAGCAGATCCACCTCGCGCCGCCCGACCGCCTCCATGAAGGCGGGCGAGGCGAACCGCTCCGGCGAGCAGTAGACGATCCGCGCCTGCCCGCCCCGGATCTGCGCCATCGCATCCCGCGCCACCCCCTCGGGCAGCCCCGAGGCGATCATCACCGCCGGATGCCCACCCGCCGCCAGCCGCCGCCACTGATCCGCCATCAGCGCGATCAGCGGACTGACCACGATCGTCAGCTCCTCCGAAGCGAGCCCGGGCAGCTGGTAGCAGAGGCTCTTCCCACCCCCGGTCGGCATCACCACCAGCGAGTCCCGCCCCGCCAGCGCCGCCTCGACCGGCTCCCGCTGCCCGGGCCGGAAGCCCTCGTAGCCGAGGTGGGCGAGCAGCGCCTCGGGGTCGCGCGGCCCCTCGTAGGCGCGCCGGGCCTCCGACGGCTCCGAGTCGATCCCCTCGAGCCCCCGGAGCGCCGCCTGCGCCTCTTCCATCTCAGGAAAAGCCGCCTGCGCCAGGTTCTCGCCCCGCTTGCTCACCCTCGTAGCCTCGCGCAAGGCGCGGTCAGATAGCGGACGGCAACCCCACGACGTGAGCCAGCCACGCGCCGAGTCGGCTGAGGGCCGAAAGGTCGCTGGTTCAAATTCAGTCGCCCCGACTCTCTCGTTTATGCCTGCCAGGCACCGGCGCAGGCCCGCACAGCCACGCACAACTCCGCAGGGGTCCGCAAAGACCTGGACACCTCGCGGAACCGCCCCTGCAGTGTCTATCGGTCGAGGGGCTCGCCTAACGCGCGGCCCCTTCACCGACAACCTTGCCGCGATGTGGAGGCAGGCGGATGCGCGAGCCCAATACCGGCGGGGTAGCCCTGGACTCGGATTCGGTCGGGACTTGCGGAGGCGTGACAGCCCGCGAGCAGCGCGATACCCGATGCGCCACGGCGACCCAGGGCGCACCGGAGGTCCGATCGGCACTCGGCCCGGCGAGGATCAACCCGAGCGGCCCGTTGGCTGCTCCCTCCCCTGGGCGCGGTGTTGCGGAGAAAAAGCGCCCTATGGACCAACGCTTTCGGGGCAGCGGTTCTGGCGGCACTGACCCTCAGACTGACACCTATGACTGACCGCGATGCCGATCGCCTCGAGCTCCTGGATCGGATCGCCGATCGCATGCCCGAGATCGACCTCGAGCAGCGCCAGGTCGAATGGACCACTCTCGACGACGGCTCCGAGGCGCTACTCGTTGACGGCGGTGGGCTCGACGGCAGCGCCGGCACCTACCTCGCCAACGCCGGCGACGACGTGCACGCGGTCGGGTCGCTGGCCCCGATCGTTGACGGCTACATCGGCTGCATCGTGATCCAGCCGGACGGCAGTCGCTACGTGGCCCGCGCGGTGCCTGCCCGCTGGCGCAGTAGCCCCTGTCGGGGCGGTTTATTAGGGTCGTTGTTGTGCCGACGGTGGATCGAAGAACAGCCGCCTGATCGCCGCCAGAGCGGCAAAGAACGACGAGTTCTACACCCAATGGGCCGACATCGAGCGCGAGATGAACGCCTACCTCGAGTACGACCCCGACGTCTTCCGCGACAAGGTGATCCTGCTGCCGTGCGACGATCCCGAGTGGTCCAACTTCACCAAGTTCTTCGCCCTCCACTTCGTGGACTTCGGCATCAAGAAGCTGATCTCGACGTCCTACGCCCCAGACAGCAACCCGGCTGGCGAGTTCTACCAGCCGACACTGTTCGAGACCGAGGCCCCGCGTTCGACGCCACCAAGACCGCGTCCACGGCAAGAAGTTCGTGCTCGAAGCCGCAAGGACATCAACGGCGACGGCGTCATCAACATCGAGGACCTCCAGTGGGACTACCTCGAAGGCGACGGCGACTTCCGCAGCGATGAGGTGACCGCGCTGCGTGACGAGGCCGACATCGTCATCACCAACCCGCCGTTCAGCCTGTTCCGGGCGTTCGTCGCCTGGCTCGTCGAGGGCGATGAGAAGTTCTCCATCATCGGCAACCAGAACGCGGTCACCTACAGCGGAGTCTTCCCGCTCATCCAGGCGAACCGGATGTGGCTCGGCAAGGGCATTCCGTCCGGAGACGTGGTTCGGCGTTCCTCACACGTCCGCTACGCGGCGCACACGCGCAGTCGACTGAGCAGACGGGCGAGCGGCATCATCCGGGTCCCAGGGCGTTCAGCTGGTTCACCAACATCGACCACGGCCGTCGCCACGAGCCGCTCCAGCTGATGACCATGGCGGACAACATCAAGTTCAGCAAGCACAAGGAAATCCGGGGCGTCGGCTACCAGCGATACGACAACTTACGACGCGATCGAGGTGCCGTTCACGACGCGATCCCGAGCGACTACGACGGCATGATGGGCGTCCCGATCACCTTCCTAGACAAGTACAACCCGGACCAGTTCGAGATCATCGGCGACCTAGCCGAGCGACATGCGAGCAGATCGGTCGAGATATCGGCGTTGCGCCGCTCGGCGCCGAGGTTCGTAGGAGGCATACTATCGGCGGAACTGGCGGGACCGGCAGCGCAAGCCGGGCTACTCGCAAGTCGACGTGACGAGCCACGCGACCAGTGCCTTCAAGCGCATCCTCATCCGCCGGAAGGACGCCTCGTGAAGACCGACCTCAAGCACTACACCGTCGAGGAGATCGTCGAGGGCTTCGTCTACAACGAACTCGAGGGCAAGGGGCTGTTCGGCCTCGCCGGCAAGCTCGTGATCCAGCCGGAGTACCAGCGGAACTACATCTACAACGACGGCAAGAAGGACGTCGCCGTCATCGACTCGCTGCTCAAGGGCTATCCGCTCGGGCTGATCTACTTCAACGTCGACGGCGACAACCTCGAGGTCCTCGACGGCCAGCAGCGCATCACCAGCGTCGGGCGGTTCGTGACCGGCAAGTTCGCGATCAAGGTCGACGGCAAGGAGCAGACGTTCTCCTCGCTGCCCACGGACGACCAGCAGAAGATCCTCGAGAGCGAGCTGCTGGTCTACGAGTGCGAGGGCACCGAGAAGGAGATCAAGGAGTGGTTCCAGACGGTCAACATCGCTGGCGTGCCGCTCAACAACCAGGAGCTGCTGAACGCGATCTACTCCGGGCCGTTCGTCACCAAGGCGAAGGCCGAGTTCAGCAACTCGCCAGAACGCGAACATGCAGAAGTGGTCGTCCTACATCAAGGGCGACCCGAAGCGGCAGGAGATCCTGGCGGTGGCGCTGGAGTGGGTCTCGTCCTCACAGGGACTGAGCGTCGACGCCTACCTCGCGCAGCACCGCCACGACACAGACATCACCGGGCTGAAGACCTACTTCACCTCGGTCATCGACTGGGTCGGCAGCGTCTTCACTCGCCCGCCTGACAAGGAGATGCGGGGGCTTGAGTGGGGCGGCTGTACGAGGCCTACCACTCGCAGTCGTACAACGCGGCGAAGATCGACGCCGACGTCGACGAGCTGCGCGCCGACCCGGCGGTGAACCAACGCCAAGGGGATCTACGAGTACCTGCTGGGCGGCAAGAAGGACACGCAGCTGCTGGCGATCCGGCTGTTCGACGACAACACGAAGCGCGCTGCCTACGAGCAGCAGACCAAGAAGGCGAAGGCCGACGGCGTGTCGAACTGCCCGCTGTGCGCGATCGGCGACAACGCCAACAAGACGCGCATCTACAAGCTGAACGAGATGGACGCCGACCACGTGACCGCCTGGTCGAAGGGCGGGAACACGGACCTCAAGAACTGCCAGATGCTGTGCGTCACCCACAACCGCGCCAAGGGCAACAGGTAGCCCTGGTTTTTCAGCACCAGCAGCCCGTCCACCCCGCTAGTGCGCGCGCCAAAAACGCCGCACCCAGAGTGTCGCTGCATCAGCAAGTGACGGTATTGATGCTGAGTACCATCCCGGTCATGCCTAGATGCACAGCGCCAGTGCGGGGCCATCGCACAGCAAGCGGTCGCGCCAACTGCCCCTGCGTGCGGTGGCGGCGGCTATGGGAGGTACTCGTCTCGGTCCTACTACCCCTGGTCTCCGGCCGTGGAGCGGTGGCGGCGGCACGAGCTCCGGGGGCGGGTCCCGCAGCAGCGCACGACCGAGCTGGTCGCCGAGCGGCTCCTCCGTGATCTACGCCTGCCGAAGTGCAATCGCTGGCGCCTGTCCGCCGCAGCGTCGAGGAGCGAGCAGATGCCGACCCTGAACGGGACGTTTTCCTCTGCCACGCTTGGGATGACCGGCAGGGCGCAGCGCGGGAGCTGCACGACCTGCTCGAGTCCAACAACGTGTCCGTCTGGTTCAGCGAGAAGGACGTCGCGCTCGGCGCGCCGTTGCTCCGCGAAATCGACCAGGGCCTAGCGAAGTCGCGAGCCGGGCTTGTCCTGGTGACCCCTGCGTTGCTGACCCGCCTCGAGTCGGAGGGGATCGCTGACAAGGAACTCTCGGAGGCTGCCTGGCGCGCGACCAGCTCATCCCCGTGGTGCACGAGACGACGTACGAGGCTCTCCGGGAGGTCAGCCCCTTGCTCGGCTCGCGAAGCGGCTTGAGCACTGCAGAAGATTCGATGGCTGACATCGCCGCCAAAATCGGCGAGCTCGTCGACGTTCAGGTGGCGGGAAACGTCGCCTCGTGATGGCAATCGCGGCAGAGCGGAGTCAGGTTCGCCGATCTTGTTGTCGGTCGGGTCGCCGTTGACGTGATGGACCTCGAGCGGGACGTCTGAGCGGCGGACCGCCGGTGTCGGCCGCCCCGACCCGGCGAGTCTGGCTCTTCGCGGACGGTCGCCTTAGCCTCAGTAATACGATGACTTACAGGTCTTGTTCGGGATAGTGCTCGCCGGTCGCTCCGCCGATCCAGCGCCTCGAGCGCCCCGATGATCCCCTTGGCGACGAGCCAGCTTGAAGGGCTCGGGCGGCAGCGGGATCCGGCGGCGGTCGGTGAGCGCGGCGGGCCCGGCTCGCCGCGGAGGACCATGCCGGCGGCGAGGGTGCCGAGGTGGCTCGCCATCGCGACGCCGTGGCCGGCGTAGCCGAGCGAGTAGACGATCTTGCCCGCCTTGCCGGTGCGGCCGATGCGAGGGGAGGAAGTCGAGCGACATCGCGATCGGGCCGGACCAGTTGCGCTCGACGCGGACGTCGGGCAGCTCGGGGAAGCGGGAGCGGAACATCGTCTCGAGCTTGCGGAAGACGACCGGGTCGTCGTCGGGCGGGATGCGGCTGCCCCAGGCGTAGGCGATGTAGCGCGAGCCGCCGACGATGCGGTCGTCGGCGGTGAGCCGGTAGCTCTCGAGGATCTCGTGGGCGGTGTAGATGCCCTCGCGGCCGGGCCAGCCGACCCGCTCGCGCTGCTCGTCTGAGAGCGGCTCGGTGGCGAAGAGCGAGACCCGCAGCGGGACGATGTGGGTGCGGAGCCAGCCGAGCTCGGGGGTGAAGGCGTTGGTGGCGAGCAGGCAGTGCTCGGCGCTGACCCGGCCGCGCGGGGTCTCGACCCGGATCCGCCGCTTGCCCGGGCCGGTGCCCTCGGTGATCGAGCTGACCCTGGTGCCCTCGAACAGCTCGCGCCCGCCCGACCGCCGCCTCGCGCAGGCCGCGCACGTACTTGCCGGGGTTGAGGACGCCGCCCTTCTCCTCGAGGTAGCCGCAGGCGACGTGGGCGGGGAGGCCGCGCTCCTCGAGCTCCTCGGTGGAGAGCATCCGCAGCGAGCCGCCGAGCTCCTTGCCGGCGCGCGCGGCCTTCTCCAGCATCGCCGCCTGGCCGGGGTGGATCCCGGCGAGCACGTTGCCCGCGGGCTCGTAGTCGCAGTCGATGCCGCGCTCGTCGAAGGTCTGCTCGGTGTGCTCGATCGCCTCCTCGGCGAGCCGCACCAGGGCGCCGCCGCGCTCGCGGCCGTAGAGGCGGAGCAGGGTGGGGAGGTCCTTGCCGATCGTCGGGGTGAGGTGGCCGGCGTTGCGGCCGCTGGCGCCGAAGCCGGCGTAGTCGCGCTCCAGCACGACCACGTCGGCGCCCTCCTCGGCCATCGCCAGCGCCGCCGAGAGGCCGGTGTAGCCGGCGCCGATCACGACGCAGTCGCATTCAGCTCTCCCTCCAGCGGCGGGCCGGGCTCGGGCGGCGGGTCGAGCCAGAGGCTGGGCGGGTGGGCCCTGGCGCTCATCGCGCCTGACCCTACTCTCAAGGGCCGACCGGGTCGACACCTATATCGGCTGGGAAACGCCGCGAGGCGGCGGGACTCGGCGGCTAGCTCGGCGCCCTTGCGCGGCGCCCCACCCCGGATAGGGTCGGCTGCCTGTCCAACAGAGAGGAGAACGGACATGTCCGAGCAGGATGTGGAGACCGTTCGCGGCGCCTACGACGCCTTCAACAGCGGCAACATCGACGGGGTGATCGAGAACCTCGACGAGAACGTCGAGTGGGTCGAGCCCGGTGGCGGCAATGCTCCGTCGGGGACCTTCAACAGCCCCGACGAGGTCGCGAGCAACGTGTTCCCGGAGATCCAGAAGTACTTCGAGGAGTTCGTCTGCATCACCGAGGACTTCCAGGACCAGGGCGACCAGATCATCGTCACCGGCCGGTTCAAGGGCAAGAGCAAGAGCGGCGCCGAGCTCGATGCCACCTTCGAGCACGACTACGAGATGAAGGACGGCAAGATCGCGCGGCTCGAGAACAAGCCCGACATGGCGGCGTGGACCGCGGCCTGGAGCTGATCGCCGGCCACGAGCGTTCAGGGGGCGGCCCGCGATAGGGTCGCCCCCGCTTGGAGCCCCCGAACCGCCTCACCGCCGGTGTCCTCGCCGCCGCCGCCATCGTCCTGGTGGGGCTGCTGATCGTCCGCGGCAGCGACGACGACAACGGCGAGGGCGAGTTCCCCCACGTCGAGGCGCTCCCATCCTCGGCCTGCGACGAGGTCGAGTACGGCGGCGAGGGCGAGCCGAACGCGCTGATCGCCTCCGACCTGCCGATGCAGGGCGACTCGGCCGGGCGCTCCGAGCAGATGGTCGCGGCGATCCGCCAGGTGCTCGAGAACCAGGGCTGGCAGGCCGGCCAGACCCGGATCGCCTTCCAGGCCTGCGACGACTCGATCCCCGACACCGGGGAGTGGGACGCCGACAAGTGCAAGGACAACGCCACCAACTACGTCAGCGACGAGGACGTGATCGGGGTGATCGGCACCTACAACTCCGGCTGCGCCGCCGAGATCATCCCGATCCTGAACGGGGCGCCCGGCGGCGGGGTGGCGATGGTCTCGCCCGGCAACACCCTGATCTGCCTGACCGAGCCCGCCGCCGGCTGCGAGCCCGGCCAGCCCGACTCCCTCTATCCCTCCGGCGCCCGCAACTACGCCCGGGTGGTCCCCAACGACGCCTTCCAGGGAGCCGGCCTCGCCTCCTTCGCCCGCGACCAGGGGGTGCGGAAGCCCTACGTCCTCTTCGCCGCCGACGACCCGACCTCGGAGGGCCAGGCGGCGACCTTCCGGGGGGCGGCGAAGGCGCTCGGCCTCGAGGTCGCCGGCTATGAGTCCTGGGACCCGGAGGCGACCGACTACATCGCGCTGATGCAGAAGGTGAGGGGGACCGGCGCCGACGGCGTCGTCCTCGCCGGGCTTCTCGAGCAGAACGGCCCCCAGCTGATCCGCGACAAGGTGAAGGTGCTGGGGCCGAACGGCGGCAAGGTGAAGCTCCTCGCCCCCGACGGCTTCGCCCAGCAGGCGACGATCGACGACGCCGGCCCGGACTCGGCGGGGATGTTCGTCAGCGTCCCCGGCCGCACCCCCGAGAGCCTCACCGGGCCCGGCAAGGCGTTCGTCGATCAGCTCACCGCCGAGCTCGGGAGGCGCCCCGGTCGAGCTCTACGCGCCCTACGCCGGCCAGGCGGCCGAGGTGCTGCTGGCGGCGATCGCCCCGAGCGCCGACCGCGCCGACGTGACCGGCGCCCTCCTCGGTCGAGGGTCGAGAACGGGATCGTCGGCTCCTTCGCGATCACCCCGACCGGCGACCCGACCCTGGGGCCGGTCAGCGTCTCGGTCGCCGGCGACAGCTTCGAGCTCGCCGCGGAGATCCTCCCGCCGCCCGAGCTGGTCGCCGCCGCCCGCGGCGGCTAGCCCGCCGAGCGTCGAGGGTTGCCCGTGACCCGCGCCGGGTAGGGTCACCTAATGCGCTACCGCAAGCTCGGCGATTCGGAGATCGAGGTCTCGGAGATCTCGCTCGGCTCCTGGCTCACCTACTCGGGCGGGGTCGAGCGCGACCAGACCGAGGCCTGCACCCGGGCCGCCTTCGACGCCGGGATCACCCTCTTCGACACCTCCAACGTCTACGGCGTCGGCGCGGCGGAGACCGCCTGGGGGGAGATCCTCAAGGACTTCAAGCGCGAGTACTACGTGCTCGCGACCAAGGTCTACTTCCAGGTGTCGGAGACCGACAAGGGCCTCTCCTCGGAGCAGATCCACAAGCAGCTCGATCTCTCGCTGGAGCGCCTCCAGACCGACTACGTCGACCTCTACCAGTGCCACCGCTTCGACGTGGAGACCCCGATCGAGGAGACGATGGAGGCGCTGACCGAGGTCGCCGCCTCGGGCAAGGTGCGCGAGATCGGCTTCTCGGAGTGGACCCCGGAGCAGATCCGCGCCGGGCTCGAGGTCGAGGGCGCGAAGAAGTTCGTCTCCTCCCAGCCCCAGTACAACATGATCTGGCGGGCGCCCGAGGCCGAGGTCTTCCCCCTCTGCGCCGAGAACGGGATCTCGCAGATCGTCTGGTCGCCGCTCGCCCAGGGGGTGCTGACCGGCAAGTACAAGCCCGGCGAGCAGCCGCCGGAGGGCTCGCGGGCGACGAGCGAGGAGATGAGCGTCTGCGATCTCCCGCTACATGGACGGACGAGGTGCTGGAGGCGGTCCAGCGGCTGGTCCCGATCGCCGAGGGCGCCGGCCTCTCGATGGTGGAGATGGCGCTCGCCTGGGTCCTTCGCCGCGAGGAGCTCGCCTCGGCGATCATCGGCGCCTCCCGCCCCGAGCAGGTCCACTCGAACGCCGGGGCCTCCGGGGTGGAGCTATCGGCGGACGTGCTCGAGGCGATCGACGAGGCGCTCGGCGACGTCGTCGTCACCGGCCAGCGGCTGGCGGGCTTCGCCAAGGAGGGCGTCAAGCACCGCTAGCAGCGGTGGATCGGGGCCTGGCTCTGGACCACCTCGAAGGCCGAGCCGGGGATCGACTTCAGCTGGTTCAGGTTCTCGTCGTCCCAGCGGCGGTCGGAGGTGCCCGAGAAGTACCAGTTGGAGCCGTTGTCGGCGACGATGAAGCCGTAGCGCTTCAGCGCCGTCGCGATCACCCGGGCGGCGCCGGTGAACCCGGAGATGTCGTAGCCGCCGCCGAGCCGCATCCGGAGGCCCATCGGCGGGGCGGCGGCGCTCGAGCTGTCGCCGGCGCAGTGGGAGGCGGGGTGGACCCAGGCGTTCTGGGTCGAGCTCACGGTCACCCGGATCGCGTGCCGGATCGCCCCGGCCTGGACCTCGTCGTAGCGGACCAGCCCGGCGAAGATCGGAAGGCCGGCGGCGTCGGCGGAGGTCCAGCCCTCGGGCCGGAGCGCCGCCGAGCGGAGGTTCCAGATCACCCCGGAGTCGGCGTCCCAGTGGGGCTTCGGCGACTTCCGGAAGAAGGCGCGGTAGAGCTCGTAGAGCTTGCAGCGCTTCCGGTCGACGGTGAGCACGTGGCGGTCGCCGTCGCTCGCCGGGCCGCCCTCGACCGGCGCCCGGCCCGGCACCCGGTAGCGGCCGTGGTCGGACTCCTCGCCGTAGGCGGTGAAGTTGACCTTGGTGGCCTTCGCCTTCTTCCCGACCACCGCGTAGGGGAAGCCGTACTCGCGGGGCGAGCCGAAGTCGGGGTGGAGGAAGTCGCCGCCGCTGGCGTTGATGTTGGCGATGTAGGCGGCCGAGTTCGGATCGACCGGCGCCCCGGAGATGTCCTGGTTCCAGGCGGACTCGTCGCCGAGCGAGGGGGCGCCGGGGCCGACCGAGGGCGTCGGGAAGACCTGGCACTTGCCGAGGCAGGGGTAGGGGCCGATCGGGAACTTCTGCTTTGCTTCTTCGCGGCCGAGGCCACACCGAAGAAAGCGAGGGCGAGTACCCCGGTGATCAGAACCGCGCGCCGCATGGGCGGATAGTACTGGTTTGCTAGGCTAATTAGCGAGGCAAATCACTTTGGCGACCAAGCCCACATCCACGACCCCGGGGCTCGACGAGGAGCTGGCCCCGCGACTGCGGCTGGCGATCGTCCGCACCGCCCGCCGCCTCCGTCAGGAGGCGGGCAGCGACCTCGGCCCCTCCCAGACCGCCGCCCTGGCGACGATCGAGCGCCACGGGCCGCTCGCCCCGAGCGAGCTCGCCGAGCGCGAGCGGATCAAGCGCCCGACCGCGACCCGGATCCTCGGCCACCTCGAGCGGGCCGGCCTGGTCGAGCGCGTCCGCGACCCCGAGGACGGCCGCTCCTCGATCCTCAGCGTCACCACGGCGGGGCGGGCGCTGCTGCGGCGGCTCCGGGCCCGGAAGACCGCCTACCTCGCCCACCGATTTCGCGACCTCGCCCCCGGATGACCTGGCGGCGCTCGAGCGCGCCGCCGAGGTGCTCGAGCGGATGCTCGAGCAGGACCCCGCCGCGGAGCCTCGCACGCGGAGGGGGGAGCGCCGGTGACGCGAGGCCCTCGGCCGCTCCTTCGCCAGCCTTCGGATCCCCAACTACCGCCGCTACTTCACCGGCCAGCTCGTCTCGCTGTCGGGGAACTGGATGCAGATGGTGGCGGAGATCTGGCTGATCCTCACCCTCACCGGCAGCGGCGTCGCGGTCGGCCTCACCACCGCGCTCCAGTTCCTGCCGATGCTCCTCTTCGGCGCCTGGGGCGGGCTGATCGCCGACCGGGTGCCGAAGCGGCGGCTGCTCCTGCTCACCCAGGGCCTCCACATGATCGCGCCGCTGGCGATGCTCGCCCTGGCGCTCGACGGGGCCCTCGTCCCGTGGATGGTCTTCGCCCTCGTCTTCGTCCGCGGCTGCGTCAACGCGGTCGACTACCCGACCCGGCAGGCGTTCGTGATGGAGATGGTCGGCGGCGAGCGGGTCGTGAACGCGGTCAGCCTCAACAGCGTCCTCGTCCACTCGGCCCGGATCGTCGGCCCGGCGCTCGCCGGCGTCCTGATCGCGACGGTCGGGGTCGAGCCCTGCTTCGCCCTGAACGCCGCCAGCTTCGCGGTGATGATCTGGGCCCTGCGGGGGATGGACACCGAGGAGCTGCGGCCGAGCGAGGTCGGTCCCGCGCGAGCCGGGCGCGGTCCGGGCGGGCCTCCGCTACGTCCGCTCCGACCCCGAGCTCTGGATCCCGCTCGGGCTGATGGCGATCGTCGGCACCCTCGGCTTCAACTTCCAGGCGATCCTGCCGCTGCTCGCCCGGTTCACCTTCGACGGCGGCCCCGGCGCCTACGCGGCGCTGGTCTCGGCGATGGGGGTCGGGGCGGTGATCGGCGCGCTCGTCAACGGCGCCCGCGGCAAGGTCACCCCGCTGCTCCTCGCCGGGGCGGCGATCGGCTTCGGCGCCCTCTCGCTGCTCGCGGCCGGCGCTCCCACCCTCGCCCTCGAGCTGGCCGTGCTGGCGCCGCTCGGCGCCGCCAGCGTCACCCTGGCGGCGAGCGTCAACTCGGCCCTCCAGCTCGCCTCGGAGCCGAGCATGCGCGGCCGGGTGATGGCGCTCTACTCGATCGTCTTCCTCGGCTCGACCCCGATCGGCGGCCCGCTCGCCGGCTGGCTCGCCGAGGCGATCGACCCGCGCGCCGCCCTGGTGATGGCGGGGGTGGCGGCGATCGCCGCCGGGCTGCTCGCCCGCCTCGCGTTCAACCGGGTCGCCGACGCGAGCTGCACGGCGACGCCGGCCCGCCTGAGCCGGCGGCCGTCGGGAAACGCCCCAGTACGAAGACCGACCGCCAATCCATTGGCGGCCGGTCTTCTGAAATCGGCCCCGTCAGGACGGGCAGGGGTACGTCTCAGGGGCCGTACTTGGGGGGTATGTTGCGGTTCCAGACGACGGGAGGCGCCTTTTACGGCAAACGCCTGGAACCTATGAGCCGGGAGGGAGAATGCTGGGCGTCCGGCCCAGCACACACTCTCCCGACCCATGGAGTATCCGCACGGATTCGGTGAAAAAGCAATACCCAAAACTGGGGGATCGGCGCGAATTGGCGCCGTTATAGCCAACCGTTCGCTCAGGCGGGCGCCATTGCGGCGGAGAGGGCCGAGCCGTGGAGGATGTCTCGCTCGGAGACCTCGACCTCGTCGAGCCCGAAGGCGCGCATCACCTGGACGAGGATCACGGTGCCGGCGACGATCGTCGGGGCGCGGCCGGGGTGCAGGCCGGGCACCCGGAGCCGCTCGGCGAGCGGCATCGAGGCGAGCCGGGAGAGCATCCGCTGGACCGGCCGCATCCCGAGGCGGTAGCCGTGGACGCGGCTGGGGTCGTAGGGGTCGAGCTCCTGGTCGACCGCGGCGAGCGAGGTCGGGGTGCCGGCGACGGCGATCGCGCTGGCGGCGTGCGACCCGCGCGTCGACGGCGATCGCGTCCTCGACCAGGTTGCGGACGTCGGAGGCGAGGTCCTCGAGCTGCTGGGGGTCGGCGGGGTCCGACGGTCAGGTGGCGCTCGGAATGGCGCACGGTGCCGGCCTGGAGCGAGGCGTGGAAGCCGACCTTCTTGCCGCTGCCGACGATCAGCTCGGTGGAGCCGCCGCCGATGTCGAAGACGAGGCGCACGCGTGCGTCTCTTCGCGCCGGCCCGCTGGGCGGTCGCCCCCAGGTAGGTGAGATGGGCCTCCTCCTCGCCGGTCAGAAGCTGGGCGTGGAGGTCGAAGCGCTCGCGGAGCTCGGCGATGAAGGCCTCGCCGTTGTCGGCGTCGCGGACGGCGCTGGTCGCGATCGCCATCACCCGCTCGGCCCCAAGCTCCTCGTAGCGGGCCTGGTAGTCGGCGATCACGGCGCAGACGTCGTCGATCGCGTCGGAGCAGAGGCAGTTGGCGTGGTCGACGCCGCGGCCGAGGTTGGTGACGGTGGTCCGGCGCTCGACCTCCTCGACGCGCCGTTCCGGACGTCGCCGATCAGCATCCGAGTCGAGTTGGTGCCGATGTCGACCACGGCTACCCGCATCGATCGCCCCTTGGCAGCCATAACGCCCTCGGACCATACCCTGGCAAGCGCGTCCAACCTCCTTTCTCCCCCTTGCCCCTCGCCTGAGGCGCGTTAAAATGTTCGGTCCGACGCGGGGTGGAGCAGTCTGGTAGCTCGTCGGGCTCATAACCCGAAGGTCGCGGGTTCGAATCCCGCCCCCGCTACCTCAGGAAAGGCCCGCAATAACGCGGGCCTTTCCTATGTCCGCTTGTCTACCGATCAGCTCAATCGGGCATGTGGGCAACCAGGCATAAGGTGCAGAGGATCGTGAGCGTCCCGAGGAGGACCGATGGGCTTGAGCAGCTACAGACTGAACGCGTTCATCGCGGTGACCGACATGACACGGGCCGAGGAGTTCTACGAGGGGAAGCTCGGTCTCTCGGTGGTACGGACCGACGCTGACGGAAGCAAGGTCTATGCGTCAGGCGGTGTCGAGTCGTTGGTCGTCTACCCGTCTCCGAACCACGCCGGCCAGTCGACCGCGACCCTGGTCACCTGGTACGTCGACGACGTCGAGCAGATGGTCGACGAGCTGACCTCGAACGGCGTGACCTTCGAGCAATACGAAGGCGAGCTCGAGAGCGGCTTCGACTACGGCACGAACGAGAAGGGCATCTCACCCCGCGCCGGCGGCGGGAAGGTCGCCTGGTTCAAGGATCCCGACGGGAACCTCTTCTCGATCGAGGGTGATCGCTAGCAGGTCCGTTCAGCATCCGTTTTCCATGCCAAGCGGAACCTCCGCTCGCACCTCTTGACCTAGCCAGATGTTCCCGCGAGAGGTCACGAGACCCGGCCACCCATTGATAGGCTCGCCCCGTTGGCGGACACCATCTACTGGATCAGCAGCGCCTGGCATGAGCTCACGATCCGCTGCGCCCCGCTCTCCGGCGGCGGCACCGCCGACACCCTCTACAGCGGCTCCGCGCAAGGGGTGAGCATGCCCCACGGGTTGGCGATCGACGCCGCCGCCGGGCGGCTCTACTGGACCAACCGCGACGACGACACGATCCGGCGCGCCCCGCTTTCCGCCGGCGGCAACGTCGAGACGCTCTACAGCGGCTCGGCGCAGGGGGTGAGTCAACCGGCTGGAATCGCGATCCATCCGGCCGGGGGGCGGATCTATTGGGCCAGCACCGGCGACAACACGATCCGGCGCGCCCCGCTCTCCGCCGGCGGCAGTGTCGAGACGCTCTACAGCGGCCCCGCTCAGGGAGTCAACGGTCCGACCGGTGTGGCGATCGACCCAGCCGCAGGGCGAATCTACTGGGCCAACGTCACCGACAGCACGATCCGGCGCGCTCAGCTCGTCGGCGCCGCCGCAGGCGGCACCGTTGACCCCCCCTCTACGGCCCCCAGGAGGTGTCCGTACCGTGGTGGTTGGCGATCGACGGGGAAACGGGGCGAATCTACTGGACCCACTGGCACTACGGCCCCCAGATCGACGGAAGGATCCGGGGCGCTCCCCTCGCCGGCGGCGGCCCGGTCGACACGCTCTACGACAGTGCGCGCGGAGTGCGCTACCCGGGTGGGATGGCGATCGATCCCAACCCCGCGGGGCCGGCGCCCGCCCTGCTCGAAGTCGACCGCCTCGAGACGGGTGAGGCTTTCGAGACGGGTGAGGCTCGGCGCTTCTCCTTCTCTATCTCAAGGTGGTTCAGGGACTTGTTTACCCGTCCCAGTGCTTCCCCGGCGCGGATCTACTGGGGCAACGGCGCCACCAGCGCTGCGCATGCCAACAACAACACGATCCAGGGCGCCCCGGTCGCCGGCGGCGGCGCCGTCGACACGCTCTACGGCTCGGCACAGGGGGTTGGCGGCCCGGCCGGCCTCGCCTTGCTCCGGGCACCGACCGGAACCGCGCCGCCGACGGTCGGATGGGTGTTCACCCTGTCCGGAGGAGGCTTCGGAGGGTCGTTCTTTGGAGACGTCCACTCCGATCCCCTACTGCAGCAGCTCGGCTGCTCTCGGGGCACCTGGGCGCCCGACCTGCTCGGCTCCTTCCTCTATCGCGCGCCCCAGAGCCTCGCCTATCAGTGGAGGCTCAACGGCACCGATATCGGCGGTGCCGGTCAGTCTCGGTACACGCCGACCGCGCCGGGCAGCTACAGCTGCCGGGTGACCGCCTCCAACGCCGCCGGGAGCGCGACTCAGATGAGCGCGGCGTTCGTGGTCTCGAGCTCGATGCTTCCTTCGCCGTGAGGCGGAAGGGAGGATCACCTAGGGAAGCGGCTCCTGGACCTGCGGATTGAGCCTTTTCAGGCGGACGGCACCGCGTAGGCCGGGGTGGTCCACGGCGAAGACGTCGAGCCCGCGGCTCTGAGGGGCGATCGAGTTGACGTCCTCATCGAAGTTGCTCGACCAGATGTGGCCGTTGTACCAATAGGAGGCCCAGGCGGCCGCCTCCGAGGGCTGATCGCCAGGCGTCACCGTGTGCTCCGGGATGTAGTAAGCGATCTGCTCGGGGGCCACCCCCTCGCGCACGTGGGTGAAGTCGATCACCGAGGTGGCGCCCGTGTACCAGGAGGTGGAAAGGATGTCCCGGTCGCCCCTCATCGGCACCGGGTTGAACTGGTGCGCGGTGCAGAAGAGGTTGGTTCTGGTCTGCGGCAGCTTGTACGTCCCGACCGGCTCGGGATTCCGGGCACCCTCATCTCCGCTGATGTCGAAGAAGAAGAGCCCGCCGAACCTGTCGCGCTCATTGCCGGTGAGACACCCGGGCGAGGCCGCGGCGCCACCGAGCTCGTCGCCAATCACCAGGGTCTTGCCGTCGTTCGAGAACGCCGTGGAGTGGCTGAGGTTGAGCTCCGGCGGATTCGGGATGCGGGCGATCACCTCCGGCTTCGCGGGGTCGGAGAGGTCCCAGATCTGCGACTCGGTCAGGCACGCCGCGGCGGCGAGCCGGCGCTCGAGAAAGAGGGTGACGTCGTGGCAGCCGATGGTGGTCCCCACCGGGACGGTGTGCAGCACCCTCGGGTTGCCCGGATCGTCGAGCGGGACCTCGACCACCGAGAACTTGCGGTGTGAGGCCGGGTTGCAGGTGGGCAGACTGCCCGCCGGGTTGTAGCGGCCCGCGAGCGGATAGGAGAGCACGTAGATCAGCAGGCGATCGTTCGCGGGGTCGGCGTACATGGTGTTGGTGTGCGAACCACAGTCGGTCGCCACCGAGCCCAGAAGCTTCGGGTTGCGCGGGTCGGCGATCGAGACGACGCGAATTCCCTCCCAGCTCCCCGATTGCGCCGAGCAATCCGTGGTGGTGGGCTTGTCGACGGAGAGGACGACCAGATCGCGCCATACGGAGGGATCGCTCTGGTCCCCCCAGCAGTCGAACTGCCCGACCTCACGCGGGTTGCGCGGGTTGGAGATGTCCAGGACCCGGAAGCCGCCCGGCGGGGAGGCATTCGGCCCGGACCCCTGGTCGAGCTTGGCGGCGATCAGCGTCTTGCCCCAAAACGCCAGGTCGGTCCCGACACGGTATTCGTCGCCGTCGTCGTAGTTGGCGACGAGCCGCATGTTGTCCGAGTGCTGGTCGCTGTTATGGGTCCCCAGCGCCGTCGTCCCGTACACAGCGGCCGCTCCCACGACGAGGAGGGTCACGGCGAGAATCGCCCGGAGGAACGATCCGCTCGAGGCCGCCCCGGTGTTTCCCGTCTCTCCCATCCGATCCGTACCCGCGGAGAAGCATACCTGGAAATAGGTATTGCATGACCAGGTCCCGCCGGGGACCCCTGGTGACCTGGCGGCGGCTCGACCTGGGGCGAGATCGACCGCGCTACGAACGAGCACGGGCTCGCCACGCCGAGCGGAATCATCTCGACCACCGGCGTGGGCGGCCTCACCCTCGGCGGCGGCCTCGGCAATCTGACCCGCACCTGCGGACTCGCGATCGAAGCTGCCAAGGCCGAGCTCGCGCTCGCCAGCGGCGAGCGCGTCCGCGCCAGCGCCGAGGAAAACCCCGATCTGTATTGGGCGATCCGCGGGCGGCGGCAACTTCGGCGTCGTCACGTCCTTCCTCTTTCGGCTGCATGAGGTCGGCACGGTCGTCGCCGGCCCGACATCGGCCCGTCGAGCTCGGCGCCGAGTGCTCTCGGCCACCGCGAGTTCCTGCCGAACGCTCCTCGCGAGCTGAACGCCTTCTTCTCTTCGCCACAGTTCCGCCCGCGCTACCATAACCGAGGAGATCCACCTGCGCAAGGTCAACGGGGGCCTCTTGTGCTACGTCGGCAGGCAAAGCCGAACGCTAGTCGTAGGCCTTGATCATCCGCACGTTGAGCACGAGCATCACCACGCCGAGCCCGAAGACCACAGCGAAGCCCGGCCAGATGTCCGCCCAGTCGAGGTCGACGAGGATCAGCGAGCGGAGCGCCTCCATCAGGTAGGTGACGGGGTTCAGCGTCGCGGCGACCTCCATCGGCTCGGTCAGCAGGTCGCGGGGGACGAAGTTCGGCGTCAGGAAGAGCAGCGGGAAGAAGATCAGCCCGCCCGAGTTCGTCGCCGCCGCGCTCCGCGTCTTCAGCGCGATCAGCTGCATGAAGCCGGCGTAGACGACGCCCCAGAGCGCGGTGAGCGCGACCAGCAGGACCAAGCCGAGCGGCCCGCTCGCGATCGTTATCCCGAACGGGAGGGCGATCAGCACGATCACCGAGGCGATCACGACGCACTTCGCGCCCTCCGCCACCAGGCGGCCGAGCACCATCGAGTAGCGCGGGATCGGGATCGCGCGCAGCTTGTCGAAGTAGCCGCCCTCGATCTCCTCGACCAGGAAGAGCGCGGCCATCCCGAACGAGGCCGCGAGCAGCAGCGTGATCGGCAGCTGGAAGGCGCCGTAGCCCTGGCCCTCCAGGAACCCGGTCGAGTCCGAGGGGAAGATGTCGGCGGCCTGGCCGGTGTTGACGACCAGGAAGAAGATCGGGATGAACATCGTCATGAACAGGGCGTCGGGTTGGCGGATCGCCTCCGTCAGCGCGCGCCGGCCCAATGCGATCGTCGCGCTCACGCCGCCACCTCCTGGACCTCGCCCGCGGCGCGGTCGCGGGTGCGCCCGGTCGCGTCGAGGAAGACGTCCTCCAGGGTGGCCGCGGCGCCGCCGTTGCGCTCGCTCAGGTCGGCCTTGAGCTCGCCGGCGTGCCCTCGCGCACGATCTTGCCGTCGTCGATGATCGCGATCCGGTCGCAGAGCTGGTCCGCCTCCTCGAGGTACTGGGTCGTCAGGAACACGGTCGTGCCCTGCCGGTTGATCCGGCGCAGCTCCTCCCAGACCGTCAGCCGGCTCGCCGGATCGAGGCCGGTGGTCGGCTCGTCCAGGAAGAGGACCTCGGGCCGGTGCACAAGAGCCGCCGCCAGGTCGAGCCGGCGCTGCATTCCGCCCGAGTAGCCCTTGGTCACCCGGTCCGCGGCGTCCTCGAGCTCGACCAGGGCCAGCAGCTGCTGCGCCCGCTCCTTCGCCTCGGCGGCGCTGAGCCCGAACAGGCGCCCGTGGAGGACGAGGAGCTCGCGGCCGGTCTGGCGCGGGTCGAGGCCGGCCTCCTGGAGGGCGACGCCGATCTTGCGGCGGACCCCGTCCGGATCGCCGGCGACGTCAAGCCCCGCGACCTCGGCACCGCCGGAGGTGATCGTCAACAGAGTCGTCAGCATCCGGACGGTCGTTGACTTGCCCGCGCCGTTGGGGCCGAGGAAGCCGAAGATCTCGCCGGTGTGGACCTCGAGGTCCACGCCCCGGACCGCCTCGACCTCGTCATCGCCCGTGTAGGTCTTCACGAGCTCCTTGGCGAGGATGGCCGGAGCGTCAGGCCGGATTCTGTCCCGGGCGGCCGCGCCCTCTTGACCCTCGGGCCGCGCAGTTGTTGTTTCCGTGCTCTTCCATGAACTAGACTGGACGGTACAGTACCATAATCGAGACTGTACTGTCCAGTACTGGTTAGGGGAAGAGAGGAGTTTCGGTGGATTCCAGCGTCTCGCCGGCGACAGCGGGGCAGGGAGAGGAGCCCGGGCGGTCGGCTCAGAAGCGGGAGGCGATCCTGGACGCCGCGAGGACCGCGTTCCTCCGCAACGGCTACCTCGGAACCAGCATGGACGAGATCGCGGCGGAGGCCGGGGTCTCGAAGCAGACCGTCTACAGGCAGTTCTCCGACAAGGAGGGATTGTTCAACGAGATCGTTCTCGGGACGATCGACCAGGTCGGCGAGCCGTTCTTCACCGGGGTCGAGACCCTCGAGGACTCCGAGGACCTCGAGGCCGATTTGCGAGAGATCGCCGGCCTGCTGATCAGCATCGTGAGGGACCCGCGGCTGCTGCAGCTGCGACGTCTGGTGATCGGTGAAGCAGAGCGCTTTCCCGAGCTCGGGCGGACGTACTACGAGCGCGGTCCGGGACGGAGCGCCACGGGGCTCGCGGCGAGGTTCGGGCGGTTCGCCGAGAAGGGGCTCTTGCGAATCGACGACGCGGAGCTCGCAGCCGAGCAGTTCATCTGGCTCATCCTCTCGATCCCGCTCAATCGAGCGATGTTCGACGCAGACGCGGAATTCACGGAGGCCGAGCTGAAGCGCTACGCGGACGAGGCGGTCCGCGTGTTCCTTGCGGCCTACGGCCAACCCTGACGGGCGCACCTCCTGGTTGCGTGGTCTCTGGCGCGGCCCTAGACGGCGATGATCCCGTCGAGGGTCAGGATGACTCCGCCGGCGACGAGCGCGGCCGCGAGTAGCCGGCCCGCCCACCGCAGGACCCGGCCCCTGGTGCCCTCGATGGGGGTCGCGGCCACCAAGCCGACCAGCATCGCCACCCCGGTCGCGATCGCGGCGACGCTGACGAGGACGCCCTCCTCGGCGCCCGCGCCCAGCGCCACCACCAGCAGTGCGGGGCGGGCGACGACGGGGATCGCGACCGGGACGAGCGCGGCGCGCCAGCCGGGAAGCGCGGGTTCGGGCGAGGGTGGTCTTCGGAAGAGGTCGATCGCGCCGGCGAGACCCGCGACGATCCCGGCGGCGGTGCGGAACGAGGGGTCGCTGACGTCGAGTGCCTCGAGCAGCGGGTCCCCCAGGGCGGCGGCGGCGCAGACCGCGAGCCCGCCGATCGCCCCGCCGAGGGCGGCCACGCCGATCGACCTCCCGCGGGGAGCGCCCGGCGCGCGGGACCCCGAACGCGGCCCGGGCGGGGTTCAGCAACAGAACCAGCACCGCGGCCCACAGCCAGCCCGATGGCGCGTCATCGCCCCCCGAGCTCGACCCTTCGTCCGCCTCGACGATCGGGATCGTCCGCAACAGGCCGGCGAGCGCGTGCTGCTGGTCGTCCATCCGGGTCTCGCCGTCGATGAACCAGGCGCCCTCCACCCGCTCGGGGCGGGCGGCGTCCGCGGCATCCTCGCCGTCGGACTGCGCTTCCATCGCCAGTCCGGCGGTGCAGGTGGCGCGTTCGGCGAGCGGCTCTCGGAGGTCGGCTAGCCGGGGCTCCGCCTGGGCGGCCAGCCACCATCCAGTCAGGGCCTCGCTGATCACGCCGTAGCCCCCGCCGCGGGGGGTGTAGGTGCCCCGCACCAGGCCGCCCCACGGTCCGAAGCGCTGGGCGACCCACCGTGCCTGGGGGCCGAAGAGCTCGGCCTGGTCGCGGGCGTATTCCGACTCGTTCTCGGTGAGCGCTGGGCCGCGCCGCTCGGGGAACTGCACGGTTTCGGCGGCGCCGTAGGCGGCCCAGTGATCGGGGATCGGCGGCCAGTGGTCCTCGACCTCGTCGCGCGAGGTCGCGAGGTAGGCGCCGATCCGGTCCGCCGCCTCGCCCCAACCCTCGCCCGGGAACGCTCGGTGGAGGCGGGCCAGCGCCCAGTAGGCCTCGCCCGTGTAGTACTTGGAGTAGACGCCCGGCTCCGGCGCCCCGCGAGTCAGGTCATACGACGCGAGCACCGCGCCCGACGGCTCGGTCTGAGCGAGCAGGAAGCGCCCGAGCCGGCGGAGCAATTCGTCGTGGCGCGGGTCGCCGGTCGCCTCCCGGCGAATCGTGAGGCCGGCGGCGAGGAGCGCGGTCGCGCCGGTGTTCACATCGCCGGAGTAGGCGAGCGCGGCCCACCCATCGCGCTCGACGAGCCTTTCGAGGGCCCAGTCGGTACCACGGTCGGCCGATGGCGACGCCCCAGGCAGCCCCGCCGCCGCGGCCTGGTAGAGGCCCATCGTCACCCCGGCGTGGCGGACCTCGTTGTACTCGGACGAAGCCGAGTCCTCCTCGGCGTCGTAGAGGTAGAGCCAGCTGCCATCGGCGTCCTGGTTGCGGACGAACCAATCGACGCTCGCCTGTGCCGATCCTCGGAGCTCTGCCGTGGTCACCGACGGGCAGCGCTCAGGCGGCGCCACCACCGCGAACGCGGCGGCGCTGATCAGTGCCAGGGCAAGGCCTGCTCGCCAGAGCCGAGTCGCGATCATTGCTTCCGGGCCCTGCGGACGCCGGGCAGGAGCAGCGCCGGGAGCGCGAACCAAGCCGTCAGGGGGAGGCGGCTGAGCGCAAACACGATGGCCGGCGCGCCGCGGAGCGTGGTGCCGTCCCGGTCCACGACCTCAGGCGGAGAGCCTGGAGGAGCCGGCTCGATCCGAAACCGGGCGAGCCAGTCGAGCCCGCGTACGACCGCGCCCAATCGCCGCTCGCGAGGGGCGGTCGGGTCGATCCAGATCACCCGATCCCGGGTGGACGGCACCGCCCAGACGACGAGCACGGCGATCCCCAGGAGCGAGAAGACTTGGACCGACGCCGAGATCTCGATCGCGACGTGAAAGGCGACGGCGACCCAGACGGCCAGGTAACGCGTTCGGGGCCACCAGAGCCCGACCGCGATGAAGAGCTCGGTGAGGACGATGAACTTCGCCGCACCGGTGTGGAAGCCGCGGTCGGTGAGGATCGAGATCGCCCACTCCGGCAGGGGCGTCGCCTCGAGGTCGTCCCGGGCCCGGACGACGCGCTGCCAGGTGACGGTGCCGCCGAACCAGTCGGGATCGAGGAGCTTGCTGAGGCCGGACGCCCCGTAGATCGCGGCGGACTCGAAGCGGAGCAGCCACAGCGGCCAGGCGGGGGCCGAGAGGTCGAGTGCCGGTCGGCCCCGACGGCGGCGGAGCCAGGCGTCGAGGGAGAGCTCCCGTCCGCACGGCGCCACCGCAAGCAGCCCGAGGACGATCACCAGGTAGGCCCGGTTGTTGTGGAAGTGGGTGGTCGATAGGAAGAGGTTGTAGGTGACGATCCCGAACGTGGTCGCCGTCGCCAGCCGGGTGAGGAGGCCGAGAGACATGGCGACTGCGGCCGTCGCCGCCAGCCAGAGCAGCCCGACGTAGACCTCCTCGGGCACCTCCGGATACCAGGCGGCGTAGGGCTCGTGGAACGCGTCTCGGTATGTCCGCCCGTCGAGGCTGTCGGTGAGAAACGGCTCCAGATGGAGGAGCACCACCGCGCCGACCAGCACCCTGAGGAGGGCGAGGGCACGCATGCTGACCGACCGACCGAGCAGCTCGTCGAGCGCGGCGATCACGGCTCTCGTACACGGCTCCGAAGGACCTCGACCTCAGGTGGATCGGCGTTGTGCCAGGACGTCACCGTGGCCTCCAGGTAGCGGGTCTCGTCGTCGCCCGGGGTATTGGTCGCGACCCAGTCGAGCGCGGAGGAAAGGAACGCGAGCTGGTTGTCGAGCCCGGCGTTCGCGTGGTGGCGGATCGCCGGGTAGCGCAGGCCCACGTTCGGGACCAGCTCGTCCCAGCGGTATCCCGACCACGGACGCTCGATCGGGATCCGTCGGCCGTCGGCGGTGACCCGGACAACATCCGCCCGCCAGGTGCTCGACTCGGGGAACATCTGGAACGCGAACTCCTTGTGGTCTGAGAAGTAGCCGCGGGCCGCCAACCCGACCTGCAGGGCGACGACGGCGACGACCACCACCCGCCGCCCGACCACTCTCACCCTCGGGTTCACGCGGCAACGATGTCACCGCCGCTCGCTCGCCGCTTGCAACGCTGTCGCCGGTGTACTTCGAGGCCGACACCGCGGTGCTCGACGCCGCCCAGGCACTGTGCGTCGCGCTCCCCGCCGCGGGGCTGCCGGTCCTGCTGGCGCGGTTCGGCGGCCGCGGCTGGTCGTTGGTGGCGCCGGCGTCGGTCGTCGCGACGGTGGTCGCGATCACCGTCGCGGCGGCGAGCGCGGACGTCCTCACCTGGATCGCGCTGCTGCTGGTGCCGCCGGCCTGTGCCCTCGCGCTCGGCTGGGCGGCCCACGGCGCCCGGCCGTGGATGGCGCTCCTCGTCGTGCCGATGCTCGCCGGGGCGCTGGTCGCTCCCGACGATCCCCTCGGCCGGGTCGCCAGGCTGGCGCTGATCGTCGGCTCATGCGTGACCGTCGGCCGGCTGCTCGCCGGGGCAGCGCCGCTGACCCTGCTGAAGGCCGGCGTCTACGCGATGGCGGCGATCGACGCCGTCTTCATCTTCGGCGACTTCTTCGGAGAGCAGAACGCCCAGTTCAACGCGGCTGCCCCGGCCGGCGAGCTGCCGCGGCTTCAGGTGGCCGACATCGGCGACGCCTCAACCGACTACGGCGATTACTTCGTCGCCGGGCTCGTCGGCGGGATCCTGGCCGCCGAGCGGCGACCGCAAGCGCTTGCGGCGGTGGCGACGTTCGTGGTCGCCAATGCCTTCAACCAGCTCTTCCTCGTCGTCGACTCGCTGCCGGGCACCGTGCCCCCGGCGCTCGTCCTGCTCGCCTTCGAGGTCCTAGAACGCCGCCCTTGGGGTTTCCGGCGGGCGCGCCTGGGTATGCAATGACCTGAATAGATCCCGCGGCCGGAACGGATGCCGGCCCAAGGTCGGGGCCAAGCCAAGGAAGGTGGGCCCAATGAAGGGAAGGATCCCGTTCATCTCGGTGCTCCTGATGCTCGGGGCGCTGATCGTCACCGCGTCGCCGGCGGCGGCGAACGGTCACCCGGCGAAACGGCCCCTCCAGCTGTCGCTGGGGGATTCGTGGGCGTTCGGCTTTGGCGCGACGGTGCCGAGCGTGGAGGGTTACGTCCCGCAGCTGAACGAGGCGATCAAGGATCGCGGGAAGTGCCCGGGAGCGAGGCATCATCACTTCCGGGGCGGCTTCCAGTCCCGCGGCGGCTGCCGGCACCTCGAGCTGTTGAACCTCGCGGTCGGTGGCGCGACCACCCCGACCATGGTCGCGGGCCAGTTTCCCCAGGCGATCCCGCTGCTCGAGGAACGCAACGGCAATAGCCGCAAGCGCGACGACGTCAAGCTGACCACGCTCCACATCGGCGGAAACGACGTCACCAACCCGATCATCGCCGCCTGCCTCGGCGGCCCGACGCCGGCGTGCCTGGCGACGATCCAGATCGAGTTCGCCGCTTACGGGAGCGATCTCGACCCGGCGCTCGCCACGCTCCGCGAGGCGGCGGGGAACCGGGCCCCGATCGTGATCGGGACCTACGACAACCCGATCGCGACCTGCTTCCTCGGAGGGGTTCCCGGTGCAATCCAGCTCGGTGCCCTCGCTCTCGAGGGCGGCCCCGGCGTTCCGCAGGGGCTCCACGACATCATCCGGGAGGTCGCCGGCCGATACGACATCGAGGTCGCTGAGGTCTATGGAGACCTCGCCCCGGAGGACTGGGTCGGCGGGAACGACTGCCTGCACCCGGACGACTCGGGCTACGACAAGGTGACCGACGCGTTCCTGGAGGTGCTCGGCCTGGGCTAGCCTCAGGCGGTTTTCGCGGGCTTCGGCTCGTCCCGCGGCTCGAGTTGGAGCTCGCGCTCGGCGCCCGGGACGCCCTCGTCGAACTCTGCGCTTCGCTCCCGCTCGGCGTTCAGCTGATGGCCGAAGAGGATCGCCAGGTTGGTGATCCAGAGCCAGACGAGCAGGACGACCACTCCCGCGAGAGTGCCATAGGTCTTGTTGTAGGAGCCGAAGTTGGCGACGTAGAAGGCGAACCCGGCGGAGGCGACGATCCAGCCGACGAGGGCAACGACGCTCCCGGGGGTTACCCAGGCGAAGCCGCGCTGCTTGACGTTCGGCGAGGCGTAGTAGAGGACCGCGAGCATAAGGACGAAGACGGCGGCGAGGATCGGCCACTTCGCGAGGTTCCAGACGGTCACCGCGGTGGCGGAGACCCCGATCGGATCGGCGACTGCGTCGACGATCGGACCGGTCAACGTCAATCCGAGCGCCATCACCGCGAGCAGAAGGATCATCGCCAGGGTGACGAGGATCTGCAGAGGGCGGAGATACCAGAACGACCGCCCCTCCCGGGTCTCGTAGATCACGTTCGACGCCTGGATGAACGCGCCGACGTAGGCGGAGGCGGACCAGAGCGCGACCAGGGTCCCCAGGAGCAGGGCGAAACCGGCGTTGTCCCGGCTCTCGGTGATCTGCTCGATCGGCCCGGAGAAGGTGTCGGCCGCGGACTCCGGCCCGATCCTGGTGACGACCTCGGTGAGCGTGTCGGTCGTCGACTTCGGATCGCCGACCAGGCCGAGGATCGAGACGAGGACGATCAGGGCGGGGAAGAGGGCGAGGACTCCGTAGTAGGTGAGCGCCGCCGCCCATGTGGTCAGGTTGTCCTCGCTGAACTCGGTGGCGGTCCGCTTCAGCGTGGCGGAGAGACCGGATCTACGGTCCACACCCGACGGCTCGTTGTTCCCCCGCTTCGGTGTACTCCCACTCGCCACCGCTAGGACCTCTCGGGAGCCTCTTCCCCAGGCCAGGTCCCGGTTACCCGGGCGAACCCGCGCCGAGCGGTGTGGTCGAAGAGCCCGCGGATGAGCCTGAAGATCGCCCCCTCCAGGAGGAGTGCTCCGATCAGCTTCACCATCGCGACCTCACGATGCCGGGCATCGGGCGGTTCCTCGTCGTCGAACACGGACCAGAGCCTCTCGAACGCTTTCTGGCCGACGAAGCCGGCTACGAGTCCCCCGAGGATGCTGATCGGAATGAAGGCAACCTTCATTCTCCGGCCTCCCGCTCGGCGACCGCACGCGCGAGCTCGCGCTTGTTCATCTTCGACCTTCCCTCGATCTCGAGGCGCTTCGCCTTCTCGTAGAGCTCCTCGCGGCTGAGATCGGCGATTCCGTTCCGGCTTTCCTCCACCCGCGGTGCGGCGGGCGGACCGGGACCGGTCTCAGAAGCGGCCGGGCCAGCAACAGTGGCCGCGCTCCTCAGCAGCTCGGTGCGGCCCTCGAAGAGCTTCCGCAGCCCGGCGAGCAGGGCCGCGATCGCGCCCCCGGCTAGAAGGAGTCGTGCGAGTTGCCTCATCAGCGACCTCAGCGACCGAGGAGCCAGCCGACGATCACCCCGGCGGCGAAGGCCGCGGCGACGGCAACCGGAACCGGGTTGTCCTGGACGCTTTGAGCAGCGGAGTCCACCTTCGCCTTTGCCTCTCCCTTCGCAGAGTCAACCTTGATCTTGGCCTCGTCGACCTTCGCCTTTGCCTCCCCCTTGGCCTCGTCCACTTTCGCCTTTGCCTGTCCCTTGACATCGGCCTTGCCTGCGAGCGCCTCGACCGTGTCGCCGAGCTCCTCGCGCGTCTCGGCGATCTCCTCGCTGATCTCCTCCGGGCTCCTCTGTTCGGCATTCATCTCCGCGCCACCTCCGCTCTCCTCTTCGTCTCATCGATGTCCGCCTTCGTGCTTTCGATCGTCTGCTCAGGGATCGGCGGGGTCGCCTGGTCCACCTTCCGCTTACCGGCGAGCGCCAGCCCGCCCGCCACCGCGGCATACGCCGCTGCGACGATCAGCGCCGCGACCCACTCCTCAGTCGCCGTCGCGATCAACAGGACCAGCGCGGCGGTGAGGGCGGCGAACGCGAAGAGGCCGAGTAAGCCCGCTCCGCCGAACGCACCGGCTCCGGTCCCGATGCGCTTCGCCTTCAGGCTCATCTCCGCCTTCGCGAGCTCGACCTCCCGCCGGGCCAGCTCCGAGGTCTGCTGTGTCAGGTGCTTGACGAGCTCCCCGATCGACTCCTGATCCGCTGAACCGCGTGATCCCTCTGTAGAGCGACGAGTTCCTTTCATGCGGTCCGGATTCCCCTCACAATCGGTTGGAAACCCGGGCAGTGCCGCCAGGCTCTGAACCGGAACATACTCCTGACACAATTTGTCTCACTTCGTGATCGACCGGCTCGAATGAGCAGAGTGAAGGAGCACCCGAAGCGCGCCGACGCGGCTCGGAACGAGCAGCGGATACTGGAGGCCGCCGGCAACCTCCTGGCGCGTTCGCCGTCGACGACGCTTGCCGAGATCGCCGCGGCGGCGGGCGTCTCACGATCAACGATCTACCGTCGGTTCAAGACGCGGGACGAGCTGATCGCCGCGACCGAACAGATCTCCTCGGGGAAGGAGCGATCGCGGCCGGACGGACTGCTGCCGCCCGGCAGGCTCGGCCGTGAAAGGCCGATCGGCCTCGAGGCGATTCGGGTCTTCGACACGGTTGCACCGCCCGTACTTCCGGAGCAGCTGGTGGCTGAGGCCGAGCGGATGGCGCGCGTCCCGCTGGCGCTCTACCTCGTCGACATCGACGGATCCCATCTGCTCAGGGTCGCCGGCGCGAGTCGGCTCTCCGAGCAACTGCCGGCGCCGCTCGCAGTCGGCCCGGAGCTGGACGCGAGCGGGATCTCGGAGCTCCGGGCCCATCTCGCCGAATACCCCGGGGTCGAGCTCGTCCCCCTGTGGCTGCGCGGACGAGCGACCGGGGTCCTGATCGCATTCGGGCGACCAGCCCAGCCGCTGACCGAGATTGCCCGCCAGGCTTCGGCCGCGATCACCCTCGCCGACCGCTACACGGACACGTTCGCGCGAACCCAGCGGCGCAAGCAGCCGAAGGCCGCGGCCGAGATCCAGCAGAGCCTCTTGCCGCCGCGCATCTCGAGGATCACGGGAGGAGAGGTTGCGGGGAACGTGGTGCCGAGCTATGAGGTCGCCGGAGACTGGTTCGACGTGATCGAGAACCTGGACGGCGTCTGGATCACGCTCGCGGACGGTCTCGGTGGGAGCTCGACCCGCGCCGCTGCCAGTTCCGCCGTCGCCCTCGGCGCGCTTCGGGCGGCGCGGCGGAGCGATGCGGAGATCGGCGAGGCGCTGATCGTGATGCATCAGACCCTCAAGGAGATGCCCGGTCCTCGAGCGGAGATGACTGCGGTGATCGCCCGCTGGGACCCTGCCTCGCATCGTCTCAGGGTCGCCAACTGCGGCCACGTGGCGCCGGTTCTGTTCCCCGCCGACGGCGACCCCGAGCCTCTCAGCTTTCCGAAGGCCCATGGCCTGGGAGGAAGGGCGAGCCCTAAGCCAGCGGAGCACACGACGGAGCTGGGGCCCGGGGATCGCCTACTGATGGTCTCCGACGGGGTTGTGGTCCCCGGCGCCGGCAAGGCCGGCCTCGGGGCCGAGGGGGTGATCGAAGCGGCGATTCGATCGGAGACGGCGACCGCGGCGGACACCGTCCGCCAAGTCCACACCGCCGTCCTCGAGGCCACCGACGGAGATCTCAAGGACGACGCGACCGTCGTCTGCCTCTCGGTGAGCTGAGCCTAGTTCGACGCCCCCGGGCCCGCGCCCGTGTAGTCGGGACCCTTGAACTCGTCGTGGTCCCTTGGCTGCAACGGCAGATCCTCGTTCAGCCACGCCTCCATGCCGCCGTTGATGCTCGCCGCCTCCCTGCCTTCCTCGCGCAGTCTCGCGGCCAGCTTCGCGCTGCGCTCCCCGTCGGCACATACGACCACGATCGCATTGTCGTCGGGGAACTCAGCCAGACGCTCGATCACCACCTCCTCGGTGTGGTGCTCTGCTCCCGCGATCCGGCCCTGCTCCCATTCCTCGTCGCCGCGTATATCGACGACGCTCGCATCACCCGACGCGATCACCACGCGAGCATCCTCGGCGCTCAGGGTCTCTTCAAGGCGCTCAGTCGTCATCCCTTCCTCTCGTAGCTCATCAGTCGGCTACCCGCCGTCTGGGTGCGGAAACGGAATCCGGCCGCGAGCCCGAGAGATTCCTAGGGCTGGGCGACCGGAACCGGTTCCTCCTCGCCGGCCTCGGGGCTGACCAGGATCGCGCCCTCGCCAGTCGGGTAGGCCTCCTCGCCGTGGTAGATCGCGTCCATCCCGACGGCCTCGTCGTCCTCCGGGCCGCGCAGCGGCATCACCGCTCCGATCGCCTTCAACAGCACGAAGGTGGCGGCGAAGGCGTACGCCGGGGTGGCGACGGCCGCAAGCGCCTGGTCGACGAACTGGTCGAAGTTGCCGTAGAGCCAGCCGTCGGAGATCCCGTTCCAGTTCGCCTGGGCGATGAAGCCGATCGCGAGGATCCCCGTGAAGCCGGCGATCCCGTGGGCGGCGAGGACGTCGAGAGTCTCGTCCACCCGGGTGCGTGGCCGCCAGACGATCACCGCGTAGCAGGGAAGTGCTCCGGCGGCGCCGAGCGCCAGCGCCCAGGCTGGGCTGATGAATCCGCCGGCGGGAGTGATCAGGACGCAGCCGACGATGATCGAGGTGGCCGCCCCGATCGCGGTCACCTTCCGGCCGCGCACCGCGTCGATCACCATCCAGGTGGCGAGCGTCGCGGCGGGGCAGAGGAGCGTGTTGGTGAAGGCGAGCACGCTCGCGTCGCCCGTCCCGAAGCCACTGCCGCCGTTGAACCCGAACCAGCCGAACCAGAGGATTCCGGCGCCGAGCAGGACGAGGACGGAGTTGTGCGGGAGCAGCGCCTGCCGCCCGTAGTCCTTCCGCGCGCCGATCACCAGCGCGGCCGCCAGGGCCGAAAAGCCGGAGCACATCTCGACCGCGATGCCGCCGGCGAAGTCGAGGGTGCCGCCCTCGAAGAGCCAGCCACCCCCGAAGCCCCAATGGGCGAGCACCGCGTAGACGCCAACCGACCAGAGCACCCCGAAGACGACGAACGCCGGGAACCGCATCCGCTCGACCACCGCCCCGGAAACCAGCGCCAGGGTGATGATCGCGAAGGTCCCCTGGAAGGCGAAGAAGACGAGGTGTGGGATGGTCGTTTCCCCGAAGGGCTCGAAGCCGACGTCGTGGAGGCCGGCGTAGTTGAGTCCGCCGATCAGGTCCCCGGTGCCGTCGAAGGCGAGCGAGTAGCCGACCAGCGCCCAGACGACGCCTCCGATCGCGATCGAGGCGATGCACATCATGAAGGTGTTCAGCGCGTTCTTGGCGCGCACCAGCCCCGCGTAGAAGAGCCCGAGCCCGATCGTCATGAAGAGGACGAGCGCGGTCGCGGCCAGCATCCAGGCGGTGTCGCCGGTGTCGACCTCGGCGGCCTGGGCGATCAGCGGCACCTCCGTCAGCGGGCCCATCAGGCGGCCACCGGGGTGACCGCGGTCTCATCGGTCTCGCCGGTCCGGATCCGGACCGCCCGCTCGAGCGGGACGACGAAGACCTTGCCGTCGCCGACCTCGCCGGTGCGGGCGCCCTCGCAGAGGGCGTCGATCGTCGCCTGCACGAACGGCTCGGAGACGGCGATCTCGAAGCGGGCCTTGTCGGCGAGCTCCACCTTCACCGTGGTCCCGCGGTAGGTCTCGACCCGGTCGAGCTCGCCTCCATGTCCCTGGACCCTGCTGAGGGAGACGCCCCGGACCTCGGCGCGGTAGAGGGCCTCCAGGACGTCGTTGGCCTTCTCGGGCCGGACGATGCCGATTACGAGTTTCACGATCCTCCCTCTCCTCGACGGGCGATGGACGGCGAGCGAAGCGGGCGCGAGCCTATCGCCAGCGGGGGAGAGGGCGCAAGCCAGGCGCCGCAAGGTGGGCGATCTTCAGCTGAGCCGGGAGTGGGTCAGCCGGTGGCGGGCCAGGCTGAGCGCAGCTCAGCCGGTCGCCGGCCAGCTGGCGTGCACCCTGACCACCGTCCCCGAGCTGTCGGCGCGGAACTCGATCGCCTCGCAGAGCTGGCGCGCCGCCCACAGCCCGAAGCCGCCGCCGGAGCCGATCTTCGGCTTCAGTCCCGGGGCGATCGACTCCGGGATCCCCTTGCCGGAGTCCCTCACCTCGCAGAGCAGGCGCCCGGTCTGGTGCCAGACCCGGATGCTCGCCGGCTCGCCGCCGTGGCGGAGGGCGTTGGTGGCGATCTCGTTGACCGCGAAGACGACGTCGGCGATCCGCTCGGGCGGCAGCCCGGCGGCGCTCGCCTCCTCCTCGACCAGGCGCCGGACCGAGCGTAGGTCGGCCTGGGTGAAGCCCAGGGCGAGAAGCTCCGGATCGGCGCTCTCGACCAAATTTCCCCCGCTCTGCTCCATCCCGGTCTCGTTTACCCGCCCTGCCCGATCTGACGCCTCGGGGAAGGCTTCCCCGGCCGGATATCGAGCGGTATCGCTCTAGCGCCGCGCTAGAGCGGATATCGCCCTAGCGGGGCGGGCCGGTGTAGGCGGGCGCCCCGACCAGCGGCAGGACCGGAGTGCAGGGGACCGGCTGCGCGTGGGCGGGGTCGAGCGCGTTGAGGACGTCCTGGGCGACGATCGGGTCGGCGGCCATCGAGACGTGGTCGGCCTGGTCGAGGATGCACTGCCTCTGGACGACGATGTTGGTCATCCCCTCCTCGATCCCGCTGGTGTAGGGGACGACGAGCTCGTCGTTGCGGGTGATCAGGTTCGTGTAGGTGACGCCGCGGGCGGCGACCCCGCCCGCTCTCATCTTGGCGATGAACTCCGAGCCCTGGAGGAACTGGCGGCACGACTCGCAGGCGCTGTCGATCAGCGGCAGCGAGCCGGCCGGCAAGCCCGAACGCCCGGGCGAGCTGGTCGAGGGTGGCGAGTCCGGCCGGGTTGGTGCCGTGCCAGATCGGGGTGATCCCGACGTAGTCGTCGACCCTCCTCGCCCCGCCGAGGAACTTGACGTAGTAGTTCGGCATCAGGCTGCCCTCGGAATGGCCGACGATGTCGACCTTCTTCGCGCCGGTCGCCCTCCGCACTTGCGCGACGAAGGCGGCGAGTTGCTCGGCGCTCTCCTCCATCCGCTTCAGTCCGCCGGGCTGATAGCCGGGGAATGAGACTTCGGGCTTGGTCCCATAGGTGAGGGAGAAGACGCAGTAGCCGCGGTTGGCGAGAAGCGGTGAGTATCGTACTGCCAATTGTTGGTCTGGTTGGCGAGCAGCCCGTGGACCAGGACCACCGGCTCTTCACCGGCGTCGGGCCGGCAGGAGAAGTCGTTGGCGCCCGGCGGCGGCGCGTTCGGCGTCTGCGCCTGGGCGATGACCCCCTTGGAGAAGTCGTAGCTGACCGGGTACTGGGCGAGAGCGGGAGCGGCGGCGGCGACGAGCAGAGCTACCGCGGCGCCCATCGCCGCCAGAAGGGCGCGGATTGCCCTGTTCGCTCCCGTACCCATCCTTCCCGTGTTCTACCCGCTTCTGGGTGCGGGTGCGCCGGTCGCTGCGGCGGCTCAGCGGAACGGAATAGGTCGGCTGCCCGCATGGGAGAATCGCCACGATGCGTCAGCTGACCAGTCTCGACGCCCAGTTCCTGGCGCTGGAGAGCTCGAACCAGACCGGCCACGTCGCCGGCCTGACGATCCTCGATCCATCGACGACCCCGAGCGGCGACCTCGGCTACGAGGACATCCGCGCCCTGATGGAGGAGCGGCTGCCGCTGCTGCCGCCGCTGCGCTGGCGCCTGGTCGAGGTGCCATTCGGCCTCGACTATCCCTACTGGCTCGACGATCCCCACTTCGACCTCGACTTCCACGTCCGCGAGCTGGCGCTGCCGCCGGGCGGGGCGGAGGAGAAGCTCGCCGAGCAGGTCTCGCGGATCGTCGCCCGGCCGCTCGACCGCTCCCGGCCGCTCTGGGAGCTCTACCTGATCCACGGGCTCGAGCACGGCCACAAGGCGCTGCTCACCAAGATCCACCATTCGCTGGTCGACGGGCTCTCCGGCGCCGAGATCATGGGGGTGCTCTTCGACCTCGCGCCCGAGGGCCGGGAGCTGGAGGAGCCCGAGCTAGGACGGCGCCGAGCGCGAGCCGACCGAGCTGGAGATGCTCACCCGGGGGCTGATCGGGGTGCCGCGCTACCCGCTGCGGATCCTCCGCTCGCTGCCGACCGCGCTCCCCAACCTCGACGAGTCGCCGGTCTTCGCCAGCCTCCCGGGCACCAGCCTGATCGCTCGGGTCGCCGACCGGGTGGCGAAGACGCTCACCGGGCGCAGCGAGAGCGGCGTCCTCGCCCACACCCAGATGAAGGCCCCGAAGACCCGCTTCAACGGGCGGATCTCGCAGCACCGGCGGGTCGCCTTCGGGCAGCTCACCCTCGACGAGGTGAAGAGGGTGAAGGACCAGTACGAGTGCACGGTCAACGACGTGGTCGTCTCGATCTGCGCGGGCGCGGTGCGGAGCTGGCTGCTCGAGCACGACGAGCTTCCCGATGAGCCGCTCGTCGCCCAGATCCCGGTCTCGGTCCGCACCGACGAGCAGATGGGCACCTTCGGCAACCGGATCATGCTGATGAGCGCGCCCCTGTTCACCAACGAGCCCGACCCGGTGGTGCGGCTGCGGAAGACCCACGAGGCGCTGCGGGCGATGAAGGAGCACCACAGGGCGCTTCCGGCGGAGCTGCTCAAGGACACCAACCACTTCATCCCGCCGGCGGTCTTCTCCCGCGCCGCCCGCGCCAGCTTCGCGATCTCGACCAGCGGCCCCGGCCGGCCGATGTGGAACCTGGTGATCTCGAACGTCCCCGGCCCCCAGTTCCCGCTCTACTGCGCGGGCGCCAGGCTGGTGGCGACCTATCCGGTCTCGGTGATCACCGACGGGATGGGCCTGAACATCAGCGTGATGAGCTACTGCGGCCACATGGACTTCGGGATCGTCGCCGACCGCGACCAGATGCCGGACCTGTGGTCGATGCTCGACCGGCTCCGCGCCGCACTCGACGAGCTCAAGTCGCCGGAGCCGGAGAAGTCCGAGGCCCGGCTCGAGGGTCGAGCTGCCTAGGCGGCCGCCCTGGCCCGCGGTGCCGTCGGCCGCCCGGGCGTGCTCGCTGATCGCGTCGAGGATCCGCGGCCAGACGCCGCGGGGGAGGTCGTGGCCCATCCCCTCGATCTCGACCAGCCGGGCGCCGGGGATCGCCTTCGCGGTCGCCCGCCCGCCGGAGGGCCTGATCATCTTGTCGACGGTGCCGTGGATCACCAGGGTCGGAGCCGTGATCGTCCGCAGCTGCTCGGTGCGGTCGGCGGAGGCGACGATCGCGCCGAGCTGGCGCCCGCCCGCCCTGACGTCGTAGCCGCGGTCGTAGCTGCGGGCGGCGCGCTCGCGGATGTAGGACTCGTCGCGGGGGAAGCCGGTCGAGCCGACCAGCCCGAAGACCTCGGCGGCGCGGTCGACGTAGCCCTCCCGGTCGCGCGGTGGCGGCCGGAGCAGGTACTTGTAGACCGAGAGGGCGGGCTGCCCGTGCCAGCGGCTGCCGGTCGTCGACATGATCGAGGTCAGCGAGCGAACGAGCTCGGGGTGCTCGGCGGCGAGGACCTGGCCGATCATCCCGCCCATCGAGGCACCGACGACGTGGGCGGGGGCGATGCCGAGCTCGCGGATCAGGCCCGCGGTGTCCTCGGCCATGTCGGAGAGCGAGTACTGCTCGGGGCCGACCCGGCGGCGGAGCATCTGGCCCATCGTCGGCGGCCGGAAGTCGAGGTGGGTCGAGCGGCCGATGTCGCGGTTGTCGAAGCGGACGACGTAGAAGCCGCGGTCGGCGAGCTGCTCGCAGAACTCCTCGTGCCAGGCGATCATCTGGGTCGCCAGGCCCATCACCAGCACCACCGGGGGGTCGGCGGGGTCGCCGAAGGTCTCGTAGCAGAGGGTGATCCCGCGCCCGACGTCGCAGAACTGCTCGCTCATCCCCTCAGGATGCCACTTACGGACGCCATTTCAGGCGGGCCGGTTTCGCAACGAGATCTTGCAAACGTGTTAGCAACTGCTGACATTCGTGGCGGGAAACCACTAGCCTGGCCCCACTGACCCGGCCGCGCCCGCCGTGCCACGCCGGACAGTGCGAATGCCGACTCCCGATAGTCCACAGACCGCGCAGGCCCGCGGGGACCGCCAAGGGGCGGACGGCCGTGCTTGGCCTGATGGTGCTGATCTGCCTGGTGCTCGCCTCGCTGGTCGGCCAGAACGCCGCCGGCCAGGGCCCCGCCGGCAAGATCGAGCAGAAGCTCGGCGAGCTCGACCGGATCGAGGAGAGCAAGGGACCGCTCGAGTCGCAGATCGACGCGATGAACGCCGAGGTCGATCAGCTGATCGGCCGCGAGTCGGTGCTCCGCCAGCAGGAGGCGGCGGTCCAGCGCCGACCTCGCCGCGAAGCAGGCCGAGCTCGACACGGCGACCGCCGAGCTGAACGAGCAGAAGCGGCACCTGGCGGCGGTCCGCGCCCAGCTTCAGGCCGCCTACTCGGCGCTCGAGGAGCTCCTCGTCGACATCTACAAGTCGGACGATCCGGACATCGTCGCCGTCCTGCTCGAGTCGTCCGACTGGTCGGACCTGCTCACCCGCAAGGAGTACCTCGACCGGATCCAGCGCTACGACGAGGAGGTGGTCGCGCGAGTCCGAGGGCTCCGCGACGAGATCACCGCCCTGGTCGGGCAGCTGACCGATACCCGTGAGCGGCTCGAGGCCGCCCGGGACGAGGTCGCCGCCAAGGAACAGGAGCTTGCGAGCACCCGCGCCCAGGTCGAGCGGCAGCACGCCCAGCTCGCCGCCGCCCGCAACGCCCGCCAGAGCGCCCTCGACGCGCTGCTCGAGAAGGAGCAGCAGATCATGGGCGACCTCTCCGACATCCCGGCGCCCGCCGGGCGGGCGGCGCTGGTCGACGGCGAGGCGATCCCGCCGGCGAACGCGCCGCTCGCGGTCCGCGCGGCGATCGAGGCGGCGAACCAGATCAACGAGACGCCCTACGTATGGGGAGGCGGCCACGGCTCGTTCGAGTCGAGCGGCTATGACTGCTCGGGCGCGGTCAGCTACGCGCTCCACGGCGGCGGCCTCCTCTCCAGCCCGCTCGACTCGAGCGGCTTCCAGGTCTACGGCTCGCCCGGCGGCGGCAGCTGGATCACCGTCTTCGCCAACAGCGGCCACGCCTGGGCGATGATCGCCGGGCTGCGCTGGGACACCGGCGGCCCCGGCGGCGGCAACGGGCCGCGCTGGAGCACGATCATGCGCTCCGACGCCTCGAGCTACGTCGCCCGCCACCCGGCCGGCTACTAGACGGCCTAGCCGCCGCTGTCGACCGGACGGCCCTGGCTGCGCCAGGTGCCGACGCCGCCGTGGCCGACGTGGATCACCTCGTCGAAGCCCTCGCGCTGGAGGATCGAGGCGGCGAGGCCGCTGCGCTTGCCGCCGCTGCAGACGGCGGCGATCGGGCGATCGCCGGGCAGCTCCTCGAGATGGTCGAGGAGCTCGCCGTAGGGGACGTGGACCGAGCCCGGGATGTGGCCCTGCTCCCACTCGTCCTCGTCGCGGACGTCGAGGACCAGGGGAGCGGCGCCGTCGTCCAGCCGCTCCGCGAGCTCCGCCGGGTCGATCAACTCCAGTCGGCTGACCGGTCGTCCCTCCGATCGCCAGGCGGTCATCCCGCCGGCGAGGAAGCCGCGAACCTGGAGCCCGACCGAGGAGAGCAGCTCGGCCGCCTCGAGCTCGTAGCCGTCGGAGGCGGCGACCACGATCAGCTCGGCCTCGGGCGGCACCACCCGCGCGACCTTGGTGGCGAAGCCGGTGTCGTAGGCGGAGGCGCTGATCCCGCCCGGGATGTGGGCCTCGTCGAACTGCTCGTTTGTCCGGGCGTCGATCAGGAGCGCCCCCTCGGCGATCGCCACCTCGACCGAGCGGGGGCTGAGCGGGGTGGGGGTGCCGAGCTGCTCGACCAAGGGGCCGCGGTTGATCGCGACGATGTGCTCGACGTTCGGCGGCGGCGAGCCGAGTGTCGCCGACGGCGTCGTCGACGAACTCGGCCTCGCTGCGGAACTGGAGCGCCCGGTTGTGGGCCCGCTCGAAGCCGATCGTCGAGGAGGCCTTCAGGTCGATCCCGGCGCTGCCGCAGGCGGAGCCGCCGAGGTGCGCGGGCCAGACCTCGACCTCGTCGGCAAGCGGCATCAGCCGCTCGTGCAGCGACCTGTAGATGTCAGCGGCGCCGTCGCGGGGCTCGATCGCGAGGTCGGGGCGGGCGACGTCGCCGACGAACAGCGAGTCGCCGGTCAGGACCGCCCAGGGATCGCCGCCCCGGCCGGAGTCGCGGAGCAGGAAGGAGGTGTGCTCGGGCCGGTGGCCGGGGGTGTGGAGGGCCTCGATCTCGACTGTCTCCGAGCGCGAAGCCTCCAGCCGTCCTCGAAGGCCTCGTGGGGGTACTCGGCGTCGGCGAGCGCGTGGATGTGGATCGTCGCCCCGGTCGCTCGGGCGAGGCGACCGTGACCGGAGACGTGGTCGGCGTGGTTATGGGTCTCGAGGACGTGATCGAGCCGGATCCCGTGGAGGCGGCTCAGCCTCAGGTAGGGGGCGATGTCCCACTGCGGGTCGATCACGGCCCCCACCCCGGCCGACGAATCGCCGACCAGGTACGAGGCGCAGCCGAGATCCTCGTGGACGATCTGCCGGAAGAGCATTCTTGAGCAGTCCTTAATCCAGAAACCCGGAGGGCGTCTGAGGGGTACTTATAGTCTCGCCCATGGGGCAAGGAAGCCTCACTACGAAGGGAGACCAAATGAGAGGTGCGGGTCGCGTGGTGTTCGCGGCGGTCCTGCTGTTGCTGGTGGGCACGCCAACATCATCTATGGAATTGGTGCCCTCGACGATGCGAATTACTTCGTCAACGACACCAGGTTCGTGCTTGACAACCTCAACACCCTGGGCTGGGTCCTGATCATTCTCGGAGTGATCCAGCTCACCGGAGGGTTCTCGCTGATGGCCGGGAACACGTACGGGCGGGTGGTCGGGATCGTCGGCGGCAGCCTCGGCGCGATCGGCGCTCTGCTGTCGATCGGCCAGGGCAACCCGTGGTGGTCGCTCGTCGTCTTCTTCCTCTGCATCTACGTCGTCCACGGGATCATCGTGTTCGGCGAGGATGAAGAGGTCGTAGGAGGAGTCTGAGCTGACGGTCGCGGGAGCCCGGACGCCGTCCGGGCTCCCGCGCCTTCACCCCTCGGGGCGCCCGGTCAGCTGAGGACCCGCGCGGAGTAGCCGCGCTCCTCGATCAGGGCGAGCAGCCGCTGGGCGTGCTCGTCGCCTCTGGTCTCCATCACCAGCTCGACCCCGGTGTCGCCGACCTCGAGCCCGACGCCCTCGCGGACGTGGGCGACGTCGATCAGGTTGGCGCCGCCCTCGCCGAGGCAGGTGAGCAGCGCGGCGAGCGCCCCGGGCTCGTCGTGAGATCGTCGTGAACAGGCGCAGCCGCCGGCCGGTTGCGGTCTCGTGGCGGCGGGCGACGTCGGCGAGCATCCCGGTGTCGATGTTGCCGCCCGAGAGGATCACCGCGGTGGTTCCGCTGGCGGCGGGCTCGATCGCGCCGCTGCGGAGCGCCGCGACGCCCGACCGCCCCGGCCCCCTCGACCACAAGCTTCGTCCGCTCGAGCAGCATCACGATCGCCTCGGCGATCTCGCTCTCGCCGACGGAGACGATCTCGTCGACCAGGCGCTCGAGCAGCGGGCCGGTGACCTCGCCGGGCCGCTTCACCGCGATCCCGTCGGCGAGCGTGGTCGCGTCCCTCATCTCCGCCTGGACCCCGATCACCTCGACCCCGTCGAGGCTCTCCTTGACCGCGGTCGCGACCCCGGCCGCGAGGCCGCCTCCACCGAGCGGACCAGGACCTTGGCGAGGTCGGGCGCCTCCTCGACCAGCTCCAGGCCGAGGGTGCCCTGGCCGGCGATCACGACCGGGTCGTCGTAGGGGTGGACGAAGGCGAGGCCCTCGGCCTCGGCGCGGGCGGTCGCCGACTCGACGCAGTCGGTGACCGACTCGACCCCTCGAGCACCACCTCGGCGCCGGACTCCCTGGTCGCGGCGATCTTCCCGAGCGAGGCGCGCTCGGGCATGAACACCGTCGCCGAGATCCCGTTCGCGCGGGCGGCGTAGGCGAGCGACTGGCCGTGGTTCCCGGCGCTTCCGGTGACGACGCCCCTTGGTGCCGGGATCGAGCGAGGCGATCTTGTTGAGCGCGCCGCGGAGCTTGAACGAGCCGGTCCGCTGCAGGTTCTCGGCCTTGAGCGCGATCGTCCCGCCGGTGGTCCGGGAGAGGAAGCGGGACTCGATCAGCTGGGTCGGCCGCGCCTCCGCGGCGACCGCCGGCCGGGCGGCGCGGATCGACGTCGAGCGAGACCTCCTCGCTCAAGCCGGCCCTCCGCCGAGGGGAACGGTGGCGTCGATCTCGACCAGCGCCCCCTTCGGCAGCGCGGCGACCCCGACGGTGCTCCGGACCGGGAACGGCTCGGAGAAGAACTCGGCATAGACCTCGTTCACCGCCGGAAAGCTCTCCATCTCGGTCAGGTAGATCGTCATCCGGGCCGCGTCCTCGAGCCGGGTCCCCGCCGCCTCGCAGATCGCCGCGAGGCTCTGCAGGCAGCGGCGCGCCTGCTCGGCGATCCCGCCCTCGACCAGCTCGCCGGTCTCCGGGTCGAGCGGTACCTGGCCGCTGCAGTAGAGGACGCCGTCCGCGACCAGCGCCTGCGAGTAGGGGCCGATCGGCTCCGGGCGCGTCGCCGGTCTCGATCGCCCGCCGGCCCCCTCGATCCGCTGCCTGCATGCGACCTCCTCTCGCTCGGCGCCCGGACTGAGTATCGCTGAGCGGGCGAAGACGGCGCGCCTGCGATCCTGCCCGGATGCGGGTCCTGGCGATCAGTCCACCAGCGCGACGCGGGGCCCGGCGTCTTCGCCGAGGAGATCCGAGGCCCGCGGCGATCAGCTCGACGAGTGGCTGATCGCCGAGCAGCCGGAGCCGCCCGGCGGATCCGGCCGGCTACGACGCGGTGATGACCTTCGGAGGGGCGATGAACACCCACGAGGAGGAGAAGCACCCGTGGCTCCGCCGGGAGAAGGAGCTGCTCGCCGAGCTGCTCGATCGCGGCAGGCCGCTGCTCGGCGCCTGCCTCGGCACCCAGCTTCTCGCCGAGGCCGCGGGCGGGGAGGTGCGGCGGGCGAGCGAGCCGGAGATCGGCTGGCGCAAGGTCACGCGCACCCCGGAGGCCCGTGATGATCCGCTCCTGGGCACCCGGGACTTCGAGGCCTTCCAGTGGCACAGCTACGAGGCGGTGCCGCCGACCGGGGCCGTGATCCTCGCGCGCAGCGCGATCTGCCCCCAGGCCTACCGGATCGGCGAGCGGGCCTGGGGGATCCAGTTCCACGCCGAGGTCAGCGCCGCCGACGTGGAGAGGTGGCTCGACGGGTGGCGCGAGGACGAGGACGCGGTCCGGATCGGCCTCGACCCGGAGGCGCTCCGCGCGGAGAGCCGGGAGAAGATCGACGACTGGAACCGGTTCGGCCGCGAGCTCTGCGGCCGGTTCCTCGACCAGGTCGGCCCTGGCGAGTTCCTCGCTACTCCGGGGTGAGGTAGGCGGCCGAGGTCCCGCCGTCGACGAGGAAGGTCGAGGCGGTGACGTAGGAGACTCGTCGCCGGCGAGGAAGAGGGCGGCCTGGGCGATCTCGCGGGTCTCGGCGAAGCGACCGATCGGCACATGGACCAGCCGCCGGGCGGCCTGCTCCGGGTCCTTCGCGAACAGCTCCTCCAGCAGCGGCGAGTTCACCGCGCCGGGGCAGAGGGCGTTGACGCGGACGCCCCGGCGGGCGAACTCGACCCCGAGCTCGCGCGATAGCGCCAGCACGCCGCCCTTCGAGGCGGTGTAGGAGATCTGGGAGGTGGCGGCGCCCATCACCGCGACGAACGAGGCGGTGTTGATCACCGAGCCGCCGCCGGAGTCGAGCAGGTGCGGGATCCCGTGCTTGCAGCAGAGGAAGACCCCCTTCAGGTTCACGTCCTGGACCCGCTGCCAGGCCTCGAGCGAGGTGTCAAGCGACGGAGGCGTCGTCCTCGGGGCTGATCCCGGCGTTGTTGAAGAGGACGTCGATCCGGCCCATCTCCTTCGCCGCCCGCGCGTACATCTCCCGGACCTCGTCCTCATCGGCGACGTTCGCCCGCAGGGCGAGCTCGCCCTCGGCGCCCTCGTCGATGTCGACGCCGACCACCCGGGCGCCCTCGGCGGCGAACAGGCGAGCGGTCTCGGCGCCGATCCCGCTCGCGGCGCCGGTGATCACGCAGACCTTGCCGTCGAGCCGTCCGGCCATCCCTACACCCGGGCTCCGGAGGCCCTCATCGGTCCCCCTCGGTCGCGTAGTAGACGTTCTTGACCTCGGTGTAGGCCTCGAGCGCGTCGGGGCCGAGCTCGCGGCCGACGCCCGACTGCTTGAAGCCGCCGAACGGGGTCGAGACCCGGACCGAGGTGTTCGAGTTGATCGAGATCACGCCGGTCTCGATCGCTCGCGCGCGTCCGCAGCGCCTTCGCCCCGTCGCGCGACCAGATCGAGCCCGGAGAGGCCGTAGATCGTGTCGTTGGCGATCCGCACCGCCTCCTCCTCGCCCTCGAACGGGATCACGCAGGCGATCGGGCCGAAGATCTCCTCGCGGGCGGCGCGGTCGTCGTTCGAGACCGGGGCCAGCACCGTCGGCGGGAACCAGAAGCCCGGGCCCGTCGGGGGCCGAGCCGCGGATCGCCACCGGGACGTCGCCGTCGAGGTAGGAGGCGACCTTCTCCCGCTGGTCGGCGGAGATCAGCGGGCCCATCTCGGTCCCCTCGTCGAGCGGGTCGCCGACCGTCAGCGACTTCACCGCCGGCTCGAGCAGGGACACGAACTCGTCAAATGCCGGACGCTCGACCAGGATCCGGGAGCGCGCGCAGCAGTCCTGGCCGGCGTTGCCGAAGACCGCGATCGGAGCCGAGGAGGCGGCCGCCTCGAGGTCGGCGTCGGCGAAGACGACGTTGGCCGACTTCCCGCCGAGCTCCAGGGTGACGCGCTTGATCGTCGCCGCGGCGCCCTCGGCGATCCCGCGCCCGACCTCGGTCGAGCCGGTGAAGGCGATCTTGGCGACGTCGGGATGCTCGACCAGCCGCCGCCCGCAGACCGATCCGGGGCCGGCGACGACGTTGAGCACGCCCTCGGCGAGCCCCGCCTCGAGCGCGATCTTCTCCAGCTCCAGCGCCGTCAGCGGGGTGAGCGCCGCGGGCTTGAGGACGACCGTGTTGCCGGCGGCGAGGGCGGGGGCGACCTTCCAGGATGCGATCAGCAGGGGGAAGTTCCAGGGGACGATCAGCCCGACGACGCCGAGCGGCTCGCGGAAGGTCATGTCGACCCCGCCGGCGACCGGGATCGTCTGGCCGAGCAGCCGCTCGGGGGCGCCGGCGTAGTAGCGGAAGGTCTCGACCACCATCCCGATCTCGCCGCGGGCGTCGGAGATCGGCTTGCCGGCGTTGCGCGCCTCGAGCTTCGCCAGCTCCTCCGAGGAGCCGCTCGAGCGCGCTCGGCGAGGCGGTGAAGCTGAGCGGAGCGCTCCGCCGGGAGCGACCGCCCGCCAGTGGGTGAACGCATGCTTGGCGCGCGCCACCGCGGCGTCGACCTCCTCGACCCCGGCGACGGGCAGCTCGGCGATCACCTGCTCGGTGGCGGGCTCGATCACCTCGATCTGTGCGGCGGCGGCGGTTGCCACGGGCTAAGGCGAAGATATAGCCTCCGGGCATGGCCTCAGGCCAAGGGGAGCAGAGCAAGGACGCCGCCCCCCGCCCCGGCGGTCCGGGCGGGACCCGCGGCATGCTCTCCCTGGACGAGCTGAAGAAGGCAGGCAATGAGGGTGCGATCGACACCGTCGTCACCGCCTTCACCGACATGCAGGGGCAGGCTGTTCGGCAAGCGGATCGAGATCGAGTACTTCCTCAGCGATGTCGTCGATCACGGGGTCGAGGGCTGCGACTACCTGCTCGCCCTCGACATGGACATGGAGCCCCTGCCCGGCTACGAACTCGCCAACTGGGAGCAGGGCTACGGCGACTTCGGGATCGTCCCCGACATGGCGACGCTGCGACGCATCCCCTGGCTCGACCGCACCGCGATGGTCCTCTGCGACGTCCTCAACCACGACGGATCCCCGGTGCAGCCCTCACCACGGCAGGTGCTGATAGCCGCCTACGAGCGCGCCTATGAGCAGGGCTACACCGTTCTCTGCGCCTCCGAGCTGGAGTTCTTCCTCTTCAAGGAGAGCTATGCCGAGGCGTGGGAGAAGCGCTACCAGAACCTCACCCCCACCATCCCTTACATCCTCGACTACCACGTGCTCGCCACCACCATGGACGAGCAGTACATCGGGGCGATCCGGCGCGGCATGCACGGCGCCGGGATCCCGATCGAGTTCTCCAAGGGCGAGGCCTGGTACGGGCAGCACGAGATCAACACCCGCTACGCCGACGCCGTCACTGCCGCCGACCGCCACACGATCTACAAGAACGGAGTGAAGGAGATCGCCTTCCTCAACGACATCTCCGCGACCTTCATGGCGAAGACCTCCGAGAAGGACATCGGCAGCTCCTGCCACGTCCACTCCAGCCTCGTCGATAGGGACGGCAAGAGCGTCTTCGTGGACGGCAAGGGCGAGGAGACCGACACCTTCATGCACTACCTCGGCGGCCAGCGCGCTCACATCCGCGAGCTGGCGCTGTTCGTCGCCCCGGCGATCAACTCCTACAAGCGCTATGCGGCCGAGAGCTGGGCGCCGACCTCGGTCTCATGGGGACGCGACAACCGCACCTGCGGCTTCCGGATCGTCGGCGAGGGACAGTCACGGCGCGTGGAGTGCCGGATCCCGGGCGCCGACGCCAACCCCTACCTGGCGATGGCGGCGCTGCTCGCCGCCGGGCTCGACGGGATCGAGAAGGGGACGGACCCCGGGCCCGAGCTGAAGGGCAACGCCTACGAGGCGGGGGAGGCCGAGGCCTTCCCCTCCTCGCTGCGCGAGGCGGTCGATCTCTGGGAGAAGAGCGACTTCGCGAAGAAGGCGTTCGGTGACGAGGTCCACAAGCACTATCTGAACTACGGGCGGCTCGAGCTCGACGCCTACGACAAGATCGTCACCGACTACGAGCAGATCCGCATGTTCGAGCGCGGCTAGAGATTGTCGATCAGCGACGTTCCGGTGGCGGCGGTCTCACTGGAGCGCTTCCGGGGGCTACTCGGCGACCGCTACGCCGAGCTCGAGGAGGCGATGAGGACGGCGCGCGAGCTGTTCGCGGGCCGGGTGATCTGGCACGTCAACTCGACCGCCCGCGGGGGCGGGGTCGCCGAGCTGCTCCAGTCGCTGATCGCCTACGCGCGCGGGGCGGGTGTGGACGTCCGCTGGGCGACGATCTCGGGCGATGCGCCGTTCTTCGCCGTCACCAAGCGGATCCACAACAACCTCCACGGCTCCCCGGGCGACGGCGGCGAGCTCGGCGAAGCCGAGAGGGGGGTCTACGAGGGGGCGCTCGCGGCGAGCGCCGCGGCGCTCGCCGAGCGGATTCGCCCCGATGACATCGTCTATCTCCATGATCCGCAGACCGCCGGGCTCACCCGCCTCGCACAGGACGAGGGAATGGACGTGATCTGGCGCTGCCACGTCGGCGTCGACGATCCGAACGAGCTCGCCCGCCGGGCTTGGTCGTTCCTGACGCCCTACATCGAGGAGGCGAACGCCTACGTCTTCTCCCGCCGCGAGTTCGTCTGGGACGGCCTCGATCCCGACAAGCTCTGGATCGTCCCGCCCTCGATTGACGCCTTCTCGCCGAAGAACCAGGATCTCGAGCCGGAGGCGGTCAGCTCGATCCTGGCGACGATCGGGCTGACCGCCGATGGTGCCGGGGCGCCGGCCTTCCGCCGACAAGATGGGAGCCGGGGGCGGGTAGACCGGCGCGCCCAGTTGAAGCAGGACGGACCGATGCCCGGCGACGTCCCCGTGATCGCCCAGGTCTCGCGCTGGGATCGGCTCAAGGACCCGGTCGGGGTCCTGCGCTGCTTCGCCGAGCATCTCCGGCACGCGTCCGCCCACCTTGTTCTCGCCGGGCCCTCGGTCACGGAGGTGGCCGACGATCCGGAGGGCGCCGAGGTGCTGGCCGAGGTCGAGGCCGTGCGCGGCTCGCTCCCCGACGAGGTCCGCTCGCGCACCCACCTCGCCTCACTGCCGATGGACGACATCGAGGAGAACGCGGCAATGGTGAACGCGATCCAGCGCCGCGCCGACGTCGTCCTCCAGAAGAGCCTCGCCGAGGGCTTCGGCCTGACGGTGGCGGAGGCGATGTGGAAGGCGCGGCCGGTGGTCGCGGGCCGAGTGGGCGGGATCCAGGATCAGATCGTCGACGGCGTCTCGGGCGTGCTGGTCGACGATCCGGCCGACCTCGGGGCGGTCGGCGAGGCGATCGACGGCCTGCTCGCCGATCCTGACCGGGCAAGGGCGATCGGCGACGCCGCCCGCCAGCGGGTGCTCGACGAGTTCCTCGGCTCGCGCCACCTGGTCCAGTACCTGAGGCTGATCCAGACGATGCTCGGCACGGAGGCGAAAGCCTAGGCGCGGCTTACCAGGGCCTGAATCACCCGGTCCTCGGGGTCCTCCTCTGGGTGCCAGAGGACGCCGAGGGCGAAGCCGTCGCCGGGGCGCTCGATCGCCTCCACCGTCTCGTCGTCCGTCGCCCAGGCGGTCGGCTCGAAGCCCTCACCGATCTCGCCTATGCCCTGGTGGTGATGGCTCTTCACCTGGAGCCGCTCGGCCCCGGTGGCCTCGGCGGCGAGCGATCCCGGCGCCAGCCGGACCTCGTGCTCGCTCCAGCTCCCGGGCACTTGGCGGTGCCGCTCATCCCCGACCCCATCCGGCAGGTGCTGGTCGAGGCCGCCGCCCGCGGCCACGTTCATCAGCTGCATCCCCCGGCAGACGCCGAGCAGCGGCAGGTCACGCTCCAGCGCCTCGCGGGCGAGCGCGAGCTCGAAGCGGTCGCGGTCCGGGTTGCTGCCGCCCGTCTGCGGATGGGGCTCGGACCGATGGGTCGCCGGGTCGAGGTCGGCGCCACCGCCGAGGATCAGGGCGTCGAGCCGGTCGAGGAGCGCCGCCGGGGCGTCGGCGGCGACGGCGTCAGGCGGGAGCATCGCAGCGATCCCGCCCGCGGCCTGGACCGCGCGCGCGTAGCCGAGCGGCAGCAGCACCACCGGCTCCTCGACCCAGGGGCCGAAGCTGGCGGGCTCGACAGCGGCGCTGATTCCGATCAGGGGCCGGGCCATCGAGCCAACTTAGCGGTGGCCGAACTGGTACGAAACCGAGATGGCCGCGCGCACCGCCAAGCACACCGAGGTCGTGGTGATCGGCGGCGGGGTGGTTGGCTGTGCGGTTGCCTACGCGCTCGCCCGCCGACAGGTGCCCGCGATCCTGGTGGAGGCGCAGGACGAGCTCGCGCTCGCGGCGAGCGGCACCAACTCAGGGATCCTCCACACCGGCTTCGACTCGCCGCCCGGCGAGCTGGAGACGGAGCTGATCCTCCGCTCGGCCGAGCTCCGTGACGCGGTCCTCGACCAGCTCGGGGTGCCGGTGATCCGCTGCGGGGCGGAGCTTCGGCCCAGGGGCGCCGTCGAGCGGGGCGCCGTCAGCGAGCTGATCGAGCGGGCGGAGGCGAACGGGGTGCCGACGACGCTCTACGACGACGATCACGCGCTCGGGATTCCGGGGGAAGCGGTCACCGACCCGGTCGCCTACACCTTGGCGCTGGCGGCCGCCGCCCGGAGCGGCGGGGCGGAGATCGTCACCGGGACGCCGGTGGTGGGAATCGAGCGGGCGGGGGAGGGGCTTGTCGCTCTCGATCGGCGGCGGCGGGGAGCTCTCCTGCCGGGTGGCGGTCAACTGCGCCGGCCTATACGCGGATCGGGTCGCGAGGCTGGCGGGGGACGAGAGCTTCGAGATCTACCCGCGGAAGGGCGAGTTCTTCGTCTTCGACCCTCCCGGGGGCGAGCCGCTCGATCGGATCCTGCTTCCGGCGCCGACCGAGCGGACGAAGGGGGTGCTCGTCTTCCCGACCACCGACGGCAAGGTCGTCGCCGGCCCGACCGCCCACGATCAGGCCGACAAGGAGGACTGGTCGGTGCGCCCGGAAGCCGTGGACGAGGTGCTCCACAAGGCCCACGAGATGCTGCCCGCGCTGGAGACGGCCGAGCCGATCGCGAGCTACGCCGGCCTCCGTCCCGCCGGCCGCGACGTCAACTACATGATCGGCCCGTCGCCCGCCTGTCCCGGCCTGGTCAACGTCGCCGCGATCCGCTCCACCGGCCTCTCGGCGTCGCTCGGGATCGGAGAGCACGTCGCAAAGCTGGTCGCCGAGCAGGGAATCGCGCTCGGCGAGGAGCGGATTCTCTCCGCGCCCGAGCCGGAGCCCCGCGGACCCGATCCCTGGTGGCTACGGACGGCGCGCGAACGGGCCGGGTCGTGACTGAGAGGCTCCTGCTCGGAGTCGACGAGGGGACGACCGGGGTGAAGGCGGCCCTGTTCAACGAGCGCCTCGAGCCGCTCGCCGAGGCCCGCCGAGAGAAGGTGAACCGCCACCCCGAGGAGGGCTGGGTCGAGCAGGACCCGGACGAGGTGCTCTCCGCAGTCGTCGAGGCGATCGCCGAGCTGCTCGCCGACCCGCCAGGTGAGGTGGTCGCCTGCGGGCTCGACCACCAGGGCGAGTCGGTGCTCGCCTGGGATGCGGAGACTGGCAGGCCGATCTCCCCGATCGTCGTCTGGCAGGACAAGCGCTCCCAGGAAGTCCTCGACCGGCTCGCCGACCGGGAGCCCGAGGTGAAGGAGCTGAGCGGGCTCCCCTTCGACCCCTACTTCTCCGCCGCGAAGCTCGCCTGGCTGCTCGAGCACGAGGGCGCGGTAAAGGAGGCGCGGGAGGCCGGCAGGCTGCGGATGGGCACGGTCGATTCCTTCCTCTGCGACCGGCTCGGCGCCGGCTTCGCCACCGACGCCTCGACCGCCTCCCGCACCCAGCTCCACACGGCTCGGCGCGCCGGGATTCGACCGGCGCCTCTGCGAGATCTTCGGGGTGCCGCCCGAGGTGTTGCCCGAGGTCCGCGACAGCGCCGGCGAGCTCGGGACGCTCAGGCACGAGAGCTGGCCGGTGGATCTGCCGCTGCGCGGCCAGGTCGTCGACCAGCAGGCCGCCCTCGCCGGCGCCGCCTGCGTCACCCCGGGCCGGGTGAAGGCGACCTACGGCACCGGCGTCTTCGTCCTCGCCCATGCCGGCTTCGAGGTCCCAAAGCCGGCCGGGGGGCTGCTGCCGACGGTCGCCTGGAGGATCGAGGGGCGGGTCGAGTACGCCCTCGACGGCGGGGTCTTCGCCGCCGGGGCGATGCTCGAGTGGATCTGCAACGAGCTCGGCATGGCGGACGACCCGCCCGCGCTCAGCAAGCTCGCCCGCGAGGCCGACGGCTCGGCGGGAGCGCGGGTGCTTCCCGGCCTCGCCGGGATCGGGGCGCCCTGGTGGCGTCCCAACGCCCGGGCGGTGATCTCGGGGATCCACGGCGGCACCAGCGGCGCCAACGTCGCCCGGGCGGCACTCGAGGGGATCGCCTGGCGAGTGGCGGACGTCGTCGCCGCGATCCGGGAGGCGATCGAGGTCGAGACCCTGCGGGTGGACGGCGGGCTCACCAACGAGCCGCTGCTGCTCCAGCTCCAGGCCGACACGATCGGGGCGCCGGTCGAGGCCGCCGGAGCAGACGCCACCGTGCTCGGTTCCGCCGCGCTCGCCGCGGTCGGCGCCGGTGTGATCGACTCGCTCGAGCGGCTGCCGGAGCTTCTCCCGGCCGACCGCCGGGTCGAACCCGTTCGCGACGACGAGTGGCGCCGCTCCGAGCACGAGCGCTGGCGCGAGTTCGTCAGGGCGACCGAGGCGCTGGACGCGAGCTAGCCTGGCAGTCGCTCAGGCGGGCGCGCTGCGATCACGTCTCCCCAGTCTCCGTCCTCGATCCGCCCGGCTCGGTTGTCGCGGAGGAACTCGAGCAGGGCGGCGGCGAGGCCCTCGGGATCCTCGATGTGGGGGAAGTGCGCGGCGCGGGGAAGGGTCTCGAAGTGGCTGGCCGGGATCTCCTGGTGGGCCCGGCGGCCGTGGGCGAGCGGGATCGTGTGATCGCGCTCGCCCCAGACGATCAGGGTCGGAAAGCCGTCGAGCAGGTAGAGCCGGTCGCGGGCGCTGACGTGCTGGCCCCTGAAGTCGATCACCGAGCGGAGCGTCTGGAGGAAGGCGCGGCGGGCGCCCGCCTGCCGCAGCGGACGCAGTGCTCGGGCGATCGCCACGAGGTAGACCCCGATCCCGCGTCCCCGCTCGCGCATCCGCTCGCCGGCCTCCGAGAGCGCGTCGAGGAGGCGGGGGTGGGCCGCCGCCCAGAGTGCCGCCGAGGCACCCGGCATCGCCGCGCCTCGGAGCAGCGGGCTCACCTCGCGCCCGAGGCCGCCGCTCGAGATCAGCGCCAGGCGCTCGGTGCGCTGGGGGAACTGGTAGAAGAACTGCATCGCGATCCCGCCGCCGAGCGAGTGGCCGACGATCGTCGCCCGCTCGACCCCGAGCGCCGCCAGGAGGTCGCGGATGCTCGAGGCGTGGGCCCCGAGCGAGTAGTCGCCGCGGACCGCGGCCGAGTCGCCGTGGCCGATCAGGTCGGGCGCGATCACCGTGTACTCCTCGGCGAGGCGGAGCGCCACCGGCTCCCAGTGGCGGGAGGAGTTGACCATCCCGTGGATCAGGACCACCGGCGGGCCACTGCCCGCCATCCGGTAGATCACCCGGTGGCCGTGAAGCTCGGTCTCCCAGGGAAGGAACTCGAGTGGGTCGAGCGCGCTCACGGTGTCGCACCCTAGAACAGGGGCATCCGACCCGCGTTAGGCGCCGGCCGGATGCCGTGGCGGCCGCAGCACCGTCCCAGGTAGGGGGGACGGGGCGGCCGCGCAGCCTCAGTCCTGCTTGATGCCGAAGCCCTCGTCGAACTCGATCGTCCGCACCGGTCCCGTGTAGCTCTTGTTCGGCGCCGAGGATCCAGGCCAGACCGGTGCCGAGGAGGACGACGCCGACGACCAGAGGCGTGTAGTTGAAGAAGCTCCAGTCGAAGTCGTCCTCCCAGGGCACGCCGAGGCTGGAGTAGGGGAGCATCAGGATGATGAACATGAGCACGACGAAGACGACCGCGACCGGGTTGATCCACTTGTACCGGGGCCCCAGCGTCCAGGAGCGGGCCTGGAACGAGTCGCCGGCACGCCAGCGCAGGTACACGGGCGTCACATAGGCGATGTAGAGCCCGATCGTGCCGATTGCGGTGACCGCGAAGAAGGCGACCGGCGGCACGTACGTGTCGGACGCGAACAGAGCCGGGAGGACGATGAGGAAAGCGAGCCCGCAGCTGGCAATAACTGCCATCACCGGCACACCCCGCTCGCAGTTGACCCGGCTCCACAGCTGCCAGCCCGGGACGGCACGGTCGCGCGAGAACGCGAAGAACGTCCGCGAGCAGCTCGTCACGCAGGCCATCCCGCAGAAGAACTGGCCGACGCACGCGATCGCGATGATCGCCTCCGCCCAGTTCTGGTTCATCTGCGCCGAGGTGAAGACCGAGATCGAGGTGCCGAAGCCCTCGTTGACGGCGGTGACGTCGGTGGCGGCGAACAGGATCGCCAGCAGCACGAGCCACCCGATCAGCGCCGAGCTCGCGACCGATTGCCAGATGCCCTTCGCCGCCGCCTGCTCGGCGCCCACCGTCTCCTCGGCTACGTGCGCCGAGGCGTCGTAGCCGGTGATCGTGTACATCGTCAGCAGGAAGCCGACGGGCAGGACCAGGAACCAGTAGGTGCCGCCGCCGATTGCTCCCTCGGCGAAGCCGGAGTTGTTGATCCTCTCGGTGAAGACGAAATCGGCGCTCTGGTGATCGTCGGGAACGAAGACCAGGATCCCGATGATGATCAGCACCCCGACCACGTGCCACCACACCGAGATGCTGTTGAAGAGCGCGAGCAACCGGTGGGAGAAGATGTTGAGCAGGGCGTGCAGCGCCAGGATGACCGCGAACACCCAGAAGATCTCCTGGATGATGTGCTGCGTCGTCGGCGAAGTTGATGAACCCCAGGTCCCAGCCCCAGAGACCGAACAGCTGCGTCGCGAAGAACGCCAGGACGTAGTCGACAGAGGCGACGATGCCGATCAGCCCGAGGACGTTGAACCACCCCGTGAACCAGGACCAGCCGGCACTACCGAGGTTGTGGGCCCACCAGTACGGCCCGCCGGCGGTCGGGTAGGCCGAGGCGAGCTCGGACATGCTGATCGCGACCGTGAGGATGATCAGCGCAATCACCGGCCAGCCGATCGAGATCGCGATCGGCCCGCCGTTGTTCCATCCCACGTAGAAGACCGTGAAGCAGCCCGCGAGGACCGAGATGATCGAGAACGAGATCGCGAAGTTGGTGAATCTCGACCATCCGCGAGGCAGCTCCTGCTTGTAGCCGAGCTCCGCGAGGCGCTTCTCGTCAGCTAGGCCCTTCTGCTCCTCCGCCGGATCGCTGATGCCCTCTGGTGCCATGTCCGTCTCCCTCTCTCCTTGGGTTCCGGCAAAGCCCTCAGTGCGATAGAAGGTTTAACCGGTGACGGTCTTGGACCCTATGTGCCAGGAGGGCAGATAGCAAGGGTGACGGAGGAAGTCGTACAGATCGTCCAGCAGCTAACCCCCAAGTTGGGCGAAGCGGAGGGTGAGCCGAGCCCACTCGAGGGGGGGATAACCAATCGCAATTACTTGGTAAGGCTGGGCGGGAGGTCTTATGTGATTCGGGTTCCGGGCAAGGACACCGACCTGCTCGGGATCGATCGCGAGGCGGAGAGGGTGGCGAACGAGCACGCTGCCGCGGCGGGTGTCGCGCCCGGGGTCGTGGCGGTGCTGGAGGATCCGGCGTGCATCGTCACCATCTTCATCGAAGGCCGCGGGATGGAGGTGGAGGAGCTGCGCGGGGAGAAGAGCCTGGTCGAGGTCGCCCGCTCGCTCCGCGCAATTCACCAGTCGGGAGTGACCCTGCCGATCGACTTCGACTCCTTCCGCGTGGTCGAGCGCTACGCCGAGACCGCCGCCGGCAGAGGAGTCGAGGTCCCGCCCGCCTACGAGCGAGCGCATGAGCACGCCGCCGCGATCGAGACGGTCCTGAGCGGGCCGGAGCACGATCCGGTTCCCTGCCACAACGACCTTCTCGCCGCGAACTTCCTCCACGACGGCGAGCAGATCTGGATCTTCGACTGGGAGTACGCCGGGATGGGCGACCGCTACTTCGACCTCGGCAACTTCTCGGTCAACAACGAGCTCGATGAGGGTGGCCAGGCTGATCTGCTCGAGGCCTACTTCGGTGCGCCGCCGGACGCGCGCCAGGCGGCGACCCTGAACCTGATGCGGTTCATGTCCGACTTCCGCGAGGCGATGTGGGGAGTGGTCCAGAGCGGGGTATCGGACCTCGATTTCGACTTCACCGGCTACGCGACGAAGCACTTCGACCGGATGCTCACGACCGCCGCCGATCCGAAGTTCGAGAACTGGCTCGAGGAGGCTCGTGGCGAGGAGGACTGAGCCCCCGGACTCGGCCCGCTGCGTGATCATCGGCGGCGGGGTGGGGGGAACCTCGATCGCCTACCACCTGGCGAAGCTCGGCTGGGACGACGTCGTCCTCCTCGAGCGCTCCCAGCTCACCTCGGGCTCGACCTTCCACTCGGCGGGCCTGGTCGGCCAGCTCCGCGGCTCGGTCTCCCTGACGAAGATGATGATGCACTCGGTCGAGCTCTACCGGCGGCTCGGGGACGAGTCGGAGTTCGACCCGGGCTGGGTCGAGTGCGGGGGCCTTCGCCTCGCCTCGAGCGAGGAGAGGATGGAGGAGCTTCGCCGCCAGGCGGGCTGGGCGAAGACCTTCGGCCTGCCGCTCGAGATCATCTCCGCGAAGGAAGCCGAGGAGATGTTCCCGTTGATGTCGACCGACGGCGTCCTCGGCGCTGCCTGGCTGCCGACCGACGGCTATCTCGACCCGGCCCAGCTCACCAACGCGCTCGCCGACGGAGCCCGCCAGGCCGGCTGCCGCACCTTCACCTCGACCCGGGTGACCGGGATCGCGGTCGCCGACGGCCGGGTCAAGGGGGTGAGCACCGAGCGCGGCGAGATCGAGGCCGAGATCGTCGTCAACGCCGGGGGTATGTACGGGGCGGAGATCGGCCGGATGGCCGGGGTCCGGGTCCCGGTGATCCCGATGTCGCATCAGTACCTGGTCACCCAGCCGTTCCGCGAGCGCGACCCCGCCAACCCCCTGCCCACCCTGCGCGATCCCGACCTGTTGATCTACTTCCGCGAGGACGGCGGCGGCCTGGTGATGGGCGGCTATGAGCGCCAGAGCGAGCCAGCCTTCCTCCCGGACGGGGTCGGCGGGCTTGACCGGATCCCATCCGACTTCAACGGTCGCCTGCTCGAGGAGGACTGGGACCGGTTCGAGGAGATCACCGAGAACTCGAAGCGGCGGGTTCCGGCGATGGACGAGGTGACGATCACGAAGCTGATCAACGGGCCCGAGGGGTTCACCCCCGACAACGAGTTCTGCCTCGGCGAGACCGAGGTCCAGGGCTTCTTCGTCGCCGCCGGGTTCTGTGCCCACGGCCTCGCCGGGGCCGGGGGAATCGGCAAGGTGGTGGCCGAGTGGATCGCCGCGGGCGAGCCGAGCCTCGACCTCTGGGAGATGGACGTCCGGCGCTTCGGAGCCCAGTATCGCTCCCCCGCCTACACCCACGCCCGGGTCCGGGAGACCTATGAGACCTACTACGACATCCGCTACCCGAACCACGAGCGCGAGGCGGCGAGGCCGCTCCGGGTCTCGGCTGCCAACGCCTGGCACGGCGATCACGGCGCCGCCTTCGGAGAGAAGTCGGGCTGGGAGCGGGTCAACTGGTACGAGACGAACGCCGCCGCGGGTGACGAGTCTCTGCGCCCCCGCGGCTGGGCGGGCCAGCATTGGTCGCCTGCGATCGGCGCCGAGCACGTCGCCACCCGGGATGTAGTGGCGATCTTCGACGAGAGCTCCTTCGCGAAGATGGAGATCGAGGGGCCCGGCGCCCCCGAGCTGATCGAGCGCCTCTGCGACAACCGGGTCGCACGGGAGCCGGGAAAGATCACCTACACCCAGATGCTCAACTCGCGCGGCGGGATCGAGTGCGACTTCACCGTCGCCCGGCTCGCCGAGGAGCGCTTCTCGATCGTCACCGGCACCGCCTTCGGCAACCACGACCGGGAGTGGATCCGCAAGCACCTGCCCGAGGACGGCAGCGCCTCGGTTAACGACACCACCGCGCAGTGGTCCTGCTTCGGGATCTGGGGCCCGCGGGCGCGCGAGGTCCTCCAGCCGCTGACGCCCCAGGATCTCGGCAACGAGGCGTTTCCATACATGAGCGTGCGCGAGATCACCGTCGGGAACGTGCCGGTCCGCGCTCTCCGGGTCACCTACGTCGGCGAGCTCGGCTGGGAGCTCTACTGCCCGACCGAGTACGGGCTCGGGCTCTGGCGGACGCTGTGGGAGGAGGGGGTGCCCCGCGGGATCGTCGCCGGCGGCTACCGCGCGATCGATTCGATGCGGCTCGAGAAGGGCTACCGGGTCTGGGGCGCCGACATCACCCCGGACGAGACGCCGTACGAGGGCGGGGTCGGCTTCTGCGTCAAGCTCGACAAGGAGGGCGGCTTCATCGGCCGGGAGGCCCTCGCCGAGGCGAAGGAGCGCGGCCCCCGCACCCGTCTCTGCTGCCTGCTGCTCGAGGATCCGCGTTCGGTCGCGCTCGGCAACGAGCCGGTTCGGATCGACGGCGAGATCCGCGGCCGGGTCACCACCGGCGGCTATGGCTACACGGTCGAGCGTTCGATCGCCTATGCCTACCTGCCTCCCGAGCACGCCGAACCGGGGACCGCCGTCGCGGTCGAGATCTTCGGAAGCTGGATCGAGGGCGAGGTCGCGAAGGAGCCGCTGTTCGATCCCAAGGGCGAGCGGATCCGCGCTTAGACGACTAGCGCCGGCGGCCGGCCGTGCACGCCTAGAGCTCGGCGATCGCCTCTTCGACCGAGGGACGGACCGGGATCGCCTCGTCCACCCCCATCACCGAGAGGATCCGGACGATCTGGGAGCTGCCCGAGGCGATCACGAGCCCGTGCTCGTCGCCGTTCGCGCGCTGGGCCTCGCGGCCGAGGAGCAGCGCTCGGACGCCGCTCGAATCGATGAACTCGCAGTCGGTGAGGTCGACCACGATCCCGTCGTCGCTCTCGGCGACACCGCGATTGAGCTCTGCCCGGAGCTCCTCCTCGTGGGAGATGTCCAGCTCGCCGCGAACGTGGACGATGAAGATTCCGTCGGGGTCGCGCTCCGAGGCGATCTCAAAGACGGGAGTGTCGGCTGACCCTTTTTGCATGCAACGTCCTTCGATCGCTCACCCAAAGTGGTGCTCGAGGTCGAAGTTCGCCTCCCCCTTGCTGGTGAGTGAGGAGCCGCGCCATCTTAACTCCACCCGTCTGGTGGAGCGGATCAGCCCACCGCGGGCATCGGCTCGCGCAGCAGGGCCTCGACCTCGTCGGCGGGGATCGGCTCGGAGAAGAGGAAGCCCTGGGCAAACCCGCAGCCGAGCGCGCGGGTGGCGAGAAGCTGGTCGCGCGTCTCGACGCCCTCGGCGACGACCGCGATCCCGAGCGCGGAGGCCATCTCGGTGACCGCGCGGACGATCGCCGCGTCCTCGGATGCCGTCGGCGAGGTTCTCGACGAAGGAGCGGTCGAGCTTGATCCCGGAGAGCGGCAGCCGCTTGAGGTAGCCGAGCGAGGAGAAGCCGATCCCGAAATCGTCGAGGATGAGGTGGACCCCGAGGGCGCGGAGCGCGTTGAGGCTGCGCTCGACCGTCTCGATGTCCTCGAGCAGGGTGCTCTCGGTCAGCTCGAGGTGGAGGCTCGCCGGGTCGATCCCGCTGGTGTTGACCGCGCGAGTCACGGCGTCGAGCAGTCCCGGGTCGGCGAGTTGGCGGACCGAGAGATTGACCGCCACCGAGACCGGGGCGGCGTCGGGATCGAGCGCCTGCCACTCGGCGGCCTGGCGGCACGCTTCCTCGAGCACCCAGGTGCCGATCGGGACGATCAGGCGGGATTCCTCGGCCACCGGGATGAACCCCGCCGGGCCGATCAGGCCACGATCGGGATGGCGCCAGCGAAGCAGCGCCTCGAGCGCGGCGATCGAGCCGTCGCTGAGGGCGACGAGCGGCTGGTAGTGCAGCTCCAGCTCCCCGCGCTGGAGGGCGCGGCGGAGGTCGTTCTCGGTCTGCATGTGCTCGATCACGCGTGAGCGCATCACCTCGTCGAAGATCTCGTAGCCGCCCCGCCCCCGTTCCTTCGCCCGGTAGAGGGCGGCGTCGGCGTCGCGGATCAGTGACTCCGGATCCTCATGGCCGCTGCCGGTCGAGATCCCGATGCTGGCGCTGACGAAGTGCTCGCGCCGGCGAAGGATGAAGGGCGTGGTGAGCGCCTCAGCGACCCGCTCCGCGACCCGAGTCGCGTCTCGCTCGTTCGAGATGTCCTCGACGAGGACGGCGAACTCGTCGCCGCCGAAACGGGCGACGGTGTCGCCGGGGCGGAGCGCCTGCTCCAGCCGGGGGGCAACCGCGGCGAGGAGCTCGTCCCCCGCGGCGTGGCCGAGGCCGTCGTTGACGAGCTTGAACTGGTCGAGGTCGAGGAAGAGGACCGCGACGTCGTCCGCGTGCCGGCTGGCATGGGCGAGGGCATGCTCGAGCCGGTCGAGGAAGAGGTTTCGGTTGGGGAGGCCGGTGAGCGGATCGTGGAGGGCCTCGTGGCGAGTCTGCTCTTCGGAGCTGCGCCGCTCGATCGCGTTCGCGAGGACGTTCGCGATCGCCTGGATGAAGCTGACGTCCTGGGGGCTGAACTCGCGGACGGCGCGATGCTGGACCCCGAGGACGCCGTAGGGCTGGCCCTTGGCGCGGATCATCACCGTCGCCCCGCTGAGCGCGCCGTACTCGTCGGCCATGCGCGACTTTGCGAACCGGTTCTCGTAGTGCCAGTCGGTGACCACCGCCGCGGTTCCGGTGGCGAGCGTGTAGCCGGACTGCGAGCCGAAGCGGGCCGGGACGGTGGCGGCGCCGATGTGCTCCTCGCGGAGGCCGGTGGCGGCGACGATCAGGAGCTCCTCGCCCCCCGGCTGCAGCTTCAGCACTCCCGCGATGTCCACCTCAAGAACGCGACAGAGGAGCTCGGTCGCCTCGCGCTGGAGGCGTCCGGTCGGAGCGCCGGAGAGGGCGAGCTGGCCGAACCGGGCGACCTCGAGCTGCTGGCGGGCCTGCATGCTGCTGGTCGCCTCGGACTTGTGCAGGGCCTGCGCCGTTTCGGCCAGCTCGCCGCGGCGGCGCGCCTCGTTCTGGGACTCCCAGGAGCTGAGCAGGGCGGCGCAGAGCAGGGCGAAGGCGCCGAAGCCGCTGTAGAGCAAGCCGCCACCGACGGCGAAGGCGATCGTCACGAACGCCGTGAGGTCGACGATCCCGAGCAGGACGGTGATCCGGAGCGGGTACGACAGCGAGCCGAAGAGGAAGGGCAGGATCAGAAGGAGCGCGTATGCGCTTCGCGAGCCGCCGTCAAGGGCGGCGCAGGCGGCGATCAGAAGCACGTCCGCGGTTGACCAGCTGAAGAAGAAGGCCTCCCGCCAGCGGCTGCGGATGATCCGCTCAGTCGGGAGCCAGCTGACCAGGGGGACGGTGAGCAGGCCGCCGCCGACCAGCGCCAGGATCAGGCCGCGGTTTGGCCCGTCCCAGGTGAGCAGGGCGTAAGCGATTCCACCGAGGCAGACGATCACGGTCAGCCAGATGCCGACCCTGACCGAGGCAAGCCGAAGCTGAATGTCCTGCTCGGACACGTCGTAGACCGGCGCCGGACTTTCAGTCCTCTCCTCGTTCAAGACCGCTTCCCCAATCGCTGCTTCCCCAATTGCTCCGATAGGTTGCCCGCCGGGCCTGTATGCGTCATCGGCACTTGTGGGGAGATACTGAAAGTCAGACAGATGTATGAGAAGCAAGACGTAGAGGCGCTCGAGCGGCAGTTCAACACCGCGATGGAGGAGGCGGACACCGGCTCCTCCCTCGACGCGGTGAAGCGAATCTACGACGAGCTCGACAGCGGCTCCGAGGGCCTCCCGGCCCTGCTCCATCCTGACTTCGAGCTCCACATGCACACGGTCTTCCTCGACGGCAAGGCCTACCGCGGGGTGCGCGGCTTCGGCAACTGGCGGCGGGACATGGGAGAGCTCTTCGAGGAGGATCGCTTCCAGCCGGTCGGCCTGCGGTTCGCTGGCCGCGAGCGCTGGGTGGTTCTCGGACGCTTCCACTTCAAGGGCGCCGAGGAGGGAGACGAGCTCGACGTTCCCCTCGCCCACGTGGTCGAGCAGCGCGACCGGAAGCTCGCCCGGATGACCGCCTACACCGAGATCTCCGAGGCGCTCGCCGCGGTCGGGCTTCACTAAACTAAACGGGTTGCCCGCTCCTACATAACGGGTTGCTCCTCGGCTTCGCCTGCGGAGCACCCTCGCGCGAACGGGGCGCCGGGCCCCGGTCGCGTGGTGATGTACGGAGGCGCGCTCTAGCTCGAGCTGCCCGAGGGGGCGGGAGCCGGGATCACGAAGCCCTGGCTCTGGTTGTCGCCCTCGTTCTCGCCCCTCTCTCTGAGAGCGGGCGGTGGCCCGCCGGGTCCGCACCCAGGGCCGCCGATCGGACCCGGCACGTCCTGGAGGTCCTCCGGCAGCTTGTCCTTGCAGGCCTCGTGGGCCTTGTTCATCTCCTCGCGCATCCGCTCCATCTCCTCGCGCGAGGGTGGCTCCGGCGGGTTCTCCGGGTCGAACCTCGGACGCTCCGGAGGCTCCACGCCCTGTTCCTCCAGGCAGGCGCGGAAGTCCTCGAGCTTCTGACGGTCCTCCTCCGAGAGGTTCTCGCCGAGCGGCCCGGGGGGACCGACCGCGATGTGGACGCTGGCCTCCCTCGAGCCGCCGCCGCTGCCGGCATTGCCGTTGTCGTCCTTCGCGGCCAGCGAGATCGCCGCGAAGCCGGCGGCGGTGATCGCCGCGGCTGCCAGCGAGAGGCCGATCGGCCCGAGGCGCCTGACGATCGCGCCGCTTCGCTTCCTCTTCATCACCACTCCTTCGGTTTCGCATCCCGGTCTCGCCGGGCTCGACGCAGATCAAGCCAGGCGAGCCTGAGAGCGGCCTGAGATCGCCCTAAGAAAGGTCTTGAAGGTCGGATTCCACCGGGAGCTCGAGGCTGACGAGCGCGCCGCCCCCGTTCGCGTTCGCCGCCCTCGCGGTGCCCCCGTGCTCCTCGGCCACCCGCTGGACGATCGCGAGGCCCAGCCCCGAGCCCGGCTTGCCGCGCGCCTCGTCCGAGCGCCAGAAGCGATCGAACACCAGGGGCAGGTCCTCCTCGGAGAACCCGGGACCGTGGTCGCGGATCGCCACCCGGCCGCCGGCGACCTCGATCTCCACCGTGTCCCCGGGGTGGCTCCACTTGCAGGCGTTGTCGAGCATGTTGGAGATCGCCCGCCCCAGACGCTGGCGGTCGCCCCGAACCAGGGACGGGGAGATTCGCTCCTCGAAGTGAAGCTCCCGGGCCCGCCGCCGGGAGCGCTCGACCGCGTCGCGAGCGAGCTCGTCCAGGGCGACGTCCTCGCGAACGGCACCGCCGTCCTGGCCCGGCAGGCGGGCGAGCTCGACCACGTCGGCGACCAGCTCGGTCATCTCCTCGAGCTCGTCGGTGAGGTCGCCGACCAGCCGCTCGCGCTCGGCGGGGTCGATCCGCTCCCGGCGACCGAGAGTCTCGATGTTGGTGCGCAGGGTCGCCAGCGGCGTCCGCAGCTCGTGCGAGGCGTCGGCGACGAGCCGGCGCTGGGCGGACTCGGAGCGCTCGAGCGCCGCCATCATCTCGTTGAAGCTCGCCGCCAGCCGGCCGAGCTCGTCGCCGCCCCGGACCTCGATGCGCCGGGTCAGGTCGTGCGTCCGCGCCACATCCTCCGCCGCGTCGGAGACCTCGCCGGCCGGCGCGAGGGCGGCGCGCGCCACGACCGGTCCGAGCGCGGCGGCGAGGGCGATGCCGCCGGCGCTGACCAGGAACAGGATCACGACCAGGTTGGAGAGGGTGTCGTTGGTGGGCTCGAGCGAGCTCGCGAGCTGGAGGGCGGCGCCCTTGACCAGGGGCTGGGTGAGGACCCGCAGGGTGGTGCCGCCCCCGATGTCGACGTCCTCGAAGCTCGGGCTCCCCGGCCTCCTCCGCCACCTCCTGGGCGGTGGCGGAAACGGGGATCCTGATCGAGGAGCCGGGTCCCGGGATCGCGGTGCCGTCCGCGCCGATGATCTGCCCGATCGCCGGGGCCGCGCCCGGGGAGGGGGGCGGCAGCGCGAGGATCCGATCAGGCTCGGTGGTGCCTCCCGGCGGCGACGGCGGCGCATCTCCAGGCGGCCCACCCTGACCGGGCGGCGCCTCGGCCCGGGCGACGATCCCACCGAGGGCGCCCGGCGGCACCGCTCCGCTCGGATCGAGCGCCTGGGTGAAGATCGCCCTCGAGGCGGGCCATCGTCCCGTCGGCCTGGCCGCGAAGGTCGTCGTCGACCTGGTCGCGAAGCTGGTCCCGGACCAGCGCGTAGACGATCACCGACGCGAGGACGACGGTGAGCGCGACCGCGGCTCCCGAGAGCAGGGCGAGGCGGCGGCGAAGGCTCACTTGGTGCGAGGGCGCTCCGATTTGGGAGGGTGCTCCGCAGGAGCAACCCGTCTGATGTCGGAGGAGCGACCCGTTTCACGAAGCGTGTAGCCGACCCCGCGCACGGTCTGGATCAGCCGCGGCTCGCCGCCGGCCTCGGTCTTCCGGCGCAGGTAGCCGACGTAGACCTCGAGCGAGTTCGAGCGTGGCCCGAAGTCGTAGCCCCATACGGCCTCGAAGATCTGCGACCGGGTAAGGACGAGCTTCGGATGCCTGATCAGATGCTCGAGGAGGGCGAACTCGGTCTTGGTCAGCTCCAGCTCCCGGTTGCCGCGGTGGACCTCGCGGGTGGCCGGGTCGAGAGTGAGGTCGGCGTAGCCGAGCTCGCCGTTGCCGCCGGCCTCTGAGCGTCGAAGCAGGGCGCGGAGGCGGGCGAGCAGCTCCTCGAGTGCAAACGGCTTGACCACGTAGTCGTCCGCCCCGGCGTCGAGGCCGTCGACCCGGTCCGAGACCGCGTCCCGGGCGGTCAGCATCAGGACCGGGGTGCGGTCGCCGCGCTCACGCAGCTCCCGGCAGACGGAAAGCCCGTCGCGCTTCGGCATCAGGACGTCGAGGACGACCGCATCCGGCGGCCCGCCGGAGATCGCGCCGAGGGCCTCCTCGCCGTCGGCGGCCAAGCCGACCTCGTAGCCCTCCAGCTTCAGGGCGCGCTCGAGCGCCCTCCGCAGCTGGGGCTCGTCGTCGACGACCAGGATTCGCATCCCCCCATCTTCGCGGGAGCGCCTGAGAGAACGCTTAAAGCCCCTGCTCGCGAGCGCCGATATGGAGGGTGGAGCCGAGGCTCGAAATGCGCTGGATCAAGCAGATAACCGTTCCCCTCCTCGTGGTTGCGGCGTCCGCGGTCGCGATCGCCACCTTGTTCAGCAATCACGACGCCGACTACGGCACCGTCGCGCTCCCCGACGGCGGGGTGGTCGAGCTCCCCAGCGGCACCGTCAAGGTCTTCTACAAGGAGGGCGGCGAGGGCCGTGGTCCCACCGCCCGCCTGGAAACGCCGCTCCGCTTCGAGGTGACCCCGGTGGGCGGCGGCCCCCCGCTCGAGGAGACGCCGACCGCGGGGTCGGGGAGCGACGAGCTCCAGACGCAGCGCAGCAGCACCGTCGGCTCGCCCGGCTCGGTCGCGGATATCGAGGTCCCCACCACGGGCCCCTACCTGGTCGCGGGCAGCTCCGGCCAGCCGGCCGGAACCTCGACCCTCAGCTTCGGCACAGACCCGCTCGCCGCCGTCATCGGGCGCTGGAAGCTGCTCGCCGGATTGCTGCTCGCCGCGGTCCTGGTCGCGATGGTCCCGTTGCCCCGGCGCCATCCGCACGACGAGGCCCCCGGGCCCGTCCGGGTGGTCGTCGGACTCGACCGCGCCCTACGCCCGCCCCGAGAGCCGCGCCCCGTACGCCGGGCTGAGCGACTCAGTCCCGGATCTCGGGGAGCGGCTCGCGCGTCGGCGCCTGAAGGCCGTCGAGGATGATCGCGAGGAGGCGCTCCCAGCGCCCGGCAGCTGGATGATTCTCGTCGAAGCTGGCGATCTGCCCGATCCCGCAGGCGATCATCGGCACGTCCTCCCACTCGAGGTCCCCCCTCAGCTTCCCGGTCTCCTGTGCCCGCCTCACCAGCTCGGTGCTGAGCTCGTCGAGCCCGGCGGCGAACGCGGCGGCGTTCATGATCTCGGGGCGGGAGCCCATCACGTCGCAGAGCCCCCGATCCGCCGCCTGGATCTCACCGGCGAACCGAATGAAGCCGCGAAACGCTTCCCACGCCGTCCGGCTCAGCCAGCGCCTCCCGGGCACGCTCGGCGAGCCGCCGGAACCGCTCCTCCGCGAGTGCCGCGATCAGGTCGTCCTTCGCCGGGAAGTGGCGGTAGACGGTCCCGACTCCGACCTTGGCGGCCCTGGCGACGTCGGGGATCTGGGCATCGAGGCCCTGGTCGGCGAAGAGCTTCTTGGCCGCCTCGATCACCGCTTCGCGGTTGCGGCGTGCGTCGGCGCGGAGCGCGCGCTCAGCCGCGGGGACGGTGGTTGCTGGGGTGGGGCTCTCTGTGACTGGGCTCATGGTCCCGATCGCCGTCCTCCGTCAGGCTGGTTCCAAGCCGGACGACAAACGGAATCTGAATTCCGTATAGTACAGGATCAACCGGAACTCACGATTCCGCTTAGGCGAAGCAGAGGGTGTCCATTTCGGCGCCCCTGCTTCGTCGTAAAGGTGACAGTCGAAGAGCGAAGCACCGGACACAGGAGGGAAATTCGATGACCACAGCCCAGGAATACAGAGAGCGTCGCTGGATCGCCCTGATCCTTCTCTGCTTCGCTCAGTTCATCGTCGTCCTGGACGCCTCGATCGTGAACGTGGCGCTCCCTTCGATCGGCGAGGGGCTCGACTTCTCCCAGGAGAACCTCTCCTGGGTCGTCAACGCTTACGTGCTCACCTTCGGCGGCTTCCTCCTCCTCGGAGGGCGGATGGCCGACCTGCTCGGGCGCCGCCGCGTGTTCATAGCCGGCTTGATCGTGGTCGCGGTCGCCTCGCTGGCGGCCGGGTTCGCCTCGAACGAGGGCCAGCTGATCGCCGCCCGTGCCGCCCAGGGCCTCGGTGCCGCGATCATCTCGCCGGCGGCCCTCTCGATCGTCACCAACCTCTTCCGCGACGGCGCGGAGCGCAACAAGGCCCTCGGCGCCTGGGGTGCGGTCGCTGGCGCCGGCGGTGCCGCCGGGGTGCTCCTCGGCGGCATCCTCACCGACGGCCTCGGCTGGGAGTGGGTGCTGTGGGTGAACGTCCCGGTCGCGACGATCTGCGTCCTGCTCGCGCCGCGCCTGATCGGCGAGAGCCGCTCGGAGTCGGAGACCCGGACCTTCGATGCCGCGGGGGCGGTCAGCGTCACCGCCGGCCTCACCGTTCTCGTCTACGCGTTCGTCGAAGCCGCCGACGCCGGCTGGGGCTCCTTCCAGACGATCGGGCTGATTGCCCTCTCGGCGGCGCTGATCGCGACCTTCGTCGCGATCGAGCTCCGCTCGAAGGCGCCGCTGATGCCGTTCAGCATCTTCCGGCTGCGGACACTGACCGGCGCGAACGCCGTCGGGCTGTTGGTCGGCGCCTCGCTGTTCTCGATGTTCTTCTTCATCACGCTGTATATGCAGCAGGTGCTCGGCTACAGCGCGATCGAAGCCGGTCTCGCATACCTGCCGCTGGCGCTGATGATCATCGCCGCCTCCGGGGTCGCCGCCCAGCTGGTCACCAGGATCGGGTTCAAGCCGGTGCTTGCGATCGGGATGGGATCCATCAGCGTGGCGCTGCTCTGGTTCAGCCAGGTCTCCGTCGGCGGCAGCTTCACCACCGACATCCTCGGGCCGTCGCTGCTCGCCGCGATCGGGCTCGGCTTCGGTTTCGTCACCACGACGATCGCCGCGGTCTCGGGCGTCCGGGAACAGGAGTCCGGCCTCGCCAGTGGCCTGATCAACACCTCGCAGCAGATCGGCGGGGCCCTGGGGCTGGCGGTGCTGGCGACGATCGCGAACTCGCGCACCGACGACCTGACCGCGAGCGCCGGCGGCGATCCCTCGGCGATCACCAACGCCCTCAACGAGGGCTTCCAGGCGGCCTTCCTCGGCGGCGCCGCGATCGCCGCGCTCGGGCTGGTGCTCACCCTGACCCTGATCCGGTCGCGCGACTCGCGCGCCCACGCAGAGATGGGCGAGGCGCAGGCCGAGACGCAGCCCGCCTAAACCGTCGAGACGGCCTCCCGCCCCTCCCGGCGGGAGGCCGTTCATCCAGTTACGTGATTGCGAGCAGCAGAGCCGCCGCGAGGGACGCGCCGACCACAATCCCAACCGTGTAGATCGTCACCAGGGTGCTCCTGGCGATCCGATCGGAAGCCAGGTGCTCGATCAATGTCGTCACTTGCTACCTCTCTTCGTCGGGCCTACGGGGTTAGCTGTCGGGCTCGCGCTGAAGAGTTGCGCTACGGACCGGGTCCGATTCGCCCCTGGAGCTTGCTCCTTCGGTTCCCCCGCTCCCGGGGCTCGTGCGCCGGGGGATTCGGCTGATTGCGGTACGTACACTACCCAACTTCGATGATGCAGTCGACGATCCTCCCATGATTTTGAGCACGGATCGGCGCCGGAATCACGCTGCGGCGGGCTTGGCGCCGGTCCCCCGACCCTGCTGGCGCTGTTCGCCGTCGACCTCCTCGGGTCCCTCGTCGAGCTTTTGCCCGGCCCGACCCCCGCGGGCTCGGGGCTGGGCGGCCCGGGCCGGCGGCGAGGCGCTCGAGTCGCTTCAGGCCCCAGGCATTGAGGGCGACCAATCCGAGTGAGAGCAACCCGACCCCGAGATAGGCGGCGAGAGTGAGCCAGCCGGCGACGTCCTCCTTTTGCTCGCGCTGCAGGTTCTCCTTGTCGAGCACGAACTCGCGGCCTTCGCTGAGCGGCACCGCCACCTCCTCCGCCGGGATGGCGGGGTCCTCGGGCAGGAACACCGGCAGCCCCGCCATCTGGCGACCGTTGTGGAGGCGAAGGGTGGTCTTCCAGGTACCGCTGACCGGGATCGGCTCGGTGATCTCGGTAGATGCCGTCGTCGACCCTTCTCGAGCTGGCTGACGCGGCTGCTGGTGCCGTCGCCGCCCTGCCAGCTGGTCGTCTGGAACCAGTAGGCATCGTCGGCGGCGTCGGGCGGATCGAGGGTGACGGTCCCAACGACAGCCGGCTCCCCGTTGAGCTCGGTCTCGGTCAGATCGAAGTTGGCGCGGGTGGGATCGCCGGCGTTGAGCGGGATCGCGAAGGCGAGCAGGCCGACGGCGAGCGCGGCCGCGGCGGGGACCGCGAGGCTCGGCATCCTCTCGCTGCGCTCGACCCCGGGGGTGAGCGGAGCGACCGACGAAGCCGCCGATCACGCCGCCGGCGACCGCGGCGAGGAAGCCGAGGATCGGCGCCCTCGGGGAAGAGCTCGGGGACCCACTCGTTCACCACCCAGGTCTGGTTCCAGGCCCACTCGCCGGCGAGCCCGATGGTGCCGATCCCGAGACCGCAGATCGCGCCGAAGCTGATCGGCCGCTCGGCGGCGGAGCGCCCGCGCAGCCAGAGAAGGGCCACGCCTTCGACCACCAGCGCTTCGACCAGGTAGAGCGGGGAAGGTCGGCACCGTCTGGCCGAAGACCGGGCCGACCAGCAGCGCCAAGAGGCCGCGGATCGCGAGGTAGACCAGGAGCCCGGCGATCGCGCCGCCGGGGCCGAAGCGGATCCGCGCCGTAACCAAGCGCGATCCCGGCGGCGAGCATGATCAGGATCGGCTGCAGGAGCAGCGAGAACTGGGGCACGCTGAAGTCGAACTCGGCCTGGAAGGTCGAGAGCGCGACCAGAAAGGCGCCGGCGAGGACGAGCTCGCGGGCGCGCGTCCACCAGGGAAGCGGGCGGCCCTCGTCGCGGCGCACCTCATCGCCCTCGACGTGGAGCGCCCAGGCCCCCAGCACCGAGAGCGAGGCGCCGCCGATCAGCATCAGATGGGTCGGCCCCCAGAGGGTGACGTCCTGGCCGAAGATGCGGTGCCATACGTCATCGAGGGGGAAGGCAGAGAGCGAGGCGGCGCCGCAGATCGCGATCATGATCGCGCCGACCGGCGCGTGCCAGCCCCTGGAGACCTCGATCGAGGTGCGGGTGCGCCGGTCAGACAGGGCGGAGCCGATCAGCCCCGCCCAGAAGACGCCGAAGAGCCCCGCGAGGATGAAGTAGTGGGCGGGGTTGGCGAGCGGACCGGGGTCGCGGCCGTCGTCGATATGCAGGGAGATGTCCCAGTACATGCCGAAGACGGCGATCAGGAGGGTGACGCCGAGGAAGGTGCCCGGCAGGGCCGCCCAGGCCGGGAGCTCGGTGACGCGCTCGGCGAGGCCGGCGAGCCGGCCGACCAGCGGGAAGCGCCCGGCCTTATAGAGGAAGAGGGGGAGCGATCAGCAGCACGCGTGATGACGCCGGCGGCGATCGTGACGATGATCGCCTCGCCGGTGTCGGCGCCGCCGGCGGGCGGGCTCTCGGCGGCCTGGGCGAGCAGGGGGATCATGCGTGCGTCCCCTTCCCTGTCCTGGCTCGGGTCGGGGCCGCGCTTCAGCCGCTCGCGCACAGTCTCGAGCGAGTACTCGAAGGGCTCGGTCTCGTCGATGAAGCTGACCAGCTCATGGACGACCCGCGAGGGCGCGTCCAGCATCGGCCAGTGCCCCGATCCCTCGATCTCGACCAGGCGCGAGTTGGGGACGATCTCGTGGGCGGCGCGGCCGTGGGCGACCGGGATCACCGGGTCGTCGGTTCCCCAGATGAACAGGGTGGGGAGCTGGTCGGCGAGGTAGAGGCGGTCGAGCGCGCGAGACCTTCTGGCCGTCGGGGCCGATCACGCCGCGCATCGTGTCGAGGAAGGCGTCGCGCGCCCCCTGCTCGACCAGACTGGCGTAGCCGCGGGCGAACTCGGCCAGGTCGGGCCCGGCCTCGAGCCCGAGCTTGGCGGCGACGGTCCGGACCGCCTCGCCGGCGTTGACGGTCCACTCCCGCGCCATCAGCGGCAGGACCCACTCCGAGCCCGGCAGGGTGGCGGCGCGGAGGAGGGGGTGGACCTCGCGGCCCAGGCCGCCGGAGCAGATCAGCGCCATCCGCTCGACGTACTCGGGGAAGAGGTAGGAGAACTGCATTGCGATGCCGCCGCCGAGCGAGTGGCCGACGACGGTGCCGCGGTCGAAGTCGAGCACGGCCAGCAGGTCGCGCAGGCCGGCGGCGTAGGCGCCGAGCGAGTAGTCGCCGCGCGGCTTCGCCGAGCGGCCGTGGCCGAGCAGGTCGGGCGCGACCACGGTGTAGCGCTCGGCGAGCCGCGGCAGCACCTCCCGCCAGCACTCGCTGGTCGAGGTGATCCCGTGCAGGAGCACCAGCAGCGGGCCGGAGCCGGCCGGCTGGTAGCCGACCGTGTGCCCGTGCAGCTCGACCTCCTCGAAGGAGGCGGCCGGTGAGTTCGTGCGGTCAGCGTGGCTCACTTGATGTGCACGCCCGAGATCGCCCGGCTGATCACCAGCCGCTGGATCTCCGAGGTGCCCTCGAAGATCGTCCAGATCTTCGCGTCGCGGTGCATCCGCTCGACCGGGAACTCGCGCGAGTAGCCATTGCCGCCGAGGATCTGGATCGCGCGCTCGGTCGCCCAGGTGGCGACCTCGCCCGCCTTCAGCTTCGACATCGAGCCCTCGGCGTTGTCGAAGTCGTGGCCCTGCTTGCCCATCCAGGCGGCGCGCCAGACCAGCAGCCGGGCGGCGTCGATCTCGAGCTTCATGTCGGCGAGGGTGAAGGCGATCGCCTGGTTCTCGATGATCTTCCGGCCCCAGGTCTCGCGCTCCTTCGCGTAGTCGAGCGCGTACTCGTAGGCGGCCCGGGCGATCCCGACCGCCTGGGCGCCGACCGTCGGCCGGGAGAGCTCGAAGGTCCGCATCGCGGCCTGGCCCTTGGAGCTCTTGCCCTCCCGCGCCTTGGCCAGCTTCTCGTCGAGCTTCTCCTTGCCGCCGAGCAGGCAGGAGCCCGGCACCCGGCAGTCGTCGAGGTGGACGTCGGCGGTATGGCTGGCGCGAATTCCATGCTTCTTGACCTTCGCGCCCTGCTCACAGCCCTTGGTCCCCGGGGGGATGACGAAGGCGGCGTGGCCGCGCGAGCCGAGCTCGCGATCGACCGAGGCGATCACCACGTGGACGTTGGCGATCCCGCCGTTGGTCGCCCAGGCCTTCTGGCCGTTCAGGACCCACTCGTCCTTCGCCTCGTCGTACTTCGCGCGTCGTCCGGATGTTGGAGACGTCGGAGCCGGCGTCGGGCTCCGAGGAGCAGAAGGCGCCGACCTTGGGGTCGTCGGCGGTGCCGAAGCACTGCGGCACCCACTCGCCGAGCTGCTCGGGGGTGCCGGAGGCGAAGATCCCGGCGACCGCGAGGGTGGTGCCGAAGATCGACATCCCGATCCCGGCGTCGCCCCAGAAGAGCTCCTCGTTGACGATCGGGAAGGTGAGCCCGGAGGGGTCGGCCCAGAACTGGGCGATCGCCTCGAAGCCGTAGAGGCCGATCTTCGCCGCCTCCTGCGACGATCGGCCATGGGAACTCCTCCTTCTCGTCCCACTCGTGCGCCGCCGGGCGGACCGTCTGCTCGGCGAAGCCATGGACCCAGTCGCGGATGTCCTTCTGGTCCTGCGAGAGCTCCATCGAGAAGCTGGAGTCGGGCACATCGATCCCGAGCTGCTCCGAGATCTCGCCGTCGACCTCCTGGGGGGCGGCGTTCTGGTCGGGGGCGCGTCGTCTTGTCCTGGGTGGCCATGTCTCTCCGGTCTCCTTGTTGTTGGTCTCAGTCGGCGCTCGGAATGCGGAAGAAGCCGGTGAGCCGGCTGGCGAGCATCACGTCGCCCTCGAGCTTCAGCTTCCCGGTCATGAACAGGGTCGGGCCCGAGGCCTTGCTTGGCGGCCAGCTTGAGGAAGTTGACGGCGCCGACCTTGAGGGTCACTTTGGGCTCGCGCTCGGGCTGGTCGCTCGCCGTGCAGCTGCCGTCCTCGAAGACGACCTCGTAGTGGTCGTAGCCGCCGCCGAGCTCCTCGGGGCGGTCGAGGATCTTGAAGTGGACGACCGCGTCGGTTCCCCGCGCCTTCTCGGGGTCGATATGGTCGGCCATCCGGCTGAAGATCTCGTCCAGCACCTGCTTGCGCTGCGGCGCCGTTGACGATCGCGGCGATCTCCTGCGTCCGAGGCGCCGGCGATCAGCTTCGCGAAGTCTGCGGGGTCGACCGTGCTCGCGTCGACCGCCGCGACCTCATCCCTCTCTGCTCATCTCAGTGTCTCCTTTCGGCTCCGGCCGCGAGGGCGGCCTCGATTGCTACCGAGAGTAGCAAAATGCTACCCTGAGTAGGAATGGCTGAAACGAGGACCTCGTCACACCACGAAACGCGGTCGGTCCAGGCGGCGCGCCGCCCACCTCGGTCCCGAGCGCCGCCGCCCCCAGGTCCTCGACGCCGCCCTCGAGCTCTTCCTCGAGCGCGGCTACGACGGCACCTCGATGCAGGCGGTCGCCGATCAGGCCGGGGTGACGAAGCCGGTCGTCTACGCCTGCTATTCGAGCAAGGACGCCCTCTTCCGGGCGCTGCTCGCGCGCGAGGAGAACCGGATTCTCGCCGAGATCCAGACCGCGTTCGACGGGGCCGAGCTGAGCGACCCCGAGAGCACCCTGATCGAGGGCTACACCGGCTTCCTGCGCGCGGTCGCCGCCTCGCCCGACGTCTACCGGCTGATCTTCCTCGGCGAGGGCGGCGGCAACGCCGCCGTCGCGCGGCGGATCCAGCGGGGCCGCGAGGCCCAGATCGACGCGCTCACGGTGCTGGCGCCGCGGCTGGCTGGAGATGCGCCAGCGGCGGACGACGAGCGGCCGGGGCACGGACGCGACCGCGCGGCTGCTCGGCTACGCGATCGCCGCCCTCGGCCGAGTCCGGGGCGCGGCTGCTTCTCTCCGAGTCAGAGCGACTGGACCCCGGAGACGCTCGGCCGCGAGCTCGGGCGGCTGGCGGCCGCCGCCGAGACCACCGTCTAGCGCGCCTCATCAACTTCGCCAGGGTCACCTCCCGTTTACCGCTGCCGCGGCGAACGCGGCTAGTCTGAGCGGCCCGGTTCCCGACGAGAGGAGTTCGCGATGGCGGTCGAGGAGTCGCTGAAGGACTTCAAGGAGACCGCACGGCACGGAGTCGTTTCAGCTCCAGCACTCCAAGTGCCTGAAGGTCAACCTGAACGGAGAGACGATCCAGTCGAAGCTGGGCGCGATGGTCGCCTACCAGGGCGACGTCAACTTCGAGCACGCCGGATCCGGCGGGCTGAAGCGGATGGCGAAGAAGGCGGTCACCGGGGAGGGCGCCGAGCTGGCGAAGATCTCGGGCACCGGCGAGGTCTTCCTCGCCGACCTCGCCCAGGACATCCAACTTCTCAAGCTGGAGGACGAGGCGATCACGGTCAACGGCGCCAACCTGCTCGCCTTCGACGCCGACATCGACTGGGACATCAAGAAGGTCGAGGGCGTCTCGGGGATGCTCGGCGGCGGGCTCTACAACACCCACCTCGAGGGCTCGGGATACGTCGCGGTGCTCTCCGACGGCACCCCGGTGCTGCTCGAGGTCGACGGGGACGCGACCTTCGCCGATCCGCAGGCGGCGATCACCTGGTCGAGTGACCTGAAGACCGGGGTGAAGACCAACGTCAGCATGAAGAACCTGATCGGCCGCGGCTCCGGCGAGACGTTCACGATGTCGTTCGAGGGCAAGGGCTGGGTGCTGATTCAGCCCTCCGAGGGCCGTGTCGCCGCAGCCGGCGCCGGCGGGAGCGGAAGCAGCGGCGGCGGTGGACTCGGCAAGATCCTGAGCGGCTAGCCAAGCAGGTCGGACGGGTTCGAACGCCGGCTAGGACGCCATGGCCCGATGGTGCGCCCTGCGCTAGCCTCGACGCGAATGCCGGACCTCGGACAGCCGAGCTCCTATCTCATCCTCGCCGAGGGCGCGGCGGTCTATCTCGTGCGACGGTGAGGAAGTGGGACGGGTCGAGTACGTGCTCGCGGCGCCGGATGAGGACATCTTCGACGGCATCGTCCTCGACACGAGCGTGCTCCCTGGAGGGCGTCGCTTCTGCGACGCCGACCAGGTGGAGGAGATCTTCGAGCGAGGGGTGCTGCTGAAGCTCGATCGCGTCGGCGGCCGATGCGCTGCCTGAGCCGAGCGCGAACCCGGCGACGATGGTTGAAAACCCGGCTGAAGAGCCTGACAGCGAGCTCGAATCGAAGCTGAAGCGGGCCTGGGAGCTGGTCTCGGGAAAGGGCTGAATCGCGCTGGGCTGACCGGATTTCAGGCTCGATTCATCCGTTTTCCGGCCATTTTGCATCCTTGGTGGCGAGTCCGACCCGGCTGCCCGCTACCCTGTAGTGGAATCGCTCGACGGGCTTTCCCCTCTCCCGCGTGCGATTTGCCCAGAGGGGAACCCCGGAAAGGAATTTGAACGGATGAGCAAGGTTGCAGAGGCCAGTTGGACGTGCGCGCGCTGTGAGGTCACGGCTCGCTTCATGCCGGATGTCGAGCGCCCGAAGATGCCCGCCGGCTGGAAGAAGGAGAAGGGCGGGGTCCATTGCCTCGTCTGCCGCCGCGAGCTCGCGGCCGAGACGGCCCTCAAGGCCGCACCCGCCGATGCCCCCGCGGACGTTCGCCAGCAGATTCAGGCCTCCGCGCGGCTCGAGTTCGAGATCCGGCGCGACCCCGATCGGGCCGACGGCGAGATCGCCAAGGCCTGCAGCACCTCGATCGCAGCGGTCCGCAAGGTCCGCCAGAGCCTCCGCTCCTAGCTACGACGTCCGCGTGCCCGTCGCCGAGGCGGTGGACGGGGGTGGGACCGGTTCTTGCCGCCGGCCGCTGGCCAGGTAGAGGATCAGAGCGGGCAGCAGCACCTGGAGGTAGAGCCCGCCAAGGCTGAGGACGTTGTCCGCGGTCGAGTACGCCTCCGTAGTGGTCGAGTGGTAGATCGCGTGGGGGAGCGAGCCAATGAAGAGCGCGATTGCGGCCACCTGCACCAGCCGCCGCTCCATCCGGGCGGCCGCGAGGGCGGCGAGCACCGCAAGCCCGAGGCCCGCCGACCCGAAGTCGCGAACCAGGTGCTCGTTGTACGGGGGAAGCGCCGAGACCCACTGGCTCGGGCCCGGGAACTCGTCATAGAAGTGCCTGGGCGCAATCAGGATCCATGCCGCGACCAGGCCAATCGCGATCGCGAGGTAGATGAGCCCGAAGCGGATGACGCCACGGTGCTGGCTGATCTCGTGCATCAGCTCAGGCGGGCTCGCGGGTCATCACTATTAGGTAAGGTGCGATTGCCGTACTTATGATGATGCACGGGAGGTCGCTTTGACCGATGGTGCGAACGTGAGGTTCACGGGCCTGAGCAGGACCAGTCTCTCTCGCCGGCACGAGTGCCCGAGCTGCTCGATCCACCTGCGAGGCGACGCGAAGGTCTGCGTCAACTGCGGGCGGCCGCTCGGCCGCCTGGGAAGCTCAGCGGCCTCCTGGCCCCATCTTCTGTTCGCGCCCGGCTCCGTTGCTTCGCGCCGCATCCTCCGCGGCTAGCTCATCGAGCTCATCTCGCGACGAAGCGCTCGATCAGCGGCGCCAGTCTGGCCGCCGCCCGCGGCCCCGGAACGTGCCCCCCGCGGATCGAGGCGAGCTCGGCATCCGGGATCAGCTCGGCGACCTGCTCGGCCCAGCGACGGGGAACGACCTGGTCGCGGCTGCCGCGGACCACCAGGGTCGGCGCCTCGACCTCGGGGAGCTTCGCCTCGATCGGGTCCGCGAGCGCCATCCGCAGGCTGCGCACAGCCCGCCAGGGGCCGGCGTCGATCAGATCGTGGACCAGGTGCGACGCCAGGGTCGGCGAGGCGAAGATCGCCCCTCGGGCCCATCGGCTCGCGAGTCGCAGGGGGGCGCGCCCGGCCTGGTCAATCGTCGGGCCGTAGAGGACCAGTCTTTCGACCAGCTCCGGGTAGCGAGCGGCGAGGTCGACCGCCACCTGGCCGCCGGAGGAGACGGCGACCACGACGGCGGAAACCATCTGGTTGTCGAGCATCCAGCGGCGGAGCGCCTCGGCCAGACCGGGCACATCGAGCGGATGGGTGGGGAAGTCGCTGAGGCCGAAGCCGGGCAGATCGGGGGCATAGACAGCATGATCATCGCCAAGCGAGTGGAGGATCGGTTTCAGCGAGCGACTCGACGCCCCGATCCCGTGGACGAGGACGATCGGCGCCCCCTCGTAGCCGAGCCCGTCGCCGTTGCTGGACATCGCGCGCTCCTTCAACGCCGTCGGAACGCGGACATAGACCCGATGGCTTCCCGCCCTGGTCCATCCACTGAAGATCCCGTTGCGCCCCGTCGTAACGCGCATTCCAACTGAAGATACCCGCAAATTGCGGGGTCGATGCGAACCGGATGTGATCATGGTCGACCGACCGTGGCTCGATCAGGCCGCGACCGCGACCCGTTTCTTCAAATGATCGAGGAGGGGCTCGACCGAGAGGGGGCCGCACCCGGCCCGCTCGAGGATCTCGGCGGGCGACAGCCGGCGGCCGTGACGATGGACCCGGTCGCGCAGCCACTCCCCGAGTGACGCGAGGTCCCCGGAGCCGATCCGCTCGTCGAGGTCGGGGATGTCGGAGAGGGCCGCCCTCCAGAGCTGCCCGGCGATCACGTTGCCGAGGCTGTAGGTGGGGAAGTAGCCGAACGCCCCAGCGGCCCAGTGGACGTCCTGGAGGACCCCGCGGGCGTCGTCGGGCACCACGAGGCCGAGGTAGTCGCGGTAGCGCGCGTTCCAGGCCTCCGGCAGGTCGGCGAGTGCCAGCCCGCCCTCGAAGATCTCCAGCTCCAGCTCGAAGCGGACGAGGATGTGAAGGTTGTATGTGACCTCGTCGGCCTCGATCCGGATCAGGGAGCGCTCGATCCGGTTCGAGTCCCGCACCAGTCGCTCCAGGCCGACCGCCTCGAACGCATCCGGGAAGCGCTCGCGCAGCTTCGGCAGCAGGCGCCCGAGGTAGGGGCGGCCGCGGGCGACCCAGTTCTCCCACAGCCTGCTCTGGGACTCGTGCAGCCCGAGCGAGCGCGGCTTCGACAGCGGGGTGCGGGCGAGATCGGGGGGGACGCCCGCCTCGTAGAGGCCGTGGCCCGACTCGTGCATCGCGCTGAACAGCGCCATGCCCAGGTTCGACCGGTCGTAACGGGTTGTGAGGCGGACGTCGCCGCGGCCGACCGAGGTCGCGAAGGGGTGCTCGGTCGGGTCGAGGCGCCAGGAGTCCTCGGGGAAGGGCAACTCCGCGATCAGCTCCCGGACCAGCGCTCGCTGCGCCTCCTCGGGGAAGCTCCCCTGGAGGCAGTCCTCGCCGGCGGCGTCGGCGCTGTCGGCGCCGTTCCCGCCGGTCGCTGCGCGGACGATTGGCACCAGGCCGTCGCGCAGCTCCTCGAGCACCCGGCGCATCTCCTCGGTGCTCATCTCCGGTTCGTATTCGTCGAGCAGCGGGTCGTAAGGGTGGGTGAAGCCCTCGAAGCCCTCGAAGCAGTCGGCGTAGCGGCGAGTGAGCTCGACGTTCGCCTCGAGGTGGGGGAGGAGGGCGCCGAAGTCGGACTCCCGCTTGGCCTCGACCCAGGCGTGCTCGGAGATCGAGCTGGTGCGGGCGAGCTCGGCGCGAAGCTCGGCCGGGACCCGGCGTGCCTTCTCCCAGTCGCGCGCCACCACCCTCACCAGGTCGGCCTCGATCGAGGAGCCCGGCTCGGCCTCCTCCGTGCCGGCCCGGACGGCGTCGATCAGGCGGCCGATCCGATCGTCGGTGAACATCTCGTGCCGGACGCGCGCCAGGGTGGCAAGCTGCTCCGACCGGGCCTCGGCACCGGCCTTCGGCATCATCGTTCGCTCGTCCCAGGCGAGCAGTGAGGCGGCCCGGCTCAGGTCGTGGATTCGCCCGAGACGCTCGCGGAGCTCGTCGTAGTCACTCATCCAGGCGGCGGACCCTGGGCGGCGGTGTCAGCCAGCCCCTCGAGCCAGCGCTGATGCTGGCGAACCATCAGCGGCCGCAGTACCGGCTTCACGGCCGCGATCCCCAAGCCGCGCTGGGTCTCCTCGGTGTGGACGAGGGTGCCGCCCTCGTTGCGGCGCAGCAACCAGGCGTGGTGGCCGCGGCCGCCGAGCTCGCGGGCCGACCAGGCCAGGCGCTCGGGCGGGTCGCACTCGACGATCTCGGAGGTGACGAAGGCCCCAAAGGTGACCCAGCGAAACCGGCTGCCGAGCTCGACCTGCGGCCAGGGGCCGCCCAGGTGCTTGATCATTCTGGAATTGCCGTAGAACGTCGGCCACAGGTCCGGCCGGCGGAGCCAGGCGAAGACGTCCGACGGCTCGGCCGCCATCTGGAGCTCGTTGACGGCGAGGAACCGCGAGACCTCGGGCCGGTTCTCCGCGGGCCAGCGAATCGCGATTCCGTCGCTCACCCGGGGTAGGAAACCAGACGCCTCAGGAGATGTGCAGGTTGACGTCGAAGAGCAGGATCAGCGGCCAGAGCAGGATCGCGAGGATCGCCGAGATCACCTCGCCGACGGTGTCGTGGTGGATGTAGTTGTGATCCCCGGCCGCGAACACCCCGATCAGCAGGTAGATGACCGTCAGCAGGCTTGGTCCGCCACGCTCGCGCATGAACAGGCGCTACCCGGGCGGCCCTGTCGCAAACGCCAGGATTGGGTAACTCCGCGAGCGAGCCGTCGCTAGGCTTGGCTCACCTTGGCTGAGGGCAAGTACAAGCGGCCCGGCTGGTTCACGACCAACGTCTTCAACCGAATGGTGAAGGGGCTCGGCCGCCTCGGATTCAGCCTCGCCGGTTCCGAGACGCTCGCGGTTCGCGGCCGTAAGAGCGGCGAGTGGCGGACCAACCCGGTGAATCCCTTCGAGCTGGACGGCCGCACCTATCTGCTGGCGCCACGCGGGACGACCGGGTGGGTGCGGAACCTCCGGGCATCGGGCGAGGGCGAGCTGCGGCGGGGGAGCAGGGCGCGTCCCTTCCGCGCCCAGGAGGTCGCCGACTCCGAGAAGCTCCCGCTGCTCCGCGCCTACGTCGATCGCTGGGCCTGGGAGGCGCAGAGCTTCCTCGGGGTCGGCAAGGACGCCAGCGACGATCAGCTCCGCGAGATCGCCCACGAGAACCCCGCTTTCGAGATCACGTTCCAGGACTAGCGTTCCGGGACTAGGGGAGATCGCCATCGAGGTCGACGGCGATCGGGAGCGATCTCGCCCGCCAGTCGGTCAGGTCCCCTGAGTAGCCGGCGGAGTACTTCTGGAAGACGACGTCCCGGGCGAGGGCGTCCTCACGCTCGTCCTCGACCACGCGGGCTCGCCCCGCGAGGGTCTCCTCGCCGATTCGGAGGCTGACCGCCGGCTCGGCGATCAGGTTCCGAACCCAGTCGGAGCGGTCGCGGCCACCCGACAGCATGTAGAGGATCCACCTACTGGAGTGCCCAGGGTCGTCGCCGTCGTAGTGAACCGCCTCGAGGATCAGGCTGAACCAGATCTCGATCTCCCGCGGCTTGCCGCTGACCCTGCCGGTAGTCGTCAGGTAGCAGTACTGCTCAGCGGCGAGGGCGTCCCAGTCGGCCATCCGGGCCCAGGATAGGCAGCAGGTCCTGCCGGCCTAGGCGCAGCGCCGCTCGATCGAGACCGAGTAGGCCTCGGGTCGGGCGGCGAGGATCTTGTCGTCCGAGGGCTCGATCCCGTCGGTGAGCCGCATCGGGTCCATCACCAGCGGCTCCTCGGGCGTCTCGGGATCTTCGATCACCTCGGTCAGCTCGAGCTCGCCGAGGGTGACGACCTCGCGCTCCCCCTCCCAGGGGCTGGTCGGGTCGTCGAGGGAGTCGCCCTCCGCCGCCAGGGTGAACTCGAGGGTGAAGCGCGCGGGCTCGGAGCCGAGGCGCTCGCGGATCTCCTCTTGGAGGTACTCGCGACCCGCGGAGGCGATCTGCTCCTCGGTGCAGTACTCGACCCCGGCGCTCGGCTGCCAGCTGTAGCGGCCCCAGTGGCGCTCGCCGCCGCGATCGACCAGGGCGAAGGCATGGAGGGCGTTGTAGTCAGAAGTGGCGAAGCTGGTGGTGGGGGCGAGCTTCGGCAGCCCCGCCTGGATGGCGGCGCCTGTCTCCGGGTGTTCCGCGACGAATGCGCCGATCTTCTCGGGGTCGGGCTGGCCCGTATCCGGGTCGGGGATCCGCGCCCGGGTGAAAGCGAGGAAGTCGTCGGGTGTCCTGACCATGAACACGGCGAGTGGCACCGAGACGATGTCGGTGGCCTCCCCATCGGGGAGGTGGAACTTGACGCCCATCCCGCGCCCGGCGATCGGGTTCGCGTCGGAGGTGTGCGGGTTGCCGCTGGCGTTCGAGAAGCGGACCGTCGCCTTCACCGGGTCGCCTTGCAGGTGGACGGCTCGGGAGAGCCGCGCGGCCTCGGGGGCGGCGGTGAAGGTCCCAGAGCAGACGGTCCCCTTCGCGTGGACCGCCCGGCAGCCGGCATGGGAGCCGTTGATCGCATTGAGCGCGTCGACGATCTCCTCAGCCAGATTCCTCGAGCTCGCCTTCTCCTCCGCGACGCCCACGGGCCCAGACTACCCGTCGCCCGGCCCCGGTAGAGCGGAACCGAGACCGTTGGGGCGGCAGACGTTCTCGAGGATCCATGCTCCGGTCTGCTCGAGCGGCAGCTCACCCGAGGTGACCAGCGAGGCGAACTCGAGGGCGCGCTCGCTGAGGCGGCCGTCGGCGGATCGCACCGGGTCGCGGCGCAGGAAGACCGAGAGGAGCTCGGTCGCGGCCGTGCCCCCGTAGGTGCTCGCCACCGCTACCCCGGCGAAGTGGCGCACCTGCCCCGGGGTCCCATCGGCGTAGATGGTGCGAAAGCCGCCGCCCGGGATCAGGTCGCGGCCGCCGCGGGCAAGGTCGGCCAGGGCCCGCGGCGGGGGGCGGATCCCGGCCGCCGCCGTGCCGAGGGCCCGCAGATATGCCTCCGGCGCCTGTTCTCGCTTGCCCAGCGCGGCGGAGAGCCCAGCCAGTCGCCGGCAGGCGCTGCCGGATTCGCCGAGTTCGGTGGCCGGTCGATCCGCCGCAGTCCCGGTGACGCCGAGTTGCGCCGACGGCGCCTCGATCCCACCCTCGGACGACTCATCCCCCGAGACGCCGATCTCGAGGAACGCGATCGCGGCGACAGCGATCAGCCCGGTGGCGGCCAGCGCCGCGATCCACCTCATCGGCCGACCCCCGGGGCTCATCGCGTCAGCCTAGCCAGGCGTGATCGCGCCCGGCCACGCCTACAGTGGGCGGGATGGCGCGCGCGACGGTCCTCTACGACGCCGACTGCGGCTTCTGCCGCTGGTCGCTGGCGAAGCTGCTGGCCTGGGATCGTCGAGGCGTCCTGCGCCCCATCGCCCTCCAGGACCCTGAGGCCCGGTCCGCTCTGCCAGAAATGAGCGAGCCGGAGCGGATGGCGTCATGGCACCTGGTCGATGCCGCGGGCGAGGTCCATTCGGCGGGCGCCGCCCTTCCTCGGCTTCTGCGGTTGCTCCCTGGGGGAGCTCCTCTTGCAGTCCTGGCCAAGCGCGCTCCCCGCCTCAGGGATCGCGGTTATCGCTGGGTGGCCGACCACCGCAGCTGGTTCGGCCGCCTGCTCAGCGAACGGGCGAAGCGGCGCGCCGATCTCCGGATCGCGGCGCGTGGCTAGTGATCCTCAGTCGATCCGGTCGAACAGCGCGTCGGTGATCGTCAGGGGCGGATCGACCAGCTGGTTGAAGAGCCAGAAGATGATGATCGCGGCGCCGAGGAGGGCGACGTTCTTGAAGAACATCGCGCTCTGAATCGCCTTCATCTCTTGGTCCTCGATCTTCCAGAAAGCGTGCAGGATCGGGGTGATCGAGACCAGGAAGCCGATGATCAGGATCGCGCCGAGGTCGGCCCAGACCCCGAAGATCACCATCAAGCCGCCGGCGATAATCGCCACCCCGCTTAGGGGCACCAGGATGTGGGGGGCGGGGGCGCCCGCCGCGCGAGCGTACTCCTGCCCGGCCTTGCCGCCCTCTCCGAGGTGCGCGGTCGATCCCGAGATGATGAACAGCAGTCCGAAGAGGATCCGACCGATCAGGAATACGACGTCCATTATCCGATTATTGCACGGTCAAATAATCTCAGCCAGGTGGATCACAGGGGGATGGCCGGTCGCCACCAACCTCGGCCGCGGCCGCCCGCGGATCCTCGCGCACCCCGGCGCCGTTCCGAGCGGCGCGGCGGCGCCCGTTCTGGGAGCGCATCTCCTCGCGGAACATCTGGTCGGCGACCAGCTCGACCAGTCGCTGCGGATCCGAGAGCCGGCGGGTCATGCCGCGGCCTCCGCCTTGCGCAGGCCCCTGATCGCGAACACCAGCAGCAGGGCAACCAGCCCGGCGGCGATCGCGAGGGCGGCGAAGAAGTCGGCGGGTTGGCCCGCGAGCAGCTCGCGCCCCGTCTCCATGATGTGGGTGAGCGGGTCGTAGTCGGAGACGGCGCCGACCCAGCCGGCGAGCAGCTCGCGCGGCACGTAGACAGGGGCGAGGAAGAGGAGGAGGAACACCGGCACCATCATCAGCGGGGTCGCCTGGAGGCTGCGGAAGCGCAGGGCAACGCCGGCCGCGAACAGCGTCCCGGCGACATTGATGATCGCGGCCAGCAGGTAGAGGCCGAGCAGCTCGGTGCCGCTCCCGATGACCTCCATCCCCGCAAGGAGCGCAATCGCCGTGACCACTCCGAGGGTGATCGCCGCCCGCACCAGCGCGACGATCCCATAACCGAGGATGAGCGCGGAGCGGTTGGGAGTCGCCAGGAGCAGACGCCGCCCGAAGCCGAACTGGAAGTCGGCGGCGATCGAGAAGCCGGTGAACACCCCGCCGAATGCCGCCGCCTGCAGGAGCACGAAGCCGTATTCGAAGGTGGTGTAACCGGGTGGGTAGTCGAAGCCCGGCGCGTCGGTGATTGCCGAGAGCCCGCCGGCGAAGGCGACGAAGAAGAAGATCGGCATCAACAGCGGCGGCAGGAACAGGGCCGGGCTGCTGATGAAGACGTCAATCAGCCGCCGCGCGAGGCCTCCGGCGACCGAGAAGTATCGGCGGATCACGTCCTCACCATCCTTCCCTTGATCGACGTCGTCGCCACGGTCAGCGCGGCAACCAGGATCACCGTCGCGCAGCCGAAGCCGAGCGCCAGCGCCTCCCCGTCCCAGCCGGTGATCAGGAGGCTCCGGATCCCCTCGATCATGTAGCTGACCGGGTTGTAGGTCGCGACCGTCTCGAACCACTGGGTCTGGATCAGGTCCCGCGGCAGCGCCATCGAGCTGAGGAAGAGGAAGACGAAGATGACCGGGAACAGGCCTTGCACGTTCTCGGGCGAGCTCGCACGCATCCCGGCGATCAGACCGATCGCGCCGAAGGCGAGCGAGATCAGGGTGGCGAGCGCGATCAGTACCAGCGCGCCCGGAATCCCCGCCTCGATGGAGCCCCCGGCGGCGAGCCCGACGACGATGTAGGTGGCGGCCTGGAACAGACCGACGGCGAGGGTGCCGGCCAGCTGGCCGGCGATCAGCGCCGCGGGGCGAACCGGGGTGAGCTGCATCCGGCTGAAGAAGCCGCTGGCGTTGTCCTCGGCGAGGTTCTGACCGGTCCCGATCACCGCGAAGACACCGCCCTGGAGGAAGGCAAAGGCGAGGGCGAAGGTGACGTAGGAGTCGGTTGGGAAACCCGGCAGGTTGGTGGCCGAGTCGAGTCCGGCGGAATTGATCGCCAGCAGGATCAGCGGGAACAGGGTCGCGGGAACGATCTGCGCCGGCTGGCGAATCGTGCGGAGGATCGAACGCCTCGCCAGCTCCTTCACCTGGAGCATCAGAGGCGGTTCGCTGCGGACGCCCGTGCTCACGCCGGCGCCCCCTCGAGCGCCGGCTGCTCGCCGGTGTCGCCCTCCTGGGCGGCTTGGGCCTGGGCGCCCTCGAGCGACCGCCCGGTCTTCTCGAGGAAGACGTCGTTGAGGCTCGGCGCGTGCAGCTCCAGGTTCGCGACCCTGACTCCGCCCTGATCGAAGGCGCGGATGATGTTGGCGAGCTCCTCGCTGCCGTCGGTGAGCCGCACCGCGGCGGCGTTCGGCTTGCCGGGGACGAGCTCGCCGAAGGGCTCGAGCAGCTCGGCCGCGCGGCCGCGCTCGTTCTGATCGGCAGGTGTGATTTCGACCGTTGGGCGCCCGACTTCGGCCTTGAGCGCCGCCGGGGTTCCCTCGGCGGCGATCTTGCCGCGGTCGATGATCCCGATCCGATCCGCGAGCTGGTCCGCCTCCTCCAGGTACTGCGTGGTGAGGAAGACGGTGACGCCCTCGTCTCGGGAGAGGTGGGCGACCTCGTCCCAGAGAGCGGTCCGGCTCTGGATGTCGAGGCCGGTGGTCGGCTCATCGAGGAAGAGGACCCTCGGGCCATGGAGAAGAGCGAGCGCCAGGTCGAGGCGCCGCTTCATTCCGCCCGAGTAGGTGACGACCTTTCGGCCGGCAGCGTCGGTGAGTCCGACTCGCTCGAGCAGCTCCTTGCCCCGGTCGGTGCGCTCCCGCTTCGACATGCCGTGGAGCGCGCCCTGGAGGCGAATGTGCTCGTTGGCGCTCAGCTGCGGATCGAGGGCCGCCTCCTGGAGGGCGGCGCCGATCGCGTCGCGAACGAGGGCGCCCTCGGTGGCGACGTCATGTCCCGCGACCCGGGCGCTGCCGGCGGTCGCCGGAAGCAGGGTGGTGAGCATGTGCACCGTGGTCGACTTGCCGGCGCCGTTCGGGCCGAGGAACCCATAGATCTCGCCGGGGCGAACCTCGAAGTCGATCCCGTCGACCGCCTTGATCCCGCCCTTGAACTCGCGGACGAGGCCGTGCGCCTCGATCCCGTTGTCGGCGGAGGCGGGCCGGGGGCTTCCGGTGGTTCCGTTGTGGCTCTCAGTCATCTGCTCCGGTGTCCTCCGTATGCTTTGCGCGTCGAAGTCGTTGCACAATGCGGACGGCAGCCTATCACAATATTTGAGGTTTGCAATTATTGAACGATGCTAGTAGTATCAAAGATGATGAGTCCGAAGACCGTGACTGATGAAGGGGCGATCGCGAGGCGGCCTGAGCTCAGCGGCTTCTCATGGCTTGCCGAGGAGACAGGCCGTACCGATCCAGCTAGTCAGGCGTGGAGCCTGATGCACTGGCTGATGCTCTCCAACAAGGCCCGACTTATGGCGATCAGTCAGGAGTTCGACCTCGCTCCCCAACAGGCGATCGCGCTTCGGATCCTCAGCGCGGGCCCGCGTCCGATGGGCGAGCTCGCCAAGTACCTGATGTGCGACAGCTCCAACGTCACCGGGATCACCGACCGCCTCGAGGAGCGGGGCCTGGTGCGCCGCACCGCCTCCGATCAGGACCGTCGGGTGAAGCTCCTGGTGCTCACGGACGATGGCGAGGAACTCCGCAAGGAGATCACCGAGCGGCTCGCCGAGCCCCCGCTGTGGCTGGCCTCCCTGCCCGAGGCGGACCAGCGCAAGCTCAAGGAGATCCTCGAGCACGCGGTCGCGTCCGATGACGGACCGGCCGATCCCGCCTAGCCGGTAGCTGGCTCCGGTTTCGGGCCGCCACTCGCGGGCTCATCCGCGAGCTTGACCTCGCGCCGGTACTCGCGGTACTCGTGGACCGCGATCTGGATCGAGGCGGCGGTGGGAATCGCGAGCAGGGCGCCGAGGATTCCGAACAGGGTGCTGCCGAAGAGGACGGCGACAAGGATGACGAACGGCTCGATATCGGTCGCGCGCTTCTGGATCTGAGGCTGGATCAGGTAGTTCTCGAACTGCTGGTAGACGATCGCGTAGACGATCCAGATGATCAGCCCAACCGGGAAGTTGGCGATCGCAACGACGATCGCGACCAGGACGGCGGCGAGGGTCGCGCCGACGACCGGGATCAGGTCGAAGAGGAAGACCACCACTGCGAGCGGGCCGGCGAACGGGACCCCGAGGATGGATAGGACGATGTAGGCGGTGACCCCGGCGATCGTCGCCTGGATCAGGGCGCCGCCGACGTAATTGCCGACCGCGTTGGCGATCCGGTTCAGCGTCCGCTCGACCCGCTCGGCGTGCTCGGGCCGCTGCATCTGGATGAAGTCGCGAATCCAGCGCGGCCCGGCGGCCACCATGAAGATGCTGAGGATGAAGATCGTGATCCCGGCGAAGATCGAGTTGACGGCGCCGACGCCTATGTCGCCGAGTACCTGAGCGGCGTCGCCCGCCCGGCTCGGCAGCTCCGCCGCCTCCTCCTGGAGCTTCGACGTGATGTCGTACTCGTCGTTGAGGTCGTTGAGGGTCTCGTTCTCCTGGACGAACTCCTCGACGTCCTCGGCGTAGGCGGGGGCATTGTCGGCGACGTCGCCGACCTCGTTCACCACCGGCGGAACCAGCAGCGCGGCGAGACCGATCGGGATCAGGATCAGGCAGAAGTAGGAAAGGGCGATCGCGAAACCGCGCTTCATGTGGCGCTGGAGAAAGTTGACCGGTCCTGCCATCGCCACCGCGAGGAAGGCGGCGATGATCAGCCAGCTGATTGGCCTCCGGAGCAGCCAGAGCAGGTAGAGGAGCAGCACCACAGCCGCCACCACGAGTACGGCCCGGGCGATCGCAGCCGGAGACGAGTCGATTCTGGACATGCCGACCCCCTCTATTCGCCCCCGGGGCCCCGCTTCCTCGCCGACCACGGAGCTGTTGGCCGATACTGCGGCGGGTGCCCGTTCACAACGAGAAGCCGAGGAAGCTCGCAGGCGGGATCGAGATCCGCGACGCGCGCCCGGAGGAGGCGGAGGAGCTGCTGCCGCTGATGCGCGCCTACTGCGATTTCTACGACGCCTCGCCGCCGGATCGAGGCCTGCTCGAGATGGCCCGGACCCTGATGACGGATCCCGAGCAGGGGGCGATGTTCATCGCCCGCGACGGAGCGGATGCGGTCGGCTTCGCCACCCTCGACTGGAAGTGGTCGAGCCTGAAGGGCGCCCGGATCGGCTACCTGGAGGATCTGTTCGTGACTCCCGATGCCCGCGGCCGCGGGATCGCCGACGCCCTGATCGAGGCCTGCGCCGAGCGCTGCCGGGAACGCGGCGCGCCGGCGATGGAGTGGCTGACGGCGCCGGACAACCACCGCGCCCACGCCGTATATGACCGCACCGGCGCGGTCGCCGATACCTACGTCGAGTACGACCTCGAGCTGTGAGCAGCCACTGGAGGCGCCGGGAGTCGGCCCACGGGCTCAACCACGTCCGTGCCGGGAGCGGCGAGCCGCTCGTGCTGCTTCATTCGCTCGGCGGCTCCCTGGTCCAATGGGAGCCGGTGCTCGAGCGGCTGGCGCAGCAGCGCGAGGCGATCGCGATCGACATGCCGGGCTTCGGGGACTCGCCGCCGCTGCCGAATGGAATCGAGCCGAGCGCGGCGAACCTCGCCAGCGCCGTGCTCGACTTCTACGACTCGCTCGGCCTGGACGGCGATCCCCACGTCGCCGGGATCTCGCTCGGCGGCTGGGTCGCGATCGAGTGCGCCCGCCAGGGCCGGGCCCGCTCGGTGGTCGGGGTCTGCCCGGCCGGATTCTGGAAGGAGCCGCTGGGCCCTCGCCGCAACACGGCCAGGGCCGCCGCCCGCGCGATGCGCCCGATCCTGCCGATCCTCCGGATCCAGGCGGTTCGCCGGCGGGTGCTCGCCGGCAACATCCACCATCCCGAGCGGGTGCCGGGGGCCGACGCGGTGCGGCTGGTGCGCGGCTACGCCAACTCCCCCGCCTACGTCGAGGCGAACCGGCTGATGCGCGGCGGCGTGGTCGGCGACCTGGGCGACATAAGGGCCCCGGTGACCCTGGCCTGGGCGGAGTTCGACACGTTGGTGCGCCGGAAGCCGCTTCGCGACGGGATCCTGCCGAAGCGGGTGCGCCAGGTCGAGCTGCCGGACTGCGGCCATGTCCCGACATGGGACGACCCGGACCTGGTGGCTCGGGTCGTCCTCGAGGGCACTGATCGGACCTAGCTGACAATAGGCTTGCGGCGCAATGAGCGAGCGCAGCAGCTACAACGACGGCGAGTTCTGCTGGGTCGACCTGGCGACCACGGACATCGACGCGGCGAGGAAGTTCTACGGCGACCTGATCGGCTGGGAGTGGGAGGCCGCGGGGGCAGACCCCGCCGAGACCGGCGGCTACGGCTTCTTCACCTTCAAGGGAAAGCAGGTCTGCGGTGGAGGGCCGGTGCAGGCCGCGGGTCAGCCTTCCGCCTGGTCGAGCTACGTCAAGGTCGCCGACGCCGACGAGAGCGCCGGCAAGGTGAAGGAAGCGGGCGGGACCGTGCTCGCGCCGCCGTTCGAGCTCCCCAACGAGTCGGGGCGAATGGCGGTCTGCCAGGACGCCGAGGGGGCGTTCTTCTCGGTGATGCAGCAGCGCCAGCACACACGGCGCGGAGCTCGTCAACGAGGTCGGGACCTGGACCTGGAGCAACCTGATGACCCGCGAGGTCGAGAAGGCCAAGGACTTCTACGGGAAGGTGTTCGGCTGGGAGGCGATCCACAACGAGGAGGCTCCTCCGGGGGTCCTGATGTGGCAGGTCGAAGGGCAGCGGTGGCCCGAGGGGCACGCCGGGTTGATCGAGATGGGATCGGCCATGCCGGTGGACGCCCCGCCTCACTGGCAGGTCTACTTCCTCGTCGAGGACATGGATGAGGCGATCGACCAGACGAAGGGCGCCGGCGGCCAGCTCCTGTTCGGCCCCGAGGAAATTCCCGTCGGCAAGCTCGCGGTGTTCACCGACCCGCAGGGCGCGGCGTTCGCGCTGATGGAGCCCGACTATCCGGAGCCGCGCTAGCAGCGACCAAACGCCGGCGCCTGAACGTCAGGCGACAGGGCGCCCTACCAGCGCGCCGTGATGACTTTCTTCCTCGTGTAGAAGTCGACCGCGTCGGTCCCGTTCGCGTGCAGGTCGGCGTCGGCCGAGTCCTTCCAGCCGGCGAACGGGAACCATGCGACCGGGGCGGGAACGCCGACGTTCACCCCGAGCATCCCCGCCTCGGCCCCCCAGCGATAGGCACGGGCCGCCTCGCCGGAGGTGGTGAAGATCGCGCCGGCGTTGCCGTAGCGGGAGCCGTTGGTGAACTCGAGGGCCGCGTCGAGGTCGGGAACCCGGACAAGGGCCAGCACGGGCCCGAACACCTCCTCGCGGGCGAGCTCGGACTCGTGGTCGGTGACCTCGACCAGGGTCGGGCCGAGCGCGGTGCCGGCCTCGCCGCCCCCGAGCCTGCCGTCGAGGACCAGCTCGGCGCCCGCCGCAGCCGCCGCCTCGACGGCGGCCTCGGCCCGCTCACGGGCCTCCGGCGCGACCATCGGGCAGACGTCGGTGGCGGGATCGGACCCGGGCCCGGTGGTCAGGGACGAGGCGGCGTCCCGGAGCCGGTCGCGGACCTCATCTTGGCGGCTACGGTCCCCGACGATCGCGCAGACCGATCCGGCGAGGCAGCGCTGGCCCGCGGCGCCGAAGGCCGAGCCCATGATCGCGGGCACGGTGGTGTCGAGGTCGGCGTCGGGCATCACTACGAGCGAGTTCTTCGCCCCCCCGAGCGCCTGGAAGCGCTTCCCGGTCTCGGCGGCGCGGGTGGCGATCAGTCGGGCGGTGGTCGCCTGTCCGACGAACGAGATCGCGTCGATCCCGGGGTGCGCGAGGATCGCCTCGACCGCGTCGCGGCCGCCGTGGACGAGGTTGACGATCCCGGGCGGGAAGATCTGCCGCTCAGCGATCAGCTCGCAGATCCGCTGCGCGGGGCGAGGATCGCGCTCGGATGGCTTCAGCAGGAACCCGTTGCCGCAGGCGACTGCATAGGGCAGGAACCAGAGCGGGATCATCGCCGGGAAGTTGAACGGCGTGATCGCGGCGACCACGCCGACCGGCTGGCGGACCATCTCGACGTCGAGGCCGGTTGCGACCCCCTCGAGCGTCTCGCCCTTGAGCAGGTGCGGGATCGCCGCCGCGGACTCGACCGACTCGATCCCGCGGCCGACCTCGCCGTCGGCGTCCGCCAGGGTCTTGCCCATGTCGGCGGTGACGAGCGCGGTCAGCTCCTCGCGGTGGTCGAGCAGCGCCTCGCGAAGCGCCAGCACCGCCCGCGCGCGCTCCTGCGGCGGCGTCTCCCGCCAGCCCGGCTGGGCCTCGCGGGCGGCGTGGACCGCGCCGTCGACGTCGTCGGCGCCTGAGAGCGGCACCTGCGCCGCGAGCTCGCCGGTGGCGGGGTCGCGATCCTCGAGGGTCGCGTCCGGCGGCGGCCTCGACCCACTCGCCGCCGATGTAGTTGGGAAGCGTCCGTGCTTCGGTGGCGGTCGCCATCACGTCCAGGCTACCCCTCCTCTTTGCGGACCTGCTCGATCGTCCGCCCGGTGAGGACCGATTCCGGCTGGGTCGAGGTCGGTTTCCGGCGTCGGTCGGCGCCCTCGCCGCGCTTCTTGATCAAGCAGCCACTGCTCGCGGTCCCCGGGGTCCGAGGTTCGGACGAGGGCGTAGGGCCCCTTGATCTTCTCGCCGAGCAGGAAGACCTTGATGTCGCCCTTCTCCAGGGCGTCGGTGAGGGTGAGCTTCTCGCCGCGGCGGGTCTCCGAGATGTTCTCGAAGACCCCGCGGTCCCAGACGATCACCGGGCCGGCGCCGTACTCCCCCTTCGGGATCACGCCCTCGAACTCGAGGTACTCCATCGGGTGGTCCTCGGTCCGCATCGCAAGCCGCTTGTCGGCGGGGTTGGTCGAGGGGCCCTTGGGCACCGCCCAGGAGGCGAGGACGCCGTCGACCTCGAGCCGGAGGTCGTAGTGGAGCGAGGTCGCGGCATGCTTCTGGATCGTGAACCGGGGGTGGCGCCGCTTCGGGCCGCCCTTGCCGCGGCGCTTCGGCCGACTCGCGGGCTCGCCGGTCTTCGAGAAGTCGCGCTTGCGCTCGTACTCGGCGAGCTTCCCTTTCCCCTTCCCATTCCCCTTCGCCATCGTCAGCTCGCCGCCTCGAGCTCCGCGACCGAGGCCTCGAGTGCCTCGGCGAGGTGGTTGAGCTCGCCGATCGCCTCGGGGTCCGAGCAGAGCCCGAAGGCGAGATCGCCGCCGAGCGAGATCACCGCGACCCGGAGCGCGTGGCGGTCGGCGGGCTCGGCGAACGAGCAGAACTCGTGCACCTCGCGGCCGAGGATCAGCGGCCGCTCGCGCGGTCCTGGCACGTTCGAGACAGAGAGAGCGAACTCGCGGGGCCCGGAGACGATCCTGGTGACGCCCTCGTAGAGGGGCCGGAAGCGCCCGAGGGCGTGGAAGAACGAGTAGAGCGTGTCGGCGTCGTGGTCGAGCTTCGCCTCCCTGGTCTCGGCGTTGATCTCGCGGAGCCGCTCGACCGGATCGGGCTCGGCGAGGGGGAGATCGACGTTCAGGAAGGAGTCGCGATTGCCGATCTCGGTGCCGCCCTCGCGGAGATGGAGGCAGACCGGGACCTGGGCGCGGAGGCTGGCGGGCCTCGACCCCGTTCCCTCGAGCCATTCGCGGAGCCCGCCGGCGACGACCGCGAGGACGACGTCGTTGACCGTGAACCCATCGCCGGCGGCTCGCCCGATCCGCTTCAGGCGCGCCAGCGGGACCACCGTCCAGGCGATCTCGCGCTCCGAGCCGATGTGCTGGTCGAGCGGGGTGTCGGCGCCGGGTCGAAGCTCGCGGCGAAGCGCGCCCGGGAGGCGGACGAGCAGGGGAGGCTCGTGGTGCTCGGGCGGCAGGTCCTTCGGTTCGCCATCAGGCGCGGTCACAGGCGGCCGCCCCACATAAGTCGCTTCGGGCTTCGCCCTTCGCTCCGGTGGCGGGCGGCCTGGTGACCGCTCAGCCGGCAGGTCCCAGAGCAGGCCTGCGGCGATCCGGATCGCGGTCACCCCGTCGGCCATCGCGTGGTGGATTCGCCCGACGATCCCGGTGCGGCCGCCCTCGAGCGCCAGCAGGTCGAGCCGCCAGAGGGGGCGGTCGTGGTCGAGCCGCTCGGCGAGGATCTCGCCCGCGGCGAGCCGGAACCCCTCGTCGTCGAGCGGGGCATCGGCGGCGCTGCCGGCGACGTGCCAGCTCAGGTCGGGAGCCGCCTCGACCCAGGTCGGCTGACCGTGGCGGGGGAGATCGACACGCTGGCGCAGCCGGGGAAAGCTCGCGAGCCGCTCGCCGACTCGGTCCCGGAGCTCGGCTGGGTCGAGGCTCGTTCCAGCTTCGCCCGGGGCGAGCACCAGGAGCTTGCCGGTGTGGCCCTTGATCGCCACCGACTCGAGGCGCAGGATCTGGGCGTCGTCGAAGCTGAGGGGCTCGGGGACGGAGCCGTTCATGCCTGCCCCACATCCTCCCGTTTCCATCTGGGACAGGCGGGTAACCAACGGTGGAACGAGAGATAGAGGAGTGAGAAATCGATGGGTGAGAACGTTGACGAGGTCAAGGGCCGCGCGAAGGAAGCGGCAGGAGACCTAACTGACGACGAGGGCCTGAAGCGAGAGGGCCGCGTCGACAAGGCGGTGTCGGACATCAAGGAGAAGATCGACGACGTCGCCGACAAGGTCAAGGAGAAGGTCGGAGGCAGGGACGACGACGACAGCAAGAGCGAGACCGACCGAACAGCCTGACCGCCCGCTAGGAAGCTGATCAACGACGAGGGCCGGGGGTTTGCCCCCGGCCCTCGTCAGTTCGGTGGTGCTTTCGGACGGGCGACTACTCGATGTAGCCCTCCGCCTGCAGGTACTGGGTTGCGACCGCCCCGGGCTCCTCCTTGTCGAGCTCGACCCGGGCGTTGAGCTCCTGCATCACCTCCAGGGTGAGGCCCTGCTGGACCCTCTCGATCGTCGCCTGGAAGTCGGGGCCGGCCTCGTCGACCACGGACTGGCTGGCGACGAAGATCGGGTTCCCGGCCGGGAATACCCCTTGATCGTCCTCGAGGATCACGTACTTGTCCGCCTGCGTGGAGAGCTGCGGGTCGGTGGTGAACAGGATCGAGAGGTCCGCCTGCCCGTCGTCGAGGACGGGATAGCGCTGCTCTATGTCCACCGGGTTGAACTCCCTGAACTGGAGCCCGTAGCCGTCCTCGAGGCCGACCAGGCAGTCGACCCGCTGGCGGCACTCGGGCGAGCCGAACAGGACCAGGTCCTGCGAGGCGCCCTCCAGGTCGGAGACCGTCGTTACTCCGAGCTCGTCGGCAGTCGCCTTCAGCAGGCCGACCGCATTGGCGCTGTTGAAGGGGGCTGGGTCGAACGCGACCAGGCCCCTCTTCTCGAACTCGGCCTGCGAGTCGGCGGTCGCCTGAGCCGGGTCATTGGGGACGTCCTCCGGCGCCAGCTTGAAGAACGAGGTCAACGCCGTCGAGGTGTACTCGGGATAGCCGCTGATCTCGCCGGCCTCCAGGGCCTCGAGCGCAACCTGCTCGGAGCCCAGGCTGAGGTCGGTGTTGACCGCATAGCCGGCCGCCTCGAGCCCCTGGGCGTAGATCTCGCCGAGGATGTACTGCTCGTTGAAGTTCTTGGACCCGACGGTGATCTCGACTCCCGAGTTGTCGGGATTCGACTCGATCAGCTCGCCGGTGCCCCCACCGCCATCGCCTCCATCGTCGTCGTCATCGTCGCCACAGGCGGCGATTCCGAGCGCGAGGACGATTGCCGCAATCAGCGCGAACAGAGCGCGCAGGCGCTTATCGGTGCTCAACACGTCTGACTCCTCTCACGGGAAGTGGCTCCCGGACGGCCCCGAGCTGGGCTCACGACCTCCCGGTCACCTGGGACGCGATGATCCTACGCCGCCGCGCCCTCCCGCGCCAGCTGCAGACCCCGGGGAGTGAGCGCCCTCTGGAGTCCGGCGAGCCCGAGCTCGACCAGCATCGCGAGGAGGGCGACCAGGATCGCCCCGGCGACTACTCCCTCGTCCCCGTAGACATTGCGGTTCAGGATGAAGTCACCGAGTGTGATCTCTCCGGCCAGTGGGGCGATCGTCGCAGTGGCGATGATGTTGATCGCCGCGGTGCGAACCCCGCTCATGATCGTTGGCACCGCGAGTGGAAGCTCGATCCGGGCCAGGATCTGCATCTCGCTGAAGCCCATTCCGCGGGCTGCCTCGACCGCGTGGCGGTCCACTTGACTGACCCCGACGAACGAGTTGGTGAGGATCGGAGCGATCCCGAGGACCAGCAGGGCAATCGAGATGCTGAAGAACCCGAAACCGATGAAGGTCGCGACGATCGCGATCAGAGCCAGTTCGGGGATTGCGCGCCCGGCGTTTCCAAGCGCGACCGCGAACCCCTCGCCCCGGCCGTAGTGGCCGAGGATGACGCCGGCCGGCAACGCGATCAGAATCGCGAGTGCGAGAGCGAAGAAGCTGAGCTCGACATGGGTGACCGTGAACTCGCCGACCTGGTCGAGGCCGCCGACCTTGCGGTCCCCGGTGAACCGGGTCTGCTGGGGCGTGAAGATGAACTCGATCGCACCGCCGAAGGTGCCGAGAAAGGCGAGCGGCATCCCGATCATGTCGCCGTCCTCCGGAACATCTCGAATACGCGCCCGCCCCGCGTCTCCCGATCGTCTCTGGCCGAACGCCAGGGCGAGAGAAATGCCTGGAGAGCGACCAACATCAGGTCGAGCACGATCGCCATCAGCAGGCAGAGACCTGTGACGAACAGAACGTTGGTCCTGAAGTCGATCTGGTTGTAGATCTCGCTTCCGAGGCCGCCGGCGCCGGCGACGAACGCCAGGGTCGCGATCGCGACGGTCGAGACCGTGGCGATCCGGAGCCCGGCGATGATCTCGGGCACGGCAAGGGGAAGCTCGACCCGCCAGAGGAGCTGGTTGGTCGTCATCCCCATCCCGGCCCCGGCCTCCTTTGCGCCCGCGGGGACGTTGTTGAGCCCGATCACGATGTTGCGATAGATGATCTGCAGCGTGAACGCGGTGAGCGCGATGATCGCGGTCACCGTCCCCCGCCCGGTGATCGGGAGCAGCAGTGCGAAGAACGCGACGGAGGGGATCGTGAAGAGGATCCCGGTGGCGCCGGTGAAGGTGGGAATCAGCCAGCGCTGGCGGTGGGAGATCAGGGCGAGGCCGAAGGCGACCAGGAAGCCGGCGAGCACGGAGACGCCGACCAGGACGAGGTGCTCGAGCGTCGGGGTGACGTAGCGGTCGTAGTTGTCGGCGATCCAGTCGAAGCAGAAGGTGCCGTTGTCGGCGACGCAGCCGGTGTCGCCGGAGCGGTCGCGGATCTCGACCTGGGCGAGTGGCGGCGCCCCATCCATGGGCCCGCTGCTCATTCGGCGAGCGGCCGCTCGATCGCCGCGCGCTCCTCGACCTTGGCCTCGGGCGAGGTGAGGAACTCCGAGATGATCTCGACCGAGAGCACCCCCGCGATCCTGCCGTCGGCGTCGATGACCGGCGCGTATTGGGTCTCGGTCTGCATCAGGTCCGAGAGGGCGTCCCGCATCACGTCGTCGAGGTCGAGGAATGGATTCGGGGAGGTGTCGGGAGTGGCGGGAACGGTCTCCTGGGTGAGGTCGGATTCCGAGAGCCAGCCGATCGGGCGGCGCTCCGAGTCGACGACGAGGGCGTGGGGGACCTCGGCCCCGTTCAGCTTCGCCCGCACCTCGGCGCTCGCCTGGCCGACGTGGGCGAGCGGCGCCTCCCAGAGGTCGATGTCGCGGACCCGCATCAGGGCGAGCCGCTTCAGGGCACGGTCGGCGCCGACGAAGTCCTCGACGAAGCCGTCGGCGGGAGCCATCAGCAGCTCGGCGGGGGTCGCGTACTGGGCGAGGTGGCCGCCCTCCTTCAGGATCGCCACCCGGTCGCCCATCTTGATCGCCTCGTCGATGTCGTGGGTGACGAAGAGGACCGTCTTCCGGATCTCGGCCTGGAGCCGGAGGAACTCGTTCTGGAGGCGCTCGCGGTTGATCGGGTCGATCGCGCCGAACGGCTCGTCCATCAGCATCAGCGGCGGGTCCGCGGCGAGGGCGCGGGCGACGCCGACCCGCTGCTGCTGCCCGCCGGAGAGCTGGGCGGGATAGCGGTCGGCCATCGCGGGGTCGAGTCCGATCAGCTCGAGCAGCTCGGTCACTCGCAGGGCGACCCGATCCCGCTTCCAGCCGATCAGCCCGGGCACCGTCGCGATGTTGCCGGCGATCGTCCGGTGCGGGAACAGCCCGATTTCCTGGATCACGTAGCCGGTCTCGCGCCGTAGCTGGGCTGGCTCCCGCTCGCGGACCGAGGTCTCTCCGACCAGGATGTCGCCGTCGGTGATCTCGACCGTCCGGTTGACCATCCGCATCGCGGTCGTCTTGCCGCAGCCGGAGGGGCCGACGAGCACGCAGATCTCCCCGGCCGGCACCTCGAGGGAGAGGTCGCTGATCGCCGGCTGCTTCTGTCCCGCGTAGACCTTGGTGACATCCCGGTAGCTGACCGAGAGGGCCTTCCGCGGCTCGCCCGCCGCTGAGGCCTCCTGGTTGCCGCGGGTCGAGTCGCCGACCACCAGCCGATCCTAGCGCCGCCCGTTCAGGGTCGGGGGAGAACTACGGACTCGTTCAGCGGCTTTCTGCCGATGACGTCCGCCGCTTGGGAAGGGAGGATGACCCCAGATTCGGGGGAGGTATGGAAACCGCCCGCCGCTTCACTCAACGGGTCGCCCTAGGGGGGCGGCCCGTTTTGTTTATGCGAGGGCGCTCCGATCGCGCGAGGGCGTAGTGCGAGGGCGCTCCGGTAGGAGCGACCCGTTTAATGAGGAGCGACCCGTTTCATGTTGGAGGAGCAACCCGATTCAGAATGGCGCCGCGGAGCGCTCGAGGGGCGGCGCCGGCACCCGCCGTGCAGCTGGATCAGGGTGATCGCCACCAGGGCGATCACCAGTCCCTGGATCGACTCGAGCAGCGCGTCGACCGCGACATGAGAGCCGAGCTCCCCGACAAAGCCGTGAACGAGGGCGAGCAGGCCCTGGGCGAGGGCCTCCGTCACCAGGATCACGCCGACGACGAGCGCGAACACCCGCCACGCCCGCCCGCGGACGAGCCCGGCGCTGCGCCTGAACGCATCGACCAGCCGGCGGTCCTCGATCTCGATCACCGCGGGGGTGATCGCGAAGAAGGTAAGGAACACGAGGCCGGGGACGATCAGCAACACCACTCCGATCGCCCCCCCGAACGCGAGCAGCAGATCGGCCTCGATCAGCCGCAGCCATGCGAGCGTGCTGACGAAGGTGAGCACGCCGGGGAGCCGGTGGCCGAGCCGCCACTCCAGGACGAGGGCGGTGATCACCCCCGCCAGGAGCGCCTCCCCGCCGAGGGTGATCATCAGCGTCAGGGGTATCGCGACGAGCTTCAGGTAGTCGCCGGCGCTCTCCAGGCGCTCGACCTCGAGGCCGCCGTCGGTGGCCGTGTCGACGATCGCCTGGGGAAGGAGCACGATCACCCCGAGTGGGACGAGGAGCTTCCAGTGCCGGCGGTAGAGCCGCAGCGCCTCCGCCAGGGTGCCGCGGATCGGGAGATCCCCGGGACGCACTTCCGGCGTCATCCCGCGTCCATCAGGTCGGACAGCGGGTTGGTGGGGAGGTGGATCCAGCCCTCGCGCACGGCTCGATCCGCCAACTCCTCCGGCGGGCCCGCGGTCAGCCCGAGCGCGCTGGAGCGGGCGACCAGCGAGCAGACGAGCGCGTCGAAGGAGTTGTGGTCGGTCTCCGCCAGCGCCCGCTGGGCGTCGTCGAGGTCGAGCCTACCGAGGCGCCGCTCGAGCGCCGAGAGCAGCTCCGGCAGGCGCGCCGCCCCGACCCGGCTCTTGTAGCCGACGGCGTTGATTCCCCAGGTGCCAAGCGCCGGCGCCGGATAGACCTCGACCAGCTTGCCGCTGCCGGCGCGGTCAACCGGCTGGCCGAGCGCCGCGAGGCGGTCGAGCAGGAACGCCGCCCGCATCGCGACCACCCCGATCAGGTCGGTGGAGACGCTGAGCGGGCGGCGAACCCCGTCGGCGATCAGCTGGCGGTCGGTGGCGCGGAAGCTGAGGTGAAAGCGATAGGCGTCCTGGTCCTGGCCGCGCCCGGGCCAGCCGAGGCGATCGCGGTGGGCGGCGATCGCCTCGACGAAGTCGTCGGGCCAGCCGAGCGGCGCGTCGATGCCGACCTTGTCGGCATCGGCGATCAGCTCGAGCAGGGCGTCGTCGGCGAGGTTCGAGCGGAGCTCGACCACCGCCGCCCGCCCCGGGCCCCACCCGATCAGGCAGGCACTGGTGTTCTTCGGCTGGGCGGCGAGGTCGATGCCCAGGGTCCGCATGCACGCGATCGTATTTGCGCGCTCGCATACCCTGCACGACCCATGCCCCGTGGCGAGCTCGAGATCGGCGACGAGAAGCCCGACATCTCCGCCGCCGGCGGGGTGGTCCTCCGTCGCGGGGACGACGGCAAGCCCCGGGTGGCGGTTATCCACCGCCCGAAGTACATGGATTGGTCGCTGCCGAAGGGGAAGCTCGAGAAGGGGGAGGGCTGGAAGGAGGCGGGCCTGCGGGAGGTGGAGGAGGAGATCGGCTACCGATGCGAGGCCGGGCCGGAGCTGCCCCCGGTCTCATACCTCGACCGCAAGGGCCGCCGGAAGCTGGTCCGCTACTGGCTGATGGAGCCGATCGACGGCGCCTTCGAGCCGCACGGCGAGGTCGACGAGCTGCGGTGGCTGACCAGGCGGGAGGCAGACGGGCTGCTCACCTACGAGCACGATCGCGAGCTCGTCCACAAGGCGATCCGGATGGACCGGTGGCGGCGGCTCCGGGGCCGGCTTCCCTGGGCCCGGGAGCCGCACCCGGTTTAGGCGGCCTTGACGGCGCCGCCTAAGATGGATGGCGCAATGGCAGAGCTCCTCGAGAAGGCGACCTTCGCGGCCGGCTGCTTCTGGCAGGTGGAGGTCGAGTTCCGCAACACCGACGGCGTCAAGGACGCGATCGTCGGCTATATCGGTGGCTCCACCGAGCGGCCGAGCTACGAGGACGTCTGCACGGGCCGGACCGGTCACGCCGAGGCCGTCGAGGTGACCTTCGATCCTGATGAGGTCTCCTACGAGCAGCTGCTCGACGTCTTCTGGGGACTCCACGACCCGACCCAGATGAACCGCCAGGGGCCGGACGTCGGCACCCAGTACCGGACGGCGATCTTCTTCCACACGCCTGAGCAGGAGAAGCAGGCGACCGAATCTCGCGATCGCGAGCAGGAGAAGCACGGCAAGCCGATCGTCACCGAGATCGTTCCCGCCGGCGCCTTCTGGCCGGCCGAGGACTACCACCAGCGCTACCTCGAGAAGCGCGGCCTCGCTACCTGCAAGATCTAGCCGCTCGCCCGCCGGGCGTGGGAGTGGCTAACGATCGTCCAGCCGCGGCTAGCGGCTCGACCGCTCAATCGCAGCCGCCGAAAGGATCAACGGAGGATCCAGAGACGAAGCCGGAGGTGGCGGATGGTCAGCATGTTGAGGCGACGGAGACAGGGCGGCGGTCGCGTTTTGCTGATCGCCGCTGCGGCGGTCCTATCGCTCAGCCTGATGGCCGCGGGGACTACCGCGCTGGCGAAGAAGCTCAGCGGCAGCAAGCGCGGCGAGACGATCGCCGGCACCAAGGGCCCCGACAAGATCAGGGGCAAGGGCGGAAACGACAGGCTCAAGGGCAAGGGCGGCAACGACCTGCTCAACGCCGGCAAGGGCCGTGACACCGCGGTCGGCGGGAGCGGAGTGGACAAGCTGCGCGGTGGTCCCGGTGACGATCTGATCAACGCCGCCGACGGCAGGCGCGACGGCGCGATCGCCGGTGGTCCGGGGAAGAACACCTGCGTCCTCGATACGACCTTGGAATTGACGCTCGCCACGGGCTGCACGACGATCCGGAGCGGCCCGCTCGCGGGCGGAGCACCGGGGCCCGGCGAGGGATTGCGAGTCTTGACCGCCGAGGGACTGACCGGGTGCGCCAGTGCGCTGCCGACCTGCCAGTTCTCGATCACCGGCGACGGTGCCGACTCGCCGGGAGGGACCGTGACCGGCACCGGTGGGGTCACCGCGGTCGGGGCGGCGGCGGTCCCATCCGGGACCGGGACGGATTGGACCGCGGCGGGTCTCTATGGCTGCACGAGCGACGGTGCACTGCGGGTCACGATCGGCTCGGAGACCTTCGACGTGCCGGTCGACTGCGCGGCGTAGAGGGCTCGAGCACGGCGAGCAGGACGCTCGGCGGCGGCGCGCAGCGATAGCCTCGCGCCGTGGAAGCCGGGGCGGCCCAGCGAGACGACACCGACGTTGTCGTCGTCGGAGCTGGCCTGGCGGGGCTGGTCGCCGCCCGGCAGCTGAGCGCCAGCGGCCGCTCGGTGCTGGTGCTGGAGGCTCGCGACCGGGTCGGGGGCCGAACGGTCAACGCCTCGATCGGGGCGGGCAAGGTGGTCGAGATGGGGGGACAGTGGGTGGGGCCTACCCAGGACCGCGTGCTTGCGCTGGCTCGGGAGCTGGGCGTCGAGACCTTTCCGACCTACTACGAGGGGCGGAACCTCCTCGAGCTGCGGGGAAAGCTCCGCTCCTACAAGGGAACGATCCCGCGACTCGGACCGCTCGCCCTGCTCGAGATCGAGCGGGTGCGCCGACGGCTGCGGAAGCTGGCCGGCGACGTTTCGGCGGAGGCGCCGTGGAGCGCCGACCGGGCGGAGGAGCTCGACTCGCAGACGCTCAACTCCTGGATCACGAAGCGCGCCCGGACGAAGCGGGCGCGAGCGCTGCTGGAGATCGCCGTGGGCACCGTGCTTGGCGTCGGCAGCGCCGAGCTCTCGCTGCTCTGGATGCTCTCTTACGTCAGCTCCGCCGGGAGCTTCGACGTCCTGATCGACACCGAGGGAGGCGCCCAGCAGGATCGCTTCCACGGCGGCGCGCAGGAGATCTCGATCCGGCTGGCGGCGGCGCTGGGCGACGCGGTCGTGCTCGGGACCCCGGTTCGCCGGATCGTCCAGGACGGCGGCGGGGTGGTGGTGGAGGCGGAGGGAATGCGCGCCCGGGCCCAGCGGGCGATCGTCACGGTGCCGCCGCCCCTGGCAGGACGGATCGCCTTCTCGCCCCCGCTCGGCGGCCAGCGCGATCAGCTCCAGCAGCGAATGGCACACGGCGCCCTGACCAAATGCGCCGCCGTCTACCCGGAGCCGTTCTGGCGGGAGCGCGGCCTCACCGGCCAGGCGGTCAGCGACGCAGGCCCGATCACCACAACCTTCGACAACTCCCCGCCGGATGGTTCCCCCGGGGTGATGCTCGGGTTCGTCGCCGGGCCGGACGCGGTTCGCCACGCCCGGCGGCCCGAGGCCGAGCGCCGGCAACTCGTCCTTGATTGCTTCGTCCGACTCTTCGGCGATGAGGCCGCCCATCCGGGTATCTACCACGAGCAGGCGTGGGCGGAGGAGGAGTGGACCCGCGGCGGGCCCGTCTGCTCGCCCGGTCCCGGCGCCCTGAGCGCCTACGGCGAGGCGCTGCGGCGGCCGGCAGGGCGGATCCACTGGGCGGGCGCCGAGACCGCCACGGTCTGGTGCGGCTATATGGACGGCGCCGTTCGCTCAGGCGAGCGGGCGGCGGAGGAGGCGCTCGACGCCGAGGGCTGGCGCCTATAGTCGGCGCCGAATGGAGCCGGTGAAGGAGAGCGGCGCCGCCCGCGACCTCGACGTCGCCTTCGCGGGCGCCGCTCGCCAGGCCGAGATGGTGAGGGCGAAGGAGGTCTCGCCGAGGGAGCTGGTCGAGCTCTACCTGGAGCGGATCGAGCGGATCGACCCGGGGCTGAACGCCTACCGCACGGTCTTCGGCGAGCGCGCCCTCGTCGATGCCGACGAGGCCTCGAAACGACTGGGCGGCGGTGAGGAGGCGCCGCTGCTCGGGGTGCCGGTCGCGATCAAGGACAACGTCGACTACGCGGGCGAGATCACCGCCCACGGGACCGCCGCCTACGGGGCGCCCGCGGCGGAGGACGGTCACATCGTCAGGAGGTTGCGCGAGGCGGGGGCGATCGTGATCGGGAAGACGAACCTGCCTGAGCTGGCGATCTACGGCTTCACCGAGTCCCCCACCTGGGGCGATACCCGCAACCCCTGGGATCCCTCGCGCACCTGCGGCGGCTCAAGCGGGGGCAGCGGCGTCTCCACCGCCGCCGGCCTCTGCGCGATCGCTCACGCAACCGACGGCGCCGGCTCGATTCGCTACCCCTCGGCATACTGCGGTCTCTTCGGCCTCAAGCCCCAGCGTCACAGGGTCTCGCTGACCCCCGACCGCGAGCACTGGCACGGGCTCTCGGTCTCGGGCTGCGTCAGCCGCAGCGTGATCGACACCGCGCTCTACCTCGACGCGATCGCCGGCGCGGCTCCCGGCGACTTCGACTCACCGCCGCCGCTCGAGCGCCCCCTGGTCGAGGCGGCGCGGACGCCCCCACCGAAGCTGAGGATCGCCTGCACCACGAAGACGATCCTCCCTGTGAGGAAGGACCCCGAGGTGCTCGCCGCATATGAGGAGACGATCGAGCTGCTGCGCTCGCTCGGGCACGAGGTGACCGAGGCGGCTCCCAGCTACGGGCCGTTGGTGACGGATTTCTACCCGCTCTATTTCCGAGGGATCCGCGACGAGGCCAGGACCCTCGCCCATCCGGAGCGGCTCTCGGACCAGACCAAGGGGTTCGCCCGCCTCGGCGGCCTCTTCAGCGACCGGCGCCTGCGAAAGGTTCGCGAGCGTCAGCCTCGCCACGCCGGGCGGATCCAGGGGCTCTTCCGGGACTTCGACCTATTGATCACCCCGGCGACCGCGAGGATGCCGGTCGAGGTCGGGCACTGGCGGGGGCAGGGGGCGCTCCGCACGATCAACGGGATGACCAGCGTCTATCCCTACGGCGCCGCCTGGAACTACACCGGACAGCCGGCGGCGGCGATCCCGGCTGGATTCACCGACGGCGGCCTGCCTCGCTCGGTGATGGTCGTCGCCCGCTCCAACGACGAGCCCACCCTGATCTCGCTCGCCGCCCAGCTCGAAGCGGAGCGGCCCTGGGCCGACCGCCGGCCGAACCTGCTCTAGGCCGGCACCTGCTCCGGCGCGCTGATCTCCAGCTCCTTGCGCTCCGCGGCCATCTCGATCGTGTCCGGGTCGCCGCCCATCTGCGCCCAGCGCTCCGCGGCCGTCTCCCCGAACTCGTCCAGGAAGTCGTCGGAGTGCAGGGGGTCGTGGTGGAAGAGCATCAACCGGCGAGCGTCGACGCGGTTGGCGAAGGTGAGGGTGTCGGTGAGCCGCGAGTGCCCCCAGCCGACGTGATCGGGGTACTCCCCGTCGGTGTACTGGCAGTCGTGGATCAGCAGGTCCGTGTCTCGGGCGAGGTCATAGCCCGAGATCCATTCCGGCTCGAGCGACTCGAGCGGGGCGCCGAGGCCCGGCTCGTGGTCGGAGATATAGCTGAGGCTGGTGCCGGCGTCCGTGATCCGGTAGCCGAGGGTGGGGCCGCGGTGGGTGACCGCCTCGGCGCGTACGGTCGCCGGGCCGATCTCCCACTCGGTCGCGGGGGTGTCGACGAATGACATCTCGCATGGCAGCTCGCGAACCTCGACCGGGGAGAGCGGGGCCGAGATGTAGCGCGCGATCCGCTCCTCGAGCGAGGCCTCGGGGGAGGACGGCCCCCAGATCGTCAGCTCCGACTCGGAGCGGAAGCACGGGGCGAAGAACATCAGCCCCTGGATGTGATCGAGGTGAAGGTGGGTGAGAAGAATGTTGATCTTGGGCAACTTCGCGGCGATCCCCACCCCCAGGCTGCGGATCCCGGTGCCGGCGTCGATGATCAGGGTCGAGCCGTCGGAGAGCTCGAGCTCGACACAGGAGGTGTTGCCTCCGTAGCGGTTCATCTCCGGCCCTGGCGCGGGGACCGAACCCCGTGCTCCCCAGACCTTGACCTTCATCCTCTCGTCACCTCTTCACGCTTGTACCACTGCCCCTGATTTCTAACGGCCATTTGCGGAATTTGCGTTCCTCGGCCAGAAGAAGATCATCGCACCCTCCTGACCCCCGGTGGCGACTATCGGCAGGGCGCTGGCCTCGATCTCGTACTCGTCGCCCTTCACCGAGCGCACGTGGAAGCGCCCATGGGCCGGGCGGCCGCGGCGAAGCGCCTTCGTGGTCGGAATCTCGTCGATCGGCATCGGCTCCCCTGCGTCGTCGAACGGGCCGACCGCCTTGCCCCACTCCGAGGCGGGCATCCGGCCGGATTCCTCGAACGAGATTCCGAGCAGCGCCCCGGCGGCCTCGTTGTAGAAGAGAAGCGCTCCCTCGCGGTCGACCAGGAAGGCGGGGGTCGAGAGGCTGGTGAGGAAATTTCGGGCGAGAATCAGCTCGAGCGGTTTCTGCTCCATCGGCGGCGATTCTGCCAGGAGCGAGGGGCGTATGTGACGGCTGCCACCCGATCCGATCGGCGCCCGGATGGTCGGGCCCAAGGTAGTCTCGAGCCGGGATGTTGCGGCTTTCGTCGGGGGTTATCGCGCTGGCGGCTCTGACCGCCACCGGCGGCCTGCTCGCTTCGGGCGCTGGGGCCCAGAGCCCCGGGGCTCCGGTGGTGCCGATTCCGACCGACCCGGGCAACTCCAGCGTCGCGCCCTTCGAGGGCGGACCGGCCTCGCCGAACCCGGTCGACGCGACCGACCCCCCTCAGCACCCATTCATGGCGCCGAACGGGCGCAGCAACATCCACAACGACCCTTATATGAGCGGCGCCTACAGGGTCAGCGGCCCGATGACCGACGGGCCCGAGGTCTCCACCCTCTTCAGCCGCGAGTGCGCTTCGGTGATGTTCGACAGCCAGGGCCGGATCGTGACCATATGCGTCGGCCTCGACCGCCCGGTGCTCGCGCTGCTAGACCCCGATAGCCTCGCGGTGCTGGCCGCGATGCAGCTCCCGGTCCGCAACCTGTCGAGCGGGAACAATCCCTTCAACGACTTCTCCGGCGGCGGCTACTTCTTCCTCGACCATCGTGACCAGGCGGTGCTCTCGACCAACGAGCGCCACGTGCTCGAGGTGGCGATCGGCCCGGGTCCGAGCTTCGTCATCACCCGGGACGTGGACCTGAGCCAGGAGCTCGCCGGCAACGACGGGATCATCTCGGTGCTGCCGGATTGGAGCGGTCGCCTCTGGTTCGTCACCCGGCGCGGGGTGGTGGGGACGATCGATCGCGCCAGCGGCGACGTCAAGCTGAGGCAGCTGACCGGGGAGGGGATCTCGAACTCGTTCTCGGTCGATGAAACGGGTGGGGTGTTCATCGTCTCCGACAGGGCGCTCTACCGCTTTGACGCCGGCCCCAACGGGGGCCCGACGATCACCTGGCGGGTCGTCTATCCGAACTCCGGAATCCACAAGCCGAGCCAGAGCGACGCCGGCTCCGGCACCACCCCCGACCTGATGGGGAAGGAGCTGGTGGCGATCACCGACAACGCCGACCCGATGAACGTTCAGGTCTACCGGCGGGCGGCGAACCTGGATCCGTCCGCAGCGGAAGAAGCGGAAGAAGAAGCGGAAGCGACGCGCCGCCATCGTCCAGTCGGCGTCGACAGAGACCGCCGCCGGTTTCGCGGCCGGATCGAAGAAGAAAAAGGGGAAGAAGAAGCGGAAGCGCGGGGCGACCGCCGCGGCTCGTCAGGTCTGCTCCGTGCCGGTCTTTCGGCCGGGCGCGAGCGCCACAGACAACTCACTGATCAGCACCAACAAGGCGATCGTGGTGGAGAACAACTACGGCTACACGGGGATCGCTTCGACCATGAACGGGGCGGTCACCGAGCCCGGCCTCACCCGGATCGACGTGTTGAAGGAGAAGGCGAAGCCGAAGAAGGGGCGGAAGAAGCGCGGGGGCAAGAAGCGCAGGCGCAAGAAGCGGGGCCAGACGACGTACAAGTGCACGACCGCCTGGACCAGCTCCGAGCGGGCCCCGTCGGTGGTGCCGAAGCTCTCGCTCGCCAACGGCTTGGTATACGCCTACACGAAGCCCCCGCGGGCCGATGACCTCGACGCTTGGTATCCTGACCGCGCTCGACTTCCGCTCCGGGCGCACCGTCTTCAGCCGGCTCGCGGGCACGGGCTTCGGCTACAACAACAACTACGCCCCGGTGACGATCGGGCCCGACGGCACCGCCTACGTCGGGGTCCTCGGAGGGCTGGTCGCTTTCCCCTGAGGGCGTAGGTTTCCGCGACCGTGGTCTACGACTTCGTCGCGGCGCTGCTGCGCCCGCTCGCTTGGTGGGGGAGGCTGCGGGTCGCCGGGCTCGACCAGGTTTCACCCGAGGGCCCGCTGCTGGTTGTGCCGAACCACGACAGCCAGTGGGACCCGGTCCTGGTCGGGCTCGCGATCAAGCCGCGTCGCCGCCTCCGCTTTCTCGCCCGGGCCAGCCTCTGGCGGATTCCCGGCCTCGGCCCGCTGCTATATGCGCTCAACCAGATCCCGATCCGCCGCGGCGCCGGCGACGCGGGCGCCCTCGAGAAGGCGATCGACGCCCTGAAGCGGGGCCAGTCGGTTTGCGTCTTCCCCGAGGGCGGGCTGTCCTGGGGCGAGCGCCTACGCGCGCGCAGTGGCGCCGGCCGGCTGGCGAAGTCGTGCCCGGAGGCCGAGGTGGTCCTCTGCGCGGTCGAGGGGTGCACCGAGTACGTCCGCTTTCCCCGCCGGCCGCGCGTGCGCGTGACCTTCTTCAGTGCGGATGCCGGCGGCTCCCGGCCGGGTGAGGAGGCCTCAGAACTGGCGACACGCCTGCTCGATCGAGGTCAGAGCACGCGTGCCACCTACCCCGGCTGGCCGCCGGGCCCTCGTGGGGGGTCCCCCACGAGTCCAAAGGAGGAGGACTAGGCCTCGAGCTTCCCGATCTTGAAGATCTTCGTCCCACAGTCCGGGCAGGTGCCCTGGATCGCGGGGCGACCGTTCTTCATCGTGACCTGCTGCGGGTCCTTGATTTCGACCTTCTTGCGTTCCTTGACGCAGTAGCCCTCAGCCACTGAGAGCCTCCTTTCGAGCCTCGTTTCTTCCGGGCAACCTTCGGGGCGGTCACGCTAGAGCAGTTACCGGACGATCGTGGCGGCGGGAGCGCGCCAGGCGCGAACTTCGTGCGCTTCGCTACAAGCGTGCCCCCCCGCGGACGCCCAAGGGTGGGCTAGGGCTGCTGCTGCGGAAGCTTCGCTCCGGGCGTGGTGGGCGCCGCCGGCGCCGTCTGCGCCGCCGTTGCCGCCTGCTGGGCCGCCTGTGCCTGCGCCCTGACCTTGGCGAGATCGGCTGCGCTCTGGCTCGCCTGCTGCTCCGCCGCCGTGATCCGGGTGCTCAGGGACTGGATTGTCGCGTTGATCGCCTTCAGCCGGTTCTGGTCGGCGGTCGCCGCGCTGACCTGCTGCCCGAGGGTCTCGACCTGGGCCTCGAGGTCGTCGAGATCGTCCTTGGAGGCGGTATTCGGCGCGGTGATGCCGAGGTAGAGCGCCCCGCCCGCGGCGAGGAGGGCGAGCACGCTGACGATCGTTCCGAAGATGGTGATCCGGCGCTGCTTGCGCTCGATCTCCGCCATCCAGCCCTGGAGGCCCTCCATCCGCTCGGAAAGGTTCGGGTCGGGCGTGCCGGCCGATTGCGCCTTGGCGCCGCTTCCCCTCCTTGGTTGCGGTGACTTCCTCGGTCTCCTTCGCCGCCGTCTTCTTCGCGCTCTTCGTCGCCGTTGGGGCCTCGGTCGTCTCCGCGTCCTCGGGCGCGTTCGAGCGCCTCTGCGGCGGCTTCCAGGCCTCCCGCAGAGTCTCGGCGAATCCGCGCCGTCCGGAGCCGGACTCTTCCTCAGCCATGCCGCCCATCCTAGTGCCCCGTCCGAGAGCGGCCGGGATCAAACGTTCCATACCATGCTCCCGAGCCCCCGGGACCGCGACCACGACCAAAGGAGAGCGCCCGATGCCCGAAGCAGTGATCGTCGACACCATCCGCACGCCGATCGGTCGAGCATTCAAGGGCTCGCTGGCGCAGCTCCGCCCCGACGAGATGGGCGCGTTCGTCGTCGACCAGCTGCTCGAGCGCAACCCGGACGTCGAGCCCGCCTCAGTCGAGGACCTCTTCTGCGGCTGCGGGATGCCGCAGGGCCTCCAGGCCTTCAACATCGGCCGGATCATGGTCCTGCTCTCGGAGAAGCTGCCCGAGACCGTCAACGGGGTGACGATGTCCCGCTACTGCGCCTCCAGCCTCGACTCGATCCGCCATGCCGCCAACGCGGTCCGGGCCGGCCAGGGCGACACCTACATCGCCGCGGGGGTCGAGTGGGTGAGCCGGTACAACGAGCGGACCGAGCCCGCCGGCGCCGCCGATCAGAACGAGAAGCTCCAGGGCAAGGACGGCACCCCGAACGCCTACATCGAGATGGGGTTGACCGCGGTCAACGTCGCCAAGCGCTACGAGGTCAGCCGTGCCGACATGGACAAGTACGCGCAGCGCTCCCAGGAGCTTGCGGTGCGCTCCCAGGAGGACGGCTTCTTCGACCGCGAGATCGTCCCGGTGACCGACCACGAGGGCAACGAGGTGGCCAAGGACGACGGCCCGCGGTCGAGCTCGACCCTGGAGAAGCTCGCCGAGCTGCCCGAGGCGTTCGAGGGCGGGGGAGGGGTGACCGCCGGCAACTCCTGCCCCCTCAACGACGGGGCCGCCGCGGCGCTGGTCATGTCCGACGAGAAGGCGAAGGAGCTGGGGCTCGAGCCCCGAGCGAAGATCGTCACCGCCGCCACCCACGGCAACGAACCGGAGTACATGGGCGTCGCCCCGATCGGAGCGATCAAGAAGGTGCTCGATCGGGCCGGGATGAAGATCGGCGACGTCGGCACCGTCGAGCTCAACGAGGCCTTCGCCGCCCAGGTGATCCCGATCATGGCCGAGTGCGACATCCCCCTTGAGAAGCTCAACACCCACGGTGGCGCAATCGCCCTCGGGCACCCGTTCGGGATGACCGGCGCGCGGATCATGGGCACCCTGCTGAACGCGATGGAGACCGACGACCACCAGGTCGGCCTCGAGACGATGTGCGTCGCGGGCGGCCAGGGCGAGGCGATGATCGTCGAGCGCCTCAACTGAGCGCCTGACCCGGCGTCCCAAGCGGGGCGTGAGGGGCTAGGCGCGCAGCCCCTCGAGCAGCTCGACCAGCGCCGCTTCCACTTCCTCCCGCGTGGTGCCGGGGTCCTCGGCGCTGGCGATCATCAGCGCCGCCTCCGAGAGGGCGGCGAGGAGCAGGTGGGAGAGCGGCTCGAGCGGCAGCCGCCTCAGCACCCCGGCGTCGATCGCGCCGCCGAGCGCGGTCCGGGTCAGCCCGAGCCCGTAGCGCTCGTCGATCTGCCGCCACTCGTCCCAGCCGAGGACCGCTGGGGCGTCGATCAGGGCGATCTGCTTCACCGCGGGCTCCTCGCAGGCGTCCAGGAACGAGCGGGTCCCTGTCAGGATCAGCTCCCAGGGGTCGGCGACCTCGCCCATCGCGGCGCCGATCCGCTCGATCAGCTCCTCCTCGACCCGCTCGTGGACGGCCCGAAAGAGGTCGCGCTTGTCCTCGAAGTGGTGGTAGAGCGCCCCGCGGGTGACCCGGGCGCGGGAGACGATCTCCTCGGTCCCCACCTCGGAATAGCCGCGCTTGGCGAAGAGGTCGAGTCCGGCCTGGACAAGGGCGTCGCGGGTGGCTCGCGCTCCCTCGTCGCGACGGGTGGGCGGTCGTGTTGCTGTCCCGGGGTTCGACATACAGCCTGTAGGTTAGGCCCGCTAGTCCTCGAACAGGGCGTAGCCGTACTCGCCGCGCTTGTAGGCGAGCTTCGCGATCGCGGTCATCCGCTCGTCGTCGTTCGAGTCCATCTGGTCGAAGCGGCCGCGGACCCGGTCGGCGGCTCGGGAGCAGAAGGTGTCCGCGATGTAGTGCTCCTGACCGGATGGCTCCACCCCCTGGTCCTCGAAGGTGTGGCTGATCCGCGAGATGACCGCGATCTGACCGTAGATGTCGGCGATGTTGTCGGCGAGGCGCTTCTGCTGGAACTGGCGCTCGATGATCCCCTTCTTGTGCTCGCGCAGCAGGGACTCCGTGTACCCCCGCAGCTGCTTGACCTGGTCGGAGACGGAGTCGGCGTGATCCTTGAGCTCCTCGTGGGCCAGCGTGATCCGGTCGGGACGGACCTCGCGCTGGATCCGCTCGCTTGCGTACTCGACCAGGACGCCGATCGAGCGAATCGGGTCGGAGAGCTCGAGCTCGCCGAGCTCGGACAGCTTCTCGCCGACCGGCTTGAAGCCGCCAAGGGCGACGAAGGCGCGGAGGACATCGTTGGCGCCCTCGAAGATCGGATAGATCCGGGTGTCGCGCAGCACCTTCTCGTACGGGCGGTCGCGCATGTAGCCCTCGCCCCCCGCGAGCTGCAGCGCCCGGTTCGCCGCGTACCAGAGGAATTCCGTCCCCGAGACCTTGCAGACGGCCGACTCCAGCGAGTAGTCGGGGACGCCGGCGTCGACCAGGCCGCAGGTCAGGTAGCACATCGACTCCAGCCCGAAGAGGTGGGTGACCATCCAGCCGATCTTGTCCTGGACCAGCTCGAAGTCGGCCAGGGGCCGGTCGAACTGCCGGCGATCCTTGACGTGGTCGATCGAGAGGTCGAGGAGCCTCTTCGCCCCGCCGACCGATCCGGTGCCGAGGCCGATCCGGCCGCTGTTGAGGATCTGCATCGCCACCCGGAAGCCCTGGCCGGGTTCGCCGAGCACGTTCTCGGCCGGCACCCTGACGTCCTTGAAATAGAGCCGGCGGAGGTCGTTGGCTCGGAGGCCCATCGTGTCGTAGCGCTCACCGACCTCGAGGCCCTCCATCCCCTTCTCCAAGAGGAGGGCGATGTGCTTGTCCTCGCCGTTCACCTCCGCCCTGGCGAAGGTGGTGATCACGTCCGCCCTGGACCCATTGCCGATATAGCGCTTCTCTCCGTTGAGGACCCAGGAGCCGTCGGCCTGCTTGACCGCACGCGAGCGGACGTTGTACGCGTCGGAGCCGGCATCGGGCTCGGTCAGGGCAAAGGCGGCGAGCTTCTCACCGACGGCGAGACTTGGGAGGAAGCGTTCCTTCTGCTCGTCGGTGCCGAAGAGCGAGATCCCCTTGAAGCCGATCGACTGGTGGACGCCGAGGACGATCGCCAGGGTGGCGTCGATCTGGCCGATCGTCTCGAACACACGGGCGTAGCCGGTCTGCGAGAGGCCCTGGCCCCCGTAGCGCTCGTCCACATAGAGGCCCAGCGCCCCGATCTCGCCGAGGTCGCGGAGGACATCGTCCGGGATCCAGCGCTCCTCCTCGGCCCGGCGCGGGTCGTAGTTCTTCTCGCAGTACTCGCGGATGCGAGCGTTCAGCTCCCGGATCCGGTCCTGCTCGGCGACGGCGGGCGCCGGCCAGGGAAAAACGAGCTCCTCGTGGATCTCGCCGAGGAAGAGCGACTTCGCGAAGGAGGAGACCCCCTCCTCGGCCTCCGGCTCGCGCGGGATCGCTTCCCTGACGGCCATCAGGGCCAGCCTACCCCCGGCCCAGGGTTATGGCGCCCAGGACCAGGTGACGAAGAGGACCGTGGAGATCGCCAGGAGGGTGCCGAACACCCCCAGCACCGGTCGCACCCGGTCGCGCTCGTGCGCCCACAGCGCGAGGGCGATCCAGAGCGGGAAGAGGACGAACATGAAGCGCGGCAAGGACATCAACGCGTATCCCGAGGCGGGGACCGAGAGCGGCAGCGCCAGCCCGCAGGCGGCGTAGGCCGTGTAGGCGGCCGGCAGTCGCCTGCTCGCCTCATGGACGAGCCAGAGTCCCGCGATCAGGAAGCCGACCAGGGCGATGTCCCGAACGGCGAGCAGCGATGGGCTGATCCCGCTTCCGACCGAGGAGCCCGACCGCCCGAGGCCCGGGATCAGGAGCTCGATCGCGCCGTCGAGGGCGCTCCAGATCCCGAGGGCAATGCCACCGAGCGGGACGAGGGTGCGGTGCCAGACCTCCTGGGCGGTGAAGGGGGCGAGGGGATCGCCGGTGGCGAGCCCAATGTAGGCGAGGTAGGCGAGCAGCCCGGCCGGCACCGCTGCCACCACCCAGAGGAAATCGGCCCGGACTGGATGGCGGGGCCGGAGGCCGGCCCCCATCTCGCGTCCCGGGCGGTCGGCTCGCGGCCCGTACAGGTAGAGGACCAGCAGCGGAACCATCAGCAGCAGCCCGCTGCTCCGCGATGCGGCCGCCACCGCGCCAAGCGCCCCCGCCATCGGCCAGCTGCCGAGACGGGCCGCGTAGATCGAGCCGATCGAGACCAGCAGGAAGAGCCCCTCCGTGTAGACGGCGGATAGCACCATCGCGGTCGGGAACCAGGCCATGAACCAAACGACGGTCCGGGCGCGCTCGGCGTCGTAGTCAAGGGTGACCAGCCGGTGCAGGAGGTAGAGCGCGCCGAGCGAGCATGCCGAGGAGATCAGGACGCCCGCGAGAAGGGTCGAGCCGATCAGCGCTCCGCCGAGCGCGGTCAGCCCCGGGAAGACCGGGAAGAAGGCGGCGCGTCCGCTGACGTCGTAGCCGTTCTCGGCGATCGCCAGGTACCAGGCGGCGTCGAAGCGAGCACCGGGGGCGACCAGGAGGTTGGCGAAAGGGTCGTCGAAGGGGAGGGTGAGGAAGAGAGGATCGAGGCGCGACGAGGTGCCGGAGGCCCAGCCGAAGGCGAGGATGGCGACGATCCCCGCCCCCCAGATCAGGGCCCGCGAGGACCAGAAGGCCGTCCATGCGTCGCGAGCGGCGACCCGGCGCTCGGTCGTCAATCCAGGGATCGCCCAGAACTCGGCGGTCTCGACTCGGGGCTGGGTCATGACGGGGAGGAGGGGAGGCGGACGCGACCGTCTGGCGGCCCGGACTCTGCCAGGACCGCGGGCCACGGCTGTGAACCCGCCGTGAACGCCGAGATGAACCACTGATCTAAGGTCGCGGCGTGAACCGCGTTCGGCCGCTGATCGCAATCGCCGCTCTCTGCCTGGGCGCCGCGCTGGCCTCCTGTGGTGGTGAGGACGAGCAGCCGCGGCCGGTCGATCCCGAGGCGCTCCTCGATGCGGCCTTCAGCGAGCCCGTTTCCAGCGCGATCGCCGGCATCGACCTCGTCGCCGGCGCCGAGGCGGTGCCCTCGCTCCCGGCGCCGGTGAGCCTCTCGCTCAATGGCCCCTACGTGAGCGGGGGCGGAGTGAGGCCCCCGAGCGTCGACTGGGAGCTCGACGCCGAGGTCGCCGGGTTCGGGGTCGACGGCGAGCTGGTCTCGACCGGCGAGGACGTCTACCTCAGCATCTTCGGAGACAACTACCGGGTGGGGCGGGCGGCGGTGGCGGCTAGGCGTGAGGCGCTCGCCGACCCGGGGCTCGAACCGCGCTCGTGGTTCGGACCCGCCACCTACGCGGGCGACGAGGAGGTCGAGGGCACCGAGGCCGCCCGGATCGACGCCCCCCTGCGCGGCGCCCGGCTGGCCGAGGATCTCGAATCGCTCGGCGACAGCCTCGCCCTGCCCGCGGTGCGGCCGCCCCCCATCCGAGGAACGATCGGGGCTTGGGTCGGGATCGACGACGGGGTGATCCGGAGGCTCCAGATCGACGGGGGTGAGGATCTGGCGGTGGAGGTTGTGCTGAGCGAGGTCGGCGAGCCGCAGGAGATCACGATTCCCGCGGGCGGCGGGTTCAAGCCGATCACCGATCTGCTAGCGAGCCTGCAAGAGCTCGGCGTTTCCCCATAGATTTGGGGGCATGGAAGGTCGGGGACGCAGCCCGGAGGAGCGTCAGGCCGCAGCCGAGGCCCGGGCCCGCGCCCGCGAGGGGCGGCCCGAGCCCGGCGACGAGGAGCAGCTGGAGGGGGCCGGCCCCCGCGGCGCAGAGGAACCGGTGAGCCGCCACTACGGCGGCGGCGACGTCTACGCTCGCCGGCGCCTGCTCGCGATCGGCGCGGCGGTGATCGTCATCGTCCTGCTCTTCCTCCTGATCGTCGGCTGCTAGCTCGCACCGAAACTAATTGAGCTCCTCGTCGACCTGGTCGGCGATCAGCCGGGCGAGGGCGAGCGAGGAGGTCGCTGCGGGGGAGGGAGCGTTGCGCAGGTGCAGCGCCCGCTCGGTCCGGTGGACGACGAAGTCGTCGACGAGAGTGCCGTCGCGGTGCATCGCCTGGGCGCGGACGCCGGAGGGGCCCGGCTCGAAGTCGGATGCGGCGAGGCCGGGGACCAGGCGGGCCGCCTCGCCGACGAACGAGCGGCGGCTGAGCGCGTGCGCAAGCTCGCCGAGGGCCGCCCGGCGGTGCCGGAGAGCCAGTCGCCAGGAGCCGGGATAGGCGAAGCCTCCGACCATCAGTGCCGACGGGCCCAAGAGGGCGTCGCCCGCGATCGTCCTCGTCAGGTGGGGGCCGAGAAAGGGAAGCTCGGGATCGGGGACCGGATAGACGCTCGCGCGGACCAGCTCCCGGCGCTCCGGGCGCAGCCGGAGGTAGGCGCCGCGGAAGGGGACGATCCGCGGTTCCCGGGGGGCGCCGGCGGCGATCGCGAGGCGATCCGATCGGCGCCCGGCGCAGCAGACCGCGTACCGGGCGCGGGTCTCGCCGCCGGTATGGCGAAGCAGGATCGAGTCGGCGCCGGGAGAGAAGGCTTCGACCCCGGAGGAGAGGGCGATCTCACCGCCGGCCTCGTGGACCTCGCCGGCGAGGGCTCGGGCGACGTCGACGAAGTCGACCACCCCGGTGTTCGGCGAGTGGAGGGCGGCGAGGCCGCGGGCATGCGGCTCGATCTCGGCGATCTCGTCGGCGCCGATCCGCCGCAACCCGGGGACCCGATTGGCCTGGCCGCGGCGTTCGAGCTCGTCGAGGCGCGGCAGCTCCCGCTCCGAGGTGGCGACGATCAGCTTCCCATCTCGGCGGGCCTCGACCCCCCGCTGATCGCAGAAGGCGTACATCTCCCGGGCGCCGTCGACGCACAGGCGGGCCTTCAGCGAGTCGGGCTCGTAGTAGATCCCGGCGTGGATGACGCCGCTCGTCTCCCCGGTCTGGCCGCTCGCGATCTCGGGGGCGCGCTCGAGCACCACCAGGCCGAGGCCGGGGTGCCGGCGAAGGAGCTCGCGGGCGACCGCGAGCCCGACGATCCCGGCGCCGATCACCGCCACCTCGGATTCGCGCCGCCGCTCGCTCACGCCTGCGATCCTAGGGCCGTCGATGGCCCTCCCCCTGAAGCCCCCGGTGAAGCCGCAGCTGGCGCTGTCGCGGAAGGAGCTCCCCGAGGGCGATGACTGGGTCTACGAGCCCAAGTACGACGGCTTCCGGGCGCTCGCCTTCGTCGACAGCGACGATCTCTACCTCCAGTCGCGGGGCGGCCGCCCGCTCCGCCGCTACTTCCCCGAGCTCGAGTTCCCCGAGGGCCGCTACGTCCTCGACGGCGAGCTGGTCATCCTCGACTCAGAGGGCCGGGAGGAGTTCGACGCCCTCCAGAACCGGCTCCACCCAGCCGAGTCGCGGGTGAGGATGCTGGCCGAGCAGACGCCGGCACTTTTCCGCGCCTTTGACCTGCTCGCCCTCGACCGCTCGAAGCTGCTCCGGAAGCCGTTCAGCGAGCGGCGGGCGGCGCTGGAGGAGCTGATCGCGAAGGCGCCCGGCCGGAAGAAGAGCGCATCGGGATCGGTCGAGCTCACTCCCCTGACCAAGTCCGCGAAGCGAGCCGAGCCGCTGCTCCAATCCGGCGAGGGAGTGATCGCGAAGCAGCTCGACGCGATCTACGAGCCCGGGAAGCGCCGGGGGATGGTGAAGGTGAAGCGGGTGCGGACGATCGACTGCGTGATCGTCGGCTGGCGGCCGGGTAAGGAGGAGGGCACGGTCGGCTCGCTGATCCTCGGGCTCTACGACAAGAAGGGGACGCTGATCCCGATCGGGCACACATCCGGGCTGAAGGCGAAGGAGAAGCGCGAGCTGGTGAAGACGCTGAAGCCATATGAGACCGGCGAGCGCGGCAGCGGCGACCCGAGCCGCTGGGACTCGGACCGCGAGCTCGAGTGGTTCTCACTCCGGCCGGAGCTCGTGGTCGAGATCACCTACGACCACACCAGTGGCGGCCGGATCCGCCACGGCTCGAAGATCATCCGCTGGCGCGAGGACAAGGACCCGAAGGACTGCAAGATCGACCAGCTGGTCTAGGGCGCGGGGTGTCGCCTAGCTGACCGGGGAGACGGCCTCGAGGATCAGCGGCCAGACGTGGACCTCCCAGGTCGCCGAGATGAGCAGCATTGGGATCGCCATCGTCACCGTGACCACGGTCGCCGCAAGCAGCTGGTCCCACTCTTCGCGGCGGCTCGCGATCGTCCAGGCCGCGAGCGGGAGGAAGACCGCGGTCAGCTCGAGCAGTGCGTGGGGCAGCGCGGTCAGGATCAGCAGGCCCGGGGAGATCGCGAGGCTGTGGGCGAGGGTGGAACCGATGAGCCCGAGGGCGAAGGCCTGGGTGATCAGCGAGAAGGAGGTGACCCCGATCACCCAGGCGAACGCGATCGGGCGCGCCTTCTCGTGAACCACGCGTGAGATTCCGCTCCGCCTTGCCGCCGAGAGCGGGAGCGAGCTGCCGGCGATGAAGCCGGCGATACAGGCGAAGGCGTGGAGCGCGAGGACGAGCGAGTTGCGGCCCATCACCTCGAGCACCCGATGCGGGTCCGGGCCGTCGGGGGCCGCGGGCACGTAGTCGAAGCCGAGGTCGGGCCTGACGATCGAGGCAACTCCGAGGACAGCGGCCAGGAGGAGCAGCGAGATCGCGGCGGCACCCGCCAGCCAGCCGCCGAGTACCGGCAGCGGCTCCCGTCCCCAGCGGGCGAGGGTGGCGCGGGTGTCGCGAACCCCCCGGGCGAGGACGAGGTCGCTGGTCTCCATTCCCTACCTATCGGCAGGCGCCGACAGTGCCTGAGTGGGCGCTCCCTACTTCTTGGGGGCGCGGTTCTTCGCCCGGCTCGGCTGCACCCGCTTCGGCTCGCCGCGCTGCTTCGAGAAGTGGGGCGGCCAGGGGGCGTCGCCGAGCCCCCCTTCCTCGTCGCGGTGGGCGAGGTCGAGCAGCTGCTCGAGCGAGCCGGCGTGATCGTCGATCTCGGCCGCGGGGTCGCCGATCTTCTTCACCCGGGCGGGAACGGTGTCTAGGCGGAGCTCTGCGGGATCGACGTCGGGGACCTCGTCCCACTCGATCGGGCAGCAGACCCGGGCGTCGGGGACGGGGCGCACGGAGTAGCCGGAGGCGATCGTCCGGTCGCGGGCGTTCTGGTTGTAGTCGACGAAGACGCCGTGGCGCTCCTCCTTCCACCACTTGCTCGTCGCCCGCTTCGGCTCCCGTCTCTCCACCTCTCGGGCCAGGGCGAGCGCCGCCCGGCGGACGTCGACATAGTCCCAGCGTGGCTCGATCCGAACGTTGACGTGGATCCCCCGGGACCCCGAGGTCTTCGGGAAGCCGCGAAGCCCGTGCTCCTCGAGGACCTCGCGGACGCAGAGCGCGACCTTTCGGACCGTGTTCCAGCGCACTCCAGGCGTCGGGTCGAGATCGACTCGGAGCTCGTCCGGGCAATCCAGGTCCGCTCGGCGGACCGGGTGCGGGTTGAAGTCGATCACCCCGAGGTTGACCGCCCAGACGAGATGCGCCGCGTCGTTTACGACCAGCTCGGTCGCCGTCCTCCCGGAGGGGAAGGTGAAGGTGGCGGTCTGCAGCCAGTTCGGCCGCCCCTTCTCGGGCACCCGCTTCTGGAAGAAGAACTCGCCGCCGGCGCCGTTGACGAAGCGCTTCATCGTCCCCGGCCGCTCGCGGAGCTGGTTCACCGCCGGCGTCGGCGACCTCGAGGTAGTAGGTGGCGAGGTCGAGCTTGGTGAAGCCAGGCTTCTCGAAGAAGACCTTGGCGGGGCTGGAGAGCCGGACCTCGCGCCCCGCCGCCTCGATCGTCGTGTACTCCTTCTTCGCCAACCCCGGACATCTTCGCCCACTCGCGGGCTCCGGCCGCTGATGTAATTCCGGGCGTGGAGGAGGAGAGGTGAGCGCACGGACGCGGAGGGTTGCCTCCATCGCTCTCGCGGTCCTCGGTTGCCTCCTGGCGCTGGTCGGCGGCATCGCCTTCTACCTCCGCGAGGAGGTCTTCGACTCCGACGCCTTCGCCGACAACGCCGCCGAGTCGCTCAAGGACCAGAAGGTGGAGGAGGCGCTCGCCGATCCGATCGTCGACCAGACGATCGACAACGGCCCCGACGTACTGATCAACGCCCGGCCGCTGCTGCTGTCGGCGACCGAGGGGGTGCTCGGCAGCAGCCCGTTCCGCGCGGTCTTCCGGAAGGGGGCGCGAAAGGTCCACAAGGCGGTCTTCAGCAAGGACCGCGACGAGATCGCCCTCACCCTCGCCAACGCCGACGTCCTCATCGCGGACGCGGTCTCGGCGCGATCCCCGAAGCTGGGCAGGAAGATCCCCCGGGACGTCGGCAACCGGCTGGTCGCCCTGTCCGAAAACGAGACGGTGCTGGCCGTGGTCCGGGTATCCGAGGACGTCAAGGTCCTCGGGCTGTTGCTGCCGCTCCTCGCCATCCTCTCCCTGGGCGGCTCGGTGGCGGTCGCCGTCGATCGCCGCCGGGCGCTGTTGATCGCCTCCTCCGGAGTGGCGATCGCGGCCCTCCTCGGCTTCTTCCTCTTCCTGATAGCGAGGGGGTTCGTCCTCTCCCAGTTCGACGACGACACCGTCCACACTGCCGTCGCCGCGGTCTGGGGGGCGTTCTTCGGCGGGCTCCGCACCTGGTTCCTGTCGCTCGGCTTCATCGCGATCCTCCTTGCCGCCGCCGCGGCGATGGCCCGCGAGCGGGATCCGATTGCGCCGGCGCGCCGGGCCCTCGCCTTCGTCACCAGGACTCCGGCGAACCCGTGGGCCCGCGCCGGGCGCGCGGTTGCGGTCGGGGCGGTCAGCCTCCTCTTCGTCCTCCAGCCCACCCTGGCTCTACAGATCGTCGCGGTGACGATCGGCGCCTACGGCCTCTTCTTCGCCTCCTGCGAGCTCCTCGGCCTGATCGGGCCCCCGCCGGACCGGGAGCGGATCCGCCGGGCGCTGCCCTCGGCGCGGGTCCTGGTGGGCGGCGCGGCGCTTCTGGCGGTCGTCGTGATCGCGGTGGTCGCGCTGGTCACCGGCGGCGACGAGGGCGAGCGCGAGATCGCCCGGCCACCGGGCGAGGTGGTCAACTGCAACGGCTTCCCCGAGCTCTGCGACCGGCCGCTGAACGAGGTCGCCTTTCCCGCCGCGCACAACGCGATGTCGGCCGCGGAGCTGCCCGGCTGGTACCAGCCGAATCAGCGCAACGACATCCGCGCCCAGCTCGACGACGGGATCAGGGCCTTCCTGATCGACAGCCACTACGGGGTCAAGCGGAGCAGCGGCCCGGTGCTCACCGACCTCGAGCGCGAGGGCAGCAGCAAGGTGCTGGAGGGAATCACCGCCGAGCTCGGGACCGAGGCCGCCGCCGCCTTCCAGCAGATTCAGGCCCAGTACGCCCATCGCGGCGGCGAGGGGAAGCCCGGCTCCTACTTCTGCCACGTCGTCTGCGAGCTCGGCTCGATCGAGATGGGGCAGACGCTCGGGTGGTTCCGCGACTTCCTCCAGTCCCACCCGGACGAGGTCGTGATCCTCTTCATCGAGGACAAGGTCTCTCCCACCGACACCGCGGCCGCCTTCGAGAAGAGCGGGATCCTCCCCTACGCCTACATCCACAAGCCCGGCGAGGGCTTCCCGACGATGCGCGAGCTGATCGAGACCGACAAGCGCCTGTTCGTGATGGCCGAGGTGGATGCGGGTGGCGGCGCGATCCCCTGGTACCACCCGGGCTTCGAGCTGGCGATGGAGACCCCCTACACGTTCAAGTCAGCGGAGGAGCTGGCGAGCCCCGCGAGCTGCGCCAAGAACCGGGGCGGGACGGGCAAGCCGCTATTCCAGCTCAACCACTGGGTGGAGAAGGTGCCGCGCTCGCCGAGCACCGCGGCGACGGTCAACGACTTCGATTTCCTCCTCCAGCGGGCCAGCCGATGCGATCGAGCTCCGCGACGGCGCCGTCCCCAATATCGTCGCGGTCGACTACTACAACAAGGGCGACGTCGTCGACGCCACCGAGGCGCTGAACGGGCTGGCCCCGGACGCGAAGCCGAGCTACCGGACCGTGGACTAGATGGAGAAGCTGGAGACGATCACCTACGAGGTGACCGGGGCGATTGCCCGGATCACGCTCAACCGGCCCGATCGCGGCAATGGGATCACCCTCGAGATGCCGCGGGAGCTTGCCGCCTGCGTCGAGCGGGCCAACCTCGATCCCGCCGTCCACGTGATCGCCCTCGCCGGCAACGGCAGCGGCTTCTGCGGCGGCTACGACCTCGTCGCCTCGGCCGAGGGAAGGATGGAGGGAGTCTCGAATCCGGACGCTCCCGAGGGGTCACCGCTCGACCCAGCTGGTTCAGATGCGCAACCACGACCCGGAGGGCACCTGGGACCCGGTGGTCGACTACCAGATGATGAGCCGCAACGTCCGCGGCTTCATGAGCCTCTTCGACTCGGAGAAGCCGGTGGTCTGCAAGGTCCACGGCTACTGCGTCGCGGGAGGCACCGACATGGCGCTCTGCTCGGACCTGGTCGTCGCCGAGGACAAGGCGAAGATCGGCTATCCGCCCGCGCGGGTCTGGGGGGTGCCGACGACGGCGATGTGGGCGTTCCGGATCGGCCCCGGCAGGGCGAAGCGACTGCTGCTCACCGGCGACAGCATCGACGGCACGACCGCGGTCGAGTGGGGTCTCGCGACCGAGGCCGCCCCTGCGGGCGAGCTCGACGGGCGATTCGAGGGCCTGCTCGAGCGGATCGCCCGGATCCCGGTCAACCAGCTGGTCATGCACAAGCTGCTCCTGAACCAGGCGCTCTACGCCCAGGGACTGCACGCGACCCAGGTGCTCGGCACCTTCTTCGACGGGATCGCCCGCCACACCGAGGAGGGGTTCGGCTTTCAGCAGCGGGCGGCCGAGGCCGGGTTCAAGGAAGCGGTCCGGGAGAGAGACGAACCCTTCGGCGACTACGGGCGGTAGGCCGCTGCGATACTGCCGCGGCGATGAATTCCGAGATCACCGCGGAGGCGATCGCCAAGTGGCTGCCGGGGACGTTCCCCGGCGACATGGCGATCGAGCCGGTCGAGATCACCGACGAGCTCGCAACCGGACGGATGGTGGTCGACAAGCGCCATCTGCACCCCGGCGGCTTCGTCCACGGCGGGGTCTGGACCGCGCTCGCCGACTCGGTCGCCGCCTGGGCGACCTTCCGGAACATGCCGCCGAACCACGACTTCACCACGATCGAGCTGAAGCTGAACGTCTTCGGCCCGGGGCGGCTCGGCGACGAGCTGATCTGCCGGGCGCAGCCCCTCCACATCGGCCGGAGCACCGCGGTGATCGAGGCCCGGGTCCTGAACGGCGAGAAGCTCGTCGCCAACCTCGTCGTCACCCAGTTCGTCCTCCCCGGCCGCGACCCGCGGGCGGAGCGTCCGGCACCGGGCGACTATCCACCGGGCGACTAACCCGCATAAAACGGGTTGCTCCTCGGCTTCGCCTACGGAGCACCCTCGCATCGACTAGGTCCCACCCTTGACCTCCCGGCACCGCCGGAGTTAGGCTCGGATTCTCTGGGGAGGGACAAACAAGGAGGTTTGAAATGGGCGAAAACGCGGATGCAGTCAAGGCCCGATGGGACGACTTCGGCAAGGGCGATATCGACGCCGCGGTCTCGACCACGAGCGAGGACGCCAAGATAGTGCTGCCGGAGACCCTGCCCTGGGGAGGCACCTACCGAGGCCCCGACGGATTCAAGGAGATGATCCAGAAGTTCCTCTCCAACTTCGAGTCGGTCGATCCGAAGCCGACCGCCTTCCTCGAGGCCGACGACGGCGAGACGGTGATCGTCATGGTCGAGGGCGTCAGCACGACCAAGGCCGGAAAGGAGCTCAGAGGCCGCTCGATTTGGCTCTACAAGGTGAAGGACGGCGAGCTCACCGGAGCGGAGTTCTTCGGTGACACGGCCCAGGCCCGGGACGCGGTCAGCTAGTCGATCAGGCGCTTCGTCATCCGCGCGACCGCAATCCGCCAGAGCGCGAACGCAAAGGCGATGAGGGAGGCGAAGCGCAGCAGGTCGACCGAGTCGTAGCCGAAGGCGGCGGCCCGGACGAGCTCGACCAGCTGGTAGAGCGGGTTGAAGTTGGCCGCGACCTGGAGCCCCTCGGGCAACTGGTCGATCGGGAAGAAGGTGCCCGCGACAAGGAACAGCGGCGTGATGACCAGCGTGGTCACGTAGTTGAACTGGTCGATCTTGGCGACGCTGGCCGCGACCGCGATCCCGAACGCGGCGAAGCCGAGCGCGGTGAAGAAGCTGAAGATCGGCACCAGCAGCATTCCGGGCGTGGGGTCGAGGCCGAACGCGATCCCGACGATCAGCGGGAAGCAGCCGAAGAAGCCGGCGCGGATTCCGATCCAGAGCATCTCGGCGGTGACCAGCTCCTCGGGATCGACCGGCGCGGCGAGGATCGCGTCGTAGGTGTTCTGGAAGCGCTCTTTGACGAAGGTGCCGAACATCGCCGGCAGGGCACTGGAGAAGATCACTGCGGTCGCGACCATCCCGGTGGCAACGAACTCGACGTAGCTCAGCCCCTCGACGCGGTCGATCAAAGTGGCCCCCAACCCGACCCCGAAGGCGAGCAGGTAGACGATCGGCTCCAGGATGCTGGAGAAGGCCGTGCCCTTCCAGTAGGTGCGGAAGTTGGCGGCCTCGCGGCTCATAACGCCGGTGATCGCGGCGGGCTCGAGCCTTCTCATCCTCGGGCGGGCCGCGGCGTTCATCCGGTCCACCCGTCTAGGTGGGAGGCCGATCATTCTGCCTCCTCTCCGGTCAGCAGCACGAATACGTCCTCGAGGGTCGCGGCGCGTCGCACGGCATCGTCGGGCACGGCGCTGTTCGAGGAGCGCTCCGAACCGACGATCGCGATCGCGGGACCGGCCGGGCGCACAGCCAGCCCCTCGCTCTCGGCGATCGCTCGCGCCTCCGCCAGGTAGTCCGGGGGACCGTAGACCTCGGCAGTCTCGCGCCCGGCGTGCTCGGCGATCAGCTTGGCGGGGGTGCCACGCGCAATCACCCTTCCGTGTGTCATCAGCGCCACCTCGTCGGCAAGGCGCTCGGCCTCCTCGATGTAGTGGGTGGACATCAGGATCGTCTTGCCCCTTGCGCGAAGCGCGTCGATCAGCGACCAGAGCTCGGTCCGGATCTGAGGATCGAGACCGACGGTGGGCTCGTCCAGAAGCAGCAGCTCCGGCTCGTGGATCAGGCCGCGCGCCAGCAGCAGCCGGCGGCGCATCCCGCCCGAGAGCTTGTCGACCGCGTCGCGGCGGCGGCCGGTCAGCCGTGAGAGGGCGAGGCCGCTGTCGACCGCCGCTCGCACGTCCTTGACGCGATAGAGGCGGGCGAAGATCGCCAGGTTGTCCTCGACGGTGACGTCCACATCGAGGTTGTCGAGCTGGGGGACCACGCCCATCCTCGCCCGTGCGTCCTTGGAGTCATCGGGGAGCTCGTGCTCGAACACCCGGATTTCTCCTTCGTCCGCGACCGCCTGGCCGGTGAGCAGCCGCATCGTGGTCGACTTGCCGGCGCCGTTTGGCCCGAGCAGGCCGAGGCAAATCCCCTCGGGGACGTCGAGATAGAGGTGGTCGACCGCGGTGATCGGCCCGAAGCGCTTGACGGCGCCGCGAAGCGTGATCGCAGGGGAGGGCATCTGCAAAGAGGCTAGGGAACCGAGGTCAGGGCACGCGGTGGATCTCGAATAGGTTGGTGCCCATCTCCTGAGCCGGAAGCCCGGCGGTGACCGCTACCAGGTCGCCAGAGGAGGCGATCCCCTCCTCGCGGGCGAGGCGCGCGCAGTCGTCGAGCAGCCGGCGAAGGCTGGTCCACTCCTCGGCGTGGGAGGCGCGGACGCCGAATAGCAAGTTCATCCGGCGAACGGTCTCCATCCGCGCCGAGACCGCGAGCACGGGGACCCGGGGGCGGAAGGCGGAGACCAGCCGGGCGGTGCGACCGGAGGTGGTGGGGACGACGATCGCCGCCAGGCCCAGCCGGTAGGAGGCGGCGACGGCGACTTGGGTGACCGCCTCGCCGATGTCGTGCGGCGCGCTCCTCGACCCGGGTGAAGACCCACTCGCGGTAGGGCAGCCGCCGCTCGGTGGCGCGGGCGATCCGGTCCATCACCCGCACCGCCTCCACCGGGTTCTCGCCGACCGCGGTCTCCTCGGAAAGCATCACCGCGTCGGTGCCGTCGTAGATCGCGTTGGCGACGTCGGTGACCTCGGCTCGGGTGGGCCTTGTGGCCCGGACCATCGTCGCCAGCATCTGGGTGGCGGTGATCGCCGGCTTCGCCGCTCGTCCCGCCGCAGCGATCAGGCGCTTCTGGGTCCCAGGGACCTCCTCGATCGGCAGCTCGACACCGAGATCGCCGCGGGCGACCATGATCCCGCTCTCCGCGGCCGCGATGATCTCCTCGGCGCGCTCGGCCGCCTGTGGCTTCTCGATCTTCGCGACCAGGGGAATGTCTCCGCCGCGGGCGCTGATCGCCGCGTGCACCCGGTCGAGGTCGGCCGGGCGGCGGACGAAGGAGACCGCGAGGAGGTCGATGCCGTGGCGGCAGGCGAAGTCGCACCATTCCTCGTCGGCATGGCCGGTGTCGGGAAGCTCGGCATCGGCGCCGGGCAGGTTAACCCCCTGGTGGGAGCTGACCGCGCCCCCCGCCTCCACCTCGCAGGTGACGTCAGGGTCGGAGACCGAGAGCACCTTGAGCCGTACCCGGCCGTCGGCGAGGAAGACGGGGTCGGATTCCTTAACCGCCCGGCTGAAGCCGGGCCACTGCACCGGCAGCCGCTCCGCGTCCCCGGGCGGGCCGTCGGCGGAGCCGGTGAGGACGACGGTCGAACCGGAGTGGAGGACGGCGACGTCGTCGACGAGATCGCCCAGCCGAAGCTTCGGCCCGGGGAGGTCCCCGAGGATCCCGACCTCCCGTCCGGCCTCCGCGGCGGCGTCGCGAATCCGGGAGATGTGCTCGGCGTGTTGCTCCGCGGTCGCATGCGAGAAGTTGAGCCGGAAGACGTCGACTCCGGCCTCGAGAAGTTCCAGCAGCACCTCCGGCTCGAGGCTCGCCGGGCCGACGGTGGCGACGATCTTGGTGCGCCGGTGGCCCTTGCTCATCGCGATAGCGCCTCCGGCGCGGCGCCCAGCTCGGCGACCGACTCGAACACCTCGCGGGCGCCCGCCTCGCGCAGTTCGGAGGCGCTGTATCCGCCGCTGAGTACCGCGATCGTCTCGATCCCCGCCCGGCCAGCCGCCTCCACGTCCCAGACCGTGTCGCCGACCATCAGCGCGTCGCGCGTCCTCGCCTTCTCGAGCGCCGCCTCGACCAGGTCGGGCTCCGGCTTGGTCGCCTCGACGTCGGCCGAGGTCGTCCAAGCGTCGACGACCTCCCGCGCATCGAGCAGATCGAGGTACTGGTCGACCTCCTCCTCCTTGGCCGAGGAGGCGAGGACGATCGTCAGCTCGCGGTTGCGCAGGTCGCCGAGCAGCGCCTTCGCCCCCTCGAAGGGCTCGACCTCGTCGATCATCCCCAAGTAGAGGGGCCCCTCGGCGGCGCGGATCTCGTCGCCACGGTCCCGCTCCACCTCGGCGCCCGCCAGGTGCTCGACCAGCTGGTCGCCGCCCATCCCGATCGAGCGGTGGATCCTCCAAATAGGCAGCACCACTCCATGTTGGCGGAAGGCCCGGAACCAAGCGAGCGCGTGGTGGTAGTTGGTGTCGACCAGGGTGCCGTCGATGTCGAGGATCATCGCCTTCGTCATCAGGCGCCCGGCTGTTCCGCGGTCGGCGCCGTCACTGGCCCGTGCGGTGCCTTGTCGGGGGGCGGGGGACGCTCCTCGAGCTGCTCGATCACCGGCAGTCGCCAGACGACGCTCGCCAGGACCAGGCCGGCCGCCGCCGAGAGCAGCGAGATGAACAGCTCGCCCCCAGCGAGCTGGGTGAGCTCGAAGAAGTCGCGGAGGAAGGGGACCGCGAGCGCCAGCGCGTAGAGCGCCCCGAGCGCCGCCACCAGGGCGAGCATGTAGCTCTGGATCGCGATGTGCTCGCGGCCGGGGCCGCGTTCGAGCAGGAGGATGAAGCTGAGGCCGAGCACCACCAGGGTGGTGGTCGCCGCCGTTCGGCCCGCCTCGAGGGAGCCCCCGGCGACTGTGTCGACGAGGAAGAAGGAGGCGAGCGAGGCAGCGGCGATCGCAAGCCCGGCTGGAACCGCGAACGCGGCGAGCGCCCGCAGCAGCCTGCCTCGATAGAGCGGGCCGTCGCTGGGGGCGAGGGCGAGGACGAAGCTCGGGATCCCGATCGTAAGGAAGGCCGCGAGCGTGAGATGGCGGGGGAGGAAGGGGAAGGCCCAGCCGGGGATCGCGACGACCGCGATCAGGGCGGCGGCGTAGACGGTCTTGGTGACGTAGAGCCGGCCGAGCCGGTGGATGTTGCGGGCGATCCGCCGCCCCTCGGCGACCGCCCGGGGGAGGCGCGAGAACTGGTCCTTGAGCAGGACGATGTCGGCGATCCCCTTCGTTATCTGGGAACCCGACCCCATCGCGACCGCGAGTCGGGCGCGCTTCAGGGCCGGAACGTCGTTGACGCCGTCGCCGATCATCGCCGTGAACCGCCCGCGCTCGGCGAGAACGGAGACCAGCGCCTTCTTCTGCTCCGGCCGGATCCGGCAGAAGATCGTGTTCTGCGCCGCCGTCCGCCCGAGCGAGACGTGGTCTTCGGGGAGCTCGTCGCCATCGACCACCCCGGCGTCCGCCGGAACCCCGACCGCGGTCGCCACCGCGGTCACGGTCTGACGCGCGTCGCCCGAGATCAGCTTCAGGTCCACCTCCTGCTCTCGCATGAAGGCGATCGTCTCCTCGGCGTCGGGGCGGAGGGTCTCCTCGAGGACCACGAGCGCAAGCGGCGTGAGCGTTGGCGGCGGGTCGGAGTAGGGGTCCTTCGGAAGGGCACCGTTGGCACGTCCGAAGGCGACCACCCGGCGCCCGTTCCGGGTGTGCTCCTCCAGCCTCTGCTGGAGGCCGGGCCGCAGCTGGAGCGCCCCGCGCGCGGCGAGCACGTCGGGGGCGCCGAGTACGTAGGTCTCGCCGCCCCCTCGCCCCTGCAGGGTGAGCCCACTCCACTTCCACTCCGATGAGAACGGCACCTCGGCTGCCACCCGTTCCCCGGTCGCCGGATAGTTCTCCGCGACCGCCTCGAGGGTGCGGTTTCGCTCGCCCGAGCTGGCGGCGAACCGGGCAAGCGTCTGATGAGCGTGCCCGGCGGTCGACTCGTCGGCGACCTCGACCGAGACCAGCTTCAGCTCGCCGGTGGTCAGGGTCCCGGTCTTATCGATGCAGATCGTGTCGACCGCCGCCAGCGCCTCTGTCGCGCCCATCTGCTGGACCAGGGTGTCGAGGCGGGCGAGCCGGACGGCGGCGACCGCCAGGGTGACGCTCATCAACAGGACCAGGCCCTCCGGGATCAGGGTGATCAGCCCCGCGGTGGCGGTTTGCGCCGCCTCCTGGACCGGCTCGTTACGGGCGTTGAGAGCGAAGATCAACACGATCCCGAGCGGCAGCATCAGCCAGGTGGTCGCGCGGAGAACGGTGTTCACCTCCTCCTGGAGGGGCGAGGGCGGATGGCGGAAGGCCCGGGCCTCGCCTGAGACCTGCTCCGCGTATGAGTCCTCGCGGACCGCGTCCACCTCGTAGTAGCCCGAGCCGGAGATCACGAACGACCCCGAGAGCGCCCGCTGGCCGACCCGCTTCCGCACCCCGTCGGCCTCGCCGGTGAGCATCGACTCGTCGAGGGTGAGGCCCCGGCTCTCGGTCACCTCGCCGTCGGCGACCAGCTGGTCGCCGGGCTCAACCCGGATCCAATCGCCTGGCACGACCTCGTCGGCGCGGAGCTCGACCAGGCGGCCATCGCGAACCGCCTTCGCTCTCGGGGCGACCAGCAGCGCGAGGCTCTCGAGCGTCTCCTTCGCCTTGATCTCCTGGCGGATCCCGATGTAACTGTTGAGGATCGCGATGAAGCCGAAAAGGGCGTCGGCGAACAGCCCGAACGAGAGGATGACGATGAAGAACACCCCGATGATCGCGTTGAAGAGGGTGAAGACGTTGCCCGCGACGATGCTCGCCACCGAGCGGCTCGAGCGGTCCTCGGGCGCGCCGAGCCTCCCCAGCCGCTTCGTCGCCTCCTTGCTCGAGAGCCCACCCGGATGCCGCTCGCCGTTCACCCGAGGATTGATAGCGGAGCCGGCTTGTGTGAACCGAGCGGGGCGCCGAGCCGGCTAGGGGGTGCCGCCGTTGGCGCGGGAGCGCCAGTACAGCGCAGCGGCCTCGTGCTCGAGGCGCAACCGCTTCGCCTCGAGCGCCTCCTCGTAGAGCCCGGTGGCCTCCCGCTCCTGCTCGACCTCGAACAGGCGCCGGTGGAGCTGCTCGGCGCGCTTTGCCCGATGGATCATCTGCTCCTTGGTCATCTCACTGTGATCGGCGCGATCGGCCACCACCTCATCCCCAGAAAGCACTAATTCACGGGTTCCAATTAGGCTGGGCGGTCGATGGCGCTGAAGCTCGGACTCAATCTCGGCTACTGGGGAATCGGCCCCCAGGGCGACGAGGCAGTCGGGTACGTCCAGGCCGTTGAGCGCGCCGGCTACGACTCGGTCTGGGCGGCGGAGTCCTACGGCTCCGACGCGGTCAGCGTCCTCGCTTACCTGGCTGGGAAGACCGAGACGATCCAGCTCGGAGCGGCGATCCTCCAGGTTCCGGCCCGCCAGCCGGCGGCCGCGGCGATGGCGGGCGCCACGATCGACGCCCTCTCCGGTGGCCGCTTCATCTTCGGCTTCGGGCCGTCCGGCCCCCAGGTCTCGGAGGGTTGGTACGGCATCCCCTACGAGAAGCCATGGGGGCGGACCCGCGAGTACGTCGAGATCGTCAAGCAGATCATCGCCCGTGAGGGGCGCCTCGAGTACGAGGGCAAGCACTACAGGCTTCCGCTGACCGAGGGGGAGGGAGTGACAGGACAGGGCAAGGCGCTGAAGCTGAACTTCCACCCGGTCCGGAGCGAGATCCCGATCTTCCTCGGGGCGATCGGCCGGAAGTCTGTCGAGCTGGCGGCGGAGATCGCCGACGGCTGGATCCCGATCTTCTTCTCGGTGGACGAATGGGAGTCGGCCTGGGGCGAGCACATCGAGGCCGGGCTCGCCAAGGGTCGCCGCTCCCGGGATGATTTCGAGGTCTCTCCGTCGGTTCAGGTGGCGATCGACGGCGACCTGGAGACCGCCCGGAACGTGGTCAAGGCGGGGCTCCTTCTCTACCTCGGCGGAATGGGCTCGAAGAAGACCAACTTCTATGTCGACCTCACCCATCGGTTCGGATTCGGCGAGGCCGCCGACGAGGTTCAGTCGCTCTACCTGGATGGGAAGAAGGATGAGGCTTACCGGGCGATCCCCGACGAGCTCGTCGACGCGACGTCGATGATCGGTACAGAGGACGAAGTCGCCGAGCGCGTGCGGCGGTTCGCCGACGCGGGCGTCGCGCGGTTGATCGTCTCGCCGGTCCACGGTGCCGAGGAGGAGAAGCTGCACACGCTCGAGAAGCTCGCCGACATGGTCGGCGCCGGCTCACCGGCCTAAATCCGGCCGCGGACGTGTCCGAGCGGGACATCGAGGTCGTCCGTGAGCAGTTCGAGGCCACCAACGAGCGCGACTTCGAGCGGGTGATGGAGCTTTACGCCGAGGATGTCGTCTTGGTTGCGCCCCGGATGCAGGGAGTGGCGAATCCCGGCAGATACGAGGGCAAAGAGGCGGTGGGCGAGTGGTTCGGCGACTGGTTTCGCAGCTTCGCGCGCGACTATCGCTTCGAGATCAAGGAAGCGCGGCACCTGGGTGGGGGCCTGATCTTCCTGTTCGCCACCCATGGTGGCAGTGGCCGCTTCAGCGGGGTCGAGGTGCACTCGAAGAACACCTATCTCTACCGCGTGCGAGATGGCAGGATCTCACGGGTCGGGTTCTTCGCGACGCGCGAGAAGGCGCTGGAGGCGGCCGAGCTCCCGGAGTGGTCCAGCGAGCAAACCGACTAGATTGCCGCCGCCGACATGAGGATCGGAGTCCCAAAGGAGACCGCGGAGGGAGAGCGCCGGGTGGCGCTGGTCCCTGACGTGGTCAAGGCGCTGTCCGCGAAGGAAATCGAGGTCGTGATCGAGTCCGGCGCGGGGGAGGGCGCCTCGCATCCCGACTCCGAGTACACCGAGGCGGGGGCGAAGCTCGACGGCGACGTCTGGGCCGCCGACGTGGTCCTGAAGGTGAACCCGCCGACCGCCGACGAGGTGGAGCGGCTGAAGCAGGGCCAGGTCCTGATCGGCTTCCTCCAGCCCCTCACCAACGCCGACCTAGCCCGCTCGCTGGCGGCCAAGGGCGTGGTCAGCTTCGCGATGGAGGCGATCCCCAGGATCACCCGGGCCCAGTCGATGGACGCGCTCTCCTCGCAGGCCAACCTGGGCGGCTACATGTCGGTCCTGATCGCCGCGCGGGAGTCGGGCTCGCTCTTCCCGATGATGACCACGGCGGCGGGCACCGTCCCTCCAGCCAAGGTCCTCGTCCTCGGGGCCGGGGTCGCCGGCCTTCAGGCGATCGCGACGGCCAAACGGCTCGGCGCGGTAGTCACCGGCTTCGACGTCCGCTCGGTTGTCAAGGAGCAGGTCCAGTCGCTCGGCGGCCGCTTCCTCGAGGTAGAGGCGGTGAAGGACGCCGAGGGCGAGGGCGGCTACGCGCGGCCGCTCACCGACGAGGAGAACGAGCGGCTCCGCGGCGAGCTCGCCGAGGCCGCAAAGCGCCAGGACGTGATCATCACCACCGCCCAGATCCCAGGTCGCCCGGCGCCGCTGCTGATCACCGCCGAAGCCGTCCGGGGGATGGCCCCGGGCTCGGTGATCGTCGACCTCGCCGCCGAGACCGGTGGAAACGTCGAGGGGTCGAAGCCCGGGGAGACCGTCGAGGAGGTCGGCGTGAAGATCATCGGGCCGGCGAACCTGCCGAGCGAGATGGCCGCCGACGCGTCGGCGCTCTACGGGAAGAACCTCCAGAACCTGCTCGAGCTGATCGTCGAAGAGGGCCGGCTGAACCTGGACTTCGACGATGAGATCGTCGCCGGGGCCTGCCTCACCAACAACGGGGAGATCGTCAACGAGCGGGCGAAGGAGGCGGCGGGAGGCGCCTCCTAGCAATGGACCTGATCACCGAGATAACGATCTTCGTCCTTGCCGCGTTCGTCGGCTTCGAGGTGATCTCGAAGGTGCCGACCACCCTGCACACGCCGCTGATGTCGCAGACGAACGCGATCCACGGGATCGTGATGCTCGGCGGGCTGATCGTGATCGGCTCCGCCGACGACAGCCTCGAGAAGGCGATCGGGGTGATCGCGATCGCATTCGGCACGATCAACATCGTCGGCGGCTTCCTGGTCACCGACCGGATGCTCGGGATGTTCCGGGGGCGCCAGCGGCCGAAGAAGGAGGAGGAACCGGACACGGTTTCGCCGGCGGATGTGGGCGGGGAGACCGGTCAGTGATCCCACTCGCGGCGCTGGCACCCGACAGCGAGGTCGTCACCGCCTGCTACATCCTCGCCTTCTCCCTGTTCATCCTCGGGATCCGCCAGGGGACCCACCCGCGGACCGCCCGCCGGGGTAACCTGATCGCCGCGGCCGGGATGCTGGTCGCGGTCGCGGTCACCCTTTCGCTGGACGTGATCGGCAACGGGATCCTGATCCTGGTCGGGATCCTGATCGGGCTCGCGGTCGGGACGATCGCCTCCTACCGGGTGCAGATGACCCAGATGCCGCAGATGGTGGCGCTCTACAACGGCGTCGGCGGCGGCGCGGCGGCGCTCATCTCCTGGTCGGAGTTCCGGCATGCGACCGCAGGCGGCGGCGGGGTCGAGCTCGACATCCTCGTCCCGATCCTCTTCTCCACCGTCATCGGCTCGGTCTCCTTCTGGGGCTCCAATATCGCCTTCGGGAAGCTCCAGGACCTGGTCCCGAGCCGGCCGATCCAGCTCCCCTTCCAGCACATCTTCAACGGGCTGTTGCTCGCCGGGATCCTCGCCGGCTGCATCGTCCTCGGGATCGACAACGAGTCGCCCTCCCAGGGGCTCTATATCGCGGTCCTGATCGGCGCCGCGCTGCTCGGCAACCTCTTCGTCCTTCCGATCGGCGGCGCCGACATGCCGGTGGTGATCTCGCTGCTGAACGCCTTCACCGGCCTCGCCGCCGCCGCCGCGGGGTTCGCCCTCGACAACGTCGTCCTGATCGTCGCCGGCACCTTGGTCGGTTCCTCGGGAACGATCCTGACGCTCGAGATGAGCAGGGCGATGAACCGCTCGATCGGCAACCTCCTCTTCTCGGGTTTTGGCGCGGTCAGCGCCGCCGCCGGGGAGAGAGAGGAGCGGCCGGTGCATTCGATCGGGGCGGAGGACGCCGCGATCAAGCTCGGCTACGCCGACTCTGTCGTCTTCGTCCCCGGCTACGGGATGGCGGTCGCCCAGGCCCAGCACGCAGTCAAGGAGCTGGCGAACGCGCTGGAGAAGCGCGGGGTCGACGTCAACTACGCGATCCACCCGGTCGCCGGGCGGATGCCGGGTCACATGAACGTGCTCCTGGCTGAGGCCGACGTGCCCTACGAGCAGCTCAAGGAGATGGACGAGATCAATCCCGAGATGCCGCAGATGGACGTCGCGGTGGTGATCGGCGCCAACGACGTCACCAACCCGGCGGCGAAGGAGGACCCGGACTCTCCGATCGCCGGGATGCCGATCATCGAGGTCGACCAGGCCCGCGAGGCGATCGTGATCAAGCGGTCATTGAGCCCCGGGTTCGCCGGGATCGACAACGACCTCTTCTACAAGGACAACACCTCGATGCTGTTCAGCGACGCGAAGGGCGCCGCGGCCGAGATCGCGGCCGAGGTCGAGAAGCTCTAGTCGCGGCGGCGGAAGCGCGGCAGGGCGAGGCCGATGACGAAGCCGATCCCCCCGGAGATCAGAAGGGCGATCACGAGAGGCGCGTTGGCCTCGCCGATCACGAAGTCGATCGTCACCTTCTGGAAGTTCGCCGCGACGAAGACGACCCCGACGATCGCGAGTGCGACCAGCACCCAGAATCGCGCTCCGCGGCCGCTCGATGAGGGTGCTCCCTCCATCTCGGCGCGACCCTAGCAGGGGATTCGGCCCGGATTCGTTCCTCATCGGTGACTCGGTCAGCGCCCCGGTGAACCGCCCGCTCCTAGCGTCGCCCGGGTGTGAGGACGGGAGCTCGGAGCGGGTCGGAGGGGGGCGGCGAGCGGGGCCAGAGCACGGTCGAGTGGCTCGGCCTGGTCGCGCTGGTGGCCCTGGCCCTCGCCGGCCTGGCGTGGGTGGCGGGCACCGGCATCCCGGGCCTGTTCCTGGCCAAGTCGATCGCGGAGAGGGTCGTGTGCGCGGTCAGGCTCAGCGAGGACTGTCGCTTTGCCCCCGAGCTGAAAGCCGCCAATGGAGCCGAGGTGGCGGCGCTGCTCCAGGCCCACGCGCCGGCCCTCCTCTACGAGGATGGGATGACGGCGCTCCCGGTCGACTACCGGCGATGCCGCGAGGACGGCTGCGCCACGGGCCCGGGTCAGGGAGTGGTGGCGCGATCGAGCACTGGGGAGCGGCCGGTCGCCTTTACCCACGCCGTCGACTGCCGCGCCGAGGCAGCGGCGACGACCGAGGCCGCGGGCGCTGACTGCTCGGGACAGCGCGCCGGCAACCTCTACCTCCAGTACTGGCTCTACTACCCCGGCAGCGCCACCGCCGAGGGCAGCAGCTTCCTTAAGCGCCCGATCCGGACGGTGAGCTCTCGGCTCGGGCACTCCACCCATCACCCCGACGACTGGGAGTCCTACTCGGTCCGGCTCGGGCCCGCCGGGCGGTTCGCGCGAGCCAGCGCACACCACGGCTACAGCTACGAGATCGGCAGCGGGATCGCCGGATACAGCCTTCGCCCCAACCGGGCGGGAGCCTGGACGGTGCGGCAAGTGCCGCGGGTCGTCAACGGCTGGGGCCCCGAGGCCGGGACGCTCTACATCTCCGGCGGCAGCCACGCGGGCAACGCCCGGACCGGCAAGACCGTCACCAGGACGACCAAGGACCACCGTCTGCGGCTGATCCCGATCGAGACCCTGGCCGGCCGCGACTCCGTCTCCTTCGCCGTCAGCCCGCCGTGGCGCAAGCGCGTCTACCTCGACCCGGAGTACTCGGGCACCGACTGACCTCCTACCTCGGTGGCATCCGCAGCGCTCCGTCGAGGCGGATCGTCTCGCCGTTCAGCATCGGGTTGGTGACGATCTCGCAGGCGAGCTGGGCGTACTCCTCCGGCCGTCCGAGCCTCGAGGGGAAGGGAATCCCCGCCCCGAGTGCCTCCCGCTGATCCTCCGGTAGCGCCGCGAGCAGCGGGGTGTCGAAGAGGCCCGGGGCGATCGTGTTCACCCGGATTCCGCGGCTCGACATGTCGCGGGCGGCGGGCAGGGTGAGGCCGACGATCCCTCCCTTCGAGGCCGAGTAGGCGACCTGGCCGATCTGACCGTCGAAGGCGGCGATCGAGGCGGTGTTGACGCAGACGCCCCGTTCGCCCTCGTCGTCGGGCTCGTTGTCGTTCATCGCTGCGCAGGCGAGCCGGAGGACGTTGAAGGTGCCGATCAGGTTCACCTTGATCACATTGTGGAAGACCTCGAGGTCGTGGGGGCCCTGCTTGCCGGCCGTCCGCTGGGCCCACCCGATCCCCGCGCAGCAGACCGAGATCCGAAGGCCGCCGTCGGCATCGGCGGCTGCCGCGACCGCGGCCTCGACCGGCTCCGGCTCCATCACGTTGGTCTCCAGGAAGCCGGCCCGCTCGCCGAGCTCGGCGGCGAGCGCCTCACCCTTCTCGGCGTTGAGGTCGGCGATCACCACCGATGCTCCGCGCTCGTGCAGCGCCCGCGCCGTTGCGGCGCCAAGGCCGGAGGCCCCGCCGGCGACCAGCGCGCTCGTGCCCTCGATCAACATGCGCGAGAAGGTAGTTGAACTCACGAGCGGCGGCTCGCGCGGGTGGCGCCGCGGGGGGCCCCGCCCGAGGACATTCCTATACCGCAGGGCGGGGGGCACCGCGGCGACAGGACCCGCGCGCCAACCCGCCCTCGTGCTCTCGATAGCCTTTGCGGATCACGGAGGTCGCCGCACCCAAAGAGGAGGGTGGTCGCCCCGCCGGCCCCGATCTGAAGCAGTCGATCGCGGAGCGGCTCGATGAGGCGCGCCGGCACACCCTGAAGCTGATCGAGCCGCTCTCCCACGAGCAGCTCAACCGGGTCTACTCGCCGATCCTCAGCCCGCTGATCTGGGACCTCGGCCACATCGCCAACTTCGAGGAGCTCTGGCTGGTCCGCGACATCGGCGGCCGCGAGCCGCTCCGGGGCGACCTCGGCGAGCTCTACGACGCGATCGAGCAGCCTCGGAAGATCCGCGGCGAGCTGCCAATCCTCCGCGCCGACGAGGTCCGCCCCTATATGGAGGGGGTGCGCGAGCGGACGCTCGAGGTCCTCGACGAGATCGAGCTCGATCCGGAGAATCGGCTCCTGGCCGACGGCTTCGTCTACGAGATGCTGCTCGCCCACGAGCACCAGCACAACGAGACGATGATGCAGCTGCTCCAGATGGTGGAGAGCTACGAGCCGGTCGAGGTCGACCCCGGCCCGGCGGCCGAGGCGGTCGCCGATGGACCCGAGATGGTCGAGGTGGAGGGCGGCGGCTATGAGATCGGCGCCGGGCCCGACGGCTTCGCCTACGACAACGAGCGCCCCCGCCACCGGGTCGAGGTGGCGCCGTTCGCGATCGACCGCACCCCGGTCACGAACGCCGCCTACCTCGAGTTCCTCGAGGAGACCGGCGCCGAGCCGCCGATGTACTGGGAGCGGGACGGCGACGGCGGCTGGGTCCGGACGGCGATGGGGAGGACCGAGCCGGTCGATCCCGGCCTCCCCGTGATCCACGTCTCCTGGGACGAGGCCGACGCCTTCGCCCGCTGGGCGGGCAAGCGCCTGCCGACCGAGATCGAGTGGGAGGTGGCGGCGGCGGGCGCCGATCGCGACCGCGCCAACCTCGACCAGCTCAGCTTCGGCTGCGCCCCTGCCGGCGCCTACGCCGACGCGGCGACCGACTGCGGCGCCGTCCAGATGCTCGGCGACGTCTGGGAGTGGACCAGCTCCGACTTCACCGCCTACCCCGGCTTCGAGCCCTTCCCCTACCCGGAGTACTCGGAGGTCTTCTTCGGCGACACCTACAAGGTCCTCCGGGGCGGCGCCTGGGCCGCTCGCCGCGACGTGATCCGGCCCAGCTTCCGAAACTGGGACAACGCCGAGCGCCGCCAGATCTTCGCCGGCGTTCGCTGTGCCTCAGACAACGGCTGATCCGGACGAAGAGCGACTTCGCAATCAACCCACGGGCCGTCGCGATCACTCCCGCCGAGACAACCACCGACCGGATCACGATCGAGGTCAACCTGCCGCCCGGCGGACCGCTGTCGGGGATGGCGGCCGACGTCCGCGCCGGACTCACCCGCCCCTTCAAGGAGCTCTCCCCCCGCTACTTCTACGACGAGCGCGGCTCCCAGCTGTTCGAGGAGATCACCCAGCTCGGCGAGTACTACCCGACCCGCTGTGAGCGGGAGATCCTCGAACGTCGCTCCCCCGAGATCTGCGAGGCGGCAAATCTCCCCGTAAGCCTGATCGAGCTCGGCTCCGGGTCGGCGACCAAGACCCAGGTCCTGCTCGACGCGATGCGCGATGCCGGCTGCCTGCAGTCCTTCTGCCCGGTCGACATCTCCGAGGAGATCACCCGGGACACCGCGGAGCGGATCGCCGCCGAGTACGAGGGGATCTCGGTCCGGGGCCAGGTCTGCGACTTCGAGCTCGACCTCGAGCGGATTCCGGTCGGCGGGCCGCGGATGATCGCCCTCCTCGGGGGGACGATCGGCAACTTCGAGCCCCAGCAGCGCGCCGGCTTCCTCCGCCGGGTCGCCAACCTGCTCGATTCCGACGACCGCTTCCTGCTCGGGATCGACCTGGTCAAGGACCGCGAGGCCCTGGAGCGGGCCTACAACGATCCCGCCGGGGTCACCGCCGAGTTCAACCTGAACGTGCTCCGGGTCCTCAACCGGGAGCTCGGCGCGGACTTCGACCTCGACTCGTTCGAGCACGTCGCCCGCTGGGACGCCGAGAACCTCTGGGTGGACATCCGCCTGCGCTCGCTCAGCAACCAGGTCGTGGACGTCGAAGGCGCTCGAGATGCTGGTCCCGTTCGCCGCCGGCGAGGAGATGCGGACCGAGATCTCGACCAAGTTCGCGCAGACGGGCCTCGAGGGGATCTACGCCGAGGCCGGCCTCGAGCTCACCGACTGGTGGACCGACTCGGACGGGCTCTACGCGCTCACCCTGGCGCGAGCGCTCTGATCAGCTCGTCGAAGCGGTCCGGGGTGGTGATCGGGGTGATCACCGGAAGGGTGATCCCGCCGGCGACGTAGGCGTCGAGCCGCTGCTTCATCTCCTCGGGTCGGCCGAAGATGAAGGTGTCCTCGATCAGCTCCCACGGTGCCGCCGCCGCCGCCTGCTGGCGGTCCTTCGCCTTCCAGGCGGCGACCATCTCGTCGATCTGGTCGCCATAGCCGAGCCAGCGGTAGAACGCCTCATAGACGGGCACCGTTATGTAGGAGGAGAACATGAACCGCGCCAGCGGCTCGACCTGCTCGCGCTCGCCCGGCAGGCAGAAGAAGCGGCAGAGGAGCTCGAAGCGATCGGGAGCCGCGGCGAGCTGCTCGGTCACCTTCGGCAGCGCCGCGAGCGGAAGGAAGTTGGTGAAGGCGCCGTCTCCCTTCTCCACCGCGAGCTTCAGCATCTTGCCGCGAAGCGCCGCGACGACGATCGGGATCTCCGACTCGGGTGCGCGCTCGAGCTTGAATCCGCCGTCGGCGCGCTCGCCGGCGAGCGCGGTCCGGAGAAAGTCGATCGTCTCCGAGATCTTGGTCAGCGGCCGCTCGAGGGGCATTCCGTTCCAGCCCTCGACGATCCGGTCGGAGGAGGCGCCGATCCCGAGGACGAACCGGCCGCCGGAGGCGTCGGCAATGGCCGCGGCCTCCTGCGCGAGCAGTGCGCGTCCGCGGGTGATCACCCCGACGATCCCGGTGCCGAGCCGGGGCTTCTCGGTCCAGGCGGCCGCGAGGGCGAGGGGGGTGAAGCCGTCCGGGCCGTTGGTCTCGCCCGACCAGAGGTCGGTGTATCCGGCGTCCTCGGCGACCTTCACGTGCCCGGCGTTGTCGGCGAGCGGGATCGCCGGAAGCGGCAGCGTCAGTCCCCAGCGTTGCACCGTCGCGCGACCCTACAGAACCCGTGCGTGCCCTCGCACAAAGGGGATAGAGTCGCGCCATGGATACGGAGAAGCTGAGCCGCTCCGAGATCGTCGGGATGATCGCGGCTCTGATCCTCGTCGGGAGCTTGTTCCTCGAGTGGTTCTCGCTCGCGACCGAGAACGTCGAACGCGACGAAGAGGCCGACTGGGTATGCGGGGTGGGGAACAACAGCTGCAGCGGCTTCGACACCTTCCCGATCCTCCGCTGGCTGCTGCTCGCGGCCGCCGCGGCCCCCTTCATCCTCGCCTGGATCGTGATCCGGGGGCACGCGCTCTCCTGGCCCCGCGGCGAGCTCACCGCGATCGTCGGGTTGACCGCGTTCGTCCTGATCGCCTACAGCGGGCTGGTCGACAAGCCGTCGGAGAACGACATCGGCGTCAGCCTCTCGTTCGGCTACTGGATCGCGCTCCTCGCCTGCCTCGGGATCTTCTTCTCCGGCGGCTTCCGGGCGGTGGAGAGCGGCGGGGGCGCCCGGCGAAAACCACCGGCAACGTTCTAGCCTCTGGGCCGTGGCAAAGGCCGCGGACCGAGACACGTGATCTCGCAGGACGTCCGCTCCGGATCGCATCCGGACCGCAACCTGGCGCTCGAGCTGGTTCGGGTGACCGAGGCGGGGGCGCTCGCCGCGGGCCGCTGGGTCGGGCGGGGCGAGAAGGAGAGCGCCGATGGCGCCGCCGTCGACGCGATGCGGCTGATGCTCGACACGGTGCCGATGGACGGCGTCGTCGTCATCGGCGAGGGAGAGAAGGACGAGGCGCCGATGCTCTACAACGGCGAGGAGATCGGTGACGGCAGCCCGCCTGTGGTCGACATCGCCGTCGACCCCCTCGAGGGCACCACCCTGACCGCGCGGGGGATGCCCTCGGCCCTGTCAGTGATCGCCCTCTCCGAGCGGGGCACGATGTTCGACCCCGGGCCCTGCGTCTACATGGAGAAGATCGCCACCGGGCCCCGGGCCGCGGACCTGATCACCCTCGACGAGCCACTCGAGGAGGTGGTCAAGAGGATCGCCGAGCGCAAGGGCGGCGATCCCGGCGACGTGACCGTGATCATGCTCGACCGCCCCCGGCACGAGCAGGCGGTCGCGGCGCTTCGCAAGGTCGGCGCCAGCATCCGCTTCATCTCCGACGGCGACGTCGCCGCCTCCCTGTTCGCGGTGATGCCCGACACCGGGATCGACCTTCTCTGGGGCGTCGGCGGCACACCCGAGGGGGTGCTGTCGGCGGCGGCGATCAAGTGCCTCGACGGGAGGATCCTGGGCCGGCTCTGGCCCCGGGACGACGACGAGCGCAAGGCAGCCGAGGAGGCCGGCTACGACCTCGGCCGGGTCCTCGACACGGAGGATCTCGTCGGCGGCGACGACGTCTTCTTCGCCGCCACCGGGGTCACCGACGGTGACCTGCTCGACGGGGTTCGCTACCTCGACGACGGCCACGCGACCACCGAGTCGCTGGTGATGCGCTCGCGCTCGGGCACCGTCCGCAAGGTCCAGGCCCGCCACGACCGCCCGAAGCTGCGGGAGGTGACGGGCGGCCTCTACGGCTAGCCGTCGGTCGGGAAGGTCCCCGTGTCGTCGCGCTCGTGGCGCAGCGAGTTGATCACGGCGCCGGCCAGCAGGCCGAGGCTGACCGCGTAGAACCAGAGCAAGGCGACGAGGATGAAGCCGATCGTCCCGCCCACCCGGTTCAGGTCGGAGATGCTGGTCAGATAGAAGGGGAAGACGTAGTTGGCGATACCGACCGCGGTGCTGAAGAAGAGCGCCCCGGGCCAGACGGAGCGCCACGGCATGTGCCCCTTCGGCACCGCCCAGTAGATCGCCGAGACGATCCCGAAGGTGATGAAGAAGCCGCCGACGACAACGATCGCGATCCGAACAGCTCCGAATTCATCGAGACCCCAGGGCAGATCCTCGGCACTCGACAGGGCGGCGCTCTCGACCGCCGGCACCGCGACGCTGGCGGCGAGCAGCAGGGTGAGCGCCGCGAGCATGACGAAGGCGAAGCGCTTCTGCTCGACCCAGCTGCGGCACTCGACGTGGTAGATCCGGCAGAAGGCGGTGTCCATGGCGCCCCAGAAGGAGGCGCCGATCCAGAGGCCGCCGACGATCGCTGCGACCCCGATCGTTGTCGAACTGGAGCGGACCCGGTCGATCGCGTTCTCCAGCGCCTCCTGCTCGATGTTGGGGAAGAGGCGCTGGATGTCGGCGATCACGCTCTCCTCGATCTCGGGGCTGTCGACGATCTGACCGAAGATGAACAGCACCAGGAGGGCAAAGGGGAAGATCGCCAGCATCAGGTTGTAGGCGACCATCCCGGAGAGCCCGGTGATGTTCTCCTTGTAGGCCCGGTTCCAGAACGCCCTCAGCCACTCGAGGTGGGTGGGCGCGGCGGGCTGCCTACGGAAGAGCCCTAGGCGGCGCGTGGCGTTCATCCGCGCCGTGCGTAACGAACGTCCAGAGGGGTGTAAAGACGGGGGCTTGCGGAACTTTTGCCCAAGGTGCCTGTTTTCCCATGACGATGGGAAGTTACGGGGGGCAGGCGCCCGTTGACTTCAAAATTTATAGCGGCTACGATGCGAACAGACGTTTGAGTGGATGACGAGAGGGGCGACCCGCCCCCGGTTGCACATCTAGATGCGGACTCGGGTTTGACCCGATCCGCGTTTTGTGGTCTTGAGGCGCTCACCGTAAAGGTTTCGTGCCCCGAGCCGAAAGTCATCGCGATCGCTCGTATTGGGTAAAGCGGAAGCAGAGCCAGGAAAACGAGCGGAGACCACGGAAAGAAGAGGAGCCGAGCGGATGCTAGTTGCGGAGATACAGGAGCTTGAGGAAGTAAAGACGCTGATCACCAAGGGTCAGCAGCTTGGCGTGCTGACTTTCGGTGACGTCGCCTCCGCGGTGTCCGAGGTCGAGCTCGACGAGTCGGACGTCGAGGACCTCTACGGGCATCTCGAGAAGAACGGGATCGAGCTGGTCGAGGACCTCGACCCGGCGCAGAAGCAGGCCGAGGCGGTCGCCGCCGAGGCCGGCAAGGGCCGCGGTCGCCGCGCCAAGAAGCAGGCGCTCGACCTGAAGCCCGACATGACCACCGATTCCCTCCAGCTCTTCCTCAAGGACATCGGCAAGGTCAGGCTGCTGACCGCCGCCGAGGAGGTCGAGCTCGCGAAGCGGATCGAGCGCGGCGACCTCGACGCGAAGCAGAAGATGGTCGAGTCCAACCTCCGCCTCGTCGTCTCGATCGCGAAGAACTACCGCAACCAGGGGCTGCCGTTCCTCGACCTGATCCAGGAGGGGACGCTCGGCCTCGTCCGCGCCGCCGAGAAGTTCGACTACCGCAAGGGCTTCAAGTTCTCGACCTACGCGACCTGGTGGATCCGCCAGGCGATCGCCCGCGCGCTCGCCGACAAGGCGCGCACGATCCGGATCCCGGTCCATGTGGTGGAGAAGCTGAACAAGATCGGGCGCGCCGAGCGGAAGCTGGTCACCGAGCTCGGGCGCGAGCCCACTCCTGAAGAGATTGCCGAGGTAACGGGGATTGAGCCTGAGGAGGTCGACTCGATCAAGCGCTCGGCCCAGGCCCCGGTCTCGCTCGAGAAGCCGGTCGGCGACGAGGAGGAGTCGGAGTTCGGCCAGTTCATCGCCGACGAGCGCGCCGAGTCCCCCTTCGAGCGGGCGGCTGAGCTGCTCACCAAGGAGGCGCTGAAGGAGGCCCTCGAGAACCTCTCCTACCGCGAGCGCCGCGTGCTCGAGCTTCGCTACGGGCTCGGCGGTGAGCACCCGCGGACGCTGGACGAGGTCGGCCGCACCTTCAACGTCACCCGCGAGCGGATCCGTCAGATCGAGAACCAGTCGCTGAAGAAGCTTCAGAGCCTCGCTGAGGCCCAGAAGCTCCGCGAAGTGGCATAAGACGGGTCGCGCCTCGCTTCGCTGCGGCGCGCCCTCGCACCAAACTCGGGTTCTCTCGTGACATAGGCTCCTCGCGAACGGTCACGAGGAGAGGAGAAGGCATGCTGGTCTTTTTCAGTGCCCGGCGCCTGAAGGGCGGTCACTGGGATGACTTCCGCAAGGCGTGGGACCAGGGCGACGACGCGCTTGCGTCCCTCCCAGAAGGCGCGGTCATCTACCACGCGCGGAACATCAAGGACGAGAACGAGGTGATCTCGTTCGGGATCTTCGACGTCAACCGCGAGTCCGTGAACGAAATCCGCAGTTCCGGGGAGGACGAGCTGAAGCGCCAGGAGGCGATGGCGGAGCACGTCCACGACATCCCGCTCGAAGGCGTCTACGAGGTGGTGGAGGAGATCAGGCCCTAGGGCTTGCTCCTCGTCCGGCAAGCCGGGCCTAAAGCCGACCGCGTTCCCGCCCGATAGGGCAGGGGATGGGCTTCAACATCGATGAGGCGCTCAAGCACATGGTCGAGCGGGAGGGCTCGGACCTTCACGTCAAGGTGGAATCGCCGCCGATCGCTCGCGTGCACGGCGATCTCTGGGCGCTGAAGGGCTCGGAGCAGCTCACTCCCGAGGACACAGAGAAGGCGCTGCGCGCGATCGCCGACGACGACCACCTCAAGGAGTTCGAGGAGAGTGGCGAGGTTGATTTCTCCTACGAGCTCAAGGGCGTCTCCCGGTTCCGCGTCAACGCCTTCCGCCAGCGCGGCGCCGTCTCGATCGCCCTCCGCGCGATCCCCTTCCAGGTCCGGACGATCGACGACCTCGGCCTACCGGAAGTAGTTCGCAAGCTCGCCGACGAGCCGCGCGGGATCATCCTCCTCACCGGGACCACCGGCTCGGGCAAGTCGACGACCCTGGCGGCGATGATCGACCACATCAACTCCACCAAGGCTCGCCACGTGGTGACGATGGAGGACCCGATCGAGTACCTGCACCGCGACAAGCTCTCGATCATCAACCAGCGCGAGGTCGGCTCCGACACCGAGAGCTTCGCCCGGGCGATGCGCCGAGTCCTGCGCCAGGACCCCGACGTGATCCTGATCGGGGAGATGCGGGACGAGGAGACCGTCCGGACCGCGCTCTCGGCCGCCGAGACAGGCCACCTGGTTCTCTCCACCCTTCACACCTTGGACGCCACCGAGACGATCAACCGGATCATCGACTTCTTCCCCCCGCACCTCCAGCAGCAGGCGCGGGTGATGCTCGCCTCGACCCTGCGGGGGGCGGTGTCCCAGCGGCTGGTGCCGCGCTCCGACCAAGACGGCCGTGTCGCCGTCTCCGAGGTGATGGCGGTCACCGGCCGGATCCAGGACCTGATCCTGAACCCGGAGGAGACGGGGAAGATCACCGAGGTGATCGCCGAGGGCGACTTCTACGGGATGCAGACCTTCGACCAGGCGCTGCTCGGCTACGTCAGCGAGGGAATGGTCTCCGAAGAGGTCGCGATGGAGACCGCCTCCAGCCCGCACGACTTCAAGCTGATGCTGGCCGCCCAGGGTCAGCGGGCGAGCGGGATCGAGCAGGTGATGGAGGGCAACGGCAGCGCGGGCGAGGCGACCTCCGCCCCGAGCGCCTGACCCACTCTTGAGTAGAGCGCCTTTCCGCGCTCAAGCTTTCGCCCCAGGCTGTCGAATCAACGGGTGATCTAGCCATGCGCAAGGCAATCAACGAGAACCCGAAGGTTCAGATCGGTCTGCTCGGCGGACTGGTGCTGATCGTCGCCTTCCTCCTGGTGACACGGATGGGGGGGAGTGAGGCGGAGTCCTCGCCGATCCCCGCTCCCACCGCCACGGACAGCTCGACTGCCACGGTCTCGCCGCCCGCGACGGCCTCACCGACTGCGACGCCCTCGCCGACCACGGCGAGCGCCTCGACCGCGACGAGCGCGGCCGCCACCACAGCGGCAGTCCCGACGCCCGCGCCGGTCACCCCGAGCGCGACCACGGTTACGCCCGATGCCCTTGAGCCGGGTCCCGGCCTCCCCTCCCCGGTGATCAAGGCATGGAGGGGCGGCGACGCGATCGTGCTCTTGATCGCCCGTAACCGCGCCACCGATGACCGCCTCGTCCGGGGCTCGGTGGAGGCGCTCTCCGAGCCGGGAGTTTCTGTCTTCGTCGCCAGGGCGGGCAAGGTGGCCCGCTACTCGCGGATCACGCAGGGAGTCGGGGTCGAGCGGGTGCCGGCGCTCGTCGTGATTCGGCCGAAGCGGCTCAGCGGCGGCGTTCCGCAGGCAACGGTCAGCTACGGCTTCCGCGACTCCCAGAGCGTCGTCCAGGCCGTCCACGACGCCCTCTACTCGGGCAAGGACAACCTTCCGTACAACCCAGGTTAGGCCCCTCCGGTGAGTCCGAGGGACCTACCCGACTACCTGCGACCCGTTCCGGCGCCGGGCGGCGCTGCGGGCAGCGGTGACGCCGCCGCCGGCGCGGCTGCGGCGGCCAGCGAACAGGACTCCGCGGAGGAGGGGGGGACGCCGGGCCTGGTCCCGCCGATGCGTCGCGGTCACTCCGGCGGCTTCATCACCGACGCGGTGGTCGACCTCGGCTACGCCTCCCGGGAGCAGGTCGAGCAGGCGATCGAGCAGGCGCGCACCGCGGGTTGCCCGCCCGAGGAGGTCCTTCTCGAGCAGGGCGCGATCGACGGCGACCAGCTCTCGCGCGCGATCGCCGAGCGCTATGGGCTCGACTTCATCGATCTCGCGGTCTTCAAGGTCGACATGGGCGCCGCCAACACGATCTCGGTGAAGTCGGCCCGCCGCCATCAGGCGGTGCCGGTCGGCTTCGTCGACGAGGGCACCCTGCTGCTCGCGATGGCCGATCCCGCCAACGTCGTCGCCCTGGACGACGTCCAGATGGGGACCGGATACGGCTGCCGCGTCGCGGTCGCCCCCGCCGGCGACATCGATTCGCTGGTCGGAAAGCTCGGCACCCTTCAGAACACCGTTGCCGAGGCGATCGATGAGGAAGAGGAGGAGCCGCTCGACGACGCCGACGCGACCGACATCCGCGCCTCCGCCGAGGACGCGCCGGTGATCAAGCTCGTCAACAGCATCCTCGGCCAGGCGGTGAGCGAGGGCGCCTCCGACATCCACTTTGAGCCGGAGGAGGGTGAGATGCGGATTCGCTTCCGCGTCGACGGCGTGCTGCAGGAGATGGCGCGGGTGCCGAAGCGGATGGTGGCGGGGGTGGTCTCGCGGATCAAGATCATGAGCGATCTCGACATCGCCGAGAAGCGCATCCCTCAGGACGGGCGGGTCGGGGTGACGGTCGAGGATCGCCGGATCGACCTCCGCGTGACAACCCTGCCCACCCAGCGTGGCGAGGGCGCCTCTATCCGGCTCCTCGACGAGGCCGCCGCGCTGCGGACGCTCGACGACCTGGGTATGGCCGGCGACGAGCGCCAGCGGTTCGAGAACGCCTTTCGCAAGCCGTACGGAGCGGTGCTTGCCACCGGCCCGACCGGCGCCGGCAAGTCGACGACCCTCTATGCGGCGATGCAGGCGCTGAACAACGTCGACAAGAACATCGTCACGATCGAGGACCCGGTCGAATACCGCTTGGACGGCGTCAACCAGATTGGGGTTCACCGGAAGGCGGGGCTCGACTTCGCCACCGGCCTGCGCTCGGTCCTCCGTGCCGACCCCGACGTGATCATGGTCGGCGAGGTCCGCGACCCCGAGACCGCCCGGATCGCGATCGAGGCCGCCCTCACCGGCCACATGGTGCTGACCACGCTCCACACCAACGATGCCCCGGGCGCGATCACCAGGCTCACCGAGATGGGGATCGAGTCCTTCCTCACCTCCTCGGCGGTCGACTGCGTCGTCGCTCAGCGGCTCGCTCGGGTGCTCTGCCCGAACTGCAAGCGCCGCATCCTCGTCCCCCAGGCCGCCCTCGCCGAGGCGGGCTTCAGGGTCGGTGCCGATCTCGAGGCCTACGAGCCGGTCGGATGCGAGCGCTGCCACCGGGTCGGCTACCGCGGCCGGATCGGGATCTATTCGGTGATGGTCCTGACCGAGCGGCTGAAGGAGATGGTCGTCGCCCTCGCGCCGGAGGCGGAGATCAACAAGGCGGCGATCGAGGAGGGGATGATGACCCTGCGCGAGGCGGGGTTGGCCAAGGTGCGCGCAGGGGTGACCAGCATCGAGGAGGTGGCGAGGGTCGCATCCTAGCTCGCCTGATCCGTGCGTCCCAAACGAATATTGGGTCTCAAGCCCGAGGGGCGCGCGGACGATCTAAGCCAGAGTCCATGGAGGCCAGCCGAAACTTCGATTTCGCCGATGTGCTGACGCGGATGTCCGATGAGCGGGCGTCCGACGTCCATCTGAGCCCGGGCTTCCCGCCCGCGATTCGCGTCCGCGGTCGGATCGTCCCCCTGGAGGAGTACGGGAAGCTTTCCCCGCAGCAGACGCGCGACACCGTCTACAGCCTCCTCAACGACGACCAGCGCAAGCGGTTCGAGTCGAACAAGCAGCTCGACCTCGCCTACGCCGTTCCGGGCGTCTCCCGATTCCGCGTCAACTGCTTCTTCCAGCGCGGCTCGATCAGCGCCGCCTTCCGCCGGATTCCCCACGAGATCCCCGAGCTCGACGAGCTCGCGCTCCCCAAGATCCTCGGGGACTTCACCCGGAAGCCGCGTGGCTTCGTCCTGGTGACCGGGCCGACCGGCTCCGGCAAGTCAACGTCGCTGGCGGCGATGCTCGACATCATCAACCGCGAGCGCGAGGAGCACATCCTCACGATCGAGGACCCGATCGAGTTCCTCCACAGCCACAAGAAGTGCATCGTCAACCAGCGTGAGATCGGGGCCGACGCCGAGGACTTCTCGCTCGCCCTGAAGTCGGCGCTCCGTGAGGACCCCGACGTGATCCTGGTCGGCGAGATGCGCGACCTCGAGACGATGTCGACCGCGCTCACCGCCGCGGAGACCGGCCATCTGGTCTTCGCCACCCTCCACACCCAATCGACCGCCCAGACGGTCGAGCGGATCATCGACGTCTTCCCCTCCGAGCAGCAGAAGCAGGTGCGGATGCAGCTCTCCATCGCCCTCCAGGGGATCGTCACCCAGCAGCTCCTGCCGACCGCCGACGGCACCGGCCGGGTGGTCGCCGCTGAGGTGCTGGTGCCGAGTCCCGCGATCCGCAACCTGATAAGGGAGGGCAAGACCCACCAGATCTACTCGGCCCTCCAGACCTCGGGCTCGGTCGGGATGCAGACGATGGACGCGCATCTGGCTCAGCTGGTCCGGATGGGCCAGATCAGCCGTAAGCTCGCCGAACAGCGCGCCTCGGTCCCGGAGGAGCTCAAGCGCCTCCTCGGGCCCGTCGCTCAAACCTCCACCGACGGCGCCCCCGCCGCGGTCGCCTAAGGCGGATCCCCGATGAGCACCTTCGCCTTCCGCGCAATCGACGTCGCCGGAATCCCCTCGCGCGGCGAGCTCGACGCCGACTCCAAGACCCAGGTCACCGAGCAGCTCCGCGAGAAGGGGCTGATCGTCCTCGACGTCTCGGAGAAGGGCGAGTCGTTCAAGTTCGAGCGGCTCTTCGACCGCTTCCGCGGGATCAGCATGCGCGAGCTCGCGATCTTCTCGCGGCAGTTCGCGACCCTGGTCTCTTCGGGGATGCCGATGTTGCGCTCGCTCTACACCCTCGAGGACCAGACCGAGGACGAGCGGCTCGCGGAGGCGATAACCGGCATCCGCCAGGACGTCGAGGCGGGGAGCTCGCTCGCCGACGCGATGGAGCGGCGCCCGCAGGTCTTCAACACGCTCTTCCGGGCGATGGTTCGCTCCGGCGAGAGCTCCGGCCGGCTCGACGAGGCGCTCGAGCGGATCGCCTTCCATTTCGAGAAGCTCGACGCGCTCAGGCGCCAGGTGCGCTCGGCGATGATGTACCCCGCCTTCGTCATGGGGATCGCCCTGCTGATCATGGTCGCGGTGGTCGCCTTCATCGTCCCGGTGTTCGTCGGCGTCTTCGACGAGATCGTCGCCGAGAACCCGGGGGAGAGCGCCGAGCTTCCGTTCCTGACCCAGATCACCGTCGGCGTCTCCGACTTCGTCACCGGCCTCTGGTTCGTCTGGATCCCCGGCCTGATCGCCTCCATCGTCGGCTTCGTCCAATGGAAGAAGACCGAGCGCGGGCGCCGGCAGTGGGACCGGATCAAGCTCCGAATCCCGGCCCACATCGGCGACGTGACCAAGAAGATCGCGCTCGCGCGCTGGTCGCGGACCTTCTCGGGCACCGTCTCCTCGGGAGTCCCGATCCTCCAGTCGATCAAGATCACCGGGCAGACCTCAGGCAACACGATGATCGAGGACGCGATGGACGACGTCTACGCCTCGGTCAAGAGCGGCGGCACGATCGCCCACCCGATCGAGAAGAACCCCCTCTTCCCGGCGATGGTCTCGCACATGGTCGCGGTCGGCGAGGAGACCGGGCAGCTCGAGCACATGATGAGCAAGATCGCCGACTTCTACGAGGCGGAGGTCGACACCAAGGTGAGGGCGCTGACCTCCCTGCTCGAGCCGATAATGATCGTTCTGGTCGGCGGGGTCGTCGGCTTCATCGTGATCTCGATGTACCTGCCGATCTTCAGCCTGTACGACAAGATTCGCTGACCGTTGAACCCGTCCGCGCACCCTCCCCGGGTTCCGGGGAGCGGTGAGGCGCGCGCGCCGTTACCTCCCTCGGGATAACCCTCGCCCGGCTAGACGCACGTACGACTGCAGGACCGTAAGCACTATTGAGTCAAAGGCTCAAGCCGCTGGCCGCCTGTCCGATAAGGGCGGGGTAAGGAAAATCTGCCAGCGCCCCGGTGTGAAAGCCACCGGGGTCGCGAGACACCGACGGCGAGTAGGGGCTCTGGCTACTGCAAGTGGACACTAGGAGGTCCAGATGTTGCAGAAGTTGCGTGAACGAATGGGACGTGATGAGGGTTTCACCCTCATCGAGCTCCTGGTCGTCATGCTGATCATCGGCCTACTCGCCGCGATCGCGATTCCTACGTTTTTCAATCAGCGACAGAAGGCGCAGGACTCGGACGCAAAGGCGATGGCGAAGACAGCGCAGACGGCGATTGAGACATGGGGTGTGGACCACAACGGTACCTACCTCCCCGTGCCCACCGCCGCGAATCTGCAGGCGATCGAGGCTACGCTGCCGGGTAACCTCGGCATCAGCAACGTGACGGCGAGCGACTACCAGGTCACAGCGACCAGCGACACCGGTAGGACGTTCAGCGTCAAGCGCGTTGGTGGAACATTCACCTATCCGTGCTCGGCCGCCGGTGGTGGCTGTCCCTCCAGTCTCGACTGGGGCGGTTGATCCGCGGCGGTATCACCTGGCATCGTCAGGTGTGAATCGAAAGGGCGGGCCCTCGGGCCCGCCCTTTCTCGATCTTGAGTCGGATGGCCAGTCCTAGAACGGTCGTCCAGGCGCCCTGAATCCTGGGTATCGCCGTTCCGCCGGTCGATGCCGATGGAACAGGGTCGAGGTATGCCCGACCGATGCCCATGCGATTGAAAAGACTGACAACCCTGCGGAGCGACGAACGGGGGATGGCGCTGATCGAAGTCATCGTCAGCGCGTTCCTCCTGATCGTCGTCTCGATCGGCGTGTTCACCGCGTTCGACGCGGGCACCCGAGCGACGGCGCAGGAGCGCCACCGGGCCCGCGCCAACGCCCTCGCCGAGGCCGACCTGGAGCGGATGCGCTCGATGAGGATCGCCACGCTGGCGACCCTGAACGAGACCCGGACGGTCACCCAGGACAACACCCCGTACACGGTCGTCTCCACCTCGCAGTTCCTGAACGAGCCCGCGACCACCAACACCTGCGCCGCCGGCACCGGCTCTCGCGACTATCTCCGGATTCACTCCAGCGTCACCTGGCCCGGCATCGGCAGCCGACCGGCGGTTACCGGGTCGAGCCTCGTATCGACACCGAGCGGCTCCGTGGTGCCCAACAGCGGATCGCTGCTCGTCAACGTCGACGACTCCCGTAGCAACGGCGTCGCAGGCGTCACCCTCTCGGGGAGCGGGGCCGGCTCGTTCAGCGGGACCACCAACGCGAACGGGTGCGTCTTCTGGCGGAACCTCCCAGCCGGCAGTTACACGATGACGATTGGGGGCTCAGCCTCGAGCATGATCGACCCCGATGGCGCCGCACCGGCGCCGAAGACGGTGACCGTGGTCGCCGGGGGCACCAACACGGTCGCGCTCGAGTACGACCGGCCGGGGTCGCTCGCGGTCACCTTCAAGACCGAGCCGTTCGGCAACGGCACCCCGATCGACTCGAATGCGGACTCGATCGCGGTCTCCAACACCGGCATGGCCCAGCCCAGGTACTTCGTTCCTCCCGGCCCGTCGGGAACCAAGGCGGGGACGATCACGACCAGCGCCTCGCTGTACCCGTTCCTCTCCAGCTACGCCGCCTATGCCGCCACCTGCCCCGCCAACAACCCCGATCCGAACGGTGACGGCTCGAACGCTCTCTCGATCGCGAATCCAACCGTTCCCCCGGGCGGGACAGCGAGTCCGGTCGGAGTGATCACCCTGCCTGCCCTGCACCTGTTCGTCCTCCAGGGGACTGCGAGCAACCCGGGCTCGCCTGTCGCAGGCGCCCATGTGCGTGTGACCGACCTGAACTGCTCACCCACCGGCTCCTACCGCCGGACCTTCTACACAAACAGCGGCTTCCAGTTGGCTGACAGTCCGACGGGGGCGCCGAATCCAGGGCTCCCGTACGGCACCCGCTACAGGGTCTGCGCGGACGCGTACTTCAGCAACATCCAGCGGCGAAACTACGTGCGCGTCGGGTCCTCGTTTGAGGACGTGGCTGTGACGAACCCGTCCGCGGGGACGCTCAGGGGGATCTTCCTGGGGACTACGGCGACCGGGGTCGAGACACACCCGACCCAAGGGCATCCGTCGGCGGTGTGCCCATGAGTGACGAGGGCGGGTTCACCCTGATCGAGCTGCTCGTCACCATGGCCACGGCGATCGTCGTCTTCTCCGCGATCGCGATGATGACCACGGTCGCGACCCACAACCAGGTCCGGATCGCCGATCGCGTCGACGCCAACCAGCGGGTCCGCCCGGTGATGACGAGGATCGTCGACAACCTCCATTCGGGATGTGTGGCGCCGAGAACGGCGCCCGTGCTCACCGGCAGCACCTCGACAAAGTTGATCTTCCTCTCGAAGTCCGGCGCGGCGGTCTCGCCGACGCCCGACAAGCGGGAGCTGACGCTGAGCGGGACGCCGCCCACGCTCAGCGAGACCGTCTACCCGGGCACAGGCGGAACCCCTCCGAATAACTGGACGTACGGCACTCCCCTGACCCGGACGATCCTCACCGATGTCTCGGCGCCCGGGGGCGTCATGTTTCGCTACCACGACTACGTCAACGGGGCGCTCAACACGACGCCGCTGCCGGCGGCGGCACCGACTGGGCTGAGCGCCACGGACGCGGGTCGGACGGCATATGTGACGATCTCGCTGACGAGCGCTCCCGCCGGGGGCGCCTCGACCCTCGACGCCAACTCCCCGATCACCCTCTCGGACTCGGTCAGCCTCCGGCTCGAGTCGGCGGGAGCTGTCACCACCCAGGACAACATGCCATGCACCTGAGGATCGCCCGCGAAGAGCAGGGCTACACGATGATCGCCGTGATCGGGGCGATCGCGCTGATGACCCTGCTCGTCAGCGCCGCCCTCGCCGCCACCAACGCCGACCTCGGCCTGGTCAAGCGCGACCTCGACGACAAGCGCGCCTACGCCACCGCCCAGGCGGGGATCGCCGACTACAACTTCCACCTCAACAACGACAGCGGCTACTGGACCCGCTGCAATAACGTCCCGGCGCCGCACGGGGTCAATCTGGACGGCCCGGGCGAGCCGGCGGTCGTTCGGGATGTGCCCGGGTCGACCGACGGGTCGAAGTATGGGATTGAGCTGATCCAGGCGAGCACCAGTCCCGGCAACGCCCCGTGCAGCCAAGCAAACCCGGTGGGAACCATGCTCGAGTCGAGCGGGTCGAACATCGGCACCTTCCGGATCCGCTCGACGGGCTACACGGGGAAGGACGCCAACGCCGACGGCAGGGGGGACATGAAGCAGTCGATCGTCGCCACCTTCAAGCAGGCGACCTTCCTCGACTACGTCTACTTCACCCAGCTCGAGACCTCGGACCCGGTCACCTACGGGTTCGCGAACCCGTCCGCCGCCCTCACCGGCGCCTACTCTCAGTGCACCAAGTTCCGCCGCGACGGGCGCGAGAGCCAGAGCATCCCGAACTCCGGCGGGGTCTTCTGCGATCAGATCGTCTTTGTCTCGGGTGACGACATCGACGGGCCGCTCCACACCAACGACGATCTCGCGATCTGCGGCTCCCCGAGCTATGGGCGGAACGCCTCGGACGTGACCGAGGTGAGCGCGCCGCCGGTGGGCTGGGACAACGGGAACAACTGCTCCGCCAATCCGACCTTCGTCGGGCCGTTCGTCACCAACGCCCCGGTGCTCACCCCGCCGCCGACGAACGCCGAGTTGCGCACGATCGCCGGCCCCGGGTACACCTACACCGGCCAGACCAAGATCGAGCTCAGCGGGACGACGATGAGCATCAACGGGGGAGCGTCGGTCGCGATTCCGTCGAGCGGCGTCGTCTACGTAGCGAACGGCTCGTGTTCGGCGACCTACTCGCCGTTCACCGCCACCTACCCAAGCTCTTCAGGGTGCGGGAACGCGGTGGTGCACACGAACGGGAGCTATTCGGGCCAGCTCACGATCGCCGCCGAGAACGACGTGATCATCGACGACGACATCGTTCGCAGCGGCGGCGGCCTGCTCGGTCTCGTCGCCAACAACTTCGTCAGGGTCAAGCATCCGATCTGCCCCTCGAACAACCTCGGCTGCAGCAACGGGACGATCAGCGCCCAGACGAGCAAGAGCAGCTGCAACGGCGGCGTCAACGGCACCGGCTCGCTTCCGGACGTGAGGATCGACGCCGCGCTTCTCGCGATCGACCACTCCTTCATCGTCGATCACTACAACTGCGGCAACCAGCTGGGCACGCTGCAGGTGAACGGAGCGATCGCGCAGAAGTTCCGCGGCGCGGTCGGGACCACCGGCGGCACCGGCTATCTCAAGGACTACAACTACGACGACCGGCTGCGCTACCAGGAGCCGCCGCACTTCTTCGATCCGGTCCAATCCGCCTGGCACGTCCAGCGCGAGACGCTCGATTTCCCCTGAACAGAGGGCTTTCGCGGCTCAAGCAGCGGCTTTGCGATGCCGAAATAGCAAGTACGGGATGACCGCGATCGCTCCAATCGCATTCGTAGGCGGCATGCTGTTCGGCAGCTTCGCCAGCGTGGTCGCTCACCGCGTTCCCCGCGGGGAGTCGTTCATAGGCGGGCGCTCTCGCTGTCCCGGATGCGACGCGACGATCGCTGCCTACGACAACGTCCCCGTCCTCTCCTGGCTCCTGCTCCGCGGCCGCTGTCGCAGCTGCGGGGAGCGGATCTCCGCCCGCTACCCGCTTGCGGAGATCGCGACCGCGGCCCTGTTCGCGGCGACCGTGGTCGTCCTCGGCACGGATGACATCGCCGCGCTCGCCTCAGGGCTGATCCTCTGCGCGCTGCTCGTCGCGATCACCCTCACCGACCTCGAGCGGCGGGTGATCCCGAACGCGATCCTCGGCGCCGGCGCGATCGCGGCGGTCGCCCTCGCGCTCGCGAGTGATCCCTCGATCCTCCCGCAGCACCTGATCGCGGCGGCGGGAGCGGGGGGCTTCCTGCTCGTCGTCGCCCTCGCCTACCCCCGGGGGATGGGCATGGGCGACGTCAAGCTCGCCGCGGTGCTCGGCCTCTTCCTCGGCCGGGCGGTCGTCCCGGCGATGGCGGTTGCCGTCCTCGCGGGCGGCCTCGTCGGAGTGGCTCTCATGCTTCGCCACGGCTCCGAGGCTCGCAAGCACGCGATCCCGTTCGGGCCGTTTCTCGCCCTTGGCGGCGTCGTCGGCCTTCTCGCCGGCGACGAGATCCTCGACTGGTACCTCGATGCCTTTGTGGGATAGAGCGCCCAGCCGGCACGTTAATCACTCCTGGGTATGGCGGGAGTGGTTGACGCGGCCGATGAACCCCTAGGCAGCGACCCCTAAACGCATGTTCACACGCAACTCAAAGTCCAAGCCGATGTTCACACTCACTTCCAACCCGAAGCCGAAGACGACCGTTGGCCTCGACATCGAGGCCAGCAGCGTCGCCGCGACCGAGGTAATCGGCAAGAACGGCTCGTCCGCAGTCGAGCGCACGGCGATCGCCTCGCTCCCGCCGGGGGTTGTCTCCGACGGCGAGATCCGCGACGCGGAGGCCCTCACCGAGGTCCTGAGGTCGCTGTTCGCCAGCGAGAAGCTGGGCAAGTCGGTGCGGCTCGGGATCGCCAACCAGGGGGTCGTCGTCCGAACCATCAGCCTGCCCCGGATCGAGGACGAGGAAGAGCTCGAGACCGCGATCCGCTTCCAGGCGCAGGACCAGATCCCGATGCCGCTCGAGAACGCCGTGCTCGACTATCAGCGGGTTCCCAAGCAAGCCCCGCTCGCCGCCGAGGCCCCGGTCGACGGCGAGGCCCCGGTCGACGGCGAGGCCCCGGTCGACGGCGAGAGCCAGATGGACGTTCTCGCGGTCGCTGCTCGGCGCGACATGGTCGACTCGCTCCTGGGCACCCTCCGGGGCGCCGGACTGGAGCCGGTCGGAATCGACCTCGCCGCCTTCGGGATGATCCGCGCCCTCGCCGAGCCGAACGAGCCGATCGCGGCGACGACCCTGTATTGCTATCTGGGAGACGTCACCAACCTCGCCGTCGCCAGCGGCGCCGCCTGCCTCTTCACCCGGATCGCCCCGTTCGGGATCGAGTCGATCGCCGCCAGGGTCTCCGAGCGCACCGGCCTGCCGAGGGAGGAGGCGCGCAAGTCGCTCCTCGAGATCGGGCTCGCGGAGCCGATCGATGACTTCTCTACTGAGGTCCTCAGCGAGACCGAAGCCGACCACGGGGAGCGGCCGGATGACGCCGGGAAGAACGGCGAGGTCGCCGCGGTGGTCCGCGAGGAGCTCGAGGTGGGGGCCTCGAAGCTGGTCGACGAGCTTCGCGTCTCGCTCGACTACTACGGCGCCCGGGAGGGCGCCCCCCCGATCGACCGGGTCGTCGTTTGCGGGCCCGGCCGGACCATCGACGGCCTTCCCGAGCGGATCCAGGTCGGCCACGGCCTCGCGATCGAGTCGGGCGCGCCATCGGCGCTGTCCCATCTCGACGACCAGGAAGCGGCGCGGCTGACCCTCTCCTACGGACTCGCCCTGGAGGAGTAGCCGGATGCGACCCGTCAACCTGATCCCCCCTGACGAGCGCCGCGGCCAAGGCGCGCAGCTGCGCGCGGGCACAGTGTCCTACGTCTTGCTTGGTGCGCTGGCGGCGGCCCTGCTCGCGGTGGTGGTGCTCGGCTTCACCAGCAAGCAGGTCTCGGACCGCGAGGCCGAGGTTACGCAGTTGAACCAAGAGCTCGAGGCGGCGACCGCGCGGGCGCAGTCCCTGAGCGCCTTCGCGACCTTCCGGGCCACCCAGGAGTCCCGGACCGCGACGGTCTCGAGCCTCGCACAGAGCCGATTCGACTGGGAGCGGGTGATGAACGAGCTCGCACTGATCCTCCCGGCCGACGTCTGGCTGACTGAACTGACCGGAACGGTCAGCCCCGCAGTGCAGCTCGAGAACGGGGCGGACGTTCAGCTCCGTGACAGCGTTGTCGGACCGGCGCTGGAGATCGTCGGTTGCGCGCCGGGACAGGATTCCGTCGCCGGGTTCGTCGCAGACCTAGAGGACATCGACGGGGTCACCCGCGTCGGGGTCGCCTCTTCGGAGCGACCGGAGGTCGATTCGGAAACAGGCAGCGAGGTCACCGCCGATTCCGCCACGGAAACCGTCGACGATTGTCGCACCAGGGACTTCATCTCCAAGTTCGAGATCGTGGTGGCGTTCGATGCCGTCCCGGTGCCTGGGACCGCGACCGCCGCTCCTTCGGTGCCCGCTTCGGTTGCGTCGGGCTCGGACGGTGGCGGCCTGGCGCAGGCGCAGTCGGAGCAGGCCTCGACCGCCGCCCAGAACGCCGAGCGGGCCGCCGATGCCGAGGCCGCCGCCAACCTGATCCCGGGAGGCTGACGTGAAGGCGACCGACAAGACGATCATCCTCGCGGTCAGCGCTCTCGCCCTGGTTGCTGCTTTCTACCTGCTCGTGCTCTCCCCGAAGCGCGAGAAGGCCGCCGAGCTCAAGGACGAGATCGCGACCTTGGAAGCATCGATCTCCGAGCAGGAGCAGGTCGCCTCCTTCGCCGAGCAGGCCCGCAAGGATTTCCCCGAGTACTATGGCCGCCTCGTCGTCCTCGGCAAGGCCGTGCCGGCGCAGGCGGACAGCGCCTCACTGCTGGTGGAGCTGAACTCGATCGCCGCAGGCTCGGGCGTCGACTTCCGCGGCATCACTCTTGGCGATGGAGCGGCGAGCTCGGGCACGACGAGCTCGAACACCACCACGACACCGCCGGCCACAGCCCCTCCGTCCACCGGCAGCACCCCGAGCGCCGAAGGCTCCACGCCCGCCAGCTCGGAGACCTCGACGACGAGCACCACCGCGACAACCGGTGCGGCCCCGACCGGCTCGACGTCTTCACCACCTGCGAGCACCGCCCCAACTCCGGCCACCGAGGCGACCGCGGCAACCCTGCCGATCGGCGCCACGGTGGGCTCGGCTGGGCTGCCGACGATGCCGTACGACCTCACCTTCGCCGGCGGGTTCTTCGGGATCGCTGATTACATCGGCGGACTCGACCGCCTGGTGGGGCTGCGCGACCGCGGCGGCCAGGTGGTCGCCAACGGGCGCCTCGTCACGGTCGATGGCTTTTCGCTCGAAGCCACGACGCTCGGCCCGAATCCGGTGCTCGATGCGGCTCTCTCGGTCACGACCTACGTCACCCCATCGGGCCAGGGGCTGACCGGAGGGGCAACGCCAACCGGTCCGGCGCCGGCGGCTGAGGCCCAGACCACCTCCAGCTCCACAAGCGGGGTGGCGCAATGAGCACCGCGAAGCTGCAGAAGTTCGCCACCGACGTCGTCCATGACCTCCGAAGCCGCGGGTTGCTCCCGGTGGCGGTCCTGCTGGTCGCCGCGATCGTCGCGGCGCCGATCCTGATCGCCCGGTCGGGCGGCGACGAGGCCGCTCCGACGGCGCCGGTGAGCTCCCAGGACGCCTCCGAGCTCGCGCCGGAGAACCAGTCGGCGGTGGTCGCCTACAACCCGGGCCTGCGCGACTACAAGACGAGGCTGCGCGGGCTGGCCGCGAAGGACCCCTTCCGCCAGCAGTTCGCGGCGCCGGCCGCGGCGGCCGCCGAGGCGGTCGATTCGGGATCGGTGGATATCAGCACCGGTGAGGTCCCGTCCGGCGGTGGCGGCGGCGACACCGTCGGCATCACCGACGGCGGCAGCGGCGGCGGCTCGAAGCAGAAGAAGACGAAGACGAAGACCACCACCAAGTACTTCGTCTACGACACCGACGTCCTCGTCGGGGAGGTGGGGACCCAGCTCGTCCGTCTCAGCCGGATCCAGCAGTTCACGATGCTGCCCAGCCAGGAGGCGCCGGCGCTGGTCTACCTCGGCCTCGCCGCCGCCAACACCCAGGCGATCTTCCTCGTCTCGAGGGACGTCACCGGGGTCGGAGGAACAGGGACCTGCTACCCCGACGCGTCCTCCTGCCAGCTACTCGGCCTCGCCGTCGGCGGCGCCGCCGAGCTCGCCTACTCGCCGACCGGCAAGACCTACCGGATCGAGCTGGCGCAGATCAAGCGCCGCACCACCAGCAAGCCTCCGGGCTAGCGCCGAGATGCGGGTGGGCCGCGATACCCAGGAGTGGGTGGAGCCAATCCGTCCAGGGGACCGTCGGAGCCTCGCGGCGAGCGGCGAAGGCGCCGAGGGAAATTGGGTGTCGAGATCGATTCGCCGATTCCTGATCCTCGCCGTCGCCGCCTCCCTCGTCGGTGCGCTGGTCGTGCCGGCCGCCGGCGCCGAGGGGCCCTCGGCCGCCGCCGCGAAGAAGGGCGGGAAGTGCAAGAAGAAGAAGGGCGCGAAGCGCTCGGGCGGGAAGGCGAAGCGGTGTAAGCGAAGCGCTGCGGTGACCCAGCCCGGCCTGCCCGGGAAGCCTTTGTCCCCGAACACGCCGACCGTTCCGACCCCCCCGGCGCAGACCCTGGTGAGCGTGGTCACGCTCGCCAGCAACCCTGTGCTCGGCGGAACGCCCGACTCCGGGGAGGTGACGATCAGCCAGCCGGCTCCCGCCGGGGGCCAGGTTGTCACCCTGCAGAGCGAGGATCAGAGCCGAGTCTCGGTGCCGGCGACGGTCAATGTCGCGGCGGGCCAGACGACCGCCGGCTTCGCGATCGCGACCACCTCGGGGCCAACGGACTTCTTCACGATTGAGGCCAGCATCGGCTCGAGCTCGGCTGAGGTCGTGCTGAAGGTGGTCCAGGAACCGAGCGTGACCAACGTCGCCCTCGACTATGACTGCTTCCCGGAGAACCAGACCGACTTCGGCGTCAATCGGGTCACCACCGACGTCCCGGTGCCCGCCGACACCACAGTGACGCTCGGCGACGACTCCTCGCAGATGACCACACCCGCGTCGGTGGTCGTCCCCGAGGACACCAGCGGCGCGATCTTCGGCGTCAACACCCTGCTGGCGACCCCCCTCGTGACGGTGACCGCGACCCTCGGAAGCAGCTCGGCGCACGACACCGCCTCGGTCAGGAGCGACTCGACCGCCTCGGCGCTCGTCGATCTCACCCTCAACCCGGTCAGCGTCGCCCCTGGCGCCGGCTCCACGGGGACCGTCGTCCTCGACTGCGAGGCGCTGGCCACGACGCCATCGATCACCCTCTCCTCCGACAACCCCGACGTCACGTTCGCCGACGGCACGACCGTCACGGTCCCGGAGGGCGACTTGAGCGCGGGGTTCCAGATCAACACCGCACCCGACGCCAGCGGGGAGGCCGTGATCAGCGCCACCCTCGGCGGCCACACCGAGCAGGCGACCCTCCTGCTCGACCAGACCGGCACCTAGCGCCGGGCGGATCGGCCCAAAGCTTCACTTTCTGAAGCTTTGGCGGTATCCTCAAAACCGTGTTCGATCCTGAATGTCCGGTCTGCCGCACGGCAGAGGTGATCTCCGGCAAGTGGACGCTCCTGATCATCCGCGACCTCGCCGACTCCTCGCTCCGCTTCTGTGAGCTCGAGCGCTCGCTGAAGGGGATCAGCCCGCGGACGCTCTCGCTGCGCCTCCGGGCCCTCGAGGAACAGGGGGTCGTCGAGCGGCGCACCTACCCCGAGGTCCCGCCCCGGGTCGAGTACGCGCTTACCGACAAGGGCGTCGCCCTCGTCCCCCTGATCGAGGACATGCGCTCCTACGGCCGCCGCTGGCTGCCGGAGGAACAGCGCGAGCCGGTCGCCGCGGCCACCGCCTAGCTGCAAGCACTCATTCACGCGCAGGACGCCCCGCCGCCCGGCGGAATCTGCTCTCTGTGACGACACTTGAGAGCACCAGCGAGCGACTCGAGGATGCGCTGCGCCGGTTGGCGGTCGAGGCGGCCGACGTCTTCGAGGATCTGCTGCGGTCCGGGGTGGAGCTTCCCTTCGACCTCGAGGCGAGCGAGAGCGAGAGCAGCCCGCTGCCGATGTACTCCTACGCGCCGCTCACCGGCGAGTTCATCGAGCGCAACCTGGCCGAGGTTCGCCGCCTCGAGGCATTCGTCGAGGTCCGGGAGATCGCCGGCGAGGAGGCCGCGATCGGCTTCATGGTCGGGCTCTGGGACGGGCGAACCGAGTTCGAGATCGCCGGCGATCGCCTCCACGGGGCGATCCAGGGCGTCCTCTCCAGCATCTCCTCGGAGGAGGGAGAGGGGACCCCGGCGGGGGAGATCATCGTCCCGCTGGTCGGCTTCCACATGCCCAAGGAGGAGCTCACCCTCGACGGCGTCCGGATCGTCCGCGCCGAGGAGATCGGCGACCTTCCGCTCGATGCGGTCGAGGCGACCCGCTCGGGCCCGGGGCGGAAGAGCGGCTTCATCGCCCGAGTCAGCTGCGGGGTGGCCGCGGTCGCCCCGGCGGCGGCCGTTGCCGACGACCTTCAGCGTGCGCTTCGCACCCTTCGGCTCTTCCGCCCGGGCGCCGTCGGGCTTGCCGCCCACGGCTGGGCTCGGCGCGCCGGTGGCTGGGAGCGATTCGGGACCGGCGCCGGACGCGCCCGCCAGGGCGGATACCGCCTGACCGGCGGCGAGGCGGCCGATCTCGAGCAGTTCGCGAAGGCGTTGACCGAGCGCGGTGCCCGCCTGCCCGCACTCGCCTGGGCGGCCTCGCGGTTCGAGCTCGGCGCCGAGCGCGCCTCCCTGATCGAGGCGCTCAGCGACTACCTGCTGGCCCTGCGCGGCCTGCTCGAGGGAGGGGGGCCCGCCAACACCGCGCTCTCGGCCCGGGTGGCGGCGCTCGCCTGCAGGCCCGCCGAGCGCGAGGCGGGGCGGCTCTGCGTCGAGCGCGCTCTCGCCCTCGAGCGGAAGCTGATGAGCGGCGCCCGCTACCGCCCGGTCCCCGATGCCTCCCCGCTGGAGGTGATCGCGGAGCTCGAGGAGCTGCTCAGGAGGCTGCTCAAGGGCCTCGCTACGGGTGAGCTGGGCGGTGACCTGCGGGCGGCGGCGGACGACCGGCTTCTCTCCCACGGCCTAGGCGTCGCCGAGGCGATCCGGCCCAGCCGCGGCGAGACTGCCGAGTGGCGCCTGCCGGACCTCGCTTCTGGTCAGGAAACGGACGGTCTCGACCTCTCGGTGATCGCCGATGCCCAGGTCGGCGAGATTGACGTCCGAAGGACCGCCGATGATTCCGAGACGGGGGAAGTTCTGGGAGCAGAGACCAAAGAGACGACGAGGATCATCGTCGACCACGTCGAACTACCCGAGATCGTGGCCGCTGAGGGCGACCAGCCGAGCACGTCCGAGGACGACCACTCGGGCACCTCCGAGGAGGACCGAGCCGATTGGTTCAGCGCCGGCGACGGCGAGGTCGAGTGGCCGGCATTCGCCAGCCCCCGCCGCGACCGGAAGGGCAAGCCGAGGCGTGAGCGCGACCGCGCCAAGCACAGCGACACCGTCCGCCACCTGTTCCCGGTGCCCGACGCGACCGACTGGGACGTCGGCGAGCTCCGCTACGACTCGAAGCGCGAGAAGGCCTAGCCGGCCTCTTATCCGGCGCCTGAGGCCGCCAGGGCCTCGCGCTGCTGCTCGGTGGCGAACAGGTAGCGGTCGATCTTCAGCAGGCCCTCGAGGTCGTGCACGTCCTCGTCGAGGTATGGAATCCGGATCACCCGGCGGGCGTTGAGCTCGCGGGCCAGGTGATCGACGTTCCGGGCGTCGCGCTGGGCGAGGGCCTGATAGTCGGCGAAGTTCGACGCGACCCGCGCCGCCAGCTCGTCGTCGAGGAGATCGCGGAGGTCGGCCTCGGCCACCTCGCCGGCCTCCGCGTCGGCCTGGTAGTGGACCTTGTTTACGATCACCCCGCCCACCGGCAGCTTCGCCTCGACCAGCTTCCGGTGGAAGTAGACGGCCTCGGAGATCGGCTCCCCCTGAGGCCCGCAGACGACCAGGAAGCAGGTGGCGGGGTCGGCGAGCAGCTCCGAGACCCGCTTGGCGCGCTCCCGGAAGCCGTCGACCATCCCGCTGAAGGCCTGGAGGAACTCGCCGATGTCGGCGAGCAGGTCGATCCCGACCACCCGCTTCAGGACCCCGAACATCATCGAGCTGCCCTTGCCGACCACCCGGGTGGCGAACCCGGTCGGCTTCATGAACACCGCCAGCGAGCGCCCCTCGATGAACTGAGTGAGCCGCTTCGGGGCGTCGAGGAAGTCGAGGGCGTTGCGCGAGGGCGGGGTATCGAGGACGAGGAAGTCGTAGCGCCCCTCCTGGTGGATCTCGAACAGCTTCTCCATCGCCATGTACTCCTGGGAGCCGGCGAGGGCGTTGGAGATCTGGCGGTAGATCCGGTTCTCGAGGATTCGGTCGCGGGTCTCGGCGTCCGGCGCGTGCCGGCGGACGACGTCGTCGAAGGTCGCCTTCGCGTCGAGCATCATCGCCCAGAGCTCGCCGCGCATCTCGACCCCGGCACGCTCGAAAAGGCGCGGATCAACCCGCCGCGGCTCGTTCACCAGCTCGTCGAGGCCGAGCGAGTCGGCGAGCCGCTTCGCCGGGTCGATCGTCAGCACCGCCACCCGCTTGCCGCGGGCGGCGAGGCCGGCGGCGAGCGCCGCCGAGGTGGTCGTCTTCCCGACCCCGCCCGAGCCGGCGCAGATGCAGATGCTGCGGTCCTCGAGGATCTCGGCGACGTTAGCCATCAGGTCAGGCCGGCGGCGAGCTGCTCGAGCTCGGGGACGTCGAGGGTGGGCTTGAAGATGAAGGGCAGCGTCCTCACCGGGCTGCTCACCCGCCGCTTCAGCCGCTGGAGCTGGGCCCGGTGGGAGCGGGCGCGGCGGTGCTCGGAGAGGGCGGCGCGGATCGCCGCCCGCCCGGGGCCGTCGCTGTCGTCGAGGGCTCGCTCGAGGCTGGCGGTCTCGCCCTTGCTGAACCGCTCGGGGTACATCGCGTTCATGTAGACGCGGTCGACCGCCATCCCGACCTCGTGGCTGAGCTGGCCCTCGAGCGAGGCCGACTCGTTCACCGGCATCTCCTCGGGGAGCGCGACGATCGCCACCCCGGTCGTCTCGTGCTGGGTGATGAAGCGGTCGAGCTCCTTCGCCTGCGAGTGGACCGGGCCGACCCGGGCGATCCCGGCGAAGGTGCGCGGGGTCTGCAGAAAGCCGATCCCGTGGCCGGTCGCCGGCGCGTCCACGATCACGAGGTCGTAGCCGCTCGCCTTCTTCACCTTCCGGTCGGCCTGGGCGAGCTCCCAGATCTTCCCGATCGTCACCAGCTCCTTCAGCCCGGGGGTGGCCGCCGCCAGGTAGTTGAAGAGCTTCGAGCGGACCAGCAGGTCGCGCATCGCCCGCACCTTCAGCTGGAGCAGCAGGTACTCGCGGAGAGACTCGTCGGGGTCGATCGAGATCGCCCACAGGTCGGGCGCTACCTCGACCTCGTTGAAGCCCACCGTTGCTTTCTTGAAGGCCCGCGAGGCGGTCTCCTGGGAGGAGACCTCGCAGACGATCGTCCGCTTGCCCCGCGCAGCGGCCGCCAATCCGAGCGCCAGGGAGATCGTCGACTTGCCGACACCGCCCTTTCCGGTCACGAATAGCAGCCGCTTGTCGAATAGGTCCGACACGCCCGGGAGGATTCTCCCAACACCAGGCAGGAAACAGGGCCTCGCCTGCGAAATAGCCCGCTGATGGCCATATTGCGACGCAACAAGGGAGCGCCAGACGCGTCCGAGAGCGGACGTATGCGGGCCGATGACGTCCTCGGGCCGAAGCGCGCGAGCAACGACGAGCAGGCCAAGTCCGAGCAGGGCGGGTCCGAGCAGCCCGAGAACGGAGCAGGACGCGGGCAAGCAGGACGAGACGGCCAAGAAGACCGGGTCGGCCAAGGTGATCGCCTTCGCGAACCAGAAGGGCGGGGTGGCGAAGACCACCACCGCGCTCAACCTCGCGGTCGCATTCAAGGAGTCCGGCCACCGGGTGCTGGCGGTGGACATGGACCCGCAGGGGAACCTGACGATGAGCCAGGGCGTCGACCCCGACAAGGTCGAGAAGAGCATGTTCGACGTCCTCGTCCACCGGATGCCGATCAGGGAGGTGATCGTCGAGAAGGAGATCGACGTCGCCGTCGCCTCAATCGACCTCGCCGGCGCCGAGATCGCGATGAGCGCCCAGATCGGCCGCGAGCGCGCCCTCCAGAAGGCCCTCGACGAGATCCGCAACGACTACGACTTCGTCTGCATCGACACCCCGCCGAGCCTCGGGCTGCTGACCGTGAACGCCCTCACCGCCGCGAACAAGGTGATCGTCCCGGTCCAGTGCGAGTACCTCTCGATGCGCGGGCTGGTCCAGCTTCAGAACACCCTTCAGATGATCCGCGAGAACCTCAACCCGGGGGTCGAGATCGAGGGGATCCTGCCGACGATGCTCGACTCGCGCACCGTCCACGCCAAGGAGGCGGTGGAGATCCTCGAGGAGAACTTCGGAGACCTCGTCTTCGAGTCGCGGATCCGCAAGGCGATCAAGTTCGCCGAGGCGCCGGTCCGCGGCACCTCGGTGCTCAAGTACGACCCGAAGAGCAAGGCTGCCAAGGCCTACCGTGACCTCGCTCAGGAGGTCCTCACCCATGGCTCGTAAGCGGGCCAGCATGCGCGAGGGCCCCCTCGCCGATCTCTTCCGCTCCACCGACGAGTCGCTGGAGGACGCCGAGATCCAGGTGAAGGCGACCCGCGGCGGAGCGACCCAGGTCGAGGTCGCGGTCGAGGAGCCCGAGGCCGAGGCGACGGAGAAGGTCGAGGAGCCGCAGCAGGAGGTCCCCGGGCCCGAGCCGGTCCCGGAGCCGACCCCCGAGCCGGTCCCCGAGCCGATCCCGGACCCGGTCCCGAACCCGGAGCCGATTCGCCATCCCGACACGGAGGGCTTCGTCGAGCCCGCCACCGACCCGGCGATCAAGGAGATCGAGAAGCGCGAGAAGCCCAAGAAGCGCGCCTACAAGGTCGTGGAGAAGGCGGGACCCGAGCACGAGGGCCTCGAGCGCCTGATGGGCGGCAGCGAGGACGTCGAGGTCCGCCCGGCCTTCGGCCGCGACGAGCCGCAGACCGCCCGGACCGCGACCGTTCCCCGGACCCACCAGGCGGTGCTCCGCGTAGTCGGAGTCGGTGGCGCGGGCGTCAACGCGGTCAACCGGATGGTCGAGGCCCAGCTCCCCGGGGTCGAGTTCGTCGCGATCAACACCGACCTTCAGTCACTTCAGAACTCGAACGCCGACGTCACCCTCCACATCGGCTCCGAGCTCACCCGGGGCCTCGGCTCCGGCTCGGACCCGCGGGTCGGGTACAGCGCGGCCTTCGAGGAGCAGGACAAGATCAAGGAGCTGCTGAAGGGCTCGGACATGGTCTTCCTCGCCGCCGGCGCGGGCGGTGGCACCGGAACCGGCGCTGCGCCGGTGGTCGCGAAGCTCGCCCGCGATGTCGGCGCGCTCACGGTCGCCGCCGTCACCAAGCCGTTCAGCTTCGAGGGCGCCCGCCGCGCCGCTCAGGCCGAGGAGGGGATCGCCGCGCTCGGGTCCGAGGTCGACACGCTGATCGTGATCCCGAACGAGCGCCTCCTCCAGATCCTCGAGCGCCGCACCTCGATCACCGACGCCTTCCGGGTCGCCGACGACGTCCTTCGCCAGGCGGTCCAGGGGATCTCGGACCTGGTGATGCTGCCCGGCCTGATCAACCTCGACTTCGCCGACGTCCGGACGACGATGATCGAGTCGGGCGACGCGATCCTCGGGATCGGCATGGGGGCGGGGGAGCACCGAGCGCTCCTCGCCGCCGAGAAGGCGGTGAACTCGCCGCTTCTCGACACCTCGGTCGAGGGGGCGCACTCGCTCCTGCTCTCGATCACCGGGGGCCCCGACCTCTCCCTGATCGAGGCGAGCGAGGCGGCCAACATCGTCCAGGAGGCGGCCCACCCCGACGCCAACATCATCTTCGGCGCCAGCATCGACGAGGACATGGCGGAGGAGGTCTGGATCACGGTGATCGCCACCCGGTTCGAGACCGCCTACGCCAACCGGCACCGGCGCGGCCGTGATGACGCCCCCCGGGAGCCCCGCCGCCGCGACCGCGACGAGTTTCGCACCGGCGCGGAGCGCGCCGGCGGCGATCGTGACCGGAGCCGCTACGGCGACCCGGTCGGCGACTGGCGCGCCAGCGCCGCCGGCCCGGTCCGCAAGAACCTGAGTGCTGCGGAGCTTTACGGCGACGGGTCAAAGGGCCGCGGCAAGGACCGCCGGCCGGCCGAGCCGGGCGCCGGGCGCCGCGGCCGGGAGCTCGACGTGCCCGAGTTCATCCCCGGGCACTAACCAGAAGCCGCTCCTCAGGCACCGAGCCGCTGTAAATCGCGGCGAACTACTGAGGCTCCTTCGGTGATTGCTGCGGATGCCGCGACCCCGTTGCGTGGGCGAGACTCGTCCGGTGCCGTCTGAGGGCGGCTGAGGGCGCCTGCAAGCAACTGAAGGGAGAAGGATGGGTATCAACGGACTCGCCACCGGGGCGAACCGGAAGGTCGCTCTGATGCTGGCCGCGGCGCTCACCGTCGCGCTCGCGATCAGCCTCGGCACCGTCGCCGAGTCGTCCGCTGGCGGCCCCGAGGCCGTCGCGGCGAAGAAGAAGAAGTGCAAGAAGAAGGGCAAAAAGTCGGCCGTCGACCGCGAAGAAGTGCAAGAAGAAGACGGTGACGCCGGTCCAGAGCGCTCCCACAGCGGGCCCGCCGGCCCCCAGGCCGCCGGGTGCGGGTTGAGATCAACTGGTCGACGGCCGCCGATATCGACGTGCACGCGTGGTCCGGTGGATTGCACGATGGCTTGGAACGAGGTCTTCGTCGCAAACGAGGCCCAGATCTCCAACACCACCGGTACGAGCCGGCCGCGAGAGGCCGTGAGCGGATCCTGACAACACCGATCCGAGCAGCCGTGGGCTCACCTTTGGCGATCTGCTATACGCCGATGTCGACGCGGGGCCGACGGATATCTCACGGATGCGCAGCGTGTTCATGCGAACGGGACCGTCTCCAACGACGTCATTCCCGACGCCGAGATTGGCGACGCGTTCGTCAACACCGACCAGGAAGGCGGTCCGCGAGAGCCCGACTGGTAGTCGGTGCCCGTACGGTCTATCTGATCCGACGGAAATGGGGCGTCCACTAGAGACGCACCCGAAACGTAGAGACCGGCCGGCGAAAGCCGGCCGGTCTCGTTCTGGGCCCGGCGCCGCTTAGGCTGCTCGACATGCCGAGCCGGAAGGGAGTGGTCGCCGCCGGGCATCCGCTGACCGCGGAGGCCGGGGCGGAGGTGCTGCGGGCGGGCGGCAACGCCGTCGACGCGGCGGTCTGCGCAGTCCTCACCTCGTTCGTCGCCGAGAGCCCCCTGACCGGCTTCGGCGCCGGCGGATTCATGATGGTCCACGACGGCGAGGGGGATGTCCTCGTCGACTTCTTCGTCGCCGCCGGGGGCGCCGACGGGGTCGAGCGCGGCGCGGAACTGATCCCGATCCCCGTCTACTTCGACGAGACCCCCCAGACCTTCAACTGCGGCCCCGCCTCGTGCGGGGTGCCGGGCAATCCGGCCGGCCTCGAGCGCGTCGCCGAGCGCTTCGGCTCGCTGCCGCTGGCGGAGCTGGCAGGGCCGGGGATCCGGCTGGGCCGGGAAGGGGTGGACGTGACCGCCGCCCAGGCCTACCTGTTCGAGGTGCTGGAGCCGATCCTCACCTCGACGCCCGAGGTGGAGGCGCTCTACGCCCCCGAGGGACGGATCCTGCGCGAGGGCGACACCTTTCGCTACCCGGAGATGTCGGACGCCCTCGAGCAGTTCGCGGCCGAGGGCTCAGAGCCGTTCTACCGTGGCGAGACTGCTCGAGCGGTGTGCGAGTGGGTCAGGGAGCGGGGGGGCACCCTCGGTCTCGACGACATGGCGGCCTACGAGCCGATCGAGCGCGAGCCCGTCCGCGCCCAGTTCAGGGGGAATGAGGTGCTCAGCAACCCGCCGCCCTCCTCCGGCGGCCTCCTGATCGCCTACGCGCTCGGACTGCTCGAGCGGCTCGGGGGGCGCAGCGGGGTCGAGGAGATCGTCGCGGTCACCGAGGCCGCCAACTCCCATCGGGAGGAGGACTTCCACGAGGGCCTCCACCGCGACGGCTTCGCCAAGGGCTTCCTCGATCCGGCGCGGCTCGACGAGGTCGCGGAGCGAATCCGCGGCGGCGGCTGGGTGGGTGGCGCCGGGGGCGCCGGCGGGCCGGGCGATCGCCTCGGTTCGACCACCCATATCGCGGTCCTCGACGGCGACGGGCGCTGCGCCTCGGTCACCTGCTCGAACGGCACCGGCTCGGGTGTGCTCGTCCCGGGCACCGGCGTCCACGTCAACAACATGCTCGGCGAGGAGGACCTCAACCCGGACGGCTTCCACCGGATCCCGCCGGGGCGGCGGGTGAGCTCGATGATGTCGCCGACGGTGGCCCTCCGGGACGGCGAGATCGTGCTGGGGCTGGGCAGCGCCGGCTCCAACCGGATCCGGTCGGCGATCGTGGAGACGGTTGTGCGGGCGCTCGAGGAGGGGATGGACGCCGGGGAGGCGGTGAGGGCGGGCCGGCTTCACTTCGAGGCAGGGACCGTCCAGGCCGAGCCCGGCGTCGACTCGGACGGCCTCGCCCGGCTCGAGCGGCGGGGGATCCCGGTGGTCCGCTGGAAGCGCCAGAACCTCTACTTCGGCGGGGCCCAGGCGGTTGCCCGCGACTCGGCCACCGGGGAGCTCAGCGGTGGCGGTGACCCCCGCCGGGGGGGCGCGGTGGCCGTGGTCGGCTAGCCCCGGGCCGGCCGCTACTCGAAGTGGACCTTGCCGTTGCCGCTCGCCCGCTCGGCGGCCTCCTCGGCACGCTCGAGGGCCGCCTCGACGGCGCTGAGTGCGTTCCCGAGCAGCTCCATCCTCTCGTCCTCGTCGCGGAGCTCGAGCAGCTTCTGCTTGGTGTCGGCGGGCAGCTCGATCCGGGCGGCGATCGCGTAGGCTGAGGCGCCGTCCAGCTCCTCGGCCGCGGGGCGCTCGCCGGTTGCGCGCTCGGCCAGCTCAGCGAACGCGTCGCGGGCGGCACTGGCCGAGTCCTCGTCGATCGGTGGGCCGTCCTCCTCGTCGATCAGCTCCACCTCCCCGGCCGGGTACTCGGGCGCCTCGAAGCGGTCAAGCACCTTGAACGGCTCGTGGCCGCTGACGACCACGTTCATCCGCCCGTCGTCGAAGCGCTCAAGAACCTCCTCGACCCGAGCGGTGCAGCCGACCGAGCGGGCGCCGTCGTCGTCGCGAAGGACGATCCCGAACGGCTCGCCCTCGTCGACCGAGCGGCCGATCATCCGCTTGTAGCGCTCCTCGAATATGTGAAGCGGCAGCTGCTCCCCGGGCAGCAGGGCCAACGGCAGCTCGAAGATCGGCAATTCGCTTCCCGCCATCGGCTTCGATTCTAGGGACGCGGCAGAATGGCGCCGTGGCGGAGATCGATTTCGAGGCGGAGGGGCTGCTGGAAGGGATCAGCGGCGAGGCGCGCGAGGAGCGTGAGGCGCTGCTCCAGGACCTCTCCGAGGCAGGTGTCCCGCTGGAGGAGCTTCGCCGTGCGGTCGCCGAAGACCGTCTTGCGCTGGTGGCAGTCGAGCGCGTGTTCGAGCCGGGCACCGAGCGCTATTCGCCGGAGGAGATCGCGGAGCAGACCGGGCTCGATCTCGACTACCTGATTCGGCTCCAGCAAGCACTCGGCTTTCCGAGGCCCCGGCCGGACGAGAAGACCCTGACCGAGGTCGACCTGCGGGGGGCGAGGCGCGCGAAGCAGTTCCTCGACGCGGGGCTCCCGCCCGAAGGGCTGCTGGCGTCCTCGCGGATCATCGGGATGTCGATGGCGCAATTGGCCGACTCGAACCGCGACCTGATCGGCGATGTCTTCCTGGAGCCCGGGGTGGGGGAGCGGGAGCTGGCCCTCCGCTATGCGGCGGCTGCGCAGACGATGTCGCCGCTGCTCGGCGAGACCCTCCGCTACGTCCACGACCAGCACCTGCGCGAGTCGATCAGGCAGGCGGTGATCTCCGACCGGGAGCTTGCCGAGGGCAGGCTTGAGGGCTCGGACGAGGTGGCGATCGCGTTCGCCGACCTGGTCGGCTTCACCCGGCTTGGCGAGCGCCTCGAGATCGACGCAATCGGAAGGCTCACCGGCCGCCTCTTCGAGCGCGCCTCGGACGCCGCCACGCCCCCGGTCCGGCTGGTGAAGATGATCGGCGACGCCGCGATGTTCGCCTCGCCGGATCCGGGTCCCCTGCTTGAAGCCGTCGCCGAGTTGGTTGAGATGGAGGGCGACGAGGAGTTGCCGTCGCTGCGGGCGGGGGCCGCGTTCGGGGAGGCGCTCGGCAGGGGTGGTGATTGGTACGGGCGCCCAGTAAACCTCGCCGCTCGGATCACCGGCTTCGCCCGCCCGGACAGCGTCGTCGTCGACGAGCGACTGAAGACGGCCCTCGAAGGAGACCCGGTCTTCGAGTTCTCATTCGCCGGGAGGCATCACTTCAAGGGGATAAGGGGCGAGATCCCCGTTCACCGGGTCCGCCGCAGCGACGACATTTCGTAGAGTGCGGCGCCGATGGGCGCCTTCAGCGAGCTGAACCTCGACGGCCGGGTGGCGACTCCCGACGACTCGGACTGGGACGAGCTGCGCCAGGTCCAGAACCTCGCCGCCGATCTTCGCCCGAGCGCGATCGCATTCGCCGAGAGGCCGGGCGACGTCGCCGCCGTGGTCGGGTTCGCCCGCGAGCGGGGGCTGAAGGTGACCGGGATGGGCACCGGGCACGGAGCGGCCGCCCTCGGCTCGATCGAGGGAGCGATCCTGATCAGGACCCGAGCGATGAACGCGATCGAGATCGACGCCGATGCCCAAACGGCGCGAGCCGAGGCCGGAGCGCTCGGCTCGGAGGTCGCGGCGGCAGCCGGCGAGCACGGTCTCTGCTTCCTGCCGGGTTCCTCCCCGACCGTCGGGATCGTGGGCTTCACCACCGGAGGGGGGCAGGGCTGGCTCGGGCGCCGTCACGGCTTCGCCTGCAACCGGGTGCGGGGGATCGAGCTGGTCACCGCCGACGGCGAACAGCGCCGGGTGGACGTCGACAACGAGCCCGACCTGTTCTGGGCGCTCCGCGGCGGAGGCGGCGGCTACGCGATCGTCACCGCGCTCCACCTGGACCTGCTCCCGATCCCCGAGGTCTACGCGGGGCTGATCGTCTTCCCGGCCGCGCTCGGCGCCGACGCCTTCCGCGCCTACCGCGACTGGGCCGTGGATGCCCCGGAAGAGGTGACGGCGTCGATGCGGTTCCTCCGCCCGCCGCCGCTTCCCACTGTGCCGGAGCCGCTTCGCGACACGCCCCTGATCACGCTCACGGCCGCCTTCATCGGCGACCGGGGCGAGGGGGAGAGGGTGCTGGCGCCGCTGACCGGGCTCGGCGACCCGATCCTCAACACCTTCGACCAGATCCCCGCCTCCGGCCTCGGCCGGATCAACATGGATCCCGAGGACCCCGTGCCCTCGGCGGGTGACCACGCCCTGATCCGCGAGCTTCCGAACGAGGCGATCGACGCGTTCGTCGGCGTCGCCGATCCCGGGGCTGGCTCTCCGCTGCTGATGGCAGAGCTCCGCCAGCTGGGCGGAGCGCTGGGGCGGGCGCCAGAGGAGGCCGGCGCCCTCGAGAAGCTCGACGCGGACTTCGCCATGAACGGGATCGGGGTGCTGATGGGCCCCGAGGCGGGGCAGGCGATCGAGGAGGGCCTTGATCGTCTCACCGACGCGATGCAGCCCTGGACCGCGGAGGGCGGCTTCCTCAACTTCGGCGAGCGCCCCGCCCCCGTCGAGTCGCTCCTCCCCGAGGACACCGCCAGGCGGCTCGCCGAGGTGAAGCGGCAGTGGGACCCGGACGAGCTGATCCTCGCCAACCACTCAATCTCCCTGGCCGCCGCCTAACGCAACGGCCGGCCTCGCCCCGGGCCAGGCCTCGCCCTAGGGGCGGCGGGCCGAGATCAGCAGGTTGTAGAAGAGCTCCGGCGGCAGGCGCGGCTCGAGCACCTGGTTGTCGAGGCGCTGGAGGGCGAGGTAGCTGCGGAAGGCGAAGCGACGCCATCCGAACGGGACCTCCTCCGGCTCCGCGGTCGCCTCCAGCGTCCGCACGGTCCAGCCGTGGATGCTGGCGAGCAGCTCCTCGCCTCGAACGCGGATCCCCTCGAAGCCGGCTCCGGCGGCGAGGTGCCGGAGGACACCGGGCGAGAACGCGTGGACGTCCACCTCCTGCTCGAGGGAGTGCCCGTTGGCCTCGGCCTCGTGGTCGTGGCGGCGCCGCGAGGCGCCGACCAGCCGCCGCCACAGGGGAGCAGCGAGCAGGGCGCTCCGCTTCGGGATCGCCGACAGCAGGTCCCCGTAGCGGGATGGCTCGCCGCAGAAGACCAGGGTGCCGCCGGGTCGGAGGACCCGGTGGAACTCGGCGAACCCACCGGCCAGGTCGGGGATGTGATGGAGGATGGCGTGGCCGTAGACGAGGTCGAAGCTGCCGTCGTCGAAGGGGAGCTGCTCGGCCTCGGCGGCCACCGTCTGCGCCGCCAGGCCCAGCCCGGCGGCATTCTCACGGAGCGACGACAGCATCCCCGGCGAGATGTCGGTCGCGGTGGCGCGCTCGATCACCCCCGCCTGAAGCAGGTTGAGCGAGAAGTAGCCGGTCCCAGCGCCGATCTCGAGCGCGTCGCCGAAGGGGTCGGCGGGCCACCCTCCGAGCGCCTTGCGGAGCTTGGCCCGGACCTGCTGCTGGCCGACCGCGCCGAAGTCAATCCCCCATTTGGAGTCGTAGGAGGAGGCGGCGGCGTCGTGATATCGCTCGTTGAAGTCCTTGATCCGGTCGGGGCTCGGGCGGGCGGGCATGGAGCGATCTTACGCCCGGCTATGTTGCTCGCGGTGTCCTCCCATCTCCAGCGAAACCAGCCCCCGGGCGTTCCGCCGCTGCCGCTGACCGGCGAGCGCACCCTCCCCGACGTGCCCGAGGAGAACTACTGGTACCAGCGGCATGTGGCCGTCTACGAGTGGATCGCGGATCGCTGCGCCGGGCTGCGGGTCGCCGACCTGGCGAGCGGCGAGGGCTACGGGTCCGATCTGCTGGCCCAACGGGCCGACGAGGTGATCGGGGTCGACGCCAATCCCGAGGCCCACGAGCACGCGCGGCTGCGCTACCGGCGCCCGAACCTGAGCTTCGAGCGCGGCCTGGTCGAGGACTTCGACCAGCGGGTAGACGTGGTGGTCTTCCTCCAGACGATCGAGCACATCGAGGAGCCCGATCGCCTCCTCGAGCGGCTCGCGCGGCTCGCGCCGGTCGCCTACATCTCGACCCCGAACCGCCTCACCCTGGCGCCGCCGGGGGCGGAGAAATCCGACAACCCCTGGCACCTGCGCGAGTACGACCTGGGCGAGTACCGGGCCCTGCTCGAGCCGCACTTCGCCAAGGTCGAGGTCCTCGGCACCTTCCACGCCCGCAAGCTCCGCGCTCACGAGCTCGCGATCCGGCTCGGCTGGGACCGGCTCCATCGCGCCCTCCGCCTCACCGGGCCCTTCTACGACCGCTTCGTCCCGGCGATCAGGTCCCGCGACTTCCGGCTCGGTCCCGAAGACCTCGATCGAGCCTTGGACTTCCTCGCCGTCTGCCGCGCATCGTGATGAACGGACCCGCCCGCCGAGCGACCGGCTCAGCAGGTGACCTGGCAATCGTCCTCCACAGCCACATGCCCTACGTCGAGGGGTTCGGCACCTATCCCTTCGGCGAGGAGTGGCTGTTCGACGCTTTTGCCCGATCCCATCTGCCGGTCCTCGAGGTCGCGGAGCGGCTGACGATGACGGTGACGCCGGTGCTCGCCGACCAGCTCGAGGCCGACGACGTGGAGGAGCGGATGCTCGCCTTCTTCCGGCGCCACCGGGTCGACGCCGCCGACCGCGACGCGGCCGATCGAGCGGCCGAGCTCCGGCCCGCGGCGAACCTCGAGGCCGATCGCTACACGCGCGCGATCGACCGGCTGCGGGATCTGGGCGGCAGGGGCCTTCGCGCCTTTCAGGAGGCGCACTCCAGCGGCCGGATCGCCCTGATGTCCTCGGCGGCGACCCACGCCGTCCTCCCGAAGCTCGCGACCCTGGCCGGCCGGCGACTCCAGGTGGACGCTGGGCTTCGCTCGCACCGGCGCCGCTTCGGCGCCACCGCCGGCTTCTGGCTCCCGGAGTGCGCCTACACGGGCGGCCTCGAGGGCGTCCTCGCGGAGCACGGGGTGGCCTACACCTGCCTCGATCAGAGCGCTCGCGAGCGTGGGACCGCGGCCCTCGCCCCGGTCCGGTTGCCCGGGGGCCCGGTCGGGTTCACGATCGATTGGCCGACCGTGCGGCTGGTCTGGTCGGATGGCGGCTATCCCTCCGACCCGGCCTATCTCGAGTACCACCGCCTCTCGCCCAACGGGATCAGGCTCTGGTCGATCGGCGGGCGCTCCTACGTGGCCGCGGTCGCCGCGAAGCGCGCCGGCGAGCACGCCGCCGGGTTTCTCGCCGCGGTCAGGGACCGCCTCGAGCGCCACCGGGCGGAGCGCGGGCGCCGCGGCCTCTGCGTGTTCGCGATCGACACCGAGTTGCTCGGTGCCTGGTGGGCCGAGGGGCCGATCTGGCTGCGCGAGGTCATCCGCGGGGCGGAGCTCGAGGGGGTGCGACTGCTGACCCTGCCCCAGGCGCTCCGCGAGCACGAGGCGGAGGAGCGGCCGGTCGGTGAGGCGAGCTGGGGCGAGGGAAAGACTCTCGAGACCTGGGACTCGCCCGCGGTCGCCGACCTCGCCTGGGCCGCCCGCCGCCTCGAGCTGCGGCTGCTTCGATTCCTCGGATCGCGGCGGCGGGGCGATGCGGCGCTGCGGGCCGCCCGCGAGCTGCTCGCCGTCCAGTCGAGCGACTGGGCGTTCATGGACCATCGGGCCCAGGCCGGCGACTATCCCTACCGGCGGACGACCGCCCACGCGGAGGCGCTGTTACAGGCCATAGACTCCGCCGAGGCTCCCGAGCCGAGCGTGCGCAATCTCGCCCCCGACATCAGCCTGGCGCCGCTCCTGGAGCCGTAGCGGAGGAGCCACCATCACGCGCGTACTGATCCTCTCCTGGGAGTATCCGCCGCTGATCGAGGGCGGCCTCGCCAGGCACGTGCGGAAGCTCTCCGAGGGCCTGGTCGAGCGCGACATCGAGGTCCACGTGCTCACCCGCGGGGGGGAGGAGTCGCCGGCCGAGGAGACGATGGCCGGGGTCCGCGTCCATCGGGTCCGGGAGCCGACTCGTCCCGCCGAGCTGAACGAGTTCGTCGCCTGGGTGGAGCGGATGAACTCCGACATGCTCGCCGCCGGGGTCGAGCTCGGCGACCGCCACAGCTTCGACCTCGTTCATGGCCATGACTGGCTGGTCGCCAACGCCTGCGACCACCTGTCGAGACGGTTTGACGCCCCCCTGGTGACCACGATCCACGCCACCGAGCACGGTCGGCACCAGGGCTGGGTCGACAAGCACCCCCAGGCCTACATCCACGGGGTCGAGCGCTGGATCACGAACCGCTCCGACCGGGTGATCGCCTGCTCGACCTTCATGCGCGAGCAGATCGTCGACGTCTTCGGGGTCCCCGAGGGGGCGATCGAGGTGATCCCGAACGGAATCGACCCCGAGGACCTTCAGCCCCAGAACGACGCCCATCTGCGCCGCCTGCGCGCCGAGTTCGCCGATCCGGAGCAGTCGCTCGTCCTTCTCGTCGGCCGGCTGGTCTACGAGAAGGGCTTCCAGTTCGCGCTCGAGGCGCTGCCCGCGATCATCGAGCGGCTCCCGGGCACCCGCTTCGTCGTCGCCGGGTCGGGCACCCACGAGGAGGAGCTGCGCCGGCAGGCGAAGGAGCTGGGGCTGATGGAGCACGGCACCTTCGTCGGCTGGATCGGCGACGACGTCCTTCACTCGCTCTACCGGATCGCCGATGTCTGCGTCGTCCCCTCGATCTACGAGCCCTTCGGGCTCGTCGCCTTGGAGGCGATGGCCTCGAGTTGTCCCTGCATCGTCGCCGACACCGGCGGCCTCCGCGAGGTCGTGCCCCACGACGAGGTCGGCCTTCGCTTCCGCGCCAGCGACCCCGAGTCGCTCGCCGAGATGACGGTGAGGGTGCTCGACGACGCGAAGCTCTGCCGCCGCCTCACCGCGGAGGCGTTTGAGCACCTCAGCCGCTTCGACTGGGGCGACGTCGCCGAGCGCACGGCGGGCGTCTACGACGAGCTCGCCGAGAGCCCCGCGCCCGCAACCGGCGGCTGATGTCGCGGCTCGACCAGCGGCGACGCGAGGTCTATCCGTCGAAGGACGCGTCCGGAAAACGCCGCGCGCCCAGCTTCGGGCCCGGGCTCAACATCAGCGTCCCGATCTCGTTCGGTCTGCCGCTGATCGTGGTCGGCCTCGCCCTCCTGTTCGCGGCGATGGCCACCGGGCGAACGCTCTATTGGGTCCTGGGCGGGCTTATCGGAGCCGCCGGGGTCGCCCTGTTCGCCACCGGCAAGCGGCTGTAGCGACTGCCAGGCCGCCCTACGGCTCGACCGGTCGATGAAAGGGTGCTCCGAGCGCAGCGAGGAGCAACCCGTCTTATGGTGAAACCGGGTCAGACCAGCGAAGATGCTTTGGCGCTTCCCGCATCCGGATCACCCTCGCCGGCACCCCGCCGACCACCGCGTTCGCCGGGACGTCCTTGGTCACGACCGCGTTCGTCCCGACAATCGAGTTGTCGCCGACTCGGACCCCGCGCAGGAAGCAGGCGTTGTAGCCGATCCAGACGTTGGAGCCGATGATCGTCTCGCGCTTGTAGATCCCCTGGTGGCGGATCGGCCGCTCGACCTCGGTCGTGCCGTGGTCGAAGTCGATGAACATCGCCCGGTCGGCGATCACGCACTGCTCGCCGATCCGAACCCGCTTGTAGGCCGAGATCGTGCACTCCTGGCCGATCACCGTCTTCGCGCCGATCTCGACCACCCCCTCATGGCAGCGGATCTTGGTGCCGTCGCCGATCCAGCAAAGCGATCCGAACCGGACCTCCGCTCGCTCCCCAATCTGGAGCTGAAGGTCCTTGCCGAAGAAGACCAGGCCGCTCGTCTGCCAGCGCCAGCCCGCTGGGGTGAGGAAGCGCCGCCACAGATAGCGCCAGAGCAGCCGCGCGTAGCGCAGGTTGAGCATCCGGTGTCGCCGGAGGAAGCCGAGGAGCTTGAACACGGCAGGCGATTCTAGGTTCGGGGGCCGCGATCCGAGGTTGACCAGGGCCCCTTCTAGACTGCGGCCGGATGGCGAAGGCCGCCCAGAAGTCGGATCCGAAGCTGGCCGAGCGACTGCTGGCGGGCGACAAGCGGGCCCTGGCGAAGGCGATCAGCCTGATCGAGAACGACGAGCCGGCGGGCTGGGAGCTGGTCCGCGAGGTCTATCCGAGCACCGGAGGCGCCCGGATCGTCGGCCTCACCGGACCGCCGGGGGTGGGGAAGAGCACCCTGATCGGGGCGCTGACGGCGGAGATGCGGAAGGCCGACCGCGAGGTCGCGGTCCTCTCGATCGATCCCTCCAGCCCCTTCACCCGTGGCGCCCTGCTCGGCGACCGGATCCGGCTCTCCGATCACTTCCTCGACAAGGGGGTCTTCATCCGTTCGATGGCAAGCCGGGGCGCGCTCGGGGGCCTCTCCGAGGCGACCCTCCAGGCGGCCCTGCTGATGGACGCCTCGGGCAAGGACGACGTCTTGATCGAGACGGTCGGGGTGGGGCAGGCCGAGATCGACATCGTCGACCACGGCGACACCGTCGTCCTCGTCCTGATGCCCGGCTCCGGCGACTCGATCCAGGCGCTGAAGGCGGGGGTGATGGAGATCCCCGATGTGATCTGCGTCAACAAGGCTGACCATCCGATGACCGACACGATGGTGCGAGAGATCCGGGGGGTGCTCTCCCTCGGCCCGAAGGCGCCGTGGCGGGTGCCGATCGTCCGCACCGAGGCCGCGAGGGGCGAGGGGGTCGCCGAGCTCGCGGAGAAGATCTCCGAGCACCGCGCCCAGATCGAGCAGGAGGGCACCCTGGAGGAGCGCCGTGCGCGGAACCTGCGAAACGAGGTGCTGGAGCTCGCCGCCGCCCGCCTCCGCAGGGGCCTCGAGGCGGACGTCGCCGGTGATCCCGCGATCACCGACCTCCTCGACCGGGTGGTGAGGCGCGAGCTCGACCCTGCCAGCGCCGCCACCGAGATCCTGGAGCGGCGCGATGGCTGAGACCCTGCCCTCGCTGGACGAGGCCTCGCGCTGGGTCGGCTTTCGGCTCGACGGCCTCGAGAACCGGACGATCGGGCAGGTCGCCGGCCTTCTGGTCGATGCCGACGACGGGGAGCCGCGCTGGATCGTGGTTCGCCTCGGCCGGCTCGCCGGCTCCACCGCGGTCCCGTACGAGCACGTCGCCGAGGGCGCCGGGCGGCTCTGGGCCGCCTATGAGCGCGAGGCGGTGCGGAACGCGCCGCGGTTCAACCCGGATGAGGCGCTCACCGCCGAGCAGGAGCTCGAGCTCTGCGCTCACTGGGGGGTCCGGGAGGGGCAGGGCCGGCGCGCGGAGCTCGCCGACCGGGACAGCAAGGGAATCACCGCGGTGCCGGTCGACTAGCAGCCGAGCTGGCGGGCGATCACCATCTGCTGGACCTCGTCGGTGCCCTCGCCGATCGTGAGGATCTTCGCGTCACGGTAGAAACGGCAGACCGGGTACTCCTCGATGTAGCCGTAGCCGCCGTGGATCTGGACCGCCTCCTCGGTCGCCCGGACCGCGAGGCGGCCGGTGATCAGCTTCGCCTGGGCGGCGGTCAGGGTGAACGGGTCCCCCCGGTCCTTCTCGAGCGCCGCCCGGTAGATGAGAAGGCGGGAGGCCTCGATCTGGGCCGAGAGGTCGGCGATCTTCGCCTGGATCGCCTGGAACTTGGAGATCGGCTGGCCGAAGGCGCGTCGCTCCTTCGCATATGAGATCGCCTCGTCAAGCGCTCCCTGGGCGAGGCCAACCCCCATCGCCGCCACCCCGATCCGGCCACCGTCGAGGATCTGCATGAACTGCTTGAAGCCGTCGCCGCGGCGCCCGAGCAGGTTGCCCTCGGGGACCCGGGCGTCGGTGAAGGTGAGCGGGCGGGTGTCGGACGCGTTCCAGCCCATCTTCCGGTATGGCTCGCCGATCTCGTAGCCCGGGGTGCCGTTGGGGACGATCAGGTTCGAGATCTCTCTCGCCCCGTTCCCGTCACCGGTGACCGCGGTGATCGTCACGCAGCCCGAGATGTCCGTGCCGGCGTTGGTGATGAACTGCTTGGCGCCGTTGATCACCCACTCGCCGCCGTCGGGCTTGGCGGTGGTCTTGGTGTTCCCCGCGTCGGATCCGGCCTCGGGCTCGGTCAGCCCGAAGGAGGCGAGCCTCCCGCCGCTGACCAACTGCGGCAGCCAGTCGCCCTTCTGCTCGTCGGTGCCCCAGAGGTGGATCGGCATCGTCCCGAGCGAGGTGTGAGCGGCCATCGTGATCGCCACCGAGGAGTCGACCCGGGTGAGCTCCTCGACCGCGAGGGCATAGGAGAGGGTGTCGGCGCCGCCCCCGCCGTATTCCTCGGGGAAGGGGATTCCCATCAGGCCGAGCTCCCCCATCTTCGCGACCAGCTCGTAGGGGAACGCCTTGGTCCGGTCGAGCTCCTCCGCCACCGGGGCGACCTCCTGGCGAGCGAAGTCACGAACGGTGTCGCGGAGCAGCCGCTGCTCGTCGCTGAGCTCGAAGTCCATCGGGCGGGGAGTTAACCAGCCCCGGTATGCGGAGCTAGCCGGCGGCCTTGAGTTGCTCGAGCGGCCTCGGTCATCCCGGGCCCCTCGATCGCCCGCGCCTCGCGGACGCCGAGCTCCTTGCCGCAGCGGGTGCAGACCCGGCGGTCGTCGACCTCGCCGCCGCACTCGCCCTTGTGGACGATGATCATCGGCCGCCCTCCTGGGGAGGGCATGTGCTTGTCGCCCCAGTGCATCATCGAGATCATCAACGGCCAGAGGTCGAGGCCCTTCTCGGTGAGGAAGTACTCGTTGCGCTCGGGGCGCTCGCTGTAGGGACGGCGCTCGAGGATGTCCTCGTCGACCAGCCGCTGGAGCCGGGTGGTGAGCACGTTTCGAGCCACCCCAAGGGACTTCTGCATCTGGCCGAATCGGCGGTGGCCGGTGAACACCTCGCGGATCACCAGCAGGGTCCAGCGCTCGCCGACGAGCTCGAGGGTGTTGGCGATCGAGCAGACCTGGCCTTCGTAGTCGTTCCGAAGCATCTGTGTGATCTTTCCACACTTGGTTGCATGATGCAACCTACCCTGGTAGGGTCGTCCTCGTTCAGCTGTCAGTTGCTTGATGCAACCAGCCTCCGGAAGGGAGGAGCGATGACCGTCAGAAAGCCAGCCTTCAGATTGAAGTTGGAGCAGATCGAGATCAGCCCCGAGGAGATTCTCGCCGACCTCCGCTACCCGGCGCCCAAGGAGGCAGAGAAGGAGACCTCGAAGCAGGCACCCCGCCGGCGCGGGATCCGGGCTTGAGCGCGATCGGGGCCCCAGACGCCGAGCGCAGGGCGGTCGAGGCCGCCCTCGCCTTCGCCGAACGCGCGCCGGAGATCACCAGGACCAGGACGATCACCTGGCAGGATCCGGTGCCATCGGCGGCCGCCGGGGCGGAGCTAGCCGGCCTCGACTACATGCGTGCGATCCAGGCGGGGGAGATTCCGCCGCCCCCGATCGCGGTGGTGATGAACTACTCGATCGCAGAGCTGGAGCAGGGGAGTGCCGTGTTCGAGGGCGAGCCTGGGGAGGAGCACTACAACCCGATCGGGGTTGTCCACGGCGGATACGCCTCCACGATCCTCGACTCCGCGCTCGGCTGCTCCGTTCACACGACCCTGCCCGCAGGAGTCGCTTACACGAGCCAGACCCTGGAGGTCAAGTACCTCCGCCCGATCACCCGAGACACCGGCATCGTTCGCTGCGAGGCCGAGGTGGTGCACCGGGGCCGGACGACCGCCACCTCCGAGGCTCGGCTGACAGCCAAGGAGAGCGGAAAGCTGCTTGCCACCGGCACCAGCACCTGCCTGATCATCGGGGGGTAACGCTTGCAGCCGCCCCTAGGATCGGGGCATGAACGTCAACGGCACGGCGCCGCGAGTGCGGCTCGGGAGGATGGTCGAGGACGGGGTCGCCCCCAGCATCCTCGGGCTGATCGAGCGCGGGGTCGCCCGCGAGCCCGGGCTGGCATCGGAGATGCGCGGCCGGGTCGTCTTCCGGTTCGAGGAGGAGTTCTCGCCGCTGCGGATTGCCTTCGGTCCGCGGACGGTGGTGATCGAGGATGGCGATCTCCGCAAGCCCGACCTGGCGATCGCCGGGCGGCTCCCCGACATCGTCCACATGGCGACGGTGCCCACCCTGGGCGGGCGCTTCGGCGGCCTCCCCGACCCGCGACAGGCGCACGGGCGGCGGGCGCTTCGCCGGCTGGCAAGCGGGAGGGTCCGGATCGAGGGCGACGGCGCCCTCGCTCGGAGGCTGATCCGGCTGCTCGCGGTCTAGCCGGCGCTGCTCCGGACCAGCTCGACCAGCAGTCGCACCCCGTAGCCGGTTGGGCCCTTGCCGACGTAGTCACGGCCGACATCCCAGGCGGTGCCGGCGATGTCGAGGTGGACCCATGGTCGCCCGTCGACGAACTCCTCGAGGAAGGACCCGGCGTAGATCGTCCCGGCCTTCCGCTTCGCCGAGGCGTTTGTGAGGTCGGCGGCGGTGCCCTTGGTCAGCTCCTTGTACTCGGGGTGAAGCGGGAGTCGCCAAGCGAGCTCGCCGGTTCGCCCGGCGGCCGCTTCGACTCGCTCCGCCCACTCGTCGTCGTTGGAGATCAGCGCCGCGTAGGTCGAGCCGAGGGCGATCAGCACCGCCCCGGTCAGGGTGGCGAGGTCGACCACCCGGTCGCCGCCCTCCTGGACGCAGTACGTGAGGGCGTCGGCGAGGATCAGCCTGCCCTCGGCATCGGTGTTGTTGACCTCGACCGTCTTCCCGTTGAGCTGGGTGATGATGTCGCCGGGCTTCACCGCGGTGCCGCTCGGCATGTTCTCGGTCGCCGGGATCACCGCAACCAGCTTCACCGGGAGCTCGAGCTCGGCGATTGCCGCCACCGCCTCCAGCACCGCCGCCGCCCCGGACATGTCCATCTTCATCTCGTGCATCGCGGCGGCGGGCTTGATCGAAATCCCGCCGGTATCGAAGGTGACGCCCTTGCCGACCAGGCCGATCGTCTCGCCCTCGGCGTCCGCCCGGTGACGGAGCAGGATCAGACGCGGGTCCTCGGCGGACCCCTGGGAGACCGCCACCAAGCCCCCCATGCCCTTCTTCGCGATCTCGTCGCGGCCCAGCACCTCGCAGGTGAGCGACTGATGCTCGTCCGCCAGCGCCCTGGCGCGGTCAGCGAGGTAGGAGGGGGTGACGACATTTGCCGGCAGGTCCTGGAGCTCGCGGGCCCGGTTCGCGGCCTCGGCGGTCACTCGAGCGGCCTCGACCGAATCGGCGAGCTCGGGGTCGCCCAGGAGCGAGATCGATTCGAGCCGCTTGCCGCCGTCGGCCTCCTCGTTGTCTTCGTCGGCCCTGCTCTTGAACCGGTCGAAGCGGTAGGAGGCGAGGATCGCGCCCTCGATCAGGGCGCCGGCGACCGCCTTGCCCTCGTCAGAGTCGGGGGCCGCCAGCGCCAGCGAGCCGAGCCTCAGCGAGGAGGCCTGTTTGGCGGCGAGCGCGGCAGCCACCCGGGCGCGCTCGGGCTCGAACTCGTCGCGGTCTCCGAGCCCCACCACCAGCGCCCTTCCCGGACGCTCGGGATGCACCAGCGCCGTCTTCCGGTAGCCCCCCTTCGCGTCCTCGGCGCCCGGCGCCCCGGCGAGCGGCTCCGGAAGCTCCTCGCCCTCGAACAGCACCACGGCGAGGAGGTCGGCCTCGACCTCTGCCAGCGGCGTATCAGTGACCTCGACCCGCACGAGGGGCGGCAGTATAGGAGCGGGGTCGGGGCGGCCCCCGGCGCCGCCCGACTAGCATTTCCGTTGAACTGAATCGCCGGCCGCAGGGGTCGGCCTGACGAAAGGTCCAGATGCCGAAGACCGTGATCCTCTCGACCGCCAGAACCCCCTTCGGGAAGATGGGCGGCGGACTGGCCTCGCTCGACGCGACCGACCTCGGCGGCACCGCGATCGCCGACGCCCTCGAGCGCGCCGAGGTGAAGCCCGACCAGGTGGAGGGTGTCGTCTACGGACAGGTCCTTCAGGCCGGCCAGGGGCAGATCCCCTCCCGCCAAGCCCAGATCAAGGCGGAGATCCCGAGGGAGGTCCCATCGGAGACGGTGAACAAGGTCTGCGCCTCCGGGATGAGGACGATCGGGATCGCCGACCAGGCAGTCCGCGCGGGCGACCTCGAGATCGCGGTCACCGGGGGGATGGAGTCGATGAGCAAGGCGCCCTACCTGCTCCCCGACGCCCGCTTCGGCTTCCGGATGGGCGACGTCAAGGCGATCGACGCGATGACCCACGACGGGCTCACCAACCCGTTCACCGAGAAGCAGATGATCAACGAGGCCAGCGAGGTCTCGAACGAGTTGGAGCTGAGCCGCGCAGACATGGACAAGTGGGCGGAGCGCTCGCATCAGCTCGCCCACAAGGCGACCGAGGACGGGAAGCTGGCGGAGGAGATCGTCTCGGTCACGATCTCCTCGAAGAAGGGCGAGAGCGTGGTCGATTCCGACGAGGGGATCCGGCCCGATACCACGGTTGAGGTGCTGGCGAACCTGAAGGCGGTCGGAGGCGACGGCGCCACCCACACCGCCGGCAACTCCCCCGGCGTCAACGACGGGGCCGCGGCCGTCATCGTCGCCTCGGACGAGTGGGCGAAGCAGAACAACGGCACCCCGATCGCCACCGTGTTGAGCTACGGACAGGTCGCCGACGACTTCGCCTATCTGGCGAGGACCCCGGCCAAGGCGGCAAAGCAGGCGCTGGAGAAGATCGGAAAGACACCCGACGAGATCGATCTCTGGGAGATCAACGAGGCCTTCGCCTCGGTCGCGATCAACTCCGTCCGGATGCTCGGCGTCGACCCGGAGAAGGTCAACGTCAACGGCGGCGCGATCGCCCTCGGCCACCCGATCGGCGCATCCGGCGCCAGGATCACCGGCGCCCTGATCCACGAGCTCCGCCGGCGCGGCGGAGGCCTCGGCGTCGCCGCGATCTGCAGCGGCGGCGGGCAGGGCGACGCGATCGTCCTGGAGGTCAATGGAGGCTGACGGGGGAGGCGGCCGCGCTGCGGCCTTCTTCGATCTCGACAAGACCCTGATGGCGGGGTCGAGCGGGATGGTCTTTGCCCGGGTCGCCAACCGCCACGGGTTGGTGCCGCGCAGGCAGCTCGCCAAGTGGGGAGCCGACCACCTTCGCTACCGGCTACGTGGCGCCTCCGACGCCCAGACCAACTCGGTGCTCGAGGTCGCTCAGCGGGTATTCGCCGACGTCCCCGAGCGCGAGATCACCCGGATGGGCCCGGAGCTGATGGCGGGGATCCTGCCGAGGATCTACCCGCAGATGCTCGACGAGGTCCATCGCCACCAGGACGAGGGCCGGGCGACCTTCATCGTCAGCGCCGCCGGCGACGACCTCGTCTCCAGCCTCGCCCGGGTGCTCGGGATGGAGGGCGGGATCGGCACCCGGTGGGAGGTCGGTCCCGACGATGCCTACACCGGCCGGATGGACGGCCCGTTCGTCTACGGCGAGGGCAAGGTGCAGGCGATGCGCCGGTTCGCCGACGAACACGAGATCGAGATGAGCATCTCCTACGCCTACTCCGACTCCGCCAGCGACCTGCCGATGCTGCGCTCGGTCGGGTACCCGGTGGTGGTCAACCCCGACGGCGCTCTCGCCGAGATCGCCAAGGTCGAGGGGTGGCCGGTGATGCGGTTCGAGCGGATCGGGCGGAAGCTGGCGATCGCCGGGGCGACCGCGCTCGCGGCAGCGGTCGGCGGCTCCGGGATCGCGGCACGCCGGCGTGAGAGCCGTCGCTTCCGGGGGCTCCGCCGCCGCTGAAAAGTCAGCAGATTGCGAACAGCGCCGGATCCGGCTGCTTGACACCCGGCTTGCCGGAAGCGTAGGTTTTCGGCGCCCGCAAAACGCGGGAAAAACAGCACCGCGGAGGGAGAAGTCGGTGCGTTATGCGCAGAAGGGTTCCAAGGGGGTTCGGGGATCCGATCGAGAGAAGGTTGACGAGCGGCTGCGGCTCGCCCGATGGTCCGCCCAGCGCCTCGGGCTCGCCCGGTGGTCCGAGACCGCGGCAAGCGCCGAACGCGGCGTCGCCCGCGACGAGGCCGCCCGCCTTCGCGATCGCGCCGCCCGGGCGCGTGACCAGGCGGCGGAGGCGCGCGATGCCTCCCTCCGGATGCTGCAGCAGGCGCTGCGCGCCGGTGAGGCGTCGGCGCAAGCGGCCGCCGACAGGCTTGCCGAGCTCACCAGGCCGGCTGTCGCCCATCGCGAGGCCGCGGCAGCCGATCGGGTGCGGGCGGCCGAGGATCGCGAGGAGGCGGCGCGCGACCGGGCCGACGCGGTAACCGAGCTCGAGAGCGCCCACCTCGACCAGCTCACCGGGGCGTATCTGCGGGGGATCGGCCAAGTGGCGCTGCGGCAGCAGCTCGAGCGCGCGCGGCGCGAAGGTGGCGGGCTGGTGCTCGCCTTCGCCGACGTCAACGGGCTCAAGCGGGTGAACGATCGCGATGGCTACCTCGCCGGCGACGATTTGCTGCGCGACGTCGCCGCCGCCCTCCGCTCCCGGCTCCGCTCGTATGAGCCGGTCGTCCGATACGGCGGCGACGAGTTCGTCTGCGCAATCGCCGGGGTGGATCTCGAGGCAGCCCGCCGGCGCTTCGACGAGATCGACCGGGCTCTGACCGCTGCCGGCCGACCCGACGCGATCTCGGTCGGGCTCGCCGTGCTTCGTCCCGCCGACAGCCTCACCGATCTGGTCGAGCGTGCCGACCGGGCGCTGGCGCGTCGCCGGGCGAGACGCTCAGACCGCGGCCGGGACCGAGCTTCGGCCTAGACTTCGCGGCATGGCGGTTGAGCCCGAGGCGCGCCGCCGCGCCCACGAATGGCTGGACGAGGTCTACGCGAAGCTCGAGGAGCGCGAGGCTTCGTTCGAGACCATTTCCGGGGAGGCGGTCAAGCCCCTCTACACCGAGGACGACCGCGCCGGGGTCGACGTCGAGCGCGAGGTCGGCTATCCGGGCGAGTACCCGTTCACCCGCGGCGTCTATCCCTCGATGTACCGGGGACGGTTGTGGACGATGCGCCAGTTCGCGGGCTTCGGGACCGCCGAGGAGACCAACGAGCGCTTCCGCTACCTGCTCGAGCACGGCCAGACCGGGCTCTCGACCGCGTTCGACATGCCAACCCTGATGGGGCTCGACTCCGACCACGACCGCAGCCTCGGCGAGGTCGGGGTGGAGGGGGTTGCGATCGACACCCTCGACGACATGGAGACCCTGTTCGCTGGGATCCCGCTCGACGAGGTCACCGTATCGATGACGATCAACGCCCCCGCCGCGATCCTGCTCGCGTTCTACGTGGTCGCCGCCGAGCGACAGGAGATCACGCCGGAGAGGCTCGGGGGGACGATCCAGACCGACATCCTCAAGGAGTACATCGCCCAGAAGGAGTGGTGCTTCCCGATCGAGCCGGCCCTGCGCCTGGTCGAGGACATGATCGAGTGGTGCACGGCGGAGATGCCGCGCTGGCATCCGATCTCGATCTCCGGCTACCACATCCGCGAGGCGGGGTCGACCGCCCAGCAGGAGCTCGCCTTCACCCTCAAGGACGGCTTCACCTACGTCGAGAAGGCGATCGCGAGAGGGCTCGACGTCGACGACTTCGCTCCCCGGCTCTCCTTCTTCTTCAACGCCCACATCGACTTCTTCGAGGAGGTCGCCAAGTACAGGGCCGCGCGTCGGATCTGGGCCCGGGAGATGCGCGAGACCTACGGCGCCAAGCGGGAGGAGTCGTGGCGGATGCGCTTCCACACCCAGACCGCCGGGGTCTCGCTCACCGCCCAGCAGCCTCAGGTGAACATCGTCCGCACCGCGATCGAGGCGCTCGCCGGGGTCCTCGGCGGTACCCAGTCGCTACACACCAACTCCTACGACGAAGCTCTCGCCCTCCCCACCGAGGAGGCCGTGAGGCTGGCCCTGCGGACACAGCAGGTGATCGCCCACGAGTCCGGCGTCACCAACACGATCGACCCGCTCGGCGGCTCCTATTTCGTCGAGACCCTCACCGACGAGATGGAGCGGGCGGCGTACGAGTACTTCGCCCGAATCGACGAGCTCGGCGGGATGGTCGAGGCGATCAAGCAGAACTTCCCCCAGCGGGAGATCGCCGACGCCTCCTTCCGCTACCAGCAGGAGGTCGACTCGAGGCAGCGGATCGTGGTCGGGGTGAACGAGTACGTCCAGGAGGACGACGAGGCGATTCCGATCCTCCGGATCGACCCGGAGCTGGAGCGGAAACAGAGGGCTCGGCTGGCGTCCACCCGCGAGAGGCGCGACTCGGCCGAGGTCGAGCGCACGCTGGCGGCCCTGCGTGAGGCGGCGGCCACCGACGCCAACCTGATGCCCCGCCTCCTCGACTGCGCTCGGGCCCGGGCCTCGCACGGCGAGATGGTCAGCTCGCTCCAGCAGGTCTTCGGCCGCTACACGGAATCGCCGGTCTTCTAGGGGCCGGGCAAAGAAAGGGGCCGGCAGTTGCCGGCCCCTCTCAGGCGGAAACGTGACCTGGACGCTACGGGGTGATCGACGGCGGAGTGCCGCTCGTCTTCGCCTTCGCGCAGACTGCCGTCACGGTCACGCTCTCGGGGGTCCCCGGCGGCGCGCCCGTCCCCGCGAAGACAAGCGCGGTCCAACCGCTCGCGCTCGGGTACGAGTTCTGGACGAAGAAGCTGCTCGTACTGGAGCTCACGCTCGTCTTCGCACCTCCGCCGATCGGTATGTACCCGCTGGGGCAGGTAGCGGTGATGTTCACACCGCTGGTTGTGGTCGTCGTGTTGACGTTCTGGGTGTTGTTCACGTACGTGACCGGCCCCTTGACCGCGGCGTTCTGCTTGAACTTGGTGAACTTGCTCTTCGGCAGGAAGCCGCCGGCCGCGACGGCGCCGCCCGCGAGCGCGAGGAGCACCGCGACAACGGCAACGATCATCGCCGGACTCGGCAAGCGTAGAAACCGCTTCATGTTCTCCCTTTCGGTTGGGTTTCCAGATCCCAGGGTGTGCCCCGGGCCCCTTCGGGATCGTGAACAGCCGGAGCGACCTGGAGTTGCGCACGGCCGACCGGGTTAGGGGAACTCAGAGGGAATCGGGCTCAGCCACTTGACACGGCATGCATGCAGGCGAATAGGGTGGGATCTAACCAGGGCCTGCAATCCGCAGGATGCCTGGCGGGCAGACGAGAGAGGAAGGGAGACATAGATGCGTAAGAAGCGATCCCGCTTCGCATTGCTGGGCATCCTCGCGCTGGCATTCAGCGTCACCGCGGGGCTGACCCTCAGCGATGTCGCGGCGGCGCAGAAAAAGGGTGGTGGTGGCGGCAGCAAGACCATCAGCAAGGGCGGCGCGCCGATTCCGGACTCGACGGCGCCCGCAACGACGACCGGCAACGGTGGGCCCCCCGACTTCCATCGCGGGGTCTTGAACTCCGTGATCAAGGTCGGCAGGAAGTTCTCAAGCGCAAAGATCAAGGATCTGAACGTGCAGGTGTCGATCACGCACCAGGACATCGGTGACCTGCAGCTCTTCCTGTACGGGCCGAATGGGCAGTCGACTGTGCTCTCGCAATTCAATGACAACCAGCCCCCGGGCGCGACGGGTCCGCCGTTCTTCTCGCTCGGAGTGTTCGGGCCGACCACGTTCGATGACCAGGCGAACCTGTTCATCGACGACACGAACTCGTGTCCGGCCGCGGATCCCGAAGCGGGGAGTTGCGTCGGAGTACCGGACGGAGGGAGCGTCGAGGCACGGCCGCCGTACGCCGGCAGCTTCAAGCCGCAGGACGGCACGCTGGCCGGGCTCGGCAGCAGGCTGTTTGGGAATTGGATCCTGACCGTCGTCGACGGGGATCCGTTCGTCCCAGGCACGACCCCGGCCGACATCCCGGATACCGGGCGCCTCACGAACTGGAAGCTAATCGCGAAGCTGAAGGGTGGTGGAGGCGGGAAGTAGCTCCACCGAGCATCACGTGAAGGAGAAGGGGCCGCGAGCGAGCGGCCCCTTCTCATGTGAAGAGCGGGTTGCGGTGACCGCGGCTGCCGTGGGTCGAAGCTAGCTGACCTTCTGAGTGGAGTCGACGATCACGACCAGGTCGTCCGGGCGCCCATGCTCGGAGCCGGCCAGGAACATCCTGCCGACCCCGCGGCGGCGGGCCTCGGCCTTGGCGAGGTCGCAGGCGTCCTGCCTCGCCAAGCCCCTGGCTACGATCTTCTGCCCTCTACCGCGGTCCATATAGAGAACGTCGTACATCGCTAGTGCCTCCATTTGCCGATCCTTCCTGGAACAGTCTCGCTACCGACCCCGATTCGCGAATCCGTGGAAAGTCCCTGTTCAAATACGGTTAATCACCTATTCGCTCGCGAGCGAACCTATGAACAGCGCCACCGAGAAGAAGATTCGCGTCGTCGTCGCCAAGCCCGGGCTCGATGGGCATGACCGCGGCGCAAAGATCATCGCCCGCGCTCTCCGCGATGCGGGGATGGAGGTGATCTACACCGGCCTCCACCAGACGCCCGAACAGATCGCCGAGACCGCGATCCAGGAGGACGCCGACGCGGTCGGCCTCTCGATCCTCTCCGGTGCCCATATGACCCTGGTACCGCGAGTGGTCGAGCTCCTGAACAAGGAGGGCGCCGGCGACGTCGTGGTCACCGTCGGCGGCACGATCCCGGCCGACGACATCCCCGAGCTGAAGAAGCTCGGGGTGGCCGAGGTGTTCACCCCGGGCGCCCCAACCGAGGCGATCGTTGATTTCGTCCGGGGGGCGGTTGGCGAGTCCTCGGCGGCCGATTGACTGGTCAGTCAGCCAGACCGCCGAAGGGGTAATATCCCGCGCCGCCAAGATGCGATGAAGGAGGCCCGAAGTTGAAGATTTGCGTGCTCGTCAAGGAGGTCCCGGATGCCGCGGTCGACAAGCGGATCGACCCGGAGACCAAGCGCCTGGACCGAAGCGGGGAGAAGAACCTCAACCCCTTCGACACCCATGCGATCGAGGCGGCGATGCAGGTCAAGGAGGGGGGCTCCGAGGTCGAGGAGATCGTCGCGGTGACGATGGGCCCCGAGAGCGCCGTCCGCGCCCTCCACAAGGCCGTCGCCCTCGGCGCCGACCGCTCCGTCCACCTCACCGATGCCGCCCTCGAGGGGTCCGATGTCTGCGCGACCGGATACGCCCTCGCCCGGGTGCTCGAGAAGGAGAGCCCCGACCTCGTCCTGCTCGGCCAGCAGTCGGACGACGGCGAGTGCTACACGATCGGCGCGGTCGTCGCGGACCACCTGAAGATGCCGTCGCTCACCCAGGTGATCAAGATGGAGGCCGCCGACGGCAAGCTCACCTGTGAGCGCCAGGCCGAGTACGGCTACGACACCGTCGAGGTCGAGCTGCCGGCCGTGATCAGCGTCGGCGACGCGATCAACGAGCCTCGCTACCCGAGCCTGAAGGCGATCATGGGGGCGAAGAAGAAGCCGCTCGACACGCACGCCACCGGCGACGTCGGGATCGAGGCAGACCGAGTCGGCGAGGGCGGCTCGCGGACCACGGTCCTCGAGCTGAAGCCGCCGCCCCAGAAGGAGTCGGGAGAGATCATCGAGGACGAGGACACCGCCGAGACGGTCGAGAAGATCGTCGCCTGGCTCGAGGAAAGGAAGCTGATCTAGATGACCTCCTCCGGATCAACGCACGCCCGGCTGATCCGCCCGGCGCTGCGCATCTCTGCGTCCTCGGGCTCGCCTTTGGCACCACCAAAGGCTTCGCCCTGCGTCCTTGAGCTGCTTGGCCGGGCGAATCCCCGGTCGCACGCTGACCGGAAGGAGGTCATCTGATCCCGGGACGCCCTCCACGACGACGAGGGGAACTTCAACAAGAACTCGCTCGGGGCCCTCTCCGAGGCCTCGAAGCTCGCCGGAGATCTCGGCACCGAGGCCGCCGCGGTGGTAGTCGGCGAGGTCGCCGACGACGCGGCCGCCGGGCTCGGCGCCTACGGGGTGAAGAAGGTCTACCGCGCAAAGGACGCTCCCGAGGGGCTCGCCCAGCCGATCATCGACGTGATGGCAAAGGTGATGACCGACAACGACTTCAGCTACGCCCTCTTCGGCGGGGGGCTGCTCGGCTTCGAGATCGGCGCCGGGCTCACCGCCCGCCTCAATGCGGGGGTGACGATGGAGGTCACCCAGGTGAACGTCCAGGACGGCAAGCTGGTCGCCGAGCGCCCGATCCTCCAGGACTCCCAGATCGCCGACGTCGGCTACGTCGAGGAGCCGGGGATCATCATCGGCCGCCTGAACGCCTTCGACGAGAACGAGACCGGCGGGACGGCCGAGGTCGAGGACGTCCAGGTCGAGCTCTCGGACTGGTCGACCAAGGCGAAGATGGTGACCCGTGGCGAGCAGCGCGGCGAGGACGTCAACATCGAGGACGCCGACGTCCTCGTCGGCGGCGGTCGCGGGCTCGGGAAGAAGGAGAACTTCGAGCTCGCCGAGCAGCTGGCGGAGTCGATGGGGGGCGCGGTGGCCGCGACCCGAGCGGTGGTCGACGCCGGCTGGTACCCCTACGCGGCCCAGATCGGCCAGACGGGGAAGACCGTGGCGCCGAGCCTCTACCTGGCGCTCGGCATCTCCGGCGCGATCCAGCACAAGGTCGGGATGCAGAGCTCCGAGAACATCCTCGCGATCAACAAGGACCAGAACGCGCCGATCTTCGAGTTCTGCGACCTCGGGGTGGTCGGGGACCTGCACAAGATCGTCCCCAAGCTGACCGAGGCGATCAAGGCCAAGAAGGGTGGCTGAGCCAGCTCAGTTCCCACCGCCGGTGAAGCCGGCGGAGGAGTTCATCGCGCCGGTCACCGATCCCGAGGAGGAGCGGATCGAGGTCGGGATCGCGATCGCCGGTGGCGGCCCCGCGGGACTCGCCTGTGCGATCAAGGCCGCGCAGCTACTCGAGGACGAGCCGGAGCTATCGGAGAAGCTCGGCGAGGTCCCGATCGCAGTGATCGAGAAGGGCAAGACCACCGGCGCCCACCTGCTCTCCGGGGCCAACATGCGGCCCTCGGCGATGCGGGAGCTCTTCCCCGACCTCGAGCCCTCCGATTGGCCCGTCTTCCAGGAGGTGACCAAGGACGCGGTCTATCTGCTGACCCCGCGTCTCGCTCTGCCGCTGAAGCCGATGCCGCCCAACTTCCGCAACCACGGCAACTACGTCACCTCGGTCGCGAAGCTCGGCCGGTTCCTCGGCGAGCAGGCGGAGGAGAAGGGCGTCTACATCCTCAACGAGACCTCGGCCGACAAGCTCCTGGTCGAGGACCGGATCGTCCGCGGGGTTCGCTCCGGGGACAAGGGCCGCGGCAAGGACGGCGAGGAGCTATCCAACTTCGAGCCCGGCTCCGACGTGGTGGCGAAGGGGACCGTGCTCGCCGAGGGCACCCTTGGCCATCTCACCGGGGCCGCCCTCGACTACTTCGACCTCCATGGCGCCGACCCCCAGCGCTGGGAGCTGGGGGTGAAGGAAGTCTGGGAGGTCGAGAAGCCGCTCGACCGGGTGATCCACACGCTGGGATGGCCGCTGCGAAAGCGCGCTAAGTGGAACGAGTTCGGCGGCAGTTTCATCTACCCGATGGGCGAGGACAAGGTCTGCATCGGGATGGTGATCGGCCTCGACAACACCGACGCCACCCTTTCCTGTCACGACCTGCTCCAGGAGCTGAAGACCCACCCATTCGTCCGCAAGATCCTCGAAGGCGGCAAGCGGGTCGCCTGGGGCGCGAAGACGATCCCCTCGGGCGGCTACTGGTCGATGCCGCGCCGGCTCTCGGTCCCCGGGATGGTGATCGCCGGCGACGCGGCGGGGATGGTCAACATCCCCGAGCTCAAGGGGATCCACTACGCGATGCACGCCGGGATCTACGCCGCCGAGGCGATCGTCGAGGCGCTCAAGTCTGACTCGGTCAACTTCGAGGAGTACGAGCGCAAGGTGAAGAAGTCGGCGATCGAGGAGGACCTCTATCGCTCCCGGAACATGCGCCAGCCCTTCTCCAAGGGCTTCTTCGTCGGCGGCGCCGTGGCGAGCGCGATGACGATCACCCGGGGGGCCTTCCCCAACGGCCACTGGCGGAACGAGGACGACGCCGAGATCGACGTCGAGATCGGGGGCGCCGGCAAGCGCTACCCGAAGCCGGACAACAAGTACACCTTCGACAAGCTCAACTCGGTCTTCCTCTCGGGCAACGCGACCCGAGACGACGCCCCGAACCACATCCGGATCCAGGAGCGGGTCCCCCGCGAGATCGCCCAGACCTGGGTCTCGATGTGCCCGGCGCAGGTCTATGAGATCCCCGACGAACAGCTCGAGAACGGCGCCCGGGTCGTCGACGTCCACGTCACCCCCTCGAACTGCGTCCAGTGCGGCGCGATCACCGCCAAGGGCGGCCGCCTTACCCTGCCCGAGGGCGGCGACGGGCCCCTCTACCAGGAGACCTAGTCGCTAGAGGGGTGATGTGGGTTATCCACGCACGGGTGACGCCGCATGCCGTCGCTGGATCACCATCCGCGCCCTCGCGGGTAGCACCACTACCCGCTTCGGGCGCGTGCGGCGCCCAGCTCGGCCTGCGCCGCCCCCGCGCACGCGCCTAACCCCCATCAACCCTCTAGACCTCGATCAGGCCGCGCTCGATCGCGTAGCGAACCAGCTCCGACCGGGTGCTGAGACTGAGCTTCTGCTGGATGTGGGCGCGGTGGGACTCGACCGTGCGGACGCTGAGGTAGAGCTGGTCGGCGATCTCGTTGTTGGTGTGGCCGAGGGCGATCAGGCGCAGCACCTCGAGCTCGCGGTCCGAGAGGTCGTCGGGCGTAGCGACCTCGGGCTCGGCCGCGAGGCGGGCGCCCAGCTCCGGCTGGAGGTAGGTCCTTCCCGCGGCGGCCATCCGCACCGCCTTCACCAGCTCCTCGCTCGCAGCCTCCTTGAGGATGTAGCCGAGCACGCCCGCCTGGAGCGCCTCGCGGGCGAAGGCGGTCTCGTCCTGCATCGTCAGGACGACGATCTGGGTGTCGGGGGACTGCTCTCGGATCTTCGGGATCGCGGCGAGCCCAGAACCCCCGGGCATGTTGATGTCGAGGATCAGCACCGCCGGCCGGTGGCCACCGACGTAGCGGGTCGCCGCATCGGCGTCTCCCGCCTCGGCGACCACCTCGATCCCCTGCTCTCCCTCGAGCATCAGGCGAAGGGCGCTGCGCACGACAGCGTGGTCGTCGGCTAAGACGACCGTGATCGTGTTCTCACCCTGCTTCGCGGCATCCCCCGTTGATCCCACGCGCACACAGTAGCCCGATGGCGGCTCCGCGCAACTCCCGGATGGCTGGGCGCCACCCCGCTGCTGAGCTAGGCCGGGGTCGGGTTGGGCTCGCGGACGTGTGACGCGATCAGCTCGGCCAGCCGCTCGGGCTGGTCCTCGGAGACGAAGGTGTAGGAGTCCGGGATTTGCTCCAGGCGGGCGCCGGGGATGGCCGCGGCGAGGCGCTCGGCGAACGAGAGCTTGAAGAAGCGGTCCTCCTCGGCCCAGGCGATCAGGGTCGGGCGCTTGGACGATCCCAGGCGCTCCGCCGCCTCGATCGTGTACCGGGGGTTGATCCCGCGAAGCACCTTGACCGTGTCTCGGCGGATCTCGCGGTCGGAGAGGAACGGCCGCATCCACTCCTCGAGCGGCGCCCCCTTCAGGTCGTGCTTGATCAGCCAACCGAACGCCATCGGCGAGCGGCGCCGGAGGAGATCGAGCCGCATCCCCTGCAGCGCAACCGTGAGCAGCCCGGGGACCCGAGCGACCCACTGGAGCGGGCGGAAGGCGGGAGGGAGGAAGTTCTCGAAGGCGTCGCAGTTGGTGAGGATCAGGCGGCCAATGCGATCGGGGTGGTTGGCCGCGGTGATCTGGGCGATCGCCCCGCCGGTGTCGTTGGCGACCACTGTCACCTGGTCCAATCCGAGGGAGTCGACGAACTCGTCGACGATCCCGGCGAGGCCGGGCGGGGAGAGGTCGGCGCCGGCGCTCATCGGCTCGGGGTGGGAGCCCAGGGGCAGGTCGGGGACGATGCAGCGGAAGTCACGCTCCAGCAGCGGCACCACCTTGCGCCAGAGCAGGCCGTTGACCAACAGCCCGTGCACGAAGACGATCGGCTCGCCGGACCCACTCTCGCGGTAGTGAATCGTCCCCTCGCGTAGATTCGCCGTCTCCATACCGCCTGGACGTATATCACGTACAGGCTGTATGTCAAAGGTCCATCGCAGAAGTCGAGGCGGCGGCGGCTAGAATCGGTGGGGATGAAGGCAGAGATCCACCCCGATTACGTCCTCTCGCACGTTCACTGCTCGTGCGGGAACGAGTTCTATACGCGTTCCACGAAGCCGGAGTTGCACGTGGAGCTCTGTTCGCAGTGCCATCCGTTCTACACGGGCAAGCAGAAGCTCGTGGACACCGGCGGCCGGGTGGAGCGCTTCCGCCGCCGCGCGGCCAAGCGCGCGCGTTGACCTCCCAGTCGGAGCGGATGCCCGACGGGAAGCCCGTCGCGGTCGGCGACGCTCCGATCGGCGGTCAGGCGGTGCTCGAGGGGGTGATGATGCGCGGCGTCTCGACCTGGGCGGTGGCTGTGCGGACTCCCGAGGGCGAGATCGAGGTCACCTCCGAGCCGATCGTCTCCTGGGCAAAGCGCCACCGGGTTCTGCGCTGGCCGGTGATCCGAGGCGTCGTCGCGCTCGCCGAGTCGCTGAAGATCGGGTTCAGGGCGCTGGCGATCTCCGCCAACGCCCAGCTGCCCGAGGACGAGGAGGGCGAGAGGGAGGAGATCGGCGGCCTGATGTGGGGCCTTACGATCGCCTTCTCGCTGGCGATCGCGATCGGGCTCTTCTTCGTCGTCCCGGTCGGGGCCACAAGCCTGATCAAGGACTGGCTCGGCTCCGCGCTCCTCTTCTGGCTGGTCGAGGGGATCCTTCGCACCGCGATCTTCATCGGCTACATCGTCGCGATCAGCCGGCTGAGGGACCTGCGGCGGGTGTTCGAGTACCACGGCGCCGAGCACAAGACGATCTCGACCTTCGAGGCCGGAGACGAGCTGACGCCCGAGCGGGCGAAGCTCTACTCGCGCCTCCATCCACGCTGCGGCACCAGCTTCCTGCTGATCGTGATGGTCCTGGCGATCTTCGTCTTCGCCCCGATCGGGCTCCCCGCCTGGTACTGGCTGCTCGCGTCGCGCATCCTCGGCATCCCGCTGATCGCCGGACTCTCGTACGAGGTGATCAAGTGGGCTGGCAAGAACCGCAACAAGCGCTGGGTGCGGGCGCTGATGTGGCCCGGGTTGATGCTCCAGAACCTGACCACCCGCGAGCCCGACGAGGAGGAGCTCGAGGTCGCGATCCGCTCGCTCGAGGCGGTGCTCGCGGTCGAGGATCCCAACGAGGCGAAGAGGGAGCAGGAGATCGAGATCGTCGCCTAGCATCAGGGGGAGGGCGATGATCGAGGACCTGGTTGAGCAGATCGAGGGCCGCTTCGCGGAGCTGGAGCGGCAGATGTCAGACCCGGAGGTGATCGCCGACCGGGAGCGATACGCCGAGGTCGGGCGGGAGTACCGCGAGCTGGAGATGGCCCACCGCCTGGCGCGGGAGTGGCGGACGCTGAAGGACGACCTCGAGGGGGCGCGTGAGCTGCTCGCCGAGGACGGCGACGATTCGGAGTTGAAGACGGTGCTCGCCGAGGCCCCGGGGCGCCTCGAGGAGCTGGCGGAGGAGATCCGCCTGGCGATGGTCGAGCGCGACCCGAACGACGACAAGAACGTGATCGTCGAGATCAGGGCCGGCACCGGCGGGGACGAGGCCGCCCTCTTCGCCGGCGACCTCTACAAGATGCTCACCCGGTTCGCCGAGCGCCGCGGCTTCAGCACCGAGCTCCTCTCCAGCTCGCCGGCCGACGTCGGCGGGTTCAAGGAGGTGACCTTCGCGATCAAGGGCGAGGGCGCCTACTCGGTGTTCAAGTACGAGGGGGGGACCCACCGCGTCCAGCGGGTGCCGAAGACCGAGTCCCAGGGGCGGATCCACACCTCGACCGCGACCGTGGCGGTGCTGCCCGAGGCGGAGGACGTGGACATCGAGATCAACGAGAACGACCTGCAAATCGACACCTACCGTTCCTCAGGGCCGGGCGGCCAGTCGGTGAACACGACCGACTCCGCCGTGCGAATCACCCACAAGCCAACCGGCGTGCAGGTGTCGATGCAGGATGAGAAGTCTCAGCTCCAGAACCGGGAGAAGGCGATGCGGGTGCTCCGCGCCCGGCTGTACGAGCAGGCGATGGAGGAGCAGCGCGCGGAGATGGCCGCCGACCGAAAGGCTCAGGTCGGCAGCGGCGAGCGCTCGGAGAAGATCCGCACCTACAACTTCCCCCAGGACCGGGTGACCGACCACCGGGTGAAGCTGAACGCGAGCGGGGTCGAGCGTGTGCTCGGGGGCGAGCTCGACGAGTTCACCGACGCGCTCGCGGCGGAGGAGAAGCGCCGCCGGCTCGAGGCGCAGACGGCCGACTCCGCGTCCTGATCGAGAGGAATGGCTGCAGGCTCCTCAGTCGGTGAGGCCCTCGGGGGCGCGACCGACGCGATCAATGCGGCCGGGTCGGAGACGCCTCGGCTTGACGCCGAGCTCCTGCTGGCGGAGGCCGCAGGCTGGGACCGGGCGCGGCTCGCCGCCGAGCCCGAGGCGGCGCTGGCGCCGGGGGCCGCTCGGGAGTTCGCGGCGATGGTCCGCCGCAGGGTGCGGCGCGAGCCGGTCGCCTACATCCTCGGCCGCAAGGGCTTCCGCCGAATCGAGCTCGCGGTCGACCGGCGGGTGCTGATCCCGAGGCCCGAGACCGAGCTGCTGGTGGAGGTCGCGCTGGACCTCGACCCGCGGCGGGTGCTCGACGTCGGCACAGGGTCGGGCGCGATCGCGCTCGCGATCGCCGACGAGCTGCCGCGGGCGCGGGTCGACGCCACCGATCCCTCGGCGGAGGCGATCCAGGTGACGCGAGCGAACATCGAGCGCCTCGGGCTCGGTGACCGGGTCCGGTGTGGCGAAGGGACGCTGCCCCAGGGCGACGGCGCCGACGGCCCCGCGCTCTACGACCTGGTGGTGGCGAACCTGCCCTACGTATCCGAGGAGGAGTGGGGGCGTCTCGCCCCCGAGATCCGCGACCACGAGCCCCGGGAGGCACTGGTGCCCGGCCCGACCGGGCTCGAGGCGACCCGGGAGCTGCTCGCCGGACTGAAGCGGTTGCCCGAACGGCCGGGCGCGATCGCACTCGAGGTCGGGGAGGGCCAGGCGCCGGTGGTGGTCGAGATGGTTCGCGGGGCCGGTTTCGCGGCGGTCGAGACCCGTTCCGATCTCGCCGGGATCGAGCGGGTGGTGGTCGGGAGGTGACCGAGGTCGTCTCGGTGGAGGAGGACGGCGCCGACGCCGCCCGGATCGCTCTCGAGGAGTGCATCTGGGACGGGGGAGTGGCGATCTTCCCGGCCGACACCCTCTACGGCCTCGCCTGCGACCCGCTCAGCGAGGCGGGGGCGGAGCGGATCCACCGGATCAAGCGCCGGGACGAAGGCCGCTCATCTGCGGTGATGTACTTCTCGCCGCTGGCGATGCGCGAGTTGCTCGCCGCGCTCGGCCCTCTCGCTCGCGAGGCGGTCGTGGCGCTGCTGCCGGGGCCGGTCACCCTGATCGTCGCCAACCCCGAGCGGCGCTACCCGCTCGCCTGCCGCGAGGACCCGGAGCGGCTGGGCGTGCGCCTGATCGAGGGGCCGCTTGCGGGGATGCCGCTTCCGGTCTTTCAGACCTCCGCCAACCTCAGCGGCTACGCGCCGCCGGACTCGTTCGAGGGGATCGACGCCGGGATCGTCGAGGCGGCCGACCTTGCGATCGACGGGGGAGCGCTCGGCGGCGCCCCCTCGACCGTGGTCGACGTCGCCGGGATCGATTCCGGAGGGGGCTGGCTGATCCTCAGGGAGGGGGCGATGGAGCCCGACGAGGTCGAGCGCCGGCTGAGTGGGGTGGGATAGTCAGGCAGAGTCATCGCCCGCGGCGGCAAGCGCCTCCTCGAGCGTCGGGTAGAGCTCGAGGCCGATCCCCTTCCCGTCATGGAGGGTCCAGACCTGCACGGCGGGCTGGCCGAACTCGAGGCCGGTGCTCTTCCCGCGCGCATAGAGCGTGAACTCGACCACCACCTTTTCGCCGATCTCGTGAAAGGCGTGGGACTCCCATCGCACCTCGTCCATGGCCTCATAGAAAGAGTCGAAGTAGCGGCGGACCCCTTCATGACCGCGGTAGGTGTCGGGCTCGGAGGCGAGTCCCGGCGGGGTGGTCGCCTCGAAGTCGTCGTGGACGAACTCCAGCAGCGCCTCGACTCCACCCCGGTCGAAGGCCTCGAACCCTCGCTTGACGATCTCGACGTTCTCGCTCGCCAACCCGGGCAAGCCTAGAGCGATTCAGTCCACGCTCGCGGCCACCGCACTGCGGATGAACAGCTCACGGGCACGCTTCAGCTCCGGGGTGAGTCCCCGCTCGATCCGCTCCAGGGCGAGCCCCTGGATCCCGGCGTTGACCATCAGCGCCAGCGCACGCGCCCGCGCGGGGGACGGCCCGTCGGTGGCCTTGCGGAACAGGTCGACGAAGACCTCGCGCCAGCCATCGTTGACCTGAGTGATCGTCCTCCGGATCTCGGGGTCGACGACCGAGACCGCGGCGAGGTCGAAGTAGAGGCGGGCGAGGCGCTCGTCGCGCTCGAGCAATCCCTCGACCCCCTCCGCGGCGCCGCGGATCACCTCCTCGACCGTCGTTGCGCCCTCTATCGAGGCGAGCGCCTCGGCGGTGATCAGCTCCGCGACCGCCCGCCCGCTTGCCTGGACCAGGCCCTGCTTGGAGCCGAAGTGGTATGCGATCAGTGGCTTCGACTCCCCTGCTCGCGCGGCAACCTTGGCGATCGTCAGCCCGGCGTAGCCGTCGGCCTTCAGGACCTCGATCGCGGCGTCGAGGATCCGCTCCCTCGCGCCCGGTTGAGGGCCTCCCGCGGCGCGCGCCGTTCGAGACCGGGTCACCGGCCGATCGCGCGGCGAGCGCCCCACCTCGCTTGGTCATGCCGGTTGGGGGTCGCCGAGCATCGCCGGGTCCAGCCCCATCGCCGCCAGCTTCTTCGACAGCGACTTCATCGCATAGGCGAAGATCTCGCTCGAGTGGTAGAAGGGCGTCTGGAAGTTGTAGGGGTCTTCCACCCACGGCGGGACGAAGACCAGCGGGGCGACGGGCAGGCACTCCTTCAGCGTCTCCTCGACGATCTTCGCGTTTGCGCGGTCGTCCTTGATCGCGTCGGCGAGGAACTTCACCCCGAAGCCGACGTGGCGCGACTCGTCGCGGTTGACGGCGGTGAACCCGGCGGTGAATCCCGGGAACCAGCCGCGCTCCTTGAGCGCCTTGATCATGAATCGGGCCGCGCTCAGGGCGAGCATCCCCTCGATCACGATCATGTACACGGTGACTCCGCGGACCAAGGCCGGAAAGTCGCTCGGATCCTTCCGAAGACGCTCGGCGCAGTCGTGGAGGATGCCGTCGAACAGGGTCTCCCAATCCTTGTTGACCACGTAGCGCTGCTTGTTGATCATCTCGCCCAATCCGGCGGCGTCGACGCCGAAGACCTCGCGGTAGAAGCCGTTCCAAAAGACGACGTGCTTGGCCTCGTCGGAGATCTGCGTGGTCAGGAAGACCTGCGCCTCGTGCGAGGGCGCGGCGAGCGCGAACGGCAGCAGCTCCACGGTCACCCGCTCCTCGCCGAGGAAGAACTCAGAGAACCCGAAGCGGATGAAGTCCCTCTCCTCCTCGGTGAACATGTCCGGGTCCGCCCACTGCCTGGCGTCCTCGGTGAAGTCGAAGTCCTCGGTGGACCAGTGCTGGCGCTGCCAGCGCATGAACAGCTTTTCGTAGGTGGGCGCCGCCTCGACGATCTTGTCGAGCCCCGACATCACCTTGTCGATGTCGGCGTCCATGAGGACGGAGAGCGCCTCGTCCTCGGTGTGGAGCTCCGGCTCGGCCGCGGTCTCGGGGTTCATCTCTCCTCCTCGGTAGGTGCGAGCGTGCTCCGCAGGGCGACGGTGCTCCGCAGGAGCAACCCGTTTAGTGCGGGCAATACTTATCATACGTTCAATAAATAGGCAACCCAGCCGGGCGTGCCCTCCGACGACGATCGCGGCCGGCCGATGACGGTCGTCCCGCCAGTCGGTGTGGCAATCTTGGGCCGGATCCGAATGAACGACCTGCCCGACGATTTCCAAGCGGCGCCCCTCGCCGAGGTCGACCCCGACATCGCCCGGGTGCTCGACCGCGAGCTCGCCCGGCAGCAGGGGACCCTGGAGATGATCGCCTCCGAGAACTTCGTTCCCCAGGCGGTCCTCGACGCGGCCGGCTCGGTGCTCACCAACAAGTACGCCGAGGGGTATCCGGGGAAGCGCTACTACGGCGGCTGTGAGGAGGTCGACGTCGCGGAGCAGCTTGCGATCGACCGCGCCCTGGACCTGTTCGGCGCCGAGCACGCCAACGTCCAGCCCCATGCCGGCGCTCAGGCCAACAACGCCGCCTACATGGCGATGCTCGACCCCGGCGACACGATCATGGGGATGGCCCTCGATCACGGCGGCCACCTCACCCACGGGATGAAGCTGAACGTCTCCGGGAAGCTCTACGAGGTCGTCGCCTACCACGTCCGCCGCGAGGACCTCCTCTGCGACATGGACGAGGTCGCCCGGCTGGCCGAGGAGCACAAGCCGAAGGTGATCGTCGCCGGCTGGTCCGCCTATCCGCGCCAGCTCGACTTCGCGGCCTTCCGCGAGATCGCCGACTCCGTCGGAGCGAGGCTGATGGTGGACATGGCCCACTTCGCCGGCCTCGTCGCCGCCGGCGAACACCCGAGCCCGGTGCCGCACGCCGACGTCGTCACCACCACGATCCACAAGACCCTGTGCGGACCGCGGAGCGGGATGATCCTCTGCAAGGAGGAGCTGGCCGCGGACATCAACCGGTCGGTATTCCCAGGCCAGCAGGGCGGCCCGCTGATGCACATCATCGCCGCGAAGGCGGTGGCGTTGAAGATCGCGGCCGGCGAGGAGTTCAAGGCGCGCCAGCGCCAGACGATCGCGAACGCGCGAGCGCTGGCCGAGGGCCTCGCCGCGGCGGGCGTGGACGTGCTCACCGGGGGCACCGACGTCCACCTGGTCCTGGTCGATCTCACCCCGACCGGGGTCTTCGGGAAGGAGGCGGAGGCCCGCCTCGAGGAGGTCGGGATCACCGTCAACCGCAACGCGATCCCGTTCGACGAGCGGAAGCCGATGGATCCTTCCGGCCTGCGGATCGGGACCCCCGCGCTCACCACCCGCGGTCTCGTCGAGGACGACATGCGCGAGATCGCGGAGGTGATCGGCGCCGCCCTCGGCCCCGACTTCGAGTCGGAGAAGGACTCGCTGCTCGAGCGGACCCGCACCCTGATCGATCGCTATCCGCTGTACCCGCAGCTCTCCGCAGCCGCCGTTTGAAGATCTGGGTCGACTGCACCGCCGCCGCCCACCCGCTGGTGCTGCGGCCGATCATCGAGCGCCTCGAGGCCGCGGGGCACGAGGTCGAGGTGACCGCGCGGGAGTACGGGCAGACCGAGGGGATCCTCGAGCGACTGGGCATTCCCTACACGAGCGTCGGCGCCCACGGCGGCGCCTCGACCGCGGGGAAGGCCGGCGCGCTCGCCGGCCGCAGCGCCCGGCTCTGGCGCTGGGCGCGGGGGAGGGGCTTCGACCTCGGTCTTGCTCACGGCTCGGTCGACATCGCCCTGGTCTCCCGGGCGCTGCGCCTCCCGCTGGTCCAAATGAACGACTACGAGCACGCCGGCTACCAGCGCCGGATCAGCTTCCGGGCAGCGCGCCTCGTGATCGCCCCCGACGCGATTCCGGTGGAGGCGCTCGAGCGCGCCGGCGCCCGGCCCGACCGGCTCTTCCGATACCCGGGGCTGAAGGAGGACTACTACCTGGCCGACTTCAAACCCGATCCCAGCGTCCTCGCGGAGCTCGGGCTCGACGGCGATCGGGTGCTCGCGGTGGTCCGCCCGCCGCCCGAGACCTCGGAATACCACGCCGAGAACCCCCTGTATGAGGGCGTGATCGAGCGCCTCGGCGGCGTTCCGGACGCAGACGCCGTGGTCATCCCACGAACTCCCGACCAGGCGGAGCGGCTGCGCGCCCGCGGCGCCCCGTCGCTGGTGATCCCCGACCGGGCGATCGACGCCCAGAGTCTGATCGCCTACGCCGACCTGGTGGTCAGCGCGGGGGGGACGATGAACCGGGAGGCGGTGGCGCTCGGGACCCCGGTCTACACGATCTTCAGCGGCGCCCTCGGGGCGGTGGACGAGCACCTGATCGCCGAGGGGCGACTGCGGCCGCTGCACGATCCGGCCGAGATCGAGCTGGTCAAGCGGGAGGGGGGAGGCGGCGCGGTCTCCCCCCGCGACCCCCAGCTGCTTGCCGACGCGGTGATCCGGGCCCCCTCGTACCCCTAGTCCGGGTGTTCAGGGAGAATTGCGCCGATGCGCTCCCTCGACGCCTGGGACGCGGTCCTGTCCTTCATCTTCGCGGCAGCGGTCGCCTGGTCGCTGGTGCCCGCTGCCGAGTCGATTGCCCGCCGGATCGGGGCGATGGATACGCCGAAGCCGCGCAGCCTCCACGAGGTGCCGACCCCGAAGCTCGGCGGCCTTGCGATCCTTGTCGCGGTCCTCGGAGCCGGGATCATCTGGCTGCCCTGGGACGCCCAGACCCGCTCGATCCTCGGCGGCGCAGCCGCGATCACCCTGCTCGGCGTCGTCGACGACGTCTACGAGCTCCCGGCGCTGCCGAAGCTGCTGGGCCAGATCGGCGCCGCGTTGATCCCGGTGGTGCTCGGCGACGTCCGGGTCGACGTCACCACGCTGCCGTTCATCGGCGGCTTCGACCTCGGCTGGGCCTCCTACCCGGTGACCGTGATCGGGATCGTCGCCGTCGTCAACATCATCAACTTCATCGACGGCGTCGACGGGCTCGCCTCGGGTGTCTGCGCGATCTCGGCCGGCGCCTTCGCGGTGATCGCCCTCTCCCTCGATCGCTATGAGGCGGGGGTGCTGGCGGCGCTCACCGCCGGCGCCTCGATCGGCTTCCTCCGCCACGGGTTCCCGCCCGCCTCGAGCTTCATGGGCGACACCGGGTCGAACCTGCTCGGTTTCCTTTTGGCGACGATCGCGGTCCAGGGCTCGCTGAAGACGAACGCGGCGCTCGCCCTCGCCCTGCCGCTGATCGTGCTCGCCGTCCCGATCCTCGACACCGGGTTCGTCGTCGCCAAGCGGCTGAAGTCCCGCCGGCCGATCTACCGGGCCGACCAGGCCCACTTCCACCACCGGATGGCGAGGATCGGGATGTCGCCGCGCGAGACGATCGCGATCCTGTACGGCTGGACCCTGATCCTGGCCGGCCTCGCGCTCGCCCTTCGCTTCATCCCCTACAGCGATGATCGGGGCAACTTCGACCCCGGGTGGACGGTGCTGATGGCCGCCTGCCTGCTCTTCGCGGCCGCCGCCAGCATCTATGTGATCTACAAGCTCGAGATCCTGAAACTGAAGAACCTCAGGTTGCGCCAGCGCCTCGGCATCGCTCCCGCGAAGGGAGCTCCGCCCGCGGAGGAGGCGGTCGAGGAGGAGGTGGAGGAGGGCGTCCGGCGAGAACTCGAGACCGGCACATTCGCCGCGGTCAATCCGGAAACGGGCGAGGCCGCCGCGGTCGACCCCGACACGGGGGAGATGGAGGCGGTTCCCGCGCCTGCCGAGGCCGAGGCCGCCCCCCGTAGGAAGAGCTAGATACGATCCCGGCCCTTGTCCACGCTCGCTCTAGACGGCTCCGGCGGGGTGGACGGCCCATCCCGCGCCAGGCGCGCGCTCCGTTACGTGGATCTGGTGCTGCTTGCCGCCGGCCTCCCGGTGTTCATCGCCGCCGACCTGCCGATGGCGGGCTACGCGGTGATCGCCGCCGTCTGGCTTGCCCAGCACGCGATCGAGTTCGCCGCCGACCGGGCCGCCGCCCGTGCCCTGGAGCGGGGCGAGCGCCGGGCGGCGATGGGCTGGATCGGCGCCACCACCCTCGCCCGGGTGTGGCTGGTGATGCTGGCGATCCTCCTCGTCGGCCTGCTCTCCGACCGTGACGCTGGCCTCGCGGCCGCGGTGTTCGCGGTGATCCTGTTCACGGTCCATCTCGGCGGGCGCCTGCTGGCCCGCGCCCTCGGGCCCGACGAGAGCGGGGGGTACCGATGACCGCCCTTGGTCGGCTGTCAACGAAGAAGAAGGTCCTGCTTGGGGTGGGGACCTATCTCGGGATCACGATCGCCCTTCTCCTGATCTTCGGCAGTGACGGCAAGAACGAGGAGTTCAAGCCTCAGGACGAGTTCAAGCTCGACGCTTGGATCCCGATCCACATCGGCGGCATCGACCTCTCCATCACCAAAGCGGTCGTCTACCTGTTCCTGGCAAGCGGGCTGACGATCTGGGTGATGACCTACATCGCCGGGCGAATGAAGGCGAAGCCGAACCGGGTGCAGACGGCGGTCGAGGTCGCGTACGACCTGACCAGGAACAACATCACCGGCGCCAACCTCCACGGCGAGATCGCGATCCGCTGGTTCCCGTTCATCGCCACCCTCTTCTTCTTCATCGCCTTCTCCAACCTGATCGGCTACCTCCCGCTGCCGACCAACACCCACGAGACCGTCGACATCTTCGGCGTCGCGTTCCCCTCGTTCGCGATCTACGCCGCCACCGCCAACATCTCCTTCGCCCTCGTGCTCGCCCTGGTCGTCTGGATCTCCTACCACGTCGAGGGGATCAGGGCCAAGGGCGTCTTCGGCTACCTGAAGAGCTTCCTTCCGGCGGGGCTGGAGAGCATGAACCCGGTCGGGAAGGCCCTGATCTTCGGAATCGAGCTCCTCTCCCACTTCATGCGGCTGGTCTCGCTCTCGGTGCGACTTTTCGCCAACATCCTCGCCGGGCACCTGCTGCTGCTGTTCATGGGCGGCGGGCTGGCGGTGCTGCTTGGGCTCGCGGCGCTCGGAGCGCTCACCTTCCCACTGGCGTTTGTGTTCTTTGTCCTCGAGGTGGGGCTGATCGCAACGCTTCAAGCGTTCATCTTCGCCACCCTCTCTGCGATCTACATCGGCGGCGCCGTCGCCGAGGAAGGCCACTAGCAAAGGAGCTGATGATTCATGCCTGACCTGTTGATCCCGATTGCCCAGGCTGCGGAGGGCATCACCGACACGGGAATTACCGACGCCGGCAAGGCGATCGCCCTTGGCGTCGGCGCCGGGCTCGGCTCGATCGGCGCCGGCATCGGCATCGGCATCATCTTCGGCAAGGAGATCGAGTCGGTCGCCCGCCAGCCGGAGATGAAGGACGAGCTGCAGAGCATCCGCTGGCTCGGTTTCGCGCTGACCGAGGCGGTCGCCTTCTACACATTCATCTTCGGCCTGATCGCCTTCTTCCTCTAGGTCCTTGGCGCTCGTTCCGGACATAGGGCAGTTCATCCTCCTCGCCCAGGAGTCCGGCGGGGACGAGGGCGGGAGCTTCCTCGTCTCCCCGAGCCTCGGGTTGATGATCTGGACCCTCGCCGTCTTCCTGTTCACGATGTGGGTGCTGAGCAAGCTCGCCTTCCCCCGGATCCAGGAGGCGCTCGACAAGCGCGCCAACTCGATCCGGGAGTCGATCGAGTCGGCAGAGCGCACCCGCGAGGAGGCCGATGAGTTGATGGCCGAGTACCGCGCCCGGCTGAAGGAGGCGCGCGAACAGGCCGACGAGATCATGGCCCGCGCTCGCAAGGCCGCCGACAGCGCCAAGGCGCAGGCAGCCGAGCAGGGCAAGGAGAGGCGAGAGGAGCTGCTCGCCGCCGCCCGCCGCGACATCGAGGCGGAGACGCGGCGCTCGCTCGACCTGATCCGCAAGGAGGTCGCCGACCTCACCGTCCTGACGACGGAGAAGGTGACCCGGAAGTCGCTCACCGGCGAGGACCAGCGCAAGCTCGTCGAGGAGGCCCTCGCCGAGGTCGACTTCTCGACGCTGGGGGGTGACGGGAAGTAATGGAGGAGATCGCCCGCGTCTACGCCGATGCCCTCTTCCGGGCCGCAAAGGCCGCCGGCAAGCTCGACGTGCTCAAGGAGCAGCTCTCCGCGTTCGTCGCCGCCCTGCGCCAGAACCGGGACATGGAGCTGTTCTTCTTCAGCCCCTACTTCTCCTCGGCGGAGAAGCGTGAGGGGCTGACCAAGGTTCTGGACGGGGCTGAGCCCGAGCTGATCAACTTCCTCGAGCTCCTCGCCGAGAAGCATCGGGTTCCGGTGATCTACCGGATCGAGCGCCAATTCAATGCCCTCTGGGCGAAGGAGAACAAGCGCCTGGACGTCACCGTGACCAGCGCGGTCGAGCTGGACCCGGAGATCGCAAAGCGGATCGGCGCCGAGATCGAGAAGCAGACGGGCAACAAAGTGGAGCTGGAGAGCCGGGTGGACGACGGGATCATCGGCGGTCTCGTCCTTCAGGTCGGCAACATGGTGCTGGACGCGAGCGTCCGCAACCGGTTGGAGAAACTTCGCAAGAGCATCGCCCGAGCGGCGTAACCCAATGACCAACGGTCAAAGGAGCAACTGACTTAGATGGAGATCAAGCCAGACGAGATCGCCAGCATCCTGCGCGAGCGGATCGAGGGCATGGAGACCGGGACCGCGGACCTTTCCGAGGTCGGGACCGTGCTCGAGATCGGCGACGGGATCGCCCGCGTCCACGGCCTCGACAACTGCATGTCGCTTGAGATGCTCGAGCTGCCGCACGACGTTGTCGGGCTCGCCCTCAACCTCGAGGAGGACAACGTCGGTGCCGTCCTCTTCGGCGAATGGGACAAGGTCTCGGAGGGCGACACCGTGAAGCGCACCGGGAGGCTGCTCGAGATCCCCGTGGGCGAGGAGCTGCTCGGCCGCCTCGTCGACCCGCTTGGGCGGCCGCTCGACGACAAGGGCGACATCAGCACCAGCGAGACCCGCCCGGCCGAGTTCAAGGCACCCGGGGTGGTCCATCGCCAGCCGGTCAAGGAGCCGATGGAGACCGGCCTGAAGGCGATCGACTCGATGATCCCGATCGGCCGTGGCCAGCGCGAGCTGATCATCGGCGACCGCCAGACGGGGAAGACCGCGATCGCGATCGACACGATCATCAACAACAAGGACTCCGACCTGATCTCCGTCTACGTCGCGATCGGGCAGCGGATGTCCACCGTCGTCCAGGTGATGGAGACCCTGGAGGAGGCCGGGGCGATGGAGTCGACGATCATCGTCGCCGCCCCCGCCGACGAGGCGGCGCCGGTCAAGTACATGGCCCCGTACGCGGGGTGCGCGATGGGCGAACACTTCCTCTACCAGGGCAAGCACGCCGTCTGCGTCTACGACGACCTCTCGAAGCACGCCGCCGCCTACCGGCAGATGTCGCTGCTCCTCCGCCGCCCGCCGGGGCGCGAGGCCTACCCGGGCGACGTCTTCTACCTCCACTCGAGGCTGCTCGAGCGGGCGGTGAAGCTCTCCGACGAGCAGGGCGCCGGGTCGCTGACGGCGCTGCCGATCATCGAGACCCAGGCCGGTGACATCTCGGCGTACATCCCGACCAACGTGATCTCGATCACCGACGGTCAGATCTTCCTCGAGACCGACCTCTTCTACTCGGGGGTGCGCCCGGCGATCAACGTCGGCACCTCGGTCTCGCGGGTCGGCGGCGACGCCCAGACGAAGGCGATGAAGAAGGTGGCCGGGAAGCTCCGCCTCGATCTCTCCCAGTACCGCGAGCTCGAGGCGTTCGCACAGTTCGGCTCGGAGCTCGACCCCGAGACCCAGGCCACACTCGGCCGCGGCGAGCGGATGGTCGAGGCGCTGAACCAGAAGGAGCGCGAGCCGATGGACATGGCCGAGCAGATCGCCTCGATCTACTCGGGCACCGGCGGCTATCTGGACCGGATCAAGACCGAGCGCGTGCCGGAGTTCCTCGCCGACCTCCTGATCCGCCTCCACAGCGAGAACCAGGACCTGCTCGGCCGGATCAACGAGACCGGCGAGCTCACCGACGAGGACGAGGAGGCGCTGGGCAAGGCGATCGCCGAGATGGTCGACGACTTCGGCCCCGACTTCGACCGAGGAGGGGAACCCGCTCGAGGAGGGCGAGTCCGAGCGGATCAAGTCCGAGGAGGAGCGGCAGCGGCCGGCCCGGCACACCGACGGTGAGGAGGCCGAGGGCGAGACTGAAACCGAGGAGGCCGGCGCCCCCGCGTAGGGAGACTGAGATGAACGGACTCCCACCCGCACACGCCTGGATGACGCACGTGGCGCATCGCAGCTCTTCGTCCTCGGTCGCTCGCGTGGCGTTGCCACGCGTCGCTCCCTGCGTCCTCGATCTGCTCGGCCACGCACGCCCCCAGGCGCGCCCGGCTGGAAGTCCGCTCATCTGATGGCCACCCGCAAGGAAGTCAAGAGCCGGATCGCCTCGGTGAAGAACGTCCAGAAGATCACCCGAGCGATGGAGATGGTTGCGGCCGCGAGGCTGCGCCGAGCCGAGCAGCGGATCGACCACCTGCGCCCCTACGCGCGCACCCTTCGCAACATGACCAGACAGGTGGCCGAGGCGGTCGGCGCCGAGGCCCGCAACCTGCCGGTGCTCCGGGAGCACGAGGAGCAGCGCACGGTCGGGATCCTGCTCGTCACCGGCGACCGCGGGTTGGCCGGCTCGTTCAACTCGCAGATCATCCGCGCCGGGATCCAGCTCCAGCGAGAGCTCTCAGCCGAGGGGAAGTCGGTGGAGTTCTCGGTGGTTGGCCGGCGGGGCGCCTCGACGATGCGCTTCCGGGGCGAGGAGCTGCGCGGCGAGTACGTCGGCTTCACCGACCGCCCGGCGTTCGCCAACGCCCGGGAAATCGCCGACGAGCTTGTCGCCTCGTACGTCGACGAGGAGCTCAACCGGGTCGACCTGATCTACAACCGCTACGTCTCGCCGCTGACCCAGTACGTGCGCCGGCAGACGCTGCTGCCGATCCAGCAGGCAGACGTGTTCGGCGAGGGGGTCGAGGAGCTGACCCCGCAGGTCGAGGAGGTCGACGAGGAGCTCGCCGAGGCCCACCGCCGGGCGCTCTGGGTCTACGAGCCCGACCCCGAGGAGCTGCTCGCCGAGCTGATCCCCGAATACGCGCAGCTCAACGTTTATCGCGCCCTGCTCGAGTCGACTGCCTCCGAGCACGGCGCCCGGATGACCGCGATGAGGAACGCCGCCGAGAACGCGAAGGAGGTGATCAGCGACCTGACCCTTGAGATGAACCGGGTGCGCCAGGCCGAGATCACCCAGGAGATCCTCGAGGTGGTCGCCGGGGCCGAAGGGGTTTCATGATCTTGGAACGAGTGAAGGAGACGAATGGCTGAGAATCGAAATGTAGGCAGGGTCGAGCAGGTGACCGGCGTCGTCATCGACGCCGTCTTCCCCGACGAGATCCCGGAGATTTTCACCGCGCTGAAGATCGAGGTGCCGCCCGAGGAGGGCCGGACCTCGCTCGACCTGGTCTGCGAGGTGCAGCAGCACATCGGCGACGACCGCGTCCGGGCGATCGCGATGGACGCCACAGACGGCCTCCAGCGCGGCGACGAGGTGGTCGACACCGGCGGGCCGATCACGGTCCCGGTGGGCGACCAGACCCTCGGCCGGATCTTCAACCTGCTCGGCGAGCCGATCGACGAGGGCCCACCGGTCGAAGTGGAGGAGCGCTGGCCGATCCACCGCTCCGCTCCTGAGGTCGAGGACCTCGCTCCGACCCAGGAGATGCTCGAGACCGGGATCAAGGTGGTCGACCTGCTCGCGCCCTACGCCAAGGGCGGCAAGGTCGGCCTCTTCGGCGGCGCCGGCGTCGGCAAGACCGTCCTGATCCAGGAGCTGATCCGCTCGATCGCCGAGGAGCACGAGGGCCTCTCCGCCTTCTGCGGCGTCGGCGAGCGCTCCCGCGAGGGGAACGACCTCTGGCTCGAGATGAAGGAGTCGGGCGTGATCGACAAGACGATGCTCGTCTTCGGCCAGATGAACGAGCCGCCGGGCGCCCGCCTCCGGGTGGCGCTCTCGGGGCTGACGATGGCCGAGTACTTCCGCCAGCAGGGTGGCCAGGACGTGCTGCTGTTCATCGACAACATCTTCCGGTTCGTCCAGGCGGGCTCCGAGGTCTCGGCGCTGCTCGGCCGGATGCCCTCGGCGGTCGGCTACCAGCCGACCCTGGAGACGGAGATGGGCGACCTCCAGGAGCGGATCACCTCGACCCGGGAAGGGAGCGTCACCTCGATCCAGGCGATCTACGTGCCGGCCGACGACCTCACCGACCCGGCGCCGGCGTCGGTGTTCGCCCACCTGAACGCGACGACGACGCTGACCCGGTCGCTGGTGGAGCAGGGGATCTACCCGGCGGTCGATCCGCTCGACTCGACTTCGACGATCCTGAAGCCGGACATCCTCGGCGAGGAGCACTACCAGACCGCGACCCGGGTCCAGGAGACCCTCCAGCGCTACCGGGAGCTCCAGGACATCATCGCGATCCTCGGGATCGACGAGCTCTCGGACGAGGACAAGCAGACGGTCTCGAGGGCGCGGAAGATCCAGCGCTTCCTCTCCCAGCCGTTCTTCGTCGCCTCCCAGTTCACCGGCCGCGACGGTGAGTACGTGCCGGTGGAGGAGACGGTCCGCGGATTCAAGGAGATCGTCGACGGCGAGCACGATGAGATCCCCGAGCGCGCCTTCTACATGCAGGGCGGGATCGACCAGGTGCTCGAGGCAGGCGAAGGGGATGAAGGGCGAGGAGCCGGACAAGGCCGCCGAGGCCGAGTCGAAGGAGCAGGAGGAGACGAGGAGCAGGAGGAGACGAGCAGAAGGAGGAGGAGGACAGGCGGAGGCGGCCGCATAGATCGATGGCCGAGCGCGAGCACACCCTCCACGCCCAGGTGATGACCCCCGAGGGGGAGGTCTTCGACGGCGAGGTCGAGCAGCTCTCGACCCGGACCAAGGTCGGCGAGATCGGGATGCTCGCCAACCACGTCCCGGTCCTCGCCCGGCTGCAGCCGACCGAGCTCCGCCTGCACATGCCCGACGGCGAGATTCGCCGCTGGGCTCAGGCCGAGGGCTGGCTGCAGGTGTTCGCCAACCGGGCGACCGTCCTCGTCGGGGAGGCGATCCCCCCGATCAGCTGGACGTCAGCGAGCTCCGCGGCCGGATCGAGGACGCCGAGGGGCGCCTCGCCGACGCCGAGGAGGACTCTGGCGCCTACCAGCTCGCCGAGCGGGACAAGGAGCGCGCCGAGGCCTTCATCAGGGTCGCCGAGGCCGGCGCGCGGAACGGCTTCGCCATAAAACGGGTCGCGCCTGCGGCGCGCCGTCGCCACCTACGATTACCGAGGGTGCTCCGAAGGCGAAGCTGAGGAGCAACCCGTTTACCATGGACGAAGTTACTCTTGCAGAGCGTCTGATCGCATTTGACACCTCCGCGGGGGACGGGCTGCGCCGCGCTGCCGAATTCGTCGGCGGGTGGCTCGAGTCGCGTGACATCGCCGTCACCCAGGTGGACGCGCGGGGCCTGCCGGTGACGATGGCGGAGGTCGGGCCGCCAGGATGCGCCGACCCTGGTAATGCATGGTCACCTCGACGTCGTTCCCGGGGAGGCCGAGCAGTTCAAGCCCCGGGTGGAGGGCGACCGGCTGGTGGGGCGGGGCGCCTTCGACATGAAGGGCGCCCTTGCGGTGATGCTGCTGATCCTCCACGACGCCCGCAAGCAGGAGCGGGTGCGCCTGCGGCTCGGGATCGTCTCCGACGAGGAGTCCGAGGAGGACAAGGACCGGGGCTCGGACGCACTCGTCGAGCGGGGGTTCATCGGGGACTTCGCGATCACCGGCGAGCCGACCAACCTCCAGGTCGGGGTGCAGGCGAAGGGGGTGCTGGCGGTCCGGCTCGAGATGAGCGGCCGAGCCGCGCACGGCTCGACGCCGTGGCTGGGAGACAACGCGATCGTCAAGGCGGTTGAGGTGTTTCGTGGCCTCGAATCGCTACCGTTTGCGCGGCAGAGCTCCGAGCTCTTCGATCGTCCCTCGATCAACCTCGGGCGTATCTGGGGCGGGGACGCCCTCAACCGAGTGCCGGATACCTGCGTAATCGACGTCGACGTGCGTTTCCTTCCAGAACAGGACCCCGACGAGATCCTCGCCCAGATCGACGGTCTGGCGGATACTCGTGTGGTCACCAACTTCCGGCGCCCGCCGGCGGTGGTGGAGCCCGATTCCCCGTTCGTCGCCGGCCTCTGCGAGGCGGCGTCGCCCCATCATCCCGAGCAGGTGATGAGCGTCGGTCGGGACGGGGCCTCGGACGCGGTGTCCTTCCTCCGGGTCGGGGTTCCCGCGGTCGAGTTCGGCCCGATCGGCGACGGTCACCACGGTCCGAACGAGTGGGTCTCGGTGAGCTCGCTCCGCAGCTACCGGCAGGCGCTGGAGGGATTCATCGGCGACTTCCCGGGAATGGTCCCCGCGTGAGGCCGGGGAATGAGAAGGACGAGCGTCCCGACGAGACCGAGGAGCACGAGCTCGGGGACGGGCCCGAGGGCCGGTCGAGGGAGTGAGGCGCCGAGGAGGAGCTCGCCGAGGAGAGCTCGACGAGGAGGAGCTCGGGGAGCGGACGAGGACGAGCTCGATCAGCTGATCGCCGCCGAGACCGCGGAGTGGGGAGGCGCCGGAGGCGGGGGGGGCAGAGCCGCCGAGGAGGCGAGAGGCCGAGGAGGAGGCGGGGGGAAGAAGAGGAGGAGGCGGAGAGGAGGAGCCGAGGACCAAGCGCCTTCGAAGGAGGAGCCGACGCCGCGCCGCGGGCGCCAGGGTCAGCCAGGCACGGGGGAGGATCACCTCCGGCTTAAGGGGCTTCGCCGCGAAGGCCGCCCCCGGCGAAGCGGCGCTGCCGGCCCGGGCTTTCCGATCTGGCTGAGGTTCACCACGGCATCGCTCTGATCATCGCCTCGATTGCAGCCGCCACCTCCGCCAGCCTGATCCTCTACCTGGGGGACATCGCCTCCGCGCTCAAGGATCCGAGCGGCGCCCTGGCGGGCGTCGACAAGTTCCTCACCAGGGTGCCCAGCAGCGGCCCGCAGACGATCCTGATCCTCGGCTCCGACAAGGACCCGGAGCTGAAGGACGTCCAGCAGGGGTTCAAGGGGCTCTCGGACACGACGATGTTGCTGCGGCTCGATCCCGACCGCGACGCGATCGCGCTCTTCTCGCTGCCGCGCGACCTCAAGGTGGAGATCCCCGGGTTCGGCACCGACAAGCTCAACGCGGCCTATGCCTACGGCGGGCCCCAGCTCACCCTGCCAGACGTGTGCGAGACCGCTCACCGGCCTCGAGGTCAACCACCTCGTGAACGTCGACTTCGAGGGCTTCGCGCGGGCGGTCAACGCGCTCGACTGCGTCTACGTCGACGTCGACCGGCGCTACTTCCACAACAACGACACCACCGCCGCCGCCGCCGACTACGAGGAGATCGACCTTCAGCCCGGCTACCAGGCGCTCTGCGGCTTCGACGCGCTCGACTACGCCCGCTACCGCCACACCGACAACGAATCGTCCGGGCCGCCCGCCAGCAGGAGTTCCTGCGCGAGGCCCGGGCGAAGATCCCGCCCGAGCGGCTGTTCAGCGACCGCAAGGAGCTGATCGAGATCTTCACCGAGCACACGACCTCGGACATCAACGATCCGCAGACGATGCTCCAGGTGCTGAAGCTCTTCCTCGACTCCCGCGACGCGCCGATCAAGGAGATCCACTTCGAGGGAACCCTGGGGCCCTCGTTCGTGACCGCGACGCCGGAGGAGATCGAGACGGCGACCAACCAGTTCCTGGGCGTCGAGGCCAGCCCAAGGCGCGGGCAGACCGCCGCTCCGGAGGGGCCGGTCACCCCGGAGGCCGCCCCCGACCAGACGCCCGTCGCGCCGGCACCCGCGAAGAAGCACCCCCCGCCGGACCCAAGCGACGGACCCGTAGACAACATCGTCAGCTCACCCCGACCAGCTACGGCAAGGAGCTCGCCCAGCCGATGCGCCGCCGGGTGCCGAAGCTGCCGATCTACTATCCGACGGCGCTGGAGACCGGAAGCGACTTCGCTCAGAAGCCGCGCGTCTACAAGATCAACGGGACCGGGGAGGGCTCGCCGCCGGCCGGCGAGCGCGCCGCCTACAAGTGGGTGTTCACCCGGCCGGCGATCGGCGAGTACTACGGCTTCATGGCGACCGCCTGGAACGACCCGCCGATCCTCGACGACCCGGACTCCGAGAGGAAGGTCGGCGACCGCGACCTACAAGATCTACTACGACGGCGACCGGGTGCGGATGATCGCCTGGCAGACCGACTCAGGGCTCCTTCTGGCTCTCCAACACCCTGATCGAGTCGCTCTCGAACCAGGAGATGCTGAAGATCGCCGAGGGGATGAAGGAGCTCCCCAGGGTCGGCCGGTGAGCGCCCCGGCCGGGAGCCCGCCGCCGCCCGGGCTGGAAAGCTACGGAGACAGTGAGCGAGAGGGAGCCGATCGGGGTAATCGGAACCGGCTGGGTCGGGCTGGTCACCGCCGCCTGCTTCGCCGAGCTGGGCCATCGGGTCGTCGCCCGCGACATCGTCGCCGAGAAGGTCGAGGGGCTCGAGCGGGGCGAGGTGCCGATCCACGAGCCCGAGCTCGCCGAGCTGATCGAGCGCAACCGCGAGCGGCTCGAGTTCACCACCGAGATCGGCCGGTGCTCGAGGTCGCCCGGCTGATCTTCATCTGCGTGCAGACGCCGCCCACCCACTCCGGCGACGCCGACCTGAGCGCGGTGATGCGCGCGGTGGAGGAGATCGGCAGCGGCGACCAGCGGGCGCTGGTGATGAAGAGCACGGTGCCGGTCGGCACCGGCCGCCGGGATCAGCGCGATCCTCGCCAAGGGGCTCGCCTATGTCTCCTGCCCCGAGTTCCTCCGCGAGGGGACGGCGGTCAGGGACTTCCTCGAGCCCGACCGGGTGGTGATCGGCGCGAGCCGGGGGACGAGTGGGCGGCCGACGCGGTTGCGGCCGCCTACGAGCCGGTCGGCGCGCCGATCGTCCGGACCGACGTCTCCAGCGCCGAGATGATCAAGCTCGCCTCGAACGCCTTCCTCGCGACCAAGATCAGCTTCATCAACGAGATCGCCAACGTCAGCGAGGAGGTCGGCGCCGACGTCACCGAGGTGGCGCGGGGGATGGGGATGGACGAGCGGATCGGCCCGAAGTTCCTCCAGGCGGGGATCGGCTACGGCGGGCTCCTGCTTCCCGAAGGACGTCTCGGCGCTGAAGATCCTCGCCGGAAACTCGGGGTACCACTTCCAGCTGCTCAACTCGGTGATCGAGGTGAACGAGCTCCAGAAGCGGCGGGTGCTCTCGAAGCTGACGAAGCACCTCGGCTCGCTCGCCGGCAAGCGGGTCGCCCTCCTCGGGCTCGCCTTCAAGGCCGACACCGACGACATGCGCGAGGCGTCGAGCCTGGTGCTCGCCTCCCGGCTCCAGGGGGAGGGGGCGACCGTCGTCGCCTACGACCCGGTGGCCGAGAACCGGGCGGGAGCTGCTCCCGGACGTGGAGATGTCGCGTCGGCGCTCGAGGCGATCGACGGAGCGGACGCCGCGGTCCTGGTCACCGAGTGGCCCGAGTTCGCCGAGCTCGACTGGGCCGAGGTCGCGAAGCGGATGAGGACCCCGCTGCTCGTCGACGGGCGAAACTTCCTCGACGCCGATGCGCTCCGGGCTGCTGGGCTCACCTACGAGGGGATCGGGCGGCCGAGCGCGGACGGCGAGCCGCAGGGCTGATGCAGGCCTGATCCTGGCCGGGGGCGAGGGCACCCGGCTCCGGCCCCTGACCTACACGGTGCCGAAGCCGGTCCTGCCGCTCGCGGGCCGCCCCCACATCGCCTACGTGATCGACTGGCTCGCGGCCACGGGGTCGACGACGTGGTCGTCTCCTGCGGCCACCTCGCGGAGGGGATGCGAGAGGCGCTGGCGAGGTGAGCGGGGCCAGGGTCCGCTTCGCCGAGGAGCCCGATCCGCGTGGGACCGCCGGGGCGATCCGGTTCGCCGAGGAGATGCTCGACGACCGCTTCCTCGTCCTCAACGGGGACGTCCTCTGCGACCTCGACCTGAGCGCCCTGATCGCCCAGCACGAGAGCGCCGGCGCGGCGACGATCGCGCTCTACCCGGTCGAGGATCCGAGCGCCTACGGGCTGGTCCGAGGCGACGCGACGACGGCGAGATCACCGAGTTCCTCGAGAAGCCCGATCCGGAGCAGGTCGACACCGACGAGATCAACGCAGGTGCCTACCTGCTGGAGCGCTCGGTCCTCGACAGATTCCGCCGGACCGCGAGGTCTCGATCGAGCGTGAGGTGTTCCCGGAGCTGGTCGGCCGGGGCCTCTACGGCAGCCGCCTCGACGGCTACTGGGTGGACATCGGCACGCCCGACCGCTTCCTCCAGGCGAACTGGGACATCCTCGAGCGCGAGGTCGAGACGGTCATCGCCGATCGCCTCGATCCGGACGGATGCTGGTCGAGGAGGCGCCGGGGTCAGCGACGAGGCCACGGTCGAGGCGCCGGCGCTGATCGGGGCGGGGCGCGAGGTCGCGGCCGGGGCCAAGGTCGGCCCCAGGGCCGTGCTCGGGCCCGGCTGCGTGGTCGAGGAGCGCGCGAGTGTCGGGGGCTCGGTGCTGTTCGCCGGCTGCCGGGTGGGCGAGGGGGCGAGCGTCCGCGGATTCGATCCTCTCGGCCCAGGTCGAGGTCGCCGCCGCGGCCGAGGTCGAGCCGGCTCGGTGCTCGGCGAGGGCGACCTTGCGGAGGCTGCCGGATGAGCGACATGCGCGAGGCGGTGATGGCGATGCCCGATCACCTCCGCGACGCGCTCTGGCGGATCGAGAGCGCCCGGCTGAGGACGATGGAGGCGCCGGCGGTGATCGTCTGCGGGATGGGGGGATCGGCGATCGGGGGCGATCTCGCGGCCGCCGCGCTCGGCGACCGGCTGAGCCGGCCGATGTTCACCATGCGCGGCTACGAGCTGCCCGCGTGGGCGCCGGCCGGCTCCGCGGTGCTCTGCTCCAGCTACTCGGGGGAGACCGAGGAGACGCTTGCCTGTTACGAGGCCGCCGAGGCGCTCGGGGCGCAGCGCCTGGTCGCGACCACGGGCGGCGAGCTGGCCGAGTGGGCGCGGCGGGACGGGGTGCCGGTGATCGGCCTCCCGCCGGGCTCCAGCCGCGGGCCGCGGTCGCCTACATGTTCTGCAACGCCGCCGAGCTCGCGGCGCTGGCGCTGGGGGCGCCGCGGATCCATCCCGAGATCGACGCGACCGCGTCGCGCTGAAGATGCGGAGGGATCGCGCGGCAGCGCCGAGCGGGTCGCCGGGCAGCTCGGCGACGCTACCGTGGTGATCTACGGCAGCGACCTCACCGCCCCGGTCGCCTATCGCTGGAAGGCCCAACTGAACGAGAACGCGAAGGCGCCCGCGTTCGCTCGGTGCTGCCGGAGGCCGACCACAACGAGCTCGAGGGCTGGCCCGGGGCGTCGACCGCGGCGTTTCGCCCGTCTTTCTCGAGGACCGCGACCAGCACCCCCGCGTTCGCCGGCGCTTCGACCTGACCGCCGAGTTGATCGAGCCGCATGCCCTCGGCGTGGTCCGGCTCGAGACCGAGGGGGAGAGCCGGACCGAGCGCCTGATCGCGCGGTGATGCTTGGCGACCTGGTCTCCCTCGACGTCGCCGAGCGGCGGGGGCGGACCCGACGCCGGTCCCGGTGATCGAGGCTTCAAGGCCGAGCTCGGCGCGAGCGCAGGGCAAGCCGTGACTAGGGCGCGCGAAGCGGCCCGCTCAGTCGTCGCTGGGCGCCGGCGCTGAGCCTTCCGCTCGAGGTGCGGCGCTTCTGCTCAAGCCGCCGCTCCCGGGCCGCGCGGGCGGGCCGGGTCGGGCGGCGGGCTCTCGGGCGCGCAGCCCGGCGGCGAGCTTCTCGCGCAGCCGCTCCAGCGCCAGCTCCCGGTTGCGCGCCTGGCTGCGGGCGTCCTGGGCGACAGCGCTCACCCGGTCGCCGAGCTTCTCCCGCAGGCGGCCCGCTGCTCGTCGGTGAGGGTGGGGGAGGCGGCGACGTCGAAGACCGCCTCGATCCGCGAGGCGGTGACGTTGGCGTGCTGGCCGCCGGGGCCCGAGGAGCGGCTCGCGCGGAGCTCGATCTCGCCCAGCGGGATCGCGAGCTCCTCGTTCACGACCAGGGCTTCCTCCATGCAAACGGGTCGCTCCATCGGGTGACCTGCGGAGACCGTCGCTCCGTCAACCGTAACCGTCCGGCGGAGGCGCCTGTAGCCTTCCCGCCCGCACCGCGATCCAGGAGACCATCACCGGATGAGCACCGCGACCAGCACCCCGCCGAAGACCGGCCTCGACTTCAAGGTCGCCGATCTCTCCCTGGCCGATTTCGGCCGCAAGGAGATCCGGCTCGCCGAGCACGAGATGCCCGGGCTGATGGCGACCCGCCGCGAGTTCGCCGACTCCCAGCCGCTGAAGGGCGCCCGGATCACCGGCTCGCTCCACATGACGGTCCAGACCGCGGTGCTGATCGAGACGCTGGTCGCGCTCGGCGCCGAGGTCCGCTGGGCGAGCTGCAACATCTTCTCGACCCAGGACCACGCCGCCGCGGCGGTCGCGGTCGGGCCCGACGGGACGCCCGGACGATCCGAAGGGCGTCGCGGTCTTCGCCTGGAAGGGCGAGACGCTCGAGGAGTACTGGTGGTGCACGTGCCAGGCGCTGACCTGGCCCGAGCCGGGGCCCGAACGGCGAGACCGGCCCGAACATGCTCCTCGACGACGGCGGCGACGCGACCCTGCTGGTCCACAAGGGCGCCGAGTACGAGGCGGCCGGCGCGGTCCCCGGGCCGAGACCGCCGGCTCCGAGGAGGAGCGGGTGATCCTCGAGACTGCTCCGCGAGAGCCTCGCGGCCGACCCGCAGCGCTTCACCCAGATGGCCGCCGGGATCAAGGGGGTGACCGAGGAGACGACGACCGGCGTGATCCGCCTCTACGAGAGGCAGCGCGAACGGGACGCTGCTGTTCCCGGCGATCAACGTCAACGACTCGGTCACCAAGTCGAAGTTCGACAACATCTACGGCTGCCGGCACTCGCTGATCGACGGGATCAACCGCGCCACCGACGTGATGATCGGCGGCAAGACCGCGGTGATCTGCGGCTTCGGCGACGTCGGCAAGGGCTGCGCCGAGTCCCTCCGCGGGCAGGGCGCCAGGGTGTCGTCACCGAGATCGACCCGATCTGCGCCCTCCAGGCCTCGATGCAGGGCTACGAGGTGCGGAAGCTCGAGAGCGTGATCGACGACGGCCGACATCTTCATCACCGCGACCGGCAACAGGGACGTGATCACCGCCGACCACATGGCGCGGATGAAGCACCAGGCGATCGTCGGCAACATCGGCCACTTCGACAACGAGATCGACATGGCCGGGCTCGAGGCCTTCGACGGGATCGAGCGGATCAACATCAAGCCGCAGGTCGACGAGTGGCGCTTCCCCGACGGCCACTCGATCATCGTCCTCTCCGAGGGCCGCCTGCTGAACCTCGGCAACGCCACCGGCCACCCGAGCTTCGTGATGTCGAACTCGTTCACCAACCAGGTGATCGCCCAGATCGAGCTGTTCGGACAGCCGCTCGAGTACGAGAAGGCGGTGCACGTGCTGCCGAAGCACCTCGACGAGAAGGTCGCCCGCCTCCACCTCGACGCACTCGGCGTCGAGCTGACCGAGCTCGCCCCGAGCAGGCCGCCTACATCGGCGTCCCGGTCGAGGGCCCTTACAAGAGCGACCACTACCGCTACTAGGCGCGCCCGATGAGGGCGATGATCCTGGCGGCGGGGCTGGGCACCCGGCTGCGGCCGCTCACCTATCTGATGCCGAAGCCGGTCGCGCCGGTCCTGAACAGGCCGTGATGGCGCCCGATCGCCGACTGCTCGGCGAGCACGGCTTCGACCGAGGTGGTCACCAATCTCTCCTACCTGCCGGAGCAGATCCGCGAGCTCTTCGGTGACGGCTCGGAGTACGGCCTCTCGGATCAGCTACAGCGAGGAGCCCGAGCCGCTCGGCACCGCGGGCGGGGTCGGCAAGGTCCGCGACTTCCTCTCGGAGACCGAGTCCTTCCTGATCATCTCCGGCGACGCCCTCACCGACATCGACCTGAGCGCGATGCGCGATGCGCACGAGGCGTGGCGCCGGCGATCGCGACCCTGGCCACCAAGCGGGTCGAGGACACCACCCAGTTCGGGGTCGCGATCACCGACGACGACGGGCGGATCCAGGGATTCCAGGAGAAGCCGGATCCGGCCGAGGCGCTCTCGGACCTCGCCAACTGCGGCATCTACATGTTCCGGCGCGAGATCTTCGACCACTTCCCGCCCGACGGGGCACAAGAGCCCCGCGGGCGACGACGACCAGCCGCCGGGCTTCGTCGATTGGGCGCTGGACGTCTTCCCGGCGCTGCTCGACGGCGACATCCCCTTCCACTCGCACGAGATCGACGCCTACTGGAACGACATCGGCTCGGTCGGCGAGTTCGTCCAGGGGAACTTCGACGCACTCGCGGGCAAGGTCGGGATCGCCCCCGGGCGAGCGAGGCTCGCCGGGGGTCTACGCCGGCGACGCGCTCGGACCTCGACGGGGTCAAGGTGAAGCCCCCGGTCCTGATCGGCTCGGGCTGCGAGATCGGCGCCGGCGCCGACCTGCACGGCCCGGTGGTGATCGGGGACGGCTGCAGGGTCGGGGCGGGGGCGATGATCCGCGAGGCGGTGCTTCTCCCCGGCACCGAGCTCGGTGCGGGGGCGGTGATCGTCGGCGGGCTCAGCGCCACGAACCCTGATCGGCCGCTGGGCTGAGGGATCCGTCCGTCAACGACCGCGGCCTCCCGCCGCGATCCCCCGGTATTCTCGTGGCGGGAAGGAGGCGCCTGCCGTGTTTGCGGCTGTCGTTCTGCTGTTCGCGGTCATCACGGTTCTGAGGGTCACCTCGTTCGACGATCCGAACGACGCGATCGTCGTCCTCTACGCGATCCCGATCGCGATCGTCGCGATCCGCTGGAGCCTCGCCGCGGCGCTCGCCGCAGCGGGCGCCGCCTACTTGCTCAGCATGGGTGCGCTGCTGATTCTCGACCAATCGCTGGGCCCGGTCGGCTACCTGTCGAGGGCGATCCTGTTCGGAGGCGTCGCCCTCGTCGTGCACGGGCTCGCTCGGCGCAGCTCCGAGGCGGTCGCCGTCGAGCAGCAGTCGATCGAGCGGCTCCGGCGGGTGATCGAGACCACCCACGAGGCCTACGTGGCGATGAACGAGAACGGGGTGATCACCGCCTGGAATCGGGAGGCGGAGAGCCTGTTCGGGTGGCCGGAGCAGGAGGCGATCGGCCGGACCGTGGAGGAGACGATCGTTCCCGAGCGGCTGCGAGCGGATCACCGGCGGGGGCTGGCTCGATACCTGGACACCGGCGAGGGACCGGTGCTGGACAGGCGGCTCGAGCTACCCGCGGCGCGGCGAGATGGCGGCGAGCTCCAGGTCGAGCTGACGATCTCGCCGCTCGATGAGGATGGCCGGCGCAGCTTTCACGCGTTCCTCCACGACGTCAGCGAGCGGCAGGCGGCGGAGGAGCTGAAGTCACAGTTCTTCGCCCTGGTCTCGCATGAGCTGCGAACCCCCCTGACCTCGATTGTCGGCTACGCCGAGATGGTCGACGAGATCGAACGGAGCCAACTGTCAGCGGAGGGCCGGGAGTACATGGGCATCATCAGGCGCAGCGCCGAGAAGCTGGACCGCCTGGTCCAGGACCTCCTCCTGGTGGCCCAGGTCGAGGCCGGGACGTTCGGCGTCGATCTCCGGCCGGTCGACCTCCAGCCGGTCGTTCGGGACTGCGTCGACGGCTCGCGCCCGGCGGCGGAGGAGGCCGGCGTCCGCCTCTCACATGAGGCGGAGGAGGTCCCGGCGCTGATGGCGGATTCCAGCCGCCTCGGCCAGGTGATAGACAACCTTGTTTCCAACGCGATCAAGTTCACCGACGGAGGCGGAACCGTGGCGGTGCGGGTGCGAAACGAGCGGGATCGCTGCGCGATCGAGGTCAGTGACACCGGCGTCGGGATCGGGCCGGACGAGCTGGAGCATCTGTTCGACCGCTTCTACCGGGCGCAGGAAGCGCGGAAGGGTCACTACAGCGGGGCCGGGCTCGGGCTGGCGATCTCGAAGGCGATCGTCGACGCGCACGAGGGCGAGATCGAGGTGATGAGCGAGCCCGGGCGGGGATCGACCTTCCGGGTGGTGCTGCCGGTGCACGACGCAAGGAAGCGCGCCCCGGAGGACGAACGCGCTCGGAGCGTGGGCTGAGATGGGCGAGGGTCGCGATACCGCGCTCGTCCTGGTTGTCGATGACCAGCGCGACATCCTCGGCCTGATCAGGCTCCGCCTCGAACAGGCGGGGTATGAGGTGGTGACCGCGTCCGACGGGGAGCGAGCGCTCGAGCTGGTCACCAGCCTCCAGCCCGACCTCGTCGTTCTCGACGTCATGCTTCCGATCATCGACGGCCGCGAGGTGACCCGGAGGATCCGGGCGGACGCGCGCACGGCCGGGATCCCGGTTCTCCTCGTCAGTGCGAGCGTCCATGAGCACGAGGTCCAGGAGGGTCTGGAAGCGGGGGCCGACGACTATCTGCCGAAGCCGTTCACGGCGAATGTCCTCCGCGAGCGGGTGGAGGCGTTGCTCGAGTAGGTACTTCCTGCGCGTCATCCGCGCGGACCGCGGCTTGAGGGTGGCGCCATGCGCGAAGGCCTCGCCGTGGATTGGCGTCGGCGCTGGCGCCGCCCCGCTGCGGCTGCTGCGGGCAGCGCTGCGAGCAGAGCGACGTCATCTGCGAGTGCTGCAAGCGCGAGCTCGGCGCAGCCCGGCCGGTGATCGAGGGCGGCCCGGCCGGGGTCTCACTGGCCGTGGCCGCCTCGCGATTCGAGGGGGTTGCTCGCGAGCTCGCCCACGGGCTCAAGTTCGGCCGCCGCCTCGGTCTCGCCACGGTGGCGGCCGGAGCGATCATTCGAGCCTGCCCGACGAGGAGCTCGCCGGGGTGGTGGTGCCGGTGCCAGCCGCCCCGTGGCGCTGGCGCTGGCGGGGGTTCGATCCTGCTGAGGAGATCGCCCTCGCGCTTGCCGCGCGCGGCGGGCTTCCGTACGCAGCCTGTCTGCGCCGCGCCCATGGCCCCCGCCAGGTCGGCCGCGAGCGGCGAGCGCGGCTCACCGATCCGCCTCGGGTGCGCGCCGCCGGACCCGTCCCTCGGCGCGCCCTCCTGGTGGACGACGTCCACACCACCGGGGCGACCCTGGCCGCGTGCGCCGCGGCGCTCAACGGTGACGACTGCGAACGAGTGGTCGCCCTGACCCTGGCCAGATCCGAAAAACAGGGGTTGCCGCCCGGGGACGGCAGGCGTAGCATCGTGCGGCCAACCAGGACGGAAGGAGGACCAGCGTGAGGATCGATGTCCGAGGAAGGAACGTCGAGGTCACGGAGGAGCTCCGGGAAGCGGTAGTCAGCCGCTTCAGCCGGGTCGGCAAGCAGGTCTCGGAGCTGGCCACGCTCGAGGTCGAGCTGTCCGAGGAGCGCAATCCGCGGATCAAGGACCGGATGGTCGCCGAGGCGACCCTGGGCCTGAAGGGGATCACCCTGCGCGCCGAAGAGAGATCGCCCGACATGCTGCACTCGATCCACGAGCTGGCAGAGGACGTCCGCCGCCAGGTGAAGAAGCACCGGGAGAAGCGGCGGAAGCGCCAGCGGACTCGGCAGATGGTGGCGAAGCTTCGCAGCCGCTCCGTCTGAGACGGGCGTTGCCTCCAGCTAACCTAGGCCGGTGGCCAGAGGGATCCTAGATCGAGCCCTTCGCATGGGCGAGGGGAAGCAGTTCAAGGAGTACGAGAGCCGGGTCTCCGCGATCAACCGTTTCGAGCCGGAGATGGAGCTGCTCGACGACGCCGAGCTCCGCAAGGAGGCCGACGAGCTGCGCGAGCGCGCCCGCAACGGCGAGTCGATCGAGGACCTGCTGCCGGAGGCCTTCGCCCTCACCCGCGAGGCCGCCCGGCGCACCCTCGGCCAGCGCCATTTCGACGTCCAGCTGATCGGCGGCATGGTGCTGCACTCGGGGGCGATCGCCGAGATGAAGACCGGCGAGGGCAAGACCCTGACCGCGACCCTGCCCGTCTTCCTGAACACGCTCGCGGGCAACGCCGTCCACCTGGTCACCGTCAACGATTACCTCGCCCGCCGCGACGCGGAGTGGATGAAGCCGATCTACGACGCGCTCGGGGTGACGGTGTCCGCGATCCAGGAGGGCGACGATCCCCCCACCAGGCGCGAGAAGTACGCCGCGGACGTCACCTACGGCACCAACTCCGAGTTCGGCTTCGACTACCTCCGCGACAACATGGCCGGGTCGCTCGAGGAATGCGTCCAGCGCGGCCACGACTTCGCGATCGTCGACGAGGTCGACAACATCCTCATCGACGAGGCGCGGACACCGCTGATCATCTCCGGCCGGCCCGAGCAGGCCGCCGACCTCTACTACACCTTCGCCCGCCTCGCCAAGACAATGATGGGCGAGCCCGCGAAGACGAAGCTGAAGTCGCTCGGCGAGTCCAAGGACACCTCCGAGGTCGACTACGACTACGAGTACGACGAGAAGCACAAGACAGTGGCCCCGACCGAGCGGGGGATCGCCAAGGCGGAGGAGTTCCTCGGCGTCGACAACCTCTACCTGGGCGAGCACGGCACCCTCGTCAACCACCTGATCCAGGCGCTGAAGGCCGAGTCGCTCTACAAGCGCGACACCGAGTACGCGGTGATCGACGGCGAGGTGATGATCATCGACGAGTTCACCGGCCGGATCCTCGAGGGCCGCCGCTGGTCGGAGGGGCTGCACCAGGCGGTCGAGGCCAAGGAGGGCGTCTCGATCCGGGAGGAGAACCAGACGCTGGCGACGATCACCCTCCAGAACTACTTCCGCCTCTACGACAAGCTCTCCGGAATGACCGGGACCGCGCTCACCGAGGCCCAGGAGTTCATGAAGATCTACAAGACGCCGACGGTCGAGATCCCGACCAACGTGCCGATGGTCAGGGCCGACCAGAACGACGCGATCTACAAGACCAAGGACGGCAAGTGGAAGGCGGTCGCCAACGAGATCGAGGCACCGCCACCAGAGCGGACAGCCCACTCTGGTCGGGACGATCTCGGTCGAGATCTCCGAGATGCTCGCCGGCGAGCTGAAGCGGCGGGGGATCGAGCACGTGGTCCTCAACGCGAAGCCCGAGCACGCCGAGCGGGAGGGCGAGACGATCGCCCAGGCCGGCCGAAAGGGAGCGGTGACGATCGCGACCAACATGGCGGGCCGCGGGGTCGACATCAAGCTCGGCGGCAACCCCGAGCAGATGGCGGTGCACGAGCTGAAGAGGCGGGGAGTCAATCCCGAGAACGAGGGCTACGAGGAGGCGCTGCGGGAGCTGACCGCGGAGCTCGAGCCACAGACGGCGGCCGAGGCCGATGAGATCCGGGCCGCCGGTGGGCTCTTCATCTGCGGCACCGAGCGCCATGAGTCGAGGCGGATCGACAACCAGCTGCGGGGACGCTCGGGGCGCCAGGGCGATCCCGGCGAATCGCGCTTCTTCCTCTCCGCCGAGGACGACCTGATCCGCCTCTTCGCCGGTGAGCGGATCTACAAGATCCTCGACCGCCTCGGCCCGGTGAACGAGCAGGGCGAGGAGGAGGCGCTCGAGGCGAAGATGCTGACGAAGACGATCGAGGGCGCCCAGAAGAAGGTCGAGCAGCAGAACTTCCTGATCCGCAAGCGGGTGCTCGAGTACGACGACGTCATGAACGAGCAGCGCCGGGTCGTCTACAAGTACCGGCGCGAGATCCTCGAGGGCAAGGACATGTCCGACGTCGCCCGCGAGGAGCTCGCCGAGGTGGTCAGCCGGCTGGTCGAGACCTACACGCCGGGCGACATCCTCGAGGACTGGGACCTCGGCGAGCTCCAGACCCAGGCCCAGCAGCTCTGGCTCTCACAGGTGGACCTCTCCGGCCTTCAGGCCGAGACCACCAACCGAGAGGACCTCCGCGAGTCACTGCTCGCGGACGCGCTCGCAGCCTACGACCGCCGCGAGCAGGAGTTCGGCGACGAGATCATGCGCCAGCTCGAGCGCGGCATCCTCCTCCAGATCATCGACAACCGCTGGCGCGAGCACCTCGCCGAGATGGACTACCTGCGCGAGGGCATCCACCTCCGCGGCTTCGCCCAGATCGACCCGCTGGTCGCCTACAAGAACGAGGGCTTCTCGATGTTCGAGGCGCTGATGAACTCGATCTGGGAGGAGTTCGCCAGGCTGATCTTCCACGTCGAGGTCGAGGTCGCGCCCAGAGCCCAGGAGCAGTTCGCCCCAGCCGGCACGCCGGTCAACGTCGAGCTCTCTGGCGGAACCGCCGAGCAGCCCTCCGCGCTCGGCCAGGCGGCGGTCGCGACGGCGGCCGGCGCCGACGTCGCCGCCGAGCAGGCGATCGAGGGCGGCGACGGGCAGGGAAACGGCGCCCCGTCCGTCTACGAGCAGGAGACGGTGGTCAAGGACGAGCGCGAGAAGATCGGCCGCAACGACCCCTGCTGGTGCGGCTCGGGCAAGAAGTACAAGAAGTGCCACGGCGCCTGACCGTCGAGATCGAGACCCCGCACGGCCCGGCGCGGGCGCACCTCCATCCTGCCGACAGTCCGAGGGCCGCCCTGGTTCTCGGCCACGGCGCCGGGGGAGGGGTGGAGTCGGGCGACCTCCAGGCCGCCAAGGACGCCGCGCTCGCGGAGGGCGTCAGCGTCGCCCTGGTAGAGCAGCCCTACCGGGTCGCCGGCCGCCGCTCACCCGCTCCGGCGCGCCAGCTCGACGCCTCCTGGATCGCGGTGGTCGAGCACCTGCGCGCGGGCGAGCTGGGCGGGCTGACGCTGATCGCCGGGGGACGCTCGCTTGGGGCACGGGTCGCCTGCCGGACCGCGGCCGAGACCGGCGCAGCGGCGATCCTCTGCCTCGCTTTCCCATTGCAGCCGCCTCCGCGCAAGGGCGGAAAGGCCTCCCCGAGTCGGCTTCCGGAGCTCGAGGCGGTCGAGGTCTCGATGCTGATCGTCCAGGGGGACCGCGATCGGTTCGGGCTCCCGCCCGCCGCTCGCCGCCGCACCGTCGTCGAGGTTCCGGGTGACCATGGGCTGAAGAAGGACCTCGACGCGGTCACCGACGCCGTCGGTGCCTGGCTGCCGGGCGTGATCGCTGAGACCGCGCCCGCCGCCACCTAGCCGGCAGTCGTCTCGGCCCGTAGGGTGGGCCTAGCAGCATGATCGGGAGAGTCCTCGACGGCGCGGCAAACCTGGTCTGCGGAAGGCCGAAGTGGGTTCTGGCCGTCGCTGCGCTGGGTTTCGTGATCGCGGCTCCGGTGGGCATGACTGCATTCCGGGCGCTCGACCCCTACGTCTTCGAGGACCGCGGGACCGAGAGCGCGGTGGCCGCCGACCGGATCGAGGAGGCCGGCGGGGTTCGTACCGACGCCGAGGTCGTCGCCCTCATCGATCTGGACGACGAGGTGAGCTCCCCCGCAGGCCAGGCGAGGGTGGCCGAGATGGTCCGGCGGCTCTCCGGGATCGATGGGATCGTGAGCGTCAGGAATCCCCTCGCCGCAGATGCGGAGTCCACGGCGGTGTCGCGGGATGGGAGCTCGGCCTACGCGATCGCTCAGGTGCGGTCGGGGGTGAGCTCCGAGGAGATCGTCGATCGGGCAGAGGCGGAGTTCGAGGACGATGGCAACGTCCTGATTGGCGGCAGTGCGGCGGCCAGCGCGGGCTTCGGTGAACAGGTCGAGCGCGACCTCCAGCGTGGCGAGCTGCTCGCGTTTCCACTACTGCTGCTGCTTTCCCTGGTTTTCTTCCGAGGCCTGGTGGCCGCATCGATCCCGCTATTGGTCGGCGGCCTGGCCCTCGTCGGCTCACTGGCGGGCATGAGGCTGATCCACGAGGGAGTGCCGCTGATCGATCAGGCACTCAGCGTGATCACAGCCATGGGCTTCGGGCTGGCGATCGACTACAGCCTGTTCATGGTCGCCCGATTCCGTGCGGAGCTCGCCGAGGGAGGTGGATCGGAAGCCGCGGTCCGAAGGACCATGGCCACCAGCGGCCGTGCCGTGGCCTTCAGCGGCATCACCGTCGGGATCGCGATGCTGGTCATGCTCGTCTTCCCGCAGCGGTTCCTGGTCTCGATGGCCCTCGCCGGAGTGATGGTCGCCCTACTCGCGGCGACGATCGCGCTCACCGTCCTCCCAGCTGCCCTCCTGCTGCTGGGGGAGAAGGTCAACGCCGGGGCACCGGCATGGCTGCGCCGCCGCCAGGTGCCGTCCGAGCGCGGTCGCTGGTATCGCTTCACCAAGCTGATCATGAGGCGACCCGTGCTGACTGCGGTGCTCACCTCACTCGCGCTGCTGGCGGCCGGCCTCCCCTTCCTGCGGATCAACTTCGTGCCCGCGGTGGAGAGCGCGATGACGGAGTTCGGCCCCGCCTTCGACGAGGGACCGGCGGTCGGCCGGGTAGATCGGGCGATCCGTCTCCGGTTTCCACCACCTCCGAGCTCACCGGTGATCGTTCAGCTCGAGGAGGGCGAGGAGGGTGTGAGCCCCGAGGGCCTGGCCTCCTATCGAGCTCAGCTGGCCGGGCTGAGCGGCGTAGGCGAGGTTTCGGAGCCATCCGACCTTGGGGAGGTGACCACGATCAGCGTCGCCACCACCGACGAGCCGCTGTCCGATCAGGCCCAGGGCCTCGTTCGCGAGATCCGCTCTCTCGACTCACCCGCGCCATTACGGGTGACGGGCGTCGCCGCTTCCCAGGTCGACGAGGAGGCGAGTGTCTCCGAGCGCATTCCGCTCGCCGCAGCGCTCCTCATCATCTCCACGGTGGTGCTGCTCTTTCTGATGACCGGTTCCGTTCTGCTTCCGATCAAGGCCCTGATCATGAACCTGGTCAGCATCAGCGCGGCTTTTGGGCTGCTGGTACTTGTCTTCCAGGACGGCAGGTTCGAGCGGCTGTTCGACTACACCAGCCAGGGCGGCATCCAGATGGTGGTGCCGGTGCTCGTCTTCGCCGTCGCCTTCGGCCTCAGCACCGACTACGGGGTGCTGGTGCTCTCCAGGGTGCGTGAGGCACGGGACGCGGGCGCCGACAACGAGGAGTCGGTGGCGATCGGCATGGAGAGCACTGGGCGACTGGTGACCGCGGCTGCCCTGCTGTTCTCGGTGGTGATGGGAGCGCTTGTGGTCGGGCAGGTGATCGGGGTCAAGGAGGTCGGCTTCACGGTCGGGGTGGCGGTGCTGATCGATGCGTTCATCGTTCGCGCAATGCTCGTCCCCTCTCTGATGAAGCTCCTCGGCGACCGCAACTGGTGGGCGCCGGCCTGGCTGGCGCGGTTCTCGGGCGCCACGGCATCCTCGGGCCGGACTTAGCGGCCGATTGACTCCGGGCTCAGCCGCGGACGAGCGATTCCGCGATTCTGAATGCTCGATTCAGCGAGCGCCTTCTGCAGCCGGCCCGGCCGGTCGCAGCCCTCGTGGTGGCAGGCGTCGATCCCGTTCCAGACCTCGATCACGGCGCCGGGGAGGCCGGCGAGCTCGAACTCGCGATGGTCCGAGTTGCCCTGACCTGAGTCGCGTCCCCACCGGAGGACGACGCCGGCGCGATTGGCGGCGGCGAGGATCTCCCCTTCGACGGCGGGTCGGGTCGCCGGCTGAGGAGAGCGCAGGGTGAACCGCCGGCCTCGGCCGACCATGTCGACAGAGAGCGCGTATCGCAGGTCCCCGGCCCGGCCCGCGTTCCTGACGAACTTGACCAGGGCGGCCGCACCGACGTGGTAGCCGGTCCCGATCACCACCCGCTCCTCGGCCCCGGTCGCGACCAGCCAGACGTCGCATCCGGGTTCCAGCGGCGCCAGGCGGTGGGAGAGAGCGACCAGGACCCCGACCCCGGATGCGTTGTCGTTCGCCCCGAGACCGGGCGGGACGCTGTCCGTGTGGGCCATCAGCAGCTCGAGGCAGGCTGCCGGCGTCTCCAGCACCCCGACCACGTTTCGCGAGCGCCCGCGTCCTGGCACCGGGAAGCGATCGACGCTGACCTGAAGCCCGGCGTCGCCGAACTTGCGGGCGACGTAGCCGTGGGCGCGGCGCTCACCCCGGCCCCCGGCAGGCCGGGAGCCGATCTTGCCCGAGATCTGGAGCGCCGCCTCGTGGGCTGAGGGAGCGCTGCCGCCGCCACCAGCCGCAACCGGCTCCGCGGAGCCACCGCCGGACCCTCCGGCAATCAGCGCCCCGGCGGCGATGGCGAGCGCAAGCCGGACCAGCATCGGCACAACGTACCCTGTGGGCATGGCTGAGACGCTTCCCCAGGAGGGAATCTCCCCGCGGCTCGCCGAGATCCGTGGGCAGCTGAAGCTGCTCGCGGATTACCTTTGACCCAGCCGCGCTGGAGCGAGAGGTCGAGCGGCTGGAGGCCGAGATGCAGCGGCCGGGATTCTGGGACGATCAGGGGACGGCCGCCGAGACCTCGGCCCGCCACGCCCGCGCCCAGCGCCGGCTCGAGAGCTTCCGCGCCCTCGAGTCCGACGTCGGCGACCTCGGCGAGCTGGCGGAGCTCGCCGCCGAGGACGAGGAGATCGCCGGAGAGCTCGCCACCCAGCTCGCCTCGGTGGAGCGCCGCCTCGCCGAGCTCGAGGAGGAGCGGCTCTTCTCCGGCCCCTACGACGCGGGCGACGCAGTGGTCACGATCAACGCCGGCGCCGGCGGCACCGACTCCCAGGACTGGGCCGAGATGCTGGTGCGCATGTACCTGCGCTGGGCGGAGCGCCGCGGCTTCAAGGTCGGAGATGAAGGAGGCCTCGCCGGGGGAGGAGGCGGGGCTGAAGTCCGCGACCTTCATCGCCCGCGGGGAGAACGCCTACGGGCTGTTCGCGGCCGAGCGCGGGGTCCACCGGCTGATCCGGATCTCCCCCTTCGACGCCTCCTCCCGCCGGCACACCAGCTTCGCCCAGGTGGACGTCGCGCCCCTGGTCGAGGGCGACGTCGAGGTCGAGATCGACGACGCCGACATCCGGGTGGACACCTACCGGGCATCCGGCGCCGGCGGCCAGCACGTAAACAAGACCGACTCCGCCGTCCGGATCACCCACCTGCCGACCGGGATCGTCGTCCAGTGCCAGAACGAGCGCTCACAGGCCCAGAACAAGGCGGTGGCGATGCAGCTGCTCAAGGCCCGGCTGCTCGAGCGGAAGGAGCGCGAGCGCGCCGAGGAGCTGGCGAGGGAGCGCGGCGAGCAGAAGTCGGCGGAGTGGGGATCGCAGATCCGCAGCTACTTCCTCCATCCCGACCAGCGGGTCAAGGATCACCGCACCAACTTCGAGGTCGGCGACGCCCAGCGGGTGCTCGACGGCGACCTCGACGGCTTCGTCCGCGCAGTACCTGAACCAGGCGGCCGCGAAGGCCGGGGCCTCGGGCGGCGACGGCGCCTCCGGCGGCTAACCCGATGACCACGATCTCGGTTGGCCTCTCCGAGGAGTTCGACACGGTCAGCGCCGCGGGCGAGGCCGCCGACCGCGCCCGCGCCGGCCTCGACGGCGACTGCGACCTCTGTCTGGTGTTCGCCTCCGGCCCCCACCTGCCGATGGCCAAGTGGCTTCTCTCCGAGGTCCAGGATCGGCTCGGGCCGCGCAACCTGATCGGCTGCGGAGCCGGCGGCACCCTGGCGCAGGGGCGGGAGCTCGAGGAGGGCCCCGGGCTCGTCGTCTGGGCCGCCAGCATCCCAGGGGCGGAGGTCAGCGACGATGCACCTGAGCGCCGAGCGCGAGGGCGAGGGGTTTCGCCTCCTCGGCCTCCCGGAGGAGCTCGCCGGCCCCGGCTCCGAGGAAGGTGCCGGCCCCGGCGAGGCGATCATCTCCCTCTGCGACCCGTTCAGCTTCCCCTCGGAGCTGCTCCTGGAGTCGCTCGAGCGCGCCCGGCCGCGGGCGCCGGTGCTCGGTGGGCTCGCCAGCGCCTCGTTCGCCGGGGGGACCGTCCTGTTGCGCGACGGCGACGTCCACTCGGACGGGGCGGTGACGGCGGTCCTCTCCGGCGCCGCGGTCCTTCCCTGTGTCTCTCAGGGCGCCGCCCCGGTCGGGGCCGAGATGACGATCACCGCGGCCGAGGGCAACGTGATCGCGGAGCTCGCCGGCAAGCCGGCGATGGAGCGGCTGGGCGAGGTGATCGCCGCGCTCCCCGAGCGCGAGCGCGAACTAGCCGCCGCGGGCGTCCTCCTCGGGATCGTGATCGACGAGAACCGACCCAGCTACGAGCGCGGCGACTTCCTCGTCCGGCCGATCATCGGCGCCGACCGGGAGAGCGGCGCCTTGGTCACCGGCGAGCGGGTCCGGGTCGGCCAGACCGTCCGCCTCCACGTGCGGGACGCCGCCTCGGCCGACGAGGACCTGCGCGAGGCGCTACGAGCCCAGGCTCAGGCGCTCGGCGGCCAGGGAGCGGCCGGGGCGCTGCTCTTCACCTGCAACGGGCGCGGCTCGAACATGTTCGAGGTCCCCGACCATGACGCCGCCGCAATCGAGGACTCCCTCGGCGCCCCGACCGCGGGCTTCTTCTGCGCCGGCGAGATCGGACCGGTCGGCGGCCGCAACTTCCTCCACGGCTTCACCGCGACGATGGCGGTGTTTCCGGCCTAGCTGTCCGCGAATCTGATGCCCGCCCAGGGCGCGCCTACTCGAAGGCGCTCTCGACAGAGGCGCCGATACCGATCATCCCCGGCCCGGCGTGGGCCCCGAGCACCGGACCGACCTCCGAGACGAAGAGCGGATCACGGCCGAAGATCGGCCGGCACGCCTCCACGAGCCGCTCGGCGGACTCGGGGTCGCGGATGTGCTGCACGACCCAGGCGTCAGCCCCGTCGTCGTGGCGCAGGCGCGCGTAGTCGATCAACCGCGCCACGGCACGCGATCGGGTCCGGACTTGTGCGACGGGGGTCACCTCCTCGGCGAAGGTGAGGATCGGCTTGATCTTCAAGGTGGATCCGATCGCGGCCCTCGCCGCGCCGATCCGCCCGCCCCGGCGCAGGTACTCGAGCGTGTCGAGCGAGAACCAGATGCCCCCTGCGTCGCGTGCCTGCTCGGCCTGGCGGACGACCCCCTCGGGGTCAGCGCCGTCGCTCGCGGCGATCATTGCCGCGAGCAGCACCATCCCGGTGCCGCCCGCTGCGCTGCGGCTGTCGACTGTGTGGATCCGCTCGCCGCCCTTTCCCTCGCTGCTCAGCCGCTCGATCGCCTGCTTCGCGGCCTCGAGGGTGCCGGAGATCCCCGCCGAGATATGGACCGAGACGATCTCGCGCCCCGCGGCGAGCAGCGGCTCGTAGACCGAGATGAAGTCGCCCACCGAGGGCTGCGAGGTGGTCACGGCCTCTCCGCTCGCTCGCAGCCGGTCGTAGAAGTCGTCGTAGTCGGAGATCTCCGACTCCCGCTCCTGCTTGCCCTCGATTCCCACGTAGAGGCTCACAAGCTGCACGCCGTGGCGCTCGGTCAGCTCGGTGGGGAGGTAGGAGGTGGTGTCGGCGACGATCGCCGGGCCGGCCGTCACAACTGGATTCGTGCTCGGCCCGGGGCCATGCTCTTTTGCGGACGCCGAGCGCTCATGCGCGGCGTTTCTATCACGGGCCATGCCCACGACGCTGGAGCGGCCCGCAGCTTGCGGGCCGCTCGCTTACCGGAGGGCGCCCTCGAGGCTCAGGAGCGAGCGCTTCATCTCCGGGCCGCCGCCGTAGTTGCCGATCCCGCCGCCGGACTGGACCACCCGGTGGCAGGGGACGATCAGGGGGACCGGGTTGTGGCCGCAGGCGGTTCCGGCCGCCCTGAAGGCGCGCTCGTTGCCTGCCGCCTTCGCGATCTGGGCGTAGCTCCGGGTCTCGCCGTAGGGGATCCGGGCTGACGGCGTGGAGCGCCCGGTTGGTGAAGCCGCGGGAGAGCCGCCAGTCGACTGGGACATCGAACCGCTCCAGCTTCCCCTCGAAGTAGGCGTCGAGCTGGCGGCGGGCCTCGTCGAGTCGCTGCGGCGCCTCCATCACACGGGGAGAGACCTGGCCCGCGAGCTCCTCGAGGACCTCGTCGTCGGAGACCTCGTCGCCGCGGTGGCTCGGCAGGGCGAGCTTGACCACGCCGCGGTCGGTTCGCGCGAGCAGGAGCTTCCCGTAGGGGGAGTCGACGCTCGCGTAGGCGACGTCGATCAGCGCGTCGCCCTCGGCGCGTGCGAGGAGCCTGCTCATCGCCCGGTCGAGATCGCCGGTGTCGGGGCCGCCTCGGAGCGCGTCTTCCAGCTGCTTCTTGGTCATCGGATTCATCTCAACTCACCTCTCAGCTTCTCGAGTCCTTCATAGACGTTTCGTCGCGCCGCCTCCTCCGAGGAGGAGAGCATCTCGCCGATCCCCCGATAGGACATGTCGGCCGCGTAGCGGAGGACGACGGCGCTGCGTTGCTTCGGGGGGAGGGCGCTGACCATCCGCCAGAGCTCTCCGCCGCCGCGCTCTGTCCGGGCCGCGACGTTGTTGTCGCCGGCGATCCCGCCGCCAACCTCCTCCGCCGTCCCCGAGGGCAGCGCCTGCCGCCCCCGGGCCCGGTGGTGGTCGATCGCCTTCCGGTGCGCGATCGTGAGCAGCCATGACCGCAGGTTGCGAGTGTGCCGGAGCCGGGGATAGGCGCGGAGCGCCGCGATGAAGGTCTCCTGAAAGCAGTCCTCGGCGTCGTCCGGACCGACCGAGGCAACTAGGAAACCGAGCACGTCCGAACCGTGGTCGTCGAGCAACTCCTGGAACGGGGGAAGAGCGACATTGGGCATCTGCTCAATAAACGTCTCACACGGCGCCCGCGTGAGATCGCCGGACACGCCTAAGCTGGCGCGGTGGCCAGCACCGACAGCGCTCTCAGCGATCTTGTCGCCGGCGCTCTCGCCGAGGACCTCGGCAAGGGTGACGTCACCGCCGAGGCAGTGGTGGAGGAAGGCGTGGAGGCCCGGGCCGAGATCGTCCAGAAGCAGCCCGGGGTGCTCTTCGGCCTCGAGGCCGCCGCCGAGGTCTTCCGCCAGGCGGGTACAGGCACCCTCGAGGCGCAGGCGGTGGAGGGAGAGTGGCGCGATCGGATTCCGGCGATCGTGGCGACGGTCTCCGGCCCCGCCCGCTGCCCTGCTCGCCGCCGAGCGCACCGCGCTCAACTTCCTCTGCCACCTCTCGGGAGTGGCGACCCTGACCACCCGCTTCGTCGAGGCGGCGGAGGGAAGCGGCGCCAAGGTCCTCGACACCCGGAAGACGACGCCGGGCCTGCGCGTGCTGGAGAAGGCGGCAGTCAAGGCCGGTGGCGGCACCAACCACCGGATGGGTCTGGACGACGCGATCCTGATCAAGGACAACCACGCCGTGCTGGCGGGGGGAGTGGGCGAGGCGGTGCGCAGGGCCCGCGAGGCCCGGCCCGGGATGGAGGTCGAGGTCGAGTGCGGCGACCTCGGGGAGGTGCACGAGGCGATCGCCGCCGCCGCCGACCGGTTGCTGCTCGACAACATGGATGCCGAGGGATTGCGCGCAGGCGGTCGCCGCTGCCCGCGAGAGCGGAGGGGAGGGCTCGCCGAAGCTCGAGGCGTCCGGCGGAGTCATCCTCGAGAACGTCGCCGAGATCGCCGCGACCGGGGTGGACTTCGTCTCGGTCGGCGCGCTCACCCATTCGGCGCCGGCGCTCGACCTCAGCATGCGGATCGAGCGATAGCCTCGGGCAGGTGCCGAGCCTGAGGGAGAAGCGCGAATCGATCGTCCGCGAGCACATGGACTCGGAGAACCGGCACGAGTTCGACGCGACGATGAAGACCTTCCACCACCCTCGCTACGAGCTGATCGGCACCGGCGACGTCTACGACGGGGCCGAGGAGGTGGCGCGCTACTTCGAGGAGACCAGGCGCGCGTTCCCGGACCAGCGCAACGAGCTACTCGCGCTCCACCACGCGGACGACGCCGTCCTGGTGGAGGCGGTGGTTCGCGGCACCCACAGCGGCCCCCTGCGCAGCCTCCCCCCGACCGAGCGAGCCTTCGAGCTCCCGATCCTCGCGATCTTCGTCTTCGAGGAGGACAGGCTCGTCTGCGAGCGGGTCTATTTCGATCAGGCGACGATGCTGCGCCAGCTCGGCATCGCTCGCGACCCGCTCAGCATCGGCGGCCGCCTGGAGACCCTGGTCGGCCACCCCCTGACCATCGGCCGGGGCTTGCTCCGCCGGGCGATCAGGCGCTGACGGCGCGCTTGTAGCGCTGGACGCTGAGGAAGCCGAACACCGCGGTGATCCCGAGCGACCAGAGGACGGCGCCCCAGATGCTGTTCCCCGCCGGATCGCCGATCCAGAGCGCCCGCATCGCGTCGACCGCCACCGTGAACGGATTGACCTCTGCGAACTGGCGCAGCCCGTCGGGGAGGGTGTCGATCGGGACGAAGGCGGAGGAGATGAAGGTGAGCGGGAAGATCACGATGAAGCCGATCGCCTGCGCCGCTTCGGCCGACGAGGAGACCAGCGCGAAGGAGGCGAAGATCCAGGAGAACGCATAGCCGAAGAGCAGCATCAATGCGAACCCCGCCGACGATCTCAAGCGCGCTGGCGTCGAAACCGAAGCCGATGATCAGGGCGGTGGCGATGATCACCGCGAGCTGGAGCAGGTTCGTGGCGACGTCGGCGAGCGTCCGGCCCGCAAGCACCGCGCTACGCGACATCGGCAGCGAGCGGAAGCGGTCGATCAGCCCCTTCTTGAGGTCGTCGGAGAGGCCGATCGCGGTGACGAAGCCGCCGAAGAACATCGTCTGCACGATCAGGCCGGGGATCAGGAAGTCGACGTAGGAGTGGCCGGGGGTCTGCGATCGCGCCGGCGAACACGTAGTTGAAGAGCAGCACGAACATCACCGGTTGCAGCGTGAAACGGACGAGCAGGTCGGGTGCCCGCGGGATCCGCTTCAGGTTGCGCACGGCCAGCACCACGGTGTCAGAGATGGCGTAGCCGATTCCGGTCACGCCGGCCGCCCCTCGGTCGCCGCGGCCTCTCGCTCGCCGTCCTCGCTCTCCGGCTCGGCCGCGTGCCCGGTGAGGGCGAGGAAGACGTCGTCCAGCGTCGGTCGCCGGATCGCGATGTCGTCGATCGCCACCCCGGCGCCGTCCAGCCGCCGAACTGCCTCCGCGATCGTCCCTTTGTGACCGCCGACCTGCATCCGAACCAGGCCGTCGACGGCCTCGGGGCGCTCCTCGCACATCTCCGCCAGCGCCGCCACCGCCGCGTCGGCCTGCGCCGGCTGCTCCAGCCGCACCTCGAGGCCCTCGCCGCCGACCCGGTCCTTGAGCTCGTCCGAGGTCCCCTCGGCGATCACCGTGCCGTGGTCGATCACGCAGATCCGATCGGCGAGCCGATCGGCCTCGTCCAGGTACTGGGTTGTCGAGCAGCACCGTCGTCCCCTCGGCCACCCTCTCCTCGATCGTCCTCCACAGCGCCAGCCGGCTGACCGGATCGAGTCCGGTGGTGGGCTCGTCGAGGAAGACGACCGGCGGCCGCGCCACCAGCGCCGCCGCCAGGTCGAGCCGCCGTCGCATCCCGCCCGAGTACGTCCGGATCAGGCGGTCGCCCGCCTCGGTCAGATCGAAGGTCTCGAGCAGCTCGGTCGCCCGCTCGCGCGAGAGCTTCGCCCCGAGGTGGTAGAGCCGCCCGACCATCTCCAGGTTCTCGTGCCCGGTCAGGTTCTCGTCGACCGCCGCGTACTGTCCGGCCAGCCCGATCCGCGCCCGGAGCTTCGACGCGTCGGCGACCACGTCGAGCCCGGCCACCCGGGCGCTGCCCGCGTCGGGGCGCAGCAGCGTGGTCAGGATCCGTACCGCCGTGGTCTTGCCGGCGCCGTTCGGCCCGAGCAGCCCGAGGACGCTGCCCTTCGGCGCACTGAGATCGATGCCGCAGAGCGCCTCCACCTTGCCGAAGGACTTCCTCAGGCCCTCCGCCTCGATTGCCGGTTGATCAGCCATCAGCAGGCAACCTAGCGAGATCGTCGTCTCCGGCCCGTGGCCGTCCCGGCAGACGGCGGCCGTCACAATCGGAGCATCTCGTCCGCCGTCGAAATCCGACCCGACGCGCTGCCGGAATCCGACCTTCCCGGCGAGTTTCAGTCGCGCACGCTGCTCCGCCGGACCCTCCAGGCGGTGGCGGCCCTTGCCGTTCTCCTCGCGATCGTCCTCCTCGCGCCCGGCCTCGGGGAGGTCCGCGACCGCCTCGCCGGCGCCAGGCCGGAGTGGCTGGCGCTGGCGACCGCTGCTCGAGGGGCTCTCGTTCGCGTCCTACATCGTCATGTTCGGGCCGATTTTCTGCACTGGCCTGACCTGGCGACGAAGCTGGCAGATCGGCGGCGCCGAGCTGGCGATGGGCTCGCTGGTTCCGGCCAGTGGCATCGGCGGGTTGGCGCTCGGCGCCTGGATCCTGAACCGGGGCGGGATGGACGGGGAGCGGATTGCTCGCCGCTCGGTCGCCTTCTTCTTGATCAAGAGCGGCGTCAACTTTCTCGCCGTCGCGGTGATCGGGACGGTGATGGCGGTCGGCCTGGCAGGCCCGGAGCAGTCGTTGTGGCTGACCGCCTTCCCGGCCGCCGTCGCGGCGCTGGTGATCGCCGCGGTGGCGGCGGTTCCCCGGCTCGGGCCCGGACGCGCCGTCCGCTCCGACGACTCCCGGCTGCGCCGCGGCGTGACGGCGGCGCGACTGGCGGTGATCACCGGCAGCGCTGAGGCGGGGCAGATCCTGCGCTCCGGAAACAGTCGCGTCCTGGTCGGGTCCTTCGGCTACTGGGCGTTCGACAATGCGGTGCTCTGGGCGACCTTCCACGCCTTTGGGATCTCCCTGCCACTGACGGTCGTCCTGATGGGTTACCTGATCGGCCAGCTCGGCGGGCTGTTGCCGATCCCGGGCGGGATCGGCGGCATCGACGGCGGGCTGATTGGGACCCTGATCGTCTACGGAGCGCCCGCGGCCGGCACCGCGGCCGCGGTGCTCGCCTACCGGGTCATCCTCTTCTGGCTGCCGCTGGTCGCCGGCGCCGTCGCCTTCGCCGCGTTGCGCCGCGACATGCCGGGCGGCTACGAGCTCGCCGCGTGCAGCCCGGCGATCGCCGCCCAGACCGCCTGACTACTTCAGCAGCCGCGAGAGGCGGCGGTCCTTGAGCACCCGGCCGCCGGTCTGCTCCTTCGGGCAGTAGTTCATCTGGTGCTCGGCGAAGAAGACCGCCTCGATCGTCGTTCCGCAGCGGGGGCAGGGCTCGCCTTCGCGGCGGTGCACCTTCAGCGGCATCGGGAGCTTGTCGGGGACCGTGTCCCCGATCACCTCCTCGTAGTAGGAGAGCGCGTCGCCGAGGACGTGAAGCCCGCCGTGCAGCCGCTTGATCTCCTCGCCGCGGAGCTCGGAGCCCTTCTTGAACGGGGAGAGCCGCGCTTCCCAGAGGATCTCGTCGACCCAGGAGCGGCCGATCCCGGCGATGTCGCGCTGGTGGCGGAGGAGGGGATGGAGGTGGCGGGGCTGGTCGATCAGCTTCACGAACTCGCCGAACGGTGGTGGCGGCCAGGCGTCCGGGCCGAGGGTGGCGACCATCTCGTCGCCACCGACATCCCAGGTGTCGAGCAGCTTCGCCCAGGCCGCCTGCTTGGTGCCGAACTCGCGCAGTCGCAGCTCGCGGCCGTCGGCGAGACGAATCAGGATCCGCGAGCGGCGGTCCTTGAGCGAGGCGCGCTCGTCGAAGAGCTGGAGGCGTCCCGCCGACATCAGGTGGACGAGCAGGCTCAGCCTGCGGTCGGGCGGCACGCTATCGGCGCTGACGAAGCCGACCTCGAGCATCTTTCCGCGACGGCTCACGCCGGCGACGCGCATGCCGACGAGGTCGTCGAGCGGCGGCTCGAACGTCTTCAGCGTTGCCACGCCGGGCGCCAGCGCCGACTCGACCTCGGCGCCCTCGAGCGCGGCGGACAGCCGGCGCGCGGTGATATCGACCTCGGGCAATTCGGGCATGGGCCAAGCGTACGGGCCGCTAACCTTTGGTCAGTTCATTCGCCAGTCTCGAGGCCGGTATTCCGAGCCGGGGCGGCGAACATAGAAAGGAACGAGGCCCGATGCTGGAGCTTCCTACCGTCAACGAACTTCCACGCAAGCTCGCCGAGGAGGAGATCGCGACCCTCACCGGCGAGGTCAAGGCCCTCGCCGCCGAGCGCGACGCGGTCATCCTCGCCCACAACTACCAGCTTCCCGAGCTCCAGGACATGGCTGACTTCGTCGGCGACTCGCTCGGGCTCTCACGTCAGGCGGCGGCGAGCGACGCCGAGGTGATCGAGTTCTGCGGCGTCCACTTCATGGCCGAGACAGCATCCGTCCTCTGTCCGGACAAGACGGTGCTGATCGCCGACCTCGGCGCCGGCTGCTCGCTCGCGGAGTCGATCAACGCCGACCAGCTCCGCGCCTGGAAGGCCGAGCATCCGGGTGCCAAGGTGGTGATGTACGTCAATACCTCGGCCGAGGTCAAGGCCGAGACCGACTACTGCTGCACCTCCTCGAACGCGGTCGCGGTCGTCGAGCACATCTGGGAGGAGCACGGCGAGGGCACCGAGATCCTCTTCGGCCCCGACATGTGGCTCGGCGCCTTCGTCGAGCGGGAGACCGGGATCAGGGACGACCCCGAACGCCGCGCCCGCTTCCACATCTGGGACGGCGAGTGCCACGTCCACGCGGGGATCCGCCCAAAGGACATCACAACCGTGCGCGAGGAGCACCCGAACGCCGAGTTCCTGATCCATCCCGAGTGCGGATGCGCGACCCAGGCGATGGAGTACGTCGCCGCGGGCGACATCGATCCCGACGGTGTCCACATGCTCTCCACCGGCGGCATGCTCGACTACATGGAGCAGCATCCCGACGGCGAGTACATCGTCGCCACCGAAAACGGGATGCTGCACCCGCTCCGGCAGGCGGCGCCTGAGGCGAAGCTGGTCGAGGCCAACCGGATGGCCTTCTGCAAGTACATGAAGATGATCACCCTGCCGAAGGTCCGCGACTCCCTCCGCGATTTCAAGCACGAGGTCAAGGTGCCGCCGGAGGTCGCAAAGCGCGCCACGCTGCCGATCGAGCGCATGGTCGCGATCGGTTAACGCGGGCTCAAGGAAGTCTCCGCGCTTTCCGATTCAATACCGGTAATGGGGAGGATCAGAGTTGCCCTCCTGGCCTGTCTCGCGCTCGTTCTGCTGACGGTCGTGCCAGCCGCGGATGCTCAATCGCGTGGAGCCCCGGGTGATCGGTGGCCACACGGCGACGATCGAGCAGTACCCGTGGCAGGCGGCGATCGTCGTCACCGAGGATGACTTCCCCGGCTTCGACGCCCACGAGCGGCAGTTCTGCGGCGGGTCCCTGATCACCCGCTCGGTCGTGCTCACCGCCGCGCACTGCGTCGCGGACGGTGATCCGGATTGCGTCCCCGCCACCTGCAACCTGAGCACCCCGGTCTGCACACCGGCCAGCGATCCACCCCCGGAGACGGGACCTGCAGGCTCGATCGCGATGACGTCCACGTCGTCCTCGGGAAGACGACCTTGTCGACCGCAACCACCGCGGACGAGCGCCTGATCCAGGACGTCTCCTACCAGCTGAACTTCATTTCGAGCACCTTCCAGAACGACGTCGGATACCTGGTCCTGAGCGCTCCGGCGACACTCGATGCGGGCACGGCGACCGTCGACATCGCCGGCGACGACGAGGCCCCGCTCTGGGCCCCGGGCGTCCTCCAGGACGTCTCGGGTTGGGGCAGCCACGGAGGGGGGCACCACGGCCGACACCCTGCGGGCGGCGAGCGTGCCGATCGTCGCCGATTCGACCTGTGACGACCCGGGCATCTACGGCACCGATTTCGACCCGGCGACGATGGTCTGCGCCGGCTTCCTCAGCGGCGGCGTCGACACCTGCCAGGGCGACAGCGGCGGTCCGCTCGAGGCGCCGCTCGAGGGCGGTGGCTTCAGGCTGGTCGGGATCACCAGCTGGGGCGAGGGCTGCGCCCAGCCAAACAAGCCCGGCGTCTATATCGCGGATTGCCGAGGTTGGAGCGGGCGGCCTCCGCGACGAGGTCGTCGCCAAGGTCGACGAGCTCGAGCTGGCCTTCGGCCTCGCGGACGAGGAGATCGTCGGCAACGGCGGTTCGCCGCGAAGCGCGGCGGCGGCGCCGTCCGGCGGCACCCTCGCGGCCGCGCCGGTGACCACCCCCACTCCGACGGCGAACGATCCCTACGCCAAGTGCAACAAGATCAAGCAAAAGCGGAAGCGCCGGAACTGCCTTAAGAAGGTGAGGGCGTCGCTGGGCCGGTAGCGACCGCGGCTGCTAGCTTGCGCCGCGAGGGATGATCGAGATCGTTTTCCGCGTCGTGCTGGCAGGAGTGCTCGCGGTGGCAGCGCTCTCCAAGCTCGCGTCTCCGTCGGCGAGCCGGTCCGCGCTGGCGAGCTTCGGGTTCGATCCGGGGCCGCTCCGAGGCCTTGCCTGGGGGCTGCTGATCGTCCTCGAGCTCGGGCTCGCGGCCGGGGTCGCCGTTGGCTCCGAGTCGGCGGCGTACGGAGCCGCCGCCCTGATGCTGCTCCTCGCCGCTGTGATGGTCAGCGCCCTCCTCCGCGGTCAGGCCGGAGCTCCCTGCGCCTGCTTCGGCTCCCGCTCGCGGGTGACCCGGATCGGTGTCGCCCGCAACCTGGTGCTTGCGGCGGCGTTCGCCGCCCACCCGGGCATCTCATCGATCGAGCTGAGCACCGACCAGGCGCTCGGAATCGGTCTCGGGGTGGCGCTGCTCGCCTGTGGAGGCCTCGCCGTCGTCGTTTTGGCGCTGGCGCGTGAGGTCGGGATGCTCCGGCTCCGTCTCGGCTCCACCGGCGCCCTCGAGGTCGCGGGAGAGGGCCCCGATCTCGGCGCGCCGTCGCCCGAGCTGCTCGCGAGGATCCCGCTGGACCGCGCGCGTACCGCGCTCGCCGTATTCACCTCGGAGGGATGTGCGATGTGCCGCACCCTCGAGCCCGCGATCGCCAGCCTCGCCCACGAGCCCGAGGTGGCGGTCGGTGTCTTCGACGAGGTGGATCGAGGCGGACCTCTGGCGCGGGCTCGGGATTCCGGGCAGCCCCTTCGCCGTCGCCCTCGATCGGGAGGGAGCGGTGCTTGCCAAGGGCACCTTCAACAACCTCGCCCAGCTGGAGAGCGTCGTCGCGACCGCCGAGCGGCGGCTGGCGGGCGGCATCGAGGCGGATGGCGGCACCGATGGGGGGATTCGCGAGGCCCTCGACCGGGTCCCGGCGGGTGCCTGACCTCCACCGGATCACGGAGGGGCTCGCCCGCGACAGCTCCCGGCGAGGCTTCCTCGCCAGGGTCGGCGGTGCCCTGGTGGCGGCCACCGCCGCGCGCACCGTCGGCACCCTGATCGAGCCCGGTGACTCGGACGCGTTCCACTTCTGCGGCCACATCTTCACCACCGGGTCCTGCCCGCATCCGACCGGGTTGCCCCGGATCGACTCCCGCGGGCTTCCGCTGCGGGCGGGCGACGGCCGTCCGATCGACGACGCCGGGCGTCCGGTGAACGATGGGGGTCAGCCGATCGGTGACGACGGCCAGCCGCTCCGCGACCCCGACGGCCGCCCGCTGCCGCCCGCGCCTCGCACCTCGGTTTGCGACCGGGTGGAGGGCATCTACGGGATCAGGACCAGGATCGATGGCTCCTGGTACCGCTGCTGCGGCGGCAAGGTCCGGAAGCTTGTGGATTGCTGCTCGCGCAGCAGCCGCCGGATCAACGGCGACGCTTCCCTGACGGGCTACTGCTACGCCGGCCGCAAGGTCTACTGCGTCATGTACTACGACACCCAGGTTCCCTGTTGATGGAGCTCGGCGCGCTCGAGATCTCGCTTGCCGTCGTGGCCCTCCTCGTCGGCGCCACCGGCACCTTCTCGCCCTGCGGGTTGTCGGCGATCGAGACGATCGGCCCGACCGGCCACACCGGCGGGAGGCGGACGACGGTGGCGGCCTGCGCGACGTTCCTTCCCGGGGCAATCGCGGGCGGGGTACTGACATTCGGCCTCCTAGCCATCCTCGGGGACTTCCTTCATGGAGCGGGCGGGCGCGCCTCCTACCTCGCCGCGGCCGCGATCGCCCTCCTCGCTGCCGTACTCGAGGCGCGCGGGACGCGGATCGTGCCCCAGATCCGCCGCCAGCTGCCCGAGCACTGGCGCCGGCTGATGCCGATGCCGCTGGCGGCTGCCCTCTACGGGGTGCTCCTCGGGATCGGCTTCACCACCTTCGTCCTCAGCTTCGGGGTCTGGGCGCTCGCGGCGATCAGCCTGGCGCTCGGCGAGCCGGAGCTCGGCCTTCTGCTCGGCGTCGGCTTCGGCATCGGCCGGGCGCTGCCGATCGTGACTCTGGCCCCGCTCGCCGGCCGCGCCCCCGGGATCCGGGCGACCGAGCTGATGTGCGAGCGGCCGGGCGTCTATCTCGGCCTCCGCCGCGGCGACGCCGCCGCCCTCGCCGCCGCCGCCCTCGCCCTCGTCCTCTTGCCCGGCAGCGCCGGCGCCAGGGGGGTCGTCGCCGCGCCCGCCTCCGACCCCTCGGCGACCGTGGACGCCCTCGCCTTCGAGCCGCTCACCGGCGGAGGGGTCCTGCGCCGAGGGGGCGAGGTGCCGCTGCCCGGGAGCGACCCCGCGATTGGCGGCAACTACGTCGCCACGATCATCGCCCCAAGCACCGTCCGGCTGCTCGATCGCGGCTCGCTGAGCCCGGTGGCTGACCTCTCGGCTCCAGGCGCGGACGCACTCGCCGTCTCCGGCAGCTGGCTCGTCTACAGGGCTCCCCTGACGGGCGGCGGCGACGGGATCTTCTCGCGGGTGATCTCCGATCCCGCCCGGCCGGGCCCGATCCAGCAGGCCGCCGGGATAGGTGGCTCGGCCCAGCTCAGCCCTCCCGCCGTGGACGGGTCCAATTTGCTTTACGCGATCGCGACGCCGAGCGGCAGCCGGATCGTCCAGCACACCCTCGGCACCCAGCAGTTCCGGGCGGTGGTCCGCTCGAACCGGGTGCTCCTCTTCGACCCCTCCGTCAACGGCAAGGCGTTCACCTACGTCCGAACCGACGCCCGCCGCAGCCGGCTGATGCTCCGCCGGTTCCGCGGACGCGGGCCCGGCCGGGTGCTGCTCGCGCTCAAGCGGCGCTTCGGCCAGCTCACCTCGAGCGCCCTCACCGAGGGCTCCGCATTCGTCACCGTGCTCGAGCCGGGGACCGCGAGTGCGAACGCCCGGATCGTCCAGGTCGACCGCAAGGGCAAGCGCCTCCGCCGGCGCGCCCCGCGCGGCGGCGGCAACCACCGCTTCTAGGGAGGGGTGAACGCCCTCAGCGGCGGCTCGGGGTAGCCGACCGCCCGGTAGAGGGTGGCGCTCGGTTTCGCCAGCAGCCAGCGCTCGCCGGCGGGCCGGAGGTAGATCACGTCGTCCTCGACCGAGGTGTAGTTGCGGTCGGCGAAGCGATGGACGACCGACGCGGTCACCCTCGCGCCGAGCCCCTCGACCGAGACCGCCCTGATCTCGGCGATCGTCGTCCGCTTCCAGGCCGGGGTGCCCCCCGGGGGGCGATGGCCGATCGATGCCGCGAGCGAGCTCGCGCAGCCGCCCCGCCGCACCGGGAGCTCGGACAGCCGCAGGGCGCCGGGCGCGAGCAGCTCACAGACCAGGCGGGCGTCGTGGCGGTCGAGGGCGTCGATGTAGAAGCGCACCGTCTGGGTAACCACCTCCTCGTCGATCCCGGCGAGCTCGCCTGTCTTCGGGCCGACCGCCGGCGCTTCAGGGCTCGCCTCAGCGGCTGGACCCTCTTCCACGTGTTCTTCGGAGCCGGTCTCGCTTGCCGCCGGTGGCGGGGCCGCCGGCCCGGTCTCGACCACCGGCGCCGTCGTCGCGCTCCCGTCGTTGCCGCCGTCGTCGTCGCCGGAGTCACAGGCCGAGCCACCGAGCGCCAGCCCGGCGATCACCGCGACCCACAGGATTCCCGCCCTCATGCGCCGCAGGCTAGATGGAATTGGCGATTTCCTTCGGCATATCCGAGGAAAGTCGCCAACCCTGAGTCGATTCCATCAGCGACGGTAAATAGCCTGCGGGTGATGCCGCTCGTTGCTACCCTGCCGCTCCCGTCTTGAGCCGCTCGCGGCCCGGGGCGGCTCCTGACCCGCAGGCGCGAAAAGAGCGCGAGATGGCGCACCTGAAGCCCGTTCCCGACCCGCAGCCGGCTGCCGCGACCGGCGCCAAGCCCTCGATCGAGGAGCTCGAGCGCTACGCGACCGTGCTCCGGATGCACTGCGTGCGGATGCTCGCGGTCGCCAAGTCCGGGCACCTCGACAGCTCGCTCTCGGCCGCCGACGTCGTCGCCGCTCTCTACTACCGGGTGCTCCGCCACGATCCGAAGAACCCGAAATGGCCGGAGCGCGACCGCTTCGTCCTCTCGAAGGGGCACGCGGCTCCGATCCAGTACGCGGCCCTGGCCGAGCACGGCTACTTCCCGCCCCAGGACCTGATGGGACTGCGCCAGATCGGCTCCCACCTCCAAGGCCACCCCGACATGACCCGGACCCCCGGGATCGAGGTCTCGACCGGCTCGCTCGGCCAGGGGCTCTCGATGTCGGTCGGCATCTGCCTGGCGCTCCGCCTCGACGGCCTCGTCGAGACCGCGCACGTCTTCTGCCTGCTCTCCGACGGGGACTGCCAGGAGGGGGAGACCTGGGAGGGCGCCGCCGCAGCGGCCCACTACAAGGTCCCGAACATCACCGCGATCCTCGATTACAACCACCTGCAGACCGACGGCACCACCGAGGAGGTTATGGACGTCGGCGACGCCCGCGCGAAGTTCGAGTCCTTCGGCTGGGACGCGGTTGAGATCGACGGCCACGATATGGGGCAGATCACCGAGGCTCTCGAGCGCAGCCGCACCCTCGACCGCCCGGCGGCGATCATCGCCCAGACGAAGAAGGGCCGCGGGGTCTCGTTCATGGAGGACCGCTTCGGCTTCCACGGCAAGCCCCCGACCGAGGAGCAGGAGCGAGAGGCCTGGATGAGCTCGAGGCGAGGCTGAAGGAGCAGACGAGGAAGCTGAAGGGGGAGGGATGATGCCGGAGGCCCAGACGGAGCCGATCGCCACCCGGCAGGCCTACGGCGACGCGCTCGTCGATCTCGGCGAGGCCCACGAGGACGTGGTCGCCCTCGACGCCGACCTCGCCGTCTCCACCCAGTCGATGAAGTTCGGGAAGAAGTTCCCCGATCGCTTCTTCAACTGCGGGGCGGCGGAGGCGGGGATGATGTCGATGTCCTGCGGCCTCGCCGCGACGGGGAAGATCCCCTACGCCTCCACCTTCGCGATCTTCGCCACCTCCCGCTCTTACGACCAGGTCCGGCTCGGGATCGCCCACAACGAGCTCCCGGTCCGGATCGGCGCCAGCCACGGCGGCGTCTCGCTCGGCGAGGACGGCGCCTCGCACCAGATGATCGAGGATCTTGCGCTGATGCGGGCGATGCCGAAGATGCAGGTGATCGTCCCGGCCGACTACAACCAGGCCTACACCGCGACCATCGAGTCCTACGAGCGGTCCGGCCCGATCTACCTGCGCTTCGGGCGGCCGAAGACGCCGATCGTCTACGACCACATTCCGGAGACCCTCGGCACCGGCCTCGACGTCCTCCGCGAGGGCAAGGACATCTCGATCTTCGTCTGCGGCCACATGGTCTGGCGGGACTCGACGCCGCCGAGTCGCTCGAGCGCGAGGACGGGGTGGAGGCTGAGGTGGTGAACGTCTCGATCGTCAAGCCGATCGACGAGCAGGGGGTGCTCGAGTCGCTGGCGAAGACCGGGGTCGCGGTCACCGCCGAGGAGCACCGGGTGGTCGGCGGCCTCGGCGACGCGGTTCGCCAGGTCGCCGCCGAGCAGCACCCGGTCCCGATCTTCGCCCTGGGGATGGCGGACGAGTTCGGCGTCTCGGGCACAGCCGAGGCCTGCATGGAGCACTTCGGGCTGACCGCGAGCGGGATCGCCGACCTCGCCCGCGAGGCGCTGCTGAAGAAGCCGCTGGTCCAGCACCCGCCGATCCGCGGCGACGGCTGGTCCTGATTAGTAGGTGCGGACCGAACTTGCGGACCGCATCGACCGCTTCTCTACGCTGTTCCACTGCTGAGGCGCGGCGCGACCCGCAGGGATCGCCCCGTCCGCAGCACACCTCTCCCCGAATGGCTCGGTACAAGACATCCCCGCAGTTGCGCGCTCGTCCCGCGGGCAGCGCCGCCCCGAGCACCTCACCGAGCGCCGGGCGCAGCCCCCGATCGTCGAGCTCAGGAAGGTGACGAAGGTCTACCCGGGCGGGCATCTCGGGCTCGAGCGGGTCAGCCTCCGCGTCGACCGCGGCGAGTTCGTCTTCCTGGTCGGGCCGACCGGCTGCGGAAAGTCGACCCTGATCAAGCTGCTGATCAGGGAGCTGGCGCCGACCGAGGGCGAGGTGCTGATCGCGGGCCGAGACATCGCCAAGCTCTCCGACTCGAAGGTGCCCCACCTCCGCCGCCGGATCGGCACCGTCTTCCAGGACTTCAAGCTGCTCCCATCCCGCAACGTCTACGACAACGTCGCCTACGCCCTCCAGGTGATCGGCGCCTCGCGCTCGGAGATCCGGACCAAGGTCCCCGACGCGCTCCGGCTGGTCGGGCTCGCCGACAAGGTCAAGAACCTCCCCGACCAGCTCTCTGGCGGAGAGCAGCAGCGACTCTCGGTGGCCAGGGCGTTCGTCAACCATCCGCCGCTTCTGCTCGCCGACGAGCCGACCGGCAACCTCGACCCGAGCACCTCGATCGGGATCATGCAGACGCTCTACCGGATCAACCGCACGGGCACCACCGTCGTCGTCGTCACCCACGACCGGGAGATGGTGGACAAGATGCGCCGCCGGGTGATCGCCCTGGATTCCGGCCGGGTGGTGCGCGACCAGTCCGCCGGGATGTACACCGCCGACGACGAGTCGACCTCGGAGTTCGCCACCCGTCTCCGAAAGGAGATGGAGGTCGGCGACGAGGAGCCGCGGTACTAGCCGCCAGCCATGGGGCGAGTCTTCTTCTTCATCAGCGAGGGGCTGCGGGCGCTGCGGCGGAGCGCCGCACCGAGCCTGGCCGCGATCGTCACGGTGACGGTGACCGGGCTCCTGCTCGGCGTTCTGATCCCGGTCCTTCAGACGACGGGCGGCAAGACCGAAGAGGTCCGTGACCAGGTCGGCCTCCGGATCTTCCTCACCACCGCGACCCCGTACACGCAGCAGGACGTCAACTTCCTGGAGACACGGCTTCAGTCGATCCCGCACGTGAAGGAGGTCGAGTTCGTCTCCAAGGACGAGGGGCTGGCGCTCCTCGGGGAGCGGCTCGAGTCCGAGAACAAGGCGGACCTGACCGAGCAGCTCCCCGGCGCCCACAACCCGCTGCCCGACTCCTTCAACGTCAAGCCCGACGACCTCGACAACCTCCCCGGTGTTGAAGCCGCGATCGCACCGCCGGGGCCTGACGGCAGGCCGACCCCGATCAGCCCGATCATCGACGAGGTGAACGACTCCCGCGACGAGGCGGACTCGATCCGAAGCGTCACCGGGGCGGTCAAGTGGTTCCTCGTGATCATCGGGTTGCTGCTCCTGGCGGCCTCGCTGCTCCTGGTCGGGAACACGATCCGGCTCTCGATCTACGCGCGCCGACGCGAGGTCGAGGTGATGCGGCTGGTCGGCGCCACCAACTGGTTCATCCGCTGGCCGTTCATGGTCGAGGGACTCGCCTGCGGCCTGATCGGCGGCGCGATCGCCGTCGGCATCCTCTTCCTTGGCAAGGAGACCGTCGTCGATCCCCTCGCCGAGAGCATCAACCTGATCTCCACCGACAGCACGATCGCCTTTGGCAAGCTCGCCTTCCTGCTGCTGCTGGTGGCGATGGCCGTCTCCGCGATCGGCAGTGGCCTGACGCTGCGCCGCTTCCTGCGGATTTGAGCAAACCGCGTCTCGGAGTCGTTGCCCTGGTGGCGGTCGCGTTCGTCGCTGGGGCGTTTCTCGCCGCCCGCGTCGACAGCGTCCACGACCTGGTCGACGACCTCTTCGGTGGTTCGGGCGAGGACCCCAGCGTTCAGGCGCTGGAGGTAATCGAGGACAACTACTTCGAGGAGGTCGATCCCGAGAGGCTGGAGGGCGGCTCGGTCCGGGGAATCGTCAACGAGCTCAAGAAGACCTACAAGGACCGCTTCAGCCACTACTTCGGCCCGAATGAGTTCAAGCGCTTCGAGGAGGTCACCGAGGGCAGCTTCTCGGGGGTGGGGATGAGCGTCACCGAGGTCAAGCGAGGCCTGCGCGTCGCCACCGTGTTCGATGACTCCCCCGCGAAGGAGGCGGGGATCACCGAGGGTGATCTGATCACCGAGGTCGACGGGCGCTCGATCGCCGGGGATGACGCCGACCTGGCGACCGCCAAGATCAAGGGCAAGCCCGGCACCGAGGTGACCTTGACCGTGGACCCGGCGAGCGGCGGGGGGGAGGGCCCGGTGACCCTTACCCGTCGCCAGCTGCGAGCGCCGGCGGTGGAGGGGAGCCTCAAACGGGTGAACGGGATCCCGATCGCCTACGTTCGCCTGCTCGGCTTCTCGAGCGGCGCCCACGCCGAGCTCCGCGGCGAGGTCGAGCGCCTCGACGAGAGGGGCGCCGAGGGCCTGGTGCTCGACCTCCGCGGAAACGGCGGCGGCCTGCTGACCGAGGCGGTGCTCACCTCGAGCGTCTTCGTCGAGGACGGTGTGATCGCAACGACCAGCGGCCGGACCCAGGGGGATGAGACCTTCGATGCGGTCGGCGACGCCCTGCCCGAGCGCCCCACCGTCGTCCTGATCAACCACGACACCGCATCCGCCTCCGAGATCCTCGCCGCTGCCCTCGAGCAGGCCGGCCTGGCCGAGGTGGTCGGCCAGCGCTCGTTCGGCAAGGGGACCTTCCAGCAGGTGATCCCGCTCGACAACGGCGGCGCCCTCGACCTGACGATCGGCGAGTACCTGACGCGCGACGGCACCTCAATCAACGGCACCGGGATCGAGCCCACCGTGAAGGCACGGGACCTGCCGAAGACGAAGCCGGATGAGGGCCGCCAGGCCGCCCTCGAGGCGCTCGCCGCAAGAATTCCGTCGAATTAGACGCGTAGTCGTCATATCGAAGCGCGGCCGATTCCTCGTCGGCGAGCCGCTGTTCGAGCGGGGTGGGCGGATCTCGCTCTCCGGAGGCCGCCGGGCGGCGAGCCCCGGCCGGATGGCGTTGGTCGAGCTCGGCGCGAGTCGCTCGCGGGGCGCCAGGGTCATCCGCGAGCTGGGCGACCCCGCGGTTGCCGCCGACGTGATCGAGGCCCTGCTGCTCGACCGGGGGGTCCGGCGGGGCTTCCCTCGCGAGCTCGAGCGCGAGGCGGGGGAGGCGGCAGAGGCCGCGGCGAGGGAGAGCGGCGACCGCCGCGACCTCACCGACCTCGCCACCTTCACCGTCGACCCGGCGACTGCTCGGGACTTCGACGACGCAGTCTCCGCCGAGCGGATCGATGGCGGGGTGCGGCTCTGGGTGCACATCGCCGACGTCGCCGCCCACATCCGGCCAGGGTCGGCGCTCGAGGCGGAGGCCTACCGGCGGGCGACGTCGACCTACGTCCCGGGGGCGGTCGAGCCGATGCTGCCGCACGCTCTCTCCAGTGACGCCTGCAGCCTGACTCCGGGGACCGAGCGGCTCGGCGTAACCACCGAGCTCGAGGTCTCCGACGAGGGCGAGGTCCGCTCCGCCCGCTTCTATCGCAGCCGGGTGCGATCCGACGCGAGGCTCGACTACGAGGCCCTGGACCGGATCTTCGCCGGCGGCGAGCGGGCCCCGGGGGCGGTGGCGGAGCCCCTGGCGCTCGCCCGCCGGGCCGCCGCGGCCCTTGCCGGGCGGCGGCCGGTGGCCGCGCTCGAGGTGGAGAGCTTCGAGCCCGAGTTCAGCTTCGAGGACGGGCACGTGATCGGCGCCCATTCGGTCGCGCAGACCGAGGCCCACCGGCTGATCGAGCACCTGATGATCGCCACGAACGAGCGCGTCGCCGAGCTGCTCGAGCGAAAGCGGGTGCCGACCCTCTACCGGGTGCACGAGCAACCGGATCCGGAGCGGATCCGGCGATTGTGTGAGCAGCTGGCGGCGCTCGAGGTGCCGACGCCGGCGCTGCCGGAGTCGATCACCCCCCAGCAGGCGGGAGAGATCGCCGGCGAGGCGAGCCGCTTGGTCGCCCGCGAGGCCGCCCGCCGCGGTCACGGCCGGGAGGCGTATACATCGCTCGTGCTCCGCTCCCTCCAGCAGGCCTACTACTCCGACCGCAACCTCGGCCACGCCGGGCTGGGGAGTCATGCCTACGCCCATTTCACCTCGCCGATCCGCCGCTACCCCGACCTGGTCGCACATCGAGCCTTGCTCTCCGCGATCGGCGCGGGCGAGGAGGCGCCGCGGGCCGAGAAGCTCGGGGAGGCCGGCGCCCACAGCTCGGAGCGCGAGCGCGACGCGGCCCGCCTCGAGCGAGACGCCGACTCGGTCTGCGCCGCATTCCTGCTCGAGCGGGAGCTGTTCGAGCGGGGTCCGCAGACCGGATTCGAGGGCGAGGTCTCGGGTGTGATCTCGGCCGGGGCCTTCGTCCGCTTCGGGGGAACGCACGCCGACATATATGAGGGCTTCCTCCCGGCGCGGGTGATCGGAGGTCGCGAGCGTTACGAGCTCGACCCGACCGAGACGATGCTCCGGGGATCCCGCGGTGGGCCGGTTGTGCGTCTCGGCGACCCGGTTGAGGTCAGGGTCGAGCGGGTCGAGGCGCCCCGCGGCCGGGTCGACCTGCGGCCGGCCGGAGAGGTAGAGAGCTGATGGCGAAGAAGGGCAAGAAACAGCGCTCCCCCGAGGGCGGCGACGTCGCCACCAACCGCCGCGCCCGCCATCGGTTCAATCTGCTGGAACGCTTCGAGGCCGGGATCGAGCTCCGCGGCAGCGAGGTGAAGTCGCTCCGCCAGGGGAAGGCGCAGCTGAACGAGGCCTACGCTGTGGTCGACCGCGGCGAGGTCTGGCTCCGGGGAGCCCACATTCCTCCATATCTGCCGGCGAGCAACGAGAACCACGATCCCGACCGGCCGCGAAAGCTCCTCCTCCACCGGCGGGAGATCGAGCGGCTGATCGGGAAGACCGCCGAGCGAGGGCTCACCTTGATCCCAACCCGGATCTACTTCAAGGGCCCGCGGGCCAAGGTCGAGCTGGCGCTGGCGAGCGGCAAGGAGGGTCGCGACAAGCGGCGTGAGATTCGCGACCGGGACCTCCGCCGGGAAGTCGAGCGCGACTACAAGCAGCGGCTCGGCTGACCAGGAGACGGGTCCCTCCTCCAACTTCTCACGGGTCGCGCTGTCGCGCGCCCTCGCGCTATCGGAGCGCCCTCGCATTACAAGAACGTTCCCGGTCGCGGGAATCGCCCCGTGCATGCAGAAAGCCCGCTGCGTGCGAACATTCCCCGCAACGATGCTTGCTGCAATCGATACGGATCAGATCCTCGACGACTTCTCCAACTTCGTCCAGGACAACCCGGTCGCGTTCTATGCGGGGATCGCCGCGGCGATCCTGCTGGTGATCCTGATCACGATGATGGTCCGGCGCCGCCGCGCCGCCGGGGACGGGGCCGCCTCCGAGCCGGCGAGTGGTGCGAAGCCGAGCCGGGCGGAGCGGAAGGAGGCGAAGGCGGCCGCGAAGGCGGCCGCGAAGAGGCAGAAGCAGGAGGCCAAGGAGAAGGCAACGGCCGCGAAGCAGGAGGCCAAGGAGAAGGCGGCGGCCGCGAAGCTGGAGGCGAAGGGGAAGGTGTCACGCAAGGAGCGTCGCCAGCAGAAGGTCGCCGAGCGCGAGAGGAAGGCGAGCGAGAAGCGCCGCTCCGAGGAAGCGGAGCGCACGGCCTGGGAGGAGGAGCGAAAGCGCCGCCGCGACGAACGCGAGCGCCGCAAGGCGGATCGTCGGAAGCGGAAGGAGACCCGCCGCAACGGAGAGCCGGTCGAGGAGGAGGAGGCGGAGGCTGAGGCTGAAGAGGCCGAGGCTGAGAAGCCCGAGACCGAGGAGAAGCCGGAGGAGCTGACGGCCGCCGCGTCGCAGGGCCGGGATGGGGCCTCCGAGGAGGAGCCGGCTGCCGCCGAGCGGACTGACGGGGAGGTCGAGGAAGAGCGGGCCGCGGCCAAGGAGTCGACGATGCTCGCCGCCGCGCTCGGACTCGGCGTGAGTGAGAAGTCCGACCAGAAGGAAGAGGTGGAGGCGGCAGAGGAGCCCTCGGCCAAGGAGCAGACCACCGACGAGCCGGCGGCCGAGGTGCCAACCACCGAGGAGCCTCCGGCGGCGTCGGAACCTGAGGCAGAGGAGGGCGAGTCCGGTTCCCTTCAAGAGCAGATCGATCGGCTCGCCGGCTTGCAGGCGCCGGCTGCCCCCGAGTCCCCCGAGCCAGCCGAGACCCCCGAGACTCCCCAGCCCCCGTCGCAACCCGAGCCCCCGGCGCCGCCTGAGACCCCGGCGCCGCCGGAGCCGCCGCCCCCGTCCGAGCCTCCGGCTCCCACCGAGCTTCCGACTCCGGATGCTCCGACCTCTCCGGAGCCGCCACCGGCCGCGACGGAGGAGGAGGAGCAGCGGGTTGAGCGCGAAGCGGAGACGCGTCTGCGCGAGGCCGAGGAGCTGCAGCGCCAGGCCGAGCAGCGGGTCGAGCGAGCGAACGAGGAGACCGAGCGCCTGGTGAAGATGGCCGCCGATCAGGCCCGCCGGCAGGTGGAGGAGGAGGCGCGCTCCGATGCCGAGCAACGGCTACGGGAAGAGGCCGAGAGCCTGCGGCGGGAGAGCGAGGAGCGTGCCCGGCTCGAATCGGAGCGGGTACGTCAGGAGGTCGAGGAGCGAACCCGGGCGGCAATCGAGGATGCTCGCCGGGAGGCGGATGAGCGGGTCCAGCAGGCGGCCGAGCAAGCGAGCCGGGAGGCCGAGGAGCGGGCGCGCTCCGAGGCCGATGAGATGTTCAGCCGCGAGGCCGTGCGCATGCGGGAGGAGGCGGAGCAACGCGCTCGCGCGGAAGCGGAGGAGAAGCTTGGAACGGAGCACCAGCGGCTGGCGAGCGAGCTCGAGGCGGCCGAGGCCCGTCTCAAAGCCGAGCGAGCCGAGCGGGAGCAGGCGCTGGAGCAGGCCTTCGGCCGACTGGAGGAGATCGAGAAGCGCGCCGTTGAGGCCGAGCGACGGGCGGCTGATGCGGAGCGGCTGGCGCAGCTGAAGGCTGAGGAGGCCGAACGCGAGCGCCGCCTGCGGGAGGTGATGGAGCGAGTCTCGCGCGCGGAGTTGAAGGCGAAGGAGGCCGAGTCGCGCGCCCGCGCCGCCGAGGCGGCGGCGGCCGAGACCGTTCGCGCCGCCGACGAGGTGACGATCAGCCCCGAGCCGCCCGCGACGCTGGCCCCGCCCCCACCATCGCCGGAGCCCGAACCGGTTGCCAGGCCGGAGCCGCCGCCCTCGGAGCCCGAGCCAATCGCCAGGCCGGAGCCGGCGGCGACCCCCGAGCAGCCCGTGACCCCCGAGCCGTCTGAGCCCTCGGAGCCCCCCAAGGGGGAGGAATCAGAGCAAGAGGCGGATGAGAGCCCGAGCATTCTCGGCCGAACGGTCGGCGCGATTCTCGGGACCGCCGGCGAGGAGGCGGGCGAGGACTCGAGCGGGCGCACCGACCTCAACCGGGCCAACTTCGAGGAGCTTCGCGAGCTCGGCTTCTCGGTCACCCAGGCGACCCGGGTGATCACTTACCGCGACCGCACCAACGGCTTTGACTCCCTCGACGACCTCGATCAGGTCCCCGGGATGCCGACGGAGTTCCTCGACGTCGTCAAGGCGAAGCTTACGGTCGGTTAGAGGCTGCGCTCGAAGTAGGTCTCGGCGACGCCGGCCGTCAGCAGGGCGGCGAGCGAGAGATAGGTGACGGCGACCAGGGCCCGAGTCCGGCCTGGGACCCGGTTGTAGGCGCGGCCCTCGGGCGTGTTCCGCTGCTTCCAGCGCCGCCAGGTCTCGATCCCGCCGAAGATGACGACCAGGAGCAGGATCGGGTTGGGGAAGAAGAAGAGCAGCGCGACCAGGCCGGCGAAGCCCGCGAGCCAGACCCATGGCGAGATCGCCGCCATCGCCCGACCACCGTCGAGCGGCAGCACCGGCAGCAGGTTGAACAGGTTGATCAGGAAGCCGACGTAGGCGAGGGCGCGCCAGAACTCCTCGCCGGTGAGCAGCCAGACGCCCAGCGGGATCAGGGTCGCGATCGAGCCGAGGATCGGTCCGGCGAGTCCGACCCGGGCCTCGGCGGCGGCATCGTTGCCGAGCGACTTGGCCGAGATCACCGCGCCGAGAAAGGGGATGAACATCGGCGCCGATGCCTCAATCCCCTCGCGCCGAAGCTGGAACACATGACCGAGCTCGTGGAGGAGCAGGAGGAGGACGAAGCCGACCGCGAACGCCCAGCCGAAGATCAGCTGGTAGGCGACTACCGAGACCAGCATCGAGGCGGAGGTCGAGAAAAGCTTCAGCTTCGGCAGAGCGAGGAGGAGCAGCTTTCCCTTCGTCACCAGGAGCAGGGCGGCGCCGGCGGCGATCCCGCCGGCCCGCTTCAGGGGGCTCTGGCCGCGGCCGGATCCAGGATGGATCGGCTCAGGCTTCTGCTCGGGATATCGGGGAAGTTCGTGTGCTTCCATCGCCTGGCCCAGGCTAGCGCCCAGTATTAGCCGCCCATAAGCTCTCGGGCTAAAATGCCTGCACATAGCACGGGGCCGACAGGCATCGATTTGGCCGTCGTGCGCTCAGTTGCAGGTCGAGGTTCCCGGAGGCCTCGTTAAACACCGGGACCAACCAATACGTGCGGACCATGAGTTCGCCCTCGCCGCTTAGTTAAGAGCTAAGCAGTGAGAGTCGGCCCTCCCTCGCTCGAGGGGAGGGGCACCGGCTTCAGAATCGGGCTCACCCGGGCGGCCCGTCCCGACCGCCGGGGGACATTCAAGGGACTTGGCTCTCCGGCATCTCCCGCCGGCAGCGGAGGTCGGGGAGCGAGATCAAAGCGCCGGCTATACCTGTAGACGCTGTGCGCTTCGGCGCCGAAGACGTGGGTTCGATTCCCACCGGCTCCATTTCATCGCGCTAAGTGGCAGGCGAGAGGACATGCCCGGCGGCGGGGTCGACCTTGCCGTCGAGGACCTGGAGGTAGGCGTCCTTCAGAGCCTCGGGTCCGGTGCCGTGGATCACCTCGAGCCAGCCGCCGGTCCATTCGACGAACGGATGCCAGGCCTCGACCACCCGCCGGTCGAGGTCGGCGGCACCCCAGTCTGCCCCCCGCTTCTTGATCCTGTTGGGAGCGAAGAAGAAGGCCGGCTCCGGGCCGGGGAGGTCGGCGCCGCCCTCCATCGCCTCGTGATGGGTCATCCCGACCGCACAGCTGTAGGCGAGGTCGTCGCCGAAGTGCCGGTGCACCGCGCTCCGCACCTCGGCGTTGCCGGACATGTCGACGTAGACGGCCTTGGAGCGCGGCAGCGAGCCGATCTCGTCGTAGGTGACGACCGGCGAGTAGACCCCCGTCCTCTCGACGAAGGCCGCGTTCCCCGGAGAGGTCAGCCCAACCACCTCGATCCCCTCGCGCTGGGCGAGCAGGAAGGCGGCGGCCAGCGCAGTCTTGCTCGATGCGCTGCCGATCACGATCGTCTCGGCGCCCAAGAGGTCATAGTCGGCGAGGAAGTCGTCGATCAGCCAGGAGGTGAAGAAGAGCGGCCAGAAGATGATCTGCTCGTCCTCGCGGTCGGCGTCGTAGACGGGGTCGGTGTCAACCGCGCGATACCCCTGGTAGGCGGAGGGGAGGTTGGCCCGGTGTGGCGACGCGTCGACGAAGCCTCGCTGGTCAAAGCGGTCGGGCTCGATCACCAGGCGGCTCGATGGGGGGAGGTAGCCGTACACGCGCTTCCCCTCGGGGAGCTCGTCGTTCTCGGTCTCGGCGACCGTGGCGAAGCCCCAGACCGGGATCCGGCCCCAGCCTCCCTCGGCGGGGAAGAACCACCAGTAGTGCATCGCGTCGCCGAACACCCCATAAGTGACGTTGTTCGAGGTGATGCCGAAGGAGTCGATCTCGAGCAGCGCCTGCCCGGACTCGAGCTTCGGCGGGGCCCGGTCGACCATCTTGCACTGGTGGAGGTCCCTTCGGTTGACCAGGAAGTCCATTCCGGACGGAGCCTACTCCCGCTCACCCGGTGACAGACTGATGAGATGAATGACTCTCCCCGCGCCCGGCTCGTGCTGCGCCGGGCGCGGTCGATTCCGGCGGGCCTCGTCACCACCTACGGGGATCTCTGCCCGGAAGCGCCCCGCTTCGCCGGCGCGGTGATGGCGGCCTCCCACGATCCCGCGGTGCCCTGGCAGCGGATCGTCCGCGCGGACGGGTCCCTGGCCAAGGGTGAGCGCCAGCGCCGCCTGCTCGAGCGCGAGGGGGTGCCTTTCCGGGGCAAGCGGGTCGACATGGAGCAGGCCTGGACGCCGCCGCCGGCCTAGGCCGATGCCATAGGCTGACGCCGTAGCTGTTCAGCTCGCGTCGAACGGGAGGCGGATGTTCAGCAGCGCCAGAACCAATGCCGCGATCGTCCTGCTCTCGATCGCGATCATCCTCAACATCATCGTCCTCACGCGCGGTGAGGAGTCACCCGGGTGGCCGGTCGCCGCGATCGTCCTGCTCGGAGCGGCGGGGATCACCCTGATCGTCCAGCGCCGCGACGACCCCTAGGCTCAGGCCGACCGCAGCAGCAGGCCGTTTCCGGAGGGATCGGTGAGGCGGAGGCCGGCATCGTCCCGGCCGGAGTCGATTCCGGCCGCGGCGAGTCGCTCCTCGACCTCGCTCAGCGCCTCCGGGGTTGGGAGGACGACCTCGAACCAGCGGAGGCCGCGGCTGCCGGCCGGCGGGGGAGGGGCACCCTCTCCGGCCCAGGTGTTGAGGCCGATGTGGTGGTGGTATTCGCCCGCCGAGACGAACAGGGCCTGCGGATAGCCCCGAACGGTGACCTCGAAGCCGAGCGTGCCGACATAGAACTCCTCGGCGGCGGCGAGGTCGGCGACGTTCAGGTGGACGTGCCCGATCCGGGTCCCCGCCGCGGCCGGCGCGCCTGCGCTCTCGCCTTCAGGCAGCTCCAGCAATAGCCCCTGGAGGTCGAGCGGGATCGTGTCCATCCGCAGTTCGCCGTCCTCCGCCGGCCACTCGTCGCGGGGACGGTCGCGGTAGATCTCGATCCCGTTGCCCTCTGGGTCTGAGAGGTAGAGCGCCTCGCTCACCAGGTGGTCAGAGGCGCCGCTGAAGCGCCAGCCGGCGTTCGCCACCCGCCGTAGCGCTCTCGCCAGCTCCAGCCGGCCCGGGACGAGGATCGCCAGGTGGAAGAGCCCGGTCGTACCCGGTGGCCGCTGCGGGGCTTCCGGCTCCGCGATCAGCTCGACCACGACCGCTTCTCCCGTGCCCAGCCGGACGCGATCGTCACCTCCGGGAAGCGTTTGCAGCCCGATCGCCTCCTCGTAGAAGGTCCTTGCTGCGGCGCCGTCGGCGACGGTAAGGGCGACGGCCCCGATCACGGTGGCGGAATCGATCGTCAGCGCCTCGGCCATCTGGACGTTCGTGCTAGATCCCGAGGTCGCGAAGCACGCCGGGCTCCCAGGAGCCGAGCTGGACGAAGACCGGGTGAGGGATGTCCTTTGGATTCGCCCGGATCCCGACCCGCCCCCCCTCCGGGGTCTCGCCCTCGAGCCGCCTCCCGAGCTCGACCGCGGCGTCCTCGGTGTCGGCGCCGACCAGCACGTACCGCCAGCGCCGCTTCAGCGGCAGCCCCTCCTCCTCGAGCCGGTGGGCGAATTCCCGGGTGGTTCGCAGGTCGGGGAGATCGATCACGACCTCCCACGCCCACTCACCTGACTCGCGCCCGGCGCGCTTCCCGGCGAGGGCGTGCTCCCGCTCCTCGGCGCTGACCTCCGGCTCGCTCTCCGGGAGGGGTTGATCGGCCGGGAGCCACTCGTCGGCGGTGGGATGCCAGCGCGTCAGCCGGACCTCGCCGGCGAGGTTGTCCTCCTCCATCAACTCGCGGACGACGCTCTCGGCCTCGCGCGCACTCTCCTCGTGCCAGGCATAGAGGAAGAGATGGTTGCCGTCGCGGGTGACGACGACGCTGCTGCCGAGGCGCTTGCGGGCCTCGTCGTCGAGCTGGAGGCGATGGAGCCGCTCGCCGAGCGACTGGCCGTGATCGTCCGCGCCGAGGACGACCTCGACCCGCCACTCGTCGGTCGCGCGAGAGTTCTCGATCTCGGGGCTCACAAGGTCGAACTCTATGCGGTCAGGCCTCGAGCACCCGGCCCTCGGGGCCAAGGTTGAAGACCGCGGTCGAGCCGATCTCGCTCTCGGCGCCCCAGGACTCATGGATGTGACCGCAGACCGCCAGCCGCGGCTGCTTCTGCTCGATCGCCTCGAGGACAGCGGTGCTGCCAAGGTGCTCGCCCGCGCTGCTCGCGTCGCAGTGGCCGAGGGGCGGCGAGTGGACGACGAGGACGGCGCCCGCGGGGCAGCCGGCGAGCTTCGCCGCCGCCGCCTCCTCGTCGAGGTCGAAGCTCCAGTCCCACGGGGTGACCGGGACCCCGGCCCCGAGCCCGAAGAACGGAACGCCGTCGATCTCGGTGCCCTCGCCGTGGAGCACCGTCGCGGCGTCCCACCCTTGGCAGGCAGCCCGCAGCGCATCCTCGGTCTCGTTGTTCCCCGGCACCAGCACGGTTGGCTTCTCGATCGCGCTGAGGGCGTCGATCGCCTCCTCCAGGCCCTCGTGGACCGACGCGAAGTCGCCCGCCCCGATCACCACGTCGACCTCGGCGGAGCGCACGGCGAGGCCCTGGGCGCCGTCGAGGTCGCGATGGAGGTCGCTGAAGGCGAGCAGCGTCGTCACGGGGGCAGTCTCTCAGGCGGACGTCGCCGTCGCAGGGGGGACGGCTAGGCGGCCCGGCGCCGGAAGAACGGGGTCCGCCGTGGAGAGGGAACGTCCTCCGGCGTCAGGTAGCCGAGCTCGGTGAGCTTCCCGGAGAGGATCTCGTGCATCGCGTCGATCTCCTCCCCCGACATCGTCTCCGCCCAGCTGCCGGGCTCGGCTCGCCTGATCTCCTGGCCGGAGCCCTTCTCGTGGACGGGCACCTTTGCGTAGGAGTTGGCGCTCGCGATCCCGGCGAGCTGCTCCTCCGATGCCTGGATCCCGAGCACTCGGCTGATGCTGGCGAGCGAGGGCACCGGGTCGCGGCGGAGCTGCTCGTAGCGGACCATCAGCCGGCGGTGGGGCTGGTGGCGGGCGAAGGTCTGCTGGACCACCTCGGTCCGGTGGAGCCAGACGCTGGACTGCCACCGGATCAGCGCCGTCCGGCCCTCTTCGGAGAGCGGATAGGCGCCCTCATCGGTCGCCCAGCTGCCGTCGCTGTAGGCGTCGAGCCAGGAGTCGACGACGTCGCGGCCGTCGCGGAGGAGGAAGATCAGGACGGACCGGGGGAAGAGATCAATCAGAGTGTCGGCGGCGTGGGAGCCCGGTTCCTTGACGAGGACGATCGGGTCATCGATCCCTCGCTCCCGGATGTCCTCGGCGGCCTGCGCCTGGTAGCGCGCCTCGATCAACTCGCGCAGCGCCGGCATCCACTGCTCGCGGTAGTGATCCGAGAACAGGTAGTCGCGCTTCTGGCGCTTGTAGTCCGCGAGCGTCCCCAGCTTCGGCGGCTCCTTCGAGGTCGCCCAGGCGAGCGGGATCGGGCGCCAGACGCCGAGGTGGTGGCCGAGGTGGGGATCGTCGATCGGCACCACCCGATCGAGCTGGGAGAGCATCCGCAGCAGCCAGGTGCTGCCGCTCCGGGAGGAGCCGAAGATCCAGGCGAGCCGCCCGGGTGCGGCGATCGAGATCTCGCCACGAGCTCCCTCGCTCATCATCGAAAGCGTACCCACCGCTCAGGCGGCTGAATCCTCGGGGCCGTCGCCCAGCAGCGCCTCCCGGAGCGCCCGTTCCTCCTCGGCGAAGAGCTGGCCGAAGCTGCGCTCGCGGTCGAGCAGGATCCGCCGCTTGGTCTCGGCGATCGCCTCCCGCGGCCCCGAGGCGATCCGGCCGGCGAGCTCGATCGCGCGCGGCATCAGCTCATCGGCGGGATGGACCGCTCCGACGATCCCCAGGCGCATCGCCCCGAAGGCGTCGAGAAGCCGGCCGGTGAGGGTGAGCTCCGCCGCGATCGGCGCGGGGAGCGCGGCCCTGGCGGCCGCGTAGCTCGGGGGAATCCCCTGAGGCAGCTCCGGGAAGCCGAAGCTCGCAGCCTCGGCGGCGAGCCGCAAGTCGCAGAGCAGTGCCAGCGCGAACCCGCCCGCCAGAGCCGGACCGTTGACCGCGGCGACCACTGGCTTTGCGCAGCCGCCGACGGCGCGAAAGCAGGCGATGCTCGTCTCGACCAGCCTCTCCTTGTGCGCCCGGTCGCCACCGAACTGGGTCACGTCCATGCCGGAGCAAAAGGCGGGCCCGGCGCCGGTGAGGACCACCGAGCCGATCTCGCCGTCGTCGCCGAGCGCGGCGAAGGCGTCGGCCAGCTCCACCCTCAGGTCGATCGAGAGAGCGTTCCGCTTCTCCGGGCGCTGCATGGTGACGATCGCGACCTCGTCCGAGCGCTCAAGCGAGAGCAGACCCGCCATCGCGCCATCCTATGCCGCCAAAGCTCAACGAACGGAGGGATATGAAGTCGCATACGGATTACATGACCTTCGAGACCGAGCGGCGCCGCGAGTTCATCCGGATCACCGACGAGGTCCAGCGGACGGTGGATGCGGCGGGAGTCGCCGAGGGCATGGTCCTCGTCTCCGCCATGCACATCACCGCCGGGGTCTGGCTCAACGACAACGAGCCCGGCCTCCACGAGGACACGCTCGAGTGGCTGGACAAGGTCGCGCCCCCGAGCTGGAGCGAGCCCGCCAACGACGTCGCCCGAGAGCTGCTCCCCGATGGCGGCGACTACCGCCATCACCGGGGCGGCGAGGACAACGGCGACGCCCACCTCAAGAACCTGCTCGTCCACCACCAGGTGATCCTGCCGGTTACCGAGGGGCGGCTCGACCTCGGCCCCTGGCAGCAGGTCTTCTACTGCGAGTTCGACGGCCGGCGCCCGAAGCGCCTGGTGATCAAGGTGATCGGTGATTAGCGAGGGCGCGCGTGAGGCGATCATGCGACCGGGCGGCGCGCGCGCCGGCGCCGCGAGACCTAGGCAGCGCGGCGGAGGCGGGAGCGGCGCAGGCGGCCGAGGATGGACCGCCCTCGCACGGCGTGAGTCGCTCGGGCCGGGGGAGACGAAGGCCTGGATCCCGCCTTCCATTCGTGGCGTTCGGCCGGTGCCAGGGACCGACGGCATGTGGCGCTCGATCTGAGCCTGGAGGCAAGCTCTGCACGAGCACTCGGGCACGGACACGCCGGTGTTGGAACAGACGTTCATCCGAAATCCACTAGGCGAAAGCGAGATCACGGTAACCCCATCGGCGGTCGGAATCCCCGCAAATAGCCGGAAACTGAGTAAGGACAGCCCCTCGTTCACAGCCCCGCGCCCGCCTCCTGGGATGATCACGCCGATGGAAGCCCGGGGCCCCGATGTGCGAGCCGATTCGATGGCGGAGGCGGTCGCGAACGCCAATGTTCATGCGCCCACCCGCGGAAACCGCAAGCTGGAGCGGTTCCTCGCCGCCGTCAACGGCGACGAGCGGGTTCGCGCCTGGTGGTACATGGCCCAGCTCACATCGAAGCGACTCGAGATGTCCGACCACTCCTGGGTCCATGTCCAGGTCGTCCTCAACATCGCCCTCCGGCTGCTTCGCCTCCTGGTCAAGGGAGGGATCGAGCCTGCGATGGTCGGCGACCACGGGATGAAGGACCGCGACGCGGAGGTCGTGGTCGCCGGCGGGGCGTTGCTCCATGACGTCGGAATGTCGATCCACCGTGCCGACCACGAGGCCTTCAGCCTCTTCTTGGCCGCCGACCGGCTCGAGGTCCTACTCGCCGACAGCTACGAGGAGCCGGAGCGCACCGTGGTGATCGCGGAGATCATGCACGCGATCATCGGCCACCGCCGCCGCGGCGAGCCTTACACGATCGAGGCCGGGGTGGTCCGGGTGGCCGATGCCCTCGACATGGCGCAGGGGCGCTCGCGGATCCCGATCGAGGGCGGCCAGTTCGGCATCCACGCCCTCTCCGCGGCGGCGATCGACGAGGTCCGGATCGAGGCTGGCGAGGAGCGCCCGGTCAGGGTCGAGATCGAGATGAACAACTCGGCGGGGATCTTCCAGGTCGACGACCTGCTCGCCACCAAGCTCCGCGGCTCCCGGCTCGAGGGCCATGTCGAGGTGATCGCCCAGGTCAAGGGCGAGACCGAGAAGCGCCTGCTGCCGTCGTTCCGGATCTGACCCTCAAGGCGAAGCTGAAGAGCTAAACGCCGGCGCCGGAGCCGCCCCGGCCCTCGCCGGCGGCGAAGCGGGTGGCCCCCTCGACCCCGACGCCGCTGACGGCGCCGCCGATCTCGGCCTCGTGGGCGAGGCCCTCCTCGAGGGAGAGGCCGAATCCCTCCAGCGCCGAGCGGCGATCGGCGAGCATCGTCTCCTGGGGGAAGGAGGCGAGGCCCTCGGCCATCTCCAGCGCCCGCTCGAGGTGCTTGCCGGGGGCGACGACCTCCGTGAGCAGGCCGATCGCCAGGGCCTCCTCGGCCTCGACGATCCGGCCGCTGAGGATCAGGTCGAGCGCCCGCCCCATCCCGACCACCCTCGGCAGCCGCTGGGTGCCCCCGTCGATCAGCGGCACGCCCCAGCGGCGCTCGGGGAAGCCGAGCTTTGCGGTCTCCGTCCCGACCCGGAGGTCGCACCAGAGGGCGAGCTCGAGCCCGCCCGCCAGCGCCCACCCCGAGATCGCGGCGATCGTCGGCTTCGAGGCGGTGATGCGGGTGAACCCGAGGGGGCCGTGGGGCCGGGGGGCGAGCCACTGCTTGGCGATCTCCTCGTCCTCGGTCGCCGCCGCCACCGACTTCAGGTCGGCGCCGGCGCAGAATGCCTCCTCGCCCGCTCCGGTGAGGATCAGGACCCGGGCCTCGTCGTCCCCCTCGAAGCTCCGGTAGCCCTCGAGCAGGAGATCCGCGGTTGTGGGATCGACCGCGTTTCGCCGCTCGGGCCGGTCGATCTCGAGGACGGCGGCGGCGCCGCGGCGCTCGTAGGTGACCTCGGCCATCGGCCGATCCTATGACGCTGCGCTACTCCGGCGCTATTGGGAGGGCGCCGCCGGCCACTGCCGGAGGAGCGGCATCGGATCGATCGGCTTCCGCTCCACCCCGAAGGCGACTCGGCCGAGGCGGATCTCGAAGTGGAGGTGGGGGCCGTCGCAGGAGCCGGAGCAGCCGACCTGGCCCACCGGCTGCCCGGCCTGGACCGTCTCGCCGGCCTGGACGGGCGACGGATGAAGCATGTGCAGGTAGACGTAGCTGCGGTCGTCGATCGGGCTGTAGATCACCAGGCTGTTGCCGCCGCCGTAGGCGTAGAAGCTCTTTCCCCCGCCGCCGTCGATCACGATCCCGTCGCGGACCGCGACCAGCTGGGTTCCCGGCTTGACGAAGACGTCCTGCCCCTGGTGGAAGTGTCCGGAGCGCCGTGCCCCGAACTTCGCGTCAGCTTCGCCGAAGTTCGGGTTGTCGGTGACCACCGGGAAGTAGGGGCCCTTGGTCGGTCCCGGCGGGGTGCCGGCGTCGAGCAGCGAGTTGCCGGTCAGCGAGGCGGCGATCGGGCCGCCCGGCTCGCCGAGGACCGGCACCGGCAGCCCTACGGCCGTCCCAAACAATCCGGCGACCGCGCTGACCGCCGCCAGCGCCAGGGCGGCCCGAGCCGTGGGCCACCCGAGCCCCGCCTGTTTCCGCACCCGCTTTTCCCGCTCTCGGGCAATCCGCAGCCGCTCCCGGTGCTCGCGCTGGAGACGCGCCCTGGCCTTGCGCCGGCGGGATTGCTCCTCTTCCCTGGCGGGCGCCAAGCCCTAGAACTGCCCGAGGCGCTCGAGGTCCTCCTTGCGCCTCTGCTTGCGGTTCTCGAGCCGGATCTGGATCAGCGAGAGGCCGATCACGAGGATCGTGAAGAAGGCCATCAGACCGAATGCGAAGAAGGTGACGACCTTGTCATCGGTGCGTCCGTAGATCCCGACGCCGTCGGCGGCGGAGGCGAGCGGGGCGACCGCGAGGAGCGCCGCTACCGCCAGGCAGAGCGCACTCAGGCTTCGGCGGAGGATTGCCCGGACTCGCATTCCGGGCAGAGTAACGGACGGATGGGCGGCGATCGCCGGGCATTGGCGGGGCTTGGCGGCCCGACAGGGCGTTGACCTAGCATCCCGCCGATGTCCGAGCTCGAGGCCCTGCTACTCGGGATCGTCCAGGGCCTCACCGAGTTCCTGCCGATCTCCTCATCCGGGCACCTGATCCTCGTCCCATGGCTTCAGGACTACACCTTCCTCGAGCAGAACTCCGCCTTCAACAAGACCTTCGACGTGGCGCTCCACATCGGCACCCTGGCGGCGGTCGTCACCTACTTCTGGGGCGACCTGGGGCGGATGCTGTCGGGCTGGGTGAGGACCCTGCACACCCGCTCGATCGAAACCGTCGACGAGCGGCTCGCATGGATAGTCGTCGTCGCGACGATCCCGGCGGTGATCGTCGGTGGACTGGGGGAGGACTGGATCGACGAGCACCTCGGCGAGCCCTGGATGATCGCGATCGCCTTGATCTTTTTCGGGCTCCTGCTGGGCGTGTCCGACAGGCAGCGCCAGGACGAGGACCTCGGGGAGATCAGCCTCAAGCAGGGGCTGATCCTCGGGATCGCCCAATCGCTGGCGCTCTCACCCGGGACCTCGCGATCGGGGATCACGATCACCACCGCCCGGTTCATGGGGATCGATCGCGACGGCGCCGCCCGGATCTCGTTCCTGATGCTGGTCCCGGTCACCGCCGGCGCGGTCGTGGTCAAGGCCTACGGCGCGATCGCCGACGGCCTGCCCGATGACGTCATCGGCCCGATCGTGGTCGGGATCATCGCCTCGGCGGTCTCCGGCTACCTTGCGATCGCCGGGCTGCTGCGCTTCGTCAGGACCCACAACTACGACGTCTTCGTCGTCTACCGGGTGCTGGTGGGAGTGGCGCTGCTCGGCCTGATCGCGACGGGCGTCAGGGACGCGACGTTCTAGGTCTCGATCTCGAGCAGCTCGTCGCCGTGCTCGTGCTCGACCTGGAGCGTCGAGTGCTCGACCCCGAAGCGATCGGCGAGCAGCCGGGCGGCGCGCCAGCGGGCCTGGTGGCAGTCGGCGTCCTCGCCGACGATCAGGTGGGCCGAGATCGATGGCATTCCCGTGGTCACCTCCCAGACGTGGAGGTCGTGGACCTGGACTACGCCCGGGAGCGCGACGATCGCCTCCCCGATCCGGTCCGGGTCGAGGTCCCTCGGGGCGGCCTCCATGAAGACCCTGCCCGAATCGCGGAGGAGCAGGAAGGCGGCGCGGAGCATCACCGCGGCGATCAGCAGCGAGGCGATCCCGTCCGCCCGCTCGAACCCGGTTGCCAGGATCACGGCCCCCGCGATCGCGGTCGCGACGAATGCGAAGAGATCGGTGACGATGTGCTGGAGGGCGCCCTCGACGTTGAGGCTGCGACGCTCAGTGCCGCGGATCATCCGGGCGGCGGCCAGGTTGACCGGGATCCCGGCGAGCGCCACCGCCAGCACCAGCCCGCCCTCGACGTCCGGAGGGTCGATCAGCCGGCGGATCCCCTCGAAGACGATCAAGGCGCCGAGCAGCAGCAGGGTGACCCCGTTGATCTGAGCGGAGAGGATCTCGGCTCGCTGGAGGCCATAGGTGAAGCCGCCCCCCGGCGGTCGTTGCGCGAGCCTCAGGGCGAGGATCGCGATCGCGATCGCGACCGCGTCGGTGAGCATGTGGGCGGCGTCGGAGAGGAGGGCGAGGGAGGAGGCGAAGATCGCCGCCACAACCTCCGCGGCCAGGAAGGCGAGGATCAGGGCGAGGGCGCCGCCGAGGCGGCGGGAGTCAGCGTCGGCTCCAATCGGGTGGGCGTGATGGTGCGCCATCGCCCCCGATTATGGACTTAGTCGGGACCCCAAAAAAAAGCGCGCGACCCGGGGCAGGGAGGGGTCGCGCGCGCTGACGAGAGAGGAATCTCGAAAGTGCGCTGGAGAATGCCGACAGCGATCCCGCGTGGTGTGAAATTCCCGATATCCAGCCACAAACCCCATCCTCTGCGGGGGGCGTAAACCCGCTGTGTGCTTGTGAAAATCCGGTGAACCACGCTTGGGGTCGTGCCTGGGCCGCCGTGCGCGGCCGTATCATTCGCGCCGACTGACGATGCGGACGGGTGTTGCAGCCGGGCAGGGGGCTGCCAATGAGAGGGGCTCGATGAACAACCAAGCAGGAAGCATTCGGCTGGCGGTGATCGACACCGACAGCTCCTTCCTCACCGTCCTCGGCAAGAGGCTGGAGGGAGCCGGCTGGGAGCACCGGACGCTCGCCGGGGTCGTCCCGGTCGACGAGCTGGTGGCGATGAAGCTGAACGCCCTGCTGGTGGACCTGACCGTTCTCGGCCCCCAGGGGTGGGAGTTCCTCGAGCGAGTCTGCGGAACGGTTCCGGGCCTCGGCGTCCTCGTCTGCACGTCGCAGTCGACGGTCGCCCAGCGGGTGCGCGGCCTCCGCCTCGGCGCCGACGATTGGATCGGTAAGCCCGCGCATCCCGAGGAGGTGATGGCCCGGATCGAGGCCGTGGTCCGGCGGCGCAAGCGCGCCACCACCCGCGACGACGTCGGGCCGCTGGTCGCCGGCGAGCTCGAGATCCGCGCCGACCAATACCAGGCCTTCGTCAGCGGTCAGAGCGTCGGCCTCACCCGCCGCGAGTTCGAGTTGCTCCAGCTGCTCGCCGAGGCCCATGGCCAGGTGATCGAGCGCGAGGAGATCTACCAGAAGGTCTGGGGCTACGCGATGGCCCACGGCGATCGCTCGGTCGACGTCTTCGTCCGCAAGCTTCGCCAGAAGCTCCAGCGCCACTCCGCGAACTGGCGCTACATCCACACCCATTTCGGGATCGGCTACCGCTTCGACCCGGAAGCGATCGGCGACCTCGGCGAGGTGGACTCCCCGACCGAGACGGAGGAGCCCGCGGCGGTCGAGAGGGCCCGGAACCGCGCGGCCGAGAAGGCCCGCGCCGCCGGATAGCCAAGCCCTCGAGTCCGACCCCAGCGGCCCTCGTTCACATTCCGTTTACCGGAAGTTCACTCGTCGATAACCCGCCGCGAGCGGCACGGGGGAATGCTGGCCCGCGGTGAAGAGCGAGAACGGCGCCAGCAGCCCCAGGTCCGACAGCGGCCCCGTGATCGTCGCCACGGACACCTCCCCCGTTTTCGCCGGCCGGCTCGAGATCCGGCCGGCCGACAACGCCGCCCTCGTCGACGGCAGGCCGCTGACCCTGACCGTTCGGGAGCTGCAGCTGCTCACCGAGCTCGCCCAGAACGCCGAGCGGGTGATGACCCGCGACGAGCTCTACGCGCGCGTCTGGCGCCGCACTTATCGAAAGAGCGACCGCTCGGTGGACGTCTACGTCGGACGCTTGCGCTCGAAGCTCGCTCGGGCGCTCCCCGGGCGCCGTTTCATCCACACCCATACCGGCATCGGTTACCGCTTCTCGCCCGACGGGTAGATGCCTGTTTCGCCCTAACCGGAAGCGGCCGCAATCGGGGCCATTTACACCTTCTTCACAACCGCGCCACGGCCAGGTAACAAGATGCCGCCGCGGCGCTGAAAGCCTGCTCCGCCTATGCCAACGAAGACAAGGAGAGAATCCAGGATGTCACGTAAGTGGTGGTTCGTCCTAGCGGCATCGGGTGTGCTCGCGCTCGGGGTTGCCGCCTGCGGCGACGACGATGATGATGGCGGCGGCGGTGGTGGTGATACACCGAGTGGCCTATCGGGCTCGATCCGGATCGACGGCTCGAGTACCGTGGCGCCCCTGACTCAGGCGATTGCCGAGGGGTTCAATGAGGAGAATCCGGACGTCGACATCACGGTCGGTACGTCGGGCACCGGCGGGGGCTTCGAGAAGTTCTGCGCCGGCGAGACCGACGCCAATGACGCATCTGAGGCGATCGGCGAGGAGGAGATCGCGGCCTGCCAGCAAGGCGGCGTCCAGTATGAGGAGCTCCAGATCGCCAACGACGCCCTGACCGTGGTCGCCAATCCGGAGAACCCGGTGACCTGCATGACGGTCGACCAGCTCAAGTCGGCCTGGGAGCCCAAGTCGAGCGTCAACAGCTGGAGCGAGATCCAGGGCCTCGAGCCGCCCTTCGACGAGACGCTGGACCTCTACGGTCCCGGCTCGGACTCGGGCACTTTCGGGTACTTCACCGAGGCGATCAACGGTGAGGAGGACGCGATCCGCAACGACTACAACGACGTGGGCGAGGACGACAACGCCACCGTCACCGGTGTCGCCGGAGCACCCGGCGGCATGGGCTACTTCGGCTACTCGTTCTTCGCCGAGAACGAGGGCACGCTGAAGGCGCTCGAGATCGACGACGGCGGCGGTTGTGTGGCCCCGTCGCCCGAGACGGTTCAGGACGGCACCTACAAGCCGTTGAGCCGTCCGCTGTTCGTCTATCCGTCGGCGACCGCGCTTCAGCGCGAGGAGTTCGACGCGTTCCTGCAGTACTACCTCGACAACGTCAATGACATTGCCGAGCAGGTCGGCTTCATCGGCCTGACCGACGAGCAGCTGTCCGAGTCGCAGAGCAATTTGGACAGCCTGGTCGGGGGAGGCGGTGGCGGAACCGAGACGACCGGTTAACGGTCAAGGAACTCGGTAAGGCGCAGGATGGAAGCGGGCGACGCGACAGCGGCCACCGGGGGACTGGGAAGGCGCGACCCTTCTCGCCCTCTGGTGGCCGCGCGTCCGCGTTACGGCGAGCAGGTGATCAAGGTCCTGCTCGCCGCCTGCGCGGTGATCTCGGTCGTGACCACGACCGTGATCGTGATCTCGCTGCTGACGCCGACGATCGGCTTCTTCGACGACGTCTCCTTCGGCCAGTTCTTCTCCACGGACGACTGGGCGCCGCTGCAGGCGGATCCCAGCTTCGGCGTCTTCAGGGTCGTGGTTGGAACCCTGAGCACGACTATCTGGGGGCTGCTGTTCGCGGTCCCGATTGGGCTGCTCTCGGCGATCTACCTGAGCGAGTACGCGAAGCCGAACGTGCGCAGGGTGGTGAAGCCGATCCTCGAGATCCTCGCGGGCGTTCCGACGGTCGCCTTCGGTGTCTTCGCCGTCACCTTCCTCAGCCCCGAGATTCAGGACATCTTTCCGAGTTTCGTCAAGACCCCTCCATTCGCCGCAGGCATCGCCGGCATTGCGATCGGGCTGCTGATCGTCCCGATCATCGCCTCGATCTCCGATGACGCGATGAAGGCGGTTCCAGGCGGCCTCCGCGAGGGCGCCTACGCCCTTGGCGCCACCAAGCTCAAGGTGTCGACGCGGGTGGTCTTCCCAGCGGCGATCTCCGGGATTGTCGCCTCGATCGTGCTCGCCGGCTCGCGCGCGGTGGGGGAGACGATGGTCGTCCTGCTGGCCGCGGGAAAGACACCAAATCTGAGCCTCGATCCAGGCTCCTCGGTGCAGACGATGACCGCTTTCATCGGCACCACTGCCACCGGCGACGTTGCCACCGGAACGACGGCCTACGACACGATCTTCGCCGTCGGCTCCCTCCTGTTCGTGATGACCCTGGTCCTCAACCTGTTCGCGATCCGCCTGGTGAGACGCTTCCGGGAGGTCTACGAGTAATGCCCCGGATGCCCAAGCCGATGGCGGAGCGAACACGTCTCGCCACCGCGGGGGCGCACGCCGCCGTGGTCAAGAACCTCGGCAGGCAGCCGCGGGGCGACCGCTGGACCGGCAGGATCTTCCTCGTGATCCTGTTGATCGCCGTCGGAGTTGCTCTTCTTGGGCTGGTGGCCCTGATCGTCCAGTCCGTGATCAAGGGCTCGCCGGCCTTCTCGACCAGCCTCTTTACGGAGGGTCCGTCGCGGGTCAACCCCGAGGAGGCCGGTTTTCGCCCTGCGATCATCGGCAGCCTCTACCTGATCGGGGGTGTGATCCTCCTGATCGTCCCGCTCGGCGTCGGGGCTGCCGTCTACCTCGAGGAGTATGCGGACGGCACCCGTTGGTGGAACCGGCTGATCGAGCTCAACATCCAGAACCTCGCAGCGGTGCCCTCGATCATCTACGGGATCCTCGGCCTCGCCTTCTTCGTCCGGGGGCCAACTGACCTCGGCTTCGTGGTGGCCGCGGGCTCATTGACGCTTGCCCTGCTCGTGCTGCCGACGGTGATCCTGGCGGGGCGCGAGGCAATCCGCGCCGTCCCTCCATCGATCCGCGAGGGCTCGCTGGCGCTCGGCGCGACTCAGTGGCAGACGATCCGCCGGCAGGTGCTGCCCGCCTCGATCCCCGGCATCGTTACCGGAGTGATCCTCGCGGTCTCGCGCGCCCTGGGAGAGGCAGCCCCGCTGCTCCTGGTCGGCGCGGCGACATTCGTCACGGCCGATCAGCCGAACCCGTTCGACGGCGGCTACTCGGCGATGCCGGTACAGATCTTCAACTATGCGCTGGACCCGCAGGACGAGTTCCGCGTGCTGGCGGCTGCCGGGGTCGTCGTCATGCTGGTCGTCCTGCTGGCGATGAACTCGTTCGCGATCTGGCTGCGGAATCGATACGAGCAGCAGTGGTAACGAACCAACGACACTTCAACGAAAGTGATGGTCGATAGTGTTGGACAAGGTGGCTGAACAGGCAAAGAAGGCGGCGGGGACGGCGACCGGACGGAAGGGGGGCCCCGAGATCGACGTCTCCGGCGTAGCCGAGGGCGAGGGACACGGGAAGGGGAAGGAGGGCAGCAACACCATCTTCAAGCTCGAGGACCTGAGCGTCCGCTACGACGGGAAGCTGGCGGTCAAGGATGTCTCGATGGAGATCCACGAGAACGAGATCACGGCCCTGATCGGCCCCTCCGGCTGCGGCAAGAGCACCCTGATCCGCTGCTTCAACCGGATGAACGATCTGATTCCCACCGCGAGGGTCGACGGCCAATGCTTCTACCACGGCCAGGACCTCTACGCCCGCGAAGTCGACCCGGTCGAGGTACGCAAGCGGATCGGGATGGTCTTCCAGAAGCCGAATCCGTTCCCGAAATCGATCTTCGACAACATCGCCTTCGGTCCCAAGGTGCTGGGTCTTCCCGACGTCAAGGAGAGGGTCGAGCGAGCCCTCCGTAGTGCGGCCCTCTGGGACGAGGTCAAGGATCGCCTCGACACCAACGCCTACGGGATGTCGGGCGGCCAGCAGCAGCGCCTCTGCATCGCCCGCTGCATCGCCGTCGATCCTGACGTGATCTTGATGGACGAGCCCTGCTCGGCCCTCGACCCGATCTCGACCGGGAAGATCGAGGACCTGATGCTGGAGCTGAAGGAGCAGTTCTCGATCGTGATCGTCACCCACAACATGCAGCAGGCGGCGCGCGTCTCGAACCGCACTGCATTCCTGATAGTTGAGCTGGACGCCGAAGAGCAGAACCGCTGGGGCCAGTTGGTCGAGTACGACGACACCGACAAGCTCTTCACCAACCCCTCCGACCCCCGGACAGAGGACTACGTCACAGGGAAGGTGGGCTGATGCCTGAGCGCACCCGCCTCCACTACCAGGAGGAGCTGGAGGAGCTCGAGCGCCGAGCTCTCAGCGGCCTCGACCTGGTCGTGGAGAGCCTCGACCGGACGATGGAGGCGGTGGAACACCAGGACGTCGAGCTCTCCGAGCTGGTGATCGCCGACGACGACCGGATCGACGGCCGCTATCTCGAGGTCCATCAGGAGATCCTCACTCTGCTCGCCACCCAGGCGCCGGTGGCCACCGACTTGAGGCTGATCTCGGCGCTCCTGCACGTGATGAAGTCGATGGAGCGGATGGGCGATCAGTGCGTGAACATCTCGAAGCTGATCCCGCTCACCGGCTACGACGCCCCCCAGCGCGCCGAGATGCTCGACCGGATCCTGCGGATGGGCGGGCAGGCGCGCTCGCAGGTCTCGCAGGCGAAGAAGGCCTTCGAGGCCCGCGACATCCAGCTCGCCCGAGACCTCGTCCGGCAGGACGATCTGATCGACGACCTCAACAAGGAGACCTTCCAGATCGCGGTCGAGGTCGGCGAGGACCACGACACGCGCGAGTGGGCGATGACGATGATGCTGGTCGCCCGCGCCCTCGAGCGGGTCGGCGACAACGCGGTCGACATCGGCGAGCAGGTCGCCTTCGTGGTCACCGGGCTCTTCCGCGAGTTCGAGGACGCCTCGCACCCCGGCGAGGCCCCCGCGCCGGCGCCCTAGACCCGTCCGGCGGAAGCCTCGGTACTGGGGATCTCCCTAGGCGACGTCGCCTGATCCCGTTTACATCCCGTACACGGGATCGCAACATCCGGGGTGGCACACCCCGAGAGACTGCCGCGCGTCCGTCCGCCTAGGCGGGTAACAGGAATCGGGTTGCTCCTACGACATATGACGGGTGGCTCCTGCGGAGCCCCCTCGCATGATCGGAGCACCCTCACATAACGCGAAGGAGCCTCTCAAGTGATGAATCCAATTCGATCCGAGCGCGGCTGGTGGGACAGGCGGCGGATCGTTGTTCTCGTCTCAGTCGTCGCGGCCTTTGGGGTCTTCTCCCTTGGCTCGGCGGGCACCGCCTCGGCGACGTTCACCGCCTGTAAGGGCTCGGTCGCGCCGAAGTCGAAGGGCAACCCCGGCAAGGCGGCGAACCTGTCGTTCTCGTGCAGCAATGAGATCCGGGCCTACGGCATCGTCAGCAACAAGGCACTCACGAGCTTCTCGAACCCTCCTCTCGTCAGCGGCGCGCCGGTGAGCTTCCTCCAGTGCAGCACCGCCGCGGGTAGTTCGGGCTTCGGCTGCGGGGTGACCAACCGCGCCGCCCCGGGCACCCAGACCAACCCGAGCACCGGGAGCACGACCACCTGCGGGCGGTCCAGCACCGTTTTGGCCGCGGGACCGGGGGGCCAGCCTCCGGCGGTGAGCGGGATCACGGGACCTCCCTGTACGCAGGTGATTCCGGCGGGCGCTGTGTTCGCCCAGGACGTCACACTGGCGGCGAACCCGTGCAACTTCAAGCCGAAGGACCCGCTTCAGATGTCGGTGGTCGTCGGCGGCGAGCCGCCGATCAGCTCGTTCACCGTCAGGGGGGACAGCACCACCGTCGGCGAGTACGCATCGGAGCCGTTCAAGCTGAAGCTGAAGGGCTACTCCGGCTGTCAGCCCGAGGCCGTCAAGGGCAAGAAGGCGAGCAGCGCGGGCGCGCGCACCGCGGCAACCGGTGGCGTCCCGATCAATCCGCTCGGCTGTTTCGGCTCGGTGTCGCCGAAGGTTCCGGGCAAGCCGGACGTCGACGCCAAGTACTCGTTCGAGTGCACCGCGAACATCCGCACCTACGCGATCGTCACCAACAAGCCGATCGACCTCGTCGGCGGTGAGGGGGAGGTGAGCGGGCCGGGGGCGAACTCATCGCCCTGCGTGTCGCCGCCCGGGAAAACGATTACGGCCCAGCAATGCGCCGAGGGCGAGAGCGCCTCGCATCAGTGCGAGGGGCCGATCCCGTACATCGGATTCGGCTGCGGGTTCCCGGATCGTCAGGCCGCAACGAGCGCGACCAACAACTACGGGCGGAGGCTGAGCGCCGGCAACATCCTCACCGGTGAGATCGGCTTCCCACAGAGCCCGTGCAAGCGCGAGCCTGGGACGCCGAAGCTGAAGGTCTGGGTCCTGGCGATGAACGAGCCGACGATCCAGCCCCCCGCGTCCGGCGGCAGCGGCCCGACCGTGGGCGAGTTCCTCAGTGAGCCGTTCCAGCTGGCCCTGACCGGGTACAGCAAGGGGGCATGCACGAGCCCAAGAAGGCGAAGTAGGGCCTCGCATCAAGCGAAGCCACTCCTTGAGACGGCGGCCGCGCCAGTAGGCGCGGCCGCCGTTCTCGTTCTCGGTGCAGTCCGGTCAGGTTTTCCCTGCTCTTGAGCGTGTTTACATCCCGTTTACCGGCTGGTCACGCTCTAGTCACACGTCCTCCGCCGCGCCGTCGCGAGACTCCCGCGGTCCTCGTTTGAGACCGAAAGGAGTACCTGTGTCACGAAAGCGAATTCGTCTGACTGCGCTTGTCTGCGCGGTGGCGATGATCGCGGCCGTGCCGGCGACGGCGGAGGCGAAGAAGATCATCACGATCAGTGGATCGACTTCCGTCTACCCGCTCGAGGTGAAGCTGGCGCGCGCCTGGATCAAGACCAAGCAAGGCAAGAAGTTCGGCTTCAAGATCCTCCAGGGTGGTTCGAACGTCGGTGTCTCGGACGTTTCCAAGGGCCGCGTCTCGATCGGCGGGTCCTCGCGCGACCCTGCCGCCAGCGACCCGGGAGGCCTGGTGTTCACCCGGATCTCTCGCGATGCGCTCTGCATCATCACCAACACCGCAAACCCGCTGCAGAACATCTCCTCGGCCCAGGTCCAGGGGATCTTCAAGACGTCTCCGACGATCACGTCGTGGGGGACCAACGGGCTCCCGTTCAGCGGGGCGATCACCGCGGTCGGGCGTGCCCCGACCTCGGGAACGCATGACGCCTTCCGCGACATCTTCCTCCGGTTCGACGGCAGCACAACGAGCCAGGGGACCCAGGTCGCGGGCAAGGCCGGTAACGGTCTCGTGCAGCAGGGCGTCAAGAGTGACCCGCAGGGGATCGGCTATGTGTCGCTGGCGTTCGGCGCCGGCGTCCACGTCGTCGACTACAACGGAGTGGCCTGCACCCTGCGGAACGCGCAGTCGTTCCAGTACGGCGGAGTGCGGAGCTTCTATCTCGTCACCCGGGGTGCACCGACTGGTGGCGTGAAGAAGTGGATCAACTGGATCCTGAAAAGCCAAAGGGCGAACAACATCATCGCCACGGAATGGGTCCCGCTCCACTAACGAGCAGAATCAGATTCGGTCCTCAAAAGGCGGGACCGAGGAACCGCAGTGACCGGCGCGCCGAGCTATTGCTCGGCGCGCTGGCCTGCGTCGTCCTGGCGCTGATCGCCGGGATGATCATCTTCGTCTTCCAGAAGGCCTGGCCCTCCTTCTCGCACAACGGGCTCGCCTGGTTCGGGTCTGGGGGCAACCCGGATCAGCAGCTGGAGGCGATCTTCCGCTCTCCCGCTGATCCCTCCGAGTACGTCTACACCTTCCACGGGTGGCCGCTGATCTGGGCGACCGCCCTGATCACGATCAGCGCGGTGATCATCGGCACCGTGGTGGCGCTGCTCTCGGCGATGTTCATCGTCGAGTTCGCCCCCGAGCCGATCCGCCGCGTGCTCGAGCCGGTGGTCCGGCTGCTGGCTGCGGTCCCCTCGGTGATCTATGGGCTGATCGGGATCCTGGTGATCGTCCCGTTCGTCGGCAACCACATCATCACCGACAGCGCCAAGGAATCGGTAGCCGGGATCATCGCGCTCAGCGGATCAAGCGTCGGGGTCGGGATCCTGATCCTGACGGTGATGATCACCCCGATCATGATCGCGATCGTGGTCGACGCGCTCCGGGCCGTTCCCCAGGACTGGCGCGACGGGGCAGTGGCGCTGGGAGTTAACCGATTCCGGGCACTGTGGTCGGTCGTTGTGTACGCCGCCCGCCCGGCGATCGTCGCCGCCGCGGTGCTCGCCACCGCCCGCGCCCTCGGCGAGGCGATCATGCTGGCGATGGTCACCGGGTCGGTCGCCTTCGCGCCGAACCCGATCGACGGGCTGATCTTCTTCGCCGAGCCGGCCCGGCCGCTCGCCGCCACGATCGTCGATTACTCCGAGGGGCTCTCGGTCGAACCGCTCGCTCAGACCATGTACGCCTTCGCCGCCGTGCTCCTCGTCTCGGCGGCCTTCCTCTCCTTCGGCGGCTGGTACATCAGGCGCCGGCTCCGCCGCTACACCCTCACCGCGATATGAGCACCGAGGCGACAGGAGGGCGGCTGCGTCGCCGTGGGCTGCGGTCGCCTCGGCTGCCTCGGCCCCGGCTTCCAGGCGGAGGGAGGCGGGCGAAGAAGCATGAGGTGCTCCGTGCCGAAGAGCTCGTCGCCTGGCCGCTCATCGACCGCCTCGGCGTGGCCGCCTGCTGGGCGGCTGGCCTGCTGCTCTGCGCAATCGCGGGAGGGATCGTCATCTACATGCTGATTCGTGGACTTCAAAACCTCTCCATCGACGCGATCTGGGAACACCCGGTCGTCCTGTCGACGACCGAACTCACCAGCACAGCCGGCGGCTTCCTCGATCCGATCGTGGGCACCCTGGTGCTGACGACCCTCGGCACGCTGATCGCCTTCCCGATCGGGGTCGCCACCGCGGTCTGGCTGAGCGAGTACGGCAAGCCCGCTGGACTCGCCCGCGCGGTCGAGTCGGGGGTCGAGATCGTCGCCGGTACCCCGACCGTAGTCCTCGCGATCTTCGGCCTCTTGATCTTCTCCCAGGGAGGCCTCGGCTTCCTCTCCTTCACCGCCGAGGGCGGCGCCGTCTTCGGCCGCTCCTTCTTCATCGCCGGGATCATGATGTCGCTGATCGCGCTTCCCCTGATCGTCGGCGCCAGCCGGGAGGCGCTCCAGTCGATTCCCACTCACGTCCGCGAAGCGTCCTACGCCCTTGGCAAGGACAAGATCTCCACGATCCGCCGGGTCCTGCTTCCCGCCTCCCGCAAGGGTGTCGCCACCGGGGTGACCCTCGGAATGGGGCGGATCGCCGGCGACACGGCGATCGTCATCATTCTCCTTGGCTCGACCCTGACCAACGAGGCGCAGGGAGAGACGCCGATCCTCAGCTTCCTTACCGGAACCGGCAGCACCCTGACCAGCTACGTCTACACCAACTCGCCCTCCGGCGAGGGCAATGCTCCCGAGCAGGCCTACGCGGCCGCCTTCCTCTTGCTGATGGTCGTCATCATCATGAACTTCGCAGTCGACTTGCTCTCGCGCAGAAGGAGTGATCCATGGGCCCGCTGAAGAAGCCTCCCCCCGTGCGACGGATCGTCGTCGACGAAGAGCCGACAGCCGTCGCCCCGCCGAAGTCCGGCGGTCCCGCCGAGGCCGTGAAGTCGGCGGCCTCGGGGCTGCTCAGTGCGCCGCGGCGGATCAACGGCAAGCGAGGCAAGGTCACCGAGCGGATGAAGACCGAGGAGCTCAGCGTCGCCTACGCGGGCAAGCCCGCCGTCAAGCAGGTGGACCTGACCGTCACCCAGGGCGAGGTCCTGGGGCTGATCGGTCCCTCGGGGTGCGGAAAGACCACGCTCCTGCGCTCCCTCAACCGCTTGGTGGACCAGACGCCGACCGCGACCCGGAGCGGGACGATCCGGCTCGACGGCGAGGACGTCGATCTCCAGGACGTCACCGAGCTCCGCCGCAAGGTTGGGATGGTCTTCCAGCAGCCGAATCCGTTCCCGATGAGCATCTTCGACAACGTCGCCTACGGCCTTCGCGAGCGGGGCTCGCGACGGCCGTCGCGCCAGGCGCTGAAGCCCTCGGTCGAGGAGGCGCTCGGTCGCGCCGGGCTCCTGGACGAGGTCAAGGACAACCTTGGCCACCCGGCGCTACGCCTCTCCGGCGGCCAGCAGCAGCGGCTCTGCATCGCCCGCTCGCTCGCCGTGGACCCCGAGGTGCTGCTGCTTGACGAGCCCTGCTCGGCGCTCGACCCGCGCTCCACCTCGATCATCGAGGACCTGATCATCAAGCTGCGCTCCGAGGTGGCGATCGTGATCGTCACCCACAACCTCCAGCAGGCCTACCGGGTCGCGGACCGGGTCGCCTTCATGTACCTCGGCGACCTGGTTGAGCACGGCAAAGCCGATCAGGTGTTCAGCGCCCCGAAGGCGAAGCGCACCCGCGAGTACGTCAGCGGAGGGTTCGGTTGAGCCGATGGCCGCTCACGATCGCATTGACGGTTCTCGCGGGGTCTCTCCTCACGGCGTGCGAGTCCACCCAGGACAAAGCCCGCGCGCTGCAGGAGCAGGGCGCGGCGATCGCCGCCACTCAGGTGCCGCTGACGATCGATCAGCCGAGCAAGGAGGTAAAGGTGCTCGGCACCACCCTGCTCAGCGACGAGAACGGGGACGCGATCGTGGTCGAGGTCCAGAACACCTCCAAGGAGACGCTGGTGAACGTGCCGATTCTGGTGGACCTGCGCGACGCCCAAGGAAAATCGATCTTCGTGAACGACATCTTCGGGATCGAACTGGCTCTGAACCACATCCCGCTACTGAAACCCGGCGAGACATTCGACTGGGTCAACGATCAACTGTCCCCGAACGGGGTGCCGAAGTCGGCGAAGGTCACGGTCGGGGTGACGACCGAGAAAGCACCTGCTCAGCTGCCCCAGATAGAGGTGGAGGAGCCGACCTTGCACGACAACCCGATCGGCGCCGAGGTCGAGGGCAAGGTAACCAACCAGTCGCAAATCGACCAGAAGAAGCTCGTACTGTTCGCGGTGGCTCGGTCCGGGGGCAAGGTGGTCGCTGCCGGCCGCGGCCAGATCAAGGCACTCAAGGTCGGGGCTCGTTCCGGCACTTACAACATCTTCTTCATCGGCGATCCGAGAGGAGCGGACGTGACGGTGAAGGCTCCGCCGTCGGTTCTGCAATAGGAGGAGGACCCAATGGCTAGGACAGAGGAGACAGCAGAGACGGTCAACCTGCCGACCATGGGGCAGGAGGGCGACGTCTGCGTTCAGTGCGGCTCGGTGCTCGCCGTTGATCAGCGCTACTGCGTCAACTGCGGGGCGCGTCGGTCGGAGGCCAGGGTCGACTATGAGCGCCAGCTTGCCGGGGGTGGCGCCCAGCCCGCCGTCGCGATGGCCGGGACGGCGCCAGCGGCTGCGCCACCCCAATGGAGCAGCCCGATCGTGGCGATCGGCGCGATCGCCGTCCTCGGTGTGATGCTGCTCCTGGGTGTGCTGATCGGCAACGACAACGACGGCCAGCAGGTCGTTGCTGGCGCGGCCGCTCCGACCGTTGCCTCCACCCCGACCGAGACGACTCCCACCGAGGCAACGGCCGCAGCCCCACCCAAGGCGGCGAAGGCGACCGCGGCCGGCCAGGGCAACGTTGAGCAAGGCGGCACCGGCTCGACCGAGGGCGTCGCGACGGCGGACACGAGCAAGCAGGGCGGGGGCTCGGTCCTCGAGAACGCGAAGAATTCCCCCGACCAGGTTGCTACCCAGGGCGCGCCTGCGGCGCTCGATCCTGGGGGACAGGCAGGCGGCAACGACGGGCAGCCCTCGTCCTGCATCGGCTGCTGATGGCCACGCCCCAGCGAAAGCCAAGCTTCGCCGACGTGCTCCGCGATGGCTGGAAGCCTCCGCAGAGCCGCGGCGCAGCCGGCCGGCAGCGCGCCCGCAAGGGCGGCGGCAAGGCATCCGCGGCCGCCGCCGCCGCGGCCACGAACGGTGCGACGGTCAGCGAGCTTGAGCTGATCAAGGAGCGGGAACAGCTCTCGCACCGCTTCGCCGAGCTCCAGTGGGACCTCGGCGGGATCGCGTACGAGATGGCGAGTCGCGACCACTTCCGCCTCGACGTCCTCAACAAGCAGGCGGCACGGCTGCAGGAGGTCGACGCCCAGCTCGGTCAGGTCGAGCGGGTGCTGAAGCTCGACGAGGCCGGGGCGGCGGGCACCTGCCCCTCCTGCGGCGCCCTCCAGGCCCGCGGCGCGGTCTTCTGCTGGCAGTGCGGCAACGAGCTGAAGCCCGCCGCGAAGCCGAGCGAGAAGCCCGCCACGTAGCGGGAGCGAGGGCGACCTCGGCATGAACGACCAGCGGGGGCCCTGTTCCAACTGTGGGGCCCCTCTCGCCACCGACCAGCGCTACTGCATCGAGTGCGGCAACCGAGTGGGGCCGCCGATCGCCCTGCCGTATCTGACCTCGGTGCCGGGCGCCGAGCAGGCGGGCGGAAAGGCCGCGTTCTTCGCGCTCCCGATCCCGATCCAGATGGCGACCACCTTCGCGGCGATGGCGCTCGGATTCGGGGTCGTGATCGGCACCGCGATCAGCCCCAACCTCTCGGGGATCGTCGCATCGGCGCCGCCCCCGGTCCCGGCGCCCACCGTCGAGGAGCCGACGCCGTCGGCGCCGATCGTGGCGGGCGGCGGCGGAGGCGGTCCCGCGCCCGCTCCGTCCTCGGCCGCTCTCCCCGAGACCCCGGCCTCTTCTGGAGGCGGAGCCGGCGGTGGCGGTGGGGGCGGCGGCAAGAAGAAGAGAAAGAAGAAGGTGGAGGCCGTCACCGTGCCGGTCGACGGTTGGGTCGTACAGGTCAACTCGAACGCGAGCAGCTACACGGTTGCGAAGCTCTCCGGCGCGTCGCCGGTGACCGTTGTCCACAGCGATGACCTTCCCCCGTTCGGGCAGGGAATCGTGACGACGGGGAAGCGCCTCTTCAACGGGACCCTGCAGGAGGTCGGCCCTCGGAGCCTTCAGGGCAGCAGCGCCACCGCCTCGATCAGCGGCACGGTCACCTATCGCGACCTCGGCGATGATGCGACGGACACCGACGAGGAGGCATACGTGGTCTCCTCGCGCGGCGCCTCGATCCTCGTCCGGATTCCCGAGGATGGCGGGTCGCCGATCGCTTCGGAGGTCGACCCACCGATGGTCGGCGACGTGGTCACGGTACCGGTGGAGATACGGACGGTTGGAACGACCGGCGGTCTCGAGCTGACGCCGCCCCCGCCGGCGCCGACGGGCTGCCCGCCGCCGCCGAGTCCGTTCAAGCCTCCGACCCCGGTCACCGGGATTCTCGAGCAGGGCCCGGGGATGGGGGCGCCGGCCGCCACCGCGGTCCCGACGGCTGAGATCGAGGGGATCGTTCAGGCGACCTGCCCGGGTGCCGGGATGGCCCTGCTCTCCGGCGACAGCATTCGCGAACGGGGAGTCGACATCGGGTACTCCGTCGCCCCCGGAATCGACTTGACCCGGTTCATCCCGGGCCAGTCCTACGTGGCCAACATCGGCCTCGGCGCGGGAACCTTCACCATCACCGGCATCGCGAGCGACCAGGGCGCGTTCGGCGCCAGCGACAACCTCACCGGGCAGGGCAACCTCGCTGGACCGCCGCTCGACACCGGCCCGGCTAAGACGAAAAAGAAGAAGAAGAAAAAGAAGAAGTAGGGGCAGAAGAAGTAGCGGCTAAGCGGGGGCGGGTACCTGCGGCGGGGCGAGCACCTGCACCGCCGCCTCGAACAGGCTCGCCGGCGAGGGCCGATGCGGCGGGTGGACCTCGAGCAGTAGCGGCGCCTGGCGGCGGGCGAGCAGCGGCGCGAGCCGGTCCCAGGGGACGTTGCCGCGTCCCGGCGCCAGGTGCAGGTCCAGCCGGAGCGGGTCGAGCTCGGGCGCCTCGTCATGACCGCGGCGGGCCCCGAGGTTGTCGTGGAGGTGGAAGAGCACGGTTCGGTCGAGCGCCGGCTCGATCAGCTCGATCGGGTCGCTGCCGTGGAGCCCGGCGACGACGTGGGCGTGGCCGATGTCGAGGCAGAGCCCGACCGCCGGCGAGCTGATCCGCTTCGCCATCGTCCGCAGCAGCAGCGGCTTGAACGAGAGGGCCTCGGGACCGGGGAAGACCGGGGCTAGGTTCTCGAGGGCGATGACGATTCCGAGGCGTTCGGCACGGACGGCGAGCCCGGCGAGGGAGCGGGTCTCGGCGAGGAGCTTGTCCTCGCTGGCGGGCTCGTCGGGGTGATTGGCGGCGTGGTAGACGACCCGCTCGGCTCCGGTTTCGGCGGCATAGCTGAGCAGGCCCTCGAGCACCCGGTCGCCCGCCGAGTTCCCCGCCCTCGCCTCGCCTGGGCCGTGGAGGACCGGGCGCAGGCCCGACGTCCCGAGGACCTCGCGGAGACCGGCAGCGTGGCGCGAGGCGAGCCGGGGGTTGGTCAGCACCGATGGCGGGGGAGAGGGGACCTGGACCCAGCCGAACCCGGCGGCCTCGATCTCCTTCAGGATCGGGGCCGCGGGCCACCATTCGTAGGGGACGTTGAGGCCGAGGCGATCTTCGAACCGTGCGTACTCCACATCTCGAAGGTACGACCCGCGTTGCTGAATTCCGTGAAGAGGGTGTGAATCCGGGCCGGGACCCGCTAGGCGTGGGTCGGCTCCGCCCGTCCCGCGGGGCGCTCCTCGGACCTGGAGGGCAGCAGCTGGGAGAGGGCACCGGCGGCGAGGACGAATGCAACCGAGGCCCAGAGGCAGGCGACCAGGCCCTCCCACTGGTAGAGAAGCCCCGAGAGCACGGTGCCGATCAGGCGCCCGCCGGCATTGGCCATGTAGTAGAAGCCGACGTTCATCGCGACCTTGTCGTTGTCGGCGTAGGAGAGAATCAGGTAAGAGTGGACCGCGGAGTTCATCGCGAAGATCACTCCGAACGCGATCAGGCCGGCGACGATCACCACCGTCGGGTCGAAGTCCGCCGAGAGGGCCACCGCAATCCCGGCGGGAAAGGCCGCGAGGGCGAAGGCGAGCCAGGTAGCCGTCCGCCCGTCCGGCTCGCCCCCCTCAGCCGCCCTCCGGCGGACGAACCGTGGCGCCGAGGCCTGGACGATCCCGTAGCCGATCACCCAGATCGCGAGGAAGGTCCCCACCTCCCAGAAGCTCCAATCGAGCACGGTCCGCAGATACACCGGGAGCCCGACCACGAACCAGACGTCGCGCGAGGCGAAAAGGAAGACCCGGGCGCCGGCGAGGATGTTGACAGCCCGGTTGTTGGAGAACATCTGCTTGAACTTGGCCTTGGCGTCCGGGCGGCCCAGCTGCCGGCCCCACATCAGCACCGCTGTCGTCACCAGGGCGGTCGCCACCATCCCGGCGAGGATCAGGAGCGCGGTCTGGAAGCTGGTCACCGTGAGCAGGAGGCCGCCGACGAAGAAGCCGACCCCCTTGAGTGCGTTCTTCGATCCGGTCAGGACCGCGACCCACTTGTAGAGCGTTCCCTCCTGGCCCTCCGGGACGATCAGCTTTACCGCGCTCTTCGAGCTCATCTTGGTCAGGTCCTTGGCGATCCCCGAGAGCGCCTGGGCGGCCATCACGTACGGGATCACCAGCCAGGACTCGGGGGCGAAGGCCAGCGAGCTGAGCGCGCAGACCTGGATCCCGAGGCCCATGAACAGGGTCGCCTTCAGTCCCAGACGGGCGGCGAGCCAGCCGCCGACCAGGTTGGTGACGATTCCGAAGAACTCGTAGAAGAGGAAGAGCGAGGCGACCTCGAACGGCGAGTAGCCGAGGTCGTAGAAGTAGAAGAGGACGAGGAGCCGGATCGCCCCGTCGGCGAGGGTGTCGGTCCAGTAGGCCCCGGTGACGAGGACGTAGTTGCGCAGGTCGCCGCCGCGGCGCGAGGTGGTTCCGGCGGCCTCCATCGCTCGACCTAGTCGGGAACCGGTGCCGGAACGGCCTGGTCGCTGCGCTCGGCGGGAAGGCTGAGTGCGACCTTGCGGGCGAGCTCGGCGAGCCGATTGGCGTAGCCCCACTCGTTGTCGTACCAGGCGAGAAGCTTGACCTGGGTCTCGTCGACGACCATCGTCGACGGTGCGTCGACGATCCCCGAGCGCGGGTCGTCCTTGTAGTCGATCGAGACCAGCGGGCGCTCCTCATAGCCGAGGATGCCCTCGAGCGGTCCCTCGGCCGCCGCGGCCAGCAGGCCGTTGACCTCCTCGACCGTGGTGGGGCGCTCGACCTCGAACGCGCAGTCGGTGAGCGAAGCGTTCAGCATCGGCACCCGGACCGCGAGCCCGTTGAGCTTGCCCTCGAGCTCGGGGAAGATCAGGCCGATCGCGGTCGCCGAGCCGGTGGTGGTCGGGATCAGGGAGAGGCCGGCGGCTCGCGCCCGGCGCAGGTCGCCGTGCTGAGCGTCGACCAGCGTCTGGGTGTTGGTCACGTTGTGGAGCGTGGTCATCGTCCCGTGCCGGATGCCGATCCCCTCGTGGATCACCTGCACAACCGGCGCCAGGCAGTTGGTGGTGCAGGAGGCGGCGGTAATCAGGTGATGGCGCTCGGGCTCATAGAGATCGTCGTTGACCCCGACGACGATGTTGAGGGCGTCCTCCTTCACCGGGGCGGCGACGATCACCTTGCGGACTCCCTGCTCGAAGTAGGGCTTGAGCGACCTGCGCCGTGCGGAACGCCCCGGAGCATTCGAGGATGATGTCGACATCGCGGAGCTGCCACTGCGCCAGCGCCGGGTCCGAGAAGCTGCTGTAGGTGAGGTTGGCCCCGTCGATGGTGACCCCGTCCTCGCCGCCATGGACGTCGTGCCCCCATCGACCATGGACGGAATCGAAAGTCAGAAGGTGTGCCGCCGTCCGGGCGTCGCCGTGGATCTCGTTGATGTGGATGAACTCGAGCTCCGGCCGATCCCATGCGGCGCGCAGGGCCAGCCGCCCCATCCGGCCGAACCCGTTGATGCCGACGCGGACGCTCACCAGGGGATGCAGCTCATCCCGGGGTCGTGGCCTTCGGCGAGAGCTCCCCGACCAGTGCGACGACCCTGCCCGCGATCTGGTTGCGGATCTCGCGGACGGTTTCGACGTGGCTGCCCGGCTGGATCGTCGATCTCCCAGTCCTCGTAGCGCTTGCCGGGGTAGAGCGGGCAGGCGTCGCCGCATCCCATCGTGATCACGACGTCGGCTGCGCGCACGACCTCGTCGGTGAGCGGCTTCGGAAAGTTCCCCTGAAGGTCGAGACCGAGCTCGGCCATCACCTCGGCCACAACCGGATGGATCTGATCGCCGGGTAGGGAGCCCGCCGAGCGCACCGAGACACTGCCTCCGGATAGGTGCTCGGTGAGGGCCGCCGCAATCTGCGAGCGGCCCGCGTTGTGGACGCAGACGAACAGGACCTCGGGCTGAGTCTTCGGGATCCGCTCCTCGACCTGGGCGAGGGCCTCGAGCCGCTCGCGGGCAAAGCTCGGTGCCCTCAGCGCTAAGAAGCTGAGGCCACCCGCGGTGTCCTGTGTGAGCGCCTTCTCCGACTCCTCCACGAATCGCTCGATCGTCTCTCGCGGCCAGATTCCCTGGAACTGCTCGGCCATCTCCTCGAGCGCCTGCTCCCGGCGATGGTCGGCTATCGACTCGTAGTCCTCGCTCATCACGCGCCTCCTGGGCTGCTTGTGATCTGAGAGTATCCATTGACAAGGTTCGATTCAATAGATAGCCTCAGATTGATGGCTGTCGATCTGGAACTCGCCCCGAAGCAGAAGCGCCCGGTCGGCGAACCCTGCTGTGAGCCGGTGGTCTATCCCGACATCGAGCGGAAGGCGGCGGAGCGGATGGGCGCGATCGCGAAGGCGCTCGGCGATCCGATCCGGATGCAGCTGGTTGACGTCCTCCGCAAGCACGCCGGCAAGGTCTGCGTCTGCGAGCTGGTGCCGCTGTTCGACCTCTCCCAGCCGACCGTCTCGCACCACCTCAAGGTCCTCCGCGACGCCGGCATCGTCGGCTCCGAGCGGCGGGGGCTGTGGGCCTACTACTACGTCCACCCGGAGGCACTCGAGGAGCTGAGCGGATGGCTGAGCAGCTGAGGACGAAGGACGAGGTCCGCGAGGCGGTGCAGGAGCGCTATGCCGAGGCAGCCCGGAGCGCCGCTACCGGCGGCGAGGCCTCCTGCGGCGGCGCAGGCTCCTGCGGATGCGGGCCCACCGACCCAATTGGGATCGAGCAGGGATTCAAGGATTTCGGCGTCGAGCTCTACTCCCAAGGCGAGCGGGGAGATCTCCCTGTCGCCGCCGAGCTCGCCTCGCTTGGCTGTGGCAACCCAACGGCCGTTGCCGAACTTGGCAATGGCGACACGGTGCTGGACCTCGGCTCGGGGGGTGGCTTAGACGTACTGCTGTCCGCGCGCCGGGTCGGGCCGGACGGGAAGGCCTATGGCCTCGACATGACGGATGAGATGCTCGATCTGGCTCGAGCCAACCAGCGCGAGGCCGGGATCGAAAACGTCGAGTTCTTGAAGGGGACGATCGAGTCGGTGCCGCTGCCCGACGACTCGGTCGACGTGATCATCTCCAATTGCGTGATCAACCTTTCGGCTGACAAGGCCGCGGTCTTCCGCGAAGCGGCGCGGGTGCTCCGCCCCGGCGGGCGCTTCGCCGTAACCGACGTCATCGCCGACCCCGCGATGGACGAGGCGACTCGCGGAGATATGGAGCAGTGGACCGGGTGCATCGCCGGCGCCCTGACCCGGGATGAATTCAGGCGCGAGCTCAGTAACGCGGGATTCGAGTCGATTGAGATCGAGGAAACGCATCGCGTGCATGAGCATGCGGGCTCGGCGATCGTTCGCGCCCTACTGCCTGCATGAGCGCCACCTCGCAGCGAATCGCGCTCAAGGACCCGCAGCAGCTCTACCTCGACTGGGAGCGCGCCCACTGGGCGGCGCAGGACGTTGATCTCTCCGCGGACCAGGAGCAGTGGCCGTCGCTGGAGGACTCCGAGCGGGAGCTCCTCCTCTTCGTCCTCGGCTCGCTCATGGTGGCCGAGGAGCGGATCTCGACCCAGTTCTGCGGGCTGGTCCTCGCCCAGGACGACGAGGAGGAGGGCAGCTATCTGTCGACTCAGCTCGTCGACGAGGTTCGTCACATGCAGTTCTACGCCCGCTTCCAGAACGAGGTCATCGCCCCAGAACAAACGGATCGCTCCTCGCCTTCGGCTGCGGAGCGCCCTCGCGTATCGATCGGCGACCACGTCGCCCGGGCCCGCGAGCAGCTCGGCGAGCCGTTCCGGAGGATCTTCGATGGGGCGCTGGTCGGAGCCCACGACCGCCTGCGCACCGACCCGGGCGACCGGGAGGCGAAGGTCGAATTCGTCACGATCTACCACATGCTTCTGGAGGGGACGCTCGGGATCGTCACATCCCACTTCCTGCTCGGCTTCCTGCGCGAGCGAGAGCTTCTCCCCGGCTTCGCCGAGGGCTACGGGCTGATCTCCGCCGACGAGCAGCGCCACATCGCGTACGGCACCTGGTTCCTGCGCGAAGCGGTCGCCGCGGACCCGGCGATGGCCGAGGTGGTGCGCGGGCGGCTGCGGGATCTGCTGCCGGCCGCGGCCGAGACCCTGGCCCCATCCGACAGGGACTTCTCCGCGGCTCTCGGCGTCGAGCCGGGCGATCTGGCGGATTACGGACTTGGGGCGCTCCACCGTCGTCTGACGTTGATCGGCGCCCCACTGGACGGGTGAGCGCAACCGACGAGAACAAGGCCCTGATCCGCCGCCTGATCGAGGAGGTCGTGAACGCGCGGGACCCGGCGGCACTCGACGAGCTCGCCGACGGAGAGTTCGCCGCGGTCGCCCGGGGCTGGATCGGTCCCTTTCGCGATGCCTTCCCCGACTTCCGGATGGAGATCGTCGAGCTGGTCGCCGAGGGTGACAAGGTCGCCGCCCACTTCCGCTGCTCGGGCACCCATCGAGGCGAGTGGCGCGGGGTCGAGCCGACCGGCCGCAGCTTCGAGAACGTCGACGAGATCTACATCTTTCAGGTTCGCGACGGGCGGCTGACCTCCGCGCTCGGCCTCGAGGACAATCTGAAGCGAACGCGCCAACTCGGCATCGAGCTCTAGCAATCGGCGGGCGCCCAGGTTGAACGCATAGACCGGATTCTCGGCGGGGGCTTATCCGCCCGCTCTGCAACTATCCGGGCCCAGTGCTCTGCGGGGCGATCGATATCGGCTCGAACACCACTCGACTCCTGGTTGCCGAGCCGGAGGAGGGCCAGCTCCGCAAGGTGATGGAGCAGCGGGCCTACACCCGGATCGGCAAGGACGCGAGCAAGGACGGCTCTATCACCGCGGAGAAGATCGCCGAGGTCGCCGAGGTGGTCACCACCCAGGTTCACCTCGCTGAGGAGATGGGGGCCGAGGTGATCAAGGCTGTGGCGACGGCCGCGATCCGCGAGTCGAGGAACCGCGACAAGGTGGTCGGGGAGATCGAGGAAGCCGCCGGCGTCCAGGTCGAGGTCCTCAGCGAGGAGGAGGAGGGGCGGCTCGCGTTCATCGGCGCCACCAAGTCGCTGGGCCATCCGGTCGACGGCACGGTCGCGGTCGTCGACGTCGGCGGCGGCTCGTCCGAGGTCATCTTCGGCACCGTCGCCGCCGGCGTCTCCAAGGTGCACTCGTTCAAGATCGGGTCCGGGCTGCTGACCGAGGACCACCTGGAGAGCGATCCGCCGTCGGCCGCCGAGATCCGCCACCTTCGCGATCACATCTCCGATTTCTTCGACGGGGTCGAGCTGCAGCCGCCCGACCAGGCGGTCGCGGTCGGCGGCAGCGCCACCTCGCTGCGAACGCTGGTCGGCGCGGTGCTCGAGTACGAGACGCTCGAGCGCGCGGTCAGGGTCCTCTCGAGCGACGAGATCTCGGCGGTGGCGAAGCGCTTCGAGCTCGACCCGCGCAGGGTGAAGCTGCTCCCCGCCGGCGTCCTCCTGCTGGAGAAGTTCTCGCAGCTGATCGGCCAGCCACTCCAGATCGGCAAGGGGGGCCTCCGCGAGGGGATCATCCTCACCCTGCTCAACGGGAAGGCGAACGGCTCGCCCTCGAAGGCGCTCGCCGCGTAGGCCACTCGGTTTTCGGAGGACGGATTCTTGACCGGGTCCGTAGCCTTTGCTCCCGTGGCGAAGCCGAAGCCGATCCAGGACCTGTCCACCGACGACACCTACGCGGAGGCGGCCGCGAAGATCATCTCGGTCCGCTCCGGCGAGCTCACCGAGCACGCCCGCGGCGTCCTCGACACCGGCGACATCGAGCGCGTCCACGACATGCGGGTCGCGACCAGGCGCCTCCGGGCCGCCCTCGAGGTCTTCGAGCCCTGCTTCCCGGGCAAGCCCTACGCGCAGGCGCTGCGCGAGGTGAAGCGGCTGGCCGACAGCCTCGGCGAGCGCCGTGACCGCGACGTCGCGATCGTCGCGATGTACGACTTCAACGACCAGATGGCGGCACCTGATCGCCGCGGGGTCTCCTCGCTGATCGAGCGGCTCCGCGAGGAGCAGGCCGAGGCCAACATCGCGCTCGCCCCGCTGGTCGAGGAGCAGAACCTGAGCTCCATCCGCGACAGCCTCGACGAGCTTGTCGCAGCGGCGCGGGAGGACGGGGCGTGAAGGCCAGAGCGGTGAAGAAGCTCGATCCGAACCGGGCGCTGGCCGAGAACGCCGCCCGGATCATCCAGGTGCGCCTCGACGAGATGCTCTCGTTCGCCCCCAAGGCGCTCGAGGGCAAGGTCCGCGACCAGCACGACATGCGGATCGCCGCGAAGCGGCTGCGCTACGTGCTCGAGGTGACCGGGTTCTGCTTCGGTCGCCCGGCCGACACCGCCCGCCGCCGCGCCCGCGACCTCCAGGACATCCTCGGCGAGATCCACGACTGCGACGTGATGCTCCCACGCGTCCGCCGGCACCTCGACGAGCTCCAGCGCGCCGATGCCGCGGCCGTCCGGAACAAGGCGGGGCAGACCCCCGATCTCGATCCTCGCCTCGCAGCTCAGTCGCCTCACCGGACCTCCTATCGGGGGCTCGACGTCCTCGCCGTCTACCTGGAGGCGCGGCGCGAGCTGCTCTCCGATCGCTTCGTCGCCTTCTGGCGCAGGCAGGAGGAGACCGGCACCTGGCCGCGCCTCGAGCGATCGGTGGAGAAGACCCTCGACCGCGCCCGCGACGCGCGGCGCGCGGCGAAGCAAGCGGCAAAGGCCCAGGAGCGTCTGGAGGCCGCCGAGCAGGCCCGTCAGGAGGCCGCCGCCCGGGCCGAGCGCGCCGAGCAGGAGAAGGCTCGGCTCAGCGCCTCTCGAAGGCGACCTGGCGGGCGGGTGCGGAGGACCACTCGCCGGCCCTCCAGCTGATCCGGGTCCCGTCGGCGAGTCGGGCGGCGGCGTGGCCGAGCCGCGGCTCGCCCCAAAGGGTCGCCTCGAGCGGCCGCCCCGGATCGTCCTCGCCGAGGCCGCGGGCGACATCGGACTCGGGGTAGGTGACGACGATCGATCCGGATCGGACCCAGAGCGGGATCCGCTCGATCGGTGCCTCCGCCTCGATCCAGCGCCCGCCCTCGAGCCGGTCGCCGCTCCACCAACAGGTCCAGTCTCCCCGCGGCAGGTAGGTCCGCCGCTCCACGGTCCCCTCGTCGAGAACGGGCGCCACCCAGAGGGCCGGCCCGAAGAGGTAGCTGTCGGCGATCGCCCAGCCCTCGGGGTCGGCGGGGTCGGCGAGGCAGAGGGGGCGCATGATCGGCAGCCCGCTCCGCCGCGCGGTCGCCGCCGCGGCCCGGATGTAGGGGACGAGCCGCTCATGGAGGAGGACCGCGTCCCGGTAGAGGTCGAGGACCTGGCGGTCGTAGGTCCAGGCCTCCTGCTGGAAGCGGCCGTGAGCCTGCATCAGCGGCGACGAGCGCCCCAAGCTGGGCCCAGCGGACGAGGAGCTCGGGCTCGCAGCGCTCGGCAAGCCGCCGGCCGAGGTAGCCGCCGACGTCGTGGGAGAGGTTGGAAAAGCCGCTCGCGGCGGAGGTCAGCAGGGAGGCGACCAGGGCCCGCATCGACCAGAAGTCGGATGCCTGGTCACCGCCCCAGAGCATTCCCACCGCCTGCTGGCCGGTCCAGCCCGAGCGCCCGAAGACGACCCCGCGGCCGTCGCCGTGGACCGCGTCGAGGGCCTCCTGGGTTGTCTCGCGGTAAAGCCGCCCGTACTCCCAGGCGGCCTCGGCGCCCCGGCGGCCGTCGGCGAGCAGCGAGTCCGGGGGGAAGTAGTAGCCCTCGCCGTCGTCCGCCTTCACCCCCTCGACTCCGAGCTCGAAGGCGTCCCGGGCCAGCTCCCGCCACCACTCCCGGGCGCCGTGCGGAGGTGAAGTCGACGATCGAGCCCGTTCCCATCCACCACCGCCCGACGTAGGGCTGGCCGTCGGCGGCGCGGACGTAGTGGCCGGCGTCGGCGCCCTCGGCGTAGTTCTCGGCGGGCTCCCGGTGGAGCTTCTCCGAGGCGGGATCGGGAGGGCGCTGGCCGTCGATCGACTCGAGGTTGACCCAGGGCGTGACCCAGACCACCGTCCGCACCCCGTCCTCGCGCATCCCCCGGACCAGGCCCGGCGGCGTCAGGGAACTGGTGGGGGTTGAAGCGCCAGGTGTTGTACTGGGTCTCCCAGGGAGAGTCGATCACGATCGCGTCCAGCGGCAGCTCGTTCTCCCGGTAGCCCCGCCAATCGTCCTCGACGTCGTCCTGGTGCTCGTAGACGTCGCGGCTCTTCCAGTGACCGTAGGCCCACTCTGGGAGCAGCGCCGGCACGCCGGTCTCCCGGACGAACGCCCGCAGGCGCGCCGCCGGGGTGGGGTGGCAGAAGAGGTGGAGGCGGAGCGGGCCGGCCGCCGACCTGATCGAGACCGAGGCGTGGTTCTCACGCAGGTCGGCCTCGACTCCCGGACCAGAGGTCTCGAGCCATGCCGACCACCCCGCCGAGGAGAGCAGCCAGGGAACGGGGGCGTAGTCGCCCTGAGGGATGCCCCCGTCCTCGAGGAACTCGGGCGGGCAGTCGGGGCCGGTGTAGCGCCGGTCGGCTCCCAGCGCCACCTGGCGGCCGCGCTGGTCGAAGTCGAGGCCGTGCCTGGCCCCGAGGCCGGTGAGGGCCTCCCCGTCGGCGAGCGGCCAGCGGGCGCCGAGGCGAAGGGGCCGCCCTTCCAGCGGCTCGAGCTCGATCAGCGCCCGGTCGGGAGCCGGGATCGAGATCCGGGCGGCGACCCGGGGGGCGCACGCCGAGCCCGCCTCGAGCTCGATCGCCTCGCCGCTCATGCGAGGGGCAACCCGTTCAATCCGGGAGGCGATCTCCAGCGGCTCGGCGGGGCCGCGGTCCTCGTGGGGAAGGACGCCCTCGGTCAGCGTGATCAACTGGTCCCGGGCGGCGCCGGGGCATGCCCACAGCTCCAGGGACGAGAGCACGACAGCGTCATTCCTTGTGACGTTGAGCACGAGAGGCCCGGTCGGATCGAGCGAAAGCCCAAGCCGGCCGCGGGCGAGCCCGAGCGCATCCTGCGTTCCTCTCCCGGACATCACGGCGATCGGGAAATTCTGGCAGCGCCGTGCTTCACGACCTCTTTACGTACCGTTGACCACCCGGTAACCGGGATTTCCCCTGCACTCGCGCACCCTTCGCAATGCAAGGGAGCCACTGAACTGGGAGGCCGGATGAACCCGATTGCCACCAGCCGGGTGGACATGCACTGTCACTCGACCGCCTCGGAGATCTCGAAGCTTGGGATCCAGCGCAGCCTCGGGCTTCCCGAGTGCGCGACGCCTCCCGGAGGAGGTCTACGAGCTCGCCAAGCGGCGCGGGATGGAGTTCGTGACGATCACCGATCACGACACGATCGCCGGCTGCCTCGAGATCGCCGAGCGCCCGGACGTCTTCATCTCCGAGGAGCTCACCACCTGGTTCCGTGGCGAGCCCCAGGCTGTGCACCTGCTCTGCTTCGGGATCACCCCCGACGACCACGGCTGGCTGCAGGAGAACGCTCGCGATCTGGAGGCCTGCGCCGAATACCTGCACTCCAATCAGATTGCCTGCTCCCTGGCACATCCCTTCTATGCCGTCGAGGCGCCGCTGACCCCGGCGCACCGCCGCCGCCTGGCCGAGCTCTTCCCGGTCTGGGAGACCCGCAACGGCTCCCGGGCCCGCGAGCTCAACATGCCCGCCGCGATCTACATCGAGACCCACGGCGGGACCAGCACCGGCGGCTCCGACGATCACGCCGGCGTGGACATCGGGCGGACCTTCACTGAGGCCCCACCAGCTTCAACGCCGGGTGAGTTTCTGCGGCATGTCCGCGAGGGGCGCGCCGAGGCGCGCGGCGAGCAGGGCAGCGCCGCCAAATGGGCGCACGCGGCGATGGCGCTCGCCACCCGGGCGCTGCTCCTCAAGGACGCGAGCCCTGGATCAAACGGGTTGCCCCTCGCTCCGCTGCGGGGCACCCTCGCATACGGCGAGCTCCGCGAGCCCGATCCCGACGCGGTCCTGAAGATGGCCGAGCGGGTGATGAGCGAGGGCAACGTCCGCAAGGGGGCGGTGGCAGGCGACCTCGGCCCCGAGGACGCCCGCGCCCTGCTGGACGCCTTCGTCGACGCTGTCGGCCTCGAGGTGCGCGGCCGCGCCCTGGTCGACTACATGCAGGACGACGGGTTCAGCCACGCCGAGCTCGCCCGCCGCGCCCGCCGCGCCCACGAGCGTCGGCTGCGCGACGTGGTCGAGCGGACGGTCGAGGGCTTCGGAAGCGAAGGCGACGGCACCGACCTCGCCGCCCGCGCGGTCGAGACCGGCCGCGACCTCTTTCGCGCCGCGATCCCGGCGATCCCCTACGCGCCGGCCGCCGCCTTCCTCGGCAAGGAGAAGGCCAAGCTCACCCCGGTCGAGGGCCCGAAGCGGATCGCGCTGATCGCCGACGCGATCGGCGGCGTCCACGGGGTGAGCCACACGATCGAGCGGATCCGCGAGCTCGGTGTCCCGGGGTACGAGGTCGAGGTGATCGGCACCGACCGCGACGTCGACCGGCGACTGCCTGCTGTCGCGGAGGTCGAGATTCCCTTCTACGCCGGGCTCGAGATCGGGATCCCGAGCCTGCCGGGGATGGTCGAGGCCCTGGCCGAGGGCCGCTTCGACCTCGTCCATGTCACCGCTCCCGGACCGGCCGGGGTGGTCGCAACCCTGATCGCCCGGATCATGGAGTTGCCGCTGCTCGGCAGCTGGCACACCGAGCTCGGCGTCTACGCGGGGATGCGCTCGGCCTCGCACGATCTCGAGCGGGGGGTGCAGATGGCGCTCTCGCTCTTCTACCGCCAGTGCGGCCGGGTGCTCTCGCCCAGCCCCGCCAGCGACGAGTCGCTCGCCCGGCTCGGGGTCGAACGCGACCGGATCGGTCGCTGGGGGCGCGGAGTAGACACCTCGCGTTTCGATCCGGCTCTCCGCCAGGCCGACGCGTACACAGGCGAGGTCAAGGTGCTCTACGCCGGGCGGCTGACCAAGGAGAAGGGGATCGACCTGCTCGCCGATTCCTTTCTCTGCGCCCGGGAGGCGGACCCGCGGCTGCACCTGCTGCTCGCCGGCGGCGGGCCCGAGGAGGAAGTGCTGGCCGAGCGGCTCGGCGATTCCGCAACGTTCCTCGGCTGGCTCGGGGGCGACGATCTCCCCCGCGCCTATGCGAGTGCCGACATCTTCCTCTTCTGCAGCCGCACCGACACTTTCGGCCAGGTCCTGGTCGAAGCCGGGGCGAGCGGCGTTCCGGCGGTCGCCGTTGCCGAAGGCGGTCCGACCTCGATCGTGATCGACGGCGAGACGGGACGGCTGTGCGACCCCGAGCCGGAGATGCTCGCCGCCGCCGTCCTCCAGATGGCCGACGCCCCCGCCTGGCGGGCAAAGCTCGGCCGCCAGGCGATCGCCGCCGCCCGCTCGCGGACCTGGGAGGCGGCGATGGGCGAGCTCGGCGACGGTTACGAGGCGCTGCTCTCCTCTCCCGCGGTCGAGGAAGAGGCCGACTCCCGCATCCTCCGCGCCGCCTAGATGCGAGGGCGCGCGATAGCGCGACCCGATTCAGGTTGATGACGGAAACGATGCCGCGGGCGATCCCGCTCCCACTAGCATTGGTCAGACGCCTGGCGGGGGGCGGCAAGGCCGATGACCGACGAGACAGCTGAGAAAACCACAAGTTCCACCGATGGGCCTGGTGGCGACGGGCGCGAGCAGCCCGGCGGCGACGGGCAGGTGGCGGTGACCGCCGGCGCCCCACCGGAACGCGGCGCCGAAATCGACCTCACCGACAGCTCTCTCTACTTCAACCGTGAGCTCTCCTGGCTCGACTTCAACGACCGCGTCCTCCAGCTCGCCGAGGACGGCCGACAGCCGCTGCTCGAGCGGCTCAAGTTCTGCGCGATCTACGAGGACAACCTCGATGAGTTCTTCATGGTCCGGGTCGCCGGGCTGCACGAGTCGGTCGAGGGCAAGATCGACGCCCGAGGTGCCGACGGAATGGCGCCGAGCGAGGTGATCGACCGGATCCGCGAGCGGGTGGGGGAGCTGCGCGCGCGGGTGGGGCGCTCCTTCTCCGACGATCTTCGCCCTGCCCTGGCCGAGCACGGCATCCGAGTGATCTCGCTCAGCGACGCGAGCGCGGAGGAGCGAGAGGAGATCGAGCGGCTGTTCCAGCATCAGGTCTTCCCGGCGCTCACCCCGCTGGTGATCGGCCGAGGCCGGCCCTTCCCCTATATCTCGAACCTCTCGCTGAGCATCGCGGTGCTACTCCGGAACCCGGAGAAGGACGAGGAGGTCACCGCGAGGGTGAAGGTGCCGAAGGAGCTGCTCCGCCGCTTCCTCTCGATCGGCGACGGGCTCACCTTCGTTCCGCTCGAGGAGGTGATCGCCGCCAACCTCGATGACCTCTTCCCCGGGATGGAGATCGTCCACAACTCCCTCTTCCGGGTCACACGGGACACCGACTACGACGTCTCCGATGAGGCCGACGACCTCCTGCAGGCGGTCGAGGAGGAGGTCCGGCGGCGACGCTTCGGCGAGGTGGTCCGGCTCGAGGTCGCTCCCGACATGGACCCCGAGCTGCGCAGGGTGCTGGTCGATGCGATGAAGCTCGAGGAGCGGCAGGTGTACGAGGAGGCCGGCCTGCTCGGACTCGACGACCTGATGGACATCGTCTCGGTGCCGGGCTTCCGGGAGCTCCGCGACCCACCCTGGCAGGGAGTGATCCCGCCGCAGCTTCAGCAGGGCCAGACCCACCGCGAGGTCGACGTGTTCGCGGCGATGCGCAAGGGGGACATCCTCGTCCACCACCCCTACGATTCCTTCTCCGCCTCGGTTGAGCGTTTCGTCCGCCAGGCGGTCGAGGACCCGGACGTGCTCGCGATCAAGCAGACCGTCTATCGGACCAGCGCAGACTCGCCGCTGGTTCCGGGGCTGATCGAGGCCTCGGAGCGCGGCAAGCAGGCGGTCTGCCTGGTGGAGCTGAAGGCGCGCTTCGACGAGAGCGCGAACATCCGCTGGGCGAAGTCGCTGGAGGAAGCGGGCGTTCACGTCGTCTACGGGATCCCGGGGCTGAAGACCCACGTCAAGTGCGTGCTGGTCGCCCGTCGCGAGGGCGACGGCGTCCGCCACTACATCCACATCGGCACCGGTAACTACAACCCGAAGACGGCCCGGCTCTACACCGACATCGGCCTGTTCACGGCCGACCCGGAGATCGGCGAGGACATCGCCGAGATGTTCAACTACCTGACCGGCTACGCGCGCCCGGAGGGCTACCGGAAGGTCCTGGTGGCGCCGTTCAACCTGAAGGAGGGGATCCTCAGCGAGATCGAGCGGACGATCGAGGCCCATTCCTCCGAGCGCCCGGCGCGGATTCGGATGAAGATGAACTCGCTTCTCGATGCCCCGTGCATTAGGGCGCTCTACCGGGCCTCGCAGGCCGGCGTCTCGATCGAGCTCAACGTGCGCGGGATCTGCGCGCTGCGCCCGGGCGTCCGCGGCGTCTCGGAGAACATCAACGTGGTCTCGATCGTCGATCGCTTCCTCGAACACCCGCGGATCTTCTCCTTTGAGCGACCGGACGAGCAGCAGGTCTACATCGGCTCCGCCGACCTGATGCCTCGCAACCTCTACAAGCGGGTCGAGCTGCTCGCCCCGGTCACCCAGGAGGCGCTCAAGGATCAGCTCATCGACGTCCTCGATCGCTCCTTCGCCGACAACACCAACTCCTGGCGGCTTCAGCCCGACGGACTCTGGTCTAGGCGCACCCCGAACGGAAGCGAGCCCCGGAACCTCCAGCGCGAGCTGATGAAGGTGCACGCAGCGCGCTCCGAGGAGGCGGCGCCTGTCGCCGGTTAGCGGGCGGCGGCGGGCGGTGGCTGGCTGGTAGCTTGGCGAACTGGTGGCGCTTCGTTCGGTAATAGCCAGGGACACGGTCTATTTCGAGCTCCTCTCGGAGGCCGGCGTCAACATCCTGCGGGCGGCTCAGCTGCTCGAGCACATGTTCGACACCTGGCCCGACGAGACAGGGGTCGCGCGCGAGATTCTCAAGGCGGAGCAGGAGGGCGACCGGATCACCCAGGAGATCGTCCGCCGTCTCAACTCCGAGCCGGTTCGCACCCTCGACGCCTCGGAGGTCTATGCGCTCGCCACCCAGCTCGACGACATCGTCGACGACATCGAGGAGGCCGCCGACTTCATGGGGCTGTTCAAGATCGAGGCGCCGATGGAGCAGGCCCACACCCTCGCCAACATCCTCGCCCAGTCATGCGAACAGGTGAGCGGGGCGCTGACCAACCTACGCGGGTTCACCGACCTCGAGCACTACTGGGTCGAGATCCACCGGCTCGAGAACGAGGGCGACCGGGTCTGGCGCGAGGCGCTCGCCTCGCTCTTCTCGAATGGGATCGACCCGATGGTGGTGATCCGCTGGAAGGACATCTTCGGCCTGTTGGAGCGGGCGATCGACTCGACCGAGACGGCGGCCCACAAGATCGAGGCGATCGCCGTCAAGCACACCTAAGTGCCCCGGTTACGCGGTCGAGATGAGACGCCCGAGGAGCGGGCGGACCGCAACCTGAACGAGTTGCTTCAGGAGCTGCGCGTTGCCCTTCCCGGCGTCCAGGTGCTGTTCGCGTTCCTGCTCACCGTTCCGTTCAGCCAGGGGTTCGATCGGCTGACCGACTTGCAGCGCGAGCTTTACTTCGGGGTGCTGCTGGCCACGGCGCTCTCGACGGCGCTCCTGATCGCCCCCACCGCGAACCATCGGTTGCTGTTTCGCAAGCGCGACAAGGAGCATCTGGTTCGGATCTCGAACCGGCTCACGCTGGCGGGACTGGCCGTCCTCGCGGTCGCCCTCACCGGGGCGGTGCTGCTGATCAGCGACCTCCTCTTCAAGACCGCGGCGACCGTGATCTTTACGGCGGCCTCCGCGCTCACCTTCGCCGTCCTCTGGGGTGTCCTGCCGCTCCTACGGAGGGCCGACCTGAGTGAGGACGAGCGCTAGGCCGGGCGGTCGCCGGCCTCGCTGCGAAGGGCGTGCAGCTCGAGCTCGATCTCGGCGAGGAACGGAAGCTCGGGATCGTATGCGCTGAGGTCCGTGAGGTCCTCGGCCCAGAGGTCAAGCCGCTGCTCGAGGGTGGTGCCGAGGCGCCCCCCGATCTCCTCGCGGTGCTCGGGCGCCACCTTGCGCCAGTCACGCATGTTGGCGACGCGGTCGGCCGCGTAGATCAGGACCGAGTCGCGGCTGGAGTCGAGCACCTGCCGGCGCAGCGCCCGCTTCCGCTCCAGGTAGCCCTCGACCGCGTCATCGTCGGTGAGCGCGTCGACCATCTCGACCACCTCCGGTCCGAAGCGCTCCCGGATCTCGGGCGACTCGACCTCAGACTTCTCGACGACGTCGTGGAGGTAGGCAGCGGCGAGGATCGTGCCATTGAAGCCTTGGTCCGAGATCAGCTGGGCGACGGCGATCGGATGCTCGACGAACTGCTCGTGGGTCTGCTTGCGGTGCTGGCCAAGGTGGGCGCGGCGCGCGAAGCGGAGGGCCGTCGTGGCCAGTTCCGAGCCGGTGCCGGGCTCGAGTCGCGTCGAGATGTTCGCCATCACTCTCCGTGTGAACGCAGCGGGCGGAATGTAAACGATGCGAAAACCTATACCGGAAGGGTGGAGGATGACAAGGATCCCGCTCTGGCGCGGATCAGAAGTTCGCTACTAGCGATGAAATGGGCGGAGACCTGATACGCGACCGGTCCTCCGTAGAATTCTGCCGATGCTGCCGATGCTGCCGACCGCTGAGGAACGTTGCGATCATCGCCCTGTTGGCGCTGGCGATCGCGGTGCTGCCGGGCGGCGGCGCCGCTGCGGAGACGGTGTTGACGGCGCTGTCGATGGCATTCCTCGCGGCGATCGCATTCTTCGTCTACCGGATCTACCGCGAGCAGCAGATGACGATGCTGACCCTCTCCGACAGCCGCCGAGCCTTCCTCTTCGGCGCCGTCGGTGCGATCGCGCTGCTGATCGTCGGCTTCGAGGAGTTCACGGGCTGGGCGGGCGGGTTCGCCGTCTGGCTGGTGCTGATGCTCGGGGCTCTGCTGACGATCTTCCTCGTCTGGCGCGAGGCCACCAGCTACACCTAAAGCACGATCCGCGCGCCTTCGGCGCGCTCGCCGCTCCTAGGTTCGCCCGATGGCCAGCACAAACGGCGGCCACAAAAACCGCCGCCGCATCAACAGTCGCGCCCAGGCATCGGTCGAGCTGGTCGCGATCCTGCCGGCGCTCGCGGCCTGCGTCCTGATCGCCGCCCAGGCCGCCGCGGTCGGGTGGGCCCTGTGGACGGCGGGGAACGCCGCTCGGGCAGGCGCCAGGGCTGAGCATGTGGGCGGCGACGGGGAGGCGGCGGCGCGGCGGGCGCTGCCTGGAAGGCTTCGCGATGGCGCCGCGGTCACGAGCGAGGACGGGATCCGGGTCAAGGTGGCGGTCCCCTCGCTGCTGCCCGGTCTCTCCCTCGGCTCGATCGCCGCCGCGGCGAAGCTCGATCCGGGGTCGGATGCCGCCTCGCGCTGAGCAGGTGGGCCAGGCGTCGATCGAGCTGCTCGCCGGGCTGCCCGCCCTGGCGCTCGCCGGATTCATCGCCCTCCAGCTTCTGCTCACGGGCTACTCGCTGAGCCTCGCCGACGGGGCGGCCGAGGCCGGCGCCCTCGCGCAGGCGGCGGGCGGCGATCCCGAGCGCGCCGCCCGCGAGGCGCTCCCGGCCTGGGCCCGCGCCCGGGCCACGGTCAGGGAGGAGGCCGGCGGGGTGATCGTCGAGCTGCGGCCGCCCGCGCCCCTGCCGGCGCTGGCCGAGCGGCTCGAGGTCAGCTCGGAGGCCTGGGGGCGCCCGGAGGGGCGGAGATGAGCGCCGCGACGATCGTCGCCACCGGTAGCGGGCGCCGCGGAAGCCTCGCCCTTGCCGCCGCGGTTGCGATCGAGGCCGCCGCCGCGACCGGGGCCCGCACCCTGCTGGTCGAGGCGGCCGATGGTGCCCGGCGCTCGGGGCGCGACGCTGCTGTCGACTCCCGCCGCAAGGGAGCTCGAGGAATCCCTTCGGATCGCGGGCTGGTCGGGCTCCGCGCGCGGCCACCTCTGTCACCTCGCTCTCGACACCGGCGACGACCCGATCGCGGAGCTCGCCGCGGCGACATCCGAGGGCGGGGCTGAGCTCGTCGTCGCGCACCTACCGGCCGCCCTCTGGGTGCCCGCGCTCGACTGCGACGAGGTCGGGGCGCTCGGCGGCCTGATCGTCATCGAGCTGCCGCGGGAGCGCTCCATGGCGGCGCTAGCCGTGGACCAGCTCCGGGCCCGCGGGCTGGGGGTGAAGGTCGCCTCGGCCACCCCATCGCCGTTGGCGGCTCGCCGCGCCCTCGCCGGCGGGCGCCCCGGCGGGCGCCCTTCAGGCGCGGCGAGGAGGATTGCCACCGCCCTGCTTGGAATCGGAAGAGCCGGCGGGGCGCGGGCCGGCGAGCAGGGCCAGGCCCTCCCGGCCCTCCTCGGCGCCGGAGCGATCCTGATCATGGTGGCGCTCGTGCTCGCCGCGATCGGTGGGGCGGTGACCGGCAAGGGGAGGGTTCAGCGGGCGGCCGATCTGGCGGCGCTTTCGGCCGCTCGCAGCATGCGGGACGACATGCCGCGGTTGGCCGAGCCGCCGACCCTCCCGAACGGGAGCCTCAATCCCCGCCGGCTCTCCCGCGACGCATATCTCAGCCGTGCCCGGGCGGCGGGTGCCGATGCGGCGCGCCGCAACGGCGTCGATCCCGCCCGGCTGCGGATCGACTTTCCCGACGCCGGCGGCGAGCCGCCATCGCGAGTCAGGGCCAGCGTCAGCGCCGAGATCGATCCCGGGGAGCTGCCCGGCGGGGAACGGGTCGAGGGGCGCGGGGACCGTCCGATCGACGTCAGCGCATCCGCTGTCGCCGAGGCCGCCCCGCCCGCCGGCTCCTGGTCGGGGATGCCGGGGATGGCGAGCGGTGGGGGGTACTCCGGGCCGCTCGCCTACCGCAACGGCGAGGGGATGCGGCCGGACGTCGCCGCAGCCTACGACCGGATGGCGGCGGCGGCGCGGCGGGCGGGGCACACACTGATGGTCAGCTCGGGATTTCGCTCGGACGCCGAGCAGGCGGAGCTCTTCGCCCGGCACCCGGACCCGCATTGGGTCGCGCCGCCGGGCCACTCGCTTCATCGCTGCGCCACCGAGCTCGATCTCGGTCCTTCCTCGGCCTATGCCTGGCTCGCCGCGAACGCGCCTCGCTTCGGCTTCGTCCGCCGCTACTCGTGGGAACCCTGGCACTTCGGGTTCGACGGCGGCACGCCGCCCTGCTCGGGCGCCGGGAACGCGGTCGGGTCGGCGGCATCCGGGGCGCGGGAGGGGGCGCCGGCGTTGCCCGCGTTCGTCCCCGCCCGGTTCCGCGATCCGCTCGTCAGCTCGGCGGGCCGCTGGAACGTCTCGCCGGGGCTGCTCGCCGCCCAGCTGATGGCGGAGTCGGGCTTCAACCCGAGGGCCGTCTCGTCGGCCGGCGCCCAGGGGATCGCCCAGTTCATGCCCGGCACCGCCGCCGGCTACGGCCTTCGCGACCCCTTCGACCCGGTCGCTGCAATCGACGCCCAGGCGCACCTGATGTCGGATCTCCTCCGCCGCTTTCGCTCGGTGCCGCTCGCGCTCGCCGCATACAACGCGGGCTCCGGTGCGGTCGGCGCCTGCTCCTGCATCCCGTACGCCGAGACCCGCGCCTACGTAACCCGGATCCTCGCCCTCGCCGACGGCGCCGGCGTCCTCCTCTCGCCGCCGCTCGAGGTGCGGCTGGTCAGGTGAGGCTGCCGACAGCGATACCAAGTCCCCGCGATAGGGTGCTCGGCCGTGGCCGCAGTCGAGGTGGATGGGATCGAGGGGCTCAAGGCCCTGCTGGGCAAGACGGTCGGGCCGGGCGAATGGCGCGAGGTGACTCAGGACGACATAGACGCGTTCGCTCGCCTGTCCGGCGACGACCAGTGGATCCACGTCGACGTCGAGCGGGCGAAGAAGGAGAGCCCGTTCGGGACCACCGTCGCCCACGGAAACCTCACCCTTGCACTGATCGACGGCATGCGGCTGGACCTGATCGCCTCGCGGGGCTTCAAGCTGGGCGTCAACTACGGCTGGAATCGGGTCCGCTTCCCGGCCCCGGTCCCTGCCGGCTCGAAGGTGAGGGCTAGCGCCGAAGTGACCGAGGTCGAGGACGTCGGCGGCGGCTGGTGGCAGATCGTCACCCGCTTCACGGTCGAGGTCGAGGGCGCTGAGAAACCCGCCTGCGTCGCCGACTCGGTCGGCCGCGCGCTTCCGGAGTAACGAATTCCAGGCGGCAGCTGCCGCGGGTGGCGCGGCAGTGGGCCCCGCGCCGAGGACATTCCTATACCGCAGGCGTGGGGTCATTGCCGCGACAGGACCCGCGGCCCTGCCGGCTGGTCATTCGCTAGTTGACGGTGAGCGTGCCTTCCATGCCACCCTCACGGTGCCCCGGCACGCTGCAGAAGAACGCGTAGGTGCCGGCCTGAAGGTCGACCGTGGCGGTGGCATCTCCCTGCGAGACCAGGTCGGTCCCGCCGAGCTCCTCGCCCGAGGAGTCCTCGACCTTGACGTCGTGGGAGATCGAAGCCGGGTTGTCGAAGTTGAGCGTCACCGAGCCCGCCTTGGCCGTCAGGTCCGTCTGGTCGAAGGCGAGGCTGCCGTCAGCCGCGGCCGAGACGTCGACCGTGCTCGCGCCTCCGGCGGCGCCACCCGCGGCGGTGTCTGTCGTCGTCGTCGCAGCGGCCGTGGTGTCTCCGCCATCGTCGTCGTCATCGCCACAGGCCACCAGCACGGATCCGGCCAGGGCGATCACAGCGATCAGAATCAAGCCCTTTCTCATCGGCTCACCTTTCTCTCGCCTCGCGTTGCTCAACCCTATCCGAGCGAGCTTTGAGTATCGGCTAAGAAGCTCAGTCGCCCTTGAACTCGGGCTGCTCACCGGCGAAGAAGGCGGTGACCCCCCGGCGCAGGTCCTCGGTGGCCATGCTGTCGGCGATTCCGTGGCGCTCGAGTTGGAGGTGGTCGTTGAGCGAGTTCTCGATGCTCTCGTGAAGGAGCAGCTTCGCCATTCGCACGTAGTGCGGGGCCTTCTCCGCCAGCTTCGCCGCCTTCTCCCGCGCCCTCGAGATCAGCTCGCCGGCGGGGACGACCTCGCTCACCAGGCCCTCCTCGAGGGCGGTCTTGGCGTCGAGGTTGGGGTCGTTGAGCGCCAGCTCCAGCGCCTTCGCGGGGCCGACCACCCGCGGCAGGAAGTAGGTCATCCCCCCGTCGGGTGAGGCGCCGATCCGGCCGTAGGCGATCGCGAGGAAGGCGTCCTCGGAAGCAATCCGGAAGTCGCACGAGAGCGCGAGCGACATCCCGGCGCCCGCGGCGGGCCCGTTGATCGCGGCGATCATCGGGTAGGGGAGACGGCGGAAGTCGATGATCGCCTGGTGCAGGACCTCGGCTCCGCGGCGGACCTCCGCCGGCAGGTCGACGCTCTCGTCGACGACGCCCTGCTTGAACCAGTTGACGTCGCCGCCCGAGCAGAAGGCGCGCCCGGCGCCGGTGACGATCAGGGCGCGAATCGGGGCCCGGTCGGCGAGCCACGAGGCGGCGATCGGAAGCTCGGCGATCATCTCAGGGCTCATCGCGTTCAGGGAGTCCGGGCGGTTCAGGGTCATCGTCCCGACCGGGCCGTCGATCTCGATCTCGAGCGTCTCGAGCTCGGGCGGGTCGCTGGTCAGAGGCTTGACGTCGGTTGTTGCGCTCTCGGGCATTGATCCTCCTGGGGCACAGTCTTTGGCCGGGCAGCCAGGAGCCTACCCTTGTCGTGGTGACAGAGACCGAGAGCAAGGAGAGAGCCGAGCGGCTCGAGCAGCAGCGGCGCGACCTCCCCGACGCGCCCGGCGTCTACATCTTCCGGGACAGGGGGGAAACGCCCTGTACGTGGGAAAGGCGAACTCGATTCGCAAGCGGGTCGCATCGCACTTCGCCGGCAAGAGCGGCGGGCGCGGCGGGATGGGTGGGACCGCCGAGCTGATCGACCGGACCGACTCGATCGAGGCCCTGGTGACCGAATCGGAGGCCGAGGCGCTGCTCGCCGAGCAGAGCTTCATCAAGCGATACCGGCCGCGCTTCAACATCCGCCTCCGTGACGACAAGTCCTATCCCTACGTCGGCGTCAGCCTCGACGAGGAGTTTCCGCGGGTCTACTTCACCCGCGAGCGGCACCGCCCGAACCGGGCCTACTTCGGGCCGTTCTCGAGCGCGAAGCGGGTCCGCGAGACCCTCGATCTGCTCGGCAAGCTCTTCCAGTACCGCACCTGCGAGGGGTCCGAGCCGGGTCGGCGCTCGGGCGTCCCCTGCCTCGACTACTACATCAAGCGCTGCCAGGCACCCTGCGTCGGCTACATCGACCGCGACGAGTACCGCCGCAACATCGACCGGATCGTCGGTTTCCTCTCCGGCCGCTATCGCGAGATCGCCGACGACCTCGAGGCGAAGATGCGGGAGGCCTCCGAGGCCCAGGACTTCGAGCGAGCGGGGTTGTTCCGCGACCGGCTGAACGCGGTGAAGAGCATGATGGAGCGCCAGCAGGTCGCCGGAGGCTCGCTCGGCAGCGCCGACCTGATCGGGGTGGCGGTCGAGGCGAGCGACGCCAATGCCCAGGTGTTCCAGGTCCGCGACGGCATCCTCGCCGAGCGTCAGGGCTTTTATCTTGCGGGAGAGGGTGGAGAGGACGATGGGGAGCGCGATCCGGGCGAGGTTGCCGAGACCTTCCTCCTCCAGTACTACGGTGCCGCGCCGTCGGTGCCGGCCAGGGTGATCGTCGGCCCGGAGCTGCAGGACCGCACCGACGTCTTATCGGAAGCGCTGAGCGAGGAGCGCGACTCGCAGGTGGAGGTCCGGGTCGCTTCGCGGGGGGACCTCCGCCGGCTGCGCGAGCTCGCGGTGAAGAACGCGAAGCTCGCCCTCGCCCAGGACAAGCTTCGTCGCGAGCACCGCCGCCAGCAGCGGGTCGAGGCGCTCTCGGCGCTCCAGGACGCGCTCGGGCTGGAGCGGGTGCCGGTCCGGATCGAGGGCTTCGACGTCTCGAACCTCGGCGAGACCCACACGGTCGCGTCGATGGTCGTCTTCGAGGGGGGCGCACCGAAGAAGGCCGACTATCGCAAGTTCCGGATCCGCGGCGAGCCTGACGAGACGGGTGGCTCCTCGGCTTCGCCTGCGGAGCCCCCTCGCCCAAACGGCGCCCGACCGGTCGATGACTTTGCGGCGATCAACGAAGTCCTCACCCGGCGGCTCGGCCGCTACGTCCAGCAGGCCGACATCTCCCCTCACGACTCCGACCGTGACGCGAGCTTCGCAGCGCTCCCCGACCTGATCGTGATCGACGGTGGCAAGGGCCAGCTGACCGCGGGCCTGCGGGCGCTCGAGCCCCTGCTCGAGCGCGGGGTGGCGGTGGTCGGCCTTGCGAAGCGGATCGAGGAGATCTTTCTCCCGGGCCGGAAGGACCCGATCCTCCTGGAGAAGGGATCTGACGCCCTCCGCCTCCTCCAGCGGGTCCGGGACGAGGCGCACCGGTTCGCAATCACCTTCCACCGCAGCAGTCGCGACAAGGCGATGACAGCATCGGTGCTCGACGGGGTCCGCGGGGTCGGACCGGCGCGAAAGCGCGCTCTGCTCCGGCATTTCGGCTCTCCGGATCGGCTGCTCTCGGCGACCCGCGAGGAGCTCGAAGCGGTGCCCGGAGTGCCCGGTAAGCTCGCTCGCGAGATCCACAGGCAACTGCACAGAGCGGGATGACTCAGAGAACGACCGCCTCAGCAAAGGGGGGAGAGGGCAAGTCCCAGGCCCCGGAACAGGCCGCCGGGCCGAAGGGCCAGCCGTCGACCGACGGCGCAGGGCCCGAGCGCAAGCAGGTGGAGCTCGTGGTGATCACCGGTCACTCCGGGGCCGGCAAGTCGGAGGCGATCGCCGCCTTCGAGGACGGAGGCTATTTCTGCGTCGACAACCTCCCCCCGCGGATGATCGAGGCGCTCGGCGAGCTCTTCCGCCACGAGGGGAGCGGGGTCGAGCACGCCGCGGTCGTCACCGACGTTCGCGGCGGCGGCTACTTCGAGGACCTGCAGGCGGTGATCGAGGAGCTGGAGGAGGCCGGCGGCCTCGACCTCAAGGTCCTCTTCCTGGAGGCCGACGAGGAGACCCTGCTCCATCGCTACAAGGAGACCCGCCGGCGACATCCGCTTGCGCGGAGCGGCAGGATCGTCGACGGAATCCGCGAGGAGCACGCGCGTCTCGCCCCGCTGCGAGAGCGCGCCGACGTCGTCATCGACACGACCGGCCTCACCGGCGCCGCGCTCCGGCGGCGAATCGCGACCGAGCTGATCGGCCTCGACACGGAGGAGAACCAGCTCGCCCTCACCATCCTCACCTTCGGATTCAAGAACGGCCCGCCATCGGATGCCGATCTCACCCTCGACGTCCGCTTCCTCCCGAACCCGCACTACGACGACGAGCTCAGACCGCTGACCGGGCGAGATCAGGCGGTCAAGGAGTACGTCGAGTCGGGCACCCAGGCGGGGGAGTTCTACGGGCGGCTGATGCCGCTGCTGCAGTTCCTCCTGCCCGCCTACGTCGCCGAAGGCAAGCAGCACCTGACGATCGCGGTCGGGTGCACCGGCGGCCGCCATCGCTCGATCACCGTCGCCGACAAGATCGCCGGCGAGCTAGAGGGCCGCGACGACGTCAAGCTTCGCGTCATCCACCGCGACGTCGAGCTCGACTAGGCCGAGAGCAACAGGCTTCCAGCGGTGGGCCGTCCATAAGATCCGCCGGTGGCCGAGCCGGTGATCAGCATCAGTGGCCTGCGAAAGTCCTATGGGGACTTCGAGGCGGTGAAGGGGATCGACCTCGAGGTCTCGGCGGGGGAGATCTTTGCCTTTCTCGGGCCGAACGGCGCCGGAAAGACGACGACCGTCGAGATCCTCGAGGGCTACCGGGCCCGGAACGCCGGCGAGGTCAGCATCCTCGGCCTCGATCCGTCCTCGCCGAGCCGGAGCTGGCGGGAGCGGATCGGGATCGTCCTCCAGGAGTGCCGGCTGACCCCGGAGCTGACCGTGACCGAAGCGGTCGAGCAGTACGCCGGCTACTACTCCACGGCCCGTGACGTGGCCGAGACGGTTGGGCTGGTGGGCCTCACCGGGAAGGCCGATGTGAGGACGTCGAAGCTCTCCGGCGGTCAGCAGCGCCGGCTCGACGTCGCCCTCGCCCTGGTTGGCGACCCGGAGCTTCTCTTTCTGGACGAGCCGACCACCGGCTTCGATCCGGCGGCGCGGCGCTCGGCATGGGACGTGATCGCCAGCCTCCGGGAGCTGGGCAAGACGATCTTTCTCACCACGCATTACATGGACGAGGCCCAGGCCCTGGCCGACCGGGTGGCGATCCTGGCAGCGGGGCGGATCGTCGCCGAGGGGCCACCCGATCAGCTCGGCGACCGGGAGGAGCGGGCGACCGAGGTCAGCTTCCGGCTGCCTCCGGGGGTACGGGCGGAGGAGCTGCCCTCGTCCGTGCGCGAACGGGCCCGAATCGACGAGTGAGGAGGTCTCGCTCCAACTCGACGACCCGGTCCCGATTCTCCGTGAGCTGACGGGCTGGGCAACCGAGCGGCGCGTCGGCCTCCCGGGGCTCGAGGTCGGCCGCCCGAGCCTCGAGGACATCTACCTCGAGCTCACCGCCGGGCAGGCGCCGTCCGAGGCGGGCGACGAGGAGTGACGTGACCGGAGTTCGCCTCGCCCTGCATCAGTTCCGCTACGACCAGAAGGTCTTCTGGCGCAACCCGGCATCGGTCTTCTTCACGGTGATGCTGCCCCTGATCTTCCTCTTCATCTTCGCGACGATCTTCGGGAACGACGAGATCGAGGAGCGAGGCGTGAAGACGACCACGTACTACGTGCCAGCGATCGTCTCGCTCGCGGTGATCTCGGCCACCCTGCAGAGCCTGGCGATCAACCTGACCGAGGACCGCGAACGGGGTCTGCTGAAGCGCGTTCGAGGGACACCGCTTCCGACTCCCGTTTTCGTCTCGGGACGGGTCGGCAACTCGCTAGTTGTCTCGATCCTGATGGTGGTGCTGGTCGCAGTGATTGGGCGGCTCGTCTATGACGTCTCGCTGCCGGAGGAGACGGTCCCGGCCGTGTTGGTCACGCTGGCGGTGGGGGCCTTTGCTTTCTGCTGTCTCGGATTCGCCCTCACCGCGGCGATCCCGTCCGAGGACGCCGCGCCGGCGATAACCAACGCGACCGCGCTCCCCCTGTATTTCATCTCGGGCATCTTCATCCCCGACAGCGAGATCCCTGAGGGCGTTCTCAAGGTCGCCGACATCTTCCCGATCCGGCACTTCTTCGAGGCCTTCTTCACCGCCTGGGACCCGAATACGGCCGGAGCCGGATTCGAGTGGGGTGACCTCGCGATCGTGGCCGCCTGGGGGTTGGCCGGGCTGGTGGTTGCCCTGTACGCGTTTCGCTGGGAACCGCGACGCTGATCGCCTGACCACTAAGGTTGGTCCCATGCTCCACTACGCCAGCCTCAACGTCGCCGACCTCGAGCGCAGCGGCGCCTTCTACGACTCGATCCTTGGCCCGCTCGGTTGGCGCCGTCAGGTGGACGGCGCGGAGGCGGTCAGCTGGGGAATGATCCGCTCCGAGTTCTTCATCATGCAGCGGAACTCGCAGCGTCCCGGGTACGGGCTGATCTCGTTCCCGGCGAAGAGCATCCCGGCGGTGAAGGCTTCGTTCGAATCGGGGGTCGAGAACGGCGGCAAGCCCGAGTCCGAGCCCGGGAGCCCGGCGAGCTTCGGCAGCGGGAGCTACGCCGCGCGGCTGTATGACCCCGACGGCTATCTGGTCGAGATCTGTGTCTCCAACGACTGAACTGAGGAGGACCCGCAAATGGCAGTAAAGGTCGGCATCAACGGCTTCGGGCGGATCGGGCGAAACCTCTTCCGGGCCGCTCACGAATCGGAGTCGGACCTCGAGTTCGTCGCCGTCAACGACCTGATCGACCCGGAGATGATCGCCCACCTGCTCAAGTACGACTCGATCCTCGGCCGCTTCCCCGGCGAGGTCAAGGCGGGCGACGGCCAGATCAGAGGTCGACGGGGTTGAGATCAAGGTCCTGAACGAGAAGGACCCGGCCGCCCTGCCCTGGAGCGACCTCGGGGTCGAGGTGGTGATCGAGTCGACCGGCCTGTTCACCAAGCGCGCGGACGCGGAGAAGCACCTCGAGGCGGGGGCGAAGAAGGTGGTCATCTCGGCGCCCGCCACGGATCCGGACGTGACCGTGGCCCTCGGGGTCAACTTCGACCAGGCCTACGACCCGGAGCGGCACAACATCATCTCCAACGCCTCCTGCACCACCAACTGCCTCGCCCCGGTGGCGAAGGTCCTCAACGACACGGTCGGGGTCGACCGCGGTCTGATGACCACGATCCATGCCTACACCGCCGACCAGCGCCTCCAGGACCTGCCCCACAAGGACTACCGGCGGGCGCGGGCCGCGGCGGTCAACCTGATCCCGACCAGCACCGGCGCCGCGAAGGCGATCGGCGCAGTCGTGCCCGACCTCGAGGGAAAGCTCAGCGGGATGGCGATCCGGGCGCCCGTGGTCACCGGCTCGGTCGTCGACCTCGTCTGCGACGTCTCCCGGGAGACGAGCGCCGAGGAGATCAACGCGGCGATGAAGGAGGCCGCGGAGGGGCCGCTCGACGGCATCCTCAGCTACACCGAGGACCCGATCGTCTCCACGGACATCATCACCGACCCGCACTCCTCGATCTTCGACGCCGAGCAGACGATCGTTGTCGAGGGCACCTTCGTCAAGGTGATCGCCTGGTACGACAACGAGTGGGGCTATTCCAACCGTTGCGTGGAGCTCGCGGAGAAGGTTCTGCAGCCTGCGACCGTCGGCGCTTAGGCCGGCGGGGGGAGGAGTGGCGTCCGCCAAGGCGAGCGTCCGGGACGCGGAGGTTGAGGGGCGCCGAGTCCTCCTGCGCGCGGATCTGAACGTCCCCCTCGATGCCGGGAGGGTGGGCGACGACACCCGGATTCGTGCCTCGCTGCCGACGATCGAGCTGCTTCGCGAGCGCGGCGCCTCGATTGTCCTCGTCTCCCACCTCGGCCGGCCCAAGGGCCGCGACCCGGAGCTCTCGCTGGCCCCGGTGGGTGAGCGGCTCGGGGAGCTGCTGGGAGCCCCGGTGAAGCAGGCGCCCGCCGTCGTCGGCCCCGAGGTGGAGGCGCTCGCGGAGGAGCTCGCACCCGGCGAGGTGCTGCTGCTCGAGAACAGCCGGTATGAGCCCGGCGAGACCAAGAACGACCCGGAGCTGGCGAAACGCCTCGCCGCGCTCGCCGACCTCTACGTCAACGACGCCTTCGGCTCCTCACACCGCGCCCACGCGAGCACCGAGGGCGTCGCTCACGAGCTCCCCGCCTACGCCGGCCTGTTGCTCGAGCGCGAGCTGACCGAGCTGACCGCTGTCAGGGAGAAGCCCGAGCGGCCGCTGGTGATCATTCTCGGTGGAGCCAAGGTGACCGACAAGATCGGGGTGATCGATCGATTCCTCGGCTTCGCCGAGGAGATCCTGGTCGGCGGAGCGATGTGCTTCAGCTTCTTCAAGGCCGAGGGCCGCGACACCGGGAATTCGCTGGTGGAGGACGAGGGGGTGGACTCCGCCAGGCGGGTGCTCGCCGACGCCGAGGACAGCGAGTCGATCCTGGAGCTGCCCGAGGACCTCGTCCTCGGCAGGGCCTTCGACGCGGAGACCGAGAGGCGGGAGCTGAACGGGGTCGACGTCCCCGAGGGCTGGATGGGGCTGGACATCGGCACCAACACCGCCGCCAACTTCAGCAAGCGGATCCGGCGCGCCGGGACCGTCTTCTGGAACGGCCCGATGGGCGCCTTCGAGCTCGAGCCATTCGCAACCGGCACCCGCCTGGTGGCCGAGGCCGTCGCCGCGGCCCCGGGGCGGACGGTGGTCGGCGGCGGCGACTCGGCGGCGGCGCTGGTCAAGTTCGGCCTCGACCGCAGGGTGGACTGGCTCTCTACCGGCGGCGGCGCCTCGCTCGAGCTGATGGAGGGCAAGGACCTTCCCGGGGTCGAGGTGCTCCTCAACGCGAAGGAGCTCGCAAATGGCTGAGCGCACGCCACTGCTGGCGGCGAACTGGAAGATGAACAAGACGATCGAGGAGACCGAGCGCTTCCTCGCCAAGTTCCTGCCGGCGGTCCCGGACGAGGGGGTCGAAGTGGTGATCTGTCCGCCCTACCCGTCGCTGAAGGCCGCGGTCGAGCACTGCGCCCAGAGCCGGGTGAAGGTGGCGGCGCAGAACATGCACGAGGCCGACACCGGCGCCTTCACCGGCGAGGTCTCGCCGCCGATGCTGCTCGAGCTCGGAGTCGACGGCGTCATCCTCGGCCACTCCGAGCGCCGCCAGCACTTCGGGGAGACCGACGAGGCCCTCGCTCGGAAGGTGCCGGCGGCGCTCGCCGCCGGGCTCGAGCCGATCCTCTGCGTCGGCGAGCGCGAGGAGCAGCGCGACGCCGGCGAGACCGAGGCGGTGCTGCGCCGGCAGATCGATGCCGATCTCGCCGAGCTCGCCGACGAGGGTCTGAGCGAGGTCGTGATCGCCTACGAGCCGATCTGGGCGATCGGCACCGGGCGGACCGCGACCCCCGGGCAGGCCCAGGAGGCGATCGAGCAGATCCGCGAGAGGATCGAGGCCCGCGTCGGCCGAGGCCGCGGCCCGGGTCCGGATCCTCTACGGAGGCTCGGTGAAGCCCGAGAACGCCACCGAGCTCCTTGCCCAGTCCGACATCGATGGGGCCCTGGTCGGCGGGGCCAGCCTCGATCCCGGAGGACTTCGCCGCGATCGTCGCGGCGGCTGCGTGAGCCCGGCATGAGCTCGCCCGCACCCGGCCCGGCCGGGGAGCCGGTGCCGTCGGTCGTCCTCGTCGTGCTGGACGGCTGGGGGCTGGCGCCCGAGGGCCCCGGCAACGCTGTCGCGCAGGCGGCCACGCCGGTCTTCGACCGGCTCTGGAGCTCATGCCCGCGGGACCACGCTTTCGACCTCGGGGCGGGACGTCGGCCTGCCCCCCGGCCAGATGGGGAACTCGGAGGTCGGCCACCTCAACCTGGGTGCGGGCGCGATCGTGAAGCAGGACCTCGCCCGGATCGACGATGCGATCGCCGACGGCTCCCTCTTCGAGAACCCGGCGCTGCGAGATGCCTGCGGGGCCGCTCGGGAGTCGCGGCGCGGCCGCCTGCACGCGATCGGCTTGGTCTCCGACGGCGGCGTCCATTCGGGCTGGAGCCACATCGAGGCGGTGATCGAGCTCGCCGCCGACGAGGGCGTCACCGATCTCGTCCTTCACGCGCTCACCGACGGGCGCGACACCCTTCCGCGGGCCGGGGCGGGCTACCTCGAAGAGGTGGAGCGGTGGCTGCGGCAGGCCGGCCGAATCGGCACGGTCGGCGGCCGCTACTGGGGAATGGATCGGGACCGCCGCTGGGACCGGACGAAGAAGGCCTACGACGCGATCGTCCACGCCGAGGGGCCGCGGGCGGCGTCGGCGGTGGCGGCGGTCCGCGCCTCCTACGAGGAGGGGATCACCGACGAGTTCGTCGAGCCGACCGTGATCGGCGACTACGACGGGGCCGCGGGGGACGAGCCGGTGATCTTCATCAACTTCCGCCCCGACCGGGCGCGGCAGCTGACGAGGGCCCTCGGCGACCCCGAGTTCGCAGAGTTCGATCGCGGCGGAGGGCCGACGCTCGAGGTGACGACGATGACCGAATACCGCCACGGCTGGCCCTACCCGGTCGCGTTTCCGCCGAAGGTGCCCGAGACGACGCTCGCCGAAGTGATCGCCGAGCAGGGCGAGCGCCAGCTCCATGTCGCCGAGACCGAGAAGTACGCCCACGTCACCTACTTCTTCAACGGCGGCCGCGAACAGGAGTGGAGCGGGGAGGAGCGCTTTCTCGCCGACTCCCCGCGTGACGTCCCCACCTACGACCACAAGCCCGAGATGAGCGCCGCCGCCGCCGCTCGCCTCTTCACCGAGCACTGGCGCGCCGATGACTATCGCTTCGGCCTGATCAACTTCGCCAACCCGGACATGGTCGGGCACACCGGCGTGATCCCGGCCGCGGTCGCGGCGGTCGAGGAGGCCGACCGGCGCCTGGGGGAGGTGGTGAGCGCCGTCCACGAGTCGGGCGGGGCCTGCATCGTCACCGCGGATCACGGCAACTGCGAGCAGATGCTGGAGCCGGACGGCTCCCCGAACACAGCACACTCGACCAACCCGGTGCCGCTGATCGTCACCGCCACCGGTCTCGATCTCCGAGACGGCGGGATCCTCGCCGACGTCGCCCCGACCGCCCTCGACCTCCTCGACATTCCCCAGCCGGAGGCGATGACCGGCCGCACCCTGATCGCCTAGGAACTCCGCACCCTAGGCTTGCCGGGTGAGGTCTGACCCGGCGAGGCTCCGATTCCAAATCGAGGCTCGTGACGGGCTCCGCCCGCACGGGCCTCTTCCATACCGCCCACGGCGCGGTGCGCTACTCCCGCGTTCATCCCGCTCGCCACCAAGGGAAGCGTCCGCGGGCTCTCCTCCGCCGAGGTTGCCGGCCTCGGCTATCAGCTGGTGCTCGGCAACACCTTCCACCTCCACCTGGCTCCCGGCGAGGAGCTGATCGCCGGCCGCGGCGGCCTCCACCGCTTCATGGGCTGGGACGGATCGCTGATCACCGATTCCGGTGGTTTCCAGGTCTTCTCGCTCGCCCACGGCGGGGTCGCCGACGAGATCAAGGGCCGCCGCGGCGAGGTCGCGGGCGGGGCAAAGGTCGAGATCAGCGAGCGCGGCGTCGCCTTCAAGTCCCTTCTCGACGGGTCGGACCGCTTCCTCGGCCCGGAGGAGTCGATGGCGATCCAGGCGGCGCTCGGCTCGGACATCGCTCTCGCCTTCGACGAGTGCACCCCCTTTCACGCTGACCGCGACTACACCGCCCGCTCGACCGAGCGCACCCATCGCTGGCTCGAGCGCTGCCTGGTCTGGCACGAGGCCGAGGGGCCAGCCGGCCAGGCAGTCTTCGGGATCGTCCAGGGCGGCGTACACGAGGACCTGCGGCGGCAGTCGGCCGAGGCGGTCTCCTCGGCGGCAATCGACGGGGTGGCGATCGGGGGAACGCTCGGACGCGAGAAGGAGGAGATGCGGAGCGTGCTCGGCTTCACCGTGCCGCTGGTGCCGGCCGACGCTCCGCGTCACCTTCTCGGGATCGGCGAGGTCGACGACCTGCTCACTGGGATAGCGCTCGGGATTGACCTGTTCGACTGCGCCGTGCCGACCCGGTTGGCGCGCCACGGCGTCGCGCTGGCGCCCGAGCCGGAGGGTCGCTTCCGCCTCGACCTGGCCAAGGCGCGCTTCGCCGACGACGATGCTCCGATCGCCGATGGCTGCCCCTGCGAGGCCTGCTCCCGCCATAGCCGCGCCTACCTCCACTACCTCGCGCGCGCGAAGGAGTTGACCGGGGCCCGCCTGCTCACCCTCCACAACCTCACCTACATGGCGGAGCTCACCGACCATGCCCGCGAGGCGATCGAGGCAGGCGGCTACGACGCCTATTCGGACGCGATCCTCGGCGGGTCGGCGCCGTGGGGAGCTGAGGCGGGCGGCGGGGTTGCCCGATCAGACGATGGTGTTCTCGGCTGAGAGGGCGACCGCCGGCCGCCCGAGCTGCGCACCGCGCCTACTGCTGGGTGTTGTCCTCGATCAGGTTCCGGAGCTCGTCGACCTGCTCCTGGAGGTTGTCCTTGACCGCATCCTCGACGTTGATCCCCCCGCCCTGATCGCCAGTGGCGACGACCACCGCCGCGGCGACCGCGGCGGCGAGGAGCAGCAGCGCGATCACGGCGAGCAGGTTGCGGGCGACGCCGCTCGCGCCCCGGCGGCGCTGCGGCGGCTCCGGTGCCGGTCCGCGCCGCGGCGGGGCCGGGCGCCGCTGGCGGCGGGTCTGGGTGCGCGGCATGTGCCTGGTGGCTGCGGTTGGCGCGTCGCCGCCCATCACCCGGGTCGCCCCGGTCGGCCGGTCGGCGACTCGCCGATCAGGCCCCGGCGGAGGGCGTCGGCGAGCTCGCCGGCGGCGGCGAAGCGATGGGCGGGGTCGGAGTCCAGCGCGACCAGGACGGCGTCGCCGACCGCGCCCGGGACGTCCTCGCTGTAGGAGGAGGGGTTAAGCGGCTGCTCGGACTGCTGGCGTACCGCCAGCTCCGCGAGCGAGGCGCCCTCGTAGGGGAGCCGCCCGGTGAGGAACTGGTAGAGGACCACCCCGAGCGAGTAGACGTCGGAGGCGGGGGTGGCCTCCTCGCCGCGGGCCTGCTCGGGCGCCAGATAGGCCGCGGTGCCGACCACCGAGCCGACCTGGGTGATCCGAGTCTGCTCGCTGGCGCGGGCGATCCCGAAGTCGGCGAGCTTCACGGTCATGTCGCCGCCCCCGGTTGGGCCGCCGATCACCATCAGGTTGCCCGGCTTGACGTCGCGGTGGATGATCCCGTGGCGGTGGGCGTAGTCGAGGCCGGCGCACGCCTGGACGCCGATGTCCACCGCGGTGGTCGGATCGAGCTTGCCCTCGGCCTGGAGCAGCTGCGCCCCCGACTTGCCGCGGACGTACTCCATGACGATGTAGTGGCGCCCGCCGTCGATCCGGTGTCGTAGACCTGGACGATGTTCGGGTGGACGAGCTTCGCGACCGCCAGCGCCTCGCGCCGGAAGCGGGCGACGAACCGCTCGTCGTCGGAGAGGTGCTCGGCGAGGATCTTCACCGCCACCGTGCGCTCGAGGATCGTGTCGGTGGCCCGGAAGACGCTCGACATCCCGCCGGAGCCGAGACGGTCCTCGATCCGGTAGCGGTCAGAGATCAGCTCGCCCTTTGGGGTGCGTGGGCTCACAGGCCCCCCTGCCCGCTCCCGCCCGGGCCGACGCCGCCGGAGCCCGGCGTGGTCGGCGGTCGTCGGGGTCGTCGGCGTGGTGGTCGTCGTCGGCTCGGTCGTGGTCTCGCGGGTGGTGGTGTCCTCCTCGGTCGCCGTCTCCTCCGTGGTCGTCTCCTCGGTCGTCGTCTCGATCGTGGTGGGCCGCTCGCACTGGTCCGGGTCCTCGGTGAGGGCCCTGAGCTGCTCCGAGCCCCTCTCCAGCGCCTCGCGGAGGTCGGTGTCGATGTCGCTGGGCAGGTCCTGAACCTCGGCGATCAGGATGTCGGCCTCGTCGGCGGCGACGAAGCAGCTGCCGACGTCGATGTTGGCCTCGACCTCCTCCAGCTGCGAGAGCAGGGTCGCGGCGTCATCGGGCGGGAGGTCGCCCTCGTTGTCGCCGCCGCAGCCGGCGACGGCCAGCGAGGCGGCGACGGCGATCACGGCGAGTATCGCCTTCGGTCTGGGCACCGCGGCGATACTAGCCATCGCCTTTCGCGCGCTCGTCGCAGTCATCGGGGCGCGATCATTGGCCCACGTAGAGCCGGTCGGCGAGGTGCTCGGGGAGGCCGGCCTCCCTGATCGGCTCCGCGGCCCGGTCGATGTCGTAGCTCACCCGGTGGTAGGTGGCCTTCCACGCGTCGGTGTCGAGCTCGAGCCAGGCGGCCCGCGGATCGCCGTCGCGAGGCTGGCCGACGCTGCCGGGGTTGAGCAGCCAGCGCTTCGCGGAGACGTCGAGCTCCAAGCTGCCCTCCGCCTGACCGCCCCCGGAGTCGCCGACCGGGCCCGGCCCGGGGCCGTCCGAGAACCAGAGGGCGACGTGGGAGTGGCCGATGAAGCTCACCCGGGCCGACTGCTCCTCCATGCACTCGCGCGCCTGGTCGACCGCGAGCACGTACTCCCAGACCGGGTCGCGCGGCGAGGCGTGGTAGAGGCCGACCTCGTGCTCGGTGTTCTCCGGCTTCAGCGACTTGAGGAAGTCGATCGTCTCCCTGGCGGAGTTCTCGCGGGTCCACTCGACCGCGGCCGCCGCCGAGGCCGAGAAGACGTCGGTGTCGATCTCACCGGTGACCGCGAGGTCGTGGTTGCCGACCAGGCTCAGCTCGCAGCTCTCTCGGACGACCTGGGCGCATTCGTCGGGCTGGGCCCCGTAGCCGACAACGTCCCCGAGGCACCAGCGGCGCTCGATGCCGGCGTCTTCGATCGCCTCGAGCACGGCCTCGAGCGCGGGCAGGTTGCTGTGGATGTCGGTGAGGATGGCGACGCGCATGAGGACGAGGGGCCCCCGCGAGGTCGCCTATCGTAAGGCGCGTCTCCGTTGGGAGGCGCGCTGACTCTAGCCTTGGGCGGCGGCCTTCTGGATCGAGTCGGGCTGGCGGAAGATCGACTCCGGCTTCCCGTCGCCGATCGCGTAGCCGTAGCGCTCGGCGAGCCCCTCGAGGGCGTTCAGGTCGCTCTCGTGGGGCTCGGCGAACTCGGCGGGGAGCTCGCGCCGAGTCGCCACCGAGCGCGCAGGGGGCCGAAGCGACCGTGTTCGGATCGGGAAGGTCGGGCGGCTCGAACGACGGTGGAGCTCCAGTCGAAGGTCTGGCCGATGTTGTTCGCCTTCGCGTCGCGCTTGACCAGGCTGCCGAGGCCGAACCGGTAGCTGATCAGGCTGAGGATCGACTCGTGGCCGAGCTGGGTGTGGCTCACCCGCGTCCGCCGCCGCCGGTTCCGGGCGTAAGGGCGAGATCGCAACCGCCGGGATCCGAAATCCCATCTGGCCGAAGTTCTCGTTCAGGTCGGCGCTGCCGCGGTCGTCGGGAACGCTCGGCGGGCCGGACATGGTCGAAGAAGCCGCCCCACTCGTCGTAGATGATGAACATCGCGCCGCGCCGATAGTTGGGGGACTCCATGAAGGCGTGGGCGACATCCGACATCCAGGCCTGGCCGAGGCGGACGTCCCCGTGCGGATGCTCGTCCGCCGAGAGGCCGTCGCCGCCGCCGCCATCGCGGAAGGGCGGGTCGACGATCGAGATGTTGGGCAGGGTTCCGGCGGCGCAATCGGCGTAGTACTCGGCGAGCGGCCGGGTCCAACTCGCCCCGCGCGCGCCCCAGACGGCGGAGAAGGGAAGGTCCGAGTTGTAGTAGCGCGCGGTGATCGCGCCGGGGCCGGGGAGGTTGGCGGGGTTGTTCGCGCAGCGCCCGGTCGAAGATCGTCTCCCACTGGTTGCCGAGCGTGCTCGCAGGCGGGTCGGTTGGTCTTCCGCCCTCCCGACTGCGCCGACCACTTGTAGTAGCGGTTCGGCCAGGTCGGCCCGAGCAGCGAGCAGAAGTAGCGGTCGTAGACGGTGTATGCCTCGGCCGCGGCGTGGATGAAGCCGAGCTCGCCCTCGTTGTAGTAGGTGAGGGCGAACTCGTCGTTGCCGCTGCCCTCGGCCATGAAGCCCCCCTTGAGCTGGGCGCGCCCGCTGTCCCACCCGTGTCCGGGGTCCTCGAATGCCGCAGCCCTGCCACTCGGCGTCCATCGTCGAGGCGTGTCGGGTCTCGACCGTGACCCCGTCGGGGTTCTTGAAGCTCTGGTGCTGGTCCCGTCGGCGTTGGCGAGCCAGCCGAAGTAGTGATCGAAGGAGCGGTTCTCCATCATCACGATCACGAAGTGATCGATCGGGAGGTTGCGCGGGGAGGGGAGCTTGGAGGCCTGCGTTCTTCGCCGCCTCCGCGATCAGGCTCCCGGCGGGGAGAACGCTGGCCGCGCCGGCGAGCCCCGCCGTGTAGGCGGTCCGTTCGAGGAACTCCCTGCGGCTGAGGTTCTGGCCGAAATCCAAGGGCGGATGAGAGTACTCAGTACATCGGGAGGCTGTGGGAGAACAACTGGTGAACGAAGGTCACAGGCATGACCCCGGCTATCGTGAGCCGGTGTCCAGCCCCAAGGTCACCCGGGCGATCGGCAGCGGCTCATCGCCGCGATGGCTCCGGATCGGGGCAACCGCGGTCGCGGCCGTGGTCGTCGCCGAGGCGGCGGCCTGGCTCCTGCGCCCTCGCGACGTGATCGAGCCGGTGCAGGCCGAGGAGGGAGCCTTCTTCAGCCAGACCGAGCTGGCCGAGGCACGGGACTACCGCTCCGGCCAGCGGCTGATCTTCGTCGGCAGCCTCGCCGCCGAGGGAGTGCTCCTGGTGCTCCTCGCCAGCGGCCGCCCGGCGCGGGTGAGGCGGGGGCTGGAGCGCCTCGGCGAGCGCCCGGTGCTGGGCGGGGCCGCCGCTGCGGCCGGGCTCTCGGTCGCGGTCGCCGTCGTCACCCTGCCCTTCGGGGTCGCCTCCCACGAGCGCTCGGTCGACGTCGGTCTTCCACCCAGGAGATCGGCGACTGGGCGGTGGACTGGCTGAAGTCGGCCGGGATCGGGGCGGTGCTCGCCGGCGCGGTCGGCACCGCCGCCCTCGCCCTGATCCGGCGCTTCGGCGGCCGCTGGTGGATCCCGGGCTCGGTCGCGGCCGTCGCGGCCGCCGCGGTCTTCACCTGGCTCGGCCCGGTCGTCCTCGAGCCGGCCTTCAACAGATTCGAGAAGCTCGAGCCGGGCAAGGCCCGCGACGACGTGCTCGAGCTCGGCGACCGCGCCGGGATCGACATCGGCGAGGTCTACCGGGTCGACGCCAGCCGCCGGAGCACCGCGATCAACGCCTACGTCAACGGGCTCGGGCCGACCAAGCGGGTGGTCCTCTACGACACCCTGCTCAACGAGCTCGACCGCGGCGAGCGCCGCTCGGTGATCGCCCACGAGCTTGCCCACGTCCATCAGCGGGACATCCAGCGAGGGCTGCTCTTCCTGGCGATCGTCGCCCCGCTGAGCCTGGTCGCGGGGTTCGGGATCGCCCGAGGCGATCAGCCGCCGTTGGGGCGGCGAGCCGGGCCGCCCCGCGTTCCTGCCGGCGTTCGCGATCGGAATCGCCGTGGTCAGCTTCGTGATCGGGGTGGCGGGCAACCAGCTCTCCCGGCAGGTGGAGGCGCGGGCGGACACCTTCGCCCTCGAGCTGACCGACGACCCCCGGGGCCTGATCGAGCTCCAGCGGCGGCTGGCGGTCCGGAACGTCTCCGACCCGGACCCGCCGGGGCTGGTCAGCTTCCTGTTCCGAACCCATCCGACGACGATGGAGCGGATCGGCGAGGCCCTCGCCTGGGAGCAGGGCCAGCGGCCTTGAAGGTCGTCCTGGTCACGGTGGGCAAGGTCAAGGAGCCGTTCGTGGAGGCGGACGCCCACTACCGCAAGCTGCTCCAGCGCCACCAGCCGGTCGAGGTGATCGAGGTCCGCGACGAGGTGAACCTGGCCGGTCGGGTGCCGAAGCGGGCCCACGTCGTCGCGATGGACCGCGGGGGGCGGTCGCTCAGCTCCCGGGCATGGAGCAATTGGCTCTCGGAGCGGCGGATCGACGCGCTCGATCTCTGCTTCCTGGTCGGGGGCTCGCGCGGGCTCGGGCAGGAGGCACTCGCGCTCGCCGACGAGCGGATCTCCCTCGGCCCCCAGACGATGGCCCACCAGCTCGCCCGGGTGGTGCTCCTGGAGCAGCTCTTCCGGGCGACGAAGATCCTCGCCGGCGAGCCCTACCACCACTAACCTCAGCTCGTGGCGTCGCTTGCCCAATGGCGCACCTGGTGGCGGAAGCGGCGGTGGTATGAGCGCAACGCCCGCCGCTCACGACGGCGCCGGATCAACCGCCACATGGCCGAGGCCGGCGCCTTCATCCGCTATCCGGTCGAGGGGGAGGTGCTCGAGGCCCTCGACTCCGCCAGGCTCGAGATCGGCCGCGACACCCTGCTCGAGCCCGGCTGCTGGCTGACGCTCTCCTCGCAGGGGCGGATCACGATCGGTTCGGGCTGCTTCCTCAACCGCAACACGATGCTGGCAGCGGTCGAGCTGATCGAGATCGGCGATCACGTGATGTTCGCCAACAACTGCTTCGTCGGCGACGCCGACCACCGCTACGACGACCCCGAGAAGCCCGTCACCTGGCAGGGATTCGAGCCCAAGGGCCCGGTCCGGATCGGCTCGAACTGCTGGTTCGGGGTGGGCTGTGTCGTCACCGGCGGGGTGGAGATCGGCGAGCGCTGCGTGATCGGCGCGAACTCGGTCGTCACCCGCGATCTGCCCGCAGGGGTGATCGCCGCCGGCGCCCCGGCGAAGGTGATCCGCGAGATCGAGTTCCAGGGTGGCCTGCGCCCAGCGGCCGCAGGCTGACCGGCCCTCTAGGGTTCGATCGCGATGAGCGATCCGGTGGCAGATCTTCGCGCGGCGGTGGACGCGGCGGCGAGCGTCCTCAGCGCCGGCGCCGAGGACGGCGCCTCTGCTCCGGTGCTCGAGCGGCCCCCGAAGCCGGAGTTCGGCGACTATTCGACCAACGCCGCGATGCTGCTGGCGCCGACCCTCGGGGAAAAGCCACGGGGGATCGCCGAGCGCCTTGCCGAGGAGCTCAAGGGCCGGCTCTCCTCGCAGCTCGAGCGGGTCGAGGTCGCCGGCCCCGGTTTCCTCAACCTGTTCCTATCCGACGCCTGGTACCGCGCCGCCGCCTCGGAGCTCGCCGCCGCCGGCGAGGAGATCGGGCGTCCCACCGCCGCCGAACCGCCGATGGAGTCGGTGAACGTCGAGTTCGTCTCCGCCAACCCGACCGGGCCCCTCACCGCCGCCGGCGGGCGCCACGCCGCTTACGGAGACGCGGTGGCGAGGGTGCTCGAGTTCGTCGGCCACCCCGTCGTGCGCGAGTACTACGTCAACGACCGCGGGGGGCAGATAGATCGCTTCGCCGCCTCGATCGCCGCCCGGATGAAGGGGGAGCCGCTGCCCGAGGACGGCTACGAGGGCGACTACGTCGGCGGGATCGCCGACACCCTGAAGGAGGAGGGGATCGACCCGGGTGAACTCGCCGCGGTCGGCAGGCGCGGCGTCGCCCTGATGGTTGCCGCGGCCGAGGAGACGCTCCGCCGCTACGGGGTCGTCTACGACACCTGGACCTCGGAACAGGCGGTGTACGAATCGAACGCGTTCGACCAGGTGCTGGCCGACCTCCGCGAGTCGGGCCACGTCTACGAGAGCGAGGAAGCGACCTGGCTGCGGACCACCAGCTTCGAGGACGACAAGGACCGGGTCCTGGTCCGCTCCGGGGGCGACCCCACCTATCTACTATCCGACCTCGCCTATCACCGGAGCAAGTTCGAGCGGGGGGCCGACCGGCTGATCGACGTGCTCGGCGCCGACCACCACGGCTACGTCGGCCGCCTGCGGGCCGGCCTCGCGGCCCTCGGCTACGACTCCGGCCGGCTCGAGGCCCAGATCATGCAGCTCGTCCACGTGGTCGAGGGCGGCGCACGGGCCCAGATGTCGAAGCGGAAGGGCGAGTTCGTCAGCCTCGACGAGCTCCTCGACGACATCGGCACCGACGCCACCCGCTTCTTCATGCTCCAGCGCAGCCACGACACCACCGTCGACCTCGATCTCGAGCTCGCCAGGCGGACGTCCGCCGAGAACCCGGTCTACTACGTCCAGTACGCGCACGCCCGGATCGCCAGCATCCTTCGCAAGGCGGGCGAGGGCGCCGAGCAGCGAGCGGCCTCGGCCGATTTCCGGGCCCCCACAGCGATGGTCGAGCCCGCCGAGCGAGCCCTGATCAAACGGATCTGCGAGCTGCCGGACGAGGTCTCCGAGGCGGCCTCGCGCCGGGCGCCGCATCGCCTCTGTGCCTACGGGATGGCGATCGCCGCCGACTTCCACGCCTTCTACCGCGACTGCCAGGTCGTCGGCGCCGAGGGGGACGGGGTAGAGGAGACGCGGCTCGGCCTCTGCCTGCTGACCAAGCGCGCGATCGCCCGGACCCTCGGCCTGCTGGGGATCTCGGCTCCGGAGCGGATGTAGGGCTCAGCGATCGTAGGAAGCGATGTCCCGCTCGAGCCGGGCGGCGTCGTCAGCGGACAGAGGATCGGCCTCCTCGGTTCGGTCAGGGCCTCGCCGCCCCAGCTTCCGAGCGCCCAGCCCGAGGGCGACCAGCGCCGCCAGCAGCCCGAGGCCCGGGACCACCCAGGCGGAGAGATCGAAGCCGCGATCATCGGGGGTCGCCAGCACCTCGGGGCCGTACTCCTCGACGAGCGCGTCCTTGATCTGTTCCTTGCTCTGGCCCTGGTCGATTCGGGTGCGGATGAAAGCGCGCTGGCGCTCCGCCTGGGGGGCGTCCGAGAGCTGCAGGAGGGTCCCGCAGATCGGGCACATCACCTCGTCCTCGATGTCCGGAAGGGAGGTCTGGGGCTCCTGAGCGGCGGCGGGAGCCGCCGCCAGCAAGAACGCCACGAGCAGGGTGGCGAGCCGGATCACTGAGAGGCCTCGCGAACCAGCGGATCGACGTACTGGCTGAGGTAGTCCTCGTCCACCGGCCCGCGCCGGATAAGCGCGATGTCGCCCTCCGGGTCGACCAGGAACGACTCCGGGAACCCGGTCATTCCGTATGCGTCGCGGCGGTCGCGCCCGTCCCCGTCCCTGAGCTGGGGATAGGTGAGTCCGTACTCGCGAACGAACTCCTGCGCGTCGTCGGTGGTGTCGTCGAGGTTGATGCCGAGGACGGTGAAGCCCTCTCCCTGATGAGCGTTCTGGAAGGACTCCAGTGCAGGGGCCTCGTCGCGGCAGGGCTCGCACCACGATGCCCAGAAGTTGACCAGTACCCACGAGCCCCGGTAGTCGCCGAGATCGCCTTCCCCCTGCCCGTCGAGGGTGGCCAGCTTCTTGTCGGGCGCGGGGTCGCCGACCGTGATGCTCGCCTCTCCCTTGCTCAGGAGGCCGAATCCGAGCAGGCCGATGACGGCCAGCACCGCGATCACCGCCGCGAAGGTCTTTGCGCTCATCGGGCGCACAGCGTAGAGAGGCGGGCTCGGAACCTAGAATGTCCGGGGCACGCGGACGTAGCTCACCTGGTAGAGCGCGAGCTTCCCAAGCTCGAGGTAGCGGGTTCAAGTCCCGTCGTCCGCTTCGAACTTGGGCTTGGTCGGCAGAATCGGTAAGCGGGTCCTGACACGGAGCCGCTGGTTGGCTCGGCGGCTGTGGCTGATCGCCGCCGCCGAGGTCGCCCTGACCACCTTCCGGCACTGGCGGCGGCTCGATCCGGACGAGCGTACGCGGCTGCGCGAGCTGGTCCGGAAGTCGAAGGGGCGGCCCTCGAAGCTCAGTGACCGGGAGGCCGACGAGCTCGAGGAATTGCTCGAGAAGCTCGGCCACATCGAGCTCGTGGGTGACGTTGCGGCGATCGTGATTCCCTTCCGCCCGGTCGCCCGGACGATCGAGTTTGCGCTCAGCCGCCGCGACAAGGACCGGCGCCGCCTAGACTGAGCCGATGGGCGTGGAGAGCAAGGCCGGTCCCGAGGCGGTGCCCAGCGGCCGCGAGGAGCTGATGCTCGACTACCTCTCAGCCTGGAACGCCCGCGACGCCGCCCGGATCGCGTCCTTCTTCACCGAGGACGCGGTCTACGACGACCGCGGCGCCGGGGCGCTCGCCCGCGGGCGGGATCAGATCCGCGCTCACGCCGCCCGCGTCCACACGGCGTTCCCCGACCTCAGCTTCGAGCTCGTCCGCGCCGCCCATGGCGAGGGATTCACCGCCGGCGAGTGGCGCTCCCGGATGACCCACCGCGGCGAGATCGACGGGCTCGCTCCGACCGGGAGGGTGGTGGAGAGCGGTGGCGTCGACGTCGCCACCCTCGACGGGGAGGGGAGGATCGCCCACCTGGCCTCCTACTACGACGGCGCCGCGATCCTCCGTGACCTCGGCGTCCTGCCCTCCCGCGGCTCGCGGACGGAGCGCGTGCTGGTCCAGGTCGCCTCGCTTCCGTCCAGGCTGCGCCGCCGGTAGCCGACGGGCCCCACGTTGCGATAATTCGCTTGCCGTGGATCCCGCGCGGAAGCGAAAGATCCGTCTGATCGTCGCCCTCTCCGCGGCCGTCCTGCTGGCGGCCGGGCTCGTCTACACGTCCTTCAGCGCCTCGACCGAGGCGAAGCAGCCCTCGGACCTGATCTCCTCGAACGCGAGCGGCACCTACGACCTCACCGGCAAGGTGGTGCCGGGGTCGATCGAGCGGACCGACAGCGACCTCCGGTTCCGGATCGAGGACCGCGACGGCTCCGAGAGCCTGCCGGTGAGCTACACCGGCACCGTCCCCGACCCCTTCCGCGACGGCCGCGAGGTGATCGTCACCGGCAAGCTCACCGACGGGACCTTCGTCGCCGAGCACGACAGCCTGGTCACCAAGTGCCCGTCGAAGTTCAGCGACGAGGCTGAGCAGGATCCCGAGCACGTCGTGATCCAGTGACGACCCTGGGCGCGGCGACGATCGCCGCCTCGCTGCTGGTCGCGCTCTACGCCGCGGGGGCGGCGCTCTACGGGGCGAGGACCGGCGACCGCCGCTGGGTCACCTCCTCGCGGCGGGCGGTCTATGCGCTGGCGGCGCTGCTCACCGCCTCCGTGCTCGTCCTCGAGTCGGCCTTCCTCAGCGACGACTTCGGCTTCGCTGTCGTCGCCGACCACTCCTCGACCACCACACCCACCTTCTACAAGCTGACCGCGATGTGGTCGAGTCAGGAGGGCTCACTGCTGCTCTGGGCGTGGGTCCTCTCCCTGGCCTCGAGCGGGGTGCTCTACCTGACCCGGCGCCGCCACCGCGAGCTCGCCCCCTATGCGACCGCGGTCCTGATGGCGGTGGGGGCCTTCTTCATCGGGCTGATGGTCTTCGCCGCGCAGCCGTTTGCCGCGCTCAGCCCCGCCCCGGTCGAGGGTGCCGGGCTCACCCCGCTGCTCCGCAACCCCTACATGGCGATCCACCCGCCGATGCTCTACACGGGCTACGTCCTCTGGTCGATCCCGTTCGCCTTCTGCATCGCCGCCCTCTACACACGGCGCCTCGACGCGAGCTGGATCCGCTCGACCCGGCGATTCGCGCTGACCGCCTGGACCTTCCTCGGCCTCGGGCTCCTGCTCGGCTCGCGCTGGTCGTTCGAGGAGCTCGGCTGGGGTGGCTACTGGGGCTGGGACCCGGTCGAGAACGCGGCCCTGTTGCCGTTCCTGGTCGGCACCGCCTTCCTCCACTCGATCATGGTCCAGGAGAAGCGGGGGATGCTGAAGGTCTGGAACGTCAGCCTGATCGCGGCGACCTTCTGCCTCTCCCTTCTCGGGACCTTTCTCGTCCGCTCGGGAATCCTCCAGTCGATCCACGCCTTCGGCGCCTCCACCGTCGGCGGGCCACTCCTGGTCCTGATCGCCTGCGTCGCGGTCGGCTCGACGGTCTTGATCGTCAGCCGCCTCGCCGACCTCCGCCCCGAGCGCCGGTTCGACTCGCTCCTCTCCCGCGAGTCGATCTTCCTCGTCAACAACCTTCTCCTCGTCGGGCTGGCGGCGGTGATCTTCTGGGGCACCTTCTTCCCCCTGATCGCCGAGGCCTTCACCGGCACCCGCTCCTCGCTCGGGGCCCCCTGGTTCGACCGCTACGTGACGCCCCTCGGGGTGCTGCTGGTGCTGTTCACCGGGATCGGGCCGCTGCTCGCCTGGGGCCGGCTCAGCCGCGGCTCGGCGCGGAGACTCCTGCTCTGGCCCGGGGTCGCGGCCGCCGCGACCGCGGTGGTGCTGGCGGTGGCGAGCGACGCGGGCGGCCATCCCTGGGCGCTCCTCCTCTTCTCCTTCGCCGCCTTCACCCTGGTCGCCCTGGGCCAGGAGTTCTGGCGGGCGGGGGTCGCGCGCCGGACGCTCACCGGCGAGCCCTTCGCCCGGGCGCTGCCCCAGGCGCTCGCCCGGAACCGGCGCCGCTACGGCGGCTACCTCGTCCACATCGGGATCGCCGTCGTCCTGATCGGGATCGCCGCCTCCTCGAGCTTCCAGACCAACCGCGACCTCCGCCTCCAGGTTGGAGAGTCGGCCAAGGTCGGCGATTACACCGTCACCTACAAGAGCATCAACGCCGACCCCGAGAGCGAGCGGATCGCGTTTAGCGCGCTGCTCGACGTCGATCGCGACGGCGAGGACTTCGCCACCCTGGCGCCGGCCCGCAACTACTACCCGACCCAGGATCCCTCGGCGGGTGTGCTCGGCCGCTACTTCGAGGGCGAATCAACCAGCGAAGTCGGGCTTCGCTCCGGCGCAGGCCAGGACTTCTGGACCGCCTTCCAGCCCGACCTCTCGGTGCTCGATCCGAAGATCGCGCTCGGCAATCGCCAGCTCGCCTCCGCGGGGCCGAACGCGCAGGGGATCGCGATCCTCGCCCTGGCCGAGTCTTACGCCCAGGATCCGCCGCCCGCGACCTTCAGGGTGATCGTCGACCCGCTCGTCAGCTGGATCTGGATCGGCGCCCTGATCGCCCTCGGAGGCGCGGTCTTCGCGGGCTGGCCCTCGGTGGAGGCGCGCCGTCGCGCCGAGGCCGCCTACGCCGCCCGGGTCGGGCGGGAGCTCAAGCGCGCTTAGTGGAGTTCGTTCTGGGCGCCGCGATCGTCCTCCTGCTCGTACTCGTGCCCGTCTTTGTCGGCTGGCCGGTCTTCCGGCGTGAGCAGGGGCGGGGGGAGGAGGTAGATCGGGCGGACGCCGAGCTTGCCGAGCTCGAGGCGCGAAAGGACGCGAAGTACCGCGAGATCCGCGACGCCGAGGCCGACCGGGCCGCCGGCAAGCTCTCGGAGGAGGACTTCCGGCGGATCGACCGGGAGCTGCGCCGCGAGGCGATCGAGATCCTGAAGCGAATCGACCGGCTGCGTGAGCGCGGCGGCCCGTCCGTTTAGACTTCCCGCCCATGGAATCCATCCTTGGTGTGGTTCAGGTCGCGATCTGCACCATCTTGATCTTCCTGGTCCTCCTTCATTCGGGGAAGGACACGGGGCTCTCAGGCGCCTTCGGAATCGGAGGCGGCGGCAGCGCGTTCGGGGGCGGCTCGCTGGTGGAGCGCAACCTGACCCGGTGGACCATCTTCTTCTCAGTGCTCTGGGCGCTCAACGCGATCGTCCTCCTGAAGATCTGAGCTCCCGCCCCAAGACGGCCGCCGCCGCGCTGCTGTCGCTGGTTCTGCTCCTCGCCGGCTGCGGCGGAGGAGATGAAGACGACGGCGGCTCTCCCGAGTTGCCCTCGGCCGGAGGCGGCGGCACCCTCGTCTACGCGGTCCCGGCGCTGCCCGCGACCGTAGATCCGCTGGCGGCGACCGACCGCACCTCGCAGACGCTCGTCCGCCAGGTCTACGAGCCGCTCGTCGCCCGCCTCAGCGGTCCCTACGACGCCACCACCGTGAGACCCGGCCTCGCCCTCGCCGCCGAGCCGTCGCCCGACAGCTCCGTCTGGACCCTGACCCTGCGGCGTGATGTTCGCTTCCAGGACGGCAACCCGTTCAACGCCTCGGCGGTGCTGGTGAATGCGCGGCGCTGGACGACCCTGCCCAAGGGACGGGTCCTGCTGCCCGGCGTCTTCGCCGTCGATGCTCCCCGGCCGGACCAGGTGCGATTTCTGCTCGACGCGCCCGACCCGGGTCTCGCGAGCCGGCTCGCCTCGCCGCAGCTAGGGATCGTCTCGCCGCATGCGCTCGCCCCTCAGGGGGGAGCGAGCGCGCGCCTCCGGACCGCCGAGGGCGCGGGGACCGGCCCGTTCGAGCTCGAGGCGGCGTCGGCCACCCGGATCGAGTTCACCCGCAATACCGCCTGGTGGGGAAGCCCACTAGGGCTCGGCCCGGCGCTCGACAGCGTCGCCTTCCTCGGAGAGCCACTCCCTGGCCGGCGGCTGGCGCTGCTCGAGGGCGGGGCGATTCAGGTCGCCGACGCGCTCGGCCCCGCGGCGCTTGCGACTGCCGCCGAGGACCCGCTGCTGACCACCCTCGGCGGGCCGGCGCTCGGGATCGGCGTCGAGGGCTCGGTCCGCGGGCTCGACTCAGCCCGCGCCGTTCCGGTCCTCTCGCGAGTCTGGCTCACCGACATCGGTTGACGCCTTGGCGGACCCGAGCGCCTCGAACTCCGAGGTGTCGACTGGGAGGCAGAGCTCGCAGAAGTCGCGCCCGAAAGGGGTGAGCTCGATGCTGCGGCGGACGGTCCGGCTGCGGCCGCCCTGGGCCATCGCCTCGCCGACCTCCGGCTGGGCTTCGAGCACCTGGTAGCGGAGCGGGTCGGGGACAGGCTCGCTCGAGAACCAGATCAGCCCGAGGCGGAAGAGGTTGTTGAGGTAGGCCGGCACGTCGGCGAGATGGCGGCAACCCGCCTCGGAGCCGATCATGTTGAGACCGGGGGCGACCAGTTCGGTCGCGGCCTTCAGCGGGATCCACCCCGAGCGGACGTCGACAGAGGGCTGCGGCCCCTGCTCGGCGAGCACCCGGAGGATCCGGCCCTCGTCGGGCGCCAGGTCCCCCAGGATCCGGGCATAGGCGGGGTGGGCGTCCTCCTCGAAGTTGACGTCCGCCGAGCGGCGGAGAAGCTCGGCGCCCCGCTCCCGCAGCGACTTGCGGGCCTGCTCGCGCTCGGCCGCGATCGTCTCCGGGGTCAGCACCTCCTCCTCGGCCGTATCCGCCTCGTCCGGAATCCCGAGGAATTGGCGGGCACGGTCGCGCAGCTCGCTCCTGGTCGAGCGCAGGACCTCCACCGGCCCCTGCCCGTTCGACGCGGCCCGGATCACCCGCCGGCTCGTTCGCGCCGATGCGCCGAGCGTCCAGCGGGCGCTCCGCCAGTAGGCGCTGACGGCGAACCGGGCTACCGCCGGCGCCGACCGCAGGAGGCTGCCATTGCTTTGAGCGACGTTGTTGTCGGGCTCTACGGCCATCAGACCCCGAATATCAGCAGGTGTATGCAGCCGGCGACGAACCCGAGGACCGCCCCGTGAAGGAGCAGGAGCCACTCGTCCTCGCGCATCGCCGAGCGGAGCAGCTCCGAGAAGTCGCGGTAGGGAAGCTCGCGCATCCGCTCGCTGATCATCGTCCGCATCGCGGCGCTCTGGCGGCGGTTGAACTCGGGATCGGTGAGCGGGCCCATCGTGTAGTCGACCGCCTCGGTGGCGACCGACTCCCTGATCGTGTCGTAGCGGCTGCCCCCGATCGCGACCCGGACCGCGAGGCGCGCCGGGCCGGCCGCCCGGTCGACCGCCGGGCGGAGCGCGTCCTCGATCATCTGCCGGGTGCGGTCGGCGCGCGGGCCATGGAGGAGCTCGTCGCCGATGTTCCGGAGGGTGACGATGTCGTCCGCGATGATCTCGCCGTAGATCTCGGCGACCTCGGGCTGGCGGCGGATGAAGAGGCCGTGCAGCTTGAGCGGGCCGATCTTCCTCGGCTCGACCGGCTCGAAGATCATCCACAGCGCCACCCAGTTGGTGACGTAGCCGATCACCACGCCGGCGATCGGCAGCACCCACCAGAGCGGGACCGCCTCGGTGAGGAAGATCACCGGCACCCCGAGCAGGGCGCCGAAGAAGAAGCCGAAGTTGATGATGAAGCGGAGCTCCTTGCGGCCGACCTCGAGATAGATCCGGTTCGCCATCTCAGGGTTCTCCTCGATCCGGCGGATAACCATCAGCTTGATGTCGAGGAGCTGATCGATGTGGGCGCCGATCTCGTCGGTGACCGACCGGACGATCTCGGGAAGCTGCTGCTGGACCCGGGCGTGGACGGCGTCCTTGACCCGGTCGGGGACGTTCGGCCATTGGTCCGGGTACTCGCGCTCCATGATTCGGTCGACGACGTCGTCGATGTCGGCGCGGGCGGTGTTGAGGATGTGCTCCGCGATCGTCTCGGGCTCGAGCTGGCGGTAGAAGTCCGACGGGCTGCCGAGCTTCGCGATCCCCTTGTCGACCGCGATCGAGCCCATCTTCGCCGCCCGCGACGGGATGATCCCCTGCCAGCCGACCCCGCCCTGCATGACCCCGGGGACCTGCTGAATCCGGCGGGGGAGGAGGGAGGCGAGGGTGCCAAGTCCGGGGACACGCCAGCCCGCGAAGCGGACCGGATAGAACAGCATCAAGACCCCGCTCCAGTTGGTCAGGTAGCCGATCGCCCCGGTGAACAGGGGGATCGAGAGCTCCTTCAGCAGTTCCGAGTCCATACCCCGGCTAGAAGCTAGACGAGCAGGGGCCGAGCGGGGCCGCTAGGCGGTCGCCACACCCCACATCAAACGGGTTGCTCCTCGGCTTCGCCTACGGAGCACCCTCGCATCCCGCCGGCATCCTCGAGCACCGCCATCGCCGCGTTGCGGCCGTTCAGCGCGATCACCGATCCGGCCGGGTGGGTGGCCGCTCCGCACAGGTAGAGGCCCTCCACCGGCGTGCGCGGCTCCAGGCGCCGGTCCCACATCTGGTTGGGGAGGATCTCGCCCTGGAAGATGTTTCCGCCGGTGAGCCCGATTCGCTGCTCGATGTCGGGAGGGCCCAGCACGTCGACCTCGACCACGCAATCGCGGACGTCCGGGGCGTAGGTCTCGATCAGATCAAAGACGAGCTCACCGATCTCGCCTCGCCGGCTGTCCCAGTCGCCCTCGGCGAGCTCGTACGGGACGTACTGGGCGAAGGCGCTCATCACGTGGGCCCCCGGTGGCGCCACGGTCGGGTCGTAGGCGGTCTGGAAGTAGAGCTCCGCCCAGGCGATCGCCGGTTCGCCGCGCGTGCAACGCTCGAAGGCCTCCTCTGCGGCCTCGAGTCCATGGGTCACGTTGACCATCGCCCGATGCGGCTCTACCGAGCCGGCGGCGGTGAAGGTCGGCAGCTTGCTGAGCGCGGCGTTCACCTTCACCACCACGGAGCGCATCTCCCAGCGCTCCAGCCGGTCGCGGTAGTCGGCCGGGATCGTGTCGGACGGCAGCATCCCGAGCATCCGCTTCGGGTCGGCGTTGCAGAGCACGGTCCGTGCGCGGATCAGCTCACCGCTCTCCAGATCGACCCCCTCGCCGGGAATGATCCGGGCCACTGGGACGCCGGCGGCGAGCGTGGCGCCCGCCTCCTGAGCCGCGTCGGCGATCGCAAACGAAACCCTCCCCATGCCGCCCTCTACGTACCCCCAGCTGCCGCCGTGGCCGTCCACCTGCCCCATCGCGTGCATCAGGTGAATCGAGGCGGTGCCGGGATCGCGCGGCCCGACCCACCCCCCGATCACGCCCTGACCGAAGAGGGCGTGGAAAAGGCGCTCGTCTGAGACGTAGCGGGCGAGGGTGTCGGCGATCGACTCCTCGAAGACGATCGAGATCAGCTCCTCGTCGCCGAGGATCTCCTCGATCCGGTCCCGGCTCGGCGAGGGACCGCGCCAGAGATCGCCGGCCGGGCCGGCTCGGAGGTGCCGCCGGATTCGGTCGAAGGTCTCCTCGTAAGCGAGCGCTCCTCGGATGTCGTCCTCCGAGAATCCGTTCTCGCGCATGTGATCCGCGGTCCGATCGTCATCGAGGAACTGCGCGAAAGAGGTCCCGTCGGGGAACGGGCACCAGAGGTTGGGGTCGGCCGGGGTGACCCGATAGCCGCGGGCGGGCAGGTCGAGCTCCTCGATCACCAGCCCGTCCAGCAGGCCTACGACGTACGCGCATGGGCTGACCACGTAGCGACGCTCGTCCTCGAACGGCTGCTCCAGGGTGCAGGCGCCGCCGAGCCGCTCCCGGCGCTCGAGCACCAGCACCGACTGGCCCGCGCGGGCCAGATAGGCGGCGGCGGTGAGCCCGTTGTGTCCGCCGCCGACCACGACCGCGTCCCAGTCGCGCGCCGCGAGCTCGGGGATCGGGGCCGGCAGCCCGACTCGCCCAAGCGCCGCGCTGACATCGCCGGTCTCCGTACCGGACATGCCCGCAGCGTACTCAGGCGGCGAGCCCGTCACCGAGCGCTCGCGCTAGCCGCGGGTCGCACTTTGTAGCCTTCGGCCGATGAACGACAACCAGACACTCACCTGTCCCAAGTGCGGAAGCGAGATGCGCAGTTACGAGCGCAACGGCGTCGTCGTCGACCAGTGCACCGGCTGCCGGGGCATCTTCCTCGATCGCGGCGAGCTCGAGCGCCTCGTCGACGCCGAGGGCGCCCACTACGAGCGGGAATACGCCAAGGACTCCGACGAGCGCGACCGCCCGAAGAAAAAGAGCAGGAAGCGAAGCTTCCTCGAGAACCTGATGGAGGGCGGCGAGTGACGAGGATCGGCACAGCGGGCCCGCGATCAGGGGGAGGGTGCCTCAGGCGCTGGCCACCCTCGCCCGAGCTTCGTCGACGGCGTCGAGACCACCCTCGAGGAAGCCCAGGAAGAGCGGATTGAGCACCTCGGGATGCGTCCACCCGATGTTGTGCGGACCGCCCTCAACCGGGACCACCTTCACGTCGTCGATCAGGTCCGGGAGCCGGCCGGCGGTCGAGTCGAAGGGCAGGATCCGGTCCTCGGTGCCGTGGACGACGAGCATCGGGACGTCGATCTTCGGCAGGTCATCGCGGAAATCCGTGAGCCAGTTGTCGACGCAGGCGTAGCTCGAGTAGGCCGAGCCCATGCAGGCGACGTTGAAGCTCGCCTGCCAGGCCTGGTCGCTGATCCGGTCGGGAGCGAGCTTGTCGACGTTGTAGAAGTCGTCGAGGAACTGCTTGAACCAGGCATAGCGATCCTTGATCGCCGCCTCCTTGATGCCCTCGAAGACCGAGCCATCGACCCCTTCCGGGTTGTCGTCCGTCTTCAACAGGAAGGGCGGAATCGCCCCGAACATCACCGCCTTCTCGACCCGGTCCGAGCCGAAGGTGCCCAGGTAGCGGGCCACCTCGCCGGTGCCCATCGAGAACCCGGCCAGGACGATGTCGCTGAGCTCGAGCTGCTCCAGCAGCTCGTTCAGGTCCGCTGCATAGGTGTCGTAGTCGATGCCGGTGGTGGGCTGGCTCGACTGGCCCCAGCCGCGGCGGTCGTAGGCGATCACGCGGTAGCCGGCGTCGAGCAGCGCCTTCGTCTGCTTCTCCCAGGAATGGCCGTTGAGCGGATAGCCGTGGATGAGCACCACCGGCTGACCTGAGCCGAGGTCCTCGTAATAGATCCCGATGGAGGTCGAGTTCTCCTGACCTACCTTGATCGTTCCCATGGCACTCCTCCTTGTTCGTGCAGAAGCGACGGTCGAGAGGGGTGCCTGCCCGTGATCAACCGGACCCGACCTATCTGTCTTGAATTCGCGCTGGTTGGGTGAACATACATCCGCAGGTTGGAAAGTCAACCCGACATGGTCGATGCCACGCGGCTCTCCAGCGTTATCTTCCGGCGAGCCCAGCTCAGTGCGCCTGAGAGGAGTCGAACCTCCACGACCCGTGAGGGTCACAAGGCCCTCAACCTTGCGCGTCTACCAGTTCCGCCACAGGCGCGTACCGCGGTGATTCTAGTGCCAGCCTGAAATCCTCCGCCCCGGATGTGGAGGCCTTGAAACCGTCCGCCGAGCGCGCTACTCTCACGAACGTGTGTTCGCCCAACGACAACATCGCTCAACGCAGGTGAGAGCCGGGAGGGAACGGGGATGGACCTGACCAAGCGCCAGCGGGAGATCTTCGACTACATCAGCCGGTATCTGACCCGGCACGGCTACCCGCCGACCGTCCGCGAGATTGGCAAGGCGGTCGGACTGCACTCTTCCTCGACCGTGCACGCGCACCTGGCGAAGCTCGAGAGCATCGGCGTCCTCAAGCGCGACCCCTCGAAGCCTCGGGCGATCGAGGTCCTGGTCGAGCGCGCGAAGCGCGCGATCAAGCCCTCGGGCCTGCCTCTGGTCGGCCAGGTCGCGGCCGGCGAGCCGCTCCTGGCGGAGGAGAACATCGAGGACTACATGCAGATCCCGTCTGCGATCGGCGACGAGGACGGCGACTACATCCTCCGGGTCCGTGGCGAGAGCATGAAGGACGCCGGCATCCTTGAGGGCGACTACGTCGTCGTCCGTCCCTCGGACACCGCCCGCAACGGCGAGATCGTCGTCGCCCTCCTCGGCGAGGAGGCGACGGTGAAGCGCTACTTCAAGGAGAAGGACCACATCCGGCTCCAGCCGGAGAACAAGAGCATGAAGCCACTTCGCAGCCGCGACGCCCGGATTCTCGGGAACGTCGTCGGCGTCTTCCGGAGGGTCTCGTGAGCGCAGTTGCGACCGAGACCGCGGCCGCCGTCGGGCGGCCGCACCGAGAGGGCAGCTCGCAGCGGTTGTTCGAGCCATCGGAGGTGACGCTCGAGGACGTCGTCCTCGGCGCCTGGGAGGCCTTGCGTCGCGATGGCCGTGCGGACTGCCCGGTCTGCAGTGGAGAGCTCGAGTCGGCGGGTTGCAAGACCTGCGGCTCGCAGCTCTCCTAGCTGCAGCTACTCTTAGCTCTGCGAGCTAGGCAGTCGCGGAGGTGTATGCCTTCGAGGAAAGTCCGGACACCAAAGGGCGAGGGCGGTGGGTAACGCCCACCCGGGGAAACCCGCGGGAAAGTGCCACAGAGAGCAGACGGCCGATGGCGCGGCCACACGTGAGTCGCGCACAGGCAAAGGTGAAAGGGTGCGGTAAGAGCGCACCGGCGCCGCGGTGACGAGGCGCGCACGGCAAACCCCGCCCGGTGCAAGGCCAAGCAGGACCGTCGACCCAGCCCGGCGAGGTCCAGGTGGGCCGCATAGATAGATGGCTGTCCCCGACAGGATCCGGCTTACAGGCTCGCTACGGAGGAGGCCCCGCAAGGGGCCTCTTCTATTCGGCGCGGTCCATCGGCCTGCGGAAGATGCCCGTCTCGCATGCCTCCGGCCAGCCGTCCTTGATGCCGACGAAGCGCCTCTCCTTCCAGCCGGCGAGCAGCTCCTGCGCCTTCGCGTAGCCGGGACGGTCCGAGTCGTCGAGCAGCAGGTACCCGCCCGGCCGCACCTTCTTCATTGCCGGCCGTAGGCAATCGATCCTGGTGACCGTCGGCGCCTCCAGGAAGTCCACGACCACGAGGTCGAACGCCGCGTCGGGAAGCCGGGGGACGGCCTCCGGCAGCGCCTCCACCGCCGCGACCCGGAGCTCGGCGTGGTCGAGCCCGAGCTCGTCCAGCCTGCCGCGCGTCCACTCCGCCCAGAATTGGTTGTCCTCGAGGCTGAGCACCGATCCCGCGCGCGCAGCGAACCACGGCGTCGAGCGGCCGGCACCGAGCTCGAGGATCGACCAGTCGCGGCGGATCCGCCGGCGCAGCCAGCCGATCGCCGACGGCACAATCCAGGGGCGCTCGGGGGTAACCCCGCGCCGGGCCAGCCACCAGGCGGCCGGATAGCGAAGCCACGCCGAGAGCGGCATCGGCCCACGGGCGGTGTGGAAGCGCCCGGCCCTTGTCCCGGGATCGTGTGGCCCCCGGGCGGCGACGCTCACGAGTCCTTCGGTGGCCATTTGCCCGCCTCGACCTTCCGCTTGAAGCGGGCTTGGCGGCGGCGGGCGTCTCGCATCAGCAGCGGTGTGAGTCGAACGGCGAGATCGGGATGGCGGTCGAAGAAGCGGGTGAAGGCACCGCGCCAGCGGGGGATCGCGATCACCGCCCTCGGCCGCTCCAGCAGACCCTCGATTCGCTCGGCCACCTGGTCGGGCATCAGCATCACCCCGGAGAATGAGAGCGCGTCGTTGGGATCGTCGAGCTTGTCGGTGATCATCGGCGTCCAGACGCCGTCGGGGCAGACCGCCGACAGGTGGATCCCGTCGATCCCCGACCGACGAAGGTCGGCGAGGGTGCCGAGGGTGAAGGCGATCGCGGCGTGCTTGCTCGCCGCGTACGAGGCCACCCCGGGGACGGCGGCCAGGCCCGCGAGCGAGACGACGTTGATCACGTGGCCGTGACCCCGCTCGCGCATCCGCTCGATCGCCGCGATCGTGCCGTTGAAGGTGCCGACCGCGTTCACCTCGAGCATCCTCCGGTGAACCTCGGGCTCCTGCTCGTGGGCGAACCCGGTGAAGAGGATGCCGGCGTTGTTGACCCAGACGTCGAGCGAGCCCGCGCGCTCGACCACGTCATCGGCGGCGACCCGGCAGGCCTGGGCGTCGGTGACGTCTAGGGTCAGCGGCCAGGCCGAGCCGCCGATCCCCGCGGCCGCCCGCTCGGCGGCCTCGCCGTCGACATCGGTGACCGCGACCTCGAGGCCGCGGCCAGCCAGCCTCCGGGCGGTCGCCAGCCCGATTCCACCGCCCGCGCCTGTGACCAGGGCTCCAGAGATGGGGGGAGGATATGCCGCCCCCGAGCCGAAGGTCCGTGGGCGGGTCGTTTCGCGGCAAAGGTTCGGAGGTGAACGTTCCGAAGCGAGAACTGGCGGAAGGGTTGTGAGGGTCTGTTAGCATGCCGCCCTCACTTCCGCTGAATCTCCACCCACGGAAAAGGGTCGGAGAGCGGGGGACCCAATGTTGGGGCGAATCGTGGTCACTGCCACGTAGCGCGATCTTTCAGCGCGAGCCCGTCAGCTAACCCCGTAAGCCACGAAAGAGGAAGGGTTGACGCTGAGCACGAAAAGTCGCGCTGTGGTTGCCGGACTCTCCTGCCTGGCTCTGTTGGCGGGGAGCGCCTCGTTCGCGCAGGCGCAGACGGGTGGGACGCCGGGCGGCACCGAGCCGCCCCCGACGACGATGCCGCCGCCCAGCGGAGGCACCAGCTGGACCACCTACAAGGCTGCCACCTGGTACGGCCCGGGCTTCTGGAACGAGCCCACCGCCTGCGGGATCGTCCTCGCGCCGACCGTGATCGGCGCCGCGCACCGGAAGCTCCCCTGCGGCACTCAGGTCACCTTCAGCTACAACGGCGCCAGCATCACGGGCACCGTGATTGACCGGGGGCCCTATCAGAGGGGCTACGCCTGGGACCTGACCAAGAAGACGGCGAAGCGGATCGGCTTCCTCGCCGTCGGCTCAGGCCCCATCCAGGCGACCGTCACCCCGCCGGCTTCCTAGCCGCGGACCCCGGAACTCCGCCTCCGAGCTAAGCGGCGGAGCGCAGGACCGCGGGGTCCGAGCTCTCCAGCGGCAGCTCGGCCGCGGAAGCGATCAGGCTCTCGAACTCGGCCAGCGCCAGTTCGGTGACGGCCTCGAGAATCTCGTCGTCCGACCAGCCTGCCTCACGCGCTTCCTCGACCAGGTGATGGGGCGGGCGCTGATCGTGATCGAGGGTCTCCTCGAGCAGGGTGAGCAGCGCGGCCTCCTTCTCGTCCGAGGAGGTGAACTCGCGGGCGCGGGCGACCTCGTCGAGGCCGAGCCCGGCGGCCCGGGCGGTGCGGGCGTACTGGTTCAGGGTGTACGGATCGTTGCGGCGCTCGGCGACCGCCAGCCCGATCCGCTCGCGGGTAGCGCGAGGGAGGACGCCGGAGTGGAGCTCGCTCCGGAAACGGGTGTAGGCGCGCAGGGCGGCGGGGGACTCGGCGAGGACGCCGAGGAACTTTGAGACGGCACCACCGGCGGTCTGGATGCTCTTGATCAGGGGAGCGCTCGCATCCGGGGCGGTGAGCTCGTCGTGGATGTGGAAACGGCTTACTTCGGTCTTCACTGTCATCTGGCGACTCTCTCGGCTGTTACAGAGGCTTTACTTTACTTTTAGCCTATTACTTACGGGTCGTAAGTGTACAAGCTTCCCGCTCGTCTTGCTCTCTGGTACGAGCAGGGGCGGTGCGGGGATCTGTATGTACGACGAACGAGCGCCCCGTTTCTCGACGGCGCCGGTAGATTCCCGCCCTTGAGCGACGGCCCGACCACACCGAAGGAAGTCCTCGCCTTTTGCGAGGACAACGACGTCCGCTTCGTCCGCCTCTGGTTCACCGACCTGCTCGGGCAGCTGAAGAGCTTCTCGATCAACGCCTCCGAGCTCGAGGACGCCTTCGAGGGCGGGATGGGCTTCGACGGCTCCTCGATCAGCGGGTTCAACCCGATCGAGGAGTCGGACATGATCGCGATGCCCGACGCCTCGACGATCAGCCTGATCCCCTGGCGCCCCGAGCAGGACAAGCGGGTGGCGCGGATGTTCTGCGACATCCGGGTCCCCGGCGGCGACCCCTACGAGGGGGACCCGCGCTGGATCATGCGCCGGGCACTGGAGCGGGCGAAGGAGATGGGCTTCGACGCCTACTTCATCGGCCCCGAGCTCGAGTACTTCTACTTCCGCTCGGCGAAGCCGGAGGACGGGGTCCCCGAGATCCTCGACGAGGGCGGCTACTTCGACCTGACCACACTGGACGCCGGCTCCGACGTCCGCCGCGAGACCGTCCTCGCCCTCGAGCAGCTCGGGATCCACGTCGAGTACACCCACCACGAGGTCGGCCCCTCCCAGCACGAGGTCGACATGCGCTACAAGGACGCGCTCGCGATGTCCGACGACTGCATGACCTACCGGATCACGGTCAAGGAGTACGCGATGAAGTACGGCTGGCACGCGACCTTCATGCCGAAGCCGCTGCAGGGCGAGAACGGCTCTGGGATGCACGTCCACCAGTCGCTCGCCAAGGACGGCCGGAACGCCTTCTTCAACCCCGACGACCAGTACTTCCTCTCCGACACCGCGAAGGCGTTCATCGCCGGCCAGCTCAAGCACGCCCGCGAGATCTCGCCGCTGTTCGCCCAGTGGGTGAACTCCTACAAGCGGCTGGTGCCCGGGTTCGAGGCGCCGGTCTACCTCTCCTGGTCGCGGCGGAACCGCTCGGCGCTGATCCGGGTGCCGCTCTATCACCCGGGCAAGGAGCAGGCGACGAGGGCGGAGCTTCGCTGCCCGGACCCGGCCTGCAACCCCTACCTCTGCTTCGCCGGGATGCTTCACGCCGGGCTCGATGGGATCGAGAACGGCTACGAGCTGCCCGAGCCGATGGAGCAGAACCTCTACCACCTCACCCCCGAGGAGCGCCAGCGCCGCGGGATCGAGCAGCTGCCGGAGACGCTCGGCGAGGCGATCGAGATCGCCGCCGAGTCCGAGCTGGTCCTTCGAGTGCTCGGCGAGCACGCCTTCAACCGCTTCATCGAGATCAAGCGCTCGGAGTGGGACGACTACCGGGTCCAGGTCACCCCGTTCGAGATCGAGCAGTTCCTGCCCGTCCTCTAGTCCGCGCGAGGATCGCGGGGTGCCCCGCGATCCGATCGAGCTGACCCTGCGAGACGGTTCCGCCGTTCTGATCCAGCCGATCCGCCCCGAGGACAAGGCCGCGCTGCGGAGGGGGTTCGAGCGACTGAGCGAGGAGTCGCGGTACAGCCGGTTCCTGGCGCCGATGGAGCGACTGGGCCCGTCGATGCTCGCCTACCTGACGGAGGTGGACCACCACGACCACGAGGCCCTGATCGCGTTCGATCGGTCCTCGGGCGAAGCGGTCGGGGTGGCTCGGTATGTGCGCACCGAGGGAAGGGGAGCGGAGGCGGCGGTGACGGTGCTCGACGATTGGCAGGGTCGCGGCCTGGGGACGGGCCTCACCAGCCTCCTGGCGGAGCGAGCGCTCGAGGAGGGGGTCGACCGCTTCACGGCGCTGCTCCTGGCGGAGAACAAGGAGATGATCGCGCTGCTCGAGTCCCTCGGGCATGTCGCGGTTACCGGGCGGGAATCCGGCACGCTCGAAGTGGAGGTGCCGCTCGAGCCCGAACGGCCGGGTGCCGGCAAGGGGCTCTACGGAGTGCTTCGCAGCGCTCGGCGTGTGGCCGCGGCTGCGCGGTCCTCGACCCGCTGACCCTCGCCGCGTACGGGCTCTATTCGAGCGTCGAGAGCAGGTAGGCGAGGGCGAATCCGAGGACGGTGATCAGGCCGACCGCTCGGCCGCCGTCCCTGAACGCCTCTGGGATCATCGTGTCGATGAGCATCGTCAGCACGGCGCCGCCGGCGAAGGCCTGGATCAGCCCGATCCAGTCGTCGCTGGCCCCGTCCAGCAGCGTGTAGCCCGCCGCGGCGGCGATACCCGAGACCACGGTCACCTTGAGCCAGATCGCGAGCACGTGGCGGGCGGGCACTCCCGCTCGCCTCATCCCGGTCGAGGAGGAGATCGACTCCGGCAGGTTTGAGAGGAAGACCGCGGCTAGGACCGGCACTGCCACGCCGCCCCCGGCAAGGAGGCTGAGCCCGATCACAGCCGACTCGGGGATTCCGTCGAGCACCGCCCCGAGGACCAGCGCCGTCGACGCGTCGCTGCGCGCCGGCCCCTCGGTGCTCATCCGGTTCCGGGCTCCGCGCCGGGCGAGCAGCTCGTCGCCGGCGAAGTAGGTGAGCGCGCCCAGCGCCAGGCCGAGGGTGACGGTGTCGGCTCCTCCCATCCGATAGGCCTCCTCGGTGAGCTCGAAGGAGACCGCGCTGATCAGGGTGCCGGCGCCAAAGCCGAGGATCAGCCCGATCGCTCGCTTTGGGATCGGCAGCAGCAGGCCGGCGATCGCGCCGATCAGCAGCGAGGACGCTCCAAGCAGTCCCCATCCGCCGGCCTCGAGCATGCGAGGACGCTATCTGAGCTGCGCCTCGAGCTCCTTCGGCTCGGTCACCGGGGCCTTGCACGCGAAGCGCTCGCAGACGTAGGCGGCCGGCCTGCCCTCGACCGCTGGGCGCTCGCGCATCAGCTCGGGGCGCTCGCTGCCCTCCGGGCCGCCGGCGAGGACGACGTGGGGGCGATGGGCGGCGCGCACCACCGCGGCGAGGTCGGCGAGCGGGGTGGAGGCGCCGGCGCCGTTATCCGGCGCCACCAGGGCTACCTCGCGCACCGGGGAGAGGTGGAAGTCGAGGGCCTGGAGGTAGTGGCCGAAGGCGTCGGGGTGCTGGACCGCGGGCCGGGCGAACAGGCGGAGGACGCCGACCGCGTGGTCCTCGTAGGAGCGCTCGCCGGTGAGTGCCGCCAGCCGGAGCAGGCCGAGCGCCGCGGCGGAGTTGCCCGATGGGATCGGATGGTCGGCGAGGTCCTTGCGACGGGCGATCAGCTGCTCGTGGTCGTGCGAGGTGGTGAAGAAGCCGCCGCGGTCGGGGTCGGCGAAGCGCTCGATCATCGCCTCGGCGGTCTCCCGGGCCGCGTCGAACCAGCGGACCTCGAGGGTCGCCTCGTAGAGTGCGCAGCATCGCCTCGACCAGGAAGGCGTGGTCCTCGAGATAGGCGTTGAGCCTCCCGTCGCCCTCCTTCCAGGTGCGGAGCAGGCGCCCCGAGTCGTCTCGCATCGACTCGTTGATGAACCGGGCGCAGCCGCGGGCGGCGTCGACGAAGTCGCTCGCGGCCGAGGGCGGCCCCGGCGTCGGCAAGTGCAGTGATCATCAGCGCGTTCCAGGAGCAGAGGCGCTTGTCGTCGAGCCCGGGGCGCACCCGCTGCTCGCGCTTGGCGAACAGGGCGGCGCGGGCGTCGGCGAGCTCCGGGGGCGGCTCGGCGCGGGGGCCCAGCGGCACGTGGAGGATGTTGCGGCCCTCGAAGTTGCCGGCGGCGCTGACGCCCCAGTAGCCGAGCACGCGCTCGGCCGCCTCGGCCGGGATCTCCACCTCCGCGAGGGCCTCCCGGGCCTCGGGCTCCTCCCAGACGTAGTAGCGGCCCTCCTCGCCGTCGGAGTCGGCGTCGAGCGCCGAGTAGAAGCCGCCCTCGGGCCCCCGCATCTCCCGCAGCGCCCATTCGAGGGTCTCGCAGCAGACGCGCTTCCAGCGCTCCTCGCCGATCGCCTGATAGCCGTGCAGGTAGGCGCGCGCAAGGAGTGCGTTGTCGTAGAGCATCTTCTCGAAGTGGGGGACGAGCCAGTTGGTGTCGACCGAGTACCGGGCGAAGCCCCCGCCGACCTGGTCGTAGATGCCGCCGAACATCATCGCGTCGAGGGTCCTGCGCACGTGCTCGCTCTCTCCGCGGGCGAGGAGGAACTCGAGCGCGCTCGCCGGCGGGAACTTCGGGGCGGCGCCGAAGCCGCCGTTGGCGGTGTCGGCGTTCGCCAGGAGCGTGCTCACCGCCTCCCCCAGCATCCCCGGATCGAGGGGCCGATCGGATCTCTCGAGCCGGCCGACCGCGCCGAGCGACTCGCGCACCCGCTCGGCGGCGGCGCGCAGCTGCTCGCGCTGGCCGCGGTAGGCCTCGGCGGTCGCCTCGAGCACCTGGCGGAAGCTCGGCAGCCCCTGCCGCGGCTCCGGCGGGAAGTAGGTGCCGCCGTAGAAGGGGACACCCTCGGGATCGAGGAAGACGGTCAGCGGCCAGCCGCCCTGACCGGTCATCCCCTGGACCGCCTCCATGTAGATGTCGTCGACGTCGGGGCGCTCCTCGCGGTCGACCTTTATAGGGACGAACAGCTGATTGATCAGGGCGGCGGTTTCGTCATCCTCGAACGATTCCCTCTCCATCACGTGGCACCAGTGGCAGGCCGAGTAGCCGATCGAGAGGAGGATCGGACGGTCCTGTTCGGCGGCGCGCTCCAGCGCCTCGGGGCCCCACGGGTACCACTCGACCGGGTTGTTCTTGTGCTGGAGGAGGTAGGGAGAGGTCTCCTCGACAAGGCGGTTGGCCATGTATCCAGGCTACCCGCCGCGGCCAGTCCCACTCGTCATTGACATCTGCGTGCCTGAGGTATTGGATGCCGGTAGCGACCCCGGAGGTTTCGATGGCTAAGGACCTGACGGTGGTGATGGAGAACCGGCCCGGGAAGCTGGCCGAGCTCGGCGAGGCGACCGGCCGGGCGGGGGTGAACATCGAGGGCCTCTGCGCGATGGTCGGCGACGGCAAGGGCTTCATCCACCTCCTGGTCGATGACGCCGGCGCCGCCCGCAAGGCGCTCGAGGAGGCGGGCATCGACGTCGCCGACGAGCGCGACGCGGTCATCGTCGATCTCCACAACAAGCCGGGCGCGATGGGCGAGGTCGCCCGCGACCTCGCCGAGGCCGGGGTGAGCATCGACGTCGCCTACACGATCTTCAGCGGCGTCCGGCTGGTGATCGTCACCGAGGACACCGAGAAGGCCCAGGCGGCGCTCGAGGTGAACGGCGCCGCGGGCTAGCCCAGGCGGGCGCGCTACCCGCTGGGCGCCAATGATCCGGCAGCCCAAACGTCGCGCGCCCTACTCGGAGACGTCCGAGGCGAACGCCTCGAAGGCGGCGACGTAGCGGTCGACGTGCTCCTGCTCGTGGGCGATCGAGAGGGTCCACTCCTCCTCGACCCCCGGGGTCATGAAGATGCCGTGATTCATGTGGTAGAGCCAGGCCAGGGTCGATAGCTCGCCGTCGACCTTGGTCAGATAGTCGCGGTACTCGTGGATCGGCTCGGGGGCGAAGATCACGCAGCCCTTTGCGCCGAGGCCCTCCGCGTAAGCCGGCAGGCCGTACTTTTCGATCACCCCCTGGCAGCGCTCCTTCAGCGCCTCGTTGGTCGCTTCGAGCTTCTCGTAGGCGTCGGGGGTGAGGACCTCGGTCAGGGTCGCCTCGGCGGCCGCCATCACCAGCGGATTGCCGTTGAAGGTGCCGATCTGGTGGACCTTGTCGGAGGCGACCACCTCGCCGAGCTCGGCGGTCATCCCGATTGCCCCGCCCGGGTAGCCGCCGCAGATCGCCTTCGCCAGGCAGACGATGTCGGGTTGGACCCCGAAGCGCTGGGTGGCGCCGCCGTAGGAGATCGTCGCCCCGGTCTTCACCTCGTCGAAGATCAGGACGACGCCGTGCTCGTCGCAGAGCTCCCGGACCCGCTCGAGGTAGCCCTCGCGCGGCGGGATGATGTTGATGTTCATCATCGCCGGCTCGATGATCAGGCCGGCGACCTTGCCGTTGAGGCCCTTCAGGACCCCCTCGAGGATCTCCGGGTCGTTGAACGGCACCGGCCGGGTGAGCTCGACGATCTCCCTGGGGTAACCGGAGCCGAAAGGGATCGGGTTGGGATGCTCGCGAGGGCCCAGCTCCTCCAGGTCCGGGTAGCAGGAGACCATCACCGCGTCGTGGTGGCCGTCGTAGGAGCCCTCGACCTTGATGATGTAGTCGCGATCGGTGCTGCCGCGGGCGAGGTGGATCGCCGCCATCGTCGACTCGGTGCCCGAGTTGGTGAACCGCCACTGCGGAAGGCGGAAGCGCTCGACCAGGTTCTCGGCGACGGCGATCGAGCCGTTGGTGGGGGCGGCGAAGTGGGTTCCCTCGTCGTGCCGCGCCTTCACCGCCTTGCCGACGGTTGGATTGGCGTGGCCGATGCACATCACCCCGAACCCGTTGTGGAAGTCGACGTACTCGGAGCCGTCGACGTCCCAGACCAGGGCGCCCTTGCCGCGGTCGATGTAGACGGGCCAGGGGTCGTTGAGCTGGAACGAGGAGGGGACCCCGCCCGGCATCACCCGGCGGGCGCGGTCGAAGTACTCCGCCGAGGTCGGCGTGTGCTCGCGAAACCGCGCCATCTCCGCCTCGGTCAGCTTGTTGATCAGCTTCCGATCGATCGCCGACTCGGCGTCCGCCGCCTGTGTCGCCTTCTGGGCCACGTCGAGGCTGAGCCTAGCGGGGGGTCGGCCTCGAAACGGCCGCGTCCGCCGATCGACTCCGGTCCGCAGCACCAGGGGCGACCGGTTGCGCCGATTGGATGAATCTGAACGAGAGCGCGGCGCAGGCGAGCGAGCAGGCGCAGGCGAGGTAGAAGGCGGCGCTGTAGCCGCCCAGGGCCGCCGCCGCGCCGACCGCCGGCGAGCCGGTCAGCATGCCGAGGTCGAAGCTGGCGGTGAAGGTTCCCATCGCGGCGCCGCGGCGCTCGGGGACCACTCGGTCCAGCGCGAGCAGCGAGAGCGAGGGGAAGAGCAGGGAGAAGGCGGCACCCATCCCGATCGCGCCGACGATCACCACCGGAAGCGATTCCGCGGCGCCGAGCAGGAGTAGTCCGACGGCCTCGGTGAGGGCGGCGGCGACGGCGCAGCGCGCCGCCCCGATCCGATCGGGGAGGCCACCGGCCACCAGCCGGGTGGCGACGACGGTTCCGGCGAAGACGCTGAACACCTCGGCGCCGTGGCCGATCCCGCGCTGATCGAGGCTGAGGACGATGAAGGCGGAGACCGCGGCGAAGCCGACGACGCTGAGGGCGAAGGTGCCGCCGGGGCCGAGCGCCTCGCGGGAGATGAACGGGCCGCGGGAGCGCTCGTCGCCGACGACCGGTGCCTCCGGCAGGCGAGCGGCGATCAGGGCGCCGAGCAGAGGGGCGCCGCAGGCGAACGCCCAGACGAGGTTGAACCCGCCGGCGTCCTGGAGCAGGACCCCGATCGGCGGTCCGAGGGTGAGGCCGGTCCAGATCGCGAGCCCGTAGAGGCCGATCATCCGCCCGCGGCGCTCCTCCGGGGCCATGTCGACGTTCCAGGCCGAGCCCGCGGTGAACACGGTGCCCTCGCCGGCGCCGAGGAAGAAGCGGGAGACCAGTAGGCCGGGGATCCCGGCGGGGACGAAGTAGAGCGCTCCGGCGATCGCCGCGAGGAAGGCGCCGCCGATCACCGTCGGCTTCCGGCCGCGGCGGTCGGCGAGGTTGCCGGCGATCGGCCGGCAGACGATCCCGGTGAATGCGAACGCCCCGGTGACGATCCCGACCTCGAGGTCGCTGCCGCCGAGCTCGTCCTTGACGTAGTTGGGGAGCACCGGCAGGGTCGCCCCGACGGCCAGCAGGCCGAGGTTGGTGACGATGAAGAGCCCCGCGAAGGACGCCCACGGGAGAGCGCGAGGAGGGCATCGAACGAGCCTAGTGGGCGGCCTCGCCCCTCAGCTCGTTCCGCCTGATCTTGCCGCTTGGGGTCTTCGGCAGCTCGTCGGCGAACTCGACGATCCGCGGGTACTTGTAGGGGGCGGTCTCGGCCCTGACGTGCTCCTGGAGCTCCTCGATGAGCCGGTCGGAGGGCTGGCCGTCGCGGAGGACGACGATCGCCCGGACCACCGAGCCGCGCTCCTCGTCGGGGGCGGCGACCGCCGCCGCCTCCGCCACCCTGGGGTGGGAGACCAGCGCCGACTCCACCTCGAAGGGGCCGATCCGGTAACCGGCCGAGACGATGATGTCGTCCTCCCGGCCCTCGAACCAGAGGTAGCCGTCGTCGTCCTCGCGGACGTCGTCGCCGGTCGGCCACCACTCGCCCTCGAACGGCTCCTCGCCGAGGTAGCGGCTGAAGAAGGTGGGGACGGTCTCGGGGCGGACCTCGAGCTGTCCCTCGTTCACCCGGACCTCGATCCCCGGCAGCGGCCGGCCCATCGAGCCGTCGCGGTCGGGGTCGTCCTCGTCCGGCCGCATTCCGGTCACCGGGCCGGTCTCGGTCTGCCCGTAGCCGTCGCCGATCGAAAGCTTCATCTCGCTGCGGAACTGGCGGATCACCTCGGGGTTGAGCGGCTCGCCGGCGGAGATCAGCCGCCGCAACGACCCGATCGGCCGGAGCTCGGCTCGCTTGGCCAGGATCCGATACTCCGTCGGCGCCTGGCAGAGGACGTTGACGCCCTCGCGCTCGAGAATCTGCACGCGCTGGGCGGGGTCGAAGCGAGCATCGTGGATCAGCGCCGCGGCCCCCCGCAGCCAGGGAGCGATGAACAAGTTGCGGGTCGACTTCGCCCAGCCGGGGGCCGCCGTGCACCAGGCGAGCTCTCCCTTCTGCGCCCCGACCCAGTGCTCGGCCTGGAGGCGCTGGCCGGTGAGGTAGCGCTGCGGGTAGACGACGCCGCGCGGCTCGCCGGTCGTCCCGGAGGTGAAGATGATCACCGCCGGGTCCTCGGGGTCGAGCGCGGCGACGTCGGCGGGAGTCTCCTGGGGGCGATCCTCGTCGAGGGCGTCGGCGACCTCGTCCAGGGTGATCGCCGGTACTCCACCGGGGAGCTCCCCGAGCAGCCGCTCCTCGCCGATGCAGAGCTTCGGGGCCGCGGCGTTCACCCGGACCTCGAGGTCGTGGCGGCGAAGCTGCGGGTTGCACGGCAGCGCAACCGCGCCCATCCGGAAGCAGGCGAGCATCGCCAGCACCCACTCGATCCGGCTGCCGACCAGGGTCATCACCGCGTCGCCGCGCTCGACCCCGCGGGCCGCGATCGCTCCCGAGAGGCCGGCGCTGCGGGCGATCAGCTCGCCCATGTGCCAGTCGCGGCTCTCGCCGTCGGCGCTCACCGCCACCACCGCCAGGGTCGACGCCGGGAACGCGCTCCATCACTTCCTCGATGAAGTTCACCGGGCCGCAGTCTGCCGAAACGGGGCTGGGGGTAGGGTGGGCTGAGCGCGAGCGGGACGATCAATTCCTCTGGAAGGAGGGGTGATGGCGAAAGTCGAGTTCAACACCGAGGGGGGTGTGGGTGAGATCGTGATCGCCGATCCACCGCTCAACCTCTTCGGCCTCGAGTTGTTGCGCGGCCTGGTCACCGCCTTCGAGCAGGCCCGGGACAGCGACTGCCGCGCGATCCTCGTCCGCGCCGAGGGCGAAAACTTCTCCGGCGGTGCCAATGTCGAGATATTCCTCGACAGGGACGAGGCGGCGGCGCGGGAGCTGATCGAGGAGTTCACGCCGGTGATCCGAGGCTTCACGGAGCTCGGGGTCCCGACCGTCGCCGCGGTGCAGGGGCTCTGCCTGGCAGCAGGGCTCGAGGTCGCCCTCACCTGCGATCTGATCTGGGCCGCCGAGGGCTCCCAGCTCGGCCTGGTCGAGGCGGTGATCGGCGCCACCCCGTTCGGGGGCGGCACCCAGCGGCTGGTCGCTCGCGCCGGGGCCGGCCGGGCGGCCGAGGCGGTGCTCACCGGCCGCCCCTATCCGGCGGAGACGATGCTCGAGTGGGGTGTCGTCAACCGTCTGCTTCCGGCCGAGGACCTGCTCGAGAAGAGCCGTTCGTTCGCCGGGCGCCTCGCCGCCGGTCCGACCCGCGCCCATGCGGCGACCAAGCGGATGATCAGGCTCGCTGTGGACGAAGGCGTCGAGGCCGCGGACGAGGCCCTGCCGGAGGCCGGGGCCAGGGTGATGGCGAGCGAGGACCTCCAGAACGGCGCCCGGGCATTGATCGAGAAGGGCCCCGGCAACGCGACCTTCGAGGGCCGCTAGCGCTGGACCTACCGCCGCAGCTCGGTGCCGTCGTAGAGCTTCTTGACGACGACTGCGCCCGGCGGGGCGGCCTCGATGCAGAGCTCGCAGAGGACGCACTCGTCGAGGTTCTCGGGGACGGTCCCGACCCTCCCGTTCGCGGAGGTGAAGATGTCCACCGGGCAGACTTCCTCCAGTTTCTTCGCCAGCTCCACGTCGCCGGCGACCTCGTCGGAGACCGCGACGTCGATGAAGACACCGTCGCTCATACCTTCGCCCCGAGACGCTCCTTGACCGCGTACGGGATCTCGTCGATCCGCTCGACCACCGGTATTCCGGCCGCCTCGAGCCGGGCGATCTTCTGGGTGGCGGAGTCCTCGGCGCCCTCGACGATCGTCCCCGCGTGTCCGAAGCTCATCCCCTGCATCTCCTCCTCGTCCATGAACTTCCCCGCCATGAAGGCGACGATCGGCAGCGTCGAACCGGCCTCCTCGCGCCAGTCCACCAGCTCCGCCTCCATCCGCCCGCCCGGCTCGGTGTAGATCACGATCGCCTCCGTTCCCTCGTCCTGTTCAAACAGGGGCATCAGCTCGGCATACGTGGACCCGATGATCGCGTCGCCGCCGATCGAGACCGCGGTGGAGACTCCGAGCCCGGCGGCGGTGAGCGACGACGAGATCTCGGTGGTCATCCCACCGGAGCGCGACATCACCCCGACCGGCCCCGGGGCGTAGGCCTTGGCGGCGTCCTTGGCGGGGCCGCCGATCCCGCCCATCTTGCAAAGGCCGGGGGCGATCAGCCCGAGGCAGTTCGGCCCGATGATCCGGGCGCCGCGAAGGCCGGCGAGCTCGACCATCTCGGCGACGTCGCGACGGGGGATTCGCTCGGTGACGACGACGATCAGGTTGATCCCGTTCTCGATCGCCTCGAAGACCGCGTCCTTGGTGAAGGCGGGGGGGACGGTGACCACCGCGCCGTCGATCGGCCGGCCATGATTCTCGACCGCCTGGGCGACGGTGTCGAAGACCGGGACCCCGTGCACCTCGCGGCCCTTGCGGCCGGGCGTGACTCCGCCGACCACCTTGGACCCGTAGTCGAGGCACTCCTTGGTCAGGTTGACCGCCTCGCGCCCGGTGATCCCCTGGACGATGAAGGTGAAGTCCTCGCTCAGCAGGATCGACATCAGCCCTGCACCCCTGACCCCTGAACCTTCTCAACCGCCTCGCCGGCCGCGTCCCACATCGAGACGGAGCGGTCCTTGAACTCGATCCCGTACTCGTTGAGGATCTTCGCCCCCTCCTCCTCCCAGGCGCCGGGAATCCGGAAGACGGCGATCGTCTCGGCCGGGTCCTTGCCCAGCTCGAGACAGGCCTTGATCACTCCGCGGGCGACGATGTCGACCCTGGTGTTGGAGACGATCGACATCATCACCGCGATCTTCTCTACGCCGTCCTTCTTCAGGACCTCCATCGCCAGGCCCTTGGACTTGGCGACCGAGGGGTTCCCGCCGATCTCGGCGTAGTTGGCGGGCTTGCCGCCCTGGCTGCGGACCGCGTCGGTGAGGGTGAGCGAGCCGCCGCCGGCGCCGATCACCAGGCCGAGGTCGCCCTCGAAGCCGTGGTCCTTGCCCTGGATCACGCCGCGGTGGTCGCCCTCGTCGATCGCCTTGACGTTGCGCTCGAACTCCGACGGCTCGTAGAGCTCGCGCGGCTCCTCGAGCTCGATGCCGAGCTCGGCAAGCACCTTGCGGTGCCGCCCGACCGCCTCGTCCTCCATCTCCATGTGGGCGTCGAGAGCGACGAAGGAGCCGTCGGCGAGTCGGGCCAGCGGGTTGATCTCGGCCAGGGTCATGTCGTAATCGCGCTGGAGTTGGGCGAGGCGGGCGAGCACCGGGGTGGCGCGGGTGAGCTCGCGGCCGGTCATCCCGACCGCTGCCACCACCTCCTTCGCGCGGAAGTCCGGGATCGGCTGGAGGTTGGAGATGCGGCCGCGGCCGACGTGGTCGGGGTGCTTCTCGGCGACCTCCTCGATGTCGATCCCGCCCATGTCGCTGAACAGCATCATCGGCCGCTTCGCCCGCCCGTCCCAGAGGACCGCGGCGTAGTACTCCTGCTCGACCTCGGCCTTCGGGTCGACCAGGACCCCGACCGGCATATGGCCGCCGATCTCGAGGCCCAGGATCACTTCCGCATGTTCGGCGGCCTCTTCCGGGGTGTCGGCGAACTTGACCCCACCCGCCTTCATCCGCCCGCCGGTCAGGACCTGGGACTTGATCACGGTCGGTCCGCCGATCCTCTCGGCGGCCTCCCGCGCCTCGGCGGCGGTCTTGCAGAAGCCGTATTCGGTCACCGGGATCCCGGCCCGTTCGACGATCCGGCGCGACTCGTACTCGTAAAAGCGCATGGCGGCGGGGGAGGCTACCGCGGGCCTAGGCTCTTGGGGCGGTGCCAGAGCCTCTCTATCCGAAGGTCGTCTGCGGTTACGATGAGACCGAGCTCGGCGAGGACGCCCGGGTGCTGGCGGAGCGGGTGGTGGAGCGCGACGGGGGCCTGCTCAACGTCGTCCACGTCGAGAAGGGCTCTCCCGCCGAAGTGCTGCGGGGGCTGGCCGAGACGGGGGAGGCCGACATGATCGTGCTCGGCTCCACCCACCGTGCGGCGTTCGGGGTGGTCGCTCCGGGCAGCGTCGCCGAGCACCTGCTGAAGGGCGCCCGCTGCCGCCTGGTGATCGCGCCCAAGGGATACGCCCGGGCGAGGGCGATGATGGCCGCCGAGGCCGCCGGGGAGGAGGCCGATGACGTTCCCACCGGGACTCCGCTGCCGACGCTCCGCGAGGACCCCCGGGTGTTCGCGGTTGGCTTCGACGGTGGAAGGGAATCAGCGGTGGCTCTGGAGGAGGCCGCGGTCCTGGCGGAGCGCTTCGGGACCTCGATTCGGGTGATCGGGGTGGCAACCCCGGCGCCGCCACCGGCTCCGGGCGTGGTCGGCGTGCCGCCCCCACCGGAGGCCGGCGCCGATTTTCAGAGCCGCCTGAGCGACGCCGTCGCCGCGCTTCCCGACGCGGTCCGGGCACTGCCCATCTACGAGAAGGGCGATCCGGTCGCGAAGCTGCTCGAGCACGCGGGGGAGGGGGTGGACCTGCTGGTGCTCGGCTCGCGCGGCTACGGCCCGGTGCTGAGGCTGATCGCCGGCAGCGTCTCGGTCCGGGTGATTCGACACGCGCCCTGCCCGGTCCTTATCGTTCCCCGTCCAGGGGAGCTGTGAGAGCATCTCGCCCCGGCAGGGAACCCGTTGATCAATCAAGGAGTTGAGCCAAACCCGTGAGTGAAAGCACCGTCGCCGCAGCGGCACCGACCAAGCACGCGAAGCTGGTCTCCTGGGTGGAGGAGATCGCCGAGCTGACCACGCCCGACCGGGTGCACTGGTGCGACGGCTCCGCGGAGGAATACGACCGCCTCTGCCGCGAGATGGTCGACGCCGGGACCTTCGAGAAGCTCTCCGACGCGAAGCGCCCCAACTCCTACCTCGCCCGCTCCGACCCCGGCGACGTCGCCAGGGTCGAGGACCGGACCTTCATCTGCTCGAAGCGCGAGAAGGACGCCGGGCCGACCAACAACTGGCGGGAGCCCGCGGAGATGCGCGACGTGCTCAGCAAGCTCTTCAAGGGCTCGATGGTGGGTCGGACGATGTACGTGGTCCCTTTCTCGATGGGCCCGCTGGGCTCGCCGATCGCCCACATCGGCGTCCAGCTCACCGATTCGCCCTACGTCGCGGTCTCGATGCGGATCATGACCCGGATGGGGGCGCCGGCCCTCGAGGTGCTTGGCGACGACGGCGAGTTCGTCCCCTGCGTCCACTCGCTCGGTGCCCCGCTCGCGGAGGGCCAGCGAGGACGTGCCATGGCCCTGCAACGCCGACAACAAGTACATCGTCCACTACCCCGAGACCCGCGAGATCTGGTCGTTCGGCTCGGGCTACGGCGGCAACGCCCTGCTCGGGAAGAAGTGCTTCGCGCTCCGGATTGCCTCGGTCATGGCCCACGACGAGGGATGGCTCGCCGAGCACATGCTGATCCTGAAGCTCACCTCCCCCGAGGGCGAGGTCAAGTACGTCAGCGGCGCCTTCCCCTCGGCCTGCGGGAAGACGAACCTGGCGATGCTGGTCCCGACCCTCCCCGATTGGACGGTGGAGACAGTCGGCGACGACATCGCCTGGATGAAGTTCGGCGAGGACGGGCGGCTGCGGGCGGTCAACCCGGAGGCCGGCTTCTTCGGCGTCGCCCCGAACACGAGCTACAAGACCAACCCGAACGCGATGGCGACGATCGAGCGGAACTCGATCTTCACCAACTGCGCGAAGACCGACGACGGTGACATCTGGTGGGAGGGGATGACCGGCGAGCCGCCGGACCACGTGATCGACTGGCATGGAGGGGAGTGGACCCCTGACTCGGAGGAGCCGGCGGCCCACCCGAACGCGCGGTTCACGACCCCGGCATCCCAGTGCCCGTCGATCGCCGACGAGTGGGAGGATCCGGCCGGGGTGCCGATCGACGCCTTCCTCTTCGGCGGCCGGCGCTCCACCGTGATTCCGCTGGTGTTCGAGTGCCGGGACTGGGAGCACGGCGTCTTCACCGGCGCCGTGATGTCGTCGGAGACGACTGCGGCCGCCGCCGGCGAGGTCGGCAAGCTCCGCTTCGACCCGATGGCGATGCTGCCCTTCTGCGGCTACAACATGGCGGACTACTTCGGACACTGGCTGGAGCTAGGCCGCCGCGAGGGGGCGCGGATGCCCAAGGTCTTCCACGTCAACTGGTTCCGCAAGGACAACGACGGCAAGTTCCTCTGGCCCGGGTTCGGCGAGAACAGCCGGGTGCTGGAGTGGGTCTTCCGACGCTGCAACGAGGAGAGCGAGACGGTCGAGTCGCCGATCGGGCTGCTGCCCGCCGAAGGGGAGCTCAACACCGACGGGCTCGAGATCTCCTCCGACGCGGTCAGAGCGCTGCTCCACGTCGACAAGGAGGCGCTCCGCGCGCAGATGCCACAGGTTGAGGAGCACCTCGCCCGCTTCGGCGATGATCTGCCCGAAGCTGTTCGGGCGCAGCTCGACTCGCTCAAGCAGCGCCTGAGCTAGACGAACCCACCCCTCCCGGCGCGGGCATAGAATCGCCGCGCGATGGCTGAGAGGGTCAAGTTCACGCTGCCGGAGTCCGAGATCCCGGCCAGTTGGGTGAACCTGCTCGCCGACCTCCCCGGGGGACCGCCCCCGCCCCCGCTCAGCCCGCGTACCGGCGAGCCCGCCGGGCCGGACGACCTGGCGCCGATCTTCGCGATGGGGCTGATCGAGCAGGAGGTCTCCACCCAGCCCGAGATCGAGATCCCCGACGAGGTGCGGGAGATGTACCGGCTCTGGCGCCCGACGCCGCTGCTGCGGGCCCGCCGCCTCGAGCGTGAGCTCGATACGCCCGCGCACATCTACTACAAGTACGAGGGCGTCTCGCCGGCCGGTTCGCACAAGCCGAACTCGGCGGTGCCGCAGGCCTTCTACAACCAGCGGGAGGGCGTCCGAAAGCTCGTCACAGAGACCGGTGCCGGGCAGTGGGGATCGGCGCTGGCGCTCGCCTGCCAGATGTTCGGGCTCGAGTGCGAGGTGTTCATGGTCGGCGTGAGCTACGACCAGAAGCCCTACCGCCGGGCGATGATGGAGACCTGGGGCGCGACGGTCCACCGCAGCCCCTCCGAGCTGACCGAGGCCGGCCGGAAGGAGGCCGAGTTCGAGTCGGGCAGCCTCGGGATCGCGATCTCCGAGGCGGTCGAGGTCGCCGCGGGGGCCGAGGACACGAACTACACGCTCGGCTCGGTCCTCAATCACGTCTGCCTCCATCAGACGGTGGTCGGGCAGGAGGCGATCCGCCAGATGGAGCTCGCGGGGGAGGCCCCCGACCTCGTCGTCGGCTGCGTCGGCGGCGGTTCCAACTTCGCCGGCATCGCCTATCCGATCCTTCGCCGCAACCTTCGCGAGGGCGCGGGCGTCCGCTTCCTGGCCGCCGAGCCTGCTGCCGCACCTACCCTGACGCGCGGCCGCTACGCCTATGACTACGGCGACACCGTCGGGATGACCCCGCTGCTGCCGATGTACACGCTCGGCCACGACTTCGTGCCCCCGCCGGTCCACGCCGGCGGGTTGCGCTACCACGGCGACTCGCCGATCCTCAGCGCCCTCGTCAAGGAGGGCCTTGTCGAGGCGACCGCGGTGCAGCAGACGGCTGCCTTCGAGGCCGCGGTGCGGTTCGCCCGCTGCGAGGGGATCATCCCCGCCCCCGAGCCCGCCCACGCCCTGCGTGCCGCCTTTGACGAGGCTGAGGCCGCGAAGCAGGCCGGCGAGGAGCGCGTGATCCTCGTCAACGTCTGCGGCCACGGCCACTTCGACATGGCCGCCTACGACACCTACATGCGCGGCGAGCTCACCGATCTCGAGATGCCCGAGGGCGAGCTGGAGACCGCGCTCGAGCACCTGCCCGAGGCGCCGGCGCTCAGCTAGTGGTCTAGCCTCGAGCCGAGGCGGGGGTCAGGGGCGCAGCTGGAGGAGTTGAAGGAGGGGCTGGGATAGCTACTTGCTGCGCTTGTTGCGCCCGGCCTTCTGCCTCTTGCAGGCCGTGCTCGGGTCGCTGCGGTCGCGGAGCGCCTGGCCGCCACCCTTGCCGCAGTGGACCGCGTTGTCGCGGGCGCCGTCCTGCGCCTCGAGCGTGTCGAATCCGCCGTCGCCGTAGATGCTGTCGTTGCCGGCGTCGCCGCTTAGGGTGTCGGCGCCCCCCATCCCGTGGATGATGTCGTTGCCGTCACGTCCGATGATCAGTGGGTTCTTGCCGTTGTCGCCGAAGAGCTGATCGTCGCCCGATGAGCCCTCGAGGATCTCGTTGTCCTTGCCGACCTGAGTGGCGGCGCAGCCGTTGCGGTTGGGGTCGGTGGCGGTGCCCCCGAGGGTGGCCTTGACCCCGCCGAGGCGGTAGCGGGCGAAGCCGGCGATGTCGAAGCCGGGACCGCCCTGGTAGGCGTGACCCTGGCAGAGGTCCTCGCTCACCAGCTGGTCGTTTCCGGGGCCTGCGTCGAGGGTGTCGCCACCGGCGCCAAGGGCGAGTAGGGCGTCGGAGCCGCCGGCGCCGTGCAGCGCATCGGAGCCCGACTGGCCGCTGAAGAGGAGGTCATCGCCGGCGCTGCCGTCGAGGACGTCGTTGCCGTGGCCCCCGTCCAGGACCGGCGTCGTCGCCGGGGGGAAGCTGCCGGCAAGCTTCAGGTGGTCGTCGCCCTGATCGCCCCAGAAGGCGATGAAGCCAAGCGGTGTTCCGGGAGCCGGGCAGCGCGACTCGGAGGTGCCCGCTTCCAGGCATGGGTCGTTTGGCAGTTCGACCAGGCTCGCTCCGGCCGCCGAGGCGACCTTGAAAGATCCGCCCTCGCCGGTGACGACGAGGTCGTCGGCGCCACCCGAGGTGGTGCCGAAGCGTCCGTGGACGTAGAGCCCGGGGTCGGGGCCGCGATCGTCCAGATGGACGATCGCCTGCCCGTTCCGCGGATCGGGGGTGGTCCCGTCGCATCCGATCGACTGTGAACCGCCCGTGCAGACGTCGGTCCCGTCGTCCAGCGGGCCGCCGATCAGGGTGTCGCCACCACCCGTGCCGTTGATCTGGTCGGCCCCGATGTTGCCGTCGAGGACGTTCCCGGCACCGGTGCCGGTGATCTCGTCGTCGAAGGCGGAGCCGAGCACATTCTCGACGGCGGCGATGCCGTCGTTCCCGTCGGGGGTGATCGCGCCGCCGGTGGCGAGGTTGACCTTCACCCCGACGTTCGCGGAGATCGGGTGGTCGGTGGCGAAGCTGACCGTGTCGGTGCCAGCCTCGCCGTTCGCCTGGTCGCCGTTCGCGCCTCCGCGCATCCAGTCGTCGCCGGCGCCCCCGTTCATGCGGTCGATCCCGTGGCCGCCGACGAGAAGGTCGTTGCCGCCCTCGCCGTTCATCCGGTCGTCGAGTAGGTCGCCGAAGAGACGGTCGTCGCCGTTGCCGCCGAACATGTCCTCGCCACCGGAGCCTCCGTGGATCTCGTCGGCGCCGTCGTCGCCCCAGACGTTGTCGCTGCCGTCTCCGCCGATCATCATGTCCTCGCCGAGGCCGCCGTGGAGGTTGTCGCGGTCGCTGGAGCCGTCGACGAGGTCGTTGCCGGGGCCGCCGTCGATGCTCTCGCCGCTGGGCCCGCCGCTGAGCCGGTCGGCGCCGTCGTCGCCGAAGCTCGAGTCCTTGCCCTTGATGTTGACGACCAGGTCGTCGCCGGGGCCGCCATAGGCGCGGTCCTTGCCCTTGCCGGCGAGAATCCTGTCGTTGCCGTCGCCGCCGCAGACGACGTCGGGGCCCTTGCCGGTAACGATCGTGTCGTTGCCCGCGCCCGCGACCACGATCTGGGCTCCATGGCCGTGGTTGTGGGCGACGTACTTGTTGTTCCCGCCCCCGAGGACGACGGTCGCCTTCTTCCCGTGGCAGGTCGGCTTCGCCTCGGCCGCCGCCGGCAGCAGCGCGATCGCGACGAGCGCGATCAGGGCAGCACCGGTAATGCGGTCTATCTCGAGTCGGCTGCGCATTAACCGTCTATCGGCAGATCGGCGGGCCCGGGCGGGAAGCGGATACCAAGTAATCGTATGTACTAGCGACACTCATTCCGCAGGCACGGCGAATCGCTCGAGCCCGGCGCGGACTCCGTCCGGGATCGGCGATTTCTCGCCGCCGGGGGCGATGAACACGTGCCGCAGCTCGCCCTCGGCGATCGGCTCGCCGCCGCGCTCCACGACCAGCTCCGTGGTGATTGAGGTCTCGCCGAGCCGGGTCACCCTCGCCACGGTCTCGAACTCGTCGTCGAAGCGGAGCGGCCCCAGGTATCGCAGCCGGGCCTCAGCCACCACCATGTCTCCGCCGGCGTCGACCATCGCCTGGTAGCCGCCGAGCTCGCGCCAAAGCTCGGTGATCGTGATGTCGAAGTAGGTGAGGTAGTTGGCGTTGAAGACGACACCCTGCGGGTCGCACTCGTTATAGCGGACCCTGAGGCGGTGGCGGAAGGGCTCGCTCAAACCTTCATCTCGTACGCCTCGGCCAGTTCCGGGTCCTTCTTCGCGAGCATCTCGGCGAGGCTGACCATCACCTTGCATTGCTTCCAGGTCGCGTCATCCTGCATCTTCCCGTCGATCATGTGGACGCCCCGTCCATCCGGGATCGCCTCGAGCACCTTCTTCGCGAAGATCACCTCGTCCGGCGGCGGGCTGAACACCCGCTTAGCGATCTCGATCTGGGCGGGGTGGAGCGACCAAGCGCCGACACAGCCAAGCAGGAAGGCCGCCCGGAACTGGGTCTCGCAGCCCTCCGTGTCCTTGATGTCGCCGTAGGGCCCGTAGAAGGGGAGGATGCCGGCAGAGGTGCAGGCGTCGACCATGCGGGCGATCGAGTAGTGCCAGGGGTCTTGTTGCGCCGTCGCACGGGGCGCGTCGGGGTTGTCGGGGTCGGGGTCCTCGATTACCCGGTAGGCGGGATGCCCGCCGCCGACCCGGGTGGTCTTCATCCGGCGGAACGCGGCGAGGTCGGCCGGCCCAAAGCTCATCCCCTGCATCCGCGGGCTGGCGGTGGCGATCTCCTCGAGGTTGACGACCCCGAGCGAGGTCTCGAGGATCGCGTGCAGAAGCAACGGTCGCTCGAGCTTCGCCCTTGCCTCGAGCTGGGCGACGAGGCGGTCCACGTAGTGGATGTCCCACGGCCCCTCGACCTTCGGGATCATGATCACGTCGAGCGCCCCGCCGATCTCGGTGACGAGCTCGGTCAGATCGTCGAGGACCCAGGGGCTGGCGAGCTCGTTCACACGGGTCCAGAGCTGGGTGTCGCCGAAGTCGACCTCTTTCGCGACCTCGATCAGCCCCTCGCGGGCCGGGACCTTCTTGTCCACCGGGACCGCGTCCTCGAGGTTCCCGAGGAGGATGTCCGCCGACTTCGCCATCTCGGGGACCTTCGACCGCATCTTCTCGTTCGAGGCGTCGAAGAAGTGGATCATCCGCGAGGGCTTGAACGGGATCTCGCGCACCGGCTCGGGCGCGTCGATCGCCAGCGGGTGGAAGAAGTCGCGCGGGTTTCTCATCGTCTCCTCTTCGGGGTCAGGGTCCCCGAAACGCTATAGGTCCGCGGCCGCGGGCTGCGCGGATCGGCTCAGGTCAGCGAAACTGGAGCGATGCCGGTCCGGATCTCGATGAAGTCCTCGAAGTCCTCGATCAGGACGTCGAGAACGTCGGGATCGAAGTGGGTGCCGGACTCCTGGATCATGATCGCGACCGCGTCCTCGGCCGCGTAGGCCGGCCGGTATATGCGGTCGATGGTGAGTGCGTCGAAGACGTCGGCAACGGCGACGATCCGGCCTGCGAGGGGGATCTCATCGCCGCTCAGGCCCCTCGGGTAGCCGCTTCCGTCGAACCACTCATGGTGGGTGAGCGCGATCTTCGCGGCGAGCTCCAGCACCTCGATGCCCGATCCGGCGAGGATGCGATGGCCGATCTCGACGTGGCGCTGCATCTCCGACCGTTCCTCGGAGGTGAGCTTTCCGGGCTTGTGAAGGATGTTGTCGGGGATCGCGATCTTGCCGACGTCGTGCATCGGGCTCGCCACCCGAAGCATCTCGACCTCACCGGGGGGCAATCCGAGCCGCTCCCCGATCGCCCCGGCGAACTCACCGATCCTCTCGATGTGATGACCCGTCTCGATGTCGCGCGATTCCAACGCGCGGGAGAGGCGGTGAATCGTCTCGCGGCGGGAGCGCGCGAGCTCGGCCTCGTTTCGCTTCTGCTCGCTGATGTCGACGCTGACGGTGGCGATTCCCTCCACCTCGCCCGCCGGATCGCGAATCGGTGAGACCGTCGTGTGCATCGGGATCGTCTTCCCGTCCTTGCGCTCGACCTCGATCTCGCCTTCCCAGGTGATCCCCTCGGTGACCACGGCCTTGGCGGTGCTCGCCCAGATCGGCACCTCGGTGACGAACTTCAGCTCGGCCGCCGGGCGGCCGACCGCCTCCAGCGCGGACCACCCATAGAGTCGCTCGGCGCCTCGGTTCCACTGCGTGATCCGCCAGTCGAGGTCGAAGGCGACCACACCCGCCTCGACCTGGTCGAGGATCTGGCCGCGCTCGCGCACCCCCGCCTGAGCCCGAAGCGAGTCGCTGATGTCCTGGGTCGCGCCCAGCGCCACCCTGGGCCGCCCGTCGTTCGCGATCACCTCCCCGTTGATCTCGACGGTCCGGACGGCATTGTCGCTCGCCCGGCGAATCCGAACCTGCTGCCTGAACGGCCCGCCTCTCTCCATCACGCGGCGTGTGGCCCGCTCGTAGTCGGCGCGGTCGTCCTCGTGGACGAACTCCAGGAACGCCTCGAGTGTGTCCGGGTAGGCCTCGCCGAGGCCGAAGATGCGCCGGAGTTCGGGCGACCAGATGGAGATTCCCCGCTCGATGTCCCACTCCCAGGTTCCCAGCCGAGCGAGCCGCTCACCGTGATCGATCCGGCGCTGGGCGCTCTCGAGCCTGAGCTCCGCGACGCGGCGGTCGATCAAGCCCGCCGCCTGTCGCGCCAGGCCGGTGAGGGTGCGGAGCTCCGGTTCGTCCATGTCCCTCGGCTGGGTGTCGGCGACGCAGAGTGCACCCAGGGTGTAGCCGTCGCTCGTGGTCACCGGGGCGCCTGCATAGAAGCTGATCCTGGGCTCCGACATCACCAGGGCGCTGTCGGCGAAGCGCTCGTCGAGCGAGACGTCCCGGACGACGATCGGCGCGGCCTCGGCGACGACCTGGCGGCTGAGCGCCTCCTCCTTGGCGCTCCCTGAGAAGGGCAGACCGAGGGTTGATCTAGACCATTGTCGGTCGGCGGTGAGCACGCTGAGGGCGGCGATCGGGGCCGCGCAGGCATCGGCAGCCATCGCGACGAGGAAGTCGAACTCCTCCTCGGGAAAGGTGTCGACGATCGCGGCGCTGCTCAGCGACGCAAACCTCTCCTGCTCCTCAACCGTTGGGGTCACCGCTCTCCTTTCGATCGCAAGCTTCACCGCCCCTGCTCGCTGGGCGAATTGATGCTTCTCGCCGCCTCGGCACGTGGCAGATGAAACTTGAGCCACGGCTCAATCCGGTGGACGGCTGGCGAGATAGCCTCTTTGCATGCCCGAGGTTCGCGCGGCGCAGCCCGGGGAGGTGGAGCACGTGCTCGGCATGTACGAGTGGCTCTTCGCACCGCCGGGCTCCCCGCCGCGCAGCTGGGATCCCGGGTTCGCGCGGGTGGCGCTCGCGGGAGCGATCGCGGGCGAGGGGAGCACGGTCCTGGTCGCCGAGCACCGTGGCGAGTTGCTCGGCTTCGCCACCGCCTATGTGGACCTCAACTCGGTTCGCTTCGGGCTCCGCTGCTGGGTCGAGGACCTCGCGGTCAGTCCCGAGCACCGCTCGCAGGGGATCGGGCAGGCGTTGCTCGAGGCAGCGAAGGCCTGGGGGCGCGGGCGCGGAGCGACCCACCTCGAGCTCGACAGCGGCGCGGCCCGGAAGGACGCCCACCGCTTCTACGAGCGCGAGCAGCCCGACTGGCGGAGCAACCAGTACACCTGGCTGCTGTCCTGAGCGAGGCTTGGGGGGAGCGGGGCGGGGTGAGGTGAGGCCACTACGCGACTTGTTACGATATATCGCGATAAGTGGTGATTGATCGAAAGGAGAAGAGATGCACGGTTCACGACAGCGCGGCCGCCGCGGCAAGCGGGGCGGACGCGAGATGAGGGGCGGCTGGGGGCCCGGCTACGGGCGCGGCCGGCATCGGGTCCGCCGCGGCGACGTCCGCAGCGCGATCCTGGCGCTGCTCGACGACCGGCCGATGCACGGCTACGAGATGATCCAGGAGCTGGAGGAGCGCACCGGCGGGCGCTGGAGCCCGAGCGCCGGCTCGATCTATCCGACCCTGCAGCTTCTCGAGGACGAAGGGCTGATCAAGGGAGATGAGGTTGACGACCGCAAGGTGTACGCGCTTACCGACTCCGGACGCGAGGCGGTTCCCGAGCGCACCGAGGGGAAGCGGCCCTGGGAAGAGGGCGACGAGGGCTCGCCCCATCACAAGCTCCGGGCCGAGGCCTTCCGCCTCCGGGCGGCGCTGGTCCAGATCGGGCGCGCCGGCGAGGAGGACCAGGTGAAGCAGGCGGTGGAGATCCTCACCGACACCCGGAAGCGGCTCTACTCGATCCTCGCCGAGGCCGACTAGGTCGCGGCTGATCCTGGGGCTCAGTCCCGACCGCGGTCGGGATCGAGCCCGGCCGCCTGCAGCCCCGCGCGCCGGTCGAGGTAGAAGCCGGCCTTACTGATCTTGCCGTCCTCGAGCCACCAGACCGTTGCGCTGGCCGTCTCGATCTCCACCGCGTCGTGCTTGGTGGTGGCGACCTGGCGAGCGAGGAACACGAGCCGATCGTCGAGAGGGATCGCCTCGTCGATCACGAGGCGGAAGGACTCGTAAGGGCTGATCCAGTCGCTGAGCGCCTTCCGGAACCCCTCTACGCCTCGGTACTCCTGCGCCACCCCGGACTCGCTGGTCATGACCGTGACGAACTCGGGGTGGGCATTGTGGCGAAGGACGTCCGTCATCTGATCGATTCCCTCGCTCCCCTCGAGCACCGTTCCGCCTGAGAACATCGCTCCCCGGCGGATCGACTCGATCACCTCCGCTGTGCTCCCCTCGGTCATGCTGACCGCAAGTATCCTTCGATTCGCGCTCGCGCAGGGGATTGAACCGGCGCGCGCCTGCCCACAAACAGACTTCCTACCGAGGAGCCATGGCCGTAGCGACAGCGACGTATCAGGAGAAGACCGACGAGCAGCGCGAGATCACCGAGATGGTCCGCAATTTCGTCGACAACGAGATCCTCCCCGCCGCCGAGGAGTTCGACGCACAGGATGCGTTCCCCGAGGCGATCGTCGAGCAGATGAAGGAGCTCGGCCTGTTCGGGGTGACGATCCCCGAGGACTACGGCGGGATGGGCCTCGACCTGACCACCTACGCGATGATCGTCGAGGAGCTCTCGCGGGGCTGGATCTCGATCTCCGGCGTCGTCAACACCCATTTCATCGGGGCCTACCTGCTGATGAACTTCGGCTCCGAGGAGCAGAAGGACCACTTCCTGCCGAAGATGGCGACCGGCGAGATCCGCGCCGCCTTCTCGCTGTCGGAGCCCGAGGTTGGCTCGGACGTCCAGGGGATCAAGGCCACGGCGAGCAAGGGAGACGACGGCAACTGGGAGCTGAACGGCCAGAAGATGTGGGTCACCAACGGCCTCGGGTCGAGCGTCGTCTTCGTCCTGATGAAGAGCGATCCGAAGGCCGATCCGCCGTACAAGGGAATGACCTGCTTCATCACCGAGAAGGAGCCCTGGGCGGAGAAGAACACCGGCGAGTTCGAGGGCCTCGAGATTCCGCCGAAGATCAAGAAGATGGGCTACAAGGGAGTCGAGTCGACCGAGCTCGTCTACTCCGGCTACCGCTGCCCGCCCGAGCGGATCCTTGGGGGCGAGGAGGACGGCCTCGGCAAGGGCTTCGTCCAGATGATGGACGCGCTCGAGGTGGGGAGGGTGAACGTCGCCGCCCGCGGGGTCGGGATCGCTCAGCGCGCCCTCGAGCTGGCTCTCCGGTACAGCCAGGAGCGGAAGACCTTCGGGAAGCCGATCGCCCAGCACCAAGCGATCCAATTCAAGCTCGCCGACATGGCGACCAAGGTGGAGGCCGCCCGGCTGCTGACGATGAAGGCAGCCCGGATGAAGGACGCGGGCGAGCGCTCCGACCTCGAGGCCGGGATGGCGAAGCTTCTAGCTTCTGAGATCGGCGTGGAGGTGGTCGAGGACGCCTTCCGGATCCACGGCGGCTACGGCTATTCGAAGGAGTACGAGGTCGAGCGCCTCTACCGGGACGCGCCGCTGCTTCTGATCGGGGAGGGCACCTCCGAGATCCAGCGGATGGTGATCGGCAAGAAGCTGCTGGAGAGGCACAAGATCTGAGCAAGGTCGCGCTTGTCAGCGGCGCCAATCGTGGGATCGGGCGGGAGATCGCCCGCCAGCTCGCTGAGGACCACGGCTTCCTCGTCCTCGCCGGCTCCCGCGATCCCGGCAAGATCACGGAGACCGAGTCGATCAAAGCGATCGAGCTCGACGTAACGGACCAGGCGAGCGTCGATGCGGCGAAGGAGTCGATCGGGGCGGACCCGGGACGGCTGGACGCGCTGGTCAACAACGCGGGCGTCTATGGCGACCCGATCGGAGTCGCCGACTACGACTTCGGCCAAGCGCACGAGGTTCTCGAGGTCAACACCTTCGGCCCCTGGCGGCTGATCCAGGCGTTCCTCCCGTTGCTCCGGGAGAGCGAGCAGCCGCGGATCGTCAACCTGTCGAGCGGCGCGGGCCAGCTCTCCGACATGAACGGGGGCCGGGCCGCGTACCGGGTCTCGAAGGCGGGGCTGAACGCGCTCACTCGAACGCTCGCCTCCGACGAGCGCTGGCTCAAGGTGAACACGATGTGCCCCGGCTGGGTGCGGACCGACATGGGCGGTTCGGCCGCATCGAGGTCGGTGGAGGAGGGGGCAGACACGGCGGTCTGGCTCGCGACCTTGCCCGACGATGGCCCCAGCGGCGGCTTCTTCCGCGACCGCAGGCCCATCCCCTGGTAGCGCTCTGCTACGAATTGTGCGAGGGCGCCCCGCAGGGGCGACCCGACTGACCATGGCGTCGACCCCTGAGCTGATAGCCACCGCGATCGAGCGCTTCCAGGCCGAGCTGCCCGCGCTCGCGAAACTGAAGCTCGTCTTCGAGCTGGAGCTCCGTGGACGCGGCGACATCCAGATGTTCCGGGTCGAGCTGCCCGGGCCGAACATCTCCAAGTCGGCCTCCACCGAGGACGCCCGGGTGACCGTGACCATCCCTCGCTCGACCTTCAACGAGCTCGCCACCGAGGGGACCGTGCGCGGCTACCGCGAGGCCTACGAATCGGGCCAGATCAAGGTCGCCGGCGACCCGAACATCGCGAAGCTGATCGCCCAGGTGATCCAGCGCCACGAGGAGCGCGGCCGCACCAAGAAGGTCCACTAGGCGATGGATCCCGACCGGCTGCCCCGGCTCCGTGCGGCAGCCCAGCTCCTGCACCGGCCGCACTCGGCGAGCGACCCGGTGGAGGTGGCTCGAGCGGTCGCCGGGATCCAGGCCCAGGACCCGTTTCCCGCCCGGCTCTCGTTCCGCTCCCGGAGCAGGCGGCTGAAGGCCGCTGACGTCGATCGCGCCCGGACCGAGGAGCGCTCGCTGCTCCGGACCTGGGTGATGCGGATGACGATTCACATGATCCCGAGCGACGATGCCCACTGGTGGCTGCCGCTGTTCGAGCCCGGAATCGAGAAGTGGTCGCGGCGCCGGCTCGAGCAGCTCGGAATGCCACCGAGGATCCAGGAGCATGCGCTGGGAGAGGTGGTCCGCATGCTCGAGGAGGAGGGGCCGCTTACCCGGACCGAGGTCGGCAACAGGCTCCGCGGGATCGGGATCAGGCTCGACAGCATGACCCGCGGGCACCTGATGGGGCTGGCGGTGAGCTCAGGCAACGCCTGCCTCGGCCCCGACCAGAACGGATCCAGCTGCCTCGTCCTTCGCCGCGACTGGCTCGGCGGGCGGCGGCGTCGGTTCGACCGCGATGCCGCCCTGGCGGAGCTCGCTCGGCGTTACCTTCGCGCCTTTGGCGCCGCCACCGACCGGGACTTCGCCTACTGGTCAGGGCTTCCGCTCCGGGATGTCAGGGCGGGCCTCGAGTCGATCTCGCGCGAGCTGGAGGAAGTGAACGTCGGCGAGGGGACGATGCTGACCCTGGGCAAGCCCGGGCGCCTCCCCCCGGCCGGACAGTTACGGATGCTCGGCGCCTTCGACACCTTCCTGCTCGGGTACAAGGACCGCCGCTTCACCACCGGCGAGGAGCACGGGGAGACCGTTTCTGACGGCGGGGGTGGGATCTATCCGGTGATCCTCCAAGACGGGGTGGTGATCGGCGGCTGGCGCGCCTCGCGGAGGGGCGGCAGGATCGAGGTCTCGCTCGACCGGAATGCGCTCCCCCGAGGCGCGAGAAAGGCGATCGACGCCGAGATCGCGGACATCGAACGGTTCGAGGGCCTGCCGGTGAACGTGGCCTCGGGCTAGCCGGGTACGATCCCGCGCCCATGAGCGACGAGAAGCACGAGCTGATCACCGACCAGGCCGGGCGCGAGGCCTCCGGGGCCCACCCGTACGGGCGCTACCTGGAGGAGTTCGAGGTTGGCGCCGTCTACAAGCACTGGCCGGCGAAGACGGTGACCGAGTCCGACGACCACCTCTTCTGCCTGATCACGATGAACCACCATCCGCTGCACCTGAACGACGTCTACGCCGCCGAGTCGCAGCAGGGCCAGAACGTCGTCGTCGGGCCGCTGGTCTATTCGCTGGCGCTGGGGATGTCAGTAAGCGACGTCTCCGGAAAGGCGATCGCCAACCTCGCCACGGAGGAGCTCAGTCACCCGGCCCCGGTCTTCCACGGCGACACGCTCTACTGCGAGTCCGAGGTGCTCGAGGTGACCCCATCGAAGAGCAAGCCGGACCGGGGTGTGGTCAGGGTCCATACGCGCGTCTACAAGCAGGACGGCACCTTGGTCGCCGAATTCAAGCGCGCGGTGCTCGTCCCTCGAAAGAATCCAGGCGAGGAGGAATAGCGATGGTCAGTTTCAGGAACGTGCGGAGGATCGCCGACAAGGCGAAGGATCAGGTCGAGAAGCGGGGCGGCTCCGACGCCGCCAAGGAGGACGCGGAGGAGCTCAAGGGGATCGCCAAGGGCAAGGGCAGCCTCAAGGACAAGGCGAAGGCCGCAGGCAAGGCGCTCAAGGACCCGGGCGCCAAGGACGTCGAGAGGACGCCTGAGTAGCTAGTGGGCCTCGTCCGGCGCGTGGGCCGGAGGGCGTGACTCCTCGGCCAGCGAGGTGATCTCGAGGACGCCGCGGGAGGCCTCCTCGAGCACCTCGGTCGCCTCCTCGGGCGAGCGCGCGTAGAGCTCGACCAGCAGGTGGACGATGATCCGCTCCTCGTCGTGCTTGTGGAAGCGGACGTGGGTGAAGAACTCGCGGGTCCCCTGTTCCCCGAACGACCCGTAGGTGAGCGACTCGGCGGCCTCCGGCCCCGAGCAGGTCTCGACCTGATCCTGATCGACGGCGACCGTGCACGAGGCGACCCAGGGGGTGCCGGCGACCATCCGCTCCCAGCGATCCTCGACCGGCACCACCTTGTCCTCCTGGACGGTCAGATGCGGCTGATCGTGGAGGCAGCGCAGGCACTGGACCACCGCGTCGGAGACCTCGTCGAGGCGATCCGCGGGCTCACCGGTCTCGGGGTCGATCCGGAGGATCGCGTCGTAGTGCAGCTGGACCTCGAGGTCGCGGGCCCAGCACCGATAGCAGCGCAGCCAGGCGCTCTGGTCGCCATTCAGCTCGGGCTCGTTCAGCTCCGGCTCGGCCATCTAGGCGGAAGCGGGCTGGGGGGCGCCGACGCCGTCGCGCTCGGCGACGAGATCGGCGATCTCGCCCATGATCCGGTTTAGCTCGAAGTCCTTCGGGGTGTAGACCCGGGCGACGCCGGCCTCCTTGAGCGGCCCGACGTCGGCTTGGGGGATGATCCCGCCGACGACCACCGGGATCTCGGTGCCCTCGGCCCGCAGCAGCTCGACGATCCGGGGGACGAGCTCGCGGTGCGAGCCGGAGAGGATCGAGAGGCCAACGACGTCGACGTCCTCCTGGATCGCCGAGTTGGCGATCTCCTCGGGAGTCAGCCGGATCCCCTGGTAGACGACCTCCATCCCGACGTCGCGGGCGCGGACGGCGATCTGCTCGGCGCCGTTCGAGTGGCCGTCGAGGCCGGGCTTCGCGACCAAGATCCGGATCGGGTGTCCGAGCCCGTCAGAGACGCCCTTGACGTGGGCGCGGGCCGCCGCGAGCAGCCCGCCGTCGGAGCCCTGGGGCGTGCCGGTGACCCCGGTGGGGCCACGGTAATGGCCGAAGGCCTCACGCAGGGTCTCGGCCCACTCGCCGGTGGTGGCGCCTGCCCTCGCCGCCTGGATCGTCGTCGGCATGATGTTGGCGCTCTCGTCGGTGGCCGCGGCTCGGAGCTCCTCGAGGGCTGTGTCGACGGCGGATTGATCGCGGCCGCCCTTCCACTGCTCCAGCGCCTTGACCCGCTCGCGCTCGACCTCCGGGTCGGGGGTGAGGATGCCGCCGTCCTCGCCGGTGGTCATCGGCGAGTCCTCCGTCTCGACGAATTTGTTTTGGCCGACGACGACGATCTCGCCGCGCTCGATTTTCGCCAGGCGCTCGCGGTTCGACTCGACCAGCTGCGCCTTCATGTACGGGACCGCCTCGACCGCGCCGCCGTGTTCGGCGACCGTCGCCATCTCGGCGCGGGCCCCGTCGGCAAGCTCGTCGGTCAGCCCGTCCATCACCACCGACCCCTCAAAGATGTCGGGGTAGGAGAGCAGGTCGGTTTCGAAGGCAAGGATCTGCTGGATCCGGAGGCTCCACTGCTGGTCCCAGGGCCGAGGGAGGCCGAGGGCCTCGTTCCAGGCGGGGAGCTGGATTGCCCGCGCCCTGGCGTCCCGGCCCATCGTCACCGCCAGGGCCTCGAGCACGATTCTCGGCACGTTGTTCTCGGGCTGGGACTCGGTGAGGCCGAGCGAGTTCACCTGGACGCCGTAGCGCATCCGGAGCAGCTTCGGCTCGGTCACCCCGTAGCGATCGCGCCCGATCTCCTCCCAGAGCCGGGTCATCGCCCGCAGCTTCGCGTGCTCCTCGATGAACCGGACGCCGGCGTTGACGAAGAATGAGATCCGCCCGAAGACCTTGGGGAAGTCCTCCTCGGAGACCTGGCCGCGGGCCTTCACCTCGTCGAGGACGGCGATCGCGGTGGAGAGCGCGTAGGCGACCTCCTGCACCGGGGTCGCTCCCGCCTCCTGGAGGTGGTAGCTGCAGACGTTGATCGGGTTCCACTTCGGGATCTCGTTGACGGTGAAGGCGACGGTGTCGGCGATCAGCCGCATCGAGGGCCCGGGCGGGAAGGCGTAGGTGCCGCGGGCGAGGAACTCCTTGATGATGTCGTTCTGGGTGGTGCCCGCGAGGGCCGAGCGCTCGACTCCGTTCTCCTCGGCGACGGTGACGTAGAGGGCGAGCAGCCAGGCGGCGGTCGCGTTGATCGTCATCGAGGTGTTCATCTCGTCCAGCGGGATGCCGTCGAGCAGCTCGCGCATGTCCCTTGTGCTGGTGATCGAGACCCCGACCTTGCCGACCTCGCCCCGGGCAAGCTCGTGGTCGGGGTCGTAGCCGGTCTGGGTGGGGAGGTCGAAGGCGATCGAGAGCCCGGTCTGTCCCTTGGCGAGGTTCTTGCGGTAGAGCTCGTTCGAGCGGCGCGCGTCGGAATGGCCCGCGTAGGTGCGCATCACCCAGGGCTGGTCACGCTCTCCCAGACGGTGGTCGCTCATTGACCTAATGGTAAGTGCCACTAACCGCTCTGACCCTGCCGCAGGCGTGTTCTTGCAATCTCGGGCGCACCCGCGAGTAGCCTCAGCCTCAAATGCGCACCAAGCTCACAGCCCTGATCCTCGCCTGCGCGGCCCTGGCAACCGCCGCGATCGCCCAGGCAGCGCCGATTCCGGTGGCCGTCTACGCCTTCGCCACCCAGGACGACGTCAACGCCTTCCAGAAGGTCTTCGGCGCCAAGTGCAGCAAGAAGTGGAGCGGAAACCAGGCGCTTGGGATCCTCGTCGGCGCCGGGACCACCAACTGCATCCTGCGCAGCTCGGTGGTCGCCGACTCCAGCGACGTGACGCCCGACCAGCAGATCGCCGCCACCGCCACCCTCGCCTCGGGAGGCTCAGCGAAGCAGCAGCGGAAGGCTTTCGTCGGGGTCGGAGTCCGTCAGAGCGAGGAGGCCGGGTACTTCCTCAGGGTGCTGCCGTTCGCGCGCAAGTGGCAGGTTCTGCGCGACCCGAAGGGCGCGGCCGGCCCCACGCCGATGGCCGCCGGGACCGGGAAGTTCATCCGGATGGGCAAGAAGGCGAACAGCATCCAGCTCCAGGCGTTCGACCGCGGCACCACGACCACGGCCCTGGTCGCGGTGGTCAACGGGCGGCCGGTGCTCTCGACCAACGATGGCGCCACGGACCAGCCCGACGGGCGCCGCACGGTGCTCACCGACGGCGTCAAAGCCGGCGAGGGAGCGGGCGTCTCGGGGGTCTTCGACGACGTCGCGATTCGGGTCCCGAACCCCTTCGGATAGACGACGCCGTGTCCGGCGGGGCGGGCCTGATTTCCCGGACAATTGAGCGGGAATCGTCTATCACCAGGAGACCATGTCGACGACGACCGTTGAGCGACCGCGTTCAGCGGGCCCCGACGAGGCCCTCGGCGGCAACTGGATCGTGATCGTCCTCAACGACGACCACAACACCTTCGACCACGTCGCCAACACGCTGGCGAGGGTGGTCCCGGGGATCACCGTCGAGAGCGGCTACGCATTCGCCGACCGGATCCACAACAGCGGCCGGGCAGCCGTCTGGACCGGCCCCCGTGAGCCCGCCGAGCTCTACTGGGAGCAGCTCAACGAGGCGGGCCTGACCATGGCCCCCCTCGAGCAGCACTAGCGTCTACTTCTTCGGCCCCTTGTCGATCTCGGTGTCCTGGCCGGCCCCCCCGCGGACGCGGTCCCTGCCCGAGCCGCCGACGAGGCGGTCCGGGCCGGGGCCGCCGAGGAGCAGGTCCATGCCGGCGTCGCCGCCGATGATGTCGGCGCCACCGCTGCCCGCCAGCCGGTCGTCGTCAAGACCCCCATTGAGCAAGTCGGCTCCAGCGCCCCCGATCAGGCGATCCCCGCCGGCCCGGCCCAGAAGCGAGTCGCGGTCGGCGAGGCCGCGTAGGTCATCGTTGCCGGACCCGCCGTCGAGCTGGTCGCGGAGATTGCCGCCCGTCGCGGTGTCGTTCCCGAGCCCGCCTAAGAAGAGGTTGAAGGCCGTCGCGCTCCCGATGTAGGTGTCCTCGCCTCCGCTGCCCTGGGCACCCGCCCCGGTCCCGGTGCCAAAGCCGGGGAATTCGGCGGTCCCGAAACGCGAGTCGATCCCGGAGAAGTTGATCTTGTCGTTGCCGTCGCCCATCACGGCGTCGACCTCGACGATCTTCGAGCACTGCACCGGCCCTCCCGCAGGCTGCCGGCGGTTGACCTCGACGGTGCCGGCGGCCGAGCAGGCGACGTTGGCGTGGTCGGCTCCCTTCCCGCTGGTGATCGTCAGGACCTGGCCGGAGTAGGTGACGCCCACCCTGGCCTCGGCCAGGGCGGGCAGGCCCGCGAGCAGCGCGGCGGCGATCAGGATCGGTGTGAGGCGGGTGGCGGTCACGTTTCCCGGCAAGTTCGCGCCGGAGTAGTCCCAGAACACCGAATAGGGGTGGAAGTCGCTCTACTCGCCGGCGATCAGGGCGTGCCAGACGGGCAAGATCGGCTTGTTGTAGAGGTTGATCGCCGACTCGCGGATCGACGACACCTCGTCCGAGTACCAGTAGCGCTCGAAGTCCGCCCGGTCGGTCCAGATCGAGGCCTGGCGGAAGTGGAGCGGATCATCGGCGTCGCGGGTGAGCGACCAGGACTTGGCGCCGAAAGCCATCGCCCGGGAGGCCGCCGGCTCCCAGATCTCATACCAGCGCTCGGCCCGGAACGGGTTCACGTGCCAGTCGATGAAGCAGACCTCGAGCGAGCCGTTGCCGTTGGCCATCTACGCGCCCACCATCAATCTACGGTGGGCGCTCACGCGCCCACCTCGGCCCGGATCGCGCCGGGCCCCTCCTCGGTCTTGCCCTCGTCCTCGGTGCCGGCGCCGACCAGGATCGAGATCTTGCCGAGATGCTTGTTCTCGTGGAGGAGCTGGTGTGCCTCGGCGACCCCGTCGAACCCCATCACCTGCCAGAGGACTGGACGGATCTTGCTCTCCGCCATCAGCTGGTTCGCCCGCATGCACTCGTAGGCGTTGGCGAAGTGCGAGCCGATGATCTGCTTCTGGCGCATCCACAGGTAGCGGACGTCGAAGTCGAGCGTGTAGCCCGAGGTCGCGCCGCAGATCACGACCTTGCCGAACGGCTTGACGACGAACACCGAGGTCGGGAAAGTCGCCTGGCCGACGTGCTCGAAGACGATGTCGGGGGCGTCGCCGAGGATCTCCTTCACCCGCTTCGCGAACCCGCGCGACTCCTTGAAACGTGCCTTCTCCTCGTCGGGCGACTCGCCGCCCTTTCGCATCATTCCGGCGAACTCGTTTCGGTTGATGTAGCCGACGGCGCCGAGGCGCTTCACCAGCTCGCCCTTCTCCTCGGAGGAGACGACCCCGACCGCGTTCGCCCCGGCGGCGGCGCAGAGCTGGGTGGCGAAGACGCCGAGGCCGCCGGCCGCGCCCCAGATCAGGACGTTGTGGCCGGTCTGCAGCTTGCACTGGTCGATCAGCATCCGGTAGGCGGTGAAGTAGGTGAGCCCGTAGGCCGAGGACTCGGCCCAGGAGAGATTCTGGGGGCGGGGGAGGAGCTGCTGGGCCTGGACCTTGGTGAACTGGGCGAAGGAGCCCCAGGTCGTCTCGTAGCCCCAGATCATCTGGCTCGGGGCCGCCAGGGGGTCGAGCCCGTGGACCTCGACGTCCTCGTAGGAGGCCTGGTTGCAGTGGACAACGACCTCGTCGCCGGGCTTCCACCTGGTGACGCCCTCGCCGACCTTCCAGACGATCCCGGAGGCATCGGAGCCGCCGATGTGGTGGCCGTACTCCTCGTGGTCCCCGTATCCGAACACCGAGACCGGCTTGCCGAGCGCTGCCCAGACGTTGTTGAAGTTGACGCCGGCCGCCATCACCCGGACGATCACCTCGAACGCGCCGGGCTCGGGGACCTCGATCTCCTCGACCTGGAAGGCGTCCTTCGGCTCGCCCTCCCGCTCGGGGCGGATCACCCAGGCGGCCATCTTCTCCGGGAGCGTCCCCGGCTCCACCTCAAGCTTCGAGACGTCGGCGATCTCTACGGCCACTTCGACTCCTGGGTTCGGATGGTCTCGGACGCCGTGATCGTAGTCAGGTTTGCGTCCGGGGGCGCGACTAGCGTCGTAAGTTCCTATGGAAGCGTCCGAGAGCCAACTGCCGATCGAGCCAGGCGACAAGGGCGGCACCGTCCGCCTGGTCGACGACCGCCTGGTGATCGAGGGTCTGACCGTCGCCGACGAGCAGACCGCGCGGGTGATCCGGGAGCGAGTCGCCGCCGGGGAGGAGCCGGCGAAGGTGGTCCGCCGCACGATCGAGATCGGCTCCCGCGTCCTCGATCGGGAGGACGCCGCCGTGGAGGTCGATTTCGTCCGCCGCGAGTACGAGCGGGCGATGGACGAGCACCGGCGGGAGTCGGAGCGTCAGCACCGCGAGACCGTGGAGCGAGTCGAGCAGGAGCTGCGCCGGGCCTTCGGCGAGGAGGCCGGAGGCGGCCGGCTCGCCGAGGCCCTCGACTCCCACACCCGGGAGCTTGAGGAGGCGATCGAAGACACCTTCGGGGAGGGCAACGAGGAGAGCGTGCAGCGCCGGATCAACGCCCTGATCGAGGAGCGAAACGAGGCGTTTCTCCAGCGGCTGTCAGCCGACGACGAGCTCAATCCCCTTCGTCCGCTGCTCACTAGCTTCGGGAAGTGGATCCGAGACCGCCGGGAGGCCCAGGACGATCGCGACGACAAGCTCGAGCGAAAGCTCGACGAGCTGATCGCTAAGGCCTCGGAGGCGATCGGCGTCCAGAGCACAGCGGAGGCGCTCGCCGAGGCGGAGGAGGCGGGAACCCGCAAGGGGCGGAGCTTCGAGGACAGAGTGCACGAGGGGCTCGAGCGGATCGCCACCGCGCGCGGTGATGCGGCTCTGCACGTTGGCGATGAACTCGGCGCCGGCGGTTCGAAGAAGGGAGACGTGGTCGTTGAGATCGGAGCCGCGGAGGGAACACCAAGCGGGCGGATCGTGTTCGAGGTCAAGGATGCCCGACTGAGCAGGCCGAAGGCGTGGGAGGAGTTGAACGGGGCGCTGGTGGCAAGGGCCGCTTCGTTCGCGGTGCTGGTGGTCGCCGGCGAGGAGAGCCTGCCCCCGGATCGCGAGCAGCTCCACGAATACGAGGGCAACAAGCTGATCGTGGCGGTCGATCCGGATCAGCCGGACGACAACGGCCTCGACGTGGCCTATCGCTTCGCTCGCCTGCGAGTGCTGCTTGCCCGGGAAGCCGAGCTGACGGTGGATGCCCCCGGTGTCCGGGACGCCGCATCCGAGGCCAGGGCGGCCCTCGACTCGATGAAGGCGATCAAGTCAGCGCTCTCGAAGGCGACGAACAACGTGGACCACGCGCGCGCTGCCGCAGAGACGATGGTGGCCGCTGTCCTGGACCACCTGGAGCGGATTGAGGCTCTCGTCAGCGCCGCCGAGCCGGAATCGGCGGACGATGCGCATTAGTAGGTAGTCGGAACTCCCGATTTCCGTCTAGACGGCTGGGTCGGCATTCGGTTTTCGGTTCCGGGAGACGATTAGATTCGGGAGAACGATGGAAGCTTCAGAGAGCCCACAGATCTCGTTCAAGCGCGCCGAGTCCCGGGGCGTCCTTCGCTTGGTCGGTAATGGCCCCGCCGTCCAGGAGCTGATCGCCAACGACGATCACAGGACCGGATTCGCCCGGCTCGAGCTGATGGTCAGTACCGTGCTCGAGCGCTTGACGGCACCTGACGATCCGGTGGGGCGCGGCGCCGGTAGCTGAAGCGATGGTCTCGGTGAGTAGGCCGCTCCTTCCAGCGCTGCTCGTGTTCGCGATCCTCGCGCTGGCGGGTTGCGGTGACGACGACGAGAACGGTGACGAGCAGCCGGGCGCCTCGGCGGGCGGGGAGTTGTTCACGCAGACCGCCCGCGGCGGCAGCCTCGAACCGGTCGCCGGTAGGGACGACACCTTCACCCTGACTCTCGATGACCCGGCTCAGGATGTCACCGCCTTCGCCGACCGCCCGGTCCGGAGCGCCGACACCGAGCCGCTCGCCGACTTTGTCGCCAGCTGGTCGCGGCGGGGGTTCGATCAGGACCCTCCGAACGCGGCGCTCGTCATCGACAAGCAGCCCGAGGACGCCGACACCACGATCTTCACCCTCGCAGACCCCCGCTACGACCAGTCGAGCGGGGGTGTGAGCTACACCGCGACCCACGTCAGCGGCGGCTCGAGCAGCCTTCCAAGCGATGAGGACGCCGATCCGCCGCCGACCTTCGGTGACGCCCACCTCTTCATCGATCCCTCCACCGCGGGCGAGGTGCACGGCTTCGAGCTCGACGTGAATTCGGTGCGAATGGGCCGACACGTCCATCTCACCTTCAACTCGCCGTGGACCGTCGTTTTCGCCGGCGATCAGCAGGAGATTTCCTACGACGTGGGGCCAGACGTGGGCGGCGGCGTCCTTCTGCCATCCGAGGTCGATCTGATCAGCTCCGGCAGCGTCCAGTTCGGGGTCGGCGGAGGCACGGGGCCGATCACCGGCACCGCAACCGTCCCCGGCGGCGCCGCTGTCAGCGTCTCGATCGACGACGGTCCCGATCAGCCGCTCAGGAACGGCAGCTTCTCGCTGGGCGGCTAGGGCAGTAGGAGGTCGTTCTGCCCCGACTCGCGCTCCGGCCCGACCTCGAAGCTGAACGGCCTCGCCCCGACCCCGTCCGCGCTCGCCTCGTAGGTGCCGGTCTCCAGCTCGGCCCTGAGGCTGTTGTTGCCGCGGGCGGGGATCTCGTCGCTGATCGCCTCGATCGGCCCCTCGATCGAAAGCGTGGCGGGCGCGTCCTCGAAGTTGGCGATCTGGAAGTTGACCAGGCCCGCGCCGAACGCCTGCGGTGAGACGACCACCTCCCCGTCGCCGATCTTCACCGTGATCTCCGCCGGCACGGGGGGGCGCGGCTCATTCTCGAAGTCATCGCGCCCGCCGCAGGCGGAAATAGCCAAGGCCGCCAGCCCAATGGCCAGCAACACCAACGCTCTGCCCCTCCTCCGCGGCATGCGCAGGGAATCTAGCCGAAGCGACCGCCAGGCCGCTGCACTCTGGAGCGCAGGGCGCAGCCCGTAGCGACTTATGTGGGGCGGCCGCCCGCGGTCGCGCCTGATGGCGAAGCCGTCAGAGGAATGGGAGCTTCGTCACCTCGGCGGTGATCTCGCCGTCGCCGACCTCGAGCCGGTCGCCGGCATTCGCCTCGCGGCGGACGATCGCCAGCCCGATCGGGCCGAGGGCGGGGGAGACGCAGGCCGAGCCGACCGCGCCCACCTCGCGCTCGCCCAGGTGGAGGGGCGTCGCCCTCCTTCGCGGGAGCGCTGAGTCGCAGCCCGACCAGCCGCCGATTGGGCTTCCCCCGGTAATGGAGGCGCGCCACCGGCTCCTGGCCGATGTAGCAGCCCTTCTCGAAGTCCACCGCCCGATCGACCACGCCGGCCTCGGAGGGCATCGCCTTCGCGTCGAAGTCGCGCCCGAACCGGGGCCGGCCAGACTCGACCCTGGCGATCTCGGCGGCCTCCTCGGTGATCGGCTCGGCCCCCGCCGCCAGCAGCAGCTCTCGCAGGGCCTCGGCCGCCTCTGAGCGGGCGATCAGGTCGAGGCCGAGGTCGGTGGCGACGGCGAGGATCTCGATCCCGTCGCGCTCGTAGTAGCGCTGGGCGTGCTCGGGCGAGAGGGGGCCGGTTCCGGCGACCGCCGCGGACCCCGGTCCGATCAGCGAGGCGATTGCCCACTCCCGGCTCTCGTCGGAAACCTCGACCTCGCGGCCGATCTTGTAGGTCTCCAGGTGCTTGCGGAGGGGCTCCAAGGCCGCCGGCTCGGTGTCGAGCCAGATCCCGCCCGCCTGCGCGCCGCTCAGGCGAAGCACCCTCATGTCGGCGACGAAATGACCCTTGCGATCGAGCAGGGCGGCGTAGCGGCCCTGGTCGGGGTCGAGCGCCTCGATCTCGTTGGTGAGCTGGCCCTGCAGGTACTCGGCGGCGTCCGCCCCCCGGACCAGCAGCTTCCCGCGCTCGGAGCGATCGAGCAGGCCGGCGCCCTCGCGCATCGCCCGGTACTGGCCGTCGAGCTCGACTGCTTGGGTGAGATCGGCCATCGCGCCGATTGTAAGGAGAGGCGCTCGCCGGTCCGCGACGTCAACCTCCGTCCTGAAAGTTAGGCATGACTAAATACAGGTTTCGGTTGTGCTTCAATTGTCCCGATGGCGAAGCTCAACCGACGCAACCTGCTGATCGGCGGCGCCGCCGGGGCGAGCCTCCCGGTGCTGCACCAGCTCGTCCCCCATCAGGGGGTCCACAACGCGATCGACGGCGCACAGGCCTCGGGCGAGCACGGGGCGGCAACGGGGGCGGCGACGGCGGTTCACGGCGGCGGCGCGGCGGGACCGACCTTCCGTCCGGGCGCGGTTGTCGACCACGCCGCCAACGGCTTCAACCCGACCGAGATGCTCCGTGACTTCGACTGGGGCAAGACCCGCCGCCTGGCGAGCGGGCGGGTCCTGCGTGAGTGGACCCTGGTCGCCGGCGACAAGGAGATCGAGGTCGCGCCGGGCGTCCACTATCCGGCCTGGATGTACAACGGCCGCGCCCCCGGCCCCACCTTGCGTGCCCGGGAGGGCGAGTTGCTCAGGGTCCGGTTCGTCAACGGCTCGGCCCACCCGCACACGATCCACTTCCACGGCCTCCACCCGGCGGAGATGGACGGGGTGCCGGGCGTGGGCGCCGGCCTGATCGAGACCGGGGGCGAGACCACCTACGAGTTCACCGCCGAGCCCTTCGGGCTCCACCTCTACCACTGCCACGCCGGTCCGCTCGCCGAACACATCGCCAGGGGCCTCTACGGCGCCTTCATCGTCGACCCGAGGCAGGGGCGCCCGGAAGCCGACGAGCTGGCGATGGTGATGAACGGCTTCAACACAAACTTCGACGCCGAGGGCAATCAGGTCTACGGCGTGAACACAGTCGCCTTCCACTACGTCAACGAGCCGATCGCGGTCGAGCGCTCCTCGCCGGTGCGGATTTACCTGGTGAACCTGCTCGAGTTCGACCCGATCAACTCGTTCCACATCCACGGCAACTTCTTCCACCACTTCCCCACCGGCACCTCGCTCACCCCGATCGAGTTCACGGACACGATCCTGCAAGGCCAGGCGCAACGGGCGGTGCTCGAGCTCGAGTTCCCCTACGTCGGTGACTACATGTTCCACGCCCACAAGACCGAGTTCGCCGAGCTCGGCTGGATGGGCTTCTTCCGGGTCGGCGGGAACGGGGATCGCCGCCGCCAACCGGCGGCCTTCCACGATCCGAGCAGGGTCGAGGGGTCGAGAGCGTGATGGAGGCTGCCGGGCGGACCGAGCGGGCGATGGGCGGAGTCCCGACCTGGGCGCTGATCGTCGGGCCCCTGGTGCTGATCGCGGCCGCGATCGGGATCTTCGCCGCTCTCGGCGGCCCAGGGCTCGACGAGCGTCGGGGCCCGCCGGTCGAGGAGCTTGCGGTCGAGCGCACCGTGCTGCGCCCCGGCGAGATCGAGCTCACCGTGCGGAACACCGGCCCCGACCCGGTCCAGGTCTCTCAGGTGGCGGTCAGCGACTCCTATGTCGCATTCAGCGCCGACCACGATGGGGAGGTGGGACGCCTCGGCGAGGAGACCCTCACCCTCGACTACCCGTGGCAGGAGGGCTCCCCATACACGATCTCGATGCTCACCTCGACCGGGGCGACGATCGAGCACACGATCGACGTCGCGGTCGAGACCCCCGAAGCCGACGCCGGCTTCTACGGCCTGATGGGGCTGCTCGGCACCTACGTGGGGATCATCCCCGTGGTCCTCGGGATGTTTTTCTTCCCGGCGCTACGACGGGTCGCGGACGACTGGGTGCGGCTGTTCATGGCGGTGACGATCGGGCTCCTCGGCTTCCTCGTCATCGACGGGTCGCTCGAGGGGCTCGAGATCGGGAGCGAGTCGAGCGGTGCCTTCGGTGGCGTCGAGCTCCTCTTCCTCGGCGCGGTCAGTGCATACCTGGTCCTGACCGCGATCGACCGCTTGCTGCGCTCGGGGGTCGAGCGGCAGCGTCGCGCGGGCGCGGGCGCGTTCCGGTTGTCGCTGATGGTGGCGATTGGGATCGGCCTTCACAACCTGGGGGAGGGTCTCGCGATCGGCTCCGCCTACGCGATCGGCTCGCTCGCTCTCGGGGCCTTCCTCGTGGTTGGGTTCGCGATCCACAACACCACCGAGGGCCTGGCGATTGTCGCCCCGCTCGCTCGCGCGGACCGCCCGTCGCTCCTGCGCCTGCTGGCGCTCGGGCTGATCGCCGGCGCACCGGCGGTGCTCGGCGCGGTGCTTGGCGCCGCCGCCTACAACCAGGAGCTCGCCGCCTTCTTGATCGGGGTCGGCGTGGGCGCGATCGTCCAGGTGATCGGACAGCTGCTGCCATCGATCCGTGACAACAAGGGCCAGACCCTCTATCCGTTGACCATCGCCGGGATCCTCATCGGGGCCGTGATCCTCTACGCGACCAGCCTGCTGATCTCGGTCTGATGGCGCGTTCGCCCGACACTCCCGCCGGGCCGCAGCCGCTCCGCGGCCACAACGCCCACCCCGCCCGGCGCACCAACGAGGGCGCCGAGAACTACGCGAAGGCGATCTACCAGCTCCAGGGGCGCGGCGAGGAGCCGGTACACACCAGCGCCGTCGCCGAGCGTCTCGGGGTGACGCCCGCCTCGGCGTCCGGGATGCTGAAGCGGCTCGCCTACGAGGGCCTCGTCGACTACGAGCCCTACCACGGCGCCCGGCTCACCGCCCGCGGCGAGCGGCTTGCACTCGAGGTGATCCGCCACCACCGCCTGATCGAGCTGTTCCTGGCCGAGGTCCTCGAGATGCCCTGGGACCGCGTCCACGAGGAGGCGGAGGTGCTCGAGCACCACATCTCGGAGGATCTCGAGGAGCTGATCGCAGCCAAGCTCGGCCAGCCCGCCCTCGACCCTCACGGCGACCCGATCCCCAGCCGCGAGCTGGCGATCAGCGACGACGACACGGTCGCCCTGAGCGAGATGGAGCCAGGCCAGTCGGGCGTCTTCGCTCGCGTCTCCGACCGCGACGCTTCGATGCTGCGCTACCTGGCCGAGCGGGGGATCCAGCCGGGGACGAGGCTGAGGGTCGGGGCCCGGGAGCCGTTCGGCGGGCCGCTGGTGGTCGAGATTGGCGACAGCGCCCATTCGCTCGGCCCCGAGCTGGCAGAGCGCATCCGGGTCACCGATGTGATCGCCGCCGCTCGGCGGTAGACGGCGCCGGGTGCACTAGATTCTGGGCGTGGCGCTGGCCGAGACCTTCGCGGGGATCGTGGAATCCCTTCCGGACGACTGGACGGACCTCGAGCTCGATCTGAGGATCGCCGACGAGCACCGCTACGTCGACGCCGCGGTGCTGCTCTCCCAGGTGAACGCCCAGCCCTACTCGCGCGCCGACTGGCACTGGCGCCTCAACGTCGCTCACGGCTTCGGGCACGCGGCCGCACCCGAGACGGTCAAGGGGGTGCTCGCGAAGCTCGACCGCGAGAGGATCGGCGGAGAGATTCGTGTCCGCGACGCCCAGGAGGGGAGGGCGGAGGTGGTGCAGATGTGGGGCCGCCCGGAAAGCGCCCGCCGCGAGTTCCGCCGGCGGCGAAGCCTCTAGCCGGCGGCTGACTCGCTCTCGGGAGCGAGGGAGAAGGAGTCGATCACCGAGCCGAGCTGGTTCGAGATGATCCGGGCCCGGTTGATCTCCGTGCGGGTCCAGGGGCGATCCTTCGCACTCTGGGCCTCGAGGATGCCGACGCTCGCGCCACGGTGGATCACCGGGACGAGGAGCATCGAGCGGAAGCCGAGGGAGAGCATCAGCTCGAGCTCTGCGGGGTCGGCGCTCGGATCCCCGACCAGTACCTGCGCCGCCTCCCGCTCCTCCAGGACCTTGCGGGTCAGCGGGTAATCGTCGAGCGGGTAGAACTCGTCCTCGACCTCCTCGCCGCTCTCGGCCAGGGTCTCGACCACTTCCCGGTCCGGATGCCACCGCGAGAGGCAGATCTTGTCGGCGTGAAGCTCGCCGGCGATCAGGCCGAGGGCACGGAGGAGGTCGATGCGCGTCTGGGCGTCGGCGAGGCGGGCGCTGAGGTGCTCGAGGCGCCGGTCGCCGGCCGAGATCCCGGCGGTCTCACCCCCAGGGCTACGCCGCAACGCCCTCGCCAGCGCGGACTGGCATGCCTCGACCGCGGCCGGGGGGACCTTGCTCCAAGGCGGAGCCGGCGGACCGAGCGCCATCCCCTGGCCGAGGGGGACGTCGAGGTCGGCGAGGGCTCGGAGTTCGTCGAGGTTCTCGACCCCCTCGGCGCAGACCGTCGCCCCAACTCGGCGAGTGAAGCGGACGAACGATTCGACCAGGGCCATCCGAGCCGGGTCGGCGTGGATCCCGCGAATCAGATCGCGGTCGAGCTTGACGATGTCCGGTTGCACCCACATCACCTGTTTGAGGCCGGCGTAGCCCGCGCCGGCGTCGTCGATCGCGATCATCGCCCCGCGATCGCGGAGGTCCCGCAGGATCTGTTCGAAATCCTCGTCGTCGGCGAACACTTCGTGCTCGGTGAGCTCGACGGTGATGTCCGTGAGGTCCTCCGGGAGCACGGTCTGGACCGGCTCGCTGGTCAGGCCCGAGGGGCTTACGTTGATCGCCAGTTGCGTCCCGGGCGCTCGGCCGAGGGGCACCATCGCGGCTCGGATCGCCGCCGCCTCCAGCTCCGGGCCGAGTCCGCAGGCCGCGGCACGCGCGAACCAAGCCTCCGTTGGGTGCTCCGGTGAGATCGGAAACCGCGCCAGGGCCTCGTAGCCGACGACCCGGCCCGTCGTCAGCGCGACGACCGGCTGGTACGCCGGCTGAATCCCACCGGGGGTTGCGAGCAGCTCGATGATCTCGGCCGCCTGCCGCCGCGCGTCCTTGACGGTGATCTGCTCGGGGTCGAAGCGGCGGGTGCGGTTCTTCCCCGACTGCTTCGCGGAGTACACGGCGGCGTCGGCGAGCTGGTTCAGTTCCGAACCGGCATTGGTGTCGAGCGGATATATGGCGAGTCCGGCGGAGCAGGCTATCCGGCCTTGATGGGTGGGCACGCTCGCGATAGCGGCGCGCACCCGCTCCGCGATCTCCCATCCCTCCTCGGCGTCGGTGCCCGGGAGGATCAGCGCGAACTCCTCGCCCCCGACCCGGGCCGCGACGTCGTACGCGCGAACGCAGCGGTTGAGCTGAGCCGCGATCAGCCTCAACACTTCGTCGCCGTAGGGATGTCCCCACTGGTCGTTGATCGCCTTGAAGTCGTCGAGATCGAGGCTGACGAGGGCGAGCTGGGTTCCCTCCCGCCCCGCCCGATTTAGCTCCCTCGCCAGCGCTTCGTGGAATCCACGATGGTTGACGAGCCCGGTGAGTGGATCGGTGTCGGCGAGACCGCGAAGGTGGGCCTGCTGACGGTGGACGAGGACGACCAGGATCAGGGTCAGCATGAAGCCGGTTGGGGCGAGCGCGATTAGGCCGGCGCTCCGGTGTCCGTCCAGGGAGAGGACCAGGACCGCGATCCAAGCCAAGGCAAAGCACACCGCCGCTATCAGCAGCAGGCTGCGGTGCGGCAGGCTGAAGGCTCGTGAGCTCATGCCATTACCCATAAATATCGGCCGCACCCACGCTCAACTTGACGATGCCAAGCCCACGCCGCTGCATCGACGTTCGCCCTCCTTTCACCGCTCGGGCATAGCCTTAAGTCCCGATGGCGCGGATAGTCGTGATCGGCTCCGACCTGATGCTCGCCAGCCGGGTGACCAGCTCCCTCGGCGCGATGGGCCACCAGGTCGATCAGGGCTCCGAGGTCCCCGATGAGCTCGACGGGGTCGACCTGGTGGTCGCCGACCTCGACGGGGTCGAGCCGGAGCGACTTGCCGGCCTCGGGGTGCCGGTGCTCGGCTTCCACCGGCACACCGACGTCGACACCAAGCGCCGCGCCGAGGCGGCAGGGCTCGACTTGGTCATACCGCGTAGCCGGCTGGTCCGGGAGCTGCCGCAGCTCGCCCGGCGGCTCCTCGGCGGCTGATCCTCAGCTCGAAGCGGCGGCGGCTCGGCAGTGAAGGCTGAAGTTGAGCCGGAGCCCACCGGCCACGAGGCTCGCGGCCCTCGGCGTCGGCGGGATCACCCGATGAGCAAGGGCCCACCTGAGCCAGGTCAGCGGGCTGGGCCGGTTGAGCTCCGAGGTCGCCGCCCCGCCCCGGTCGTTCGGGGAGAAGGCGCCATTGGAGATCAGCGCCTCGAGCTGCGCCTGCTGGGAGGCTCGGTCCAGGCCCTCGTTCTCGGCGAGGAGGTCATCCAGCGCGCCCTCGGGGTCTCGGGACAGCAGCGAGTAGCCGCGGCGAAGCGCCCGCGCCGCAGCACAGGGCAGCTCGTCTCCGCCGAGCGGCCTTGGGATCGCGTCGGCCGAGGCCGTCAGCAGGAGCTCCGGATAGCGGGGGGCGCCGTACTCGTCGACCCGGAACTCGCGAGTTGGGATGCCGAGTTGCTTGAGCTCCACTCCCTCCGCATTCCAGAAGGCGGTGGCGGCGTCGATCCTGCCGGCGGCGAGGGCGGAGACGGCGTTGAAGCCGATGTCGAACCGCTCGATCGAGTCCTGGGCGACCCCGCCGGAGGCGAGCACCGTGTCGAGGACGGCATCGTCGGAGGGCACGCCGGTGACCCCGACTGTCTTCCCCGCGAGGTCGTCCGGAGCGCGGATCTCCTCCCGGTTGCCGGCGATCACCGAGGCCAAGGGCCGCTGGACGATCGCGGCGATCGCGAACAGGTCGGCGCCGCGCTCCACGGCGATCCCGAAGTCATTGATGTCCATCACCGCGAGTTCGGCGCGGCCGGCCTCCAGCAGCTTCGACGCGTCGCTGCTCGAGGAGGGCTCACGAATCGTCAGATCGATGCCCTCGTCCTCGAAGTACCCCCGTGCCTGGGCCGCGTAGATCCCGGCGTGGACGGCGTTCGGCTGGAAGTCGAGGACCAGGGTCGCGCCCTCCGGCGCGCCCGGTTCAGCGCCGTCGTCCCCGCAGCCCGCCGCGGCGAGCGCACAGACGACGGCCGCCAGCGGCGCGGCGACCCGTTTCATCGGCGACGGACCCTAGCCGGATTTCTGGTTAGACTGGCGCCGCCTCACAGCCGGTGGGGACAAACATGAAACGGGTTGCTCCTTGGCTATCGCCTTCGGAGAGCCCTCGCTTAACGAGGAGGTCGCTTCCCAGTGCAAGATCGAGGACTTGCCGCGTATGTCGCAGAGCTGGTCGGGACTCTGTTCCTGGTCTTCTTCGTCACCAGCGTCGTCGTCCTGTACGTCGCCTCCGGCCAGAACGCCCAGTTCGGCTCGGACTTCGCGGTGGTCGGGCTTACCCACGCGTTCGTCCTCTTCGTCCTGATCGCAAGCATCGGCGTTGCCAGCGGCGGGCACTTCAACCCAGCCGTCACCACCGCGTTCATCGTCCTGCGGCGGATCGACCCGATCGACGGGCTGGTCTACATCCTCGCTCAGCTCTCGGGCGGCGTCCTCGGCGCCCTGCTGACCAAGGCCTTCCTTCTCGACGAGGGCCGCGCATCCGACTACGGCCTCACGAAGATCAGCGATCTGCTCGGCGGCGCCGTTCAGGGCGCCCTGGTCGAGGGGATCGGCACCTTCGTCCTCGTCCTCACCGTCCTCACGATGGCGCTCAACCCCGAGGTCAGGCGCTGGGCCGCGCTCACGATCGGCGGCGCACTCGGCTTCCTGGTGATGGTCCTCGGGCCGCTCACCGGCGGCTCGTTCAACCCGGCCCGCTGGTTCGGCCCGGCGCTGGTCGGCAACGAGTTCGGCGACGCCTGGGTCTACATCATCGGCCCGCTCGTCGGCGGCGCCCTGGCGGCGGCCTTCTACCGGTTCGTGATCCAGCCGAGCAGTGGGCCGATTCAGGAGGCGGCCGATACCGTCGCGCCTCGCGGGCCCGCGCCGCCCGCCGGTGAGGCGCCGCCGCTGCGGCAGGAGAGCGGCGGCCCGCCGCCCTCGCCGCCTCCCGGCGGCATCGCCGGCAGCTAGGAAGGCACCCACGGTTCGCTAGGTTTGCCCTGCGATGCGCAGGGTCACCTTCTCGCGCAATTACACGCTTTCGCTCTCGCGCAGCTGCCAGTGCTACTGCAAGTACTGCGCCTTCGCCACCCACCGGGCCCATATCCACGATCCGGATGAGGTCGAGCGCCGCCTCGACGAGGCGGTAAGGCGGAACGGCAAGGAGCTGCTCGTGCTCACCGGCGAGCGCCCCGAGATCATTCCGGAGGTGGCGGAGCGCCTGCGGAGCTGGGGACACGAGGACTTCACCTCCTACGTGCACTGGGCCTGCGAGCGGGCGCTCGAGCGCGGACTCCTCCCGCACACGAACCTCGGGGTGCTCTCACGCGAGGACCTGGCGCGGCTGCGTGAGGTGACCGCCTCGCAGGGGCTGATGCTCGAGTCGATCTCCGAGCGATTGATGGAGACCGTTCACGCCGGCTCGCCGACCAAGCACCCCGCCCGACGCCTCGAGACGATCGAGCTCGCGGGCGAGCTCCGGATCCCGTTCACCACCGGCATCCTCGTCGGGATCGGCGAGACCGAGGAAGAGCGGGTGGCCTCGCTCGAGGCCCTGGCCGAGGTCCAGGAGCGCCACGGGCACCTTCAGGAGGTGATCCTCCAGAACTTCGTCCCGCACCCCCGCTACTACGGCGCGGAGGTCGCGGAGATCGCGGACGAATCGGCCCGGGCCCGATGGTCGGGCGATCGGCCACCGCCCAGGGAGCTTCCATTGCCCGATTGGGCGACCCCGGTCTCGATCGAGGAGATGAAGCGGCTGATCGCCGAGTGCAGGCGGCTGATGCCGGAGGTGGGGATCCAGGTGCCGCCGAACCTCGCCGAATGGTGGCCGGAGCTGGTCGAGGGGGGCGCCACCGACCTCGGAGGCCTGTCGGCCAACGGCGACCACATCAGCCCGGAGGAGGCCTTTCCCAGCCCCCACCAGGTGCGGAAGGAGCTGGCGCCGCGGGGCTATGCGCTGACCGAGCGGCTCTGCGCCTACCCGCAATACCTCGACCCCGAATGGATGGAGCAGTCGGTCCTCGACGTGGTCAAGCTCAAGTACTGGAGCTTCATTCCCCGGCGAGGATCGGGCAGGCGCCAGGCCGAGGCGCCGGCGCCTGAGGTGGCGCCCCGGGCGATCGAGCGGGGCAGGCGCGGCGAGCAGCTCACCGAGGAGGAGTTGACGGCGCTCTTCTCCGAGACCCGCCCCGAGGCGATCGAGGAGATGAGACAGGCCGCCGACGAGCTCCGTGCCGAGCTCGCGGGGGAGAGGGCGACGTTCGTCGTCAACCGGAACATCAACTTCACCAACGTCTGCGTGGTCGGCTGCGCCTTCTGCGGCTTCGGCCAGGGGAAGCGCTCACCCGACGCGTACCACGTGAGCGAGGAGGACTTCGCCGCCCGGGTGCAGGAGGCGGTCGACTTCGGCGCCACCGAGATCTGCATGCAGGGGGGGATCCACCCCGAGTACACCCTCGAGGACTACGGGCGCTGGCTGCGGCTGGCGAAGGAGGCGGCTCCCCAGATACACCTGCACGCCTACTCGCCGATGGAGGTCCACTACATGTGCGAGCGCTCGGGGCGCTCCCCCGAGGCGGTCTTCTCCTACCTGATCGAGTGCGGGCTGGGCTCGACGCCCGGGACCGCGGCCGAGGTCCTCGACGACGGCGTCCGCCAGCGGATCTCGCCGAACAAGCTCCCGGTCGCGCGCTGGGTCGAGATCATCGAGGCCTCGCACCGCTCCGGACTGCGCTCGACCTCGACCGTGATGTTCGGCCACATCGAGGAGCCGCGCGAGCTCGCCCGCCACATGCGGGTGGTCAGGGAGCTCCAGGAGCGGACCGGGGGGATCACCGAGTTCGTCCCGCTCAGCTTCATCCCCTTCAACACCCTGCTCGGGCGCACCCACGGGGTCGAGGAGATCTCCCGCGAGGACAACCTCAAGCACACCGCCGCCTTCCGGCTGGCGCTCGGGCGGACGATCCCCAACCTCCAGGCGAGCTGGGTGAAGATGGGGCTGGACGCCGCCACCGAGAGCCTCCGGTGGGGGGTGAACGACCTCGGCGGCACCCTGATGGAGGAGAACATCTCCCGGATGGCCGGGTCACACCATGGAACTCGGCTCGAGCCCGAGCAGCTGATCGACGCCGCCCGCCGGGCCGGCCGCGAGCCGGCCCAGCGGACGACGCTCTACGAGATCGTCGAGACCTACTAGGTCGCCGGCGGCTTCGGCGGCCTTCCTGCGGCACCGGCCTGGGCGCCGGCTGCCGCACCGGTGACCGCTCCGCGAACGCGGTCGGTGAGCCCGACCCTCCGGTTGAGATCGGCGGCGGTCTGGATCAGGACGATGCTGAGCGCGAGCACGGTCAGGACCCCGACCGTGAGCGGCACGAACAGCCCGAGTACCCCGTCGGCGGCGAACGCACCGGTGTCCGTGTAGAGGACGCCGAAGGTGAGCGGCTGAACCGCCGCAGCCACCCCGGAGAGCCAGCCGAGCCAGTGCGGAAGCAGATCGCCGCGGAGGATGACCAGGGCGGTGGCCCCGAAGAAGGCGCCCACGCCGGCGATTCCGGGCACCCCGGCGAGGATGCCGCCATCGTTGAGCGCCCTGGTGAGCTCGGGGCTGACTTCGTCAGGCCGGTGGGCGGCGATCGCGACGCAGGTGAGCGCGACGAACAGCGAGGCCGTGAACAACAGCCCCCCCGCGAACGCAATCGACGGCAGCCTTGGGTTTCCGGCGGCGACGCGGAGCGCGCTGGCCACGCTCCCGAGGAACCAGAGGAAGAAGAACAGCGAAACCGAGACCAGCACGATTCCGGTGTTGATCGAATCCTGGTGGTCGGTGAAGTAGTTGGACCACTCATCCACCGGGGCGTCCAGGTCCGGCGGGCTCGGGGTCACGATCAGGAAGCCGATCACCAAAAGGACGACGAAGGCGATGCCGGTGGCGGCTCCGTACTTCGCGTAACGGTCTTCGCGCATTGATTCCTCCCTATCGCTGATCTCTGGCGGGCGCGATCCTATGCTGAATGGCCGAATGAAGGCAATGGTGCTGGAGAGGCAGGGCGAGCCGCTGCGTGAGGCGGAGGTCGAGGACCCGGTGCCGGCCGACGGCCAGGTCTCGATCGGAGTCGCGGTCTGCGCGGTCTGCCGGACCGACCTCCACGTGATCGATGGGGAGCTCACCGAGCCGAAGCTGCCGCTGATCCCGGGCCACATGGTGGTCGGCACGGTCGTGGCATCCGGCCCCGGAGCGGAACGGTTCAGCCCTGGCGACCGCATCGGCGTGCCCTGGCTGGGCTGGACCGACGGGACCTGCCGCTATTGCCGCTCCGGGCGCGAGAACCTCTGCGTGAGCGCCAGGTTCACCGGCTACCAGCTCGACGGCGGCTACGCCGAGCGGATGGTCGCTGACGAGCGCTTCTGCTTCCCGCTCCCGGAGGGCTATCCCGACCTGCAGGCGGCGCCGCTGCTCTGCGCGGGCCTGATCGGCTATCGCGCCCTCCGGCTGGCGGGCGAGGGCGAGCGTCTCGGCCTCTACGGCTTCGGCGACTCCGCCCACATCATCTCCCAGGTGGCGGTCCACCAGGGCCGCCAGGTGTTCGCGTTCACCCGCCCCGGCGACGAGGAGACCCAGGCGTTCGCCCGCCAGCTCGGCGCGGCAGTGGGCGGGCGGCACCGGCGGTGACGATGCCCCCGAGCTCGACGCCGCGATCATCTTCGCCCCGGTGGGGGCGCTGGTCCCGGAGGCGCTGCGAGCGGTCGCCCCGGGCGGAACCGTTGTCTGCGCCGGGATCCACATGAGCGACATCCCCTCCTTCCCTTACGAGATCCTCTGGGGGGAGCGGACGCTGCGCTCGGTCGCCAACCTCACCAGGCAGGACGGCGAGGAGTTCCTGCGCCTGGCGCCCGAGGTGCCCGTGCGCACTGAGGTGCAGCGATACGCCCTAGCGGACGCAAATCACGCACTGGATGACCTGCGCGGCGGTAGGGTTCGTGGGGCCGCCGTTCTCAGTGTCGGCGCGGCCGCCACGGCCGCCGACTGAGGCGACGGGGAGAGGAATACGAATGGCAGACGTCACCGTCAAGCGGATCGAGGAGTTCGAGGCGATCTTCGGTGGGGGCTTTCGCCGGGTGCGCGCCGGCCTCGGGGTCACCTCGTTCGGGCTCGCTGTGATGGAGTTCCCGCCCAACTTCGAGCACTACCCCAGCCACGACCAGACTCACGACGGCCAGGAGGAGGTCTACACCGTGCTCAGCGGCCGGATCATCCTCCAGGTCGGTGGTGAGGAACACGAGCTCGAGCCGGGCGTCTTCGCCCGGGTGGGTCCGGGGGAGAAGCGGAAGCTGGTCACCGGCGACGAGCCCGCCAGGGTGCTGGCGATGGGCGCCACCCCGGGGAAGGTCTACGAGCCGCCCGAGTTCAGCGTCGAGGGGGCCTCGGCGCCGCCGATGCACAAGCCCGATCACGCGAAGACGAAGGCGAGACCGAGCCCGCGAAGCTCTAGCGGAACAGGTCCTCCGAGGCGGGCCGGCGGATCGCCGCCGCGCCGGGGCCGTCGTCCTCGCTGACCAGGTGACCGAGGCCGGCGACGATCGCCCCTGGGACGCTGCGAGTCCTTCTCGCGGCTCAGGTCCGCCGCCGCCGCGAGCTCGTCGGCGGTCGCGATCAGGGTGGCCGAGAGCTCGTTGCCGCGGGCGTCGCTGCGCCCCCGCCAATCGGCCAGCGGCGCGATCCCGGCGCAGCCGATCGCGACATCCGCCTGCCCGAGCCTCCAGGCGCGGCCGAAGCTGTCGGCGATCACGACCGCGGGCAGGTTTCCCGACACCGCCGCGATCCGGCGCCGGATCTCGCGAGCGGACCGGTCCGCGTCCACCGGCAGCAGCGACACCGAGCCCGGGTCGAGGTTGGAGGCGTCGATCCCCGCGTTGGCGCAGATCCAGCCCTGGCGCGTCTCGGTGATCAGCAGCCCCCGCTCGGCGCGAAGGACGGCGTCGCTCTCCTCGAGGACCAGCTCGACCAGCGCCGGGTCCTTCTCCAGCTCCTCGGCGAGCTCGCGGGCGCGCGCGCTCGGGTTGACCTCGGCCAGCCGGCGAATCCTCCCCTCGGCCTTCGAGACCACCTTCTGGGAGAGGACCACGACCTCGTCGCCGCCGGGCGCAGCCGGCCTCGGCGACCAGGCGACCGAGATCGTCGCCCTCGCCGATCTCGCGCAGGCCCGCGAGCGGCCTGATCCGCAGCTCGCCCGCCGCCAACGCGCGGCTAGGCGACCGCCGGCTCGGGCTGAGCGCCGAGCTCCCAGAGGACCTTGGCGGTCCGCGGGGCGGGCTCGGGGTCCAGCAGCAGCCGGTCGCGCAGGTCCCGCATGTCGCTCGGGCGTGTCGAGGTCGATCTCGAGGGACTCGACCCGCTCGAGGGTGAAGCCGATCGCGGCCGCGCGGGCGCGGCTGATGTGGCGGGAGCAGCTCTCGAGGCCGAAGGCGGGCTCGATCGCGTCGGGCGGGGAGAGCACCAGCGCGTTGGTGCCGGTGCCATGGCGGTCGGGAACGATCAGCAGCCGCCTGGGGCGTGCGCCCGAGGTGCCGGTCGAGCTCCTCTGATGTCGAGCAGCGGGCAGTCGGCGGCGAGCATCGCGACGCGGTCGGCTCCGGCCTTCTTCGCCGCCTCGGCGCCGGCGATCGCGGCCTCCGAATGGCCGACTGTCCTCCGCCTGCTCGAGCACCTCGCTGGCCGAGCCACCGCGCCTGCCTGGCTGACCGAGGGATCGGCGGTGACGATCAGCGAGTCGGTGATGTTGCGGCTGCGGGGCAGCTTCGTGATCAGGTCGAGGAACAGAGCCTCGGCGAGGCGCTCGCGATCGGTCGGGCTCCAGCGCGCCCTCGAGCCGCCGCAGGGCGGCGTCGAGCCGCTTCACTGGAATGATCGCTGTCGTTCGCACGTTGCGCCCGCCTCGTCCCGAATTCGCCGTTCTTCGTCCCGACCCAGAGTCAGGGTACTCGGCCAGACTACTGACTGCGCAATTTGCGGGCGAAATCGAGCGTCTGCTCGGCCAGGCGCCGCCGTCCGTCCGCTCCCTCCATCAGCGTCGGGCAGCTGAAGGATCTCGATCACCCTCCGGCGGCGGCTCGGGGTCGCCTTCGTCGCAGACCATCGCCTCGATCAGGCCCTCGATAGAGCGAGGCGACCCCGGCTGCGGTCGAGGGACGCCCGATCGCCGACATGAAGGCGTCGGTGGGCCCCTTGACGACCTCGCCCGCCACGTAGGGGCTGACCGCGAGCACCGGGGCGTCGGCGGCCGCCAGCGCCTCGCGGAGGGCGGCGACGGCGAGGATCGGGCCGATCGAGATCACCGGGTTCGAGGGACCGATGACGATCGCCTCGGCCTCGGAGATCGCCGCCAGCGACCTCGGGCGTCGGTTCGGCCTCGGCGATCCCCTCGAGCTCGATCTCCTCGATCGCCGGCTGGGCGTGATCGACGATCAGGAACTCCTGGAGGCCCCGCCAGCCCTCGGCGGTCCGCACCCGGGTCCGAACCGGCTGCTCGCACATCGGCAGCACCGCGGCCCGCACCCCGAGCGAGCGGGCGATCTGGGCCTGGGCGTCGGTGCGGCGCCCACCCTCGGCGACGAAGCTGCGCCGGTAGAGGCAGGTCGCGAGGTCGCGGTCGGAGAGGCTGAACCAGTCCGGGGCCCCGAGCGCGACCAGCCGCTCGAAGGCGGTGAACGAGTCGTCCTTGATCCCCCAGCCGCGCTCCTCGTCGATCTCCCCGGCGAGCCAGTAGGTGATCAGGTCGGGATCGGGGGAGACGTCGACCCCGAGCAGCTCGACGTCGTCGGCGGTGTTCGCGATCACCGCGAGCCCCTCGCCAAGCAGGTCCTGCATCCCGGCGGCGAGCTTGGCTCCGCCGGTGCCGCCGGCGAGCACCACGCAGCGCTCGATCTCGCTCACTTCCAGGGATCGCCGTCCGGGAGATCGGTGATCCTCATCCCCGACGCGCGCCTTGTAGCGGACGTTGATCGCGATCAGCATCGGGGTCAGCGTCTCGACGATCCGCGCCATCTCCAGGGCGCCGGCATTGACGGCGCGGAAGCCCTCGATCAGCTCGATCAGCGCCGCCACCCGCGCCTTGTCCGCCTTCCGATCGCCGCAGACGAGGACGTCCTCGTCGAGCGTCCACCGGCTCGGCGAGCTTCTTCGCGTTCACGGAGTGGAGGGCCGAGATCACGATCACCCCGTCGGGAGCCATCTCCTGCCGCCTGCTGGGCGGCGGATCCCTGCCAGACGCCGAGCGTCCTCGTCGCCTTGCCGCTGACCGCGGCGGCAGTGGGCACGGTGCAGTCGACGAGGATCTGACCCGCGGTGAGCGCCTGCTTGAGGTTGGTGAGGGTCTCCGACTGGGCGCGAAACGGGACGGTGAGGAAGACGATCGGCCCGCGCTGCGCGGCCTCGGCGTTCTCGTGCGCCCTCGACCTCGGCGCCCTCGACCTCGCCCCGGACCCGCTCGGCCGCCTCCTCGGCCCGCCCGGCCTCGCGCGAGCCGATCACGGTCGGCTGGCCGGCCCGCGCCCAGCGCACGGCGAGGCCGTAGCCGAGGGCGCCGGTGCCGCCGATGATCGGGATCGGGTCAGCCACCGGCGAGCAAGCTACAGCGGCAGGCCCTGCCGAGAGTAGCGGCTCCTGGGCCGATGAGGCTCGAGGGGCAGAAAGGCGCTGGTCACCGGCGGCGCCAGCGGGATCGGCGCGGCGATCGCGCGCCGTCTGGCGGCCGAGGGCGCCGAGGTGACGATCGGCGACCTCAACCTCGAGGGCGCCCGCGAGGTCGCCGGCGAGATCTCGGGCGCGGCGGTCGAGCTCGACGTCACCGACCTCGACTCCGCCCGGGCCGCGGTGGAGGAGACGGGGACGCTCGACATCCTCGTCAACAACGCCGGCACCGACGAGTTCGGCTTCTTCGTCGAAATGACCCCCGAGCGGTGGGAGAAGGTGATCGCGGTCAACCTCAACGGGGTGCTCAACTGCACCCACGCGGCTCTGCCCGGAATGCAGGAGGCGGGCTACGGGCGGATGGTCAACATCGCCTCGGAGGCCGGCCGGATCGGCTCGAAGGGCTCGGCCGTCTACTCGGCCGCAAAGGGCGGCGTGATCGCCTTCACCAAGGTGATGGCGCGCGAGGGGGCCCGCTTCGGGATCAACGCCGAACGGGATCGCGCCCGGGCCCGATCGAGACCCCGCTGCTGATGCAGGCGCTGGAGTTCGGCGAGATCGGCGAGAAGATCGTCGGGAACATGAAGGCGGGGACGCAGCTGCGGCGGCTCGGCACCCCCGACGAGGTCGCCGCCGTGGTCGCCTTCCTCGCCTCCGACGACGCCTCCTACGTCACCGGCGAGATCATCGGCGTCTCCGGGGGGATGGGGATGGTGTGGATGAGTCTCGAGGCCCGGGATCGAGCGCACCGACGAGTTCGTGGTCGAGGACCGGCTGCTCACCGACGTCGGCGGGACGATCGGGGCGAGCGTCCTCTCGACCCCGGGATGATCGGGATGATGGAGCGGACCGCCGCGGTGCTCTCCTTCGAGAACCTGCCCGACGGGCAAGGCGACCGTCGGCTTCGAGGTCTGCGTCAAGCACGTCGCCCCCGCGGCCGAGGGCCAGACCTGCACCGCCCACGCCAGGCTCCGCGAGGTCGAGGACGAGCGCAAGCTGCGCTTCGAGGTCGAGGTCAAGGAGGGCGAGCGGACGATCGGCGTCGGCACCCACGAGCGCCGGGTGATCGAGATCGGCTCCGTCACCGGCGACTAGCGGGCCACGGCTAGGCTGGAGTCGATGGCCGAAGAGCTCCCCAGAGAGGTGAGGATCCGCGAGGTCGGGCCTCGCGACGGCTTCCAGAACGAGCCCGAGGTGATCCCGACCGAGGAGAAGGTGCGGCTGATCGGGATGCTCGCCGACTCCGGCCTCCGGCGGATCGAGCTCACCTCGTTCGTCCGGCCCGACGTCGTTCCCCAGCTCGCGGACGGGGCGGAGGTGCTCACCCGGTACGAGCCGAGGGACGGCGTCGCCTACTCGGTCCTGATCCCCAACTTCAAGGGGCTCGAGAACGCGCTCAGGCTCCGCGACCGCTTCCAGGAGGCGAACTTCTTCCTCTCCGCCTCCGAGACCCACAACCGGAAGAACGTCAACCGCTCGATCGCCGAGTCGCTCGCCGACCTCGAGGGGACGATCGCGGCGGCGGGCGAGGCGGGGATCCGCTGCGAGGGGGTGATCTCGACCAGCTTCGGCTGCCCCTACGAGGGCGAGGTCGATCCCGAGCGCGTCTTCGAGATCGCGGGCCAGCTGGTCGAGTTCGGCTGCGCCGAGATCGCCTTCGGCGACACCACCGGGATGGCCAACCCGCGCCAGGTGCGCGAGTTCTTCGAGGCCGCCCGCGAGCGGCTGCCCTCGGTCGAGCTCACCGCCCACTTCCACAACACCCGCGGCCAGGGCCTCGCCAACGTCCTGGCGGCGCTGGAGTCGGGGATCGACTCCTTCGAGAGCTCGTTCGGCGAGCTCGGCGGCTGCCCGGTGCCGCCGGGCTCGACCGGGAACATCTCCACCGAGGACCTGGTCTCGATGCTGGAGGAGATGGGCGTCCGGACCGGGGTGGAGCTGCCGAAGCTGATCGAGGCCTCCTCGGAGGCGCAGGCGGTGCTCGGCCGGCCGCTCGGCGCCCACCTGCTGACCGCCGGCCCGATCGACTGGCACCGGTAGGCTGCGGGCGATGAAGAGCGATCGGTTCAGAGCCGCGGCCGAGGCGCAAGGACTTCTCGCGCGGTCGAGCGAGATCTTCGCCGAGGACGTCACCTTCAAGAGCCCGGTGGTGTTCAAGCCGTATCGAGGGCCGCGAGGCGGTCGGCGATGATCCTCGGCGGCGGTGGTCCAGGTCTTCGAGGACTTCCGCTACACCGACCAGGTCGAGACCGGCGACGTCGCCACCCTCGCCTTCAGCGCCTCGGTCGGCGACCGCGAGCTCGACGGGATCGATCTGCTCCGGTTCGACGCGGACGGCAAGGGTCAGCGAGCTGGCCGTCTACGTCCGGCCGATGAGCGGCGTCAACGCCCTCGCCGAGGCGATGGGCCGGAAGCTCGAAGAGCTCGGCGCCGCTACCTGAGGGTCACTGGCAGGAGGCGCCGGCGCAGGTCTTCAGCTGCGCCAGCCGGGCCCTGAGCTGCGCCTCGGTGACCGTCAGGGTCGGCGTCGCGGTGCTGCTGTTCAGCTCGAAGGGGTCGGCGGCGAGGTCGTAGAGCTCCTCGTCGCCGTTCTCGTACTGGTTGTACTGCCACCTGCCGTCGCGGATCCCGAAGCTGTTGAGGTCGTAGCTCTCGAACAGGATGTCGCGGCTGGCCGCCGCCGACGGGTTGGCGGCAAGCGGGATCAGCGAGATCCCGTCCATCGTCAGCCGGGGGACGGCCTTGGTGATGTCGACGATCGTCGGAGCGAGGTCGATGTTCGCGACCAGCTGGTCGCGGACCACCCCGGCCGGGAACCTGGGGCCCCGGACGATCAGCGGCACCCGGGTCGACTCCTCGTAGAGGTAGGACTTGAAGATCAGCCGGTGGGAGCCGAGCTGGAGGCCGTTGTCGGAGGTGAAGAAGATGTAGGTCTTCCGCAGGTCGCGGGCCTTCTTCAGCCGCGAGATGATCCGCTTCACGGCGTCGTTGACCGAGAGCAGGCTCTCCTGGCGCCCGCGCCAGCGCCGGTCGATGTCGTCGATGTCGCGCCTGGCTGAGCCGCGGCTGGTCCTGCGACCAGGTCGGGCTTGTCGGAGACGTTGGCCTCGTCGAAGTTGGGGCTGCGCGGCGCGCCCCCGTCGCCGTACGCGCCGAGGTAGCGGGGCGCCGGCTGCGGGTCGCGGGTCGAGTTGAACGGCACCCCGGACTCCCCGTGGGGGGCGGTCGGGTTGAACCAGAGGAAGAACGGCTTCGGGCGGCGGGCGCGGCGCCGGAGGAAGTCGATCGCCTTGCTGGAGAGGACGTCGGTGACGTAGTTCCGGGCGCCGGTCCCGTAGAACTGGAGCTTCCCGTTCTCGTTCAGCTTGTACTGGTAGCGGCGCTGGTCGCTGCCGCTGGTGAGCGCGTACCACTCGCTCCAGCCCGGAGGGATCTCCTTCGTGTCGGCGACCGGCTCGGGCGAGCCCGTCGTTGAGCCCGTAGCCGTTCAGGTACTTGCCGACCATCGCCGTCCGATAGCCGGCCTTCCGCAGCCAGACCGCGAGGGTGTTGGTGTGGTCGAGGGCGTTGTAGCCGGTCGCCGGGTCGCTGCCGAGCACGTGGTGGTTGTGGGCGTACTGGCCGGTGAGGAAGGTCGCCCGCGAGGGGCAGCAGAGGGGGAAGGAGGCGTAGCTGTTGCGGAAGGTGGTGCCGTGGCGGCCGAGCTTGTCGAGGACGATCGGCAGCGCCGACATGTCGTTGTTCTGATCGTCGGTCTCGACCACGATCACGTTCGGGCGCTTCTGCTTGGCGTTGGCGCGGCGGAGCTTCTCCCGCTTTGCCTTGCGCATCTGCTTCGCCGCGGCACCCGGGTTTCTCGGCCGGGGCGGCGCCCGCGGGGACGCCGGCCGCGCTCAGGGACGAAGGCGACGACCAAGGCGGCAAGCGCAGCCGGCGATCGTCAGACGCGCTCTTTGTCGGCTCCTCTTCGCATCGCAGCACTCAAACCCGCTGCTGGCCCGACGGTTGCGCAGCTCCCGGCCCGCCCAAGCGCAAGCGGGCACAGGGTAGCGAGGCGCCGGCGACGCCGCCACTGCAGGCCAAATCGTCTAGGCTGCCCGACCGCCAATCAACTACTCGACGAGCGGAGCGCGCATGGCGATCAGCAAGGTGGGCGTCCTCGGCTGCGGGCTGATGGGGCACGGGATCACCCAGATCTGCGCCCAGGCCGGCTGGGACGTGGTCGTGCGCGAGGTCGACCAGGAGACGCTCGACAAGGGGATCGGCAAGATCGAGAAGCAGCTCGGCCGGGCGGTCGAGAAGGGGAAGCTCGAGCAGGCCGACGCCGACGCCGTGCGCGGCCGGATCACCCCCACGCTCGACTACGGCGACCTCGCCGACTGCGACCTGGTGATCGAGGCGATCACCGAGGACCTCGACCTGAAGAAGGAGATGTGGGCGGAGGTCGACGGGATCGCCAAGGACGACGCCTTCTTCGCCTCCAACACCTCCTCGCTCTCCGTCGCCGATCAGGCCGACGCCACCAAGCGCCCCGAGCGCTTCCTCGGACTTCACTTCTTCAACCCCGCCCAGGTGATGCCGCTGCTCGAGGTGGTCCGCGCCGAGAAGACCGGCGACGAGGCCTACGACCTCGGCTTCGAGGTGGGCAAGAAGCTCGGGAAGACGACGGTCGCCGCCAAGGACAACCGCGGCTTCATCGTCAACCGCCTGCTGGTGCCCTACATGCTCGACGCGATCCGCGCCCACGAGCAGGGGGTTGGCTCGATCGAGGACATCGACACCGGGATGAAGGCGGGCGCCAGCCATCCGATGGGCCCGCTGACGCTCGCCGACTTCGTCGGGCTCGACACCCTCGCGGCGATCGCCGAGGTGATGGAGGCCGACTACGGCGAGGAGCGCTTCGCGGCGCCGCCAAGCTCTGAAAAAGCTCGTCGCCGCAGGGAATTACGGGAGGAAGTCGGGGAGGGGCTTCTACGATTACTCTGGTGAGCGCCCGGTTCCCGTGGAGCCGGACTAAGCAGGGAACTTTCCAAGGAACCGAGTCCAGGAGCCAGCATGGGAGTCGACCAGACCAGCCTCGACCGGATCAGGAACGCGACCTTCCCCTCCGCCCGGCGCGGATACGACAAGCACGAGGTCGAGAAGTTCCTCGCTCGCCTCGCCGACTGGCTCGAGACCGGCGGCGGAGACGAATCGCGATCCGACGCCGTCAAGCGGGAGCTGGAGCGGGTCGGCCAGCGCACCGGCGCGATCCTCGCGCAGGCGGAGGAGAGCGCCCAGCAGATCCGCGCCGAGGCCGAGGAGGAGGCGCGGGGGACGATCAACGGCGCCAACGCCGAGGCGGCGGAGGCGCGGGGCGAGGCCGACACCTATTCGCAGGAGACCCGGAGCGCCGCCGCCGCTACAGCGAGGAGACGGCGGACGCCGACGAGAACGCCGCCGCGATCGCGCCGAGGCGGAGCAGGACGCCCGGGAGACGATCGCCTCCGCGCGAGGCGCAGGCGCGGCGGATCGTCGAGGAGGGCACCCGGCGCCGCGAGGACATCGAAGCGGTGATCGGCGACCTCGTTCGCCGCCGCGACGAGGTGCTCGAGCGACGCCGAGGAGCTTGCCGGCAGGCTCGCAGAGGCGGTCCGTGAGCACCGTCCCGTCGGGCCCGGATCCGTTCGCCGCGCCGGAGGAGCTCGATCCTCTCGAGCGTGACGGGGACGAGACGGAGGCGGTTGAGATCCAGGATGAGGACGCCGAAGTCGGGGAAGCGCGGCAGGGTCCAGCGACCTGAGGGCCTCGCCGATGAGTGACATCAAGGCGGCGCTCGAGGCGGCGCTCGAGGGCGGCCCCGAGCGCCACCGCCAGAAGGTCGCCGAGCAGGAGAAGCTCCCGGTGCGCGAGCGGGTCAGCCGCCTGCTCGACCCGGAGTCGCTCGCCGAGGAGGGGCTGCTCGCCAACTGGGAGCAGGACGGGCTCGGCGCCGACGGGGTGGTGACCGGGATGGGCACGGTTGGCGGTCGCACGGTCGCCCTGATGGCGAACGACCCGGCGGTCAAGGCGGGCTCATGGGGGCCGAAGACGGTGGAGAAGATCCTCCGGATCCAGGAGCGGGCGCTTCGCCTGCAGGTGCCGATGATCTACCTGGTCGACTCCGCCGGCGCCCGGATCACCGACCAGGTCCGGATGTTCCCCGGGCGCCGCGGCGCCGGGCGCATCTTCCACACCCAGGTGCGGCTCTCGGGCCAGGTTCCGCAGATCTGCCTCCTGTTCGGCCCGAGCGCGGCCGGGGGCGCCTACATCCCGGCCTTCTGTGACGTCGTGATCATGCGCGACGGCAACGCCTCGATGTACCTGGGCTCGCCGCGGATGGCGCAGATGGTGATCGGGGAGGAGGTGACGCTGGAGGAGATGGGCGGCGCCCGCATGCACACCGAGCGTCTCCGGCTGCGGGCACTTCCTCAGCGCCTCGGACGAGGATGCGATCGATCTCGCTCGCCGCTACCTCTCCTACATGCCGTCGAACTGGCGCGAGGCGCCGCCGGCCGCGCCGCCCGCCGAGCCGCGCTCCGAGCGCTCGGTCTCGGCGATCGTCCCCGACAACGAGAAGGACCCCTTCGACGTCGGGGAGCTGATCGAGGCGCTCGTCGACGACGACTCGCTGCTCGAGGTCCAGGAGCGCTGGGCGAAGGAGCTGGTGGTCGGCTACGCGCGCCTCGACGGCCGGGTGATCGGGATCGTCGCCAACCAGCCCAAGGTCAAGGGCGGGGTGCTGTTCGTCGATTCGGCCGACAAGGCGGCTCGCTTCATCTGGACCTGCAATGCCTTCAACGTGCCCCTGCTCTTCCTCGCCGACGTCCCCGGCTTCATGATCGGCAAGGAGGTCGAGCGCCAGGGAATCATCCGCCATGGCGCGAAGATGATCAGCGCCGTCTCCGAGGCGACGGTGCCGAAGATCTCGGTGATCGTCCGGAAGGCGTACGGCGCCGGGCTCTACGCGATGGCGGGCCCCGCCTTCGAGCCCGACGCCTGCATCGCCCTGCCGCAGGCGCAGATCGCGGTGATGGGCCCGGAGGCGGCGATCAACGCGGTCTTCTTCAACCAGATCCAGGAGATCGAGGATCCGGAGGAGAGGGAGCGCTTCGTCGCGCGAGAAGCGCGAGGAGTACGCGGAGGACATCGACATCCTCCACCTCGCCTCCGAGCTGGTGGTCGATGCGGTGATCGAGCCCGACTCCCTCCGCGCCGAGCTGGTCCGCCGCTTCGCGCTCGCCGACGGCAAGCAGCGGGACTTCGCCGAGCGGCGAAACCCGATCACGCCGGTCTAGCGGCCACTCAGCTCGCCGGCAACGTCTCCGGGCCGGGCGCACGGCTCCTCGAGCGGGCGCGGCGACCCGGGAACGGAACCAGCGACTCGCTCTCCGTGTCCCACAGCTTCAGGCGGAAGGTCTCGATGCTGCTGCGGATCGTGACGACGGGCGTGCGCCGGAACATCGGGTGGGACTCGTGCGCGTCGCGCAGGCGGTAGTTCGGGATCTTCGCGCTCAGATGGTGCACGTGGTGGAAGTTGGCGTTGCCGACGACCCAGGCGAGCGGGCGCGGCAGCTGGAGGTAGGAGCTGCCCTGTAGCGCGGCGAGCTCGAACTTCCACCTGCCGGGCGCCTGGTAGTAGGTGTCCTCGTACTGGTGCTGGATGTAGAGCATCCAGGCGGCGATCGCTCCGCCGGCCACCAGGGTCGTGCCCTGGATCAGCAGGAAGGTCTGCCAGCCGACGAGCGCGCTCCAGCCCAGCGCCCAGGCCACGAGCGCGAGGTTCGTCGCTACGACGCTCGCCAGGATCCTCGGGGTCATGCCCCTCTGAGGGAACCGGCGCTCGAACAGGAACACGAGGCTCGGGCCCACCAGCAGCATCAGCGCCGGGTTGCGGTAGAGCCGGTAAACCAGCCGCCGCGAGGCGGGAGGCACTCTCGTACTCGGCGAGGGTCAGCGTGTTTATCTCGCCGACGCCGCGATGGTCGAGGTCTCCGGTGTGCGCGTGGTGGATCGCGTGCTGTCGCTGCCACCAGCGGTAGGGGGTGAACAGGAGGTAGCCGAGGAAGTGGCCCCAGCGGCTGTTCGCCCGCCGCGATTCGAACATCGAGTTGTGGGTGAGGTCGTGGAAGAGCGAATACATGCGGGTGAGGAAGACCGTCGCGACCAGGCCGAGAGCGATCGCGACCGGGGCGCTCGGCTGGATCAGGACAGCGAGGACCCAGACGGCGAGGTATGGCACGACGACGCTCGCAATCTGCCCGAGGCTCCGCCTGCGGTCGACCTCCAAGTAGGGGGCGAGATCCTGCTTCCAGCTCTCGCGGGATGGGATGTCTGCGGTCGTCACGGTGAATCGGTGGTCAGCTGAGGGGTCCTACGTGCCCTACCCCTATCTGGTTCACCGGGGGGCGTCAAGAAGCGGCAAATCAGGCTGCGATGCGGCCGGCGAGCTCGACGAAGTAGTCGAGCGCCGCAGGGTTGGCGAGCGAGTCGCGGCTGGCGGCTCGCTCCGGCGCCTCGCCCATCAGGATCCGCTTCACCGGGACCTCCAGCGCCTTGCCGCTCAGCGTGCGGGGCACCTCGGCGATCTGGAAGACCTCGTTGGGAACGTGTCGCGGCGAGCACTGCTCGCGGATTCGCCGCTTGATCTCGGCGGTCAGCTCGTCGCTCAGCTCGGCTCCGTCGCGGAGGACGACGAACAGCGGCATCCAGCCCTCGGTCCCGGGCCTCGGGACGTCGACCACGAGCGCGTCGACCACCTCGTCGACTCCCGAGACCGCGCGGTAGATCTCGCTGGTGCCCATCCGCACTCCCTGGCGATTGATCGTCGAGTCGGAGCGCCCATAGATCACCGCCGTCCCCCGCGAGGTGATCTCGATCCAGTCGCCGTGTCGCCAGACGCCCGGGTACTGCTCGAAGTAGCTCGCCCGGTAGCGCGAGCCGTCCTCGTCGCCCCAGAAGAAGACCGGCATCGAGGGCATCGGCTCGGTGATCACCAGCTCGCCGACCTCGTCGATCGACGGCGTTGCCGTCCTCGTCGAAGGCCTCGACCGCCGCCCCGAGGGAGCGGCCCTGGAGCTCGCCCCGGTAGACCGGGAGGATCGGCACCCCGCCGACGAACGCGGTGCAGACGTCGGTGCCGCCGCTGGTCGAGAAGAGCCAGGTGTCGGCGCCGACGTGCTCGTAGATCCACTCGAAGCCCTCCGGCGAGAGCGGCGAGCCGGTCGAGCCGATCGCGCGCAGCCGCGAGAGGTCGCGGCCCTCGCCCGGGCTCGATCCCGTCCTTCATGCAGGCGGCGATGTAGGAGGCGCTGGTGCCGAAGCAGGTGATCCCGGTCCGCTCGACCAGGTCCCAGAGGACGCCCATGTCGGGGGCTCCCGGGCTGCCGTCGTAGAGGACGATCGAGGCGGGGGTCAGCAGGGCGCCGATCAGGAAGTTCCACATCATCCAGCCGGTGGTGGTGAACCAGAAGATCCGGTCGCCGGGCTGGGCGTCGAGGTGGAGGTTCGACTTCTTCAGCTGCTCGAGCAGGATGCCGCCGTGCCCGTGGACGATCGCCTTCGGCAGGCCGGTGGTCCCGGAGGAGTAGAGGACCCAGAGCGGGTGGTCGAAGGGGACCCGCTCGAAGCGGAGCTCGACGCCCTGGCCGAGGTCGAGGAGCTGCCGCCAGGTCATCGGCGGCGGGCCGTCCTCGCGGCGCTCGAGCACCGCGAGCTCGGGTGAGGCGCTCAGGTAGGGGACGACGACGATCCGCTCGAGGCTCGGGATCTCGGCGGCGATCTCCGCCACGGTCTCGAGCCGGTCGAAGTCCTTGCCGCCGTAGCGGTAGCCGTCGACGGCGAACATCACCTTCGGCTCGATCTGGGCGAAGCGGTCGACGACGCTCGCCTGGCCGAAGTCCGGGGAGCAGCTCGACCAGATCGCCCCGAGGCTGGCGCTGGCGAGGAAGGCGATCAGGGCCTCGGGCCCGTTGGGGAGGTAGGCGACCACCCGGTCGCCGCGGGCGACGCCCAGCGCGCGCAGCGCCTCGGCGGCCGCGGCCACCTGGTCGCTGGAGCTCCCCCCAGCGGAGCTCGCCGAGCTCGCGGCAGCTCCGAGGCGTAGACGACCGCGACCTCGTGCTCGTCCTTGCCCCGGAAGATGTGCTCGGCGTAGTTGAGCTCGGCGCCCTCGAACCAGCGGGCGCCGGGCATCGTCCGCTCCGTCAGGACCTCGGGTCGGGGGCCGGAGGAGATCACCTCGAAGTAGTCCCAGATCGAGGCCCAGAAGTCCTCGAGCTGGTCGACCGACCATTTCCACAGCTCCGCGTAGTCGTCGACCTCGACCCCGCGCTCCGCCGCGAGCCAGCGGCTGTAGCGGGTCATCTGGGAGCGCTCGATCGCCTCGGCGCTCGGCTCCCACAGCTTCTCGCCGCGCCTTCGCTCATCTTCACCGGGGCGCCGCTAGCTTCGGTGCGGCTCGGCGTCGCCGCCGGCCCGGCGGCCGGCGTCGCGGTCGAGCAGGCGGGCCAGGGCGACGACGAACTCGGTCGCCCGGGTGAGCGCCTCCTCGTCGACGCGCTCGGGAGTGTCCTCGTGCGTGTGGTACCAGGGGGCGGGGGAGCCGCCGTTCGTGGCGCGGATCGTGATCGCGTGGAGTGCCGGCGTTTCGCGGCGGGAAGGGCGTCGTCGAGCAGCGAGTAGCGCAGCGGCGCGGCGGCGAGATCGCCGCATCCCCGCCGCCGGCGGAGAGCGCCTCGCAGAGCTCGACCAGCTCGGCGTCGAGCGGCAGGCTGACCACCGCGCCCTCGCTGACCTCGTAGTTGAGCTCGCCGTGGGAGACCGAATCGACGTTGACGACGTAGGTGCGCTCCGGGTCGAGCTCGCTTGCGGTGGGCCCGGACGAAGGCGCGCATGCCCTCGCACATCGACTCCTCGGATCCCGGCAGCACCACCCAGACGTCGAGGTTCGCCGGTGGGTCCGCCTCGAGCTGCTCGGCCGCGGAGAGCACGGCGGCGACGCCCGAGGCGTTGTCGTAGGCGCCGGGGACGGTGTCGGAGAGGGCGATGTCGATCAGGAGGAAGGCGGCGACGATCAGGAGGATCGTCGGCACCGATTGCAGCGCCCCCAGCCAGGTGGCGTCGATCCCCGGCCATCCGGAGGCCGAGGATCGGCAGCAGCGGCGCCAGGCCTCCCCAGAAGAAGATCCGGAAGGGGCCCGGGAGCGGGGCGCCCGCCGGAGCGCTCGCCCCGGCGCATCCGCCTGGCTGAAGACCCAGCCGGTCCGGGCGGCGTCGTAGTGGGCGGAGAGGATCAGGCGGACCGGAGCCTCGGGGCGGGACCCGGGGGAGACGACGTTCTGGGAGGCGCGGCGGAAGAGCAGCGAGCGGACGAGGTAGAGGCGGGTGTTGAGGTCGAGGTAGGTGGAGGCGGCGACGGCGAGGACGAGGGCGAAGCCGGCCGCCGGCTCCACCGTGGCGAGGACGCTGCCCGCGATCGCGAGGGCGGCGTGGATCAGGTGGACGATCGCGTACTGGGGACGGACCAGGGTCGGCTCGATCTCCGCCCGGCGGCCGGTCCGCCGCAGCCGCCCGGCGAGCATGTTGGCGGCCCTGCGCTCGGCGTCGGTGCCCGGACCTCGCCCCTCGAACGAGCAAAGCTCCCTGATCAGCTCGATGCGGCCGGCGGCGTCCACGGGCGGCGGATTATCGCCCTAAGGCAGGGCTATCGTTCACCGAGCGCCGGAGTGGAGGAACGGCAGACGCGATCGGCACTCAAAATGCCGATGCCCTTCGGGGCGTGTGGGTTCGAATCCCACCTCCGGCATCTAGCTCATGTGCGGGCGCTTCACCCTCACCGACCCCGATCCGCGGATGCTGCGGTTCCGCTTCGACCTCCGCGAGTCGGTTGAGATCGACGAAGGGCCGCGCTTCAACATCGCCCCCACGGATCCGGTGCTGGCGGTGAGGGTCAACGAGACGGGCGTCCGAGAGGCGGGACGCCTGCGCTGGGGCCTGATCCCGCTCGACGACCCGGAGAACCCCGGGCGGGGGCCGATCAACGCCCGCGCCGAGACGGTCGCCAAGGCTCCGCCCTTCAGGGACGCGTTCGAGTCCGGGCGCTGCCTGGTGGTCGCCGACGGCTTCTACGAGTGGCAGCAGACCGACCGTGGCAAGCGCCCGATCTGGATCACCCGACCGGAGCGGGAGATCTTCGCGTTCGCCGGGATATCCGCCGCGACCCGGAGGGCGGACGGCACCGAGGTCCACTCCTGCGCGATCGTCACCTGTCCGCCGGGTGAGCTCGTGGCGCCGATCCACGATCGGATGCCGGTGATCCTGGAACGCGATGCAGAGGGCGCCTGGCTCGATCGCGACGGCTCGCGGGAGGACCTGTTGGACCTGCTTCGGCCAACCGACGATCTCGAGCTGACCGAGGTCTCCGACGCCGTCAACGACGTCCGCCAGGACGGCCCGGAGCTGATCGAGCCGCCGCTCAGGCTTTTTTAGGCCGGCGCGGGCTCGCGCGGCTGCCGCTTCGCCCGGTGCTGGCGCGCTTGCTCGCCGGGGGCCGGGCCGGAATCGGTGCCGGCTCCGTCGGCTCGCCGCCGCCCGGAGGTACCTCCTCGCCGATCGGGCGCTCCTCCTCGACGTGCCACTCCTGGTTGAAGGCGACCATCGCGACCGCAATCAGGATCACCTGGACCGGGACGAGCAGGAGGGTGAGCAGCCCGAGCAGCTCCTCCGGCAGCGCCGGGCTCTCGAGGCCGTCCTTGGCGCGGTCGAACCATGCGGGTGCGGCGATTCCGGCGAAGATCGCGAGGATGATCGCGAGGGCCGAGACCACCGGCAGGACGCCGCGGTTCCAGCGGGCGACGAGGAAGGCGAACAGGAGGTAAAGGAGGATGTAGCCGACCGCGAAGATCTTGCCGCCCTCGAGTCGCTCCCAGCCGCCGATCGTGATCACGAACGAGAGTCCGGCGGTCACCAGGAGCAGGAGGACGACGAGCACGCGGGTGCTCTTTGCCTCGGGCTTCTCCCTATTTGGCCGCCAGAGCTCGTATCCGGGACGGATCGCTCCCGCTTCCATGGCGAGCAAGTCTATGGTCTGGGAGGGCCCCGCGCAGCACCAAAAAGTGCGGGCGGAGGGATTCGAACCCCCACGCTCTTTCGAGCACCAGGACCTAAACCTGGCCTGTCTACCAAGGTTCCAGCACGCCCGCTGGCGGATTGATTCTACGGCCGCCCCGGGCTGCTCAATTTTCGCCGCCGCGCCGCGTCCTCTGCGAGAATGGCCGCGCACCACCGAGCAGGGTGGACGAGGGGGCGGGTCCGCTGCAGCAATAGGAGGTCAAGGATGACCTGGCAGATTTCAGTCGGCGCGAACTGGAGCTGACCGACACCCAGCCGCGACCGTCTCGGGGAGCGATGCGAAGCCCTGACCCATTCCTCAACGGGGGGACGGCGACCGCCGACCGGATCTCGGTCTTCCTTGTCGACGACGTCCCCGAGCTACGCGAGCTGATCCGCTTCGGGATCGAGGACGATCCCGCCTTCGAGGTGGTCGGCGAGGCCGGTGATGGCCGCAGCGCGCTCGAGGGGATCGCCGAGAAGCGACCGGCCGCCGTCCTGCTCGACCTTTCGATGCCCGACATGGGCGGGCTCGAGGCGATCCCGGAGATCCGCAACCGGGTCCCCGAGGTCGCGATCGTGATCCTCTCCGGCTTCTCCGCCGACCGGATGAGCGACTCGGCGCTCGAGCAGGGCGCCGACGGCTACGTCGAAAAGGGCACCCCGATCGCGGAGCTCCGCCGGACGACCCGCCGCGCCGTCTCAGCCCGACGGGGCTGGTAAGCGGGGCACCCAGGACTCGAACCTGGAATTTCCGGCTTTGGAGGCCGGTGCGTTAGCCATTGGCCAGTGCCCCGTGGCGGGCAATCGTAGCCATTGCCACCCCTGGCTCACGAGGGCGATCGGCACTCGCGTCCGCAGCCGATGCGAACATTTGTTCGTGTACAGCGAGACTCAATACGAGGCCGCGATGTCCTTGCTCAACTCGCCATTGAGCCACCGCGAAGTCGCCCGGAGGACCGGAGTGTCACGAGGGACGATCCGAAACTGGCGCATTGGTGGTCGCCCGATGCACCTGCGCCGGCGGCTGGCGGATCCCGCCAAGCCGCTGAGCCGACCCACACATCTGCCGACCTACAGCTACCTCCTGGGGATGTACCTGGGAGACGGCTCGATTGCCCTGACGCAGAAGGGACATGTTTTCATTCGATTCGCCCTCGATCGCCGCTATCGGGCGGTCGCGCGCGAGTGCGCTCTGGCGATCGCACAATGCTCACCGGCGCGGGTCCGTTATTACGACCGTGTAGAGAATGGCCTGATCATTCTCCAGGCGAGTGGTTCCTACTGGCTCGATTTCTTCCCTCAGCACGGTCCAGGGAAGAAGCATGAGCGAAGGATCGAGTTGGAGCCGTGGCAGCTCGCGATCACGCATCAGTATCCCCGCGAGTTCATCCGCGGCCTGATCCACTCCGATGGCTCGCGGTGCATGAATCGGTTCTCGGTGAAGCTGCCAAGTGGCAGGGTGGGTCGCTACGAGTACCCCCGCTACTTCTTCACCAATTATTCAGCTGACATCCGGCGCATCTTTTGCGATCACTGTGAGCTGCTTGGGATCCGGTGGACGCAGTCCAATCCGCGGAACATCTCGGTCTCCCATCGCGACAGCGTCGCGATCCTCGACTCGTTCGTGGGCCCCAAGAACTAGCCGGCCGCAGGCCCGGCAGGTGCGCCGTCTTTCTCGGAGGCGCCCTTCTTCGGCTTGGGCTTGGGGAGCGGCAGGGGCTCGGGGGGGAGGTCGGCCCGGCAGCCGGCGCCCGCGCAGGTGGAGAGGGAGACGAGCGCGTTGAAGAGGTACTTGCGAATCGGGTTGAAGCGCTTGTTCGATGCCAGCGAGCGGAGCTGGAACGGGTCGTAGAGCATGTCGTAGAGCTCGGTCTGCCCGTTGGCGTAGAGCACGTACAGGTAGCGGTCGGAGCGGATCGCCTTGTAGGCGGGCGCGAAGTTCCCGCTGGCGAGGGACTTCATCGACCTGATCGGGTTCTTCTCCTGGTCGAGGTCCGTGACCCCCTTCTTGCCTGCCAGCTTGGCCTTGGCGGTCGCGCTCCGGGCGAGGCTTGCCGACGATGCGGTCTCGGGCCCGGTGTTGCCCTGCCCGGGGCCGGTGTCGGCCTCGAGCAGGATCGGGCGGGCCGAGCGCAAGCCCGGGTTCCGGGCAAATGGCAGCAGGGAGCGGCCATCGAGAGAGGGGTCGGGCGAACCGGCGATCTCGAGGATCGTCCCCGGGACGTCGGTGAGCGAGACCAACTCGTCGCTGACCGACCCGGCGGGAATTCCCGGCCCCCGGATCAGCAGCGGCACCTTCGAGGCGGGGTCGTGAGGCAGATACTTGCCGCCTCGGATCCGGTGCTCTCCACGGAAGAAGCCGTTGTCTGAGGCGAAGATGATGTAGGTGTCGTCGAGGACCCCCTCGGCGCTGAGTGCGTCGACGATCTCCTTGACCCCCTCGTCGACGGAGAGCAGCTGCTCCTCTCGCCGGAGGCGCTCGTTGGTGATCGTTCGCTTCAGCTTCTTGCCGACTCGCTTCCTGGCCTGCTTCTGGAGCCACCGCGGCTTGTCGGAGATGTCCTTCTCGTTGAAGCCCGCCACCTTCGGGACCCCTGCACCGGAGCGGCTGTACAGATGGCGGGGGGCGGGCTCGAACGGCCCGTGCGGGGCGTTGAACCAGAGGTTCAACATGAACGGCTGCTGCGAGGCGTCGAGGCCGTTGATGAAGTCCTCGGCCTTCTCTCCGAAGATGTCCGTCTGGTAGTCCCCCGGGCTGCCGCCGTAGAACTGCACCTCGGGCCCGTCGCCCGGCGCGGTCTTCTCGAGCAGCGAGTAGTTGAAGTAGACAGAGCCGTCGGAGATCTTCCCGTACCACTCGTCCCAGCCCGGCGGGACCGGCACCGGATCAGCCGCGGTCGGCCCCCAGCCGTTCATGTACTTGCCGATGTGGACGTTGTAGTAGCCGCTCCCGTCGGTCCAAACCGGGAGCGCGTTCGACTCGTGGCGCTTGAAGTTCTCCCAGCCGCCGAACGGCGGGAGGTTGCCGTGGACGCCGTGGTTGTGCATGTACTGGCCGCTCAGAAGCGTCGCCCGGGACGGGCAGCAGAGCGGATAGGAGACGTACGCGCGCCTGAAGGTCGCTCCCTGGCCGCCGATCAGCGCCTGGGTGTTGGGCATCACCGCGAGCTCGCCGGCGGTCTGGTCGTCGGTGAGGATGAAGATCACGTTGTTAGGCGTGGCGCCCTCGGCGTGCCGGGAAGCGAGGCCCAGGGTGAGCGCTCCGGCAAGGGCGAGGATCGCGACCAGCAGCGCCCGGCGGCGCGGGGTCCGGGCGATCGAGTTGTCGGTCGAAGGCAGCCTCATGCGCGTCGAGATGGACTAATCGGCCGGGACGGCCGCTCCCTGCAGCTAGAACCACCCCCCGCGGGCCGAGTTTCGCCCTGAAGCGGAGGCGCGCAACCGTAGCGACCCCCGAGGTCGGATGCGGGTATTCGGGCCCCTGCGGCCGGCCTGGCCGAACCTATAATCGGCGCCGCGCGGGCGAGGTGTAATTGGTTGCATTGGAGCCTTCCAAGCTCCCGGAGCCGGTTCGAGTCCGGTCGCCCGCTTGGGCGTAGGATTGACCCAACATCGGGGCGTGGCGCAGTCTGGTAGCGCATTCGGCTGGGGGCCGAAAGGTCGCTGGTTCAAATCCAGTCGCCCCGACTACACAAAACCCCCGCTAACGCGGGGGTTTTGTGCGTCTGAGGTGCTGGAGAGGCGGGTCCATCGATCCTGTGGGTCCGTCCTCAGGGTCTGACGGGGCGATCGTCTGAAGGCGTGAGGGCTCGATTGATACGGCAGCCTCGTCCTCTTCTATGCGATAGCGGGGCACCGCTTGAGTCTAGTCCGCGACCGCTCGCCTATGCTCGCGGCGTGGCGGCCACTCCGAGCCCGGTCATCCCGGAGCTGCCGATCATCCGCGCTCATGGGGAGGGCGAGCAGCGCGCGACGTTCTTCGAGCTTTTCTTCGACCTCGTCTACGTCTTCGCTGTCACCCAGCTGTCGCACCACCTGCTCGCGGACATCAGCTGGTCGGGCGCGGCCGAGACGGCGTTCATGCTCGTCGCCCTGTACTGGGCGTGGAACTACACGACGTGGATGACCAACTGGTTCGACCCGGACACGGCGCCGGTCCGGCTCGTGCTGGTGTTCGTGATGGCCGCAAGCCTGCTGATGGCGGTCGCGATCCCGGAGGGATTCGGCGAGCACGCGCTGCTGTTCGCGTGCGCATACTCGGGTCTGCAGATCGGGCGCAACGCGTTCGTTGTCGTGGTCACGCCGCGTGGCTTGTTCAACCAGAACTTCCGCCAGATCCTGGCCTGGAGCGTGCTCTCGGCGCCGCTATGGGTCGCCGGCGGCCTCGTCGACACCGAGGCGTTGCGCTGGGTTCTGTGGCTGGGTGCCCTCGGACTTGACCTCGCGGCGCCGCTGGTGACGTATTGGCTCCCCGGCGTGGGCGCTACCGCCATGAGCCAGTGGCAGATCGAGGGCGCCCATTTCGGCGAGCGCTTCCAGCTGTTCGTAATCATCGTGCTCGGAGAGAGCATCGTTCTCGCAGGGGCCACTGCCTCGGATACGGGGTTGAGCCTCGAGGTCGTCGCCGCGCTCCTGCTCGCCTTCCTCTCCTCGACGGCGCTCTGGTGGCTTTACTTCGGCCAGGTCGCCGGCAGTGTTTTGGAGCGGATCCGCGCGGCAACCGCCGAGGAGCGGGGCCAGATCGGCCGCGACATCTACACCTACCTACACCTCCCAATCGTGGCGGGAATCGTCCTCGTCGCGGTCGGCGACGAGCTCGTGATCGCGCACCCGACGGACGCCCTGCATGGCTCGGGAGCGCTGGTCGCGCTCGGCGGCCCGGCCCTCTACCTCGCTGGTCTGATGGCCTGCGCCGCCAGGATCGGCCAGACCCAGAGCGTGCCGCGAGCCGTGGTGGTCATCGCGCTCCTCGCCGCCGTGCCGCTCGCCGCCGGTGCCGACGGGCTGGTCGCGTCGGGAGTGCTCACCGCGCTGCTGGCCGCGCTCGTGGTCGCCGAGCAGCTGCGCGGCGCATCCTGAGCCGAACGGCCGGGCTTGCGCAGGCCAGCGGTGGCAACGCCTGATGCTCACGTCGCGCCGATCCCAACTTCGACTACCGAACCGTGGGGTTACACGCGTCCTCGCCGCCAACCGCGACACACTCCCAAAGGACGACGGGCGGGCTCAGCTAGCGTTGCCGTCGCTTCCGCATCTCGCGCAAGGCAGAAGCGACTCGGGCCCAAGGGCAGGCGGCCTGCCGTCGGGCCCATAAGCTTGGCTTCATGCCTGTGCCCGAAACGGACGAAGGCGACCATCCTGAGCCGTCGAAGCGCAACTACCTAATGAATGCAGACGGTTCCGGCACCGGGACCACCGACAATCCAGCTCAAGGTGCGATCGGAGTCGTCCTTAGGGACCCCGACGGTCACCCAATCGCTGAGATCTCCGAACCGATCGGACCCGCCATCAACACCGTTGCGGAATATCGGGCTCTCATCGAAGGACTCAAGCTCGCCCGCAGTCGCGGAATCCAACGCATCCGGGTCTTCCTTGACTCGGAGCTCGTGGTCGATCAGGTAAACGGCCGCGCGAAGGTTGGCAAGGAGCACATCAGACCCCTGCACACCGAAGCGTGCTCCCTGTTCCAGGAGTTCCCCAACATCAGGATTTCGTGGGTTCCGCGAAAATGGAATGCCGAAGCGGACGCACTTGCAACCAAAGCGCTTCTTGGCCACTGAGCGCAGCGGTGCACACATGCTCCTCACCAGGCCTGAACCGCGGTCTTGACTTCCGCTTCCGCGTGAACGGGGCAGCGCGCCTCCCCTCGCGTGATCGAACAAGACCGATGGATCCTGCTGCAGTTCGCGAACCGCGGGAGCGGCAGCATCCAGGGTTCCATTCGAGGTTCCAATCTGCACGAAACTGAGAGCAACTCAGAGCAACTGAAACCGCATGGGAATGCGGAAAAGCAAGTCCACGGCACCCCCGGACACTAGTAGCGCATTCGGCTGGGGGCCGAAAGGTCGCTGGTTCAAATCCAGTCGCCCCGACTAGTTCTCATCGGCTCCGCGAGCAGCGCGCGTCCCCAGCGTCCCCTCGTCCCCGCGGCAAGTCAGTCGGCTGCCTGGAGGCCGCTTTCCAAGCAGACCGCCGCTTCTCGTCCAAAGCGGCTATCAGGGCGGCACTCCGCGTCTGATCCCTTCGAACATCCCGAACGCCCGGCGCCCAGTAGGTTCAGTCCACAAGGTCGTCTTGACGGAAGGAAGGTGCTATGACCGAGATCGTGTTTGCCATTCCCGTCGTGCATGGGAAGGAGGAATTTGATCGGCAAACGAGGGACGAGATGACGGGTGCTCGCCGGGATGAATACGAGGCCGCGCTGAAAGACGCCGGGATCACGCGCCAAGCCGTCTGGCATCAGCGGACGCCGGATGGCGGGATGCTTGCCATCGTCTACATCGAGGCAGCCGATCCTGAAGCCCACCAGCGCTTTGTCTCTGCTGATACGGACATCAGTCGGTGGTTCGTGGAGCAGATGCAGGGAGTACATGGACGTGATGTCTCGCAGCCGCCTCTTCCGGTCGAACAGGTCCTCGACTTCCGCGTCTAGGCGAGCACTCGTTCGACCTCGGCGAGGGCGTCCGTCAGGCTGCGCATGACCACCGCCGGGAGCCGTCGTGGCGGGGCTCGAACCGGCCGTGGATACCTAGGACACGACGGACACGCCGGGAGACATAGACACCGATTGCGGCTCGGCTGGGAGGGCCGAAAGGTCGCTGGTTCAAATCCAGTCGCCCCGACTACTGACCGACGCCTGGCTTCGGCATCTCGGAGTCAGGCGTGACTCCCTCCACGGGCTTCGCGTACCACTTTTGGTACCAGCCCCAGTCGAGTTCAGTAATCGTCGGCGGATCCTGCGTACGCACGCCCCGGCGTGGGCAATGGATGGCCGACGGATCCTCGCCAGATGACGTCGTCGCCTAGGAGCCAGTGATACAGATTTCCGTACCGGAAGTCGGGATGGATCTTGAGCCCTGCACCACCGATGCAGCCTCCGCGGGTATCCAGCAGCGGGCGGATCCTCTCGAAGACCGGAGGGGAGTACTGGTCCTCGCCTCCAACGTAAGCAACGGTGCAGCCGGTCACCAGGTCTGCGAGTTGCACAAGCCGAATGAGCCGAGAGTCGCTAGTGACTACAAGCGAGATCTGGCGGGGAACGACGAACTGCGTTCCGCGCCTGAGGGTTTCGATGCAGGTGGCGAGAAAACTGCGATTCAGCCTTTCTGCCCCCACTCGGATGATCGGCCAGGACCAGCCCCTCGGCGCCTACTCCCGTGAGATGGGCATGGGCCCTCTCGAGGAAAAGGCGGACAACGTCTTCCTCAGAGTCCCGAGAGCTTGAAATCGCCGGCTGCGCTTGAGTGTCCTCAATGACTACGAGTGCAGTTGCTCCTGCCTCTTTCGCCCGACTGAGCACGGCGATGAAGAACTCCTCTCGCTCTCCGGACGCCAGGTTCTTGCGCATCCATGACCCGCGTGCGGGAGACCACTTGAACTCTTCCCCCTCAGGAAAACCGACCTCGCCACACAAGGACTCGATTGCGCCCTCGAGGTCACGGACGGCGTCTCCCGGGATGTGCACCCCCCCGACGGCGACGATAGGCCGCATTCCTTCGCGGCTCGGCTTCCTCTGCGACGAGTCATCTGCGACGACCAGGTCCATATCGCAAGCCTAGGTGGGCTTCCGTCAGGCGGAGACCTGAGCCTGAATCGAATCGCTCCGGGGTCATTGCGGTCGCGAACTACGGTCGCACGCCGGTCTCACTACGGTCGAATTACGGTGAAGTGAGGCGAGCTGTTCTACTGGAATCACAAGGGAGGAAATCATCCGAGACAGTTCCGCACAATTTCGAATCCGAGTTTGCCGGTTGCCGGTAATCCACCGAAAGCGCAGTAAGCGGGAGCCGTAGATGACGATGATCGTGGGCCTTGGCGGCTCGCTTCGGCACAGATCGAAGAGTCGGGCAGCGCTGCAGCAAGCGCTCGCAGGGGCGGCCGCGGCCGGTGCCGAGACGCGCCTGCTCGACCTCCGCGTACTCGATCTGCCGATGTACGACCCCGACGACGACGCGCCCGGCGAAGCCGCAGCCCAGCTCATCGAGTCCTGCTATTTAGCTGATGGCCTGATCTGGAGCAGCCCCCTCTATCAGGGGACGATCTCGGGCGCGCTCAAAAACGCGCTCGACTGGCTGCACGGGCTCGGCCAGCGCGACCCGCCCTACCTACACGACAAGGTGATCGGCCTGATTAGTGCGGCGGGCGGAACGCAGGGGCTGCAGGCGATCAACACGATGGAGTTCGCCGTGCGGGCGCTCCGTGGCTGGGCGGTGCCGTACGTCGTGCCCCTCGCCTCGGCCGATCGGGTGTTTGAAGCATCGGGCCGGATCAAGGATGAGTCGGTGCAGGGCCAGCTTTCGATGCTCGGCCGTGAGGTTGTTCGCGTCGCCGAATTGTTCGGCAAAGATCGCTCGGTTCACCGCGAGCATGAATGCGCGCAGGCCGCACAAAGAGTGGCGGCCGTGGGCTAACGCGTTCCCGACATCCCGGAGGCGCGGATCATCCGGCCCGCTCCGTGGACGAGGACGATGTTGGTGATGCGCTCATGAGTCCGATTCTTTGTGTTCGTGGGGACCGTCAGAGCTGGTACGGCTCCTATGGCCTGGCCGGCTGAGCCAGCCAGTTGTTGAAACGGATCCCGCCAAGGTGCACGGCGCTCGTCGGCAGCAGGCTGCGCTCTTGCAGCTCGGCACCGAAGTAGCGCGCCTTCGGGTCGGCGACGACGGTGCGGGAATCGCCCTTCGCCGTCAGGGCCTGCTGGATGAACTCGTCGAAACGGAACTGCTCGGGGCCTGCGATTTCAATGACGCCGTCGGTCGGCGCCCTCTGACTGATCTCGCACACCGCGGCCGCGACGTCGTCGGCTGCGATCGGCTGGAACAGAACGTGGGGCAGCCGAACCGTGTCACCGTCCGTGGCCCCATCCGCGATCCTCACCCCGAACTCGAAGAACTGCGTCGCACGGACGATCGAGAAGGGGATCGAGGTATCACCGATCAGCTTCTCCTGGGTGACCTTGGCCCGCATGTAGCCGCTCGCGCTCAGGCGATCGGTGCCGACAACGGACAGCGCGACGTGGTGGCTAACGCCGGCCTCGGTCTCGGCCGCGAGCAGGTTGGTGGTGGAGGTGGTGAAGAACTCCATCACCGCCTCATCCTCGAATGACGGTGAGTTCGAGACGTCGATCACCACCTCCGCTCCCTCGAGCACCTCGGGGAGCCCCTCGCCGGTGAGCGTGTTGACGCCCGAGTCCGGTGACGCGGCGACGGCCTCGTGGCCCTCCTCCTCGAGACAGGTAACGACCTTCGAACCGATCAGGCCCGTGCCGCCAATGACAACGGTCTTCATGATGTTCCTTTCGTCGGGTTGGTTCGACGACGCCTTGTCGGCGGGTCGACCTAGGTGCCGACCGGCGCCGCGACCGCCTCGAGGATCAGCTCGGCCGTCTCCTCGGGGTGTGAGAGGAAGACCACATGCGAGGCGCCTGGGATCTCGACCGTGCGCCGCGCATCGGCGCGTTCCGCCATGAAGCGATGGAGGGCGGCGGGGAGGTTGTGGTCCTGCTCGCCGATCAGGAACCAGGACGGCACCCGCTTCCACAGCGGATGCTCGCCGGAGGGCTCCTGGAGCGCCTCGAGCGTGGCCGGCCGCTGGGTAGCGGCCATCCGGGCGGCCTGCTCCTCGGGCAGGTCGGCGCAGAAGTTCTGGCGGAAGAGCTCCGGCGCGAGCACGAGGTCGGTCGTCCCGTCGGTGCGCGGAACAGGTCGCACCGAGTCGGCGGTCGTGCTGCCCGGGTACTTGCCCGCGAGGTCGAACGCGCTCTCGCCGGTGTCCGGCGCGAGGGCGTTGATGTAGACGAGACCGGTGATCTCCCCGGCGTCGGCGGCCACGTTGGAGATCACAGCCCCGCCGTACGAGTGGCCGACGATCACGACGGGCCCTTCGATCGACCGGACCAGGTCGCTGACGGCCTCGGCGTCGGAGGCGAGGCCTCGCAGCGGGTTGGCGGCGGCGACCACGGGCTGGTCGGCGTCCCTGAGCCTATCGATCACGGGGTGCCAGCCGGAGGAGTCCGCGAACGCACCGTGGACGAGGATGATTGTGGGGGTCATGGCGAGTCCCTTCGGTCGGGTGGATGACGGCGCAACGAGCCTTTCCGCTGCACTCGGACTACGACGATCCAACGGTTCGCCCTGGGGCGCATGGACCTGCTCCTTGTCAGAGTCCGCGACCGCGGACAGGTCGTCCAACGGGAGCGTCCTCTTTGGTTCGTCTGGAGCGGTGACCGAGCGGGTTGGCGGGTCTAGTTCGGCACGTCAGCGAGTCCAGCAACCGTTCCGAGGAAACCCTAACTCCCCAAACACCGGCATTCAACCCCGCGAGCGCCAGGTCGAGAGCGCTGCTTTTCATGCAAAGCAGCGGTTCCGTGCCGGAGACCATTCTGGTACCGCTTTGATACCGACTGCTGCGTCTTTTGCGTCCAGCTCGTCCAATCCCGGGGACGCTAGGGACGCAGGGGACGCCGCGGGACGCATCGTCAATACACGCCTGCCGGCTGGGGGCCGAAAGGTCGCTGGTCCAAATCCAGTCGCCCCGACTGCTTCTCATCAGCTCGCGAGCGGCGCGCCCCCAGCGTCCCCGTTGTCCCCGCGGCAAGTCAGCGGCTGTCTGGAGCGCTGCTTCCCCCGCAAGGCGCCGCTCTCGTCCAAAGCGGCTGTTAACGCCTATGTCTCCGAGCGATTACACCGGTCCGCCTGATCGTGCAATGGTGTCTGCGGGCGCCGACGACAAGCACGAGGGGAGAGGGCCGATGGGCACGATCACCACAAACGACGGCACCGAGATCTTCTACAAGGACTGGGGGGAGGGACAGCCGGTGGTGTTCAGCCATGGCTGGCCGCTTTCTGCTGACGACTGGGACACCCAGATGCTGTTCTTCCTACAGCAGGGCTACCGCGTCATCGCCCATGACCGGCGTGGGCACGGACGCTCCACGCAGACCAGCGACGGTCACGACATGGACCACTACGCTGACGACCTCGCTGCACTGACTGCCCATCTCGATCTCCAGGACGCCGTCCACATTGGACACTCGACCGGTGGCGGCGAAGTCGTCCACTACATCGCCCGGCACGGTGAGAGCCGTGTGGCCAAAGCGGTACTGATAGATGCGGTGCCGCCGCTCATGGTGCAGACCGACGCCAACCCCGGCGGCCTGCCGAAGAGCGTGTTCGACGACCTCCAGGCCCAGGTTGCCGCCAACCGGTCCGTGTTCTACCGGGACTTCGCGTCCGGCCCCTTCTATGGTTTCAACCGGCCCGGCGTGGAATCCTCGGAAGCAATCATTGAGAACTGGTGGCGCCAGGGAATGATGGGCGGAGCCAAGGCCCACTACGACGGCATCGTTGCCTTCTCCCAGACCGATTTCACCGAGGACCTCAAGAAGATCACGGTGCCGGTCCTGGTGATGCACGGCGACGACGACCAGATCGTCCCCTACGCCGATTCCGGACCACTGTCCGCCGAGCTCCTGCAGAACGGGACGCTGAAGACGTACAAAGGATTCCCGCACGGCTGCCCGACCACCGAGGCCGAAACGATCAACGCTGATCTGCTGGCGTTCTTGCAGTCCTGACCCACTCGGCGGCTGGAGGGGCCGAAAGGTCGCTGGTTCAAATCCAGTCGCCCCGACTAGCCAGGCAGATCCTCGGGCCGCTTCTTGGCGAGTTTGCCCTTGACTAGCCCCGTGGACTGGCCGACCTCGATCAGGTAGCCGTCGGGGTCTCGCATGTAACAGCGAATCTCAGCACCGCGATCGATCGGCGGCGTCACGAACTCGGCCCCTTTTGAGCTCCACTCCTCATAGCACGCCTGGATGTCGGCTACGCGCAGGTTCATGAAGATGGAGACCGTGTTGTCAAACTCGTAGTTGACGACCGAGATGTCCGGCTTGTCGGGGGTGGGGCCACCGCCGGGGTTCATGATCACCCACGAGTTTGAGAGTTTGACCATGCACGGGTTCTCCTCCAGCACAACCTGGCCGCCGAGCACCTCGGAGTAGAAGGCACGGGACCGAGCAACGCTTCGCACGGTGATGAAGTGCGTGACGAGGAAGCCCTCGCTCGGCGCGGGCAGGTTTTCGAAGTCGATGCCTGGCGTTTGCTCGGTCACGGTTACCTCCTTGCCGAAACTGCGTCAGGGCTCTGAATTGCGGTGGTCATGACTGCATTGTGGGCCACGGCTAGATGAGCCGTCCTCGTCCGGGTCGGACGATCCGAGGCCATCTGGGGCGGAGCCCAGCGACGTCGTTCGCGCCGCTCGATATGTGATCTACCCGCAGCGAGCCCGCGAGGACCGTGGTACCGCTTTGGTACCGGCTGGTACGTCCTATGTGTCCAGGTCGTCGACGCCCGGGGACGATGTGGACGATGGGGACGCTCACGGACGGATCTACACATGAATCCGCTCGGCTGGGGGCCGAAAGGTCGCTGGTTCAAATCCAGTCGCCCCGACTGCTTCTCGTCAGCAACGCGCGTCCCCAGCGTCCCCGTCGTCCCCGCGGCAATTCAGTCGGCTGTCTGGAGCGCTGCTTTGCATGGAAAGCAACAGCCGCACGATCCCGCCCAGAGGTCCCAGGAATGCCGATTCAGGGAAACCCATCGGCTTTGTGCGCCATCGTCCGATCGGATAGCTTCATTGCCCCTCGACCGGACAGGAGCTGTATCAGATGCGTAGCCGAGCCAGCCGCTTTTTGGTGTTCGCCACGATTTCTGTCGCCGCCCTCGGAGTGCTCGCAGGATGCGGCGATGATGACGAGGAGACCGACGAGACAACGACCACCGAGGCGGTCACGACTGCCCCGGTCGAGGATTCGGTGCAGCAGGCTGTGGACGGGGCCGTGAGCTCGTGCACCGATGCTGCCGCCGAAATTGAGGGCCAGGCGGCAAGGAACACGGCCGTGACCGGGTGCGGGGAGATCGGGCAGGCGCTGAACCAAGAGGTCGCGAACCTGTCCGAGTCGGCTCGTGAGGATGTGGGCACAGCGCTCGAGGAGCTGAGTGCAGAGTGCCGCAGGCTGGTTACCGACTTCCCCGAAGCAGCACAACCAGCGCTCCTGACGACCTGCGATCAGCTCGCGGCCGGGGGCTAGATAACCCACTAGAAAGCCCTCCCCGAAGGAGGACTTCCCCGGCGGCTGTTGCTTAGCTGGAACCCAGCAGCTTCGCCTTCTCGCGCTCGAACTCCTCGTCTGAAAGCACGTTCTGCTCATGCAGCTCGCCAAGCTGCTTGAGCTGCTCCATCACCTCGGGGGTCAGTCCGCCTGCCACGGCGGGCTCGGCCGCCTGGCCGGGCTCGCCGGGCGTAGCCTGCTGTGGAGCTGCCGCCTCCTCCCGCTGCTGCGCTTCCTTTGCGTCATGGTGCTTCTTGGCGGCTACGGCGGCCCCTCCGATCAAGGCGGCGCGTCGCCTGCGCTGGCGTCTGTCTCGTCCTCGTGGCATGTTCAAGCCCTCCAATCGATTACCCGGTTGGTCCCTTTTGGCGTCATCTGCGGATAGTGGCTACGCCCGCGGGGGCGGTGCCTGTTCGTGCGCGGGACGGGCGAAGGCACCGAAGATCCAGAGGATCGGGAAGAAAATCCCGAAGAAGAACAGCCACCCATGTCCGTTGCGGAGCGTGCTCAGGCCAAGCCAGAAGAAGAGCCCGATGTAGAGCACCGCAAGGAGGATCCACAGCCAGGTATCCATTCGAAATCCCTTTCGTTCGAATCCCTGTGGTCCATACCACCCTACGTCAAATAGCCGCTTTGGACGAATAGCGGTGGTTCTGCGGCCGGCCCCGCGGTACCGGATTAGTACCGACTGATGCTTCCGATGAGTCCAGGATGTCCACGCTCGGGGACGGCGGGGACGCAGGGGACCTCGTGGACACAACGGACAGACAGCGGCATCGGCTGGGGGCCGAAAGGTCGCTGGTTCAAATCCAGTCGCCCCGACTAGACTCCCTCCTCTACCGCGTGGGGCACGGACGTCCCAGGCACTAACTCCCGAGGGGAGGAGGGAAAACCAGAATGGTTCTCGCGGACTTCACCTTTGGTCAGGCGCTGCTGACCGTGCTCGAAGTCTTTCTCTTCGCGGCTTGGCTGATGGTCCTCTTCGTGATCATCGGCGACCTGTTCCGCGATCACTCGATGTCCGGGTGGGGGAAGGCCGGCTGGACGATCTTCCTGATCTTCGTCCCGTTTCTGGCGGCGCTGGTCTACCTGATCGCCCGCGGCGACGGCATGCGCGAGCGCGCCGTAGCGCAGCAGCAGGAACAGCAGGAGCAACTAGACGCTTACATCCGCCAGAGTGCCGGCTCATCCGGCGGCGCCTCGGCCGCGGACGAGCTCACCAAGCTCGCCCGACTTCATGACGAGAACAAGCTCTCGGACGAGGAGTTCGAGCGGGCAAAGGCGAAGATCGTCGGCTGACCGAGTCAGGCCGAGGCGTGCGGTCGCAGGGCGAGTCCCGTCTCGGTCAGCCAGCTCCTGAGCGTGTCGTGCATCGCGGGCACGCCGACGATTGGGTCCACGGGCTCGCTCCACGCGGTCGGCACCAAGACGAACGGGCAGCTCTGCCAGCCTCCGAGTCCCCCATGTGAGCCCATGAATTCCTCGAAGGGCGCCACCTCGTTCGCGTCGGGGTCGTACATGCAGTTGACCAGGATGTCGGGACAGTGCGTGAAGCCGTCCGTGCGCCGCAGGTGGTCCGCCGCGTTGGGGCCGAAGACGCGCAGCGGGTCCTCGCCCGTCACATGATCGTCGTGCAGCCGCCGACTGCCCTCCGCACCCAGCACCACCGCCCCATCGCTCGCGGTCCGCACCATCACGAACCCGATTCCGGGATGGCTCCTTAGCTTTGGAATGAGCGGCGGATGCATCGCCTCGATCTCCTCGAGCGAGAGCCGGTGATCTCGCGCGGGCAGCGAGATCAGCCCTAGCCCGCCCGAAGCCAGCACGACCGCCTCATGATCCGCTGCCGCCCGATCCGACTCCTGCAACGCCTCGCGGTTCGACCCGAGCACCACGTCGCCGTCGATCACGCTGTCCCGCGTCGCCCGAGCGAGCATCCGGCCGCCGGCCGTCTCCTCGTCCCGAGCGTCGGTCAGCGCCCCGCCGACGGAGCTCAACCCCTCGTCCGGCGCCGGCGGGGCGTAGACGTCTCCGCTTGAGAGCGCTTCGCGCACCAGCTCCTCCAGCTCCACGCCGTAGCGCTGACGGAACGGCCGGCCCTGGCTCTGACCGTGGTCCGACAGCACCACCAGGTGATAGGGACGGGGTGCCTGCTCGATCGCCTTCTCGAGCCGCGCGAGCTGCGCGTCGTGCTGCTTGAGCACCGCGAAGGCGTCGGGCTGCTCGATGCCGGAGTGGTGAGCGACCTCGTCGTAACCGACGAAGGTCGAGTAGACCACCGGGACACCTTCGACGATGTCGCCGAGCAGCGTCGCTATGTTCAGGTCGCGCATCACCACCGTGATCGCCCCCCTCATGAACGGATAGAGGCCGCCGCGGTCGATGTGCTCCTCGCCACGCCGACGCTGGTGGCGGGCTGCGCGCAACTCCTGGATCACGTCCCAGACGTAGAGCGCGATCGTGCGAGTGAATCCGTAGGGATCGGCGAAGTACGCGAAGTACTCGCCCGCGCCTGACCTCCGCCTGTCGCGGAGCACGCTCATCGTCGCGGAGCAGTGCGGCGCGTCCCCGGAGAACAGGTTTCCGCGGCTGGCGCCCCCGGCCGCCAGCAGACCCCCCCCGTCCGAGCGGCGTCGCTCCAATTCGACCGCGTCCTTGCCGTGATTGGAGACCATCGTTTGCCCGCTCTCCTTCTCGTACCAGCGAAACGCCGGCATGTCCTCGTTGCTGCCGAGGAGGAGGCCGGCCTGGCTGGCGCCGGTCTGGGAGGAGAGATCGCATTCCCACGGGACGATCCGGTGACTGCCCTCCTTAAGCCAGCGAGCAATGGTGGGCGTGTACCCCGCCTCTAGGGCCTTGCGGAGGACCGGTTCCGCGAGGCCGTCGATCTCGAACATGATCACCCCGGGCACATCGGTGCGGTTGACCTGCGGGCGCGCCGAACGCGGCGGCGGACGATCCGCAACTGCCGAGCGTCGTCGTCGAAACTGAGCGCGGGCGTCAGCACCATCAGGGTGATGGAAAGGACGAAGGCGGCAGCCAGCGCGCTCCAGAAGCCCGGCGTGGAGCCGTCGACGATCCCGATCGACCAGGAGACGATCAGGGCGTTGAGGACCAGCGAGCCCAGTCCGAAACTGAGCACGGTCAGCGGCAGGACGACACGAATCAAGAGCGGCCAGATAAGAGCGTTGAACAGGGCGATGAGGGCGGTGCAGAGGAGCGCCGCGCGAAAGCTCGGCAGGTCAAATCCCGGGATCAGGCCAACTGTCGCCCAGAATGCCGCCCCCACCAGCGCCCAAAGGACAAGCAGTCGCACCGCCGCCCAGACACCGCGTCGGACCGCAGCCGCTTGGCTCAACGAACCGCCCCTGCGTCGGTCGAGTACGAATCCAGCTGAAGCTCCTCACCCGGGTTCAGGACTCCGCACCACCACGTCGGGAGCAATCGCTTGCGCCTGCCGAGCGAATTCGAGAGGCGGCTCGGAGAGGGCTCGTGGGCGAACTCGGCGCAGCCCGACCGGGTAGAGGGTGTCCGAGTCGATCGGCACCGCGAGGCGGGGCCGCAGCAGGCGCAGTGCAAGAGCGGCCTCAGTGGGAGTCATGTGGCCGTCCCCCAGGGTCGGTACCCCATCCCCGACCGGCATCAGCGCCACGTCGAGCGGACCGAGATCGGACATCTCGGGAAACGGATCGGTGTCGCCGGGGAAGTACACCATCCGATCCGCCGTGCTGATCAGGTAGCCAAGCGGCTGCGCCCTCTGGCCGAATGGGCCGCGCCGGGGGTCGTGCCGGGCAGGGACAGCGGTGACGGTGAGCTCACCCACCGATACCCGCTCACCGACCTCCATCTCGTGGATCTCGAAGGCCCCGGCTCTGGCAGCGATCGCGCCGGCGCCCCGGGGAACGATCAACGGTGTCGTCGCGGTAGCCGCCGCAGGGACGGAACGTGAAGGTGGTCTCGGTGAAGGTGGGAGATCAGCGCCGCGTCCGCGGCGTCGATCGACCCGGATTCGACCGGGGGACACTGCCTGCGGAGCGGGCCGATCCAGCGCCCGAGCACCGGGTCGGTGAGAACAGCGGCTTCCCCGAGTCTCACGAGTGCAGTGGCGTGACCGAGGAAGGTCAGCGAATCCATTAGTCGAGCCTACGAGACGCGGTTTCTGAGTGCCGCTCGTGATCCGCACCGGGTGGTGCATGCCCCTGAAGCACCCTGGTGTTGAATGACGCCGTGCCGATGATTCGAGGGCGACTGCGACGCCGCGGCGGCGGTGGTGGTGAGGAGAAGCGCTCCGAGGAGTTCTTCGAGATCGACCCGAGGGAGCTCTCCGGGCTCTTCGCGGCCCCGCGCTGGCTCCGCGACGCGGGGTTGACCTCTTGGCTCTTGGTCGGGGTCACGGTGCTGCTGGTGGAGCTCGTGTGGCTGCTCTCCCTGACGAGCACGATCGTCCTTCCGGTCGTGGCAGGGGGAGTCATTGCGGCCGTCGGGGCCGACTCGTCTCCTTGCTCGAGCGCAACCGTGTCCCGCGAAGCGTGGGTGCGCTGGTCGTCCTCTTGCTGATCATCGGTGCCGCGGTCCTCGCCGTCTACCTGATCCTCGACGGATAGCCAGCGAGTCCGGCGCGATCGCCCATCAGCTGAGGGGCGGGGCGGACGAGATCGAGGGCTGGCTCAATGACATCGGGGTCAGCGCTGGCACGGCTCACTCCGCGAATCAGGACGTGAGCTCGGCTGCGAGCGAGTCATACAAGGCGCTCGTTCACGGGACCATCACGGGCATCGAGAGGCTTTCGTCGCTGGTCTTTTTTGTCGCGATGACCGCTCTCAGCCTCTTCTTCCTGCTGAAGGACGGCCCCGGCATCCGCAGCTGGGCCGAGCGTCACATGGGTGTGCCCACGGATGTCGCCCGCCCGGTCACGAGCCGCGTGCTGCAGTCGCTCCGC
>CAVVYV010000005.1:0-58063 GCA_963752585.1 uncultured Solirubrobacterales bacterium
AGGTCGTCCGGCGTGCCTCCGTAGCCCACGGCGCGGGCGCCCGCCTCCCACACCGCCTCGGCCCACTCGGGGTCGGTGGCGGCATGGGCCTGGGCGGAGAGCGAGATCACCTCGGCGAGCAGGGCCACGGCCTCGAGGTCGCCCAGCGCGGCCAGGCGGGCGAGGCCGAGGGCATACAGGCGGTCGCCCGCCAGGAGTGCCAGGTCCGGGTCCTCGGGCACGACGACGCGCCCGGTCGCGTAGTGCAGGAGGTAGCCCTCGCGGATCGCCTCGACGAGGAGCTCGTACTCCGCCTCGCGTCCCGCCGCCCGCGGGCCGGCCGCGGCCACCGGGCCGTGGCGCGCGGGCTCTCCGGCGGGCGCATCCACCACCGCATCGGCGAGCAGACCGCCGTCCGCGCGAAGCGCGACCGGCGAGACGATCGAGGACGTCCATCGAGCTACCTCCGCGGGGCATCCGCGCCCCGCGGTTTGATGGCGCCGCTCGGCCTCCGGCGGCTCGTGAACGTCTCCTCGAACGCCGCAGCGGCCGCCTCGACGGTCCGCGCCACGTGCTCGGTGCCGTGGGCGAGGGAGGGGAACCAGGCCTCGAACTGCGACGGCGGCGGATACACGCCGCGGGCGAGCAGGCCACGGCACCACGCCGCGTGGGCCTCGAGGTCACAGGCCGCCGCGCCGGCGTAGTCCTCGACCGGATCGGCGGAGAAGAACGTCGTCACCAGGCCGGGAAGCGAGACGACCTGCACAGGGCGATCGCCCGCCGCCTCCCGCAGTCCGCCGGCCAGCTCGTTGGTCGTCGCGGCGAGGCGGGCGTAGGCGGCGTCGTCGAGCATCCGCAGCGTGGCGAGCCCGGCGGCGACCGCGAGCGGATTCCCCGAGAGGGTGCCCGCCTGGTAGACGTCGCCGGCCGGAGCGATCCGCTCCATCAGCTCGCGCGGGCCGCCGAACGCCGCCGCCGGGAGGCCGCCGCCGATCACCTTCCCCATGACGACCAGGTCGGGGAGGACTCCGGAAAGCTCCTGAGCGCCTCCGCGGGCCACCCGGAAGCCGCTGATGACCTCGTCGAAGACGAGCAGCGCTCCCGAATCGTCCGCCGCGGCCCGCAGGTGCTCGAGGAATCCGCCTCCGGGGGGGACGAGACCCATGTTCGCCGGGTAGGGCTCGGCCAGAATCGCCGCCAGCTGTGCTCGGCGGCCGCCGGCTGACCGCCTCGGGGTCGTTCCAGGGACGACGATCGTGGCGGTGGCAGCGGCCGCGGGCACGCCCGGGCTGGCCGGGATCCCCTGCGTCGCCAGGCCCGAGCCGCCCTCGGCGAGCAGGCCGTCGACGTGACCGTGGTAGGCGCCCGCGAACTTCAGGACCTTCTCGCGGCCCGTCGCCGCGCGCGCCAGGCGGAGGGCGCTCATCGACGCCTCGGTGCCCGACGAGGTCATCCGGACCATCTCGACGCCGGCATCCGGCGGGCGATCTCCTCGGCCAGCTCGACCTCCGCCGCGGTGGGCGCGCCGAACGACGTGCCCTTCGGGCCGCGCCGGCCACCGCGGCCAGCACCTCAGGGTGGGCGTGGCCGTGGATCAGCGGACCCCACGAGCAGACCCAGTCGACGTACGCGTTTCCGTCGACGTCGACGATCTCCGCGTCGTGGGCGTGGTCCATAAACAGCGGGTCCCGTCCGATCGCGCGCATCGCGCGCACCGGCGAGTTCACGCCTCCGGGCAGGACGTCGAGCGCGCGGCGGTACAGCTCCGCCGAGCGGGCGTCGCCTACCCGTGCTCCGCTTCCCACCGCTTGAAGTCGTCCGTGAAGTAGAGGAGGCGAACCTTCTTGAACTCCGTCGAGGAGTAGAGCGTCGCGCGGTCCTCGATCCCGGTCATCTCGGCGATCGAGTCCAGGATGGCGTCGCACTCCTCCTTGCTGCGGCCGTGGGCCATGGTGAAGACGGAGTAGGGCCAGTCGGGATACGTGGGCCGCTGGTAGCAGTGGGAGATGCCGCGTACCGAGGCCATGCGCGTGGCCGTCTCGAGGATGTCGGCCTCGGGGACCTTCCACACGCCCATGCCGTTGGCGCTGAACCCGGCGCGGCGGTGGAAGAGGATCGCCGCGACGCGGCGCAGCAGGCGGCGGTTGATCATCCCCTTCATGTGGGCGAGCAGGTCGTCGACGCCCATCCCCAGATCGGCCGCGGGCTCGGCGTAGGGCTCGGCCACGACCGGCTGGTGGCCCTGGGTGGCGCGGATGACCGCGATGTCGAGGTCGTCGTAGGGCTGGGGCTCGGTCTCCGCGGCTCGGCCGCCTCCGCCGCGGTCGCAAGGGCGTCGGTGCCCTTCTCCATCTCGAGGTCCATGCGGATCTTGAACAGCGTCAGGGTCGGCAGCTGGCGGATCGACTCGGCGCCCGTGAGGCGCTGGAGCGCGTCGATCGTGCCCTGGAGGCCGAGCGCCGAGTCCGGCTCGACGGCCAGCGTGAACCACAGGTTGAAGTCGTGGTCGCGCAGGTAGTTGTGCGAGACGCCCGGGTGGGAGTTGACGATCTCCGCCGCCCGGTGGGGGTTCTCGGCGATCCATCTTCGCGGCCACGAGCATCGACGAGTACCCGAGCGCGCGGGTGTCGTAGATCGGGGTGACCTCGCGGATGATCCGCTCGTCGACCAGGCGGGCCACGCGGGTCAGGGCTTCATCCTCGGTGATCTCGGCCTCGCGCGCCACCGCGGCATAGGGTCGGGCGGCGAGCGGGAAGCGGCCCTGCATGAGGTTGAGCAGGCGCCGGTCGAGGTCGTCGAGCGGGACGGCCGAGCCGCCCGCCCGCGAGCGGACCTTCACCGAAGCCACTCGGCCGTGTCCTTGGCGTGGTAGGTGATGATCAGGTCGGCGCCCGCCCGGTGGATCCCGGTGAGCGTCTCCAGGACGACGGCGCGCTCGTCGATGTGCCCCGCGGCGGCGGCCGCCTTGACCATGGCGTACTCCCCGCTGACGTTGTAGGCGGCGACCGGCAGTTGAACCGCCTCGCGAACGGCGCGGATCACGTCGAGATAGGGCAGCGCCGGCTTGACCATCACGACGTCGGCACCCTCCTCGACATCGAGCACCGCCTCGCGCACGGCTTCGCGCGCGTTGGCCGGATCCATCTGGTAGGCGCGGCGATCGCCGAACGCGGGCGTCGAGTCCGCGGCCTCGCGGAACGGGCCGAAGAACCCGGAGGCGAACTTCGCCGAGTAGGCGACGATCGGAGTGTCGGTCAGGCCGTCCTCGTCCAGGGCGGCGCGGATGAAGCCGACGCGCCCGTCCATCATGTCGCTCGGCGCGACGACGTCCGCGCCGGCGCGCGCGTGCGACACCGCCGTACGCGCGAGCAGCTCGAGCGAGGAGTCGTTGTCGACGCTGCCGTCGGGAGCCAGGCGGCCGCAATGGCCGTGGCTCGTGTACTCGCACAGGCAGACGTCGGTCATCACGACGAGGTCGGGGTGGGCCTCCTTCAGCGCGCGCACGGCGAGCTGCACGACGCCCTCGTCGTCCCATGCGCCCGACCCCTCGTCGTCCTTGGCCGCGGGGATCCCGAAGAGGATGACCGCGGGTACGCCGAGCGCGTGGGCCTCGCCGGCCTCTTCGACCGCGTGGTTGATCGAGAGGCGGTCGATCCCCGGCATCGCCTCGATCGGCGTGCGCCGGTCGAGACCGTGCTCGACGAACATGGGATAGACGAGCCGCGACGGGCTCAGCTCGGTCTCGCGAACGAGGTCGCGCAGCACGCCGGTCTTGCGTAGGCGGCGCAGGCGCGTTTGGGGGAAGGCCATCCGGTTGAGGATACCGGCGGGCTTTGGGCCCGGCCAACGGCGCATCGAGGGGGTCCGGATTGAGAGGAAGGTTGGCGCTGGAAACCGTCCTGTCGGCAACGAACGCTCCGTGGGCGCGCCGCACGCATCCCGACCCCCCCCCTCGATGCCCGCCGTTCGACCGCTCTAGGCAAAGCGGCGCATCGCAACACGCGCCACGGCGATAAAGGCGAGAGTCAGCGCCGCCATATGCGCCAGCGGCACGAGCATGCTCTTGCCCGTGTCGTTCAGCGCGTTGTCCATCGCCTGCAGCGCCGGCTTGAACGGGAACAGGGCCGAGACGACGCGGATCACGTCGTAGAGGGCGGTGGACACCGCGCCGCTGGGACGAGGGCGAGGAAGGCGATGGGCAGCGACAGGAGGAAGGCGAGCAGCGAGGCGGCCCGCACTTCCCGGGCCAGGCCGCCGATCGCCACGCCCAGCGCGCCGAAGGCGAGCGAGGCGAATGCGATCGCGACCAGCCACAGCGGGAAGCGCCCCCATTGCAGTGAGACGAATATGCCGATTCCGCAGGTCATCGCCACGGCGACGACCGAGGCGCATAGCGCGGCCAGCCCGACCTTCTCCGCCAGCAGGCCCACCCGTGAGACCAGCCCCCGCACGAGCCGGGCGAACGCGTGCTCCTCGCGTTCCAGCGCCAGCATCCCCGACGCCAGCAGGACGGTGACGAACATCAGCGAGACCGTTACGGAGATGGCGACGGCAAACGAGTCCAGCGGCGTGCGCTTGCCCTCGAGCGGGTGCGCTTGACCTTCACGGGCTGCGAGACGGTGCCGACCACGTCGCCGGCGAGGTTGAGGTTGGCCATCGCGAGGTTGGCGAAGCGCGCGACCTGCTCGAGGTCGGCCCGCTCCTGGCGCCGGGGGGAAGGGTCGCGCAGCGCCGAGGTCAGGATCGCCTCGGTCTTGCGCAGGCCGAGGATGTCGAGCGTGCGTCCGAACAGGTCGAACTCGCCGCCGTCGAGCAGGAGGTCGATGTCCTTCACGGCGATCTGGCGCAGCTCGTCCGACAGCGCCGCGTTGGCGTCGGCCAGGCGCGAGTTGATGATCTGGTCGACGTAACGGCCCTTGACGGGGTCCTCGTTGTTGTAGATGACCTCGACCTCGGCGCTCTGCAGCCCGACCCCAGCTTTCCACGATGTTCGGCGGGACGATCAGCGCGCCGAGGGCCTCACCGGACTTGACCTTGTCGATCGCCTCCTCGCGGCTCGAGACGTTGATCGGGTCGACCGACTGGAAGAGCTCGTCGGCGTACTTGGCGGCGTCGATCTCCTGCCCGCCGAGCTTGAAGGTGCTCGAGCCCTCCGGGACCTGGTTGTAGAACGCCACCTTCGGCTTCTCGGGGGCGCCCGACAGCGCCAGCCCGATCAGCACGGCGATAACCACCGGGTAGATGACGAGCAGGGTGACCAGCAGCGGCGAGCGGCGCAGGATCCGGAGGTCCTTGAGCAGCAGCCAGCGCACCGGCGCCCCTCAGTGGCCCCGCTCGTGCAGGAAGCGCACGAACGCCGCCTCGAAGTCCACGCCCGAGGCCCCCGACTCCACCTCGAGGTCGCGCGGGGTTCCCGTGAAGATCAGCTCGCCGTCGGCCAGGACGAGGACGCGGTCGGCATAGCGCTCGGCCTCCTGGACGATGTGGGTCGAGTAGACGATGCTCGTGCCCCGCCGTCAGCCCGCCGACGAACTCCCACAGGCGCTCCCGCTGGCGCGGGTCGAGCGCGGTCGAGGGCTCGTCGAGCAGGAGCACGGCCGGGTCGGCGAGGAGTCCCACGGCGATGTTCACCCGCTGGCGATTTCCGCCCGAGAGCTCGCCACCTCGTCGTCGGCACGGTCGGCCAGGTCGGCCTGCTCGAGCATCCGGGCGACCGCGGCCTCGGGGTCGGCGACGCGCTCCAGCCGAGCGAACAGGCGCAGGTTCTCGGCCACCGAGAGCTTGGAGTACACGGCGGGCTGCTGGGGCACCCAGCCCACGTCGCCGGCCGGCAGCTCGACGCTGCCGGCGTCGGCGCGCTGGATGCCGGCGAGGATCGACAGCATACGACGACGAGATCGCCCTCTTCTACAACGGCGTGCCTCCCGAGCTCGCCGCCGAGGCGCTGCGGCGGGGAAGGCCCGAGGTGTCGAAAGCGATGCGCGAGCCTTGGCCGCTCGCGGACTGGCCCGCGGTGCCGACGAGGTACCTGCTCTGCCGTGACGACCGCATCTTCCCGGCTGAGTTCGTCCGCCTGATGGTCGGAGAGCACCTGGGCGTCATCACCCCGGACGAGATCGATGGCGGGCACACGCCGGCCCTCAGCCGGCCGAGAAGGAGCTCGCCGCTCGGTTGGAGGCCCATCGGGCAGAGCTCTAGGAGCAGGGGGGGTGTAACAGCCTCCTGGCGCAGGGTTAAGAACGTGTGTTCGCTGCTACGCTGCGAACAACATTACGAGTCATAAGACCATTCCCGCTATCCGTTGGGAGTTGAAGACCGAGATGCCGACCAAGATGCCCAAGAAGCAGCCGAATACCGAGAACAAGGGGCACCGCCGCCAGCAAGCCGTCGAAGCCGGCGCTGCAGGCAGTCGATGTCGCTGTCGGCGCCGTGCCCTAGGCAGCTGATACGGCCCGAAAGACCGTCGATGTGTGGCGCGAAGCCGGAGACTCGCTCAAAGGAGCTCGAGACGATTCAGAACCGGGTCTCGACCCTTCGCGATTCGAAGACCCGGTGGAACGAGCTCGAGACCCTGCGTCGGCGGCTCGCCGACGAGATCGACCGCGCCGGAACCCGCGGCGGCGACGTCCGCAAGCAGGTCACCGACCAGCTGATCGGGCGGGCCCGCAAGGCACGGGCGCGCGTCGAGCCGGTGGGTAGGGGGGCCTCGAGCCCGTCTCCCGCGGAGCGGGTCGAGCCCACCGTGAGGCGGGTACGGGGACGGTATGCGGGCCGGAAGCAGCACTGTTCTCCGGAGAGAAGCCGGCCAATGGCCGGCTTCTCTCGTTCTGGCCGCGTCCCGGTCGGCTTGTAGGGTGCGGCGATCTCAGCCGAGCCGCGGGACCGGACGCTTACCTTGACTGACCGCCTCACGGCCCGGAGCGGCGCTGCTCGGGCCGGCGGGGGCTCCTCCTCTATCTAGGTTTCTCGGCCGAGGAGATTCTTCCCTGGGAGACACGGCAGTCGGGGTCTTGATCCTCCTCGCGATCCTGGCGCTCCGGGTTTTGACCGCCGAGCACCCGGTTGCGGGCGCCAACCTCTCGATTGTCGTGGCAAGCGGATCGCTGGCCGGCTTTGCCGCCTGGGTGATGCTCTCTCAGCTCTGGTCGGATTCGGCGTCGAGGTCACTGCTCGAGTTCGACCGTGTGCTGGTCTACCTGCTGGCACTGCTCTCGACCGGGTTGCTGTTGCGGACCAGGCCCCGCGTCCAAGCCCTGGTTTGGGCCGTTGCCATCGCGATCGTCGTGGTCGCCGGCGCCGGGCTCCTCGCCTTGATCCTGCGGAGGTATTCCCACCAACCCCGCAGAGGCCGCCGCGGATGGGCTAGAGCCATCCTCTTACTTATTGGAACGGTGTCGGGATGCTCGCGGGCTTCGGCGTGCTCCTCCTGCTCGCGATCGCCAGCGATCGCAGCCAGCCTCGGTTAGCCCGGCCGCCGGCGGCGGCGCTGGTGGTGCCGATGGTCGCGACCCTGTATTTCACCCTCTCGCGCGGAGCGATGGGGCGACGATCTTCGGTCTCGCCGTGTTCGCCATTGTCGCGCGGCCGCGCGGGCTCCTAACGACGCTGCTCGCGGCGGGTCCGGCGACGGCGGTCGCCCTGGTCGCCTGCTACCAGGCCGACGTGCTCACGTCGACCGAGTCGCGAGCTCGGAGGGCGTCGATCAGGGACGAACGGTCGCCCTTGTCGTGCTTCGGCGATGGTCGCCGCAGGGCTCGTTCGTGGCGCCTGCTGCGGGTCGACGGGCGGTTGGACGGCCTCCGCATCCCCGCGAGGGCCCGGCAACGCGAGGGGCAGTTCGCGATTGCGGGCACGGTGCTCGTCGCGCTCGTCGTCGGCGTCGCGGTACTCGACATACCCGGGACAATCGGGGACCAGGGCGACCGGTTCCTCTCAGGAGACGAGCAGAGCGACTCCGAGGACTCCCGCTCGCGCCTCACCAACATCGCGTCCAACAATCGCGGGGACCACTGGAGGGTCGCCGTGGATGCCTGGGAGGATCTGCCCCTCTCCGGTAGGGGGCCGGAGCTTTCGCCTTGGCATGGGCCAAGGATCGGCCGGAGGACTTCGCCACGATCGAGGCCCATTCCCTTTACCTCGAGGTCCTGGCCGAGCTCGGCATCGTCGGGCTGCTGCTCCTGCTCGCAGTGATCGGCGCCCTCTTCGTGGGGGTGGCTCGCCGCTGCCGGGGGCCGGACCGCGTGCTCTACGGCGGGATCCTGGCCGTGATCGCCGCCTGGGCCGCTCACGCCGGGATCGACTGGGATGGGAGCTGCCCGCGCTGACGATCGTCCCCTTCGCCCTCGGTGGAGCCGCGCTCGCGTCGTCCGGCCCCGGGTCGCGCCGCCGGGAAGGCTGCTGCGGGTGGGGCTCGGAATCGGGTTGCTGCTTGCCGCCCTCACCCCGTTCTCGGTCTCCCGCTCCCAGGCGCGGCTGAACGCCGCCGTCGACGCGATCAAGGATGGGGGCTGCACAACGACCATCGACGAGGCTCTCGCGTCGATCGACGCGCTCTCGGTGCGCGCCGAGCCCTACGAACTGCTCGCCTACTGCGACGCCCGGTCGGGAGAGGCGGAGCTTGCCGAGCAAATGGCCCGAGGAGGCGATCGAACGTGACCCCGACAACTGGGAGTTCCGCTACGTCCTGGCGGTCGTGCGGCGACGGCCGGGAGTGATCCTCGGGAGGCCGCGCGAGAGGCCAGTGAGCTCAATCCGCTCGACGAGCGGGTGCGGGAGCTCGAGGAGGGGTGCAGACGGATGACACGGAGCAGTGGGGGGCGGTCGGAAGGACCGCCCCCCTGCTGCTCCCTTAGCCCTGGGGGCCTAGTTGGGCCTGGAACCCAGGAACTACGTGCGTCGTGCGCCGGCGCAGTACCAAGCCGCCGACAAGCAGGCCCACGCCAACCACGATCACGGGATCGCTGCGAACCCGGTGAACGGCAGGGAATCCGTCGCCGCTCGCCGCGACCTGAGCGACTTCCTTCGCCTCGGCTCCGTGCTTCCTGCAGCCCACCAGTGCCGCCGCCAGTCCCTCCGGCCACCGCCCCCTGCGGGGGAATAGTGTCGAGGTAGTCGGTGGTCGTATGTGGTCGTGGTCGGGTACACCGCTTCGCTTGCATCGTCGTTGCCCGAGATCCCGGAAACGGCGAGGCCGGTCCCGGCACCCATGAACAGAATTCCGACTGCCAGCATCGTGAGGATGGCGAGTCGAGGTCTCATTGATTGTCCTACCTTCCGATTCGTTTGACTGCGGGTAGACCCGGCGTCTCCTACCGTCGCCCGGTGCCGAACCCACTCCAGCTCTACGCCGGTGGGCACGGGCCGCTCAACTTCGAGCCGCCTGGCCATACCCGCCAAGTCGTCCGGAAGGTGGCCTTGATCGGTCATAACCCCTATTACGGACAAGGGCCCCTTTTCCTGACAGGAGATTTCGGCGCCCATGCGGGATGAGGACTTCTCACGCCTGTTCGACGAGCACGCCGAGGCGCTTTTCGCGTACGTCGCCTACCGCAGCGGCGACCGGTCGATGGCCGAGGACGTCGTCTCTGCCGCCTTCGAGCGTGCCTACAAGGCCCGCCGCCGCTTCAATCGACAGCCGGGGCGAGCGAGCGAGCCTGGCTGTATGCGATCGCACGCAACCTGATGCTGGACGAGATTCGCCGCCGGGATGCGGAGCGCCGGGCGGTGGAGCGCTCCGGGGAGCGGCACGCGGGCGGAGGGATCGAGGCGATGGAGGCCCATCGCGACGTGCAGACCGCCCTCACGGTCCTCAGCGAGGAGGAGCGGGAGGCGATCGCGCTCCGCTTCGGCGCCGATCTCACCGTTCCGGAGATAGCGAAGATGACGAAGCTGCCGCTGACCACTGTCGAGGGGCGGGTCTACCGCGCCCTCGGGAAGATGCGCGACCACCTCGAGGCCGATCAGGCCTGAGCTTGAGGCTGAGGGGCGCGTCGCCCGGCGATCCGTTCCACCTCATCGGCCAGTCGGCTGCGGAAGACCAGGTGGGGAGAAGCGCTCGGCGCTTCGCGACGCAGGGCGTCCGGGTGAGAAGCGGGTCCAGTCCGTGTCGCGGATCGCCTGGCGAATTCTTCGACCTCGCCCGGAGCTAGCACGCCCGGTCTCGCCGTCGATCACCGTCTCTCGGACCCCGCCCTCGTCCACCGCCAGCACCGGGCGCCCGGACGCCTGCACCTCGACGGCGGTGATCCCGAACTCCTCGACCTTCGCCACGATCAGCGCCAGGCACCGCTGGTAGAGCGATTCGAGCCCGCGTCGTCCACCCGGCCGAGGAAGCTGACGCCCTCTCCGCCATAGACAGTCTCCAGGCGCTCGGACTCGGGGCCGGTGCCGACCACGGTCGCGCCTCGCACCGGCGCGACGGCAGGCTTCGATAGCAAGGTCGACGCGCTTGTGGCCAACCAACTCCCCAACCACCAGGAAGAAGTCCTCGGGCTCCGCGAGGGTGAATCGATCGACCTCTACCGGCGGATGGACCACGCTCGCTTCCCGCCCCCAGAACTCGCCGATCCGGTCCCTGGTTATCTCGGAGTTGGCGATGAACCCGTCACCTCCGCGATGTCCTCAGGTCCCAGGACCGCTTCCGGCTAAGCGTCAACCGCAACAGGGGGCGCAGCGGCCCGGGAACCTGGGCCAGCGCCTCGTCCTCGAACCATGCGTACCGAAACGGCGGTATGGCAGTAACAGACGTGAACCTCGGCGGAGCGAATCCCGTGGGCGAAGGCCGAGCTGCTCGAGACGAGCAGGCGCTGAGGGACCCGGAGCGAGCGCGCCGCGGAGGGGAGAGAGCGGGAAGAGCCGGCGGAAGTGCGGCTTGCCCGACCCCCAGCCGGTTGAGATAGGAGGCGGTTACCTGCCAGTCAGCGAAGAGCCCCTCGGTGGCGGCCTCGTCGTAGAGCAGCGTGGTGACCGGGGCGCCCGGCCAGCAGCGGGCCATCTCGAGGAAAGTTCGCTCGGCCCCCCGCATGACCAGCAGGTAGTCGTGCGCGACCGCGATCGATCGCTCCTGATCCAGGTCTCTCGGGCTCACGTTTTTCCCGTCATCGTCCGATCAGTCACATGATGATCGGTCGGATCCCCCCAGTACCGTTCGATCACCCGATCCCAGATAGACCGAAATGACGACTGCGATCCATCCGAGGCCCCTTGCTAGCCTGCCAGGCCCTAGGGGAGTGAGGTTTCTGTGAATCACAAGGCGCTGGAAAGCGGCGGCCTTCGCGAACTGACTGCGACGCTACGCCGGCGGGCGTGGATGATCGGTCTGTGCGTGGTCCTCGTCGCGGTCGCGGCGCTGGCCTTCTCCCTCGTTCAGACCAAGAAGTACACCGCTACCGCCTCCCTCCTGATCGCGCAGGAGCGGGTGGGCACGTCCCTGGCTGGGAACGAGACCGCCGTCGAGGTCAGCGACCCTCAGCGGAGCTGGACACTAACCTGAAGCTGCTGCAGCTCGACGTGGTGGCGGAGCGAGCGGCGGACCGGATCGGCAGCGGGATCACCGCGGGAGAGATCCGCGATCAGATCGAGATCGAGTCAGAGGAGGGCTCGGACGTGGTCTCGATCAAGGCGACCACCACCGACGCTGACGAGTCCGCCGAGATCGCCAACGCCTTTGGCGAGGAGTTCGTCGCCTTCCGCGCGGAGGCCGATCGAGAGAAGGTCAGCAGGCGCAAGAGCGCGTCGAGCAGCTGCTCGCGGACCCCGCGACCTCCCCGACCCGGACGGGTAACCCTGGAGAGCCGCCTGGACGAGCTCCAGACCCTGGCCGACCTGCAGACTGGGAGGGGTGTCGCTGGTCGAGCCCGCTCAGGCGCCCGGCAGTGCTTCCTCACCGAAGCCGAGGCGCAACGCGCTGTTCGGAGTCTTCGCGGGCTTGCTGCTCGGGGTCGGCCTGGTCCTGGTCCTGGAGCAGGTCGACCGACGGATCCGGCGCCCCGGAGGAGCTCAGGGAGCTGTACGGACCTCCCGTTGATCGGCACGATTCCTGAATCGAAGGTGATGAGCAACGGTGGGCCGACCCAGCCTGCCGACCGGCGATCCGCGGAGGCCTTCCGAATGTTGCGGCAAAACCTCCGCTACTTCGACCTCAGCGACGAGATCAAATCGGTCCTCGTCACCTCGGCCGGGCCGGCGGAGGGCAAGACGACCGTCGCGCTCGGAATCGCTGCCGCCGCCGCGGAGAGCGGTTCGCGGGTCCTGCTTCTCGAGGCGGACCTTCATCGCCCCTCGCTGGGCAAGATGCTCGGCCTGCCGAAGGGCCATGGCTTGACCACGGTCTTGAGCAGCCGAACGCCTGAGCCCGCGAAGGTGAAGCAGAGGGTGGCGGTCAACGGGGTTTCGAAGGACGCCGCCCCGGTCACGATCGACGTCGTCCTCGCGGGACCCCACCCGCCGAACCCCGCGGGGATGATGGAGTCGCGGGCGATGACCAAGCTGCTGGAGGCTGCGGAAGCCCACTACGACCTGGTGGTGATCGACACTCCGCCAGCCGGCGTGATCTCCGATCCGATGCCGCTCTTCGACCAGGTGAGCGGCATCGTCCTGGTCAGCCGGATGAAGGAGGCGACCCGAGACACGATCGCCCGGTTCAAGGCCCAGCTCGACACCATGCACGCGCCGATTCTCGGCGTGGTCGCGAACGACGTCGAGCCGGGAACCGGTTACGCCAACTACGACTACTACGCGGAGCCCGAGCAGAAGAGCTCGTGAACGTGGCCGGGGCGTCTACGACCGTCCGCAAGGGGTCGCCGGGGGCTCGCGGTCGACCGATTCCCGCTTGCACTTCCCCTGGCGCTTCTGCCGATCGCCGCCGCGCTCGGCTGGCTGCTCGCGAGCCATCCTGAGCTCTACCGCTCGCTCTTCGCCCTCGGTATCACGCGGTCCTCGGTCTGCCGCCCTGCGCTGGCCAAACGCCGCGATCCTCGGGGGGCTGCTGTTTCTCCCGCTGGTGGGCCTCATCCGCCGGCTGCTGATCGAGAGCACCGGCTGGCCGGAGGCTGATCCGCTCTCCTGATCGGGCCGGCGCTCGCCGCTCGTCCTGTTCGTAAAGGCGTACGTGCTCGAGTCGAGGCCGCTCGCCCCGGACCTGCTGAGCAAGCTGGTGCTCGCTCTGCTCGGCGCTCGTCGTGCTGGGGGTCAATCCCCTCGGGGCGGGCCTCAGGCCGCCGTGGTCGCCCTGATGCTCATTGGGCATCCCGCTCGCTCTGGTTCTTCGTCGGGCGGGCGCTGCCCGATCGGGTCACGATCGCGCGACTGCAGTACGCGAACCGCCTTCCTGGCCGGCGCCATCGCGATCTACGGCCTGTGGCAGACGGAGGTCGGATTCCCCAGCTGGGACCGTGGCATGGATCGACGTCGGCGGCTACGCCGCGCTCAGCGTCGGAGACGAGGTGAGGGGTTGGGGACCTTGGCCAGCGCGTCGGAGTACGCCGGCTATCTGGGCGCGGGGATGGTCTTCGCCGTGGCTGCGCTGCTCCATCGACGCGCTTGGCCAATCGTCCTCTTTCCCCTCCTCGCTGGTCGGGATCACGTTCAGCTCGTCCGGGCAACGATGGTGCTCGGTGTCCTCGCCCTCGCCGTGATGCTGGGCGTGCGATCGAGCCGCCCGCGGATCGCCTTGCCGGTGATCGCCGTCACCGGGGTCGTCGCGCTATCTCGCCTCCGCGCCGGTTCTCGCGAACATCTCCTCCAGGACCGGCAGCGACCTGATCAGCCACAGCTGCGGGGGGATCGCGCGACCGTTCGACGAAGACATCCTCCACCTTGGGAACGCTCATCTGCAGCTGATCGGGGAACGGGATGCCAGAGGGGCTGCGCCATCCGTTGGGGCAGGGAATCGCCCTGGCGGAGCGTCGGCCTTCGGGGGGCAGCGACGCAGGCCGCCGCTGGACCGAGTTCGACTTCTCCGACACGTTCGTCAGGTTCGGTCTGCCTGGCGGGCTCCTCTTTCCTGACATCGACCGTGGTCGCGTTCGCGTGGATCCGGCCGCCACTACATGGAGACGCGCGATCCGCTGTTCCTCGGGCGCGATTGGCCTGGCCGTGTGACGCTCGGGTACTGGCTCCCGGGGGCCACTACGCGCTGCACTCCCTGCTCTGGCTGATCCTCGGGTGGGCGACCCGGCCCCCGACGGCGGCGACCAGGCGGCGAGCCCGTTCGGATCAGCCCTTCGAGCTGATGCGCGCGCCGGGCGACCCGCCCCGTCGGATGAAAAGCGAGCCCGCAGTCGAGCCCGATCCGGTGCAAAAGGGGACGCCGCGTATCCGCAGAGGGCGCGGAAGCGATGGCAGTTCTCGCGGGCGAGCATCAACCTCACCGCGGCGGGCATCGCTTCGCCGCCTCGGCCTGATCACGGGCCCGATCCTCGCCCGGGCCCTCGGGCCCGGCGGGACGGGGCGACCTCGCGGCGATCCTGGTCCCGCTCGGGTTCGCCGAAGCGTCGCCCTGTTCGGACAGGACGTCTTCGCCGCGCGGGAGGCTGCGCGCGGCAGGCCCGTCGGGACGTTGGTGCTCTCCCTGGGATCGGTGCTGGTCGCGAACGGGCCTCCTGGCCTTCCTCGTGGGCGATCCCGCTTCCTCGCTGCTCGCCGAGGACCGAGCGGTCGTCCACACGTTCCTGCTTGTGGGCTTCGCGATCGTGCCGCTCACCCTGCTGGGCATGCTGCTGGTCGGCATCTGCTCCGGACTCGAGCGATGGAACCTGGTGATCGCGGCGAGGGTGGTCCCCGTCTCGATCGGGGTGATGGCGCTCGTCGTCCTGCTTCGTCGCCGACTCCCTGACGGTCGCATCGGCGGCGGTCGTCTACTTCTCCGCGGCGTTCATCGACGTTCCTGCGTCACCTCTCCCGTTCTCCGGCATCGGCGCTTCCGATTCGAGCCGGCGATGGTGAAGGAGGGGATCCCGTTCGCCGCCAAAGCGTGGGCAGGGGACACGGCGGACTTCGTGAACGCTCGGTTCGATCAGCTCCTGATGATCACGTTCGTATCGGCGAGCGACCTCGGGCTGTACGTGGTGGCCACGAACGTGGGCGGATTCGACTTGTTCATCAGCGGTGGCATGTCGTGGCCCCTGCTGGCGAGGGTCTCAGCCGGCGAGGTTGAGCTTGCGCCCCGGGCCCTACGAACTGCGCTGTTCGTGATTCTGCTCCTCACGCCTCGTGGTCGCCGCCGCGACCCCATTGCTGCTCACGGCGCTGTTCGGCGCGGAGTTCGCTGACGCCGCCGAGCCGGCCTGGGTGCTGCTGGCGGCCGGGGTGCCCCTGAGCGGAGCCGCGATCCTCGGCCCGACCCTGAATGGCGTGGGGCGGCCCGGGTTGCCCGCGGTCGGGCAGGCCCTGGCCCTCCTGATCACGGTACCCGGATTGCTCCTGCTCCTGCCATCGATAGGGATCATGGGTGCGGCCGTGGTCAGCCTCGTCGCCTATACGGCGAACTTCCTCGTGCTATTCGTGGCCACGATCCGGATCTTTGATACGACCGCCCGCGATTTGCTCGTCCCCAAGCGGAGTGATCTGGCTTGGCTCTGGGGATTCATCCGGGAAAGGCTGCCCTTTTGGGGGGCGTGGTTGAGCTCGCCGCGCCGGTCGGGTTACACTGAATCCTCTCGGTCGCCGCTGCTCGGTTCCGGTGGAGCGCGGCTAGTAGGGTCACTCGGATGAAGGCGCTCGTCACCGGAGGGGCGGGGATGATCGGCTCCCACCTGGTGGATGCCCTCCTGGGTCGGGGTGACGAGGTTCGGATCCTCGACAACCTCGATCCCGGATCGCACCGCGGACGGCCTGCGTGGATACCTTCCGAAGCGGAGTTCGTCGAAGGAGACGTTAGGGATCGAGAGCGCCTCGCCGCCTGCCTCGAAGGAGTCAACGACGTCTACCACCTGGCGGCCGCCGTCGGCGGTGTCACCGACGAGATCGCCAAGTTCTTCGACGTCAACGCGACTGGATCCACGCTGATCCTGGAGACGGTCGCCCGGCGGGGCCTCGGGATCCGCAAGCTGGTGGTCGCGTCCTCTCAGGCCACCTATGGCGAGGGGCTGTACAGGTGTGAGGAACACGGCGTCATCCAGCCGGGCCTGCGAGCGAACGAGGACATGGCGGGGGGCGTGTGGGAGCCGCCGTGCCCCGAATGCGGACGATCGCTGACGCCATTGCTTACGGATGAGACCGCTCGCTTGAACGGCGAGACCCCCTACGCAGTCAGCAAGATCGCCGCTGAGCGCGCCGTGATCGGCCTTGGCAAGCGACTCGAGATCCCGACCGTGGCCCTCCGCTACGCCGTCGTCTACGGACCGCGTCAATCCGTCTTCAACCCCTATACGGGCATCCTCTCGATCTTCTCGACCCTGCTGCTCAACGGGCGCCAACCGCGGGCGTTCGAGGACGGGCGTGAGACCCGGGACTTCGTCTTCGTCGGCGATGTCGTCAGGGCGACGATGGCCGCGATGGATCGCGATGACGCCGACGGGCAGGTGTTCAACGTGGGTCGCGGTCAGCCCGTGACGATCACAGAGGTGATCGAGACGCTTGCGAACGCCTACGGACTCGAGCCGGATTACGTCATCACCGGCGAGTATCGGTCAGGTGATGTCCGGCATCTCGTCCTCGATGCGCGGCGCATGCGGGCACTGGGTTGGACGCCCGAGACGACGCTCGACGAAGGGATCGCCGCGATGGCCGAGTGGATACGGGGCCTCGGTCCCCTCGAGGATGTCTTCAGCGGCACGCTTGCCGAACAGCGCGAGCAGGGCGCCATCCTCCAGAGCGACCCGCGATAGCGCGGTCAGGGGTCGGCGGGGTCGATGCTGCCGACTGGAGGGGTCGAGTCGCCGCGTGCCAGGAAGCGTCCCGCGACGCCCGGCGCGAACGCGGCGAACGCCGCTTTTGCTCGTGTCGAAAGGGAGAACCTCGGCCCCCTGGCGATCGAAAGGGCGAGACGGCGCGCGTCTTCCTGGCGGGTAACCAGTGCATACCGTGCCTCCAGGACCTCGGCCCCCTGAGCGTGCTGCTCAATCTCCTCGGCCGCGACGCCCCGTTCCTCGGGAGTGAGCAAGTCGCCCTCGAGGAGCTTTTCCAGCATCACCACGTTCTCGCGCGAGTTCCTTGCCGAGTCCGAGGAGAGGCTGCGGTGACCGAAGCGCCATTTGTAGAGCGGGCGGTCGACGAGGCCTACCGCGGACCCGCTCAGAATCAGCCTGATCCAGCAATCCCAGTCCCAGGTCACCTGCAGGGACTCGTCGAAGCCGCCCACGGCGAGGAATCGAGAGCGGCGAATCGCGGGCCAACCGAAGAAGCAGCTGCGGAGGATCTCGGCGCGCTGGTTGTGGACCTCGAAGCCATGCTTCTCGCGGTAGCTCATAACCGGCTCCCCGTCGAGCTCCATCACGGCATCGGTCGCGATCACGTCCAGGTCGGGCCGGGCGACGGCTAGGCTCGCAATCGCCTCGATCCTTTCCGGGGCGAACGCATCATCCTGGTCGAGCTGCACGACGAACTCCGAGCGCGCCGCCCGCGCGGCAACGTTAAGCGCCGAGGCGGCACCCCCGTTCTCCTTCCGGATCAGCGCCACCTGATCGCCGTACCCGGCGAGCGCCGTCTCGACGTCATCCGTCGAACCGTCGTCGCAGATCACGATCTCATCGGCGGGCAGGGTCTGGGCGAGCACCGAATCGACTGCCTGACCGATCATCGCCGCTCCCTGGTATGCGGCGATGATCACCCCGAAGGTCGGGCGAGGCAGGCCGCCGCCGACCGGCCCGATGGGAGCGGGTACCCGCACGCGCCCGGCATTTGGCGCCGCCGGAGATTCGGGCTCCATCGTCGCGAGTGTAGGCGACCGCCTAGTCATCTCCGGGCCGAGAAGGAAGGGATTTCTCCGGAACCCTGGCCGTACATACGTGCAATCGGCCAGTCGGTTCTCCGTGTTGGCTGTCCGGACGCCGATTCGCCGCCGTGTGGCCAGGCAGAAGACGCGAGTTGGAGCGAGGGGCGCGCTTCTCGCCGCCGTACTGGCGGCCGTTCTGGCGTTCGCCAGCCCAGCTTTCGCCGGCACGCTGAACGCGCCCATCGACCCCTCACAGCAGACGGCCCTCGGGTTCGGCGACCGCTCGCACTGGCTCCAGCCCTGGCGCGCCTACCTGGACACCGTTCCCGCGCGAGACGCTGCGGGACGCGATGGGGATCAATTTCGACGTCAGAGCCCAGCCAGGCTGGCGCGGCCGCCCGGCTGCTCACCGAGAGCGGCTTCCGGCGAGCCCGGGTCGAGGTGCAGTTGGGCCAACGTCGACTCAACGATCACGGACGCCTGCGAAACGACGAGCTCCGTCCAGAGGACCCTGACGGCGCTTCGCGACCACGGCATCCGCCCGCTGATCCTGCTCAACGCCACCACGGCGCGCCAGGCCCGTACCGGCTTCTTCGATGCTCGCCTGACGCGGCCGGCGCCCACGGGGCGCTCGCGACGATTCAGGGTCGACGCCGGCGACCGCCCAGGCGATCGTGCCGGGCCGGACGGGGCTCAACGCGCACCGATGCCTACAAGGCCGCGGAGGTCCTCTTCACAGGCGTGTCAGCCGGACGGCACGGCGACCCTCTCGAGGCCGCTTGCCCAGGCAACGTCGCGGCCGGGCGTCACCCCGCGGCGACGCTCGCCTACGCAGCCCTTCGAGCGGCCGCGGCTCGCCGACGGCAGGCCGAACCCGCGCTTCGAGGGGACGATGGCGGGTTGGCTCGAGTACGTCGAACTGGTCACCCGGCGAGGCGCGGGAGATCGCTCGGCGCACCGACTTCGACGTCGAGGTGTGGAACGAGTCTCAGCTTCGGCTCGGACTTCCTCGACGCCGGCAACTACTACGACCCCGCGCCTGACATCGGGGTTGGGCGACGCGGAGCACGAGGAGATCCTCGAGCGCACGATCGCCTCGATCCGCGAACCCGCACGCGGCCTGGCGGCGTGGGAATCGGCAACGGCTTCGCGAACCAGCGCCCCTGGGACGTCGGGCGGCACCAGCCCGCCGGGCTTGACCGCGATCGACAAGCATCCCTACCAGGACCTGCTGCGCTTCCCGGGTGACGCAGCTGAATCCGGACCAGCCGCCCACTCGACGCGCTGGGCGAGGCTCGACGGCATCACCCGTCGGCGGCGGACGAGTGGCGCGACAGCTTCATCCCCACCTACAACGCCTTCTTCCCCGAGCTACTACCTGTCGGCGATCCAGACCGAGCACCTGGTGCGCGACCTCTCGCCGATCACCACCGATCTCTACGGGACCCCGCACGGGCGCAACACCCACCCGCCCGGGTCGCCACCGCCGGAGGTCTGGATCACCGAGACCGGCTGGGACTTCTCCGAATTGGGCCTGGCGGGCGCCGACGCCGCTCGCCTGCGGGCGAAGGCGACGCTGCGGGCGACCACCGCCCTCGTCAACAAGGGGGTGCGCGCGTTGCACTTCTACGACGCAAGCGACGCCGACTTCGGCTTGATCGATCGGGCCTTCTTCGACCAGGTCGATCGAGCGAGGCGGTGGCTACCCGGGAGCGGCTTCCGCGGGGCCGACCATGGCCGCGATGGGGCGGATGATGGCCCGGTTCGAGCCGGGGGAGCTCGATGCCCCGCGCCAGCTCTCCCTGACCCGGATCTCCGACGACCACGACCAGCGCCAGTTCGACGGGGACGGGACCCCCGGCCGGCCGCCGCTCTATAACCGGGATGTCCTCGCCTTCCTGCCGTTCCAGGTCTCCGATGACCGCTTCGTCGCCAGCGTCTACGTGATGACGCGCGACCTCACCAAGGTCCACCGTTCCGATCTGCCGGCCACCGACCCGGCTCGCTTCGACCTGCCCCCCGCCGCCTACCGGTTGACGATCGGCGGGCTGGACGGCGACGAGGTTAGGCGAGCGCTTACGACCCGCTCACCGACCAGCAGGTGCCGGTCCAGGTCCTCTCCCGGAGCTCGACCAGCGCCGTGGTCGAGATCCCGGTAACCGACTCCCCGCGCCTCCTGATCCTGGAGGACTCCGGGGAGGCCCCGCCGGTGGAGGAGCTGCCTGTCGTGGAGCCCCCTGTCAGCGAGTCGCCCATCACCGAGCCCCCGGTGCAGCCGCCCGCGACGCCAATGGGACTCGAGGTCACCTCGGTGCGGTTGCTCGGTCGCAGGGTGCTGATCTCTGGGAACGCGATGCGGCCAGCCGGCGTTCGCCTGACGGCCAGCGTCGGCGCGGGTGCCAGGCGCTACGTCCTCCGCGGGAGGGTCCAGGTGTCGGGCGGGCCCTTCGAGGCTGCATTGAAACTGCCTCGCTCCGCCCGCAAGCATCGAAGGATCCGCCGCGTTGATGTCGTCGCCCGCATCCCGGGGCTGGCAGACCAGTCGCGCTGGCAGCTCTGAGCCATACCGGGGTGGCTCAACCGCGCCGCAGTGCGCGCTTCGTCCAGCGCAGCAACCGACCGGTCGGGCTCATCGCGAATCGGGGCCAGTGCCCAGTCGCCTGGATCGTGAAGGCGATCCAGCTGTCGCCAAGCCCGGCCCGCGCGCGGGAAATCGCCAGCGGTTCCCAGCCGAGACCCGTCTCCGCGGCGACCGCGATCTCGATGCCTGCCTCCCGGGCCGCGGTCACCGTCGTCGATGTGTAGCTGCCATACGGATACGCGGCCGTCCGTACCGGGCGCTCGAGGATCGACTCGAGGGTCAGGCGGCTATCAGCGAGCTCCTGGACGCACTCCGAGAATGAAAGTGTCGAGAGGTCGGGATGGCTAGCCGAATGGGTTCCGATCTCGACCCCGGCATCTGCGAGTGTTCGAAGATGATTACCGTCGAGCATCCGGGCTTGCTCGCTATCCGGGACCTTTGGATGTCGCCCCCCGATCCACTCCGTCACCGGATAGACGCTCGTCCGCACTCCCTCGTCCGCAAGGCGCAGTAATGGTTCGAGCAGATTGAGTAGCCCATCGTCGAACGTGAGCGCAATCAGCCCGGACGGGGGGAGGCCGGAATCGGTGCGCCGGAGGAGCTCAGAGACGGTGACGAACGAGAACCCCGCCTCTCGAAGCGCCCGCACTTGGGCCCGCAACCGAGCCGGGGAGATCATCAGGCGGGAAGGGTCGGCGCGCAGCGCCACGTCCGCGACGCCGTGGTATCCAAGGACCGACGTGCACCGAGTGCGAAGCATCGGAAGCAAGCGGCGCACGGGGGCGGGCGCCGCGCCGTTCATCGACCCGAGCGGCTCATCGCCCAAGGGGAGATCCTGGTCTTCTGATCGCCGCATCGTCAGCATTCTCGCGAGCCCACCCTCGGCGCGGGATCGTAGTAGGAGGCATCGCCGTGGAGCCTAGGCCCCTGCTGCTGGGATTCGAATGGTTCCCCGACGTGCCGGGCGGCTTGGCCCGTGGCTTCGTCGATCTCTGGCGGGGGCTGGCGACCGATGGCCGTCGGCCCCCGGCCGTCGTTGTCGGGCCGGTCAGCGACCCCCCTCCCGAGGTGGCCGTGGTCGACCGCAGCTGGCTCCCGCTACGGCTGTTGCGATACGGGCAGGCGGCCCGTCGGCTCCGCGCGAGCGCGGACCTGGTCGACACCCACTTCGCCCTCTACGGGATCGCGGCGCTGCTCGCCGGGGCCGCCCGGGGCCGCCCGATGGTCGTCCACTTCCATGGGCCCTGGGCCCAGGAGAGCATCGCCGAGGACGAGGCGAGGATGAAGGTGGTCGCAAAGCGCGGCGGTCGAGCTCGCCGTCTACCGCCGAGCCACGGGCGCGGTGACCCGCAGTGGCGCCTTCAAGCGGGTGTTGGTCGAGCGCTACGGCGTCCAGCCCTGGAAGGTCGCGGTGGTCTACCCCGGCGGTCGACCTCGAACGGTTCACCCCCGGGGACAAGCAGCGGGAGCGCGAGGGGCTCGGCCTGCCTGCCACGGGCAAGGTCGTGGTCAGCGTCCGGCGGCTGGTCCCCCGGATGGGCCTCGAGACGTTGCTGAACGCCTGGGCGCGTCTGGGGCCGTCCTCCGAGCGCACGCTGCTGATCGTCGGGGAGGGCCCGGACGCGCCAGGCGCTCGAGCACCTCGCCCGAGACTCTCGGAGTTTCGAGCAGCGTCCAGTTCCGCGGGGCGGTCAGCGACGCGGAGCTCGTCTCCTGCTACCGGGCGGCCGATGTCTCGGTGGTGCCGACACTGAAGCTGGAGGGCTTCGGCCTGATCGTGCACCGAGTCGCTCGCCTGCGGGACTCCCGTGATCACCTCGGACGTCGGCGGCCTTCCCGAGACGACCGCGGGCCTGAAGGGTCGGATCATCACGCCGGGCGGGCGAGCCCGAGCAGCTCGCCGAGGCCCTCGAAGGATTGCCTCGAGGGGCGAGCACGCGGCGCCCAGCCCCGGCCGAATGCCGCGCCCACGCCGAGCGCTTCTCCTCGAAGCGCTCGCGAGCGGCGACCGCGAGATCTACCGGAGAGCCGCCTCTCCCGCCCTCGTCAAGGAAACCTCGGGTGGTCTATCTGGATCACGTCGCGCGGCTGTCCGGTGGCGAGCTTGCCCTCCTGCGGACTGATCCGGGCGCTCACCGAGCGTGGATGCGCACGTGATCCTCGGTGAGGAGGGCCCGCTGGAGGCTCCGCCTGCGGAGGAGGGGATCTCGACCGAGGTCCTTCCCCTGGCGACGCGCGCGCGGGAGATGGGGCGCGAGCGGGTCCGGCTGGGGGGGACGGGCCTGAGCGGGCCCCTTCAGGCCGGCGCGCTACGCGCTCCGGCTCAGCAGGCGCCTGCGGAGGCTTCGGCCCGACCTCGTCCACGCCAACACCCTGAAGAGCGGGCTCTACGGCGCGCCCGGCGGCACGCCTCGCGAGGGCCCGCTGGTCTGGCATCTGCGCGACGCCTCGCGCGCCGACTACATGCCGAGGCAGGGCCGCGAGGCTCGGCCGCCCCGCGATCGACCGACCGCGGACCGGGTGATCGTCAACTCGGAGGCCACCCTGAGCACGCTCGGCGAGCGAGCCCGGCGAAAGGCGACGGTGATCCCGAGCCCGATCGAGCTCCCGGAATCCGCCGGCTGAGATCCGGGACGAGGTCCGGCGGATCGGCATCCTCGGGCGCCTCGCGCCCTGGAAGGGACAGCACCTGTTCCTCGCCGCGTTCGCCCGGGCGTTCCCGCAACGGACGGAGGTGGAGGCGGTGGTGATCGGCGCTCCGATGTTCGGCGAGGAGGCGTACGCCGATGAGCTCCGAGTCGATGGCGCGAGAGCTCGGGCTCGCCGACCGCGTCAGCTTCCGCGGCTTCGCCGAGGACGTCCACGCCGAGCTCGCTCGCCTCGACGTCCTCGTCCACGCCTCGACCGTGCCCGAGCCGCTCGGGCAGGTCGTGCTCGAGGGGATGGCGGCGGGGCTGCCGGTGGTCGCCGCCGATGCAGGAGGGCCCGCCGAGATCATCGACGATGGCGTCGACGGCCTCCTCTATCCGCCCGGGGACGAGGCGGCTCTCGCCGAGCGGCTGCGGCGGCTCGCCGATGACAGGGAGCTTCGCGTCACGCCTCGGTCTGGGCGGGGCGGCAGACGAGCGACAGTTCGCGCCGGAGACCGTCGCCGAGCGGGTGAGCGGGTCTACCGAGCGTGATCGAGCCGCTACCGAAGCCTGAGGGTGCCGTAGCTCCCGGCTACCCTGGCTGGCCCGTGTGCGGCATCTGCGGATCGACCAACGATCCCGGCGGCTCCGCGGTGGCGGCGATGAACCGGTGTCCTTCGGCACCGCGGCCCCGATGACGAGGGCCGCTACCTGGACCCCGAGACGGGGCTCGCCCTCGGCGCCCGGCGGCTCAGCATCATCGACGTCGAGGGCGGCCACCAGCCGCTCTGCAACGAGGACGGCACCGTCTGGGCGGTGCTGAACGGTGAGATCTACAACCACCCCGGCCTGCAGGAGCGGCTGCTCGACCGCGGGCACAGGCTCGGAGCACGAACCGACACCGAGGTGCTCGTCCACCTCTACGAGGAGTACGGCGACGCGCTGGTCCACGCGCTCGAGGGGATGTACGCGTTCGCGATCTGGGACCGGACGACGGCGGCGGCTGCTGCTCGCGCGCGACCGCTTCGGCGAGAAGCCGCTCTTCTACACGACGGAGCGCGGCGAGCTCACGTTCGCCTCGGAGCTGACCGCGCTGCGCGCGGCCGGAGCCGTCGAGTGGCGAGCTCGACCCCGCCGGCGTCGACGCGTTCTTCGTGTTCGGCTACGTGCCCGGGCCGCGGACGATCGTCCAGCGGCGTCCGGCAGCTGCCGCCGGGCCACATGCTCGTCTGGGAGGACGGGCGAGGTGGAGGTTCGCGCCGTACTGGTCGCCGCCCGGCCCCGCGACCCGGCGACGTCGGCCGAACGGCGAGGAGCTGCGTCGACGAGGACCGCGCGGTGCTCGAGCGACTCGGTGCGGAGCCGGCTGATCGCCGACGTGCCGCTCGGCGTGTTCCTCAGCGGCGGGGTCGACTCGACGCTCGATCGCGGCGCTGGCGGCGCGCAGCTCCAGCGCACCGATCAAGACCTTCACCGTCGGCTACGACGTCGGCGCCGTCAACGAGACCACGAGCGCCAGCGGAGACGGCCGCTCGCTGGAGGCCGAGCACCACGAGCTGATGCTGACGAGAGCGAGCGTCGCGGCCCGGGTCCCGGCTTGCTCCGCCGGCTCGACCAGCCGATCGCCGACCAGGCGCTCGTCGCGCTCCACGCCGTCGCCGGGCTCGCCCGGCAGGAGGTGACCGTGGCGGTCGGCGGCGAGGGCGCCGACGAGCTGTTCGGCGGCTATCCGCGCTACCGCTGGCTGCGACGAGCCGAGCGGGTCGGAAGCGTGACCCCCGCTCGGGTCGCCGCGTGCGGTCGCGCCGTCTGCGTGCCGGGCCTCGGCGCGGCGGGCGCGCCGGCTGGCCGACGTCCTCGAGCCGCAGACCGCGCTCGAGCGCCACCTCGACTGGGTGACCGAGCGCCGGCGGCACCTGCGCGACCGCCTCTACGGGCCGGCGCTCGGCTCGGCGTCGGACCTCGACGCCGTGGTCGAGGACCTCGAGTCGCTGCTGCTCGAGCAGTCCGAACGGAGTCGCTCGCGGACCGCTTCATGCGCCTCGACCAGCGGCACTGGCTGCCGGACGACGTGCTGGCGAAGGCCGACCGCGCGAGCATGCTCGTCTCGCTGGAGATGCGCACGCCCTTACCTGCACCGCGAGCTCGCGGAGTTCGCGGCGAGCGGTCCCGGCCGGTGAGCACACGGGAGGCGGCGGCAAGTCTCTGCTGCGCGCCGCCTTCAGCGATCTCGCGCCCCTGGGCAGCGCGCAGCGCCCGAAGACCGCGTTCCGCGTCCCGGCGGCACAGTGGCTCCGCGGACCCCTGGCCGGCGCGCTCGCGAGCAGATCGATCGAGAGCGAGCTCTCTTCGAGGAGGGCTGGCTCGACCGCGGGCGCTCTCCGCGACTCGCGGAGGAGCACCAAGCGGGCGCGCCGACTGGACCCATGCCTCTGGCCCGTCCTCATCCTCGGGCTCTGGCTCGATTCCTTCCGCGCTGGCCGGTCGGCGGCACCATCGTGAAGCTTGTGGGGGCGGCGATGCTCGCCGCCTCTTTGGTCCTGGCCACGCCGGCGTTCGCGGGGACGCTGAGCAAGCCGATCGATCCCGCCCAGCAGACGGCGCTCGAGTTCGGCGACCGCTCGCACCGGCTGCAGCCCTGGCGCGCTTACCTCGACACGGTCCCCGCGGAGACCCTCCAAGACGCGGTCGGGGTCAACTTCGACCTCGACAAGGCAAGCCAGGCGGACGCGACCGCGAGGCTGCTCGCCGAGAGCGGCTTCCGGCGGGCCCGGGTGGAGCTGGGCTGGGGCGAGGTCGACTTCGACCAGCGCGGGAGCCTGCGCAGCGAGGACGAGATCCGCACGACCCTGACGGCGCTTCGCGACCACGGCATCCGCCCGCTGATCCTGCTGAACGGCCACCACGGGGTGCCCTGCCCCCATCGTTTCTTTACCGCCCGCCTCACCCAGTCGGCGCCGCGGGGAGCCCGCACCGATCCGGGTCACCCCGGCCACCGCCCAGGCGATCCAGCCGGGGCGGACGGGGCTAAACGCCACCGATGACTACATCGCCGCGGAGGTCCTCTTCACGGGAGTCCAGCCGGACGGGACCGTGACGCTCTCGAGGCCGTTGCCGGAGCCGCTCGCCGCCGGGAACCACCCCGCGGCGACGCTCGCCTATCGGCCCTTCGAGCGCCCGCGGCTCGCCGATGGCAGCCCGAACCCGGACTTCGAGGAGACGATGGCCGGGTGGCTCGACTACGTCGACGTGGTCACCCGGGAGGCCCGGGAGGTGCTCGGCGGCACCGAGTTCGACGTCGAGATATGGAACGAGCTGAGCTTCGGCTCGGACTTCCTCGACGCCGCCAACTACTACGCCCCCGCGTCCGAGATCGGGGTCGGCGAGACCGAGGAGACGGAGCGAGAGATCCTCGCGCGGACGATCGCCTTCATCCGCGAGCCCGGACGTGGCCTGGAGGAGGTTGGAATCGGCGACGGCTTCGCGAACCAGCGCCCCTGGGAGGCCGGCGGCACCAGCCCGCCGGGGTTGACCGCGATCGACAAGCATCCCTACGAGGACATTCTGCGCCTGCCGGGTGACCACAACGCCTTCTTCCCCGAGCACTTCCTATCGGCGATCCAGACGGAGCACCTCGTCCGGGACCTCTCGCCGATCACGACCGATCTCTACGGGACCCCCCACGGGCGCAACACCCACCCGCCGGGCTCACCATCGCCCGAGGTCTGGATCACCGAGACCGGCTGGGACTTCGAGGACGCCGGGGTGACTGGCGCCGCCGCCGGATACCTGCGGGCGAAGGCGACGCTGCGGGCGACGACGGCGTTCGTCAATAAGGGTGTGGGTGCGTTGCACTTCTACGACGCAAGCGACGAGGAGTACGCCTTGATCGATCGGGCCTTCTTCGACCAGTTGGACCAGCGGGCCGGCGGCTACCCGGCAGCGGCTACCGTCGGCCGGACGATGGCCGCGATGGGGCGGATGATGGCCCGCTTCGAACCGGGGGAGCTCGATACCCCGCGCCAGCCTCCCTGACCCGGATCTCCGACGACCACGACCAGCGCCAGTCGACGGGACCGGATCCCCGGCCGTCCGCCGCTCTATAACCGGGATGTCCTCGCCTTCCTCCCGTTCCAGGTCTCCGATGACCGCTTCGTCGCCAGCGTCTACGTGATGACGCGCGACCTCACCAAGGTCCACCGTTCCGATCTGCCGGCCACCGACCCGGCTCGCTTCGACCTGCCCCCCGCCTCCTACCGGTTGACGATCGGCGGGCTGGACGGCGGGGAGGTTCAGGCGAGCGCTTACGACCCGCTCACCGACCAGCAGGTGCCGGTCCAGGTCCTCTCCCGGTGGCCGAGCAGCGCCGTGGTCGAGATCCCGGTAACCGACTCCCCTCGCCTCCTGATCCTCGAGGATTCGGGAGAGGCCCCGCCGGTGGAGGAGCTGCCCGTCAGCGAGCTGGCGTCGATCCTCACCCTCGGTCTCTGGCTCGATTCCTTCCGCGCCGCCGGTTGGCCTGCACCTTCGTGAAGCTCCTGGTGATCAGCCACGCCTGCATCACGCCCGCCAACCAGGATCTGTTCGCGCGAGTCCAGCGGCTGACCGGCTGGGACCTGACCCTGGTCCTTCCCCGTGCTTGGAAGTCGGAGTACGGAAGGCGCCGAGCGGAGCTGCTGGCGGGCTTCGAGGCGAAGCTCCGGCCGCTTCCCGTTGCGCTGAACGGCAACATCCTGCTCCACTTCTATCTGGCGTCGCTGTCCCGCCTGTTCTCCGAGGAGCGCCCGGACGTGATCTACGTGCAGCATGACCCGGAGGGGCTCGCGACGATGCAGGCCTTTCGCGCGAACCGGAGAAGCGTCCGCGTCCCAATCGGCTTCAAGAGCAGCGAGAGCATCCTGAAGCGCTATCCATGGCCGATCCGGAGAGGCGAGCGCAGCGTCTATCGGGACGCTGCGTTCGCGCTCCCTGTGGCTCGGCCCGCCGCCGAGGTGCTGCGGGAGAAGGGCTACCACGGCTCGCTGGAGGTGATCCCGTTCGGCGTCGACCTCTCCCTGTATCGGGCGGCGGACGGGGATCGTCCGAGCAGGCATCGCTCGTCGTCGGGTTCGTTGGGCAGTTGGTACACCAAAAGGGCGTGGACACCTTCTTTCAGGCGCTCGCCCGGACGCCCGACACGATTCGGGGTCTAGTCATCGGAACGGGACCGATCGGAGGCCGACCTCCGCTCAATCGCGAACAGGCTCGGGATCAGTGATCGGGTGGAGTGGCGGGGCTATGTCGAGCATCTCGACATGCCAGGGGCCTATTCGGAGATGGATCTGCTCGTCGTCCCCTCGAGGACCACCGAGACCGAACAGGAGAGGTTCGGTCGCGTGGTCATCGAGGCGCTTGCCTGTGGGGTTCCGGTTTGCAGCTCCGATTCCGGGGAGCTGCCGACGCTGGTCGAGCAGACCGGTGGCGGCTGGACATTCCGCGAGGAGAGCGCCGACGAGCTGGGGGAGCGGCTTCGCTGGGCCGACGACAATCGCGAGGAGCTGCGGCGCCGCGGCGAGACGGGGCGCGCCCGAGTCCGCGAGCTGTTCTCCGCCGATTCGGTCGCCGAGGCGTTCGTCGAAGCGGTTCGCCGCTACGCGCTGAAGCAGGCTTGACGGGCCGGAATCCTCGAGGGGAGGTGACTTTTTGCACGAACTGTTGCGCTCGTTGCGCAAGGGGGGTAAGATTCCGGGCGGCCTTCGTCGGGGGTCTTGGCCCTCGTCGCGGTCCTAGGGGACTCTCAGAGTCGGGGTCCAAGGGGGATCCGGAAACCGGCTCACTCGAATGGATTCGGGACTTGAACCAATCGTGCATGCCGATTTTTGGGTTAAGTAAACGAATCGACGATACCGATAGGTCAATGAGCTTCTTAGACTGCCCTCCCGCCTCGCGCGCAATCAGCTGATGGAATCCAAAACCCACGCCATTCTCGAGGATCGACGCGGTGTGTCCGAGGCGTTGGGCGCCAGCCCGGCTCAGGTCGAGACCGGCACGCGTCGGCTCGTATACAGCTCCAAGGCCAGGCGCGACACCCTCGCCCGCGACACGATCGAGCGCCGGCTCCTCGTGGTCGCCGATATCGCCGCAGCCGCGATCGCCCTGTTCATCTTCGTCCCGCTGCTCGGTGACGACACCCTCACCCTCGCCACCTTGGCCGGCCTCCCGATCGTCGTCTTGATGTCGAAGATCGGTGGCCTCTACGACCGCGACGACCTGCTCCTGCGGAAGACCACCCTCGAGGAGGTCCCCGCCCTGTTTCGCCTGGCGACCCTGTACGCCCTGGTGATCTGGCTGCTCGAGAGCGTCTATCGTCGGCCAGTTCGGGAAGTGGCAGGTGATCGCGCTGTGGCTCGGCATGTTCGTGGCGATGGTGGGGACGAGGGCGTTTGCCCGGGCCCAGGCGCGGTGGATCCTGCCCCCGGAACGCTGTCTCGTCCTCGGCGACCGGGCTCCGCTGAGCGGATCCGCGAGCGCCTGGCGGAGAGCCGCAACATCGACGCCGAGGTCTGCGCGAGATGCCGCTGGTGCCCCGACGGCAGGAGGACGTGGATCAGGGCGTTTCCGCCTGGTCGGTCGATGAGGTGAACAGCGTCGCCCGCAGGTTCGGCGCCAATCGGATCGTCCTGGCGCCGGATCACGCCGAGGGGGAGGCGATGCTCGACCTCGTGCGGCTCGCGAGGGAGTCGAACCTGAAGGTGACGATCCTCCCGCGCGTCCTCGAGGTCGTCGGATCCGAGATCGAGCCCGACGACCTCGACGGGATGACGGTCCTCGCGGTTCGCCACTCGGCGCTCTCCAAATCGTCGAAGGCCCTGAAGCGAGGCTTCGACCTGATCGGCGCGAGCCTCGCGCTGCTCGTTCTTCGCGCCGCTGCTGGCGCGTTCTCGCGGTCGCGATCCGGCTCGACTCGGGAGGGCCGGCGCTGTTCCGCCAGACGCGCATCGGTCGCGGTGGGGAGCCGTTCCAGATGCTCAAGTTCCGGACGATGGCGGTCGGCGCCGACGAGGAGAAGGAGGTGCTGAGCGCCCGGAACGAGGCCAAGGAGGGATTCTTCAAGATCTCCAACGACCCGCGCGTGACTCGCGTGGGACGGGTCCTCCGGCGCACCTCCCTCGACGAGCTCCCCCAGCTCTTCAACGTGCTCAAGGGCGAGATGAGCCTGGTTGGGCCTCGTCCCCTGATCCTCGAGGAGGACGAGCTGATCCTGGGCTGGCGTCGGAGCCGCCTCGAACTGGTCCCCGGCGTCACCGGCCCCTGGCAGCTTCTCGGCCCCCACCGGATCTCGCTCGACGAGATGGTGAAGATCGACTACATCTACGTCGGCCGCTGGTCGGTGTGGAACGACGCCAAGATCCTGCTCCGCACCGCTCTCCACGCGGTCGGCCTGCGGGGTAGCTGATCCCCGCCTGCACCACGGGTCCGTTAGATGGGCTGCGGTGCTCCTGAGGGCTGACGTCGCGCCAGCGCCTCACGGTAGAAGTCGAGCGTTTGCGCGCCGATGCTGCCCATGAGAAATCATCGGCTGTGCGTCGCGCTTCGGCCTGAAGGCGCCGAAGAAGGTCCGGGTCGCCCAGCAGCCGTGCGATTGCGGCGCTGATCGCGGGCGAGTCGTACAGGGGGACCAGGAGCCCGTTGCGCTGATGCGATACGAGCCGCTGGGGCCCTCGCTCCGTGCGGCAACCGGCGCGAGCCCGCAGGCCATGCTCTCGAGCAGAGCGAGGCCGAAGCCTTCCGAAAGACTCGGGAAGAGAATGATTCCGTGGCCCTCGAGGAGTGCCGGGAGCTCCTCGCGTCGATAGCGCTCAACGGTGGTGACTCGCTCGTGCAGGGAAGCGGGAAACCGGCGTAGGACCTCCTCACGGGGTACACCGGTGCCTAGGAATGAGACCGTCAGCCCGGATGGGCGCGCATGACATCGGCCAAGGCACGGGATCCGTAATCGATGCCTTTGCTCTCGCGGTAGCCGCCCACGCACGCGATCGCCGTGTTGCCGGCCACGAGGTTGGTGGAACGGGCAGCGTCAAGGAACCAATCGGGATCCCGTTTGCCGTAACCCGAACGCGATCTGGAGCGATTCCGAGTCATCGGTGACGTAGGCGCGTTCGCCTTCGTTGAGGACAAGCACCAGGTCGGCGACCCTTAGCGACCGCGCGACTTCGTAGAGCAGCCAGCGTCCGTGATACAAGCGGTATCGGGGCCTGAGGCGGCCACCCTCCCGTGCCGCCCACTCGAGCTTTCGCTCGTGATGCAGGTGCGCGAGTCCATGGCTCCGCGTAACGAGCAGGGGTCGCGCCGGGCTTCTCGCGAGCGACCCCCACACCCAAGCGTCCCCCGGAGATGAGTCGATGACGTCCAGCCCTCGACGTGCCTCGCGCCTGAACCGCGCGGCTGCGAAATGTGGGTATGCGACAAGCGCGGCGCGAAGGGGCAACGAAGCGGGGAGGTCGTCGAGCGATACGTAACGCACGTCCTGGCCGAGCCCGCGGAGGGTCATTGCCAAGCTCGATGGTCGCGCCCCCACCGCCGGAGTCCGGGTCGAGATAGTCATGGAGCGACAGGAGGATGCGCAACGGCCGGCGCTCTAGGCGAGGTCCCTGTATGAGCCAAGCGGAAGCGTCTCCGTCTCCATCAGCCGGCCCCAGTCCTCAGACATCAGATATCCCTGTTCATGGGGATAGCCGGGATGAGCCATCACCTCCACCGAAGTCCCGCGGGATAGCCCGATGCGCTCACGCCGCTCGTCCAGATCCATCTCCCGATGGAGTTGAAGGATGTGCAGGAAGTACTGCGTCCGAAGGAACCTTCGCGATACCAGGGCTCGCCTCAATGCCTGCGCCGCGCCCCCCACGGTTCGGGCACTTGGCCACGCCCAGAGACTGTCCCGCACCTTGCCGATTGATTTGAGCGGCGCAGCGAGCGCGACGTTAGGGCTGACGTGGACATGGTTGTGGCCATCGAGATGGGTTGGGGGCTGACCGTAGAGCTCATCGAATCGCTCAAGTTGGTCGCTGATCGCTCCTTCCACCTGCGATCGGATCCGAGGGTCGTAGGTCCACGTTCGAAGGCGAAAGCGTCGGGAATAGCCTGCAGGCGAGGAGTTGCCGCTCCCGCTGGTTCTCGTTCGCGGTTGAGCCGTCGAACGGGTCGGTGAGATTGAGGTGGAGGCCGGTCGGCAACTTGGCCTCGAGTGCGAGCTCCGCACCTCGGTCGCTGTCCGCCATGTGCACCATCGCGGTCGCACTGGTGATCCGCTTGGTCGCGAACGCCTCCAGCGTCGGGTCTGTGGCCTCGGGATACCAGCCGAAGTCGTCCGCGTTCACTATCAGGATCGGTTTGCTTGAGGCTGGCATCGAGGCTCGCGGACGCTACCAAGCCAAATGGACCGTTTCGGGGCCGGGCCGGGGAGTCTGCGAAAATGAAGGCGATGCCGACCAAGGAACAGATCACCGAGAAGCTGACCGCGGTCATCGACCCGGAGCTTCGCCGCTCGATCGTCGAGCTGGGAATGGTGCGCTCGATCGATATCCGAGACGACGGCCGGGTCGAGGTGGTTGTCTCGCTCACCACCCCCGGCTGCCCGATTCGCTCCCACTTCCAAACGGCGGTCGCGAAGCAGGTCGCCGAGCTCGATGGGGTGAAGGGCGTCGAGGTCGGCTTCGACGTCCTCTCCGACGGCGAGAAGTCGGACCTCCAGCAGAAGCTCGGCCGCCCGAAGCTCCCGGAGGGCGCGCTCGCCCAGGTGAAGAACGTGATCTGCGTCGCCTCCGGCAAGGGCGGGGTCGGCAAGTCGACGATGACCGCCAATCTCGCCACCGCCCTCCATGGCGAGGGGCACAAGGCGGGGGCGCTCGACTGCGACGTCTACGGCTATTCGATCCCGCGGATGCTCGGGATCAACCGGAAGCCGGACGTCTCTCCGGAGCGGAAGATCATCCCTCCGGTTTCCCCCTCCGGCCCGACCGTGATGTCGATCGGATTCTTCGTCGAGGAGAACGCCGCCGTCGTCTGGCGGGGTCCGATGCTCCACAAGGCGATCCAGCAGTTCCTCGAGGACGTCGCCTGGGACGAGCTCGATTACCTGCTGTTGGATCTTCCCCCGGGCACCGGCGACGTCTCGATGACCCTCGCCCAGCTTCTGCCCCAGGCGAAGATCCTGATCGTGACCACCCCCCAGCCGGCGGCGCAGAGCGTCGCCAGCCGCGCCGCCGAGATGGCGAACAAGGTCGATCTCGAGGTGATGGGCGTGATCGAGAACATGTCGGCCTTCACCGGGCCAGACGGCGAGCGGGTCTCGATCTTCGGCGAGGGCGGCGGCCAGCTGCTGGCCGACGAGCTCGACGTGCCGCTGCTGGCGAAGGTCCCGCTCTCCGGCGAGCTCCGCGAGCACGCCGACGAGGGCACCCCGCTGGTGACCGCCGAACCGGACGCCCCCGCCTCACAGATGATTCGCGAGGCCGCTCGCGGGATCGTCGCCGCGAGCCCTGTGGAGCTGCCGGTGATGCAGGCGGCAGCGGCGGCGGCCGCGCCGAAGGGCAACGGCAGCGTCAGCGGCAGCGAGCTGCCGATGGCTCAGTGACCATCAGGCGGCGCGCTACCTGCAGGGATCCTGAGATCCGGCGCTCCGAGCGCCGCGCGGCCTACGCCTTCGACTTGTAGTAGTCGAGGTTGACCTGGGTGTACTTCGTGCCACTCCTCGGGCAGCTGGTCCTCGGCGAAGCAGGCATCGACCGGGCAGGCCTCGACGCAGGCGTCGCAGTCGATGCACTCGTCGGGGTCGATGAAGAGCTGCTCCGACGCCTCGTAGTCGGGCTCGTCGGGGGTCGGGTGGATGCAGTCGACCGGGCAGACCTCGACGCAGGAGTTGTCCTTTTCGCCGATACAGGGCTCCGCGATGACGTATGCCACAGCGCCGTTCCCTTTCCGAGTTGTGGTTGCGATTGCGGCGCTCCGGAGGCGCCGCGGAACGAACATTCTAGGCAAGGCGGTCTCCGAGCGGGTGCCAGTGGGGCACCTGGCTAATCTGGCCCGGTGATCCTGCTGACGGGCGCCACGGGGTTGATCGGGAGGCGAGCTGCTTCCCCTGCTGCTTGCGGACGGGCACGAGGTGCGCGCACTGGTGCGCGATCCGCGCCGGCTCGGCGCCCAGCGAGTGAACGTCCAGATCGCCCTCGGCGAGCTCTCCGATCCCTTCTCGATGCGGCACGCGATGCGGGGGGTGCGACACGGTGATCCACCTGGCCGCGACGACGTCGCGATCAGCCGGGAGGGACGATCGAGGAGCTCGAACGGGCTCGCCACCGTGCGCCTGCTGCGCTCCGCCGAGCGCGCCGGGGTGGAGCGCTTCGTCTTCTTCTCGGCGATCGGGGCGACGCCCTTCCAGCGCACCCGCTTCTTCCGCGCCAAGGCGCTCGCCGAGCGCGCGGTGCGGGAATCGCCGCTGGAGTCGATCGTCTTCGCGCCCTCGATCATGTACCGGCCCGGCGATCCCTGGATCACCCTGCTCGAGCGGCTGGCGATCCTGCCCGCGGTGCCGGTGTCGGGATCGGGCGACTCCCGCTATCCAGCCGATCTGGGCCCGTGACGTCGCCGCCTGCGTCGCCGCCGCCCTCAACGGCGCGGATTCCAAGGAGGGGGTGAGAAGGGGACGCGAACCCCGGGCGCCGCTACGAGCTGGCCGGCCCGGAGACGCTCACCTACGAGGAGATCGTCGAGCGAGGTGATGGAGGCGAACGGTCGCGAGCGGCCGCTCGTCCACGTCCCGCTGCCGCTGGTCCGCGCCGGGCTCCGCGGGCTCGAGTTGATCGCCGGCCCCTCGGTCTTCGCCACCTGGGAGGAGGCGGAGCTGTTCGAGGTGCCGATGGTCAGCGAGCGGGGCACCGCTGACGCCGAGCGCCTCGGGGTCGAGCCGCGGCCGATGGCCGGGGTTCTCGGCACCAGCGGCTAGCCGCGGTCCCCTCAAGCGAAGAGGCCCGGCCGATGCCGGGCCTCTTCTGAAGTCGCCCGCGTGTAGTGCGGGCACTCGCCTGTTGTGGGCGAGCGTAGCGGCTGGTAGCCGACTACATCATCCCGCCCATGTCGGGCATGCCACCGCCGGGCATTCCGGCGCCGGCGCCCTCCTTCTCGGGCGGCTCGGCGACGATCGCCTCGGTGGTGAGGATGTTCTTGGCGATCGAGGCGGCGTTCTGGAGCGCCGAGCGGGTGACCATCGTCGGGTCGATGACGCCCGCGGCGACCAGGTCGCCGTACTCGCCATCGGCCGCGTTCAGGCCCTCGCCGGGCTTCAGGCCGCGCACCTTCTCGACCACCACCGACGCCTCGAAGCCCGAGTTCTCGGCGATCTGCCGGATCGGTGCCTCGAGCGAGCGCTGGATGATCGATGCACCGGTGCGCTCGTCGTCGTCGCCGTAGGAGTCGAGGTCGACCGCGTCCTGGGCGTTCAGCAGCGCGACGCCGCCGCCCGGGACGATGCCCTCCTCGAGCGCCGCGCGGGTCGCCTGGAGGGCGTCCTCGACGCGGTGCTTCTTCTCCTTCATCTCGGTCTCGGTCGCCGCTCCGACCTTGACGACCGCGACGCCGCCGGCGAGCTTCGCCAGCCGCTCCTGCAGCTTCTCGCGGTCGAAGTCGGAGTCGGTCGACTCGACCTCGTTCTTGATCTGCTTGATCCGGCCCTTGATCTGCTCGGACTCGCCGGCGCCGTCGATGATCGTGGTCGTGTCCTTGGAGACGACCACCCGGCGCGCCTTGCCGAGCTGGTCGACTGGTGGTGTTCTCGAGCTTCAGCCCCATCTCCTCGGTGATCACCTCGCCGCCGGTGAGGATCGCCGATGTCCTCGAGCATCCGCTTGCGGCGGTCGCCGAAGCCCGGGGCCTTCACGGCGACGCCGGTGAAGGTGCCGCGGAGCTTGTTCACCACCAGGGTCGCGAGGGACTCGCCCTCGACGTCCTCGGCGATGATCACCAGCGGCTTGCCGCCCTGCATCACCTGCTCGAGCACCGGCAGCATGTCGCGAACCGAGCCGATCTTCTGGTTGGCGATCAGGATGTAGGGCTCCTCGAGCACCGCCTCCATCCGGTCCTGGTCGGTGACCATGTAGGGCGAGATGTAGCCCTTGTCGAACTGCATGCCCTCGGTGAACTCGAGCTCCATCCCGAAGGTCTGGCCCTCCTCGACGTTGACCACGCCGTCCTTGCCGACCTTGTCGATCGCGTCGGCGATGATGTTGCCGATCTCGTCGTCGGCCGCCGAGATCGCGGCGACGCGGGCGATCTGCTCCTTGCCCGCGATCTCCTTCGACTGCTTCTCGCGCAGGTTCTCGACCACCTGATCGACAGCCTGCTCGATCCCGCGGCGAAGGCCGAGCGGGTTGGCGCCGGCCGCCACGTTCTTGAGCCCGTGGCGGACGATCGTCTGGGCCAGCAGGGTGGCGGTGGTGGTGCCATCGCCGGCGACGTCGTTTGTCGCCGTCGCCACCTCCCGGACCAGCTGGGCGCCCTGGTTCTCGAAGACGTCCTCGACCTCGATCTCGCGGGCGATGGTGACGCCGTCGTTGGTGATCGTCGGAGCGCCGAACTTCTTGTCGAGAACGACGTAGCGCCCCTTCGGGCCGAGGGTCACCTTGACCGCGTTGGCGACGGTGTCTACGCCGTCCTGCAACGCGCCGCGGGCGTCCTCGTCGTACTTCAGCTCCTTGTGAGCCATATCGTGGTTGCTTCCTTCTTCCTAAGTTCTGGGCTAGCCGACCTTCGCGAGCACGTCCGACTCGCGGAGGACGAGCAGCTCGTCGCCGTCCACGGTGATCTCGGTGCCGCCGTACTTGGAGTAGAGGACCTCGTCGCCCTCGTTGACATCGAGCGGACGGCGGCTGCCGTCCTCTTTGACCTCACCGTCGCCGACGGCGAGGACCTTGCCCTTCTGGGGCTTCTCCTTCGCGGTGTCGGGGAGGACGATCCCACTCGCGGTGGTCTCCTCCTCCTCGATCGCCTGAACGATCAGGCGGTCGCCAAGGGGCTTGAGCTTCATTGGCATACCTCCATCTGCGGAACTTCGGTAGTGGTGCGAAGTTCTTAGCCGATGTTGGCACTCTGGGTGTGAGAGTGCCAGGCAGCGTGATTGTAGCCAGGTCAGCGCTCGGCCGTAGCGCGATCGGGCGCAGGCGCTAGTCGCTAGTCGACCGCCAGGAGCCGGGCCGCCGAGCAGCTTGGCGAGCCCGACGCCGCCGTTTCGCATCACGTAGTCGTGGTTGCTCTTGAAGGCGCGCCTGGCGACCGGCGCCAGGGCGTTCATCCACGCCCTGGTCGTGTGGACGTTCCACTCGTAGATCACCGCGGTCACCCCGTCCTGCTCGAACAGCCGCCAGCGCCCGACCCCGGCGAGCTCGCCGGTGGCGTCCCCCTCCAGCAGGCGGGCCGCTCCACCCTCGTCGTCCGGATGAAGAACTCGACCCTGTAGGGCAGCCTCGCCTTCCAGACGTAGCGGCCGAACTGGCCGACGCCGGCCTCGTCGCCCTCCTCGAGCTTCTCCGCCTCGAGCACCCCCTTCCACCACTCCGGCCAGCGCTCCGAGTCGTAGATCGCCTCCCAGACCCGCTCCCGCTCGGCCTCCAGCAGCCAGGTGGTGAGGAAGCTGTACTCGGCCAAAGCGGCAGAACTCTAGTTCTGCGAGGCGGCTCGCCGTTGCCGAACTGGGTGCTCGGCCGCTCGACGATCTGCGAGAAGCGGATCACGGTGACCGTGTCCTCCATCGAGATCGGCCGGCTGTAGATCTTCTCCAGGAACTTGACCGTGTCCTCGAGCCGGCGGAACTCGGGGTTGTCGTGCTCGATGTCGCGGGGCGAGAGGTCCTCGACTCGCTTCACCTCGACGTCGTCGATCACCGCCGCGAAGATCTTCTCGCGGGGGTTGTGGCGGAAGCCGATCGTGATCCAGACCACCTGTCCGCGCTTGTACTTGCGCGACTTGTCGCCGAGCCGGATCGTCGCGGTCTTCCGGCCGCGCTTCAGCTGGTCGGCGAACAGGGCCGAATAGAAGTTGAGGACGTAAAGAGCGTCGGTCATGTGGCGAGCCTATGCGATCCGCTGCCGCGTGAGCCCTAACCCGCCCGTTCAACGCTCCGGCGGCCCGAAGCCCTCGGCGCCGATCAGGGGGACGAAGCGGCAGGGGCCGATCGTCTCCTGACGGAGCCCGTCCTCGGTGCGGTGGAACAGCGGTGAGCAGATCGGCCGAGCCGGCCGCGATCGGCACCACGAGGCGCCCGCCCTCGGCCAGCTGGGCGAGGAGGCTGTGCGGGGCCTCCGGGGTGGCAGCGTGGACCGCGATCGCCTCATACGGCGCCTCCTGCGGATAGCCGCGGCTGCCGTCGGCCTCGATCACCTCGACGTTCGGCACCCCGACCTCCGCCAGCGCCCGCCGGGCGCTCTCGACCAGCTCCGGCACCCGCTCGAGGCTGATCACCCGCCGGGCGAGCCGCGCCAGGACGGCCGCCGAATAGCCCGAACCGGTGCCGATCTCGAGCACGGTCTCATCGCCATCCAGCGCCAGCGCCTGGCAGATCGCCGCCACCACCCAGGGCTGGGAGATCGTCTGCTCGTGGCCGATCGGCAGGGCGGAGTCGTCGTAGGCGCTGCGCCTCACCCGCTCGGGCACGAACGCCTCCCGCGGGACCTCGCCCATCGCCGCCAGCACCCGCTCGTCGTGGATTCCGCGGCGGCGCAGCTGTCGCTCGACCATCCGGGCCCGGGCCTCGGCCGGGATCGAGGGCCATCAGAAGATGTAGGCGTCGAGGCGCTCCGGCTCCAGCACGGTCACCAGGCCGCGCCCCACGCGGACCACGCCGGCGCGCTCCAGGGTGGCGAGGAAGCGGCTGACGCTTTCGCGCGAGGTGCCGGCGAGCTGGGCGAGGTCGGCCTGCCGCAGCCTGATCGTCACCCCGTCCCGGACCAGCGGGGTCACCGCCTCCTCGGCGAGCAGCTGGTTGAGGACCCCGGCGACCCGGCTGGGAACGGTCTGGAAGGACTGGCGGCTGATCCGCTCGTTCGCCTCCCGCAGGCGCCGGGTCAGGGCCACCACCAGCTTCTCCGCCATCTCCGGGTGCTCACGGATCAGCTTGCGCATGTCGCTGGCCGGCAGCGCCACCAGCTCGGTGTTCTCGGTCGCCTCGACGCTCGCCGAGCGGCGCTCTCCATCGAGCATCGCCAGCTCGCCGAAGATCGCCCCGGGCCCCAGGGTCGCCAGGGTGATCGCCCTGCCGTCGGGGTGCTCTCGGGTTACCCGGCAGCTGCCCTCGCGGACGATGTAGCAGGCATCGCCTGGGTCTCCCTCGTGGAAGACCCGAGTCTCGCGGGGAAAGCTCCGCGGGATCCCCACCTGGGCGACCTGCTCGAGCTCCGCGTCCGACAGCTCCGAGAACAGCGGAACACGCCGAAGCAGCTCGACTACGCCTTGGCTCCCTCCTGTTGCCACTCTGGACGATTATCCAGGCTCGGGCGGCCGACAGGCAACCTAGGCGACCAGCCGGCGCGGCTGGCGCCTGAAGCCCGCCTCGACCAGGGCGGACTCCATCACCGAGCCGATCACCGGCTCGCCGTCGAGCCGCTCGATCGCCAGCCGCTCGATCACCCCGTCGCGGGCCGCCGCCGCCAGCTCCGCCAGGCCCTCGGCCAGCTCCGCGTCCGATGAGCTCGGCCAGCCGGAGGATGCCGCGGCCTCCGCGCTCCACGTAGAGCAGCGGCTCGCCGTCGCGCAGCATCACGTAGGCGCCGGCGGTCCGAGCCGCTCGCCGCTGGCTCTGCAGGCGGGGCCAGGGGAGGGTGGCGCCGTAGGGATTGGCCGGATCGGTCGCCGCCAGGATCAGCAGCTTGCCCTCCTCGCGGGGCATGCTGCGCAGCCGCTCGACCGCGCCCGGAAGCGCGAACTGGGCGCCGCCCAGGCCCTCGACGAAATAGCCGCGGCGGGCGGTGCCGAGCAGCTCGAGGTTCTGAAGCTCCCCGTAGATCGCGGCGAAGCCTCCCGGGATCCCCTCGGCGATCGCGGTCTCCCGGGTGACGATCCCGTGCCGCTCCAGCATCAGCTCGGCGAGTGCCCGCAGGCGGGGCCCGGCCGAGGGGGCGTCGGCGAACAGCGGAGCGGTGAGCGACCAGCGGCCGAGGACCGTGCCGGCGGCGGCCGCCCGGCGGCGGGCGAAGCGCCGCCCGGAGCGCTCGGAGTCCCGGGCGGCCCGCAGGCGCGGCGCCCGGAGAGGGGCGAAGGCGTCGTTGGTGACCTCGCCGGCCCAGGCGAGGTCCCAGAGCGCCTCGTGGATCTCCTCGGGCGAGCCCTCGAGCTCGAGCAGGTCGAGCCAGAAGCAGGGGCCCTCGCCGAGCCGCGCCCGGATCCGCTCGTGGACCTCGCCCTCGGGCGGCTCCAGCTTCGCGTTCGCCGGGGGCGGCCCGGCGAGGCGGATGTCCTCGCGGAAGTAGAGGGCGACGCGGCCGTCGTTGCGGCCCAGGGCGCCGGCCCCGATCCAGACCAGCTCGCCGCTGGTGCAGAGCTCGTCGAGCCAGGTCGGGCTGTAGGCGCCGAGCCGGCGGGGGAGCACGTCCCGCTCCCAGGTCTTCGGGGTGAGGGCGACTCCCTGCAGCGGCACCAGCGCCTCACGCAGCCGGTCGGGCCCGGCGCCGCCGGCCCGGTGGGCGTCGACGTTCTGCCAGCTCGGCAGGAAGCGGGCGAGCTCGCGGGGATCGGTGGCCTCGACCTCGCGGCGCAGGTGGGCGAGGCTCGCCCTCCGCACCCGTCGGAGGACGTCGGCGTCGCACCACTCCCGCTCGCTTCCCCCCGGCAGCAGCTCGCCGCGGACCAGCTCGCCGGATGCCTCCAGCTCCTTCAGCGCCGGGCTGGGATCGACGCCGTAGCGATCGGCGAGCTGGCGGGTGGGGAAGGGGCCGTGGGTCGAGGCGTAGCGCCGGACCAGCGACACCAGGGCGTCCTCGACCGGCTCCAGGAAGCTGTCGGGCAGGCCGCCCGGCGGCGGCACCCCGAGCGCGTCGCGGTAGAGCCCGGCGTCCTCGGCGGCGATGAAGCGCTCCTCGCCGGCGACCCGGACCGCGGCGGCGCGTCGCTCCTTGACCAGCTTCTCCAGCATCGAGGCCGCCGAGTAGCCCTCCTCGATCCGCTGCTCGGCCTCGGCCGGGGTGAGGTCGCCGACCCGGCGAAGGATCTGCTGGAGGCCGTCGCGGTCCTTGGCGCGGGCGCTCTCCGTCCGCTGCTGGAGGGCGTCCTCGACCTCAGCCAGCGCCCTCGGGGTCGATCAGCTCCCGCAGCTCCTCCTGCCCGAGCAGCTCTCGGAGCAGGTCGCGGTCGAGTGCGAGCGCCGCCGCCCGCCGCTCCGCGTTCGGGGTGTCGCCCTCGTACATGTAGGTGGCGACGTAGTCGAAGAGCAGCGAGGAGGCGAACGGCGAGGCGGTCGGGGTCTCGACCTCGACCATCGTGATCTTGCGCGAGTGCAGGTCCCGGAGCAGCCCCTGCAGGGAGGGCAGGTCGAGAACGTCCCGCATCACCTCCCGGTAGGTCTCGAGGATCACCGGGAAGCGCGGGAAGTCGCGGGCGACCTCGAGCAGGCTCTGCGACTTCAGCCGCTGCTGCCAGAGCGGCGTCCGCTTGCCCGGCCAGGCGCGGGGGATCAGCAGCGAGCGGGACGGCGTTCTCGCGGAAGCGAGCGCCGAACAGGGCCGAGCCCGAGAGCTCGCTCACCACCAGGTCCTCGAGCTCGTCCGGCTCCAGCATCACCAGGTCGGCGGCGGGCGGCTCGTCGGCGTCGGGGAGGTGGACGACGATCCCGTCGTCGGACCAGATCGCGTCGGCCTCCAGCTCGCGCTCCTCTGCGGATCTTCGCCGACAGCGCCAGGCCCCAGGCGGCGTGCACACGGCCGCCCCAGGGCGAGAGGACGCAGAGCCGCCAGTCGCCGATCTCGTCGCGGAAGCGCTCGACGACGATGTTCTCGTCGGAGGGCACCACCCGGGTCGCCGCCTGCTGCTCCTGGAGGTAGTTGACGAGGTTCTGGGCGGCGAGCTCGTCGAGGTCGTCGGTGGCGGGCGAGCTCGGCGGGGTCGGCGTTGACCGCCTCCCGGGAGAACGCCCCGATCGCCTTGCCGAGCTCCGCCGGGCGGCCGATCCCGTCGCCGCGCCAGAAGGGGACCGCCCCGGGCACCCCGGGCGCCGGGGTGACGATCACCCGGTCGCGGGTGATCTCCTCGATCCGCCAGGTGGTCGCGCCGAGGAGGAAGGTCTGGCCGGGCCGGGCCTCGTAGACCATCTCCTCGTCGAGCTCGCCGACCCGGCGGCCGTCGGGGAGGTGGACACCGTAGAGGCCGCGGTCGGGGATCGTGCCGGCGTTGGCGATCGCGAGCTGGCGGGCCCCGGGACGCCCCCGCATCGTCCCCTTCGCCCGGTCCCAGACGATCCGCGGGCGGAGCTCGGCGAAGCGCTCGGAGGGATAGCGCCCGTCGAGCATGTCGAGCACGTTCTCGAGCTGCTCGCGCGAGAGGTCCCGGAAGGGCTCGGCGGCGCCGACCAGGCTCTCGACCTCGTCGATCTCCCACTCGTCGAGCGCCGCCATCGAGACCAGGTGCTGGGCGAGCACATCGAGGGGGTTTCGAGGAATGACGGTTTCCTCGATCTCGCCGGCCCGCATCCGCCGGGCGACCACCGCGCACTCGAGCAGGTCGGCGCGGAACTTGGGGAAGATCCGGCCCTTCGAGACCTCGCCGAGGGTGTGGCCGGCCCGGCCAACCCGCTGCAGGCCCCGGGTCACCGACTTCGGCGACTCGACCTGGATCACCAGGTCGACCGCTCCCATGTCGATCCCGAGCTCCAGCGAGGAGGTGGCGACCAGGCAGGGGAGCTGGCCCGGACTTCAGCATCTCCTCGACCAGCGCACGCTCCTCGTGGGAGAGGGAGCCATGGTGGGCGCGGGCGATCTCGGCGTGGCGACTCCATCGCCGTTCTTCGTCGTTCCCGGCGTGCTCGGTCGCCGGCAGCTCCTGCTCCTCGAGGTCGGGGTTCATCTCGTTCAGCCGCTTCGCGATCCGCTCGGCGGCGCGGCGGTTGTTGACGAAGAGGATCGTCGAGGTGTGCTCGCGGACCAGCTCCAGCAGCCGCGGGTAGATCGCCGGCCAGATCGAGCGCCGGTTGGTGGCCGGGTCGAGCGAGGCCTCGATCGGGCCCGGGTCGATCCGCTCGGGGACGAGTGCTTCGAGGCCTTGGCCCTGGTGCGGGGTCTTGCCCGTGTCCGCGCCGTCGCGGCGCTTCTCGACGTTGGCGTCGGGCTCGGCCATGTCCTCGACCGGGACGACGATCTCGAGGTCGAGCTCCTTCGGCTTGCTCTCGTCGACGAGCTCGCAGGTGCGGCGGCTGCCGACGAGGAACTTCCCGATCCGCTCCAGCGGGCGCTGGGTCGCCGAAAGCCCGATTCGCTGAACCGCGCGTCCACGTCCTTCGGTCAGGCTGCTCGCAGTCGCTCCGAGCGCTCGAGCGCGCCAGAGTGCGAGCCCCGCTTCGAGGGCGCGACCGCGTGGATCTCGTCGACGATGACCGCCTCGGCGCTGCCGAGGATCTCCCGGGCCTGCGAGCTGATCATCAGATAGAGCGACTCGGGGGTGGTGATCAGGATGTCGGGGGGCTCGCGGCGCATCGTCCGGCGCTCGGACTGGGGGGTGTCGCCGGTGCGGAGCGCCACCGAGATCGGGGCGCCGATCCCCTGCAGCGGCGCCCGCAGGTTGCGCTCGATGTCGTAGGAGAGGGCCTTGAGCGGCGAGATGTAGACGATCCGGACCCCCTGCCCGAGCCGCTCCGGCTCCCTCGCCAGCTTGTCGATCCCCCAGAGGAAGGCCGCGAGGGTCTTGCCGGAGCCGGTCGGGGCGCAGATCAGGGTGTGCGCGCCCGAGGCGATCGCCGGCCAGCCCCGTGCCTGGGCAGGCGTGGGCGCCTCGAACGAGTCCTCGAACCAGCGCCTGACCGGCTCCGAGAAGGGCTCCAGGGGTGACTTTGCGGTCGCGGACGGACTCATGGCCAACCTACTGACCTTACCGATCGGCTATCCCGGACAATCCGAGGACCATGGACAGCGAGCGGCTCACCTTCGGCGAGGGAACCGTGGTGATCACGGCGAGCGCCGAGAGCACCGGCGGCGCGCTGGCGGTGATCGAGGAGGTGCCGCCGCTGCTTGACACGCCGCCGCACGTGCACACAAACGAGGATGAGCTCTTCTACGCCCTGGAGGGCGAGCACATCATCCAGCGCGGCGAGGAGGAGATCCGGATCGGCCCGCATCAGTCCGTGTTCGCCCCCGCGGGATCCCGCACGCCCAGAGGCGGGTGGTCCCGAAGGAGGGACGGATGCTGATCGTCGTCACCCCCGGCGGATTCGAGGGGTTCTTCCGCGACTTGGCCGCCGCCGAGCAGGAGGGAAGGTTGCCGGATGCCGGCCGCCTCGGAGAAGTTCGGGATCACCTGGCTCTAGCCAGGTTGGTCGAGCGCTAGGGTCGGCCCTCGGCACCGGCGACCCGCTCGACGTCCAGCCGCGGCAGGATCCGCTCCAGCCAGTCGGGGATCCACCAGTTGTACTTGCCGGCCAGCTGCATCACCGCGGGCACCAGCACCAGACGGACAACGGTCGCGTCGAGGAAGATCGCCGTGGCGAGCCCGATCCCGAACAGCTTCAGGAAGGTGTCCGGGGCGGCGAGGAAGGCGAGGAAGACGACGACCATGATCGCCGCCGCCGCAGTGATCACCCGCGCGGTCTTCGCGAGGCCGTCGGCGACAGCCCTCCTGGTGTTCCCGTCCTTCAGGTACTCCTCGCGGATCCGCGAGATCAGGAAGACCTCGTAGTCCATCGAGAGGCCGAAGAGGATCGCGAACATCATCACCGGCAGGAACGGCGCGATCGGCACCTCGCGATCGAGCCCGATCAGCTCGCCGAGCGTCCCGCCCTGCGCGAACAGCGTCATCACGCCGTAGGCGGCGCCGACCGAGAGCAGGTTCATCACCCCGGCCTTGAGCGAGATGAACGGCGAGTGGAAGGCGACGAGCAGGAGCAGGAAGGAGAGGCCGACGACCCCGGCGATGAACAGCGGCATCTTGTCCAGGATGTAAGTCGCTCTGGTCCTCGAGCGCCGCGGTGACCCCGCCGACCTTGGCGTCGATCCCTGTCTCGCCGAGCTCCGCGGGGACGACGTCGTCACGGAGGTGGTTGACCAGGTCGGTGACCTCCTCATCCTGGGGGGAGTTCGTCGGGATCACGGTGATGATCGCGGTGTCGCCCGCGTCGTTGATCACCGGCTCCGGGACGAACTGGACCCCGGGCTCGTTGCGAAGGGTCTGGGCGAAGGAGTTGATCTCGGCCTGGGGCCTCCGGGTCGTCCGGCGGCAGCTCGGCGGCGATCACCAGTGGCCCGTTGGTGCCGGGCCCGAACCCCTCCGTGTTCAGGTCGTAGGCCTGGCGGGTCATCGTGTCCGGCGGGTCGTTGCCGGCGTCGGGGAAGCCGAGGCGCATGCCGAGGGCAGGGGCCGCCAGCGCCAGCAGGATCGCGGTGGCGACGATCGCGGAGATCCACGGATGGCGCTGGACGGTGTGGCTCCAGCGCCCCGCGAGCGAATCGGCGCTGCCCTCCGTCCTCAGCGCCCGGCCGAGGAAGGGGATCCGGAGGCGATCGACCCTCGGTCCGAGGAATGAGAGGAGCGCCGGGAGCAGGGTGACCGCGGCGAGCATCACCACCAGCACGGCGAGGGAGGCCGAGATCGCGACGCCATACATGTAGGGGAGGCCGGTCAGGGCGAGGCCGAGGACGGCGACCACCACGGTGAAGCCGGCGATGATCACGCTGCGTCCGGCGGTGGTCACGGCCTCGACCACGGCGTCGTGGCGGTCCTTGCCCCTCTGCATTGCGGCGCGGAAGCGGGTGAGGACGAGCAGCGAGTAGTCGATTCCGACCCCGATCCCGATCAGGCCCGGAGACCGCCGTGGTCCAGTCGGGGACGTCGATCACGTTGGCGAGGAGGACGATCAGTCCACCCGATGTGATCCCGAGGCCGACGAGGGCGATCGCGAGCGGCAGGCCGGCGGCGACCACCGAGCCGAAGGCGATCAGGAGGACGATCGCGGCCCCGAGGAAGCCGATCCCCTCCGGGCTGGACTGCTCCTGGGCGGTGTAGATCGGATCCCCGCCGAGCTTGATCTCCAACCCGTCGCCGCTGTTCGCCTCGGCGGCGTCGATCAGCTTCTCGCCGTCCTCCTTGTCGACATCCCAGCCGGGCACCGTGAGCGGGAGGGTGGTAGACCCGATCGTGCCGTCCTCCGAGAACCGGATCGGGGTGTGCTCGGAGACGTGATTGACCTGTTCGGCCTCCGCCAGAAATGCGTTGACGCGCTCCGTCGCGGCGGGGCTGTCGGCGCCGTCCTCGTCCTTCCAGACGACGTAGATCTCCTGGCCGGAGTACGTCGAAGCGCTGCTCGGTGAGGTCACCGGCCGCCTTCGAGTCCGAACCCGGGGTGTCGTAGTCGGCCGAGTATTCGCCCGCCAGCGAGGAGCCGACCCCGATGATCAGGATCGCCGCCACGATCCAGGCGATGACCATGCGGCCCCGGCGGCGATAGGCGATGTCGGCGAGGCGGGCGAGGAAGCGCGTCATTCGGCGCTACATGTTATTTGCCGAGGCGTTTCCACAGTTCTCGAAACGCGCCATCTCCGGCGCTTGCGGCCTACCCCGCGAGCGAGGCCGCGGCCTCGGCAAGGCTGGGGGAGGTGCGGTCGCGCTCGGAGAGGACCGGGTCGTCGATCGGCCACTCGATCCCGATCTCCGGGATCGTCCCAGGCGACGCCGGTCTCCAGCTCGGGGTCGTAGTAGGTCGGAGAGGCGGTAGAGAACGTCGGCCTCGTCGCTGAGCAGGCAGAAGCCGTGGCCGAAGCCGGCCGGGATGAAGAGCTGGCGGTGGCGCTCGCCGTCCAGCTCGTGTCCCTCCCAGCGCCTGTAGGTGGGGGAGTCGGGGCGGAGGTCGACGGCGACGTCCCAGACCCGGCCGTGCGGGCAGCGCACCAGCTTCGCCTGGCCGCGCTGCATGTGGATGCCGCGCAGCACCCGGCCGCTGCGAGCGGCTGTGGTTGTCCTGGACGAACTCGACCTCGATCCCGAGCTCGGCGAGGGCGTTCTTGCGGAAGGTCTCGACCAGGAAGCCGCGCTCGTCGCCGTGCGACGGTGGGCTCGATCAGGATCAGGTCGTCGAGCTCGGTCTCGAGACGCTTGAAGCTCATCTGAGCGCCTTTCCGTACTGGCGCTCGTAGTACTCGCGGTAGGCGCCCGAGCGGATCGGCTCCCACCACCACTCGTTCTCGCGATACCAGGACACCGTCCGCTCGATCCCGTCGTCGAAGCTCGACCGCGGCTTCCCAGCCGAGGCCCCGAAGCCTCTCCGAGGAGAGCGAGTAGCGGCGGGGATCCGAGAAGGCAAGAGCATCGCGGTGTCTCACCCGGAAGTCAAGGAGACGCTATGACCATACCCGAGGCCGCACAACTCGTCATCCAGGCCGGCTCGGCTGTGCCGATTGGCAGAGAGACCTTTCTTGCTCGATATCGGTGATCCGGTGAGAATCGTTGACCTGGCTCGAGAACCTGATCGAACTTTCGGGACTCACTCCCGATCAAGATATCAAAATTGAGTTTACGGGGCTGCGACCAGGTGAAGAGCTGTTCGAAGAGAAATCTCGACATCCAGACACAGCGAAGACCGTTTCCTGGATACAATATTACCCAAGATTTTTGTGGTCGATGCCCCCATCAAGAAAACCCACTCCTCTAATCGAACACTGACCGACTCAGAAACTGCTGGTCATATTCAGATGATCTCTGGGCTATTCAGAGAACTCTGACTCAATTTGGATATCGGATATAGAATGAATGGAGCAAAAAGCAGAGGGCTGTTTCGAAAAGCTCTGCTGCCTGCTTAATGTTTCATGGTCCTGCGATTTTCGCATCCCGCCTGACTCTGGGGGCCAGAACAGCATGAGTCGGGTTTATTTGTCCGTCAAAGCGCTTCTCAAACCACAGGCGTCAACAGGAACGAACTTTCGCAATTAAGGAAGAAAAGGCCATGCCAAGGCTCAACGCCACAAACGACCTCTTCTCCAGAATTCGGGATAGGGTATCTGCCGCACCGGCTCCCCCTTAAAACAGGAGACCCATGCCAGAGCCTAAAACGGAGTCTTCGGCAGAATCTGAGACAGCCATTCTTCTGCACCGGCGATCCTTCGGTCAGTCTCCAAAAGACTCGACCACACCTTCACGAGACTCCTGCAGAGGCTCGGCCACAGAGACTCTACAGGGAGCCAGGAGTCAAGAAGTGTCCTTGTTGCCATAGAAATGACGGAGTGCGCGAAATTCGATCGTCAGAGGTCGGAAGAAGTGGCTTCTCGTGTGCCTCCCATCCGCACCTTCCGTTGTACCTTTTGCGGAAGAGTTTCATTGCGGATCGGTTTCTCGAGGAAATATTCTCTTGAGTGGTCAAGACGAGACTGCTTCAGAGAGTCCTGGAACCTCACGACAAGCGAAATTTCAACAGCTCATTGAGGAGATTGACGCAAACAGAGAGGACCAGAAGTGCGAGAGGAAACACGCAGGGAGTTGGAAAGCCGAAGTCGGAGTCTTTCTCTCGACCCGACAACTCTGGAGCTTCTCGCTGATGGAGAGAGCAGGAGGACCTTTGTCTGCAGCTTAGCTACAGTACCTTGACATTTAGTGGTGGCGGGCGAGAGGACCTTGGCCTTCAGTGCCGCTTGGTTGTCTAGGCGTGGATCAGTTCCATTCGAATACTCTGTTCCACGTTAGTAGTCATCTCCATCTCCATCGGCATCAAGACTGCCGTCTAAGGAGGAGCTATTCGGGTTAAGCCTTTAATGCTCTCCCAGGTATCCTAGGCATCCCATCATGATCCAAATCGTAGCGGGAGTTTCCGCTTTTCTCTGAGAGACGGCCATCCAGTCGCCAAAGTCGGAGATCCTCGGTGATCGATTCTTCCACTGCCATTCCTGACTTCGTTAACGATCTCAAGGTCGACTGAATCCTCGAACGGGGAGCGTCGATCCAGCCTTCGCCAGGACGTCATCGTAAGCCGTTTGAGCCGTCGTATCGTGATTGGAGCGTGGGGTGAGGGGTATACTCTCGCCGTCTCTCTTCCTCGAACCCCGTCGATAGCGGAAGACTTACAGAGTTGTATTGGTCACTACAATCGTATATTGCACAGCTGGGACCATAGTTGCCGGAGACAAAAAGAGCTCGACCGGTTCCCGGAACACATTGCCCCGATGCATCGTGAACACAGTCAAATTGCATCCTTACGATTTCTCCAAGAGCTTTTCGGCGGGGAGGTGTGTCTAGACACCTGCCTTGAAGAAATCGTTCACGACATTGGCACGAGCCGAACCGGCCACAGCAGTACCATAGTCCACCAGTGTAACGGCACATCATTTCAAAAGTCAAAAAATCGCATGGCGTTTACTGCTAGACCCGCGAGAGGCTCACCTTTCAACTTTGGAGCTCTCTCAAATGCTGTGCGACGAAGAGGTGATCGTGTAAGCGACACATTCCTAGCGCTGTCACTTACGTGACGCAAGTTTGTAGAGAGGTTCTAGATCACGCACCACTGCACGGTGACATCTTAAGAGTCTAGAATGCTGAACGTCTCATTCAGTCCCCAGCTCAAGAGAGCAAACGGTCAAAAATGATGACTGTTGACCGCATCATTGACGATGACGGTTTTGGCGATCCTTTGGTTATGTCAAACCGGAATCGCACCACGTAACGAACTGCCACATCGTGGATCTGCCCCTCGCCTCCAAAATCGATGTAAAGCTCACGTACGAAACGGTAATTCCGTCACCGGGGGCCGTCTAACCTGCGATCGTCAGATTACGGTTCGGAGATTTCCAGGTTACTACTTAACCGAATGGTCCCACCCGTACAGGAAAACTACGATTCTGGGTCCCGACGCTGTCACGGCATCTCAGAAAGCTTCCGGGACCATCGTCATTAAGATTCGTTACTTCGATATACGTCCTCCGCGGGCCCTCCTACGCTGGATGCCCGAAACCCTTCGGCTCCGGGGGAACAGGTTATTGCCGCCCAATAGGTTTCCTCGATGAGGGTAAGCGAGGCAAGCTAAAGACCAAGCTCATCATGATCCACAATATTTTCTTAACATGAGCCTCTTTGATACCCACTGAATGACACATATAAGACGCCATGACCTCGAACCGAGACGGAGATTCTTCGAGTTGGCCGAGCACCGCATTTTGGCCTTAGGGTAGCAACCGACCCACCAGATCGTTGTTCTGTTTGTCTCTGCTTCTGAAGGATTGATTAGGTGGGTCCGATCGGTGGGGCTGGTTACGCGAACGGTCTGGCTCTTTGTAAAGCCGTGCGAGCCGAGAAAGAGCGCTTGGTTGTGGAGAAAAGGTTCTCTCGTAAAACAGGGTTTTGGCGCCAACCCCCATAACGAGTACATAGTTTCGCGCAATGTTTACGGTTTCGTAACCTCTGGCCAGGTCCGAAGGGTACAAAGATCGTCATGCCAAATGTAGTCAAGAAGGAAACAACCTTAATTCTTGTTATTTTCTGTCCTCGGGCATTCTGGACGAGGCTCAGGAGAGGGAAATCGATCTTCGCCCACTACCTCCAGGTAATCGCGAGGCGCAAGAGACTTTGATCTTGACAGTCCTCCTAGCCGTCATGAATTCGCAGTTGAGCTTTCAAGTTTTCACCGCAATACCCCTCTATCGATCGACCGCTAGGATTCAGATCAATCCTGAGGAAACGATGTTTTCCCTACCAGGCGGATCTCTTCCTCCATCACGAGTGGTCCTCTTTTTCTGCAGACTCGAGTCCAGATCTTGAAAGAGTGTAGGCCTGGCTCTGGCCAGTGGTCGAGAAGCTGAAGCTAGGCGCCCAGCTCCAAAGACGCAAATGTGCGGGCGAAAAGAAAAAACTCGCCAATCTCCAAGTAAATCCCGTCCCCGGCACTCAGGGGTGCTCAAGTCTCATATTCAGTACAAAGATCGAGAACTAGCTGCAAAGAGTAGTGAATACTTTTGCTGACGAGTACATCAACCTCAGCTTGGAGAACAAAACAGGCAGCAATCGTAGGGGCAAAGGACTTTCTCAAGAGGGAGCTGGAAGAAGTTAAAAGGAAACTGGAGGCTGTCTGAAAGAACAAGTTGGTCAGATATGCGCGAAGCAGAGGACCTTGTGGAGGGCGAGAATATAAGCGCCTCCGAGAAGTTTGCCGATTTGAGTCACAGATGACGGTCTTGTCGGAGAAGCCTGACTAATCTCCAGCAGGTATTCGAGACATCAAAATACTTCATCGGGTGACTTTCCAGAAAAGTTCGGAAGACTGGGGATAATGAAGATCTCGCGATTCGCGAGCCTTTCCTCTCTGGATCAGAAGCTCACAGTTTGGCCGATCACTTTGGGCCGGAGGCCTAGAGATGAAGTCCGTAGAGGATGAGGTCTCGAGACTCAGCGACAGCTCGGCGCAGAAATGGAGTCGGCTATTGATCAGGCCAAGATCGAGTAGACCTGTCGCAGGAGCACGATCGTAGACTCGCTGCCGCGATCGCGGAGCACATCAGTCTGCTCGACCAGATCGTGTGAAGATTCAATTCAATACAATATTCTAGTGCGAAGTGGAAACCGAAAAGCAGCTGAGAACAAAGGCTTGCTTCAACGCCTGAAGCAAGTTCGAGGTTTCCAAAGGTTTAGAAATCTAGCTTTTTCTATCAGTATCGTCGATCGCTTGGCGAGTAACCTTCGCAGTCCTTATTCTCCGAACAGGGACTTTCAGTTTGCTCTTGGCGTTCTGGGCGTCAGGACTTCGTATTCGGAACTGACGCTGGGGTTTGTCAGCGAGTTCGCGGATAACAGCGTGACCATTCCGGGACAAGTCGAAGAGGTTCTTTGGTCTCCCTTCGCTGGAATCATTCCCTCTCTGGGAAGGACCTGGAATGGAAAGGCGCTGTTGGGAATGGGCAGAGACACTGATCAGCCTCAACAAAGTAATTTCCCACTCCTCAGCTTTCGCCCCAGCTGGGTCGGGAAAGTTACGGCTGCTCAGGACGTCGTTCCTGCTTTCTCCTCCTTCGGGCAGACCGCCACCGAAGATGCTGGTGACCTCCTCGCTCCCGGTGAAGGCAAGACAACCGCCCCTATATTAACCTGGCCGCACCTTCGTTTCCTGCGCAACCGGATCTCGCACGGCCCTCCTCCACCACGATACCACAATTCCATGCTCTCGACGAGTACTCAAGAAGAACGGATGGAAGGGAATCTAGCCACTTCCTCCGCTGGACACTCCGACTTTCAAAACAAGTCGCCCCAAGCCGACACTCCAAAATATCCGATAGTGCCAGCTTGGCTCCAGAACCGCCCGAATCATCGAATTGCTGGGCTCGGCCCGAATCGGGACTCGCGCTGAAGTTGCTGTACCAGTACTTTGATTACATTGTAATTGACAGTCCGCCGATTCCTCGGCGTCCGATGCCACAGTGATCTCAGACTCAGGTAGATGGCGTCTGTTAGTGCTCCGAAAAGGCAGACGCCTAGAGATGCCGCCGCAGAGGCTAAACATCGCCTTGCCAGAGTCGGTGCCCGCGTTCTAGCGGGCGGTCAGTTGAACGATGAAGACATTGATCATTATCTGTATAGCCACCATGCGGAGCTCTTATTCTTGACCCTCCCGTTGCGCTTCCGAATTGGTTCGATCTAAGCTTAAACGAGCTTCCATCGCGAGGCCGTACATCAGAAATGGGCCGTTGTTTTCGCACTCCTCATTGGTCCAGTGCTCTATTTGTTCGAACCCTAAATCGGAGAATGATCGAATCAGCAGCTGGAGCTCACTTATAAGGGCGCGGGCTGACTATCAGCTGGGCCCTGACGATCGAAATTGGGGTCATTTTGGTGTCAAGTAATTTCACTCACACCCTCCGAATTGACGCCTCAGGATGATTCGAATACCACTCTGGACCGGGAGAGATGCGCAGCCGGGGTTGTGGACTCGTGAGCTCGAGCAGAAGCTGGAGTCATTGCTGGATGGCCGACTAATTCGCAATCCAGATGTGACGGTAGTCTCAAGGAATATCGATCCCAGCCCGTATTCATTCTCAGGTGCCGTTACCCGCTGGGTCAGTATCACATCACACAGCGCCTGAATCTGATTGAGTGTCCTATCCATGGCTGGTGGACTTAGTGCCAATGCAGCAGATGATATTTCGATTAAGCGTCTGTCGCGATGAAGCAAGTAGCGGTTCGTGGAAACCGCACCACGGATTGCCAAGGTAATCCAGATCAATTTGAAAGCTTCGTAAGAGTGACGAGTTTTCCCTGAACATTCCGGTCCAGGGAGGGACGTCATCCATGTTCCAAATCGGGTCACCCAAGTCTTCTATGCCATTGGCGAAGTTACTTCCGCGGGCTCCTCCAGCTTTCACCAAGAAAATTTCTATTGTACGGAGGCCCTGGCATTCCGGCGGAGGTCCAATGAAAACAGCAAAAAGAGAGTAACGGAAATATGGTTCGTTCACGATGAACACGGAAAGCGCAGGAGTGGCCAGTGGATTTTAGCGCCATTTTAAGGGCAAAAAGCCCGATTTTCCTGTCCATGCAAATGACATCATCTTTCATTCCTGGGGGGAGGCACCTTCAAGGAACATTGGCTACGGCATGCGAGGTGTCATCCTAGAAACGACGATCAGCACCGCGTCGTCCGCTCAGCCGACAGCCTTTGAATACCAGCAGTGTGAAGCTTGCAGTCACAAAGAGATCGCCGACAGGGAAACACCTTCCTGACCTCGGCTTTCATCGGCGAGAGGAGTCTCAGAGCCTGAGCGACCTACGAAGAAGAACTGATCCACTTCTCGTTGTATTCACTATTCAAATCCCAGGTCAGATGAGAACTCCAGTGCAACAAGAATCTGGAGAAAAGAAATCGGCTGTTTACCTCTGGTTCATGAGTCGAAAGATCTTTTTGCTTGAGTCTCGAACTCGGGTTTAGCGACTCTGCGAGTTAGTTGCTCGTCGTGTCGATCCACCGCCTGGACGTGTCGAGTACATTCGAGATCCGGTCGTGGGCTCAGCGTTGACGCTCCGACTCAACGCGTTCCGTAACGGGCGCCCAGGTTAGTTTGGGACCTGGTTCACGACCAACTCAACAGGGAGACGCGGACAGGGAACGCTCCATGGAAAAACCTTCCGCCACTCACCGCATTGCTGTCGTTGGGGACTCAATGGTCGCAGGGCAAGAGGTCTCGCATCGAGGAACGTTTCACCTCCCTGCTGGAGCATCAACTCCAACACGAGCGCGGTTAGGGCACGTCCCGAACAAACACGTGGAGGTGCTCAACTTCGGCATTGCTACCTATGGGACCGCACAGGAATGGCTCTATTTCAAATCGCATGTCAGGAGATAGAAACCGACCTGGTGTTGCTCGTGTCCTTTCGATAACGGACGGAGAGGAGATGACAGTCTCCAGCTTGAGGTCGTCGAATCCAGGCGGGGCCGAGGTGACGCGCCTTCTTTCAACTGAACAAGAAGGGGGCTAACTATTCTGAAAGACCAGCAGTTTATGTGAAGGCACTGGGCGAGACACTCATCCGCGTCACGTTTCAAATGTTGGCTCTCAGTGCATAAGCTGCGTGAAACATGTTGGGTCTTTACAAATGTTTTGGCGAGCGTTACTCGATCCTGAGTGCCAGCGCTTACGAAACACACTTTAGAACCGCCTGGATCCGCAGAACCCGAGTGATGCTCAAACCTATTCCACACGCAAACACAGAAAACCTTTAGGAACTGGCAGGAGGCTTGGAGACCGACAAGTGCAATTCTGTGTCGTTTCGAGAAGGATGTTGCTAGCAGTCGGCGCTCAGTTTCATGTCGCTCGGTTACGACGGGCCTTCGGTAGTATCCCAAGTCTGAGAAGAGACTGGTTCTTGGAGGACAGGATCTTGAAGCTGGTCATGATCGGGACTTACTCCGCGTACGTCTGACCGAGAACATCCTCATCGATCTGGTATAAACAATCCCTTATACAAGTCTTTTGCATGGCGTTCGGGCTGGAGCCCGGCAGAGTGGCGCTCCAGATGCATTTTCTTCGGGAGATTCGGACACTACACCCCGCAAGGTCACCGCGTTGTGGCGTCCCTGCTGCTGCCCGTGCTTTCAGGGCTATGTTCCGACTGAGTTCGATCGAGTGGGATAGCAGATGAACAAACAGACAGTCATCGGCGAGCGACTGGCCGCAATGGATTTCAACCGAGGAGCCACTAGAGGTTCTCATCGGGCCTACGAAGGGGATAGGTATTTCAGCTACTCAAGCTTCGAGAGCTGTGGCGTCTACCGGGAGCTGCTTTACTTTTTTACGTGGCGCGACATCAAAATAGCGACAAACAAACGGTACTAGGTGCGGCTTGGGCCATAATCCAACCACATTTCAGTAGGGTCATCTTCAGTCTCTTTTTCGGCAAAATGGGAAAGAGTACCGTCTGACGGCATACCCTGATCCTATCTTCAGCTTCGCTGCTCTGGTTCCATCGCAGAAATTTTGCCAGTGGCCTGAACGAGTCCTCAAACAGCCTCGTGGGGGAACACGGAACACGGATCAAGAAGGTTTACTTTCCACGCTCTTGGCACTGCCGATTGCAACTATCCTTAGCGGTGTCGTGGATTTTGCTCGTAGCGTTCTTTGTGCTGCTAGCGATGATGCTGTTCTACGGAATCGCTCCGACCATCAATGTATTCTGGGTGCCTTTCTTCGTCTTGCTGGCTTTCAAACCTCCCTCGGCGTCGGTCTGTGGCTTTCATCAACGAGTTAAGTTCCGCGATGTACGCTGGACACGATACCGTTCATCGTCCAACTCTGGATGTCTTTCCACTCCGATCGCCTACCCCAGCAGCTTTACTTTCGGAACCGTCGCAAACATTTATGGAGTTAACCCAATGGTCGGGGTGTCGTCGAGGGTTCCCGCTCGGGCATTGTAGGGGCTCAGACCGCACCCAGCCCGAGATGCTTCCATTGTTTCCTCAATGGCTTCATTGGCACTTCGATAGGCGGTGCCTTTACTTTCGTCGCATGGAAGAACCTTTGCCGACATAGTGTAGGTCACTCAATGAGCGACACGCGATCTGTGTCTCAGGGATCGGGCAGAAACACCTGATCGAGCGGTATCCGGAGGATGAGGACAATTCGTGGAACGCTCAGTGCAACTTTCTCATCGCACCATTCCGCAGAGCCGGGCGACTTTCCGCGGCGACACCGTTCTTCAAGTCTCGACGAAAAACCATCCTGGGCACTCGAGAGATGTTTCGTTTGACGTAAGACGTGGGGCGAGATCATCGGTGTCGTAGGGCGCAACGGAGCTGGAAAAAGTACACTCTGCTAAGATTCTCCTCCCGTATCACTGAACCTACTGAGGGCAAGGTTCGGCTCGGAGGGCGTGTCGGCTCGTTACTTGAAGTCGGGCACCGGTTTCCACCCCGAACTAACTCGGCGGGAAATATTTATCTAAACGGTGAATTATGGGCATGAAGAGAAAGCCGAGATCAAAACAAAGCTCGATGAGATCACAGCTTTTGCTGAGACAGAAAAGTTTTGGACACGCGGTTGAGCATTACTCCAGAGTGGTCATGCACGTTCGCCTTGCATTCGCGGTGGCAGCTCACCTTCAGCAAGAACTTTATCTGACGAAGTGCTGGCCGTCGGGGACGCCGCTTTCCAGAAGAAATGTCTAGGGAAGATGGTGATGTCGTAAGACGGGCCGTACCGTGTTGTTTGTCTCCCACACTCGCAGACCGTTTCGCCTTGTGTTCTAGGGCATTTCTTTGGCTGACGGTAAAGGTTTTTGCACAGGCGCTCCATCCGAGGCTATCGCTCAAATATTCGGAAGCTCAGCCCCATATTCTCATCGGACGATCCCACTTTCGCAACGGACGCAGATCCGATCGGTAACGGGAGGTTACGGTTTACGGACGTGACCTTACCTAAAACGCTAACGGTGACGTGGCATCTATCGCCATTCGGGGAAACCCGTCAAGCCATTCTCCTGCAGTATGAAGCCCTGACTGGTCAGGGGGTTCGGATGTGGATATGGATGTTGCCTTCTTTGGTTTCCCTTTGTCGTTAGCTCCCTTTTCTCCTCCGGGAACCGAATTGGCGCGCGGCGCTTCAACTCATCTCCCCCTTCCGGATGCATTGCCTGTCACATACCGAGGTTTCCGCTGACTCCGGGACACTATGGTTTAAGTTATGGTGCGGAGCAAGCCGGGATGACAGCCGATTTGATCGAGAATGCTGGGACCCTCGTCGTGGAGCCCGGGTACTTTTCGGGACTGGCTACCTGCCTCGTCAGAATGGCGAAGGCACTGTCATGGTCTCTCACCGTAGGGATCTTGTTGCAGACGTGCGTCAACCAGTGACGCGTTTCCTCACTCCAAGAGAGTTCCTTTGCCAGCGACTACTGATTCAGCCGGTGAAAACCGATCTTTACACCAATAAAGAAAGAAAGTGATTGGTATGCGGCACAAACCTTCAGTTTGTTTGTCGGCGGCTGTTTTCCAGGTTTCTTTGCCCAACAGCTGGGGTTACTTTCTTTATCATTGGCTGCCGCTCGTAGTGGGACGTTCCTGACCAGTCTGCTGAGTTTGCATCGTGACATGGATAACGGTAAAGGCAAACAAGATCTGAATCCAGGAGGGCATCCGTGGCGCATCTGTCCCACCAGCAAACTTGTCACTGATTTTGATCCTGTTTCATTCGACCAGCCGTTGGTGGCAGATACACAGCCACGCCAGAAGAGCTTCGAGCGTCATCGGTGCTCACCGAGTGGCTTTCCGGTAAATCTTGCCTCGAAGAGGTCCTCCGAGAGCAACAATACCAACCGAACCAAGCACAGGGCATA
>CAVVYV010000006.1:0-66647 GCA_963752585.1 uncultured Solirubrobacterales bacterium
GAGGTGAAGCCGAGCAGGCCAGCCATCTACGTCCGGATCAGCGACGACCGCGAAGGGGAGGCGAAGGGCGTCAAGCGCCAGCTTGAGGACTGTCGCGCGCTGGTCGAGCAGAAGGGCTGGCCCGCCGCCGCCGAGTACAACGACAACGACGTCAGCGCCTGGAAGCGCGGCGTCGTCCGCCCCGCCTACCGGCAGATGCTCGCCGACCTCGCGGCCGGCGTGATCGACGGCGTGGTCGTCTACGACCTCGACCGCCTCTATCGCCAGCCGCGTCGAGCTCGAGGAGTTCTTCGCGTCTGCGACGCCGCCGGGGTCACCGAGCTGGCGTCCGTCACCGGCGACATCGACCTCGCGTCCGGCGACGGGCTGCTCATGGCCCGGATGAAGGGGGCCGTCGCCGCGAAGGAGTCCGACGACAAGAGCCGCCGGATCAAGCGCAAGGCGCTGGAGCTGGCCCGGGACGGCAAGATCGGCGGCGGCGGCACCCGGCCGTTCGGCTTCGAGGACGATCGCAAGACGATCCGCGCCGAGCGAGGCTGCCGTCGTGATCGAGGTGGCTCGAGAGGGTGCTCGCGGGCGAGAGCCGTGCGGTCGGTCTGCTTCGACCTCAACCGGCGCGGCATCACGACGAGCACCGGCAGGGCCTGGGCGCCGCAGGTGCTGACCCGGATGCTCAAGTCGGGCCGGATCAGCGGCCAGCGCGAGCACCGCGGCGAGATCGTCGCCGACGCCGAGTGGCCGGGGATCATCTCCAAGCGGGACGGCAACCGGCTTCGGGCGATCCTCTCCGATCCGCCCGGCGCAAGAACGAGCGGGCGCGGCGCTACCTGCTCGCGGGGATGTTGCGATGCGGGCGATGCGGCGAGCCACTGGTCTCCCGACCCCGCGACGACGGCGTCGCCGCTACGTCTGCGCTCGCCGCCCCGACTCCGACGCCTGCGGCAAGATCGCCGTCGTCGCCGACGAGCTGGAGGAGCTGATCGTGGAGACGGTGCTCCGACGCCTCGAAGGGCCGGAGCTCACTCGCGCCCTTGCCGCCCAGGACGGGGATCGCGAGGACGTCCACCAGCAGGCGGTGGACGAGGCGAACGAGCAGCTCGAGGAGCTGGCGAGGGTCTACGGCGAGCAACGGATCACCGCCTCGGAGTGGCTGGCGGCGCGGGGTCCGATCGAGGAGCGGCTCGCGAAGGCGAAGGCGGCGCTCGCCCGGAGCAACGGGACCAGCGCGGTCGCTGAGTTCATCGGCGCACGGCTCAGCCCTCCGGGACTCGTGGAGGGGTCTGCCGCTCAGTCGCCGGCGGGCGATCCTCGCGGCCGTCCTCGACCACGTCACGATCAACCCGGGCCGGCGCGGCTTCAACCGCTTCGACCCGGAGCGCGTCGCGCCCAAGTGGAGGGTCTGAGCGGCCCTCGCCCTTGAGCATCGCGGCGACCTTGCCGATCACGACCGGGTCGGTGATCTTCGGCTCGATCCCCTGGGCCTCGCATGAGCTGATCCACGAGCCGCTGAGCTGCGGCCGCGGCGTCTAGGTGCTCGAGCGCGCTCCACCGGCCTCAAACCGTCCCGTCACCGCGTAGGCGCGCTAGGAGCCTCGACGAAACCGGCTTACGGTTGGCCTCGCAGTCGATGAAGTCATCGGGCACGAGCCTTCGACCGATCCGAGCCTCAAGGCAGCCGATGCACAGCACGCCTCCATCGGGATGAACCGGCCAAACCTCATCGCGGACCATGTACCACTCGTTGATCTCCGAAACATCGACGTCACAGTCGCCGCAGAAGCGACATAGCTCGATCCTCAGTGGTGCGATAGATGGCGCCCAAAAGAGCCGCTCCTGGCGCCAGCGCCGCATAGGCGCTTCTGCTCATGTCGGCTCCATCGGCATTACGCCTCCGCATCCCTTCTGCGGGCGCGCTCGGCGTGGGCCCGGTTCAGGTAGCGCGTCCCAACCGGCTTACCGGCGAGCGATGCCCCGCACCTGCAAGCGCAGGTGGGCGGATGCAGCACCCAATCCAGGGTTCTCCAGGCCGCCTCGTCGCCGCCAACCTCAAGCCGATGATGCAGACGGCCGTGTCCCTTGGAGCAAAACCGCTTCTGCCTGCCGACGAGCTTCGCGCCGCAGATCAGCATCGCCCCGGGCCGAACTTCGGAAGCTGCCCAACCTCGCGAAGTTGGGGTCGCCCAGGCACGGATTTACGGTCCGTAACCCCCACGTTCGCGGATCCGGTGGTAGTGCCCACGGTATCCGCCGAACGGTCCGAGCCCCACGCCGAATCCGTATTGCCGGGGGTTGTCGGCGATCCGGCGAAGCTTGTCCGAGCGTCCCTCGGCGCGCTGGTCGCGGCCGGCCGCCTCGACTAGGAGCTCGTCGACCGCCTCGCGTGGGATCCCGAGCTCGTCGGCGACCTGGCGCTTCGGCGCGCTGACGAAGACGCGGCAATAGAGCTCGTCGGCCTTCTCGCGCGCGAGCCCGAGCGCATCGGTGCGCTGGTAAGCGCGGTCGAGCTTGACGTCGATCGGACGCTGGCCGTCCTCGAGTCGATCGCGGTTCCGTCGCGAAGCAGCGCAGGACGTCGAGGACGGGATCATCGAGGCCGTGCTCGAGCAGGAAGGCGCAGGCGCAGTCGCCGTTCCCGCAGGGCCCGAAGTTGCATCGAGGAACTCTGCAAGTTGCCGTGTTCCCCAAAGTTGGGGTGAATCCGTGCGTGGGGAACGGTCAGAGACCCCCACGTTTTCGGGATCGGTATCAAGGGACGGTGCCGCGGCAGCGTTAGCTCCACGGACCGAACGTTGGGGCGGTGTCATCGGCCGCCCTGCTTTCGGATCGGGCGGCTCGATGCCGCTATGGATTCATGGTGTGGCTCGGATTTGGAGCCAGATGATCCGAGCCGGGTGATCTGGCCCGTGCGGATCGCGATCCCGATCTTGATGCGCGATCCTGCCGTGCGCGTGTTGCAGGCGGACGACGTTCGCGAGTCGCTCCACGGTGCGCTCGCCGGCTGGCGCCCAAGGTCTTGACGTGGTGGCGTCGTTGCACCTCCGCAGCGCGTTCACGCGCCTGGTGGTACTGGCGCTCCGCGGCCGCGAGTTCGGCGCGCTTCCCACTCCTCGATCTCCGCGAACCTGGCGCGCTTGTGCTCCTCGATCTGAGCAAGGTTCGCCTCCACCGCCCCAGCCGTGAAGCGCACGGGCCTGGTGGTCGTAGGGATGGCGGCGCCACGGGTGTTCGGCGCGAACTCACCGGCATCGAGGTCGGGCGAGAATCGCGGCGCCCTGGACGCGGATCCGCCCGTCCGACTGAAGGATTCGACCTCGGTTACTTCACCGGGGAGGAGGGCCACCGGCTACCTCGGCTCATGGTGATTCCAATCAGCATGTCGCCGAAGGTAACTGCGGACGCGGATGTGAAAACGCCTCCCCCACAAAGGAGAGGCGCTCCCACAGCTTCAAGGACTCACTATGAAACCGACGCTAAAGGCCGATGACCCCACGGACTATACGGATCCAACCGGAGCGACTAACGCGTTCGCCACGCAGGTACACGACGGATGACCTGGCGGCAGCTCACCGACCTGGTCGAGCGCCAGCGGCCAGCCGCAGCGAAAACACCTGACCTCGCCGTCCTCGTCGACCAGCCCGAGAGGGTTGGGGCACCTGCACCGCTTGGTGACACGCGAGGCCTCCGCAAGCCGGCGTCGGACCTCGAGCCTGCCGGACTCCGTGTCCTCGTCGTCAGGTTGGCGCGTATTGGAGGCGTAACGCCGGCATCGGCCACCGCAATAGATCGCGTTGCGTCGCCTGCCGACGATCGGCGCGCCACAGACGTGGCAATACCGCTTAGCCGCAAGAGCGAGGGTAGGAATTGCCCTGGACGAAATCACGTCAGAAGCGCAGGGCACCTTTGGGAGGTGCGCCTCGCGGGAATCAGCGGCGCTCACTGCCGCCCGGTCCGATCTGCACCCGCTGCCATGGCTCCGGCAAGCGTCCGATCCGCGAGACCCAGGGCCAGCCCCAGCTGTGTCCCGCTTGCGACGGCCTCGGGGTGCTGCGGACTAAGCCGCGATCCGGCTAACTAGCCGATGTTGCGGCTGGCTGATGCGAGGAAGTTTCAGTCGCCTTCGGGAAGCACCAGCGCCATATCGTGGGTGGCCTCCCCGTTCTCATGCACGTCGATCTGACCCGGCGCGCCTTCGTACGCACCCGTGCCACCCGTCACCGCGATCTGGAACGACTCGGCCTGCTGGCAGAAGTCCGGGATTCCGGCGCCGGTGACGTCTCCATCATGAACCGGTAGGTGACCTGACAAGTCGGCTCGCCTACGTCCGCCACCTCGCAGGCGCCAAGCCGAGGCGGCCGGAGGGGTGGCCGGTGGGGGGACGGCCACCCCTCGGGGGCGCCGCCGACGGCGCTAGCCGCGGTCGCCCTTGCTCCGCCGGTCGCGACCGCCACCCGGGCGGGCACGTAGCGCCCGAGAAGCGGGATCAGGATGACTGCGGCGCCCAGCGCCGCGATCGCGACGACACGAGATCCCGGGCTGGAACCCGTCGAGAAGCGCCTCGGCGCTGCCCGCCGTGCGCTCGAGCCGGAGGTGCCGGCCTCGATCACCGCGGTGGCCACCGCCAGGCCGACCGCGCCACCCAGCTGGAACGAGGTGAGACCAGCCCGGAGGCGAATCCCTGCTCCTCGTCGCTGACGTCGCTGGTCGCGGCGATCGTCAGGGCCCGAAGGCGAGCGTAAACCCGATCCCGGAGAGGATGAAGGTCGGCAGCATCGCCGACAGGTAACTCGCGTCGGCGCCGATGTTCCAGAACAGGAGGTAGGCCAGCCCGAGGCTGGTCAGCCCGGCGCCGACCGGGATCGCGGTACCCACCCTGTTCACCAGTCGCCCGACGTTCGGCGAGCCGAAGGCGACGATCAAGCCGGCCGGGAGGAAGGCGAGCGCCATCTCGATCGGCGACCAGCCCCTCAGGTTCTGCATATAAAGGGTGCCGATGAACTGGAACCCGAACCAGCTGCCGAGCAGCGCCATCGCGCCGTAGTTGGCACGCCGGAGCGCCGCCGACTTCAGGATTCCCAGCCGGACCAGTGGGCTCGCGCTGGAGCTCGATCTGGACGAACGCCGTGAGCAGCATCGCGACCGCCGCGAACGAGAGCAGTGTCTGAGGCGCTCCCCAGCCGACATCAGGAGCCTCGACGATGGTGTAGACAAGCCCCAGCATCGCCACCGCGAGGGTCGCCGTGCCGCTGAAGTCGAAGCTCCTCCGCTTGACGGCGACCGGCTCATCCTTGTCGAGGTAGCGGGGCAGCAGCAGCAGGATCGCCAGAGCGATCGGACCGGCATGGGGGCGAGTACCGCCAGCCCAGCGCGGTGAGCGCGCCGCCGAAGACGAGGCCCAGCGACCAGCCGCTCGCCCCAACCGCCGCGTAGATGCTCAGCGCCTTGTTCCGCACCGGCCCCTCCGCGAACGTCGTCGTGATGATCGAGAGCACCGCCGGCGCCGTGAACGCCGCCGCCGCTCCCTTGATGAACCTGGTCGCGATCAGCGTGTTCCCATCGTTTGCGAGGCCGCCGACGAAGGAGGCGACTAGGAACACGGCGAGCCCGCCGAGCAATACCCGGCGGCGGCCGAGCAAGTCGGCCGCTCGTCCGCCCAGCAGCAGCAACCCACCGTCGCCGAGGATGTAGCCGCTCACCACCCACTGAGCGAGCTGGCTCGAGCCCAAGCTCGCTGCCGATGCTCGGCAGGGCGACGCCAACCATGGAACGTCGAGCCCATCGAGGAAGAGGACTCCGCACACGAGGGCAAGCAACCACCAGGCGCGCGCGTCAAAGCTGGTCTTCGGTACCTGTGATGACTCCTGCTGCATAGGGCCTCCCCGTCATTGGTCAGTTGAAGGGGGTAATATATGCATACGCATGCATTGTGTCAACACAATATGCGAATGCAACATTTGCTATTATTCCCGCCGGCTTCAGGGACGAGGAGGAGCGAGGCAGAATGTCGTCCGCACGCAAGAACGACCACCTTTTGAATCAATGGCGTGAGCTCGAGTCGGCGCATGCCCGGGTGAGGGAAGCGCTGGAGCGCGCGCTGGAGCGCCAGCGTCAGCTCTCGCTCAGCGAGTACAAGGCTCTGCGGCGCCTCGCCGAGGTCGACACCCCCAAGGGGCGCCGGATCCAGGAGCTCGCGGAGGAGGTCCACCTCAGCCAGAGCGCCCTCTCCCGGCTGGTGGGCCGCCTCGAGGAGGCTGGCTACGTCACCCGCGCGACCTGCGATTACGACCGCCGCGGGATCTTCGCCTGCGTCACCGACGCAGGCCGCAGGCCCAAAAGGAGGCCGATCCCACCCACCGCGCCGTGCTCGCCGAGACCCTGGGCGAAGGGCGGACGGTCGCCGTCTGACGATCGGCACTACTTCTTATTCCGCGTCCGCTTCTTTACCAGCTTGGTCTTGACTCGGTCCTCTTCCCCTCGCCCAACCCGGCGAGCCGCTAGCCCGGCCGAGCGGGGGTACCGTCTACATAGGGCATTCGGATGCACGGGCTCGGGCGAGCCGCGAGCCCGGGAAACGAAATCGGGTGCGACTCGAGCCAAGAAACGAGAGGAGGAACGGGATGACCGAGCACCGGACCGGCACCCCAGAGGAATGGCAGGCGGAGCGCGACGGGCTGCTCAAGGAGGAGAAGGAGCTCACGCGCCGCGGCGATGAGCTGACCAAGAAGCGACAGGAGCTCCCGTGGGTTCCGGTCGAGAAGGACTACAGCTTCGCGACGAGCGAGGGGACCAAGTCGCTCGCCGACCTCTTCGACGGCCGCTCGCAGCTGCTCATCTACCACTTCATGTTCGGCCCGCCCTACGAGGCGGGCTGCACGGTTTGTTCGTCGATCGCCGACAACCTCAATGTGAACGCCCCGCACCTAAACGCCGGGGATGTGACGGTGCTGCTCGTCTCGCGCGCTCCGGTGGACAGGCTCAAGGCCTATAGGGAGCGGATGGGTTGGGACAACCTGGACTGGGTCTCAACGGTCGGCGACGACTTCAACCGCGACCTCGGATTCCTCAACACCGAGGAGGAGCTGAAGCCGTTCCTGGAGGGCGAGATCCCGCCGTCGGTCGAGCTGATGGCGAAGCTCTCCGGCACCGACGTAAGGGGATACGTCACGGAAGGTCCCGGCATGAGCGTGTATGCGCTGTCCGACGCGACGGTCTACCGCACCTACGTGACGACCGCGCGGGGGCTCGAGGGGCCCGCCATGGGCTACTACGGCCTGCTCGACCGGACCCCGAAGGGGCGCCAGGAGGCCGTCGGCCGACCCATCTGGGTCCGGCGACACGACGAGTACGAGGCGAACCAGCCGGTCGGCCACGATCCGAGGTGAGCAGTCGAATACTGCTCAAGGGACCAGTTCGCCGATCCCGAGCATGTTCCCCTCGCTGTCGCGGAACCAGGCGCCACGCTCGCCGCTGCCCTTGCTCGGGTACTGGCCCTCGATCTCAGCGATGCCATCGATCGTCTTCAGCCCGGGCAGGTCGTACTCCTCGAACACGACGCCGCGGCTTCGCAGCTCGCTGACGGTCGCCTCGATGTCATCGACCTCCCAGCCCATCGCGTGTGGTCCCCGGCGGATGAACCGGTTGACTCGAACAGGGCGAACTCGCCGTTGGCGCAGACGTAGCGCAGGCCGCCCTCCCTCTCTTCGGCCGGCTCGAGTCCGAGCTTCTCGGCGTAGAACGCGCGCGCCCGTTCGAGGTCCTGCGCCGGAAGTCGCGCGGCGACCCTTCCATTCTTCAGCATCGTCATCCCTCTCTTCGCGCCCTCAGCTCACCGCCTTCTTCACGAGCGCGCTGACCTTCTTCTCCTCGGCGGGGGTCAGCTTCTTCAGCGCGAACTCGGTCGGCCACATATTGCCCGCGTCGAGATTCGCCGCGTCGTTGAAGCCGAGGGTCGCATACCTGGACTTGAACTTCCCCGCGCTCTTGAAGAAGCAGACGACCTGGTCGTCCTCGTTGCGATACGCGGGCATCCCATACCAAGTTCTCGCCACGAGGTCAGGAGCAGTGGCCTTGACGATCTCGTGGACCCGCTTGGCCATCGTGCGATCGGACCCCTTCATCTCGGCAATCTTCGCGAGCAGATCCTTTTCGCCCTCGGCACTGCTCTTCTCGGCCTTCAGCTCCTTGGCGCGCTCCTTCATCGCGGCCCTTTCCTCGGCCGTGAACCCCTTCGACTGCCTGGTCTTTGTTGCGCTCATCTGTTCCTCCTTTGGGGCTTTCACACGTTTGCCCTCCTGTCGTGGCTCGCCAGCCTAGAGGCCGGATGCTCGATCGTCCAACACCGAAGCAGGTTGACCGCCACAAGCTCAGCTTGTAGCGACGGCGTATGATCGCGCTGTGCTCGTGACGCCGGAGCTCAAGCAGATGCGCTACGTCGTCGCGGTGGCCAAGGAGCACAGCTTCTCGCGAGCAGCGGAGACCCTTCACGTCGCCCAGCAGGCGGTCTCGCAACAGGTCAGGCTCGTCGAGCAGGCGCTGGGCATCGAGCTCTTCGAGCGAACCAGTCGCGGTGTCGCGATCACCCCGGCCGGTGAGGTCTTCGTGCAGGAGGCGCGCCGGACCCTGAACGCAGCGGAACGCGTCGCACCGCGCGCGCAGGCAGCCGCTCGCGGGGAGGCGGGAACCTTGCGGATCGCCTACACGCTGGCGACCGTCTACGAAACTCTGCCGGCGTTGCTGGACGCTCTGGCCGCCGAGCAGCCTGAGCTGAATTCGTCCGCAGGAGGTATTCGCCGTCGACGTCGAGGGGCTCGTCCATAACGAGCGCTTCGAGCTCGCACTGGCGCCGCGGATGCGCTCGCGAGCGGGCTCGGCCATCGGGTGGTCCGTCGCGAGGACTTCGCCGTGGCCGTAGCCGAAGACCATCCGCTGTCCGGGCGCAAGCAGACAACCCTCAGGGAATCGCCAGCGAGACTCTCCAGGTTGGCCGCGCGAGATGTCCCCCGGGTACTACGACGCCGTGCTCGCCGCGTGCCGCGCCGCAAGGTTCGAGCCGAAGGTCGCTGAGCAGGCTGCGGGCTCGACCGTGTGGGGGGACATCGCGCGCGGAAACGGCTTCGGCCTGGTGGTCTCCTCGCTGGGCCTCCAGCTTCCGCGGGTTCAGGCTCTCGGCCTCGAGCCGCCCGTGCCCAGGCTCACGATCGACGTGATCTGGTCGGTCGAACGCGGGGCGCCCGGCGTCGAACGGCTGCTCGAAGTCGCAGAGCGGCTGGCGGGTAACAGCGGCTGGCTCTAGGCGTCCCGTCGGCGCCGACCTCGCCGGCCACAAGCTAGCCTTGTCGCCAGCGCCACAAATCGGTGTTGGACAATCGCCGGGACGAGCCTAGAGTTGCCTGCATGCGCATCGGAATACTCGGATCGGGCCGCATCGGCGGTAACGCCGCTCGGTTATGGTCGCGCGCCGGCCACGATGTGCTGGTCAGCTGCTCCCGCGATCCGGAAAGCTCACGGCACGTGCAGCAGACCTCGGCGACCACGTCGGCGCAGCAACCCCGGCGCACGCCGTCGCGGAGGCCGAGGTGGTCATGCTGTCCGTCCCCTGGGACGCGATCGACGAGGCCATCCGCCAGGCCTGCGGACTCGCCGGCAAGGTCGTGATCGACGCCACCAATCCGTTCGGCTCCGCCGCCAGGCCCGGGCGGGACAGACCGTCGCTCAGTACAACGCCGCACGAATGCCGGGGCTCGCTACGTCAGAGCCTTCAACACGCTGACCTCTACGTTCCAGGCCGCGGCGTCGATTCGTCCCAGCCACGAGCGCGCCGTCCTGTTCCTTTGCGGCGACTATCCGGAAGCCAAGCGGGTCGTCTCGAAGCTGATCGAGGATGCGGGATTCGCGCCGGTCGACGTGGGATCGTCACGGACGCCGCGGTGATGGAGGCGCCGCGGCGGCCTGGGGCCGTCTACGGAGAGGAGTACCGGCTCGCCGACGCCGGTGCGGTGGTCGCCGCGGTGTCAAGCGGTGGCGAGGTCGGTCCGCCTCCGAATTACGTGACAGTGGGAGATAGCAAATGAGTACTGAGATGAATGTCACGAACAATGAAAAGCCGAAACGGGTCCTGATGGTGATCGCCAACCCGGCGACATCTACAACGCTCGGTGTCCCCGTCGGATTCTGGGGGGCCGAGCTCGCCCACGCCTGGAACGCCTTCAAGGAGGTCGGCTACGAGATCACGATCGCGAGCCCCGACGGCGGGAAGTGCGAGTTGGATGTCTGGAGCGATCCCCGCGATGAGAGCAGATACTCGTTTGGTGACCTGATCACGATGGGGTCCATCAACACGCCCGAGTACTGGGGGCTGGTTAAGAGCACGAAGGCCCTCGAGGAGTCGACCTACGACGCTTCGATGCAATCGTGGTAGTCGGCGGCCAGTCGCCGATGTTCACTTTTCGCGAAAACGAAGAGCTGAAGCGAGCGTTGCGGACTTTTACGAGGCCGGGAAGGTGACCGCGGCACTATGCCACGGGATCGCAGCCTTGATCGACTGCAAGCTCTCCGACGGCTCGTACCTGATCGAGGGCAAGACGATGACCGGGTTCGCGAACGTCGAGGAAGAGTTCAGCGACGAGTACGTCGGCCAGACGTGATGCCCTGGCACATCGAGGACGCCGCCAAGGAGCGAGGCGCCAACTACATCCAGGCCGGCCCCTTCAAGGCGTTCGCGGTACGCGACGGGCGGCTCATCACCGGTCAGCAACAGTACTCGGGTGGCGAGGTCGCCAGGAGGGTAATCGAGGCGTTAGGAGTCTAGTTAAGGGGGGGAGACAGGAGAGGAGGACATGCGGATCTTTGCGTATGACCGTTTCAAGCCCGGCGTGACCATGGAGACGATCGAGCCGTATCTGCCCGAAGAGGTCGCCAATGTGTGGCGGCTGTGGAAGGCAGGGATCGTGAGAGAGAACTATGCTCGCGCCGACGAGCCCGGTGTCGTGATCGTGTTCGAGGTCGACACCGTCGAGGAGGCAAAGCGCTACACGGATGACTTCCCGCTGACCAAGGCCGGCTTCCTCGAGTGGTTTTTCATCCCCCTGATGATTCCCCTGCCCGTCGAAAGCCTCTTCCGGAGCGATGTCGACGTCGCCGAGCCGTTTGACCGCACCGTGAGGCTCGGCTAGCGATCCGGACACGAAATGCGTGACCATCGCGACCTACGGATACCCGACACGCTCGAAGAGGTCTGCGACCCCGAGCGCCTGGCGCTGCTCGTCTACGACATGCAGGTCGGCGTCGTCGGGCAGCTCGACGAGGGCCCGCAGGTCACCGCGCAGGTGATTTCGGTGCTCGAAGCAGCTCGCCGGGCCGGAGTGCGAACCTTCTTCACCAGGACATGAGCCTGCCAAAGGACCTGATGGGGGTCTCTCAGCTGCGGACGGCGATGGCCTGGCAGCACAAGCAGAAGGTCGAGGAGGTGGTCTCGCCGTTCCTGCGGACTCGCCCGGGTTCGAGCTCGTGCCCGAGCTTGCGCCACGCGACTCGGAGGCGATCTTCGACAGGCTCTCGATGTCCGCATTCGAGGGGACTCCGCTGGAGTTCGCGCTACGCGACTGCCAGATCACGGCGTTCGCAATTGTCGGCGTTGCCACCGAGGTTGGCATCGAGCCCACCGTTCGTCACGGCGCCGATCGCGGCTTCATCCCGATTGTCGTCGCCGACGCCTGCGGAGCCGGAAACGCTGCGGCTGCCAAGCGGTCGCTCGAAGGCCTGGCGTTCAGCGGTGACGCGATCATGACCGACGTTGCCACAATCACGAGCCTTCTGGCTCGGACGGCCGGAACCGGCGGCCCTTAATGCTTCAGGGGGACCGTAGACGGCCGCGTCGGGGGCGGGCGGCCAGGGGGTCTTTTCCGAGCGGCCGGAGGGAATCGATGTGCGGGAGCCTCAGCCCAGTTGAGCGCTTCTGGCGCAATCGACTGTTCGCGCGGCGGTCGATGCCTTCCGGCGAGCCTGTGGCGAGCTCCGGGGTCAAATGAGCGGTGGAGTGAACTGACGCGGAGGCCCAATGGAGGCTAGAGAGGATCCACCGCCCCCCGCGGATCTCAGCGACAACACCGGCGCCGCGATCCCCGTCGGTGGAGGGCGCTGGCGCTGCTCGGCACGGCCTTCTTCATGGTGATCCTGGACAGCACGATCGTGTACGTCGCCCTGCCGCAGATCCAGGACGACCTCGGGTTCTCGACCGGGAGCGTCCAGTGGGTGATGAGCGCCTACCTGATCTGCTTCGGCGGCCTGCTCCTGCTCGGCGGCAGAACGGCCGATCTCCTCGGGCGCCGCCGGGTGTTCATGGTCGGCGTCGCCCTCTTTGGGGCGTCGTCGTTGATCTGCGGCCTCGCCTGGTCCGAAGGCGTGCTGATCGCCGCGCGCGTCGTCCAGGGGGCGTCCGCCGCGATCATGGCGCCGAGCGCGCTGTCGCTGCTGCTGACGGTGTTCCCGGAGGGCGCCGATCGGAACAGGGCGCTGGGGATCTGGGGGGGTCTCGGCGGGATCGGCGCGACGGCCGGGCTTCTGATCGGCGGGCCGGTGACGGAGGGCCTCGGCTGGGAGTGGGTCTTCTTCATCAACCTCCCGGTCGCCCTCGCCGTGCTCCTGCTCACGCCCCGGCTGCTCCCCGAGAGCACCGACGAGGACTGCGTGCGCTGCTTCGATCTGGCCGGAGCCCTGACCGTGACGACGGCGGTGCTCCTTCTGGTCGCGGGGATATCCGAGGCTCCGGATGCCGGCTGGACGGACCCCCGCACCCTTGCCTTCCTCGGCGCTTCGGTTGCCCTGTTCGCGCTGTTCAGGCGAATCGAGCAGCGCTCCCCGGGCCCGCTGGTTCCCCTGCGGATCTTCCGCTCGAGATCGCTGGTCGGCGGCAACCTGGTCCTGCTGACCGCCGGCATGTGCATCGAGGGGATGCTGCTGATCGTCACTCTCTACGCGCAGGAAGTGCTCGGGTACTCGACGATCCAGTTCGGACTGATGACCGCGGTGATGACCGTGATGTCCGTGATCGGGGCCTACTCCGCACAGGCCACCGTCAGCAAGATCGGCACGCCGGCCCGTGGGCGCTGCCGGGATGTTCCTGATCGGTGCAGCGTGCGTGGTGCTGACCCAGGTGTCGGCGAACGGGAGCTATCTCGATGACATCTTCCTCGGGCTCCTGATCTTCGGCGCCGGGCTCGGTGCCGCCTTCGTCGCGTCCCAGATCGCGGCGTTGAGCGACGTCGCCCGAACGCGAATCGGGCCTCGCCGCTGGACTCGTCGACAGCTCGTTCAACATCGGCGGCGCGCTCGGGCTGGCGATCCTCTCGACGGTCGCCGTGGCCCGCACCGATGCGGTCTCGGGTGGCGCGAGCCCGGATGCAGGGTTGCAGGCGCTGACGGAGGGGTTCCAAGCCGCCTTCCTGGTCGCCGCTGGGTTCGGCCTGCTCGGCCTGCTTGCGGCGCTTGCGCTGCTCCCGCGGTCGACGGCCGAGGAGGCTCCGGCGTCGGCCCAACCTGAGCTCGCCCCCGACCGGTTCGAATAGGGTCGTATGGGGATGGCAACCCGGATCGTTCTCCTGCCGCCGGAGCGCGCGAGTGATGGTGGGGCGATTCTGGCGCGAAGTCACGCCGACTACCCCTCGTTCCGCCACCTGTTCCCCGAACGCACTCGACGGATCCGTGCTCTGCAGGCGATCTTCACCGGGGTCGCCCGCGACGCCGCGCGGCTCGGTTCGGCCTACTCTGCCGTCAGCGACGATGAGGCGGTCCTCGGCGTGGCGATCTGGCTGGCGCCGGGAAGGTTTCCCTGGAGCGCTTGGCGCCAGCTCCGCGGGGCGGGCTGGATGCTCGCGGTCCTGCGCGCCGACCCGAGCTCGTTCAGAGCGTTCATGAAGACTGGCGCGAACGGCGCCCGCCTTCACCCCGCCTATCCGCATTGGTATCTCGAGACGATGGGAGTCGATCCCGCTGCCCAGCGCAAAGGCATCGGCGGGCGTCTACTCGAGCCGGTGCTCGAGATCGCCGACCGCGCCCGGGTCGACTGCTACCTCGAGACCGCGGACCGGGCCAACGTCGACTTCTACAAGCGCCACGGCTTCGACGTCGAGAACAGCTCCCTCCAGCTGGTGCCTGACGGCCCGGCCCAGGTTGCAATGCGACGGCGTTCGCGGCTGATAACCAAAAGCGACAGGAAGGGATGACAATGCTGAAGAACGGAAGGGTCGCTACGCGACTTCCGGCGCAGGATCTCGAGCGGGCGCGCGCGTTCTACGCCGAGAAGCTCGGCCTCGAGCCTGCCGAGGAGAGGGAGGGCGGTCTCCGCTACGTCAGCGCCGGTGGCGAGTTCGCCCTGTTCCAGTCGGCAGGCGCGGCCAGCGGGGAGCACACCCAGATGGGCTGGGAGGTCGACGACATCGAGGCGACCGTTCGGGAGCTCCGGTCTCGCGGCGTCGTCTTCGAGGAGTACGACCTGCCCGGGTTGGAGACGGTCGACGGGATCGCCGAGATCGAGGGCCAGTACCCCAGTAAAGGAAGCGGCGAGCGCGGCGCCTGGTTCCGCGACAGCGAGGGCAACATGCTCGGGATCGGCGAACTGGTCCCTTGAACAGATTCGCGGGATGCGAGACGAACTGCGACCCCGACGAAAGGAAACAACCAATGGAAACGGCGGTAGAAATCCAATGAACGCGACACCAACGCTGTACGAGTGGGCCGGAGGGGAGGCGGCGATCCGGCGGCTGATGGATTGCTTCTACGACCGCGTCGAGCGTGACGAGCTCCTCTCGCCCTACTTTCCCGGCGGGGTGAGCGAGGAACACCGAGCGCACGTCAGCATCTGGTGGTCGGAGGTGCTGGGCGGCCCCGCCCGCTACACGGAGGACTTGGGCGGCTACGAGAAGATGCTCGCTCGCCATCGCGGCCTTGCGATCGCGCCCGAGGAGCGGCATCGCTTCGTCTCGCTGCTCAGCTCCGCGGCCGACGACGCCGGCCTTCCGGACGACCCCGAGTTCCGCTCGGCGCTCGTCGCCTACGCCGAGTGGGGATCCCGCCTTGCGATGCACAACTCCCAGCCCGGTGCCGGGGTCGCTCAGCACGCGCCCGTACCTCGCTGGGGTTGGGGCGAGGCGCCCCCATTTCAGCCCTAGGAAGGCCGTCACGCTCCTGCCTCGCGCCGCCGAGCGGGCGCCCCCTCGAGCGTGTCGGGGCGACCGCCAAGGGGCACTTACGGCCGGTCTTCCGGGTGCCCTCGTCTTCTCAGCTCGCGAGTCGCGGCGGCGAGGCGGATCTGGAGCTCCGTCGCTGGCCGGCGAGCGAGCGGGTCCTCCTTCGATTGGCGCGCCTTCCGTTCTCACGGCCGCGCGCGCCGCGGCGTCCTCTATCAGCGCGTACCGGTCCGGCGCTGGTCGTGGCGTCGTACGTGTGAGAAGTTCTCCGAGATTATTGGCCTGCGACACGCGCGTTCCCATGGGGCGGGGGTGCCCGGCGCTTCTGAGCCGCGCAAACAGCCCTTGATGCCGCTTTGGCTCGTTGAGGGCCTCGGGGCAGAAGCGCAGAAGAATCGTCTTGCTGATCGACGTGTGATCGAAGAGCGTCTTTGACACTGACCCTGGCTCCACCCACGGCGAGACGATCAGCGCCGGTATCCGCACGCCGTAGCGTCCGAACGTGTCGGGGTCGTCGTCGGGCGCCGCAGGCGGCGCGACGTGATCGAAGAAGCCGCCGTGTTCGTCGTAGAAGATGATGAGGAGCGTCTTTTCCCATTGGGGGCTTGTTGCGAGCGCGTGGTAGACGGCGAGCACAAGCTCCTGGCCGTTCTTGATGTCCGCGGGCGGGTGGTCGTCGTTGGGCTGAAAGCCGAATTGGGTTGAAGTTGCTGAAGTCCGGGTCGATCCATGAGACTGACGGCAGCGCACCATTGGCGGCGTCTTCGAGAAAGCTGGCCGCTTTTGAGTCGATCCTGAGCTCGAGGCTGGTCCTCCAGTTCAAGTTGGTCTTGCTGAAGAACACGAAGCTGTCGTGGTGGCCCAGCTTGTAGTGCCCATCGGCGAAGCGCAGGGTCCCCGCCTCGAACGAGTACCAGCGCCACGAGATGCCGTTGGCGTCGAGGTGTCGCACGAACGAGGGTTGGTTGTACATGGGCGGGAGGTGGAGCGGCAGGTCATCGCGACTGCCGGCTGCGCGACCGCAAATCGCGTACAGGCGGTTGGGCCAGGTCGCCCCGGGAACAGAGCTGAACCAGCGATCGCAAATCGCGAACTCGCTCGCCAGGTGGTCGTAGACCGGGACATCGGCGGCGTTGTAGTAACCAATCACGCGACCGGGATCCGCATCATGGACGTCGTCGTCGCGCGAGAGCGTCTCGGCGAAGCTCGTGACGAAGCCGTTCATTTTGCCGCCCCCGATCTGGAGGTCGACGGCGCTGGCGGAGTGATCGGGATCGTCCTCGATCGCCGTGCTGTCGAGATGGTGGACTGGATAGGAGCGCCCGTCATGCTCGTTGGCGAACTCCGCCCGCAGACCATCGACATCGCCGCGACCACCTTCAAGCGAGAGATACCCCAGCATGTGGTCGAAGGAGCGATTCTCGAGCATCAAGACAACGATGTGGTCGACCTTCTCGAGGTTGGCCATGCTGGTCTCCTCAGTCACCACCGCCTCCTTCGCGGTCGCGTTGGCAGGTCGTCGAGCACGTCCAGGAGCCTGGAATCGTCGTCGGAGCGGATCCTTGACCGGAGACGAAAGCGGGAGCGCTTTGACTGAGCCGTGCGGAGTGTGCACGTCGCTCGAGCAGCCGAGGCTTGGCCAGGATTGACCTTGGTGGACCGTCAATGAAGCTGGCCAGATCGCTGCCTGGTGCCCGGATGCTCGCGTCCTATCGCAGGTCGTGGTTGCGGCGCGACGTGGTCGCCGGCCTCGTGCTGACCACGCTGCTGGTACCCCAAGGGATGGCCTACGCCGAGCTTGCCGGCCTGCCGGCGATTACTGGGCTGTACACGTCGGTCCTCTGCCTGATCGGCTACGCGGCGTTCGGGCCTTCGCGAGTCCTTGTGCTGGGCCCGGATTCCTCCCTGGGTCCGATGATCGCGGCGACGATCCTGCCGATCATCGGATCTGGCGGCGATCCCGAGCGCGCGGTCGCGTTGGCGTCGATGCTGGCCCTGCTGGTGGGCGTTATCACGATCGTTGCGGGGATCGGGAAGCTGGGGTTCATCGCCGACCTTCTTTCGAGGCCGACGCAGATCGGATACATGAACGGGCTTGCCCTGACGATCCTCATCGGGCAGCTGCCGAAGCTCCTTGGGTTCTCGGTCGACGCGAATGGGCTGATTGACGAGACCCGCGGGTTCGTAGACGGGATCGCATCGGGCGAGGCAGTTGCGGCCGCTGCAGTGGTCGGACTGGTCAGTCTCGCGCTGATCCTGGTCATCCAGAGCTGGCGGCCTCGGATACCGGGCGTCCTGGTCGCAGTGGTGGTCGCGATCGCCGCCGCAGGGGCGTTCAACCTCGGCGACCACGGCGTGGCGCTCGTGGGGACCCTTCCGGCGGGCCTCCCAGCCCTCACCTGGCCGAGCCCGGTCTCCGATCTGCCGCTCCTGGTGGCAGGAGCGCTTGGCATCGCGCTCGTCTCCCTGACCGACACGATCTCGACCGCCTCGGCCTTTGCCTCCCGCAAGGGTGAGGAGGTCGACGGGAACCGGGAGATGATCGGAATCGGCGCCGCGAACGTCGGCGCAGCGCTCTTCCAGGGCTTCCCTGTGAGCACCAGCGGCTCACGCACCGCCGTCGCCGAGCAGGCCGGTGCCAAGACGCAACTCACCGGGCTCGTCGGCGCGGCAACCATCATCCTGATGCTCGTCCTCGTGCCCGGGCTCCTGCGCAGCCTCCCGGAGTCGACGCTTGCTGCGGTGGTGATCGCGGCGTCCTTGTCGCTAGCGGACATCTCCGGTGTTCGCCGGTTGTGGCAGCAGCGCCGCGTCGAGTTCCTGCTATCGATGACAGCCTTCCTCGGCGTCGCACTGCTCGGCGTGCTCCCCGGCATCGCCGTCGCGGTCGCTCTTTCGATCCTCAACGTCTTTCGGCGCGCGTGGTTGCCCTACCGAGCCACCCTCGGTCGCGTCTCCGGCATGTCGGGGTACCACGACCGGCGTCTCTATCCCGACGCCGAGCAACTGCCCGGCCTGGTGATCCTCCGCTTCGACGCGCCGCTGTTCTTCGCCAACGCACGTACCTTCCGTGACGAGGTTCGACGCCTGGCAGGTGCCGAGCCGCGGCCGCGCTGGATCGTCGTCGCGGCAGAGCCGATCACCGACGTCGACACCACGGCGGCGGACATGCTCGCCGAACTCGACGCGGAGCTCAACGCCGACGGCACCTCGTTGGTCTTCGCCGAGCTCAAGGACCCGGTAAAGGCAAAGCTCGAGCGCTACGAGCTGGTCGGTCCGCTGGACCCAGCGCACTTCTTCCGAACTTTGGAGGGTGCCCTCGACGCCTACCGCGAGCAGACCGGCGCCGAGTGGACGTCACCCCAAGGCCACACCCGCGATGGAGGCTGATGGCGAACGTCCGGAAGGCGGGTCATACGGAACGCGCGGGCTGGTTTCCAAGCAACCGCCGCTTCTCGTCCAAAGCGGCTATTTGAGCGTAGGGTGGTCTGGACCAACCACGAAGGGATTCGGAATGGATACCTGGCTCTGGATTCTCCTTGCGGTGGTCTACATCGGGTTTTTCTTCTGGCTTGGCCTGAGCACGCTCCGCAACGGACACGGGTGGCTGTTCTTCTTCGGGATTTTCTTCCCGATCCTCTGGATCTTCGGTGCCTTCGCCCGTCCTGCGCGCGAACCGGCACCGCCCCCAGAGGGCTTAGCCAGAGGGCCGCAGATCGACGCGAAATAGGACCAACCGAGCAATGCAGTCAAGGAGGGCTTGAACATGCCACGAGGACGAGACAGACGCCAGCGCAGGCGACGCGCCGCCATGATCGGAGGGGCCGCCGTAGCCGCCAAGAAGCACCATGACGCCAAGGAGGCCCAGCGGGAAGAGGAGGCGGCAGCTCCACAGCAGGCTGCGCCTGGCGAGCCCGGCCAGGCGGCCGAGCCCGCCGCAGGCGGACTGACCCCCGAAGTGATGGAGCAGCTCAAGCAGCTCGGCGAGCTGCATGAGCAGAACGTGCTTTCAGACGAGGAGTTCGAGCGCGAGAAGGCGAAGCTGCTGGGTTCCGCCTAGGCGACGGTCATTCACACCCGAGCAGTGCTGCTTTCCATGCAATGCGGCATCGGCTGGGGGCCGAAAGGTCGCTGGTTCAAATCCAGTCGCCCCCGACTAGACTCCCTCCTCTACCGCATGGGGCACGGACGTCCCACGCACTAACTCCCGAGGGGAGGAGGGAAAACCAGAATGGTTCTCGCCGACTTCACCTTTGGTCAGGCGCTGCTGACCGTGCTCGAAGTCTTTCTCTTCGCGGCTTGGCTGATGATCCTCTTCGTGATCATCGGCGACCTGTTCCGCGATCACTCGATGTCCGGGTGGGGGAAGGCCGGCTGGACGATCTTCCTGATCTTCGTCCCGTTTCTGGCGGCGCTGGTCTACCTGATCGCCCGTGGCGACGGCATGCGTGAGCGCGCCGTGGCGCAGCAGCAGGAACAGCAGAAGCAACTAGACGCTTACATCCGCCAGAGCGCCGGCTCATCCGGCGGCGCCTCGGCCGCGGACGAGCTCACCAAGCTCGCCCGACTTCATGACGAGAACAAGCTCTCGGACGAGGAGTTCGAGCGGGCCAAGGCGAAGATCGTCGGCTAACCGAGTCAGGCCGAGGCGTGCGGTCGCAGGGCGAGTCCCGTCTCGGTCAGCCAGCTCCTGAGCGTGTCGTGCATCGCGGGCACGCCGACGATCGGCTCCACGGGCTCGCTCCACGCGGTCGGCACCAAGACGAACGGGCAGCTCTGCCAGCCTCCGAGCCCCCCATGTGAGCCCATGAATTCCTCGAAGGGCGCTACCTCGTTCGCGTCGGGGTCGTACATGCAGTTGACCAGGATGTCGGGACAGTGCGGGAAGCCGTCCGTGCGCCGCAGGTGGTCCGCCGCGTTTGGGCCGAAGACGCGCAGCGGGTCCTCGCCCGTCACCTGATCGTCGTGCAGCCGCCGACTGCCCTCCGCCCCCAGCACCACCGCCCCATCGCTCGCGGTCCGCACCATCACGAACCCGATTCCGGGATGGCTCCTTAGCCTTGGAATGAGCGGCGGATGCATCGCCTCGATCTCCTCGAGCGAGAGCCGGTGATCTCGCGCGGGCAGCGAGATCAGCCCTAGCCCGCCCGAAGCCAGCACGACCGCCTCATGATCCGCTGCCGCCCGATCCGGCTCCTGCAACGCCTCGCGGTTCGACCCGAGCACCACCTCGCCGTCGATCACGCTGTCCCGCGTCGCCCGGGCGAGCATCCGGCCGCCGGCCGTCTCCTCATCCCGAGCGTCGGTCAGCGCCCCGCCGACGGAGCTCAACCCCTCGTCCGGCGCGGGCGGGGCGTAGACGTCTCCGCTTGAGAGCGCTTCGCGCACCAGCTCCTCCAGCTCCACGCCGTAGCGCTGACGGAACGGCCGGCCCTGGCTCTGACCGTGGTCCGACAGCACCACCAGGTGGTAGGGACGGGGTGCCTGCTCGATCGCCTTCTCGAGCCGCGCGAGCTGCGCGTCGTGCTGCTTGAGCACCGCGAAGGCGTCGGGCTGCTCGATGCCGGAGTGATGTGCGACCTCGTCGTAACCGACGAAGGTCGAGTAGACCACCGGGACACCTTCGACGATGTCGCCGAGCAGCGTCGCGACGTTCAGGTCGCGCATCACCACCGTGATCGCCCCCCTCATGAACGGATAGAGGCCGCCGCGGTCGATGTGCTCCTCGCCCGCCGCCGCTGCCGGCGCGCCGCGAAGCAACTCCTGGATCACGTCCCAGACATAGAGCGCGATCGTGCGAGTGAATCCGTAGGGATCGGCGAAGTACGCGAAGTACTCGCCCGCGCTTGACCTCCGCCTGTCGCGGAGCACGCTCATCGTCGCGGAGCAGTGCGGCGCGTCCCCGGAGAACAGGTTTCCGCGGCTGGCGCCCCCGGCCGCCAGCAGACCCCCCCCGTCCGAGCGGCGTCGCTCCAATTCGACCGCGTCCTTGCCGTGATTGGAGACCATCGTTCGCCCGCTCTCCTTCTCGTACCAGCGAAACGCCGGCATGTCCTCGTTGCTGCCGAGGAGGAGGCCGGCCTGGCTGGCGCCGGTCTGGGAGGAGAGATCGCATTCCCAGGGGACGATCCGGTGACTGCCCTCCTCAAGCCAGCGAGCAATGGTCGGGGCGTGTACCCTCGCCTCGAGGGCCTTGCGGAGGACCGGTTCCGCGAGGCCGTCGATCTCGAACAGGATCACCCCAGGCACATCGGTGCGGTTCGACCTGCGGGCGCGCCGAGCGCGGCGGCGGACGATCCGCAACTGCCGAGCGTCGTCGTCGAAACTGAGGGCGGGCGTCAGCACCATCAGGGTGATGGAAAGGACGAAGGCGGCAGCCAGCGCGCTCCAGAAGCCCGGCGTGGAGCCGTCGACGATCCCGATCGACGAGCGAGACGATCAGCGGCGTTGAGGACGAGCGAGCCGAGTCCGAAAGTGAGCACGGTCAGCGGGAGGACGACACGAATCAAGCAGCGGCCAGAGGAGACGCGTTGAACAGGGCGATGAGGGCGGTGTCAGCAGGACCGCCGCGCGAAAGCTCGGGAGGTCGAATCCTGGGATCAGGCCAACTGTCGCCCAGAATGCCGCCGCAACCAGCGCCCAGAGGACAAGCCAGTCGCACCGCCGCCCAGACACCGCGTCGGACCGCAGCCGCTTGGCTCGACGAATCGCCCCTGCATCGAGTCGACCACGAATCCAGCTGAAGCTCCTCGAGCCCGGGTTGCAGGACTCGCACCACGACGTCTGGAGCCAACTCGCCTCCGCCTGCCGAGCGAATTCGAGGGGCGGCTCCGTCAGCGGCTCGGGCCGCAGGCGCCGCAAGCCCGGCGGGGTAGAAGGTTCCCCAATGGATCGGCACGGCGAGCCGCGGCCGGACCATCTCCAGCGCGCGGGCCGCCCGCGCCGGGTCCAGATGCCCCTCGCCGACGGAGGTTCCCCAGCCCCAGATCGGCAGCAGCGCCACGTCCACCGGCCCGAGCTCCGACATCTCCGGGAAGAGATCGGTGTCGCCCGCGAAGTAGATGGTGCGCCCACCGCGGTGGATCAGGTAGCCGAGTGGCTCGATCTCCGCGCCACGGTGACGGTCGCGGTATCCGTCGTGCACGGCCCGAACGCCTGTCAGCTCGACATCGCCGACAGAGATCGTCTCGCCGCTTCCGAGCTCGCGGATGTCCTCGGCTCCGCTTTTGGACACCCACCCGGTCGCTCCCCTCGGGGCCACAACCGGCGTGCTCGCAGGAACCCGCCGCAGCGACGGCAGATCGAGATGATCGCGGTGCAGATGCGAGATCAGCACAAGGTCGGCGGTGTCGGGCAGGGTCGGGTCGGGCGCCTGGCCTTGTCGCCGTAGCGGTCCCAACCAGCCGCGCAGCACCGGATCCGTGAGGATCGCAACGCCGTCGAGTCGAAGCAGCGTGGTCGCGTGACCGATGTAGGTCAGCCGGTCCATCGTGGGCGTGGTGCTTAGGTGATCATCCATGAAGGGGACCGGCCTGTGATTCGCGGCCTAGGGCCCCGCGCCGCAGGGACCCGGCCTGCTCAGGTCTCGCCGGTCGCGAGCGGCGGACCCCGCTCGCCGGGCGTCGCCGGCTCCGCCTCGGCCCGGGCCTTGCTGAGATCGGCGGAGATCCTGACGACCGCCGAGGTCAGCGGCGCAGCGAGGATCAGTCCGATCGTGCCGAACATGGCGCCGCCCGCGATCGTCACGATCAGCACCGCGAGCGGGTGGATGCCGAGGGCGGCCCCCATCGCCAGCGGCTGGACGAGCTGCTGAAGGACGCTGTTGGCGAGCAGCTGGAAGACGATCATCCCGGCGGCGGCTTCCGTGCCGCCGCCGCCGAGCGCGATCAGGACCGCGAACGCTCCCGCGCCCCAGGCGCCGATGTAAGGGATGTAGGCGCCGAGGAAGGTGACCGCGGCAATCGTGCCGACCAGCGGCACCCCGAGCACCCAGGCACCCACAGCGACGACGGCCGCGTTGAAGGCGGCGACGATCGTGGTCCCGAGGAAGTAGCCGCGCAGCGAACCGAGCACGCGATCGGTGATCGTCCGCGCGACCGGATCCGGCACGCCCATGTTCCGCTCGGCCCAGGCGCGGATCGTCGGGCCGTCCTTGAGCAGGAAGAAGAGGCTGAGGGCGGTCATCGCGAGGAAGAAGACGATCGACGAGAGCTTGCTGAGGCCGCCGATGACGCCGTCAAGCAGGGCCGAAACGGTGTCGCTGGTCCCCGAGGCGGCGTGCTCCCTCGCGTCTGCGGCCTTGCTGGGATCGACGCCGAGATCCTCGAGCCAGCCGGTGATCTTGTCCTGGGCGTCGGTGAGCTGGGAGCCGATAGAGGAGGCCTCGCCAGTGATCCCGCCGATGACCACCAGCGTCACGCCGATGGCGGCGAGGATGATCCCGACCATCAGCAGCGCCGGCGCCAAGCCCTCGCGGGATCCCGTGCCCCTGCAGCCAGCCCACCAGCGGGCCGGCGACGGCGGCGACGACCCCCGCCGCCAGGACCGGGAGGACGATCACGTGTGTGAGCCCGAGCAGCCACACAAGGCCGACGAGGAACACCGCGACGCCGACCAGCAGCCAAGCCGTGAGGCCGACGTCGCGCAACCACTGCGGGACGACGAAGATGTCGGTCAGCGAGCGCGGGTCGATATCGATGTAGTCGCCGCCTTCGCGGCTGGGCTCTTCGCCGTGTTTTTGCCGTCGCCAGCGGCCGCGGGCCATCACCGGATCACGCTACTTGCGGGCCCCGGACGACCCCCGTCGGCTATCGACCTCTGTGGAGAGGTGCGTAGGGAATCGCGCGGATGTGGCGAAGACCCGACCTGTGATCCCCCTTCTCCTGGCGGCCCGGGAACTTGGGCGGGCCCTCATCGCCGTCTGGCGCGATCCCGAGACCAAGGCGCTGCCCATCGTCGCGGGCGCCCTGGTGCTCACGGGGACGATCTTCTACTGGCGGTTCGAGGACTGGACCATCATCGAGGCCCTCTACTTCTGCATCGTGACGCTGGCGACCGTCGGCTACGGAGACTTCACCCCGACCAGCGCCGGAACGCAGATCTTCACGATCGTCTACATCCTCACCGGCTTCGGCGTCCTCGTCGCCCTGCTGACCTCCGTCGCGGAGAAGTACCTTGAGCAGAAGGCCGAGGGTGGCGGTGCGCGGGAACGTCTGAGGGCTCGTCGACAGCGCAAGCAGGCCGCTGAGGGCGACGGACCCGCTTAGAGCGCCATCGTCCGATCCGGAGTAGATTCATTCGCCCTCGACTCGACAAGGAGCTGATCTCAAAATGCTGCAGCCGAACCAGCCGCCTCTTGGTGTTCGCCGCGATTTCCGCCGCCGCCCTCGGAGTACTCGCAGGATGCGGGGACGATGACGACGACACCGCCGACGAGGCAACGACCACCGAGGCGGTCACGACAGCGCCGGTCGAGGATTCGGTCCAGCAGGCTGTGGACGGCGCCGTGAGCTCCTGCACAGATTCTGCTGCCGAGATCCAGGGTGAGGCGGCGAGGAACACGGCCGTAACCGCGTGCGAGGAGGTCGGGCGGTCTCTCGACCAGGAGGTTGCGAGCTTGTCCGCGTCGGCTCGCGAGAACACGGATGCCGCGCTCACGGAGCTCGCCGCCAAATGCCGCAATCTGGCTGACCGACTTCCCCGCTGCGGTCCAGGAGCAGGTCCTGGCCGCCTGCGACCAGCTCGCGGCTGCGGGCTAGACGCCGAGAGAAGCAGTAGCGGTGGCGTCGCCCCTGCTTTGCTGGGCTTCGCCGAATCGTTCGATTTCCTGGGCAATAGTCTGGGAGCCGACGTTGGACGAGCGGATCTGAATGGAGTGGACTCTGACGTTCGTGGCGCTGGCGCTGATCGCCGTCGCCGCCGTCTCGAAGCGACTGTCGGGATCGCCGATCACACCGGCGATCCTGTTCGTCTCGATCGGGCTCCTGGTCGGCCCCGAAGTCCTCGACCGGATCAACCTCTCGAGCACCAGCTCGACAGCGCGAGCGCTGGCCGAGGCGACGCTGGCGCTCGTGCTCTTCGCAGACGCCTCGCGCATCGACTTCGGTGCGCTACGGCGCGGATTCCCGGTGCCGGTTCGCCTGCTCGGAATCGGGCTGCCGCTTACGATCGCCCTCGGAGCGCTTGCCGCGGGGGTGATCTTCGACGTGATGACCTTCTGGGAAGCGGTCATCCTCGGCGTCATCCTGGCGCCGACCGACGCCGCCCTCGGCCTGGCGGTCGTCACCGACCGGCGGGTCCCGAGTCGGATTCGCCAGGGGTTGAACATCGAGAGCGGGCTGAACGACGGGATCTGCGTGCCGCTGCTGTTCGCAGCCGTCGCGGCCGCGGACGTCGAGTCGCACATCTCCGAAGGGCGAACCGGAATGACGCTTCTGCTCGAGGAGGTCGGCTACGGCATCGCCGGAGGGGTCGCCGCCGGGCTTCTGATCGGGTCCATCGTCGTATATGCCGGGCGCAGGGATCTGATCGAGGGCAGCTGGCGCCAGGTGATCCCGGGCGCCGGGGCAGTCCTGGCCTACGGGACCGCCGTGGCACTTGACGGATCGGGCTTCATCGCCGCCTTCGTCGCCGGCCTGGTCTTCCGGGCCGTGATCAAGCGCGACCCCGAGGACATGAATCGGCTCACCGAGGAGGTCGGAAGCGTGCTCAGCGGGGTCACCTTCGTGATCTTCGGGGCGATCCTGCTCGGGCCTGCGCTGGGAGAGCTGAGCTGGGAGCTCGCCCTCTACGCGGTCCTCAGCCTGACGATCGTGACGAATCGTGCCGGTGGCGATCGCGATGCTGGGCTCGCACGCTCGGATGCCGACCCTCGGCTTCCTCGGATGGTTCGGACCCCGCGGCCTGGCCTCGATCGTCTTCGCGGTGATCGTGATCGAGGAGTCCCAGCTTCCCCACGAGCATCTGATCGTCGTGGCGACCTACCTCACCGTCGGGCTGTCGGTCTTCGCCCACGGCCTCACCGCGGCTCCCCTGGCTGCCCGCTATGCCGACTGGTTCGAGCGCCACTCACGCGACACAAGACCGGCGGACGCACGTGACCAACTGGCTTGACGAGGCCGAGCGACTCGATCTCGCGGTCTACGCGGCGATTGCCCGTACCTCCACCCCCACGCTGGACCGGGCAATGGCGCGCCTCTCCGACGCCGCTGACTACTCGCGGCTCTCGATCGCGTCGGCGGCTGCCCTGGCTCTGATGGGCGGGACCACAGGGCGTCGCGCTGCCGCGATGGGCCTCGCCTCCGTCGCGGTGACCGCGACCGTGGTCGAACCTCTTTCTGAAACCGCTCGGCGGGCGCAGGCGCCCGGACCGCGCGGTGCAGGGAGTTCCGGCCGCGCGACAGGTTCCGATGCCGAGGTCGAGCTCGTTTCCGTCCGGGCATACGGCGGCGGCGATTGCCTTCGCGACCGGCGTCGGTCACGTCTCCCCGGCGGCCGCCGTCCCGCTTCACGGGCTTGCTGCGCTCGTCGGCTACTCGCGAGTCCACACCGGCGTTCATTTCCCCGGGGACGTGATCGTCGGCGCGCTGTTGGGAGGAGTACTGGCTGAGGCGACTGTCCACGTTGTCGAGCGCCGCCTGGGGTAGGTCCGGTCACCACTTCAGCTCGATCTCGAGCTCCCGTTCATCGGTTGCGACCTCGACCTCGACTTTGAGCTGCACCTCGTCGGGCACGTGGACGCTCATCGTCATCCCGCCCTCCTCGAACTTGAGGTCCTTGTCCTTGGCGAGCATGGTGGCCAGCCTGCGCAGCCGGGTCGCGACCTCCTTTCGGCTGACGATCTCTCTCTGTTCGATCTCGATGATGTCCATATCTCTCCTATGTCGGGGTCTCTTTGCCGGCCGCGCGCCGCACCAATGCGCGGACCAGCGTCCACCATCCGATCGGGGGCCGAGGCGGAGGGTGAGGCGCCGGGATGCTGGCGGGCGATCCGCACCCGCAGGACGGAGGGCCGGATGCGGAAGCGAAGGGGGGCCTCGAGAACCAGCGCCTCGCCGTCGATGCCGGCGGCGATCGGGCCCTCGGCGCGGACCTCGAACTCGGGGGCCGACCACTCGCGCCATGGCCTCTGCCGTTTTCCGCACCGCGCCCGGTGGGCGCGGCGGCGATCGTGATTCCGAGCAGGCCATCGTCGATGTGCGGCCGGGTCCCGGACCCGACCGCCATGCCGAGCCGGTAGAGGTTGTTGGAGACGAGGATCGCCGCCCCAGACGAATGCTCGCTGCCGCCCGGCCCGGTCCATCGCAGGTCGATGCCCTCGCCCTCGGGCCCGAGCGCGTCGGGCAAGGTGTCGAGGATCGTCCGCAGCTTGGCGTCGCGATAACCCTCCTTCTGGACCGCCTCCGCGTACAGACCGAGGGAGACGTTGTTGACGAACACCCGGCCGTTGACCTCAGCGAGGTCGACACGCCGCTCGCCCCCGTCGACGAACGAGTCGAGCGCTCCGACGACGTCGTCGCGATCGACGCCGAGGTCGAGCGCGAAGTGGTTGCGGGTCCCGGCGGGGATGCATGCATACGGCAGGTCGAGCTCCGCCGCGACCGAGGCGACGACCGCCTGCGAGCCGTCGCCGCCGGCCATCGCCAGCCCGTCGGCGCCGCGGGCCACGGCATCGCGGACGAGCTGCTCGAGGTCAGTCCCCCGCGTCAGCTCGACCGGCTCGATCCCACGCGCTCGCGCTTCGTCGGCGAGCTTGAATCTCTCGGCCTTGCCTCCTCCGGACTTCGGGTTGAAGAAGAGAACCGGATGCGCCGGTGGTGCCGCGCCGGGGAGGGGGACGTGGACGGAGAAGGCGGCCGTGGCTGCGGCGAGGGCGCCGAACGCCGCCGCGCCGACGAGGATCACCTCGAGGACGCCGCCGTCGAGGATGACGACCAGCACGCTCGCCAGCATCAGCAGGGCCGCGCAGCTCACCCCGGCGACCCGCGCGATTCCGCGACGGATAAGCCCGTGCCATGCGGCGAACGCGGCGCCGATCACTAGGGCGGCCACGATCAGTCCGCGCGGGAACGCGCTGATCACCGTGTAGGCGGCGGCAGCCGAGTGCCAGCCCACCCAATCCGATCGCCAGGATCGCCGCCAGCCGGGCCTTGGTCATCAGACCTCGGTCCCGCGGTAATCCGGCCCGACTCGGCGGCTTCGAGGACCGCCGCGTAGTCACGCTCATTCTGGTCGGCATAGGCCTCCGCAAACTGCGCCAGGGCGCGGTCGAATCGGTCGCTGCCGCCGAGGTAGGCGGCGATCGCGACGCTGTCCCCGGCCCGGGCGTGGGCGCGAGCCAAGACCCGGCCGCAGACGCTGGCGTAGTAGGCGAGGGCGTTCGGGTCCATCGACTTCGATCAACGCTGACCCCTTCGCATCCCAGAGCTGGCGCACGTAGTAATCGCGCTCGACGCCGTCGACGTCACTCGTTCGGACCCAGCCGAGCAGGATGTCGCCGGCGGCCTGCATCAGCCGCTGACCCTCGACCACGCGTTCGCCGTGCTGCTCGTACTCGCTCGCCCCCAGGAACGGCTCGAGCACCGATGCCTCAGCCTCTTTGAACTGCAAGAAGAGCGGATCGGCGTTGTCGCGGCCGAGCAGGAGCATGACGAAGGCTCGCGTTCCGACGCTGCCCACCCCGACGACCTTCCGGGCGGCATCGACATAGCGGAACCGCTCGAGCAGCCGGCGGCGGTCGTTTGGCAGTGTCGCGCGGTAGGAGCGGATGACGGTCTGGAGAATTTCGTCCAGGGCCCGATGGTGTTCGGCGTCGACGAGCTCGTGGATCGGGACGATCACCGGCGGGTCGCTGCGGATCCTCACCGTGCCGTCGACGACCTCGGTCAGCTTCGCGAACGCCCTGAGACTGTCTTTCGACTGCGCCTTGGCGACGTTCTTCTCCGCACGTTTGCGCTGCAGCTTGGTGCCGATCTCAGCCACCCGCGCGAGGACGTCCGCGACCTGGACTCGCGAGTACCAGCTGTCGAGGTTGCGCTCGGCAGCATGTCCGCGCATCGCCTCGCGGTAGGAGCGGCCGACCTCCAGGTTGACGGTGGTGCGGACCTTCTTGGGGAAGCCGTGATCGCGGCCGGCGATCGCGAAGCTCGCTGCCAGTCGCTTGAGGTCCCACTCGAACGGGCCGGGGAGGGTCTCGTCGAAGTCGTTGAGGTCGAACACCAGGGTCCGATCGGGGGCGGCGAAGCCACCGAAGTTCGAGAGGTGGGCGTCGCCGCAGAGCTGTGTCTGGAGATCAGTGCGCGCTCTGACCGGCGAGGTCGGCGGCCATCAGGTAGGCCGCCCCGCGGTAGAACGTGAACGGGGAAACGAGCATCCGCCCGTACCGAATGGGAACCAGCTCCGGAACTCGGGTGGCCGCCTGCTCCTCGAGCAGGTCGACGGGATCTCGGCGGTCCGCTGCGGGCGCCCATTCTGCATGAGCGCTGCGTGGGACCTCCTTGCGGGTGGCACGGCCGCGCTCGGTGCGCTCCTCCACGCTCGGGTGCGACGCGACGGCCTGCTCGGGGCTCATGCTCGCTCCTCTAGGTAAATCGGCCAAGTGGCAGCCCGATTGGATGGTAATGCCAGCCACATGAGCCGGTTGGGGGAGACCGGCCGAACCAAGTGAGGTAGGAGGGGCGCAGCCCGCAGGACCGCCCTACACCTGGTAGTACCACTCTGGTACCGACCGGGACGTCCAATCAATCCAGATCGTCCAGGGACGCGGACCTTATTGACGGTCTGGACGCTTCTGGAAGCATCGACGCTCCAATCCGCCCGGCTGGGGGCCGAAAGGTCGCTGGTTCAAATCCAGTCGCCCCGACGAGCGAGTACGGTGCGCTGAGCTGTCAACGAGTGGAAGGGGGAGCACCGATGCCCGAACGCGACGGATACATCCCCGGCGTCCCCTGCTGGGTGGACACAAGCCAGCCGGACCCCGACGCCGCGGCCGAGTTCTACGGCGGCCTGTTCGACTGGGAGTTCGAGGATGTCATGCCCGCGGGGTCGACGTGCCAAGTACTTCATGGCGCGGTCCGAGGGAAGTGCGTGGTCAATCTTTGATACGTCGGGTGACCCGCGCAGCGGCGTTGTCGCCGCCGTCGGATCGATCCCCGAGGAGCACCGGAGATGGCGACCTGGAACACCTACGTCTGGGTCGACAGCGCCGACGAGGCAGCGTCCAAGGTCCGCGATGCCGGCGGATGGGTCGTGATCGAGCCGTTCGACGTCATGGACTCCGGCCGGATGGCCGTCTTCACCGATCCCGAGGGAGCGGCGTTCTGCGTCTGGCAGGCGAAGGAGTACAAGGGCGCGCAGCTCGTCAACGATCCAGGCACGTTGAACTTCAACAGCCTCAACACCCGGGAGGTCGAAGGAGCGAAGACGTTCTACGGCTCTGTGTTCGGCTGGGGGATCGCTCGCGCTGGGCGGCGGGGCATGGCGATCTGGACGCTGCCCGGCTACGGCGACTACCTCGAGCGCGACAAGCCGGGCCTCCGCGAGCAGGACAGGGAGATGGGCGGCGCCGACGGATTCGAGGACGTCGTCGCCAGCCATCAACGCGATCGCCGAAGACCAGCCCGACACGCCGGCGCATTGGAGCGTGACCTTCGCGGTCGACGATGCTGACGCGACTGCCGCAAGGGTCACCGAGCTCGGCGGAAAGGTGATCGTCCCGCCATTCGACGCTCCCTGGGTCCGGATGACGATCGTCAGCGACCCGCAGGGCGCCACCTTCATCGCCAGCAAGTTCGAGCCGGAGAACAAGGACCTCGGCAGCCCGGCGGACGCCGCCGCCGGGGCGGCCTAAGGGACCCTCGGCCTCAGCTCTTCGAGAGCCGCTCGAGCTGCTTGCCGAAGGCGTTGTCGACCTCGTCGGACATGGTCATCTGATAGACGGCCATCAGCGCCTGCGACGAGAGGGGGCGGAGCTGCTCGATTGAGCTCCGGACCTCGGGCCAGCGATCCTCGGGGTAGCCGGCCTCCTCGAACGGCTTCCAGACGTCCTCCATGAACAGCTTCACGAACTCCCGCGCGACCGACCGGCACCGATCCTGGACCTTGGCGATCACCGCCAGTGCGTGCTCGATCGGAACGCCCTGCTGGATCACGCCCTCCGCTGCATCGAGCAGGGAGGGCGTCCGCGCCTCGTAGCGACCGTCGCCGACCGGGACCAGCATCCCGGCGTCGATCGCCCGCTTCAGCGTCTCCTCGGGCTTCTCCGAGGGAAACCGCTTCGCCAGCTCCTCGCCGGTGAAGTCCTCGGGCTCCTCGGTCTCGAACGACGCGCCGATCATCCGTTTGAAGGAGAGGAACTGCTCCGCGGGCCCCGGGCTCTGCTCGAGCAGACGCTCGATTCCCTTCAGGTTGAACCCCTCTGACTGGAGCTCCTGGATCGTCCGCAGACGGGTGAGGTGCTCGGGGCCGTAATAGCCGACCCGGTCGCGGACCTCGGGGGCGGGGAGGAGGCCGCGCGCGCGGTGCGAGCGGATGTTGCGGACCGTCATCCCCGACTTCGTCGCCAGCTGCTCGATCGTCAGGTCGTTCTCGTGCCCGCTCTCGAGGCCGGACGCGCCGTTGGTTGGCGCCTCGCGCTCCTTGGTGCCCATCTGTGCACGTTATCACGGAGCACCGTCTCGATGATCAATGTGACATCAATTGATGTTACGTTATCCGCCGATACGGGTACCTATGGCAATCAGGCACGAATTTGCGAGGAGACGACCGAATGAACGCGACCACTGAGAGCACGACAACCCGGCCGATCGCCCGCAAGCGCCGCCGGCTGGAACGCCGCCTCCTCGGGTCCGGCCTGCTCGACCTCCTCGCCGGCCCACCCGGGGTCGACGGCTATCTGGAGCAGATCCGCCCGACCTGGGTCGTCAGCGAGTGCCGCGCGGAGATCATCGGGGTCGAGGCGCCAGACATCGGACAGCGTCACCCTGTCCCTCCGCGCCAATCGGGCTTGGGAGGGCTTCCGGGCCGGCCAGTTCGTCCAGGTCGCCGTCGAGATCGACGGCGCGCTGCACAGGCGCTGCTACTCGCCGGCCTCGGTCGCGGGCCCCGGGCGCGAGCTTGAGCTCACTACCAAGGCGCACCCCGACGGGCTCGTCTCCAGCTTCCTGATCGAGCACGCGCGCCCCGGCATGGTGATCGGCCTCGAGCAGGCCGACGGCGATTTCCGTCTTCCGGACGAGCGGCCCGAGCGGATCCTGCTGATCAGCGGCGGCAGCGGCATCACCCCGGTGATGTCGATCCTGCGGACGCTCTGCGAGGAGGGGCACCGCGGCCCCACCACCTTCCTTCACTACGCCCCCGACCCCGAGCGCGCGATCTACCGCGGCGAGCTCGAGCGGCTGGCGCGCCTCCATCCCAACCTTCGTCTGGCGCGCTCCTACACACGGGCACACGGCGAGGGTGAGGTCGACGGGCACTTCGGCATCTCCCACCTCGCGGCGGCCGAACCGGACTACGCCCAGGCCGAGACCTTCGCCTGCGGCCCGCCGGCTCTGCTCGACGCCGTCAGGGAAGCGTGGGCGAGCGCCGGCCTCGAGTCGAGGCTGCACGTCGAGAGCTTCGTCCCGCCGAGCCTGGCGTCGCCCAGCGGGGTGCCCGCCGGGTCGATCCACTTCGCCGGCTCGGATCTGCGGGTCGAGAACACCGGGGCCGCCCTGCTCGAGCAGGCCGAGCAGGCCGGCCTTTCCCCGGAATTCGGCTGCCGGATGGGCATCTGCCACACCTGCTCCTGCCGGAAGACGGCGGGGAGGGTGAAGAACCTCTCGACCGGCGAGGTCTCCTCGAGCGACGACGAGGAGATCCAGATCTGCGTGTCGGCACCCGTCGGCGACGTCGTCGTCGAGATCTGAAGAACTTCGAATCCGACCAAACTTCAACCGGAGGAGACACCCAGATGAGCACCACGACAGCGACAACTGCGATTCCAGACACCGCCGTGTCGACCGAATCCGCCGTCGATCGGACGGGCCAGGTCGAGCTCACCCCCGAGCAGCTGGACGCGTTCGGCGCTGAGCTCGACGCGATCCGGGAGCGGGTGATCTCGGAGCGGGGCGAGGGCGACGTCGCCTACATGCGCCGGGTGATCAAGGTCCAGCGCGGGCTCGAGGTGGGCGGCCGGGCGCTCCTCTTCGCGGGGTTCCTTCCGCCGGCCTGGCTCGCCGGGACGGCGGCTCTCTCGCTCTCGAAGATCCTCGACAACATGGAGATCGGCCACAACGTCATGCACGGCCAGTTCGACTGGACCAACGACCCCAAGCTCTCGGCGAAGGGCTTCGAGTGGGACACGGCCTGCCCCGGCGACCAGTGGCGCCACTCCCACAACTACATGCACCACACCCACACCAACATCGTCGGCAAGGACCGCGACATCGGATACGGCGTCCTCCGGATGTCCGAGGACCAGCCCTGGCGCCCGTACTACCTCGGCAACCCGCTCTACGCGACCGCGCTCGCGAGCTTCTTCCAGTACGGGGTGGCCCTGCACGACCTGGAGGTCGAGCGGATCGCGACCGGCGAGGCCACCCTCAAGGAAAAGCGCCAGCTGCTCAGGAGGATCTGGCGAAAGGTCCGCCGTCAGACCCTGAAGGACTACGTGCTGTTCCCAGCCCTCGCGGGGCCGGGGTTCCTGTTCACCCTCGCCGGGAACGCCACCGCCAATCTGACCCGCAACCTCTGGGCGTTCACGATCATCTTCTGCGGGCACTTCCCCGACGGGACGCAGGAGTTCTCAGAGGAGGAGACCGAGGACGAGACCAGAGGGGAGTGGTACTTCCGCCAGGTCCTCGGCTCGGCGAACCTGGAGGGCGGCAGGGTCTTCCACATCCTCTCGGGCAACCTCAGCCACCAGATCGAGCATCACCTGTTCCCGGACCTCCCGGCGAACCGCTACGCGCAGATCTCGACCGAGGTCCGCGAGATCTGCGGACGCTACGGGATCCCCTACAACAGCGGTCCGCTGCGCAAGCAGTTCGGAAGCGTCGTCCGCAAGATCTGCCGCCTGGCGCTGCCTGCTCGCCGAGCGTGACTAGCTCGAGACCTTGCCCGCCGCTACCTGGAAACGGGAGACCGCAGTGACCGACGGGTCCCAGGCGGCGATCACCGGCTCGAGCTCGTCGGCGGGGAGTGGCTTCGAGAACAGAAAGCCCTGCGCGTATTCACAGCCCAGGGTGTGCAGTGCCGTGAGCTGATCGCGGCTCTCCACCCCTTCGGCGATCGAGCCCAGGTTGAGGCTGTGCGCAAGCCCGACTATCGCGCGGACGATCTCCTCGCTTCCGTCCTGCTGGTGGATCGAGGCGACGAACGAGCGATCGATCTTGATCGCGTCACCCGGGAAGCGGCGGAGGAAGCTGAGCGAGGAGTAGCCGGTGCCGAAATCGTCGATCTGAGCCCGCACGCCGGTGCGTTCGAGGCGATCGAGCAGCACCGGTATTCGCGCTGGGTCATGGAGGATGGAGCTCTCGGTGATCTCGAGGCGAAGCGCCTTGGGCGGGAGACCGCTCGACTCGAGTGCCGAGCTCACGTCAGTCGTCAGCTCGGGCTCGACCAACTGGCGCCCCGAGACGTTCACGCTGACCGTTATTCCCTCATCAACGATCCCGCGGTTTTGCCAATCAGCGAGCCGGACGCACGCCTCGTTCAAGACCAGGCGGCCGAGGGAGCGAATCAGCCCGGTTTCCTCCGCAATCGGGATGAACTCGCTCGGGGGAACCGATGGCTTGTCGACCGGCCAGCGGGCGAGCGCCTCGAAGCCACGCAGCTGTCCGCTGCCGAGGTCGACGATCGGCTGGTAGAAGACCCGCATCCGCTCGGCTTCGATCGCGTCGCGAAGCTCCGTCTCCAGCCGGAGTTGGTTGACGACCCGCCGGTGCATGTTCGCGCTGAAGATGGCCACGCCGGACGTTCCCTCCCGCTTCGCGTCGTACATCGCGATGTCGGCGTTGCGCAGCAGCTCCGCCGGTCGGCTGTCCGCTTCGCTCAGGGCGATACCGATGCTCGCGGTGATGATGATGTCGCGCCCGTCGATCTGGAACGGCGCGTGGAGGGCAGCCTGGGCGCGGATTGCGATCTCGGCTGCCTCCTCGGTCGTTTCGACGTTCTCGACGAGGATCGTGAACTCGTCCCCACCAAAGCGCGCCACGGTGTCGCCTGGGCGAAGGCTCGCCGCCAGCCGCCGCGCGGCCTCGACCAGGAGCTGGTCGCCGATGGTGTGGTTGAAGCCGTCGTTGACGACCTTGAACCGATCGAGGTCGAGGAAGAGGACCCCACAGCGATGCGTCGGCTCGCGGTCGGTGCGCTTCAGGGACAGGGTCAATCGATCCAGGAACAGCGCCCGATTCGGAAGACCGGTGAGCGCGTCGTGCAGCGCGTGGTGGACGAGCTGCTCCTCGGCGGCCTTGCGGTCGGTGATGTTGGACATCGAGCCCGCCATCCGGGTCGCCTTGCCGTCGCCGTCGCGGATCGCGACGCCGCGGCTTAGCACCCACCTGTAGCTCCCGTCGGCGTGCCGCATCCGATGCTCGCTCTCGAAATGCGGAGAGCGCTGCTCGAGATGGGTTTCGATCTCGGCTCTCACTCGCTCGACGTCGTCGGGGTGCACCAGCGCCTGCCAGTCATCCAGCGAGCTCCCGATTCCGTTCTCGTCGTGGCCGATGATCGCCTTCCACCGCGGCGCGAGGTACAGGCGCCCGGTAGCCAGGTTCCAGTCCCAGATCCCGTCGTTGGCTCCGTTGACCGCGAGCGCGTACCGCTCCTGGTTCTTCCGAAGCTCGTCGAGCACCGTGTGGTGGCTGACCGCGTAGCGGATCGAGCGCTCGAGCACCTCGGCGTTCAGCCCCTCCTTGCGCAGGAAGTCGGTGACGCCGAGCTGGGTGGCCTCGAGATCGACCGCGTAGTCGGCCTGGCCGGTGAGCATGATCACGGGTGCCCGGTCCTCGCCTCGGAAGCACTCACGCACCAGATCGAGGCCCGTCTGCGCGCCCAGCCGGTAGTCGACCAGATAGACGTCGTGGCGGCGATCCCCGATCGCGCCTCGGGCCTCCTCGTAGGTCGCTGCCCGATCGACCTCGAAGCGCCATCGCTCCTGTGAGCCCAGGAGGTCGCGCGCGATCGTGAAGTCGTCCTCGTCGTCCTCGACGACGAGGACGCTGAGCTGGGGGCGGACCATGGTGCCCTGTCGTTCGCTCTCAGTCACCGGCGGCTTTCGAGCCCCCAGCGGGCAGTTCGACGATCTCGAACCAGAACCGCGACCAGGTTTGGAGCACCTCCACCAGGCCAGCGAATGTGACCGGCTTGGTGATGAAGGAGTTCGCTCCCAGGTCGTAGCTTCGGAACACGTCCTCCTCGGCCGCCGAGGTCGTCAGCACGCACACCGGGATCTGCTGCAGGTCCGGATCGGACTTGATCTCGCCGAGGGCCTCGCGCCCGTCCTTCTTCGGCATGTTCAGGTCGAGCAGGATCACGCCGGGCCGGGGGGCCTCCGTTCCGCCGCCGTCATAGGCGCCTCGGCGATAGAGGTAGTCCAGCAGCTCCTCTCCATCGTGGACGAAGCGCATCGCGTTCGCCAGGCGGGCGTCGGTCATTGCCTCCTTCGTCAGAGCGCAGTCCTCCTCGTCGTCGTCCGCCATCAGGATGGTGATCGGCTCCGATTCCCTACGCATGGGCGCGGGTGAGCTCCGTGGGGTTGCCATTATCCTGCGCCGCCACTCCTGGGTCGGGCGGCTCAGCCTGCTCGAGCGGCAGCCTCACAGTGAACGTCGAGCCCTCGCCGGGCGTGCTCTCGGCGATGATTGCCCCGCCGTGGCGGTCGACGATCTTGCGGCAGAGTGCGAGCCCGATTCCTGTCCCGGCAAAGGCGCCCCGGCCATGCAGGCGCTCGAACACCCTGAAGATCCGCGTGTTGTATTTGGGCTCGAAGCCGATCCCGTTGTCGGACACCTCGAGCTCGGCGAAGCGGCCACTCGACCGGCTGCTGATGCTGACCTCGGGCGGGACGCCCTCGCGGTGGAACTTGACCGCGTTCGAGATCAGGTTCTGAAGCAGCTGGCGCATCTGGAGCGGATCGGCGGCCACGGTGGGCAGTTCGCCGATCTCCACCGAGCCGCCGGCCTCGTCGATCACGGCCTGAAGGTCGGAGACCGCCTGGCGGGCGACCTCACCGAGGTCAACCGGCTCGAAGGGGCGCCCCTGCGTGGCGACGCGCGAGAACTTGAGCAGGTCGTCGATCAGGTCCTGCATTCGCTCCGCCGCGGCGCGCGTTCGCTGGAGGTAGTCGTGACCCTGCTCCGACAGGCGCTCGGCCTCCGTCCCCGCCAGCTGCTCGGTGAACGTCTGCACCTTCCGCAACGGCTCCTTCAGGTCATGCGAGGCGATCGAGGCGAACTGGTCGAGCTCCTCGTTGGAGCGTCCAAGCTCCTTCGCCCGCTGCTCGAGGGCCGCGTTCGCGAGCTCCAGCCGCTCATTCGCGTCGGCGATCTCGTCAGCACCGCGCGCCACTCTCATCAACAGCAGGAGGGCAACCGCGCTGGCAAGCGCGAACAGCGTGAAGATCAACCACGGGACCCACTTGTGGGCCCCGCTGACGGAGGCGAACAACTCGCTCTCGGGGGCGGTGGAAACGACCTCCCACGGCGAGCCCTCGACCGGGCTGGAGACGAAGTAGCGATCGTCGCCGAACGATCCCTGGTCCTTGTCGGCCACCGCCTCGCTCAGCTCTGTATCGGCCGGCGGATCACCCGGCTTCACCTCCGCCACGGTGGCAGCCACCACCGCCCCGTTTGCGTCCAGCAGGTAGGCGGCGCCGTCCCCGACGTTCGGCACCCGCGTCAGGTAGCCGCCCAGGAAAACCGAGAGCAGCTGCGGTGAGACTCCGCTGACGAGGAGGCGACGGCCGAGCTCCGTCTCGACCGGCGCCACCAGGTCATATGTCTCGAGATCGGCGCCCGGGAACCGCTGGAAGTTCGACAGCGCATAGGGCGCGCCGTCGATCACCTGCTGGATGTATGACGGCCGCTCCAGCAGCCCGCGGAGCACGTCTGCCGGAGTCCCAGGCGAAGCGCTGATCGGTGCCCCATCCGGCCCCAGCAGGACGAGATACGCGTTGTTTCCCTCCTGTGCGCCCGCCGCCATCGTTTCGGGTGTCACCTCAGCGGTCCCGTATCGCTGCGCGTTCTCAGCCTGCGCGGTCGTCGAAGCGGCCTCGAACAGCGACTGGGTCAGGGCGGCGCTTATGGTTGCCCGCTCGCGAAAGCTGTCCTCGATGTCGCGGCGATCATCGCGCTGCTGACCGGCAAGCTCGATCGCAAAAGCGATCAGCACGGCGACCAGGACACCCGCGGCGACGCCGATTGCGATTCGCAATCCGCGCCCTCTGATCACCCCTGACATCCAGTCACTTGCCTTCTCTCGGTTCTCCCTACCGGTCACCCCTTGAAGTGGTGGCTCAGAGTACTGCCGCGATCGGTTGTTGTAAGAGGATTAGTCGGTAAAGAACGTCGCCTTGGGCTCCTTGGCCGGAAAGAGGGTCCGATCGGTATCAGGACCAGCTCCGCGGCCTCGTTTACATGATCGGACTCGCGGGACGACGCTAGCCTCGATGAAGTGACTGAGCGAGCGCCGGCCGAGAATGGAGGTAACGCTCAGATCGCCGCCGGCCTGCCGGAGACTCCCGACGAGGGTGGCTCCTCCCCTCGGCTCGCCGAGGAGCAGATGGCGCGGTTCCGAAGGCTCGGCCGTAGCCGCACGACGGCGCACGGTGACGTCCTGTTCGCGGCAGGCGATGAGGGAGCCGACTTCTTCGTCATCGCGTCGGGGTCGGTGGCGATCGTGCAGGGCTACGGGGAGGAGAACCGAGTGATCGCCGTCTTCGGCCGGCACCACTTCCTGGGCGAGCTCAGCATGCTCACCGGCCAGCGGCTCTATCTGAGCGGGGTGGTCAGCGACGGCGGTGAGGTGATCCAGGTCCCCGTGGGGAAGCTGCGCGAGCTCGTCGCCGAGGACAAGCCGCTGAGCGACCTGATCCTCGGTGCCTTCATGGCTCGACGCGAATTCCTGATCAACGCCGAAACGGGAATCAGGCTGATCGGCTCCCGGTTCTCACCCGACTCGCGCCGGCTGCGCGAGTTCCTGGCCCGCAACCGCATGCCCTACCAATGGATCGATCTGGAGGAGGACGACGACGCGCAGGTCATGCTGGATGGGCTCGCAATCGAGCCAGATCAGACCCCGGTCGTGATCGCCAGCGGCGGCGAGACCCTGCACAATCCCACCAATGCCGAACTGGGGAGGGTGATTGGTCTCGGGTCCGCAAGCGCAACCCCGGCGCTCTGCGACCTCGTGGTCGTCGGCGCCGGGCCGGCGGGGCTGGCGGCGTCGCTCTACGCCGCCTCGGAGGGGCTCGACGTTCAGGCAGTTGAGGCGGTCGCCAGCGGCGGCCAGGCCGGGACATCGGCGAGGATCGAGAACTACCTCGGTTTCCCCGCCGGGGTGTCGGGCAGCGAGCTGGCCCAGCGTGCCGGTGTCCAGGCGCTCAAGTTCGGTTCCCGCCTGGCTGTGCCCGCCGCGGCGATGCGGATGACCAGTGAGCCGAGGCGGCATGTAATCGAGCTCTCGAACGGCGAGATGACGACCGGCCGCACCGTGGTCATCGCCACTGGGGCCCAATACCGCCGCCTCGACGTGCCCCGGCTCGACGAGTTCGAGATGGGCGGGGTCTACTACGCCGCAACCCAGGCGGAGGCGCAGCTCTGCGCGGGCGACCCTGTACTGATCGTCGGCGGTGGAAACTCAGCCGGCCAGGCGGCGATGTTCCTTTCCCGTCACGCGTCGGAATGCCGGCTCCTGATCCGGGGCGGTGATCTGGGGAAGTCGATGTCGCGGTATCTCGTCGATCAGATCGAGCGCAATCACCTGGTTCAGGTCTGTCTCCACTCGGAGGTGGTCGAGCTCGGCGGCGAGCGCGAGCTGGAGACGGTGACCGTCGTCGACACCCGCTCCGGAGAGCGGAGCGAGGTCCACGCGAGGGCGCTGTTCGTCTTCATCGGCGCGGTGCCCCACACCGAGTGGCTGGAAGGGCAGCTGGGCACCGACGCCGCCGGGTTTCTGCTCACCGGACGGGACGTGGAGGACGGGGCTCTCGCAGAGCACAACGGCGATCCCCCGTATTTCCTGGAGACGAGCCGTCCCGGGATCTTCGCCGTCGGCGACGTCCGTTCCGGATCGATCAAGCGAGTCGCCTCTGCGGTCGGCGAGGGGTCGATGGCGGTCCGGCTGGTCCATGACCGACTTGCCGCCCTCTAGCTGAGGAAGAAAGCAACGCCAAGCGCGTGAAACTCCGCCTCAGTGTGCCCCGGCTCGAACATCCAGGTCGCCATCTAGATCAGCCTGTGCCCGGTGCGGTCATCTGGCCAGCGCCTCCAACAGGGAGGCCGCGTCGTAGCCGCCGCGGTGGACGACCCCGTCGATGAACAACGTGGGCGTCCCCCGCACCTCGCGCGACGCAGTTCCGCTCTCCACGTCCCTGCCAATGCGTCCGAGCACCGCGGCGCTCACGCGGTCAGCGTCGAACACCGAAACGTCGAGCCCAACTTGGTCGGCGTATTGACGAAGATCGTCATCCTCCAGTGCCTTCTGGCGGTGAAAGAGCAACTCGTGCATCTCCCAGAATCGGCCCTGAGACGCAGCCGCCTCGGCGGCGGCAGACGCGGCGAGGGCGTGCGGATGGATCTCGGTCAGCGGAAAATGCCGGAATGCGAAGCGCACTCCGTCGCCCAACGAGCGCTCGATCCCCTCGATCTCTCGAAAAGCCTGTCGCGAGTACGGGCATTCGTAGTCGCCGTACTCGAGGATGAGGCGGCCGCCGGCGCCTCCGCGGACGTGGTCCACCGCCTCCATCGTGATCTGTGGCCGGTCCGCCATCGCGTCAGCCATTTTCACTCTTACGGACTCCGGGCCAGTCGCGCAGGCGGCGGGCCGTGCTCTCGATGCTGCGCTCCTCGTAGTCCAGATGGGCGAGGAGGTTCTGCTCGAGAGCGCCGAGGGTGTCGATGACGGCTTGGCGTGCCGGCTGGGTGTCGTCGCCCTCGAGCGCATTGGCGGCGGCTTCGACCGCGTCGAGGTCATCGGAGACGCGCCGGTGCTCGGTCTGGAGCCGGTCGATTACCGGGTTGATCGCCGGGTTGGTTTCGCGTAACTCGGGGAAGAAGTCGATGTCCTCGGCGTTGTGGTGGCTGTGTACGAAGCGGCAGTAACGGAGGCAATCGACCTGCAATCGCCAGAGCATTCCGTCGCGCTTGAGCTCGCGCAGCTCCCGGCGAATTTCCTCAGCGGGCAGACCGTCGAGCGCCCGCGCCGCCAGCCGTTCGACCCGCTCGAGGTCCCGTCGAATCTTGGCGTGGACGGCCAGCAGCATCTCGTAGATCGCTCGGCCGCGGCGCGTCTCGGACTTCGCTTCGAGGTTGGTCATCCTCGTGCCGTGGCGACGCGCTCGCGAACCTGGGGGGCGACGTCTTCGATGAACGCGCGCAGCGTGTCGGGATCGGGTGGCGTGGCGATCGTGAACGTGTCAAAGCCCAGGTCCAGCGCGAGGTGGGTCAACACCTCGACCCAGTGCTCCGGTGGACCGACGATCGTCTCGTCGCTGTCGCTGGCCGGCGCGGGCGCCGCCGCCGTGAACGCGCCGGGAATGTTGTAGATGCGCCGGATCTCGCTCGGGTCGCGGCCGGCCTCGCGGGCGGCATTGTCGATGATGCCCTGAGCCTCGGCGGCGGCAGCCGGGGGCTGGTAGTTCATCAGCGGGGCGAACCAGCCGTCAGCCACGCGCCCGGTGAGTGCGAGTGCGCGGGGCTTCGCGGCGCCGAGCCAGATGTTGATCGGGTGCCCCGGCGACGGGCCCGGCTTCATGCCGTCGAGCTGGTAGTGGCGGCCGTCGTACCGAATCGAGCGGGCGCCGCTCCAGCTCTCGCGCAGGATCGCAACCGCCTCCTCGAGTGCCTCGAGGCTCTCGCCGGGGGTGAGCGCGGGGGCACCCATCGCATGCGCGGCCTGCAGGTAGCCACCGGCGCCGAGGCCGGCCACGAAACGTCCCCCGCTGAGCAGGCCGAGCGTGGCCGCGGCCTTCGCGAACACCGCCGGTGGACGCAGCGGCAGGTTCCCAACAGCCTGGAACACGCGGATCCGCTCTGTACGGGCGAGGATCACACCCAGCAGCGCGAGTGCGTCGAGGTGTGCGCGTTGGTAGGGGTGGTCCTGTACTCCGAGCAGGTCATAGCCAAGCTGGTCGGTGAGGCGCGCGGTCTCCAGCACTCCTTCCGGGTCGTCGGCGTCGGGGGAGAGGAAGTACCCGAACTCGATCTGGTGTCCGTAGTCAGTCATCAGAGATCCCCCTTGGTAGAAGATTGTTGACTGAGCAACTACCAAGAGGGTAGCTTCATTCCCCGGGCTCGCTATCCTCTCGTTGTAGTAACTACAGAAAGTGGACTTTGTGACCTACCTTCTGATCCCACTCGACGAAGCAATCGTCTTTCCCTCCGTCACCGGGACGCTGCCGATCGATACCCGCGACGACGATCGCGTGTTCCTGCTGCCCCGCCAGAACGGCGACTTCGGCCGGATCGGCGTCGTCGCCGAGGTGATCGAGCGTGGCGAGCTCCCGAACGGCACCTCGGTGTCGACCGTGGTCGGGCTCCATCGTGGGCTGGCTGGCGCCGCGCAGTCCAGTGATGGGGACCAGCTCCGGATCGAGGTTCAAGAGATCCATGACGGCAACCCCGAGGACGAGCGGATCGCCGAGCTTTCACGCGAGTACCGCGCAGTGGTCGAGGAGATCCTCGAGCTGCGCGGCGCAGACGAGCGCGTCGCCGCGTTCCTGCGCTCGATCGATGAGCCGGGCGCGCTCGCCGACACCACCGGCTACAGCCCAGATCTCACCCGCGAGCAGAAACTGAAGCTGCTCGAGACGGTCGAGGTCAAGGCCCGGCTCGAGCTCGCGATCCAGATGCAGCGCGAGCGGCTGGCCGAGCTCCAGGTCCGCAGCAAGATCCGCGACGACGTCGAGTCCGGCGCCCAGAAGCAGCAGCGCGAGTACTTCCTGCGCAAGCAGATGGAGTCGATTCGCAAGGAGCTGGGCGAGGACGAGGGCGACCTGATCGCCGAGTACGAGCGGAAGATCGCCGAGGCGAAGATGCCCGAGACCGTTGCCGAGCAGGCCGAGCGCGAGCTCCGCCGGCTCGAGCGCCAGGGCGAGCAGTCACCGGAGTCATCGATGATCCGGAGCTACCTCGATTGGCTGCTGGCGGTGCCGTGGTCGAAGCGCTCCGAAGAGAAGCTGGACCCGGCCCATACCCAAGAGGTGCTCGACGAGGACCACGCCGGTCTCGATGACGTGAAGCGGCGGATCACCGAGTTCATTGCGGTGCGCAAGCTGCGCCAGGACCGCGGCGTCGAGGGAGAGAGCCGCGCCAACGGCGCGATCCTTACCCTGGTCGGCCCTCCGGGCACCGGCAAGACCTCCATCGGCGAGTCCGTGGCCCGCTCCCTTGGTCGTGAGTTCGTCCGCCTCTCACTGGGCGGTATCCATGACGAGGCCGAGATCCGCGGCCACCGGCGCACCTACATCGGCGCGCTGCCCGGCCGGATCGTCCGCGCCCTGCGCGACGCGAAGACGATGAACCCGGTGATCCTGCTGGACGAGGTCGACAAGGTCGGGGCCGACTGGCGAGGCGATCCCTCCGCTGCCCTGCTCGAGGTCCTCGACCCGGCACAGAACCACTCCTTCCGCGATCACTACCTCGACGTCGAGGTCGACCTCTCCGAGGTCGTCTTCCTCGCCACAGCGAACCTGACCGACACGATCCCGGTGCCGCTGCTGGACCGCATGGAGGTCATCCGCTTCGACGGCTACACGACCGAGGAGAAGCTTGCGATCGCCCGTGGCTACCTGTGGCCGCGACAGATCGAGCGGAACGGGCTCCGTAACGAGGAGGTCGAGGTCTCCGACGCGATCCTGCGCAAGGTGATCACCGAGTACACCCGCGAGGCCGGGGTGCGCCAGCTCGAGCGGGAGCTCGGCAAGCTGCTGCGTCGCGCGGCGACCAGGATCGCCTCGGGCGAGGCGGAGGCGCCGATCGACATCGACCCGGATGCGGTTGTCGACGCTCTCGGCAATCAGAAGTTCTTCCAGGAGTCGGTCGAGCGGACCGCGATCCCGGGGGTGGCCACCGGACTGGCGGTCACCGGGGCCGGCGGCGACGTCCTCTTCATCGAGGCGACCGCGATGGAGGGCGACAAAGGCCTTGTCCTGACCGGCCAGCTCGGCGACGTGATGAAGGAGTCGGCACGGATCGCGCTCTCCTACGTCAGCTCCCACGCGGACGAGCTCGGCATCGACTCAGAGGACTTCAAGCGAGAGTTCCACGTCCACGTCCCCGCCGGGGCAATCCCCAAGGACGGCCCGAGCGCGGGAACCGCGATGACCACCGCGCTCGCGTCGCTGCTGAGCGGGCGCCCCGTCAAGCACACGGTCGGGATGACCGGCGAAGTCACCCTCCAGGGCCGGGTGCTGCCGATCGGCGGCCTGAAGCAGAAGGTCCTCGCCGCTCACGCGGCCGGGTTGACCGAGGTGATCCTGCCGGAGCGGAACCGCGGCGACCTCGACGAGGTCCCCGAGGAGGTTCGCGAGCGGATGACCTTCCATCCGGTGATGAGCATCGGCGAGGTGCTCGAGCAGGCGCTGGAGCCCGCCGGGCAAGGAGCCGATGTCGCCGCGGTGTCGTAAGTACGCGCCGGTCTCCTCCGAGCTCCGAGAGGTCGCGGATCTGCTCGAGCGGCGCGGGACCCTCGGCACGATCTACGCCTGCTCCAGCGGAGCCACCCGCTTCAACGAGTTCCGCCAGCTCCTCCCCGGGATCTCGCCGACGACGCTCTCGGAGCGGCTCGATCAACTCGAGGCGGCCCGCGTGGTCGAGCGGCGCCTCGTCCCGGGCCGCCCCCCGCACACCGAGTACCGGCTGACCGGGAGGGGCGAGCGCCTCGCGGCCGCCGTCGCCGGGGTGCTCCAGCACCGCTGAGGCGGCGTAGCGAGGTTCAGGCCGGGCCGGCCGCGGCCTTCGCCTCCTCGGTCGCCACGGCCCCAGGCAGCTCGACGCCGGCGGCCTCGTAGACCTCGGGCTGGTCGAGCGTCTCGCGCTCCAGCAATGTCGTGGCGAGCGCCTCGAGTCGGTCGCGCTCTCGCTCGAGAAGCTGGATAACGTCGTCCTCGGCGGCGTCGACGATCCGCCGGACCTCCCGGTCGACTAGCTCCTGGGTCGGCTCGGATGCGGGGAGCGCGCCGGGCAGCAGCGCGCCGTCCTGGCGGCCGTCGGTGACTGCGACCGGGCCGACCGCATCGCTCATCCCCCAGCGCCCGACCATGCCCCGGGCCGTCTGAGTGAGGTTCTGGATGTCCGACTCGGCGCCGGTGGTCACATCGCCGAAGACGACCTTCTCGGCCGCGCGTCCGCCGAGCGCGACCTTGATCTTCGCGACGAGGTCGTCGCGGGCGTAGTTGTAACGGTCGCCCTCCGGGGTGGCGAGCGTCACTCCCAGCGCCTGGCCGCGGGGGATGATCGAGACCTTGCGCACCGGGTCGGCGCCCGGGGTGAGCATTCCGACCAGGGCGTGGCCGGACTCGTGGTAGGCGGTGCGCCTCCGATCCGCGTCGGTCATCACGACCTGGCGCTCGGTGCCGAGGATGATCTTCTCGATCGCGTCGGTTAAGTCCCTCTGCTCCACGGCTTTGTGATCGCGGCGGGCGGCGAAGAGCGCTGCCTCGTTCACGAGCAGCGCGATGTCGGCGCCGGTCGAGCCCGGGATCGAGGCGGCGATGCGTTCCAGGTCGACGTCGGAACCCAGCGGCACCGAGCGGGTGTGGATCTTCAGGATCTCGACCCGGCCGTTGCGGTCGGGCGGCTGGACCGCGATCCGGCGGTCGAACCGACCGGGGCGGAGGAGCGCGGGGTCGAGGACCTCGGGGCGGTTGGTGGCGCCGAGGACGATCACGTTCGTGTCGGCCTCGAAGCCGTCCATCTCGGTGAGGATCTGGTTGAGCGTCTGCTCGCGCTCGTCGTGGCCGCCGCTGATCCCGCCAACGTTGCCGGAACGCGAGCGGCCGATCGCGTCGAGCTCGTCGATGAAGACGATCGCCGGCGCCGCCTCCTTCGCTTGCTTGAAGAGGTCGCGCACCCGCGAGGCGCCGACGCCGACGATCGCCTCGACGAACTCCGAGGCTGAGAGCGAGAAGAAGGCGGCGTTCGCCTCGCCGGCCACCGCGCGGGCGAGCAGGGTCTTTCCCGTCCCAGGCGGCCCGTAGAGGAGGACTCCGCGGGGGACGCGGGCGCCGAGCTTCGTGTAGCGCTGCGGGTTCTTGAGGAAGTCCACGACCTCGACCAGCTCGTCCTCGGCGTCGTCGATCCCGGCCACGTCGTCGAAGCTGACTCGCTCCTGCTCTCCGCCCTGGAGCCGCCGCGCGGTGGAGCGGCCGAAGCCGCCGAGGACGCCGCCCCTTCCCGCGCCCGACTGGCGGCGCAGCAGCCAGACGAAGAAGGCGATCAGAAGGATCGTCGGGAGGAAGCCGAGCAGGATCGTCCCCAACAGCGAGCGGCCGGTGTCCGGCGGCTTCGCGTTGATGACGACGTTCCCCTGGTCGAGGAGCTGGGTGACCTGGGCGGGATCGATGAAGGCGGGGACCTCCGTTTCAAACTTCGTCACCTTCACGGGCTCGTCGTCGCCCGGCGGGTCATAGGACGCCTCGCTCTTCAGCTCGCCCTCAATCGAGTCCTCCTGTGAGCTGATCTCCTGGACATTGCCGGCAGTGACCTGCTCGACGAAGAACGGCTGGTAAGGAATCCGCGGCCGTTCCTCGGGGCGGCCGGTGAGGACCGAGATCGCCACGTTGACCACCAGCAGACCGAGCAGGAAGACGATGAACACCCGGTTGCGAGGGATCATCGGCGGTTTGTCGGCCGGCGGGGTCCCGCGCCCGTCGGGCGCTGGATCCACTCGCCAACCGGATTGGCCCGCTTTCCGAGGCGGTGGGTTCTCAGCTGGCGAGTCCGGGGACAGGTTCCTGACTGTACTCCTGCGAGCGGGCCAGCAAGACGCTACGAGTTGAGGCCGGGGCCTTCCTCGCCGGGGCGCAGCCAGGGGGAGAGGTCCGGGTTGCGGGCGAGCGAGGCGCCCCTCCGAATCGCGTCGGGACCGTAGCGATCGCGGACCTCGTCGATCGCTGCGTCGAGGGCGGCGTCGAGCGGCCGCTCAAGCGGGAGCTCGAGCTGGGCGCCGAAGCCGCGCCCCGCGAGGTTGGTGACCGCGACGCCGAGCAGGGTGATCCCGCGGCCCTCGATCGCCGGCTCGGCCCCAGCAAGCAGCCTCCTGGCGGCGGCGAGGATCGCTCCGGTCCCGTCGGTCACGTGGGGGAGGGTGCGGGAGCGAGTGGCGCGGGAGAAGTCGCCGAAGCGGAGCCGCAGGGTGACAGTGCGTCCGGCGCGGCCGGAGGAGCGCATCCGCCGGGTGACCCGGTCCACCAGGGCGACCAGCCGGGCGTCGAGGTCGGCCGCCGACTTCGGCGAGCTCCCGAGCGCCGACTGCGAGCCGAACGACCCTCGCCGGCGATCGGAGCGGACCGGCCGCGGGTCGTGGTTGTGGGCGATCGCATGGAGATGGCGGGCGGCGGCGGGCCCCAGGAACCAGGCCAGCTCGGCCTCGCTGCGCCGGGCGAGCTCGCCGACGGTGTGGATTCCGTGGGCGTGGAGCTTCTCCGCCGTCACCCGCCCGACTCCCCAGAGGCTCTCGACCCCGAGCGGGTGCAGGAAGGCCTCCTCCTCGGCGGCGGCGATCAGGAGGAGGCCGTCGGGCTTCGCCGCCCGACTCGCCATCTTCGCCAGCACCTTCGTCCCCGCCCCGCCGACGCTCACCGCCAGCCCGACCTCATCCCGGACGCGGCGGCGCAGCCGGACGGCGATCTCGCGCGGCGTCCCGGAGATCGCCTCCAGTCCCCGGACGTCGAGGAAGGCCTCCTCCATCGAGAGGCCCTCGACCCGCGGGGCGGTCTGCTTGAAGATCTCGAAGATCGCCTTGCTCGCCTCGGTGTAGGCCGAGAAGCGAGGGGTGACGAAGGTCGCATCGGGGCAGAGCCGGCGGGCCCTCCAGCCGCTCATCCCACCGTGGACCCCGCAGGCGCGCGCCTCGTAGCTGGCGGCGGTGACGACCCCGGGCCCGACGATCGTCGGGCGGCCGCGAAGATCGGGGTTGTCCCGCTGCTCGACCGAGGCGTAGAAGGCGTCGGCGTCGGCGTGCAGAATCACCGCGTCTCGGGCCACGAACATATGTTCGCATCAGCCCTCCAACTCTTCAAGCCGTCGTGGTGCCGAGCCTGCTTAGCCGACGAGGCGCTGCACCCGGTAGGTCTTCCGCCCGCCGGGGGTCTCGATCTCAACACGCTCGGCGACCCCCACGTCCCGAAGCGCCCTGCCGACCGGTGACTCGGCGGAGAGCAGGCCATTGGCGAGATCCGCCTCGGTTGAGCCGACGAGCGTCCATGTGCTGACCTTGCCCGTCGCCTCATCGACGACCTCGGCGGTGCGGCCGAAACCGAAGGAATCAGCGGGTCCCTCGGCCTCGGTGACGACGGCCGTCCGAAGGCGCTGACGCAGGCGCTTGATCCGGGTTTCGAGGTGGGCCTGATCGTCCTTGGCGAGGTGATAGTCGGCGTTCTCCTTCAGGTCGCCGAGCTCCCGGGCGGTCTTGATCCTCTCGGCCATCTCCCTTCGCGCCTCCCCCTCCAGTTGCTCGACCTCCAAACGGAGGGCAGCGATCCCATCTGCCGTGATCGGCTCGCCGGCGAGCTCGGGGTCGCCATCCCCTGCGTCCTTCGGACGATCGGTCACCGGATCACCCTGGCAGATGCGGGCGCCCGGCGCCTCTCAGTGGATCGTGATCTTGGCGAGGCCGATGCCGAGGCGGTCGAGGTCGACCCGGCCGCTGATCCCGGGCACCGTCCCCGAGCTTGTGTACTGCCAGACCCGGAAGCCGCGGTCGGCCCAGTTCCCGGCCGGCACGGTCGGCTTGCTTACGCTCCACTGGGCGACCCAGAGCGGATAGCGGGCCTTGGCGAACTCCCGCGTGTCGCCGGTCGCGCCCCAGCTGGTCGCGTTGGTGTAGATCATCGGCTTCACCCCGAGCCGGGCCCGCACCCGCTTCAGCCAGACCCGCACCCAGGTGCGGAGCCGGTTGGCGGTTAGCCCGGTGAACGGGGTCTCGACGTCGAGAGCCGGGAGGAGATCGCCGGGCACGAGGGTGCCGACGGTGGCGAGATAGACGTCCGCTTCGGAGACCGCGTCGGCGCGTGCCTCGGCCATCGTCGCCCCGGTGGCGAAGGCGCGGTGGTACGGCCCGACCCGGATCCCGGCGGCCTTGGCGTTGGCGTAGTTGATCGCGTAGAAGGGATCGGGGCCACAGTGCTCCGGTCTCACCGTGCAGTCGAGCCCGTTGCCGCGAGAGGCTTGGACGAACGCGAACCGGATCCCCGACCCGGCCACCGTCGGCCAGTCGATTGTCCCCTGGAACCGGGAGACGTCGATCCCGGGCGCCTTCGTCCCCGCGGAGGCGGGGGAGGCGGCCGCGGCGAACGCCACGCACAGCGCAAGGAGCAGCGGGAGGGATGTCCTTCTGAACGTCATCGGGGCTCGGTTGCATCAATCAACGCACGCCGGGCGCCGCGGTTGCGGTGATTTCCCCGCATCCCTAGGCTTTTCGCCATGGAGCAGGCGGCGCCTGCCGGCCCGAACCCGGTCGCGCAAGCAAACGAGGAAGCGCACCGGGCCTGGAACGGCCCCCTCTTCGACCGCTCCGTCGAGTTCCGCGACCTGGTCACCACCGGCCTCAGCGCCCACGGGGAGGCGGCGCTCGCCGACATTCCCCCGAATCCGGGCGACCGGGTGCTCGACATCGGCTGTGGATTCGGCGACACCACCCAGCGGCTGGTGCAGCTGGTTCGCCCGAACGGCAGCGCCCTCGGCGTCGACATAGCCGAGAAATTCATCGAGTCCGCCCAGCGCGAGGCGAAGGCGGCCGGGCTCAGCAACATCGGCTTCATGGTCGGCGACGTCCAGGTGACCGAGTTCGAGCAGGAATTCGACTACGCGTTCTCCCGAATGGGGGTGATGTTCTTCGCGGACCCGGTGGCAGCGATGCGCAACGTCCAGGGGGCGCTGGTTCCGGGCGGGCGGCTGTGCATGGTCGTCTGGCGAAACCGTCACGACAACGAGTGGTTCCACCGCCCGGAGAAGGCGGTCGAGAAGTACCTCGATAAGCCGGGGAATTCCGACGAGCCCACCGGTGGGCAGTGGCCGTTCTCGATGGCGGCGGCGGACGCCACCAGCGACATCCTGGTCGAGGCCGGCTTCGAGGAGATCGCGCTCCGCCGCTGCGATCTCCCGATCACGATCGGCCACGACATCGATCACGCGATCGCCTACAACCTCGCCCTGGGCCCCGCGGGCGAGGTCGTCCGCCTTTCCGGCGAAGACGCCGACCGAATCCGGCCCCGGATCGAGGCCGACCTGCGCAAGGCGCTGGCCGACTTCGTCCAGCCGGATGGCGAGGTCGTCGCCCCAGCCTCGACCTGGATCGTCTCGGCCAAGGCACCGGGCTAGCGCCGGACCTCGCGACCGGCGCCGGTCCCGGACGGGAACCACCGAATTTCGGAGAAGTTCGGCCGCCGCGATCTCGCGTTTTGCGCATTGCAGATCGGGCAAGCGTTAGGTTCGCTGTCAGCGAGGAGAGGCGAGGGTCACGATGACCGGCACGCGTCTATCCGCGCTCGACGATTCGTTTCTTGCGGTCGAGAGCGCGAACGCACATATGCACGTGGGATGGGCGGCGACGTTCCGGCCCCGTGAGCGCGGGGGCGCGCCGAGCTTCGCCGAGCTTCGCGACCACATTCACAGCCGCCTCTCCCGGGCCCCTCGCTACAGGCAGCGAATCGCGCGGGTGCCGCTGGGCTTGAACGCGCCGACCTGGGTCGATGACAGGAGCTTCGACATCGACCGGCATGTGGTCGCATCCGGCACCCGGCGCTTCCCGGAGCTCGTCGATCGGTCCCTCTCGCGGCAGCTTCCGCGCGATCGCCCGCTCTGGCAGATCTCGATCGCGGACCAGCTCGAGGACGGCCGGATCGGGGTGGTCGGCAAGGCCCATCACTGCATGGTCGACGGGATCGCCGCGGTCGAGCTGGGGTCCCTGCTGCTCGATCCGACGCCGGAGCCACCGCCACCGGATACGGACGGCTGGCGGGCGGCCAGCACCCCCGGCCCTGGCAGTCGCCTGCTGAGCGGGTTCGTCGACCGGATCGGGGACGCGGCATCGTTGGCCTCGCTCCCGATGCGACTCACTCGCTCGCCCGGACGCGTGGCGGAGCTTTCCGGGCAGACGGGACGGGCGGCCCGGGCGCTGGCCCACGCGGTCCGTCCGACCGAGCGGGTCGCTCCGCTGAACCAGCGGATATCCGCCGCCCGGCACCTGGCCGGCTTCAGCCGCCCGCTCGCCGACCTGAAGCGGATCGGCGAAGCCAATCGGGCCACGGTGAACGACGTCCTCCTCGCGGCGTCGGCGGGCGGGGTGCGGCGGTTCCTGCGTGAGCGCGACCTGGAAGCGGTGCCGCTGAAGACGATGGTCCCCGTCAGCTTCAGAGCCAACGGCGACGCCGACGAGCTCGGCAACCAGATCTCATTCGTCTTCGTCGACCTCCCCTGCGATGAGCCCGACCCGGTGCGGCGGCTCAAGGACGTCCAGCTTGGGATGAGCGAGCGAAAGGAAACCGGAGACCCCGAGGGGGCGAATTTCGCGATGCGAGCCGTCAGCTTTGTGCCGCGACGGCTGCAGCACGCCATGTCCCGGCTGATCGCGAGCCCGCGCATCTTCAATCTCACCGTCTCGAACATCCCCGGACTCCGGGAGCCGATGTACATGCTCGGCTGCGAACTCGAGGAGGCCTATCCGGTGGTCCCGATCGCCGACGAGCATGCGCTCTCGATCGGGATGACGACAGTCAAGGACCGCGCCTGCTTCGGCCTCTACGCCGACCGGGAGGCGCTGCCGGACGCCGATCGCCTCGCCGAGGCGGTCGACGCCTCCGTCGACGAGCTGCTCGCCCGCGCTACTTGATGAAGAGGATCTCGGAGTACTTCGGCAGCGGCCAGAGGTCGTCGGCGACCACCTTCTCCAGCATGTCGGCGGCCTCACGAACCTTGGCCATCGCCGCCAGCTGGTTGTCGCGGGCGTAGATCGCGAGCTCGAGGCCCTCGACGTCATCCGGGTAGGAGTTGGCCTCGTCCAACTCCTTCAGGGTCGAGACCAGCTCGTCGACCAGGGGAGTCACCTCCTCGGTCACCGCCGAGATCCCTGAGTCGTCGCCGATCGCCAGGTAGCGGAGCGCCGCCGGGAGGATCATCGTCTTCGCCAAGTGCTCGGCGGTCTCGGCCTCGATGTTGGCCCGGATCACGTACTGCTCGGTCCAGACCTCGAACCGCGAGGAGAGCTCGCGCTCGGAGAGGACCCTGTACTTCCCGAACACCTCGACCGTGGGCGCCGAGACGATCTCGGGCAATGCGTCCGGCGTCGTCCGCAGGTTCTTCAGGCCGCGGCTCTCGGCTTCGGCGTGCCAGGCCTCGTCGTAATTGTCGCCCATGAAGCAGATCGCCTTGTGGGCGGCATAGGACTCGCCTACGACCTCGGCGACCGCGGCGGCGACGTCGTCGCTGCCCTTGGCCTCGAGCCTGTCGGAGAGGTCGTCGATCGCCTCGGCGACGATCGTGTTCAGGACCGCATTCGGGAACGCCAGCGACATGCTCGAGCCGAGCGCCCGGAACTCGAACTTGTTGCCGGTGAAGGCGAACGGCGAGGTCCGGTTGCGATCACCGCCGTGCATCGGCAATGGCGGCAGCACCGAGGCGCCGAGCTCCAGGTAGGAGCCCGGGGTGTGGGGGTCGCCCTCGCCGGTGGAGATCGCCTCGAATGCCTTCTCCAGCTCGGCGCCGAGGAAGATCGAGATGATCGCCGGCGGCGCCTCGTTCGCCCCGAGCCGGTGGTCCTGGCCGATGTTGGCGACCGAAGCCCGGAGCAGCCCCTGGTGCTTGTCGACCGCCTGGATCACCGCGGCGCAGAAGAAGAGGAAGCTGGTGTTCTCCGCCGGGGTGTCGCCGGGATCGAGCAGGTTGGCCCCGGTGTCGGTGCCCATCGACCAGTTGTTGTGCTTGCCCGAGCCGTTGACGCCGGCGAACGGCTTCTCGTGAAGCAGGCAGACGAGCCCGTACTTGCGGGCGACGCTCTGCATCACCTGCATCGCGAGCTGCTGGTGGTCGGAGCCGACGTTCGAGTTCTCGAACACCGGCGCGATCTCGTACTGGTTGGGCGCCACCTCGTTGTGACGGGTCTTCACCGGGACGCCGAGCTTCTGGAGCTCGCGCTCGGTCGCCAGCATGCAGGCGAGGATCCGCTCCGGGATTGGGCCGAAGTAGTGGTCGTCGAGCTCGTGGCCCTTCGGCGGCTTCGCGCCGAACAGGGTGCGCCCGGTGGTGACCAGGTCGGGGCGCTCGAAGAAGTACTGCTCGTCGATCAGGAAGTACTCCTGCTCGGGGCCGACGGTGGTGAACACGCGCTCCGCGGTGGAGTCACCGAGCAGGCGCAGCGCCCGGATCGCCGCCCCCGAAAGGGCATCCATCGAGCGCAGCAGCGGGATCTTGTGGTCGAGCGCTTCGCCGGTCCAGGAGATGAACGCGGTCGGGATGCAGAGCAGCGCCCCGTTCGGGTTCTCGAGGATGAAGGCGGGGCTGGTCGGGTCCCAGGCGGTGTAGCCGCGCGCCTCGAAGGTCTCGCGGACGCCGCCGGTGGGGAAGGAGGAGGCGTCGGGCTCGCCCTGGATCAGCTCCTTGCCGGAGAACTCGGCGAGCGCGGTGCCGTCGCCGACCGGCTCGAAGAAGGAGTCGTGCTTCTCCGCGGTCAGCCCGGTGAGCGGCTGGAAGACGTGGGTGTAGTGGGTGGCGCCTTTCTCGAGCGCCCACTCCTTCATTGCCTCGGCGACCGCGTCGGCGAGGGAGGTGTCGAGCGCCTCGCCCTTCTCGAGGGTGAGCTGGAGCTTCTCGAAGGTGTCCTGCGGAAGCCGCTCCACCTGAACCGCCGGGGAGAAGACGTTGCTGCCGAAGCTGACGTTGGTCGCCTCGGTCAGGTCGACGGGTCCGAGGGCCTCGCCGTTGAGGCTCCAGCGGGTGGCGCTGACGTTCTCGGTGCGGGTTCGTGCCATCTGGCTGCCGTCTCCTTCCGGTGGTGCGGGTGTTTTTTCACGACGACGCGCCCAGCTGGGCGCGTCGTTGATCCGATCAAGCTAGCGAAGGGATCCGACAGCGTACGGATCCTGCGCCGGCGCTGTTTGTCCACCCGGAGAAAGATCTGCGGCGGAGTTTCGCCCTGCTGTCGGCACCCTGGGTTCCGGGAATACTTCGTGTGGATGTCCCAGGAGAACATCGAGCGGGTTCGACAGGGGATTGAGGCTTTCAATCGCCGGGATTTCGATGCCGCCCTCGACGCCCTGCGCGACGATGTGACCTGGGAGCGGTTCTTGTCACGAGCCGAGAACGTAACGCCCATGATCCGAGGCAAGGAGGAGCTCCGCTCCGTTTGGGAGAACCAAGTCGAGGCCGTTGACATTCGGGCCGAGCCTGACGAATTCATCGCGGTTGGCGACAAGGTGGTGGTCCCAATGCGGGTGGTGGGGCGGGGCAGGGGCAGTGAGATCCCGCTGACAGCCTCGGTCACCTGGGTCTGGACCATGGACAGCGACGGTCTCGTAGCGAGGGTCGAAGTGTTTGAAAGCCGTGAGGATGCTCTGAAGGCCGCCGAGAGTTAGGGAGCCGCCGACTCGCGCTCGGCGAGCACCCTGCGGAGGATCTTTCCGGAGGGAGACTTCGGGATCTCCTCGACCCGCTCGATCAGGCGGACACGCTTCTGGGGCGCGACTCGCTCTGCGACGAACTCGAGCAGCTCCTCGTCGCCGACCTCGTCGCCCGCGACCACGAAGGCCTTCGGGAGCTCACCCGCCTCCTCGTCGGGTACCCCGATCACGGCGGCGTCGGCGATCGCGGGGTGGCTGATCAGCAGGGCCTCGAGCTCGGCCGGAGGCACCTGGAAGCCCTTGTACTTGATCAGCTCCTTCAGCCGGTCGACGATCTGGAAGTAGCCGTCCTCGTCGACGACGGCGACGTCCCCGGTGTGAAGCCAGCCGTCCTCGTCGACCGTGGCGGCGGTGGCCTCGGGATTGTTCAGGTAGCCGCTCATCACCTGCGGCCCGCGGATCCAGAGCTCGCCACGCTCGCCGACCCCCAGATCCTCGCCGCTCTCAGGATCGACCAGACGGCACTCGGTCTCGGGCACGGGCGGTCCGATCGTGCCCGGCTTCACCCGCTGGGGGTCGATCGGGTTGCCGTGGGTCACCGGGCTGGTCTCGGTGAGCCCATAGCCCTGCATCACCACTCCACCGATCCGCTCGCTCACCTGGCCTGCCAGCTCTGCCCCAAGGGGAGCCGCGCCCGACATCGTCACCCGCAGCGTGGAGAGGTCGCGGCCCTCGACCGCCGGGTGCTTGGCGAGCGCCAGCGCGATCGGCGGGACGATGAAGATGTGGGTGACGCTGTGGGCCTCGATCAGATCGAGGAACTGCTCGAGCTCGAATCGCGGCATCGTCACGATCCTCGCTCCGGCATGGAGTGCGAGATTCATGATCACGGTCATCCCGTAGATGTGGAAGAAGGGGAGCACCCCGATCAGCACGTCCTCGGGGCCGACCCGGAGAAAGGCGTTCGTCTGGTTGACGTTCGCGATCAGGTTGCGGTGGGTGAGCATCACCCCCTTCGGCATCCCGGTGGTTCCGCTCGAGTAGGGGAGAACCGCGAGATCGCGACCGGGATCGATCTCGACCTCGGGCGGCTCGGCGCCGGACTCGATCAGCTCCGAAAGTGGGCTCGCACCGTCGGCGTCGCCGACCACCACCAGCTCGACTCCGCCCACCTCCTCGGCGGCCTTGCGGGCGATGTCCAGGAACGGAGGGACGGTGACCAGCATCCGGGCGCCGGAATCGCGGAGCTGGAAGGCGAGCTCGCGGGCGGTGTAGAGCGGGTTGACGGTGGTGTTGACGGCGCCGGCCGTGCAGACGCCGTGGAAGACGAGCGCGTACTCGGGCTGGTTCGGCATGTAGATCGCGACCACGTCGCCCTTGCCCATCCCGCGGGCGGCGAGCCCGGCGGCCAGCTCGCCAACCTGCTCAGCGAGGGCTGCGTAGCTGAGCGTCCGGCCGGACGGCCCGTCGACGAGCGCGTCACGGTCACCTCGGGCGGCCGCTTCTCCGAGGACGAACGAGCTGATGTCCGTCTCCGGGATCTCGACGCTCTGCTCGGTGCTGGTCTGGATCATCGGGACCCGGAGAGAGGCTAGTTGTCTGGTCGCAGGGCCCTGGCGTCCACCTGGTCGAGGGCGGTGTAGCCGCTCAGCGCCATCGTCAGGTCGAGCTCGGCGAGGAGGGAGCGGAGGACGGCCTCGACTCCCGCCTGGCCGTCGAGGGCGAGCCCCCAGAGGTAGGGCCGGCCGATGAGTACGGCGTCGGCACCCAGCGCCAGGGCCTTGAAGGCGTCGGCGCCGGAGCGGATGCCGCTGTCGAGGAGCACCGCGATCTCACCCCCGACCGCCTCGACGATCGCCGGCAGCGCCGCCAGCGAGGCGATCGCCCCGTCGATCTGCCGACCGCCGTGGTTGGAGACGACGATCCCGTCGGCGCCGCGCTCGCGCGCCTCTCGAGCGTCGTCGGGATGGAGGATGCCCTTGAGCACCACCGGCAGCGACGTGCGGCCGCGCAACCACTCGAGGTCGTCCCAGGTGAGGGTGGCATTGCTGAAGACGCCGATGAAGTGGCCGACCGCGGCGCCCATGTCTTCCTCCGGCGGCTTATCCAGCGCCTCCCTGAAGACAGGGTCGGAGAGGTACTGGGCGATTCCGATGCCCTCGAGAAACGGCAGGTAGGCCTGCTCGAGATCGCGCGGCTTCCAGCCGGGCATGAAGTTGTCCACCGTGACCACGATTGCGCTGTAGCCGGAACGCTCCGCCCGGCCGACCAGGCTCGCGGTGAGCTCGTCGTCGTTGGTCCAATAGAGCTGGTACCAGCGCGGAGAGGAGCCGCTCGCCTCGGCGACCTCCTCCATCGCGGTTGCCGAGGCGGTGCTGGTGATCAGCGGCAGCCCCAGCTCCGCTGCCGCCCGGGCGGAGGCGAGCTCGCCGTCGGGGTGGACGAGGGTCTGCACCCCGATCGGCGCGAGCAGCACCGGCGCCGGCATCGAGGTGCCGAGCACCTCGGCGGAGAGGTCGCGTGAGGAGAGGTCCCGAAGGATCCTGGGGACGATCCGCCAGCGGCGGAACGCCTCGAGGTTGGAGCGCATCGTGTCCTCCGAGCCGGCGCCGCCGTAGACGTAGGCGACCGCGCGCTCGTCGAGTTGCTCGGCGGCGCGCCGCTCGAGCTCTGTCCAGGCGATCGGCAGGGCCGGCTTCTCGCCGGCCAGCATCCCCTTCGCATAGATCTCGCGGTAGTAGTCGCCCCAGAGCTGTTCGGGCTTCTCCGCCGCCATCGGCGGAGACCCTATCCGGGCTTCTTCTTACCCTTCTTCTTCGGCGGCAACGGCTTCGGCGGCTTGCCGATCTCGACGTTGCAGGTCGCCCCGGCGCAGGGAGTGAGCTTGGCGAGGCCCTTGATCAGGAACTTGCGGACCGCCCGGTAGCGGATGTTCTTGTAGAAATTGTTCACCTCGAGCCGGTCCTTCTGGAGGTCGTAGAGCTCGCGGCCGCCGTCGCCGTACTTGACCAGCAGGTAGCGGCCGGTGCGGATCGCGCGGTAGCGGGGGGCGGTGATCACCCTGGCGATCTGGGCACTGCGGTCGAGGTCGAGGTTCTTCACGTACTTGCTGAGCTTCGCCCGCCGCCCCTTGCCGGAGGCGGAGGCGATCTCGCCGATCGCGCCCGGCGGCCCGGTCTCCAGCAGGATCGGGCGGGTGGTCTTTCTCGCCGGATCGCGCGCGAATGGGAGGATCGAGCGGCCGTCCTGGGTCAGCCCCGCGGCCGCCCCGGTCATCTCAAGGATGGTGGCGGTGATGTCGACGTTGGTGACCAGCTCCTTCGAGAGGCCGCCTGGGGGGATCCCCGGGCCGCGGATCAGCAGCGGGACCTGGATCGAGGGCTCATAGGGGACGAACTTGCCCTGGTGGAGGCGGTGCTGGCCCTGCATGAAGCCGTTGTCCGAGGTGAAGATCAGGTAGGTGTTACCGAGCCTTCCCTCGGCCTCGAGCTTGGCGACGATTCGCTCAATCGCCTCGTCGACCGCGAGCAGGGTCTCGAGCCGCCCCCGGTAGCGGGCGGCGATCTTCGAGATCAGACCGAATCCCAGGCGGTTGATCCGCTTGGCCCAGAAGGGCTTGTCCCTGACGTCCTTCTCGTTGAAGCTCTTGTCGACCGGCAGCAGGGCGGTGGAGAAGGCGCCGGCGTGGCGGGTCGCCGGCTGGTTGGGGTCGTGGGGGGCGAAGAACTGCACCTGCATGTAGAGGGGGGAGTTGGGGAAGGCTGTGACGTGGTTGTCGATCCGATCGACGGCGATGTCGGCGTAGGTGTCGGTCTGGTACTGGTCCTGCTCGTACTGATTGACCAGCCCGTTCTCGTTGAGCTGGAAGCCGAAGTAGGACGAGCCGGGGCCGAGGAAGGCGTAGAACTCTCCCTTCGACAGGGGACCGATCCCCCCGGCGAAGGGGCCCCAGCCGGGCGGGACGTAGGTGGGCGCGTTAGGCGCCGGGAACCCGTTCGGCATCTTCCCGATGTGGATCGTCCGGTAGCCGGCGGTCTGCAGCCAGACGGGGAGGTCGTTTGTGTCGTTGAAGACCTGATAGCCGCCCGAGGGCGGGGTGTTGCCGAGGACGTGGTGGTTGTGCGCGTACTGCCCGGTCTGGACCGAGACCCGCGAGGGGCAGCAGAGCGGGAAGGAGGCGAAGGCCCGCTGGAAGTTGGTGCCCTGGCCCCCGATCAGGTTCGTGGTCCGGGGCATCGCGATCATGTCGCGCAGGGTCTGATCGTCCGTCGTGAACATGATCACGTTCGGCTTGCCGCTCTGAGCACGGGCCTCCTCGCCGCCGCGGACGAGGAGGGCGGTGCAGAAGCAGGCGAGCGCGACGAGGAGCGCCCCGCTCGCCCTCGAGATGCGGGTCTGGACCAATCCCTGCATTGGGGCTCACGAATCTAACGATCGGCGCGCGGGGGAGTTGCGGGGGAACCGGCGCGCGGTGCCCAAAGATCGATTACGGTCCCGCCTGCGGCGGGGGCGGACACGGGAGATGAGAGCGGCGCAGACAATCCGGCGATTGCCGGCTGCCGGCGGAGCATTGCTGCTGGGGCTCGCCTTGATCCTGGTGGTCACGGCGCTCCCAGCGGCCCATGCCCGACCTGGCACTCGGGCGGTGGCAACGGGGCTCCCCCGCCGCGGCCGTACACCGGGCCGCCGATCGACACCGCGAACGCCGATCGCTGCGACTTCCTCGACCCGGCGGTCTGCCTGCAGCCCTGGCCCAACGACTACTTCACGGTGGCCGACCCGAGCACCGACACCGGCCGGCGGATCAACCTCCAGACCGACTCGATGCCAAGAACCGCCGGCGGAACGCCGCCCGGTGAAGCCGATCGAGCCGACCGAGCAGAACCGAAGCGACGGCTTCAGCCCTGGGAACATCGATCATCGCCAGGGTCCTGGGGCTCGACAGCCCGAAGGCCTTCGCGGAACACCGGCGCCGTGCCGATCACCGACCTCGGCGCCTACGCCGACCCGAAGCAGCCGGTCGTGGTCATCAACGCCGAGAGCGGGCGAGCGGCAGCCCGATCTGGGCGGAGATCGACTACAACCCGATCGACCCGGCGACGGGCGGCGACCCGGCCGACCCGGCCGACCGGGCGAAGATCAACCTGATCATCCGGCCGGCCGTCAACTTCGACGAGGGCGGGCACTACGTCGTCGCCCTTCGTAACCTCAAGGACGCCGCGAACAAGCCGATCGCAGGCCACCGACGCCTTCCGCGTCTATCGCGAGAACCTGACCACCAATCAGCCCGAGGTCGAGGCCACGCCGCCCGCACATGGAGGAGCTGTTCGAGACGCTCGGCCAGGCGGGGATCCAGCGCTCGAGCCTCTATCTCGCATGGGACTTCACCGTCGCCAGCGAGCGCAACCTGCGCGAGCGGGTGCTCGAAGATCCGCGACGACGCTTTCGCCCAGCTCGGCGACACGACCTGGCGACCTCGAGGTCGAGGGGGACGCCCCGGCGTTCGCGATCGATCCGATGGCGTCACCCAATTCGCCCCCTGCGGCAACGATGGCTGCCAGAGCGGGGAGGACGACCCGGATCGCACGAATCGGTGACCGGCACGCGTCACGGTCCCCTGCTACCTGAACCACCGGGCTGTCCGCCCGGATCGCGGCTCCAGTTCAACTACGGGCCCGACGGCTTGCCCGACACAGCTCCCGGGCAATCACCGACGGTGCGCCGACTTCCAATGCTTGATTCCCCGTCGGCGCTCGAGCGGGCCGAGCGCGAATCCGGCGCGGCCGTCGCTCTACGGCCACGGCCTGCTGGGCGCGGCCCAGCGAGGTCGATCGGCCGGCAACATCTTGTCGATGGCGAACGAGCACAACTTCGTCTTCTGCGCGACCGACTGGTGCGGGCTTCGCGACCTCCGAACCTGCCGCACGGTCCTGCTCATCCTCCAGGACCTCTCGCTGTTCCCGCGCGCTCGCGGATCGGATCCAGCAGGGCTTCGTCAACTTCAGCTCTACCTCGGGCGGGCTGCTGATCCATCCGCAGGGGCTGCTCCTCGACGCGGCCTTCCAGGACGGCGGCCAGAGGCCGTGATCGACACTCGACGATCTCTTCTACGACGGCAACAGCCAAGGTGGGATCCTGGGCGGCGGCCTGACGGCGCTCGGCGGTCGACTTCGACCGCGCTGTGCTCGGGGTGCCGGGGATGAACTACTCGACCCTGCTGACGCGGAGCGTCGACTTCGAGCCCTACGCTGAGGGCAAGTTCACGGCGGAGATCTGCGGCCCGTTTCCCGAGCCGTTGAGGACGATCTGCAACGCGGCGCCCCGGGGACACTCCGCTCGGTCTCTACGACAACTACCCGAACGAGCTCGAGCGGCCGCTGATCTTCTCCCTGATTCAGCTCCTCTGGGACCGCGGTGAGGCGAACGGTTATGCCCACCACATGACCACCGACCCGCTCGCCAACACGCCGAGCCACAAGGTCCTCCTGCACGCCGCCTTCGGCGACCACCAGGTCGCGAACGTCACGGCCGAGGTCGAGGCGCGGACGATCGGCGCATCGGTCTATCAGCCGGCGCTGGACCCCGGGAGGCATGGGAGGCCGACGGCTCCAATCCGATCTTCGGCATCCCCGCGATCCCCGGCTTCCCGTTCGGCGGCTCGGCGCTGGTCTACTGGGACGGCGGCCCACTCGGCTTCCCAGGCGGAACAGCGACGCCCCCGAACGAGAACATCCCGCCGCGGCCGCCGGCCTTCGGCGCCGACCCGCACAGCTATCCGCGAAACGACGTCAAGGCTCGCGCGCAGAAGGCGGACTTCCTCCGGATCGGCGGGGTGCTGAACAACTACTGCACCACCGCGAACCGGCCCGACCCGGTGCCCCCGCCCCCGGCGCTGGTGCCCAACACCGGCACCGCGATCCCCTGCTACTCGCACGGCTAGCCCGGCCCTGCCCTAGCCCGGATATAGGGTTCGGCGGGCGATGGGGTTCTTCTCTCCCTCACCGCCCCCGTTCGATCTCGAGGAGTGGAAGGCGAAGCCGCACCTGACCCGGCTGAAGCCGCTGGTTCAGGACTGGGGGCTGAACGGGTTCGGGTCGCCGCAGTTCGTCTACTTCCTCTACGCGATCAAGCTGATCGTCTACGTCGTCGGCGCGGCCCTGGTGATCTCGCTGACCCCGGGCCTCGGCGGTCTCGGCGAACTTCGGCGACTGGTGGACCGAGCCGATCGTCTTCGAGAAGCTCGCCGCCTGGACGCTCCTCTGGGAGATCCTCGGCCTCGGGGCGGGGTCGATGCCGCTCAGCTTCCGCTTCAGCCCGCCGATCGGCGGGCCGCTCTACTGGCTGCGCCCCGGCACGATCCGGCTGCCGCCGTGGCCCGAGCGGGTGCCGCTGACCGAGGGCTCGCGGCGAACGCCGGTCGACGTCCTCCTCTACGCGGGCGTGATCGCCTCCGGGATCTTCCTGCTCGCCGCGTCCGGCGTCGATGCGGCCGGCACCTCGGCGGGCAAGCTGCCGCCGGCGGGGATCGCCGTCCTCCTCGGCCTCCTCGTCCTCCTCGGGCTCCGCGACAAGGTCTCGTTCCTCGGCGCCCGTCCCGAGATCTACGGGACGATGCTGATCGTCGGCCTCTTCCCGGTGGACCAGTGGATCGTCGCCTGGCAGTTCATCTTCGTCTTCATCTGGTGGGGCGCCGCCTCGTCGAAGCTCAACCGCCACTTCCCGTTCGTCGTCTCGACGATGATGAGCAACGCCCCCCTGATCCGCTCGCGCGCCTTCAAGCGGAGGCTGTGGCGCGACTACCCGGAGGACATGCGGCCGTCCCGGCTCTCGGCCGCGATCGCCCACTTCGGCACCGTCCAGGAGTTCGGTTGGCCGCTCCTCCTGATCACCGTCGACAACGACGTGGTCCGGACGATCGCGATCGTCGGGATGATCCTCTTCCACCTCAACATCACCTCGATGTTCCCGCTCGCGGTGCCGCTGGAGTGGAACCTGTTCATGATCTTCGGGATCCTCTTCCTGTTCGGGCACTACGGCGACGTGCCCCTCTCGAGCCTCGACGATCCCCTGCTGATCGCGGCGATCGCGATCGTCTGCGTGGGGCTGCCGATCCTCGGGAACATCCGCCCGGACAAGATCTCCTTCCTGCCCTCGATGCGCTACTACGCCGGCAACTGGGCGACGACCCAGTGGCTTTTCCGGAAGGGGAGCGGGGCGGAGGAGAAGCTCGACACCGAGATCCCGAAGGCGGCCCGGATCATCGTCGAGCAGGTCAGCGAGATCTACGACCCCGAGATGGCCAACTACCTGCTCAACAAGGGCCTCGGCTTCCGGGCACTCCACTCGCACGGCCGCGCCCTGAACGCGCTGCTGCCGCACGCGGTCGACGACGTCGAGGCCTATGACGCCCGCGAGGGCGAGCTGATCTCGAACATCGTCAACGGCTGGAACTTCGGCGACGCCCACTTCCACGGCAAGCAGCTGCTCGACGCCGTCCAGCGGATCTGCGGCTTCGAGCCGGGTGAGGTACGGGTGATCTTCCTCGAGTCCGAGCCGGCCGCCTTCGGCCGCGGCCGGCAGCGCTACGAGATCTACGACGCCGCCACCGGCCTGATCGAGGCGGGCTCGGTGGCCGTCGCCGACATGGTCACTCGGTCCCCCTGGCTCGACGAGTCGTTCGACTTCCCGGTCGAGGTGACCGGCACTCGAGCGGGCGGCAGAGAGCCCGCCCCGGTCGCTTGAGCGACGCGATCGTCGTCGGCTCCGGCCCGAACGGGCTCGCCTGCGCGGTGGAGCTCGCCCGCAACGGCGTCGGGGTGACCGTGCTCGAGGCCGAGGAGTCGATCGGGGGAGGGACGCGGACGAGCGAGCTGACCGTGCCGGGGCTGCTCCACGACGACTGCTCCGCGGCCCACCCGATGGCGGCCGGCTCTCCCTTCCTCAACTCGCTCGACCTGGCGAGCGCACGGGCTCGAGTGGCGCTGGCCGGAGATCGACCTGGCCCACCCGCTCGACGACGGCAGCGCCGGGGTGATGCTGCGCTCGATCGAGGAGACGGCGGACGGGCTGGGGGAGGACGGTGGCGCCTGGCGGCGGGTGTTCGGCCCCTCGGCCCACTTCGAGGACCTCCTCGACGACGTGCTCAGGCCGATCCTTCATCTGCCGCGCCACCCGATCCGCCTCGCCCGCTTCGGGATCCCGGCCGCAGCACCGGCCACCCTGCTCGCCCGATCATGGAGGACCCCGCAGGCGCGGGCCCTGTTCGGGGGGGTCGCCGCGCACGCGTTCAGCCCGCTCACCCGGCCGATGAGCTCGTCGGTCGGCTGCGCCCTGATCGGCGCCTGTCACGCCTTCGGCTGGCCGGTGGCGCGGGGCGGGTCGCGCTCGATCACCGACGCCCTCGCCTCGGTCCTGGCCGAGAACGGCGGCGCCATCGAGACAGGTCGCCGGGTGGGCTCGCTCGCCGAGCTGCCGAAGGCCGACGTCGTCGTCTTCGACCTGGCGCCGGGGGCGGTCGCGGAGATCGCCGGCGAGCGGCTCCCGGGCCGCGTCGCCCGCGCGTACCGCCGCTATCGCCACGGGCCCGGCGCCTTCAAGCTGGACCTTGCGGTGGAGGAAGGCGTTCCCTGGGCGAACGAGGCCTGCCGGCGGGCGGGCACGGTGCACGCCGCCGGCTCGTTCGAGGAGATCGTCGCCGCCGAGCGGGAGGTCAACCGGGGGCGGATGCCCGAGCGCCCCTACCTTCTGGTCGGCCAGCAGTACCTCGCCGACCCCGAGCGCTCGAATGGGGACCTGCACCCGGTCTGGGCCTACGCCCACGTTCCCAACGGCTACCCTGGCGACGCATCCGAGGCGATCCTGGGGCAGATCGAGCGGTTCGCCCCCGGCTTCCGCGAGCGAATCGTCGCGAGCGCCGTCCGCTCCCCGGCCGACCTCGCCGCCTACAACTCCAACTACGTCGGCGGCGACATCATCACCGGGGCGAACACCCCGGTGCAGGTCCTTTTCCGGCCCCGGTTCGCGCTCGATCCCTACAGCACCGGGATCCCCGGCATCTACATCTGCTCGGCGGCGACCCCTCCCGGCGCGGGCGCCCATGGGATGGGCGGCTACAACGCGGCGCGGTCGGCACTGCGCCGCCTCGGCGCTCAGTAGAAAATCCGTCCACTCCGTAGTTCCCACCCACCACGGTCGGGTACTTCTTCCGCTTGTCCGCGCCTTCGCCTCCGAGCGATGCTGCCGGGACGATGGCCCGGAGACAGGGAACAGTCCCCGGGGGGAGCAGCCAGGCAGAGGCGCACTGGGGCGAGCGGCTGCGGGGTGCGCTCGAGCACGACGGCCTCGTCCTCTACCAGCAGCCGATCGTCGATCTGCGGACCGGGAGAGTCCTTCGGCACGAGCTGCTGCTGCGATTGGTCGAGGGCGATCGGGTGACCCCCGCCGCGAAGTTCATCGACGCCGCCAAGGACAGCGGCCTGACCCTGGAGATCGACCATTGGGTCGTCGATCGGTCGATCGAGATCGCCGCCGAGGGAAGGGTGGTCGCGGCGAACCTCTCCTCGGACTCGATCAGCCCCGGGTTCGTCGAGTACGTTCGAGAGCTGCTGACCGAGACAGAGGCCAATCCGGCCAACATCGTCTTCGAGCTCAGCGAGGCGGACCTGGTCGAGGACGAGGCATCCGAGGACTTCCTCTGGGCACTCAGGGACCTCGGCTTCCGCCTGGCGGTGGACCAGTTCGGCACCGGTCCGGCCGAGCTCGCCAAGCTGCGGGGGCTGCCGGTCGGCTATCTGAAATTGGGGCGAGAGTTCGCCCGGGACCTGAGCCGCGATCCCGCCTCGCGGAACGCGATCGAGGCGATCGTGAAGCCGGCCCGCCAGTTCGGCTCGCGGACGGTCGCCGTCGGGGTCGAGGATCTGGCGACGCTCCAGACCCTGGAGGAGCTCGGCGCCGACGAGGCTCAGGGCTTCGCCCTCGGCGCCCCCGAGCCGGTCGAGGCCGAGCGCACCGACCCGGCCCAGTCGTCCGCCGCGGCCTGACTCACAGCGAGAGGGCGATGCGGGAGGGGGGAATCGAACCCCCACGCGCTTTCGCGCCACCGGTTCTGAGCCGATGCTGTCTACCGGTTCCAGCACTCCCGCCGGACCAAGCCTAAGCTTAGCGCAGCGCAGCCGCTACACTGCCGATTCCCCGCAGACTCGCCGCTATCGTCTAGGGGACTAGGACGCCGGATTCTCAGTCCGGAAACCCGGGTTCGAATCCCGGTAGCGGTGCCTTAGAGAAGAGAAGCCCTGCAGACGCAGGGTTTCCTCGTTTCTCTAATGGGCTGTTCATCTGGGCGTTGCAAGCTACGTTCGATTCGGATGCGAAGCCGAGGCCCAAACGTCTGCCCCAACTGCGGTGAGCGCGTCAGCGGATTCCGCTGCCTGAGCGACTGGCGTCGGCGCTGAGCCGACCGATCCGAAGGTTTCTCCGGGGCCGGTGATGGTCCGGGCAGGCCG
>CAVVYV010000007.1:0-235000 GCA_963752585.1 uncultured Solirubrobacterales bacterium
GGGGAGCATGGGCTTCCTCACACCGTCACCGCCCCCGTTCGACCTGGAGGAGTGGAAGCGAAGCCGCACCTGGCGCGGCTGAAGCCGCTGGTCCAGGACTGGGGCTTGAACGGGTTCGGCTCGCCGACCTTCGTCTACCTGCTCTACGCCTTCAAGCTGGTCGTCTACGTCGGCGGCGCGCCTGCTGGTGATCTCGCTGACCCCGGGCCTCGGGGGCGCTCGGCGACTTCGGCGACTGGTGGACCGAGCCGATCGTCTTCCAGAAGTTCGCCGTCTGGACCCTGCTCTGGGAGATCCTCGGCCTCGGCGCCGGCTCGATGCCGCTCAGCTTCCGCTTCAACCCGCCGATCGGCGGGCCGCTCTACTGGCTGCGGCCGGGGACGATCCGGCTGCCGCCGTGGCCCGACAAGGTGCCGCTGACGAAGGGCTCGCGGCGAACGCCGCTCGACGTCCTCCTCTACGCGGGCGTGATCGCCTCGGCGATCTTCCTGCTCGCCGCCTCCGGCGTGGACGCGGCCGGCGACCTCGGCCGGGCAAGCTGCCGCCGGCGGGGATCGCCGTCCTGCTCGGCTTGCTCGTCCTGCTCGGGCTCCGCGACAAGGTCTCGTTCCTCGGCGCCCGGCCGGAGATCTACGGGACGATGCTCGTCGTCGGGCTCTTCCCGATCGACCAGTGGATCGTCGCCTGGCAGTTCATCTTCGTCTTCATCTGGTGGGGCGCGGCCTCCTCGAAGCTCAACCACCACTTCCCCTTCGTCGTCTCGACGATGATCAGCAACGCGCCCCTGGATCCGCTCGCGCGCGTTCAAGCGCAGGCTCTGGCGGGACTACCCGGAGGACATGCGGCCCTCGCGGCTGTCCGCCGCGATCGCCCACTTCGGCACGGTCCAGGAGTTCACCTGGCCGCTGCTGCTGATCACCGTCGACAACGACACGTCCGGACGATCGCGATCGTCGGGATGATCCTCTTCCACCTCAACATCACCTCGATGTTCCCGCTCGCGGTGCCGCTGGAGTGGAACCTGTTCATGATCTTCGGGATCCTCTTCCTGTTCGGGCACTACGGCGACGTGCCGCTCTCGACGCCTCGACGATCCCGCTGCTGATCGCGATGATCGCGATCATCTGCGTCGGGCTGCCGATCCTCGGCAACATCCGCCCGGACAAGATCTCGTTCCTGCCCTCGATGCGCTACTACGCCGGCAACTGGGCGACGACCCAGTGGCTGTTCCGCAAGGGGAGCGGGGCGGAGGAGAAGCTCGACACCGAGATCCCGAAGGCGGCCCGGATCATCGTCGAGCAGGTCGGCGACATCTACGACCCCGAGATGGCCGAGTACCTGCTCAACAAGGGCCTCGGCTTCCGGGCGATGCACTCGCACGGCCGGGCGCTGAACGCGCTGCTGCCGCACGCGGTCGACGACGTCGAGGCCTACGACGCCCGCGAGGGCGAGCTGATCTCGAACGTCGTCAACGGCTGGAACTTCGGCGACGCCCACTTCCACGGCAAGCAGCTGCTCGACGCCGTCCAGGAGAGCTGCGGCTTCGAGCCGGGCGACGTCCGGGTGATCGTCGCTCGAGTCCGAGCCGGCCGCCTGCGGCCGCGGGCGCCAGCGCTACGAGATCTACGACGCCGCCACCGGCCTGATCGAGGAGGGCTCGGTCGCGGTCGCCGACATGGTCAGCCGCCAGCCCTGGCTCGACGAGTCGTTCGACTTCCCGGTCGAGGTGACCGAGGCGTCGCGGCGGGCGGCAGAGAGCCCGCCCCGGTCGCTTGAGCGACGCGATCGTCGTCGGCTCCGGCCCGAACGGGCTCGCCTGCGCGGTCGAGCTGGCCCGCGAGGGCGTCGGGGTGACCGTGCTCGAGGCCGAGGAGACGATCGGCGGAGGCACCCGGACCAGCGAGCTGACCGTGCCGGGGCTGCTCCACGACCACTGCTCGGCGGCGCACCCGATGGCGGCCGGCTCGCCGTTCCTCAACTCGCTCGACCTGGCGAAGCACGGCCTCGAGTGGCGCTGGCCGGAGGTCGACCTCGCCCATCCGCTCGACGACGGCAGCGCCGGGGTGATGGTGCGGTCGATCGAGGAGACCGCCGCCGGGCTGGGGGAGGACGGCGCGCGCCTGGCGGCGGCGTGTTCGGCTCCCTCGGCCCACTTCGAGGAGCTCATCGAGGACATGCTCGCGCCCGATCCTCCACCTGCCGAAGCCACCCGATCCGCCTCGCCCGCTTCGGGATCCCGGCGGCGGCGCCGGCGACCCTGCTCGCCCGCTCCTGGAAGACGCCGCAGGCGCGGGCGCTGTTCGGCGGCGTCGCCGCGCACGCCTTCAGCCCGCTCACCCGGCCGATGAGCTCGTCGGTCGGCTGCGCCCTGATCGCCGCCTGCCACGCCTTCGGCTGGCCGGTCGCCAAGGGCGGCTCGCGGTGCGATCACCGACGCCCTCGCCTCGGTGCTGGCCGAGCACGGCGGGCACGATCGAGACCGGGCGCCGGGTGCGCTCGCTCGCCGAGCTGCCGGAGGCCGACGTCGTCGTCTTCGACCTGGCGCCGGCGGCGGTCGCCGAGATCGCCGGCGAGCGGCTGCCGGGCCGCGTCGCCCGCGCCTACCGCCGCTACCGGCACGGGCCGGGCGCCTTCAAGGTGGACCTCGCGGTCGAGGGAGGGGTGCCGTGGACGAACGAGGCGTGCCGGAGGGCGGGCACCGTCCACGCCGTCGGCTCCTTCGAGGAGATCGTCGCCGCCGAGCGGGAGGTCAACCGCGGGCCGGATGCCCGAGCGCCCCTTCGTGCTGGTCGGCCAGCAGTACCTCGCCGACCCGGAGCGCTCGAACGGCGACCTGCACCCGGTCTGGGCCTACGCCCACGTTCCCAACGGCTATACGGCGGCGACGCGACCGAGGCGATCCTCGGCCAGATCGAGCGCTTCGCACCGGGCTTCCGCGAGCGGATCGTCGCGACCTCCGTCCGCACCCCGGCCGACCTCGCCGCCTACAACTCCAACTACGTCGGCGGCGACATCATCACCGGCGCCAACACGCCGGTGCAGGTCCTGTTCCGGCCCCGCTTCGCGCTCGACCCCTACAGCACCGGCATCCCCGGCGTCTACATCTGCTCGGCGGCCACCCCTCCCGGCGCGGGCGCCCACGGGATGGACGGCTACAACGCGGCGCGGTCGGCGCTTCGCCACCTCGGCGCTCTGTAGAAGATCCGTCCACTCCGTAGTTCACACGCATTAACGCCGGGTACTTCCTCCCCTTGCAGCGCGCTCGCGTTCGAGCGATGCTTGCCGGGACATGGCCGGGAGACAGGGAACAGTCCCCGGGGGGAGCGACCAGGCGGAGGCGCGCTGGGACGAGCGGTTGCGGCGGGCGCTGGAGCACGACGGCTTCGCCCTCTATCAGCAGCCGATCGTCGATCTGCGCACCGGGAAGGTCCTCCGGCACGAGCTGCTGCTGCGGCTGGTCGAGGGCGACCGGGTGACGCCGGCCGCCGAGTTCATCGACTGCGGCGAACCAGGACGCGGCTGATCCTCGAGATCGACCACTGGGTCGACCGAACGGGCGATCGAGATCGCCGCCGAGGGCAGGGCGGTCACCGTGAACCTCTCGTCGCACTCGATCGCCCCGGGTTCCTCGAGTACGTCCGAGAGCTGCTGGTGGAGACAGGGGCCAATCCGGCGAATCTGGTCTTCGAGCTCAGCGAGGAGGACCTGGTCGAGGCGGGGAGGACAGCCGAGGATTTCCTCTGGGCGCTCAGGGACCTCGGCTTCGGGCTCGCGGTGGACCAGTTCGGGACCGGACCGGCCGACCTCCGGCGAAGCTGCGGGGCCTGCCGGTCGACTACCTGAAGCTGGGCCGCGAGTTCGCCCGGGACCTGAGCCGCGACCCCGCCAGCCGCAACGCGATCGGGGCGATCGTGAGGCCCGCCCGCCGGTTCGGCTCGCGGACCGTCGCCGTCGGGGTCGAGGACCTGGCGACGCTCCAGACCCTGGAGGAGCTCGGCGCCGACGAGGCCCAGGGCTTCGCTCTCGGTGCTCCGGCGCCGGTCGAGGCCGAGCGCTCGAGGCCGGCCGAATCTTCCGCCGCGGCCTGATCCCGAGCGAGTGCGGGTGGAGGGAATCGAACCCCCACGCGCTTGCGCCCACGGGTCCTGAAGCCGTGCGTCTACCAGTTCCGCCACAGCCGCGCGTGAGGAAATGTAGCGCTGGCTACACTGCCGAATCCCCGCAGACACGCCGCTATCGTCTAGGGGACTAGGACGCCGGATTCTCAGTCCGGAAACCCGGGTTCGAATCCCGGTAGCGGTGCCTCGAAAACCCTCGTCTGGCGGGGGTTTCCTCGTTTAATGGGCCGCTGGGGAGGAGCGGCTGGAGGAGCGCCGGGGCGACTATTAGCGGTCGAGCGCCTGCTCGCGCTGGCGAACGCGTTCGCTAGCGCGCCGCTTGCTGCTCTTCGGCACCCACCATGAGAGCCCCGAGCGGTGCTCGGCGACCCACCGGTCTCCGGGGCCGGTGAGGTCCGGGAACCGGGCCGACCTCGGCGGCAGGAACCGTCCGCCGGGGAGCAGCCTCAGGAGCGCCGGGACCGCGGCGCCTCCGAGCGCCGTGCGCCGCCGGGGGAGATCAGGTGCCAGGAGGCCATACGCTCGCCGGGCGGCAGCGCGGCGACAAGCTCGGCGGCCTCGGGACGTTGTAGCGGGATCGGACGCAACCGCACTCCTCGATCCCAGCGGAGCAGGCCGGCGAGTAGCCACTTGCAGAACCCACAGTCCGCGTCGTAAAGAACCGCCCAGCGCACGTCTAGGCGGGCGCCGACCTCGGATCGGCAGTGCTCGCCCGCCACTCCCGCTCGATCTCTCGCAGCATCGGCGGGTAGACGAGCAGGTGCCGGAACGGCCTGATAGCGGCCATGTAGGCCTTTCCGAAGACGCCGTTCGGCTTCACGAGGACGGCCATCTGGCCGCGGTAGCCGCCGCTGCCGTCAGGGACCCAGCCCAAGTGCATGACCCCGTGCACGGTCCGGTTAGCAATCTCCGCTGCCCACTCGTCCTCGAGGAGGTATAGCGGGGCGAAGGGAAGCGTCTCGAAGTCCGGACCGGATGATGCCTCGCGCAGATCCGCCGGCAACCGGCCGCGGAGCGTCGGCACCCGAGACCCGAGACCGGCTTCGGGGTTGTCCCAACCGAGCAGCTCGCCCAGCTTCCACCGAATTGCCCAGAGGGCGCGGGCGACGCGAGAGGGGCTCTGCTGCGCCGGGTCGCCCGAGGCAAACCCCTCCACAAGAAGGTGAAAGTCGTCGCGGCCGCCTGGCGTGGACAGGGCCCAGACGTCCTCGAGCCGGAAGTCGCGGGTGAACTCGTGAATCCGCCAGGGCCGGGAGGTGTGGGCGCTGGTCGGGAGCCGGGAGCCGTGGGCCGGGTTCGTGTGCCTCATCAGTGCCTCCATTATGCGGCCGTGCACCCCGCCTGGACGTCCAGGCGGGGTCGGAGCGTCGGCCACGCGTGGTCGGAGCGTCGGCCAGGGCCGGGGGAGGGGACCCCGGATCCGGCGCGAACAGTGCGGTTAAGCGCCGATTAACGGCCCATATGCGGCCAATTACGCATGGAGGCCGGCGGGGTGCTTGGATAGGATCGCTCCGCGAGGAGAGAGGAGCTGTCGCGAAGGTCTCGGGAAGGGAAGCTCTGAAGCCTGACGCAGCCCCGGGCTCAGCGGGGTGGAACGGGTCGATGACGCCGCCGGAGGAAGCCGTGTCCCCGCGGCGGGCTCGCGCGGGCAGAGTCGCCGGTCGAGCCCGGTGGCCGCCTCGCCGCCCTCGGCGCCCTGATCATCATCGTGATCACGGTCGGCTACCTGCTGTTCGGCGAGCGGCGACGGCGGCAACAACTACAAGCTCGTCTTCGAGACCGGCGGCCAGCTGGTGCGGGGGAACCAGGTCCTGATCGGCGGCCAGCCGGTGGGCACGATCGACGACGTCAAGCTCACCGACAACGCCCAGGCGGAGGTCGACGTCACCGTCGATCGCCAGCTGCACGAGGGCACCTCGGCGGTGATCCGCTCGACCTCGCTCTCGGGGATCGCCAACCGCTACGTCTCGATCACCCCGGGGCCCGACAACGCGCCCGGAGCTCGGCGACGGCAGCGATCATCACCCAGGTCGACACGACCGCGCCGGTCGACCTCGATCAGCTCTTCAACACCCTCCGCGAGCCTGAGCGAAAGGCGCTCCAGGACATCATCCAGGGCTCCGCGGTGGTCTACGGCGGCCGCGACTACGAGAAGGGGATCCTCACCGGGGCCGAGGACGCCAACGAGACCTACAAGTACCTGAGCCCGTCGCTGGTCGCCACCGACCGCCTCCTCCAGGAGCTCGGCCGCGACGAGGGGGTGCTCACCGAGTTCCTCGTCAACGGCGCCAGCGTCGTCAGCGCGGTCGGCGAGCGCCGCGATGACCTCTCCGGGCTGGTCTCCAACTCCAACGAGGCGCTGGGGGCGATCGCCTCCCAGAACCAGGCCCTCGACCGCGCCCTGGTCGCGCTGCCGCCCGGCGCTCCGCCAGGCGAACACCACCTTCTTCAACCTCCGCGACGCCCTCGACGACCTCGATCCCCTCGTCAACACCTCGAAGACCGCGACCAAGGACCTCGCCCCGTTCCTCCGGCAGCTGAAGCCGGTGGTGAAGAAGTCCGTACCCGTCTTCCACGATCTTCGGCGAGCCGTCGATCGCAGAGGCAAATCGAACGATCTCGCCGATGCCGCCGGGGATCTGGCGCCGCTCGAATCCCGAGCGAGCGGCGCCATCCCGGCGGCCGTTTCCGCGATGCAGGCAGGGCGACGACGAGCTCCAGTTCCTGCGGGCGTACTCGCCGGACATCCTCAGCGCGATCGGCGGCCTCGGCCGCGCCGCCGGCTACTACGACGCCGACGGGCACTACATCCGTGCCTCCGCGGCGGGGCTCGGGGTCTTCCGCGACACCGGCGGCCCCCTCGACCCGATCCCGGTCTCCGAGATCTTCAGCCCGCCGACTACGCGCCTCGGCACCGAACTTCCAGGTCTTCCGCCGCTGCCCCGGCGGCGCCACCCAGCCGATCGCCGGCAGCAACCCGTTCAGCTCCCCGCCCTTCCTCGGCCAGCCCGCCGGTGCTCCCGCGACGCCCGGCGACTGTGACGCGACCGACGTGCTCCCCGGACCATGAGACGGATTCTCGCCATAGCCGCGAGCGCTGCTCGCCGACGGCCTCCTGATCGCCCTGCCGGGGGCCACCGGAGCCGGCAGCGGCGGCACCTACGAGGTCCGCGCGCATCTTCGACAACGGCGCCTTCCTCGTCCCCGACGAGGAGGTCCGGATCGCGGGGGCGACGGTCGGCACGGTGAAGTCCGTCGACGTCTCGGGCGACGACGAGATCGTCAGCCTCGAGGGAGGCGGGCACCCCGAGCCCGGCAAGGCGGTGGCCGTCCTCAACATCGAGGACAGCGGGTTCAAGGACTTCCGCGAGGACGCCAGCTGCATCATCCGGCCGCAGTCGCTGATCGGGGAGCGCTACGTCGACTGCACCCCGACCCAGCCCCGCGCCCCGGGTGAGGAGCCTCCGCCCGAGCTGGAGGAGGTCCCCGAGGGCGAGCCCGGCGAGGGCCAGCGCCTGCTGCCCCTGGAGAACAACGGCACCACCGTCGACCTCGACCTGGTCCAGAACATCCAGCGCGTCCCCTACCGCGACCGCTTCCGGCTGATCCTCAACGACCTCGGCGCCAGCCTCGCCGCCCGGGGCGACGACCTCGGCGAGGTGATCGATCGCGCCAACCCGGCCCTGCGCCAGACCGACCGGGTGCTCAACATCCTCGCCCTCCAGAACCGCCAGCTCGCCAGCCTCGCGAGCGACGGCGACGCGCGTGCTCGAGCCGCTCGCCCGCAACCGGACCAGCGTCACCGGCTTCCTCCGAAACGCCGCGATCGCGGCCGACGCCACCGCCGAGCGCGGCGCCGACCTCGAGGAGGGCCTGTAGAAGTTCCCGGCGACGCTCCGCCAGGTACGGCTGACGATGACCAAGCTGAAGGAGTTCGCCGACCAGGGAACGCCCCTGTTCGCCGATCTGAGGGACTCGGGCGCGAACATCAGCAAGGCGACCCAGAAGCTCGCCCCCTTCGCCCGTGCCGGCGTCCCCGCCCTCACCAGCCTCGGCGACCGCCGCACAGTCGGCCGGCCCGAAGCTGGCCGCCGCCGACCCGCTCCTCACCGAGCTGGCGGCCACCGGATCGGCCGCCGTCCCGGTCGGGAACAGCCTCTCGTCGCTGTTCGACACCTTCATCAGGACCAAGGGCTTCGAGTCCCTCGGCGACTTCATCTACAACACGAGCGGCGCCATCAACGGCTTCGATTCCTTCGGTCACTTCCTGCGCACCAGCGTCCAGGTGACCAACTGCATCGATGTCTCGGCGATCCTGATCCAGGGCTGCGAGGCCTTCTTCCAGGCAGCTGACCGCGCTCAGGCTCAGAAGAAGAAGAAGAAGAAGAAGAAGAGGGCAAGGCGCGCCGCGCCCGCGCAGGGCTGTCGGCCCCCGCGCCCCAGACCGCCTCACCTCAACTCCCGATCCCCCCGATCGACGCTTCCCCCGCTCGACGAGCTGATCCCAGCCGATCGGACGACGAGGAACCCGAGGCCCCAGCCGGAGCCCACCGAACCCGACTCCAGCCACGGACGAGGACATGAAGCAGGCCCGGGCCTTCCTCCGCTACCTCCTCGGGAGCGGCGCATGAGGGGCGGGCGCGTCGGCACCCTCGCCGCAAGCCCGACCCTGGTCGGCGCGGTCACCGTGCTCGTAGTGGTGGTCGCCGTCTTCCTCTCCTACCAGGCGAACCAGGGGCTGCCCTTCGTCCCGACCTACAAGCTCTCCGCCGAGCTCCCCAACGCCAACACCCTGGTCCCGGGCAACGAGGTCCGGATCGGCGGCGCCCGGGTCGGCCAGATCAAGGAGATCGAGCCGATCAGCCAGGAGGACGGCTCGGTCAGCGCCAAGGTCGACATGGAGCTGAACCAGGAGAATCTCGATCCACTCCCCGAGGACTCGACGGTGATCGTCCGCGCCCGCTCGGCCCTCGGGCTCAAGTACCTGGAGATCCAGCGCGGCGACTCCAGCCAGGGGTTCGGGGCCGGGGAGACGATCCCCCTCTCCGCCGCCCGCCCCGAGCCGGTCGACATCGACCAGGTCTTCAACACCTTCGACGAGCCGACCCGGGCGGCGATCCAGACCAACCTGCTCGAGTTCGGGAACGCCCTCGCGGGGCGCGGCGTCAGCCTCAACGCGACGATCGGCGAGCTGCGCCCGCTGGTCGAGCGGCTGGAGCCGGTGATGAGGAACCTCGCCTCCCCTGACACCGGGCTCTCGCAGTTCGTCTCGGCGCTCTCGGCGACCGCCGCCGAGGCGGCTCCGGTCGCCGAGATCCAGGGCCAGCTCTTCGTCGACCTGGAGACCACCTTCCGCGCCTTCGCCGACGTCGCCCGTCCCTTCATCCAGGAGACGATCTCGAAGGCGCCGGAGACCGAGGACGTCGCGATCGACACCCTGCCGAGGATCCGGCCCTTCCTCGCCAACACCGCGCGCTTCTTCGGCGAGCTGCGGCCCGGCTTCCACGCCTTCGCCCCGGTCTCCAAGCAGGCGGCGCAGGCGGTGGCGATCGGGGTCAAGGCGCTGCGAGATCTCGCCCCCGTTCAACGCCCAGCTCGATCCGACCGCGCAGTCGCTGCTCAACCTCAACAACGATCCGGTCTCGCGCGAGGGCGTCCGCGACCTCACCACCTTCAACAACGTCCTCTCGCCGCCGCTCTCCTTCATCACCCCGGCTCAGTCGGTCTGCAACTACGCGACGATCCTCTTCCGGAACCTCGCCAGCACGGTCAGCTTCGGCGACGGCCTGGGGACCAACCAGCGCGCGGTCGTCCTCCAGGAGCCGATCGGGCCGAACGCCGAGGTCGGCCCCAGCTCCGCGCCCCGGCAGCGGCGGCGATGACCCGAACAACTTCCTTCACTACAACCCGTACCCGAACACCGCCTCACCGGGGCAGGAGCGCGAGTGCGAGGCCGGCAACGAGGTCTACAGCGCCGGCCAGGTCGCGATCGGGAACGTGCCGGGGAACCAGGGAACCGTGACCAGCGGCCAGATCCAGTCGCAGACGAACGAAGGCCAAGAAGAAAAAGAAGAAGGGGGGCAAGAAGTGATGGCGAACCCGCCGAGCCCCCAGCCCCAGCGATCGAGCCAAGGACTACGACGAGCGGATCTACCGCAAGGGGCATCCGCCGCACCGGATCCGGAACGCGCTGATCCTGATCGCGATCCTGCTCGCCGGGCACCTACCTGGCGATCACCAAGTCGCTGCCGTTCACCTCCGAGTACGAGCTCAAGGCCGTGTTCGAGAACGCGGCCAACATCCGCAAGGACTCGCCGGTCCGGATCGCCGGCGTCAACGTCGGCAAGGTGGTCAGCACCCGCAGCGTCGGGGACGTCTCCGAGGTCACCTTCACCGTCGACGATTCCGGGCAGCCGATCCACGAGGACGCCCAGGTCGAGATCCGGCCCCGAATCTTCCTCGAGGGCAACTTCTTCCTCGACGTGAAGTCGGGCAGCCCGAGCGCCCCGGATCTGCCGGACGGCGGCACGATCCCGATCACCCAGACCTCGACCGCGGTCCAGCTCGATCAGATCCTCACCTCGCTCCAGGCGCCCGACCGCGAGAACCTGCAGAAGCTCCTCTCGGGCTACGGCACCGCGCTCAACCATCGGCCGACCGCCGCCGAGGACCGCACCCAGGACCCCGACGTCCAGGGCGAGACGGCCGCCGAGTCGATCAACGACTCGTTCGCGTACGGGGCGACCGCGGCGCGTGACAGCGCGATCGTCAACGAGGCGCTCCTGGGCACCCAGCCGCGCGACCTCTCCAACCTGATCGCCGCCCAGGCCGACCTCTTCGGCGCGCTCAGCGGCCACGAGCAACAGCTTCAGGGCCTGATCACCAACTTCAACACCACGATCCGCGCCTTCGCCGCCGAGTCGGACAACCTGGCGCGATCGGTGAAGCTGCTGGCCCCGACGCTCGAGCGGGCGAGGCCGGCGCTCCTCCACACCGATCAGTCGCTGCCCTTCCTCCGCACCTTCGCCCGCGACCTCGAGCCCGGGGTCGCGCGAGCTGCCGGCGACGATCGCCGCCTCCGGTCCCTGGCTGCCACAGGTGAACGCGCTGCTGCGCCCGGGCGAGCTCGGCTTCATCGCCGACGAGCTCCGCCGGGCGGGCCCCGGGGCGGGCTCCGCCGCCGCCCAGGGCAAGGGCCTCTTCAGCCAGATCGCTCTGCTCAGCAACTGCTTCGGCAACGTCATCCTGCCCGCCGGCGACGTTGTCCTCGACGACAGCGGACCCGGCTTCGACTTCTCCACCGGCGTCCCCAACTTCGAGGAGTTCGGCTACGCCGCCGCCCAGCTCGCCGGCAGCCTCCAGGGCTTTGACGGCAACGGTCCCTACCTGCGGGCCTCGCCGGGGAACGGCCCGGTGACGGTGAGCGGCGCGCAGTCGGGCGGGGGGGACGCTCATCGGCCACGCTCCGGACGCGCCGATCGGCACCCGCCCGCTGTTCGGCCCGAAGCCCGCCTTCAACACCAACTTCGCCTGCCAGAACAACCCCGTCCCCGACCTCAACGGGCCGGCCGCCGCCGTCGGCGCCCCGAGCCCGGCCCAGGTGCCATGAGTCGCGCGCTCCGAGAACACTCCCGCGACGTCATCGCGATCATCGCCCTCGTCCTCGCCGCGCTCTTCGCCGGGTTCGTGATCCTCGTCAACCAGCGGGCCAGCCTGCCCGGGTGGCTGCCCGTGCTGGGAGCCGACCGCTTCGAGCTCAAGGCCGAGTTCTCCTCGGCGCAGGCGGTCACCCCGGGGCAAGGTCAGGCGGTGGACATAGCCGGGATCCAGATCGGCGACATCACCGGGGTCGAGCTCGAGGACGGGCACGCAGTGGTGACGATGGAGGTCGAGAACGACAAGGCGCATCTGGTCAACGAGGACGCCTCGCTGCTGCTGCGACCGAAGACCGGGCTCAACGACATGGTGATCGACGTCGATCCCGGGACCTCGGACGAGGACATCGACGAGGGCTCGACCGTGCCGCTCAGCTCGACCCAGCCGAACGTCAACCCCGACGAGATCCTCGCCGGGCTGGACGCCGACACCCAGGGCTTCCTCAAGCTTCTGCTCGCCGGCGGCGCCGAGGCGCTCGATCCCGAGCAGCGCCGCGGCGAGAAGCTCGGGAACGCCCTCCGACGGCTGGAGCCGTTCGCCCGCGACATCTCCCGGATCAACGGTGCGCTCGCGATCCGCCGCGAGAACATCCGCAACGCGATCCACAACTTCGGGCTGCTCAGCCAGGAGCTCGCCGACAAGGACCAGGACGTCACCGCCTTCGTCGATTCCTCCGATGCGGCGCTTGAGTCGTTCGCCCGCCAGGAGTCCTCGATCCGCGCCGCCCTCCGCGAGCTGCCCGGAACCCTGGAGGAGACCAGAGGCGCGCTGGGCAGCGCCGACCGCCTGGCGCTGAACGCGACCCCGGCACTCCGCGACTTGATCCCGGGCGCCCGGGCGCTGAAGCCCGCGCTCGAGGCGCTTCAGCCCTTCTTCCAGCAGACGACGGCGCCGATCCGCGACCAGATCAGGCCGTTCACGACCCAGGTGGCGAGCCCGGTGCACCACATCCGCGAGACCTCGGTGGGGCTCGGGCGGGCCACCCCCGGACTCCGGACCGGGTTCACCCGGCTCAATCAGGGCCTCAACGGCCTCACCTACGACTCGCCGGGGGGCCAGGAGAGCTTCGCGTTCTACGTCCCCTGGCTCAACCACAACGTCAACAACCTCGCGATGCTCCAGGATGCCCACGGCCCCCTGCCGCGGGCACAGTTGATGCTCACCTGCAACGCGGCGAACCTGGCGGAGAGCACCGTCTTCTCCACCCGGCCGTTCCTGCTGGCACTGGCTCAACTGTCAGGCGTTCCGACCCAGGCCCAAATCGGCGCGATCGGACGCTGCTGATGGCGACGAGGGCTCCCACCATCGGACAGATCGCCGTCGCGGTCGCCTTCGCCTTCTCCTGCTTCGGGCTGCTGCTCTTCCTCTGGAGCACCTTCGGCGGCCCGATCCCATTCAAGCCCGAGGGCTACCGGGTCAAGGTTCCGTTCCAGGAGGCGACCCAGCTCGCGGTCGAGTCCGACGTCCGGATTTCCAACGTCTCGGTCGGCAAGGTGAAGGCGATCGAGCTCGCCGACGAGGGCCCGAACCGCGACCTCGCGGTCGCCACCCTCGAGATCGACAACCAATACGCCCCGATTCCCGAGAACACCAAGGCGCAGCTCCGCGAGAAGACCCTGCTCGGCGAGACCTACGTCGAGCTCACCCAGGGGGATGGCGACGGGCCCAAGGTCCCCGAGGGCGGGGCGCTGCCGCCGGCCCAGATCACCCCCTCGGTCCAGCTGGACGAGATCTTCCGCGCCTTCGACGCCAGGACCCGGCTCGCCTTCCAGACCTGGATGGAGCAGGCCGCGGTCGCGACCACCGGCCGCGGAGCCGACCTCTCGGCGGCGATCGCCAACCTCGAGCCGTTCGCCGAGGACGCCAACCGGGTGCTGCGGGTGCTCGACACCCAGGAGAACGCGGTGAAGGCTCTGGTCAGAGACACCGGGGTCGTCTTCGGGGCGCTCAGCGAGCGCCGGGGACAGCTCCGCGGCCTGATCGAGAACGCCGGCACCGTCTTTGCGACAACCGCTCGCCGCAACCAGGACCTGCGGGAGGCGTTCGTCGCCCTGCCCACCTTCCTCGACGAGTCCCGGCTCACCCTCAACCGCCTCGACAGCTTCGCGGCCAACACCAACCCGCTGATCACCCAGCTCCACCCGGCGGCGCGGGAGCTCTCGAAGACCCTGCGCCAGGTCGCCCGGGTGGCCCCCGACTTCCGCGGCTTCTTCGCCGGCTTCCGCAAGCTCGCTACCCGCTCGCTCACCGGCCTGCCCGCTCTGCGCTCCCTGCTCGACAGCGACCTGCCGCCTCTGCTTGCCCAGATCCAGCCGTTCACCCAGCAGCTCAGCCCCCTCGCTGAGACGCTCGGCCGCTACCAGCTTGAGGTCACCGGCGCGCTCGGCAACATCGCCGCCGCCTCGAACGCGGTCGGCTCCTCCGAGGTTACCGGCGGCCAGGTCACCAACTACCTTCGCACGGCGGCACCCCTGCACCCCGAGGGCGTCGCCGCCTTCACCGGCGAACGGCTGACCGTGAACCGCAACAACGCCTATCCGGCACCCGGTAGCGCCCTCGACCTCGCCGGCGGGCTGCAGAGCTTCGAGAACCGGGACTGCGTCACCGGCGCGGTCGCCACCCTCAACGAAGCGGCGATAGTCGGCGACTCCGACTTCGCCGCCCGCGCCACCTTGAGCACGCCGCAGCAGATCTTCGACGCACTGAGGCAGTTTGGCTTCAACGGTGGGTTGAGCACCGCCAGCGTCGCGGCGCCCCCCTGCGTCAAGCAGGGGCCACAGCCCTCGATCGGCCAGGTGCCGGAGTTGACCGACTATCTCCACGTCTACCGGTACGCGCCCTAGCGTCTGTCGCGGAGCCCGCAAGCGCATCCGGCCCACTACCCGGAAATGGGTCTCTCCCATACGCGGCCAATTTGCCCACAACAACCGCGATTTCGCTGTGTTAGGTTCAGCGAGAGAGAGAGCAATGCCAGGGCGCGTGGTTCCTTCGGGGCGCCGCCATGGCCCCCAACCAAAGGAGTGGTATGCGTATGCGGAAATACCTGATCGGGGTGTTCGCCGGCCTGGTCAGCACGATGGCCTTCGCGAGCGTCGCCTCGGCGGACGTCACCGCGCTGAGAATCGAAGCGACCGCGACGCCCTCGAAGCAGGACGCCAATGTGCGCGGGCCCCTGAGCAACGTCTACTTCGAGAGCAACGACACGCACGCGGGCGCCCTGCCTTGCCCGCTGGGAACGGCTAACAGCCTGACGTGTTACGCCTTCCCGCCCTCGATCCAGGCGCGGGTCGTCTTCCCGACCGACGTTCAGGTTCGATCCGGGCAACCTCCCGGACTGCAACCTGGCGTCGCTGGTCGGCAAGTCGAGCCGCAGGCGCCAGGGCCGCCTGCCCCGGGTCGATCGTCGGATCGGGAGCGAACGTCCAGCAGTTCTCCGATGGCCGGAGGCTGAACGGCGTGATCACGGCGTTCAACGGACAGCCCTCGGGCGGTAACCCGAGTCTGTACCTGCACATCGAGTTCCCGGGCGTCGAGACGAAGCCGATCCTGAACGGCGTCATCTCGGGCAACGTCCTGAACGTGCAGATCCCGCCGGTCCAGGGCTCGGTAATCGAGCAGTTCTTCACGAACATCAAGGGCAACACCGTCGTCGGGAAGACGAAGGCGAAGGCGGGCTCGGCCAGGGCATCGGCCAAGGCGAAGAAGAAGTACTACCTGACCGCCAAGTGCCCGAAGAGCAGGGACTGGACGACCACCGAGACGGTGACCTATCAGGGTGGCAAGACACTGACGGACTCCGTCCCGCTGAGCTGCTCGCAGAAGAAGAAGAAGAAGTAAGGACCTTCTGCGTCTGAGCTCAAGAGGGGCGGCCGAGAGGCCGCCCCTCTTTTTTTGCCCGAGTCCGATGTAGGATCAGTCCGTTCATAACGGCCGGTGGTCAAGGGAAGTCCGGTGAAAGACCGGCGCGGTCCCGCCACTGTGACCGGGCATCGAGGTGCTCGCATACAGCCACTGGGAGCGCCACAGCGCTCCCGGGAAGGCGCGGCACGCTGAGCCCGGAAGCCAGGAGACCTGTCCCCGGCCAGCCAAGACGACCCTCGAGGAAAGGGGTGGCTCAACCATGAATCGCTCTATCAGGCGCCCGAGCGGCGCTCTCTTCGCGCTTGCCGCGACCTTGCTTCTCGCCTCGGCAGGCGAGGCGGCGGCCCAGACAGTTCCATCGGACCTGCGGGTGGTTGCGTCGGACGGCCAGGAGCTCGCCGACGTCCGCCAGTACGTGGGCAAGACCGTGGTCCCGACCAGCCCCGACGCCGACTGCTTCGGTCCGGGCAACCGGGGCTCGGGCAACAAGGTGACCCAGGTCGGTCCCGACGCGCTCAGCGTCGTGGTCGAGGCCTCGGCCGCCAAGGACCGGCTCCGGCCGCTGCTGATCACCGACGCCTTCTTTGACGACGGCTTCGGGCTTGGGCTCTGCGGGGTCGGCGGGCACGAGGCCGCCTTCCCGGCTTTCTGGTACCTGAAGGTGAATCACAAGAGCTCGAATCTGGGCGGCTCGCTGGTCACCGTGGGGCCCGATACCGAGACGCTCTGGTACCTGAGCTCCCAACTTCCCTGCCCCGCCCGAGCTGGTGCTGAACGCTCCCGCCCGCGCCGCGCCGGGGGTTCCGATCAGGGTCGAGGTCCTGGCCTATTCCGACGATGGAATCCCGTCACCGGCGACGGGGGCCGTGGTCGAGGGGGGCGTCGCTCCGGCGGCGGTGGATGCGAGCGGCGGTGCCACCGTCGCCTTCTCCCAGCCCGGCGTGGCGGTGCTGCGGGCGACCCGGGGGAGCGACATCCCGAGCCAGGCGCTCGGGGTGTGCGTCGCGACCGTGCTCACCCAATGCCCGGAGGTTCGCGGCCGGGAGATCCTCGGCACCGACGGCCCCGACAACATCGTCGGCACCCTCGGCGTCGATCAGGTCCGGCCGCGCGCCGGGAACGACAACATCAAGTCCCGGGCCGGCGGCGACCTGATCGTCTCCCGTGGGGCCGGCGCGGACAAGGTCAAGTGCGGCGGCGGCAAGGACGTCGTCGAGGCCGACAAGACGGACCGGATCGGGAAGAGCTGCGAGAAGGTCAAGGGCGCAAAGAAGGCGCCGAAGAAGGGCCAGAAGGAGAAGTGAGGTCTCGCCGCAACCTGGCGGCCGCCGTGGCGCTCTGCGCCGTGGCGGCCGCCGGCTGCGGGGTCGGGTCCGGCGAGGACGCCGGCGAGGTCGAGCTGACCGTGAGCCGCGACTATGGCTCCGAGGTCCTGGTCGAGGAGCGGGACTCGATCTCGGAGTCCGACACCGTCCTCCGGCTCCTCGACGGGAACGCCGAGGTCGAGACCCGATACGGCGGCGGCTTCGTCCAGTCGATCGACGGCCTCTCCGGTGGGCGCGCGGACGGCCGGGCCAGCGACTGGTTCTTCTACGTGAACGGGATCGAGTCCCCGGTCGGCGCCGCCGAGTACGAGCTCGGCGACGGCGAGCGAGTCTGGTGGGACCACCACGACTGGTCCTCGGCGATGCGGGTGCCCGCCGTGGTCGGCTCCTGGCCCGAGCCGTTCGTTCACGGGTTCGACGAAGAGCGCTGGGGCACCGAGGTCGAGTGCGTGGCGAGCCCGGCGGCCTGCCGGGCGGTCACCGACCGGCTCACCGAGGCGAAGGTCACGGCCGCGGTCGGGGGTCAGATCACCAGGCGCGCAGGACGTGATCCGCGTCCTGGTCGGGACCTGGGCGCGGATCCGGAGCGACCCCGATGCCGGCCTCCTCGCCGAGGGCCCCGAGCAAACCGGCGTCTTCGCGAGGTTCAGCGGCGACCGCCGCGCCCTGCTCACCCTCCTGAACGAGCGCGGCGAGGTTGCCGGGAGCCTCGGGCGCGGCGCCGGCCTGGTCGCGGCGCTTCGCCCGGACGACGACCCGCCCACCTGGGTGGTGACCGGGACTGACCCAGCAGGCGTCGAAGCGGCCGCCGAGCTGCTCGGCGAGTCCCTGCGGAACCGCTTCGCGGTCGCAACGGACGGCAGCGGCGAGGCGATCGGGGTGCCGGTCCCGTGAGGCCGGCGCTCGCCTACGCGCCGGGGCGAAGTCCCCTGCACCGGGCATCCCCGGCCGCCTCGATCGCCTTCCTCGGCAGCCTCGCCGCGGTCGCGTTCGTCTTCACCAATCCCCTGATCCTGCTCTCGGTCGGCCTTTCCACCGCCGTCGCCGGGATCGCCGCCGGCGCCCGGCGGGCGGTGCTCGCATCGCTGCGCTTCGCGCTGCCGCTGCTGGTGCTGATGGCGGCGATCAACGTCCTCGTCTCCCATCGCGGCGAGACCGTGCTGGTGCGGGGCTGGCAGCTGCCGGTGCTCGGCAACACCGACGTCACCCTCGAGTCGCTGGCGGAGGGAGGCAGGATCGGGCTGCTGGTCGTGGTCGCGATCCTCGTCTTCGCGGTCTACTCGGCGTGCGTCGATCCCGACCGCGTGCTCCGGGCTCTGCGACCGCTGGCGCGGCAGTCGGCGCTCACCGCCACCCTCGTCTCGAGGCTGGTTCCGCTGGCGGCGGCCGATCACTCGCGCCTGCGGGAGGGGGCGGCGCTCCGTGGTCCCGGCGCCGAGCCCGCCGGCCGCGCGGTGCTCGCCCGGCGCCTGGTCGAGGGCTCGCTCGACCGGGCGATCGACGCCGCCGCCACCCTGGAGCTGCGCGGTCATTCGCTCCCGGGGCGGGCCCGGCCCGCGGCGGGAGCGCTCCCGGGACACGCGTCCCGCTCCTGGCGGTTGCGGCGCTGATCGTTGCGGCGGCGCTGGCCGCGCTGCTGGCTGGCGCCGGCGGCTTCGAGACCTATCCCCGAATCGAGCTCGACGCGGGCCCGGCGACCCTGGCGCTGTGCGCGGCGCTGCCGGTTCTCGCCTCGCTTCCCTTCCTGATTCGCTCGATCGAGCGGGCTCGCCCGTCGCGAGCGACGGTCTCGATCGGGGCGTCGGAGGTGCACGGTGGCTGAGCCGACCTTCGCCTGCGAGGGGCTCACCTACCGCTACCCGGAGGCCCGGGCCGACGCCCTCCGCGAGGTTTCGCTGACCGTCGAGCCGGGCGAGTTCGTCCTCCTCTGCGGGCGCTCGGGCTCCGGCAAGTCGACCCTTCTGCGGGCCGGCTGCGGCCTCGTCCCGCACTTCCACGGGGGCGGGATCGACGGGGAGCTCGAGGTGGCCGGGATGGACGTCCGCTCGCACGGGCCGGCCGAGCTCGCCACCGCCGTCGGGCTGGTCTCCCAGGAGCCCGAGTCGCAGGTGGTGAGCGCGACCGTCCGCGCCGAGCTCGAGCTGCCCCTGGAGCTGCGGGGGATGGAGCCTGGTGCGCGCTCGCGGGCGGTCGAGGAGGTGGCGCTTGCCCTCGGGGTCGATGGGCTGCTCGAGCGCACGGCCGACACCCTCTCCGGCGGAGAGCTGCAGCGGGTCGCGCTGGCCTCGGCGCTGGCGACTCGCCCCCGCCTCGTCCTCCTTGACGAGCCGACCTCCCAGCTCGACCCGGTGGCCGGCGACGAGCTGATCTCGCTGCTGCGGCGCCTGAACGAGGAGTGGGGGGTGAGCGTGATCCTCGGCGAGCATCGCCTCGAGCGCTGCCTTGCGGCGGCCGACCGGGTGGTCGCTCTCGACGCCGGTGCGATCGCCTTCGACGGCGCGCCCCGCGCATTCCTCGAGTGGGCGCTGGACGCCGATCCGGCCCTCGCCACTCCCGCCGCCCGGCTCTTCCGCGACGCCGGCCTCCCGGTGGCGGTGAGCGTCCGCGAGGCACGGCGGACCGTCGCCGAGCGAGGGCTGGGTGCCGGGCGGCAACCGGGAGAACGGGCGGAGGGCTCCCGCGGAGCGCTCTCGCACCCACCGAGCGCTGGCGGTACGGGACCTGTGGGTCGAGCTCGGTGAGGGAGAGGGGACGGTCGAGGCGCTCCGAGGGATCGACCTCGACCTCGAGCCGGGTGAAGCGGTCGCCCTGATCGGCCGCAACGGCGCCGGCAAGAGCACCCTGCTTCGCGCCGCGGCCGGCCTGGTGGAGCCCCGCCGGGGCCGGCTCGAGGCGCCCCGGGGCGTCGCGCTGCTCCCCCAGCGCTCCGGCGACCTGCTCGTGCACGACGAGGTCGGCAAGGAGCTCCCGTCCGAAGCGGGGCGCGAGGCCCTGCGGCTCTTCGGGCTGGAGGGTCTGGCCGGCGCCGACCCGCGCGATCTCTCCGGCGGGGAGCGCCAGCGGCTCGCCCTGGCGATCGTCGCGGCCGGCAGAGGGGCCGGGGGAGGGAGGCCACCGGGCGCGGTGCTTCTCGATGAGCCCACCCGGGGGATGGACCGCGCCCGGAAGGCTGAGCTCGCCGAGCTCACCGGCGAGCTTGCGGAGCAGGGAGCGGCGGTGCTGATCGCCACCCACGACGTCGAGTTCGCCGCAACCTTCGCCGAGCGGGTGGTGATGATGGGCCGGGGCGAGGTCGTCGCCGACGGCCCGATCGACGAGCTGCTCGCGGGCGGCTGGTACTTCTCGACCGAGGTCGCCCGGATCCTCGACGGGCTCGCGGTCACTCCCGAGGAAGGGATCCGAAGGCCCTGAAATGACCTGGCAGGCCGCGATCTTCCTACTCCTCGCCGCGACCCTGCTCGGCGGCGCGGTCTGGTACGAGCGCTCCCGGCCACCGTCGCAGGTGGTCGCCCTGGTCGCCGCGCTGGCGGCGCTCGCGGTCGCCGGCCGGGTCGCCCTCTCGCCGATCCCGAACGTCGTCCCGACCACCGACATCGCCCTCCTCTCCGGATACGCGCTCGGCGGCGCGCCGGGATTCGCGGTCGGCGCCCTCGCGGGGCTGGTCTCCAACTTCTGGCTCGGCCAGGGCCCTTGGACTCCCTGGCAGATGGCCGGCTGGGGAATGACCGGGCTGCTCGGTGCCGGGCTCGCGGCCGCTACCGGAAGGAGCGTCGGCCGGATCGGCCTCGCGGCCTGGTGCGCAGCGGCGGGATTCGCCTACGGCGCCCTCCTCGACTTCTCGCTGATGGTCACCTACGGGGGCGAGCAGTCCCTCGATCGCTTTCTCGCGCTCTCCGCCCGCGGGATCCCCTTCAACGTCGCCCACGCCGCCGGCAACGCCGCCCTCGCCCTGGTCGCCGGGCCGGCGATCGTCCGGATGCTGGTCCGCTACCGGCGGCGGTTCGAGTTCGCCTGGGGCGGCCGCCGGGCCGTAACCGCCTGCGTCCTCGCGGCGCTCCTGTTCGCGGCCCCGCTTCTCATCGGCGGCCCGAAGGCGGAGGGCGCGGCCAAGCGCTCGCCGGTCGCCTGGCTGGCGGCCGCTCAGAACCCCGACGGCGGCTTCGGAATCGCCCCGGGGGCGCCCTCGAGCCCGGTGATGACCGGCTGGGCCTGCCTCGGCCTCGAGGCGAGCGGGCGGAACCCGCTCGATCTCCGGCGGGACGGGCAGACCCCGATCTCGTACCTGCGCCGGACGGCCGGGGAGATCAGGAGCGTCGGCGACATCGAGCGGACCATCCTGGTCCTGGCCGGCGCCGGCCTCGATCCCCGCAAGTTCAGCCGCGACCTGGTTGCCCGCCTCCGCAATCACCGCCTTGGCGATGGCTCCTGGCCGGGGCAGGTGAACCCGACCGCGTTCGGGATCCTCGCCCTCTCGGCGTCCAAGAGCAGCGGCGGCCTTGCCCGCTCGGCGGCGTGGTTGCGCTCCTCGCAGAACCCCGACGGCGGATGGGGCTTCGCCCGGGGCGCCGCCAGCGACCCCGACAGCACCGGGGCCGCCCTCCAGGCCCTCGCCGCGGCGGGCGGCAGCGCCGAGGCGATCGGCAACGGCGTCGATTGGCTCAGGCGGAGCCAGGCTCCCGGCGGCGGCTTCGCGGTCGCCGGCGGGACACCGAACGCGCAGTCGACGGCCTGGGCGGTCCAGGGGCTGATCGCGGGCGGGATCTCACCCGCGGCAGTGCGAAACGGGGGCTCGCCCCTCGACTATCTGGCCTCGGTCCGCGCCCCCGACGGCCACTTCCGCTACTCGGCGGCCACCGACCAGACCCCGGTCTGGGTAACCGGCCAGGCCCTCGTCGCCGCGCGCGGCGAGGCCTTCCCGTTGGAACCGGTCGCGAAGCGGCGCGCGGCCTCGGGGAACGGATCGGCGGAGGATGGAGGCCAGGTAGGAGATGTGGCTCCTGCGGGCGGTGGTGGGGCGACCGGAGTGGGGGCGAAGGCCGGCTCCGGTCCGCAGCCGGGGAAGGCGACCCCTGCCGGTCCGACGGCTCCCGCGCTGCCTGTCGGCGAGTCTGAGGCGAGCCCGGTCTCGCTCGCCCCTGCCCTTGCGAGCGACTCCGGCGACGATCGCACCGATCCCCTCGTCTACGTCCTGGTCGGGGCGGCCGCACTCGGCGCGGCGATCGGGGGCGGCTGGCTCCTCCACCGTCGCCGCTCGCCCTGACGCGGGGTGGGCCCGCCGCGGCAGTGGTCTAGGTTTCGACCATGGAGGTCGAGGAGGCGATCCATACCCGCCGCACCCACAAGGCCTACCGGCCCGAGCAGGTCGACCGCGCCCTGCTCGAGGAGCTCCTCGACCTCGCCCGCTGGGCGCCGAACCACAACCTCACCAACCCCTGGCGCTTCCGGGTGGTCGGCCCCGCCGCACTCGAGCGCCTGAAGGAGGCCGCCGGCCCCGAGTCGGCTGGGAAGCTCGACCGGGCCCCGACCCTGGTGGTCTGCTCGTGCGCGCTCGGCGACGACCCGGTCCAGAACGAGGAGGATCTGCACGCGTCCGCCTGCGCCGCCTACATCGTTCTCCTTGCCGCCCACGGCCGGGGCCTCGCCGGCTACTGGCGGACCCCCGAGGTCCTGCGGACCCGGGAGGGCCGGGCGGCGGTCGGGATGCCGGACGGCGAGCGCTTCGTCGGCCTGCTTCACCTCGGACACCCGGTCCAGGAGCAGCGGGCACCCGAGCGCGCCCCCGCCGACCAGGTCGTGGAGTTCCTCGAGTGATCGCCCGCGAGCGGGCGCTCGCCGCGCTCCAGGAGGAGAGCTTCGATGTGGTCGTGATCGGCGGTGGGGTGACCGGCGCCGGGGTCGCCCTCGACGCAGCCTCCCGCGGCTACTCGGTCGCGCTGGTGGAGCGCCACGACTTCGCCACCGGCACCTCGAGCCGCTCCTCGAAGATGATTCACGGCGGCCTTCGATACCTGCAGAACTTCGACCTCGGCCTCGTCCGCGAGGCCCTGCTCGAGCGCCAGCTGCTCGTCCGGCTCGCACCCCACCTGGTCTACCCGACCCCGTTCCTGGTCCCGGCGCTGGGCGACGAGCGCCGCGACTTCCGGATCGGGATCGGTCTCAACATGTACGACGTGATGGCGACCTCGCGGATCGGGCGGGGTCGCAGCCTTCGGGCCGAGCACGGGGAGGAGGCCGAGTTCTGGGCGCCCGACCGCCACCGGACGATCTCCGGCGAGGAGGCGGCCGAGCTGATCCCGGCCCTCGCCCCGAGCGAGCCGAGCTCCGCCTATCTCTTCTACGACTGCCAGACCGACGACGTCAGGCTCGTGCTAACCGTCCTCGGTGAGGCCGAGCGTTTCGGCGCCGTCGTCGTCAACGGGGCGGAGGTCACCGAGGTGGTCGACGACGATGGGCGCGCGGCCGGGGTGGTCTGCCGCGAGGCCGAGTCGGGCGAGAGCTTCGAGGTGCGGGCCACGAACGTGGTCAACGCGACCGGGGTCTGGGCGGATCGGATTAGGCCGCGTGAGCTCCTCACCGAAGAGGAGATCCCCCGGATCCACCCCAGCCGCGGCACCCATCTGACTCTCTCCACCGATGACCTCGCGATCGGCGGGGCCGCCTGCATCGTCCCCGCGGGCGAGGGCCGGACGATCTTCGCCCTCCCCTGGTACGGCCGGGTGCTCGTCGGGACCACCGACAACGACTACGACGGCGACATCGACCGGGTGCCGCCCTCCGGCGAGGACGTCACCTATCTGCTCGAAGCGCTCAACGCCTACTTCGAGCTCGACCTCGGCCCAGATCAGCTCACCGGCGCCTACGCCGGGGTCCGGCCTCTGATCTCGACCGCGGACCCGAAGAAGTCGGTGGACATCTCGCGCCGGGCGGAGCTCTATGAGACCTCCTCCGGGATGCTGACGATCACCGGCGGCAAGCTCACCACCTGGCGGCGGATGGCCGAGCAGGTGGTCGACCGGATCGTCCAGCGGGACGGCCGCGAGGCCGAGTCCCGCACCGACGACATCCCGCTGGGGATGCCGGCGCGCGAGGAGGACCTGGTGACGGACGTCGAGCTCCCCGGGGGCGCCGCCGAGCAGCTCGCCTTTCGCTACGGACACGCCGCCCGCAAGGTGCTCGATCTCTGCGAGGAGCGGCCAGAGCTGGCCGCCCCGATCGCGGAGGGCCGCCCCGACCTGCTCGCCGAGGCCGTGATCGCGGCGCGCCACGAGCAGGCCCGCTCGGTCGCCGACGTGCTCCTCCGCCGGACCCGCCTCGGCCTGCTCGCCGCCCCTCAGCTGCGCGGCCCCGATTCGGTGGTTGCGGTGGCGGAGGCGCTCGGGGCCGAGCTCGGCTGGTCGAAGAAGCGGGTGTCGGCGGAGGCCGAGGCCTGGGTCGAGGCCGCGGCCCGCGAGGGCCTCGATCCGGCGGCTGCACTGCGTTAGGCGCAAGTACGCGGCCGCCCAAGCTCTGACAGCATCCCCCGCTCGATGGCCCTGAGCGATCTTCATTTGGCCGACCTCCACGCTCGGGCGCGCGAGATTGACCTGCCTCGCTACCGGATGCTCACTCGCGATCAGCTGATCGAGGCGATCGAGGAGGCGGGGGGCGACGAGGCCGGACCTGTGCGCTCGGACACCGACGAGGAGAGGGAGCCGGCTCGGGGCCGCCGCCGGCGGGAGCGACGACCGCGCGATGAGCCCGAGGAGGAGGTCGAGACCGAGGACGTGACCGGGGTACTCGACCGGATGCCGCAGGGCTACGGGTTCCTCCGCCTCAGCGGCCTCCACTCGGCCGAGGGCGACGTCTACATCTCGGCCTCCCAGATCCGCCGCTGCGAGCTCCGCCCCGGCGACGAGGTGAGCGGGCCGGCGCGGGAGCCGCGGCGCGGCGAGAATCACCGGGCACTGGTCCGGGTCGCCTCGGTGAACGGACAGGAGCCCGAGGGGGAGCGCTCCGAGTTCGAGGGTCTCACCCCGGTCCAGCCGCACCGGCGGCTGCCGGTGGCCGACGCCGATCCGATCGTCCGCGCCGTGGACCTGCTCGCTCCGCTCGCCCTCGGCGAGCGGATCCTGGTCCTGGCGGAGCCGCGCTCGGGGCGCACCACCCTGCTGCGGTCGCTGGCCCCCGCTTTCGGCTCCACCGGCGCCCGCGTCCTGGTCCTGCTCGCCGACGAGCGCCCCGAGGAGGTCACCGAGTGGGAACGCGCCATGCCCGAGGCCGAGGTGATCGCCGCCCCCGCCGACACCGAGCCCCGCGACCAAGTCCGGGCGGCCGAGCTCGCGATCGGCCACGCGAAGCGCCGCGCCGAGGCCGGGGAGGACGTTGTCGTGATCATCGACTCGCTCTCCCGGCTCGCGCTCGGCTACCGAGACACCTCGCGGGTGAAGCGGATCTTCGGCGCCGGCCGCGAGCTCGAGGGGGAGGACAGCGGCTCGCTGACCGTGATCGCGACGGTGCTCGAGGACGACGAGAAGGGGCCGGAGGTGCGATCCGCCCTGGAGACGACCGAGAACGTCCTGATCCGGCTCGACGCCGGGCTCGCGGCGCAGGGGATCGTCCCCTCGCTCCTCGTCGCCGAGACCCGCGCCTCCGGCGAGGAGCAGCTCCGCGATCAGGCGGAGATGGCGGAGGCGCGGGAGCTTCGGGCCGAGCTCGAGGGGATGGAGCCGGCCGTGGCGGCGCGCGCCCTGGGCGAGCGGGTCGGCGCTGGGTGAGCGTCGACCTTCCCGCCGCCCGGGCCTTCATCGCCGGCCACGCCCGTTTGCTCGACCGCCGTCGCTTCGAGCGGCTCGTGGAGGATGGCGACCCGAGCGCTGTGCTGGCGGCGGTCAACGCCTACCGGAATCCCGATGGCGGCTACGGCTGGGGCCTCGAGCCCGACCTGCGCGCCCCCGAGAGCCAGCCGGGGTGCGCGCTCCATGCGTTCGAGGCGTTCGCGGACGCCAACCCCGCCACCGCCAAGGAGGCGATCGAGCTCTGCGACTGGGCCTCGTCGGTCACCCTGCCCGACGGGGGGCTCCCGTTCGCGCTCCCGATCGCCGATGCCGCCGCCTGCGCGCCGTTCTGGGCGGAGGCCGACCCGAGCGCCTCTTCGCTGCAGATCACGGCCTACGTCGCCGGAGCCGCCCACCGTGTCGCCGCCCACGATCGCTCGGTCGCCGAGCACCCCTGGCTCGCGAAGGCGACCGAGTACTGCCTCACCGCGATCGAGGGGATCGAGGACGCCGGTCAAGCGATCCAGCTGAGTGCCTGCCTCCAGTTCCTCGACGCCGCCGGCGACACCCGGCCCGAGGCCGCCGCCGTGATCGAGCGACTCGGCGAGCTGATCCCCGACAGTGGGCTGCTGCCGGTGGCGGGCGGGATCGAGGGGGAGACGATCCGGCCGCTCGACATCACCCCCTTCCCCGAGCGTCCGGTGCGGGAGTTGTTCAGCCCCAAGACGATCACCGCCGAGCTTGAGCGCCTCGCCGAAGAGCAGGAGGACGACGGAGGGTGGACGGTCGACTACCGCAGCTACTCGCCGGCGGCCGAGCTCGAGTGGCGCGGCTACGCGACCGTGAAGGCGGTGGCGATCCTCACGCGGAACTGATCGGGTGGGCCAGATCCGTGTCTCGCTACGACCCCACGCGAATCCGAAAGCGGACGAAAGTGGTCCGCTTAGCGCCGCCAACGGCGACAGCGGGTGTGCGTGGGAAGCGGAGCGGCGGATCGCCTTGCCCCGTGTGCTCCTAACGGATAGGCTCGAACGGCCAGTGAAAGGGGAAATAGAGGAGAGGCTTTGAGGGAGAAACTCTTGGATTCGGCCGCCGGGTTGCGGTTGCGTTTCCTTACAGCTATCGCCGCAGCCCTTCTCGCGCTGGTACCGGCCTCCTCGGCCGGGGCGGCGGTGACCATCGGGCAAGTCGCAGACCCCTCAGCAGTCGGCGATTGCGCGCCGGGCTACGACTGGCTTCAGCTGAACGTGACCTCGGGCAGCTCATATGTCGTACCCGGTACCGGGACCATCAGGGGCTGGACCACCCACGGCGGGCCCGACCCGGGAGCTCAGATGACGATGAAGGTGTTCCGCAAAGTCCCCGAGCCCGGTAGGTACGGGGTCGTCGGTCACGCTGGCCCGGAACCCGTGACGGCAGGCGGGGTCACCGGAAACAGCTTTCCCGCCAACGTGCCGGTAAAACCGGGTGACGTTCTTGGGCTCCACGCCGAATTGGCCAACTACTGCCTGTTCGTAAGCGGCGTAGATGACCGGGCCGCGTACGCGTTCGGGAACCCCGCGGATGGTGGATCGGCGGTCTTCACTCCCTACCCGGGCTACAGGTTGAACATCCAGGCGACCTTTGTCCCCGACAACACGTTCGGCCTCGCGGGCACCCAGCGCAACAAGAAGAAGGGCACCGCGACCCTGACGGTCAACCTGCCGAACCCCGGCGAGCTGACCGCATCCGGCAAGGGCGTCAGCGCCGCCGGGGCCGCCGTGATCAGCAAGGCGGTCACGGCCGGAACGGCGACGCTGCTGATCAAGGCGAAGGGGAAGAAGAAGCGCAAGCTCAACGACACGGGGAAGGTCAAGCTCAACGCCGCGGTCACCTTCACCCCGACCGGCGGGAACCCGAGCACGCAGTCACAGAAGGTGAAGCTGAAGAAGAAGCTCTGAGCCTCGCGCTGGTCGGCTCCGACGCCTCGTCATCGCGAGAATCTAGGCACAGCGGCGTACTCGAGATCGAATAGGTGGCGCGCTAGCCGCCGGGACGGTCCGGACGGTGATCCGGAGGTCGCGCCAACATCAGGTCGCGGCCACGGGCGGCCGCCCCACATAAGTCGCTACGGGGCTTCGCCCCTTCGCTCCGAAGTAGAGCGGCCTGGTGGCCGCTAGGCGCGGTCGCGACCGGCGTAGGCGACGCCGGACCAGGACGGCTCGGCGGAGAGCTCGATCAGCTCCGAGTCGCGGTCCGGCTGGACGTAGCCGAAGGTCTGGTTCGACTCGTCGAAGACGATGTCGAGCTCGCCCTCCTTCACCCGCTGGTCGAGCCAGGCGCCCCGGAAGACGAGGCGCCGGAGCCAGTGGACGAGGCTCTTGTTCGAGGGCCCGACGAGGTCGTCCCAGTTCTCGTTCACGTGCCCGCCGAGGGGGGAGCAGGGCTCGCGGATCTCACCGTTCACGGCCAGCTCCAGCAGGTCCTCGAGCTCGTGCTCGTCGAGACCCTGGTGGACGAAGTCGAGCTTCACCGCAGCCTGCTCGACCCGCTGGGCGAAGTCCCGCTCGTTGAACGAGAACCGGAGCTCGCCGTACTCGAGCACGTAGTCGGCGCCCGATTCGTAATTTCCTCTGCGTGCGGTCTCGTCCACGAAGTTCCTGTCCCGAGCGCAATCTTTACGCATGAGGGGTGCTGTCGCCAGCGATCCCAAGGGCCTGAACGTCCGTTTGCAGCAAAAGGGAACCCACGGCGGACGTCGACGGTTTGCTAGCGAAATGCGCAGTCCTCGAGATGGTCGTTGACCAGCCCGGCAGCCTGCATCGTCGCGTAGGCGGTGGTTGGGCCGACGAAGACGAAACCCCGCCGCTTCAGCTCCTTCGCCATCGCCTTCGACTCTTCGGTCGATGATGCGATGTCGTGGCCCGAGCGCGGCGCCGGCCGCGAGCCGGGATCGGGCGCGAACGACCAGAGGAGCTCGTCCAGGGTCTCGCCGTCGGCAGGGAGCGCCCGGGCCGCCTGGGCGTTGGTGATCGCCGCCTCGATCTTCTTCCGGTTGCGGACGATCCCGGCATCGTCGAGCAGCCGCGCAACCTCCTCGTCGCCGTACTCTGCGACCCGCTCGAGCTCGAAGCGGTCGAACGCCTGTCGGAAGTTCTCCCGCTTGCGGAGGATCGTCAGCCAGGAGAGCCCCGACTGGAACGCCTCCAAGGTGAGCCGCTCATAGAGCGCGCGGTCGTCGTGCAGCGGCCGACCCCACTCGTCGTCGTGGTAGGCGAGCAGATCGGGTGCGCCCAGGCACCACCAGCAACGCGGCCGGCCGTCGGGGCCCTTTTCAACGGCGAATTCCGGCTCGCTCACGGCTGGTTAGGGAGGCGCCTCGCCCCAGCCCCACTTGGGCACCGGGGCCTCGGGCGGCACCTCGGCGCCCGGCTGGGAGTTGTGGAGGGCGATCCGGGTTCCCCACTCGACATAGGCGATGAAGGCCGAGCGGAACTCGGGGTCGTCGGGGAGCTTTGCGTCGTCAGCGGCCTCGCTCATCAGGGTGGCGAAGCGAAGCCGCTGCTCGGGGGTGATCCCGAGATCGCGGTGCTTGCCGATCATCCGCGGGTAGCCCCCGAGCCGCTCGGTGTAGCCGGCGGGGCCGCCGAAGACCTCGCACCACCAGAGGATCACGTGGTCGCGGTGCTCGCGGCTCACCCCGCCGGGAAACAGAGGCGAGATCAGCTCGTCGCCCTCGACCCGGTCGTAGAAGGCGTCGATCAGCCGCTCGAACGCCTCGCGGCCGCCCGCCCACTTGTACAGGGTCGGGAGTCGAAGGTTCGGCCATCCGCCGAACTTAGCGCCTGGCGGTCGTCGGCTGGCGCGGTAGCCTCGGGTAACTCACCGGGGGGCGAGAGCGCTCTATGAAGTGCTCAGAGAGCGGTGGAGAGATTTCTTGACATGCCACGGACGGCCGTCCTCGGCTACAACGTGCCGGTCGCCAGCACGCGTCCGGCTCGGCTGCTCGGCCTCGCCTTCCTCGATCGGATCGAGGCCGGCGAGGGCCTGCTGCTGCCCCACTGCCGCTCCATCCACACCTTCGGCATGCTCTTCCCGCTCGACCTCGTCTTCCTCGACGCCGAGGGGCGGGTGATCGAGCTGCGTCGGGCGGTGCCGCCCCGCCGGCTCGTCCGGTGCCGGGCCGCCGACGCGGTGCTCGAGCTCCCCGCGCCGGCGAGTCCGACGCCCCGGTAGGGGGAGATTTCCAGCGCCCCCTGCCTCATCTGGCCGTGCTGCCCGGAGATCGAAGAGCTGGCGACGGTGCTGGTCTGCGAGGACGACGATCCGACCCGGGAGCTGCTCTGCGACCACCTGACCGCGGACCGCTACCGGGCGCTGCCGGCCCCGAGCGCCTCCGACGCCCTCCGGCTCTGCGGCTACAACCACCCGGACCTGATGCTGCTCGATCTCGGGTTGCCGGACGCGGCGGGGATCGACGTCCTCCGGCAGATCCGCGCCGCCGACGGAGGCGTTGAGCGATTCGACCCCGAGCTCCCGGTGATCGTCCTCTCCGGTCGCGGCAGCGAGGCGGACCGGCTCCGCGGCTTCGAGGCCGGGGCCGACGACTACCTGACGAAGCCGTTCCACTATCCGGAGCTCCTCGCCCGGTTGACGGCGATCCTCCGCCGGCGAGTCGGCCGCCGCCAGGGCCCGATCCGGGTCGGGGAGCTGATCGTCGACCCGGTGACGCGCCGGGTCCGCGTCGGCGAGCGGCAGGTCGAGCTGGCCAACAAGGAGTTCGTCCTCCTCCGCACGCTCGCCTCCGAGCCTCGCCGGGTGTTCACGAAGGAGGAGCTGCTCCGCGACGTCTGGGGGTTCAGGTCGATGGGGCGTACGCGCACCCTCGACTCCCACGCGAGCCGGCTCCGCCGCAAGCTCGACCCCGACGGCATCCGCTACGTCTTCAACTGCTGGGGCGTCGGCTATCGGCTGATCGAGGGATGATCAGCCGCGGGCACAGGCGGCGCTTGAACCGGGCGATCCACGAGCTCCGTCGCCCGCTCCAGGCGCTGACCCTGGTCGAGGACGGCCCCGGTCCGCCACCGGGATCGCCGCCCGCGGCGGGACGCCGGGGGCTGCTGGAGCTCGTCTGCGCCGCGCTCGACGACCTCGATCGGACGGTCAACAACGGGGGCGCGCCGCAGCGCACCGGGCGCCCGTTCTGCTGCCGGGAGCTCCTCCTCGCCTCACTCGAGCGCTGGCGGCCTGCGGCGGCGGTCGCCGGCGGCTTCAAGGTCTTCTGGGACGCCGGCCCGGCGCTGGTCGAGGGCGATCCGGTCAGGATTGTCGCAGGCGTTCGACAACCTGATCGCCAACGCGCTCGAGCACGGTGGGCCGCCGCTGGTGATCACCGGCGCCACGGTCGCCGGCAGGGTCCGGGTGACCGTCGCCAACGGTCGGTCCGCGAATGGCGCGACGAGCTCGGCGGAATGGACGGCGACCCCCGCCACGGCCACGGAACCGCGGTGGTCTCGGAGGTCGCCTCCGCCCACCGCGGGCGGTTCGCCCTCTGCCGGACGGGCGGCGGCTGCGTCGCGGCCCTGGAGCTGCCGCTCGCCGACCCGCGCTACGCGCGGGCGGCGTGAGCCGTCGCGCCCGGGCGCTCGCCTTCCTCGGCGCCGCGCTCGCCTGCGCGATCCTCGCCGCCGCCCTCGCCGGCCGCTACCGCTCCTCGGTCGCCGCCCAGTACGGCGCGCTGCGGCCGGTGCTCGTCGCGTCCGCCGAGCTGCCCGCCGGCCGAGCCGATCGGCCCGGCTGAGGTTCGCAACGCACTCGAGGTGCGCCGGGTCCCGGCGGCGTTCGTGCCGCCGGGGGCGCTCAGCCACCCGAGGGACGCCCTCGGCCAGGCGCCGGGAGCGGCGATTCCTGCGGGCTCGTACGTGGTCGGCGCCCAGCTCGCCGTGCCCGCGACCGAGGCGCCGGCGGCGCCGGGGGTGGGACAGGGGCGCCAGCCGGTCCAGCTTGCGGTGACCGGCGCCGAGGCGCTCCTCGTCGGGGGCGCCTCGCCGGAGGGAAGCCGGGTGGACGTCGTCGTCTCCCAGCAGGGCGGGCTCGGCCAGCGCGGCCGCACCTACGTCGCCGCCTCAGGGGCGCGGCTGCTGGCCCTCGCGCGGCCGGGCGAACCGGGGGCGGGCTGGTCGGCGACCCTCGCTCTCACGCGGGACGAGGCGCTCGATCTGATCGGCGCCGAGACCGCGGCCCGCCAGATCAGGCTTCTGCCGCTTCCCTGAACGCGCGCTCGGCCTCGTCGCCGTGGACCGCGAAGACGACTCGCTCGAGACCGCTGCCGCCCTCGAGGTGGCGCCGCACCTCCTCGACCTCGATCCGCGCCGCGTCGTCGAGCGGGAAGCCGCCGACCCCGGTGCCGAAGGCGACCAGCGCGAGGCTCTTCGCGCCGAGCTCGTCGGCCTTCGCGAGCGTGCTCGCCGTCGCCCTGCGGATGATCTCGGCGGAGGTGGGGCCGCCCAGCTCCATCGTCGCCGCGTGGATCACCCAGCGGCTCGGCATCTCGCCCGGCGGTCGTCTCGACCGCCTCGCCGAGGCCGATCGGCGCCGCGCGATCGCTCTCGGCCTGGACCTCGGGCCCGCCGGCGCGCGAGATCGCACCGGCGACGCCGCCGCCGTGCCGGAGCTCGGTGTTCGCGGCGTTCGCGATCGCGTCCACGTCGAGCTTGGTGATGTCGGCCTGGGCGACCTCGATCTCGGCCATGCGCCCCGATTCTCTCCGATCGGCAAGCGGCCGGGGGAGAGCGAGCCCGCGCCGCGGCTCAAGTTCGTGTGCGCGAAGAGGTGCGCAAACGCCATCTCGACCTGCTGGGCGGCGGAGCTGCGCCGGCGGCTGGTCGAGCGCCGCCGGGCCGAGGCCGCGGCGGGGCGGCGGGACGAGCGCGCCGCTGCCGGAGGCGGTGCGGGAGCTGGTCGACGCGGACTCGGCGATCCTCGAGCCGGCCACGCGTGAGCGCCTCTGCGAGCTGATCCGCCGCGAGGCGGTCGGCCTCGGTCCGCTCGAGGAGCTGCTCGCCGACCCGGCGGTCGAGGAGGTGATGGTGAACGGGCACGAGCGCGTCTACGTCGAGCGCTGCGGGACGGGTGGAGCGAACCGAGGTCCGCTTCCCGAGCGAGCAGGCGCTTCGGGACGCGATCGAGCGGATCCTCACCCCGCTCGGCCGGCGGGTCGACGAGCTCAGCCCGATGGTCGACGCCCGGCTCGAGGACGGCTCCCGGGTGCACGTCGTGATCCCGCCGCTGGCCGTCGACGGGCCGTCGCTCTCGATCCGGCGCTTCTCGGCGGTGCGCCCGAGCCCCGACGAGCTGGTCGCGCCTCGGAACCCTCACCCCGGAGCTGCGCGACGAGCTCGCCGCCGCGGTCGGCGCCCGGCGGAGCATCCTGGTCAGCGGCGGGACCGGCTCGGGCAAGACCACCCTGCTGAACGCGCTCTCGGCGTTCATCGACCCGGCCGAGCGGGTGATCACGATCGAGGACGCGGCGGAGCTGCGGCTGCGCCAGCCGCACGTCGTCCGGCTCGAGAGCCGCCCCGCCAACGTCGAGGGCCGCGGCGTGGTGACGATCCGCGACCTGCTTCGGAACGCGCTCCGGATGCGCCCCGACCGGATCGTGATCGGCGAGGTCCGCGGCGGCGAGGCGCTCGATCTGCTGATGGCGCTGAACACCGGTCACGAGGGGGCGCTCTCCACCGTGCACGCGAACTCGCCCGAGGACGCCCTCCGCCGGATCGAGACCCTCGCGCTGATCGCCGGCGTCGGCCTGCCGCACGAGGCGATCCGCGAGCAGCTCGGGCGCGGGGTCGACCTGGTGATCCACCTTGCGCGCCTCGGCGATGGAAGCCGGCGGGTGGTCGAGGTCGCCGAGGTGGTGCGGGCGGCGGGATCCGTCGGCGTCAGGGCGCTCTACCGGCGAGGCAGCGAGGAAGAGCAGAGGCCGTGGGCGCTGCGGCGCTGACCGCGCTCGCGGCGCTCGCCGGCGGCCTGCTGGCGGTCGCCGCACGGGACGCGCTGATCTCGGCGCCGCGGATCGCGGGGTGGCTGGCGGCGGCGGCGGCGCCGCTGGGCAGAGCCGGCCGGGAGGGGTACGCGCCGAGCGCCGAGGAGCAGCGGCGGCTGGCGCTGCTCGGGAGCGCCGCGATCCTCGGCGCTCGCGATCCTGGCCGCCGGCCCCGGGCCGCTGGCGGTTGCCGCCGCCGCCGGGCCCTCGGCGCGCGGGCTGGCTGGTGACCCGGCGGCGGGAGCGGTATCGGCGCGTGGTGGAGCGCTCGGTCCCCGAGGTGGCGACGGCGATCGCCGACGCGATCTCTGGAGGTCGCTCGGTGCGCGGGGCGCTCGCCGGTGCGTCCGTCGTCGCTCGAGGGACCGGCTGCGGTGGAGCTGGCCAGGCTGGCGGCCGAGCTCGAGCTCGGCGCCTCGACCGGGGATGCGCTGGACTGCGCTGCGCCGAAGGTTGCGATCGGCCCGCGTCGACGCGCTCGTGACCGCCTTGCTCAGCCAGCAGGGGGCGGGCGGGGACCTGGCGGGTCTGATGCGGAGGCTCGCCGGAGCGGCCGCCGAGCGCGACCGGGTCGACGACGAGGCTCGAACCGCGACCACCCAGGCGCGGTTCACCGGGCTCCTGGTGGTCGCGCTTCCGGCCGGAGCCGCGGTGTTCGCGGAGCTGCTCGAGCCCGGCTTCATCTCAGGGGTGCTGACGAGAGCCTGCCGCCGCGGCGATGCTGGTCGTGGCGGCCGGCTCTTCAGCTGGTCGGCTTCGCGGCGATCCGCAGGCTCGGGCGACCGGCCGAGTGAGAGCGAGGGCGGCGTGGGAATGACCGGAGCGGCGATCCTCACCCTGGCGGCGGTCCTCCTCGGTGGGGCTGCCGCCGCTGGAGGTCCTCCGGGGGCGGTTCGCCGAGCGGGGGCCCCGGGCACCCGGCGGTGTCATCGGAGACGGGCCGCACGCGCTCGCCGCTCGGCCTGCTCGCGACTCGCCTCGGCTTGCCGGGCCGGATCGCGCGCGCCGGGCTTGCCGATCGCCTCAGCGTCACCGCGCTGCTGGCGCGCAAAGCTGGCGGGGGCGATCGCCGGGCTCTGCCTGGCGACGGTAGCGGCACCGGGGGCGCCGGGGCGGCTCGTCGGTGATCGTCGTCGCCGGGCTCCCGGCTGCCGGGTTCCTCGGCCCGGACGCCCTGCTCGAGCGGCGAGCCCGGCGGCGCCTCCAAGCCCTGCGCGGCGGCCTCCCGGGAGCGCTCGACCTGCTCGCGGTCGGGGCCTCGGCGGGCCGCAGCCCGCTGGCCGGCCTCAGCGAGCTCGCGCACGGAGAGGGCCCGCTGGCGCGAGAGCTCGCGATGCTCTCGGCGGAGACCTCCTGCGGCGCCCCGCAGCGGGAGGCGCTCGCCGGCCTCCGCCGCCGGGTCCCGGTCGGCGAGGTGGCGGCGATGTGCGGGGTGATCGAGCGCTCCCGTCGCTACGGCTCGCCCCTCGCCGAGCAGCTCCGGGAGCAGGCGAGCTCGCTGCGCGCTGCGCAGCGGCGCCGGATCGAGGAGCAGGCGGCGCGGGCGGCGCCGAAGATCCAGCTCGCGGTCGCGCTCCTGCTGGTCCCCTCGGTGCTGCTGATGATCGCCGCCGGGCTGCTCGCCAACGTCGACCGCTTCCTCGCCGGGCTCTGACTCCCGGAACGCAAGAGGGGCCGCCCTCGCGAGCGGCCCCTCTCCGTCATCGGAGCGGTATGCGGCTAGCGGTCTAGTCGAACACCTTGTTCCACTTGCCGACCTTCATCGCCATCAGCTGGCCATGCTCGACCTGGGCCGGCGGGTTGTCGAGGCCCGCGCTGGAATGGACCTGCGCGTCGAGCAGGAACCAGCCCTTGCCCATCACCGCGGAGGCGTCGATGATCCCGCTCGACTCCTCGTCCTGGGTGATGAACTTGGACCCACCAGGCTCGAACCGCGCCGGGTCGAACCGAGCCACCGCTCCGACATCGCCATTGTCGACGTCGTAGGCCAGGATCTGCGCCACGTGGGCGTTGTTGCCCGGGTCCTCCTGGATCAGCAGGTGGCCCTTCGTGTCCATGTCGACGTTGTCCGGGCTCCAGATGTTCGGCGACTCGGATCCATCGAGCAGGAGCTCGATCGTGCCGCCGGCCTCCGGGTCCTCCGCGTCGTCGAGGCGGATCCGCCAGAGGCCACCGCCGTCCCTCGCCGAGGTTGCGCCCTTGCCACCCGCCGTCGTGACGAAGTAGAAGTCACGCGGGTGCCTCGGGTCGAAGGCACCGTCCTCGATCCGGTTCAGCGTCAGGCCCTCTGTGGTTGCCTGGCTGTTCTGGAGCGAGCCCGGGGCGTCCCACGGGATCTCCGCGAGATCGAAGGGAACCGGGTTGAACTTCCCGTAGGTGGTGCGGAACTGCGCATCGTTCGAGACCGACTCGTTGAGGAGATCGATCACGTGGCTGTCGCCGTTGGTGAGGCCGGCTTTGTCGAACGCGTTGCCGCTCGACTGCTTCTCGCCGACGTAGAGCCACACCTGACCACTGGCGACATCCTCCTGGCCCATCACGTAGGTGGTGTCGCCCTGGTTCTGTCCGACCAGCGTGTTCTCCCATGCGAACAGGCCGAGGCGGGGCAGCTGCTGCGCCTTCCCGTCGGTGGTGATCCCGAAGAGGCGGCCCTCGTCGTTGGTCTCCTCGTTTCCGAAGTAGATCTGGCCCTGGTAGCCCTTGCCGCTGCCCTCGCTGAACAGCTGGCCCGGCCCGGTCAGGGAGCTCGAGCAGAACCGCCCGAACGGTGCGATCTGCGCCAGGAACATATTCGCGGGGTCACTCGACCGCGGGTTGTCGCCCGCCGGTGACGGGCTGCTCTGGTACGTGCCCGCCGGATAGTTCCAGTAGCTGACGCCCGGGTCGACCAGATCATTGCCCCTCTCGACCTCGAGGGTCTTCGGATCGATCTCCCACTCGGAGACGAAGGCTCCGGCCTGGCCGTGGCGCCGCGGCACACCTTGAATCGGGTCGTTCCGGAGCTCGTGGTTCATCAGCAGGGTGAAGTCACGGCCGTTCGGACCCTTGTGGGCGCCCAGCCCGTCCGGGATCCCCGCCAGCTCGCGCGCGAGGGGGCTCGTGCCGCTGGAGGCGCGACGGTCGTCGCTGACCGTCAGCAACGACGTGATCTTCACGCCCTTCGCCGCCGGATGTACGTACGGATCGGTATTCGTGTTCGGACCGTTGTCCGTCGAGGGCGCGGCAAAGGCCGTCACCGCCGCCGCGGCGCCGGCGAGGCCGAGCACCGTGCCCACCACTGCCTTACTTGGGAATCGGGGGAATCTCATCAGGCTCCTTCCAAGGTCGTGCGACTCTGCGAAGGCGGGGAACCTATGAGCGCGCCCGCGGGGGAGGGTTAAGTGGGGGTGACCCGTCGGTAACGATTTTGTGTAGGCCGAGGTGGGCGTAGCCGCCGCGGTCCCCGGCCGCGCGAGGCTCGCTGCAAGTCAGGTTGCACCGAGAGGTCCGATCGGGGGGCGTCGGGAGCGGGTCGGCGGTGGGGTGGAAACCGCTTCACGACGCCGTTTGCGGGTTCTTCAGGGGCCGGCTAGCAATTCCGTCCGACGGATCGGCTCAAATGCCAGCCGCAGCGAAGTGTTGCAAAGTGGGACAGAGTGGGTTAGCGTGTCGTCCCAGAGTTGGTCAAGGGCCGGGGTGGTGAGGCTCCTCCCACCTCACCTCCCCGGCCCGCTCCGAACCGACTCAACTCCGGAGGAAGCCCACCTTGTCTTTTCTCGGCCAGTACGAGCACAATCTCGACTCCAAGGACCGCCTCACGGTCCCGTCGAGGTTCCGCGCGGCGCTTGCTGATGGAGTCGTTCTCGCCAAGGGGCTCGAGCCCTCCGTCTGGGTGTTCGCGCCCGCCGGCTACGAGCACTTCACCCAGCGGTTCCTCGGCGAGACCAACCCGCTCGGCCGTAGGGGCAGGATGATGCGACGCCACTTCCACGGCGGCGCCTTCGACGAGTCGCTCGACTCGGCCGGGCGGATCCGCCTGCCGAAGAAGCTGGTCGAGCACGCCGGCCTCGGCGAGGGGCCCTGCGCGATCGTCGGCTCCGATGACTGGTTCGAGATCTGGAACGCCGATCGATGGGCGAACTACGAGAAGGAGATGGACGCCGAGGTCTCCGACGTCGCCGAGAACCTCTCTGAGGAGGAGCGATGAGAGCCACCGCGGCCGGACAAACGGCGCCGTCAGCGAACCTTACGTATGTGCCCCAGGACCATCAGCCGGTCCTCGCCGAGGAGCTCGTCGAGATCCTCGACCCCCGTCCGGGGGAGACCTTCGTCGACTGCACCTTCGGCGGCGGCGGTCATGCGCGTCTGATCGCCGAGCGGCTCGGCCCCGAGGGAGAGCTGATCGCGGTCGACCGCGATCCCTCCTCGGAGGCCCGCTGGCGCGAGTTCTCGGCCGAGGCGCCGACCCGGACGCGGTTCCTGCGCGCCGACTTCGTCGCCGCCCTCGAGGGGCTGCGCGGGGAGGGGATCCGGCCAGACGGGATCGTCTTCGACCTCGGGATGTCCTCGCTTCAGCTCGACGCCTGGGAGCGGGGCTTCTCCTACGCCTTCGACGCCCCCCTCGACATGAGGATGGACCCCGACCAGAAGCTGACCGCGGCCGAGATCGTCAACGAATGGCCCCAGGACCGGCTGGCCCGGGTCCTGCGCGAGTTCGGCGAGGAGCGCCGCGCCGGCTCGATCGCCCGGGAGATCGTCCGGCGGCGGCCGCTCGCCACCACCGCCGAGCTGGTCGCCGCGGTGAAGGCCGCGATCCCGCCCGCCGAGCGATTTGGGCGCGGGCACCCCGCGAAGCGATCTTTCCAGGCGATCAGGATCGCGGTCAACGACGAGCTCGGGGCGCTCGACCGCGCCCTGCCGCTCGCCTGGGGACTGCTCGCCGTCGGCGGGCGCCTCGGCGCGATCTCGTTCCACTCGCTCGAGGACCGCAGGGTGAAGCGCTTCCTCGCCGATCGCGCCCGCGGCTGCGTCTGCCCGCCCGAGCTCCCCGTCTGCGTCTGTGGCCGCGAGCCGGAGGCCGAGCCCCTCGGCCGCCGGGCGATCGCCCCGACCCCGGAGGAAATCGAGCGGAATCCGCGCGCCGCCTCGGCCCACCTGCGCGCGGCGCTCAAGCTTCGAGATGAGGAGGAACAGGGCTAGTGGCTAACCCCGCCCTGGCCTCAGCGGCACCCAGCGCCCCGCCGCGACCCCGGAAGGCGCGGCCCGGGACCGCCCCGGCCAGGCCCCGTCGCCGTCCGCAGACCGGCGCCCGGCCCCAGACCCGCGCCCGGCCGCAGGCCGCCCGGAACCAGCGCTCAGGCCGACCCCAGGCCCGCAGCCGGCCCCGGGCGAGGCGCCCGGTCTCGGCCCGGCGCGTGGTCCAGCCTGCCTTCGCCGGCGCGGCCTCGGGCGCCGCGATGCTGCCGGGGGCGGCGCTCCGCTCCGCGCTCGCCGTCCGCGATTTCTCCGACTCGAGCCTGATCATTCGCCTCACTCGGGGGCGCGGCTGGATCGCGGTGCTCTCGGTCCTCCTCTTCGGGATCGTCGCCCTCAACGTCGTCAGCCTCAGCATCAGCGCCGGCTCCGGCCGGGTCTCGCAGGCGGTGGAGGAGATCGAGCGCCAGAACTCCGGCCTCCGCGCCCAGCTCGCCGAGCAGCTATCGGCGAGCCGGATCGAGGGAGCGGCGGTCACCCAGGGCATGGCGGTGCCGACGCCGGAGGACATCAGCTACCTCAGCCCCGAGGACGGTGACCTCGAGGGTCTCCTCAAGCTGCTCGAGAACGAGACCCTCCTCAGCGGTGAGCCCTGGAGCGCCTCGGACGCGTCGGAGACGATCTCGTATCTGCCCACTCCGGCCGATTCGACCTCCGGCAGTGGGATCACCCCGCCGGCGGCCTCGGCGCCGGTTCCACCGTCTTCGCCACCCGCCGCTTCGCCGCCGGCGTCGTCGGGCGGCGGCTCCACCGGATCGACCGGTGGCTCGACCTCCGGAGCCGGAGGGGTCGGCCTCTAGCCGGGCCGAGGGCGGGGACGATGCGCCAGATCGACCGCCGCCTCGGGCTCCTCTTCTGCTTCTTCCTCCTCCTCTTCTCGCTCGTGCTCGCCCGCGCCTTCTGGCTCCAGGGGGTCAGGGGCGGCGAGCTTCGCGCCGAGGCCCACAGCCAGCAGGTGACCGAGGTGACGATTCCCGGCCAGCGGGGGCGGGTGATCGATCGCACCGGGAAGGTGCTCGCGGTCTCCGAGGACGCCGCGGACGTGATCGCGACCCCGTACCAGGTGAAGGATCCGGATCGCGCGGCGGCCCGGCTCAACAACGTCACCGGGGTCTCGGCGGCCGAGCTCTCCGAGGCGCTGTCCGATCGAACCTCCGGCTTCGCCTACCTCGCGCGCAAGGTGGACCTCGACACCGCCGAGCGGGTCGAACAGCTCCAGATCGACGGGATCTCGACGGTGCCGAACAGCCGCCGGATCTATCCGCAGGGCGAGCTCGCATCGCAGGTGATCGGGGCGGTGGGGACGGAGAACCAGGGCCTCACCGGGCTCGAGCAGGCCGAGGACGATGTGCTCGGCGGCGCCAACGGGGAGCAGGAGGTGGTCCACGACGCGCTCGGCGAGACGCTGCGGACCGAGACGGTGCGCCCGGCCAGCATCGGCCAGGACATTTGGGTGACGCTCGACGCGGCGATCCAGGGCCGCACCGAGGAGGCGCTGGCGGAGGCGGGGGAGCACTTCGAGGCGAAGGGCGCAGCGGCGATCGTGATGGACCCGACCAGCGGCGAGATCCTGGCGATGGCGAACTGGCCCGGCTACGACCCGACCGACCTCGAGTCGGCGACCGAGGAGGAGCTTGCCAACCGGGCGACCGGCTTCACCTATGAGCCCGGGTCGACCTTCAAGGCCTTTACCGTCGCGGCGGCGCTCGAGGACGAGGTGGTGACTCCACAGACGAGCTTCTACCTGCCCTCTGAGCTCCAGGTTGCCGATCGGAGGATCGGTGAGGCCCACCCCCGGCCGCCGATCGACGCCACCGTTTCCGAGATCCTCGCCGCGTCCTGGAACGTGGGCGCGGTGAAGATCGGGCTGGAGGAGGGGGCCGACCGTTTCTCGGAGTGGATCGAGCGATTCGGCTTCGGCGAGAGGACCGGCCTCGACTATCCGGGCGAGGAGCAGGGGATCGTCCCCTCGCGCGACGACTACTCGGGTTCGACGATGGGCAACCTGCCGATCGGCCAGGGCCTAGCGGTCACCCCACTGCAGATGGCCGCCGGGTACTCGGCGATCGCCAACGGCGGCGTCCTCCGCCGACCCCGGCTGATCACCCGGGTCGGGAGCGAGCCGGGCGAGGCCGAATCGGAGGGAGAGCGGGTGATCAGCACCGAGACCTCGGCCCTGCTGCGCCGAATGCTCGAGGGCGTGCTGGAGCCCGGCGGCACCGCCTCCTCGGTGACCGTCCCGGGCTACGTGCTCGCGGGCAAGACCGGGACCGCCCAGAAGGTCGAGGACGGCACCTACTCCGACTCCCGTTACGTCGCCTCGTTTGTCGGCTTCGCGCCCGCGCAGAACCCGAAGCTGCTCGTCGCCGTGGTCGTCGACGAGCCGGTCTACGTCCACAGCGGCGGCGAGGTCGCCGCGCCCGTCTTCGGCGATATCGCCTCCTTTGCGCTTCCCTATCTGGGCATATCGCCGGGTTGAGGGCTCAAACGGGGGGCCGCGCCTAGAATCGCCGCGATGAGGCTCGAGGACCTCCTGCGCGACTCACGCCTCGCCGCCCGCGTAGAGGGCGATGCCGGCGTGGAGATCTCGGACCTCGCCTATGACAGCCGCCACGTGGGGCCGGGGACACTCTTCTTCTGCGTCACCGGGCTGAGCCGCGACGGGCACGAGTTCGCCGGCGAAGCGGTCGAGGCGGGCGCGGCCGCGCTGGTGGTCGAGCGGCCCCTGGAGCTTGGCGTCCCCGAGGTCGAGGTCGCGGACGCCCGGGCGGCGATGGCGCCGCTCGCCGCCGCCTTCTGGGGCAATCCGACCGAGGACCTGACCGTGATCGGGGTCACCGGTACCAACGGCAAGACCACAACCGCCTTCCTCGTCCGCCACCTGCTCGAGGACGCGGGCCGGCGCTGCGGGCTTCTGGGGACGGTCCAGCGGGTGGTCGGCGGCGAGGTCGAGGAGGTAGAGCGGACGACGCCCGAGGCGATCGACCTTCAGGCAACCTTCCGCCGGATGGCCGAGGCCGGCGACGAGGCCTGCGTGCTCGAGGTCTCCTCGCACGCGCTCGTCCTCCATCGGGCGGACGCAATCCAGTTCGACGTCAAGGCGTTCACCAACCTCACCCAGGACCACCTCGACTTCCACGAGGGGATGGAGGACTACTTCGCCGCGAAACGGCTGCTGTTCACAGCCGAGGGCGGCGTTGCGACCGTGGAGCTCGAGGGAGGGGTGTCGGTCGTCAACGTGGACGACCCCTACGGGCGGCGCCTCGCCGACGAGCTCGCCGAGGGCCCGAGCGGCGACCGCGTCACCTTCTCCCCAGCCGGGGGCGAGGCGGACTTCTCCGCGCGGGGGGTCGCGTTCGACGCTTCCGGCTCGACCTTCGACTGCCTCTCGCCGGCGGGGGTGCTCGAGGTTCGCACGCCGCTGCCGGGGGACTTCAACGTCGCCAACGCGATCGCGGCTCTCGGGGTCGCCCACGCGCTCGGTCTCGACCTGCGCCGGGCCGCCGCCGCCCTCTCCTCGGCCGGCCAGGTGCCGGGGCGGTTCGAGTCGATCGACGAGGGCCAGCTCTTCGCGGTGCTCGTCGACTACGCCCACACCCCGGACTCGCTCGAGAACGTGCTCGAGGCGGCCGCCAGGATCACCCGGGGCCGGGTGGTCTCGGTGTTCGGCTGCGGCGGCGATCGCGACCGCGAGAAGCGCCCGCTGATGGGCCGAGCAGGGGCGGAGCTCTCGGACCTCGCGATTGTCACGTCCGACAACCCGCGCTCGGAGCGACCGGAGGCGATCATCGAAGAGGTCGTCTCCGGGATCGACCCCGCCCTGATCGACGAGGGGAAGGTGGTGATCGAGGCCGACCGCCGGGCCGCGATCGCGCGCGCCCTGGAGGCGGCTGGGGGAGGCGACACCGTGGTGATCGCGGGCAAGGGCCACGAGCAGGGCCAGGAATTCGAGGACGGTCGGAAGATCCCGTTCGACGACCGGGACGTCGCCCGCGACGAGCTCCGCCGACTGACGGCAGCCACACGATGACCTCCATCGACGGCGAGCGCCTGGCCGCGGCCGCCGGGGCCGAGGTCGTGCGGCGCGGACGCGGCGGGGGCCCACGGAGGACCCTGATCGACTCGCGCCAGGCAGGTGAGGGAGACCTCTTCGTCGGCCTCCGCGGGGAGCGCGAGGACGGCGGCCGATTCGCGGCCGATGCGCTTCGCGGCGGCGCCTGGGGGGTCCTGGTGGGCTCGCAGCACGCCCGCGAGCTCGCGCCGGCCGACGACGAGGAGGGGTGGGTGCTGGGCAGCGACGACCCCCTTGTTTCTCTCCAGGCCCTTGCCCGGCACTGGCGCCGGGAGCTCGGCTGCCGGGTGATCGGGATCACCGGCTCCACCGGGAAGACCTCGGTAAAGGACGTCTGCCGGGCGATCCTGCCCGCCACGGTCCACGCCAGCCCCGAGAACTTCAACACCGAGATCGGCCTGCCGCTGGCGGTGCTCGGTGCCGGCGAAGGCACCGAGGTCCTCGTCCTCGAGATGGCGATGCGGGGGGCGGGGCAGATCGCGGACCTGTGCGCGATAGCCGAGCCCGACGTCGGCGTGATCACCAACGTCGGCCCCGTCCACGTCGAGCTCCTGGGGACGATCGAGGCGATCGCCGCGGCGAAGGCGGAGGTGATCGACGGCCTCGCCGAGGGCGGAACCGCGGTCGTCCCGGCCGATCCTGGCCCGCTGGAGCCTCACCTGGAGCGGGCACCGGTGCTGCTCCGCTTCGGGGATGGTGGCGACGTTTGGGCTCGGGACGTATCGGCGGAGGCGGGTGAGACCAGCGCCGCCGTCGTCACCCCGGCCGGCGAGCAAGCATTCAAGCTGCCGTTCGTAGAGGCCCACAACCTCGACAACGCGCTCGCGGCGATCGCGGCGGGCGTCGCCCTCGGGATGCCCCTGGAGGGGATGGCGAAGCGAGCGCCGGGGATAGTCTTCTCGCGCCTTCGGGGGGAGCTCGTCGAGCTCCCGGGGGACGCGATCCTGATCAACGACTCCTACAACGCCAACCCGGTCTCGATGCGGGCGGCGCTGGACCACCTCGCCTCCCTGCCCACCGGCGGCCGCCGGGTCGCCGTGCTCGGCGAGATGCGCGAGCTCGGGCCGGAGGCGGCCGCCTACCACCGTGAGATCGGCGAGCACGCCCGGCGGCAGGGGGTGGAGCTGCTGATCGGCGTCGGCGAGCTCGGCCGCGAATACGCCCCCGACGCCGAGGCGCCGAACGCAGAGGCCGCGGCTGCCGCTCTCGCCGAGCGGCTTCAGCCGGGCGACGCGATCCTGGTCAAGGGCTCGCGCGCGATCGGCCTCGAGCTTGTCGCCGAGAAGCTGGCGAGGTAATGCTCGGCGAGATCCTGATAGCGGGGATGGCGGCGATGCTGATCTGCATCTTCCTCGGGCCGCGTTTCATCGAGTACCTGCGAATCAAGGAGTTCGGTCAGCAGATCAGGGAGGAGGGCCCGGAGGAGCACCACGAGAAGGCGGGGACCCCGACGATGGGCGGGCTGATCGTGTTCACGGCGATCGCGATCCCATACCTGGTGCTCTCCGACCGGGACGTGGCCAGCCTCGCCGTCTTCGGGGTGGCGATCGGCTGCGCAGCGATCGGCTTCGCCGACGACTTCCTGAAGCTGGTCAAGCGCCGCTCGCTCGGGCTCTCCGCCCGCTGGAAGCTCGCCTGCCAGTTCGTCCTCGCGGTCGGCCTCTACTACGTCGCCAAGGAGGAGGTCGGGCTGGAGTCGGTGGTCGAGCTCCGGATCTCTGACGCCCAGATCGAAATCCCCGACGCCGCCTACCTGCTGCTCGTCTTCCTGGTGATCGCCGGCGCCAGCAACGCGGTCAACCTCAGCGACGGGCTCGACGGGCTCGCCGCCGGCTGCTGCGCGATCGTCCTCCTCGCCTACACCGCGATCACCTTCATCACCAACGAGCAGGAGAACCTCGCCCTGCTCTCCGCCTGTCTCGTCGGCGGCTGCATCGGCTTCCTCTGGTTCAACGCGTTCCCGGCGTCGATCTTCATGGGCGACACCGGCTCGCTCGGCCTCGGGGGCGCGATCGGGGCGCTGGCGGTGATGACTCAGACCGAAGTGCTGCTGATCATCATCGGCGGGATCTTCGTGATCGAGGCGCTTTCGGTGGCGCTCCAGGTCGCCGCTTTCAAGGCGTTCCGGCGGCGGCTTCTGCTGATGGCCCCGGTCCACCACCACTTCGAGCTACTCGCCTGGTCGGAGACGAAGATCATGCTTCGCTTCTGGATCATCGCCGCGGTCTGCTCGGGGATCGGCTTCACCCTCTACCAGCAGTCGATCGGGCCTTAGCGAGTCAGGGGGCGCCGATCTTCTCGATGTCGGGGAGGATCTCCTTCGCGGGACTGTCCGACGGATTGCCGCCCGACGCGGGGGGTTGCTGCGAGCCCGGTGGGCTCGAGACACTCGGTACTTTGGGTGGCTTGCTTCGGCGGCCGCTGCCCGAGGGCCGGTCGTCCCTCCTGTCGGCGGTGGTCGGAGCCGGGGCCGAGGATCCATCGGTGTACGCGCCCGGCGCACCGTTCCCATCGCCATCCCCCTTCGTTGGCCGCCGAGACTCGGTGGTCTTCTGAGGCTTGGGCTCCTTAGGGGGCTCGAAGGAAACCGGAGCGGCCGGAGGCGGAGGAGTCAAGACGGGTTGGGCCGGCTCCGGAGAGGATCCACCCTCGCCGCCCGAAGATCGCACCGCCAAGAGAACCACCAGCGGAACCAAGACGGCTGCCGCGAGTGCGGCCCAACGCCGGCGCCCGCGGAGGGATCCCCGGGCCCAAGCTCCGTTGCGGCTGACGGCCGCGGGGGCGATCCCATCACCGGCCTTCTTCCGCTCCGCGGCCTTCCTCCAGCTTGGCGGCCTTCTTCCGCTTGGCGGCCTTCGCCCGCTCCGCGGCCTTCTTCCGCTTGGCGGCCTTCTTCCGCTTGGCGGCTTTCTCCCGCTCCGCGGCCCTCTCCCGCTCTCGGGCCCTCTCCCGCTCTCGGGCCTCGCGCTCTCTGGCGTCCTTCAGCTTGGCGGCCTTCGCCAACTCCGCGGCCTTCTCCCGCTCTCTGGCCTCCCGCTCTGTGGCCTCGCGCTCTCTGGTCTCCTTCAGCTTGGCGGCCTTCGCCAGCTCCGCGGCCTTCTCCCGCTCTCTGGCCTCCCGCTCTCTAGTCTTCTTCAGCTCAGCGGCCTTCGCCCGTTCGGCGGCCTTCTCCCGCTCTCTGGCCTCCCGCTCTCTGGCCTTCTTCAGCTTGGCGGCCCTCTTCCGCTCGGCTGCCTTCTCCCGCTCCGCGGCCTTCTTCAGCTTGGCGGCCCTCTTTCGCTCGGCCGTCTTCGCCCGCTCCGCGGCCCGCTCGCGTTCTCTGGCCTCCCGCTCTCTGGCCTCGCGCTCTCTGGCCTTCTTCAGCTCGGCGGCCCTCTTCCGCTCGGCGGCCTTCTGCCGCTCCGCGGCCCTCTCCCGCTCTCTTGCCTCCCGCTCTCTGGCTTCCCGCTCTCTCACCTTCTTCAGCTCGGCGGCCTTCGCCCGCTCCGCGGCCTTCTCCCGTTCTCTGGCTTCCCGCTCTCTGGCCTTCTTCAGCTCGGCGGCCTTCTTCCGCTCGGCGGCCTTCGCCCGCTCCGCGGCCTTCTTCCGCTTTTTGGCCTCCCGCTCTCTGGCCTTCTCCATCTTGGCGGCCTTCTTCAGCTCGGCGGCCTTCTCCCGCTGCTCGGCCTTCTCCCGCTCTCTGGCCTTCTTCAGCTCGGCGGCCTTCGCCCGCTCCGCGGCCCGCTCGCGTTCTCTGGCTTCCCGCTCTCTGGCCTCCCGCTCTCTGGCCTCCTTCAGCTCGGCGGCCTTCGCCCGCTCCGCGGCCTTCTCCCGCTCTCTGGCGTCGCGCTCTCTGGCCTTCGCCAGCTCTGCGGCCTTCGCCCGCTCCGCGGCCTTCTTCCGCTTTTTGGCCTCCCGCTCTCTGGCCTTCTCCAGCTTGGCGGCCTTCTTCAGCTCGGCGGCCTTCTCCCGCTGCTCGGCCTTCTCCCGCTCTCTGGCCTTCTTCAGCTCGGCGGCCTTCTCCCGCTCCGCGGCCTTCTTCAGCTTGGCGACCCTCTTCCGCTCGCTGGCCTCGCGCTCCTTGGCCTCCTTCAGCTCGGCGGCCTTCGCCAGCTCCGCGGCCTTCTCCCGCTCTCTGGCCTCCCGCTCTCTGGCCTTCTTCCAGCTTGGCGGCCTTCTCCCACTTCTCCGTTGCCGTCGGCGCGGCGCTCTCTCCACCCTCGGACACCGTCCCCTCTACATCCTTGGACAACCGCTCGAACCGCCAGGGAACTCCGGATACCCGGCCCGAGACCGAACGTCCGCTCAGGGATCGCCGGAGCATTCGGGCCCATTTGCGGCTGATCGAAACCGCGAGGCCACCCCAGGGCCGACCCCCCAGGCGAGACCGCGGGGGGGTTCGTGCTCCGTTGCGGCTGACCGCCGAAGCGCCCCGGTGATCCTCCTCCCCTTGGCGTAGGAGCTCGTGCTCGATCGAGCGCGCAAGCATCTCCTTGCCCTGCTCGGGATGAAGCGCTCCCTCGAGCCGCCTCAGCGTCTCGGTGCTCGGGTGCCGCCCCTTCTCGATCCGGGCGACGGTCGCTTGGCTCACGTCCATCCTCCCGGCCAGCTCCTCTTGAGTGAGCCCGAGCTCCGTGCGACGCTTGGCGACCACACGCCCCAGCCGCTCCAGCCCGTTCCGAGCGTTGTTCAGAGGTTCACCGCGCTCCATCAGGTCGGAGTCGGATCGATCTCCCGACAGCGGCCTGAACCGCCACGGGACTCCCGATATGCCGCTGGCTTCCTTCTCCATAACCGGCGCCATGGTTCCCTTTCACTCGCGGACTCTTGAGAACTTCCCCCTTGAGTGATTCGGTGATTCGTGGACGAACATTCGATCCGCGGCGACACTACCAAATTTTGGGAAGGTTTCCCAAATTCCGGACGTAAAAATTGGTAGGGGGGTGGCGGCGAGGACCACCCCGGGGATCTGCGGTGGTTGGTTGCCTGGGTCTCTCTCAGGTTCGACTTGATCGTGAGAGTTGAGGGGCTGCGTCGGTCGCCACCAGGATAGGCAAGGGGTTTCGCCGTCCGACGCGAAATGCGGTCATGGTGTTTATGTGAACGACCGCACGGATCGGATGGCCGCTCGGCTTCGCCTGCGCCGCCCCCTCTCATCTCCGAAACCCCGCCCGCCGCTGCCCAAGGGCCCCTATCTGGTAGTCGGGCTGGCCCGCTCCGGGGCGGCGATCGCGCGCCTGCTCGCCGGCCGCGGCGAGCGCGTGATCGGCTGCGACTCCGGCGAGCCGCGGGAGGCGGAAGGGCTGGCGGAGGCAGGTGTCGAAGTCAGGTTGAAGGTGGACGGAACCGACCTTCTCGACGAGGCCAGGACACTGGTGAAGAGCCCCGGAGTGCCATCCGACGCGCCGGTGGTGAATGCCGCCCGGATGCGGGGTCTCGAGGTGACCGGAGAGCTCGAGCTCGCCTGGCGCCTGATTCCGAACCCCTTCATCGCGGTGACCGGGACCAACGGCAAGACGACGACGACCGAGCTCCTCGGCCACGTTCATCGGGTCGCCGGGCTGCCGGTGGCGATCGCGGGCAACGTCGGCACCCCGCTCGCCTCGCTCGCCGGGAAGCTCGAGCCCGACGAGACCGTCGTCTGCGAGGCCTCGAGCTTCCAGCTCGAGGACTCTCGGCACTTCGCCCCCGAGTGCGCGGTCCTGATCAACCTGGCAGCCGATCACCTCGACCGCCATGGCACCGTCGAGAGCTATCTCGAGGCGAAGCTGCGGATCTTCGCCAACCAGGGAAACGACGACGTCGCCGTCTACAACGGCGGGACGCCGGAGCTCCAGGGCCGTGACCTCGGCGGCTGCGCGCGCCGGGTGCGTTTCTGCCCACAGACCGAGATGGCGGCGGACCCCGACTGCGAGGTGAGCCTCCGGGACGAGGTGATCTTCGCCGGCGATGAGCCGCTTCTCCGCACCGATCAGCTGAGGTTGCTCGGCCGCCACAACACCGAGAACGCGATGGCGGCGGCGGCGGCGGCGCTCGCAACCGGGATCCCCCGCGACTCCGTGGTCGACGGGCTCTCGTCCTTCGAGGGCGTCCCGCACCGGCTCGAGCGGCTGCGGGAGCTCGGCGGGGTCCTCTACGTCAACGACTCGAAGGCGACGAACGTCGCCTCGGCGATCGCCGGGATCGAGGCGTTCGAGGGCGGCCTCCATCTGATCGCGGGCGGATCGCTTAAGGGGGAGAGCTTCGAGCCGCTACTCGAGCCGGTCAAGGCCCGCTGCCGGGCGTGCTACCTGGTCGGGGAGGCCGCCGAGCAGCTCTCCGCCGCGCTCGCTCCGGCCGAGCCGAAGGTGACGCTGCTCGGGGCGCGGACCCTGGAGCGCGCGGTCGAGGCCGCGGCGGAGCGAGCCCAACCCGGCGAGGTGGTCCTGCTCTCGCCGGCCTGCGCCAGCTTCGACGCCTTCGCTGACTTCGAGGAGCGCGGCGAGCGCTTTCGCGGGCTGGTGGAGGCGCTCGGATGAGCGCCTCCTTAGCCCTGATGGAGGGCCTCGGATGAGCGCCGGTCGGGGCAGATCGCGCTCGGCGCCGCCGCTCGAGTACTCGCTGCTGCTCACCGCCACCCTCTGCCTGCTCGCCCTGGGCGCGGTGATGGTGTTCAGCGCAAGCTCTGCCAAGAGCCTGCTCGCCGAGGGAGGCGGCGACGGCTTCTACTACCTGAAGCGGACCGTGATCTTCGCTGGGATCGGCCTCGTGGTCCTGCGCTTCGCCTCGATCAAGGGGGTCCAGGTGGTCCGGCTGCTCACCCCGGCCCTGCTGGCCCTCTCGATCTTCCTCTTGATCGCGGTCCTCCTGCCAGGGGTCGGCAGCACCGTCAACGGGGCCCAGCGCTGGCTCGGCGCCGGGCTGTTCCAGTTCCAGCCCTCAGAGCTGGCGAAGTTCGCGGTCATCCTCTACGGCGCCCACCTGCTGGCGGCGCGCCCGAAGCGGGCGCGCAACCTCGAAGGGCTGATGCCGTACCTGCTGGTGGTCGGCCTGGCGGCGCTGCTGATCGCCCGCCAGCCCGATCTCGGCTCCGCGACCGTGCTCTGCTTCGCCGTCTGCTGCGTGCTCTTTGCCGCCGGCGTCAGGCCCCGGACCCTGGCGCCGGTCGGCGCGGTGATCGCGATCGCCGGGCTGGCGATGATCGCGATGAATCCCTACCAGCAGGAGCGGCTCACCGGCTTCCTCAACCCGGGTGGCGATTCGACCGGGGCGGGCTTCCAGGGCACCCAGGCGACGATCGCGGTCGGCTCGGGCAGCATCCTCGGGGTTGGCCTCGGCGAGAGCGTCCAGAAGGCCTCGTACCTGCCCGAGGCCCACACCGACATGGTCGCCGCCGTCCTCGGCGAGGAGACCGGGCTCGCCGGGATGGTGGTCCTGATCGGGCTCTTCGGGATGTTCGGCTACGCCGGCTTCCGTGCCGCGCATCGGGCCCGCGACCGGTTCAGCAAGCTCCTCGCGGCGGGGCTGACTTCGCTGATCATGGCCCAGGCGGCGGTCAACCTGTTCGCGGTGCTTGGCCTCGCGCCCCTCACCGGAGTGCCGCTGCCCTTTGTCTCTTACGGCGGCACCAGCCTGGTGATCACCCTCGCGGCCGCAGGATTGATCCTCAACGTCGCCCGGAGGCCCGCAGCGGCGGGTGCTCGGCGGCGCCCGGCGAGTGCCTCTACTCGATCGCGGCGGGCGGCGTCGAGCGGCTCGGCCGGGGCCGCTGCAAGACTTCGCCTGGTCGAGGGCGAAACCGGTAATGCAAGGGTGCTCCGAGCGAAGCGAGGAGCAACCCGTACTACGAGAAAGCGCGCAACCAGTGGCACGAGTCGTGATAGCGGCCGGCGGCACGGCGGGGCACGTCGTGCCGGCGATCGCCGTCGCCGACGCGCTGCGCGCTGAGGGCGCCCAGGTCAGCTTCCTCGGCACCCGCGAGCGGGCCGAGGCTGAGCTGGTGCCAGCGGCCGGCTACGAGCTCGACTTCCTCCGGGTGAGCGGCCTCGATCGGCGCAATCCCCTGCGCGCCGCGCTCGCCGCGATTCGCTCCGCGCGCGCCGTCCGCGAGGCCCGGCGGCTGCTCGCCGAGCGAGGCGCCGAGGCAGTCCTCGGCGGCGGCGGATACGTCGCCGGCCCGGCGGGGCTGGCGGCGCTCCGAAGCGGGCTCCCGCTGGTGCTGACCGAGGCCGACAGCCACCTGGGCCTCGCCAACCGGCTGCTCGCCAGGCGCGCAAGGCGAGTCTGCCTCGCCTTTCCGATTCCCGGGCGTGAGGGGGACCCCTACATGGTCACCGGGCGCCCGGTCCCGCGCGCCGTCCTCGAGGCCGACCGCGGGGCGGCCCGGGCCCGGTTCGAGCTCGCCGTCAACGAGCGTTGCCTGACGGTGATCGGCGGCAGCCTCGGGGCGCGCTCGATCAACCTGGCCGCCTTCGCGGCCTTTGCCGAGCGCGACCCGGGAGTGCAGGGTGATCCACGTCGCCGGGCGCCGGGATTACCCCGAGCCTCGAGCGGCGCTGGCGCGAGGCGGGATCGCCACGCCGCTACGCGCTGCTCGCCTACGAGCCCGACCTCGGCGACGTCCTCGCCGCCGCCGATCTGGTCCTCGCCCGGGCCGGGGGCTCGGTGATGGAGATCGCCGCCGCCGGCCGGCCGGCGGTGCTGGTCCCCTACCCGCACGCGACCGGCAACCATCAGGACGCCAACGCCCGCTGGATGGCCGACGCCGGGGCCGCGGTGGTGATCCCCGACGCCGAGCTCGAGCCCGCCCGCCTCGCCTCGCTGGTCACCGGGCTGCTCGGCGACAGGGACCGCCTCGCCGAGATGGCGGCGGCCTCGGCGCGGCTCGCCCGCCCCGATGCCGCAGAGCGGATCGCCGCCGAGGTCCTGGGGGCGATCTAGTGCCCCGTCACCCAAACTGGAAGGACCGCAAGCTCCACTTCATCGCGATCGGCGGCGCCGGGATGAGCGGGCTGGCATTGGTCTGCCGCGACCTCGGCGCCGAGGTGACCGGCTCCGATCGCGCCGAGTCCTCCTACCTCGAGCGGCTGCGGGCGGCGGGGCTCGAGCCGCGGCTCGGCCACGACGCCGGCCAGGTGCCGGCCGACGCCGAGGTGGTCGTCTCGACCGCGATCGCGGACGACAATCCCGAGCTCGAGATCGCCCGCGAGCGTGGCCAGCGAATCCTTCACCGGGGCGCGCTCCTCGCCGAGCTCTGCGCCGAGCGGCGTCTGCTGGCGGTCGCCGGCACCCACGGGAAGACGACGACGGCGGCGATGTGCGCGCACGCGCTCCGGGCGAGCGGCGCCGACCCTGCCTTCTTCCTCGGCGGAGAGCTGCCGGGCGCCGGTCCCGGCGGCGAGCCGGCGAACGCCGGCTGGGGCGAGGGGGAGTGGGTGATCGCCGAGGCGGACGAGAGCGACGCAAGCTTCCTCGAGCTCCGCCCGGAGGTCGCGGTGGTCACCAACCTCGAGCTCGACCATCACTCGCGCTGGGGCTCCCTGGCGGAGCTGGCGAGGGCGTTCGAGCGGTTCGCGGCGCCCGCCGACGGGGTTGTCGCGGGCTCGGGCGTTCCGCTGGCGACGGCCGCCGAGCGCGACGAGATCCGGTTCGCCCTCGAGCCCGATCCGGCCGGCCCCGCTCCCGCCCGCGAGGCGAACCTGCTGGCGAGCGGGATCGAGACGCTGCCCGGGGGCGGCAGCCGCTTCCACGCCCGGGGCGCGGGGATCGACACCGAGGTGACCCTCGCGGTGCCGGGGCGCCACAACGTCGCCAACGCGATTGCGGCCCTCGCCGGCCTCCACCTGGGGGGAGCCGACGTGACCGCCGCTGCCGCCGCGCTCGCCGACTTCCCGGGGGTCGCGCGGCGGTTCGAGCGCAAGGGCACCCGCAACGGGGCGGCGATCTACGACGACTACGCCCACCACCCGACCGAGGTCAGCGCCGCCCTCGAGGCGGCGCGAGAGCTCGGCCCGAGCCGGCTGATCGCCGCCTTCCAGCCCCACCTCTACTCGCGCACCAAGGCGCTCGCGAGCGAGTTTGGCCGCGCCCTCGCCGCCGCCGATGAGATCGCCGTCCTCGACGTCTACCCGGCGCGCGAGGAGCCGGTCGGGCGCCTGGAGGGAGTGAGCGGGCTGATGGTCGCCGAGGCCGCGGCCGAGCGAGCCGGGGGGCGCCCGGTCTGGTGGGTCCCCGACGCGGCGGCGGCCGCGGCGGCGCTCGGCCCCCGGCTGGGCGAGGGCGATTTGCTGGTGACTATCGGGGCCGGTGACATCTACGAGCTCGCCGAGGCGCTCGCCGACGACGGGGAGCGATCGTGAAGCGGCCAGGCGGCGTCGAGGCGAACTACCCGCTCGCGCGGCTGACCACGATCCGGGCGGGCGGCCCCGCCGACTACTTCGCCCGTCCCGAGTCCGAGCGGGGGGTCGCCGAGCTGCTCGCCTGGGCGGAATCGGAGAGCCTCGCGGTCGCTGTGGTCGGATCGGGCTCGAACCTGCTGGTCTCCGACAAGGGCTTCCGCGGCCTGGTCCTGAAGCTGGCGGGCGACCTCACCCGGATCGAGCAGCGCGAGCTGCGGGTGGTCTGCGGCGGTGGTGCCAGGCTCCCCTCGGCGGCGGCCCGGGCGGCGGGCTGGGGCTTGGGCGGGCTCGAGTTCGGGGTGAACATCCCCGGCACCGTCGGGGGGGCCGTACGGATGAACGCGAACGCCTATGGCGGCGAGCTCGGCAGGGTGCTCGAGTGGGTGACGGTCTCCACAGCGGAGGGCAGCGAGCGGCGCCGGCCCGAGCAGCTCGGGCTCCGTTATCGCGCCTCCGACCTGGGCGAGGGCGAGGTGGTCGCCCGCGCTTCGTTCGCGCTCGCCGAGGCCGATCCCGCCGAGGTGAAGGCGACGATGGGGGAGATGCGCCGGCGCCGCCGTGAGGCCCAGCCCTCCGGGATCAAGACCTTCGGCTCGACCTTCGTCAACCCGGACGACCCTCGCGCCGAGGGCCGCTCGGCCGGCCAGCTCCTCGACGCCGCCGGATGTCGCGGCCTCGAGCGGGGTGGGGCGAGGCTATCGCCGAAGCACGCCAACTTCGTCGAGAACGCCTCCGGCGCCACCACCGCCGACGTCCTCGCGGTGATGGCGGCCGCGCGGCGGCGCGTCCACGAGCGCTTCGGGGTGGTGCTGGAGCCCGAGGTGCAGGTCCTCGGCGACGTCGAGTGGCCGGAGGAGTGGCGGCTGTCGTGAGGGACAAGCAGGGGCGGGTGCTGCGCCGCCGCCTGGTGGCGATCGCCGCCCTCGCGGTGATCCTGATCGCCGGCTATCTGATCTTCCTCCGGAACTCCTCGCTGTTCGCGGTCGACGAGGTGGAGGTGACCGGGGTGACCGCGAACCAGGAGCGGATCGCGGCCGCCCTCGTCCGCGCCGCCGAGGACATGACCACCCTGCACGTGCGGGAGGACGACCTGCGCAAGGCGGTGGCCGGCTTTCCCACCGTCGCCACCCTCACCACCAGCACCGATTTCCCCCATGGACTTCGGATCGAGGTCACCGAGCGGCTGCCGATCGCGACCGCCCAGATCGAGGGGGAGCAGACGGCGGTCTCGGCTGACGGCTACCCGCTCCCCGGGATCGACTTCGACCCGAAGGAGCTGCCCGGCCTCGACGCGGATTCGACCGAGGACAGCCGGCTTGGGCCCGAGGGCACCGCCCAGGCGGCGATCCTCGGCGCCGCCCCCGACGAGCTGCGCGACCGGCTGCGGGAGTCGACCTGGGACCTCGACCGCGGTGGGGTGGTGGTGGACCTCGACGGCGCCCCCGAGCTCCGCTTCGGCGAGGGCGCGCAGGCCTCGGACAAGTGGCAGGCGGTGGTCACGGTCCTCGCCGACGCCGACCTCGGCTCGCCGGGGTACGTCGACGTCAGCGTCCCGACGAGGCCGGTCGCGGGCGGATAAGAGCCGCGGGAGCGCTTCGCCGACGATTCGCTGCAACCGGTCCTGCACCCGATCGAGAGTCTGGGAGGCCTCGAGCGGGGCCCGAGATGAGTCAGGCTCGACTCCTCAAAAACCCTGGTTTGCAGCGGTTTTCAGCACCCTCGACCAAGCCTCAGGGTCACCCTACACTCAAGAGTGACCCCGCTGGAACTCTTAAGCAAGACTTGAGAGTTCAGGCGCGGGGCGCGTTGACAGTTCCCTCAATTTGCCCTACTTTCGACAGGCCCCAAGCCGGATTCCCCGGCCTCGGGGCCGGAGCAGGACCAACAAATGGAGACCTCCTACCTCGCAGTGATCAAGGTCGTGGGCGTCGGCGGCGGCGGCTCGAACGCCGTCAGCCGGATGGTTGACGCTGGCCTCCGGGGGGTCGAGTTCATCGCGGTGAACACCGACGCGCAGGCGCTCCAGGCCTGCGACGCGGACGTCAAGATCGGAATCGGCCACAACCTCACCAAGGGCCTCGGCGCCGGCGCCAACCCTGAGGTCGGCGCGGGCGCCGCGGCCGAGTCGCGCGACGACGTCAAGGACGCGCTCAAGGGCGCGGACATGGTCTTCATCACCTGCGGCGAGGGCGGCGGCACCGGCACCGGCGCCGCCCCGGTGATCGCCGAGATCGCCAAGCAGGAGATCGGCGCCCTCACCGTCGGCGCGGTCACCAAGCCGTTCGAGTTCGAGGGCAAGAAGCGGATGGCCCAGGCCGAGGAGGGGATCTCGAAGCTGCGGAACGAGGTCGACACCCTGATCACGGTCCCGAACGAGAAGCTGCTTCAGATCGTCGAGCGCCGGACCACGATCCTCGAGGCCTTCCGGGAGGCGGACGACATCCTCCGCCAGGGCGTCCAGGGGATCACCGACCTGATCACGATCCCCGGCCTGATCAACCTCGACTTCGCCGACGTCCGCCTGGTCATGCACCAGGCCGGCTCGGCGATGATGGGCGTCGGCACCGGATCGGGTGAGAACCGGGCCGTCGAGGCCGCGAAGAACGCGATCACCTCGCCACTGATCGAGGAGAAGGTCGACGGCGCGAAGGGAATGCTCCTGAACGTCACCGGCGGCGAGGACCTCGGCCTGTTCGAGGTCAACGAGGCCGCCAACTTGGTGATCCAGGCGACCGACCCGAACGCCAACATCGTCTTCGGGGCGGTCGTCGACTCCTCGATGCACGAGGAGGTCCGGGTCACCTGCATCGCCACCGGCTTCGAGGGATTCGAGATGATCGCCCGGGCGCCCCAGTTCACCCAGCGGCGCACCGAGCGCAAGGTCGGCGCGGTCCGCGATCGGGACTCGCTCGGCGATCTCCGGATCACCGAGTCGGACATCGACGTCCCGGATTTCCTGAAGTAGCCTCCGGTCGGTGGCGACGACCACCGAGCTGAAGCGAACGCCGCTGTACCAGGCCCATCTCGAGGCGGGGGCGAAGCTGGTCCCGTTCGCCGGCTGGGAGATGCCGGTCTCCTACGGGGGGATCAAGCAGGAGCACCTGGCGGTGCGGGGCGGCTGCGGCGTCTTCGACGTCTCCCACATGGGCGAGATCGAGACCGAGGGCCCGGAGGCGGCCGCGCTTCTCCAGCGGCTGCTGTCGAACGACGTCGAGCGGATCGAGGTCGGCGGCGCCCAGTACTCCTGTCTCTGCCGCGAGGACGGCGGCGTCCTCGACGACCTCTTCACCTACCGGCTCGGGGATCACAACTTCCTCACCGTCACCAACGCGGCCAACCACGAGCGCGACCTCGACTGGTTCACTCAGCACGCCGAGGGCTTCGACGCCGAGGTACACGATCGGATCGACGACTACGCGATGCTCGCCGTGCAGGGCCCCGACGCGCGCCGGATCGTCGGCTCGATGGCCCAGGGGGAGCTGCCGGCCAGGTTTCACACCACGGACCTCAACCTCGGCACCGGCGACGCCCTCGTCTGCGGCACCGGCTACACCGGCGAGGACGGGGTCGAGATCCTCGTTCCCCCCGATGAGGCGGCGGCACTCTGGGAGGAGCTGGTCGTCGGGGGCGCCACGCCGGCGGGGCTCGGCGCCCGCGACACCCTGCGTCTGGAGGTCAACTACTGCCTCTACGGCAACGACCTGACCGAGGACCGGAACCCGATTGAGGGCGCCCTCGGCTGGGCGGTGAAGGAGGAGACCGGCTTCATCGGCTCGGAGGCCTGCGCCCGCACGCGCGCCGAGGGGCCCGCCGAGCTCCTCGTTCCCTTCGTCGTCGGCGAAGGGATCCCCCGGCAGGGGAACCCGATCCTCAGCGATGGGGAGGTGGTCGGGAAGGTGACCAGCGGCACCCACTCGCCGTCGCTCGAGGTCGGGATCGGGATGGGATACCTGCGCGCCGAGCTGGCCGAGCCGGGGACGGAGCTCGAGATCGACGTCCGCGGTCGCCGGCGAGCCGCCCGGGTGGAGAAACGGCCGCTCTACAGCAAAGACGGGTAGGTTCTACCCGAGGGTGTCCGCAGGCGAAGCCGAGGACAACCCGATTGATAATGGCCGACGAGAGCTATCCCGAGGAGCTTCGCTACCACGCCGAGCATGACTGGGCCCGGATCGAGGGGGACGAGGCGATCTTCGGGATCACCTGGTTCGCCCAGGACGCCCTCGGCGAGGTCGTCTTCTTCGAGCCTCCCGAGGTCGGCAAGGAGGTGGCGAAGGACCAGTCCTACGCCGAGGTGGAATCGGTGAAGGCGGTTTCCGACGTCTACTCGCCGCTCTCCGGCGAGGTCACCGCCGTCAACGACGCCCTCTCCGACAGCCCCGAGAAGATCAACGAGGACCCCTACGGCGACGGCTGGCTGGTCAAGGTGAAGCTCTCCGACCCCGCGGAGGCCGACCAGCTGATGGACGCGTCGGCCTACAAGAAGCTGCTCGAGGATTCGAACTAGCCGAGCACCGCGCGGGCTCCGGCCGTCAGCCCCATTGCCGCCGCGAGGGCGAGGAGGATGCCGCCGCGCAGGGCGAGCACGGCGCCCGCGCCGGCCACGCCGATGACGCGTTCGTCCACGTCCAACTCGGACCCCTCGCCCCCGAGCGTCTCCGTCACGACCAGCGCCGCCAGGAGAGCCGGCGCGAGGAGGGCGATGACGCTCATCGCCTGGGTCGGCAGCTCGCGGCCTCCCAGCGCGACCGGACCCGCGGCGCGGACCACGACAGTGGTGGCGATCAGCCACGCGACCAGGGTCCACGCCTCACCCAACCGGATCCTCCTCGATCTCGGGATGCTCGGCTTCCGGCGTGGCGGGGCCACGCCGGAGGCCGAGGAGGGCCGCACCGCTCGCGGCGATCACCGGCACTCCGGCCGGGGTGAAAGGCAGCAAGGCCAGCGCGACCGCGGCTCCGAGCGCGGCTACCAGGATGGCGGTACGGCCAGTGCGCAGCTCCCCGCCGACCAGAAGGGCCAGGAAGAAGGCGGGAAAGAGCGCGTCCAGTCCGAGGTCGGCGGGATCGCCGATCAGATCGCCGGCCAGCACGCCGACGACCGTGCCCCCGACCCATGCGGGATAGGAGGGGAGGGTCGCGCCGACCAGGAAGTCGGGGTCGAAGCGACCGCCGCCGCGATTGGCCATCGCCCAGGAGGCGTCGATCATCGCCTCTCCGTAGAGGGCGCGCCGGAGCCATCCCCCGCGCAGCGACGGCGCCAAGGCGATCCCCATCGGCAGGTAGCGCGCGTTGAGGAGGACCGCGGCGAGCACCGCCGTCGCAACACCACCACCGCCCCCGAGCACGGCCACCGACCCGAACTGGGCGGAGCCGGCGAACACGAACGCCGACATCACCACAGTCGCCGCTGTGCCGATCACCGGCTCGGCCAGCACCCCGAACGAGACCGCGAGCAACCCGGCCGCAATCGCGAAGGGAATGCCAGCCCGAATCCCGGCTCTCAGCGAATCCCGCCGCATCTGGCGGACTCTAGGTATCTCGACTGGAAGGAGAGATCAATCAATCCGGTCAATGCGCCTCACTACGATGGTTCGTCCGTGAGCAGGTACACGTCCGCCACCGATAACGACCGCCGGGAGATGCTCGATCAGATCGGCGTTGAGTCGATCGACGAGCTCTTCGAGGACATCCCCGAGGGGATGCGCCTCGGGCGGCCGCTCGCCCTGCCGGACGGGATGCCCGAAACCGAGGTCTATGACCGGCTCGCGGCGCTGGCGGCGCGAAACATCCACGCGGAGGCCGAGGCCAGCTTCCTCGGCGCCGGGATGTACGACCACTACGTGCCCGCGATCGTCGACGCGATCACGAGCCGCTCCGAGTTCCTCACCCCGTACACGCCGTACCAGCCCGAGATCTCCCAGGGCGGGCTCCAGGCGATGTTCGAGTTCCAGACAGCGATGTCCGAGCTCACCGGCCTTCCCGTCTCCAACGCCGCCCTGTATGAGGGCCCCTCGGCGGTCGCCTCGGCCGCGTACCTCGCGATCGGGGCGACCGGGCGGAGAAAGCTGGTCGCCTCCCGAGGCCTTCATCCGCACAGCCGCGAGTCGCTGGTCACCTACGGCGGCGGCTACGGCTCCGAGCTGGTCGAGACCCCGCTGGACGGCGGCCTCACGGACGCGGCCGCCCTCGCCGAGGCGATCGACGACGAGACCGCCGCCATCTTCCTCCAGCAGCCGAACTTCCTCGGCGCGGTCGAGGACATCGAGGCCCTGGCCGCGCGGGCGAAGGAGGTGGGGGCGCTGGTCGTGGTCGCCTGCGACCCGATCGCGCTCTCGATCCTGAAGCCCCCGGGCGAGTGCGGCGCCGACCTCGCCGTCGGCGAGGGCCAGCCGCTCGGCAACCGGCTCGACTACGGCGGCCCGTCCTTCGGCTTCTTCTGCGCGACCGAGGAGCACCTGCGGCGGATGCCCGGGCGGATCGCCGGGGAGACCACCGACGTCGACGGCCGTCGGGGCTTCGTCCTCACCCTCCAGACCCGGGAGCAGCACATCCGCCGAGAGAAGGCGACCCACAACATCTGCACCGCACAGGCCCTGAACGCGCTCGCGGGGATGATCCACCTTGCCTGGCTCGGCAAGCGTGGCTTCGTCGAGCTCGGCGAGCTGCTCGTCCGGCGCACCGCCTACGCCCGCGAGGCCCTGTCCGCGATCGAGGGGGTCGAGCTGCTCAACGATGCGCCGGTGGTCCGCGAGTTCGCGCTTCGACTCGATGCCCCGGTGACGGAGGTGCTCGATCGCTGCGCCGCCGAGGGGATTGGCGCCGGCTATCCGCTCGGACGCGACTACCCCGAGCACGAGGACGGCCTCCTGGTCGCGCTGACCGAACGGCGGAGCCGCGCCGACATCGACCGCTTCGCCGATGTCCTCGCTCGCGCGGTCGCCGACCTGCGGGGCGCCAAAGTCAAGGAGGGGGTGGCGACGTGAGCACCGTGCCGACCCCCCCTCGCACAATCGACGGCGGCACCCCGATGCAGCGCGATCCGGCGACGACGATCTTCGAGCGCTCGGTCGAAGGGCGCAGGGCGGCGGTGCTGCCGAATACGGAAGTCCCTGAGAAGCCTCTCGACGAGCTGATCCCGAAGCAGCTCCTCCGCGAGCGCCCCGCCGAGCTGCCCGAGATCTCCGAGCCCGAGATCGTCCGCCACTACAACCGGATCTCGCGCCGCAACTTCGACCTCGACACCGGCTTCTACCCGCTCGGCTCGTGCACGATGAAGCACAACCCGCGGCTGAACGAGCGGGTCGCCGCCCTCCCTGGCCACGCCCGGCTTCACCCGGCCCAGGAGCCAAAGCGCGCCCAGGGGGCGCTGGAGCTGATGTGGCTGCTGCAGGCCTCGCTGGCCGAGATCTGCGGGCTGCCCCACGTCAGCCTCCAGCCCTCGGCCGGCTCCCACGGCGAGCTGGCCGGACTCCTCCTCACTCGCGCCTACCACGCCGATCGGGGCGAGGAGCGGACCAGGGTGCTCGCTCCCGACACCGCCCATGGGACCAATCCGGCGACGGTGACGATGGCCGGGTACGAGACGGTGAAGCTCGCCACCAACGAACGCGGCGGGATCGAGATCGACGACCTTCGCGAGAAGACCGACGGGCAGACCGCCTGCCTGATGCTCACCAACCCGAACACCCTCGGGCTGTTCGACGAGAACATCGGCGAGATCGCCTCGATCGTCCACGAGGCGGGGGGGACGCTCTACTACGACGGCGCCAACCTGAACGCGATCATGGGCCACACCCGCCCGGGCGACATGGGCTTCGACATCGTCCACGTCAACCTCCACAAGTCCTTCTCCCAGCCGCACGGTGGCGGCGGGCCGGGGGCGGGACCGATCGCTGTCTCGGACCGGATCGAGCCATTCCTGCCGCGGCCGCAGGTCGTCCGGCGCGAGGGGCAGAACGGCGCCGAGCCCTCCTACCAGCTCGATAACGAGCGGCCGAAGTCGATCGGTCGCCTTCGTGGCTTCCAGGGCAACTTCGGCGTCTTCGTCCGCTCCTACGCCTACATGCTCAGCCTCGGAGGGGACGGCCTCCAGGAGGCGTCGGAGACGGCGGTCCTGAACGCCAACTATCTGCAGGCGAGACTCGGAAAGGGGACCGCGGGCGAGCACGTCCCAGTCGCCTTCGACAGACGATGCATGCACGAGTTCGTCCTCTCGGGCGCGCCGGCGGCGAGGAAGCTCGGGATCAAGACGCTCGACATAGCCAAGCGGCTCCTTGATCACGGGATGCACCCCCCGACGGTCTACTTCCCGCTCCTTGTGGACGAGGCGCTGATGGTGGAGCCGACCGAGACCGAGACCCGGGAGTCGCTCGACGCCTTCGCCGATGCGATCGAGTCGATTCTCACCGAGGCAGCCGATGACCCGGAGATCGCCCGGAACGCGCCCTATACGACCCCGGTTCGCCGGCTCGATGAGGCCGCCGCCGCGCGCAACCCGGTGATCCGCCAGCCGGTCGGCTAGCTCTTCAGCTGCTCGTCGATCGCCGCGGTCAGCTCGGGATCGTCCGGCTCGACCGAGACGTCGAAATGCCCCACCGGCCGGCCCTGGCGGTCGAGCAGGTACTTGTTGAAGTTCCAGGTCGGCGCGCCGAGTGAGGCGTTCAGCTTCTCGAACACCGGGTTGACCGGGTCCTCCTTGACGTTCGACTTCTCGAACATCGGAAAGCTGACGCCGTAGTTGACCCGGCAGAACTCGGCGATCTCCTCGCCGGCGCGTGGCTCCTGGTGGGCAACGTCGTCGGCGGGGAAGCCGAGGATCACCAGGCCCTCGTCGCGCTTTCCCTCATAGAGCTTTTGGAGCCCGTCGAGCTGGGGGGTGAAGCCGCACTCGGTGGCGGTGTTCACAACCAGCACCACCTTCCCCTCGTACTCGGAGAGGTCGTCGGGTATTGGCTCCGGGCTCACGAGATTGATTCTGACGACATCGCTCAGGCGGCCTCCTCGTCGGCGACCGCGTTCAGCTTCGGAAGCCTCTGCCGGAGCTTCAGCACCGGCTCGAACAGATCGCCCTCCTTGTCCACCCGCTTGATCGCGGCCGGGATCTCGAACCGGAGGCCCTCGGCGTCGCCGCGCTTCGCCGCGCGCTCGACCTCCCTCCAGTGGAGCGGCAGCGAAGCGGTGGGGCGCTCGCGGGCCCGGAGCGAGTAGACCGAGATCGTCGTCTTCTTCTGATGGTTCTGGCTCCAGTCGACGAAGACCTTGCCCCGCCGCTGCGCCTTCGCCATCTTCGAGACGACCTCCTTCGGCGTCTCCCGCTCGAGCAACTGCGCCACTGCCTTGGCGAACGGGCTCGTCTGCTCATAGGTCACCTTGGTGTTCAGCGGGACGTAGACCTGAAGGCCCTTTCCGCCCGAGACCTTCGGGAAGCACTCGAGTTCGAAGCCCGCGAAGAGCTTCCGGACCCTCAATGCCACCCGGCAGCATTCGACCAGGCTCGCCGGGGCCCCAGGATCGAGGTCGAAGGCGAGCACGGTCGGCTGCTCCATCCGGGTCGCCTTCGAGAGCGATGGATGGAGCTCGAGCGCCGCCAGCTGCGCCATCCAGGTCAGGGTCGCGAGGTTCTCGCACATGCAGAAATGGATCTCGCCGGCCCGGCGGTCGACGTAGATCGGGGTCGTCTTCACCCACTCCGGCCGGTGCTTCGGACAGTTCTTCTCGAAGAACGATGTCTCGGGCTTGCCCACCCCCTCGGGGAAACGGCGCAGGGTGAGGGGGCGGCCGCGAAGGTGCGGCAGGATCGCGTCGGCGACCCGCGCGTAGTAGTCGATCACCTCTGCCTTGGTGGTCCTCGTCTTCGGGTAGAGGACCTTGTCGAGGTTGGTCAGCTTCAGCTTCCGCCGGCCGACCGTGACCTCGCTGCTCCTGCCCGCTATGCCTTCGCCTTCTTGCGGGCGGTGCGCTTGCGCCCGTTGGAGCTGGACTTGGGCTTCGCCTTCGACTTCGAGGCGGGCTTCGCCTTTGGCTTGGCCTTCGGCTCCGACTTGACCGCCGCCAGGCTCTCCTCGAGCGCGGCCATCAGGTCCGGAGCCTTGGTCGGCTCGGGCTCCTCGCTCGGGGCGCTGACGACCTCCTTGCCCTCCGCCTTGCGCTCGAGCAGGTCGAGGAGCTCCTCGCGGTACTCGTCGCGGTACTTGTCGGCATTGAAGCTGGTGGAGAGCGAGTCGATCAGCTGCTTGGCCATCTCAACCTCGCGCTTGTCGACCTTCTTCGGCTTCTCCTCGAAGACCTCGCCGTCGAGGTCCTTGGGCGAGACCACCTCGTCGTGGAAGCGCATCGTCGCCATCGTCAGCACCTCGCCCATCGGGCGGATCGCCGCCAGATGCTCCTTGTTCCGGAGCACGAACCGGGCGACCGCGACCTTGCGGGAGTCCTTCATCGCCTGGACCAGGAGGGCGTAGGCCTTCTCAGCGCCCTTGTCGGGGCCGAGGTAGTAAGGCTGCTCGAAGTAGATCGGGTCGATGTCGTCGAGGTCGACGAAGTCCTGGATCTCGATCGCGCGGGTCCGCTGCGGCTCGAGCTCGGCGAGCTCGTCGCGGGTCAGGGTGACGTACTGGTCGGGGGCGAACTCGTAGCCCTTGACGATCTTCTCGTAGGGGACTTCCTTGCCGTCGGCCTCGGCGACCCGCTTGTGGCGGACGCGGGAGCCGTCGCCCTCGCGGAGCTCGCGAAAGCTGATGTTCTGCTTCGAGACCGCGCTGTACAGCTTCACCGGCACGTTCAGCAGTCCGAAGCTGATCGAACCGCTCCATATCGCTCTAGCCATGCTGAATCCCTTCGTTGATGCGAGGCGGCTCCGCAGGAGCCACCAGTTTCATCATTGACAGAGGGTACATTTCGACGCCCGCCCGCTGGTTGCCGGGCGGGCCGTTGCAGAGCGTCTTTCGGCCTCGCTACTGCTCGCGCACCACCTCGCGCGGGTCCTTGTCGTCGCGGAGCCCCTTGAACGTCGGCTGGCGGAGGGTGCCCTCGTTCGTCCACTCGGTCCAGGCGACCTCGCAGACCAGCTCGGGCTCGCAGAAGACGGCGAAGCGCGCCTTTGGGCCCCGGGGCGCGCCCCGGTCGAAGGGGCTGTCGGGGCGTTCCCGCCTGCCGAGCTCGCGGGTGAGGTGGTCGATCACCTCCTCGTTCAGCCCCGATCCGACCCCGCCGGCGAAGATCAACTCCTGCTTCTCGCCCCTTCCGAGCTCGGAGGCGCGCCTGTCGTAGTAGCCGACGAGGAGCGAGCCGACCCGCTTCGCCCGCCGTCCCTCCCCGGGGATGTAGCCGCCGATCACGAACTCCTGGCGGCGCCAGACCCTGGCCTTGAGCCACTCGCCGGTCCGCTTCCCGGGCCGGTAGAGGCTGTCGAGGCGCTTCGCGACAACTCCCTCCAGGCCCTGGCGGCGGGCAGCCTCGAACAGGTCGGCCCCGCCGCCGACGTGATGGCGAGGCGTGTGCCAGCGGGGCCCCTCGAGCCCGAGCGAGTCGAGCAGCGCGCGGCGCTCGGCGTAGGGCAGCTCGCGGGTCGAGTGGCCGTCGAGGTGGAGGAGGTCGAAGATCATGTAATCGACCGGGGTGTCCTTGGCCCGGGCCTTGACGGCGGCGGCCGAGGTCAGGCCCATCCGCCGCTGAACGAGCTGGAAGCTCGGCCTTCCCTCCGGGTCGAGGGCGACCACCTCGCCGTCGAGGACGGCGCGGCGGCCGGCGATCCGCTCGGCGAGCAGGGCGAGCTCGGGGTATCGGACGGTGACCTCCTCGAGCCGGCGGCTCTGCATCCGCCAGCGCCCGCGGTCGGCGAACCCCAGCACCCGGACGCCGTCCCACTTGAGCTCGAATCCCCAGTCGTCGTCCGGGGCTGGCGGCAGCGGCGCCATTCGGGCGAGCATCGGCTCGAGCCGATCGGGCAGCCTCTCCTTCGGCGCCGCCTCGATCCCGGACCTCGCCCTCGCCATGAGTGCGATTATGCGGCTCCGCGATCTGGTGGCGTCCTGGCGGTCGCTCGCATGACGGCGGCGCATAATCGAGCAGTGCTCTTCGAACTCGAGGACGTCACCTACTCCCGCGCCGGCACCGTCGTCCTCGACCGGATCAGCATCCGGCTCCCGCTCGGATCGAACTGCGTCGCCGGTCCGTCCGGGTGCGGCAAGTCCACTCTGTTGCGGCTGCTCAACCGGCTCGCCGACCCCGATTCCGGCCGCGTCCTCTACGAGGGGGACGACGTCCGGGAGCGGGAGCCGGTCGCCCTCCGACGCGAGATCGCCCTCGTCCCGCAGCTCCCGGCGCTGATCGACGGCAGCGTCCACGACAACGTCGCCTACGGCCCGCGGCTCGCCGGCCACAGCTTCGACGCCCGGGCCTGCCTCGAGCTCGCCGGGCTGGACCCAGAGTTCGAGGATCGCGACGCTGCGAAGCTGTCTGTCGGCGAGCAGCAGCGGGTGATGCTGGCCCGCGCATTGGCGCTGCAGCCGCGGGTGCTGCTGCTCGACGAGCCGACGTCGGGCCTCGACGAGGAGGCCCGAGGGGCGGTCGAGGCGACCCTGAAGCGGCTCCATTCCCGGACCGCGATCTCCAGCGTCCTCGTCACCCACGACATGGACCAGGCCCGTCGGCTGGCGGGCCACGTCGTCCGGCTCGAGTCGGGGAAGGTGGTATCCGAGGGTCCGGTCGCCGAGGTGCTGACGGCGTGAGCTCGACGATCGACGTCAGCCTCGGCGAGGTCGCCGCCGCACTGGTCCTGGTCGCGATAGCCGTGGTCGCTTCGCGCTGGCAGCACGCCGATCTCGAGGAGGAGATCGGCATCGCCGTCGCGCTCTCGTTCGTCCAGCTGACCGCGATCGGGTTCGTGATCGACATCATCTTCGAGGAGGACGACATCGCCCTGGTGGTCGCGCTGCTCGCGGTGATGGTGATCTTCGGTGCGTTCACCGCGCGCCGCCGCGCCCAGCGGGTCCCCGATGTCTTCTGGCCGCTGCTCGGGGCCCTGTCGGTGGCCGCCGCGGGCACCCTCGGGCTGGTCGTCGCGCTCGGGATCATCGAGCCGGAGCCGCGGTACCTGGTCCCGGTCGGGGGGATGGTGATCGGGAACTCGATGACCGCGGCGGCGGTCGCCCTCAACCGCCTCGGCGAGGACGTCAGCGACCAGGCCCGCCAGATCGAGGCGACCCTGGCCCTCGGCGCGACCTCCTCCCAGGCGGTGGGGCCTCTGGTCCGCCGCAGCCTCCGCTCGGGGCTGATCCCCCTGATCGACTCGACCAAGACCACCGGGCTGATCTTCTTCCCGGGAACGATGGTCGGGATGCTGCTCGCGGGCGCCGACCCCACCGACGCGGTTCGCCTCCAGCTGATCCTCCTCTACGTGCTCCTCGGCTCGGTCTCGATCGCCGCCCTGATGGCGACGACGCTGGCGAAGCGCAACTTCTTCACCCCGGCGCAGCAGCTCCGCGAGCCGCCGGCGCCCTGACCGGTGCCGCCGGCCACTCGATCTGGCTGAGCGGGGCTCCCGCGTAGACTCGGATCGCCTTGTCGGAGCGCCGCCGCAATGCCTTCACCCTGATCGCGACGATCCTCGGCTCGACGATCGTCTTCCTCGACTCGACCGTGGTCAACGTCGCCCTGCCGGCGCTCTCGGACGACCTCGGCGCGGGGCTCGCCGACCAGCAGTGGGTGGTCGAGGCCTATCTGCTGGCGCTTGTCTCGCTGCTGCTGGTGGGCGGCTCGCTCGGCGACCAGTTCGGGCGCCGCCGCCTGTTCATGATCGGCCTGATCGGCTTCGGGGTTACCTCGATCCTCTGCGGCCTGGCGCCGAACACCGAGGTCCTGATCGCCGGCCGTGCGCTCCAGGGCTTCGCCGGGGCGCTACTGGTCCCGGGCTCGCTGGCGATCCTCGCTGCGACCTTCGAGGGTGAGGCGCGCGGCAAAGCGGTCGGCACCTGGACGGCCTGGAGCGGGATCGCGACGGTGCTCGGTCCCGCCGGGGGCGGCCTGCTGGTCGAGGCGTTCTCCTGGCGGGCGATCTTCTGGGTCAACCTCCCCCTGATCCTGGTCACCCTCTGGGTAGCCCGGGACGCCGTCCAGGAAAGCTCCGACCCAGACGCGGACCGGAGGATCGACTGGCTCGGGATCGCGATGTCCGCCGCGGGACTGGGCGGCCCCGTCTACGCGCTGATCCAGCAGCCCACCCACGGCTGGGGCGATCCGATCGTCTTCGTGCCGCTGATCGGCGGGATCGTCCTGTTCACGCTCTTCCTGGTCTGGGAGTCGCGGATGTCGCATCCCGTCCTCGACCTGGCCCTGTTCAGGATCCGGAACTTCGCGGTCACCAACCTCGAGACGCTGATCGTCTATGCGGGGCTGATCGGGGCGCTCTTCTACGTCACCCTGTTCCTCCAGCAGACGGCGGGTTACTCGCCGATCGAGGCCGGGCTCGCGACCACCCCTGTCTCGTTGCTCCTCTTCGTGCTCTCGCCGCGGTTCGGCAAGTTCGCCTCCGGGACCGGTCCGAGGCTGCCGATGTCGATCGGGCCGATCGTCGCCGGGTGCGGGCTGCTGTTGCTGCTCCGAGTCGGCGCCGACTCGGAATACCTGACCGATGTGCTCCCCGGCCTGCTCTTCTTCGGCCTCGGCCTCTCGGCGACGGTCGCGCCGCTGACCGCGACCGCGCTCAACTCGGTCGAGGAGCGCCACGCCGGCGTCGCCTCGGGGATCAACAACGGCGTCTCCAGGGTCGCCGGCCTGCTCGCGATCGCCGTCCTCGGCGCCCTGATCTCTGGTCAGTTCGGAAGCAAGATCGACAGCGAGCTCGAGGGCAAGACCCTCTCTGCCCAAGGGCAGCAGGTCGTCGACGATGCGAAGGCCGATCCGCTGCCGGCCCCCGACACCGGGGACCTCCCGCCGCCCGAAGCCGAGCAGATCGACTCGGCGGCGACCCTCGCCGCCGAGGGGGGATTCCACCTCGGGATCGGGGTCGGCGCCGGGCTGATGATCGTCGGCGGGGTGATCGCCGGGATTGGGATCCAGAACCCGAAGAGGAAGACCGAATACGGCGCACCGGCGGCCGCCCCCGCGGGAGAGTGCGCACACTGCCCGGATCATCTGACCGAAGACGCCGGCCGCGAGCGCGAGGCCGAGGCCGAACCGGCCTCGGCCTGACTCTGATCTCTGATCCTGATCTAGGCTCCCCGCCCCATGCGGATCTTCAGCGGCATCCAGCCGACCGGGCGCAAGCACCTCGGCAACTACATCGGGGCGATCCGCCAGTACGTCGAGGGTCAGGACCGAGGCGACCCGGCGATCTACTGCATCGTCGACCTCCACGCGATCACCGTCCCTTGGGATCCGGCCGCCCTGCGGGAGAACGTCTACGACACCACGGCGATCCTGATCGCGGCCGGCCTCGACCCCGACCGCTGCATCCTCTTCCGCCAGTCCGACGTCCGTGAGCACACCGAGCTCACCTGGTACCTGGCGGCGCTCACCGCCCACGGCGACCTCAACCGGATGACCCAGTTCAAGGAGAAATCGGCGAAGCAGCGCGAGCTGGTCTCCGCAGGCCTCTTCTTCTATCCGGTGCTTCAGGCGGCGGACGTCCTCGCCTACAAGGCGCAGGAGGTGCCGGTGGGCGAGGACCAGCGCCAGCACGTCGAGCTGATGCGCGAGATCGCCCGCCGATTCAACGACCGCTTCGGCGAGATCCTGGTCGAGCCCGAGCACCGGATCCCCGAGGTCGGCGCCCGGATCATGGACCTGCAGGAGCCGACTTCGAAGATGACGACCACCGGCGGCACCGAGCAGGGGACCGTCTATGTCCTGGACGAGCCGAAGGCCGTGACCAAGAAGATCAAGAGCGCGGTGACCGACTCCGGCACCGAGGTGAAGCGCGGCGACGGGAAGGAGGGGATTGCGAACCTGATCGAGATCCTCGCGGTCGCCCGCGGGACGACCGAAGAGGAGATCGAAAAGGAGTTCGACGGCTCCGGCTACGGCGACTTCAAGGGGGCGGTGGCGGAGGCGGTGGTCGACTACCTCGGCCCGGTCCGGGAGCGCTACGAGGAGATCCGGCCGGACGAGAAGACACTCGAGGCGACGCTGGGAGCGGGCGCCGCGAACGCGCGGGCCCTGGCCGCGCCGACCCTCGCCGAGGTCCGCAAGGCAATCGGGATCGGCCCGCGTTTGAGATAGAGGCAGAAGCGCCAGCCTGACCGCGGGTCCGTCTAAGGTTGCGCGGTGACCTCGGTCTCCGAGCTCGATCTCGACCTCGACATCTTCCAGGGGCCGTTCGACCTGCTCCTCGCGGTGCTGCTGCGCGAGGAGATCAGCATCGCCGAGGTCGAGCTGGCCGACATCGTTCTCGCCTACGTGGACCACCTCGGGGAGAGCGGCGAGCTCGACCTCGAGTCGGTGACCGAGTTCCTCGTCCTGATCGCGGCCCTCTGCGAGCTGAAGTCGCGGCTGCTGCTGCCCCGCGACGAGGACGAGGAGGACCTGCGCCCGGAGGAGGCCGCCGACGAGCTCCTCGCCAGGATGCTCGAGTATCGCCGCTACAGCGAGGCGGGCAAGGTGCTGGTGGCGAGGCTCGACGCCGAGCAGGGCTTCATCTACCGCTCGGCGCCGCCGCCGCCGGAGCTCCGCCGTGCGGCCCTGAAGGCGGCGGTTCAGGTCTATGAGCCCGACCGGCTCGGGTCGGCGCTGGGCGATCTGCTCACCGTCCCGCCAGACCCCGACACCCGCCACATCCGGACCACCGTCTCGCTCCAGCGACGGCTCTCGGTGCTCCGCGATCTCCTCGACAAGGGCAAGACGGTCGACTTCGACGAGGCCTTCGGACGCGAGGACCGCTTCACTCAGGCAGTCACCCTGTTCGCGCTGCTCGAGCTCCACCGCCGCGGCGAGGCGACCTGGACCCAAAAGGACACCTTCGGGCCGATCGAGGTGAAGGCGAGTTGAGCGAGCTCCGGACCACCCTGGAGGCGCTGCTGTTCCTCTCCCCGGAGCCGGTCTCGGCCGGCGAGCTCGCCGAGGCGAGCGAGGCCGACGAGGAGGCCGTCGCCGAGGCGCTCGAGGCGCTCGAGGCTGAGCTTGAGTCCAACGGGAGAGGGGTGCGGCTGCGCCGGATCGCCGGCGGCTACTCGCTGGCCGCGATCCCGGCGGCCGAGGACGCCGCCAGGCGGCTGCTGGCGAAGCCGCGGACGCCGCCGCTGACCCAGGCGCAAGCCGAGGTGCTTGCGATCGTCGCTTACCTGCAGCCGGTCTCCCGGCCGGAGATCGCCCGGATCCGCGGCGTCTCCTCGGACTCGGCCGTCGGCAGCCTCACCGAGCGCGGCCTGATCGAGGAGAAGGGGCGGACTCAGTTTGGAGCAATCACCTACGCGACCACGGCGTTGTTCGAGAAGCTCTTCGGCCTCTCCGGTGTGGAGGCGCTTCCGGACCCGTCGCAGTTCGACCCGACTCCGGAGGACGAGCGTGAGCTCCGCGAGCGTCTGCTGAAGGCGGGCGAGCAGCGCAGCGAGTGAGGGATCAAGCCCGCGGCGGGCTGGCGGCGGTCCTCCTCGCGGTGCTCGTGCTCGCGGTGGCGGTCGCGGCATCGAGTGCCCCGGCCGGGCCGCAGGCCTCGATCGAGACCCGGGTGATCGGCCAGTCGGTCCAGGGGAGGGCGATCACCGCCATTCGGCTCGGGGATCCGACCGCTGAGCGGGTCGCGCTCGCGGTCGGGGTGATCCACGGCGACGAGCGCGCCGGGCTCCGGATCGTCGACCGGATCGTCGCCCGCGCCGCCGAGCTCCAGGGGGTCCAGCTCTGGGTGATCCCGTCGGTGAACCCAGACGGAGCCCGGGCCCGCGCTCGGAAGAATGCCCACGGGGTCGACCTGAACAGGAACTTTCCCTACCGCTGGCGAGGCGGGCTCCCGCACTCGAGCGGCTACTACCCCGGCCCCGCCCCGGCCTCCGAGCCCGAGACCCGGGCGGTGATCGAGTTCATCAGCGAGATCAAGCCCGAGATCTCCGTCTGGTACCACCAGCCCTGGGGCGCCGTGCTCGCCTGTCGCGGCCGGCCGGCGCTCGCCGCCCGCTATGCAAAGTTGGTCGGCATGCGCACCAGTTGCCGAGGGAATGGGTTACGAGGGACGGTGATCAGCTGGGAGAACGCAGAGCTGCCGGAGAGCCATGCCTTCGTGGTCGAGCTGCCCGCCGGGGCGATCCGCGCGCGGGCCGCCCGTCGTCACGCGGAGGCCGCGATCACGCTCGCGGAGGGCGGCTGATGCGCGCCCTCGCCGTCCTCGTCGTGACGGCGCTCGCGGTTGGGACCGGGGCGGCCGCCCAGGGCGAGCCGCAGGCCGGCACCGCCGCCGCGGCGAAGCCCGCGATCGAGAAGCGACTGATCCCCTTTCCGAAGAAGCGCAAGCGGGAGATGGCCGCCTACTCGAAGCGCCACTACGGCCAGTACAAGTGGGCGCTGGTCGACCCGAAGCTGATCGTCGATCCACTACGCGGTCGCGGGCAGCATCGGGGCGATCTACAACACCTTCGCTCCCGACCGGCCGGACGTCGAGTTCCACCAGCTCCCCGGGGTCTGCTCCCACTACGCGGTCGGCGCAGCCGGCGGGATCTTCAAGTTCGTCCCGCCGACGATCCGCTGCCGGCACGTGGTCGGGCTCAACCACGTCGCGATCGGGATCGAGCACGTCGGCTTCAGCGACGGCGACGTGCTCAACCGCCCGGCGCAGCTCAATCCCTCGCTCCAACTCACCCAATGGCTCCGCTGCCGCACCGGCATCCCAATAGAAGGGGTGATCGGCCACAACGAGAGCCTCGACTCGCCCTACTACAAGGAGCTCGACCCCCGATTCAAGGGCCAGACCCACGGCGACTTCAACACGGCCTCGATGAATGTCTATCGCGGCGAGCTTCGGAAGCTCGGGCCCTGCTAGACGCGTCCTTGCGGGGTGAGAGACTGCGCGCGTCCACTCGACGTAGGAGGAAAGGGAGGTTTCGATGAAACGGATGGAATGGCTGGCGCCGCTCAGCGGCATCCTCTTCGTGGCGCTTCTGATCGTGGGGTTCGCGATCACCGGCGAAACGCCGGACCCGACCGAGGACTCGGCGCAGGAGGTCATCGACTACGCCATCGACAACGACAGCGAGCTGATGCTCGGAGGCGGGCTTGTCTCGCTCTCCGGGGTGTTCATGGTCTTCTTCGGGTCCTGGCTGCGCAAGGCGCTTGCTGCGGCGCCAGGCGCCGGCGGCGCGGCCGCCAACGTGGCCTTCGCCGGAGCGATCATCATCGCCGGCGCGGCGGCGACCAGCGGCACGATCAGCTTCGCGCTCGGGGATCTGGCGGATGACGTTAGTCCGGAGGCGGTCGAGGCGCTGAACGCCCTCTCGTGGGACTTCTTCTTCCCACTTGCGGTTGGGGTGACGACGCTGATGGTGGGTGCCGGTCTGTCGATCGCCCTCTACGGGCCGCTGCCGAAGTGGCTCGGATGGGTTGCGATCGTGATCGGGATCGTCTCCCACACCCCGATCGGGTTCTTCGGATGGGCGCTCGCTGGGATCTGGGTGCTCGTGGTGAGCATTCTGCTCAGCCTGCGTGCGCGGCAGCCCGGGGCTGCCGGGACCGCGCAGCCCTGAGACTGGCCCGGTATCTGGCCCACGGCGGCGTTGCCTCGCGGCGCGCCGCCGAGGGCTTGATCCGGGATGGGCGCGTGACCGTTGCCGGTGAGGTCGTAACCGATCCCGCCCGGGACGTCGGCGAGGGAAGCCGGGTGGAGGTCGACGGGCGAGCGGTGGCGCCGGAGCCGCGTGAGGTCTGGGCGCTCAACAAGCCCGCCGGGGTCGTCTCGACCGCGCGTGAGCCGGGAAGGCGGCGGGCGGTCACCGAGCTGATCACCTCCGAGCGCAGGCTCTACCCGGTCGGCCGCCTCGACGCCGAGTCCACCGGCCTGATCCTGCTCACCAACGACGGCGCCCTCGCCAACCGGCTCACCCATCCCCGTTACGGGGTGCCGAAGACCTATCGGCTGAGCCTCGCCCGGCCACCCGGGGATGGGGAGATCGAGGAGCTCCGGGCCGGTGTCCGGCTCGAGGACGGTCCGACGGCGCCCGCCGAGGTCGGGCGCCACGGCGGGCGCGGGCTCGAGATCACGATCCGGGAGGGGCGAAAGCGCCAGGTCCGGAGAATGGCGGAGGCGGTGGGCAACCGGGTCGAGTCGCTCACCCGGATCAGGATCGGGCCGCTGGAGCTTGGGGGACCTGCGCCCGGGGGAGGCGCGGCTGCTCAGCGACGATGAGGTCGACCGCCTCTGGGAAGATGCCCGCCCGATGCGAACGGAGGCGAACGAAGAGGACGGCAGTGGACGCTGAGACCGATCGGCTCTGGGCCGTGCGCGGGGCGATCAAGGTCACCCGCAACAACCCCGAGGCGATCCTCACCGGGACCGAGGAGCTGATGCGCGAGCTGATCGAGCGAAACGAGCTCGAGTCGGAGCGGATCGTCAGCTGCATCTTCACCTCCACCCACGACCTGAACGCCGAGTTCCCGGCGGTCGCCGCCCGCAAGCTCGGCCTCGGCTCGGTGCCGCTGCTCTGCGCCCGCGAGATCGACGTGCCCGGGGCGATGCCGTCGGTGATCCGGGTGCTGGTCCACTACTACGCGCCCAACGGCCACGAGCCAGCCCACACCTATCTCGGCGAGGCGCAGGAGCTGCGCTCGGACCTCCACGCCGCCCAGTAGCCGCGACATGGTCCGGATCAGGGAGGCGTTTCCGATCGACACGGAGGCCATCGTCGAGGTCACCGCGTCGGGGTGGCGGGCGGCGTATCCGGGGATCGTCCCCGCCAGACACCTGAGGGACCTGCCGATCTCCACCTGGCGCTCCGACATCAGGAGCGGCCTCCGCGCGCCCGAGGGAGACTCGTTCACCTGGATCGCCGACCTCGACGGCGTCGTCGCCGGCTACTGCTACGTCGCCGCTCCTGCCAAACGGGAGCCGGAGGGCTCGCGCGTTGCGGAGCTGGTCGCGATCTACGTCGAGCCGGCCTTCTGGCGCAGCGGGATCGGCGGAGAGCTCGCCCGCGCCGCGATCGCCGAGGCGGGAGGGCGCTCCTATGAGGAGATGGTGCTCTGGACCTTCGAGGAGAACCGGCGGGCGCTCGCCTTCTACCGGGCGCTCGGTTGGGAGCCCGATGGCGGCGAGCAGCCCCACCGGGGGACGGGGGTGCCGACGATCAGGTTGCGCCGGGCGCTCTCCTCCGAGGGTCCCGGGGCGACCGGGTAGGCACAATACGGCGGCGATGCCGGTCACCTTTGCCGAGAAGCTTGCGCGGATCCCGCACTATGAGCCGGGCACCTCGCTCGACGAGGCGCAGGCCCGCGCCGAGACCGCGGATGCGATCAAGCTCGCGTCGAACGAGTCGCCGTTCCCGCCGCACCCGGCGGTGATCGAGGCGATCGCCGCCGCCGCCCGCGGCGTCAACCGCTACCCCGATCCCGCGGCGGGGCTGCTGCGGCAGAGGCTCGCCGAGCGCTTCGACACCGATCCCGCCCGAATCGCGATCTCGAACGGCTCCTGCGAGATCCTCCTCGCTGCCGCCCTCGCCCTCTGCGAGGACGGCGACGAGATCCTCTACGCGTGGCCCTCGTTCTCGATCTACCCCTACCTCCCGGCGCTCTCAGGGGCCCGCGAGATCCGGGTCCCGCTCACCGACGACCACGTCCATGACCTCGAGGCGATGCTGGAGGACATCACCGCCGCGACCCAGCTGCTCGTCGTCTGCAACCCGAACAACCCGACCGGGACATACATCCCGGTCGATCAGATCGGCGGCTTCGTCGATCGCGTCCCCGACAGGGTGACGGTGATCCTCGACGAGGCCTACATCGAGTACCAGGCGAGCGACGACCCCGACTCGACCCTCGGCCTGCTCGCGGACCGCCCCAACCTGGTCCTGCTCCGCACATTCAGCAAGTGCTATGGCCTCGCCGGCCTCCGAGTCGGGTTCGCCCTCTGCTCGCCGGGCTTTCGCGGTGCGGTGGACGCCGTCCGCCAGCCGTTCAGCGTCAACCACCTCGCCCAGGCCGCCGCCGCCGAGGCGATCCTGCATCAGGACGACGTCACCGACCGGGTGGAGAAGAACATGGTCGAGCGGCACTTCGTCGAGGAGCGGATCCGAGAGCTCGACCTGGAGGCGGCCGACTCGGAGGCGAACTTCTCCTGGATCGCCCTGGGCGATAGCGATGAGGCCGAGGTGCTGGACTCGCTCGCCCGCGCCGGGGTCGCCGTTCGCGGCGGCAGCGCCCTCGGCGGCCCGGGCCACATCCGGGCCACCTACGGCACTCGCCCGGAGAACGAGCGCTTCCTCGCCGCCCTCGCCGAGGCGTTGGGCTGATCCCTTCGACAACCCGGGACCCGTCTGCTACAAACTCCCTGCATGAAGAGCGGCGCGCACAGTCTCGCCTCACCGGGCCGGTACACGGCTCGCACGCGTGCCTATTTCTACTTTTGGCGATTTAACTAGGCGTCCGGCCCGCGGCTGCCACAGCCGCTGACGCAGAAGGATCCCCTCGCCGGGCGCCGTTACCGGGATTGGCTGCGGCCACAGACCCGCCGCCGGATCCAGCTGGACCCAAGGACCATCGCCATACCAGTAGAAAGAAGGGCCCCCGGATGAACTTCGAGATGAAGGACCTACCCAGACAGCAAGGGGAACGCGTGCGCGACCGCCGGATCGAGCGGGCGGTCGAGCTCGTCTCACCGGCGCAGATCCTCGACGACCTCCCGCTCGGTCCCGAGCAGGAGGCGGCCGTGATCCGGCACCGCGAGGAGATCGCTGCAGTCCTCGATCGCAGCGACGACCGGCTGATCGTGGTGGTCGGGCCGTGCAGCGTCCACGACCCGGAGGCGGCGGTCGAGTACGCGCAGCGGCTGAGCGCCAGGGCCGCCGAGCTCAAGGACGACCTCTGCATCACGATGCGGGTCTACTTCGAGAAGCCCCGGACGACCACCGGCTGGAAGGGGCTGATCAACGACCCCCACCTGGACGGCTCCCGGGACGTCAACGTCGGGCTCCACACGGCCCGCCGCCTGCTGATTGAGGTGCTCGACCTCGGCCTTCCGATCGGCTGCGAGTTCCTCGACCCGATCACCCCGCAGTACATCTCTGACGTGGTCGCCTGGGGCGCGATCGGCGCTCGCACCACCGAGAGCCAGACCCACCGCCAGCTCGCCTCGGGCCTCTCGATGCCGGTCGGGTTCAAGAACGGGACGGCGGGCAGCATCAAGCTCGCCGTCGACGCGGTTCGCGCCGCCGCGGCGCCGCACGCGTTCGCCGGGGTCGACGTCAGCGGCACCCCGGCGATTCTCTACACGAAGGGCAACCCCGACTGCCACATCATCCTCCGTGGCGGCCGCGGGGCTCCCAACTACGACGAGGGGACCGTCGGCGAGGCGCTCTCGCTCCTTCGCGAGGCGGGTCTGGCGGAGCGACTGCTGATCGACGCCTCCCACGACAACAGCGGCAAGGACCACAACCGCCAGCCCCAGGTGGTGACCGAGATCGCCGACCAGATCGCGGCCGGGAACCGGGCAATCGTCGGCGCGATGCTGGAGTCGTTTCTGGTCGCCGGTCGCCAGGACCTGGACTCCGACGGTCCCCTGGTCTACGGCCAGTCGATCACCGACGCCTGCATGGACTGGGAGACGACCGTGCTTGCGCTCGACCGGCTGGCGGCCGCGGCGCGAACCCGGCGCGAAAGCTGAACAGATGAGGATCGCCGTCCTCGGCGTCGGCCTGATCGGCGGCTCGATCGGGATGGCCGCGCGCTCGCGCCTCGACGCGGAGGTCTCCGGGTTCGATCCCGATCGCGACCTCCTCTTCCGCGCGGAGGAGCTGGGGGCGATCAGCGCCTCGGCCGGGTCGGTCGCCGACGCGGTCGAGAGGGCGGAGATCGTCTTCTGCGCGGCGCCGGTCCAGGTCCTCCCCGGGCTGGCCTCTGAGGCGCTCGCCGCCAGCTCCGATCAGACCGCGGTCACCGACGTCGGCTCGGTGAAGCGGACTGTGCTCGCCGCGCTCGGCGCCGAGGGCCGCTTCATCGGCGGCCACCCACTCGCGGGAGCCGAGACCTCCGGGGTGGAGCACGCACGGGCCGACCTCTTCGACGGAGCCCGTTGGTATCTGACCCCGGGAGAGCGCACCGAGGGCGTTCTCTATGACCGGGTCCAGCGGGCGGTCGCCGACCTCGGCGCCCGGCCGCAGGCGATCGAGGCCGAGGTCCACGACCGCCTGATGGCGACGGTGAGCCACCTGCCGCACGTTCTGGCGAACGTGCTCGTCTCTCAGGCGGCGGGTGCCCTCGCCGAGGAGTCTGAGCGGCTGCCCGAGATCGGGCCGAGCTTTCGCGACGCGACCAGGGTTGCCGGCGCCAATCCCGCGATCTGGGGCGACATCTTCACCGGCAACCGCGAGGCGGTCGCCGATGAGATCGACGCCGTCGCCAGCCGCCTCGCCGAGGCGGCGGAGCTTCTCCGGAGCGGTGAGCGTGACGCGGTCGGCGCCTGGCACGCGGCCGCTGGCGAGCGCCGCCGTGAGCTGCTCGAGGCCGAGCTCGCGGGCGGGCCACTGCACGAGCTCCGCGTCCGGGTCCCGAACCGGCCCGGGATCGTCGCCGAGCTCGCGCTCGCGCTGGGCCGGGCCGGGGTGAACATCGAGGACATGGCGCTCTACCCGGCCGCGGACATGACCTCTGGCGCCGTCTCGTTGTTCATCGCAGGGGACGCCCAGGCGGAGCGCGCCGAGGAGATGATGGGCGAGCTCGGCCACGACGTCACCCGCGTGGAGCGCTGATGACGCGATTCGACCCAGCCGGTCCGCTGCGGGGGGAGCTGCGCCCACCGCCGGACAAGTCGATCTCCCATCGCGCCGCCCTGATCGGGGCGATGTCCGACGGCCCGACCCGGATCTCCGGCTACCTCGACTCGGCCGACACCCGCGCCACCCTGGCCGCGGTGAACTCCGTCGGGGCGGCGGTGAGCGAGGGCGATCCGGACGGGCGCGGCGGGATCTACGTCGAGGTCCAGGGCGCCGGATTGCGCGGAGCCGGACCGGCGCAGATCGACGTCGGCAACGCGGGCACTCTGCTTCGGATCATGCCCGGATGGCTCGCGGGGCAGCCGGACGGCGAGTGGACCCTGGACGGCGACGACTCGATCCGGCGCCGGCCGGTCGATCGGGTCGCCGACCCCCTGCGGCTGATGGGAGCAGAGGTCGATTGCCGGGAGGGGCGGCTGCCGCCGCTCCGGGTGAGCGGTGCCCCGCTCCGCGGGATCGCGTATGAGCCTCCCGTCGCGAGCGCCCAGGTGAAGTCGTGCGTTCTCCTCGCCGGGCTCCTCGCCGAGGGCGAGACCACGGTCCGCGAGCCGGTCCAGACCAGGGATCACACCGAGCGGATGCTGGCCGCGGCCGGAGCGAGGATCAGCCGAAGCGGCGAAGAGCTCACCGTCGCTCCGGTGGAGCGGCTCGAATCGGGCGACGTCCCGGTCCCGGCGGACTTCTCGTCGGCCGCCTTCTTCATCGCCGCCGCGCTGCTGATCCCCGGCAGCGAGCTCACGCTGCGCGAAGTGGGGATCAACGGGACCCGGATCGGCCTGCTCACCGTCCTCGCGCGAATGGGGGTCGAGATGGGCGGCGCTCACGCCGAGCACGCAGCGATGACGGTGAACGAGATCGGCGAGCCCGGTCCCGAGCCCCAGGCCACCCTCAGCGTCCGCAGCACCGGGTTGACCGCGACGACGGTCTCCGGGGAGGAGGTGCCGGCGGCGATCGACGAGCTCCCGCTGATCGGGTTGCTCGGCTGCTTCGCCGAGGGGGAGACGATGATCGAGGGCGCGGAGGAGCTCCGCCACAAGGAGTCGGACCGGATCGCCGGGGTGGTCGAGGGGCTGGCCGGGCTCGGGGCGGAGATCGAGGCCCGACCGGACGGCTTCGCCGTTCAGGGGACAGGAGAGCTTCGCGGTGGCCGCCTGGACGCCCGCGGCGACCACCGCCTGGCGATGCTCGGCGCGATCGCTGGCCTCGCCTCCCGCGAGGGGGTCGAGGTCGACGGGTTCGAGTCGGTCGCGGTCAGCTACCCGGGCTTCGAGCGGGACCTTCGCCTGCTCCTGGAGGACTAGCGCTGCCCGCTGCTCTCCTGGCCGCGGTAGTAGGCGATCGCGCCGGTCCTCTCCAGGTCGCCCTGATGGATCGCCTCGATGTCGAAGACGAGATCGATCTCGTCGCTGGCGACGACACCGCCGCCGGGGATCTGGTCCTGCCAGGAGACGCCGAAGTCGTGCCGGTTGACAGTGGTCCTGCCCTCGAACCCGATCCGGCGCATGGTCCCCTTGTTCTCGTCCCCCTCCCACCACGGCGTCTTCCACTCGCCCAGGTAGGCGACGTCGAACTCGACCTCGCGGGTGTTGCCGCGGATCGTCACCTCGGCGCTCGCCTTGAAGGTGGTGGCGCCGGTCCGCGTCGTGAGCCGGCCGGCGAAGGTGATTTCGGGTGGTTGGCGACGTCGAAGAAGTCGGCGCTGCGGAGGTGCTCATCGCGCGTCGGCTCGCCCGTCCACAGCTTCGTCGCGTCGATCTCGCCCTCGAAGGTGGACTCGAGGCAGCGGTCCCAGTCGAACTCGAGGCGGCCGTGGATGTCCTTGAACAGGCCGCGGACCCAGGTGACCATCATGTGCCGGGCGCGGAAGCCGACCTCCGTGTGGCCCGGTTCGAACATCCAGGTTGTCATTAAGAGGAGGCTAGCCGGGCTGGGACGGGTGGCCCTCGCCGGGCCAGGGGGCGAGGACTAGGAGGAGGCGGGCGTCGCTCTTCGCGGTGACCTCGTGCCGTTCCCTCGGGTCGAAGATCGCAAGCAGGCCCGCCGACCCGGTGATCGAGCCTCCGTCGGCGTCGGTCACCTCGACCTCGCCGTCGGTGACCAGGAGCCAGGCGCGCTCGTAGACCTGGTGCTCCTGCAGCTGCTCGCCCGCCGGCAGGTTGATCACGATCGCCCGTCCCTCAGCCTCCGAGTCGAGCACCTGCGGCTGATGAGGCTCGACCGCGATGTCATTCAGCTTCCAGGTCTCCACGCGCGGCACTCTACCCTCAGCGGCGCCATGGTGATCGCGATCGACGGCCCGGCCGGTGCCGGCAAATCGACGGTGGCGCAAGGCGTCGCAAAGGCGCTCGGCTTCACCTACCTCGACTCCGGGGCGATGTACCGATGCGTCGCCCTCGCCGCTCTGCGCGCCGGGGTGGACGTGGATGACGGCGCCGCGGTCGGCGAGCTCGCCTGGGGGCTGGAGATCGGCTTCGACGGCAACACTGTCCGCCTCGACGGGAAGCCGGTGGGCGGTGAGATCCGATCTCCCGAGGTCACCGTCGCCGCGTCCCACATCTCGGTCCATCCCCAGGTGCGCCAGGCGATGGTGAAGCGCCAGCGCGAGCTGATCGCGGCCGGGAGCTACGTCGCCGAGGGCCGCGACATCGGCACCGTGGTGAGCCCGGACTCGCCGCTGAAGGTCTTCCTGAACGCGAGCCCCGAGGAGCGGGCCCGCCGGCGAGCGACCGAGACCGGGACGGACAGGGCCGCGGTGCTGAAGGCGATCGAGGATCGGGACCGCCGCGACAGCACCCGCGAGCACGGCGCCCTCCGCTCCGCCGACGACGCCATCGAGCTCGACACCACCGACCTCTCGGTCGAGCAGGTGGTCGAGCGGGTGGTGGAGCTCGCCCGGGAGCGGGGGCTGCGATGAAGGTCGCGGTCGTCGGCTTCCCCAACGCCGGCAAGAGCACCTTGATCAACCGGCTTGCCGGGGGCCGCGAGGCGGTCACTGACTCCGAGCCGGGCGTGACCCGCGACCGCCGTGGCCTCGCCTGCGAGTGGAACGGCATCCGCTTCGAGCTGATCGACACCGGCGGTGTTGATCTCGCCGACGCCGACGAGCTCGCTCGCGCGGTCCAGGAGCAGGCGCGGCTGGCGATCTCCGAGGCGGACCTCGTCGTGCTGGTGGTCGACGCCCGCGCGGGACTCGGCCCGGGCGAGGCCGAGCTCGGGGACCTCCTCCGGCGCTCGGGAAGGCCGGTGATCGTCGCCGCCAACAAGATCGACCGGGTCGAGGACGAGCCGCTCGCCGCCGAGCTCAACTCCCTCGGCCTCGGCGAGCCGCTGCCGGTGTCAGCGGCCCACGGGCTCGGGACCGGAGACCTGCTCGACCGGATCGTGGATGGGCTCGCGAACGCAGAGGGAGAGATCGGTGAAGCCGAGGATGAGGAGCGGCGGCCCCGGATCGCGATCCTCGGGCGCCCCAACGTCGGGAAGTCCTCGCTCCTGAACGCGCTGCTCGGCTCCGAGCGGGTGATCGTCTCCGAGCGGGCGGGGACCACGCGGGACCCGGTCGACACGGAGGCTGAGATCGACGGCACGCGGGTGGTCCTGGTGGACACCGCCGGGCTCCGGCGCCGGAGCAAGGTCGCCGGAACGATCGGCTACTACGCCCAGCTGCGCACCGAGCGCGCCGCCGAGCGCGCCGACGCGGCGATCGTCGTCTGCGACGCCTCCGAGGGGCTCACCGCCGAGGACCTCAGGGTGGCCGAGGTGGCGATGCGGGCGAATTGCGCCACCGTGCTTGCCTTCAACAAATGGGACGTCAGTCGAACCGACCTGAACGACACCAAGGCCCGAGCCGAGCGAAAGCTCCGCCTCCGGCCGCCGGTGCTCACCTGCTCGGCTCTCACCGGTCGGGGAGTGGGGGCGGTGGCGCGCCAGGCGATTGTGCTCGCCGAGCGCGCCGCCGATCGAATTCCCACTTCCGAGCTCAACCGGTTCGTCTCCGGATTGGTCGCGGAGCGACCGCCGCCGCAGCGCCACGGCCGCCGCCTTCGCCTCTACTACGCGGCCCAGGTCGGCCGCCGGCCGCCGCGGTTTGCGATCCAGGTGAACGACCGTAAGCTGATCGTTCGCGACTGGGCGTTTCAGCTCGAGAACAGGCTCCGTGACGCATACGGGCTGGAGGGGGTCCCGCTGGTGATCGACTATGTGCCGCGCTCGGGACGAAGGCGACGCGCCGCAGAGTCGGCGTCTGTATAAGGATCCGTCGTGGACGAGCCGCCACCCCGCCGAAGGCTGCCCCGCCCCCGCCGCCCGAGGTGGCTCTCGAGGGGAGCGCCGAAGGAGCCGCCCGCGCCGAAGCCGCCCGCGCCGAAGCCGCCCGAGCCGCCGAAGCCGCCCGACCCCCCGCAGCCGCCCGAGGTGCGAAAGCCGCCCGACCCGTCGCGGCCCTTCGAGCCGCCGAAGCCCTCCGGTGCGGCGAAGCCTCCGAGGACGAGCAAGCTCCGCAGCGACCTCTGGTTCCGCTTCACGACCCGGCTCCGGGCGATCTACTACGGGACCCGCGAGCTCGGCCAGCGCGCCTGGCGGCTGATCAGGGGAGTCGGGCGCTGGCTTCGGAGGTCGGGGGAGGACTGGGCGGAGTGGTGGACGAAGCGCTCCAGGGCCAGCCGGGCACGGATCCTCGCCGTCGCCGGAGTGGCGGCCCTCTACGCGGTGGTCAAGTTCGCGCCGGTGCCGGGGGTGCCCTGTCAGATCTCCGCCGCCAAGGAATGCGCCCCGCCCGACGACGCGATCGCGTTCGTGCCCGCCGACGCCGTCCTCTATGCGCACCTCACCCTGGACTCCGACAGCCATCAGTACGAGCTGACGAGCGACCTCGCCGACGAGCTTCCCGATGTCTTCAATCTGCTCCGGCAGGCGACCTCGGCACTGCCGACCCCCTCTGGCACGCCGGTCGACGTCAGCGCCGGCATCCTCCCCTGGGCGGAGGGTGATCTCGCCCTGATGCAGGTGCCGGGGCCGGGCAAGAGCTCACCGTCCGCCTACATCGCGGGGGTCGAGCATCGGGACGCGGCCGAGCAGTTCCTCGCCGGGATCTCGCCCCCGGGGAAGGGGCGGAGCGGTGAACAGAACGGCGCGCCGCTCACCGTCTACCCGGGCGGGTTCGCCACCGCCTTCTCGGGCGACCAGCTGCTCTTCGGGAGCGAGGCGGCGGTCCGGGCCGGCCTGGATACCAAGGCCGGCCGCGTCCCGGAGCTGGAGGCCTCCGACGAGGACGCGGCTCGCGACGAACTCCCCGAGGTCCGCTTCGCCGAGGTGTTCATGTCGCGTGCCGGCGTGCAGCGGACCCTGGTCGGGCGCCAGGGCGGCGCCACCCAGCTGGAGACCTTCGTCGACTACGGCGCCACCCTCGGCCTCGCCGCCTCGGCGACCGCCAAGGACGAAGGGGTCGAGGTCAACCTCGTCAGTAGCCTCGACCCGGGACTGCTCGAGCAGAGCCCTACCTTCTTCGCGAATCTGCCCCAATTCGAACCCGGTCTCACCGGCGAGGCGGGCGAGCGTGCCCTCGGCTACATCGGCGTCGGCGAGGTTGGGCCGACGCTGACCCAGCTGCTCGAGGGGGCAGGGGCCGAGGGCCAGGCGCTCGCCGGGTCGTTGCGGGCGCTTGCCCAGAGGCTCCAGCAGGAGGCGGGTGTGGACCCGCTCGCCGACCTGCTCCCGGCTCTCGGCGGCCAGGCCGCCTTGGTCGCGGAGCCGAGCGATGGGATTGGGATTCCCTACGCCAGCCTGATCGTCGACGACGTCGACGAGGAGAAGGCGGCAACCGCCCTCACCGCCCTCGAGAAGCCCCTGGTCCGGGCGGTGGGCCAGGGGGTCGGGGCCGCGAGGTTCGAGCAGAGCGAGGAGGATGGCGTCACGGTCAGCTCCCTGCGAGTGTCGCCCGCCATCAACCTCTCCTACGCGGTCTTCGATGGCAAGCTGGTGGTCAGCACCGATCCGGCCGGGGTGGCGAAGGTGCGCTCCGGAGAGGCCGGCCTGGCCGAATCGAGCGCGTTCGACGCGGCAACCGATCAACTCCCGGACGAGGTCTCGGCGCTAGTCTTCCTCAACCTCGACGAGCTCGTGGGGTTGGCGGCGCAGGCGGGCCTGGCGGAGGATCCGCTCTATGCCTCGCTCAGCGACGACATCTCCCGGGTAGGCTCGCTCGGGCTCGCCATCACCGCCGGCGACGACCAGCTGAAATCCGAGCTCTTCCTGGCCAAATGACACAACTCTCCGAGAACGAGTACCTGTTCACCTCCGAGTCGGTCACCGAGGGCCATCCCGACAAGGTCTGCGACCAGATCTCCGATGGCGTCCTCGACGCGGTTATGGCGGACGACCCCGAGGGCCGCGTCGCCTGCGAGTGCCTCGTCAACACCGGCCTCGTCGTGGTCTCCGGCGAGATCACGACCAAGACCTACGTCGACATCCCCTCGATCGCCCGCGAGACGATTCGCGGGATCGGCTACGACGACCCCCGCTACGGGTTCGACCACAAGGCCTGCGCCGTGCTCACCGCGATCGACGAGCAGTCCCCCGACATCGCCCAGGGGGTCGACGTCGGGCGCGAACAGCGAGAGGGAGCCTCGGAGGACGAGATGGACGCCGCGGGGGCCGGCGACCAGGGAATGATGTTCGGGTACGCGACCCGGGAGACCAAGGCGCTGATGCCGATGCCGATCCAGGTCGCCCACCAGCTCGCCCGGCAGCTGGCCGAAGTCCGCAAGGCAGGAGTGATCCCCTACCTCGGCCCCGACGGCAAGACCCAGGTCACCGTCCGTTACGAGAACGAGCGCCCGGTCGAGATCTGCAAGGTGCTGATCTCGACCCAGCATCGCGAGGAGGCAGGCGAGCAGATGATCCGCAACGACCTCTGGGAGCACGTGCTCGAGCCGGTCCTGCACACCGAGTACAAGGAGCTCTTCACCGAGGGGGACCTGCTCGACAACTTCCTCGTCAACCCGACCGGCAAGTTCGTGATCGGCGGGCCGGTCGGCGACGCCGGGCTCACCGGCCGGAAGATCATCGTCGACACATATGGCGGCGCCGCCCGGCACGGCGGCGGCGCCTTCTCCGGCAAGGACCCGTCGAAGGTCGACCGCTCGGCCGCCTACGCCGCCCGCTACGTCGCCAAGAACGTCGTCGCCGCCGGGCTAGCCGACCGCTGTGAGCTCCAGGTCGCCTACGCGATCGGGGTCGCCCATCCGGTCTCGGTGATGGTCCAGACATTCGGCACCGGCAAGCTCTCGAACCTCGAGATCGCCCGGCTGATCGAGGAGAACTTCGACCTCCGGCCGGCGGCCTTCAGGCGCGACCTCGACCTCCACCGCCCGATCTTCCAGAAGACCGCCGCCTACGGCCACTTCGGCCGCGAGGACCACGACTTCACCTGGGAGCGAACCGACCGCACGGACGCCCTCCGCAAGGCCGCCGGGCTGGAGGCGAAGGCCGAGGCCCGCGCCTAGGTTTTCGTGGGTTCGGCCTCGCCGCCGATGCCGGTGACGATGTGGGTGGCGCGGTCGACCTGCTCGACCACCAGCTCGGGCTGGGCGACCCCGGCGAAGACGAAGTTCGAGTCGTCTGTGCCAGCGGTGTCGAAGTCGACGTCGCCGATCTGCATGACCCGCTCGTATACGCCCTGGCTGAAGTTCACGTTCTGGACCCGCTGGAGGCGCGTCTCCTGGACCTTGCGGGCGATGATCCCCCGCTTGATGTTCAGGCGGCGGTCGGTGATCGTGTAGACGGTCGCCACCCGCTTGACAAAGCCGACGAGGATCGTGACCCCGACGATCACGGCGAAGGTGAGCAGCGCCAGCCCGATGCCTTCGTTGAGCAGTCCAGCCAGCACCGCTGCTCCCGCCGCGACCAGGGTCCCCTTCAAATAGAAGCCGAGGATCGCGCGCCAGGACGGGTGGCCCTGGTAGATGATCCGCTCCCCGGACTGCAGCTCCACGCCGGGAGCCTAGCGGCGCCGATCACCCTCCGATTCGTGGCAGGCGCGTCCGCGACCGCGCCTGGTGCAAGGGTGCTCCGCCGGAGCAACCCGTTTAATCGAGGGGTGATCGCGAAGGTCGAGCCGCTGCTCACCACCCGCTCGGTGTCGGGGCCGTTCGACTACCGGCTGCCCGCGTCGATGGCCGAGGTCGAGGTGGGATCGGTCCTGGTGGTGCCGTTCGGCCGCCGGCGGGTTAAGGGAGTGGTCGTCGGGATCGCCGAGCGCAGCGAGCTGCCGGCGAAGCGACTGGCGGAGCCGCTCGAGGCCCTCGAGGCGGGGGTGCCGCCGGAGCTGGTCGATCTCGGGCGCTGGGTGGGGGAGGAGTACTGCTCGACCCCGGCGCGCGGCCTCGGCCTCGTGCTGCCGCCCGGGACGGGCAGCGGTGCCGACGCCCGGCGAGTGCGGCCGCTGGTCGAGCTCGAGGTCGAGGCCACCCCGGAGGGTGAGGCGGCGCTCGCCGGCGGCGAGCGGCTGGGGATCCGCCAGCGCGCGGTGCTGCGGGCGCTGGCGGCGGGGTCACGGCTGGCGCGGGAGCTCGCGGCGATCGCCGGCTCGGATCGAGCCGCCCTGCGGCGGCTCGAGGGCAGGGGCCTCGTCCGCACCTCCGAGGTCGAGCGGCGGCGGAGGCCATCCTCGCCGGCGGTGGGAGCGGTCAGCGAAGGCGTCCGGTTGACCGCCGACCAGCGCCGGGCGGTGGCGGCGATCACCGGGGCAATCGGCGAAGGCGGCTCGTTCCTCCTTCATGGAGTCACCGGCTCCGGGAAGACCGAGGTCTATCTGGAGGCTGCCCGCGAGGCGCTCGAGCGGGGCCGGGGCTCGATCGTCCTCGTCCCGGAGATCGCCCTCACTCCCCAGACGATGGACCGCTTTCGGCGCCGCTTCGGCGAGCAGGTCGCGCTCCTTCACTCCCGGATGCCGGCCGGCGCCCGCTACGACGAGTGGCGCCGGCTGCGCGCCGGCGAGGCGCGGATCTGCGTCGGGCCCCGCTCGGCCGTCTTCGCGCCGGTCGGCGACCTCGGGCTGGTGGTTGTTGACGAGGAGCACGACCCCTCTTACAAGCAGGAGGGGGACCCGCGCTACGACGCCCGCGAGGTCGCCCATCGGCGCTGCGAGCTGAGCGGGGCGGTGCTGGTCTCGGGATCGGCGACGCCCCGGCCGGAGAGCTGGGAGCGGCTTCCTAGACTCGAGCTGCCCCGACGGGTGGACGGACGGCTGCTTCCGGCGGTCGAGATCGTCGATATGCGGGGCGGGGCCCGCGGCCCGCTACACCCGCGGACGATCGAGGCGTTCGGCGCCCTCGCCCGCGAGGGCGGCAAGGCGATCCTCCTGATCAACCGCCGCGGCTGGTCCACCCACCTCGCCTGCCGCTCCTGCGGGCACGCGTGGGAGTGCCCCAACTGCGACGTCTCGCTCGTCCTCCACCGCGACGGCGGCCTTCGCTGCCACCACTGCGGTCACCGGCAGCCCCGGCCCGAGTCGTGCCCCGAGTGCTCCTCGGTGACGATCGCCCGAGTCGGCTCCGGCACCCAGCGGGTTGAGGCCGAGCTGAGCGAGCTGCTGGCGCCGCTCGAAATCTTCCGGCTCGATTCCGACAGCGCGGTGAGCGCCGGTCATGGCGAGGTGCTGCGGCGATTCGACCGGGCGAGCTCCGGAGTGCTGGTGGGAACCCAGATGGTCGCCAAGGGCCACGACTTCCCCGAGGTCACCCTCGGGGTCGTCCTCGACGCCGACGGCAGTCTCCGGCTGCCCGACTTCCGCGCCGAGGAGCGCACCTTCGCCCTGATCACCCAGCTCGCCGGGCGCAGCGGCCGGGGCGAGGCGGGGGGAAAGGTGCTGGTGCAGACGCTGGCGACGGGCGCGTCGGCGATCCGCCGCGCCGCCGGCCACGACTCGGCCGGCTTCCTCGCCGAGGAGCTCGAGCGCCGGCGCGCCCTGCGCTACCCGCCGTTCTCCCACCTGATCGAGATCGGGATCAGCTCGGCCGAGGTGGAGCCGCTCGACGCCGCCGCACAGGCGCTTCGAGGGCTCGTCGCCGAGCGGCTCTCCTCCGAGGCAGAGCTGCTCGGCCCGGCACCGCTCTTCCGCCGGCGCGGGCGCCACCGCCGCCGGCTGCTTGTCAAGTCGGTTGATCGGACCGCCGCTGTCGGCGCGGTCCGGGAGTCGGTCTCGGCGGCGGTCGCGGATCGCGCCCTGCGAGAGGTCTCGGTGTCGGTCGATGTCGACCCTCAGTAGCCCAGCCACCCGTCACTACACTCGGCTCCATGGCTGAGGAAACCGAGACGACGGTCGAGATCGCCGACGAGGACGGCCCGATCGAGGTCGATGCCCCTGAGGGCCTCGACGCCGAGGCGGCGGAGCGCCGTGCGGCGGCGCTCGCCCAGGTCCGCAAGTTCGGCGACGCGGTCCTGCGCTCGGCGGCCTCCCCGGTAACCGAGTTCGACGGGGCGCTCGCCGCCGAGGCCGAGCGCATGGTCGGGCTGATGCGCGACGGCATGGGGGTGGGCCTGGCGGCAACCCAGCTCGGCATCCTCCGCCGCATCGTCGTCTTCCAGGCGGGCGCCGACGCGGTGCCCACCGTGCTCGTCAACCCGGCGATCGAATGGTCGTCGGCGGACGAGCTCGCCGGCGCCGAGGAGGGGTGCCTCAGCCTTCCCGGGGTGGTGGTGGAGGTCGAGCGGCCCCTGTTCGTCCGGGTTCGGGGCGTCGAACAGACCGGCGAGGAGCTGCTGATCGAGGCGGCAGGTCTCGAGGCCCGGGTGCTCCAGCACGAGATCGACCATCTCGACGGGGTACTGATGATCGACCGGACCATCCGCGAGCAGCGGCGCGGCGCGCTTCGGGCGCTGCGCGAGGGCGGCACCTACGCGCCGCCGCGGGAGGATGAGCCGGAGAACGGCGGGGACCCAGCTTCAGAACAAGACGCTTGAAGACCGCCTACCTGGGCACCTCGGAGTTCGCGGCCGCGGTGCTCCGGCGGCTCGCCAAAAGTCCCCACGCTCCGGCGCTCGTGGTCACCCCTCCCGATCGCCCCCAAGGGCGGGGGCGCCGGCTGGCCCCTCCGCCGGCCGCCGACGCCGCGACCGAGCTCGGGCTCCCGGTCCATCAGACCGATAGCGTCAACCGGCCCGAGTCGGCCGACGCCCTCGCGGCCGCCAAGCCCGAGGCGGTGGCGGTCTGCGCCTTCGGCCAGCTGATCAAGGAGCCGCTGCTCTCGGGCTACACGATGCTCAACGTCCATCCCTCGCTGATCCCGCGCTGGCGTGGAGCGGCCCCGATCGAGCGCACCCTGATGGCCGGGGACGAGCACAGCGGGGTGACGATCATGCGCGTCACCGAGGAGCTCGACGCCGGACCGGTCGCTCTCCAGGAGGAGGTCGCCGTTGGGGACGAGGACGATTTCGGCTCGCTATCGGCACGCCTTGCCCAGTTGAGCGGGGAGCTGTTGGTCCGCTCGCTTGACCGCCTCGCCGCGGGCTCGCTCGAATGGGTCGAGCAGGACGAGTCGCTGGCGACCTACGCGGAGAAGATCCGGCCGGAGGAGCGCCGCCTCGACCCCGAGCGGACCGCGGTGGAGCTCGAGCGAGCGGTGCGCGCGCTCAACCCCCAGGTCGGCACCCACCTCGAGCTCGAGGGAGGAGCGTGGCTCGGGGTGCGGGTGGCGCGGGCGGTTCCCGGGGAGCGCCCGGCGGGGGAGATCGCCACAGACGACGGGCAGCTGCTGCTCGGCTGCGGCGAGGGTGCGCTCCGACTGGATCGGGTGCAGCCGCCGGGCAAGCGGCCGATGGACGCGGCCGAGTTTCTGCGGGGACATGAGCCGCCCTCCCGTGCTGTGTGACTTGATCGCTACAGTCGTGGCATGGCCGAGCGAAGCGATGGTGGCCTCGGCGCGCAGGACGCTCCAGAGGCGGCCGAGGGGGCCCTGCGGCGCCCCAATTGCCCGAGCTGCGGCGAGCCCTGGCTGCGCCCTGCGCAGCTGCCCGGCCGATTCGTCTGCGTGAACTGTCTGCGCCGTTTCGAGCTCGTCTCGCAGTGTCCGAACTGCGGCGAGCATGGGACCATCAGCCGGCTGAGCCGCACCGAGGACATGAAGTGCCAGCAGTGCGGGCACTCGATGCTTCGCCCGATCTGACCTTGGAAGCCGTCACCGATACCACCGCGACCGGCCGCCGCGAGCTCTTCGAGAGCAAACGCGTCGCTCCCTCGATTCTCTCCGCCGACTTCTCGCAGCTCGGCTCCCAGATCGCCGAGGTGATGGCGGCGGGGGCGCGTCTGATCCACGTCGATGTGATGGACGGCCACTTCGTTCCGCCGATCACGATCGGCCCCCTGGTGGCGAACTCGATCGCCGACCAGGTCCATCAGGCCGGAGGAGCGATCGACGTCCACCTGATGATCGAGCGCCCCGAGGACCACATCGAGGAGTTCGCAAAGGCCGGGGCGGACTGCATCACCTTCCACGCCGAGGCGACCCCCCACATCAACCGGACGCTCCACGCGATTCGAGAGCTCGGCACCCTGGCGGGGCTCGCGATCAATCCCGGGACCTCGGTGGGGGCCGTGGGCGAATCAACCAATGACGCCGACGTCTTCCTCTGCATGACCGTCAACCCGGGATGGGGTGGGCAGCCATTCATCGCCGGCTCGCCGGACAAGGTTAGGCGGCTCGCGGAGCTGGTCGGCGCGGGAACGATCGAGGTCGACGGAGGGATCGACCCCGAGACCGCCGGTGGCGTCGCCGCGGCCGGGGCGGGGCTGTTCGTTGCGGGCTCCGCGGTCTTCGGCTCGGAGGACCCGGCCGCCGCTTACACGGCGATCGCCGAAGCCGCCGGCGCCCTCTAGGTGCCGGCCGAGGAGACGGAGGACGGGCGGCGGCGCCGGATGCGCGAGGCGCGCGAGTCGCTCGCGCGGTTCAGCTCCTTCTCGGTCCCCGGCCACCGGGGTGAGCTCGAGCCATTCCTGAGGAGGCTGGCGGTCCTGGTCGTCGTGATCCTCGCGATAACTGTGGCCGGGACGATCGGGTTCGTGCTCACCGAGGACGTCTCCGTCTGGGGCGGCTTCGTCTGGACCCTCGACACGATCGCGACGATCGGATCGATCCCGGACCCCGCGAACACAAGCGGCCAGATCGTCAAGGTCGGCCTGATCGTGCTCGGCGTGGGTACGCTCTTCTACGCCCTGGTGACGACGGCGGAGATCTTCGTCGCCGGGCACCTGTCCGGGATCCTCGAGGAGCGCCGAACGCTGAGAAAGATCGAAGACCTCTCCGATCACCACCTGATCTGCGGCTTCGGGCGGGTCGGCAAGCAGGTCGCCCGCGACCTGAAGGCGGGGGGCTATCCGTTCGTGATCGTCGACGACCTGGCCGAGAACAAGGAGATCGCCGACCAGCTCGACGCGCTGTTCCTGCTCGGCCGGCCCTCGGACGACGAGATGCTCCGTGAGGCGGGGATCGAGCGGGCAATCTCGGTTCTGGCCTGCGTCGACTCCGACGCCGAGAACATCTTCACCTGCCTGACCGCCAGGGAGCTTCGCGCCGACATCACGATCGTCGCCCGGGCGAGCGTCGAGGACTCCGAGAAGAAGCTGCTCCGGGCCGGGGCGGACCGGGTGATCTCGCCGTACAAGTCGAGCGGCGCCGAGATCGCGCGCCTCGCCCTCCACCCGCAGGTCGCCGGCGTCGTCGACGTCGCCCCCGAGTACCGGATGGAGGAGATCGAAGTCACCCCCGGGTGTGAGGCCGAGGGACAGCGGATCGCCGACATCCGCGGCACCACCGCGATCGCGGCGCTGCGGCGAGCGGACGGGGGCGTCCAGCCGCAGCCACCCTCGAGCACGGTGCTCGAGAGCGGGGACATGCTGGTTGCGATGGGAACCAAGGACGCGCTGGAGCGCCTCGAGTCCCTGTTCACGCCGCGTCGCGCCCAGAACTAAACGGGTCGCTCCTCCAACATCAATCGGGTCGCTCCTGTCGGAGCGCCCTCGCATCATCGGAGCGCCCTCGCATCAGCTTCCCTCGTCGGCCGCCGCCAGCTGGAGCTCGACCTCCTCGCCCGAGCCCGGCTCGATCGTGTCCTCCTTGCGGGGACGAGGCTGGCGGTAGAGCCAGTACAGCAGCGCGCAGAGGACGGCGGCGGCGCCAAGGTACCCCACCTCGACCCGGGTGAACTCGTCCTCGACTATCGGCAGTACCGTCCAGATGACGAAACCGATCGCGCAGCCGACCCAGCAGACCGACGCGCGCCTCACCTGACCCTGGGCGAGGGCGGCCTGGTTCAGGGTCGCCGCGGAGAGGTAGAGGCCCATGCCCGCGGTGACGATCAGCAGGTCGCTCCGCTCGTAGTCGAACTTGTCCCCGAAGGCAATCTGCATCAGCTCGGGCCCGGCGATCGCCACTGCGATCCCGACCAATGCGACGACGGCGGCGATAGCCCGGATCGTCACTCGGACCGAGTCCCGGAAGTCCTCGTCCTGCCCCTGCGAGCGAAGCCGGGTGAGGTGGGGGAGGAGGCTGGTGGAGACCGCCTGGAAGAGCTGAAGCGGCGCCCTCGCGATCATCAGGATGTTGAAGATGAAGCCCGCGGCCGCGGCGCCGGCGGTCGAGTTGACGATCAGCGGCCCGGCGTTGAGGAAGGTCTGCTCGCTGAGCATGATCAGGAAGACCGCGGCAGCGAAGCCGCCCCCGTGCGCGAGCGTCAATTCCGATCCGGGCTCGGGGGGTGGGGTCTGCTCCGGGCCGTCAGCGGGCGACCGAGCGGCCCCCCGGCGGAGGAAGGCGAAGGGGACGACGATCAGCGAGAGGGTGGGGGCGGCGACGATCCCGAGCGCGACCGCGTCCTGGCCGGAGGCGATCCCGACCGCGACCGCGAGCGGGAACAGGGTCCGCGAGAGCGACTCGGAGATGATCAAGGCGGCGTAGAGGGTGAGGCGGTGGCTGCCGGCGAGAAAGCCGCGGGCGAAGTAGCTCGCCCCGTAGGCGGTGACCGCGGCGACCCCGATCCAGTAGAGGGTCTCATTGCCGTCGAGGAGGTTGTCCTGGATCGGTCCGCGGAGGGCCAGGGCGATCACGTCGAAGCCGATCGCGACGCCGAGCTGGATCGCCGCCGCCACCCGCACGGTGTGGCCGATCGGCAGATCGGTCGCGAGCCGCTCGGAGACCGTCCGCGAGAGCAGCTGCTCGACCGGGCGCTGGAGGACGGAGACGACGATGAAGACCGCCGACCAGAGCACCGCGACCTGTCCGTACTGATGCGGCGAGAGCTCGTGCGAGGCGATCGCGAAGTAGAGGTAGGTGATCACCCCGGTGATCCCGACCCCGATCGAGAGCAGGCTGGCGCGCCTGCCGTAGCTTCGTGTCTCGCTGCCCGCTCCCGTGGCCATCGGAGCGAGACAGAGTAAGGGCGCGACGGAGCGTACACTTACTGGCTGACTGACCAGTCAATCAGGAGGACCTGGCTTGGCCCCGGTCGACACCGAACTGCAGGAAGCGCATCTGCGCAGGGCGCTCGAGCTCGCCGAGGGCGGCCGAGGGCGGGTCAGCCCGAACCCCCTGGTCGGGGCGGTCCTCGCCCGCGACGGGGAGGTGATCGGCGAGGGCTTCCACGCCGAGGTCGGCGGCCTCCACGCCGAGCGGGTCGCGATCGAGGACTGCCGCGCCCGGGGCAACGACCCCGTCGGGGCGGCCCTCTACGTCACCCTCGAGCCCTGCGCGCATACCGGCCGCCAGCCCCCTTGCACGGAGGCGATCCTCGAGGCCGAGATCGCGCGCGTCGTCTACGCCTCCGAGGACCCGACCGAGAAGGCCGCCGGCCGCGGCCCGGGGATGCTCCGCGACGAGGGCACGGAGGTGGAGCTCGCCGAGGGCGCCGAGGCGGCCGCGGCGAGACTGCTCAATCAGCCCTTCCGGAAGCGGGCCCGCACCGGCCGTCCGCTGGTCACCTACAAGGCGGCGATGAGCCTCGACGGTCGGGTGGCCGCCCCGAGTGGGGACTCGCGCTGGATCTCGACCGCGGAGAGTCGCGAGCTCGTCCACCGCTGGCGGGCCGAGTGCGACGCGGTCGCCGTCGGAATCGGTACCGCGCTCGCCGACGATCCCCTGCTCACGGCCCGCATCGAGGGAGCCGAGCGGCAGCCGATCCGGGTCGTCTTCGACTCCCAGGGGCGGCTCCCCCTGGACAGCGCCCTGGTGGGCTCGTTGGACGAGGCGCCGCTGTTCGTGGTCTGTTCGCCGGAGGCGCCCTCGGCTCGGCGCGACGCGCTCGCCGCCGCCGGCGTCGAGGTGATCGCCGCGCCTGGGCGCGACCGCTCATCCCGGCTGAGCGCGGCCCTGGACGAGCTCTCCCGCCGCGAGATCCAGGACCTGCTGCTCGAGGGCGGGCCCACCCTGGCCGGGGCGCTGTTCGACGCGGGTGAGATCGACGCGATCAAGCTGTTCGTCGCGCCGCTCGTGGTCGGCGCGGCCGAGGCGCGCGCCGTACTCGAGGGCCAGGGGGCGAGGCGGATCGCCGAGGGAGTGCGGCCGCTGGCGACGGACTACGAGCCGATCGGCGAGGACCTCCTGATCACGAGCCGCCTCCATGAGTGGTGAGGGCGTGAGTCGCTGATGTTCACCGGAATCGTCTCCGAGCTGGGCGAGGTCGAGTCGGTCGAGACCGGCGCCGACGGCGCCCGGATCCGGGTCAAGGCCGCACTCGCCTCCGAGCTCGCCGAGGGCGACTCGGTGGCGGTGAACGGAGCCTGCCTCACCGCGACCTCGGCCGGCGACGGCGCCTTCGAGGCCGACGTCATGCGCCAGACCCTCGGCCTCACGACGCTCGGGGAGCTCGGGCCATCGGCGGCGGTGAACCTGGAGCTGCCCCTTCGACCAACCGACCGGCTCGGTGGCCACCTGGTCCAGGGACATGTCGACGGGACCGCCACCGTCGCCGGGTTCGACGAGGACGGCTTCGCCCGGCGGCTGCGCGTGCGGCTGCCCGGCGAGCTGCTCGGCTACGTGGTCGAGCGCGGCTCGATCGCGATCGAGGGGGTCAGCCTGACGATCGCCGGCCTCGGTGAGGACTGGATCGAGGTCTCACTGATCCCGGAGACCCTCGAGCGGACCACACTGGGCGCGCTCGAGCCCGGCGACCTGGTCAACGTCGAGTGCGATCTGATCGCGCGGTACGTGCAGCGGATGCTGTTTCCGCGAGGGGGCCCCGCAGGCGAAGCCGAGGAGCAACCCGTTTAATGAAGACTGAAAAGGAGTCGTGAGAATGCCGAAGCCGACCCCCGAAAGCGAGATCACCGAGGAGCGGACCAGCTCCGCGTTCTCCTCGATCGAGGAAGCGATCGAGGACATCCGGCGCGGGCGGATGGTCGTAGTCGTCGACGACGAGAACCGCGAGAACGAGGGCGATCTCACCCTCGCCGCCCAGTTCGCGACTCCCGAGGCGGTCAACTTCATGGCGAAGCACGGACGCGGCCTGATCTGCCTCGCGCTCACCGATGAGCGCTGCAACGAGCTCGGGCTCGACCTGATGGCCGCCAAGAACGAGGCCCCCTTCCAGACCGCCTTCACGGTCTCGGTGGAGGCGCGGGAGGGGGTGACCACGGGGATCTCGGCCGCCGATCGAGCCCACACCGTGCAGGTGGCGATCGACCCTCACTCGGCCCCCGAGGACCTGGTCCAGCCCGGACACGTGTTCCCGCTGAAGGCGAAGGACGGGGGGGTGCTCGAGCGCACCGGGCAGACAGAGGCGGCGGTCGACCTCGCCCGCCTCGCCGGCCTGATCCCCGCGGGGGTGATCTGCGAGATCATGAACGAGGACGGGACGATGGCGCGGGTGCCGGACCTGGCCGAGTACTGCAGGCGGCACGACCTGAAGATGATCACCGTCGCCGACCTGATCGCCTACCGACGGCGGACCGAGAAGCTTGTCGAGCGGATCGTCGCGACCAAGCTCCCGACCGCCTTCGGCGAGTTCACCGCGGTCGGGTACCGCTCCCTGGTCGACGACAAGCACCATGTCGCGATGGTGAAGGGAGAGGTCGCCGGCACCGAGGACGTCCTGGTCCGCGTCCACTCCGAGTGCCTCACGGGCGACGTCTTCCACTCGCTGCGCTGCGACTGCGGCGAGCAGCTCGAGGCAGCCCTGGCGAACATCGAGCGCGAGGGCCGCGGGGTGCTCCTCTACCTCTCCCAGGAGGGCCGCGGGATCGGCCTGCTGAACAAGCTCCGCGCCTACAAGCTCCAGGAGGAGGGGCTCGACACGGTCGATGCCAACCTGAAGCTCGGTCTGCCCGCCGACCTCCGCGACTACGGGATCGGCGCCCAGATCCTCGTCGACCTCGGGCTCAGCAGCATCCGGATCCTCACCAACAACCCGAAGAAGATCCACGGGCTCGAGGGCTACGGGCTCTCGGTCACCGACCAGGTGCCGATCGAGACCGTCCCGAATCCCCACAACGAGTCCTATCTGCGGGCGAAGCGCGACCGGCTCGGTCACGGCCTCCACCACCAGGGCCTGCCACTCGACGAGCAGCTCCTCTTCGAGGAGCATCGCCGCGACGAGGATCGTGGCCGGGACTCTGGCTGAGCTCGAGTTCGCGATCTGCGTCGCGACCTTCTATGACGACCTCGCCGAGCGCCTGGTCAACGGCGCGGTCGAGGCGTTCAGCGAGCAGGGGGTGGCGCCGACCTCGGTCCACACCTACGAGGTCCCCGGCGCCTTCGAGCTACCCCTTGCCGCCAAGTGGTCCGCCGAGACTGGTCGCTTCGCCGGGGTCGCCTGCCTCGGGGTCGTGATCCGGGGCGAGACCAACCACTACGACTACGTCTGCACCGAGGCCGCCCGGGGGATCCAGCGGGTGCAGCTCGACACCGGCGTCCCCTGCGCGTTCGGCGTGATCACCTGCGATACCCGCGCGCAGGCCGAGGCCCGCGCCGGGGGCGACAGGCGCGACCAGGGCCGGAACGCGGCGATCGCGGTGATGCGGATGGCCGAGCTCCGGCAGGCGCTGGACTGAGCCGGGCTCGCTCTTGCCGGCCGCTAGCTGGCGAGGACCTGCTCGAGCGGCGCCGGGAGGCCGAAGTGAAAGCCCTGGCCGACCCGGACGCCGATCTCGGTGAGCGCGTCGAGCTCCTCGTCGGTCTCGATCCCCTCCGCCACCACCTCGATTCCGATCTCACCGGCGAAGGAGAGCAGCGCCGTCGCCAGCGCATGAGCGACCGCGCTCTCCGGGATCTGCTCGGTGAGCGAGATGTCGAGCTTGATCCGCTCGGGCTGGACCTGGAGGACGTGCTTGAGGCTCGCGAACCCGGCGCCGAAGTCGTCGATCGCGAGCTGCCCGCCCGCTCTCCGCAGGGGCGCGGCCGCGCTCCGGAACTGGTCGTAGTCGGCGATCTCCAGGTGCTCGGTGATCTCGACCGTCACCCGGTCCGGGTTCGGGCCGAGCGCTCGCATGAACCCCCGCGCCGCGAGGGTGGGGGGTGAGGCGTTGACGGTGAGGTGAAGCTCGCCGTGGACGTCGGCGACCGCATCGACCGCCTTCCGGATCGCGAGCAGCTCCAGCGGGATTCCGAGCCCGAGGGCCCACGCATCGGCGAACCAGAGGTCCGGGGTGTGAGCCGGATCTCCCGGAAATCGAGAGAGTGCCTCGTAGGCGACCACTCGACCGCTGGCGAGCTCGACGATCGGCTGGAAGGCGATCTTGAGCTCCTCGCCGAGCAGGACCCGCTCGACCTGGGCGAGGCGCTCGCGGCGGGCCTTGTGGAGCCCGGCGATCGCACCGGGGTCGGCAATCGGGCGAGTGCGGCAGATGAACTCGTCCTCGGTGCTGTTCTCCGGCTCGCAGAGCTCGATCGTGCTCTCGACCCAGGCGTGAAGCCCGTCGCCGCGGCGGGCCCGGTAGGAGATCACGAACGGGGACGCCTCGCGGGCGTAGCGCAGAGCGAGAATCAGGCGAGTGACGTCCTCGGGGTGGGCGATCTCATAGGCCCACTTGCCGACCAGGTCCTCGGACCGGTAGCCGAGCACGTCGAACGCGGTGGAGGCGACGTAGCGGTAGGTCCAATCCGCCGCGTGGACGGAGACAAGCTCACCCTCGTCTGCGTGGATCTCCTCGTATCTCACTATTCGTCCATTTCGCTACGCGTTTGTCAGTATCGACAGAGGCTCCAGGACCTTGAGCGACCCCGCGGCCGAGCCTCTTCTCTTCGCCCCGCGCGCCGCGGACCCTGGTTGGCGGCCCGCTACCATCCCGCGGTCCATGGCAAAGGTCTGCCACAGCTGCGGCAAGCGCCCCGCCTTCGGCAACTCGCGGAGCCACTCCATGGTCGCGACCCGGCGGCGGTTCAACCCGAACCTGCAGAAGGTGAGGATCCAGGAGGAGGGTGGGCGCACCCGCCGCGTCTATGTCTGTGCCCGCTGCCTGAAGTCGAACAAGATCACCAAAGCCGCATAAGCTTCCGTCGGAGGCAGGGTCCGCGACCCAATCCCCTGCATTGGCCGACCCCTCCATAGAACGATTCCGCCGCGTCGTCAGCGCGGCGAGCGCCTACCTCGAGGACCGTCGCGAGGAGGTCAACGACCTCAACGTCTTCCCCGTCGCCGACGGGGACACCGGCGACAACATGGCACTCACCCTGCGAGCGGTGAGCGACGAGCTCGACCGGCTCGACGGCCAGATGGTCGACGAGGTCGGGCGCACCGAGATCGTCAACGCCCTCGCCCGGGCGGCCCTGATGGGTGCGCGGGGGAACTCCGGCGTGATCCTCAGCCAGATCGTTCGCGGCGCCGCCGAGGAACTGTCCAGCCGGCCCGGTGAGCTGATCGATCCCGTCCTGGTGGCGGCGTCGATGGCCCGGGCGGCCGACGCCGCCTACGAGTCGGTTCGCGAGCCGGCGGAGGGGACGATGCTCACCGTCTTCAGGGAGATGGCGCATTCGGTCGCAAAGCGGCTCGCCCACATGGAGAACACGAGGCTGAGCGGGGAGACCACCCCGGAGGAGCAGGACCGGATGCTCGCCGCCCTATTGGAGGAGGTCGTTGTGGACGGCGAGCGGGCGGTGGCGAGGACGCCGGAGCAGCTCGAGGTCCTGCGGGAGGCCGGCGTCGTCGACGCCGGCGCCCACGGGCTGGTGCTGATCTTCGCTGGCGTCGTCGCCGGCCTCCGGGGCGACATCGAGGCTCCGAGCGTGCCGCACTACGCGCCGGCCGCGACCACGAGGCCCCACCACGAGGACAGCCGCTTTCGCTATTGCACCAACTTCATCGTCACCGGCACGGGTTTGGAGGGGCGGTCCTTCGTCTCGGGGTTGGAGCAGCTCGGCGACTCGGTCCTCGTCGTCGGCGATGAGGCGACTCTGAAGGTCCACGTCCACACCGACGAGCCCGAGGCCGCAATGGCCCTGTTCGAGGGCGCGGGCGAGGTCTCCAAGCTCGACGTCGCCGACATGCGCGAGCAGATTGCGGAGCGCACTGCCCGGCTGGAGGCCGGGCGCTGCGCCGCGGTCGCGGTGGTGTCTGGGGCCGGGATGCGGGAGCTCTACGAGGGCCTCGGCGCCTTCGTCGTCGGTGGCGGGGACACCTTCAATCCCTCGATCTACGACCTCCTCGCGGCGATCCACGAGGTTCCCTCCGAGGAGGTCCTGGTGTTCCCGAACAACCCGAACGTGGTGATGGCAGCCGAGCGGGCGGCGGAGCTCTCGGACAAGGAGGCGCGGGTCGTCCCCTGTACCTCCCAGCAGGCGGGGCTGGTGGCATTGGTCGAGCACAACCCGGCGGAGTCACTCGCGATGAACGCCGAGCGTCTCGACCAGGCCCTCGCCGGCGTCCGGGTCGGGTCGGTCGCCGCCGCCGCCCGCGACGACGCCAACGGCCGATTCGTAAAGGGGGACGCGGTCGGCTTCGTCGAAGAGGAGATCATCGCCTGGGGAGGGGCCGGCTCGACCCTGGCGGCGACCCTCGCCGCGCTCGCCGAGGGCGCCGAGATCGTCACCGTGCTCGGCGGCGCCGGCGCGCCGATCCCGCTCGAGGAGCTCGCCGGCCACGCGCCACCCGAGGTCGAGGTCGAGCTCCACCATGGCGGCCAGCAGCACTACTGGTGGCTGCTCGCCGCCCAATGAGCCTGCCGCTGCTCTGGCAGTACAGCTTCTCCAACTTCAACGAGAAGGCCCGCTGGGCGCTCGACTACAAGCAAGTTCCCCATCACCGTCGCTCGCTGGTGCCGGGGGGGCCGAGGGCGATGGCGTTCTCACGTGGCGACGGCACCCTGCCGGTTCTGGACCTCGATGGCGAGCGGATCGTCGACTCCACCCGGATCATCGAGGCGCTCGAGCGACGCTTTCCGGAGCGGCCGTTGTATCCCGAAGACTCGGTCGACCAGCGCCGGGCGCTCGACCTCGAGGACTACTTCGATGAGCACGCGGGCCACGACATGCGCCGGGTGGGCTTCTGGGAGTTCCGAGACGAGCGGGCCTATGGGGCTGACTTCATGAGCACCGACCAGGGCCGCCTCACCCGGCTGGGGACGAAGGCCGTGATCCCGGTCGTCTTCCCGGCGGCCTGGCGATACATGAACCGTCGTTACGACTTCAGCGAAGAGCGCTGCGAGCGCAGCCGCGAGGCGCTCGTCGCGGCGCTCGACCGGATCGAGTCGGAGCGGGGTGGGGGCGAGTTCCTGGTCGGCGGCGATCTCACCGTCGCCGACGTGACCGCCGCGGCGCTCCTATACCCGCTCGCCTGGCCGCCGGAGTATCCGTACGAGATTCCCGAGCGGCCGCCATCGGAGTTCATTGACTCCCTTCGCGATCACCCCGCGGTCGGCTGGATCGCCGACACCTACCGCCGCCACCGCGGCCGCTCGGCTGAGGTGAGCTAGGAGCGCATCGGGCGGCGGCCGTAGCCTTCGACCGATGGAGGCCGCGCTCCAGCCCGATCCTTCGCCGGTTGATGTCTATTCTCCGCGCGCGATCGGTGGCGGCGAGCCAGTCGAACGCGATCGACTGCTCTCCGCGCCGCTGCGTTCGCTTCCCCGGCCGTCGGTGCTCGACGCCCCGGTGACGAAGCTGCGCGGCGCCGGCCCGAAGCTTGGGGGGGCGGCCGCCGAGATCGGGATCGGCAGCCTCGGCGATCTCCTCCGCCACCTCCCCCACAGCTATCGCGACCGCGCGGACCCGGTCGGAATCGGGGACCTGAAGCTGGGGGAGGAGGCGACGGTAGAGGTCGAGGTGCGGGCAGTGAAGCTGCGCCCGACCAGGCGGCGCCGGCTCACCATCCTCGAGGCGGAGATCGTCGACGAGACCGGGGGGGCGAAGGCGGTCTGGTTCAACCGCGCCTGGCTCGCCGATCGCCTCCGGCCGGGCACCAGGCTGCTCCTCCGGGGCAAGCTCGAGAAGCGCGGCTTCACCGTCGCCGAGCACGAGCTGCTCGACTCCACCGCCACTAACGCTCCAGCAGGGCTGCACACGCTCGGGATCGTCCCGGTGCACCCGGCGTCCGAGCGCCTTCGCCCGCAGCGAATCCGGGAATGGGTCTGGCAGGCCGTCGCGATCGCGGGACACGCGGTCGAGCCTCTTCCGGGTCCCCTCCGGGCTGAGCTCCGGATGCCGGGAGCGGCCGACGCTCTGGTCGCCTCGCACTTCCCGGAGGACCATCACCAGGCAGAAGCGGCGCGCGAGCGCCTCGCGTTCGAGGAGCTCTTCCTCTACCAGGCCGCGCTGGCGGCGCGGCGCGGGAGACGGCTCGAGTCCGGCCGCGGCCCCCGGCTGTCCGCGCCCGGAGCCCGGGTGGGGGAGTGGATCGACTCGCTGCCTTTCGCCCTCACCGCCGACCAGGAGCGGGCGATCGAGGAGATCGACGGCGACCTCGCCGGCCCCGAGCCGATGCAGCGGTTGCTGATGGGCGAAGTAGGCAGCGGAAAGACGATCGTCGCGGTCTACTCGATGCTGCGGGCCCTGGAGGCGGGCCACCAGGCGGCGCTGATGGCGCCGACCGAGACCCTCGCCGAGCAGCACTTCAGGACGCTCGAATCTGTCCTCGCAGGCGCTGCGCCGCTCGCGCTGCTCACCTCGGCCACCCCGGCGGACCGCCGGGCCGAGCTCCAGGCCTCCCTCGCCGCCGGCCAGCCGGCGATCGTCGTCGGCACCCATGCCCTGATCGAGGAGTCGGTCGAGTTCGACTCGCTCGCGGTCGCCGTCGTCGACGAGCAGCACCGCTTCGGGGTGCGCCAGCGCGCCGCCCTCGACCGCAAGGGGCCCGGCTCGCTGCTGCCGCATGTGCTCCACATGACCGCCACCCCGATCCCGCGGACCCTCTCGCTCACGGCATACGGCGATCTCGAGGCCACGGCGCTGCGAGAGCTGCCCGCCGGGCGCCGGCCGATTCGGACCGAAGTGGTCGACGAGCAGGGCCGGGCGGGCGCCTACGAGTTCATCCGCGCGCGCCTCCGGGAGGGACGTCAGGCCTACGTCGTCTGCCCCCTGGTGAGCGAGTCCGAGTTGACCGAGGGCCGCGCTGCCGAGGCCGAGGCCGAGCGGCTCGCCGGTGGGGAGCTCCGCGACTTCCGGATCGAGCTCCTCCACGGGCAGATGCCCTCCGAGGAGAAGGCTCGGGCGATGGAACGCTTCGTTGCCGGCGAGGTCGACGTCCTGGTGGCGACGACGGTGATCGAGGTCGGGGTCGACGTCGCCAACGCGACGGTGATGCTGGTCGAGGGGGCGGAGCGATACGGGCTCTCCCAGCTCCACCAGCTCCGGGGCCGGGTCGGCCGCGGCGAGCACGACTCGGTCTGCATCCTCTTCGGCGATCCGGAGTCGGACGCCGCCCGGGCGAGGCTCGAAGCGATCGCCACCGAGACCGACGGCTTCGAGCTGGCCGAGGTCGACCTCTCGATCCGCGGCGAGGGCGAGATCCTCGGCACCCGGCAGCACGGCCTGCCCCGCTTTCGCGCCGCCACCCTCCCCGACGACATGGCGCTGCTGCTCGAGGCGCGCCGGAGGGTCCGCGAGCTGCTCGCGCGCCACCGCTCGCTCGAGGCGCCGGCGCTCGGGCCGCTGATTGACGAGTCGCGGCGGCGCTTCGGCGACGAGCGGGTCGAGCAGATCGCCGCCTAGCCTGGTGGTGCTGTGGCAGAGATGCGAATCACCGGTGGCGAGCTTCGGGGTCGCCGACTCTACGTACCAAAGGCTGGAATCCGTCCCACCACCGGGCGCATCCGCGAGGCGGTCTTCTCGATCCTCGGGGACATCTCGGGAGCCCGCGTGCTCGACCTCTTCTGCGGCACCGGCGCTCTCGGGATTGAGGCGATCTCGCGCGGCGCGGCGGCCGCCACCCTGGTCGATCGCCGCCCGGCCGCGGCCAGGCGCAACCTGGAGGCCCTCGAGCTCGGCGATCGGGCCGAGGTCCTCGGGGGCGACGCCGCCCGCTTCCTCAGGCGCGCGCCCAAAGTCGGCTTCGACCTCGTGCTCTGCGATCCGCCCTATAGACTCGCCGACCGCCTTGCGAACGACCTGGATCCGCTCATACGACGCGTCCTGGCTCCGGGAGGGCGGGTGGTAGTCGAGAGCTCGCCCGACCGCCCGCTGCCGCTCTCGCTGCCCCTGCTCACCGAGCGGCGCCACGGGGACACCCTCGTTCGTGTGCATTTCGCGAAGGAGCCGGAATGAGCCTCGACGGCAGGGTGGCGGTCTGCCCTGGCAGCTACGACCCGGTCACCAACGGGCACGTCGACATCATCACCCGGACCGCCCGAGTCTTCGAGCGGGTGGTGGTCGGCGTCGTCAATAGGCCGGTCCGGAAGGAGAAGACGTTGTTCACGGCAGAGGAGCGCAAGGCCTTCATCGAGGATGCCACCACCGACCTCGGCAACGTTGAGGTCGAGATCATGTCCAACCTGCTGGTGGAGTTCGCCAAGGAGCACGGTGCCGGGGCCGTGATCAAGGGGCTGCGGGCGATCTCGGACTTCGAATACGAGTTCGAAATGAACCAGCTCAACCGCAAGCTGGCTCCGGACATCGAGAGCATGTACATCTTCGCCTCGGCCCACTACAGCTTCCTCTCGTCGACCGGGGTGAAGGAGATTGCCACCTTCGGGGGAGACGTCTCCGACCTGGTGCCGAAGCCGGTAGCGAAGGCGCTCGCCGAGCGTTTGGCCCGCTGAGCAGGCGCTTTCCCATGCGTGGAAGCTGGGCAGGAGCTTGCAGTTCGGCGCCGAAATCGAAACCGATGCCGGCCGCAGCGGCGACTGCGTAAGCTTTAGCGACCTCAAATGGACGTACTGGTACTCATCGACAAGCTCGACGACCTGGTTCACAACGCGCGGCCCGTGCCGCTCACGGACCAGGTGCGCGTCGATCGCGAGGAGATCTACGACATCCTCGATCAGATGCGCGCCACGATCCCCGAGGAGATCAAGCAGGCGCGCTGGATCGTCAAGGAGCGTCAGGAGATGCTCGCCGAGGCGAAGCGCGAGGCCGAGCGGATCGTCAAGGAAGCGCGCGAGCAGCAGGCGCGGCTGGTGGCGAACGAGGAGATCACCCGGCAGGCGGAGCGCGCCGCCGAGGAGATCGTCGAGGAGGCTCGCGAGCGCGAGCGCGAGATTCGGCTCGGCGCCGAGGATTACGCCGACGACATCCTTTCGACCCTCGAGGTCAACCTCCAGAAGTTCCTGCAGGCCGTGCAGCGGGGCCGCGACCGGCTCCAGGGCCGCGAGCGCGAGCCCTCCGAGATCGGCTAGATCAAGCTGCTCTAGAGCGAGGTCTCGTGCGATCCCGCCCGGCCGGGGTCGCGCTTCTCGTAGAAGGCCTCGAGCAGCGCCTTGGTCTCCTCCGCGTCGGCGCACGTGTAGGCGTTCCAGGCCTCCGTCCGCAGCTGCATGTCGAGGGGCTGGCCGATCACGTCGAGGATCGTCTGCTTGGCCGAGCGGACGGCGCGCTGGGAGTTGCGGAGGATCTGCCGGGCGACGGTCTCCGCCTCGTCGATCAGCTCGTCGTGCGGGACCACCTTCGAGACGAGGTTCCACTCGAGCGCCTGGCGGGCGTCGATCGGCTCGGCGGTGAGCAGCATCTGCATCGCGACGCTGACGCCTCCAGCGTTCACCAGTCGGACCAGGCCGCCGTCGCCATGGTGGAAGCCGCGGCGCGCCTCGAACGAGCCGAACATCGCCCGCTCTGAGGCGATCCGGATGTCGCAGGCGAGGGCCGTCTCGAATCCTCCCGCCAGCGCCCAACCGTTGACCGCGCCGATGATCGGCTTCGGGATCCGGTGCATTCCGCGGGTGAAGCCGTTGAGGCCGAGCTCCACCACTTCCCGGATGTCGTTGCCGCGCGCCCCGGCCATGATCGGCGGGATGTACTCCTTCAGGTCGGCGCCCGCGCAGAAGGCCTCGCCGGCGCCGGTGAGAATCGCGACGTCCACCGAATCGTCCTCGGCGAAGTCGGCCCAGGCGGCGATCATCGCCCGGTGGACCTCAGGGCTGACCGCGTTCCTGGCCTCGGGTCGGTTGATCGTGAGATAGGCGATCCGGTCGCGTTTCTCGTAGAGGACGACGCCCTTCTCGGCGCTGGGCGGCGGCTCGGGGCGCTCGGGGTTGTGGTGCATCGTGGCTCCTGTCTTTAGTCGTAGGTGGCCCGAACCACCGCGAGGTCGTCGGCGGTCCAGGTGATCTCGCCGCCGCACCACTCGGCGAGCTCCTCGGCTGTGTCCAGGTGGGCGACGCTCGGGTCGACCCGGCTGACCTGGGGCTCGGCGCGGACGACGTCGCCGATCACCAGCGTCTTTGAATGCTCCCGGACGCGGCGGAACAGGGTCCGCTTCGCCTCGTCGTCGATCAGGTGGACCGAGAGCACCGAGATCACCAGGTCCCAGGGGCCGTCGGGGAGGGGATCCTCCATCCGGGCGAGTTGGACGTCGTCGTACTCCTCGCGGAGGCGATAGACCATGTTCGGGTCCGAGTCGAGCCCGATCACCCAGGCGTCGGGGTAGGCCTCCAGCAGGTGCCGGGTGGTCTCCCCGGTGCCCATCCCCAGCTCCAGCACCCGCTCGGGGGCGGAGGGGATCGCCTTCACCGCCTGCTCCTGGAGCTCATCGAACCGCGGAACCTCGGCCCGGATCTCCTCCAGGTAGGTCTCGGGGTTCCAGTGGAAGTGAGCGGCCAAGTCGGTGTCGCTACCCTCGAAAGCTGAGGCGGAGCTCTCAGCGGGCGGGGCCGCCCATCGTATTCACCCCGATCCCGAGGAAGGTGATCTTCGTGGAAACCGGCATCGTCGACCTCGGACATCTCGCTCTTTCCCCCGGCCAGGCGCGGCGACTCGACCTCGACCTGGAGATCGAGCCGGTTGCGCTCGGCGGCCAGTCGTATCGGGCAGAGGCCGACCTGGAAAGCGCGCGGCTGGACGTCTCTCGGACCAGCACTGGTCACGCTCTGCGGTTGCGCCTGACGCCCGAGCTCGCCGGTCCCTGCGTCCGTTGCCTCGCGGACGCAAAGCTTCCGTTGGAGATCGACGTCCGTGAGGTGGACCAGCCCTCCGGCGACGAGGAGCTGCGCAGCCCCTACGTGGACGAGGGAGAGCTCGACCTCGAGCGCTGGGCGAACGACGCCGTCGTCCTCGCCCTGCCCGCCCAGCCCCTCTGCCGGGCCGACTGCGCCGGCCTCTGCCCGGTCTGCGGCGAGTCGCTCAACGACGCCGATCCGGCGGCCCACCACCACGAGACGGGCGGCGACCCCCGGTTCGCGAAGCTGCGGGAGCTCAAGCTCGAGGAGTAGCCGGCCCGGCTACCATGCCCGAGTCCTCATGGCGGTCCCGAAGAAGCGACAGGCGAAGGCGCGTACCCGCAAGCGGCGCGCCAACCACAAGGCGGCGCGGCCGCGCCTGAACGAGTGCCCGCGCTGTCACAGCCCGCGGCTGCCGCACCGGGTCTGCCCGACCTGCGGCACCTACGCCGGGCGAGAGGTGATCAGCCATGAGGTCGAGACCACCGAGCCCGCCCCGCAGGCCGAACCGGAGCAGTAGTTGACCGCGGCGGGCCGCGGCGCCGCGGTGGCGCTGGACGGCTACGGCGCCGACGCCGGCCCGGAGCTGGTGATGGAGGGCGCCGCCCTCGCGGCCGCCGACGGGATCGTGGTCAGGGTCTTCGGCCCGGCCTCACTCCGGCCGCAGCCCGGGGTCGAAGTGGAGTCGTGCGAGCACTGGATCGACAACGAGTCCGATCCGGTCTCGGCGGTTCGCTCGACCCCGGAGGCCTCGGTGGTGCGGGCGGCGGCCGAGGTCGCCGCCGGGCGCGCCGGCGGCATGGTCAGCGCTGGCTCCACAGGGGCGACGATGACCGCGGCGCTGTTCGCGCTGAAGCGGCTCCAGGGGGTGCAGCGCCCCGCGCTCGCGGTCCAGATCCCGCGGCCGAACGCGGGTCCCTCCGCCCCGCCTGTCCTGATGCTGGACGCCGGGGCAAACACCGAGGCTCGCTCTCAGCACCTGATCCAGTTCGCCTACCTGGGCTCGGCCTTCAGCGATGCGGTCCTCGGTACCACCTCCCCCCGGGTCGCGCTGCTCTCGGTCGGCGAGGAGCAGAGGAAGGGCAACCCCGAGGTGATCGAGGCGAACGAGGCGCTCGACGGCGCAGAGGGCCTCGAATTCGTCGGCAACGTCGAGGGCCGCGACCTGCTCAGCGGAGTCGCCGACGTGGTCGTCACCGACGGCTTCACCGGCAACATCGCTCTGAAGACGCTGGAGGGGACCGCCCGTGCGGTCGCCGACGCGGTCAGGGGAGCGGCCCGCTCAGGTCCGCTCGCCGCCGCCGGCGGACTGCTTCTGCGCCCGGCTCTCGCCGGCCTCCGCGGCCGAATGGACCCGAACGCCGTCGGCGGAGCGGTGCTCCTCGGCCTCCGGGGAACGGCGGTGGTCGCCCACGGCAGCTCCAGCGCCGAGGGGATCGCCAACGCGGTCAGGCTCGCCGACCGAGCCGTCCGCGAGCGGGTGATGGAGCGAACCGCCGAGGCGCTCGAGCGCGCCGGAGCCACCCGCGGTGCCCTCCGTGTTTCTCGCCCGGGGAGCGGGGAGGGATAATGCCGGGGATGGAACGAGACGAGGTGATGAAGCTCGTCAGGGAGCATCTCTCCACCGAGCTCGAGGTGAGCCCTGAGAGGATCCAGTTCGAGACCAGGTTCCGAGAGGACCTGGAGGCCGACTCGCTCGATCTCTACGAGCTGGTGATGGAGCTCGAGGACCGCTACGGGATCAGGGTGAGCGAGGAGGAGGCGGCTGAGATCACGACGGTCGGCGACGCCGTCGAGTTCGTCTGCGCCCGGATCCCGGCAACCCGTTAGACGGAGGGGGCGGCGACCGAGTCCAGATGACCACCACGACCGCCTCCCTGGCGGAGCTGTTCGAGGGAACCCCCGAAGAGCTGCGCCGGCGGGCTCTCACTCATTCCTCCTGGACCGAGCGGCGCAACGACGCCTACGGCCGCCTCGCCTTTCTCGGCGACAGCGTTCTCGGGCTCGTCGTCGCCTCGAAGCTCTTCGACGATCACCCCGACGCCGACATCGGCGAGCTCACCAAGATCCTCAACCAGGCGGTCAGCGGCCGCGCCTGCGCCGAGGTCGCGCGGGGCCTCGGCCTTCCCGAGCTGCTCCGCGCGAGGGCGCCGGAGGGAGGCAACGGGCCTTCCGGTCGAGACCCTGCTCGACTCGGAGCGGACGATGGCCTCGATCTGCGAGGCGGTGATCGGCGCCTGCTACATCACCCACGGGTTCGAGGCGACGGCGGCGGCGGTGACCGACGCGTTCGCGGATGAGATCCAGGGAGCGACGAACGAGCGCCTCGACTTCAAGTCGGAGCTCCAGGAGCGTCTCGCCAGGGATGGCGCCACCGTAAGCTACGAGGTCGTCAACGAGGCGGGACCGCCTCACGACCGCCGTTTCGAGATCCGCGCCACGGTCGCCGGCGAGGAGGTTGGCACCGGTTCGGGGCGGAGCAAGAAGGAGGCCGAGCAGGTTGCCGCGCAGCGGGCGCTCGAGGGCCTGAAGCGGTAGATGAGCCGTTCGGCGGTCGATTGCGTCCGGTCCGGCCGCGAGGCTTGAGGACCGCGTATGGGCACAAACTGAGATGTATCTGAAGGCGATCAATCTGAAGGGGTTCAAGTCGTTCCCCGACCGGACCCGGCTGACGTTCTCGCCGGGCGTCAGCGTGATCGTCGGTCCCAACGGCTGCGGCAAGTCGAACATCACCGACGCGGTCCTCTGGGCGCTCGGCGAGCAGAGCCCGATCGCGGTTCGGGGGCAGTCGATGCGGGACGTGATCTTCGCCGGTGGCAACGGCCAGTCGCGGCGGCGATTCGCCGAGGTCGAGGTGGTGATCGACAACTCCGAGGGCCGTGCCGCCAGCGAGTTCTCGGAGATCTCGATCTCCCGCCGGATCGAGCGAAGCGGCGACGGCGAGTATCGGCTGAACGGCGCCCGCTGCCGCCTCGCCGATGTCGTCGAGGCGCTCGCCGACACCAACATGGGCCGCGAGATGCACTCGGTGATCAGCCAGGGCCGGGTGGAGGCGATCGTCAACTCGAAGCCGAAGGACCGCCGGATGCTGATCGAGGAGGCCGCAGGGCTCGGGAAGCACCGCAAGCGCCGCCACCGAGCGCAGCTGAAGCTGGACCGGACCCGCGAGAACCTCGACCGGGCGCTCGACGTCGAGCGCGAGGCGCGCTCGCGGCTGCGCCCGCTGAAGCGCCAGGCGGAGGCGGCCGAGCGGACCGCGAAGCTGGTCCGGGACGAGAGCGAGCTCCGGGCACGTTTGGTTGCCGAGGACCTCCGGGTGCAGGAGGAGCAGCTCGGCGCCGCCGAGCGGAGCCTGACTGAGGCTCGCGGCAAGCGCGACTCTGTAGAGCAGCGTCTGGAGGAGGTGCGCAAGCGCCGCGCCGCGATCGAGGAGCGGATCGCCGCCGGGGACGCCGAGCGCCGCCGCCGCGGTGAGCACCTGGCCGAGGCGAGGGCGGCGGTAGAGCGGGTCCGGGCCCGGGCCGAGGCGATGCAGCTCGCGGAGCGGGAGCTTCGGTCCGCACTCGGTGAGCGCCAGCTGCGCCTCGAGGAGCTCGGCGCCGACCCGGAGCTCGAGGCTGGCACCGCCGCCCGGATCTCGGAGCTCGAGGCCGAACTTGCCGAGCTCGAGCGGGGCGATGCCTCGTCGGAGCTCGCCCGCCTGCGGGAGGCCGCCGCGGAGGCGGAGCGCCGCCGGGCAGAGGCCGAGGCGGCGCTCGAGCCGCTGGCCGCCGCTGAAAACGAGGCGGTGGCGGTGCTTCAGAGCGCCACCCAAGTCGAGGAGCGCGCCCGCGCCGAGGCGCAGAAAGCCTCCGAGCGCCGGGCGGCGCTTGCGGGCGAGCTGGCGGCGGTGGAGGCGAAGCTCGCGGCTGCCGCGGTTGAGGGCGAGCACGAGGTGCTCGCCGGGATGGTCGAGACGGGCTCCGGACTGGAACGGGCCCTGAGCGTGGCGCTCGGCGAGCGGCTGCGGGCATCGGTGGTCAGCTCGATCGGCGAGGGGGTCGATCGGATCGCGGGCGCCGAGGGGGCTGCCCGGACGCTGGTCGACTCCGGACCGCCGCCGGCGGCCGGCCCGCCCCCGGTGGAGGGCGCGAGGCGTCTCCTCGACCTGGTCGAGGCCCGCGGAGAGGCGAGCCAGGTGGTCGAGCGGCTGCTCGCCGACGCCTGGCTGGTCGACGAGCTCCGGGAACTGCCTTCGGGTTTCACCGGGCTGGCGGTGACCGTGGACGGCGCGTGCTACGACGGCGCCGCCGGAGAGCTCCGGCTGCTGCCCCGAGAGGGAGCAGACCCGGCGCTGGCCGCTCGCTCGGAGCGAGAGGAGCTTGCCTCGCGCCTGCGCCAGCGAGAGCAGACCGAGGAGCGGGCGAAGCGGGACCTCGAGAAGGCCGAGGAGGCGCTGGCTGCCGCGCTCAGCCGGCAGGACGAGGCTCACGGCGCCCGGCGCCAGGCGCGCCGGGAGCTCGACGAGGCGAGCGAAGAGGCGAGCCGGGCGACCTGGCTGGCCGACCAGCGGGAGCAGCGGGACGAGGGAGAGGGCCAGACCGCGCTCCGTCGCGCCCAGCTCGAGGCGGAGCTGGCCGCCGAGCGCCGCCACGTCGAGGCGGCGGGGCGAGCACGCGAGTCCCGCGACCGGGATCGCGAGAAGCTCGAGCGCAGGATCGCACTCGAGCGCGAGACGCTGCCGGCACTGGGACGCGCCCATCGGGCCCTGATCGCGGTGTCGGAGCGGCTCGCGGCTCGCGCCGAGGCGCTCGCCGCTCCCACCGAGGACGGCGGGGGCGAGATCGCCACCGAGCTCCGCGAGTGCTCCGAGCGGGAGTACGGCCTCCAGGCCGAGCTCCGCGAGGTCAGCGAGACCCTGACCACCGCCGAGGTCGAGGCCGCGCAGCTCCGGGACCGGCGCAACGAGGGATCGGCCGAGCTGCGGCGGCTCGGCGAGCTGCTCGAGGAGGAGCTGGCGCCGGCCACCGCGCCGCTGCCGGACGAGGAGCGCACCGAGATCGAGGCGAAGCTGGTGCGGGTCGAGCGGCGGCGGGAGCAGATTGGGCCTGTCAACCCGCTGGCCGAGCGCGAGTACGCCGAGGAGCGCGAGCACGTCACCGAGCTCGCCGATCAGCGCAAGGACCTGGAGAAGGCGATCGCGGAGCTGGGGGCGCTGGTCCGCCGCACCGACAAGGAGATCGCCGCCGCCTTCGAGGAGACCCTCGAGGCCACCGCCCGCAACTTCGAGGAGATGGTCGCCGAGCTCTTCCCCGGCGGGCGGGGGCGGCTGCGCCGGGTCGAGATGGGCCCGAGGCCGCTGCCCGACCAGATCGGCGGCGCGGCGGACGGCGATGGCGGGGACGAGGAGGAGCCCGAGGGCACGTCTCCCGATGAGGACGGCGGAGTCGAGATCGAGGTCACCCCCCAGGGCAAGTCCACCCGCCGGCTCTCGCTGCTCTCCGGCGGCGAGAAGTCGCTGGTGGCGCTGGCCTTCGTCTTCGCCGTGCTGATGGCGCGGCCGTGTCCCTTCTACATCCTCGACGAGGTCGAGGCGGCCCTGGACGACATCAACCTCGACCGGTTCCTGCGCCTCGTCCGGCGGTTCGCCGAGCGCTCCCAGTTCGTGATCGTCACCCACCAGAAGCGGACGATGGACGCCGCCGACGTCCTCTACGGGGTGAGCATGGGCGGCGACGGGGTGACCAAGGTCGTCTCCCGCCGCCTGCCCCGCGACCGCGACCTGTCGGACGCCGCCGAGGTCCCGGGCGCCGAGGACCCGACCGCCGAGCAGGCGGCCTAGGCCGAGCACCCGGCGCGGCTAGGCTGCGCCGCGATGGACTCCGACTGGCGCCGGGCCTTCGACACCGGCGAGGACGCGGGACCCCCGGCTGCCGCCGAGGATGAGACCGAGCGCGCGGGCGTGTTCAGCCGCCTTCGCCGGGGACTCTCCCGCAGCCGCGAGGCCCTCGGCGCCGAGCTCTCGGCCAGCTTCACCGACCAGATCGACGAGTCGACCTGGGAGCGGCTCGAGGAGGCGCTGATCCTCGCGGACGTCGGCGCGAAGACCACGGCGGCGGTGGTCCAGCGCCTCGAGGACGAGGCGGCGGCCGGTGGCCTCTCCGGCGGGGGAGTGCTGCGCGAACGGCTGATCGAGGTCCTCGCCGAGCTCGCCTCGCCCCAGGGCGACGACGGGAGCCGGATCGACGTCAGCGAGCGCCCCGCGGTGCTGATGATCGTCGGCGTCAACGGGACCGGGAAGACGACGACGATCGGCAAGATCGCCTGGCACCTTCAGCGGGAGCTCGACCTGAAGGTGATCGTCGGCGCCGCCGACACCTACCGTGCCGCCGCGGTCGAGCAGCTCACCGAGTGGGCCGAGCGGGCCGGGAGCGAGATCGTTCGCGGCTCCGAGGGCGGCGACCCCGGCGCGGTCGCCTTCGACGCGGTCGCCGCGGCCCAGGCCCGCGGCGCCGACGTGGTGATCTGTGACACCGCCGGGCGACTCCACACGCACGGCAACCTGATGGAGGAGCTGTCGAAGGTGCGGCGCGTAATCGGCAAGCAGCTCGCCGACGCCCCCCACGAGACCCTGGTGGTGATCGACGCGACCACCGGCCAGAACGGGATCCGCCAGGCGGAGGAGTTCGCCCGGGCGGTCGAGGTGACCGGGGCTGTCCTCACCAAGCTCGACGGCTCGGCGAAGGGAGGAGTCGCACTGGCGATCGCCTCCGAGCTCGGGATCCCGGTGAAGCTGATCGGGATTGGCGAGTCGCTCGAGGACCTCCGCCCGTTCCACGCCGAGCAGTTCGCCCGGGCGCTGCTCGAGCAGTAGCTAGCGCTCTTCCTCGACGGTGCGCTCGGCCCAGGGGAGGGCCTCGAGCCGCTTGTCGGGGATCGGCTTACCGCTGACCACCGAGACTCCGTAGGTACCTTCCTCGAGCCGCTGCTCGGCCCGCTCGATCGCCGCCAGGATCTTCTTCAGGTCCTCGCGGATCGCCCCGTCGCGGCCCGACTGGTCGAGCTCGGCACCGCTGTCGCCGAAGTCCTCAGGCTCGTCCGAGCCCGCCGGGGAGTCGCCGAGATCGGCGATCTCCTTCTCGATCCTGTTCTTCTCCTCGCTCAATCGCGCGTGGGCGCGCTCGGGGTCCATGATCGGATCCTAGGCGTCGGCCCTAGGCCGCCGTCGCGAACCGCTCGGCGGCGCGGGCCCGGCGCTTGGCGGCCTCGACCTCGCGGTCCTTCGGCGGCGCCTTCGTCACAAGCGCGTCCAGGAGAGCCGCGGTGCTCGCCGCGACCTCGTCGACCGCGCGCTCGAAAGCCTCGGTGTTCGCCTTCGACGGCTTGTTCGAGCCGCTGATCTTGCGCACGTACTGGAGGGCGGCGTCGTGGACCTCCTCCTGGCTCGCGGGCGGGTCGTAGTTATGAAGTTGTCTGATGTTTCTGCACATGCGCCAGAGCCTAGAGGACGCCGCGCGCAGACTCCCGCGCTCTAACCTGAGCCGTTCATGTTCGACCAGCTCTCAGACCGCCTCCAGGGCGTGCTCTCGGACGTCCGCTCGCGGGGGAAGCTCTCCGACGACGACGTCGACAAGGCCCTGCGCGAGGTGCGCCTCGCGCTGCTCGAGGCCGACGTCAACTTCAAGGTGGTGAAGGACTTCACCGCCTCGCTGCGCGAGCGACTCGCCGGCGCCGAGGTATCGGAGGCGCTGAATCCCGGGCCAGACCGTGGTCCAGGCGGTGAACGACGAGCTCACCGAGCTGATGGGTGGCTCCGGCCGCGAGCTCGTCTTCAGCTCGAGCGGCCCGACGGTGATCCTGATCGCCGGCCTCCAGGGCTCGGGAAAGACCACCGCGACCGCGAAGCTGGGGAGGCTCCTTTCCAAGGACAACCGGAACGTCGCCCTCGCGGCCTGCGACCTCCAGCGCCCGGCAGCCGTCGAGCAGCTTCAGCGGCTCGGCGAGCAGGCGAAGCTCCAGGTCTATGCCCGACCCGGGGAGACCGACGCGGTCGAGGTCGCGAAGTGGTCGCTGGAGCAGGCGAAGCAGGAGGGACGCGACGTCCTCATCCTCGACACCGCCGGCCGCCTCCACGTCGACGAGGAGTTGATGGACGAGCTCGCCCGGGTCCGGAAGGTGACCAAGCCCCATGACGTCCTCCTCGTCCTCGACGCGATGACCGGCCAGGACGCGGTCAACGTCGCCGAGAGCTTCGCCGAGGTCGCCGAGTTCGACGGCGTGCTGATCACCAAGCTCGACGGCGACGCGCGTGGCGGCGCGGCGCTCTCGGTGAGGGCGGTGACCGGTAAGCCGATCATCTACGCCTCAACCGGCGAGAAGCTCGACGAGCTCGAGCGCTTCCATCCGGACCGGATGGCGGGGCGGATCCTCGGGATGGGCGACGTGATGTCGCTGATCGAGAAGACCCAGGACGAGTTCAGCGCCGACCAGGCCGCCGACCTCGAGCAGAAGATCCGAAAGCAGCAGTTCACGCTCGAGGACTTCCTCGCCCAGCTGAAGCAGGTGCGGCGGATGGGGCCGCTCGGCAACCTGATGAAGATGGTGCCGGGGATGGGGAAGGCGATGCAGGGGATGGGTCAGGTCGACGAGCGCGAGCTCGACCGGATCGAGGCGATCATCCTCTCGATGACGCCGCACGAGCGCGCCAACCCGGCTGAGATAAACGGCTCCCGCCGGAAGCGGATCGCGGCGGGCTCGGGGACCAACGTCCAGGCGGTCAACCGCCTGGTGAAGCAGTTCGGGCAGATGCGGAAGATGATGAAGCAGCTCTCCGAGGGCAAGATGCCCTCGCCGGAGCAGCTGATGCGCGGCGCCCGCTAATCTCACCGCCTCAGATGGTCCGAATCAGGCTGAGAAGAGTTGGGGGGCGAAAGAATCCGATCTGGCGGATCGTGGTCAGCGACCGGCGCTCGCCGCGCGACGGTCGCACGATCGAGACGATCGGCCAGTACAACCCGCAGACCGAGCCCTCGCTGATCAAGATCGACGAGGAGCGCGCCCGTCACTGGCTCAGCAACGGCGCCCGCCCGACCCGGACGGTGGCGACGCTGCTCCGCACGCAGGGGATCGAGGCGACCGGCCGCTAGGGCGGGACGCCTGCCGTGCGCGATCTGCTCGACTTCCTCGCCCGTTCCCTGGTCTCCGACCCCGACGCGGTCGAGGTCAACGAGGTCGAGGAGATCGACGGCGAGGTGGTGCTCGAGCTCGAAGTCGCCGAGGACGACCTGGGCCGGGTGATCGGCCGCGGGGGCCGGGTCGCCAACGCGCTGCGGATGGTGATGAAGGCCGCCGCGACCCGGGCCGAGAAGCGCGTCATCGTCGAGATCCTCGATTGATCATCGACCTCTTCACGCTGTTCCCGGAGCACTTCGAGTGGTTCCGAGGCCAGCGCCACGTCGCCAACGCGCTCGAGGCGGGCTCCGAGCTTCGCCTCCACAACTACCGCGACACCACCCCGCTCAGCGCCGGCCAGGTGGACGACGCCCCGTATGGCGGTGGGGCGGGGATGGTCCTCCGGGTGGACGTGGTCGATGCAGCGCTCGAGGCCGCCTACGGGTCCGAGCGCGAGGGCGTCCGGGTGATCGCGCTCAATCCAAGCGGGCGGCTCTTCGACGACTCGCTCGCCGAGGAGCTCGCCGCCGAGCCGCATATCGCCCTGCTCAGCGGCCGATACGAGGGCCTCGACGAGCGGGTGGTCGAGCACCTCGCCGACGAGGTGATCTCGATCGGCCGCTACGTTCTCTCGGGCGGCGAGCTGGCGGCGATGGTGATCTGCGATGCGGTCCTCCGGAAGCTCCCGGGGGCCCTCGGCGACGCCGAGAGCGCCGTCGAGGAGTCCTACAGCGCGGCGCTCGAGGGGGCGCCGGAGTACCCGCACTACACGCGGCCGGCGTCCTATCGCGGCTGGGAAGTGCCCGAGGTTCTGCTCTCGGGGGATCACGCCAAGGTGCAGGATTGGCGGCGCGCCCGCAGCCGCGAGCGCGCAGAGCAGGCGGGTTAGGCACACTTCTCCGCTACAGTTCGCGCGGCGGCGCGGCCTCGGACCGCGCCCTTTTCACGTTTTCGGACCCCCTTGCACCAATGAGCACAGTGATCGAGAGCCTCGAGCAGCGCGTTCTGCGGCAGCGCCCCAGCTTCGGCGCGGGCGACCGGGTCCGCGTCCACTTCCAGGTCGTCGAGGGCAACCGCCGCCGGACCCAGGTGTTCGAGGGGATAGTGATCAAGCGCCAGGGCAGCGGCGCCCGCGAGACCTTCACCGTGCGCAAGCACTCCTTCGGAGTCGGGGTCGAGCGGACCTTCCCGCTGCACTCGCCGAAGATCGAGAAGCTTGAGGTGGCGGCGCGCGGCGATGTCCGCCGGGCGAAGCTCTACTACCTGCGCGAGAAGGTCGGCAAGCGCGCCCGGGTCGCCGAGCGGCGCTGGGGGATCGAGGACGAGCTCGTGATCGCCGAGGATGAGGCCGAGGCGGTCGACGCCGAGGGGGTGGCGGTGAGCGAGGCCGAGGCCGAGGTGGTCGAGCCCGAGGAGGAGGGCGAGGAGGCCGCCGAAGGAGGGCGAGGAGGCCGCCGAGGAGGCCGCCGAGGAGCAGCCCGCGGAAGAGAAGCAGCCCGCGGAAGAGGAAGCAGCTCGGGGAAGAGGAAGCAGCTGGGGAAGAGACGGCCGAAGAGCCGGCCGACTCCGAAAAGGCAGAAGGCTGAAGGTCCCCAGGCCCCACAGCACGCAGGGCGCGCTCTTCGAGCTCGTCGTAATCGTCGCGCTCGCGCTCGGCCTCGCGCTCGGGATCCAGGCCTTCGTGGTGAAGCCCTACCAGATCCCCTCGGAGTCGATGGAGCCCACCCTCGACGTCGGTCAGCGGGTTCTGGTCAACCGCTTCCTCTATCGCTTCGCCGACCCCGGGATCGGCGACATCATCGTCTTCCATCCGCCGGCCGGCGCAGAGCGCGGGAATCAGTGCGGCGTGCCCCGGACCAACGGAGCGCCCTGCTCCGAGCCGACTCCGGAGAAGGCAAACGTCAACTTCATCAAGCGAATCGTCGCCGGTCCCGGCGACACGGTCGCGATCCAGGACGGTCACCCGGTGGTCAACGGAGAGGTGGCCAGCGAGGACTTCATCCGCCCCTGCGCGCCCGGCGGAGAGTGCAATTTGCCGAGTCCGATCACGATTCCGCCTGATCACTACTTCATGATGGGCGACAATCGGGGCGAGAGCGACGACAGCCGCTTCTGGGGACCCATCCCGCGTGACTGGATCATCGGAAAAGCCTTCGCCACCTACTGGCCCCCGGACCGGATCGGGATCTTCTAAGAACAAGCGACGGAAGCGAAAGCGCCGTACCGCCGCGCGCCTCTTCCGGTTCGATCGCTCCTTCGGCCACCGCTTCGTCGCCGGAGTCGACGAGGCCGGCAGGGGCTCACTGGCCGGGCCGCTGGTGGCCGCGGGCGTCTGCATCGACCTCGAGGGGATCGGCCGCAGCGAGCGGCGTGCCCTCGCCCGGCTCGACGACTCGAAGCAGAAGAGCGAGGAGGAGCGCGAGGAGCTCTACCCGCACGTGATCCGGGCGGCGGACCGAGTGACGGTGGCGGTGCGCTCGGTACGGGCGATCGACCGCAATGGGCTCCACGTCTCCAACCTGGCTGCGCTCGCCGACTGCATGCTGGCGGTGGCGCCGAATGAGGCGACCCGCCTGGTCGACGGCTTCCGCCTGCCCGGCTGCGACCGCGAGCACACCGCGGTAATCGACGGCGACGCGCGGAGTGCAGCGATCGCCGCCGCCTCGGTGATTGCAAAGGTCACCCGAGACCGCTACATGCGCCGGGTCCACGCCCTCTATCCCGACTGGGGCTTCGACCAGCACGTCGGCTACTCGACCCCCGAGCACCGTGATGCGATCGTCGAGCGGGGGATCTGCCCGCTCCATCGTCGATCGTTCGCCTCGATCGCCTACACCCAGCTCGCGCTCGGCGAGGAGGATGCCGGGAAGCTGGACGAGGGACTAGAAAGCGTCGCGGAGGTGATCGACATCCGCGAGGCCATCCGGGCCGAAGCTGACCCCGACGACGTCGAAGCGATAGCCGGCGACGCCTGAGGGGCCGCGGCGCTCCGCGATCCACTCCCGCGCCAGCCGGCGGAGCCGGAGCTGCTTGCGCCGGCCGACGGCGAAGGCGGGGCGCTCCGGACCGGCCCTGGCGCCCAAGCGGCCCGCCTTCACCTCGACGAAGACCAGGGTGGTGCCGTCGAGGCCGATCAGGTCGATCTCACCGTTGCGGGTGCGGAAGTTGCGCTCGACCAAGCGCCAGCCCGCCCGCTGGAGCCGGGCGGCGACCAGGTCCTCGGCCCGGCGGCCGAGCCGCTGTCGCGCGATCGTCACCGATCCGACCCTGAAGCGGCGGCTGCCGCCGGTGGCGTCCCGATCGCAACGGAGTCGGGGCGAAATCGTGACGATTTGCGCGCCGCCGGCGCGCGCGTCGGCCCTACGGTCGCGGGGTGCTCGCGATCGCCCGCACCTTCGCCCTGGTCGGGATCGAGGCGGAGCCGATCCACGTCGAGGTCCACGTGACCAGCGGCCTCCCGAGCTTCGCGATCGTCGGCCTCCCCGACACCGCCGTCAGAGAGTCGCGGGAGCGGGTGCGCTCGGCGCTCGTCAACTCGGGATTCGAGTTTCCCCAGCGGCGGATCACGGCGAACCTGGCGCCCGCCGACCTGCCGAAGGCCGGACCGGCCTTCGACCTTGCGATCGCCGCCGCCCTCCTCGTCGCCACCAACCAGCTCGCCACCGGCCTGCTCGAGCGGCACGCACTCGCCGGCGAGCTCGCCCTGGACGGCTCGATCCGGCCGGTCTCGGGCGCCCTCGCGATCGCCGAGGGCGCTCGGGACCTGGGCCTGCGCGGGATCGCGATCGCCGCCGGCTCCGCCCGCGAGGCGGCCTTCGTCGATGGGGTGGAGGTGACCCCGCTCGAGCACATCTCGCGACTGAACGCGCTCGCCGAGGGAGCGATTCCGCCACTCGAGCCGGAGCCGGGGGCCGATCTCGAGCCGGTGAGGGACGAGGGCGCCGACCTCTCCGAGCTCAAGGGCCAGCCCGGGCTGCGCCGAGCGCTCGAGGTCGCCGCCGCAGGGGGTCACAGCCTGCTCCTGGTCGGCCCGCCCGGGGGCGGCAAGACCCTGGCGGCGAGGCGGCTGCCCACGCTGCTGCCTCCGCTCGGCCGTGAGGAGGCGCTCGAGGTGATCCGGATCGCCGGTGTGTGCGCGGAGGGAAGCATGAACGGCGCCGGGCCCTCGCGACCGTTTCGCTCTCCCCATCACACCGCCTCGGCCAGGGCCCTGATCGGCGGCGGCTCGCCGCCGCGGCCCGGAGAGGTCACCCGCGCTCACCGCGGCGTCCTCTTCCTCGACGAGCTCGGGGAGTTCCGCCGCGACGCGCTCGAGGCCCTCCGCCAGCCGGTGGAGGAGGGCTCGGTCAGCCTCGCCCGGGCCGGCCGCAGCGTCACCCTGCCCTGCCGCTTCCAGCTGGTCGCCGCCTCCAACCCGTGCCCCTGCGGGCGTGGGCCCGGGTCCGGCGAGTGCGATTGCCCGCCGAGCGTCGTCGCCCGCTATCAGGCGAAGCTCAGCGGCGCCCTCGCCGACCGGATCGACCTCTCTCTCAGTGTCGGGCGGCCGAGCGCCGAGGCGCTCGCCGATGGCGACGGCGAGAGCTCGGCGGCCGTCCGCCCGAGGGTCGAGGCGGCGCGGGAGCGGCAGGAGGGGCGCCTCGGCCCTGGCCGCTGCAACGCCGAGATGACCCCGATGGAGGTGCGCCGCCTCGCCCGGATCAAGCCCGAAGCGGCGGGGATGCTCGCATCCGGACACGACCGGCTCGGGCTCAGCGGCCGGGGATGGGACCGGGTCGTCCGCGTGGCCCGCACCATCGCCGACCTCGTCGGAAGCGACTCGATCGAGGGTGAGCACGTCGAGCAGGCGCTTGGGTTCCGCCGCCGCTCCGATCGATGAGCGCCGGGCCGAGCGCCTGCGAGCGCTGCCTCCATCGGGCCTGGACTATCGCCGGGCTCTCGCCCCGGATCGAGCGGGCGCTCGAGAGCTCCCCTCGGTGCCGAACCGGCGAGCTGCTCGGGCTTGATGATCCCGAGTTGCGGGCGGCCCTGCCCAAGGGCGGCGAGGGCGAGCGACGGGAGGTCCCCTCGGCAGCGGCGATGCGCGAGGCGGTCGCCGCCGCGGGCGCCTGGGCATGCTGCCGCCACGACGACCCCTACCCGGCGTCGCTCCGGGATCTTGGAAGGCAGGCACCGGCCTGCCTCTTCGGTCGCGGCGATCACCGCCGGCTCGATCGGCTCAGCGGCGACGGCCGGGTCACCGTGGTCGGCTCCCGCCGGCCCAGCGGGTACGGGCGCGAGAACGCGATCCTGCTGGGTCGCGAGCTGGCGGTCGCCGGGATGCTGGTTGTCAGCGGGATGGCGCTGGGGATCGACTCCTGCGCTCACGAGGGCGCGCTGGCCGCGAACGGCGCGACCGTGGCGATCCTCGGCAACGGGCCCGATGTCCCGCATCCCGCCCGGATGCGCCGGCTCTACGAGGAAATCGTCCGCGACGGCCTGGTCCTGGCCGAGCTCCCGCCCGGTGTCCAGGCTCGGCGCTGGACCTTCCCGGCGCGCAACCGGATCATGGCCGCCCTCGGCCAGCTCGTTGTCGTGGTCGAGGCCCGTCAACGCTCCGGCTCGCTGATCACCGCCGATCTCGCCCAGGAACTGGGCCGCGATCTCGGTGCGGTCCCCGGCCGGGTCCGCACATCCTCCGCCGCCGGCACCAACCAGCTGCTTCGCGACGGCGCCCAGGTGATCCGCTCGGCCCAGGACGCGCTCGACTCGCTGCTCGGGGCGGGCGCGGCCGAGGCCAAGACTGCTGCCCCCGGGCCGGCCCTCGCAACCGAGCTCGCCGAGGTGCTCGATTTGGTCGAGGGGGGTGCCGGGAACCTCGACGCGGTCGCCCGCGAGGCCGGCCTCGCCGCCGACGCCGCCGCGGTCGCCCTCACCCGCCTCGAGCTGCTCGGCTACCTCAGCGTCGACGGCTCCGGCAGTTACGAGCGGACCTCGCTCGCAACAGCTGCGCAGGATCAGGTTTAGAGCGGCTGCAACGGGCCCGAGGGATTCGGCGAATCGGCAAGAAACGCCCACCAGACGACGAGCGCCGCAAGCGCAACGACCGCGGAGGCCACGAGGAAGCTCTCGAGCAAGGTCATGCGACGGCGGGGTCGCCGATCCTCGGCGACGGTGCGCAGATATCCGGGGGGCTCCTGCTGGGGACCGGCCGCGCCCGTGATCCGAATGTAGACGGCCTCCAGCCGGAAGAGGAGGGCGCCTCCAGCCACCATTGTCACTACGCAACCCGCGATCACGATCAGGAACCGCGTCGCAAATGACTGCAGATCCCGGGTGACCCAAAGCCAAGCGGCTGGTAGGGCGATCCAGAGCGCCAGGCTTCCGAGCGCCAGCAGTGCGATCAGCCCAACCTTCAACATCCTCGCTCGCATCCGAGAGAAGGCTATGGACTGTCCTTGAGCGGGGCGGCAACTAGCCTTGGCCGGATGGAGAGCTTCACCCGCATACCGGTCGCGATCACGATCGCCGGCTCGGATTCCGGCGGCGGCGCCGGGATCCAGGCCGACCTGAAGGCGTTCGCGCGCTGCGGGGTCCACGGCACCTCCGCGATCGTCGCCCTCACCGCCCAGAACACCCGCGAGGTGGTCTCGGTCGAGGCGATCCCGCGGCGGATGATCCTCGACCAGGTCAGGGCGGTCGCCTCCGACTTCGCCCTGGACGCGGTCAAGATCGGGATGCTCTTCGACCAGCCGACGATCGAGGCGGTCGCCGAGGCGCTCGGGGAGGTGGCGGAGGCGCCGATCGTCGTCGATCCGGTGATGGTCGCCGAGAGCGGCGCGGTCCTCCTCGACCCGGCGGCGAAGCAGGCCCTGATCGAGCTGATCCTCTCCCGGGCTGCGGTCGCCACCCCGAACCTGAGCGAGGCCCGCGAGCTCAGCGGGCTCGACGGTCGGGCCACCGTCGAGGAGCTGGCGCGGGCGGTGAGGGAGCTGGGTCCGGAGGCGGCGGTGGTCACGGGCGGCCATACCGACGGCGGGCCGGATGTCTTCTTCGACGGCGAGACCATGGAGTCGATTGAGGGGCCGCGGCATCCGGACGGTGCCTCGCACGGCTCCGGCTGCACCCACTCCTCGGCGCTCGCCGCCCACCTCGCTCACGGCTACGAGCCGCTTGCAGCGGCGCGGGCGGCGCGGGCGATCGCCGCGGAGGCGGTCGGCGACGGGCTCCGCGAGCTCGGCGAGGGAGCAGGGCCGGTCGACGCGCTCGGAGTGCGGGCGAGGGCCGCCCAGCTGGACCGGGCTCGCGAGCAGCAATAATCAGTCCCATGAAGCTGGTCCGCATGTCACCGGGGCATGGCGACGTCCTCCTCGCCGAGGGCGACCGGGAGGTTGCCGAGGATGAGGAGCGGCTGATCAAGGAGTTCCGCCGTCAGCTCGACCTCGGGATGTGGGCCGCCGTTCCGTACGAGGGCGCCGCGGGGCGGCGGGAGGCAACCATGGTCCGCGACTTCTCGGAGGTCCCGGACGGGACCGACCGGGTGATCTTCTTCCCACCGGCCGCCGGCGGCTGATGAGAGCCACGTTCCTGATCGTGCCGGCGCTGGCGGCGCTTGCCGCGCTGCTGCCTCTCTGGGCGCGGCGGAGAGTGGACCGTCCCCACCCGCGGCTCGCGCATCGCGACAACCGGCGCAACGTCGCAGCCGAGCAGCGGGCGCGCCAGCTGCTGCGGGAAGTCGCCGGGGAGGAGGCGCTCGCGATGTACTCGCAGCTCGGCTTCGTCGCCACCGAGGGCGGCGCCGAGGATGGCTACGGCTACCTGATCTACCCCCACCGCCCGATCGTCGCCTACGACGCCGCCAGCGGGGAGCTCCTCAGCGAGTACTGCGTCCGCTTTCCCGACGGCTCAGAGCCCGACGCGGGGGAGTGGCTCCCGGACGCCGACGACGTCCTCGCCAAGTGGATGGCTCTGCACGGTGACGAGCACCAGCTGATCGGTGAGGCGAACATGCACCTGCCCGGGCGCCAGCTCGACCCGGGGATGATCCGGCGCGACCTCGCGAATCTGCGGGCATGGAGGTCTGCCGGATGAGCGCCGCCTCCAAGGATCCGGCGACCGCAAACGGCGCAGCGATGCGCTCCCGCAGCAGCGTCGTCTTCGACGGGCCCGACCGCGCCTTCGCCCGCGCCTACATGAAGGGAATCGGCTTCGGCGACGACGATCTCTCCAAGCCGACCGTCGGGATCGCGAACACCTGGATCGAGGCGATGCCGTGCAACTTCCACCTCCGTGGCCTCGCCGAGCACGTCAAGGAGGGTGTCCGGGCGGCGGGGGGGACCCCGATGGAGTTCAACTCGATCGCGATCTCTGACGGGATCACGATGGGAACGCAGGGGATGAAGACCTCCCTCGTCAGCCGCGAGGTGATCGCCGACTCGATCGAGCTCACCGCCCGCGGCTACCAGTTCGACGCGGTGATCGCCCTCTCCGGCTGCGACAAGACGATCCCCGGCTGCGTAATGGCGCTGACCCGGCTCGACGTCCCCTCGCTGATGCTCTACGGCGGCTCGATCCTGCCGGGGCGCTGGCGTGGCAAAGACGTGACGATCCAGGACGTCTTCGAGGCGATCGGCGCCCACGCGACCGGCGATCTCTCCGACGAGGACCTCCACGAGCTTGAGGGCTGCGCCAGTCCCGGCGCCGGCGCCTGCGGTGCCCAGTTCACCGCGAACACGATGGCCTGCGCCTTCGAGCTGATGGGGATCACCCCGATGGGCACGGGGATGGTTCCCGCCGTCGACGGCACGCGAGAGAAGGTCGCCCGCGACTGCGGCGAGCTGGTGATGAAGGTGCTCGCCGAGGACCTCCGGCCGAGCCAGGTGATCACCCGCGACTCGCTCGAGAACGCGATCGCCTCCGTCTGCGCTTCCGGCGGCTCGACCAACGGCGTCCTCCATCTGCTCGCCGTCGCCCGGGAGGCCGGGATCGAGCTGACGATCGACGACTTCGACCGGATCTCGGAGCGGACGCCGCTGGTCGGCGACCTGAAGCCCGGCGGGCGTTTCGTCGCCAAGGACTTCTACGAGGCCGGCGGGATCGGCGTCCTCGCCAAGCGTCTCGACGAGGCCGGCGTCCTCCATCGCGACGCGATCACGATCACCGGCCGGACGATCGGCGAGGAGGCCGACGCGGCCGAGGAGACACCCGGCCAGGAGGTCATCCGTCCGATCTCGGATCCGCTCAAGCCCACCGGGGGCCTGGTGATCCTTCGCGGCAACCTCGCACCCGAGGGCTGCGTGGTCAAGGTCGCCGGCGAGGAGCGCCGCACTCACACCGGGCCCGCCAGGGTCTTCGGCTCCGAGGAGGAGTGCTTCGCCGCGGTCCACGACCAGCGGATCAAGCCCGGCGACGTCGTCGTGATCCGGAACGAGGGCCCCTCGGGCGGCCCGGGAATGCGGGAGATGCTCCAGGTGACCGCGGCCCTGGTCGGCGAGGGGATCGGCGACAAGGTGGCGCTGCTCACAGACGGCCGCTTCTCCGGAGCCACCCACGGCCTGATGGCCGGCCATGTCGCCCCCGAAGCGATCCGCGGGGGACCGATCGCGGCGGTCGAGGAAGGCGATGAGATCACCCTCGACATCGACGCCCGCCGACTCGACGTCGCGCTCTCCGAAGAGGAGATCGCGAAGCGAGTCGAGGCGTATCAGCCGCCGGAGCCCCCCTACAAGTCGGGCGTGATGGCGAAGTACGCGGCTTCGGTGTCGAGCGCCTCCGAGGGCGCAGTCACGAGCTGAGGAACCGCTCCAGCAGCCGGTTGAAGCGCACCGGGCGCTCGAGCTGCGGGACGTGCCCGCACTCGTCGAAGATGACCAGCTCGGCATTCTCGCCGATCCGCTTCTTGTAGGAGAAGGCTGCAGGAACCGGCGTCACCCGGTCGTTGCGCCCCCAGACGATCAAAGTCGGGTCCTCGATCTCCGCCAGGCGGTCGCGGATGTCGTAGCCGAACAGGTTCGTGATCGCGTCGAAGTAGCCGGGACTGTTGAGCGCGGGCACGATGTTCTCCCAGAGCAGCTCGCGGCGGAGCGAGTTCGGATCGTGGAAGACCCCCTGGAAGGCGAGCTGCCGGGCGCGCGGGCGCCGCAGTCCGGTGCCGAGCTGGAACTTGAGCATTGCGGGTACGGCGGCTCGCCCCATACGGGCCATCATCCGCGCGGGCTCCTGGCGGGCACGGGCAAAGCTGATTCCTGCCGCCGAGACCAGCACCAGCTTCTCGACTCGCTCTGGGTCGGCGACGGCGAGTTCGCTGGCGATGAACCCGCCCATCGAGTTGCCGACGATCGGGCAGGGCCCGACGCCAAGACGCTCGCAGAAGTCGCGCAGGAAGCGCCCGTAGGCCTGGATTGAGATCTTCCAAGGTGGCATCGGGCTGGCGCCGAAGCCGGGTAGATCAAGCGCGATCGCCCGAAACGAACGCGAGAAGTGGGGCAGATTCTCGAGCCAGTTCTGCCACGCGCCCGAGAGCCCGTGGACGAAGACGAGGGGCGGCCCGTCGCCCAGCTCGACGTAGTTGACTCGCGCTCCGACAACATCCACCTGGCGCAATCGCCTGCGCCAATCGATCCGGAGCCATTCAGGATCGGGGTTCCCATAGGGATCGGGTCCGTCCGCAGGCGTCGCCGGCGGCAGCTCGGCCCGGTTGGTCGCGAGCTTCAGCGCGAAGCTGGTGTCGGCGGCGACCCGGCGCAGGGTCTCGCCGACGGTCAGCACGTCGCGCTCGGGGACCTCCGCTCTTGTCGAGGTGCTCGCCGGAGCCATTCCAGACGATCTCTGCGTGCCCATCCGTGCCTATGCGTATCCCATCCGCTCCAGGATGGGGATCTCACGGATCTGGGGTGGTTGGAGGTGGTCCCAGAGGATGCCGCGCGGGCGCGGATACTGGCGCTCGACCTCGATCACCGCCCGCGGAGTCGCGATCAGGTCGATCGGCAGGTCATGGGCGAGTGCCGGCAGGTGCTCGCGGAGGATCTGGATCGGGTGGACGGTCGTCGCCACCGTGGTGTGCTCGTCGATCCGGCCGGCCTCGATCAGAAGCCCGTATTCGAGGTCGGAGTAGCCGCCGCCCTTGCCCACCCGGGCGCCGCTCAGGTTGACCGCGACCGAGCCGCAGAGGACGAAGTCCACCTCGGGCAGCTCCTCGTCGGCAACCACCCTCCCGTGGCGCATCGCGCCCTTGATCGTCGCCGCCTCGCGCTTCTGCTTCGCCGAGAGCTTCCGCGGATCGAGCAGCCGGAAGGGATGGGTGTCGCGAAGACGCGGCACCGCCATGATCAGGGTCTTGCCCTCGTCGAGGGCGATCCGCCGCGCGTGGGTCTGGGGCGAGTCGGGGTTGACTTTGATCACCCGGGCGCGCTTCCAGCCCCGGTGGCCGGCGAGCTTCTCCGCGGCAAGCTTGGCGCCGGCGAAGTTGGGGATCCGGCCCTCGGCTCCGGGGAAACGGGAGACGCCCTCTCGGTCCATCGCCTTCCAGACGTCGCGCCGGACCTGGTCCTTGGTCCGCATCAGGTCCGCGTATTCCCAGGGGCCATTCCGGGCGCATCTTATGGCCGCCTCGACCCGGACGAACGGATTTCATATATCTGGGTATAAGGCGCAAAGCGCCTTGCGATACGCCGCTTTCGCGGGGGACGGGGAGCGCGAAACGTACAATCCGTCCGGCCCGGGAGAAGCCTGATTCGCCCCAGTGGTATGCGCACGAAGCTCAAAATCCATCAGAAGCTGCTGATCGCGATGGTCACCGTGGTGACCATGTTCCTGCTGCTCGCCGTCGGGGTCTGGGCCTATGACAACGCCCAGAAGGACCAGATCGCGCCGGGGATCACGGTCGGCGGAGTCGACATCGGCGGCCGCAGCGCGGACTCGGCTCGCAAGATCATCAAGCGCGAGGTGGTCGCACCGCTGAAGCAGCCGGTGGTCGTCAACTACGCCGGCGAGGACTACACGCTAACCCCGGGCCAGCTCGAGCAGAGCGCCGACCTCGACGGGATGGTCGACGAGGCGATCGAGAAGACCCGGGAGGGCGGCCTGCTCGAGCGGGTCTCTCGCTACGCCGGCGGCTCCGAGGTCGATGCCGAGCTGGAGCCGCGGATCGGCTATTCGGAGTCCGCGGTCGAGGACTTCGTCGCCGAGCTCGCCGGGGAGATCAACCGCGAGGCGGTTGACGCGAGCCTCGCGCCGAGTGGAGACCGGCTCTCGCCCGAGCCGGGCCGCAAGGGTTTCGAGCTCCAGGAGGCCGAGATGCAGGACCTGATCACCGACCAGGTGGAGTCGCCGGGCCGCGACGAGGCGGTCGACGCCGTGGTCAGCAAGACCATCCCCGAGATCACCCAGAAGGAGCTCGCCAAGGAGTACCCGACCTACCTTACGATCGACCGCTCGAGCTTCACCCTGCGGCTGTTCAAGAACCTGAAGCTGGCGAAGAAGTACACGATCGCGGTCGGAGCCAGCGGCTACGACACCCCGACCGGGCTCTACGACCTAGAGACCAAAGAGGTGAACCCGACCTGGCACGTGCCCGACTCGGACTGGGCCGGATCGCTGGCCGGCCAGGACATCCCTCCCGGACCGGGCAATCCGCTGGTCGCGCGCTGGATGGGGATCTACAACGGCGCCGGGATCCACGGCACCGATGACACCGGCTCGCTCGGGTCGGCCGCCTCGCACGGTTGCATCCGGATGGCCGTCGACGACGTCGTCGAGCTCTTCGACAAGGTCGAGGTAGGGGACCCGGTTTACATCCAATAGGGATCGCCGGCTCCGCGGCGAAGTTATGTCCCTATGTCCTGGAGAGACGCCTTGCAGGCCTTCGACCGCGACCTCAGCGTCCGCGGCGCCGCGGAGGGCACCCGCCGCGCCTACTCGAACGACGTCGGCCAGCTGGCGGCGTGGGCCGACCAGAAGGGCCTTCGACCGGAGAAGGTCGGCCATCGCGACCTGAGGCGCTACGCGGCGCACCTCTCCGGCCGGGGCGCCTCGGCGGCGACGATCGCCCGCAAGCTGGCGGCGATTCGCGCCCTCTACGCCGCGCTGGTGCGTGCCGAGATGGTCGAGGCCAATCCTGCCGAGCTCGTCGCCACCCCGAAGCGGGAGTCGAAGCTTCCCCGGGTCCTCAGCCGCGAGGAGATGGCTGCGGTGCTCGACCGGATCCCCGCCCGCACCCCGCTGGAGCTGCGCGACCGGGCGATGCTCGAGCTCACCTACTCATGCGGCCTGCGTGCCGAGGAAGTCATCGGCCTCGACACGGGCTCGCCTGACTTCGAGGGAGAGCGGCTCAGGGTCGAGGGAAAGGGAGGCAAGACCCGTTTCGTCCCGATCGGTGAACCCGCCCAGGACGCCCTCAAGCGCTACCTTGAGCGCGGGAGGCACGCCCTGATCGGTACCGACGGCGAAACGGCCCTGCTTGTCTCGAAGAGCGGCCGGCGGCTGCACCCCTCCGACGTCCGGCGCAGACTGGAGCGCTGGGTCCGCGAGGCGGCGCTCGCCGGCGGCGTCTCGCCGCATGCGCTTCGCCATTCCTTCGCCACCCATCTGCTCGAGGGCGGCGCGGACCTGCGGGCGATCCAGGAGTTGCTCGGTCACTCGAGCCTCTCGACCACACAGATCTACACCCGAGTGGAGTCATCGTGGGTGCGCAAGCAGTACGCTCGCAGCCACCCGCGCGCCTAGGGAAAGGCTCGCAAAATGGGGAGAAAGCGTGGAAGCTGATGTGAAGGCGTTCGAGCTCCGTGAGCTCTGGCGCCGATACAAGGATGGGGGTGACGACAGCGCCAGGGAGAGACTCGTGGTCGCGTATTCGCCCCTGGTCAAGTTCGTCGCCGGCCGAACCGGAGCCCGGCTCCCCTCGCACGTCGACCAGGCCGACCTGATCTCCTACGGGATGATCGGCCTGATCGAGGCGATGGAGCGGTTCGAGCCGGACCGCCAGATCCGCTTCGAGACCTTCGCCCTCCAGCGGATCCGGGGGGCGATCATCGACGAGCTCCGCTCCCTCGACTGGGTGCCGCGCTCGGTCCGCTCGCGTGCCCGCGAGATCGAGGGGGCGAACTCCAAGCTCGAGCACGAGCTGGGACGGGCACCGACCGACGCCGAGCTCGCCGAGCGGCTGAAGATGAGCGAGGACGACCTCCAGGACGCGCTGTTGCAGATCTCCAACTCCTCGATCCTCGCCCTCGAGGAGCTCTGGATGACGCCGGATGCCTCCGGCGACAAGGTCTCGCTGCTCGACACGATCGAGGACGAGAGCGCCCCCGACCCGCAGGCCGCGCTCGACACCAGCGAGGTCAAGGACCGCCTCCAGGGCGCGATCCAGGACCTCCCCGAGCGCGAGACCCTGGTCGTCGCCCTCTACTACTTCGAGAACCTCACCCTTCGCGAGATCGGCGAGGTCCTCGGCGTTACCGAGTCCCGGGTCTCCCAGCTTCACTCGAAGGCGGTCCTCCGCCTTCGCTCTCGTCTGAAGACCGCCTGATCCGCGGCGCGCTTGGCAACCCTGATTCGCCTCTATAGGGTTGGCGGTCCATGGCTCACAAGGCCGCCGACCGGATTCGCAACGTCGCCCTGATCGGCCACCGCGGAAGCGGCAAGACCTCGCTGCACGAGGCGATCCTGTTCGAGGCCGGCGTCGTCAATCGGCTGGGCAAGGTCGAGGAGGGGAGCTCGGTCTCCGATTTCGAGCCCGACGAGCAGGAGCGGGAGATGTCGATCGGGGCGACCGTCGCCTCGTTCGAGCACGACGGTCGGAAGATCAACCTGATCGACACCCCGGGCGAGCCCAGCTTCATCGCCGACACCGTGGGCGCGCTCCGGGTCGCCGACGCAGCCGTGGTCGTCGTCAACGCGGTGATGGGGGTGGAGGTCCACACCGAGCGCCTCTGGGCCCGGGCGGACGAGGAGGGACTGGCGCGGCTGGTGTTCGTGAACATGCTCGACCGCGAGCGGGCCGACTTCTACCGGTCGCTCGAGTCCCTGAAAAAGGCCTTCGGCGACCACGTGGTCGCCACCGAGATCCCGATCGGCTCCGAGCAAGACGTCACTGGCGTGATCGACCTGATCGACATGAAGGCGTTCGTCGCCCAGGGCGAGGGGAGGGGGGCTCCGGAGCCGCAGGACATCCCCCAGGACTTGGCCGAGCAGGCCCAGGAGTACCGCGAGAAGCTGATGGACGAGGTGGCGGAGAACTCCGACGAGCTGATGGAGCGCTACCTCGAGGGCGAGGAGATCTCCCACGAGGAGATCGTCACCGTCCTCAAGCAGGGGGTGACCGCGGGCAGGATCTTCCCGGTCACCTGCGGGGTCGCGACCAAGAACCTCGGGACCACCCGCCTGCTCGAGGCGCTGGTCGAGGACCTGCCGTCGCCGGCGATGCGCGGCTCGATCACCGCCCTCGACGCCGAGGGGGAGGAGATCGACGTCGCCCCCGACGAGGACGGAGAGCTGGTCGCCTACGTCTTCAAGACGCTCGCCGACCCCTACGCCGGCCGGCTCAACCTCTTCCGCGTCTACCGCGGCGTCCTCGGGGGGGACTCTCAGGTGACCAACGCCAGCCGCCGCGCCAAGGAGCGGATCGGCCAGCTGCTGATCTCACAGGGCAAGGAGCACGAGCAGGTGAGCGAGCTTGGAGCCGGCGACATCGGCGCGGTGGCGAAGCTGAAGGAGACCCGCGCCGGCGACGTTCTCGCGAGCAAGGACTCCAAGCTCTCCTTCTCCCCGCTCGACCTGCCGGCGCCGGTGATGGCGTTCGCCTTCGAGCCGAAGACCAAGGGCGACGAGGAGAAGGCGGCGAGCGCGATCCGACGGCTCGAGGAGGAGGACCCGACCCTCGACGTCCACCGAGACCAGCAGACGGGCGAGCAGATAATCGCCGGCCTCACCCAGGTCCACGTCGAGGTGATCGTCGACCGGATGAAGCGCCGCTTCGGCGCCGAGATCCAGCTGCACCCGCCACGAGTCCCCTACCTGGAGACGATCCGGAAGTCCGCGAAGGCCCATGGCCGCTACAAGAAGCAGACCGGCGGCCGGGGCCAGTTCGGCGATTGCCACATCGAGATGGAGCCCGCCGAGTCGGGCGCAGGGTTCGACTTCGTCGACGCGATCAAGGGCGGGGTGATCCCGAAGGGCTTCATTCCCGCCGTGGAGAAGGGGATCGCGGAGGCGATGCAGCACGGGGTGGTCGCGGGCTATCCGGTCAAGGACGTCCGGGTGCGGCTCTACGACGGCTCCCACCACTCGGTGGACTCATCGGAGAACGCCTTCAAGGTGGCGGGATCGATGGCCTTCAAGCAGGCGATGGAGGACGCCGACCCGATCCTGCTCGAGCCGATCATGCTGCTCACCGTTTCGGTGCCGGAGGACGCGGTCGGCGACGTCGTCGGCGACCTCAACTCCCGCCGGGGCAGGCCGCTGGGGATGGAGGCGAAGGGCTCGGCGACCGAGATCAAGGCCGAGGTGCCGATGGCCGAGGTGCTCGACTACGCCCCCGACCTCCGGGCGATCACCGGCGGCCGTGGCGACTACACGATGGAGTTCGCCCGCCACGAGGAGATCCCGGCCCACCTCGCGCAGCAGGTGATCTCCCAGGCCCGCTCCGAGGAGGAGGTAAGGGCCTAGGGCCGCGACGCTGCGCATCGCCGTGCGCGGCGTCCCTGCAGGTAGCGGCCCGCCCTGTCAGTGCTGGGCCCAGGGCCCGGCCCCGGCGACCCGGTCGACGGCGATGTGGGTGATGTAGCCGGGTGACGGGTTTGGCATCGGCGGGAAGTCGACGTCGGGCCCGAGGTAGGTGTGGGCGAGGCGCTGAAGGAGCTCGGGGGCGCCGCCCTCGGTGATCCGGGCGGTGCCGTAGATCACCAGGTAGTCCTTGAGGCCGTGGTCGCCGACGCTCGCACCCTCGAGCGAGAGCGCCACCCGCGGATCGCGCGTGATGTTCTCGATCTTCCGCAGCCGGGGGACGTGTCCGCAGACGATCTCGTCCCCGTCGAGACCGACCCAGACGCAGGTGACCTGCGGTGATCCGTCCTCGTTCAGGGTGACCAGGTGGGCGAGCCGAGGCGACTCGATGATCTCGCGGGCGCTGTCGGGGAGCTTCGTGACCACTAAACGGGTTGCTCCTCAGCTTCGCCTTCGGAGCACCCTCGCATCACCCTACCGACGCCCGCTTCCTTGCCCGGACGCCACCAGACCCGTCTCCGGGGCTTTCTTCTTTCCGACCAGCCGCACCCAGCGGGCCACCGACGGTTCGCCTCGCTTGCTGATCAGAAAGAGCATGTAGTAGCCGGGCGGCGCAACCGCCGGATTCGGGGGAGCCTTGACGTCGATCCCGGCCCCCCTCGCCCGGTCGAGGACCTTGAGCTCCACGTGGCGCTGGTTCATGTCGGTGTTGTGGGTTGTGGCGGAGGGGGCCATCAGGACAGCGCGCTCCACGCTCTTGCTCGAGGTCTTGATCCCGAACTCGTCCTTCCAGGTGGTCTTCCTCGGCGCGCGCCGGATCCGCGGACGCTTTCCCTTCCGGAAGAGGTAGGGCGGCTCGTAGATCTCGGCGGTGTCGCTTTCGACGCCGCCATTGACCTCGTCACCCGCCGACACCACCCGGCCATCGGGAAGGAGGACGGCGGTCGAGTGGTAGGCGCGCCCCTCAGCCTGGGCGGGGCCGAGCCTCCAGGTGGCCGTCTTCGGGTCGTAGATCTCGATCTGCTGCTGAGGGGGATCGAACTCGAACTGCGCGGTGGGCGGGCGGGTGCCGAACCCCCCGCCGACCGTGACCATCGAGCCATCCGGCAGCAGCACCGTGTTGTGGTGGCTGCGACCGATGTTCATCGAGGGTCCCGGGCTCCAGCGAAGGGTCCGCTCGTCGAGCGTCTCGGTTGTCGCCAGCGGGCCCGGCGTCGGTTCCGGGGCTGGGGGCGCGTAGGGCGAGCCACCGATCAGGCTGACCCTGCGGGAGCCGCGCTGGCCGCCCGGGGCGAGCACCGCGGCTCCCCACCACCGCGGCTGAGCGAGATCGGGAAAGTCACCCCAGCGGAAGGCGTTCGTGTTCCCGATCCTGTCGAACAGCCAGCTGTCCGAGGGGTAGGGGCCGGCGACCAGCGTCCGTCCACTCGGCATCAGGAACGTATGGGGGTAGAGACCACCGTCGGGCGCTCCGCCCGGCCCCCGAACGGCGAGTGGGGTCAGCGTCCCTCTCCCGTTCATTTCCGCGGATGGGGTGAAGAGCTCGACCGACTTGTTGGTCTGAGCGCCGCTGCCGCTCTCGTCGAGCCCGCTCATGATCACGGTGCGCCCGTCCGGTTGTAGAACCTGGCTCGGGTACCAGCGCCCGTGTGCCATCTCCGGCTGCTCGGTCCAGGTTTCGTTGAACGGATTGAAGGTGTAGACCTTGTTCAGTCCCTTCGCGGCCAGGGGTCCGTTCGAGTACGCGAGGTTGCCGCCGGTGACCAGAACGCGCCCGTCGGCGAGGAACGAGTTCCCGCTGCACCAGATGTTGGCCGGCTTCAGCTGCCCGTCGGCGGGATCGAGCCAGAGAGGGGGATCCACCCGCTTCGTGGCCCCGGTCCTCGGGTCCCAGAGCCAGGCCTGGGCGGTGTTCGGGCCCTCGATCCCCTGCGGGTACGCCCACCACATCACCTTTCCGGTCGGCAGCATCACCGCATGGATGCCGAAGATCGGAATCGAGAAGGGCGCGCTCCATCTCCCCACCTGCGCCGGCGGACCCGCTACTGCGGCACGGGCGCGGTCCTCCGCCGGGGCGGAACTCGTCGCCCGGGCGGCCGCCGATCCGTTCCGCTCGCGCGCCAGGGCGCGCTGGATGGCGTGCTCGGCGGCGTGCTTGGGGCCGAGCGTCTCGGTCTCCACCGCGCGGAGCTGTTCCTCGCTCAGCCCGCTCACGCCCTCGGGCGCGTCGTGATCCGCGGCCGCGCGCGGGACCGCGAGGGTGAGGGCGGCGGCGAGGACCGCGGCGATCAGGACAGCGGCTATGTCTCTTGCGTGCTCCCGCACGGCTCCCCTCCTCGGCACGGTAGCTTGCCCGCGTGCCCAAGCGAGTCGTGGTCAACGTCGATGGCGGGGCGAGGGGGAACCCCGGCCCCGCCGCGATCGCCGCGGTCGCCAGCGACGGAAAGGGGGAGATCCTCGCGGAGCGCAGCGAGCGGATCGGCGAGGCGACCAACAACGTCGCCGAGTACCGGGCGCTGTTGCTCGGGATCGAGCTCGGCCGCGAGCTCGGCGCCGACGAGGTTGAGCTGGTCGGGGACTCGGAGCTGATCGTGCGACAAGTGAAGGGCGAGTACAAGGTGAAGCAGGCCGGGCTGAAGCCGCTTCACGCCGAGGTGGAGAAGGCGCTGGCGGGGCTGGGGAAGTGGACGCTCCGGAGCGTGCCCCGCGAGGAGAACGCCGAGGCCGACCGCCTCGTTAACGAGGTACTCGATATGTGAGGGTGCCCGTCAGGGCAACCCGATTAATGGAGCGAAAAAGGCCGGGCCCGAGGGCCCGGCCTTTCAGTCCATCCAGATTGCTTCGGTCTCTCAGAGGCCGATGCCCTCGATCACCGCTCCAACCGTGTTGGGGGTGAAGGGCTCGGTGCCGGCCACCAGGTTCGTTCCAGCGAACCCGTGAGACCGCGCGTAAGCGAGCTCCTTGGGGAGGTCGCCGACGCCGTTCGAGCCGGCCAACGGGGCCAGCTGGACCGTGCTGAGAGTGCCGATCGCTCCGCCGGTGGCGTTCAGGAAGCCACTGCCGGAGTCGCCGGGGATTCCAGGCGTCGCCGTGTAGACGTCATGGCTCCACCCGCTCGGGTCGTTCTGCACCACGGTCCCCTGCTTCGGGCTGAGCGCGGTGACGCCGCCCCGGAGCGAGGAGTTGCCGTAGGTGTAGACGGTCGAGCCGGTGCCGCCCCAACCGCCGACCCCGGTGGGCCCGCCGAAGCCGGGCACCGATGGGTTGACGTTGGGGACGTCGGCCGGATTCAGCCTGACCAGCGCGAGGTCGTTGAACGCGCAGGTATCGGCATCGCTCTCGCCGGCCGCCTGCATCGCGAGCCAGGAGTTGTAGACCATGGTGCCGGGCTGGGATGCGCCGTCCACCTCGACCGGAGTGCCGATCGGCTGCGAACCGCTGTCGCACCCGTTGGTTTCGGTCGCCGCTCCGGTCCCGGAGCAGTGCGCCGCCTGTCCCAGATACACGTTCGAGCCGTCCTGGTAGACGAAGTTCGAGGTGCACTGGCCGCCGGCCGTGACTGTCTGAACACCCGGATGGATCGTCGCCTGGTCGGCCGGCGCCCAGGCCGACGCCCCAGCGGGCGCAAATGCGAAAGCAGAGATCGCCACTGCTCCAAGCAGGACGGTCAGAGCTTTTCGATTCATTGATGCTCCCTCCGAATTGGTCCCCCTGCGGGGGGGAGGCCGCTACTGAATATTCGCGCAGGATAGTCAAGAAGTCGGGGATCGTGATGCACCCCTGCGAGCGCGGAGGCCGCGCCTATACTTTCCCGCTCGCGCGGCTGTAGCTCAGTTGGCTAGAGCGTCTGCTTGCCATGCAGAAGGTCGTGGGTTCGAATCCCATCAGCCGCTTCAAGCGTCCCTGGCGGGGGCGCTTTTCTCGTCGCTAGGCTTGGCGTCTCCGGCGCCTTGGCGGAGTGGCTACGCAGCGGCCTGCAAAGCCGTTTACACCGGTTCGATTCCGGTAGGCGCCTCTCGATACTCCCTGGAAATCGGCACCTTCGCTCGGACGGCTGGACCGCGAATCCCAAAGCGTGTCCCAAATATGTCCCAAGCTAAAACCGCAGTCCACGGAAAGCGAGCCTATGGACCCGCCCGTCGAACCGCACCCGGAACCGCATCAGGGACGCGCACAGATCGTGCGCGCCCCTGGCCGCGGTCAACGGTCAACGCAGTGACCTGAAGCCGTCTCTGACCTCGGAGGCGTAGAGCTCCGGCTGCTCCCAGGCGGCGAAATGCCCGCCCTTGTCGACCTCGTTGAAGTGCACGAGGTTGGGATACGCCTTCTCCGTCCAGCTCCGCGGGGCCCGGAAGAGCTCGTCGGGGAAGACGCTCACGGCGACCGGGATGGTGACGTTCCGGACGTCGGCGAAGCTGCCGTACCCAGGTACTCCCAGTACGACTTCGCGGTGGAGACCCCCGTGTTGGTCAGCCAGAACATCGTGATGTTGTCGAGGATGTCGTCTCGGGTCAGGCCGCGCTCGTCCTCGTCCCGGAACGCGGGTCGGATCAGCGTCCGGTAGCTGATCGGGTCGTGGTCGAGCATGTAGGCGGCCAGGAAGACCGGGGAATCGTTGAGCCCGTACATGGTCTGCGGGCGCGTCCCCATCTGCACGGCGTACGCCGCATGCTTGTATGCGGCCTCGAGCCGCTCGACCGCGAGTCGCTCGTCGGCTGAGAGATCGGACCGCTGCGCGCCGCCGGTCTTGATCGCCTTGTCGACGTCGACCGGGAACACGCCGGGGAAGTTGGTGTGAATCCCCAGCAGCTCCGGCGGCGCCGGCTCAGGTGACGCGGGCGCGTCGCGACCGCCGGCCATGTAGTCGACGACGAGCGCGCCGTAGTCGCCGCCTGCCGCCACGAACCGCTCGTAGCCGAGGCGCTTCATCAGCTCGGTGTAGGCACGCCCCATGTGGGGCGGGTCCCACCCGGTCGTCGTCGGCTTGCCCGAATACCCGTAGCCCGGCATGTTCGGGATCACCAGATGGAAGGCGTCCCCCGCGCTGCCGCCATGCGCCGTCGGGTCGGTGAGCAGATCGACGATCTTCATCTGCTCGACGAACGAGCCCGGCCATCCGTGGCAGACGACGAGCGGCAGCGCGTCCTCGTGCTTGGAGCGAACGTGGACGAAATGGATGTCCAGGCCGTCGATCTCGGTGACGAACTGCGGGACGGCGTTCAGCCTCGCCTCGCACTTGCGCCAGTCGTAGTCAGTCAGCCAATAGCGCGCGACCGCCTGCATCGTCTCCAGCTCCACGCCCTGCGACGCGTCGTCGACGGTCTCCTTCTCAGGCCAGCGCGTGGCCGCGATGCGGGCACGCAGGTCATCGAGATCCTCCTCGGGGGTCTCGATCGTGAACGGACGGATCGCTGTGGCGTCCGCCGACTTTTCGGTGCCATGACAGACATGTGGCTCCTAACGGTTGGTGGTTATGGCGCAGACCGTTTGAGGTCGGTGCCGATAAACCGGCCGAGTGTTGGAGCCGGAGAAACGCGCTCGCCGAAGCGTTGGGTCGAAGCGCCCGTTCACCCTATACCCGGACTAGACTCGTTGTCAACGGAAGCTCGATTGGGAATGTTAACAACGATGGCGAATCGCGACACCGAGCATCTGCGGGTCCTGATTGCCAACGAGCGCAAGGATCAGCTGGCGCTGGTCGCGCCGGCGGTCGCGAACCTCGGGCACGAGGTGATCGCCCGCGAGGTCGACGTCAAGGACGTCGGAGTCGTGACCGCCCGGGAGCGACCCGATGTTGCGCTCGTCGGTCTCGGACAGAGCTCGGAGCATGCCCTCAGCCTGATCGACAAGATCGTGCAAGAGGCCGCCTGCCCGGTGATCCTGCTCATGCACGCCCCCGACTCAGCCTTCGTCAAGGAGGCGTCAAAGCGCGGGATCTTCGCCTACATCACCGACGCCGACGTCGAGGACTGGCAGAGCGCGATCGACATCGTGCTCCGCCGGTTCACCGAGTACCACGATCTCGAGGGCGCGTTTGGTCGCCGGGCCTCAATTGAGCGGGCGAAGGGCATTCTGATGGAGCGTCATTCGGTCGATGACACGGATGCCTTCGAGATGCTGCGCGATCAGTCGCGCCGGACCAACACCAAGCTCGCCGACGTCGCAGCAGCCGTCGCCGACGGCCACCGGCTGTTGCCGAAGCACCTGGAGGAGTAACCCGGCCCCGGCGAAACTGTGTCCCGAATATGTCCCGAAGATGGTGCAGTTGCTGACGCGCCTCGAAGCCATCTACACCGGTTCGATTCCGGTAGGCGCCTCTCCTTTTCCAGGGGTTTCGCAAACCGCGCCTGCAACCGCGCCTCCAAGTTCTGCTTCTCGTCCTAAGCGCACTATTCGCTCGGTCTTCTAAGGGAAGCAGCCCACAATCCCGCCGCAATGGCCGAGCCCCGACGGGTTTCGTCAGGGCTTCGGGTTGATTGGGTTCTTAACGCGCGCCTATGCAGCCGCGCCGGCGCTCGCGCCCGCCGCGGCGATAACCAGCTTCACCGCGACGTCGGGCTGCGACACCATCGAGGCGTGGGATGCCGGCACCTCCTCGATCGTCGACCCCGCGCGCTCGGCCATGAACCGCTGTGCCTTCGGAGGGATCGCATTGTCATCGGTACCGAGCAGATACCAAGATGGGATCGACTTCCACGCCGGGGGCCCCGACTCTCCGGCGAGCGCCGCGCCGCTGAACGGGCGCTGGGCAACGGCCATGACGCGGGCAGTGTCACTGTCGACGTCGCCCGCGAAGGCCTCCGCGAAAGCATCCTGATCGAGGTAGAGGTCCGCACCCTCTGACCCGTCCGGGTTGGCGAACGGCACCGGTCTGATCGCGGGCCCAACCAGGCTGTCCTTGGCCTCGGTGTCCAGGAGCTCCTGGATGCTCTCGCCTTCGTCCAGAGCCCACCCGTTGAGGTACACGAGCGCCTTGACCTGGTCGTTGCCGGCCGCGGCATTCGTGATGACCGCTCCGCCGTAGGAGTGACCGACGAGCACGATTGGCCCCTCGATCGTCTTCAGGAGGTCGGCGAGGTACTGCGCGTCGCTTTGCAGCCCTCGCAGCGGATTCGCAAAACCGATCGCGCGATAGCCCTGGTCGCGCAGCGAGCCGATGACGCCGTCGAAGCCAGTGGCGTCTGCCCAGGCGCCGTGAACGAGGACGACCGTCGGCTGGGAACCATTGCCGGTGCTCTCCATGTTTCCTCCTTGATTGGAGATGGCCCGCCCTGCAGCCAGCCTACATCTTCATCTTCCCAGTTACCTCTGCCCCTTCCGGCAATGTTGGTGGGCTAACCCAGCCCCTGGTTGCGCCGTGTAAATCGGCGGGCTAGACTCCGCTCCGTCGCTCGCCCGCGGGACAGAAGTAACGCGGGGCGGGAGGAAATCTGACCGGTTAGGCCCGGCGCATCGGTCTCAGAGGCCGCTTCGCGTCACCGCCGCCCTCAATACGAACCCGATTGGGGTGAGGCATGAGCGACGGAAAGGAAACCGGAAGCTATGGGGTCCTCACGATCACGCTCGAGCGTGGGGACGAGACGACGGTGGTGTCGCTATTCGGCGAAGCTGATCTGTTCTCAGCGGCGTCGCTGGAGGAGCAGCTGAACCGCGCGTTGGCATCGGACTCCGAGCGAGTGATCGTCGACCTGGGCGGACTCCATTTCATCGATTCGATCAGCCTGCGGGTTCTTGTCAAGGCGGCGCTCGCCTCGCGGGAGGACTCCGGCCGGCTCTACTTTCGCCCTGGTGGCCCGCAGGTCGAACGAATCCTCCAGGTCACCGGTGTCCGCCGTCAGCTCCAGTTCCTCGACTGAGCACGGGGTGGAGCGAGCATCCGCATCGGACTATTCTGAGCCGGGAGAGGCTCAGGCCAAAGGGTGGAGGAGAACGATGGCCAAAGCACCGGAAGCGCCCGAGCGGGAAGCGCCGCGCTATGCGGCCAAGGAGATCGTCCGGGAGATGGTCCAGCTCTACTCGCGCAAGCTCGGGAGAGGCCCGACCAAGGCCCGGATCATCGCCAACACCAACGCGGTGATGGTGATCTTCGAGGACGGCCTGACCAAGTCCGAGCAGACCCTGATCGGCGCTGGTGAGGCCGACCAGGTTACGCGCAATCGCCAGCGGATCACCGAGGCGATGCGCCTTGAATCGACCGCGATCATCGAGTCGTTGACCGGTCGAACCGTGACCGCATACCTCACCGGACTCGATCCCGAGGCCAACGTGTCGGTGACGGTGTTCCTCCTCGATACCCAACCGGAGACGGGCACAGTCGAAGTGGCGGAGGAGGAGATCAAGGCCCCTCCGGGTGAATCGCTCGCCTAGACCTTCAGGCAGTACCCGTAGGCGGTGAGGCTGGGCGCCGGACCGAAGATGCCGAAGCCCGCGGCCGTCCAGGTGCCCTGGTCGGTGAAGGAGCCGCCGGCGAAGAAGGTGTCGTGCGAGCCGTTCGCGCTGAACCCTCCAGAGGTCAGCCGCATGCCCGCGGGGCAAGCCGTGGTCGTCGCGGTCGCGAAGCTGCCGGCGGGGAGCGGGATGGAGGCCGCGATCTCGGTGAGCAGCGGGCGCTTGCTCTTGTCGCAGTAGGCGATCGCGGTCAGCTCGCCGCCGTAGGAGCCGAAGGCCCGCCCCGAGGCTCGCCAGGCATTCGAGCCGATCGCCCGCGACTCGGTGACGTAGTCGCCGCCGTGGCCCCTGAAGTTGGTCCGCTGGAAGCCACCCGAGATCAGCTGCTGGCCCTTCGGGCAGTGGGCGGTGGCGGTCTCGGTCTCGCCCGACTTGAGGAAGAGGGTCTTCCGGGGGGTGCTCGCCGGGACCAGACCCTTCGCGCAGACGACCTGGAGGGTGACCCTGCGCGCGGTGGTGCTGCCGACCGAGGGGTCGAAGAGGACCGGGTTGATGTGCCAGCCGTGCTGGGCGCCAAGGCGCTCGTAGGAGTGCGGGTAGGCGCCCTCGCCGTCCGGATCGGGAGGGGGGCTCCCGATCATCCCCCCGCCGAGCGGATAGGTCTTCCCCGGGCAGAGGACGACGCCCCGCTGGGCCTCGTCCGGCTCCGTCAGACGGAGGGTCTTGGTGGCGAGAGTGAGCGCCCTGAGCGGACCGGCCCCACCGCGCTCCTCCTGGGGCCGAAGGCTCTTTCCCCGTGGATGGATCTCGCCGCTGACCGAGTTCAGCACCCAGAGCCCGGCCTTGGCGAGGAACGCGAGGCGGAGTCGGTCGCATGTGGCGCCGCCCCTGATCACGTAGACGATGCCAGGAGTACTGACCGAGTTGAAGCTCCTGGTCGAGCCCACCTTGAAGTTCGTCTCCTTCCGGAGGATCGCCACCATCCGGCTCGGGGCCGGATAGCAGCCGTCCGGGTCACCGGCCCGGTGGTACTGGGCGACCTTGAAGGCCGCCTCGATCTTCCTGGTCGGTTCGTTGTATCCGGCCTCGACCGCGAACGCGCTCGGCACGCAGACGAGCAGCGCGAGGAGCGCCGCGGCCGGAAGCAGAGCCTTTCTCATGACCCCTTCAACAGCGGGGATCACCTGACAGTTGCGGTCGGAAAAACGATCCGGGCACCGTACCTTGCCTGGCGAGCGAGCTCGTAGGATCGGAGCGGCCGATGTTCCTGGTCGCGATGATCGCCCTGGCGCTGCTGGTGCTGCCCCCCTGGGTCGGACTGGTCGCGATCGTCATCGGGATCGTCGTCGAGATCGCCGAGGTCGGCTTCTGGATCCGCTTCCTGCGCCGCTACCGGGTTCGCACAGGCGCCGAGGGACTGGTCGGGTCGGCGGCGGAGGTGGTGGAGGCGTGCGACCCGGAGGGGCGGGTCCGGCTCCGGGGCGAGATCTGGCGCGCCCGCTGCTCGCCCTCTGCCCGCGCCGCGGTCGGCCAGCGGGTCGAGGTGACCGCCGTCGACGGCCTCACCCTCGAGGTCGGCCCCGCGCGCGGGAACGGAAAAGGGCCCCGGTGAGGGGGCCCTTTGATTCCGAAAGGACGTGCCACCGGAGATCAACTCCCCGGCCCGTCGGTCCTTCAAGTCGCTTGGCTCATGTGTCGACCGCCTGCACGGCGAACTTGAGCCTTGTTAGAAGACACTAACACGCGTTCCGGGCAGAGGTTGCACCTATTCTCGGATGCAGCGTAAATTTCCGTCAACGGAAGTGAGCGGCCGCTCGTAACACCTGGCTGCCCGGCCAGGATAGGATGAGCCGGTGCGCTACCTGATCACAGGGGGCTCCGGCTACATCGGCGGTCGTCTGATCGACGAGCTCTCCGGGCGGGACGAGACCGAGCTGATCGTCGACGTCGACGTCAGGCCTCCGACCAGGCAGTGGCCGAAGACCGAGTTCGTCAAGGGCGACGTCCGCGACCGGGCCGCGATCAAGGGGCTGCTGGAGAGGCATGAGATCGACGCCCTCGTCCACCTCGCCTTCATCCTCAATCCGATCCGGGACGAGGCGATGATGTACGACGTCGACGTCAACGGCACCCAGGCGGTGCTCCAGGCCGCCGCCGAGACCGGGACCAAGCAAGTGATGGTGACCTCCTCGGCGACCGCCTACGGCGCCTTCCCCGACAACCCGAAGCCGATCGCCGAGGACTGGCCGGTCCGCGGCGCCCCGGACTTCTCCTACGCCAAGCACAAGGCCGACTCCGATCGGATCTGCCAGCTCTGGGCGTTGGAGAATCCCGACGCGGTGATGACGATCGTCCGGCCCTCGATCGTCTTCGGCCCAAGCGTCGATAACTTCATCGTCCGCGCGATCGAGAACAACCCGTTCATTCCGATCCTCGACGGCGTCGACGAGGAGTTCCAGCTCGTCCACGAGGACGACGTCGTCTCCGCCCTGTTCGCCCTCCTCGACGGCAAGCACCCAGGCGCCTTCAATCTTGCCGGCGACGGGCTGCTCACCTGGCGCCGCGCCGCCGAGCTGATCGACAAGAAGACCAGGGAGATCTCGCTGAAGAACATGAAGCGCTTCAACGGGCTGCTCTGGCGCCTGCACGTGCCCCGCACCGAGGCTCCGCCGGGCAACCTCGACTTCATTCGCTATCCATGGGTGGTCTCGACCGAGAAGCTCAAGTCGACCACTGGCTGGCAGCCGCGGTACGACACCCTCGAGACCTACAAGATCACCATGCGCTCCAAGGGGCTCCTCCCCGAGTCGCCGACGGCGGTGCAGTCGCCGACCGCGCCCGTCGCCTAGCGACCGCCAGGCCGCTGCTACCTTTCGATCCCCGGGGCGCATAGCTCAGTTGGGAGAGCGCCAGCTCGACAAGCTGGAGGTCACTGGTTCGAGCCCAGTTGCGCCCATCGGTTGTTTCAGGGCGAACTAGGTGGGTTCCGCCGCTCTCGGCCCGTCGTTCCGGGCTTCGATGGCCTTGACGGTCTTTCCCAGCGTCCGTCCCAAGACGCGCTTGCCGATGACCGTGAGCACGATCGCGAGCGCCCGTCCCTTGAGATTCTTGCCCTCGCGTACCACGACGACGTCCACCTCGGTTGTCCCGTCGGGCTGCCGCGTGAACGTGTACGTGTGGCCCGAGTCGCCTCCCCACACGCTGGAGTCGGTGGTCGTCATGACCACGCGGTTGGGATCGGACCAGTCGTAGTGCAGGCGTTCCCAGATGCCGCCCGAGCCCTCCGTGACGTCGGCCTGACCGGGGCCCTGGTCATGCACCTCGAGGCGCTCGTCGGCGCTGTTTGGAAAGAGCTTCGAGCGGCCCGGCCCGAAGTCGGTGAGTCCGGCGACGAACTGCTCGGGCGTCGAGGTGGTCGTCTCGTGGATGTGGATCGTGGCCATCGCGTTCTCCCTTTTCTAGGGGTGAGGTGACTCATACCGGGCACTAGGCATGCCGCTCTTCGCAATTTACGCAGGAGCCCCCGTTGATGCTCGACGCTCGCCTGGGGGTTCGAGGCGACCTCGAGGGCCGGGTCCTGGTCCACCGCGCCCGCACCGTCGTCTTCTGATCGCCGGCCGAGCGGCTTCGGGGCCGCCGACTAGCATCCGGCGCGTGGCCGCGGACAAGCTCGAGGTGAAGCTCCCCGATGGCTCCTCCCTGGAGCTGGAGCAGGGCGCGACCGGCGCCGACGCCGCCGCGGCGATCGGGCCCGGCCTGGCGAAGGCCGCCCTGGCCCTGAAGGCCGACGGCGAGCTTCGGGATCTCTCCGCGCCGCTCGCCGGCGGCGAATCGATCGAGATCGTCACCGAGAAGAGCCCGGAGGCGCTTGAGCTGCTCCGCCACGACGCCGCCCACGTCCTCGCCGAGTCGGTCCTCGACCTCTGGCCGGAGGCGAAGATCTCGATCGGCCCGCCGATCGCCGACGGCTTCTACTACGACATCGAGTTCCCGGACTCGACTCGGCCCGGGGAAGAGGACCTGGCGAGGATCGAGGAGCGGATGGCCGAGCACGTCAAGGCCGACGAGCCGTTCGAGCGGCGCGAGCTCCCGGTCAAGGAGGCGATCGAGTTCTTTCGCGCCCAGGGCCAGGACTACAAGGTCGAGCTGATCGAGGACCTGGTCCGCGACGAGGGCGCCGAGACCGTCTCGCTCTACCGGAACGGTCCCTTCGAGGACCTCTGCCTCGGCCCCCACGGTCCATCCACCGGCCGGATCGGCGCCTTCAAGCTCACCTCGCTCGCGGGCGCCTATTGGCGCGGCGACGAGACCCGGCAGATGCTCACCCGGATCTACGGCACCGCCTTTCACGACCGCAAGGCGCTCGAGGAGCACCTCGAGCGCCTCGAGCAGGCGCGGGCGCGCGACCATCGCAAGCTCGGGCCCCAGCTCGATCTCTTCCTGCTCCGGGAGGAGTCGCCGGGGATGCCGTTCTGGTTGCCGCAGGGGACGGTGCTACTGCGGCTGATCGAGGGCGAGGTGCGAAAGCAGCTCGCCGCCCGAGGCTACCTCGAGATCAAGACCCCGCAGATCCTCGACGAGGAGCTCTGGCACCGCTCCGGCCACTGGGACAACTACAAGGAGAACATGTACTTCGTCGAGCCGGCCGAACGGGATCGCGGTAGCGACGAGCGCCGGTTCGCCTTGAAGCCGATGAACTGCCCGGGCGCCTGCCTGGTGTTTGGCTCCCGGCGGCACTCGTACCGGGAGCTGCCGCTGCGGGTGGCGGAGTTCGGCCTCGTCTCGCGCTACGAGCGCGAGGGGGTCCTCCACGGCCTCCTCCGGGTCCGCGCCTTCACTCAGGACGACGCCCACGTCTTCTGCACCCTCGACCAGGTCACCGGCGAGGTCGACTCGATCTGCGAGGCGATCGACCAGCTTTACGCGCGCTTCGGGTTCGACGACGTCCGGGTCGAGCTCTCCACCCGGCCCGACAAGTCGATCGGGACCGACGAGCAGTGGGAGCGAGCGGAGGCGAGCCTCCGCGAGGCGCTCGAGGGACAGGGCCGCGAGTACGACCTCAGCCCCGGGGAGGGCACCTTCTACGGGCCGAAGATCGACTTCCACGTCACCGACGCGCTCGGGCGCTCCTGGCAGTGCGGCACCTGCCAGCTCGACTTCCAGATGCCCGAGCGGTTCGGGCTCACCTACACCGGCGCCGACAACGCCGAGCACACCCCGGTGATGATTCACCGCGCGCTGCTCGGCTCGATGGAGCGCTTCGCCGGGATCCTGATCGAGCACTACGGTGGGCGCTTCCCGCTCTGGCTTGCCCCGACCCAGGCGATCATCCTGCCGGTCGCCGACCGCCACAACGACTACGCCGCCGAGGTCGCGAAGGGGCTGGGCGCCGCCGGCGTTCGCTGCCGGGTTGACGAGCGCTCGGAATCGGTCGGGAAGAAGATCCGCGACGCGGAGCTCGCCCGGGCGCCCTACATGCTGGTGGTCGGCGACCGCGAGCAGGAGGGGGGCACTCTCGCGCTGCGCAGCCACGATCAGGGCGATCTGGGCGCGATCAGCGCCTCCGACCTGGTCGAAAGAATCCGCGCAGAGGCCGGGTGAAGTCCCTCTATACTGGCCCCCAATGACGGGTACCTACATCGCGCCGCGCCGCTGAGCGCCCGTGCCCGTCCTCCCGATCCACTCTCTCTCATCCTCGCCTGCTTGACGCCCAACCCTATGCCTCACTAGTGGCGGTCTCTCGCTTCGACCGCCGGCCGCCTGAGCGCGACACCACTCGTATCAACGAGCGAATCCGCGTGCCCGAGGTGCGCCTGATCGACGAGGACGGCGAGCAGGTCGGCGTCGTCCCGACCCCGGAGGCGCTCGAGCGGGCGCAGGAGAAAGAGCTCGACCTGGTCGAGGTCGCTCCGAACTCGAAGCCGCCAGTCACCCGGATCCTCGACTACTCGAAGTACAAATACGAGCAGGAGCAGAAGGCGAAGGCTGCGCGCAAGCACCAGCAGCAGACCAACATCCGCGAGATCAAGCTCCGCCCGAAGATCGCCCAGCACGACTACGAGACGAAGCGCGGCCACGTCGAGCGCTTCCTCAAGCAGCAGGACAAGGTGAAGGTGACGATCATGTTCCGCGGCCGGGAGCAGAGCCATCCCGAGCGCGGCCGGATGCTGCTCGACCGCCTCTTCCAGGACGTCTCCGAGCTGGCCACGGTCGAGCAGGAGCCTCTCCAGGAGGGCCGCAACATGCACATGCTGCTCGCCCCGACCCGCAATGCAGGCCAGGCTTCGGAGGCCGCCGCCTCCTAGCATCGCCCCGCCTTCCGTCTGCTTCAATTGGCGCTCGCATGCCGAAGATGAAGACCCACTCGGGCTCCAAGAAGCGGTTTCGGAAGACCGCCAGGGGCAAGCTGCGCGGCAAGCGCGCGAACTCGAGCCACATTCTCGAGAAGAAGTCGCCTGCCCGGAAGCGCCGCCTCGGCCGGCCGTCGGAGATCTCCGGCGCCGACCGGAAACGGGTCACCGCCCTGCTCGCCGGGAGGGGTCGCTGATGCCGCGCGCGAGCAACGCCGTCGCCCGAAAGCGGCGGAAGAAGAAGGTCCTGAAGCAGGCGAAGGGCTACTACGGGCGCAAGCACTCGAGCTACCGGTTCGCCAACGAGCAGCTGATGCGCTCGGGCGCCTACGCGTTCCGCGACCGGCGCGCCCGGAAGCGCGACTTCCGCCGGCTCTGGATCACCCGGATCAACGCGGCCGCCCGCCGCGAGGGGATGAGCTACTCGGAGTTCATCCATGGCCTCGACGAGGCCGGGATCGAGGTAAACAGGAAGATGCTGGCCGAGATCGCCGTGAGTGACCCCGACGGCTTCCGCCGATTCGTCGAGCTAGCCCGGGAGGGTGCGGCGGCCTGAGCCATCGCATCCATACGCAACTCTCCCCGGGCGGTCCGCAAAGCGGCCGCCCTTTTTGTGTTCGTGACGGAGGAAGCGAAGAGGACTTGATCACCAGCCCCCACAACGAGAAGCTGAAGCTGATCCGGCGCCTGCAGCGGCGGCGTGCGCGTGAGCGCGACGGGCTCTTCGTCGGCGAGGGCGAGGACCTGCTGGCGGCGGCGAGGGAGGCCGGCGCCGAGCCGGTCGAGCTCCTCACCGCGGCGGGCGAGGGGCTGGGCGGGACCGAGGTCGAGCCCGCCCTGCTCGACCGCTTCTCGGCGCTCGGCTCGGGGACCCGGGCGATCGGCGTCTGGGAGCGGCGCTGGGCGGAGCGGCCGGTCGCTCCCTGCGTCTACCTCCACAGAGTCGCCGATCCGGGCAACGTCGGCGCTGTCGTCCGGTCGGCCCGGGCGCTGGTCGGCGGCTCGGTCGTCCTCGGGCCGGAGTGCGCGGACCCGTTCGGGATCCGGGCGGTGCGGGCGAGCATGGGCGCGGTCTTCTCGGAGCCGCTGGCGCGCGCGGACCTCGAGGCGACGCCGGAGCCGAGGGCGGCGCTGGTCGCCCACGGCGGCGACCCCGTTGACGCGCTCGAGGGGTCGGCGACGATCTGCCTTGGCGCCGAGCGGGAGGGTCTCCCGGACGAGGTGCTGTCGCGCTGCCAGGTCCGGGTGACGATCCCGATCCGGCCCGGGGTTGAGTCACTGAACGTGGCGGCGGCGGCGGCGATCGCCCTGCAGCGGATAGCGTCCGGGAGCAAGGGATGGTTGAGCGCATCGAACAGATCAAGGGCGAGGCGGCGCGACGCGATCGCCGCGGCCGGCTCCACCTCGGAGCTCGAGGAGCTCCGGGTCGCGCTACCTCGGCCGGAAGGCCGAGCTGACCACGATCCTGCGCGGGATCGCGGAGCTCCCGGCCGAGGAGCGCGGCCCGGTCGGCAAGGCCGGCAACGAGGCTCGGGCGGCGCTCGAGCAGGCGCTGGAGGCGCGGCTGGCGGACCTCGACTCGAGCGAGCTCCAGAGTCGCCTCGCCGATGACACGGTCGACGTCACCCTGCCGGGCTCACCGCCTGTTCCGGTCGGCGCCCGCAACCTGCTGGTCCGGACCGCGCGCGAGATCGAGGACGTCTTCGTCGGCCTCGGCTACCGGGTGATGGAGGGGCCCGAGGTCGAGCTCGACTACTACAACTTCACCGCCCTCAACCACCCGCCCGGGCACCCGGCGCGGATGTCCCAGGACACCTTCTACGTCGACCCCGCCACCCTCGATCCGTCGCTTCGGATCGAGCCGGACGCCGGCGGCGAGCCATTGCCGCCCGGGCCCGAGGACGTCGTCCTCCGCACCCACACCTCGCCGATGCAGGTGCGCTCGATGGAGACCCAGGAGCCGCCGATCTTCATCGTCGTCCCGGGCCGCTGCTACCGGTCGGATCCCTTCGACGCCACCCACAGCCCCGTCTTCCACCAGGTGGAGGGTCTGGCGGTGGCCGAGGGCGTCACCCTTGCCGACCTCAAGGGCACCCTCGACGAGTTCGCCCGGGCGATCTTCGGGCCCGACCGCGAGACCCGCTTCCGCCCCGACTTCTTCCCGTTCACCGAGCCCAGCGTCCAGGTCGACGTCTCCTGCTTCCGCTGCGGCGGCACCGGCGAGCTCCCCGACGGCACCCGCGACCCTCTCTGCAAGGGGATCGGCTGGATCGAGATCCTCGGCGCCGGGATGGTCGACCCGAACGTCTTCGGGTTCGTCGCCGACAACGGCTACGACCCCGATCGTGTCCAGGGGTTCGCGTTCGGGATGGGGATCGAGCGGATCGCGATGCTCAAGTACGGGGTCCCCGACCTCCGGAAGTTCTTCGAGAACGACGTCCGGGTCCTGGAGCAGTTCCGTTGATGGGCGGTGAGAGATGAAGGCGCCGATCAGCTGGCTGTCCGAGTACTGCGATCCCGGTCTCAGCGCCGAGGAGCTCGGCGAGCGGCTGGCGATGCACAGCATCGAGCTCGAGCGGATCACCCGCGCCGGGCCGCCCTCGCCGGATGGGTTCGTCGTCGGCAAGGTCCTCTCGGTCGAGCCACATCCCGACGCCGACCGCCTAAGCGTCTGCGAGGTCGACGCGGGGGGTGGGAAGCGGACGATCGTCTGTGGCGCCCCGAACGTCGCCGCCGGCCAGACCGTCCCGGTGGCGCTGCCCGGGGCGGTGATGCCCGACGGGAGCGAGCTGGGAAAGGCGAAGCTCCGCGGGGTTGAGTCCGACGGGATGATCCTCTCCGAGGCCGAGCTCCAGATCGGCGAGGACGCCGACGGGATCGTGGTCCTGAACGGAGAGGGCGAACCGGGGACGCCCCTGTCGGAGGTGCTGCCGGTCTCCGAGACGGTTCTGGAGCTGGAGCCGACCTCGAACCGGGTCGACTGCTTCGGGATCTACGGAGTCGCCCGCGAGGTCCACGCGGCCACCGGCGCCAAGCTGGCGCCGACCGCCGTGGGCCGAGGACGCCGAGGCAAGCGGCGAGGGCAAGGTCGAGGACTACGCCTCGGTCACGGTCGAGGTCCCGGAGCTCTGCCCTCGGTTCACCGCGCGGGTCTTCACCGACGTGACGATCGGGCCCTCGCCCCTGTGGCTGAAGGCGCGGCTGCTCGGCGCCGGGATGCGGCCGATCAACAACGTCGTCGACATCACCAACTACGTGATGCTGCTCACCGCCCAGCCGCTGCACGCGTTCGACCTCGACCGGGTTCCCGACGGCGCCCTGATCATCAGGACCGCGAGGCAGGGCGAGACGATGACCACCCTCGACGGGGTCGAGCGCAGCTTCGACGACGACACGGTCTTGGTCTGCGATCGCGACGGTCCCTCCGGGATCGCCGGGATCATGGGCGGCCAGGTCTCCGAGGTCTCCGATCGGACCACCCGGGTGCTGCTCGAGGTCGCGACCTGGAACGGGGTCAACATCCTCCGCACCTCGCGGAAGCTCGGCCTCCGCTCCGACGCCTCGAACCGCTTCGAGAAGCAGCTCCATCCCGAGCTCGCGCTCCGAGCGCAGCGGATCGCCTCGAACGTTGATGGTCGAGCTCTGCGGGGCGAAGCTGGTCCCGGGGACGATCGACGTCGCCGCGAAGGTCCCCGAGCCCCATGAGCTCGAGCTGCGGACCGAGCGGGTCGAAGGCCTGCTGGGGATGCCGATCGAGCCGAAGCTCTGCCGCGAGTATCTCGAGCGCCTCGAGTTCGGAGTCTCCGGCAGGGGGAAGGCCCTGAAGGCGACGGTGCCGGTGCACCGCCACTACGACGTCACCCGGGAGGTGGACCTGATCGAGGAGGTGGGGCGGATCCACGGCTATGCCGATCACCTCCCCGCGACCCTGCCCGAGACCAGCGGCCAGGCGGGCCGCCTCACCGACGATCAGCAGCTCCGCCGCCGGGCCGAGGACGTGATGCGCGACCTCGGCTTCGATGGAGTAGTCACCCTCAGCCTCACCGATCCCGCGATGCCCGCCAGGCTGCGGATCGGGGCGGGCGACCCGCGGGCGGAGCCGATCCGGGTCTCGAACCCGCTCTCGGTCGAGCACTCCGAGCTCCGCACCACCCTGCTCGGCTCGCTGCTGGATGCCGCTCGCCACAACCTCGCCCACGACGCCGAGCGGGTCGCCCTTTATGAGTCGGGTCGCGCCTACCTGCGCAAGGGCAGCGCGACCTTTGGCGGCTTCCTCGGCGGCAACTTCGCCGGCCGCCGGCCCGCGCCCGCGTACGAGCCCCAGCGGATCGCCTGCCTCGCCGCTGGGGCGCTGCGACCGGGGGGTTGGCGCGGCGATGAGGTCGGGGCGGACTTCTTTGCGATCAAGGGAGTGCTCGAGGCGCTCGCCGCCCAGCTCGGCGCGGAGCTCGAGGTGGCGCCGGCCGAGGAGCCGTTCCTGCACCCGGGGCGGAGCGCCAGGATCCTGCTCGGCGGTGAGCAGGCGGGGTGGGTCGGCGAGGTCCATCCGCTGGTCTGCCGCGCCTGGGACCTGGAGTCGGCCGCGGGCTTCGAGCTGGAGCTGGCGGCTCTGGTCGCACTTTCCCCTTCCGGGCGGGAGCAGTTCGAGGACGTGATCTCCTATCCCGCCGTCCACCAGGACCTCGCCGTGGTCGTTCCCGAGGAGACCCCGGCGGCGGCGGTTCGCGAGGCCGTGCTCGGCGGCGGGGGCGAGCTGCTGCGCTCCGCCGACGTCTTCGACCTCTACCGCGGCGAGCAGCTGGGCGAGGGGGAGAAGAGCCTCGCCCTCCGGCTCAGCTTCCGGGCGCCCGATCGCACCCTCACCGACGAGGAGGTGGCGCCGCTGCGGGAGAGGATCCGCGAGGCGATCGCCGGGATCGGAGGGTCGCTCCGTGAGTAGGGCGCAACAGCCGCTTGATGGGGATCCGGCCGCGCGGGTGCTGATCGCGGGCGCCTCGGGCTATGCCGGCGCCCTGGCGGCGGAGCTGCTCTGGGCCCACCCGAGGCTCGAGCTGGCCCGGGTCACCGCTCGGACCGACGCGGGCACGGCCCTGAACGAGCTCTACCCCGGCTACCGGGTGCCGCTGGTGCTCGAGGAGCCCAGCGAGGAGAGCGCCGACGGGGTGGACGCCGCGATCGTCGCCTACCCTCACGGCGCGCCGCGCCGGTGGTCGCCGCGCTCCGCCGGGCGGGCGTCAAGGTGGTCGACCTCTCCGCCGACTTCCGCCTCCACGACCTCGAGGCCTACGGCCGCTGGTATGGCGAGCACGGCGCTCCGGACCTGCTCGACGAGGCCGTCTACGGGCTCACCGAGCTCCACCGGGAGCGGATCGCCGGCGCCGATCTGGTCGCGAACCCCGGCTGCTACCCGACCGCCGGCCTCCTCGCCCTGGCACCCCTCGCCGAGGCGGGGCTGATCGAGGACGTCGTGATCGACGCAAAGTCGGGGGTCTCCGGCGCCGGCAGGGGGGCTGCGAAGGAGATGGAATCGGTCATCGAGGGCGACGACACCCGCCCCTACAAGGTCGCCGGCCACCGCCACACCCCCGAGATCGCCCAGGAGCTCGCCGAGCTCGCCGGCACCAGCATGAATCGGGTTGCTCCCCCATCAGGACGGGTGGCTCCTGACGGAGCCCCCTCGCATCGACCCTCGGATAACGCCCTGACCTTCGTCCCCCACCTGATGCCGTACCACCAGGGCGAGCTCGTCAGCTGCTACGCGCGCACCTCGGAGCCGCTCGACGCCGCTCGGCTGCTCGAGCTCTACGAGGCCCGGTACGGGGAGGAGCCCTTCGTCGAGCTCAGCTCCGAGCCTCCGGGAGTCTCGGGTGTCCGCGAGACCAACCTCTGCCGGATCCACGTCGCCCTCGACGAGCAATCGGGGCGGGTGATGAGCTTCGCCGCGATCGACAACCTCTGGAAGGGCGCCGCCTCGCAGGCGATCCAGAACCTCAACCTGATGGTGGGGAGGCCCGAGGGAGAGGGGATCGAATGAGTCCCGCTACGGAGACCTTCTTCAAGTCGAGATGGGTGACGCCTCCTGAGGGGATCGAGGAGCTCGACCCGACCGAGCTCGCGCCGGGCTTCCGTGCCACCGGCGTCGCCTGCGGGCTGAAGCGCGACGGCGGCACCGACGTCGGCCTGATCGCCTGCGACGCCGAGGAGGTCCGCTCGGCGCTCGCCCTCACCCGGAACGCGGCGGCGGCCGCCCCGGTCCGGGTCTGCCGCGACGAGTGCGACGCCGCCGCGATCCGCGCCGTCGCGGTCAACTCGGGCAACGCGAATGCCGCCACCGGCGCCCAGGGCTACGACGACGCGCTCGCGATGCAGGGCGCCGCCGCCGAGGCGCTCGGTGTCGACCGCGGGTCGGTCGCCGTCGCCGAGACGGGCACGATCGGAGTGCCGTTGGAGATCGAGGCGGTGGTGAAGGGCTTGAAGGAGGCCGCCGAGGGCGTCTCCCCGGTGGGCGGACTCGAGTTCGCGCTGGCGATCATGACCACCGATCGCGGCCCGAAACAGTGCACGCTTCGGGCCGGCGGGGTGACGATCTCCGCCCAGGCGAAGGGGGCGGGGATGATCGAGCCCGGGTTCGCGACGATGCTGTGCTTCATCCAGACTGACGCCGACGTGGAAGATCCCGACGCCGCACTCCGCCAGGGACTGGCCGGCTCGATGGAGCGGATCACCGTCGACGGTCAGCTCTCCACCAACGACACGGTGCTCCTCCAGGCCACCGGCGGGGCGGGGCGGGCGCTTCCCGGCGGGCTCCTCGACGCGGTGCTGCTCCAGCTGGCGCTCGAGATCGTCGCCGACGGCGAGGGGGCGACCCGGGTGGGCAGGATCGAGGTCGCCGATGCCGCCGACGCCGAGGAGGCGGAGCGGGTCGCCCGCGCGATCGCCAACTCGCCGCTGGTGAAGACGGCGCTCTTCGGCCGCGACTCGAACTGGGGGCGGATCGCTCAGGCCGCGGGCCATGCTCTCGCCGGCGAGGAGCTGACCGAGCTGGGCCCGGACCGGATCGACGCCTCGGAGCTCGCCTCGGAGTCCGCCGAGGCGGAGATGTCGGTGCGCCTCGGCCGCGGCGACGCGCGTGCCCATGTCTTCTTCAGCGACCTCACCCACGACTACATCCGGATCAACGCGGAGTACACGACATGAGCGAGATGACCTCCAACGTCGCGACGCTGCTCGAGGCGCTCCCCTACATCAGGGAGTTCCACGGCCGGACGATCGTGATCAAGTACGGCGGCGCCGCGATGCGCGACGAGGAGCTGCGCGAGGCGTTCGCCACCGACGTCGTCCTCCTCAAATACGTGGGAATGAACCCGGTGATCGTCCACGGCGGCGGCCCCGAGATCACCGACTACATGGAGCGTCTGGGGATGGAGGTGAAGTTCGTCGAGGGCCTCCGGGTCTCGGACGAGGGGACCGTCGAGGTGGCGAAGATGGTCCTGCTCGGCAAGATCAACTCCGACATCCTCACCCGGCTGAAGCGCCACGGCCAGAGCGCGGTCGGGCTCGGGGGCGAGGACGGCTCGCTGTTCGAGGTGGTCCCGGCGCCGCAGTCGGAGAAGCTCGGCTACGTCGGCAAGATCGAGCGGGTGAACGTGGACATCATCGACCACATCGCCGCCGACTACGTGCCGGTGATCGCCTCGGTCGGCACCGACCGCGAGGGGCGCTCCTACAACGTCAACGCCGACGAGGCCGCCGGACAGGTGGCGGCGGCGATGCGCGCCCACAAGGTGATCTTCCTCACCGACGTCGACGGCTGGCTGCGCGATCCCGCCGATCCGGCCTCCCGGATCTCGCAGGCGCACGTCACCGACGTCGAGGAGGCCCTGGCGGGGGTCGACGGCGGGATGCGCCCGAAGCTCGCCGCCTGCGCCGCGGCGGTCAGCCGCGGGGTCAGGGCCGCCCACATCATCGACGGCCGCCGGCCACACAACCTGATGCTGGAGCTGTTCACCGACGAGGGCATCGGGACGAAGATCACCGCGAGATGAGCGCGGTGAGCCTCAGCGAGCTCCAGGCCCTGGAGGCGCGCTGGCTGATGCCGACCTATCGGCGGGCGCCGGTCGAGTTCGTCCGCGGTGAGGGCGCCCGGCTATGGGACTCAGACGGCAAGCAGTACCTCGACTTCCTCGCCGGGATCTCGGTCTGCTCGGTCGGCCACTGTCACCCGGCGGTGGTCGAGGCGGTCCGGGAGCAGGTGGGGGTGCTCACCCACACCTCCAACCTCTACCTGACCGCCGGGGCGGTGCGGCTGGCCGAGCGCCTCTGCGGCTCGAGCCTCGAGGGCAAGGCGTTCCTCTGCAACTCCGGCACCGAGGCGAACGAGTGCGCGATCAAGCTGGTCCGCAAGCACGCCCACCGGCGCGGGGTGGAGGAGCCGGAGATCGTCGTCCTCGACGGCGCCTTCCACGGCCGGACGATGGGCTCCCTCTCGGCGACCCCGGGGTTCTCTCAGAACCCGAGCTTCGCTCCGTATCTGCCCGGGTTCGTCACCGTGCCCCGCGACGACCCCGGCGCCCTCAGCGAGGCCGTCGGTGAGCGCACCGCGGCGGTGCTGCTGGAGCCGATCCAGGGGGAGACCGGGGTCCACGTGGTCCCCGACGAGGTGATCGCGGCCGCCCGCGAGGCGTGCGACTCAGCCGGTGCTCTGCTGGCGATGGACGAGATCCAGACCGGAATGGGGCGGACCGGGTCGCTCTGGGCTTATCAGCAGCTTCCAGTCCGACCCGACGTCCTCACCACCGCGAAGGCGCTGGGCGGAGGGCTCCCGGTCGGCGCCTGCGTCGCCACCGAGGAGCTCTGCGACGTCCTCGAGCCCGGCGACCACGGCTCCACCTTCGCCGGCGGGCCACTGGTCGCGGCCGCCGCCCTCGCGGCGTTCGAGGTGATCGACGATCCGGCGCTCCTTCGCCGCACGCGCGAGCTGGGAGAGCGGCTCCGCACCGGCCTCGAGGCGATCGAGGGGATCGACGAGGTTCGGGGCCGGGGCCTGATGCTGGGCGCCGGCCTCGGTGGTGAGTGGAAGGCGCCGGATCTCGCGGCTCGCCTGCTCGCCGAGGGCTTGGTGGTGAACGCGATCGGCGCGGAGACGATCCGGCTGCTGCCGCCGCTGGTGATCGGCGAGGCCGAGGTCGACGAGGCGCTCGAGATCATCCGCCGGGTCCTGGACTAACCTCGCCGCCGATGGACCCCCGGACCCGCTGGATCATCGGCATCCTGCTCGCGCTCGTGATCGGCCTCGCGGTCGGCCTGGTGATCGTCGCCGGCGACGACTCCGACGATGGGACCACGGTCACCCTTGAGTCGACTACCGAGCCGACCCGCTCCGAGGCGACCGAGACGCTCGAGACTGAGACGACCGAGACTGGCCCCTCGGGCGGCACTCCGGCTCCGAGTCCGGACGGGCCCGGGACCGTCGGCTCGGGCCTCTGAGCCCCTCGGGGTTGGGCCCTGACTCGAGATCCAAGCAATTGGTGGACAGATGGAGCTTTTGGCGGTCCGAAACGGCGGATAGAATCGCCCGCATCGGCACCCTGAGCCCTTCACGTGTGGGCGGCGCGATTCGGCGTCATGGCGTAGGCGGAACTCTGCGCGAGATCGCGCTCCGACTGCGTGGCCGCGCCTATCTCGATGAGCGTCACGTCTGGTACGTGCTCGGCCTCGACCGGGTCGAGCTACGGCCCCTGGCCGACGGCTACGAGCTTCGGCGGGCGGGTGACGCGGACATAGATCTCGTCGCTGCAAGTCGCCCGCGCGCTGAGGGAGGCGCAACCGGAGGGGAGGGCGCGTGGTGGGTCGAGATGGCGAGGCAACGGCAATCGCAGGGCGTCCAGATGTGGGTCGTCATGCAGGGCGAGGAGCCCGCATTCAGCTGCTGGATCTATCCACGCGAACAGCCGATGGAGGCCGCCGCCTCCGGAATGCTCGAGTTTCCGCCCGGCGTCGCCTGTCTCGAGGACTCGTACACCCACGCTGAGCATCGCGGACACGGCCTCGCCGGCGCCGCCTGGACGGCGATCGCGCAGGACCTTGGCAGCGACGGCTACAAGGTGCTCGTAACCAAGGTCGAGGTGGACAACGTCCCCTCCCGGCGAGCGGTCGAGAAGTCCGGCTTCCGGACCGCGAGCGTGATGCACCGCAGCCGTCGTGGCCCGCGAGTCCGGGTTGACTTCGAGCAAGGGGGTGACGAGTTGGACCTAGCGGAGCGGGAGGCGGCAGAGCAGCTCGAGCGCAGCCTGACCCGCTAGGGCGCCGGCCAGATTCCCTCGCCGCCGATCGCGAAGGTGTCGATACGGGTGAGCCTCGCGAACACCGCCCAGCGCTGGGCGGCGCTGTAGAGGGGGTGGCAGGCGGTGAGCACGAGCTGGTCGTAGTCGATCGGCTTCAGGATCTGGACGTCCCCCGGGTCGACGATCTCGTGCCGGGTGACCTCGTAGGTGAAGGCCGCGTAGGGCATCTCGAGGCGGATCTCATCTCCGTCCTCGATCTCGTTGATCTTGCGGAACGGCGCCAGGTAGGTGGTCCGATGGCCGGCGATCCCCACAGTCCCCGGCTGTCCGGGGAGCGAGGTCTTCGGGTAGTGCCCCGGCCCATACTGGAGGGTGCCGGTTTCGGTGCCCTGGAGGAAGACGGCATTCTGGTCGATCCGGTCGATCTCGATCCGGCCGATCGCGTCGCCTTCCTCGATCCGCTCCTCGAAGCGGTCGGCGAGGATCCGGACCCGCTCGGTGGGGTCGGTGATCCCGCTGACCGCCGCCAGGTCCTCCGGGTTCGGGAACTGCGCCTCGAGCCGGTCGAGGTCGTCCCGGGCCTGACCCTGCTTCAACGAGCCGTAGGCGGCCGAGAGCGGCTCCTGCCAGACCACGGTCAGGCCGGCGTCGGCGAGGACCACGAGCCCCGCGGTGATCAACGCCACAGACACGATCCGTAGGGCCCGATGCACCCGGCGGATTCTCGCAGCCAGGCCGGTGCCCGACACCCACGGGGGCTGAGGGCGGCCTGGCAGACTTGCGCCCGATGGCCAAGCCTGGCGAGAGCGCCCCGAGAATCGCCTCGTACCAGGCCGACCCAGAGTCGGTCGGACGCGTGCTGCTGCTCTACTCGGGGGGGCTCGACACCAGCGTGATGGTGAAGTGGATCCAGGAGCGCTACGGGGCGGAGATCGTCACCCTGACCGTCAATCTCGGCCAACCTGGCGAGGACTGGGAGCGTTGTGACCGGCAAGGCCGAGCAGCTCGGCGCGGTGGAGACGGTGCTGGTGGACGCCCGGGAGGAGTTCGCCCGCGACTACGTCCTCCGGGCGATCATGGCGAACGCCCTCTACGGCGGCGGCTACCCGCTGTTCACCGCCCTCGGCCGGCCGCTGATCGGGAAGCTCGCGGTCGAGGCCGCCCGCGAGCATCGCTGCGACACGATCGCCCACGGCTGCACTGGGAAGGGCAACGACCAGGTCCGGATCGAGGCGACGATCGCCACCCTCGATCCCGAGCTGAAGACGATCGCCCCCGTGCGCGAGTGGAAGATGGGGCGTGAGGAGGAGATCGCCTACGCGCGCGAGCACGGGATCCCGGTGAAGGGGGGGACCGAGGTCTCTCCCTACTCGATCGACGACAACCTCTGGGGGCGCTCGTCCGAGGGCAGGGAGATCGAGGACCTCGAAGCGCCGCCGCCGGACGACGTCTTCCAGCTCGTCGCCCGGCCCGAGGAGGCACCCGACGAGCCGGAGCAGCTACGGGTCGGCTTCGAGGCGGGCTGCCCCGTCTCGCTGAACGGAGAGAGACTCGGCCTGGTCGAGCTCCTCGAGCGGGCGGCGGAGATCGGGCGGCGCCACGGAGTGGGGATCGTCGATCACGTCGAGGACCGGGTGGTCGGGCTCAAGGTGCGCGACCTCTACGAGGTACCCGCCGCCGCGATCGTCCTCGGCGCCCACCGCGAGCTCGAGAAGCTCGTCTCGACGATCCACCAGAACAACTTCAAGGGAGCGCTCGAGACCCAGTGGGCCTACCTCTGCTACGCGGGGCTCTGGCTCGAGCCGCTCCGACGGGACCTCGACGCCTACATGGACTCGGCGAACGAGTTCGTCACCGGCGAGGTCACCCTGAAGCTTTACCGCGGGTCGGTGACCCCGATCGCGCGGCGCTCGCCGTTCGCCCTCTATGACCGCTCGCTCGCCTCCTTCGGCGAGTCGGGCGGCGAGTTCTCCCAGCAGGCGAGCCCGGGGTTCATCGAGCTGTTCACCCTCCAGAGCCGCCTCGCGCATAGGATTCGCGAGGCGAGCAAACGGGAAGAGGGGAAGCGATGAGCGCGATATACGAATTGATCGGGCGGCTGGTGGTCGAGGTCGTGCGCCGCCGGTACCGGCGCGAGATCAGGACCGCCGCCGTAGTCGGCGCGGGCGTCACCGTGCTTGCGATCGGCGCCTTCCTGGCGACCCGAGACGAGGAAGAGGAGAGCTAGCGCGCCCGCTGGGGCAGCGTCAGCAGCTTGCCGCCTGCCCCGGGGGGTGAGGCGGGCAGCGCCGCGCGCGAGCGTCTGGCGCCGCGTCCGAACATTCGCTCGCGGAGCCCGTGGCCGCGCCCGAGCAGCTGCGCAGCCCGCTCCCCGAGCAGCTCCTGCAGCTCCTCGGTGCGCACGAAGGGGTCGGCGACGGAGTGACCGCTGCTGACCGAGAGGGCCGCGACCAGTCGACCGTCGAGGCGGGCGCCGAGCACGCGGCCGGCGGGCACGGTGCTGGTATCGCGCTGCGCAAGCCTCTCGAGTTCATCCGCGTCCTCGGCACAGAGCATTCCCAAGCTGATCTCACCGATCCTGCCGCTTCCGTTCAGAGTCATCGTGGGCTCCTTTTGGGGTGGTCGAGGATTCAACGAGTTCATCCTCCCGCGTGTGAGGTATCAGCGCAACATGGATTCCTTCTTCCTCTGATAAGTTGCGCTAATGCTCGACGTGAAGCGGATGCGGGTGCTCCGTGAGGTGATCGCGAGGGGTTCGTTCTCCGCCGCGGCGGATTCACTCCACCTCTCGCAGTCGGCCGTCAGCCAGCAGGTCGCCGCGCTCGAGAAGGAGGTCGGGATGCAGCTGCTCGAGCGAACCAGTGACGGCCCGAAGCTGACGAGCGCGGGCGAGACGCTGATGGGCCACGCCGACGCGGTGATCGCGCGCCTCCAGGAGGCCGAGCGCGAGCTGTCCGAGATCGCCGGTCTCGAGGGTGGGCGGGTGCGCCTGATCAGCTTCCCGAGCGCCAGCGCAACCGTGGTCACCAAGGCGGTATCGATCTTCCGCCAGCGCTTCCCGGCGATCGAGCTGGAGTTGGGTGAGGGGGAGCCCGAGGACTCCATTCCGGCGCTGCGCGCGGGCGAATTCGACATCGCGCTCGGCTTCGACTTCAGCCAGCACCCGGATGAGCCGGGACGCGACCTGGAACGCTCGCTCCTGCTCGAGGAGAAGATGTGGGTGGCGCTACCGCCTGGGCACCCCCTGGCCGCCGGCGACTCCGTCAAGCTCGGCGATCTCTCTGATGAAGACTGGCTCTGCGGCCGCAGCGGTTCCTGTCGTGAGCATGTGGTCCGCCTCTGCAATGACGCCGGCTTCGAGCCCAACGTCTCCTTCGACAGCGACGACTACCAGGTGCTGAAGGGCCTGGTCTCTGTGGGGCTCGGGGTCACCCTGTTGCCCGAGCTGGCGCTGGCCGATCGGGCGCCCGGTATCGAGCTGCTGCCCGTGAGGGACAAGGGCACCACCCGCAGGGTCTGGGCCGTGACCCGCGACCGGCGTCCTGCTCCCCGGCGACCGAGGCGATGCTCGGCGTCCTGATTGAGGCGGGCGAGAGTTATGGCAACGAGATCGCGGAGGCGATAGCCGCCTAGGGCCGCCTGGGGCGGCCTGCACGATCTCTTGCAGGGAGCCGATTCTCGGCTCAGGGAGCCGCTTCCCGACCTTGGCTGTGTAAGCGTCCGCTAAGGTTCCGCGCTTTCGGCCAGGAGGGGTTCGCCCACGTGCGCTCACAACCGAGAAACGGAAGGGCCCCGAGGCGGGTGCGGCGAGAGGTGCGCTTCCTGCGCCGCCGGTTCATGGCGGTGGCGCTCGCGACCCTCTCGCTCGCGGCGGTCGCCGGCGCCGGGCTGGCGGGAGCGGTTCCCTCCCTCGATACGAGGATCGACTCGGCCCAGTCCGACGCCGACCAGCTCTCCCAGCGGGTCGAGGCGCAGGCCACGGAGATCGCCGGCCTCGAGCAGCGAGCCCGGGAGGCCGGAGCCAGGGAGATGGTGCTCACCGCCGAGATCGAGAGGACGGCCGACCGCTCGCGCGAGCTCGCCGGCGAGCTCACCGCGGTGGAGGAGAAGCTCGACGCGGTCCAGGCGCGGTACAAGCAGGCGCTCGACGCGCTCTCCACCCGCCTGGTCGAGATCTACAAGGCCACGGCACCCGACGACCTGACCCTGCTGCTGGACTCCAACGGCTACGACGACCTCTCCACCCGAGCCGAGTACCTCGACGCCCTCCACGACGCCGACGCGCGGCTCGCCGAGCAGGTCGCCTCCCTGAAGGAGGAGGTGAAGGGCGACCTCGAGGAGATCGCCGGGCTGAAGGCTGCGATCGACCAGCAGGCCCGCCAGCTCGAGGCGAACCGTTCCGAGCTCGCCTCCACTCGCGCCGAGGCCGACCAGCGCGCCGAAGAGATCGCCGACGCCAAGGCCGCCACCGAGTCCGATCTCGCCGAGGTCGAGAGCCGGGTGGCGGAGCTGATCGCCGAGCAGCAGGCGGCCTCCGCCGCGCCGGCCTACTCGGGCGGCCCCTACGCGATCCCCACCTACATCGTCATCTGCGAGTCGGGCGGCAATTACTCGGCGCTCAACCCCTCGAGCGGAGCAGGGGGCGCCTACCAGATCCTCCCGTCCACCTGGCGCGCCTACGGCGGCCAGGGACTGCCGCACCAGGCCCCGAAGGCCGAGCAGGACCGGATCGCCGCCCAGATCTGGGCCGACTCCGGCCCCAGCGCCTGGTCGTGCGCCTGACCGCTGGTTAGCGGGCGGGCAAGCCCGGGTATGGTCTGGGCGTGGCCACAACGGACGCGACCAGGGCGATTGGCGAGGGAATCCTCGCCGATGAGCAGACGGCGAAGCGCGAGGAGATCATCGCGATGCTCGCCAAGGCCTACTGGATGGAGATCGAGACGGTGATGAGCTACATCACCAACTCGGTCAACCCCGACGGCGTCCGCGCCCAGGAGATCAAGGAGTCGCTGGAGGCCGACATCACCGAGGAGCTCGGCCACGCGAAGCAGTTCGCCGAGCGGATCAAGGAGCTCTACGGGGTGGTGCCGGGCTCGGAGGAGTTCGCGGCGGAGCAGTCCTATCTGCAACCACCCGAGCACCAGACCGACGTCGTCCACGTCGTCCGCGGGGTGATCGAGGCCGAGACCGGCGCGATCGAGCACTACACCAAGCTCGTCGAGGCGACCGACCAGATCGATCCGGTGACCAACGACATGGTGATCGCGATCCTCCACGACGAGCAGGGCCACCGCCGGCTGTTCGAGGGCTTCCTCCGGGAGTACGAGGCGGAAGGACTGGCGTAAGAGACAAGGAGGTCGGTTTGCTCAGCAGGACGCTGAGGTTCGTGGCGACAATTACGGCGGGCCTTCTCCTCCTCGTCCCATCCGCGCTGGCAGGGAAGTACGTGGCGGGCTCCGACGGCTCCGGCGATCCCTTCTTCCCCCAGGCCGGGAACGGCGGCTACGACGTCGGGCACTACTCCCTCACCCTCGACTACCACCAGCCTGCCAACCGCCTCCGGGGCCTGGCGGTGATCGAGGCCACCGCGACCCAGAACCTGCGCCGCTTCAACCTCGACCTGCGCGACTTCTACAGGGTCTCGAAGGTCAAGGTGAACGGCAAGGGAGCCAAGGCTCGGCTGCGGGGGAGCCAGGAGCTTGTGATCAAGCCGAAGCGCCGCCTCAAGGCCGGCACCGACTTCACCGTGAAGGTCGTCTACGCGGGCACGCCGGAGCCGATCGTCGATCCGGACGAGTCGATCGAGGGCTGGATCCCCACTGACGACGGCGCCTTCGTCGTCAACGAGCCGCAGGGCTCACCAGGCTGGTATCCGGTCAACGACAGCCCGCGGGACAAGGCGACCTTCGACTTCACGATCACGGTGCCGGCGGGACGCGAGGCGGTCGCCAACGGAATCCTCCAGGGCGCGCCGACCACCGCCGGGGGGAAGACGACCTGGCGCTGGGCCGAGGACAGCCCGATGGCTCCTTACCTGGCAACGGCCACCAACGGCGAGTTCCTGACCAGGGAGTACAGCGCGAACGGCCTCTTCATGTTCGACGCGGTGGATCCCAACACCCGCCGGCTGCCAAGCGATCAGCCGAATCCGACGCTCGCCTTCGAGCGGCTGGACCCCCAGCCGGAGATCATCTCCTTCTTCTCCGACCTCTACGGCACATACCCCTTCACCAGCGGCGGAGGGATCATCGACTGGGCGTTTGAGGTCGGCTACGCCCTGGAGGCGCAGACGCGGGCGAACTACCAGCGCATCCCGCTGCCGTCGACCGTGGTCCACGAGATCGCCCACCAGTGGTTCGGCAACGCCGTCACGCTGGAGACCTGGCCCGACATCTGGCTCAACGAGGGGTTCGCCACCTTCTCCGAGTGGATCTACGACGAGATGCACGCCGGCACGCCGGCGGCCGACACTTTCGACGAGCTCTACGCGATCCCCGAGGACGACCCCGCCTTCCAGGACCTCTGGTTCCCGGCTCCGGCCGCTCTCGAGGACCCAAGCCAGCTCTTCCACACGCCGGTCTACGACCGGGGAGCGATGACCCTGCAGGCGCTGCGGGAGAAGGTCGGGGACCCGACCTTCTTCGGCATCCTCCGCGCCTGGTACGCGGAGAACAGAAACGGCAACGTGAGCACCGCCGACTTCATCGCGCTCGCCGAGCGCGAGAGCGGGCAGGAGCTGAACGACTTCTTCCAGGTCTGGCTCTACGAGGAGGGCAGGCCGGAGAGCTGGTGAAGGTGGTCGCCACCCCAGGGGCGCTGGCCTAGCCGGCGATCAGCTTCAGGTCCTTCGGCCGGTAGAGCGCGTGGAGGAGGTGGTCGTCGATCGCGGCGATCCCGCCCTTCTTCATCTTCACCCGCGACCCGGTGACGAGGGCGACGGCGCCGGAGAAGTCCGGCTCGTGGCCGACCAGCATCACCTCACCGCGCCCGGCCGCGAGCTCGAGCGGGTTGAAGTCGCCACCCTCGAGCCGCTCGTCCTCCTCGACTTTCGCGCCGAGCTCCTTGCAGGCGAGCTCGGCGGTCTGCCTGGCGCGGACCCTCGGGCTGGTGAGGCAGACGTCGAGCTTCACCCCGAGCTCTTTCAGCGCACGGCCGGCGTCGCGCGACTGGCGCTCGCCCTTCTCGGTGAGCTCGCGCTCCGCGTCGGGCTTGCCCTCGCCGTCCTCCGCGTCGCCGTGTCGCAGCAGCCAGATCACCAAATTGATCTTCCCGTAAGAGCGGCTTTGCAGTCTTGGCACCCTCTCGATGCATCTGCCTCGGTTGCCATGATCGCTTGGTGAGCGTCGGCGCAGTCCATCTGCACGTGCACAGTGAGTACTCGCTGCTCGACGGCGCCTGCAAGATCGACAAGCTCGCGGAGCGGGCGGCGGAGCTGGGGATGCCGGCCCTCGGGCTCACCGACCATGGGGTGATGAACGGCGCGGTCGAGCACTACAAGGCCTGCCGCGCAGCCGGGATCAAGCCGATCATCGGGCTCGAGGCCTACCTCGTCGACGACCGCAAGCTCAGCCCGCAGACGCCGCGGTACGAGCGCAACCACATCACCCTGCTCGCCGCGGACGACCGCGGCTTCCGCAACCTCGTCGAGTTGAGCTCGGCAGGGTTCCTCGAGGGCTTCTCACGGGGGAAGGCGAACGTCGACATGGAGCTGCTCGCGACCCACTCGGAGGGAGTGATCGCGCTCACCGGCTGCCTCCAGTCGCGCTTCTGCCGCCGCCTTGTCGAGGATCGCCCGGACGACGCCAGGGCCCATATCGACGATCTGATCCAGGCCTTCGGCCCCGAGCAGGTCTATTTCGAGGTCCAGCGCAACGGGGTTGCCGAGCAGGAGAAGGCGAACGAGGGGATCGTCAGGGTGGCGCGCGAGCTGGGCCGGCCGCTGGTCGCGACCGCGGACGTCCACTACCTGCGCCGCGAGGACTACGACAGCCACGCGGCGCTCCTCTGCGTCCAGACAAAGTCGACGATCGAACAGCCGAAGCTCCGCTTCGACACCAACGAGTTCTATCTGAAGAGCCCCGAGGAGCTGGCCGACTCGTTCGAGCAGATGCCCGAGGCGGTGGCGAGCACCCTCGAGATCGCGGAGCGGTGCCACGTCGAGATGGAGCTCGGCAACCTGCTCCTGCCGCGCTTCCCGACACCCGAGGGCACCGATCCCGGCGAGATGCTCCGTGGGCTCGCCGAGCAGGGTCTCGCCCAGCGCTACGGCGACCCGTTCCCGGCCGATGCCCGCGAGCGGCTCGAGTTCGAGCTCGGGGTGGTCTCGGATATGGGCTTCGAGTCCTACTTCCTGATCGTCTGGGACTTCGTCAAGTACGCGAAGGAAAACGGGATCGCGGTCGGCCCCGGACGCGGCTCGGCCGCCGGCTCGATCGTCGCCTACGCGCTCGAGATCACCGACATCGACCCGCTCGCGAACGACCTCCTCTTCGAGCGCTTCCTCAACCCCGGTCGCAAGTCGATGCCGGACATCGACATCGACTTCTCGGTCCGGGGACGCGAGCAGGTGATCCGCTACGTCGCCGACAAGTACGGCCGCGAGTGCGTCGCCCAGATCATCACCTTCGGCAAGATGGCCCCGCGGGCGGCGACCCGGGACGCCGCCCGGGTGCTCGGCTACGACTACGGCAGCGGCGACCGGCTCGCGAAGCAGATCCCCGAGCCGATCCTCGGCCGCAACCCCAGCTTCGACGACTGCTTGAAGCCCGGCGAGGAGCTGAAGCGCACCTACGACTCCGACGCCGACGCGAGGAAGATCATCGACACCGCGAGAGGCCTGGAGGGGATCGTCCGCAACCACTCGATCCACGCGGCCGCGGTGGTGATCGCCGACCGCCCCCTGCAGGAGATCGTCCCTCTCCAGCTCGCCGAGGACCGCGGCGCCGCCGCCGGAAACGGGAACGGGAACGGGAACGGCAAGGTCGAGCGCGCCTATAAGACCGTCACCCAGTACTCGATGGGGCCGATCGAGGAAATCGGGCTTCTGAAGATGGACTTCCTCGGCCTCCGCAACCTCGACGTGATCGAGGACGCGGTCGAGATCGTCGAGCGCTCCCGCGGCGAGCGGGTCGAGATCAAGGACATCCCACTCGACGATCCCAAGACCTACGAGATGCTTTCGGCGGGCGACTCGATCGGCGTCTTCCAGTTCGAGTCCGACGGGATGCGCGACGCCCTCCGGACGGTGAAGCCGACCGAGTTCCAGGACCTGGTCGCGCTCGTCTCCCTCTACCGGCCCGGGGCGATGCGCTACATCGGCGACTACGCAAAGGGCAAGCGCGACCCCTCCGCGGTCGGCTACCCCGACCCCCGCCTGCGCCCGATCACCGAGTCCACCTACGGCTGCGTGATCTACCAGGAGCAGCTGATGGAGATCGCGAAGCAGATGGCAGGGTTCAGCCCGGCCGAGGCGGACGACCTCCGGAAGGCGGTGGGGAAGAAGAAGCGGGATCTGATGGCGACGATGGAGGACAAGTTCGAGGCCGGCCTCGCCCAGTCGGGGACGAGGCCGGCGCTCGCGAAGAACCTCTGGTCGCTGATGGAGGCGGCCGCCGACTACTCCTTCAACCGCAGCCACGCCGCCTGCTACGCGCTGATCGCCTACCGAACCGCCTGGCTGCGGGCGAACTACCCGGCCGAGTACATGGCGGCCCTGATCTCGACCGTGATGCGGACCAAGGACAAGGTCCCGTTCTTCGTCAACCGCTGCGACGAGATGGGGATCGAGGTCCTGCCACCGGACGTCAACGCCTCCGACCACGGCTTCGTCGTCTCCGGGAAGAGCATTCGCTTCGGCCTCGACGCGGTCAAGAACGTCGGCCACGCCGCCGTCCAGTCGATCCTCGAGGCGAGGGCGGAGGGGGGCGAGTTCAGCTCGCTGTGGGACTTCTGCGAGCGGGTCGACACCCGGGCGGTGAACAAGCGCGCGGTCGAGTGCCTGGTCAAGTGCGGCGCCCTCGACTCCACGGGCGCGACCCGCCTCGGGATGCTGGAGGCGCTTCCGGCCGCCACCTCGTTCGGCCAGAAGGCTCAGGAGGACTCGCGGATGGGCCAGTCGTCGATCTTCGATCTCGGCGGAGGCGGGGGAGGGGAGAGCGCGCCCGGGTCCTCGCAACACCCGCCGATCGCGGCGCAGGAGTTCGACAAGCGCGAGCTTCTTCGGCTGGAGAAGGAGACGCTCGGCACCTTCCTCTCCTCGCATCCGCTCGCCGAGGTCAAGGACGCCCTCCGGGCGAAGGTCGACTGCTCGCTTTCTGCACTCGAGACCAAGGCGGATGGCTCAATCGTCACCGTCGGGGGGATCGTCACCGAGCTGAAGCGGATCAAGACGAAGCGCGGCGACCCGATGATGTTCGCCACCCTCGATGACGTCGAGGGGCAGGTCGAGATGCTGATCCTCGGAAAGGTCTACGAGGAGGGTGGCGAGTCGGTCAAGGTGGACAGCGTCCTGGTGGTGAGGGGCCGGCTCGACCACAAGGAGCGCGGGCAGACCAAGCTCCTGGTCCAGGAGCTCGAGACGTTCGAGCCGACCGAGGACGAGCTCGCCCGGGCGCGGGCGGCGCGGGCGCCGGGCACGTTCGAGGTGGAGATCGACGCCAGTGAGTTCGGTGCCTCCCTGGTAGATGAACTGAAGGGCCTGTTCGAGACCTTTCCAGGCGACTCCGAGGTGGTCGTGAAGATGCAGACACGCGATGGTGAGCGCCAGCTCAGGTTTGGCAGCGCCTACCGCGTCAACCAGTCGGCCGCCCTGCGGGCCGAGCTCGACGCGATCCTCGGCTCGGGCGCCCGGGCGGCCTAGCGCCGCCTTACCACCTCGGGGGCCCGAGCGCAACTGCTTTTCGGTCCGGGCTTTCGGAGACGGGGAAAGCTGGTCGTAGACTCAGGGCATGCCGATCAGCAGGACCGAGGAGAGACGAAGCGCTACCGGCGAGTGCCGGAAGTGCCGGTCGTTCTGCGACAAGCTGATCGAGCCGAGCGGCTGCCTTGCGATCGGCTGTCGCTACCTCTACAGCTACGAGGACGTTCGCACCGGCTCCCGCTACATGGGATGCATGAACAAGGTGTTCAGCGCCGAGATCGACCTCGACCTCTTCCTGCTCGCCGAGCGCGCCGGTGGCTACGGCGGAATCAAGATGACCGGCGAGCCGCTGCCGCAGTGCCAGTTCACAGTCGAGAAGGCCTACGAGGGCGAGGGCCCGGCGTACGAGTGCGTCAACAAGACGTTCTTCGACGCCAACCACCAGGGCGCCGAGTCGATCCGCGCCTTCGACCTTCGTAACGCGATCGGCTAGCGCGGCAAGGCAGGCCGCCGGTTGCGCACCGTGTGGACCCACGCGGGGAGGCACCGACGCCCGGCCAAAACGGAGGCGCCGGTGCCGTTCCGTGGTCGTTTTCTGCGCCCTACTGCAAACAGATCGCCCAGGCTTGGATGTTGGTATTGCCGGTCCCACCGGCAGCGTTGATCGCAGTGGCGCGCCAGGTGTTGAAGCCCCCTCCTTGCCCTGGGGCGCCGCCGGCAGTGTCAGTCGCGGGCCGCGACGCGATTAGCGGGGTGTCCACTCCGGCCACGGGGTCGAAGTTGGCCCCGCCTCCGATCAGCTTCTCGCCGGCTGCGCACTGCGCGTGTGCCGACTGAAGCGTGGTGTTATCCGGCAGGGGCGTCGAGCCGAATCGGGTGACGACATTGCCGAGCTTCGCGCCGCTGACCGCCGAGTTGCCAAGCTTTGCCGTGGTCACGGCGAGATCGGCAAGCTTGGGAGTGGTAACAGCGCCGTTCTTGAGCTTCTTCGACTTGATCGCCCCATTCGCGATCTGCTTCGCAGTGATCTTCTCGGCCGCCAGTGCGGTGCCGCCGGCCAAGACGCCGAAAACCGCGATCGTTGCCATTACGTTCGAATAGGTGAGCTTCGGACGAACCTTCATCTCATCCCCATTTCTCTTGCGTTTCGCAATGCAGCCCCGGGTCAGCCCGGTGGCGTCAACCCTACGGGCGCTCGCCTCACGGGGTCAAGGAGGCCAATCCCGGGCGGGGGGAGCATCGCGGCCCGGGGGCGATAGGTTGTGAACCCGTGCCGAATCGCCGTGAGACGAAGCGGAGGCTTGCCAGCGGGACGGCGAAGTACCTGATCAATCCCGTCGTCCGCGGGCTGTTTCGTCTCGGGCTTCCGGCCCCAGGGACTGCGATTCTGGAGACGACCGGCCGCAAGTCCGGGCGGCCGAGACGCAACCCGGTTACCAACGGCCTCGACGACGGCGTCTTCTGGATCGTCGCCGAGCACGGGCGCCGGGCTAGCTATGTCAGGAACATCGAGGCGAATCCCGATGTCCGGCTTCGCATCGGCCGACGATGGCGGAAGGGCACCGCCCGGCTTGTCCCCGACGATGATCCACGAGAGCGACTGCGCTACATCGCCTCGAGGCGTCCGATCGCGAGGCTGAATACCGCGACCGTAAGCCTTATGCAGACGGATCCATTGACGATCCGGATCGAGCTGAATGGTCAGGAGCGGTAGCCGCGAATCGCGCCTGCACGTCGCGCAAGGGAGCGGCGACCCTACGGTGCCGCCCGGCTATTGCTTCGCATGGAAAGCGGCGAGGGCGTAACTGCCCGCGCCTCGGCTCGGGCGCAGGTCGCCGCCGTCCGTGATGATCCGAGCGCTCGTCTTGCGCTGATCGTCCGGACCTACCATGGGCCCACGGGCCGCGCACCGCGGCACCTGCCTTTCCGGCGAGCGGCGCTCGCGTTCACGCGCTGGCAAGCTCAGCGTGGGCTGCTCAACCCGCTCGATGGGTCGCCACCAGGCAGCGTCTGGTGGCGGACGATGAACGAGGGATTGCTGCGGGACGGATGCGAATCGGTCGCCCTCGCCGGCGGCATGGCCGGCGAGCCCTCGTCGCGGCCCGTGCGGCTCTGGCTGGAGTTCATCGCAAGGCCGACGGCGGGCAATTGGTACCGAGCCCACAACGCGAGCATCGTGAGCGGCTATCTGGAGCACAGGGGGCTCGCCGACGAGGAGGGCATGCCCGAGCGCTTCTTCATGAACGTCGCGCTGGTCCGCGTCCTCTATGCCCACGCGCTCGTCGCCGCGCCGCGACTGGCGGTGGGGCGATTCGCGCCGCTCGGCCGCGTGCTTGGCGATCCCCGGTTGGGGATGGCCGGGGCCTTCCTCTCCCTCAGCCGCGTGCTCCCCAATCGCTATCCGCTCGAGGGCGACGTCGAGAGCTACCTCGCCGATGAGCAACGCCTCGGTCGGCTGCTCGACTACGCGGTGATCCTGCCGCGGCTGCAGCGCGTGTACGAGTGGTCCGCCGAGGAGCTGGGAGAACCGCGACTGCTCGAGCTGGTGCGTGAGGGCAATCCGATCTATGCCTGGCCCTACGAGGAACGACATGTGTGGCGTTCCCCGGAGATGCCGTTGGTTGGGCGAGTTCTTGAGCGCGCCACGCGGGCCCGGTGACCAGCCACTTCACGCCGTATGGCGGCCCTTCGCTTACCGCTCAGGCGCTCGGCAGCGACGAGCCGGCGAAGAAGAAGAACCAGACCTCGAAGGCGAGGACGGCGCCGACGACGCTGACCACCACGACTCTCTCGACCGCGCTGATCCCGTGCCGGCGGCGGACCTCGGTCTCGCGCTCGCCCCGCATGCTCCGCAGCCAGGGCGAGGTGTAACGCGCTTCCTGCGATCTGCCGGTCAGCTCGTCATAGCGCCCGTTGATCTGGGCGAGGACCCATGCGAGAACGAAGACCGTCGCCGCCAGGGTGACGATGACCGCGAACAGGGCGGTCATGCTCAACCGGTCCTGAGCCTGCTGCACCTGCGAGCCGACCCACACGGCGAGCAGCGGGGCGCCGGTCCAGATGTTGATCGAGGTGAGCGCGCTCCCGGCGACCAGCGCGAGCCGCTGCAGCCTGTGCTTCTGCGACGCGTCTGCCTGTGTGGCAGCCTCGCTCGGCATGGAGGGATTATCGCTTGGTCGCCTCCCGCCAGAGCCGGCGGGTGAGGAGGACGTCCTTGCGGTCGGGCGCGTTTCCGTCCCGTCCCGTCTCCAGCACCGCCGGAAGCTTCTGGAGCCTCGGCTCGCCCAGGAACGCGCGGAGGCCCTTCCGCCCGATCGTGCCCTTGCCGATCGCGGCGTGGCGATCGCGGTTCGAGCCGCGCGGGTCGCGGGCGTCGTTCACGTGCAGGACCTTGAGCTGCTTCAGGCCCACCTTGGCGTCGATCTCATCGACCAGGTCCTTCATCCCCTCTGGGGTGGCGACGTCGTAGCCGGTCGCATAGAGGTGGCAGGAGTCGATGCAGAGCCCCAGGCGCTTCGGGCCGCCGGTCATCTCGATCAGCTCCGCGGTCTCGTCGAAGTCGCGACCGAGCAGCTGCGGTGACCCGGCGGTGTTCTCGTAGATGATCGGGCAGGACTCGGTGCGGGCGAGCGCCTCCTTGATCAGCTTCACCGCGCGCTTGCGGGCGTTGACGCGTGTGTCGTCCTTGAGCGCGCCGGGATGGACGACGACCCCGAGCGCCCCGATTCCCTCGCCGACCCGAAGGGCGTGGGTGAGGGAGTCGAGCGACTTCCTTCGCATCTCCGGGTCCTTGGCTGCAGGGTTGATCAGGTAGATCATGTGGATCATCACGTCCTCGACCCTCGAGGCCTCCATCGCCTCGCGAAAGGCCGCGAAGTCCTCGTCCGAGTAGCGGGTCGGTCGCCACATCCGGGGACTCTGGTTGAAGATCTGGATCGCGTCGCAGCGGGCCTCCTCGGCGCGCTCGATCGCCTTGGAGAGGCCACCCCCTGTGGAAACATGGGCGCCGATCAGCACCGTGAGCTCTGATTCATCAAGCCGTGTTCGAGTCCGCTTCGCGCCGTCACCGACGGGCGCCCTCCATATCGGTGGAGCGAGGACGGCACTGTACAACTGGCTCTTCGCCCGGGGTCGTGGGGGGAGCTGGTCCTCCGGATCGAGGACACCGACCGCGAGCGCTCCACGCCGGAGAACGTCGAGCAGATCCTCGATGCCCTCCGCTGGCTGGAGCTCGAATGGGACGAGGGGCCGCTGAGCCAGCATGAGCGGGCCGAGCGCCACCGCGAGCGGATCGGTGAGCTGCTCGAGTCGGGCCGCGCCTACCGCGACCCGGCGACCGCCGACGACGTCCGGGCCTGGAAGGAGCGCCACGGCAAGGAGCGCGGCTACCGGGGCGAGCCCAGTGACGAGCCCGAGGCGGCGGTCCGGCTTCGGGTCCCGGACGAGGGAGACACCGTGGTCGACGACGAGATCCGCGGCGAGGTCCGCTTCCCCAACTCCAGCAGCGACGACTTCGTGATCGCCCGCGGCGACGGCTCCACCCTCTACAACTTCGCGGTCGCCGTCGACGACGCCGACATGGGGATCACCCACGTGATCCGCGGCGACGACCACCTCTCGAACACCCCGAAGCAGCTCCTGGTGATGGAGGCGCTCGGGGTGGAGCCGCCCCGCTACGCCCACCTGCCGCTGCTCCACGGGCCCGACGGGAAGAAGCTCTCCAAGCGCCATGGCGCCGCCAGCGTCCAGGAGCTCCGCGAGCGCGGGTATCTGCCGGAGGCGGTGCGCAACTACCTGGCGCTGCTCGGCTGGGGAACCGAGGACGACACCACCCTGATGAGCACCGATGAGCTGATCGAGCGCTTCCGGCTGGACCGGGTGGGCCGTGCGAGCGCGATCTTCGACGAGCAGAAGCTCCGCTGGATCAACGGCCGGTTCATGCGCGAGATGCCGCTCGACCGCTACACCGAGGCGGTCGGCTCCTACCTCGGCCGCGAGCCCGACGAGCGGCTGCGGGCGGCATGCGCGATCGCGCAGGAAAAGGCCCAGACCCTGGACGAGGTCTGGCCGCTGATCGGCTTCCTCTTCGAGGAGCCGGAGACCGACGAGAAGGCCTGGCGGAAGGTGATGGGCGACGGCGCCCTGCCGCTGCTCCAGGACTCGCTCGAGGCGCTCCGCGGAGTGGAGCAGTTCGAGCCCGAGCCGATCGAGGCGGCGCTCAGCCCGATCCTCGAGCGGCGCGAGCTGAAGCCGGGAAGGCTCTACCAGCCGATCCGGGTGGCGATCTCGGGCGGCTCGGTCTCCCCGGGGATCTTCGACTCCCTCGCCACCCTCGGCAAAGAGCGCTCTCTGGAGCGGATTGAGCGTGCGGTCGAGAGGTTGAAGGCCTCCGCTGAGAGCTAGCCGCTGAGGCTAAACGTTTATGGGGAGGCTGCCGATAAATCACGCATGGCTACGGCAGCCACCTCGCGCGCACGCAGCGAGCAACAGGCCCCTCGCGGAGAGGGCCGTGGGCGCGTTCTCGCGGCCGCCTTCGAGGAGGCTGAGCGCCAGCCGACCCTGATCGAGTCACGCGACCAGGCTCTCGAGCTCGTCGCCCGCGGCGCCCCTCCCCACGATGTCGCCTCGGTGGTCGAGGCCGACGTCGGGCTCACCAGCGCGGTCGTCCGCGCCGCCGGCCAGCTTCAGGGCGGCGGGCGGATCAGGAGCGTGCCCGACGCGGTCGAGCGCCTCGGCCCCGGTGCGGTCGAGGCCGTGCTTCGTGCCGCCCCCACCTACAACCTCTTCAACGGCGACGGTAGGCTCGCCCTTCAGCCCGACCGCTTCCGCCTCCACGCTCTCTCGGTGCAGCGCTGCGCCGACCGGGTGGCGGAGACGACCGGGATCGGCGACCGCGACGAGCTCGCGCTCGCCTCGATCCTGCACGACATCGGCCGCCCGGTCCTCGCTCGCCTCCACCCGGGCTACGCCGAGCGCTTCGATCGCCGAGGGGCGACCCCGGACGACCGGATCGCCGAGGAGCGCCGCGAGCTCGGGATCGACCACGCCCTGGTCGGAGGGGTGCTGACTCGCCGTTGGGGGGTCCACGCCCGGATCGCGGAGGCGATCGAGCGGCATCACTCCCAGCAGGCGGAGGAGATGGCGGCTGTGATCCGAGTCTCGGACATGGTCGCCGCCCACATCGAGGATTGCCCGGTCAGCACCGAAAGTCTCCTCGAGGCCGCGAGCGCCTGCGGGATCGACGAGGAGGGGATCCGGCAGATCCTGTTCGAGCTTCCCCAGGGCAAGGGTGCCCGCCGCCGGGCGACCGGGCCGTGCCCGCTCTCGACCCGGGAGCTGGACGTCCTCCGCCGGCTCGCCGAGGGCAAGGTCTACAAGCAGATCGCCCAGGAGCTGGACCTGTCGGCGAGCACCGTGCGCAGCCATCTGCACAACGTCTACGGCAAGCTCGGCGCGCTGGACCGCGCTCAGGCCGTGCTGATGGCTACTGAGCAGGGCTGGATCTAAGCCTCTCCCTGGACCGCGTCGACCTGATCAAGAGGTAGGCGAGGGTGATGCCGATCGCGTCGATCGCGACGTCGACCGGGGAGCCATGGCGGGTGTTGACCTGGCTCTGGTGGAACTCGTCGGTGACGGCGTAGGCGAGCGAGATCGCTGCGGCGATCTTCAGTGGGCGTCGGACGGTGCCGGCGAGCGCCCAGGCCCAGAGCGCGGTCAGGGCGGCATAGCCGCCGACGTGCCCGAGCTTCCTGATCACCACCATCCACCAGGTCTGGTCCGGGTCCGCCGGCTGGGCGGAGAGGTAGAAGATCGCGCCCATCAGCGCCAGCGGCGCGAGGGCACGCAGCAGCACCGGTCGGCTCGACGCGCTCACGGGCTCATTGTGAGGCGCCTTGCCCCCGGGCGACGTCGATCGAGTAAAAGGGGTGTCGTGATCTCGGTCACCTCGAAGTCGCGGTACGCGGTGGTGGCGCTGGCGGAGCTGGCGCGCGCGGGACAGACCCCGATGCCGATCGGCCAGGTCGCCGAGCGCCGTCGGATCCCGGTTCAGTTCCTGGAGCAGCTCTTCTCGACCCTCCGCCGCGCCGGGATCCTGGTCAGCCACCGCGGGGCGAAGGGCGGCTACACGCTCGCCCGGCCCCCCGAGGAGATCACCGTCCTCGAGGTGGTCCAGGCGCTCGACGGTGTCGTCGGCGAGGAGGGCAAGGAGGCCGGCGGGATCTGGGAGGAGGGGGTGGAGGCGCTCCGGAGCACCTTCCGGGCCACCTCGATCGCCGACATCGCCCGCCGTGAGGCCGACGAGGTCGGCACCGGCATGTACCACATCTAGTGACCGAGCTGGGTGAGCTGCCGGCCCCGCGTAGGGGCGCCCGGGCCGGTTATTACCCGGATCCCCTCGGAGGCCGTCACGCCCGCTGGTGGGATGGGCAGGCCTGGACCCTGACCGTCGGCCCGCTGGTTCCCGCGGACGCGCCCCGGAACAGGGCACTGGCGCCGCCGAAGAAGGTCTGCCCCCACTGCGGGACCGAATCGGAGACGTTCGCGGGCAACTGCCCGAACTGCGGCCGCGGCTACACCCGGACCTCCCCCTGGAAGATCGCGGCGATCGCCGCCGGGGCGCTGCTCGTCACTGTCGGTGGCTGTGGTGGGTGCGCCTCGCCCTGGTCAGCCCGGGATGCTACGGAGAACTCGATCAGTCGAGACGAGTACGACAACCTCGAGCTGGGCACCACAAAGGCGGCCGTCGAATCGAAGCTCGGGGAGCCCTTTGCCGAACGGCGCGGCAACGGACAAACCTGCCTCTATTACGCGGAAGACCAGGCGTTCAGTGACACCGATTTCGAGCTCTGCTTCCGGGGCGGTGGTTTGGTGCATAAGTTCGAGTACGACGAGTCGGACCAGAAGTCGGAGTGAGGGCGGCAAGCGCAATCACCCGAAAGCTGACCGACTTCTAGTACTTTGGATCGATGGAATCGTCGGTTGCGCACCCTGCGAGTCGGCGCGGAGACCTCCGCCGTGGTCGGCAACACGCCGCTGGTCTCGCTGCCGCGCCTCGGGGCCGACGTCGCCGCCGAGGTCGTCGCCAAGGTCGAGTACTTCAACCCCGGCGGCTCGGTCAAGGACCGGATCGGGGTGGCGATGATCGACGCGCGCCGAGCGGGACGGCCTGATCGAGCGCGGCCGCTCGGTGATCGTCGAGCCGACCAGCGGCAACACCGGGATCGCCCTCGCCCTCGTCTGCGCCGCGCGCGATTACCGGTTGATCCTCACCCTGCCGGAGGGGATGAGCCGCGAGCGCACCGCCCTGCTTCGCACCTACGGCGCCGAGGTCCACGAGACGCCCTCGCTCGGCGGGATGCACGAGGCGGTCCAGCTGGCCGAGGACCTGGTCCGCGAGCACGACGCCTTCATGCCGCAGCAGTTCTCGAACCCGGCGAACCCCGAGATCCACCGGCGGACGACCGCGGAGGAGATCTGGCGCGACCTCGACGGCCAGGTCGACGCCTTCGTCTCCGGGGTCGGCACCGGGGGCACGATCACCGGGGTCGGCCAGGTGCTGAAGGAGCGGCGCCCCGAGGTCCAGGTGTTCGCGGTCGAGCCGAGCGCCTCGCCGGTGCTCTCCGGGGGCGCCGCCGGGCCCACACAAGATCCAGGGGATCGGCGCCGGCTTCGTCCCCGAGATCCTCGACCGCTCGGTGATCGACGAGGTGATCGGGGTCGACGACGAGGACGCCCTCGAGCACCGCCCGCGAGGCCGCCCGGCGCGAGGGGCTCCTGGTCGGGATCTCCGCGGGTGCGGCGATCCACGCGGCGCTCGAGGTCGCCGGCCGGGAGGGGATGGCGGGAAAGCGCGTGGTCGTGGTCGTCCCCGACAGCGGTGAGCGCTACATGTCGCTTCCCTTCTTCGCGCCGGAGTAGGTTGTCGTCGATGCTCGGCCTCGGAACGCTCAGGCGAGTGATCGGGGAGGTGACCTCGGACGTCACCTCCGCCCGCGACCGCGACCCCGCCGCGCAGCGAGGTCGGCGCGCTCGAGATCCTCTCCGGCTGGGCCGGGGTGCAGGCGCTGCTCGCCCACCGGGTCGCCCACGCGCTCTGGGAGAGCGAGCGTTCCGCTTCGCCCCGCGGATGATCGCCTACGCGAGCCGCGCGGTGACCGGGGTCGAGATCCATCCCGCCGCCAGGATCGGCTCGGACTTCTTCATCGACCACGGCTCGGGCGTGGTGATCGGCGAGACCGCCGAGATCGGCGACCGGGTGACGCTCTACCAGGGGGTGACCCTCGGCGGCACCGGCTTCGCCCGCGGCAAGCGCCACCCGACCCTCGAGGACAACGTCACGGTCGGCTCCGGCGCCAAGCTGCTGGGGCCGGTGACGGTGGGGCGCGAACGCCAAGGTCGGCGCGAACACCGTCGTGATCGAGGACGTCCCGCCCGAGACACGGTGGTCGGCAATCCCGGTCACCCGGTGCGGGTCGAGGGCCGCGCCGGTGGAGGGCCCCGACACCGACTGGATCCACCTCCCGGACCCGATCGCAGGAGGCGATCAAGGAGCTCTCCGACCGGATCGCCGAGCTCGAGAAGCGGCTCGGACGAGGCGAGCGGCGACGCTGCTCGCCCCGCGGAGGTGACCGAGCTGCGGCCGAAGAAGGGCCCGACGCTCCGCCGGCGGCTAGCTGATCGGGCACAGCGCTTCCGGACTCGCAGCTCGTGCGCTGCGCGCTGCTCGCGGCCCTCGCGAATCTGCTGGCCTGCGGTGGCGACGAGCGGCAGCGAGGACGAGGACAGATCACGGAGGCGATCGAGACCTCCGTCACCAGCACCGACCCGGCGGACTGCACCGAGCTCCAGACGCAGCGCTTCGTCGAGCAGACCAACTTCGAGACCGGCGAGACGGCGCTGCAGGAGTGCGAGAACGACGCGGCCGACACCCCGAGGACCCCGACTCGGTCGAGGTCAGCAACGTCGAGGTCGACGGGACCAGCGCCACGGCCGACGTCGCCTTCACCGGCGGCACCTTCGACGGCTCGACGCTCGAGCGTCGCCCTGGTCAAGGAGGGGGACCAGTGGAAGCTCGACGAGATCACCGACATCCCCGAGTTCGACTCCGCGGCGTTCAGGCAGACGCTTCTCGGCCGAGATCCGCGGCGGGCGACATCCCGCCCGATGTCGGCGGACTGCATCGTCCAGGCCTTCGCACAGACCGACGACGAGACGTTGAAGAGCACCTTCCTCAGCGGCGACGGCGAGCAGTTGAACGCTCTGTTCGCCGAGTGCATACCGAGCTGAGCCCGAGCTGACCGCGCCGAGGCGGGGGATATCCTCGCCTCGTGGCCAGAACCACCGAAGACGAGACCTCCGCAGCGGCCGAGCCGGTCGAGAACGGCGTCCCCGCGGGCGCTCCGATCGAGGCCGGCGCCGACCAGGTCGAGCGCCTGCTCGCCGAGCTGAACCCGCCCCAGCGCGAGGCGGTCACCCACGGCGAGGGGCCGCTGCTGGTCCTCGCCGGAGCGGGGTCGGGGAAGACCCGGGTGCTCACCCACCGGATCGCCTGGCTGCTCGCCACCGGCCAGGCGCGGCCGAACGAGATCCTCGCGATCACCTTCACCAACAAGGCCGCCGAGGAGATGCGCGAGCGGGTCGCCGCGCTGGTCGGCGGGATCGAGCGGCGGATGTGGGTGATGACCTTCCACGCCGCCTGCGCCCGGCTGCTGCGGATCGAGGCCGAGCGCCTCGGCTACACCAGCCGGTTCACGATCTACGACGAGGCCGACTCGCTGCGGATGCTGAAGCGCTGCCTCGAGGAGCTCGAGGTGGACACCAAGCGCTACCCGCCGCGGGCGGTCCGCGCCCGGATCTCGGACGCGAAGAACCAGCTGATCGACGCCGAGACATACCAGGAGGCCGGCGGCGGGCCGTTCGAGGAGATGGTCGGCCAGGCCTACCGGCTGTACGAGCGCCGGATGCTCGAGTCGAACGCGATGGACTTCGACGATCTGCTGATGCGGACCGTGAACGTGCTCGAGCTCTTCGAGGACGTCCGCCGCCGCTACCGCGAGCGCTTCCGCTGGGTCCTGGTCGACGAGTACCAGGACACCAACCACGCCCAGTACCGGCTGCTTCAGCTGCTCTGCGGGGAGGACGGGAACCTGACGGTGGTCGGTGACGACAGCCAGGCGATTTACGGCTTCCGCGGGGCCGACGTCCGCAACATCCTCGAGTTCGAGCACGACTTCCCGGAGGCGGCGGTGGTGAAGCTCGAGCAGAACTACCGCTCGACCCAGACGATCCTCTCCGCGGCGAACGCGGTGATCTCCCACAACCGCAGCGTTCGCGAGAAGCACCTCTGGACCGACCTCGGCGAGGGCGAGAAGATCACCGTCTCCGAGCTCGAGGACGAGCACGCCGAGGCGCGCTACGTCGCCGGCGAGATCGAGGGCCTGGTGGGCAGGAGGGCGTGCTCGACCGCGAGCAGATCGCGGTCTTCTACCGGACCAACGCTCACAGCCGGGTGCTCGAGGACATCCTCGTCCGCTACGAGCTTCCCTACCAGGTGATCGGCGGGACGAAGTTCTACGAGCGGGCCGAGATCAAGGACGCGATCGCCTACCTCAACCTCCTGGTCAACCCCGCCGACGAGGTGAGCTTCTCGCGGGTGATCAACTCGCCCCGGCGCGGGATCGGCGACACCAGCCAGGGGCGGCTGCGCGCCCACGCCAACACCACCGGCCGGACGATCTGGGAGGTCGCCCGCGAGCCCGAGAGCGTCCCCGGGCTCGGCGCGGCCGCGATCACGTCGGTCGGTCACTTCGCCGAGCTGATCGAGGGGCTGCGGTCGGAGCTCGCCGCGGGCCCGGTCGCCGAGCTGCTCCGCGCGCTGCTCGAGCGCTCGGGCTACCTCGACACGCTCCGCGCCGAGCGGACGATCGAGGCCGAGGGCCGGATCGAGAACCTCGAGGAGCTGGTCGGGGTGGCGGGGGAGTTCGACGCCAACCGCGAGGTCGAGGGCGAGTCCGAGCTGGCGCCGCTGGAGGAGTTCCTCCAGGCGATCTCGCTCTACACCGACCAGGACGACCTCGACCGCGACGAGAGCAAGGTCACCCTGATGACCCTCCACAACGCCAAGGGCCTCGAGTACGACGCGGTCTTCATCATCGGCTGCGAGGAGGGGGTGTTCCCCCATTCGCGCTCGCTCGAGGAGGGAAACGAGGAGGAGGAGCGCCGCCTCTGCTACGTCGGGATCACCCGGGCGAAGCAGCGGCTCTGGCTGACCCACGCCCGCAGCCGCCGCCTCTTCGGCGGCCGCGACACGGCGTTCCCGTCGCGCTTCCTCTCTGAGATTCCCGAGGAGCTGGTCGAGCGCGAGGGGACCGAGGAGCAGGCGCTGACCGGCTGGTCGCTCGGCGGCCAGGGCGCCGCACCCCAGGGACCGATGTCCAGCTTCGCCACCGGCGACGACGTCGTCCACGCCAGCTTCGGCGAGGGGGTGGTCACCGCGGTCGAGCCCGGCGGGGTGATCGTCGTCCGCTTCGCCGGCGAGGGCGTCGAGCGCAAGCTGATGGCCGACTACGCGCCGCTGCGAAAGGCAAGCTGATCAGCTGCCGCGGGTGATCGACGGCAAGGCGGTCGCGCAGGGCGTCCGGGAGCGGGTCCGCGACGAGGTCGCCGAGCTCGCCGGCGAGCTCGGCCGCCCGCCGGGCCTCGCCACCGTGCTCGTCGGCGACGACCCCGGCTCGGCGATCTACGTGCGTCGCAAGCACGAGGCCTCCGATGAGGTCGGGATCCGGTCGTTCGACCACCAGCCGGACGCCTCGATCTCCCAGGAGGACCTGCTCGAGCTGGTCGCCGAGCTCAACGAGAACGCCGAGGTGGACGGGATCCTCGTCCAGCTGCCCCTGCCCGAGCATCTGGATGCCGCTCCCGTGATCGCGGAGCTCGACCCAGGCAAGGACGTCGACGGCCTCACTCCGACGAGCGCTGGCCTGCTCGCCCGCGGCGAGCCCGGGCTGGTGCCGGCCACGCCACAGGGCGTCATGGAACTGATCAAGTCGGCCGGGGTGGACCCGGAAGGCAAGGAGGCGGTGATCGTCGGGCCGGTCGAACCTCGTCGGCCGGCCACTGTTCTCGCTGCTGCTCGGCGCCGACGCCACCGTCACCGTCTGCCACAGCCGCACCGCCGGACCTCGGCGAGGTCTGCCGGCGCGCCGAGATCCTGGTCGCCGCCGCCGGTCGGCCGGGGCTGATCACCGCCGAGATGGTCCGGCCGGGCGCCACCGTGATCGACGTCGGCACCAACCGGACCGATGACGGATTGGTGGGCGACGTCGACTTCGACCCGGTCCGCGAGGTCGCCGGCGCGATCACCCCGGTGCCCGGAGGGGTCGGCCCGATGACGATCGCGATGCTGCTTGCGAACACGGTCCAGGCGGCCCGAGCCGCTCGTCCGGCCGCAAGTAAATAGGGTGTCGGCCAACAGTCACCGCGGAAGGAGAGTGGATGGAAACGGCCAACGTCGGGAGGGGAACGCTGATCGCGGGTGTGTCCGGCGCCCTTCTCTTCATCTTCATGTTCTTTTCCTGGTTCGGGGTCGACGTCTCGAGTGCCGTCCCCGCCGGCATCCCCGAGGACATCGCCAACCAGGCGATCGAGCAGAGTGGCCTCGATTCGACCGCCAACGCCTGGCAGTCGTTCGACTTCATCGATCTGATCCTGCTTCTGGCGGTGATCGCGTCGGTCGGCTTCGCGGTGATCGACCTGAGCGGCGCCTCGGTGAGCCTGCCTGTCGCGGGCAGCGCCGTGACCGCCGGGATCGGAGCGATCGCCTTCCTGCTGGTGCTCTATCGCCTGATCGACCCGCCTGGCGGCGACGGAATCGGGCGCGAGATCGGCGTCTGGCTCGGCCTGCTCGCCACCGCCGGGATCACCTACGGCGGCTACGAGGGGATGCAGGAGGAGGGAGCGTCCTTCGGGGACGCCGCCCCCCGCTGAGCGTTTCTTTTCTTAACAGGTAGCGATCGAAGGCGTGTAGGTTTCCCGCATGTCTCAAGGGCAAATGATCGCCGCGCTTTCCGCGGTGGTCCTGGTGGTCTCACTGTTCCTTGGCCTGGGGTGGCTCGTCTGTCGAGATCCCGGACGTAGCGATCCCCTCGGGCATCCCCGGCGCCGAACAGGCCCAGCAGGCGGCCGAAGAGGCGCAGGGCTCGGCGGAGCTGAGCGGCTGGGAGAGCCAGAACACCCTCGACCTCTACCTGGCGATCGTCGCCGGACTGGTCCTGATCGGAGCGGTGATGGCGATGAGCGGCAACCCCGGCGGGCTGCCGTTCGCTCCGGCGGCCGCGACCTTCCTCCTCGGCGTGATCGGGACGATTCTGGTCGCCTACGTCCTGATCGACATCCCCGAGGGGGCGGAGCGGAAGATCGGGATCTACGTCGCGACCGCCTCGATCATCGGGGTCACGATCGGCTCCTACCTCCAGCTCCGAGAAGAGGTCGCCGCCTCCTACTGACCGCCGAGGCGATCCGCGACTCCGCGGGCCACCCGCAGCGAGCAGGCGATGATCGTCATCATCGGGTTCACCCCGACCGAGGTCGGGAGCAGGCAGGCGTCCGCGACGTAGAGGCCATCCGTGCCACGGACAGCGCCGTCGGGGTCGGTGACGCTGGTCTCGGGATCCGCGCCCATCCGGGCGGTGCTCATCGGGTGGAAGGCCTCCAGCCGTAGGTCCGCGGGCCGGAGCGTGGTCGCCTCGAAGTCCTCCAGGCGCCCGCGGGGGATCACCGACACCGGGCCGACGTTGGGGTAGACCTCGGTGGCGCCGGCGGCGAAGTGGATCTCGGCCGCGCGGGCGATCCCGAACTGGATCCGGCGGGCCTCCTCGTCGGACAGCCGGTAGGAGAGCCGCAGCGAGCCGTCAGCCGTGAGGCCGACCCGCCCCTCGGAGTGGTCGTGGAGGTGGACCCCGATCGAGGCGACGTGGTCGAAGTTGTGGACGCGATCGGCGAACTCGGCGCCGACGCCGGGCAGCCACTGGGCGCCGAAGGAGAGCGGGGTGAAGGTCGCCTCGAGCAGGATCCGCTGGGGCGCCCACTCGTCGACGTAGTAGCTCTGCATGATCCCTTCCCAGCCACGCACCTCCTCGGGGTAGCGGGCGCCGATCCAGGCGGCGGGGTGGATGTGGAGGTGGCGCCCGAGGGCGGGGTGGCCGATCCCCGAGCGCAGCAGCAGCTCCGGGGTGCCGAAGGCGCCGCCGGCGCTGATCACGGTCTTCGCCCGCACCCGCCAGTCGCGGCCACCCGGGCGACCGTTTGCGCGAGTGCGTCCTCGGCGGCCGTGGTCGGCAGCCCGGCCGTGCAGGCGAGCCCGGTGACCCGGGAGCCCTCGGTGAGGACCCGCTGGACCTTGACCCCGGCGCGGACCCGGGCGCCCGCCGCCACCGCCCGCGGCAGGTAGGAGACGTGGGCGGCGCGCTTCGCGTCGATCCGGCAGCCGAGCGGACATGAGCTGCACTGGACGCAGGCGCCGGCGTTGCGGGCGATCGGCCCGCCGCTGGCGCCGAGGGCGGCGGCTCCCTCCATGCAGAGCTGGCCGTTTCGCCCCATCCGCTCGGGGTCGATCGGGGTGACCGCCAGGACCTCCTCCGCCTCCTCGTAGAGAGGGTCGAGCTCGGTCGCCCAGGGGACTCCGAGCTCCCGCCATTCCCCGAGGACCTCGGCGGGAGCGCGGAAGCAGGTGCCGGAGTTGATCACCGTGGTCCCGCCGACCGTGCGCCCGACAGGGACCGGGATCGCCGGCTTCCCCGAGGCGATCGTCATCCCGCCGTCGCGGTAGAGCAGCGGGAGGCCGTCGAGGGGGTCGCTCGGATAGCTCAGGTGGTCGACGTGGGGCCCCGACTCGAGCACGAGGACGTCGAGCCCCGCCTCCGCGAGCACCGCCGCCGCCGCGGCTCCCCCGGCGCCGGAGCCGACGATCGCGACGTCGCAATCCTCGCCATCGCCGCGCGGCCGCAGCTCGCCCAGCGGCTGGACCTCGGGCGGCGGGGTCCCCTCGCGCACCGCGCACCGGGACTCGTAGCCGACCGCCGCCAGGACCCGCTCGTCGCGGGCCCAGCCGATCATCGCCAGCAGCTTCGCCAGCAGCAGCAGGTCGCGGTAGGGAGCGAAGCGCGAGCGCTCCATCTTCGCCAGGTACTCCGTCCGGGCCTCGACCCCGAGGCGGCTGAAGCGCCAGGGGAAGGGAAGCCACTCGAAGAGCCGCAGCGCCAGGCGGACGACCTTGGCGGTGCGGGCGGGGAGCCGCGAGAGGAAGCGGGCGACCGGCTCCGCCACCGGGACCTGCGCCTCGGCGGCCGGCAGCCCGTTGTCGGCGGGGGCGATCGCCTCGGCGATCGCGCGCAGCGTCCGGAGCTCGGCGGCACCGAGCCCCGGCGCGCCCCTTCAGCCGGGGGCGGCCGGAGCCCCGATCCGCCCGGCGAGGGCGTAGAGCAGCAGCGAGGCGCCGACCAGGGAGCCGTCGACGATCCCGTTCAGCAGGTAGACGAAGACGTCGTCCTCGATGAAGAAGATCAGCGAGGTCGCCGATGACGCGGCCTTGCCGGCCGCAAGCGCCAGCAGCATCGGCCGGTGGCGGACCGGGTCGGTGGAGGCGATCCAGGCGAGCGCGGTGATCACCACCATGTAGGCGAAGCCGAGCGAGAGCCAGAGGCGCTCGTCGGTCTCCGGCGCCGGGGTGAAGTCGCCGAAGTTGTCGCCGAACTCGGTCAGCCGCGCCAGGGTCCCGTCCGGCCAGGCGATGAAGAAGAAGCCGGTGATCGCGAACCCGATCGCCAGCAGCCGCAGGTTGAGGACGACGAAGCGCTCGGCTCTCTCCCCGGTCATCTGGCGCGGCATCCTAACTGGCCAGCTGGCCAAGGTGCCGCGCACCTAGAATCGGGCGCGATGATCGATCGAGAGCAGGTGCTGCACGTCGCGCGGCTGGCGCGGCTGAAGCTCAGCGACGAGGAGGTCGAGCGGATGTCGGGCGAGCTCTCCGGGATCCTCGACCACGTCGAGCGGATCTCGGAGCTCGATCTCGATGGGGTGGAGCCGACCTCGCACGTGATCGAGCTCGAGAACGTGCTCCGCCCCGACGAGCCACGCCCGAGCTGGCCTCGCGAGGACATGCTCGAGCGCGCCCCCGATCCCGCCGACGGCGCCTTCCGCGTTCCCTCGCCGCAGGCCTGATGTTCGAGCGAGCTGCTCGAGCTGACGGTCGCTGAGGCGATCGAGAAGGTCCGCTCCGGCGAGCTCGCCGCCGGCGAGTACTTCGACGCCTATCGCGAGGCGGCCGAGGGCGACTCGCTGAACGCCTTCCTCGGGATCGCCGAGAACCGGATCGAGAACGGGACGCCGGAGGGCGAGCTGGGCGGTATCCCGGTCGCGGTCAAGGACATCTTCTGCACCGAGGGCACCCAGACCACGGCGGGGTCGAGGATCCTCGAGGGCTACGTGCCGCCCTACACGGCGACCGCGGTCCGACGGCTCGACGAGGCCGGCGCCCTCGTCCTCGGCAAGACGAACATGGATGAGTTCGCGATGGGCTCGTCGAACGAGAACTCGGCCTACGGCGACGTCCTCAATCCCTGGGACACCGGCCGGGTCCCCGGCGGCTCCTCAGGCGGCTCCGCGGCCGCGGTCGCCGGGCGGCTGGCCCCGTGCGCGATCGGCACCGACACCGGCGGCTCGATCCGCCAGCCCGCGTCGCTCTGCGGGATCGTCGGGATGAAGCCCACCTACGGGGCCGTCTCCCGTTACGGGATGATCGCCTTCGCCTCCTCGCTCGACCAGTGCGGACCGCTCACCCGCGACGTCACCGACGCCGCTCTGCTGCTGCGGGCGCTCGAGGGGCGCGACCCCTGCGACTCGACCTCGGTCGGGATCGAGGGCGGGGTGGAGCTGCCCAGCGCGCGAGGACCTCAAGGGGCTCAGCTTCGGGGTGCCGCGCGAGCTCGCCGGTGAGGCCGAGGGGATCGAGGCCGGGGTGAAGGAGGTGTTCGAGGCGACGGTGAAGCTGATCGAGGAGCTCGGGGGAGAGGTCGCCGAGACCGAGCTCCCGCACGCCACCCACGGGATCTCCGCCTACTACGTGATCGCCCCCGCCGAGGCGTCCGCCAACCTCGCCCGCTACGACGGGGTCCGGTACGGGCAGCGCACCGACGCCGGCGACCTCACCGAGATGTACGAGCGCACCCGCCACGACGGCTTCGGGCCGGAAGTGAAGCGCCGGATCATGCTCGGCACCTACGCGCTCTCCTCCGGCTACTACGAGGCCTACTACGGCCAGGCGCAGCGGGTCCGGACCAGGATCAGCGAGGACTTCGCCAAGGCCTTCGAGCGCTTCGACTTCGTCGTCACCCCTACCTCTCCCAGCGTTGCCTTCGGCCTCGGGGAGCGCACCGACGACCCGCTCGCGATGTACCTCTCCGACTACTGCACGGTGCCGATGCCGCTGGCGGGGATCCCGGCGATCTCGATCCCCGCCGGGCTCGCTCAGCCGGACGGGGGCGGCCCCGAGCTGCCGGTCGGATTCCAGATCGCCGGGCCCGCCTTCAGCGAGAGCGGGATGCTCGACGCCGCCCACGCGCTCGAGCGGGCGATCGGCTTCGATGCGAGGCCGCCCAGCCTGAACGGAGCGGGCTCGTGAGCGCGCCGATGCCGACCTGGTGGCGAGGGCAGGCCGGGCTCACCGAGGAGGAGATGCCGGGAGGCGGTGCATGGACGCGCTCGACTCGCTGCCGCCGGAGATCGCCTCCAAGCTCGACAACGTCGCGGTGATCATCGAGGAAAGCGATCCGAGCGGCAACCTGCTCGGCCTGTTCGATCCCAGGGGAGGCCTCCAGCGAATCATCATCTACCGGCGGCTTCATTCGAGCTCGGACCAGGTGAAGCGCACCGTTCTCCACGAGGTCGGCCACTACTTCGGGATGAACGAGCAGCAGATCAGGGAGCTGGGTTACGGATGAGCGCGGAGGGCAAGGCCGGGAACAGCTGGGAGCCGGTGATCGGGCTCGAGATCCACGTCCAGCTCTCGACGAAGACGAAGATGTTCTGCGGCTGCTCGCTCTCCTTCGGCGACGAGCCCAACCTCCACACCTGCCCCGTCTGCCTCGGGCACCCCGGGACGCTGCCGACGATCAACGAGCAGGCGATCCGCTACGGGCTGATGATCGCGGCGGCGCTCGAGTGCGAGGTGGCGCCGCGCTCGATCTTCCATCGGAAGAACTACTTCTATCCCGACCTGCCGAAGGGCTACCAGATCAGCCAGTACGACGAGCCCCTCGCGGTCAACGGCCGGCTCGGCGAGGTCCGGATCCACCGCGCCCACCTCGAGGAGGACGCGGCGAAGCTGATCCACACGGGAGGCGAGGCCGGCCGGATCCACGGCTCCGGCGTCTCGCTGGTCGACTTCAACCGCGGCGGCACTCCGCTGGTCGAGATCGTCACCGAGCCCGACATCCGCTCGCCCGCCCAGGCACGCGAGTGGGCGCAGCTGCTGCGGACGACGATCCGCCAGCTCGGCGTGTCCGACGTCAACATGGAGGAGGGGAGCCTCCGGGTCGACGGCAACATCTCGCTTCGGCCGGCCGGGTCGAATGAGCTCGGGGTGAAGACCGAGCTCAAGAACATGAACAGCTTCCGCTTCCTCGAGCGGGGGATCGAGGCCGAGCTCGAGCGCCAGCGCGGCGTGCTGGAGTCCGGCGAGGAGGTCGTTCAGGAGACCCTCCACTTCCACCCGGAGGACGGCTCGCTGACGGCGCTGCGCTCGAAGGAGTACGCGCACGATTACCGCTACTTCCCCGAGCCCGACCTGGTCCCGGTCGCCCCGACCGAGGAGATGCTGAACGAGGCGCGGGAGTCGCTGCCGGAGCTGCCCGCGGCGAGGCGGGAGCGCTACCTCTCCGAGATCGGACTCCCCGAGGAGGCGGCGACGACCCTCGCCTTCCAATCCGATTACGCCGAGTACTTCGAGCGGGCGATCGCCGCCGCCGACGGGGCTTCGCCGAAGGCGATCGCCAACTGGGTCACGGGTGAGCTGGTTGCGAGCCTGCGCCAGGCCGGGGCGGAGGAGGACCCGCTCGCCTCGAAGGCGACCCCCGAGTCGGTGGCCGCCCTCGCCGGACTGGTCGAGGGGAAGACGATCTCGCACGGGGTCGGGAAGCAGGTGCTGGCGAAGCTGGTCGCCGAGGGCGGCGATCCGGCGAAGATCGTCGAGAGCGAGGGCCTCGCCCAGATCTCCGACTCGAGCGAGCTCGAGGCGATCGTCGACCGCGCGATCGAGGCCGAGGCCGAGGCCGCCGAGCAGGTGAAGAGCGGCAACGAGAAGGCGATCGGCCGGATCGTCGGAGCCGCGATGAAGGAGAGCAAGGGCCGCGCCGACGGCGGCGAGGTGACGGAGCTGATCAAGCAGCGCCTCACCTGAGGGCAGCAGCTACCGTTCGCCGATGCGCTTGGGGCGGATTGCGGCCGCTTCGGCCGTCCTCACTTTCGGCATTCTCGCGCCGGTCGCCGGTGCCGAGGAGAGAAGCACGCTGCGGGTCGATCGGCCCGTGCAGCGCACCTGCGCCGATCAGGCGCTGCCGGCCACGGCGGCGGGCGCGGCCACCCGTACCTGGGTCGCCCCTACCAGCGGCATCCTCACCGCGAGGCTCGACGGGGACCTGATCTCCGACTGGGACCTCGCCCTGTTCAGGGAGGGAGGCCCGATCGCCGCCTCCACCGCGTTCGGCTCGCTCGAGCAGGCGTCCGCCTGGGTGGACGCCGGAGACCCGGTCCTGGTCCAGGCCTGTCGCCGCGACGGGCAACGGACCGAGCTGCCGCTCAGCCTCGACCTCTACGCGATGGCGCCCCCCGCGCCGAGCGTCGACCGGATCTCGATGGAGTCCGTTCCGGTCTCCGGAGCCGACGAGGTGCAGCGGCTCGAGGACCTGGGCTTCGACGTCACAGAGGACCGTTCCGCCACCGAGGTGACAGTCGCCGTCTACGGCGCCGCCCAGCGGGCGCTCCTCGCGTCCGCCGGGTTCGAGAGCCGGACCCTGATCGAGGACCTCGCCGCCAACGACGCGGCCGAGCGGCGCGCCGAGCGGCGCGCCGTCGCCGCGCCGCGTGTCTCCGGACTGCCCACGGGGCGGGAGAGCTACCGCGTCTACGCGGACTACACCACCGAGCTGAAGGACCTGGCCGCAGCAGAACCCGGCGATCGTGCGTGAGGTGAACCTCAGCCGGACCCCGGGGACGCTGACGATCGAGGGCCGCCCGATCCAGGCGATCGAGATCGCAACCGGCGTCCACCGCGAGGACGACGGGCGGCCGGTCTACCTGCAGATGGGCCTCCACCACGCGCGGGAGTGGCCCTCCGGCGAGTGGCCGATGGAGTTCGCCCACACCCTGGTCCAGGGCTACAACGCCGGCGACGCCCGGATCAGGAGCCTGCTCGAGAGGGTTCGGGTGGTGATCGCCCCGGTGATCAACGTCGACGGCTTCATCGCCTCGCGCAGCTTCGGCTCCAACCCGCTTACGGACGACGACCCCAACGCCACCCTTCCGCATCGCCGTCAACAACCAGCGGCGCCTACATCCGCAAGAACTGCCGGCCGACCGCTCCGGGCGACGCCGCGATTCCCTGCGCCCAGCGGACCGGATCGGGCGTCGACCTCAACCGCAACTACGGCTACTACTGGGGTGGGCCGGGCTCCAGCACCAACATCACTGCGCAGAGCTACCGCGGCACGGGCCCGTTCTCCGAGCCCGAGTCAGAGGCGGTCCACCGCTACACCTCGACCATCCACCCGACGGTCTTCATCACCAACCACACCTTCACCACGGACGGCAAGTGGCTGCGCCAGCCCGGATTCGACGCCTACTTCCTGCCTCAGATGGTGGTTCCGGATTACGAGAATCAGGGATGCGGGTCCCAGAGCGCGGGCGGGCTCGGCGCCGTCAGCCCCGACGAGAACGCGATGAAGGAGCTCGGCGACGCGATGGCCGCCGCCACCGGCTTCACCTCCGAGCTCGGCTACGAGACCCTCTGCGACATCACCGGCGCCACCGAGGACTGGAACTACTTCGCGCAGGGGACCTACGGCTACACCCCAGAGGCGCGGGGGACCAACTTCCATCCCACCTACGCCAACGCCGTGGTGGCGGAGTATCTCGGCGACGCGACCCACGCCGGGCTCGGGGTGCGCGAGGCCTATCTGAGAGCGGGGGAGCGTGCCGCGAACCCCGCCGACCACGGGATCATCGAGGGGACGGTCCCTCCGGGCGCGACCCTGAAGCTGAGCAAGGACTTCGTCGCCCCGACCTATGACCAGCCGGCCTTGAACGTGAGCGAGCACCTCGAGACGACGCTCAAGGGCCCGGCCGACGGCACCTACGAGTGGCACGTCATGCCGTCGGATCGGCCATCCGTCAGCGGTGGCCCCGCCCCGAATCCGGGCAACGAGGTCTGGACGATGACCTGTCAGCGCCCGGGCGGGCGCCTCGTCTCGACGACGGTCGAGGTGAGCAGAGGCCAGCGGGTGACCGTCGATTGGGCGGCGAGCTGCCTCGCTGCCGGCAGGTGCCGGGGGCGCGCGGCCACCCTCGTCGGGACCGCCGGCGCCGATCGTCTCACCGGAACCTCCACGGCGCGACGTGATCGCGGCGCTCGGTGGCCGCGATCGGGTGCGCGCCCTCGGCGGCGCCGACGTCGTCTGTGGTGGTCGCGGCTCCGATCGGCTTCTCGGCGGCGCCGGCCGCGACACCCTCGTCGGCAACCAGGGTCGAGACCGCCTCGTGGGTGGCGCCCAGCCGGACCTCCTTTTGGGAGGCGCCGGGAGGGACGGCTGCGCGGGCGGCGGCGGCCGCGACCGCCTGCGGGCCTGCCGCTAGCCGCCCACGGGCTTGAGCCGCTTGTAACACACTGTTACAAGCGCGGCCGAAGGGTGCATACTTGGCTGGTGGCCTGGAACGTGGTGATCGCCGGCGGTGGCTTTGCGGGCTCGACCTGCGCCCGGGAGCTAGAGCGCCTGCTGCCGCAGCAGTCCGCCCGGCTGGTGCTGGTCAACGACGTCAACTTCGTCCTCTACACGCCCTTCCTGCCGGAGGCCGCGGCCGGGCTGCTCGAGCCGCGGCACGTGGTGACGCCGCTGCGGGAGATCCTCAAGCGGGCCTACCTCCGGCTCGGCGCGGTCACCGCCCACGACCCCGCCTCGCGCACGGTCGAGCTTCGGATGCACGACGGCGAGACCGAGGAGATGCGCTACGACCAGCTGGTGCTCTCGGTCGGCTCGGTCTCGCGCACCCTGCCGGTCCCGGGTCTCGACCAGCACGCGATCGGCTTCAAGAGCCTCGCCGACGCGATCTGGCTCCGGAATCACGTGGTCGAGACCCTCGAGCTGGCGAACGCGACCGAGGACCCGGCGCGGCGCGAGCAGCTGCTCACCTACGTCTTCGTCGGCGGCGGCTACGCGGGGCTCGAGGCGCTCGCCGAGCTCCAGGACTTCGCCGCCGACGCGATGGATGCCTACCCGCGGGCTCGGCTCCACGGGATGCGCTGGATCCTGGTCGAGGCGACCGAGCGGGTGCTCCCCGAGATCGACCTCTCGCTCGCCGAGTACGCGGTCCGCCAGCTCCGCGGCCGGGGGATCGAGATCCGGCTGGGGACGACGCTCGAGGCGGTCGAGGCCGACAGCGCCACCCTTTCCACCGGGGAGATCGTCCCGACCCGAACCGTGGTCTGGACCGCCGGGGTGCGGCCGCACCCGAGCCTCCGGAACCTCTCGGTGCCGCTTGACGAGCGCGGCCGGATCAGGGTCGACGAGCACCTCCGGGTGGAGGGGCAGGAGGGCGTCTGGGCAGTGGGCGACTGCGCCGCGGTTCCGGACCCTTCGGGGGGCCTCGCACCGCCCACGGCTCAGCACGGCATCCGCCAGGCGCGCCTGGTCGCCGCCAACGTCGCCGGCGCCCTCGGCGGCGAGCCGCCCAAGCGCTACCGCTACTCGAGCCGCACCGCCTTCGTCAACCTCGGGCGCTACAAGGCAGTCGGCCGGATCGGCCGCCGCACCTTCTCCGGCTTCTTCGCCTGGTGGCTGGCGCGCACCTACCACCTGAGCCAGATCCCCGGCGCCTTCCGGAAGCTCCGCGCGGTGATCGACTGGACCGTCAGCCTCCCCTTCGCCCGCGACATCTCCGAGGTCGGCTCGATCGGCCACCCGCGCCCGCTCCGCGACGAGGAGTACGAGCGCGGCGGCTCCCACCGCCCGCTCGACGCATAGATGTCAGGTGCCCCCTACGTAATCATCGCGATCACCTTCGGGATCGCGACCGGTGTGATCGGGCGAGCGAAGGGGAGCTCGTTCTTCATCTGGCTGCTGGTCGGGACGATCCTGCCGATCATCGGCCTGATCGCGGTGATCCTCTACCGCTCCGAGCGCGAGGAGCCCGAGCGCCGCTGTCCCACCTGTAACAACGTGCTGAAGCTCTACGTCCAGGTCTGCCCGCGCTGCGGCACGGACCTCTATCTGCCCGACCCGTCCGAGGTTCGCCGACCGTAAGCCGGATTTTGGGGTTGACAGCTCGACGCGATCTATGGGAGGGTCGCCGACACTGTGATTCCGTTCAGGTCCAGGACCGTCGCGACCTTCCTGGGGACGCTCGCAGTCGCGCTGCTCGGTGCGACCCCGGCGATGGCGGCAACGATCACCCCGAACACCTTCGCCGATGAGTTCGGGGGGACCGGGGCGTGCGCTCTGCGCGACGCGGTGCAGGCCGCGAACACGGACGCGGGCTTCGGCGGCTGTCCGGCGGGTTCGGGCGCCGACACGATCCCGCTCGCGGCCGGCACCTATGAGCTGACGATCCCGGGCGACGAGGCCCTGAACGTCAACGGCGACCTCGACGTGACCGCGGGCAGCACGGTGACGATCTCGCACTCGGGGATCAGCCCGACCGCGATCGACGCCAACGGCATCGATCGGATCCTGGAGTTGCCCGTGCCATCCGCCGTCGCCACGCTCTCCGGACTGACGATCCGGGGCGGAAGCCGCTCAAGCGGCGGTAGCGGGGGTGGAATCAGAAACACGGGCACCCTGACGGTGACGGATTCGACCGTCACCGGGAACACGGACCCCGGCGGGGTCGGGGCCGGGGGAATCTCCAACGTCAGCGGCGGGACCACGGCGCTCACCAACGTGACGATCTCCGGCAACAGCTCGGTGTTCGTGGGTGGCGGGTACGCGCAGAACGCCGGTAGCACCACGATGAACAACGTCACGATCTCCGCCAACACCGCCGATTCCGACTCGAACGACGACGCGGACGGCGGCGGCATCTTCGTCACCGGGGGCACGGTCAGCCTCAGGAACACGATCGTCGCCGGGAACAGGGACGCCAGCCCCCCCGCGGGCTCGGTTGCCCCCGACTGCAGCGGCCCTGTGAGCTCCCTCGGCAACAACCTGATCGGCACGACGCAGAACTGTGGCTACGTGGCCGGCGCCGGCGACAAGCTGAACACGAACGCGCTGCTCGGCCCGCTCGCCGACAACGGCGGTTCGACCTTCACCCACGCCCTGCTCACCGGCAGCCCGGCGATCAACGGCGCGGGCCCCGGGGCGGCCCCGACCGACCAGCGCGGGGTGCCCCGCTCGAGCGACATCGGCGCCTACGAGCTGGTCAGCTGCGGCGCGGTGGTCGTCAACCAGGTGGGCACCTCCGGCGTCGACTCCCTGACCGGCACCGCCGCCGCCGACGGCTTCCTCCTGCTCGCCGGGCAACGACACCGCCTCCGGCCTGGGCGGCGCCGACGCCCTCTGCGGCGGCGACAACAAGGACAAGCTCAAGGGCGGACCCGGCAAGGACCTGCTCCGAGGCGAGCGCGGCAAGGACAAGCTCAAGGGAGGCGGAGCCAAGGACAAGCTCGTCGGCGGCCCCGGCCCCGACACGCTGCTCGGCGGCAAGGGCAACGACCGCTGCAAGGGCGGCGGCGGCAGGGACGCCGAAAAGAGCTGCTGAGCAGCGCCCCCGCGCTCAGCGCAGCCAGGTGCGGACGATCGCGTTCGTGAATCCGAGCCCGTAGCGGACGACCGCGGGCTTCTTCGAGTGACCGTAGAGGCGCTTCTGGACGGTCACCGGGATCTCCTTCGCCGGGATCCCCCGCTTGATCGCCTCGATCAGGAACTCCGAGGTGTGGAACTGCTCCTGGCGGAGGACGATCTGGGGCAGCACCGAGGTGCGCACCGCCCGGTAGCCGTTCGAGCAGTCCGAGACCCGGGTCCGGGTGATCAGGGACACCGCCCAGTTGAAGAAGACGATTCCCAGCTCGCGGGAGCGGGCGTTGGGCTCGGCCTGCCCGAGCACCCGGGAGCCGTGGGCGACGTCCACCTCGTCGTCGAGCACCGGGCGGACCAGCCGCTCCATCTCGGCCGGGACGTGCTGGCCGTCGGCGTCGAGGGTGACGACCACCAGCGCGCCCGACTCCGCCATCAGCCGGTAACCGGTGCGAAGGGCGGCGCCGCCCCCGCGGTTGATCACGTGGCGGGCGACGATCGCGCCCGCCTTCGCCGCCTCCTCGCCGGTGTCGTCACGGGAGCCGTCATCGACGACCAGGATCGCGGTCGGCTCCCCGCAGACCTCGGCTGGGATCTGGCGGACGACCTGGCCGACGCTGTCGGCCTCGTTGTAGGCGGGGATCACCACCGCGACCTTGTCGCGAAAGCGCTCGGGGAGCTTTGCTCCCTTGAACTCCTCCCAGGCGAGACCCTCGAGCAGGGCGGAGAGCTGCTGGTTCATCCGGGCGCCCTCGGTCAGCGCCCGCAGCACCAGCAGGAACAAGATCGCGATCGCGAAAACGGCGAGGCCGAGGATCCGGCCGCCATTGCCGCGGTTGAACGCGAACGCCTCCAGGAGGGCGTCGAGGAGCTCGGTGCCCGAGACCACCGCGAGCGCCAGGCCGCCGAGAAGGGCGAGGAGGACGGCGCCGTTCGACAGGGAGCGCCGGCGCCAGATCGCGAACGCGATCAGGGCAGCGGCAAAGACCAGGCCGAAGGCCCGGAGGGCGGTGAGCTCGGCCGGGAAAATGGAGGCGATCGTCACGAAGTCGTGCAAGGCGGCGGCAGGATAGCCGTCGAGAAGCCGCTACCCTGCCGCCTTCTATGCGTGTCCTCATCCTCGGGGGCGACGGATACCTGGGCTGGCCGACCGCGATGCGCTTCTCGGCCCGAGGCCACGAGGTCTCCGTCGTCGACAACTTCTCCCGCCGGCGCTGGCACGAGCAGCAGGGCACCAACTCGCTGACCCCGATTCGCGATCTGGAGGAGCGGATCGAGGCCTGGCGCGAGGTCTCGGGAAACACGATTCGCACCCACCTGGGCGCGATCGAGGACGCCGGCTTCCTCGAGGAGGTCGTGGTCGAGACCAGGCCGGAGGCGATCGTCCACTACGGCGAACAGGCCTCGGCCCCATACTCGATGGCGAGCCGCGAGCAGGCGGTGGAGACCCAGTACACGAACGTGATCGGCACCCTCAACCTGCTGTTCGCGATGCGGGACCACGCCCCGGAGGCCCACCTGGTCAAGCTCGGGACGATGGGCGAGTACGGAACCCCCAACATCGACATCGAGGAGGGGTTCATCGAGATCGAGCACAAGGGGCGGAGGGACACCCTGCCGTTCCCGAAGATGCCCGGCTCGCTCTATCACCTCTCCAAGGTCCACGACTCCCACAACATCCAGTTCGCCTGCCGGATCTGGGGGCTGCGCTCGACCGACCTCAACCAGGGGGTGGTCTACGGGATCGAGACCGACGAGACCGCCCAGGACGAGCGGCTCTGCACCCGGTTCGACTACGACGAGGTGTTCGGGACCGTGCTCAACCGCTTCTGCGTCCAATCGGTGATCGGCCATCCATTCACGGTCTATGGCGCGGGCGGGCAGACCCGAGGCTTCCTCAACATCCGCGACACCCTCCAGTGCGTCGAGCTGGCGGTCGAGAACCCGGCCGAGTCCGGCGAGTACCGGGTCTTCAACCAGTTCACCGAGATGTTCTCGGTCAGCCAGCTTGCGGAGCTCGTCCAGACCGCCGGTGCCGAGCTCGGCCACGAGGTCGAGATCGAGCATCTCGCCAACCCCCGGGTTGAGGCCGAGGAGCACTACTACAACCCGAGCCACACCAAGCTCCTCGACCTCGGCCTACAGCCCAGCCATCTCGGCGATGAGCTGGTCCGCTCGATGCTGAAGGCGATCGAGCGTCACCGGGACCGGGTGATCGAGTCGGCGATCGACCCGACCACCCACTGGAATCCCGAGCGCCAGCCGCTCCAGGCCGGCTGATCGCACCCGTATGCAGGCGGGAGTGACGATCCGCCCCCGCTGACGGCATTAGCTACCCTCGATTCATGCGCGCCGCTGACGCATTGATGGAGGCCCTCAAGGCCGAGGGCGTCGAGCACATCTTCGGAATCCCCGGCGGGGCAAACCTGCCGATCTACGACGCCGTCCACAGCGCCGACCTCGACCACATTCAGGCACGGCACGAGCAGGGCGCCGGGCACATGGCCGAGGGCTACGCGAAGTCCTCTGGCCGGGTCGGCGTCGCCTTCGCCACCTCGGGCCCCGGCGCCACCAACCTGATCACCCCGATCGCCGACGCGATCATGGACTCGGTCCCGACCGTGTTCATCACCGGCCAGGTCCGGACCGAGCTGATCGGCACCGACGGCTTCCAGGAGGCCGACGTGAACGGAATCACGATGCCGATCGTCAAGCACTCGTTCATGGTCCAGGACCCCCGCTACATCCCCGACTACGTTCACGCCGCCTTCCACATCGCCTCGACCGGGCGGCCGGGCCCGGTGCTAATCGACGTCCCCCAGGACCTCTCGCGGGCCGACATCGACTACGAGCCGATCACCGAGACCCCGAACCTGCCCGGCTACAAGCCCTCGACCGAGGGCAACATCAAGCAGATCAGGCTCGCGGCGAAGGCGCTCGCCAACGCCAGCCGCCCCGTGATCTACGCGGGCGGCGGGGTGATCAACGCCAACGCCTCGCAGGAGCTCCGCGACCTCTCCGTCGCCGACAACTTCCCCGTCACCTGCACCGTGATGGGCCTGGGCGGCTTCCCGGCTCCCCACGAGCAGTGGCTGGGGATGCTCGGCATGCACGGCACCCGCACCGCCAACTACGCAATGGACTCCGCCGACTTGATCGTCTGCGTCGGCGCCCGCTTCGACGACCGGATCACCGGAAAGCTCTCCGAGTTCGCGCCGCGGGCGAAGTTCATCCACATCGACATCGACCCTGCCGAGATCTCCAAGAACGTTCCCGCCCACATCCCGATCGTCGGCGACGCGAAGGAGGTGCTGCCGAAGCTGACCAAGGAGTATCGGGCGCTCCAGGCCGACCGCTCGCGGCTCGACCCCTGGTGGGAGCAACTGCACGGCTGGCAGCACGACTATCCGCTCGGCTACGACGACTCGGAGGACTCCGAGATCAAGCCCCAGCGGATGATCCAGGCGATGCACGCGGCCACCGAGGGCGACGCGATCATCACCTCGGACGTGGGCCAGCACCAGATGTGGTGCGCGCAGTACTACGACTTCGATCGGCCCCGGCGCTGGATCAACTCCGGCGGCCTCGGGACGATGGGCTTCGGCCTGCCCTCAGCGATCGGTGCCAAGGTCGCCAACCCCGACGAGCAGGTCGTCTGCCTCGCCGGCGACGGCAGCCTGATCATGACCTGCCAGGAGCTCGCCACCGCGGTCCGCCACGAGATCCCGGTGAAGGTCTTCCTGATGAACAACGGCTACTTCGGGATGGTCCGCCAGTGGCAGGAGCTCTTCTGGGAGGGGCGCTACTCCTCGGTGGAGATGGGCCCGAGCCCCGACTGGGCGAAGCTCGCGGACGCCTTCGGCGCGAAGGGGATCATGGTCGACGACAAGGACGAGGTAGAGGGCGCGATGCGCGATGCCCTCGCCACCGAGGGGCCGGTGCTCCTCGACGTCCGCGTCAGCAAGGAGGAGAACTGCTACCCGATGATCCCGGCGGGCTCTGCCGCCCGGGACATGGTCGGCGGCCCCGAGCCGGCGAGGAAGGCCTGAGCCAATGGAAGCCGGCACCCCGGACCTGATCAAGCTCGAGGACCTCGACGCCGCTGCGGGCGCGCTCACCGGACGCAAGCACGTCCTCTCGATCCTGGTCGAGAACCGACCCGGCGTCCTTGCCCGGATCGCCGGGCTGTTCAGCCGCCGCGGGTTCAACATCGACACCCTCGCGGTCGGCCCCACCGAGGACCCCGAGGTCTCCCGGATCACCCTGACCGTGGACGGCGCTGTCCACCCGATCGACCAGGTGACCAAGCAGCTTCACAAGCTGGTCAACGTGATCAAGATCCGGGACATGGAGCCGGGCGAGACGATCGCCCGGGAGATGGCCCTGTTCAAGGTCTCGGCCCCGATCGAGAGCCGCGCCGAGATCATGCAGTTCGCCGAGATCTTCCGGGCGAAGATCGTCGACGTCTCGCGGCGCTCGCTGACGATCGAGGTGACCGGCAGCTCCGACAAGGTCGAGGCGTTCGAGCGGATGATCCGCCCCCACGGCCTGATCGAGATGGTGCGGACCGGCGAGGTCGCGATCGCCCGCGCCAAGCCCGAGTCGTAGGGGCGCGACCTTGATCCCTTCGGATCGTCGGCGCCCTGCAGGTAGCGCGGCCGATTGATGGGAATCGCGTGATCGAGACGGCCTCACTGCTCGAGGGGCTCGAGGACGCCGTCTCCGACGCAGCCGATCGCGACCGGCGCACGCTCGCCAGCGCCACCGCTCCGATTGATACGGGGGTCGATCCGAGCGCCCTCGCCTTCGGTTCCCGGCTGGCCGGCGACCGGTGGTTCTGCTGGGAGCAGCCCGACCGCGGCTTCGCCCTCGCCGGCGTCGGCAGCGCCCTGGAGCTGGCCAGTAGGGGGGAGGACCGCTTCGCCGACGTCGCCCGGCGCTGCGCCGAGGCCATCCACGACCGGGTCGCCTCCGAGCCGCCCGGCCTCCCCGCCGGCGCCGGCCCGGTCTGGACCGGCGGGTTCGCGTTCGCCGGCGACGGAGGCTCGGAGCCGACCTGGTCGTCGTTCGCCCCGGCCCTGGTGTTGATCCCCGAGCTCGCCTTCCTCCGAAGCGGGGAGGAGGCCTTCCTGACCGCTTCGGTGATCGTCGAGCCGGGAGCGGACTCGACTCACTCGCTCGAGTCGGTTCGCGGCCGGCTCGCCGGCCTCCGCGCCGCCCCGCTCACCCCGGCGGACCCGCATCCCCACGGGGCCACCCGGATCGCCGGCCGCCATCCTCCCGAGCGCTACGAGCGGATCGTCTCCGACGCGGTCGGCCGGATCGCCAGGGGCGGGCTCGACAAGGTGGTGCTCGCCCGGGAGCTGACTGTCGAGGCACCAGCGGCCCACGATCCGGCGGGGCTGTTCGGAGCCCTCCGCGATCTCTTCCCCTCCTGCTTCTGCTTCTGCTTCGGCACGCCCGAGGCCGCCTTCGTCGGCGCCAGCCCCGAGCTGCTGGTCCGCCGCTCGGGTGCGGTCGCGGCGACGGTCGCTCTCGCCGGAACGACCGGACGCAGCGCCGACCCCGCTGTCGACGACCATCTCGGCGAGGCGATGCTGCGGAGCGCCAAGGTCCGAAACGAGCACGAGATCGTCATCCACCGGATCGAGCGGGGGCTCCGGCCCCACTCGGTCTGGGTGCACGCGGAGGGCGATCCTTCGGTTATCCGGATCGGGAACCTCCAGCACCTGGCGACCCCGATCCGCGCTCAGCTCGCCCAGTCGCACTCGGCAATCGCGCTGGCCGGGCTGCTTCACCCAACGCCGGCGGTGGGCGGCGAGCCGCGGACGGAAGCCCTGGAGCTGATCGAGGAGCTGGAGGGGATCGATCGCGGCTGGTACGCGGCGCCGGTCGGCTGGATGGACGCCACCGAGGACGGCGAGTTCTGCGTCGGCCTCCGCTCGGCTCTCCTCCGAGACCGGGAGGCGCACCTGTACGCGGGCAACGGGATCGTCGCCGACTCCGACCCGGCCGCGGAGCTCGCCGAGACCGAGCTCAAGTTCGGGGTGTTGCTGCCGCTGCTCGCCGGCTGAGCTCCCGGTGGAGCTCGAGGTTGCGGGCACGGTCGGTGCGGACGACGACCATCCGGGCGTCGCCGGCGAGGGCGTCGTTCAGCTCCGCCGGGGAGGCCGGGGTCGCGACGGTGAGCCCGAAGAGCTCCGCCGCCGCGGCTGGGTCGAGGCCGGCGGGGGTGCCGAGCAGGGCCTCGAACTCGTCCTCGGGCAGCGCCTCGGCCTGGGGGAGGAAGTGGAAGATCCCGCCGCCGCCGTTGTCGAGGACCAGCAGGCGGAGATCCTCGACGCGGCGGGCGGCGGACAACCCGCCGAGATCGTGGAACAGCGCGAGGTCGCCGAGCACCGCCCAGGTGCGGCCTCCGGTCGCGCTTGCGATCCCCGACGCGGTCGAGACGAGGCCGTCGATTCCGTTGGTGCCGCGGTTGGCGTAGAAATGGACCCGCCGGGGCCCCGAGGGGAGGAAGGCCTCGAGGTCGCGCACCGGCATGCTCGAGGCGGCCAGCACCGCGTCGCCGTCGGCGAGCGCTTCGGCGAGGGCGGGCCAGATCCCCGGCTCGCTGAGCTCGTCCAGCGATTCGAGCTCTGAGGCGACCGCCGTCCGGGCGGCGCGGTCGGCGGCGCTCCAGGCGGCGGCGAAGCTCTCGGCGGCGTCCTCGTCCTCGAGGCCCCGCTCGGCGAGCAGCTGCGCCAGGCGCCCGGCGAGGGGCGCCGGGTCGGCTCGGACCAAGGTCTCGGCGCGACGGGTCGGGTCCCTCCAGTCGGCGACCGGATCGATCACGACCTGCCGCAGCCCGTCGATCCCGGCCAGCCACTGGCGAAGCGCCTTGCTGGTCGGCATGTCGCCGACTCTGAGCACCAGCCGCGGCTGCAACGCATCGGGGGTTTCCCTCGCCAGCAGGTCGTATGCCGAGATCATCCGCGAGCGGTCGTGCGGTCCGAGCCGCAGCTGGGAGGTGGGCTCGCCAAGGATCGGATAGCGGCTGGCGCTCGCGAGCCGGGCCAGCGGCTCCGCCAGCGCCGCGTCGGGCTGGCGCCCGGCGACGATCAGCCCGCGGGGCTCTTCGGCCACGCGCTCGCAGATCTCCTCGACCAGCTCGGGCTCCGCGGCGGCCGGCGAGGAGCCGATCGCGGTCAGGGGGCGCTCACCCCGCCCATCCAGCGCGAGAGGATCGGTTGCGGTCACCGCCCCTTCCACCGGGACCGGCGCCAGCGGCTCACGCCAGGGGACGTTGAGGTGGACCGGGCCGGGCCGGGGATCGCCGGCGGCGGCCGCGTAGGCGCGGCAGGCAACCGAGCGGAAGTGGAGCAGGCCATCGTCGTCGGCTACGTGGGTGCCGACCTCGCAGAACCAGCGAACCGCCTCGCCGTAGAGCTTCAGCTGGTCGATCGTCTGGCCGGCACCGATCCCTCGCAGCTCCGGTGGCCGGTCGGCGGTGAGGGCGATCAGCGGGACGGCCGCCTCGTCGGCCTCGACCACCGCCGGGTGGAGGTTCGCTGCCGCCGACCCGGAGGTGCAGAGCACGACCGCGGGAGCACGAGTCGCCAGCGCGGTACCAAGGGCGAAGAAACCGGCGCTGCGCTCGTCGAGGAGCACCGTCACCTCGATCGCCGGCTGGCGCCAGAGCGCGAGGGCCAGCGGAGTCGAGCGCGATCCGGGTGAGACTGCGGCGTGCCGGACTCCGCAGCGGGCCAGCTCCTCGACCATCGCCGAGGCGAGGGCGGTGTTCGCGTTGGTCGGGTCCACTGACTAATGGACAGTAGACAGCCGCAGCGACTCCTCCAGCAAGGACGCTGCCGCTAGTCGAGTCTCCGCGAGGCCAGCGCCTCCTCGTCGATTTCGACCCCGAGGCCCGGGGTGTCGTCGATCACCAGCAGCCCCCGATCGAGCCGGGCGCCGGAACCGATCGTCGCCGAAAAGAGGCGCTCGGTGGCGAGCCCGTGAGCGAGGTCGGCCGGGAGGCCGCGCCGGATTGTCTGCGCCGCATGCGCCGCGGCCGCGATCGCGACCGGGCCCTCGAGCGCGCTGGAGAGATAGACGGGAAGCACCCGAGCGATCTCGAGCGCTGCCTCGATTCCCCCGACCTTCGCCAGCTTCACCGTCGCAAGCTCGCAGGCGGCGAGCTCGACCGCCTGGCGCGCGTCGCGGGGGCTGGCGACGCTCTCGTCGGCGGCGAGCGGGATCCGGGTGCGGGAACGGAGCAGGGCCATCGCGTCGAGGCCGCCGACCGGCTGCTCGGCGAGCTCGATCGAATGTCGCGACATCGCCCGGAGCCGCTCGCTCGCCTCCTCCACGGTCCAGGCGCCGTTCGCGTCGACCCTGATCCGGACCTCAGGGCCGAGCGCCTCCCGAACGGTGGTCACCTGGGTGACGTCCCCGGGCAACCCGACCTTGAGCTTGAAGGTGCCGAAGCCCTCGGCGGCCCAGCCGTTGACGAGTGTGCGCAGCCGGGTCGGGTTTGCGGCGGGCAGCGTCGCGTTGCAGGGCACCGGCTCGGCCCGCTCCGCTCCGAGCAGCTTCCAGACCGGAACTCCGGTTGCCTTGGCGGCGAGGTCGTGGAGCGCGATGTCGATCGCCGCCAGCGCCTCGGCGGAGATTCCCCGGTTGCGGCAGCGGGCGATCGCCGACCACAGCCGCTCCGGGTCGATTGGTGCCTCCTCGAGCGCCGGGCGACATAGCTCGGTCAGCTGGCGGGCGATCTCCTTCAGGTCGGGCCCGCCACGGAGGGAGAGCGCCGCGGTCTCGCCGAGGCCCTCGAGCCCGTCGGCGCGGACCCTGACCAGGATCAGGCGTCGCTCGGTGAGCTCCCCTCGCGAGGTGACGTAGGGCTCGCGGAAGGGGAGCGAATACGGGATCGCCTCCAGCGCCTCCAGCCGCATAGGACGACTCTAGGCAGCTATGAGGAGGCCCGCCGAGACGCTGAGGCTGAAGGCGGCGAGCAGGGCGCCGGTCTTCGCCAGCGCCTGATTGAGTGAGGGCCCGTCAGTGCGGGTGAGCACCGGGCGGGCGGACGGGATCGCGAGCGGGAGGGAGAGGAATCCGAGCGCGGCCCACCCGGGGCCGTCGTTGGCGAGCAGGGTGATCAGCAGGGCCTAGATAGGCGGCGCCGATCAGGGCGAGGTAGAGGCGCCGGGTCGCCTGCCGTCCGAGTCGCACCGCAAGGGTCCGCTTCCCGGCGCGGCGATCGGTGTCGATGTCACGGATGTTGTTGACGACCAGGATCGCGGTTGCCAGGCAGCCGACCGAGACCGAGAGGCCGAAGGGGAGCCAGTCGAGCTCCTCGAGCTGGACGTAGTAGGAGCCGTTGACCGCGACCAGGCCGAAGAAGAGGAAGACGAACAGCTCTCCCAATCCGGCGTAGCCGTACGGCCGCGGCCCACCCGTATAGAGAACACCCGCGAGGATCGAAGCGGCGCCGACGGCGAGGATCACCGGCCCCGCCACGGTCGCGAGGTAGATGCCGCATGTGACGGCTACGCCGAACGCGACCCAGGTGGCGACGAGGACGCTCCGCGGCGCCACCAGCCCGGCGGCGGTAACGCGCACCGGCCCGAGACGATCGACGGTGTCGGCGCCCCGCTTCGCGTCCGAGTAGTCGTTGGCGAGGTTGGTGCCGATCTGGATGAAGATGCTCCCGACCAGGGCTGCGAGGAATGCCGCGACGCGGGGCAGCTCGCCGACCTGCTCGATCGCAGCGGCCGTCCCGACCAGCACCGGGGCGATCGCCGCGGGCAGGGTCCGCGCCCGGGCCGCCATCAGCCAGATCCTCATGTCAGGCGATCACGGACGCTTGGGGAACTTCGAGAAGTCCGGCGAGCGACCCTGCTGGTAGGCGTTCCGCCCCTCCTGCCCCTCCTCGGTCATGTAGAAGAGCAGGGTGGCGTCGTGGGAGAGCTGCTGGATCCCCGCGAGCCCGTCCTCGGCGGCGTTGAAGCTCGCCTTCAGCAGCCGCAGCGACAATGGTGAGAGGGCGGCCATCTCCCGGCACCAGGCGACGGTCTCGCGCTCGAGCTCGGCGAGCGGGAGCACGGCGTTCACCAGCCCCATCTCGAGTGCCTCATCGGCGTCGTAGAGGCGGCTCAGGAACCAGATCTCCTTCGCCTTCTTGACCCCGACGTTGCGGGCGAGGAGGCTGGAGCCGAAGCCGCCGTCGAAGCTCCCCACCCGGGGGCCGGTCTGCCCGAATTGGGCGTTGTCGGCGGCGATCGTCAGGTCGCAGACGAGATGAAGGATGTGACCCCCGCCGACCGCGTACCCGGCGACCATCGCCACCACCGGCTTCGGCAGGCGGCGGATCTGGACGTGGAGGTCGCCGACGTCGAGCCGGCCGACCCCCTGCCTGGCGACCTGATCGTCGCCGATGTAGCCGTCGTCGCCGCGGATCTGCTGGTCGCCGCCCGAGCAGAAGGCCTCGTCTCCGGCGCCGGTGAAGATGATCGCTGCGACCTCGATGTCGTCGCGGGCCCGAGTGAACGCATCTCGGAGCTCGGCGAGCGTGGAGGGTCGGAAGGCGTTCCGGACCTCGGGGCGGTCGATTGTGATCTTCGCGATCGAGTCGCCGCGCTCGTAGACGATGTCCTCGTAGTCGCCCTCGGCGCGCCACTCGATCGGCGCGTAGAGCAGCTCCTCGGGGGTGCATCCTTGTGACGGGACGGCATTTGGCGCTTAGGCTAGGGGACCGTGAAGCTCGACAACTGGCTCGCGCAGAGGGCCCACAGTTGCCCCGAGCGCACCGCGCTGGTCACCGAGGCCTCGAGCGTCACCTATGCCGAGCTCGAGGCGGAGGCGACCTGGGTCGCCCGCCGGCTGGCCGCCTCCGGTGTCAGGCGCGAGGCCACCGCCGCGCTGACGATGCATCCGCGCCGCGAGGAGGTGGTGCTCCTCCACGCGCTGATGAAGCTCGGCGCGATCGCGATGCCGCTGAGCCCGCATCTGACTGACGCCGAGCGGGAGGCGGTGCTCGCCTCCGAGCGCCCTGCGGTCGACCTCAACGACGCGGCAGAGCTCACCCAGACCGAGGCCGACCTGCCGCTGCTGGGCGAGCACGACATGGACGATCTCCAATGCCACGTCCTCACCGGCGGCAGCACCGCCGAGCCGCGCCAGGTGGGCCTCACCTACGGGAACTTCCTCTTCAGCGCCGTCGGCTCGGCCTTCAACATCGGGGTGGATCCGGCCGACCGCTGGCTCTGCTGCCTTCCCCTCAGCCACGTCGCCGGGCTCTCGATCGTGATCCGCTCGGTGATCTACGGGACCACCGCCGTCCTCCTCGACGGCTTCGACACGGACCAGGTCGCGTCGACCCTGACCTCGGGCGGGATCACCGTGCTCTCGCTGGTGCCGACCATGCTCATCCGGCTGCTCGAGGCGGGGGCCGACCTCTCGGCCCCCCGCGCGATCCTGATCGGCGGCGGGCCGGTGCCCGAGGCGGCGATTGAGGAGGCGCTCAGTCGAGGGGCGACCGTGGTCCAGACCTACGGGATGACCGAGACCTGCTCCCAGGTCACGACGCTGTCGCCCGAGGACGCCGTGAGGAAGCTCGGCTCCGCCGGGCGGCCGCTGCTGACCACCCATGTCCGGATCGAGAGCGACGAGATCCTCGTCCAGGGGCCGACCGTCTCCCGCGACGCGCTCGACCCCGACGGCTGGCTGCACACCGGCGATCTCGGCCGGATCGACGAGGAGGGCTTCCTCTACGTCACCGGACGCCGCTCGGAGATGATCGTCACCGGCGGCGAGAACGTGATGCCGGCGGAGGTCGAGGCGGTGTTGCTCGCCCATCCCGCGGTCGCGGACGTCGCGGTGCTCGGCCGCCCCGACCCCGAGTGGCAGGAGGCGGTCTGCGCCCTGGTCGTGCTCGTCGAGGGGGCCGATGCCGGCGAGCAGGAGCTGCGCGATCACTGCGGCCACTCGCTGGCCGGTTTCAAGGTCCCGAAGCGGATCGATTTCGTCGGCGGGCTGCCTAGGAGCCCGGCCGGGAAGCTGCTCCGCAGCGAGCTGGTCCAGGAGGTTCGCCGCTGAGGATGCCGATCGGGGCTCTGTAGCATCCTCGGCCCCGTGGCCGACGAAGGGATCTTCTACGACAAGGACGCCGACCTCTCGGTGCTCGAGGGGAAGACCGTCGCCATCCTCGGCTATGGCTCCCAAGGCCACGCCCACGCGCTCAACCTGAAGGACTCGGGAGTCAGCGTGGTGGTCGGGCTCCGTCCCGACTCATCCAGCCGCGCCGACGCCGAGAAGGAGGGGCTCGAGGTGCTCGACGTCGCCGACGCGGCCAGCCGCGGCGACGTGGTGATGATCCTTCTTCCCGACGAGAAGCAGGCTCGGATCTGGCGCGAGGAGATCGCGGACGGGATCGCCGACGGGGACCTGTTGCTGTTCGCCCACGGCTTCGCGATCCGCTTCGGCCAGATCGAGCCTCCGGCCGGCGTCGACATCGCGATGGTCGCCCCGAAGGGGCCCGGCCACCTGGTCCGGCGAGAGTTCACCGAGGGCCAGGGAGTGCCATGCCTGATGGCCATCCACCAGGACCCCACCGGCACCGCCCGGGACCAGGTGCTCGCCTACGCGAGCGGGATCGGCGGCGGCCGGGCGGGGATCATCGAGACCACCTTCAAGGACGAGGCTGAGACCGACCTTTTCGGCGAGCAGGCGGTCCTCTGCGGCGGAGCCACCCAGCTGGTCCAGGCGGGGTTCGAGACCCTGGTCGAGGCCGGCTACGACCCGCGCCTCGCCTACTTCGAGTGCCTGCATGAGCTGAAGCTGATCGTCGACCTGATGTACGAGCAGGGGATCCAGGGGATGCGGCACTCGATCTCCAACACCGCCGAATACGGCGACATGACCCGCGGGCCGAAGGTGATCACCGACGAGACCCGGGAGGCGATGAGGAAGATCCTCGCCGACATCCAGTCGGGCGACTTCGCGAAGGAGTGGATCGCCGAGAACGAGGCCGGTCAGGAGAACTTCCAGCGAATGCGCGAGGAAGCGGCGGGCACCCAGGTCGAGCAGGTCGGCAAGGGCCTGCGCTCGATGATGCCCTGGATCTCGAAGAGGGGCTAGCGGCTACGCATTCTTCGCCGCACCTGCCGGAGCCGTGACCGCCGCTCCCGGTCTCTGGTTCGGCGCCGGCGCCTGGTCCGAGATCGGTGGAATCGTCTCGGTCAGCAGCAACAGGTACGCGAGCGAGCGGACCTGATACGCGAGCCCGACCGTGAGCGAGTTGTGAATGCCCCCCGAGGTGCGCCCGATGAAGACGATGTGGAACCACGCGACCACAGATGCGAGCCACGCGATGTACGGGATCAGATAGAGCATGAAATAGACCGGAAATGCGAGGATCAGCCTGAAGCCGGTCTTCCATCGGTTGTAACGCTCCAGGGGCGGGTCCACCTCGAGCCGGATCGGGTAGGTGGGGTCCTGCTCGAAGCCGAACGAGGGCCAGCGGTCGGTCTGTAGGAAGAAGAAGGCGTTGGCGCGCGCCGAGAACCGGAAGACCCCGGCGTTGAAGTTGTAGAGGCCCACCGGGTGCCGGCCGGTGAAGACGATCGCGAACCAGGCGAGGAAGGCGACCACGTAGGCGGCGAGGAGGTAGATGCTGCCGACGATGTACCAGGGGATCGCCAGGATCAGCCGGAAGCCGGTGATCCAGCGGTTCTGCTGCTCGACGTAGTCCGCCTCATATCTGACCGGGTACATGCGGTCCTCCCATTTACAGCTTCCGTGGACAAGGCGAGCCCGGGGCGACGAGACGCGCCACCCCGGGCTCGGGACTTCAGGTTCTGCGGCTCTCTGCTTCCTCGCTGATCTGGCCGGATGGCGCAGCGGCGCCCTCCTCGAGCGAGAACGGCGGCCAGTCCTCGGTCATCAGCAGGAAGTAGGCGGTCGCTCGGGCCAGGTAGGCCGAGGCGGAGCGCATCGGAGTGAACAGCCCCTCGGGGAGCCTGCCGGTGAACAGGATCGCGAACCAGCCGATGAAGTAGCAGACCCCGAGAATCAGCGACTGCACGATCGCCAGCAGATAGACGGGAATCCCGAAGATGATCCGCAGTCCCGTCTTCAAGCGGTCGTAGATGTCGAGCGCGGGGGGCACGCCAACCCGAATCGGGTATTGAGGAGCCTCCTCGCCGCCGAACGGCGGATACTCGTCGGTGAGCAGATAGGCGAAGCCGTTCGCCCGGGTCGACATCCGCAGGAACCCCGCGTTGAAGTTGTAGAGGCCCTCCGGGTAGCGGCCGGTGAAGACGATCGCGAACCAGGCGATGATTACCGCGACGTAGGCCGCGATGCCATACAGGCCCGCGACGATCAGCCAGGGAATGTCGAGGATTGGCCGGAAGAAGGTGGTGAGGCGATTGCGGCCCTCGAGGGCCGCGTCCGCCTCAAAGTTGACTGGGTACATCGCTCCTCCAATGGTCGGGGGCACTGCCGGAGCGCCCGCCGGACTGGACCCCTCGGACGCGTTCGCACCCTATAGCGGCGGTCGGATCGAGTCCAGCGCCTCGCCCTAATACTCTGTTCCCGAAGCAAGCCCCGTCGCCACGCGGCGGGAGGGTGGATTGATGACCGAGAGCACCAACCCCTACATCAAGCAGTACCTGATGTCCGCCGGCCCGACGCCGCTGCCTCCGGCGGTGAGCCAGGTGATGGCGGAGCCGATCCTCTATCACCGCGCCCCCGCCTTCATCGAGATCTACGCCCGGGCGCTGGAGAGGCTACGCCCGGTGTTCGGGACCGAGAACCAGGTGCTCGCCTTCGCCGCCTCGGGAAGCGGGGCGATGGAGTCGGCGGTGGCGAACCTGGTCGGCGCAGGCGAGCCGGTCGCGGTCGCCACCTGCGGCAAGTTCGGCGAGCGCTGGTTCGAGCTCTGCCAGGCCTACGGCGGCGAGATCGAGCATCTCGAGGTCGAGTGGGGGGAGGCGATCGCCCCAGAGGACCTCGACCGGGCGATCGCCGGGATGAAGCGGCCCCCGGCCGCGGTGTTCACGACCCACTCGGAGAGCTCGACGGGGGTGGTCAACGACGTCCGAGCCCTCGCCGCCGTCGCCCACGACCACGGCGCGGTGATCTGCGTAGACGCGATCTCGGGGATCGGCGCCATCGAGCTTCCCCAGGATGAATGGGGGGTGGACGTGGTCGTCGCCGGGTCGCAGAAGGCGCTGATGTGCCCACCCGGCCTCGCCTTCGCCTCGGTGAACGAGCGGGCGATGTCGCTGGCCGCCGAGCACCCGGGCCGGCGCTACTACTTCGACTGGCAGCGAACCGCCTCGGGCCAGGCGGAGGATCCTCCGAACAGCCCCTTCACGCCCGCGGTGACGCTCTGGCGGGCGCTCGACGTCGCCCTCGAGCGGATCAACGAGGAGGGGCTCGAGCGGGTCTATGAGCGCCACGCGATCCTCGCCCGCGCCGCCCGCGCCGGAATCGAGGCGATCGGCCTCGAGCGCTTCGGGCCCGACAACGACGGCGCCAACGTCCTCACCGCCGCGCGGCTGCCCGACTCGATCGACGGCGCCGCGGTGCCGAAGCTGATGCGCGATCGCTACGGGGTCACCGCCGCCGGCGGCCAGGGCCGCCTCAAGGGGAAGATCGTCCGAATCGCCCACTGCGGCTACTACGGGGCCTACGACATCGTGATCGCCCTCTCGGCGCTCGAGTCGGCGCTTCGGGACGCCGGCGCCGAGGTCGAGCCCGGGGCGGCGGCGGGGGCCGCCCAACGCGTCTTCGCCGAGGCCGGCCGCGCCCCGGAGCCGGTCGCCTAGAGACGAGTCCGAATGAACGAGCGGCCCACAGTCCTTGTCAAGGAGCGCATCGCCGACGCCGGTATCGAGCTGCTGCGGGACCAGTTCCAGGTCGAGCTGGGGCTCGAGTGGGATGGGGATGAGCTCCAGAGCCGGATCGGGGAATTCGACGCGATCCTGATCCGATCGGCGACCGACCTCGACTCGAGCCTGATCGAGAAAGCGGAGCGCTTGAAGGTGATCGGCCGCGCCGGAACCGGGGTCGACAACGTCGACGTCGAGGCGGCGACCAAGCGCGGGATCGTCGTCGCCAACGCCCCAGAGGCGAACGCGATCGCCGCCGCCGAGCACACGATGGCGCTGATGCTCGCCCTCTGCCGGAACATCCCCCAGGCCCACGCCTCGCTCGCCTCGGGCGAGTGGGAGCGCGCCCGCTTCAAAGGCACCGAGCTCTATGGGAAGACGCTCGGCGTCCTCGGCTTCGGCCGGATCGGGCAGCTGGTCGCTGAGCGCGCCCAGGGCTTCGACATGCGATTGGTCGCCTACGACAAGTTCGTCACCGCCGAGCGCTTTCGCGAGCTCGGGGTCGAGGGGGTTGACCCCGAGGAGCTCTACGCGCGCTCGGACTTCATCACCCTCCACCTCCCGAAGACCGCGGAGACGGTCGACTTCATCGACGCCGGGGCAATCGGCGAAGATGCGAGACGGGGTGCGGATCGTCAACTGCGCCCGGGGCGAGCTCGTCGACCTCGACGCCCTCGCGGACGGGCTGGATCAGGGCAAGGTCGCCGGGGCCGCCCTGGACGTCTTCCCGGAAGAGCCCTTCGGCGGCCATCCGATCCTCGAGCGCGACGACGTCGTCGTCACTCCCCACCTCGGCGCCTCGACCGCCGAGGCCCAGGACCGCGCGGGGGTGGTCACGGCCGAGCAGGTCACCGCCGCCCTCACCGGCGGCGTCGTCACCACCGCGGTCAACATCGCCGCGGTGCGCCCCGAGGCGATGGAGCGGCTGGCGCCCTTCGTGCCCCTCTGCGAGAAGCTCGGCGCCCTCGCCCAGGCGCTCGGCGACGGCGCCCCCGACCGGGTCGAGGTCGAGTTCCTCGGCCGCCTCGCCGACGAGGACACCCGGATCCTCGGGATCGCGGTGCTCGCGGGGATCCTTCGCGGCAACACCGAGGAGGCGGTCAACCTGGTGAACGCGCCCCACCTGGCGGAGGAGCGGGGGATCGAGCTGCTCGACACTCCGCGACGCGACCTCGCCCGACTTCACCGAGCTGATCGTCGTCCGGCTTCGCTCGGGCGAGGAGACGACCGAGGTCGCCGGGACCGGGGTCGGCCCCCGCAACATCCCCTACCTCGCCCGGGTCTGGGGCGAGGACTTCTACCTGCCCTTCGCCGAGCACCTGGCGATCTTCCGCTACACCGACCAGCCCGGGATGATCGGCCGCGTGGGGACGATCTTCGGCGAGGAGAGCGTCAACATCGTCTCGGCCGCCGTCGGCGCCGAGCCCGACAGCGACACCGCGGTAATGGCGCTGACCACCGACGCCCCGGTCAACCAGTCGACGATCGACCGGATCCTCGAGCTCGAGGGCTTCTCGGTCGGCCGCGCGGTCTCCCTCTAGCTGGGCACGAGTGGCGGGCTCGCCTTCGACGGTGCTCGAAACTGAGGTTGATCCGGGGCTCGCAGCGGCTATAGGCTCGATGTGATGCGATCCGAGGCCGCATGCGCGTGCGGCGAATGGAGGAAACGATGCCGGTCCGCAAACGCCTCGCTCTCCTGGTTCCCACCGTTTTCCTGGCTATCCCGTTGGTACTGCCCGCGGGGGCTGCGGGAAAGATCGAGAACGTGACCCTCTCTATAGATAACGAGGTACGTGTAATGACCATCTCCGCGTCCTCTGGAAACGACGACATCACGATCCGGAGGGTTCGGGGCATCGCCGATCCGACCAAGTCATTCTTCGAGATCGAAGACCTGGGCGGTGTCGCCGTGGTTCCCCCCGGCTGCTTCCGTAGGGACGCCAATGCGATCCACTGTCCCGAGCAACTGGTCGAATTCATCGAGATCTTTGCCGGCGCAGGAAACGATCGGGTGACGAATGAGACCGAGGTGCCTGTCGATACCGACGGCAACCTCGGGGACGACGTCATTGACGGCGATGGCGACGACATATCGAGGGGCGGCCCCGGCAACGACAAGCTGATCGGCCAAGGCGGCGACGACAGGCTGCTTGGCGGCCCGGGCAAGGACACCCTGTTCGGGGGGCAGGGCAACGACCGGATGTTCGGCGGGGCCGGCGTGGATCGGTTCAGCGGTGGGCCGGGCCGGGACTTTGCCCGCGGCGGCGGGGGCAACGATCGCGGATCCGGCGGCCCCGGAGACGACAACTTCAGGGACTGATCGAGGAGGCGACCGCCTCCCGCGGACTTAGCACGACCCGCGTGTAGGCTGGCTCGGGATGAGGGCGGTCGTCCAGACCGGCACCGGCGGGCCCGAGGTGCTCCAGGTCCAGGAGCGGCCCGACCCGCCGGTCGGCCCGGGCGAGGTGCGGATCGCGGTGCGGGCGGCGGGGATCAACTTCGCCGACACCCTGGCGCGGGTGGGGCTCTACCCGGACGCGCCCAAGCCTCCCTGCGTGATGGGCTACGAGGTCGCGGGCGAGATCGAGTCGGTGGGCGAGGGGGTCACCGATCACAAGGTCGGCGACCGGGTCGTCGCCGGCACCCGGTTCGGCGGGCAGGCCTCGATGGTCACCGTCCCGGAGGGACAGGTGCTGCCCCTGGCGGACCGGCTCAGCTTCGAGCAGGGCGCCGCGATCCCGGTCAACTACTCGACCGCCTACAGCGGCCTGGTGGTCATGGGCGGCCTCAAGGAGGGCGAGCGGGTCCTGATCCATGCCGCCGCGGGCGGCGTCGGCACCGCGGCGGTCCAGATCGCCCGGATGCTCGGCGCCGAGGTGTTCGGCACCTCCTCCGCCTCCAAGCACGACGCGATCCGCGAGCTCGGCGTCACCCACGCGATCGACTACCGAACCCAGGACTTCGAGCGGGAGGTGGTGCGGATTACCGACGGGGAGGGGATCGACCTCGCCTTCGACGCCCAGGGCCCGAAGAGCTTCCGCAAGGACTATCGCCTGCTGCGGCCGGGCGGGCGCCTGATCATGTACGGGCTCGCCGAGGCCTCGACCGGCGAGGGACGGAGCATCCCGAAGCTGATCGAGAGCCTCGCCCGGATGCCGACGGCGACCTTCCCATGGTGGAAGAGCCTCGGGATGATGAACGAGAACAAGGGCGTCTTCGGGCTCAACATGCTCGCCTGGTGGGACAAGGAGGGCAGCATCGAGCGAATCACCGGACCTTTGGTCAGCCAGATCGAGGAGGGCGGGCTGGAGCCGATCGTCGCCGAGTCCTTCCCGTTCGATCGCGCCGGCGAGGCCCACCGGTTCATCGCCGAGCGCCGCAACATCGGCAAGGTCGTCCTCGTCCCATGATCCCCCTCGGCTTGGCGATGCTGGCGGTGGCGAGCGGCGGAGCGGGGGCGGCGGCCAGCACCAATGTCCTCACCCTGAACGCGCCGGACGTCAACAACCGGATCACCGCGTTCACGGCGCCGAACGGTCGCCTGACCCTGACCTCACCCGAGGGGTTCACCAACCCACCGCCGGCACCCAGCGGGGAGTGCATCCAGGACAGCCCGACCCAGGTGAGCTGCAACCCCGGCTACATCGGCGTCATCCTCGGCGGCCTCGGCGGCGGGGACGATTCCTTCGACGGAACCGGCCTGGTGGATGTCCGGACCGGCGACGTCGCCGGCGGGGTCCGCCGGCCGCTCAGCGGTGGCACCGGCAACGACCGGATCGTCGCGAGCGGCGGGCCGGACCTGCTCGACGGGGCCGCGGGCGTGGACGCCCTGATCGGCGGCGAGGGAGAGGACCTGCTCACCGGCGCCGCGGGCCGTGACCGGCTCAGCGGCGGCGGCGCCCCCGACGTCCTCTACGGCGGCGCCGGCCGAGACAAGCTCAACGCCGGTGCCGCCAAGGATGGCTGCAGCGGCGGTGGGGGCCGGGACGCGGCGAAGAGCTGCGAGTTCCTCAAGTCGATTCCGTAGGAGCGCCCGAATAGCATGGGCCCATGAGCCCGTTACTGGCGACGATCGGCGATCTCTACCGGGAGGGGATCGTCGACACCGGCCGCGAGCCCCAGTTCCTCTTCTTCGTCGCCTTCCTGCTCACCTTCGGGTTCATCCGCACCAGCACCCACATGATCCGCGCCCAGGTGAGCTGGTGGCCGGGCAACGTGTCCGTCGGCGGGACCCACATCCACCATCTCGTCTGGGGGATCCTGCTGCTGCTGATCTTCGGCTGGGTCGGCATGGCGGTGGCGCCGGCGTCGCCGTGGCGCGAGATCGCCGCGGTCCTCTTCGGGGTCGGGGCGGGGCTGACCCTCGACGAGTTCGCGCTCTGGCTGAACCTCAAGGACGTCTACTGGGAGAAGGAGGGGCGGCGCTCGATCGACGCCGTGATCATCGCCGCGGCGTTCACCGGCATCGTCCTGGTCGGCTTCCGCGGCTGGGTGGACGCGGCGGATTCGGTCGAGGCGGAGGTGTTCGCGCTGGTCGGCAGCTTGAGCGGGCTCGGGATCGTCCTCGCGCTTGTCAACGCCGCGAAGGAGAAGTTCGGGATGGCGCTGCTCGGCATTCGTCGTCCCGCTCGTCCACGCCATCGGCGCCTTCCGCCTCGGCAAGCCGCACTCGGTCTGGGCGAAGCTCTTCTACAAGCACGGTCAGCTCCGAGCGATCCGAGGAGCGCTTCGCGGGTTCCCGGGGCAAGCCCTTCTGGAAGCGCGGGGGAGAGCTACTTGGCCGTCTTCGCGGACTTCGCTCTGCGCGCCCGGGAGGCTCTGGGCGGTCCGCTTAGAACCAACTCGTCGACCACCACCCCGAGCGAGGCCGCCGTCGGAATCGCCAGCAGCGCGCCGAGGACTCCGGCGAGGTTGGCGCCGACGATCACCGCGACGATCGCCACCGCGGGGTTCACCTTCAGCGCCCCGCCCTTGTACATCAGCGGCTGGATCACCCGGTCCTGGAGCTGCTGGTAGACGAGGAAGATCGCCAGCCAGACGACCGCGTCGCCGGGCCCGCCGTCGATCACGAGGACGACCGCGACCGCGAAGCCCCCGACCGTGAGCCCGATCAACGGGATCAGGTCGAGGAACCCCATCAGCACCGCCATCGGGACCGCCAGGTGGAACCCCTCGATCTCGAGGAAGAGCCAGGTGAGGACGCCGGCGGCGATCGCCAGCACCAGGTTGACGCTGACGTAGGCGCGGACGACCTCGGCCACCCGGGTCCCGACGCGGCGGGCCCGCTCGCGCTGCGGCACCGGCAGCCGGACGGTCCCGCGCTGGAACATCCCCCGGCCGTCGAGCAGGAGGAAGAAGGTCAGGGTGAGCACCGTGATCGCCGCGATCAGGTGCTCGAGCAGGCTGACCGTGAGCTCACCGAGGTCGCCGGCCGCGGCGCTCAGCCGGGAGGGAAGGGTGCTCGCCTGCTCGCTCAGCTTCGCGGTGATGTCGTACTTGTCGTTCAGCTCCTGGAACTGCTGGTTGTCGTTCGCCCAGCGCTCGAAGTCGGAGACGTAGGTCGGCAGCTTCTTCGCCAGCCCCTCGATGTCGCGGACGATCGAGGGGAAGACGTGGAGGATCAGGAAGACGAGCGCGGCAAGGAAGACCAGATAGACGGCGAGGATCGCGACCACCCGGGGCAGCGAGCGCTCGCCGATCCGGATCCGCTGAAGCAGCCCCACCGCCGGGTCGAGGGCGAGGGCGAGGAAGATCGCGGTCGCCACCCATTGCAGCGTCGTCCGGGTGTGGAGGATGACGATCGCCAGGAGCAGCGCCAGGGCGGCGTAGAAGAGGGCGACCAGCACCACCTTCGCAACGGCACGGGCCTCGATCTGGTCCGAGCGCATCGCGCCCAAGCTAGTCGCCGGCCCGGACCAACTAATCGGGTTGCGTCCGCCCCCACGCCGGGTTAGGCTCGCTGGGTCCGATGAGGCGGACCGGCAAGCAACTTCTCTGTGCGTTTGCGGTCGCAATCTTCGCCTGCGTGGCGCCCGCGAGCGCGTCCGCGGATCCTCAGGGCAGGGCGGCGCTCGAGGTCGATGACTTCTGGCAGACCAGATCAGGTACGCGGGCGAGTTCGCCGGCTTCCGCATCGCGGCGGCGGCGGGGGCAGGGCCGAACGACCAGCTCTCGATCGGCTACCAGGCGACCCCCAGCCCAGACATCGTGTTCGTCAGCCCCGGCGGGATCGCCACGCCGCCCTCACCCTGCATCGCCGCCAGCCTCACAATGGTCCGCTGCCCCGCCACCGGGCTCAGCGGCTCTGGACGTGGGCATGGGGCCGGGCAAAGACACCGTCGACACCGTGCGTTACGACAGCCCGACCCTCGCCGGGTTCTCGGCAGTCGATTCAGACTGGGCCCGGGAAGGATCGCTGGCTCGGCGGCCCGCTCGGCGAGACCTGGATCGGCGGCCCGGGCAGCGACTTCGCCCGGGGGCAGGGCGGCAACGACAGGTTCATCGGCGGCTCGGGCAACGAGATGATGTTCGGTGGCCCGGGGAATGACTTCTTCCGGGGCGGCCCGGGAAACGACTTCGCGCGCGGCGGCGGCGGCGATCGATCGCGGCAGCGGACGGCCCCGGCGACGACAACTTCCGGGACTGAGCGGACCGGTCGCGGCGCGGCGTGCTGCGCTACTCTCCTGAAACTTCGATGACGCACCGGCTCGACAGCCTGGCGCTTCTCCTTCTCCTCCCCCTTCGGGGGGAATAGCGCTGGGCGGCGCGAGAGCCGCGAGATCAGAACAGGTCATCCGAAGTCACCAGAGAAGGAGAAGAGGTCATGAAGGACGTTGCCGAGCAGGACCGGGTCCACATCTTCGACACGACGCTGCGCGACGGCGAGCAGTCGCCCGGGATCTCCCTGAACACCCAGGAGAAGGTCGAGATCGCTCAGCAGCTCGCCCGTCTCGGCGTCGACGTGATCGAGGCCGGCTTCCCGATCACCTCGCCCGGTGACTTCGAGGCTGTCGAGGCGATCTCGCGGACGGTCGAGGGCCCGACGATCTGCGGCCTCTCCCGCACCCACAAGGCCGACATCGACGCCGCCTGGAACGCGATCAAGGACTCGGAGCGGCCGCGGATCCACACCTTCATCTCGACCTCCGACATCCACATCGAGCATCAGCTCCAGACCACCCGCGAGGACGTCAAGGGACAGGCGAAGGCGGCGGTCGTCCTCGCCAAGTCGTACACCGACGACGTCGAGTTCTCGCCGATGGACGCCACCCGGGCGGACGTCGAGTTCACCGCCGAGGTCTGCGCGATCGCGGTCGCCGAGGGCGCGACCGTGGTCAACATCCCCGACACGGTCGGCTACACGACCCCGGCCGAGTACACCGCCTACTTCAAGCGCCTCTACGAGCTGGTTCCAGGGCTCGACGGAGGTCGAGGTCTCGGTCCACTGCCACGACGACCTCGGGATGGCGGTCGCCAACTCCTTCGCGGGGCTGCTGGCGGGAGCGCGCCAGGTCGAGTGCGCGGTCAACGGGATCGGCGAGCGCGCCGGCAACTGCTCCCTCGAGGAGATCGTGATGCTGCTCCGGACCCGCCGCGACGAGCACGGTCTCGACACCGGCCTCGACGCCCGGGAGCTCGCCCGCACCAGCCGGATGGTCTCGCGGCTGACCGGCTACTCGGTGCCGCCGAACAAGGCGGTGGTCGGGCGCAACGCCTTCGCCCACGAGTCGGGGATCCACCAGGACGGGGTGCTGAAGGAGCGCTCCACCTACGAGATCATGGACGCGACCGAGGTCGGCCTCGAGTCGAACTCGATCGTGCTCGGCAAGCACTCGGGGCGGCACGCCCTCCAGGACGCCCTCCAGTCGCTCGGCTTCAAGGTCGAGGGGGGAGCGCTGAACCAGGCGTTCAAGCGCTTCAAGGAGATCGCGGACAAGAAGAAGCAGGTGACCGCGCTCGACCTCGAGGCGATCGTCTCCGACGAGATGCGCGAGCGCACCGAGGCCTACAACCTCGGCTGGTTCGAGGTCGAGGCCGGCTCCCAGCGCCAGCCGAAGGCGACGGTGAGCGTCGTCCTCCCGAGCGGAGAGGAGTCGGTTGCCCAGGCCTCGGGCGACGGCCCGGTCGACGCGATCTTCGGCGCGATCCGCGAGGCGGTCGGGACCGAGGCAGAGTTAGCGCGGTTCGAGGTCGAGGCGGTCACCGGCGGCACCGACGCCCTCGGCGAGGTGACCGTCTGGGTGCGCGCCAACGGCAAGCTCGCCAGCGGCCGGGGGGTGGCGACCGACATCCTCGAGGCGGCGGCTCGTGCCTTCGTCCGGGCGATCTCGAACGCCCTCGAGGGGGTGGCGATCCGGGAGGCCGAGGAGGCGACCGCGGACGCCGCCTCCGAGCGAACGCCCGGGCCCTAGCGGGCGAGTGTCGGTGCTCGGCTAATCCGCAGCCGGGCGAAGGGCGAAGAAGCCGAGGTTGCGGTAGCTGTCCTCGCCGGTCCGGTAGAGGATCTTGCCCAGGTGGGCGCCGCCGGCGACCTCGACCAGCTCGTCGCGGATGCTCCGGATCAGGTGATCGGGGTTGCTCTCGACGGGCGCGTAGTCGATCACCAGGACGCTGGTGTCCGGGTCGTGCTTGCCCGGCTCGATCCTGGTCTCGAAGTCGAAGGCGGCCCGTCCGCCCGGCACCGGCTCGGTCTGGTAGCGCGGCCAGATCAGCTTTGCCGGGAAAGCGTGCGACCCCGGTGAGCAGGTTGTCGCCGCGGTTGTTGGCGGCGTCGAAGCGCTTCCCCTTCCACGGCAGGTACGCCTTCGACAGCAGGCCCGCCCCCCGGTCGAGCACGCCCTGGATCAGCGTGACCACCAGGATCCCGTCGGTCTGCCCGTCGAGCCCCTTGGGCGCCTTGCCGAGCGCGAAGATCTCGTTCAGGGCCTGCTCGTCGTGGCGCTCGCCGAGCTCCTTGAACCAGTCCCAGGTCGCATCGCGGGCGACATCGGTCTCCTTCTTGGCCAGGGAGCGGAGCTCCTCGACCCGCTCGGCGACGGGGGTCCGCTGGCCGGGCTTGGACCTGCGCTTGGTGCCCTCGGCGGTGGCTTGCTCCATGGCTCGCTCGCTCCTTCTTACGGGGTATCGACGCGGGCGAGACTAGCAGCGGATCGGCCGTTCGGGTGAGAAGGGGAAGGGCTAGACGGACGTACGTGATAACGTACGGGCCGTGGCGACCACCACCGCTCAGCCCAAGCAGGAAGCTTCGGCCAACGGCGCGGTCGGCCCTCGGGTCCGGGCCCTGCGCGAGTCGATGGACCTTTCGCTCCGAGACCTCTCGGAGAGAAGCGGCGTGAGCGCGCCGATGCTCTCCCAGGTCGAGCGGGGGGAGACCAGCCCGACCCTGGCGGTCGCGGAGAAGATCGCCGCCGGCCTCGAGCTCACCCTCTCCCAACTCCTCCGCCTCGACGAGGACCGCCACGTGGTCGTCGTCCGCTCCGGTGAGCGCCGCGCCCGGCGCCGCGGCGGGCACCGGGTCGAGGAGCTCACCCCACCGCTGCCCGGGCAGCGTGCCGACGTCTCGGTCCACACCCTCGCCGCTGGGGCCGCGACCGGAGGGGCCGCCGACCCGCCCCTCCACGAGCCCGGCAGCCGCGAGACCGCGGTCGTCCTCGCCGGCAAGCTGGACCTGTTCATCGACGGCGTCCGCCACCAGCTGGGAGCGGACGACAGCGTCACCTTCGACGCGGACCTGCCGCACCACTTCGAGAACAACGGATCGGCCGAGGCGCGCTTCGTCGCCGTCGTCGCCGCCGGGCTCCGGCGGGGGTAGGGGGCGGGATGGCAGAAGAACCTGTTCGAGAAGATCTGGGAGGCGCACGAGGTCGACGACGACCTGATCTACGTCGACCTCCACCTGGTCCACGAGGTCACCTCGCCCCAGGCCTTCGACGGGCTGCGGCTCGCCGGGCGCTCGGTTCGCCGCCCCGACAAGACCCTCGCCACCGCCGACCACAACGTCCCCACCGACGGCACCCCGGCCGCGAAGCTGATCGCCGACAAGCTGTCCCGGGAGCAGGTCGAGGCGCTGGAGCGAAACTGCGCGGAGTTCGGGATCCCGATCTACTCGCTCGGCTCGGAGCGCCAGGGGATCGTCCACGTGATCGGCCCTGAGCTCGGCGCCACCCAGCCTGGGATGACGATCGTCTGCGGCGACTCCCACACCTCCACCCACGGCGCCTTCGGGGCGCTCGCGTTCGGGATCGGCACCTCCGAGGTCGAGCACGTGCTCGCCACCCAGTGCCTGGTCCAGAGCCGCCCGAAGCACGATGCGGATTCTCTACCGCGGCGAGCTCGGCGCCGGGGTCAGCGCCAAGGACCTGATCCTGGCGACGATCGGCCGCCTGGGAACCGAGCGGGATGCGGGGCCACGCGGTCGAGTACGCCGGCGAGCCGATCCGGGCGCTGTCGATGGAGAACCGGATGACGATCTGCAACATGACGATCGAGGGCGGCGGCCGCGCCGGGATGGTCGCCCCCGACGAGACCACCTTCGAGTACATGCGCGGGCGACCCGGCGTCCCCGAGGACTTCGATGCCGCCGTCGGGCGGTGGCGTGCCCTGCCCAGCGACGAGGGCGCGGACTTCGACACGCGAGGTCGAGATCGACGCCGGGGAGCTCTCCCCGATGGTCACCTGGGGGACGACCCCGGGAATGGTCGTCCAGGTGACCGATCCGGTCCCCGACCCGAGCGGATGGACTCGCCCGCCGACCGGGAGACCGCCGAGCGAGCGCTCGCCTACATGGATCTCCGGCCCGGGCACGCCGATGACCGAGATCCCGCTGGAGCGCGTCTTCATCGGCTCCTGCACCAACTCGCGGATCTCCGACCTGCGCGAGGCGGCGGCGATGATCGACGGCCACCGGGTTGCCGACGACATCCGGGCGATGGTCGTCCCAGGCTCGGCGCAGGTGAAGGCGGAGGCGGAGGCCGAGGGGTTCGACGCAAGTCTTCCAGTCGGCCGGGTTCGAGTGGCGCGGCGCGGGATGCTCGATGTGCCTCGGGATGAACCCCGACATCCTCAGCCCCGGCGAGCGCTGCGCCTCCACCTCCAACCGCAACTTCGAGGGCCGCCAGGGTGCCGGCGGGCGCACCCATCTGGTCAGCCCGAAGATGGCCGCGGCCGCCGCCGTCGAGGGGCACTTCGTCGACATCCGGGAGTGGGCCTGAATGGATCCCGTCGAGGTGATCGAAGGGCAGGGTGGCAGTGCTCGACCGCGCCGACGTCGACACCGACCAGATCATCCCCAAGCAGTTCCTGAAGCGGATCGAGCGGACGGGCTTCGGCGAGTTCCTCTTCTACGACTGGTTCCGCTCCGGCGAGATCGAGCTGGAGGCCCACCCGATCCTGGTCACCGGGCGGAACTTCGGCTCGGGCTCCTCCCGCGAGCACGCCGTCTGGGCGCTCAAGGACTATGGCTTCGACGCGGTCATCGCCCCCTCGTTCTCCGACATCTTCTTCACCAACTGCACCAAGAACGGGCTGTTGCCCGTCGTCCTCGACGAGGAGCACTGCCGGGCGGTGGCCGGGGCGGGGGAGGCGCGGATCGACCTCGACGACCAGACGGTCAACTGCGTCCGCGGGCGCGCGGTCGGCGTCTTTCACTTCGAGATCGACGAGGAGATCAAGCACCGGCTGATCAACGGCCTGGACGACGTCGCGATGACCCTGCAGCGGGCCGAGACGATCGACGCCTTCGAGGCCGCGGGCAGGGCCGACGCCGGCCCAGTGACCACGGCGCTTTGAGCCCGCGCACCACCACTGACTGGGACGCCAGGACCTATGACCGTCTTGCGGCCCCGCAGGAGGAGTGGGCCCGAGCGGTTCTCGAGCGGCTGCCGCTCAGCGGCGGCGAGACGGTACTCGACGCGGGCTGCGGCTCGGGCCGCGTCACCAAGCTGCTGGCCGAGCGGCTCTCCGGCGGCCGTGTGATCGGGATCGACGGCTCGCCCTCGATGATCGAGTTCGCCGGAGAGAACCTCGCCGCCTACGGCGATCGCGTTCGCCTGGTCAACTCGGACCTGCTCGAGCTCTCGCCAGAGTTGCTTCGGGAGGAGGCGGGGGCCGACTCGGTGGACGTCGTCTTCTCGAACGCCACCTTCCACTGGATCGCCGACCACGACCGGCTATTCCGGCGCCTCTTCGCGGATTCTGCGACCGGGAGGCCGGCTGGTCGCGCAGTGCGGCGGCACCGGAAACGTGGAGGAATGGGTGCAGCGCCGTCCGGCGCGCCTCCGCGCGCCAACCGTATGTCGAGCATCTCGGCGAGCTTCCACCCGTGGAACTTCGTCTCTCCCAAGGAGACCGAGGAGCGCCTCTCCGCCGCCGGCTTCGAGGAGATCCGCTGCTGGCTCGAGGAGATCACGCCGTACGTACCCGAGGACCCCAGGGACTTCGTCTCGGTGGTGGGGCTCGTCGCCCACCACGAGCGCCTGCCGGCCGAGGAGCGCGAGGGCTTCACCGACGCGGTGATCGAGGAACTGCCCGAGGCGCTCGAGCTTCGCTACGTCCGCCTCAACCTCGAGGCCTGCCGGCCCCAGTGAATGAAGAGTACGGCGATGTCTACCCGGTCGAAGTGCAGTGGTGGAGGCCGAGGCGCGTGACCGCCGCCGACCTACGGGCGCGCATAGTGCTGCTTCCGGGCGACGGGATCGGCCCGGAAATCGCGGCAGCCGCCCGAGAGGCCCTGGGGGCGCTCGGCGACTTCGAGATCGCCGAGCATCCGATCGGCGGTGCCTCGATCGACGCCCATGGCACCGCGCTCACCGACGAGGTGCTGGAGGCCTGCCGCGCCTCGGACGCTGTCCTGCTCTGTGCGGTCGGCGGCCCGAAGTGGGACACGACCGACGCTGACGCGCCTCGGCCCGAGCAGGGACTGCTCGGGCTCCGCAAGGGGCTCGGCCTCTTCGCCAACCTGCGGCCGGTGCGCCCGAGCGAGGCGCTGCTGGACGCGAGCCCGCTGCGGCGGGAGCGGATCGAGGGCACTGACCTGCTGGTGGTCCGGGAGCTCACCGGCGGCATCTACTTCGGTGAGAGCGGGCGGGACGGGGACCGCGCCCACGACGACTGCGCGTACACGGTCGAGGAGATCGAGCGGATCGCCCGGGTCGCGTTCGAGGCCGCCGGCGAGCGCCGCGGCCGGGTCACCTCCGTGGACAAGGCGAACGTGCTCGAGACCTCGCGCCTGTGGCGGGAGACCGTCACCCGCCTCGCAGCCGAGTACGGGGAGGTCGAGCTCGACCACCTGCTGGTCGACAACGCCGCGATGCAGCTTGTCTCGCGGCCCTCCGACTTCGACGTGATCGTCACCGAGAACCTGTTCGGCGACATCCTCAGCGACGAGGCGGCGATGCTCACCGGGTCGCTCGGGAATGCTGCCGTCGGCGAGCCTCGGGGAGAAGGGGCCCGGCCTGTTCGAGCCGGTCCATGGCTCGGCGCCCGACATCGCCGGCGAGGGGATCGCCAACCCGCTGGCGACCTTGCTCTCGGTGGCGATGATGCTTCGCTACGGGCTCGGCCGGCACCAGGAGGCGGACCGGCTGGACGCGGCGGTGGACCGGGTCCTGGCGGACGGCCTCCGCACCCCAGACCTCGCCTCCGGCGAGGGCACACGGGAGGTGGGGACGGAGGAGATGACCGAGGCCGTGCTTGCGGCCCTTTCCTGATCGGGCATACTTTCCGCCCAATGGAGAAGGCCGAGCTGATCTGGATGAACGGCGAATTCGTCCCATGGGACGAGGCCAAGGTCCACGTGCTCAGCCACGGGCTTCACTACGGCAGCGGGGTGTTCGAGGGCGAGCGCTGCTACGAGACCGAGCGCGGGTCGGCGATCTTCCGCCACGACGAGCATCTGAACCGACTGGTCCGCTCGGCTGGGCTCTACAGCATCCCGCTCGGCTACTCGGCCGAGGAGATCCGCGAGGCGACCAAGGAGCTGATCCGCCGCAACGGGCTGCCGAGCTGCTACATCCGGCCGCTCGCCTTCCGCGGCTACGGCGAGATGGGGCTGCACGCCAAGAGCGCCCCGGTCGAGATGATCATCGCGACTTGGCCCTGGGCCGCCTACCTCGGCGAGGAGGGGAAGCGTCACGGGATCCGGGCGACCGTCTCGCCCTGGCGGCGGATCTCGCCCGACAGCCTGATCCCCGCCTCGAAGGCCTCCGGTCAGTACCTGAACTCGATCCTCGCGAAGAACGCCTCGGTCGAGGCCGGCTATGACGAGGCGATCCTCCTCGACCATCGCGGCGTCGTCTGCGAAGGGACCGGCGAGAACGTCTTCGTCGTCCGCGACGGCGTGATCATCACGCCGCCGCACACCGCCTCGATCCTCGACGGGGTCACCCGCAAATCGGTGATCCAGATCGCCAAGGACCTTGGCTACACCGTGCTCGAGCGCGACATCGATCGCTCCGAGCTCTACCTCGCCGAGGAGGTCTTCCTCACGGGGACGGCCGCCGAGCTCGTCCCGGTCCGAGAGATCGATCACGCTGAGCTCGGAGAGCCGGGCGAGATCACCCGGGTGATCCAGGCGAAGTTCGAGGACGCGCTCCATGGCCGGGCCGAGGAGTACCTCGAGTGGCTCGACTTCGTCGAGGAGCCGGCGCCCGCAGCCGAGGCTGCAGGCAAGCAGGCGGCGTCGGGTAAGGTGGCCTCCTAGTGATGCATGCCTCAATCGGGCAGATCGGGCGAATTACCGCCGCCGCGGCCGCCTAGCGGCCAGCGGTAGCGCGCCCGTTTCCCCGAACCGAAGGAGGCATCGCAGATGAGAGAGGTACAGCTCTACGACACGACTTTGCGGGACGGCATGCAGGGCCAGGGCATGTCGCTCTCGGCGCAGGAGAAGGTCCGCGTCGTCCGCAAGCTCGACGATCTGGGGATCCGCTTCGTCGAGGCGGGCTTTCCCGGCTCGAACCCGAAGGAGCGCGAGCTGTTCGAGACTCTGGCCGAGATCGAGCTCCGCCAGGCGGTCGTCTGCTCCTTCGGAATGACCCGGCGCCGGGACACCGAGGCGGCCGAGGACGAGACGCTGCAGCTGCTCGCCGCCGGCTTCGCCCCGGTCGTCACTCTGGTCGGGAAGACCTGGGGCCTCCACCTGGAGAAGGTGACCAAGGTGAGCCGGGACGAGAACCTGGCGATGATCCGCGACTCGGTCGCCTTCCTCCGCGGTGCCGGGAAGCGGGTGATCCACGACGCCGAGCACTTCTTCGACGGCTACCGCGACGACCCGGGCTACGCGCTCGAGTGCCTGCGCGCCGCCGCCGATGCCGGCGCCGAGAACGTCTCCCTCTGCGACACCAATGGCTCCAGCCTTCCGGGCCAGGTCGCCGAGGCGACCCGGGCCGTGATCGAGGCGCTCGACGGGAGGGCCGAGGTCGGCATCCACACCCACAACGACGCCGATTGCGCGGTCGCCAACTCTCTCGCCGCGGTCGAGGAGGGCGCCGCTCTGGTCCAGGGGACGATGAACGGCTACGGGGAGCGCTGCGGGAACGCCAACCTGACTTCGATCCTGCCGGCGCTGCAGCTGAAGCTGGGCTATCAGTGCGTGGCAGAGGAGGAGCTGGCCCAGCTCACCGAGGTGTCCCACTTCCTCGACGAGCTCTGCAACATGACCCCCGATCCCGACCAGCCATACGTCGGTCGCAACGCCTTCGCCCACAAGGGCGGCATGCACGTCGCCGGCGTCAACGAGGACGCCCGCACCTTCGAGCACGTCGACCCCACCCGGGTCGGGAACCGGCGGGAGCTGCTGGTCTCGGAGCTCTCGGGAAAGGGGACGGTGGTGAGCCGGGCCGAGCAGGCCGGACTCGCCCTCGACGAGCAGCAGTCCCAGCGGGCGCTCCGGACCCTGAAGGAGCGCGAGCACCGCGGCTATCACTACGAGGCGGCCCCGGCTTCGTTCGAGCTTCTGCTCCGCCGCGAGGCCGGTGCCTACGAGCCGTTGTTCAGGCTCGAGGGGTTCCGGGTGATCACCGAGAAGCGCGAGGACGGGCGGGTCCAGACCGAGGCGACGATCAAGATCTGGATCGACGGCGAGCGGTACATGCGCTCTGCCGAGGGCAACGGCCCGGTGAACGCGCTCGACACCGCCCTCCGCGACGCGATCGGCGACCGCCATCCCCACCTCGCCGACATCGAGCTCACCAACTACAAGGTCCGGATCCTCGACGAGCACCACGGGACCGGCGCTGTCACCAGGGTGCTTCTGGACTCCTCCGACGGCGAGCGCGAGTGGGGCTCGATCGGGGTCTCGGAGAACATCATCGAGGCCTCGTGGGAGGCCCTGGTCGACTCGCTCGAGTACGCGTTCCAGCCCCGAGACGAGAGGCCCGCGGAGGGTGAACGAGCCGATACCGCTCGCACGACCTGACCTCGGCGAGCGCGAGGAGGAGCTGGTGCTGGAGGTGCTCCGCTCCGGGCGGCTCTCGCTTGGGCCGCGGCTGACCGAGTTCGAGGACGCGTTCGCGAGCTGGGTCGGAAGCGACGACGCGGTCGCCGTCTCCAGCGGCACCGCGGCGCTCCACCTGGGCGTGCGGGCGCTCGGCTGGGGCGAGGGCGACGAGGTGTTGACCACTCCGTTGAGCTTCGTCGCCTCTGCGAACTGCCTGCTGTACGAGGGGGCGACGCCGGTCTTCTGCGACATCGACCCGGTCACCCTCAACATCGACCCGGCCGCCGCGCAGTCAGCCGCCGACAGCCGCCGGCTCGCGGGGATCCTCCCGGTCCACATCTTCGGCTACCCGGCCGACCTGCTCGCCCTCGAGGGGATCGCCGACGCCTACGAGATCCCGATCCTCGAGGATGCCTGCCAGGCGCTCGGCGCGATCGACGCCGAGGGGAGGCAGGTCGGGAGCACCGGTCATCTGGCCGCCTTCGCGTTCTACGCCAACAAGCAGATGACGACCGGGGAGGGGGGCGTGCTGGTTCCGCCGCCCGCGGACGAGGAGTTGGCGGAGATCGCTCGCAGCGAGCGCAACCAGGGCCGTGCTCCCGACATGGCCGAGGTCGATCACCCCCGGATTGGATTCAACTACCGGATGACCGACCTCCAGGCGGCGCTCGGCATCGCCCAGCTCGGGCGACTCGACGAGATGCTGGCGGCGCGAGCCGAAGCGGCTGCGGCATACACAGAGGGGCTGAGGGGGTCAGGGGGGGCTCCGGCCGGGGAGGGGGATCCGGATGGCCTCCTGCTGCCGTGCAACGACCGCGGCGACGAGCAGCGCGGTTGGTTCGTCTACGTCGTCCAGCTCCCGATCGGCACCGATCGCACCGCCGTGATCGAGGCGATGGCCGCGGCCGGGATCCAGTCGAAGGCGTACCTGCCGTGCATCCACACGATGCCGCCGTATCGAGAGCGCTTCGGCTTCTCGGGTGGTGAGTTCCCGGTCGCCGAGCGGGTCGCCGAGCGCTCGCTGGCGCTTCCCTTCTTCACCGCGATCACCGAGGAGCAGGTCGAGCGGGTCTGCACGGCGCTCGCCGAGGCGCTCGCCTGAACCAGGCGGGCGGGCTACCTGCAGGGCGCAAACGATCCGACGGGACTCCTGGTCGCCCGCCCTAGACTGGCCGCATGTCGCGCTTCGGAGAGGACCAGGACCCGCTCTTCCGGCGGCTGAACCGGTCGATCGACTTCGACCACCGCCTGGCGCCCTACGACATCGAGCAGTCCCGCGCCCACGCCAGGGCGCTGGCTCGGCTGGAGGTGCTCGACTCCGCCGAGCTCGAGCAGATCCTCGCCGGCCTCGACACGGTCGCGGCCGAGCTCGCCGAGGGGCGCTTCCAGGTCGCTGACGAGGACGAGGACATCCATATGGCGATCGAGCGCCGCCTGACCGAGCTGATCGGCCCGGCCGGCGGCAAGCTCCACACGGCGCGCTCACGGAACGACCAGGTCGCCACCGACCTGGCGCTGCTGGTCCGCTCCCACGCCGCGCGAGCGATCGCCCTGCTCGAAGGGCTGATGGAGACGCTCGTCGGGCTCGCTGAACAGCACCGCGACTGGGCCGGCCCCGGCCTACACCCATCTCCAGCGCGCGCAGCCCGTCTACTTGGGTCACCACCTGCTCGCCTACTTCTGGATGTTCTCCCGCGACACTCGCCGCTTCTTCCTCGTCGCGGAGTCGACGAGCGACATGCCGGCCGGATCCGGGGCGCTCGCCGGGCTCAACTGGGACCTCGATCGCGAGGGCCTCGCGGCCGAGCTCGGCTTCGCGCGACCGCACCCGAATTCGCTGGACGCGGTCTCGAACCGGGACTTCGCGCTCGACTACCTCTACGCGGCGTCCGCCTGCGCGATGCACCTCTCGCGGCTCGGCGCCGAGATCGTCCTCTGGTCGAGCCAGGAGTTCGGCTTCTGCGAGCCCTCCGACTCGTTCGCCTCAGGCTCGAGCATCATGCCCCAGAAGAAGAATCCCGACGCCGCCGAGCTCCTTCGCGGCAAGGCGCCCCGGGTGGCCGCTGCGCTCGCCAGCCTCCTGGGGACGATGCACGGCCTGCCGCTCGCCTACAGCAAGGACCTCCAGGAGGACAAGGAGCCTCTCTTCGACGCCGCCGACAACCTGGAGATCTGCCTCGAAGCGGCGGCGCCGATGCTCGAGGGGCTGAGCTTCAACCGCGAGCGGCTCGACGAGGCGGCCGGCGACGAGTTCCTTGCCGCCACCGACCTCGCCGACGTCCTGGTGAGAGCGGGTGTTCCCTTCCGCGAGGCGCACGGGACGATCGCCGGCCTCGTCCGGTCCGCTCTCGACGGGCAGAAGCGCCTCTCCGAGCTCGACGATGCCGAGCTGGACGGGGTGCCGGAGGGGGCACGGGAGGAGCTTCGGGCGGTGCTGGCGGAGGGCGGAACGATCGAGTCCAAGGTCTCGGCGGGCGGCACCTCGAGGGCACGACTCGAGGAGCAGCTTCAGCAGGCGCGCGGCGCGCTGGCGGAGCTACGCGGTTGAGAAGAGAGTTCTTCGACCGCTCGGTCCACGAGGTCGCTCGCGAGCTGATCGGCTGCACGGTGGCGGTCGGGGGAGCCTCCGGGGTGATCGTCGAGACCGAGGCGTACGACGCCACTGATCCCGCCTGCCACGCCTACATCGGGCGCACGCCCCGGAACGAGGCCCTCTTCGGCGAGCCCGGGCATGCCTACGTCTACCTCTCCTACGGGATCCATAGCCTGCTCAATTTCGTCGCCGAGCCGGCCGGCAGCGCCGCCGCGGTTCTGATCCGGGCGCTCGAGCCGAGCGCGGGCATCGAGTTGATGCGCGAGCGCCGGGGCCGTAATGCGAGGGCGCGCGCCAGCGCGACCCGTGTGAAGTTGGAGGAGCTCTGCTCGGGCCCGGGGAAGCTGACCGAGGCGCTCGCGGTCGGGCTCGACCTCAACGGCGCCGACCTGATGGCGCCGCCGTTCGAGCTGACCGAGCCGGAGGCGGCCTGGGACAGCGGGGAGATCGTCGCCGGCACCCGGATCGGGATCACCAAGGCGGCCGAGCTTCCCTGGCGCTACTGCGCCGCCGGGAACCGGTTCGTGTCCAGACCGTGGCCGACTACGCGAGGGCGAGCGCCAGCGCGACCCGTTTAGTGCTGGGCCTAAAGGCCAGTCCCACCAGTGCCGCCGGCCGAGCCGCCGCCACCTGCGCCACCACCGGAGGGAGCGGGCGCCGGGGTCGACTGGCGTGAGCCGCCACCCCCGCCGCCACCTGAGCTGCCACCGCCCCCTGAGGAGCCGCCGCCGTAGCCGGAACTGCCGCCGTCGTAGCTCGAGCCGCTGCTGTCGCTTGTGTCGGTGGTAGTGGAGTCCCCGTCGCCGTTTTCTTCATCCTCTTGCGCCGCGGCCCGCTCAGCCTCGCGCTCCTCGTAGATCGACTCCGCGGCCTGCATCACCTGGCTCCAGATGTCCGCCGGGTAGGTGCCGCCGTCGACCGGGCTGCCGGCGTAGTCGGTCTCCATCGGGGTGTTGGTCTGGGCGTGACCGACCCAGACGCAGGCGGTGAAGTGCTCGGTGCCGCCACAGAACCAGGCGTCACCGTTGTTGTCCGTCGTCCCGGTCTTGCCCCAGTTGTAGCCGCCGGTCGAGGCGCCCTCACCGGTACCGCTCGAGATCACCGTCTCGAGGATCCCTTTCGTGGTGCTGGCGACGCTCTCGGGGAGGACCCGTTGCGTCTTCACCTCGTTCTTGTCGATCGTCTTGCCATCGGGACTGACGATCTTCTCGATCGCCACGGGCCCGAGCTCGCTCAGCTCCTTGCTGCCGGGGACCGTGTCGAGGGTGCCGCCAACCCTCTCGCCGTCGTGGGAGAGGGTGGTGAAGGCGTAGGCCATCTCTAGTGGGGTGAACCCCTCCGTCGGCGCGCCGAGGACCATCGCCGGGTTGGTGGCGACGGGGGTCTGGATCCCCATCTCGTTCGCTAGCTTCGCGATCTCGGCCGTCCCGCCACGAACATAGGGCGAGCCGCCGCACCCTTCGATGCAGCTCTTCCCCAGTGCGAGCTCGGCATAGACCGAGTTGTCGGAGTAGGTGGTCGCGCTCTGCAGGGAGGCGCTGCCGAGGTACTGGTCCTCATAGTTCTTCACCGGGAACTTCTCCGGCCCCTTCGAGTCCGGGACGTCGAAGAGCTTCTCGTTCGAGCTGTAGCTGGTGCCGGAGGAGATTCCCTGATTGACCGCCGCGGCGAGGATGAACGGCTTGAACGACGATCCGGGCTGACGATGTCCGTTGGTCGCCAGGTTGAACGGCGCCTCGTCGTAATCGTTGCCGCCGACCATCGCCCTCACCGCTCCGGTTGCGTTGTCGATCACCACCACCGAGGCGGTCGGCTGGACGCCGGCAAGCGTGTCGTACGCGGCCGCCTCGGCCTCCTCCTGCATGTCGAGGTCGATCGTGGTGTGGACGTCGAGCCCGCCGCCGAAGGCGCGGCCGGCGCCGTAGCGGTCGACGACCTGCTGGCGCAGCCAGGACGTGAAGTAGGGGGAGAGCGAGTCGTCCTTGGGCTTCTCGATCTCGGAGGGGGCCGGCACCGACCTCGCGACCGCTGTCGTTGTACTCCTCGTCGGCGAGCACTCCCTGGTCCCTCATCTTCTCCAGCACCAGGTTGCGTCGGTCGGTAGCCCCCTCAGGATTAGCCCGCGGTGAGCTCGCTCCAGGGGCGCTGATGATCCCCGCCAGCAGCGCCGCCTCCTCCGGGGCGAGCTCCGAGGCGCAGGAGTCGGCGCCGCTCTGGCCGCAGCCGGGGTGGGCGTACCCGAAGTAGGTGCGGGCCGCCGCCTCGACGCCGTAGGCGCCCTCGCCGAAATAGATCGTGTTCAGGTACTCGGTGAGGATCTTGTCTTTGTCCCACTGGCGCTCGAGGTGGTAGGCGTAGGCGACCTCGCGCAGCTTCTGGAAGTAGGTGCGGGCGCCCTGCGCATCGAGGGCGTTCTTGACGAACTGCTGGGTGATCGTCGACGCGCCCTGGGTCGAGCCGCCGGGGATCAGGTCGGCTCCCAGCGCTCGGAGGATGCCGGTGTAGTCGACGCCGCGGTGCTCATAGAAGCGCTGGTCCTCGATCGCGACCGCGGCCTGCTTCATGTACGGGGAGATCTCCTCGGAGTCGATCAGGATCCGCTGGTTGTTGCTCAGCAGGGTGCCGATCTTCCGCCCTTCGGCGTCATAGACCTCGCTGTTCTTGGCCTCCGCGTACTGCGCCTTGGTCTCGAGCTCAGGGAGGTTCCCGGCGATCGACATCATCATCCCGAAGACCGTCGAGACGCCCGCGAGCAGCCCGAGGCCGGCGAGGATGATCAGGATGCGGAACTTCTTGATCTGGCCGGGCTTGGGGCGGCCGGGGCGCCGGGAGCGGATTCGCCGCGGCAGGCTCGGAGGCGGGGGCTTGCCGGCCCCGCCCGGCACCGGCTCGGCGACCCGGCTCGGGACCCGCTCGCGCAGGGCGCTGAGGCGGTCCCGACCGTCGCGCAGCCGCTCGCGGCCACCCCGCAGGTGCTCCCGGGCGTTGCCGGCACGCTCCTTGATCCCGTCGCCGATCTCGCGGAAGCCGTAGAGCAGTGAGGTCTTTCGCCGCGCGATCCCGCTCTTCTGCGGCTGGTGCTCGAGCACGTCCTCGAAGTCGAGGTCGTCGCGAAGGAGGGCGCTCGAGCGGCGGCCGCCGCCGCCGGTCGCGCGCTGACGGGCCTCGCGGGCGAGGGCGCGCCCCTCGCCGGGGGTCGGCGGCCCCGCCGGCCCACCGTCGTCGTCAGCGGTGAAGGAGTCGAAGCCATCCTCGCCGGGGCCATCGTCGGCGAAGCCGAGCCAGTCGTCGTCCTCGCTGAGATCGGCGAGCTCTCCCCGCTCTGGGTCCGACTCGGGCCGGAACCTCTTCCGCCGTGGAGGCCGGAATTCCTCCGGCTCGGCGAGTGGCTCGGGCTCGGCGGGGGGCTCCTCGTCCCTGTGGAGCAGAGGTGGCTTCTCCCGCACCGTCGCGCCGCCGTTCGCCTCGGAGCCGTTGCCGCCCACCTGACGGCGGGCGTCCTCCAATGCTCCGCGCAGGTCGGCGCCGCTCGAGTGCTTGCCGTTGCCACCGTTCGAGCTCCGGCCCTCGGGCTCGGGCAACGGCTCGGGGTCGCGGGCACGGCGCTCGCGGGGTCGCTCGGGCCTCTCCGAGGGGCCGCTGCCCTGCTCGGATCGGCCTCGGTTTACGTCGAAGTCGAACTCGAAGTCTTTATCTGACATGTCGCTCCAGCGACTGAGATCCGGGCCTGAACTGGGGTCGGGGGGCCCAGCGCCCGACGGAAGATAGAAGTAGGCACAGACAGTCGCGCCCGGTCAGGCGGAAGGCGGCAGTCTAGCATTGGCCCCGTGAGGGAATTCGGGGTCAAACCGGGCGCCGATCGGGGCGCGCTCAGGCATGGCTGACCTCGAAACGCTGATCCGGGGCGCGGAGGAGGTCCTGCCCGAGGGCAGGCTGGCCGAGCAGCTCGACGAGGGGCGGGCCCTTCGGGTGAAGCTGGGGATAGACCCGACCGCGCCCGACATCCACCTCGGGCACGTGGTGGTGCTGACTAAGCTCGCCCAGTTCCAGGATGCGGGCCACCAGGTCGTCCTGATCATCGGCGACCTCACTGCCCGGGTCGGGTGACCCGAGCGGCCGCGACACGCGCCGTCCCGTGCTCACCCCCGAGGAGATCGACGCCAATGCGCGGACCTACCAGGACCAGGCCTTCAAGGTCCTCGACCGCGAGCGGACCGAGGTGCGCTTCAACAGTGAGTGGCTGGACATGCCCGCGGAGGAGCTGTTTCAGCTGGTCGGCAGGACCACGGTCGCTCGCCTGCTCGAGCGCGAGGACTTCAGCAGGCGGATGGCGGCCGACCAGCCGATCTCGGGACTGGAGCTTCTCTACCCGGTGCTGCAGGGTTACGACTCCGTCGCGATCAGAGGCGGACGTCGAGCTGGGGGGGACCGAACAGAAGTTCAATCTGCTCTTCGCCCGCGACCTGCAGAAGGCCTACGAGGTTCCTCAGCAGTCGATCGTGACGATGCCGATCCTGCCGGGCACCGACGGAGTCCAGAAGATGAGCAAGTCGGCGGGCAACTACGTCGGGGTCACCGAGCCGCCGGAGGAGATGTTCGGGAAGCTGATGAGCATCCCCGACGAGGTGATGGGTCTGTACTACGAGCTGCTCCTCGCTGAGCCGGCGCCGGCGGTGCACCCCGCGGAGGCGAAGCGGGCGCTCGCCCGCCGGCTGGTCGAGCGCTTCCACGACGCGAAGGCGGCGGAGGCGGCGGAGGCGCAGTTCGACCGCCTCCACGTTCAGCGCGAGGCGCCCGAGGACATCCCCGAGGTCGCGCTTGCCGAGATCGAGGCGCTGAACGCGGAGGACGGACGGCGAGATCCACCTGCCGCTGCTGATCTCGTCGGTGTTCGAGGTCAGCACCAGCGAGGCGAGGCGGCTGCTCCAGCAGGGTGGGGTGAAGGTGGAGGGGGAGACCGTCGTTGCGGCCGCCGACCGCCTCCTCGGCAAGGTGACCCAGGCCGGGAAGCGCGCCTCGCTCGGCAAGGTCGAGGCTCGCAGGCGTTGGGCAGAGCGACGCTTTGCGCCCGAGCTTGCGTCTAGCGGGCTATACTCCGCGGTCGCTCTTGCTTCGGATCACGAAAGGAGCAGTCCTCCTAGCGAGGAGCCCAGATCGGCCGAGATTTCTCGGCCGGGCATATCCGGGCCCCTCGACGAGGGGCCCTTTTGTGCCGAAGAAGCGCGCAGCGAGGTGGCGAGTCCCGCCAGCCCGCCGAAAGCGGTCTTTGAAAACTGAGCAGCGCGCGACGAGGGACGGAAGGTCCTTCGTTGCTCGAGCCCGACCCCTGCCCATCATGCACCGGGCAGGGGCCGAAATAACTCCGTCATGTCGGCCACCGCTCTGTGTACGCGGTGGCAGTCAGCTACATGACAGCTCTCTTGTGACTGACGTCAGTCACGTCACATTTTTTACGGAGAGTTTGATCCTGGCTCAGGACGAACGCTGGCGGCGTGCTTAACACATGCAAGTGGAGCGACGAACCAGGCTTCGGC
>CAVVYV010000007.1:237500-479892 GCA_963752585.1 uncultured Solirubrobacterales bacterium
ACGGTAGACCCGAAACCTGGCGAGCTATCCATGGGCAGGTTGAAGCGGAGGTAAGACTTCGTGGAGGACCGAACCGACCTAGGTTGAAAACTGGGCGGATGACCTGTGGATCGGAGTGAAAGGCTAATCAAGCCAGGAGATATCTGGTTCTCTCCGAAATATATTTAGGTATAGCCTCGGGCTATATGCGTTACGGCCGTAGAGCACTGCTTGGACTAGGGGCCCTACCAGGTTACCGACTTCAGGCAAACTCCGAAGACCGTTACGTTTAACCCGGGAGTCAGCGTGCGGGGGATAAACTTCGTACGCGAGAGGGGAACAACCCAGATCACCAGCTAAGGACCCTAAGTGGTGGCTAAGTGGAGAACGATGTCCGAGTGCCGAGACAACCAAGAGGTTGGCTTAGAAGCAGCCATACCTTGAAAGAGTGCGTAACAGCTCACTGGTCAAGTGTTCGGGCGCGGAGAATTCAACGGGGCTCAAGCCACCCTCCGAAGCTGTGAGCTCACTTTGTGAGCGGTAGGAGAGCGTTCCAGTGCCCGCGAAGCGGGGGCGAAAGCCGCCGTGGAGGAGCTGGAAGTGAGAATGCCGGCATGAGTAACGAGAGAGGGGTGAGAATCCCCTCCACCGATTGTCCAAGGTTTCCTGAGTAAAGTTCGTCTGCTCAGGGTTAGTCGGGACCTAAGGCGAGGCCGAAAGGCGTAGCCGATGGCCAACGGGTTGATATTCCCGTACCACGTCATGTCCGCTATGACCAATGGGGTGACGGGGAAGGCTAAGGGAACCCAGGCGATGGTCGTCCTGGGGCAAGCACGTAGCCAGTCGCGGTAGGTAAACCCGCCGCGGCGTTCTTACGCGAGGTGCGATGCCAGCTGGCCGTAAGGCCGGCCAGTCCCTGAAGCCATGCCTCCGAGAAAAACCTCTAGGCAGGACATGCGTGCCCGTACCTACAACCGACACAGGTGGACAAGTAGAGAATACTAAGGTGAGCGAGCTAACCCTCGTTAAGGAACTCGGCAAATTCGCCCCGTAAGTTCGCGAGAAGGGGCGCCCCGGTAGGGTGAAACCCATTCGGGTGGAGCCCGAGGGGGCCGCAGTGAAAAGGTCCAACCGACTGTTTACCAAAAACACAGGCCTCTGCTAAGTCGCAAGACGACGTATAGGGGCTGACGCCTGCCCGGTGCCGGAAGGTTACGCGGAGGTGTTAGCGGCTTCGGCCGCAAAGCACTGAAGCTAAGCCCCGGTAAACGGCGGCCGTAACTATCAGCTGACCGAGGTAGTTGTAAAACTCGGCTATATGCTGGAACATCCGAGTATCCGGCGCTACTCAGTCCGCGAGCAGCGGCAGTGACAATGCGTCCGGTGCGGACAATCAGCAGGAAAGGCCCGGTGACGATGCTGTGACCGGGAATCCTCAGAGACTATACGCCGAGCGTCACATCCGACACGGGTGAGACGATGAGATAGTCCGATCTCACGGGCGACCGTGAGAGCTGGCCAGAAATGAGTCAGCCACCACCTCGATGTGAGGGGGAGTAACAACAATGAACGGTCCTAAGGTAGCGAAATTCCTTGTCGGGTAAGTACTACTTGCCCCGCGGTTCCGCGAGGAGCCGCCGAGAATCGGCTCATATCGGGGAAGCCTTCCTGGCGCCGCCAGATGGTGATCCCGAGGGAAGTCCTAGTGACCCCGTAACGACTGATCCGAAAGGAGAGGTCGTCGACCTCCGAGGTCGATGACAACACGCCGACCCTCATCGAAGAGCAAGGAACCTATGGAGCAGCACAGTTGGACCCCTGGTACGTCACCGGCCTCGCTGATGGGGAGGGATGCTTTTGCGTCTCCTTCGCCCGTCGATCCAAGCTTCGGCTTGGACTCGAGTGCCGGCCATCGTTCTCGTTGTCGTTGAACGAGCGCGAACGAAGACCTACTGGTGGGTTTGCAGGCGTTCTTCGGCTGTGGCTGGATCCGTCAGTCGCGTGGCGATCGAACCTCAAGTACGAGGTTCGAGCGATCAGCGACCTGACAGGCGCGATCCTGCCGCACTTTGAACGCTTCCCCCTCCGGGGGACAAGGCTCGAAGCTTGCAGGGCTTCGCAGTCGTGTGCCGGATGATCGGACAAGGCGATCATCTGCGATCGTGAAGGAATGCGCGAGATAGTCGAGATCGCGACCGAGATCAACCTCGGGAAGCGACGTATTCGCGCCAGGAGCTCCTAAGGGTCCTGGATGAGGTGAAGGGATAGTCTGCGCCTCGGAAACAGGGGATGAAGAAGTTCCGACCTGCACGAATGGCGCAACGAGTTGGACGCTGTCTCAACGAGGGGCTCGGTGAAATTAAAGTCTCGGTGAAGATGCCGAGTACCCGCGGCAAGACGGAAAGACCCCGTGAACCTTTACTGCAACTTGATATTGGAGTTCGGAATATCTCGCTCAGGATAGGTGGGAGGCTGTGAACCTGTGGCTTCGGCCGCAGGGGAGCCACCCTTGAGATACCACCCTTGGTGTTTTGAGCTTCTAACAGGTAGCCGTGATCCGGCACCTGGACAGTGTCAGGTGGGCAGTTTGACTGGGGCGGTCGCCTCCTAAAGCGTAACGGAGGCGCCCAAAGGTTCCCTCAGCACGGTTGGAAATCGTGCGCAGAGTGTAAAGGCAACAAGGGAGCTTGACTGCGAGACCGACGGGTCGAGCAGGAACGAAAGTTGGGCTTAGTGATCCGGCGGTAGAAAGTGGAATTGCCGTCGCTCAACGGATAAAAGGTACTCCGGGGATAACAGGCTTATCGGGCCCAAGAGTCCACATCGACGGCCCGGTTTGGCACCTCGATGTCGGCTCGTCGCATCCTGGGGCTGGAGCAGGTCCCAAGGGTTGGGCTGTTCGCCCATTAAAGCGGTACGCGAGCTGGGTTCAGAACGTCGTGAGACAGTTCGGTCCCTATCTGCCGTGGGCGTTGGAGAGTTGAGGGGAGTCATCCCTAGTACGAGAGGACCGGGATGAACGCGCCACTGGTGTACCAGTTGTTCTGCCAAGAGCACTGCTGGTTAGCTACGCGCGGCACGGATAACCGCTGAAGGCATCTAAGCGGGAAGCCAGCCTCGAGATGAGCTCTCCCATCCCCTTGAGGGAGTAAGACCCCTGGTAGACCACCAGGTCGATAGGCCGGCTGTGCAACCGCAGCAATGCGGTCAGCAGACCGGTACTAATGGGTCGAGGTCTTGACGGATTTTTTGCTTCTACCTGGCCTAATGCGGTTTTCAAGCTCCACGGAGGCCGTCTCGCAAACTTTCGGTGGCGAGATAGCGAGAGGGAAACACCTCTTCCCATTCCGAACAGAGCCGTTAAGCCTCTCAGCGCCGATGGTACTTGGGGGGCAACCCCCTGGGAGAGTAGGTCGCCGCCGGTCTTGTCGACCACGGGCCGCCCATGGGCGGCCCGTTTTGTCGGAGAAGCCGTCCCCCTGGGGCGGCTTCTTTTACGCTGCGATCCGCTCGGGGCTGCCGGCGCGATCGTGGAGCGGATGCGGCGCACCCGACGCGAGCCCGGACGGCCGGCGCTCACACTCGGGCACCGGATCCGGCTCGACCCCGTACTCGCCGAGGGTGGCGAAGTCGACCACCAGGTCAGCCGCGTCGAGGACGTGCTCGCGAACGATTGAGATTGCTCTCTTCATGCCCGCCAAGCTACGGTCGGCCCCGGACGGAACTGCTCGATTTGCAGGGCATCTTGCAGGGCGCCGCCTGGGCGGATAGGGTCTCGCGCCCGACCGTTGAGCAGGGAGGCCCGGATGCTTCTGGCGGTAGAGAACTACGAAGTCGCGCTGTGGATTCACATCACCGCAGTGATGGTCGGGTTCGGGATGACATTTGCCGAATCGGTGATGTTCCCGGTGGCGATGAAGATGAGCGCCCGCCACCTTCCCTACGTGCACCGGCTCCAGCTGGTCATCAACCAGTTCTTTGCGCTGCCGGCGCTGGTCATCGTGCTCGCGACCGGCATCTACCAAATGTCGGAGCTCAACTATGACTACGGCGACTTTTGGGTGAGCGGCACTCTCACGATCATCGGGATCATCGCGGTGGCGATCCTCTTCTTCTTCATCCCCACCGACCGGAGGCTGCTCCCGATCATCGAGCGCGCGGTTGCGGAGGCCGGCGACAAGGAGTTACAGCTGGCCGACCTTCCCAGGGAGTACCAGCGTTGGGGAAGACTTGAGGGCCTGATCGGCTCGATCATCGGGATCCTGCTGATCGCCGCGGTCTACCTGATGGTGACCAAGCCGGGCCTCGGCTAGCGCCCCCGCCGGCCGAAGCTGTGGCCGACGGGCACCGCCGCCGCCAGCTCGGCGACGATCTGCTCGCGGGCGGGGCGATCGAGCTCGCTGATGATCTCCCGGTCCTCACGCCCCTTGCGGCCGCGGCGGCTCGGGCGGCTCCCGCCGCGCCAAACGCCTGCTTCCCTACCCGTCTCGCGCCCAACCGGGGGTGCGATCGCCCGGGCGGGCGCCGCGGGCAGCCCATCCGCCTCCTCGCCGCCGTGCCCTAGCCGCTCGATCGTCGAGACCAGGACGTTGGTCGTCCCCTCCCGGTGCTCGAGCCGCCCGCTCGCAAGCACGAACCCCGAGCTGCGAATCGCGATCCGGCAGCGCTCGACCACCGGCGGCGGCACGATCAGGTTGATCGTCCCCCGCTCGTCCTCGAGCAGCATGAAGACGATCCCCTTCGCGGTCGCCGGCCGCTGGCGCGCCACCACCATCCCGGCGACCCGCACCCGCCTCCCGTGCCCGATCTCCGCCAGGCCCGCGCTGTCGGTCAGATCCCGGCCCAATCCCGGCCGCATCAGGCTCATCGGATGCTCTCCCAGCGTCATCCCGGTGGTCCGGTAGTCGGCGACGATCCGCTCCCAGGGGCCGAGCGGCGGCAGCGGAGGGGAGGGGCTGGCGTCGAGCGCCAACGCCAGCTGCGTCCCCTCATCCGTCCGCGATGCTCGAGCAGCTCCGCCCGCCTCCCAGAGCGCCGGCCTTCGCTGCTCCTCATCAGGATCCGGGGTGGACCGCACCAGCCGGTCGCAGGCGCCCGCCCAGGCGAGCCGCTGCAGCGCCGCGCCGGTGGCGCCCGAGCGCCCCGCCAGGTCGGCGACGCTGCGGTAGGCGCCACCGCGCCGGCACTCCGCCACCACCGCCTCCGCATCCACCTCGGCCACCTCCGCCACATATCCCAACCCGATCCGGATCGGAGGCTGGCCGGCGCTGCCGCTCGCCGCCCCAACCGTCTCCACCCGGCACTCGACCTCGCTCGCGTTGACGTCGGGCGGCAGCACCTCGATCCCGCGCCGCTGCGCGTCGTGGACGAGCGCGTCGGGCGGGTAGAAGCCCATCGGCTGCTCGTTCAGCAGCGCGCAGAGCAGCTCCGGCCCGTAGTGGACCCGCAACCAGGTCGACTGGTAGGCGAGCAGCCCGAAGGCGGCCGAATGCGACTTCGGAAAGCCGAATCCCGAGAACCCCTCGATCTGCCCATAGACCCGCTCCGCCACCTCGCGCTCGACCCCGCGTCCGACCGCGCCCTCGATGAACCGCTCCCGGTAGCGGCGCAGGGCCGCCTCCGAGCGCTTCCGGCTCATCGCCCGCCTCAGTCCCTCCGCCTCGCCCACCGAGAACCCCGCCAGCGCAATCGCCACCTCCAGCACCTGGTCCTGGAAGACGATCGCGCCGAGCGTGTCGCGCAGCACCGGCTCCAGCGACGGATGCTCGTAGGGAACCTCATACGAGGGGTCCTCCCGCAGCCGCTTGCGCCGCTCGATGTAGGGGTGGACCGCGCCGCCCTGAATCGGCCCCGGCCGCACCAACGCCACCTGCACCGTCAGGTCATCGAGGTCCCGCGGCAGCGTCCGCGGCAGCATCTGCATCTGCGCCCGGCTCTCGATCTGGAAGACGCCGGTCGTCTCCGCCCGCTGGATCGCCCCCCACACCTCCCCGTCGTCGAGCGGCACCCGGGAGAGGTCGATCCGCTCGCCGCGCGCCCGCGCGATCTCGTCCACGCAGCGCTCGACCGCCGAGAGCATCCCCAGCCCCAGCAGGTCGATCTTCAGGAACCCCGCATCCGCGCAGGAGTCCTTGTCCCACTGCACCAGCTGCCGCCCCTCCATCGCCGCCGGCTGCACCGGGCAGAGCTCGATCAACTCACCGGTTGAGATCACCATCCCTCCTGGATGCTGGGAGATGTGGCGGGGCAGTCCCGCGATCTCCGGCAGCAGCTCGGCCAGCGCCCGCCAGCGCGGGGAGCGCGCCCGCAACCGCCCCAGCGCCTCCTCCATCCGCGCCGCCGCGTCACGGCTCGCCTCATAGACGTCCACCGCCCGAGCCAGCCGCTCCACCTCGCCGGGCGGCAGCCCCAGCGCCTTCCCCAGGTCGCGCACCGCACCCCTGGCGCGGTAGGTGGCGAAGGCGGCCACCAGCGCCGAGCGCTCGTGCCCGTAGCGCTCGTGCACCCGCGGAATCAGCTTCTCCCGGATGTCCCGGGGGAAATCGAGGTCGATGTCGGGAACGTCGGTCAGCTCCTCGTTCAGGAAGCGGCCGAGGAAGAGATCGTTCTCCACCGGGTCGATGTGTGAGAGCCCGGTCAGGTAGCAGACCAGCGAGCTGACGCTCGAGCCCCGCCCGCGCCCCGGCGGCAGCAGCCGCCGCGCCGAGTCCGGGCCGCGCACCTCGGTTGCCACCTCGCGCGCCAGCTCGAGCATGTCCTGGTGGAGGAGGAAGAACCCCGACAGCCGCAGCTTCCTGATCAGCCCCAGCTCCTCCTCCAGCCGCCGCGCCGCTTTGCCGCGATCGGACGGATAGCGCTCCGTCAGCCGCGCCCGGCAGAGCTCGGCCAGGCACCGGTCCGCGGTCTCGTCCTCGGCGCCGGGATAGCTGTAGCCGAGGTCGCTGGTGAGGTCGAAGCGCAGCCGCTCCGCAAGGCGTGCCGACTCCGCCACCGCCTCGGGGTGATCGCGAAAGCGCTCGCTCGCCTCGGCGGGACGGAGGAGGGCGGAGGCCGAGTTCCCGCGCCGGCGCCCCTCGGTCTCATCCAGCGACCCACCGAGTCGCACCGAGACCAGCGCGTCCTGAAGTCGCACCCGGGAGGGATGGTGGGCGTGGACGTCGCCGGTGGCGACCGGGGGCACCCCCAGCTGCTCGGCGAGGGAAGTGAGCCAGCGGTTTCGGGCTCGGTCGCGGCGCCAGAGAGGCCGCTGGAGCTCGACCCGGAAGCGGTCGCGGCCGAAGGCGCCGAGCAGCCGGCGGGCGAGCGCCTCGGCGCGGTGCGGATCCCCGGCCTCCCAGCGGCCCGCAACCGCCCCCTCGCCGGCGCACCCCGACAGGCACACCAGTCCCTCGGTGTGCCGCTCCAGCTTCTCGAGAGGGACCGAGGGGGGGAGCGGATCGCGCCCTGGCTTGGGACGAGTGCCCGCGTGGGCTTGGGTGATCAGCCGGCAGAAATTGGCCCATCCCACCGGGGACTCAACGAGGAGAGTGACGTGTACCTGCTCCGCTTCTGCCAGGGGTGGCGCCGCGGGGGGCCCCATCCGAGGACAGCTCCCTGCCCGCAGGATGGGGGGCACCGCGGCGTCAGGACCCGTGGCCCGAGAGGTGGGTCCATATGTGACTGTCAATTCTGTGCCGACGATGGGACGAACGCCAACACCCACGCAGGCGTGAGCGAACTCCATCGCCCCGCAGACGTTGTCGTGGTCGGTGAGGGCGAGCGCCTCGTAGCCGAGGTCGGCGGCCGCCGCGGCGAGCTCGGCCGGCTCGGAGGCGCCATCGAGGAACGAATAGGCCGAATGGCAGTGCAGCTCCGTGTACATCCGCCCGCCCCTCAGTCCCGCTGCCGGTACCAGCGGCCTTCGGGCGGGTCAAAGAAGACGACCACGTCGCTGCCGTCCTCGAGCACCAGCTCGAAGTAGCGCCGTGCAGCGGTTTTCCGGTCCACCAGCCGTCCTCGACCAGCCATTCCTCCCGCACCGAGCGCACCGCCAACCGACCGACCGCGCACGGCGTCCCGTCGGCGCCGACCCGGACCGGGACCGGCCACGGCCGGTTGAGGCGATTGGGTCTCACGGCTTCGCCATCAAGACGGGTTGCTCCTCCGACACATCACGGGTCGCGCTATCGCGCGCCCTCGCATTCACGGAGCACCCTCGGACCAAGGCATCAGCACATCCCGCCGCTCGGGCACCCGCGAGCCGGGATCCACCTCGAGCACCCGCAGCACCGCCTCCGATCCGCCGGCCGCCCGCGCCTGGCGGACCGCCTCGGAGATCCGCCGCCGGCGCTGCTCCTCGGGGGCCGAGAGCGCCAGCTGCTCGCCGCCCGGAGCGCCCAGCTCCACCGCCTCCAGCCGCAGGGTGGTGGCGGGAGCGGGAAGCAGCGCCAGCTGGGGGAGGAGGACCGCGGCGATCCGATCGCGCTCGGTTCCCGCCCGCCGCAGGGCGACCTGGCGCCGCCAACCGCCTCCGGCTGCGAGGCGGGCGGAGAGGCGAAGCGCCCGCAGCGCCCTTCCCCGCCGCCCGCGGTGAGCGAGCAGCCGCCCGATCAGCAACTCCAGCGCTCGCTCTAGCTGTGGGCCGGAGGCCGCCTCGGGCAGCTCCAGCTCGACCGCGAGCGCCTCCCACATCCGGCGCGGCCGCAGCGGCTCGTCCTCGCCCCGCGCCAGCCGCAGCGCCGCCAGTCCCAACGGCCCGAGCCGGTCGGCGACCGCGTCGCGCGGGAGCTCCGCCAGCCGCCCGAGCGTGTCGATGCCGAGCCGCTCGAGCTCGTTGGGGAGGTCATCGCCGTCGGCGAGCCGACCGTGGAGGAGCGAGACCGGCAGCGGCGCCAGGAACCGCCGCGCCGACCCCTCCGCCACCACCGGGAAACGACGGAGCGCCCTCGCATCGCGGGCGGCGGCATATGCGCAGAAGCGCCCCGGGGCGGCCGCCAGCCCAACATGAAACGGGTTGGTCCTCGCTTCGCTCGGAGCACCCTCCCATAGACCGACCTCGCGCCGGGCCCGGGCGAGGGCATCGGCCGTTTCACCCCAGAGGGCCCGGAGCCCGGCCACCTCGAAGAAGACCTCCCCGGCGCGCTCCGACTCCACCTCGGCGCCGATCGCCTCGAGTCGCCGCAGCACCGTCTCCCAGAAGCGCTCCGCTCGCTCCGGGTCGGGGGGGACGAGGACCAGCTCGGGGGAGCGGGAGAGCGCCTCGCCCACCCGCATCCCGGGGCGCACCCCGAGCTCCTCGGCGGGGCCGGAGACCTCCCCGACCAGCTGCGCCGCCCCGGGCTCCGGCGCCAGTGCTGCCGACTTCGTCAGAGTTTCGCGTTGTTCGCCGACCGCCGCGAGCAGCTGGAAGCGGGGGACGATGGCGCATGCGACCGGCATCGAACGTATGTTCGTATAACAGCGCGAAAAGGTCAAGGAACCCGGCGGATCGGGTTACTCTCGTTCGATGCGGCCGGTCCTCACCTTGATCGCCGCGACAGCGATCGCCATGGCGGCTCTGGGCTGCGGCGGCGGCGATGACTCCGACTCGGAGGAGATCCCGGGCGGCGCCAATCCGGAGGCAGCCGAGGTGATCAGGGACTGGGCCGACGACCTCCGGGACGGCGATCTCGAGGCGGCGGCCGATCACTTCCAGCTCCCCAGCTTCGCCCAGAACGGCACCGCGCCGATCGAGCTGAGGACCCGCAACGAAGTCCGCGCCTTCAACGCCTCGCTTCCCTGCGGCGCCGAGCTGACCGAGGCCGAGATGCACGGCCGCTTCACGATCGCCACCTTCGAGCTCACCGAGCGGCCGGGCGCCGGCGAGTGCGGGACGGGGGTGGGAGAGACCGCGAAGACCGCGTTCGTGATCGAGGACGGCCTGATCACCCGCTGGATCCGGGTGGTGGACGAGGACGAGCTACCACCCGCGGAGGGGCCGGTGGTCTAGGTGCATATCCTCGGCCGATGGACCAGATTCCACAGATCATCGGCGCGATCCTGATCCTCACCGCGTTCGCCGCGAGCCAGCGCGACTGGATGTCACCCCACTCGCGCGCCTACCTGGCGCTCAACCTGATCGGAGCGGGGGTCCTGACCGTCGTTGCCCTCGACGAGCGTGACTGGGGCTTCTTTCTACTCGAGGCCGTCTGGACGCTCGTCTCGGCCTGGGGACTCACGGCGGCCCTGCGGGGCGGGACGGCGAGCGCTGCTCACTAATCGGGGCGGCGGGATCAGGCGGCGGCGGTGTCGAACGAGATCAGCCCGAGATAGCCCTTGCCCTCGGGCCTGAGGTCGAGCAGCAGCGCCTCGTCGAAGATGGAGTCGCCTTCGTTGAGGGTGTCGCGGCCCGAGTTGGCGTTGTAGGGCTCGCGCTCGTAGACCTGCTCGGTGACGCCCTCGTCGAAATAGAGCTGCGTCGTCAGCACCGTCTGCTTGTTGACGTGGACCTTGGCGTGGATGTGGACGGTGCGGCCCGGGTACCAGCCGGGGTAGACGGTGGTGAACTGGACGATGCCGCCGGCGTCGGTGACCTGAGCGCCGCGAAGGTAGGTCTCTTCGTCGGTCGGTCCGCTGCCGCCCCCAGGACCGCCGCCTCCGGGGCCTCCCTGCGAGGCCGACTCGAAACCCGAGTAGGTCCCGTTCGCGTCGCAGTGCCAGATGTCGACCGCCGCGTTCTCCAGCGGTTCGCAGGCTCTGTCGCGGATCCGGATCGCGAGCCGAAGGGGCACGCCCTGGCGGTCCTCGCGGATGTCGCTGCGGATCGAGTCGACGTCGAAGTAGTACGGGCCCTCAGTCTCCTCTGGGGTCAGCGAGCAGGCGGAGGTGTCGTCGAAGAGCTCGGCGAGCCCGCCGGTGCCCCCCTGGGCCTCGACGGTCGCAGTGGTGCCATCGCCGGTCGCGACCTCGGTGGTCCCGCCCGATTCGTCGTCGGCGCCGCACGCCACCAGCAGGGCTCCGAGACTGACCGAGCCCATGCCGACGAGCGCCTCACGGCGATTCAGGTTCCTGTTCATGGGGGGCAGCTTCCCACGGACCGGTAAGCGAGAGCTGAGAGTCCTCTGACGGCGCATCGCGGCGCCAAGTCGCATCGGGTTCAGCCCAGCTCGACTCTGACCCGCTCGATCACCGCGTCGGTGAACTCGGTGGTGGTCGCGTGCCCCTTCAGGTCCGGAGTGCGGATACCGGTGGCGGCGGTGTCCATCACCGCCTTGTAGATCGCCGCGGATGCGCCTTCGGCCCCTTTGGCTCCGGTCTCGCCCGCGTAGTGGAGAACCGCGGCGCCGGCGAGGATCATCGCCATCGGGTTGGCGATGTTCTTGCCCTCGAGCGCCGGTGCGGTCCCGTGCGGCGCCTCCGCCATCGCCACCCTCGCCGAGAGGTCCTGGCGGAGGGCGAGCAACACCGACTCCGCCCCGGCGATCGAGCCGTACAGCGGCAGCACCAGGTCGGAGAGCAGGTCGCCGTCCCGGTTGAGGCAGGGGATCACCAGCGGCTCGCTCGCCCGTCCCGTCAGCAGCCCCGCGTAGGTGGCGTCGATAAGCAGGGGCTCGTAGCCGACATCGGGGTGGCGTTCGGCCGCCGCATCCATCTCCTCCTTCAGCATCCCCTCGTAGACGGGGCTCACCGTCCACTTGGGGCCGCCGTAGACGCGCCCGCTGATCTTCCCGGCGGTCCGGAACGCGTACTCGGCGACCGCGCGGCAGTTTGAGCGGTGGATCACCTCGGTGCGCTCGGCGACCTCGTCGCCGTCCTCGGGCCGGCGCGACTCCTCGGCGCCGTAGGCGTCCTCGACCGCCATCCGCACGATCGAGATCGGATGGTGGATTCCCGCGACCGGGCTGACCCCGGGGATCCGCCGCCCGGTGCGGACGATCACCTTGCCGTCGATCTCCTCCCGGATCAGGCGGTTGGGACTGCCGACGTCATCAGCACCCTCGGGGGTGATCGTCGCCGCCTTGATCCCGAAGCCGGCCTCGACCATCGCCCGCGCCGCCTCGGTGCACACTTCGTTCTTCGTCCGGCGGCGACTCTCCAGCGAGAGGTCGAAGCGCTCGAGGCCGAGCTCCAGGCCGAGGACGTCCGGGGCGAGGACCCGAAGCCCCTGTTCGAGCAGTTCCTGCCCGGTCTGGTCGCCTTCGAGCACCACTATCCTCAGCCCGGCCATGGCGCGCCGAGCCTACTCCACGGCTTCGCTGGGCCTGTGACGGGGGAGCCCTGCACCTGGTGCGGCGTCGAGGTCGAGCCGGACGACGGCTTCCGCGCCTACGAACCCGCTGGCGAACGCCGCGCCGTCTTCTGCCGGCTCGAGCACGTGATCCCCTGGTCGCTCCAGGGCGCCCACTGGGACCCCGGCGGTTTCACGGAGCCGCCTGCGCTTGACGAAGGCCCCCTGCGCTGCTCCCACTGCGATGCCGAGCTCGGCGAGGTCCACGTTATCCTCGTCCGCCATCGCGGCGAGCACCGGGTCCCCGACGCGTTCTGCTCGGTCGACCACATGGAGGCGTGGGCGAAGGCGGGGGGCCGCTGGCAATGAGCTCGCCGCGCCTGTTGATCTGGCGGGGGCTGGACGAGTGGCGGACGGAGGCGGTCGAGATCCACCTGACCGAGGATGGGCTGGTCGCCCGCGGCACCCAGATCGGAATCGATCCCCTGCCGTACCGGCTCAGCTATCGCCTCGAGGCGCCCGAGCGATTCGTCACCCGCTCGCTCGTGCTCGAATCGAGCGGCGACGGGTGGCGACGCGAGCTCGAGCTCACCCACGAAAACGGATCCTGGCGATTCGACGGGGCCGAGAGCGGGGAGGCGGACGTGGACCTTCCGGCGCCCGGTGGCGATACCACCGGGCTCGAGAACTCCCTCGACTGCGATCTGGGCTTCTCGCCGCTGACCAACCTGATGCCGCTCCGCAGGCACGGGCTGCACCGGGGGCCCGGGGAGGCCGAGTTCGTGATGGCATGGGTCTCCGTGCCCGACCTCGCTCTCCACGTCTCCGCGCAGCGATACGAGCACGTGAGGATGGACTCGGACGGGGCGGTGGTCCGCTTCACCGACGAGGGCATGTTCAAGGGCTTCACCAGCGAGCTCGAGCTCGACGAGGACGGCCTGGTTCGCGTCTATCCGGGCCTGGCGGCCCGAGTCGGCCCTGAACAGCGCCCCGAATAGGGACCAAGTTCCCGCAGCTTGCGGGTTCGCGTTCGCGATCCCCCTTGACCCCCGCCCACTCGCCGGTAGGGTGCCCGCACCGCACAGAACGAAGGAACCCGAAAGGGCGACGGAGTTCAGTGCAAACGAAGGGCTCGGGAAACTGGGCCCTTTCGTTTGTGTTGTGGCCGGAATTTGTGTTGTGGGAGGATCGTCGTCAGTCCACCAGAGGGAGAGACGATGGCGACGATCAGCGAACGGGAAGCCCACCAGGTCGAGAAGGCGAACTCGAGCGGGCGCACGCCCGTCGTCTTCATCCACGGCCTCTGGCTGCTGCCGAGCAGCTGGGACCGCTGGGCGCAGCTGTTCGAGGAGAACGGGTACGCGGGGGTCACCCCGGATTGGCCGGATGACCCGGAGACCGTCGAGGTGGCGCGGGCGGAACCAGAGGTCCTCGCGAAGAAGACGCTGAAGCAGATCGCCGACCACACGGCCGAGGTGATCGGCGGACTCGACAAGAAGCCGGCGGTGATGGGCCACTCGACCGGCGGGCTGCTCACCTACATGATCGCCGACCGAGGGCTGTCCGCGGCCTCGGTGGCGATCGATCCCGGGCCCTTCCGCGGGGTGCTGCCGCTGCCGTTCAGCGCGCTGAAGTCGGCGGCGCCGGTGCTCAGGAACCCGTTCAACCGAGGTCGCGCGATCACCCTCACCTTCGACCAGTTCAAGTACGGGTGGGCGAACGCGCTCGACGACGAGGAGGCAAAGCGGCTCTACGACGAGTTCCACGTCGCCGCGCCCGGGGTTGCGCTGATGCAGATGGCAAACGCCAACCTGAACCCGTTCAGCGAGGCCAAGGTCGACCCGAAGAACCCCGAGCGGGGGCCGCTGCTGATCCTCGACGGCGAGAAGGACCACACCGTCCCCTGGGCGATTGCCAATGCCGCCTACAAACGACAGCGGCGGAACGAGAGCGTCACCGAGATCGAGAGGGTGCCGAACCGGGGGCACTCGCTGACGATCGACCACGGCTGGCGGGAGGTGGCCGAGAAGGCGCTCAATTTCGTCAAGCGCTTCGTCTAGCCCAGGACCGCGTCCCGAATCTCAAATGGCCGCAGATTGCGGCACATCGTTTTTGCAGGGCCTTGACTTCGCTTTATCGGCCTGTAGGGTGCCCGCACCGCACAGAACGAAGGAACCCGAAAGGGCGACGGAGTTCAGTGCAAGCGAAGGGCTCGGGAAACTGGGCCCTTTCGTTTGTCCGGAGGCGATTCGGTGAGAGGGGCCGCTCCAAAGTTTCGCAAGGTGCGGAAACCGCCCTTCACACCCCCTTGACTTCGCTTTTGCGCGCGCTAAGTTGTCTTCACCGCACAGAACGAAGTTGCCTTCGGGCAGTGGAATTCAGTGCAAACGAAGGGCCCGGGAAACTGGGCCCTTTCGTTTGTCTACGGACCTAGGGGGCTGACTGCTGCTGCTTCGCCGCGGCCGCTCTCTTCTTCGCGGCCTTCGCCTTCCTCTGGGCCGCGGCGGCCTTCCTCTGCTGCGCCCGCTGCTTCGCCTGCTGGCGCTGCTGCTCCCGCTCGGCCACGCTCGGCTGCTCGACGAAGGCCCGGATCAGGGCGGCGATCTCGGCGGGCTTCTCCACGTTTGGAGAGTGGCCGGCTCCTTCGATCAGCTGGGTCTCGGCACCGGGGAGCTCCGCGTAGCGCTCGAGCGCCGCATCCGCGTCGTAGATCTGATCCTCGGCGCCGAAGATCACCAGCAGGGACAGCTCCAAGCCCCCGAGGCGCTCATCCAAAGGCCGCTCGTCGGTGTAGTCCTCCTCCGCCCCGGCGACCTCGTCGAACGCCGTATAGGTCATCTCCCTGAGGTTGTCGACGACCTCGTCCGGGTTCTCGAAGCCGCTGGCGATGTTGAAGCCGGGGGTGAAGGCGTCCTCGTACTGGTCCTGGACCTCGGAGCTGGGGGCGATCTGGACCAGCCGCTCCATCGCCTGGCCGATCACCGGCACGTAGCCGAGCTTCTGGGTGAAGGACTCGTTGTCGAAGCTGCTGTCGGGCGCCTGGTCGATGATCGCCACCTTGGTCGCCAGCTCAGGGCTCTGCTCGGCGAGGGCGGTGGCGACGGTGCCGCCGAGGGAGTGGCCGACCACGGTCGCTCCGGAGACGCCGAGCTCGTTGAGCGCCTCGGCGACCGCGTTCGCCTGGTTGTCGATCTCGTAGCCGGCGCCCGGCTTGTCGGAGCCGCCGTGCCCGAGGAGGTCGACCCGGATCACCCGGTGGCCCGTCTCCAGCATCGGCGCCAGCTGGCCCCACCAGTTCATCGAGCACGTGTAGCAGTGGACCAGGACTATCGGCGAGCCCTGTGGATCGCCCTCGTCCAGCACCTGGAGGGCGCCGTAGGAGGTCTCGACGAGCTCGGCGCCATCGACGTCCACCTCGGCGTCCTTGGTCTGTTGGGAGACCGCGATCGCGTTCAGGACCAGCAGCACGATGATCCCGGCGAGGACGCCGAGAAGGATCTTCAGCCAGCGGCTCACCCGGGGCTCTCGGCTCCCGCGCGAGGCCCGAGCCCGAGCTCGTCGGCGTGCTCAGCGAGCGCAGCGATCACGACCGTCATGTGCTCGTCAGGATCTACCCCGAGCTCGTCGATCCCGCGCTGGACCTGCTCACGGTCGACGGCGGCGGCGAAGGAGGGCTGCCTCAACTTCTTCTTCACCGACTTCGGCTTCATCCCCTCGATCCCGGTCGGGCGGACGAGGGCGCAGGCGGCGATGAAGCCCGAGAGCTCGTCCACCGCGTAGAGGGTCTTCGCCATCCGCGTCTCCCGGGGCACCTCGAGGAAGTCGGCGTGGCCAGCGACGGCGTCGATCACCTCCTGCGGATAGCCCCGTTCCTCCAGCTCCTTCAGGGCGTGGCGGGGGTGCCCGGTCTCCAGATCGGGAAAGCGCTCGTAGTCGAGGTCGTGGACGAGCGCGGTGACCGCATAGAGCTCCTCGTCGTCACCCCACTTGCGGGCATAGGCGCGCATCGCCGCCTCGACCCCGAGCAGGTGATTTCGCAGCGACTCCGACTGGACCCACTCGGTCACCAGCTGCCATGCATCGTCCCTTGAAACGTCAGCCATGCGGCTGGTTACCCTAGTCGCCGTGGAGAAGTTCGTCATCCAAGGCGGCGCCCCGCTGTCGGGCGAGATCGTGCCCGCGGGCAACAAGAACGCGGCCCTGCCGATCCTCTCCGCCTGCCTGCTCACCGAGGAGGAGCTGCTGGTCCGCAACGTGCCGCGGATCCGCGACGTGGAGTCGATGCTCGCCCTCCTCGAGGGGCTCGGGGTGCGGGTCGAATGGCTCTCCGACAACGAGCTCCGCCTCCAGGCCGACTCGATCGACGGCCAGAACGTCGACGAGGGAGCGTCGAGCCGAATCCGGGCGTCCTTCCTCACTGCCGGGCCCCTGTTGGCGCGGTTCGGCGAGGCTCGAATGCCTCCGCCCGGCGGGGACACGATCGGACGCCGCCGCCTCGACGCCCACTTCGACGCCTTCCGAGACCTCGGCGCAATGGTCGGCGGCGATGTCTGGATCGAGCTCTCGGCTCCGTCCGAGGGCCTCCGGGCGACCCGGATCTTCATGGACGAGCCCTCGGTGATGGGCACCGAGAACGCTCTCCTCGCCGCCGCGCTCACCGAGGGGCCGACGACGATCGCCAACGCCGCCTCGGAGCCGCACGTCCAGGACCTCGCCAGGCTGCTGACCAAGATGGGGGCGCAGGTCGACGGGATCGGCTCCAACGTGATGACCGTGCACGGCCGCGACAAGCTCGGTGGCGCCGAGCACGACATCTGCGCCGACCACATCGAGATTGCCAGCTTCATGGCGCTGGCCGCCGCCACCGGCGGCGAGCTGCGGATCCGCGACACCGTCCCGGAGGACCTCGAGGGGATCCGCCGCCACTTCCGCCGGATCGGACTCCAGACGATGGTCGAGGGGGCCGACCTCCTGGTCCCGCCGAACCAGAAGCTGACGATCCGCGACGACCAGGGCGACGCGATCCCGAAGATCGACGACGGCCCGTGGCCGGCCTTCCCCGCGGACCTCACCTCGATCGCGCTCGCCCTAGCCACGCAGGCCGACGGGACGATCCTGATCTTCGAGAAGATGTTCGAGAACCGGCTGTTCTTCGTCGACAAGCTGGTGGCGATGGGCGCTCGGATCACGCTGTGCGATCCCCACAGGGCGATCGTCAGCGGTCCGAGCCGCCTTCATGGGGCCCGCCTGGAGAGCCCCGACATCCGCGCCGGGATGGCGATGCTCATCGCGGCGCTCGCGGCCGACGGGACCTCCGAGATCGGCAACGTCATCCAGATCGATCGCGGCTACGAGCGGATCGACCTCCGCCTCCGCGAGCTCGGCGCCCGGATCGACCGGGTCGCCACCGAGCGCGTCCCCGCCTAGCGACTGCGAGGCCGCTCTACGCGCCCAAGCTTGCAGCGCGGGGGCGGGGGCGACGCCATGATGATGGCGATGATCCATCCGATCCCACCGGGCACCCGGGACATCCTCCCGGACGAGATGCGCGAGCTTCGCGCGCTCCAGCGCACCCTGAATGACGTCTTCGAGAGCTACGGCTACGGTCAGGTGGCGACGCCGACGCTCGAGTACGACGAGGTCCTGCAGCGGGGCGAGGGCCGCGGCGGCGTCGGCGCCTACCGCTTCTTCGACGAGCGCGGCGAGCTCCTCGCCCTGCGCTCGGACATGACGATTCCGATCGCGCGCCTGGTCGCCAGCCGCTTCCCCGACACGGATCCTCCGTTTCGCTTCTCCTACATCGGCAACGCCTACCGAGTCGTCCGCCCGCAGCGCGCCCAGGTGCGCCAATTCATGCACGCCGGGGTGGAGCTGCTCGGCGCCGAGGCGCCGGGGGGCACCGCCGAGGTGGTCGAGGTGCTCAGCGCCGCGCTCGACGCGGTCGGACTCAACCGGGCGGTGGTCGGCCTCGGCGATGCCGATCTCTACCGGCAGCTGCTCACCGAGCTCGGGGTCGAAGGCGAGGCCCGCGAGCGGATCCTCGACTGCCTAGCGGCGCACAACCTGGTTGGGCTGGAGGTGGAGGTAGATGCGGTCGACGGGCTCGGCGCCCACGGGCGGGAGACTCTTCTCCGGTTGCCGGGGCTGCGGGGCGGGGCCGAGGTGCTCGAGCAGGCGCGCGAGCTCGGCGGGGAGGCGGTCGAGCGCGCGGCCCAGCGGCTCCAGGCCACCTACGACGCGCTGGCCGAGCGCGGCGTCGCCGGCCGCGTGCAGGTTGACCTCAGCCTCCTCCGGGACCTCGGCTACTACACCGGCGCGATCCTCGAGATCTATGACCCCGCGCTCGGCCACATCCTCGGGGGCGGCGGCCGCTATGACGACCTCCTCCGGCGCTTCGGGCGGGAGATGCCCGCGGTCGGCTTCGGCCTCTACCTCGAGCGGGTGCACCTTGCCCAGGCAGAGGAGGAGAGGATCGCCAGAGATGAGGTAACCAAATGACCCCGACGGTCGAGGGGCCGATCCGCGCCCGCCTCGGCGGCCCCCTGAAGGTGGCGATCCCGCGCGGCGCCCTCTGGGAGGGCACCCTCGACGCGCTCGACCGGATCGGCACAGACACCTCCGCGATGCGGGGCGAGTCGCGCTCGCTGATCTTCTCCGCCGACGGATTCACCCTGGTGACCTTGCGGCCGTCAGACGTTCCCACCTACGTCGAGGCCGGCGCCGCCGACCTCGGGATCACCGGCAAGGACGTCCTCCTCGAGCAGCGCGACCGGGTCGTCTACGAGATCCTCGACCTCGGCTACGGGGCGTGCCGGATGGTCCTCGCCGGACGCAAGGGGGACGCGAGCCTGGGCGAGTCCGAGCGCCGGCTCGGCGCAATGCGGATCGCCACCAAGTACCCGCGGATCGCCGAGCGCTTCTTCGAGGAGACCGGGCGCCAGGCCGAGGTGATCGAGGTGAAGGGCTCGGTCGAGCTCGCGCCCCTGGTCGGCCTCGCCGACGGGATCGTTGACCTCGTCGCCACCGGCCGCACCCTCGAGGAGAACGGCCTCGAGGTCCGTGAGGAGATCGCTCAGAGCACCGCCCGGCTGGTCGCCAACCGCGTCTCCCACAAGCTCCGCGCCGCCGAGGTCGACGACCTGGTCGAGCGCCTGCGCCCGGGGAAAGGAAAGGGGAAGTGAAGGTCTCGAGAATCGAATGGGATGGCGACGATGCCACCGATCTCGCCGCGAAGCTTCGAGAGTCGCAACCCGACCTCGGAGAGGTGAGCGACTCCGTCGCCGAGATCATCGACGAGGTCGGCCGCGGCGGCGACGACGCCCTCCTTGGGCTCGAGGAGCGCCTCGGCGGGGCGAGGCCCGAGGCGATCCGGGTGCCGGATGGGGTGGCGGCCGCCGCCGCCGGCTCGGCGGACGTCCGCGAAGCGCTTGAGATCGCCGCGGCCAACATCCGCGCCGTCGCCGAAGCGGAGGTCGCGGCGGATGGCGACGCGGAACTGGATCTCCCGGCTGGTCACGTGGTGGGCCTCTCCAGCGTCCCGGTGGGGTCGGCGGGCGCCTACGCGCCGGGCGGGGCCGGCTCGTATCCGTCGACCGTCCTCATGTGCGCGATTCCCGCCCGGGCAGCCGGGGTCGGGCGGATAGCGGTCGCATCGCCGCCGGGGCCGGATGGCAGGCCGAACGAGCTCGTCCTGACCGCGTGCGCGGTCGCCGGTGTGGAGGAGATCTACTCGATCGGCGGCGCGCAGGCGATCGCCGCTCTCGCGCTCGGAACCGAGAGCGTGAGGGCGGTGGACCTGGTCGTCGGCCCCGGGAATCGGTACGTGCAGGAGGCGAAGCGGCAGCTCTACGGGAAGGTCGGGATCGACGGGATCGCCGGGCCCTCGGAGCTGATGGCGATCGTCGGCGACACCGCGAACCCCGATTGGGTCGCGCTCGACCTCTGCGCCCAGGCGGAGCACGGCAGCGATGGACTGCTCGTCGCGATCGCGGTCGAGAGCGCGATCCTCGACCGGATCGAGGAGAAGGTGATCGGCTTGTGGCGGAGTCGGGGAAACGACGCCGAGCCGACGGTCTCGCTGATCGACGTTCCCGACACCGCCGCCGGGGTCACCCTGGCGCAGGCGCTCGCCCCCGAGCACCTCGAGATCCTCACCGAGGACGCGGAGGTGCTCGCCGCCGCCGTGAGCACCGCCGGCTGCGTCTTCACCGGGGAGCGAGGCGCCACCGCCTTCGGGGACTTTGCCGCGGGCTCCAACCACGTTCTCCCCACCGGGGGAGCGGGGCGGTTCCACGGCCCTCTCGGGCCCGGCGTCTTCAGACGCCGGATCGCCACGGTGAGGATCACGCAGGAGGCTGCCCGGGAGCTGGCGCCGACTGTAGCTACGCTGGCGCGCGCCGAGGGATTCCCGCTGCACGCGGAATCCGCAGAGGCAAGGGCTTCAGAGGACTAGGGGAATCGCGATGAGCCGCACGGGTCAAATAGATCGAACGACCGCAGAGACCGAGATTCGGCTCCGGCTCGACCTGGACGGGGGCGAGGCGAAGATCGCGACCGGAGTCGGCTTCCTCGACCACATGCTCGAGCTGCTCGCCCGCCACGGCCGGCTCGGCCTCGAGCTGGAGGCCAGGGGCGACCTGGAGACCGGCGCCCACCACACGACCGAGGACGTCGGCATCTGCCTCGGCCAGGCGATCGACCAGGCGCTCGGGGACCGGGCGGGAATTCGCCGCTACGGCTCCGCCACCGTGCCGATGGACGAGGCCTTGGCCGAGTGCGCGATCGACATCTCCGGGCGCCCCCTGACGGTCTGGGAGGCCGACCTGCCCGAGGTCAGCATCGCCGGCTTCGACGCGGAGCTGGCCGAGGAGTTCTTCCGGGCGGTCGCCAACAACGCGAAGCTGACCCTGCACGTGCGGGTGCGGTCGGGCTCCAACGCCCATCACATGGTCGAGGCCGCGTTCAAGGCGTTCGCCCGGGCGCTCCGCGACGCGGTCACAGTGGACCCGGGCGAGAGCGGCGTTCCCTCGACCAAGGGCACCCTGTCGGGATGACCAGGATCGCGATCCTCGACTACGGGATGGGGAACCTCCGCTCGGTGGAGAAGGCGCTCGAGCGCGTCGGCGCCGAGGCGGAGATCACCGCCAAGCGCGACCGGGCGGAGGCCGCCGACGGGATCCTCCTCCCGGGCGTCGGCGCCTTTCCGCGGGCGATGGAGCGCGTGCGCCAGGGCGGGCTCGACGAGCTGGTCGCCGGCCGGATCGAGGCCGGCGTCCCGGTGCTCGGGATCTGCCTCGGGATGCAACTGCTGTTCGAAGCCTCGAGCGAGAACGAGGGCTCGAGCGGGCTGGGGCTTCTCGGTGGGCCGGTGGCGCCGCTCGAGGCGAACGGCTACAAGGTCCCGCACATCGGCTGGTCGCCGGTTCGGTGGGCCCACTCCTCGAGACTCACCGAGGGACTCGGCGACGAGCCGCCCTTCTACTTCGTCCACTCCTTCGCCCCCCGGCCGGCGAGCGAGGATGACGTCCTCGGCACCGCCGCCTACGGGGAGCGCTTCGCCTGCGCGGTCGAGCGCCCACCGCTCTATGGAGTGCAGTTCCACCCGGAGAAGTCGAGCACCGCGGGGCTGGGCCTGCTCGCCAACTTCGTGCGGATCTGCCAGGCATCCGACTGACCGCCGCCGGTTCGGGTAACCGGGGAACTTGATCCTCTATCCGGCGATCGACATACGCGACGGGCGGGCCGTCCGGCTCGTCCAGGGCGACTACGAGCGCGAGACCGCCTACGACGACGATCCGGTCGTTGCGGCGCGCCGCTGGGTCCAGGAGGGAGCCCGCTGGCTCCATGTGGTCGATCTCGACGGCGCCAGGGAGGGGGAGCCTCGGAACCTCGAGCATGTCAGGCGGATCGTCGCCGCTGTCGATATCCCGATCCAGCTCGGCGGCGGCCTCCGGGACTCGGGCAAGGTGGAGGAGGCGATCTCGACCGGGGTGGAGCGGGTGGTGCTCGGCACCGCCGCCGTCCGCGACCCCGAGCTGGCGGAGGCGATCGCCGCCGCCCACGGCGACCGGGTGGTCGTCTCGATCGACGCCCGTGGCGGAAGGGTTGCCGCCGAGGGATGGACCGAGAGCTCGGAGCTGACGCCGGAGACGGCGGTGGCGACGCTCAGCGAGCGCGGGATCGATTGCTTCGTCTACACCCCGGTGGACGTGGACGGCCTGATGGAGGGACCGGACCTGGATTCGTTGAGGGCGCTGGCGCAATCGACCGAGGCCGCGCTGATCTACTCGGGCGGGGTGGGCTCGCTCGACGACCTCCGCGCCCTCGCCTCGCTGGAGCTGGAGAACCTCGACGGGGTGATCGTCGGCCGGGCGCTGTACGAGCGGCGGTTCGGCGTGACCGAGGGCCAGGAGGCGCTGGGGTAGATTCCCCTCATGGGGCGGCTTTTCGGGCCATTCTTCGTCTTCGCAGGGATCATGCACTTCGTCAAGACCCGCGCATACGAGCGGATCGTGCCGCCGTACCTGCCCCGGCCCCGAGAGATCGTCTACGTGAGCGGCGTCGCCGAGATCGCCGGCGGGCTCGCGACGATGCATCCCCGCACCCGGCGCGCGGGCAGCCTCTTTTGCATCGCGACCCTGGTTGCGGTCTTCCCCGCCAACGTCCACATGGCGATCGACGCCGAGCGGTTCGAGAAGGGGATACCTGGCGGGCGCAAAGCTCTCTACGCGCGCCTGCCCGTCCAGCTCCTCTTCATCGCTTGGGCCTACGCCGCGGGCGACTGGGACTGACGCTAACGAGAGTTGGCGAGTTCTTTCGGCATACCCGAAAGAAGTCGCCAATAGGCCAGCGGGTCCGCGGGGCTAGCCTTTGAGCGATGGCGCTGAAACGGATCATTCCCTGCCTCGACGTGGACGCCGGACGGGTCGTCAAGGGGACCAACTTCGTCGGCCTCCGCGACGCCGGCGACCCGGTCGAGCTCGCCGAGCGCTACGACGCCGAGGGCGCTGACGAGCTCGTCTTCCTCGACATCACCGCCTCGCACGAGGCCCGCGAGACGATCGTCGAGCTGGCGAGGCGCACGGCAGACAACGTCTTCATCCCGTTCACGATCGGCGGCGGGATCCGCTCAGTGGAGGACGCCCAGGCGGTTCTCGACGCCGGCGCCGACAAGGTCTCGGTGAACTCATCGGCGCTCGAGCGCCCGGAGCTGATCACCGAGCTCGCGGATGTCTTCGGCTCCCAGTGCGTTGTGGTGGCGATCGACGCCAAACAAACGAACGGCGGTTGGGATGTCTACACCCACGGCGGGCGCAACCGGGCCGAGGGCCGCGAGGCGGTCGGCTGGGCGCGCGAGGCGGTCGAGCGCGGGGCGGGGGAGGTGCTCCTCACCAGCATGGACCGCGACGGCACCAGCGACGGCTATGACCTCGCGCTGACCAAGGCTGTCGCCGACGCGGTCGAAGTCCCCGTGATCGCCTCGGGCGGCGCCGGCGAACTTGGTCACCTGGTGGAGGCGGTGGCCGAGGGACATGCCGACGCAGTCCTCTGCGCCTCGATCTTCCACTACGGAACGCACACAGTCGCCGAGGCGAAGGAGCGAATGGACGCCGCCGGTATCCCGGTCCGGCTCGGCTGACTACTCCTACTTCCCAGCGCCGGTCTTCGCCGCGCCCTTCTTCCCGGCGGTTTTCACTTTGGCCTCCGCCGTCTTCGCCTTGCGCTTCACGTCGGCCGGGGTCCTCGGCTTGAGCGCGTAGATGGTCTTGTAGCCGGTCAGGTACAGGCGCCTGCCGTCGGAGATCACCGGGTTGTAGGCGCCGTCCTTGAAGGTCCAAAGCCTCTCGCCGTTGGCCGCGTTGAACGCGTAGGTCTGGGTCTTGTCGAGGTTGGCGACGTAGACCGTCTCGCCGATCAGGCTGGCCGCGCCGATCACCGAGCCGCCCGAGTCGGCCGACCAGCGCTCGTCGCCACTGCGGGCGTCGAGCGCATAGAACGTGCTTCCGCCGTAGGTGCCGAAGTAGACGGTCGGATCGGTTTTGGGGGTGTCCGCGGCGACAGTCCCGGCGTAGACCTCACCGCCGATCGTGTGGCTCCAGGCGAGATCACCGGTCTCCTTGTCGAAGCTGTAGACGCGGCCGTCCTTCGCGCCCGCGTAGACGCGGCCGAAGGCGACGGCGGCGGTGCCATAGAACGCGCCCGCGGCGACCCCGGTTCCCTGCGAGCTCGACTGCCATTTGATCGAGCCGTCGTTGATCCGGACAGCGCTCATCGTGCCGCTGTAATCGCCGATGTAGGCGACCCCGTCGCTGATCGCGGGCGCCGCCTTGAGCTGGCCGCCGAGGTCGGCCTCCCACAGACTTTTGCCGGTCTTCTTGTCGAAGGCGTAGAGCGTCCCGCACTCGCATCCGGCGATCACCCGGTCGCCGACGACCGCCGGCGAGGACTCGGTGCGACCGGGAAGGGGGCGCTTCCAGGCCACCGAGCCGTCGCGAGTGTTCAAGGCGATCACCTGGCCGGGCTCGAGGTTGGAGATGTAGATCATCCCGTCGCTGTAGGCGGGGGCGGAGGCGTTTCGCGTTGCGATCTCGCGGGACCAGCGCGCCTTCCCGGTCGACTTCTTCACCGAGAACGCCATCCCGTTGTTGTTGACCGCGTAGAGGGCGTTCTCGACCAGGATCGGCGAGTACTCGAGCAGCCTCCGGCCCTTGAAGGTCCACCTGGTGGTGTAGGGCGGCTTCACCCGGGGAGCGTCGAGATATCGAGTCCGCTCCTCGTTCAGCCCGTAGACGGGCCAATCAACGCTCTCGACGACGGGCGACGGGTTGTCCGTGGTCTCGATCACGCACGGGTCAGGGCAGGCCTTGTCCGCGGGCCTCTTGATGAAGGCGAAATAGGTGACGACGCCAGCGACCGCGACCAGAGCCGTGGCGCCGCCCGCCAGCACCCAGCGGCGATGGTTGTTCCAGAGATCGGCGATGTTGTTGCGCAGGGCTTGCACGCGAATCAGCACTCCAGCCTGAGCGGGCGGCCGGACGAAGCCGCACATGGTAGGGATAGCCGCTCAATGCCCTCTCAACGCCGGGTCGACCCCGAGCGGCTCCCAGAGACACTGAACACCGTCCCCGGTCTGGAGGTGCTCAGGAATGCGGCGGAGGAGACCCCCGCCTACCTGGTCGGGGGAGCCGTCCGTGATCTCCTCCTCGGTGAGGCCCGGACCGACATCGACGTTGCGGTGGAGGGGGAGGTGGGGCCGATCGCCGAAGCGCTCGGGGGCGAGGTGGTCGAGCACGAGCGCTTCGCCACCGCCTCGGTGACGGTGGACGGCCTCCAGGTGGATCTCGCGCGCGCCCGTGCGGAGGCATACGAGCGGCCCGGCGCGCTTCCCACCGTGGCCCCGGCGACGATCTCCGAGGACCTCGCTCGCCGCGACTTCACGATCAACGCGATGGCGGTGCCGCTGGCGGGAGAGCCGACCCTTATCGACCCGTACGGCGGGATCGACGACCTCGCGGCGGGGCTGCTTCGCGTCCTCCATGAGCGCTCCTTCGCCGACGATCCGACCCGGGCGCTGCGGGCGTCGCGCTACGCGGCCCGTTTCGACCTGGAGCTAGAGCCCGGGACCGCCGAGCTGCTGCGGAGTGCCGACCTGGACACGGTCTCGAACGACCGGGTCGAGGCCGAGCTGGGGCGGATCGCCGGGGAGGACGCCGCTCCCCGCGCGCTCGAGCTGATCCGCGAGTGGGGCCTGCTGGAGCTGCCCGGCGACGCGGTGGAGCTGGCGAGGACGGTGAAGGAGCTCTCAGCGACGACGGCCTGGTCCGGGTTCGTCGATCCCAGCGCGGCGATCATCGCCGCGTGTGGCTATGGCCACGCCGCCGCGCCGGTGAGGCGGGCCGCCGAGGAGCTGGCGATGGCGACCCCGGAGCGCCCCTCACAGGCGGTGGTCGCCGTCAGGGGCTCGAGCCCGGTCGAGCTCCTGCTCGCGCGGGCGATGGGCGCCGAGTGGCTGGACCGCTATCTCGAGGAGTGGAGCAAGGTCTCGCTCGAGATCGACGGCGCCGACCTGCTCGAGGAGGGGGTCCCGGAGGGCCCGGCGGTCGGCCGGGGGCTCGAGGCGGCCCTCTCCGCCAAGCTCGACCGGGAGATCTCCGGCCGCGAGCAGGAGCTCCAGATCGCCCTCGCCGCCGCCCGCGGTGAGATCCCCGAGGACTAGCTCTAGCCTGAGAGGCGATGGAGTGGCGTGAGCGAGATGGGGTGCGCTGGCTCGAAGCGGACCTGCCCGGGGCACGGGCGGCATTCTCGACCCGGCTTGGCGGGGTGAGCGAGGGGCCGTACGAGGCGTTGAACGTGGCAGTGAAGACGGACGACGAGCCGGATCGCGTCCGCGAGAACCGGCACCGGCTGGCGGCGGCCCTGGGGCGCAACCCGGCGGACGTGGTCATGGGCCGCCAGGTCCACGGCACCGAGCTCCGCTGGCACGACCACCGGCAGGAGCCCCGCGTCTTCGCCGACGTGGTCAAGAGCCCCGAGGAGGCGGACGCGCAGGCGACCGCCGAGCCTGGCCTGGCGCCGCTGGTGATGGTCGCCGACTGCCTGCCGATCGCCCTCAGCGGCCCGGGCGGGGTAGCGATGGTCCACGGCGGATGGCGCGGGCTCGCGGGCGGGATCGTCGCCGGCGCCGCCGAACGGGTGAAGCCCGAGGTCGCCGCGATCGGCCCCGGGATCGGGCCCTGCTGCTACGAGGTGGGCGATGAGGTGCTGGCTGAGTTCGCCGATCTCGAGGGGGTCGCGGTGGGAAGGATGCTCGACCTGACCGCGGTCGCCAGCCGGCTGCTCGAGCGGGCGGGGGTCGAGGAGATCCACGCCTCGGGCCTCTGCACCAGCTGTAATCCCGAGCTCCTCTTCTCCCACCGCCGCGACGGCGAGCGGACGGGGCGCCAGGCGGGCCTTGTCTGGATGCAGGACTGAACGTTGGTTGAGCCCGTCACGGACCTCGATCCCGACCGCGTCAGGTCAAACCTGGAGCGGGTGCGCGAGCAGGCGGGCAGCGAGGTCGAGATCCTCGCCGCGACCAAGTACGTCCCGACCGAGGAGATGGGCGCCCTGGCCGAGGCGGGGATCACCCTGGTCGGGGAGAACCGCCTCCAGGACCTGGAAGCGAAGAGGGAGCGCTGGGCCGACGCCTTCGATTGGGATTTCATCGGCAACCTCCAGAGCCGCAAGGTGAAGGGGATCGTCCCCCTGGTGCGGCTGATCCACTCGCTCGCGAGCGAGTCCGCGCTCGAGCAGCTCGGCAGGCACGGCACCGCCGAGACCGAGGTGCTGGTCGAGGTGAACGTCGCCGGCGAGCAGAGCAAGGCCGGGATCGAGCCCGATGCACTCGGGGACTTCATTGCCCGCTGTCCGGTGAGCGTGGTCGGGCTGATGACGATGCCGCCGTTCGCGGAGCGCCCCGAGGACTCGCGACCGCATTTCGCCCGCGTGGCAGAGCTTGCCGCCGAGCACGGGCTCGAGCGCCTCTCGATGGGCACCAGCCAGGACTGGGCGGTGGCGGTCGAAGAGGGGGCGACGATCATCCGCCTCGGGTCGGTTCTCTACGCCTGAACCGCCGCTTGGGAGAAGGTGCGATTCTTCATAATCCGGGAAGAGGAATAACGACTGGAAAGCCGAATCTGACGCTGTAATGGCCCTCAGGGACACATGGCGACGCTCCTTGGAGTACTTCGGCCTCGTTGAGGGCGACTACATCGAGGAGGGCGAGTACGTCGACGAGGGCGACACCGGCCAGGAGATGACCGTCGACGAGACCGCGGTCGCTCCACGCGAGGCCGGGCCCGCCCGAGGCGCGCGCGGCCGGCGGGGGCGCTCCGACGACATCGACGACATCTTCGGCGAGGACGAACCCGAGCCCAGAGGGCGCGGGAGACTGCGCTCGATCGGTCGCCGCTCGGAGCCCGACGAGGAGATGCCGATGGCGCCGCGGCGCGGCAACGGCGGCCGCTCGGACTTCTCGATGCACGTGGTCACACCGCGCAGCTTCAACGACGCCCAGCAGGTCGCCGACGAGTACAAGCGCTCGAAGCCGGTGATCATCAATCTCCAGAGCACCGACCGCGAGCTCTCCAAGCGCTTGATCGACTTCGCCTCCGGGATGACCTACGCGCTCGGCGGCGGGATGCAGCGGATCGCGCAAGGGATCTTCCTGCTCACGCCCGAGAACGTCGAGGTCTCGGCCGAGGAGAAGGCCCGGATCCTCGAGGGCGGCTTCTTCAACCAGAGCTAGGCCGCACCGCCGTCAAAGGCAGGTGGGCGCCGATGAGGGCTCGAGTTCGCGCACGCCGCCCGTGGTGATCCGGTAGCCCAGCGGCTCGGCGAGCGGAGGGACCTCGGCCGGCTCGCCGTCCACCGTCATCTCGATCGGAGCCGTTCCCGAAGGTCACCTCGAAGGCCCTGCTCGTGAACGGCCCCATCACCTGGTCGGGAATCACAGTCAACCCGTTCACCAGCGCGCGGTCCTGATCGTCAACGAGGCACACCCAAACGGTCCCGGTCGATCGGAGCTCGACCGATACCTCGCCCGCCCGCCCGGTCGTTGCCTGGGAGGTCGCCGAACGCGCGGCCGTCGGTTCACGCCGCTCAACCGCATCACCCCCGTCGCCCGAGCCGCCGAGAGCTGCGATCAGCAGACCCAATGCCACCCCCGCCGCGAGGAGGCCTCCTAGTACGAGGCCGAGGGGCTTGATCGGTCGTCTGGACCTGACCTCACTGCGTTGCACCGCCCGGGGTGGGATCGGCTGCACTGGATCCGCTGATTCGGCCCACCGGTCGTACTCCTCGACCAACTGCTTGTCGTCGAGATCGAGGAACCCGGCGTAGGTCGAGAGGAAGCTCCGGGTGTAGACGGGCGCCGGCAGGTCGTCCCATCGGTCCTCCTCCAGGGCACGGAGGAACTTGACGCGGATCTTCGTCACCCGCTCGACCTCGCCCAGCTCGATCCCGCGCACGGTGCGGGCCTCGCGTAACGCCTGGCCAACCTGCAGTGCCATATCAACCTCGATTGTCCTGCTAGCGGCCACCGGGGCGGTTGCGAGGGAGGTGCTGGCTCGCCGGGGGAGCGGATGTCACCCCCGGATAGAGTCCCCGGCATGAAGCTCGGGTTCGTCGGTGCCGGCAACATGGCGACGGGGATCGCGCGCGGCCTCGCGGCCGCCCGCAACGAACCGGGCGCGCCCGAGGAGACGCTGTTCGCCGATGCCGAGCATGATCGGGCCGAGGGACTCGCCGAGGAGGTTGGGGGGACGGCCGTCGAGGGGAATCGCGCCCTCGCCGAGGAGGCCGACCTCGTTCTCCTCGCGGTCAAGCCCGCCGTGCTCGACGCGGTCGCCTCGGACCTGGCCGAGGCTGGGAAACCGGTCGTCTCGATTCTCGCCGGGACCTCCCTGAAGCAGCTGGCGGAGGCGCTTCCGGGCATCGATCTCGTTCGGGTGATGCCGAACCTGGGCGCCCAGCTCCGCCAGGCCGTCCTCTGCGTCGTCTTCCCCGACGGCCTCCCCGACGAGCTGCGGGGGCAGGTGACGGATCTGCTCGCACTCCTCGGCGACGTGATCGAGCTCGACGAGGACCTGATCGACGCCGCAACCGCGTTGATGGGGTGCTCGCCCGGCTACCTGGCGCTGATGGCGGAGGTCCTGGTGGAGGAGGGGGTCAGGGAGGGCCTGACCGAGGACCAGGCGATGCGGATGGTCGCGAAGTCGATGGCGGCGACGGGAGCGCTGCTCGACCTGCACAAGCCCGCCGCGCTGAAGGAAGCGGTGGCGTCGCCGGGCGGGATGACCGAGGCTGGCCTGGACGCACTCGAGGAGCGAGCGATCCGGCCGGCGCTGCGGGCGGCGGTCGACGCGTCGCTGGAGAGGGTGCGAGGCTAAGCCGATGATCATCGATCCCCTGCTGGCGATCACCCGCGGCGACATCGCCGACTACGTGGACGCGATCTTCCTCGTCTACATCATCCTGATCTTCATCAACGTGCTGCTCTCGTGGTTCACGCGGATCCCCTACAACCGCTTCCTCTACGCGGTGATCGACTTCGTCCACCAGACCACCAACCCGTATCTGAACCTCTTCCGCCGCTTCCTGCCGCCGCTGGGAGGCGGGGGCTTCCGGATCGACATCAGCCCGATCCTGGGGATCATCGTGCTCTTCATCCTCCAGGCGGTGGTGGTCGGCCTGATCAGGGGTTGAACCGGCCCAACGAAACGGGTCGCCCCTCGGCTTCGCCTGCGGGGCGCCCTCGCACATACCTGCCGCCGGCGCTGGCCGCCTGCGGCGCCGTGGTGGCCATCGACCAGGGGAGCAAGGCGGTAGCGACCTCGCTGGTCGCGCGCGGGGACCGGGAGGAGGTGCTGCCGTTCCTCGCCTTTCAGAACACCCGAAACCGGGGCGTCGCCTTCGGTCTCGCCGGGGATGTCTCGGCGTGGCTGATCGGGGCGATGCTCGTCGGCCTCCTCGCCCTTCTCGTCTTCCTCGCCGCCCGAGCGTCGAACGGCACCGCCCTCTGGCTCGCGGCGGGCCTGCTCGTCGGGGGAGCACTCGGGAACCTCGCCGACCGCGTCCGAGACGGGGCCGTCACCGACTTCATCGACCTGCCGCTGTGGCCCACCTTCAACCTCGCCGACCTGGCGATCGTCGCCGGGGTCTTCCTCCTGGTGCTCGCCGTCGACGCGCGCGCGGGGCCGGATTGACGCCCCCCGACCTCGTCATCCACGCCGACGAGGACCTCCTCGTCGTCGACAAGCCCGCCGGCCTGGTCGTCCACTCGGCGCCCTCCCACCGGGGCGAGACCCTGGTCGATCTCCTCGGCGACCTCGCGGGCGGGGGAGAGGGTTCCCGGCCCGGGATCGTCCACCGCCTCGACAAGGACACCTCCGGCCTGATGATCGTCGCCCGAAACGACGCCGCGCACCGGGCGCTGGCTGCGCAGATCCGCAACCGGGAGGTGGTGCGCGAGTACCTGGCGCTGGTCGAGGGAGCCTTGGAATCGCGGAGCGGCACGATCGACGCCCCCCTCGGGCGAGACCGGCGGCGGCGCACCCGCCGGGCGGTGCGAGGAGCGGGGGAGCGGGAGGCGCGGACGCACTTCGACGTGATCGAGGTCCTCCCGGCGGACACCCTGGTGCGGGCGCGTCTGGAGACCGGCCGCACCCACCAGGTCCGCGTCCACTTCGCGGCGATCGGCCACCCTGTGGCCGGCGACCCCGAGTACGGCAGCAAGGGACGCCACGGTCTCTCCCGCCAGTTCCTGCACTCGGCCCTGCTTCGGTTCCACCATCCGACCACCGGCGAGTCGCTGGAGTTCACCTCCTCGCTGCCGACGGACCTTGACGCCGCCCTGACGCGCGCCCGCGACGCCGCGCCTTGACACACCCGCGGCAGCATGATCGCCAGCCACGTAGCGGGGGCGTATCGTCGGCGGGCCACGACGAAAGGAGCCATCCCGATGCGGGCCGACATCGTTCCCGGCGGCAAGTTCCCCGACTACGAGCTCACCGACACCAAAAAAGAGCGCCACAAGCTGAGCGAACTGCAGGGCATCGACCCGATGGTCCTGATCCTCTCTCGCGGGCACTTCTGCCCCAAGGACCACCAGCAGCATCTCGAGCTGGCGGCGTTTTATCCGAGGATCGCCGTCGCCTACACCAAGATCGTCACCATCAGCACCGACAACATCCTCGAGGGCCGCGAGTTCAAGGCCTCGGTGGGTGCACAGTGGCCGTTCCTGTGCGATCCCGGCCGCAAGGTGCAGCAGGACCTGGACATCCAGGAATACACCGACCCGCACCACGACCCGATGATCCCGCACACGCTGGTGCTCGATCCGGGCCTGGTGATTCACAAGGTCTATAACGGCTACTGGTTCTGGGGCCGTCCTTCGCCGGAGGAGCTGCGCCAGGATCTGCGCGAGGTCACTCGCAAGATTCGTCCGGACTGGGATCTAACCGCGCCGGGGCTGCGCGAGGCCTGGGACGCGGGCGACAAGTCGGCTTTCTGGCCGTACGACGAAGAGGCGTTCCAGGAGATCGAGGCGATCGTCAGCGCCAGCCATCGCTGAGCCCGGCGAGCTTCCCAGCGCTTCTGTTCACGACGTCGTTTCAGCCTGTCACCTCGGCGAGATCCGCTTCAGCGACTGGCTTGCCGAGTCCGCCACCAGGGCGTAGGCCGGTGATCCGTTAGACGCGGAAGTCGTGAACCAGCTCGACCGGAAGGGGCGGCTGGGAGACATCACGTCCATGTACTTCCTGCATCTGCTGCACGAACCACCGACTGATGTCTGCATCAGACGAGACAAAGCGCTGGTGGGCATCAGGATCGGTTGCCTCGACGTAAACGATGGCCAGGGTGCCGCCACCTGGCATCTGCTGATGCCAGACGGCTTGGCGCGTGACCCCAGCGTCTTTCAGCGCGGCCTCATACTCATCCCGGCGAGCGCTCGCCATCTCGTCCCTCGTCTGGCGATCAAGATCCTCCTTCCCATGCACGACGGGAATGGCAAACACGATCTCGGTCATAACGCTTTCCTTCCGTCAAGACGACCTTGTCGACTGAACCTAGTCTCCTTCATCGGTGAGCTGCGTGGCGGAGTCTCGTCTCCACACCGACTGGTGGTCGCGCATCAGGACAAACCCCGCTGTGAATGTGACCGCGACGCCCACGATCAGCGTGGCTGCCAGGGAGTGCTCCGAGATCAGGATCGCGGCCAGGCCCGCCGTGGAGCCGGCAAGCACCGCCGTTATCACTCCGACCATGCCGGCGACACTCCGGAATAGCTGGAAGTGACCGCCCCCGAGACCTTGCACTCGCAGCCGCTCCGAAGGCGGGACGCTGAGCAGGTACGGGGCCACCTCTGGCGCGTTGTCGAAGTAGTACCCGCGCAGCAGAGCTATACGGCGAGCGTACCCGTAGTCCTCGAGCGCAGACTGCGTGACCCTCTCGAGAGTGACGAGCCCGACGAAGGTCAGGGTCGGGAGGAGAACTAGGCCGAATGCGTAGAACGCAGTGCCGACGCTGGTAGCGGTGGCGACCAGGCCGAGCGCGACAAGGCCGCCGGAGACCGCAGCCAGAAACATGCTCGCCCGTCCCGTCGATTCGGCGATTGTCGCCGCGCGGGCACCCTGAAGCACGAAGTGCTCGGTGGTCACGAAAGTGATCGCCGCCGGGCGCGGGTCACGCTCGGCGTCGCCGATCCTTGCGCGCGCGTCGCTGTCGCTCGTGTAACCCTCCTTGCTAAGTCGGCTGAACATATCGCGCCGACCGCGCACAGCTTGCGGATGCCGGCCCGAAGCCGGCCGGATGCCGCCCAGGGCCTACAATCCCGCGGACTCTGTACTCAACCCCCGTCGAGAGGCAATGGGACGCTGCTCGCCGCCAGGCGGGTTCCCTGAACCGCGACGGGGCACAACGTGAAACGGGTGGCTCCTCGGCTGCGCCTGCGGAGCCCCCTCGCACAGACAAGCGATAGGAAGGCAAGATGGCCGACGTAGGCATCAAGGAGCTGCTGGAGGCCGGAGTTCACTTCGGTCACCAGACGCGGCGCTGGAACCCGCGCATGCGCCGCTTCATCCACGGCGAGCGGGACGGGATTCACATCATCGACCTGCTGCAGACCGAGCAGCTGCTCAAGCAGGCCCAGGAATTCGTCACCGAGCTCGCCGCGAAGGGCGGGGTGATCCTCTTCGTCGGGACCAAGAAGCAGGCCCGCGACTCGATCCAGGAATGGGCGGAGCGATGCGGGATGCCCTACGTGAACCGGCGCTGGCTCGGCGGCCTGCTCACCAACTTCAACACGATCAAGAAGCGGATCCAGAGGCTCCACGAGCTCCGCGACCTGAAGGAGGGAGGCAGGCTCGATCTGCTCCCGACCAAGGAGCGGATGTCGATGGAGGCCGAGCTCCGCAAGCTCGAGTACAACCTCGGCGGGGTCGCCGACCTTCAGCGGCTCCCGGACGCCGTCCTGATTGTCGACCTGAAGACCGAGGAGATCGGGCTGCGCGAGGCGGCACGCCTGGACATCCCGATCATCGGCCTCGTCGACACCAACTGCGATCCGGGCCCGGTGGACTACGTGATCCCCGGCAACGACGACGCGATTCGCTCGTGCGATCTGATCATCCGCACCCTCGGCGGGGCGATCGAGGGGGCCGCGGCCCGCTGGCGCGCCGAGGAGGAGCGCCGCCGGGCCGAGGAGGAGGAGCGGCGCCGCAAGGAGGAAGAGGAGCGCAAGCGCCGCGAGGAAGAGGAGAAGGCCAAGCAGGAGGCCGAGGAGAAGGCCAAGGCGGAAGCCCAGGCGAAGGCACAGGCCGAGGCCGAGGCGAAGGCAAAGGAGCCGGCGGCAGAGCAGCCGGCCACGGAGGCGCAGCAGCCGCAGCAAAAGCCCGCTGCTCCGGACGCAGGCGGTGAGCAGCAGGCCCAGCCCGAGCCCGCCGAGGCGTCCGCGGGCGGAGGCGGCGAGGGGGGCAGCTGATGGCCCCCTACAGGCCGTCCGCGAGCGATGTGAAGGCGCTCCGCGACCGGACCGGCGCCGGGATGATGGATTGCAAGGCGGCCCTCACCGAAGCGGAGGGCGATGTGGAGGAGGCGATCAAGATCCTTCGCAAGAAGGGGGCCGCTTCCGCCGCCAAGCGGAGCGGGCGGGGAACCGCGGAGGGGGTCGTCGCCGCGTACACCCACATGAGCGGCACCGGCGAGAGAAAGCAGCAACGGATCGGTGTCCTGGCCGAGGTTCAGTGCGAGACGGACTTCGTCGCCCTCAACGACGACTTCAAGGAGTTCGCCCGCGAGGTGGCCGTCCACATCGCGGCGATGAACCCTCAGCATGTCTCGCTCGATGACATCCCTGAGGAGGAAGTAGAGAGAGAGCGCAGCATTCTCGAGGAGAAGGCGCGGGCCGACGGCAAGCCGGACGATGTCGTCGCCAAGATCGTCGATGGCCAGCTGAAGAAGTGGGCGGCCGAGATCGTCCTGCTTGATCAAAAGCACTTCAACGAGGACCGCTACGAGGGCAAGACGATCGAGGACCTGCGCGCAGAGGTCGCGTCAAAGACCGGCGAGAACGTGCGGATCGCTCGCTTCGCCCGCTTCGAGGTCGGGGAGGAGTAGGCAGATGGCGGCCAAGCCTCGCTTCAAGCGGATCCTGCTGAAGCTTTCCGGCGAGGCCTTGATGGGGGATCTCGAGTACGGCACCGATCCCGCTCAAATCGAGCGGATCGCGACCCAGCTCGGCGGCGTCCGCTCCCAGGGCGTCGAGGTCGCGGTGGTGGTCGGCGCGGGCAACATCTACCGCGGCCTCGAGGGCGCCGCCGAGGGCATGGACCGCGCCACCGCCGACTACATGGGGATGCTGGCGACCGTGCTGAACGCGCTCACGCTCCAGGACGCCCTGGAGAAGGTCGGCGCCGACACCCGGGTGCTCTCCGCGATGGCGGTGACCGAGGTCGCCGAGCCCTACATCCGCCGCCGCGCGATCCGCCACCTGGAGAAGGGCCGAACGGTGATCTTTGCCGCCGGGACCGGCAACCCGTTCTTCACGACCGACACCGCCGCGGCGCTCCGGGCACTCGAGATCCACGCCGAGGCGATCCTGATGGCGAAGAACGGGGTGGAGGGCGTCTACGACGCCGACCCGCGGGTCAATCCCGACGCGGACTTTCTCCCGCAGATCAGCCACCGCGAGGCGATCGAGCGGGGCCTGCGGGTGATGGACTCGACCGCGCTCTCTCTCTGCATGGACAACGACCTGCCGATCTACGTCTTCAACATGGCTGACGAGCGCAACGTAGATAGGATCGTCCGCGGAGAGCGGGTCGGGACACTGGTCTCGAGCCAGTCGGCCTCCGACCCGGCCCAGAAGGTGGGCACCTGAGATGACGGTCGAGCTGATCGACGAGCTACTCGCCGACGCCAAGGAGCGGATGGGAAAGTCCGTCGAGTCGACGCGCAACGAACTCGCCACGGTGCGGACCGGGCGCGCCTCGCCGCATCTGCTCGACCGGCTCAACGTCGACTACTACGGGGAGGAGACGCCGCTCCAGCAGCTCGCGCAGGTGGCGGCGACCGACGCCCGGCTGCTCACGGTGACGCCCTACGACAAGTCCTCGATCTCGGCGATCGAGAAGGCGGTGATGGAGTCGGACCTCGGCCTGACGCCGTCGAACGACGGCAACGTGATCCGCCTTCAGATCCCCGAGCTCACCGAGGAGCGCCGCAAGGAGATGGTCAAGGTCGTCCACGGGGTCGCCGAGGAGGGCCGCGTCGCGGTGCGCAACATCCGCCGCGACGTCATGCACGACCTGCGCGACCTGAAGAAGGAGGGCGACGCGGGCTCCGATGAGGAGCATCGCGCCGAGACCGAGCTGCAGAAGGCGACCGACGACGCGATCAGCGAGATCGACGATCTCCTCAAGGGCAAAGAAGAAGAAATCCTGAAGGTCTAGGGCGGCGTCCCGGGTGAGCGCCAAATACGTGGCGATCATCACTGACGGGAACGGCCGCTGGGCAAAGCAGCGCGACCTGTCGGTGCTCGAGGGTCATCGGGCCGGCGCGGACAACGTCAAGGCGCGACTCCGTGACGCGGTCGAGCTCGGGATCAAGGAGCTCACGGTGTACTCGTTCTCGACCGAGAACTGGACCCGCCCGTCCGACGAGGTGGAGGGCCTGATGGTGATGTTCGCCGAGCGAATCGACCAGGAGACTCCGGAGCTGAACGAGGAGGGGGTGCGGATGCGCTTCATCGGCCGCCGCGAGGGAATCGGCCCGGAGCTGATCGAGCGGATGGACCGGGCCGAGCGCGAGACCGCCGAGAACGAGCGGATCACCCTGTTCGTCGCCTTCAACTACGGCGGTCGGGCAGAGATCCTCGACGCAGCCGAGGCCTACGGCGGCGGGGGCGAGGAGGACTTCCGCCGCGGGCTCTACGCCCCCGAGATGCACGACCCCGACCTCTTGATCCGGACCAGCGGCGAGCAGCGCCTCTCCAACTACCTGCTCTGGCAGTGCGCCTACTCCGAGTTCTTCTTCAGCGACGAGCTCTGGCCCGACTTCAGCCGCGAGGCATTCGAGGCCGCGCTGCGCACCTACGACGAGCGCCAGCGGCGCTTCGGGGCGAGATGATGGCGGAGATCGAACCGCCATCGTTCGAGTTCGGCCGGGGGCGCCGGGACCCTGATCCCGAGGAGCCGTTTCCCGCGGACCCCGATGAGCTCCTCGACGGGCCTACCGAGGAGGCGCCGCCTGCCCCCGAGCCCAGGTCAGGGCTGCGGCGCCTGGTGCCCGAGATGTCGGAGACCACCTCTCGGGTCGTGGTCGCGATCCCCTGGATCGTGTTCGCGATCGCGATCGTCGCGATCGGGGAGGGCGTCTTCGCGGCAGCGATGATCGTCCTCGCGGTCCTCGGCCTGCGCGAGTTCTTCCGGATGGCCGCAGGGGCGCGGCCGATCATGCTGCCCGCCTACCTCACCGTCGCCGGGATGGTGGTGGCCGCCTACTACGGCGGCTCCTTCCAGATCCTCCTGGTGTTCGCGGCGCTGTTCCCCGCCGCGTTCGCCTTCGCCGCGGCCCGCCAATCCCACGAGCAGATCACGGTCTCGCTCGCGATCACCGCCTTCGGCGTCGCCTGGATCGGCCTCGGCTTCTCGCACGCGGTGCTCCTCCGCGACCTGCCCACCCACGGCGGTGCGCTCCTGATCGACGTCCTCGTCGCCACCTTCCTCGGCGACACCGCCGCCTATGCAGCCGGGCGCCTGTTCGGCAGCCGGAAGATCACCCCGCGAATCTCGCCGAACAAGACGCTCGAGGGGCTCGCGGGCGGCTTCATCGGAGCGACGATGGGCTTCTGGTTCGCCGGCCTCTATCAGGACTGGCTGCCGGGGATCGACGCGCTAGCGATGGGGATCTGCATCGCATTGATCGCCCCGATCGGCGACCTCTTCGCCTCCCTGATCAAGCGCGATCTCCAGGTGAAGGACACCGGGGCCCTGTTCGGCCCGCACGGAGGGCTGATCGACCGCCTCGACGCGGTCCTGTTCACCGTCGTCGCCGGCTACTACCTTGCGGTCGCGTTCGTCTACTGATCATTAATCGGGTTGCTCCTCGGCTTCGCCTGCGGAGCACCCTCTGATTTCTCCTTGACTGAGCAGACGGTGAGGTCCGCCGGGGCGCCGGCCGCCTCGAGCGGGCGCTTACGCCCGAACCTGAAGGCGGCCGGGTCGAGCTGCTCGCGGGCGGCGCCGGAGATCAGCACCTCGCCGCCCTTTGCCGCGTCGCCGACCCGGGCGGCGATGTTGACGTCGATCCCGAGGAAGTCGCCCTTCACCCTCTGCGGGCGCCCCTGGTGGACGCCGGCGCGCAGCGAGGGTGCGTAGCCCTCGACCTCCACCTCGCCAGCCTCCTTCTGCGCCTGGAGTGCCGCGGCCACCGCCTGCTCGGCGCGGCTGAATACGGCCATCGAGCCGTCGCCCAGCCGCTTGACCACGGCGCCGCCGTGCCCGGAGACCGCGCGCTGCTCGGCGTCGCCGACCTGACGGAGCAGCTCGAGCGAGGCTTCGTCACCCGCCTCGAGCGCCCAGTCCGAGAACCCGACCAGGTCGGTGAAGAGAATCGCCACGTCGGCTTCGCCGCGCCCCCGCCGCTGAGCCTCCGAGAGCGCCTGCCACGCCTGGAGGGCGCCAATCCCGATCTGGTGCATGGCGCTCTCGCGCTCGGGCTCGAGCTCGGTCACCAGGCGCTGCATCGGCAGCGGCAACTTGGATTTCTGCGGGTCGTCTCCGGGTAGGAGTCCCCGGATGAACTTGGCGGCCGCCACCAGCTGGGGATTGGCGTCGGTGCGCTTCGCCGCGTCCACCAGGCCCTGGGCGCCGGCCGGCTCCTCCTTCTTCTTCCTGCGCCTGCGTGACGCCACGCCTGCATCCTCGCGGTTCGCGCAACTTCTCGGCGTCACGCTGTTGTCTGAAGAGGTGCTCACAAACGATAAAAGGAGTTGACCCGGATGAGGAAGCTGTTGAAGCGACGGCCCTCGGCAGGGGCGGTCATCGGCGTTCTGGCGCTGGTGCTTGCCCTCGGCGGAGGCGCCTACGCCGCCAAGAAGGCAAAGGTCACCTACAAGGGCCTCGACAAGGACGCCCGGCTGAAGGTGCTGCCGGTCAGCAAGACCAACGCGAACACGGGCACGACGCCGTGTGACCCGAACAGCCCGACGACCTTCACCGACTGCACCTCGGTCTCGGTCGAGGGTTCCTCGGCGTTCCCGCGCCGTTACATGCTGGTCTTCGATGGCGTATTCAGCGGTGCTGCTGCTGCGACCGCTCGGGGTGACTGTCGCCTGGAGGCCGACAACAACGCGATCAACGGGACGACGATCAAGGTCGAGACGGACACCGCCACCACCGCCAACCACGGCGATGGCTACGGGATCAACATCGTCACCACGCCGCTCGGCGGCCAGCACACCTTCTCGGTGGCTTGCAACGAGGCGGCTGGCGACCTGAAGGTCGAACAGTTCCAGCTCTCGGCGATCAGCGTCCGCTAGGCGGAACTGAGAAGCGATTGAGCGAACGGGAGGCCTTCGGGCCTCCCGTTTCGCGTTCCGACCCGTTTGATTCTGGGCCTTAACCGGGCCTGAGGCGCCTCCCTAGACTGGGCGGCCGTGAAACGCGTGCTGATACTTGGATCGACCGGCTCGATCGGGACCCAGGCACTGGAGGTGATCGCCGCGAGCGACGAGCTCAGCGTCGCCGGCCTCTCCGCCGGATCAAGCTGGGAGCCCCTGCTCGAACAGGCTCGCCGGCACGGCGCCCCCATAGTCGCCCTCGCCGACGAGAGCGCCGCGGAGCGCGCCCGTGATGCGTGGGACGGCCAGGTGTTGCCGGGCGAAGATGGGATCCGCACCTTGATCAACAAGTCCGGTGCCGACCTGGTCCTGAACGCGATCGTCGGCGCCGCCGGGCTCGGCCCGACGATCGTCGCCCTCACCGAGGGGATCGACCTGGCGCTCGCCAACAAGGAGTCGCTGGTGGTCGGCGGCGAGCTGGTCACCGCTTTGGCGGAGGCGACCGGCGCCCGGATCATCCCGGTGGACTCAGAGCACTCGGCGCTCTACCAGCTGATCGGGGCCGAGCCGCCGGGCACCGTGGAGCGGCTCGTGCTGACCGCCTCCGGCGGCCCCTTCCGCGGCCGCACCGATCTCTCCGAGGTGACCCCCGAGGAGGCGCTCGCCCACCCGACCTGGGACATGGGGGGTCGGATCACGATCGACTCGGCGACTCTGATCAACAAGGGGTTCGAGATGATCGAGGCCCACCACCTGTTCGCGGTGCCATACGAGCGAATCGACGTCCTCGTCCATCCGCAGTCGATCGTCCACTCCCTGGTCCACCTCAACGACGGCGCCTCGCTTGCCCACCTCGGCTACCCAGACATGCGGGTGCCGATCTCCTACGCGCTCCACCTGCCCGAGCGCGCCGACACCGAGGTGCCGATGCTCGATCTGGCAAGCGTCGGTGAGCTGAGCTTCGAGGCGCCCGACCCCGGCACCTTCGCCTGCCTGCGGCTCGCTCGCGAGGCGGGGGAGGTGGGGGGGAGCGCGCCGTGCGTGCTCAACGCCGCCGACGAGGTCGCGGTCGCCGCCTTCCTCGGGGGGCGGATCGGCTTCACCGGAATCCCCGAGGTGATCGACCGCTGCCTCGAGGCGGTGCCGACCGGCCCGGTCCGGCACTTCGAGGAGCTGTTCGAGACCGACGGGGCCGCGCGCCGGCACGCCGAGGGGCTGGTGGAGGAGCTCGCGGTCGCGTGACCTGGGTCCTGACGATCTCCGGCTTCGTGGCATTGATCGTCCTCCACGAGTTCGGGCACTTCATCGTCGCCAAGTGGACCGGGATGCGGGTCGAGCGCTTCTTCCTCTTCTTTCCGCCGAAGCTGTGGAGCGTCAGGCGCGGCGAGACCGAATACGGGATCGGCGCGATCCCGCTCGGAGGGTTCGTCAAGATCACCGGGATGAACCCCGAGGAGCTCGAGCCTCGGGACGCACAGGAGAAGCCGAGGGAGGCCGGGCTGCTGGAGCGGGTCGAGTCCGTCGACCAGGAGCCGGGGCCGGGGGTGAGCAGGCCGGGGGAGCCGCTCTCGCCCGAACTCCTAAAGCGGGCGTACTACAACCAGCCGGTCTGGAAGCGGATCGTGGTGATCGCCGCCGGGCCGGCGGTGAACCTGCTGATCGCCTTCGTGATCCTGTTCGCCCTCGCCTTCTCGATCGAGAGGGCGGTCGGCTCGGGGGTCGAGATCGACCAGGTCCAGGAAGGCACTCCGGCCGCCGGCACGCTCGAGTCCGGCGACCGGATCGTCTCCGTCGACGGGATCCCGGCTTCAAATCTCGACTTCGAGGACCGGGTCACCCGGTTCAGGGAGGTGGTCGACACCCACAAGTGCGCCGGCGATCAGACCGACGGCTGCGCCACCACGACCCCGGTTCAGCTCGTCGTCGAGAGGGACGGTAGGCCGGTGCCGGTCTCGATCACCCCCGAGTACAACGCCGACGCGAACCGGAGCCTGCTGGGCGTCGTCTTCGGACCGGCCGCGGTGGAGCCCGCGGACTACTCGGTCCCGGAGGCCGCCGAGTTCGCCGCCGATCGGATGTGGTTCATCACCTCGGAGACGGTCTCGACCATCGGCCGGATCTTCCTTCCCGAGGAGCGTGAGCAGCTCTCGGGCCCGGTGGGCGGCTCGCGGGCGCTGAACGAGGCGATCGGCTACGACTGGCGCGACGCGCTCCTCGTCCTCGCCGTGATCAGCCTCTCGCTCGGGCTGATCAACCTGTTCCCGTTCCTGCCCCTCGACGGGGGCCACATCTTCTGGAGTCTGGTCGAGAAGGTCCGCGGGGAGCGGGTCCCGTTCCGGATCATCGAGAGCGCCAGCGCCTTCGGCTTCCTCCTGGTGCTGGTCTTATTCGCGATCGGGCTCAGCAACGACATCAGCAACCTCGGCGACGACGCCCTGAACCCGCGATAGCGCCCGCTGTCTAGCCGGCCGGGACCGACCCCAGGCGCGCGTCCAGGCCGATCTCGATCGCCCCCAGCGCCCGGGAGACCGCACAGCCCTGCTTCGCCTCGTCCGCGTAGCGCTGGAACTCGTCCTCGTCGAGTCCGCCGGCCTTGACTTCGGTGGAAAGGTCGCTGCGGGTGATCGTCGGGTTGCCGCCCGAGGCGTCGATTGTGACCTCAGCGGTGGTCCTCACCGACTCCGGCTCGTGCCCGTCCTTGCTGAGCGCGGCCGCAAGTGCCATCGAGAAGCAGCCGGCGTGGGCGGCGGCGATCAGCTCCTCCGGGTTGGTTCCCTCGCCGTCCTCGAAGCGGGAAGCGAAGGAGTAGCTGCCCTCGAACGCACCGCTCCCGAGCGACAGCCTCCCGTTGCCCCGCGCAAGATTTCCATTCCACTCCGCTTCCGATGATCTCGTCGGCATCTCATCCTCCTGATCTCTCGAATTGCGAGTCGCGAATCGAAGCGCCCGTATAGCTCAGCACACCGTGCACCTCCGCCCTGCTGACCAGGGCTTTCCCCGCCGATTCCCGCCGGCTGTTGTAGCTTTCGTCGCGTTCTCAGGCGAGGAGGAGAGCGATGGAGGTCACGACTTCTGAGCGCTACGCGAGCGGCGGAGAGCTGGGGGAGCCGCCGTGGCAGAACCTGGTCAAGGCGTTCTACGAGCAGGTAAAGCGGCTGGGTGACGACGTCGCGATTCGCACCGAAGACGACTCGTACACGATCAGCTGGAACGACCTCCGGGACCGCGTCCATCGGATCGCGGGCGGACTGGCCAAGCTGGGGGTGAAGAAGGGCGACACCGTCGCCCTGATGCTCAACAACCGCCCCGAGTTCATCCCCTGCGACCTCGCCGCGGTCTCGCTGGGCGGGGTGCCGTTCTCGATCTATCAGACCTCATCGCCCGAGCAGATCGAGTACGTCGTCTCCGACGCCGGCAGCAAGCTCGCGATCGTCGAGACGATGTTCCTCGAGCAGTTCAGCGCGGCCCGCGAGAACCTGCCGGACCTGGAGCACGTGATCGTGGTCGACGGGGATGGTGGGGACCACACGCTCGCCGAGGTCGAGCAGATGGATCCCGACTTCGACCCGGCCGAGTTCGTCGACGAGATCCAGCTCGACGACCTGCTGACCCTGATCTACACCTCGGGGACGACGGGCCCGCCGAAGGGCGTGCAGCTCACCCACCGGAACCTGATGACCCTGACCAAGGGGGTCGAGGAGATAGTCGACTTTCCGGATCGCGGCGCCAAGGTGATCTCCTGGCTCCCCGCCGCGCACATCGCCGAGCGCGGTGCCCACTACTACCTGCCGTGCACCCGCGGCGTCTCGGTGACGATCTGCCCGGACCCGCGCAAGATCGCCGACTCGCTGGCGGCGGTCCAGCCGACCTGGTTCTTCGCGGTGCCGCGAATCTACGAGAAGCTCAAGGCGGGGATCGAGGCCAGCTTCGCCAAGCTCCCCGACGAGCAGCGCGAGGCCGCCCAGAAGGGAATCGCGGCCGCGATCAAGAAGGTGCGCCTCGAGCAGGCAGGGGAGGAGGTCCCCGAGGAGCTCGCGGCCGGGGTCGCGCAGGCCGAGGAGCAGATGTTCTCGCAGCTGCGCTCCAAGCTCGGCTTCGACGAGCTGATTGCGATCAACGTGGGCGCCGCGCCGACGCCGGTCGAGGTGCTCGAGTTCTTCCACGCGATCGGGGTCCCGATCGGCGAGCTCTGGGGGATGTCGGAGACCTGCGGCGTCGCCACCTGCAACCCGCCCGAGAAGGTCAAGATCGGCACGGTGGGTCCTCCGGTCCCCGGGACGGAGATCAGGCTCGCCGAGGACGGCGAGGTGCTGGTCAAGTCCGCCTCGATCATGCCCGGCTACCGCAACATGCCCGAGAAGACCGCCGAGGCCTTCAACGAGGACGGCTGGCTGCTGACCGGCGACATCGGCGTGCTCGACGAGGACGGCTACCTGAGGATCGTCGACCGCAAGAAGGAGCTGATCATCAACGCGGCCGGCAAGAACATGTCGCCGGCCAACATCGAGTCGCACCTGAAGACGGCCAGCCCTTTGATCGGCCAGGCGACGGCGATCGGCGACAAGCGGCCGTTCAACGTGGCGCTGATCGTGCTCGACCCCGACTACGCGCCGGTCTGGGCGAAGAAGAACGGCCTCGAGGGGAAGTCGGTCGAGGAACTCGCCTCGGAGGAGGCAACCGAGGAGGCGATTCAGGCGGCGATCGAGGAGGCGAACTCGAAGATGGCGCGGGTCGAGCAGATCAAGAAGTTCAAGATCCTGCCGACCGAATGGCAGCCCGGCGGCGACGAGCTGACGCCGACGATGAAGCTGAAGCGGAAGCCGATCGACGAGAAGTACGCCGAGGAGATCGAGGCGCTCTACTCGAGGCTAGGCCGCGGCCTTCCTCCTCGCTTTCCTGATGCACTTCTTCCGGGCCTGTGGCCCTTGGGGAACTTCTTCTTGCACTTCTTTATTGCGGCTTTCAGGTCGAAGGTGGTGGTTGGCGGGATTGCGGACGGCGCGGCAAGGGCCGGGCACGGCGTCTCGGTGGGCGTGACGCTGTTCGGCCTCGGGTTGGCGCCCACCAGGCTGAAGTCGGCGCCGGCATTGTTGGTGTCGTCAGCGGCGTCGAGCGGCGGTCGCGCAGTTCGCTCCGATGTTCCGCTGCAGCGCCAGCACTCCCGTCGGCATGGTGTTGCCGTTGGGAGTCGTCTGGTCAGGGAGATTGTTGGCGCCGGTGAAGGTGGCGCCGCCCCAGGAGACGCAGTCGACCGGGATCGCCTCGAAGCAGATCGCTCCAGCCGCCGTCAAGCTACCGCCGACGGTGTTGTCCAAATAGGCCGAGAGCTCCGGAATCGTGAAGTCGGCGCCGGTGACCGCGGAGTCGCCGATCAGGATCGTGGCCTGGTTCGCGCCGTTCGGAGGGTTGGCGCCCATGAGGGTGTGGGTCTGGATGGGCCCTGGCAGGCCCATCGGAGGGGCATTACCGTCCGCGTCCCAGACGGTGATGTTGTGACCACTGACCTGATTCTGCCCGGGGCTGTACATCTGCAGCTCGATGTAGCTCTGGTTGCCGCTCGCGGTATCCCCGGTGATCTCCCGGATCTTCATCTCGTGGAACACGGCATGAGCGGCTGGGGTTGCTGCCAAGCAGACACCCAGCACCAGGGCGCTCACCGCGATCAACCGGGCTGTCCTTGCGCTCATTCCTTCTCCCCGATAGCGCTTCCTGTTCCGCGGCGATCATCGCAAATCGCTCTGGCAAGCGCAATGTCACGTTCACGCGATTGTGAAACGCCGCCAGGGGCCGTGGGTACCCTGTGTCCGTGGCCTCGAAGCGCCAGATCTTCGTCCGCGACGTCCCGATCGGGGGCGGCGCGCCCGTCGCCGTGCAGACGATGTGCAAGACCGAGACCGCCAACCTCGAGGCGACGATGGACGCAGATCCGCACCGTCGCCGAGGCGGGCGCGGACCTAGTCCGGGTCGCGGTCCCGCGCGACAAGGACGTGGACGCCCTGAAGACGATCGTCAAGGAATCGCCGATCCCGGTGATAGCCGACATCCACTTCAACCACACGCTGGCGCTGAAGGCGATCGACGCCGGCGCCGACTGCATCCGCCTCAACCCCGGGAACATCGGCGGCCCCGAGAAGGTGGCCGAGGTGGTGAAGAGGGCGACCGCCGCGGGGGTGCCGATGCGGATCGGCGTCAACTCCGGCTCGCTCCCCAAGCACCTGCATGAGCTCGAGGCCGACAACCCGGTCGAGGCGCTGGTCCAGGCGGCGGCCGAGTTCGTCGAGCTGATGGAGAGCTTGGACTTCGAGAACTTCAAGGTCTCGATCAAGTCCACGAGCGTCCCGAACACGATCGCCTCCAACCGGCTGCTCGCCGAGCGGATCCCCTACCCGATCCACCTCGGGATCACCGAGGCGGGGACCAAGTGGTCGGGCTCGCTCAAGTCCTCGGTCGGGCTCGGCACCCTGCTCGCCGACGGGGTGGGGGACACGATCCGGATCAGCCTCTCGACCTTCCACGCCGAGGAGGAGGTGAAGGTCGCCTGGGAGATCCTCAAGGCGCTGAAGCTCCGCGAGCGCGGCCCGGTGTTGATCGCCTGTCCGACCTGCGGCCGGCTCCAGTTCGACATGGACACCGTCGTCGCCGAGATCGAGCAGCGGCTCGAGGCCTACACGGAGCCGGTCGAGGTCGCGGTACTCGGCTGCGCCGTCAACGGGATCGGCGAGGCCTCGCACGCCGACTTCGGGATCACCGGGGCCAAGGACGAGGGCCTGATCTTCGCCAACGGAAAGCCGCTGCGGAAGGTGCCGCAGGCCGAGCTGGTGGACGCGCTGTTCGTCGAGATCGACAAGACGCTCGACCGGGGATCGGTCGAGGTCGACGAGCACAAGTCGCGCGAGGGCGCCGACTGGCTGGCGAAGATCGAGGAGGAGAACGCCGACGAGCTCACCCCCGAGCGGATCGCCCAGATGGAGAAGGCCGAGACGCCCACCGAGGCCGAGCGGGTCCTTCTAGACAACGACGGCCCGGATCTGGCCGACGGCGAGCCCTACCTGAAGCCGGTCAAGCGCAGGGCCGTGGACCTCGACGAGGACGCCTCGCCGGTGGCCGGACGCCGCTTCACCCGCACCTGAGCGCGAGCCGCCGGTAGGCTCGCGGCCCATGTCGCGGCTCAGCGAGACCTTTCTGCCGACCCTGAAGGAGGACCCCGCCGACGCGGAGTCCACCTCGCACCGGCTGATGGTCCGGGCGGGGCTGGTCCGCCAGCTCGGGGCGGGGATGTGGACCTATCTGCCGGCGGGATGGCGCGTCCACCGCAAGGTCGAGCAGATCATCCGCGAGGAGATGGACGCGATCGGCGCCCAGGAGCTCTCCCTGCCGGTGCTCCAGCCGGCGGAGCTCTGGAAGCGCACCGGGCGCTACGAGATCGAGGAGCTGTTCAAGCTCGAGGACCGGAAGGGCTCCGAGCTGGTCCTCGGGTTGACCCACGAGGAGCCGCTCACGTGGCACATCGCCCGCGAGGTCCGCTCCTACCGAGAACTGCCGCTGACCCTCTACCAGGTCCAGACCAAGGAGCGCGACGAGGCCAGGCCTCGCGCCGGCGTCCTCCGGACCCGCGAGTTCGTGATGAAGGACGCCTACAGCTTCGACCGTGACGAGGACGGCCTTGACCGAAGCTACGAGCTCCAGATCCAGGCCTACGACCGGATCTTCGACCGCTGCGGGCTCGACTGGCACCGGGTCGCCTCCGACGTCGGGATGATGGGCGGCTCGGGCGCCCACGAGTACATGGCGCCGTGCCCGGCGGGCGAGAACGAGGTGGCTCTCGCGCCTGGCTACGCGGCGAACATAGAGATCGCCTCGGCCGAAGCCCAACCGGTGGAGCTGCCTGCCCCTCTCGATGCACCTGAGAAGGTCGGGACCCCGGGCTCCACCACGGTCGAGGAGGTCTCGAACGCGCTGGGGGTCGCGCCGGGGGCGCTCCTGAAGGCGATGCCCGTCGTCGTCGAGGATCGGGGGATGGTGATGGCGCTCGTCCGCGGCGATCACCGGCTGAACGAGATCAAGCTCCGCAACACGCTCGGCGCCGACTTCCGGCCCGCCAAACCCGAGGAGATCGCGGAGAAGCTCGGGCCGGCGGGCTTCGTCGGGCCGGTCGGGGCGGAGGTGCCCGTACTGATCGACGAGGCAATCGATGGCGACTCGTTCGTCTGCGGCGCGAACGAGCCCGACGCTCACCTTCGAGGGGTCCGCCCGGGCCGGGACTTCGAGGGCGAGCGGGTTGACGTCCGCACGGTGGAGGCCGGGGACCGGTCGCCGGGAGGCGATTCGATCGAGGTCGTCCCCGCGATCGAGGTCGGGAACATCTTCAAGCTCGGCACCCGCTACTCGGAGCCCCTTGGCGCCAACTACCTCGACGAGTCCGGCAAGGAGCATCCGATCGTGATGGGGAGCTACGGGATCGGCCCGGCGCGGATCATCGCCGCGGCGATCGAGCAGGGCGCGGACGAGCGCGGGATCGTCTGGCCCCGGTCGATCGCCCCATGGCAGGTGCACCTCGTCTCGCTCGCGAAGGCGGGTGAGCCCGAGCGCGAGGCGGCGGATCGGATCTACGAGGAGCTCCTCGGCGAGCGGCTCGAGGTGCTCTACGACGACCGCGACGCCGGACCGGGGGAGAAGCTCACCGACTCGGAGCTGCTCGGCTGCCCGCTCCGGGTGGTGGCGGGACGGAAGGCCCTCGCCGAGGGCCAGGTAGAGACCCAGGCCCGCGCCGGCGGTGAGGAGCAGCGGGTGAGCGCCGACGGCGCCGCCGGCGAGGTCGCTGCCGTGCTCGAGGGACTGGACTAGGTTTGCGCCTGCCGTGGCCCTCCCGGAGGGAGCCCCGGGGGAAGCGGCTGAGACGATTGTTCGGGTTCGACCGCTCGGGCCCGGCGCCTCGGCAGACGCGGCCGGGCCAGCCGCTGCGGCCCTGGACCGTCCCGAACCTGGTGGGCTACGTGCGCCTCGCCGCGCTCCCGGTCTTCCTCGCGATCGCGTTGTCCTCGGGCGATGGCCGCGACCCGGCGGCGGCGCTGATCTACCTGGCGGTCTCTCTCGGGGACTACCTCGATGGCTTTCTCGCTCGGGCCACGGGTCAGTACAGCCGGATGGGCGCGCTCCTCGACCCGGTCGTCGACCGCCTGACGATTCTCTCGGGGGCGATCGTCTGCTGGCACTTCGAGCTGCTTCCGAGGTGGGCGCTGGCGGTCCTCGCGGCGCGCGAGGTGATCACCCTGATCCTCGCTCAGATCGCCCTCCGACGGGGGCAGGCGCTGGAGATCAACTGGTTCGGCCGGCTTGCCGTCTTCCCGATCATGGGCTCGATCTTCCTTGCGATGGTGGTGGGGAGCGCCGTCTGGGACGTGCTCCTGGTGGCCGGGGTGACCCTCGCGGTGCTCGCCACAGCGGTCTACATCCGCACCGGGCTGCGGGAATTGACTGCAACATGACCACCAACCTTCAACCCGCGGTTGAGGTCGGCCCAACCGACCTATAATCGAGCGCCGACACCCCCGACCAGCTAGGAGACCCTGTGGAGGAGGAGACCTTTCCCGATATCGGCTCGATGAGCGACCCGGAGCTCAAGGAGCTGATCGACAAGCTGACGGCGGAGGAGCAGGAGGTCTCCTACCGGCGGCGCATCCTGCACGGCCAGATCGACATCCTCCGTGCGGAGCTCGTCAACCGGCTGCGTGAGAACCGGCCCGAGGGGGAGACGCTGATCAAGGGCGACGACGTCGAGCGCCTCAGCGAGATCCTCAGCGGCCGCGGCGAGCCACCCACCAAGCCGCCCACCTAAACGGAGGGCGCCGGTGGCCATTCACTGCCCCGAATGCGGGTTCGTCAACGCCGAGGGCGCCAACTACTGCCAGAAGTGCGGCGCCTATCTCTCTCGTCCCGATGGCCAGGACGAGCCGACGACGATGACCTACGTGGTCGACGAGGGCGGCGAGATGCGCCCGGTCGACATCGACGAGGTCGTCGAGCAGCACGGCGCCGCGCTCGTGATTCGCTCGGGCGGGGGCCGCGCGGGGGAGAGCTTCACCCTCAACGACGAGCGAGTCTCGATCGGTCGCACTCCCGACGCCGGGGTGTTCCTCGACGACGTCACCGTCTCCCGCAACCACGCCCTGCTGGTGCGCCGAAACGACGGCCTCTACATCGACGACCTCGGATCCCTGAACGGGACCTACGTCAACCGGCGCCGGATCGAGTCGCACAAGCTCGACGACGGCGACGAGATCCAGATCGGCAAGTACAAGCTCAGCTACCTGGAGAAGTAATCGATGGAAGCCTCGACAAGGCCTGACCGGGTCACCTCGCGAAACGCAAGCGCGAATCGAAAGGCGCTGACGATCGGCGCCGTCGCCAAGATCCTCGGCAGCGAGTTCGAGGACATCTCGATCTCGAAGATCCGCTACCTCGAGGACCAGAAGCTGCTCTCGCCGCGCCGGACGCCCGGCGGCTACCGCCTCTACAGCCAGGCCGACGTCGAGCGCCTGCGGGCGATCCTGCGGATGCAGCGGGACGAGTTCCTGCCGCTGCGGGTGATCCGCCAGGAATTGGCCTCGGGGGGCCGGGAGGAGAGCTCCCGTGGCGGTGCCGCCGCGATCCGCCGCGCGGCCAGCGTCGAGGGAGGCAAGGGAACGCTGGTCGAGATCGAGGAGCTCGTCGAGCAGACCGGGGTGGGCCCGGAGCTGGTCGCCGAGCTGGAGGAGTGGCGAATCGTCCAGCCGAAGATGATCGACCGCCACAAGCACTACGACGAGACCGACCGCGAGATCATCAAGGCCTGCGCGGAGCTCGCCCGCTTCGGGGTCGCCGGGCGCAACCTTCGGGTGCTGCGGACCGCCGCCGACCGCGAGGCCGCCTTGCTCGAGGCGGTGATCGGGCCGGCGCTCCGGTCCAACAACCACAATCGCCGGCGGGAGGCGATCGACAACCTCGAGAGCCTCGCCTCCACCTGCAACAACCTCACCCACCTGCTGCTGGTGCGCGACCTGCGCAAGCTGACGGGCGAGGAGTAGCTCCGCCCGTCCGGTGCCACGCGTCGTCCGCAGGCGCCGCATCGCAGCGCCCGCGGGGGCGCTCTGGTCGGTGATCTCCGACCCCTATCACCTGCCCCGCTGGTGGCCGCGGACGACTCGGGTGGAGAACGTCGCCGGCGCCGAGCCCGAGGGGCGCCGCTGGACCCAGGTGCTGGAGACACGGGATGGCCGTGGGATTCGAGCCGACTACCGCTGCACCAGCGCCGACCACGAACGGCGCTACACCTTCGAGCAGCTGCTCGAGGAGACCCCGTTCGAGGGCATCCTCCGCAGCGCCAGCATGGAGATCAAGCTTGAGCCGGCTGACGCCGGGACTGAGGTCACCGTGGTCAGCGAGCAGCGCCTGCGGGGCCTCTCCCGGCTCGGCGGGCTGATGATGAGGCGCGCCACCGGACGGACCCTGAGCGAGGCGCTCACCGGCCTCGAGCGAGTGGCGGGCGACTCCGCGGCGGAGGCGACGAGCTGAGCGCCGAGATGAAGTGGTGGGGCTGGGGCGAGCCTGAGCGCCGGGTCAAGTTGGCGGACGCCGCGGCCGGGATGCTCCGAGACGAGCTCGGGGTGCAGGCGGGCGACGCGAGCGAGCCGGCCGAGCTCGCCGCGGTGGAGCTGCCCGAGCCACGGCCGTTGCCGGACGCCGTCCGCGACGCGGCCGGCGACGGCGCCGTGCTCACCGGCGTCGAGGAGCGGCTGCGGCGCTCCGCCGGGCGAAGCTATCCGGACCTCGTCCGCCTGCGCGGCGGCAAGCCCGCCGCGGCGCCCGACGCGGTCCTGGTCCCCGCCGACGCGGGCGGGGTGGCGGCGGTGCTCGATGCCTGCACCTCATCGGATGTGGCGGTCGTCCCCTTCGGCGGCGGCACCAGCGTCGTCGGTGGGGTGGAGCCCGAGCGGGGCCCACACAAGGCTGTGGTCTCACTCGACCTTTCCTCACTCAGGGAGATCGACCTCGACCGCCACTCGCTCACCGCCCGCCTGGGGCCGGGACTCCTCGGCCCCGAAGCGGAGGCCGCGCTGGCGGCGCTCGGGGTGACGCTCGGGCACTTCCCGCAGTCCTTCGAGCAGGCGACGATCGGCGGGTTCGCCGCCACTCGATCGGCCGGCCAGGCCTCGAGCGGCTACGGCCGCTTCGACGAGCTGGTCACCGCGGTCGAGCTCAGCGCTCCGGCCGGTGCGCTCCGGACGCTGACGATCCCGCACACCGCCGCCGGTCCCTCACTGCGGGAGGTGATCCTCGGCTCCGAGGGGACCCTCGGGGTGATCACCGAGGTCAGCTGCCGGGTCCGGCCGGCGCCCGAGCGGCGCCTGTACGAGGGCTGGATCGCGGAGAGCTTCGCCGCCGGCTGCGAGATCGTCCGCGACCTCGCCCAGGCCCACGAGGCCCCCGACGTCCTTCGGCTCTCCGATGAGCAGGAGACCCGGATCTCGCTGGCGATGTCGGGGGCGGAGGGCATCCAGAAGCGGGCCCTGGACGCTTACCTGGGCCTCCGCGGCCGGCGCGGCGGTTGTCTGATGATCTGCGGCTGGGAGGGCGAGCCGGGGTCGGTTCGCCGCCGCCGGTCACTCGCCCGGCGGCGCCTGCGCCGCGGGGGGGCGGTCCCGCTCGGCAGATCAGCAGGCCGCTCCTGGGAGCGCTCCCGCTATGCGGGGCCCTACCTGCGCGACGAGCTGCTCGGGCTCGGAGTGCTCGTCGAGACGCTCGAGACCGCCCACACCTGGAGTCGCCTGCCCGAGCTCTATCGGGCGGTCGGGGACGCGCTCCGGGATGCGCTGGGCCGACCCTCGATCGTCTTCTGTCATCTCTCGCACGCCTACGCCGACGGGGCCTCGCTCTACTTCACCTTCCTCACCCGCGCCCGGCGCGGGGCCGAGATCGAGCAGTGGCGGGCCGCGAAGGCGGCGGCCTGCGAGGCGATCGTCGCCACCGAGGGGACGATCACCCACCACCACGCGGTCGGCCGCGATCACGCGCCCTACATGCGGGCGGAGGTCGGCGAGCTCGGCCTCGATGCCCTCCGCGCGATCAAGGAGCGCCTCGATCCGGCGGGGATCATGAACCCCGGCAAGCTGCTGCCGGGCTAGCTCCTGGTCAGCCGCGCAGAGCGCCGCGAAGGACTGTGTTCCCGATGTGCTGGGGGAGGGTTCTGCTCCGCGCCGCTTCTTGGAGCACTGACGCTGCTTCTCGGTTGCTGACCACCGATAGCTCGACCTGCTCAAAGCTCGGAAACAGTCCCGCGGCCGACGACGGGATCTCCGTTCTGCCGGTGAAGAGACCATCGGAGCCGACCTGGCGGAACGCGACAGGCAAGCCTCGGCCACCGGACCCCAGCAACCAGAGGACATAGGTTTCGCCTGGCAGCGACGGCGTCAGCCTGCGGACGTCGAGATCAATCGCCGGTAGGTCGGCCACCCGAACGATCGCCGCGGTCCCGCTCGCACGACTGCCACCGACGGGCTTCAGCTTGACGCTCACCACGTCTTCCTGATCAGGCGGTGTCGCCTGAGGCGCGTCATCCCCGTCTCCACCCAGTTGGGTGATTCCGAGGACGGCCACCGCGATGACAAGCGCAGCGCCCGCCAGCCAGAGGGCGCGGGGAACGGGTTGCCGTCCCGCCGGCGCAACTCTCTGGGCGGGAGGGGCCTCGGCCGAACTCACCGCATCCAGGGTCTTCAGGCGTTCTCTCACCTCCTCCGCTGACCGGCCGTCGAGGGTCTCGTCCATCCCTCCCGCGGCCCGGTGCGCCCGATCCCGAACCTCGGAGGGACTCGTGCCGAGGACCGCTGCGATCTGGTTGTAGCTATCGCCCGCCAGGAGCAATCGCAGCAACGCTCGCTGATCCTCGCTCAAAGGCATTCGCCTGGTCTGGCTCAGCCCTGGTCGCTGCTACCGCCCTGCGGCGCCTGACCGTTGCCGCCGCCACCGCCGCGCTGCCCCTGACCCTGCTGGAGAAGCTGGTCAAGGCCCAGCTCGGCTATGGCGCCCTCGAGGGCGGGCTCTCCAAGGAACGAAACCGCGCCGACCGGCTGTTGGCCTTGGCTCTGAAGCGACTGCTGGATCTGTTGTGCCTGAGCCGCATCCACCCGCGACAGCCGGATCGACTGAAATGCCTGCAGCAGGAGGAGTTGTTGGCCGGCGAGTGGCACACCGCCGGTCAAGTCGCCGCTCTCATCGACCGCCTGCTGACCGAGTGGGAAGGCCTCGTTGTCGGAGCGGTAGCAGCCAAAGCACGTATGCCTCACCGTTCCCGGTTGGCTCCAGTTCTGCAGCGTTGGTCTGGAGAGCAAACTGGGGATTCTGGTTCTGATTCTGGCCTTGTTGGGGCTGCAGAGGCGCAAGGGCGACCTGACCCGTCGGTGGGCAGTCGAGATTCGCAGCCGGCCCAATCGCCTGCAGCGCAATCGTCGGGATCCCTGCTTGTTGAGCTTGGGAGGTATCGATCGAGGCGCAGTCATCGCCGCCGCCGCCGTCCCCGTCACCGTCACCGCCGAAAGCACCGGAGACGGCGAGCACGACGGCGATGATCAGCAGCGCGCCCGCCCCAAGGCCGACCGCGATCTGCGACCGGCGTCGCGAGGGGCCAGAGCCGCTGAAGGCTCCTCCGACCCGCTCCCGGATCGAGGGGCCTTTCGAAGCCGGCGGCGGGGCGGCTTGAGGCGTCGGTCCCGTGGCTGCCGTCGGGGCCTCCGGGGGAGGGGGCGGAGCAGGCGCGGGGGCCCGGCGCCCGCCGCGAGCCGCGGGAATCTCCGGCAGCTGCGCCTTCGGCGCCAGCAGCCGCAGCTGCGCAACCAGGCGCTCCGCCATCGCGTTCGCATCGGGATCGCTCTGCAGGTGGCGGACCGCGTCCGCGCGCCCGATCGGATCGGCCTGTCCGAGGAGGTAGTCGCTGATCGGCACCTGGGCGTCGGGGTCGGCGCCGCCCATCTCGCCGAGCGCCGCCCGGGCGCGCGAACGGACCTCCTCGGGCGAGATCCCAAGCAGGGAGCCGATGTCGGCGTAGCCTTGCCCCCCTCGAGCAGAAGCTGCAGCATCGCGCGTTGTTCGTCTGTGAGCGCCACGGGGCCGGGGAAGCGTAGGGGACCAACGGCCGCGGCGCCGCACCTCTTAGACCCGCTTTAGGCCGCTCAGCGGCGGCGCTGCGACTATCGTCCGCGCCCGATGGACGCGCCCGAGCTACAGCCGAACGGCTTCGCCCAGCTGATCGGGGTCGAGTGGCTCGACCTCGATCCCGACGGAGCAAAGGCGCGGATCAAGATCGACGACCACCACAAGCAGCCGTACGGGATCGTCCACGGCGGCGTCTACGCCGCCCTCGCTGAGAGCCTCTGCTCGGCCGCGACCTACGAGGCGGTCAGGGAGAACGACGAGGTCGCCCTCGGGATGTCAAACAGCACCACCTTCCTCCGGCCGATCGGCGAGGGGCACGTGAACGCGCTCGCGGAAGCCCGCCAGCGGGGCCGGACGACCTGGATCTGGGACGTCGAGCTGAGCGACGACGAGGGCCGCGTCTGCGCTCTCGTCCGGATGACGATCGCCGTCCGCCCCCGCCGCAACTGACTCCCCTGGACCTGCTGCTCGTCGGATTAAGCGCCTTCGCTCGTCAGGCTCCGGGCGGCCGGTAGTCGACTGAGCGCTTTGCGGCCGCATCGACCTCCTCCGGCGTCAGGAGCACCACGGTCCTCACCGTCGCTCCTCCAGCCGCGTTGACGGTCAGCGCGACCGAGGCGGCGCTCTCGTTGTCGGGCAGGTCGACGATCACGTAGGCATCACGGTCGCCGAAGGCGTGCCCTCAGGGATTCACATTGCGCTCGCTATTCGCGCGAGGCAGGAGCGAGAGCTAGAGCTTCTTGAGCTTCAGCTTGGTTGACTGCGTGCTGGGGTTGCCGCCGGTCGGGGTGTAGGTGACGCTGGGGTTGAGCTTGACCTTGCCGTTCTCGTTCAACTTCCTCTTCTTCTTGCCCTTCGCCCTGATCAGGAGCTGCACGACTCCAGGGGCGGCGACCGTGGTGGCGGCACTTCGGGCGCTTCCGGCGGCCTTCACCCCGTTGCCGGCGAGGACGAGCTCGCCCGGGCCGGGGACGTCGACCGTCAGGGTCGCCGTCCCCTTCTTCTTGTTTCGCATCGTCTCGCCAAAGCTGAACTTGTTTGTGGGCACGATCACGGCCGCGGCGTTGAGGCGAAAGTCGGAATCAGGCGAAAAGCTCCCCGACGCGCCGTCAGGCAGATCCCCCGATCTGAAGTAGATCGTTTCCCCCGGAACGTCGAAGGCGCACCCGGGCCCGCCGGCCAGGGACGTCAGTCCGAGCACATCGCCCGCCTTCACCGGGATGCTGGCCGGGAACGTGTGGAAGGCGCCGCTGACCAGGTCGCGGGGGACATCCTGGCCGACGACCGTGTAGGTCGACCCGGCGACCGGGCGAAACACCTTCAGCTTTAGCCTCTGCCCCGCCCCCAGCTGGGCGATATGACTCCAAGAGGTGATCGTTCCGGCCCCCTTGACGATGTAGGAGTTGCCCGAGGTGACGGTCGGCTGCACCCAATCGTACGAGTCGACGCAATTGGCGCTGACTGGCGTTCCGACCTGACCGATCGTCACAGTCGCCCCGGCTGGAGATGCGCTCACGGTCAGCGACAGCGCCGAGAGGCACGCGACCACAGGAAGGTGGTCTAGGAAGCGCGGCCAAGTGAATCGCCGCGCCGCGCTGGTGTGTCTTTGGCGCACGCAAGTCTCCCTTGAGCGCCAGTCATCCTAGCCCGACATCAGTCAGGAATCATCCGTATTTCTCCCGTCCCCGACCTCGCACCGTCGCTTCCGCTTCCGCGTGAAAGCGGAAGTACCAGAGGAAGCTCCTAGCGGGGTAGGGGGCGCATCGAGCCGAAGCGGTTGGTGATCGGGAGGCGGCGGTCGCGACCGAACGCCTTGCTCGAGATCCGGATCCCCGGCGGCGCCTGGCGGCGCTTGTACTCGGCCCGGTCGACCATACGGACGACCTCCTCGACCGTCTCCTGGGGGAGGCCCTGGGCGACCAGGGCGTCGATCCCCTCGTCGCGCTCGACGTAGCCCTCGAGGATCCGGTCCAGGGTCTCGTAGGGAGGCAGGGAGTCCTCGTCGAGCTGCTCAGCCCGGAGCTCGGCCGATGGCGGGCGCTCGAGGACCGAGGCGGGGACGAGCTCGCGGCCGGCGGAGTCGTTCCGCCACCGGACCAGGCGGTAGACGAGTAGCTTGAAGACGTCCTTGATCACCGCGAAGCCCCCGGCCATGTCTCCGTAGAGGGTGGCGTAGCCGACCGACATCTCGCTCTTGTTCCCGGTGGCGAGGACGAGCCAGCCGAACTTGTTTGAGAGCGCCATCACCAGGTTGCCTCGGATCCTCGCCTGGATGTTCTCCTCGGCGAGACCGGGCTCGGCCCCCTCGAAGCTCTGCTCGAGCGCCGCCTCGTAAGCGCGCATCGCGTCGGCGATCGGGATCTCGATCAGCTCGGCGTCGAGGTTGGCGGCGATCGCCCGGGCGTCGGCCTGGGTCTCCTCGCTGGAGTGGGGAGAGGGCATCACCACCAATCGCACCCTCTCCGGGCCAAGGGCGTCGACGGCGAGCAGCGCCACCAGGGCCGAGTCGATCCCGCCGGAGAGGGCCAGGACCACGTTCTCAAAGCCGTTCTTCTCGACGTAATCGCGAAGGCCCAGGGTGAGCGCCGTATAGACCTCGGGCTCCTCGCGCTCGAGCGGGGCGGCCAGGCGCGCCTCCGCCACCCCGGTGGCCCCGGCGCCACTCCGGAGCCGGGCGAGCACGGGCACCCCGGTAGCACCATCGGTTTCATGTTGTGCGGCAGGGAGGCGCAGGTCCGCGACCAGCAGCTCCGGCTCGAACTCGGCCGCCCTGACGAGGGTCTCGCCATCCGCGTCGATCACGACGCTGCGACCGTCGAAGACGAGCTCGTCCTGGCCGCCGACGGCGTTGCAGAGAGCGAAGGCTGCACCGTAGGCTCGCGCCCGCGAGGCGACCATCTCCTCGCGGGCGGCGCCCTTGCCCCGGTTGTACGGCGAGGCGGAGGAGTTGACGATCAGCTGGGCACCGGCGGCGGCCTCATCGGACTCCGGATAGCCGGGGACCCAGATGTCCTCGCAGATCGTCAGCCCGACCAAAGCGCCGTCGAGCTCGATCAGCGCCGGGGTCGCTCCCGGCTCGAAGTAGCGACGTTCATCGAAGACGCCGTAATTGGGCAGGTGGATCTTGCGGTAGACGGCGTGGATCCCGCCGTCGGCGAGCACCGCCAGCGAGTTGTGCGCGGGTGGCGCGATCGGGTCGATCATCGGATCGGGCGGCGGGTATCGGAGCGGTCGGCGCGCTCCGGGAAACCGACCAGCGCCACGACTCCGTTCACCTCGGCCGCGAGGGACTCGAGCGCGGTGGAGACCGAGTCGAGGAGGTCCGATCGCAGGAGCAGGTCCTCGGGCGGGTAGCCGGAGAGGCAGAGCTCCGGCAGCAGCACCAGCTGGGCGCCGGCCTCGCGCGCCCGCCCGATCGCCTCCGAGATCAGCTCGGCGTTGCCTTCGACGTCGCCGACGGTGGGGTTGATCTGGGCGAGCGCGAGGCGCAGGTGTACGGATTCCGCCATGCACCAAAGTATGGCCGCGCCCCCCGCTAGCCTGCTCGCCGGTGTTCCGGCAGGCCAAAACGCCCACTCGTAGGCGAGGAGTGGAGCTGATGGAGGCCCACATCGCCGATCTCTGTCGCGAACACGAGATCTCGCTCGCCGGCTCCGCGGCGCGGGGCCGGGCGATTCGCTGGCGCGGCGGCAGGCGCGAGATCTCGGTGCCGCCGATCCGCGGCCAGGTCTCCTACTTCATCGCACTCCACGAGATCGGTCACCTGGTCGGGCCGGGGCGCTCGGCGCCGCGGCTCGAATGCGAGGCCAACGCCTGGCTCTGGGCGCTCTCCCAGAGCGTGGTCGAGCCGACCGCCGCCACCCGCCGCTCGATCGCGAGGCGCCTTAGCGGCTATCTGGAGTGGGCCCGCAACCGCCAGTACCGGCGGGTTCCACCGCGGATCCCGCCGCGCGAGCATCCCTTCTGGCGGCTGCTGGCGCTCGGCTGAGCGCGGTCGAGACGCCTTACTGTGCCTTGGCCTGCCGCCTCCGCGACCGGACCGGCCGCAGGTTGCTGACGATCACCGCGACCACGGTGACCAGGTAGATCTGACCGGCGAGGGCCTCGGTGATCGCGAGCGAGCGCCCGACGTCGTGGGCCGCGATCAGGTCCCCGTAGCCGACCGTGGTCAGGGTGGCGAAGCTGAAGTAGAGGAAGTCATCCCGCTCACCCGAACCGGTGGTGAAGAACGGCTCCCCGGAGATCTGCTGGTCCGCGCTGTAGGCGACCCCGAAGAGCAGGCCCACCAGCAGGTAGAGGCAGAGGACCCCGAACATCAGCTGCAGGGTGGCCTCGCCCTCCTCGCGGAAGTGCTTGACAAGGCCGGAGACGATCGCCGGGGGCGTCAGCAGCACGTAGAGAAGGGCGATGACGTCGGCGGAGCCATCGCCGAACTCGTCGGTCCCGGCCAGGGCGGCCGCCGTACCGGCTATGCCGAGGACCGCCGCGACGACGCTCAGCCTGATCACCCACGGGTGCGCTCGGGAGGCGATTACCGCCGCGACCAGGGTCGCCGCCTGGAGGGTGACGCCGACGAAGCGGGCCCCGTTCCCCTCCGGCGCCGCCAGCCCGAACGCGGCCGCCGCGAGGATCAGCGCGAGGACGTACCCAAAGCGATAGTGGATCCGGTGCACGCCCGGATCATCGTCTCCGGGGAGGACGAACCCACGATCGGCCGGCGCTATCGCCTCAGCAGCTGCGCGGCCTGGGGTCGAGCCGCTTGTCTCGCTTCGCCCACTCCTGCGACCTGGGCCCGGGGCCGCAGTTGATCTTCAGGTCGCGGGTGCCGTCCTTGGCGTTGATCGAGTCGATTCCGGTGTTGCCCTTCATCACGTCGATGCCCGTCTTGCCGCGGACGAAGTCGTTGTCGGCGCCCCCAATCAGGCGATCGCCGTCCGGGCCGCCGAGCACCCGGTCGTTGCCGAAGTACCCGCGGGCGGTGTCGTTGCCGTCACCCCCCGAGAGCAGGTCGTCGCCGAGCAGGCCGAACAGTGAATCGTTGCCTCCCTGGCCGACCAGAATGTCGTTGCCGTTGCCGCCGACGAGGGTCTCTGCGCTTCGATCGCCAACCACGAGGTCGCCCCCGCCGGCGCCGGTGACCCCCTCGACGTCGCCGTGGACCGTGTCCCTCCTGGCGCCGGTCTGATCGAGCTCGTTGCCGTCGTTGTTGTTGCCCGAACCGACCGTGACGAAGAGCATCGTCGCCCGCTCTGCCGGGTACATGAGCATGTCCGTGTTGCTGCCGCCGTTGAGGTCGTCCGCGCCATTCCTGCCGTCCAGCAGGTCACGACCGTTCCCGCCGCTTATGTCGTCGACCCCGTTGGCGCCGATCACGACGTCGTCGCCGGTGTCGCCCTTGAGCTCGCCGGCGATCGCGACCGGGATCGTCGTCCGATCGAGCTCGACGCTGTCGTTGGCGCGACCGAGGTCGACGTCGATCGTCCTGATCCCGGTGCCCGGGCAGCTGACGGTGTGGGAGTCGATCGCGGCGCAGAGCCCGCTCGCGGTGATCGTCGCCGCCGAGTCCACGATCGTGTAGGTGTCGGGACCCGCGGCGTAGGTGACGAGGATGCGGTTCACCTCGTTGGCGCTCGCGGTCACCCTGATCGTGTCGGTGCCGGTGATCGTCGCGTTCGAGGCGATCGCGGTTGGCGCAGCGAGGAGCGCCGCGCCGAGCGCCGACAAGCCTGCCAGCAGTGCCTTCCGCATCGGTCCCTCCATCCGTGTCCCTGGGAACACGGCTTTGTCCCTTTTGTTGCTGCTTAAGTCGGCAATCATGTGAGGCGCAGATGGCGACCCCGCATGAGAGACAACGCCGCTACCTGGTGATCTCGGCCGACGACTACGGCTACTGGCCCTCCTACAACGCCGGCATCCTCGAGGCGATCGAGGCCGGCGGCGTCGACGCGGTCAGCGCGATGGTCGAGCGCGAGCACTGCGACCCCGAGCCGCTGATCGAGACCGGGGTGGAGGTCGGCCTCCACATCGAGTTCGAGGGGCGCTGGGGGCCGCGCAGCGGAGCGCCGGCGCGGACCGCCCTACGGGTCCAGCTGGACCGCTTCGTCGACCTCTTCCACCATTGGCCCGCCTTCCTCGACGGCCACCATCACTGCCACGCCCGCCCCGAGCTGGCGACGCCGGTCCTGGTCGCCGCCCAGCAGATCGGGGTCCCGGTGCGCTCGGTCAGCCGCGATCACCGTCAGTGGCTGCGCGAGCGCGGGATCGACACCCCCGACGCCCTGATCGGGCGGATGCGGAGCTCGGAGCGCGGGGGCGAGCCGCCGGAGCTTCGACGGCTCCAGCCGGGGGTGACCGAGTGGGCGGTGCACCCCGGCCATCCCGACGCCGACTCCGGATCGTCCTACGACCTCGCCCGCAAGGACGACCTCGAGACGCTCCACCGCTGCATGGTCAGGGCCCGTTACGACGAGCCGGTCTGGGGCGACGCGCTCCGGGTCAACCACACCGAGGCATTCGCCCAGGCACGGGAGGACGCCACCGCCGAGGCGGCGGGAGAGAGCTAGAGCGCGGAACTCTCTCTGTCGCCGCCGCCGTTTTGCCGGGTGGCGACCTCGTCCCGCTCCTCGGCACCGGGGGCAAAGCGCCGGAAGATGCTCCGCCCACCACCGGCCGCCTCGACCAGCTCGCCGAGCGATGCCTCGAGGTCCCGGCCGAGGTCGTCGAGATCGGCCATCGCGTCGTAGTCGCCGATCAGGCCGAAGTTGACCTGGCCGTCATAGCTCATGATCCCGACGCAGAGGGCCTGGCGCTTCGCCAGCGGGACCATCGGGAAGACCCGCAGCATCCGCCTGCCCATCAGGTAGAGCGGGAACTGCGGCCCGGGGACGTTGGTGACGACGAGGTTGAAGAAGCGCTGGCGGGACTGGAGCCGCGCCGCCTGACCGGCGAGGGTGGGGGGAGCGAAATCGGTTAGCTGGGTGAGCAGGGTCGCGCCCATCGCCTGCTTCGACTCCTTCAGGTCACCCATCGACGAGGTGACGATGTGGAGGCGACGCACCGGGTCCTCGCACCAGACGGGCAGCGGGGCCATCATCGTCGTCACCTGGTTGCCGAGCGCGCCCTCCTGGTCGGCGGTGCGAACGCTCACCGGCACCATCGCCCGCAGCTCGACGCCGGCAGTCGGGTGCCCGCGCTTGCGCAGGTAGCGACCGAGGGCGCCGGAGACGGCCGCGAGGACGACGTCGTTGATCGTGCCCCCGAGCTGGTCCTTGACCTGCTTCATGTCGCGCAGGGAGGCGCGGACCCAGGTGAAGTTCCGGTGCGGCCCGATCTCGACGTTGAACGGGGAGGCGGGCGCCGCGATCCCGGCCCAAGCGAAGGAGCCAGCCGCGGCGAGGGCCTCGGTGACCTTGTCGAGAGCCCGGCGGGGGCCGCGCAGGGCCCAGCGCGCGCCGCTCAGGATCTCCCGCGGGCTCACCGCGCGCTCGGTCAGGGCCTCGGCGAGCAGGTTGGCGTCGCTCGGCTCCGGCTCGGGCTGCCAATCGTCGAGCTCCGATGTCTCCGCGGCAACGGGCTCGCGCTCGAGGTCGAAGAGCACCGTGGTGATGTCGACGCCGGAGACCCCGTCGACGAGGCAATGGTGGGTCTTGCCGACGATCGCGAAGCGGCCGCCGCTGAGGCCCTCGACCAGCCACAGCTCCCAGAGCGGCTTCGAGCGATCGAGCCGCTGGGAGAAGATCCGAGCCGCCAGGCGCCGCAGCTGCTGCTCGCTGCCGGGCGGCGGCAGGGAGGTATGGCGGACGTGGTAGGCGAGGTTCAGGTGGGGGTCGTCAACCCAGACCGGGCGCCCCTGGCTGAATGGGACGAAGCGGAGCTTCTGCCGGAACCGGGGCACGAGGTGAAGCCGGGAGGCAATGTGGTCCCGGAACTCGACGTACGGCGGTGCCGGTCCCTCGAACAGGGTCGTAGAGGCGACGTGCATATGGGTGTCGCCCTGCTCGAGGTGCAGGAATGAGGAGTCCAATCCGCTCAGACGCTCGGCCACAGGCTGATGTTCGCATACCGCCCTGCAGTGTGAGCGCGCTCACAGACCTGGGCTGATCGCCTCCCTACGGTGCTCCGGCGGTAGAGAGGAATCGCACAACGAACCGCCGAGTCACCCTGACGGATATCGGGTGAGCGGGGGAACCAAACGCCGGCGCAGGTTGCCGGCCGGGGCGAATGGGGCGGTGTTCCGCCCTTAGCGGGATAAGCGAGGGGCTCCGAGAGGAGCAACCGAGTATCCGCGAGCCCGTCAGCTAACCCCGTAGGCGGCAGAGGAAGGCAGGTGTTTCACTTGCGTCGCTTCCGTTGGAAGCGGAGGCGGGCCGCGCTCGCGCTGCTGCCCGCCGCAGCAATGATGGTCACGATGGTCCTCGCCGGGGCAGCAACCGGCACCGGTCCGGCAACCGCCCTCGGCGGCCGGGGAACCGATGTCGTCGCCAGCGGCGGTCCCGTCACCGTCAAGTTCGGCGTCAGGCGGCACGTGGTGGTTGGCAATTCGGTCGTGATCCACGGCCGGGTGTCTCCGGCCGACAGCCGTCCGGTGGTGGTCAAGGTGGACGGCAAGAAGGTGAAGACCGTCCGCAGCGAGGACGACGGCAGCTTCACCGTGAGTTGGCGTGCGTCGCACGCTGGCGTGTTCGAGGCGAAGGCGATCGCCGGCGGCAGCGCTGTCGCGCGAACCGCGCGATCCCGCGCCACTCGGGTGAACGTCTACCGGCCCGCGGCCGCCTCGTACTACGGGCCGGGGCTGTATGGCAACGGAACCGCGTGCGGGAAGACGCTCACCCCGTCGACGGTCGGGGTCGCCCACCGGACGCTGCCCTGCGGCGCGCAGGTCACCCTGCGCTACCGCGGTCGGACGGTGACGGTCCCGGTGATCGACCGGGGCCCGTTCTCGGGCAGCTTCGAGTACGACCTGACCGCGGCGACCAAGGCGAAGCTCGGCTTCGGCTCGACCGGAACCGTGCTGACCACCCGTTAGGTCAGGCCAAGGTCCATGCTCAGCGGCCCGGCCGCGTCCTCCCCGGCAGCGGGGCCAACGCGCGCCGGGCCGCTGCTTCGCTCCGCATCGTCGCGGATCAGTCCCGCGACTCCGACCCCCACCAGCCGCACCGGCGCCTCGGGGTCGAACCGCCGGAGCAGGTCCTGCGCGGTCTCCGCGACCACATCGGGATCGCGGGTGGGCGCCTCGATCGTTCGCGAGCGGGTATGGGTGCGGAAGGGGCGGAGGCGGATCTTCAGGGTCACCGTCCTGCCCCGCCAGCCCTCCGAGGCGAGCCCCCGGCAGACCGAGCGCGCAAGGCCATCGACGGCCTCGAGCAGGGCACCGCGGTCGGTGACGTCGGCGGCGAAGGTGGTCTCGCGGCTCTCCGACTTCCGTTCGCGATCGGTCTCGAGCTTCCGGTCGTCGATCCCGTTGGCCCGGTCACGAAGCGCCGCCCCCAGCGACGGGCCGAGCGCGGCGCGGAGCGTGCCGAGGTCGGCGGAGGCGAGTTCGGCGACCGTGCGGACCCCGATTCGCCCGAGCCGCTCCGCTGTCTTCGGGCCCACCCCCGGGATCAGGGTCGCCGGCCGATCGCCGACCCGCTCCAGCATCTGCTCGGCGCGCAGGGTGCAGAGGCCGTCGGGCTTCTCCAGGTCGGAGGCGATCTTGGCGAGGAGCTTGTTCTCCGCCAGGCCCACCGAGCAGACCAGCTTCGTTCGCTCGCGTATCTCGCGCTTCAGCTCCTGGGCCCGCGCGGTGGGAACGATCGAGCCCGAGAGGTCGAGGTAGGCCTCGTCCATCCCGACCACCTCGACCGTGTCGCTGTAGCCGCGAAGGACCGCCATCACCTCGCGGGATTTCTCCTTGTAGGCGTCCATGTCGCGGGGGAGGAGGATCGCCTGGGGGCAGCGGCGGTGGGCGGTCGCCAGCGGCAGCGCCGAGTGGACGCCGAACTTCCGCGCCTCGTACGAAGCGGTCATCACCACTCCACGGGCGGTGGGATCGGTGCCGGTGGCGACGATCACCGGCTTGCCCCGGAGCTCCGGGCGTTGGAGCAACTCGACCGCCACGTAGAAGGCGTCCATGTCGACATGGGCGATCACCTGCAGCCATCGATCCTAAGGCCGGGGGCCGACGGCCCTCGCTATTTTGAGGCGGCGTGACCAACGCGGAAGCGAGAAACCTCGAGGCCATTTCAAAGGCGATCGACCAGCACAACGCGAGCTGCCCGTTCCCGGCGGCCGAGGTGCGGATGAACCCGTTCGAGGTGGAGCGGCTCGGCTGGGAGCACATCAGGGGCCTGCCGATCGTCCCCGACGAGGATCTCGGGACCGGTCGCTTCCGGATCGTCTGCTCCCGCGACATCGAGGGCGAGGGGATCGAGGAGGCCGAGGCGCTCGGGATCCCGCTCGAGGTCGCCGTGCCAGGGGGAGCCCCGGAGAAACCGCCCGCTTAGATCCGAGGGCGCTCCGATGGTGCGAGGGCGCGCGTCAGCGCGACCCGTGAAATGTCGGAGGAGCGACCCGTTTATGAGGTGGCGGCCGGCTCTCCGGCCGGAACCTCGGCCGAGAGGTGACGCTTGAGGAAGTGGAGCTGGTCGGCGATCGCCCGCTCGCGCCACTCGCCGAGGTAGATCTCGAAGTGCGCGCAGGGGTACTCACGGAGCTCGACCCGGCCCTTCGCGCGCCAGGCGGCGGCGCGGGCGGCCAGGGGAGGGGAAACCTGATCGCGGTCGGCGATCTGGACGAGGATCGGGCATTGGAGGTCGTCCATCCTGGTGCTCGCCCGGTTGGTCCATTCGGCGAACGCGCAGCGGGCGAGAATCTCGTTCCGCCAGCTCAGGCCGGCGATCGCGTGATACCCGGCATCCGAGTCGGGGCTGGCCATCGCCGCAACCTTCCCCGGCTTGGCGACGATCGGGATCATGTGCGGGGGCTGGCGGCGAACGATCCGGGCGGCATCCTTGAGGGCCTCGAGATGTACCCGCAGCAGCTGGGCCCAGTTGGCGTAGCGGGCGACCTCGCGCAGCGTGCGGAGGCCGTCGAGGTCGGGGTTCTGGGAGACCACCGCCGCGATCTGTGGATCGTCGGCGGCGACGTAGACGACGTGGCCCCCCGACCATGAGGTCCCCCAGAGGACGATCCGATCCGGGTCGACGCCTTCGAGGCCGCGGGCGAAGGCGACCGCGGCCCGGTAGTCGTCGCGATGGCGTGGCGGCCAGGCGAGCTGTCGGGGCTCGCCGGTGGAGGCGCCGAAGTTCCGGTAGTCGAAGAGGAGCACCTCGAGGCCGGCCTCCGGCGAAGGCCTCCGCGAACGGCTCGAGGCCCGAATCGCGGGTGCCGCCGAGCAAGGGCGCCATCACCACGCAGGGGCGTCCCCCCTCCGAGGCAAAGGCGTCGCCTTCGCCGGCGAAGTGCCAGGCGGCGCAGGTCTCGCCGCCGCTGGGAAACTCGACGTCGGCGCGCTCAGGCATGGGCCTCATCCTTCGCCTCGACCCGTCCCGCGAGCTCCGGTGCCATCCCGCGCGCGGCGCGCTCGCGCCCGGCGGGTAGCTCGCGGTGCCAGATGTCGTGCTCGTAGACGTACCAGTGGATCTGCATCGTGTGACGGGGCCGTTCGGAGAACTGACCGTGCTTGATGACGTCATCCGCGATCGTCCGCTCCATCTCCTCGACCGAAGGGAGGGCGTAATCGCCTCCGACGTAACGGGCGACGACCTTGCTCTGGAGCTCGACGAACGGGAACAGCGTCGGAATCGCCTGCGCGAACCCGACCAGGGCGAGGTCGTCGATCCCCGGCACGAAGATGCGCTTGAAAAGGGGCAGCCGGTTCTCCGGCGCCGAGAGAAACCCCGGGTCGAAGAAGGGGAAGGTGATCTTGTAGCCGGTGGCGTAGACGATCGCGTCTATCTCCTCGACGCTGCCGTCCTCGAACCGGACCCGGTCGCCAAGCAGCTCGGCGACGTTCGGCTTCGCCACCGCGTCACCCGATCCGAGCCGCAGCAGGAGTTCGCTGGAGACGGTGGGATGGGCCTCGAGGAACTCGTGGTTGGGATGGGGGAGCCCGAAGTCCTCCATCCGACCGGAGGCGATGAAGGGGAGGGGGCGCGCGAGCCACGTCTGCAGCTTCACCGGCAGGTGGGGGCGGGTCTTGACCAGCTTCCCGAGCGGCTGGCCGAAGAGGTACTTCGGCATCACCCAGGCGCCGCTCCGGGTCGAGATGAAGACCTTCTCGGCGACCCCCTTGCGGGAGAGCTCCGAGGTTATGTCAACCGCGCTGTTCCCGATCCCGCAGACCAGGATCCGCCTCCCCGTGAGGTCGACGGGCGTCTTCGGGTCGATGTAGTGGTGCGAATGGATCGTCTCGCCGTCGAAGGTCCCCGGGAATTCGGCGAATCGCGGGTCCCAGTGGTGGCCGTTGCCGACGATCAGGAAGTCGAATTCCTCGCTCGATCCGTCGGGGAGGGTGAGCCGCCAGCCGCCGCCCGGGAGCCGCTCGGCGCGGTCCACGGGGGTCTCGAAGCGGATCCGCTCGCGGAGTCCGAAGGCCTCGGCGTAGCGGTGGAGGTAGGCGAGGATCTCCGCGTGATGTGAGTAGTCCGGATAGTCATCGCCCATCGGCATGTCGCGGAACGAGACGCTGTCGCGGTAGGTGTCGATGTGGAGCGACTGGTAGGCCGACGAGCGCCCGTTGGGGTTGCCGAAATACCAGTTGCCGCCGATGTCGTCGCTGGCCTCGAAGCAGGTGTAGGGCAGGCCCCAGTCGGTGAGGGCCTTTCCGGACGTCAGCCCGCTGATGCCGGCGCCGATGATCGCGGTGCGTGGCTTGGAGGAGCTTCGGGACACGGCGGCTGAGCCAGTCTAGTGGGGCCTGGCCGGGCAGCCAGGCGTCTAGATGTTGAAGAAGTTGATGTCGTGCTCGTTCAGAAAGCGCTGCACGTCACCGTTGATCGGCCCGAGGCTGCCGGTCCAGATCAGCACTCCCATCCCGATCAGGATTGCGCCGCCGATTCCCATGATCACCGCGTAGTTGCGCTTGACGACGGCGAAGGCGGTGGTCATCCGGGTGAAGGCGACGGCGGTGAGCAGGAAGGGGATCGCGAGCCCCGCGGAGTAGACAGCGAGCAGGAAGGCGCCATGAGCGGCCGAATCGGAGAGCGCCGCGGCGCCGAGAATCGCGGCAAGGGTCGGCCCGATGCAGGGCGTCCAGGCGATCGCAAATGCCGCCCCGGCGATCAGCGGGCCGCCCTTGCCCGCCCGAGCGAGCAGCGCGTCGACATGCCACTCTCGATTCAAGCGGGTGACGTAGGGGGCGGCGATGAAGAAGACGCCCAACGCGATGATCAGCGCGGCGGCGATCTTCTCCAGGAGCAGCTGGTGGTCCTGGAGAGTGCTGCCGATCCCGGTGGCGGTCAGCCCGAGGAGGATGAAGATCGTCGAGAAGCTGGCGACGAAGAGCAGGCTGGGGGCGAGCACCTGGCGCCACCCGGCGCGCTCGAGGTCGGGGGCGGCGACGCCGGTGACCGCGGAGAGGTAGCCCGGCACGAGCGGCAGCACGCACGGGGAGAGGAAGGAGACGAGCCCCGCCGCCAGCGCCGCGAAGACGCCGACTCCTGCCGCTGGATCGGATTCCATGCAGCGGATTCTGGCGCACCGATAACGGGCTGATCGGGCTCGGGGCACCCAAAACCGATGATGGGGATTTACACGGATCGGGTGTGCGGACCCCTGCGGATGCCACCGAGCGCACCCGCGCCTTAGTCTGAACGTGCCTCGTTTCACGGGCCGGCGGCGACTACCAGTCTTGTTCAGGGGTTGTCTCAAGCCGTTGGCCAACCCGGCGCGGCGGCCTTCATCCCCCTGGGGTCGCCGCGCCGGTGCCGCATGCGGGTAGCTTTCCCGCGTGAGCACGGGTCCTCGCGTCGCCGCGATTGTTCTCGCCCTCACCCTGGTGGCGCTCGGTTGCGGGGGGGAGGAGGAGAGCGCGGTCGGAGAGGACTCGCTCCGCAACTGCCTTGCCGACGCCGGCTGGAAGCAGCAGGCCGAGGGCGCCACTCCGAACGCACCGCTCTTCAACCTGCCGACCGACTTTCGCCTCCGGGCCTCGGACGGGGGGAGCGCCGGGTTCGTCGTCGAGGGAAGCGATGAGAAGGTGAAGAGTCGCGCCGCCGACATCCGCGCCTCGCTCCGGACCTTCGAGGCCGCCGAGCCCGACCAGCGGCTGGTCGCGAAGCGCAACGTGATCGCCGTCTTCGACCGGGTGCCGTCGGCCGAGGCCAGGCGCTCGGTCGAGGCGTGCATCGATTAGGCGGCCTAGGGCCCGCGCAGGGCGAATGCCCGAGAACGTGCGTTATGACAAGTCAGGCGGGAACCAGCTCAACCTGAGCTTTTGTGGGCGCAGCGGCCATTCCCTTGTCGTGAGTGAGCAACGGCAGGTCCAGCGCCTCGGCCAGGATCACGTATGAGGCGTCATAGGGGCTCAGGTTCCCTCGCAGCGCCCAAATGTGTCCCAGGAACGGATGATGCGGGTGCCGGATGATGCGGAGCTCGTGGAAGCGACCCAAGAGCCGCTCTGCCTGACCCAGGCTCAACCGACTGCCCCTCACCCATCGCGCCAGCGCGCTCAGGACCTCCAAATCGATCAGATGTGGCGCGTGTGCCTCGCGCAGCTCGCCGAGACGCTCCCGCAACCGCTTCGCCGGCTGCCTAGGTTCGCCGGAGATCACGGTGAGAACCACCGAGCAATCTAGAACGATCAATGCGAGTCGCGGCCGCGGCGGACCGCCTTTTCCGCCGATTCCGGCAATTTGATCGGCTCAAGCCTTTCGAGCCGCTCCATCATCTCCGTGAGAGTCGGCCTTTCAGCGGCGGCTCGAACCTCCTCGAGTAGGTAATCCGAGAGCGTGACGCCATTCGCTGCCGCTCGCTCCTTCAGCTTCAGGTGCAGATCGTCCGGGACGTTTCGGATCTGGATCATCTTCGGCATCTACATAACATTGTCGCATGTGATTCACATGTTGCGTGCAATGCGCCGATCTGCGCACGGGCGACGAGCGAGGGGCGTCGCCCTGAGGCCACTCCGCACCTACGATTAGGTAGTGGCGCGTCATCCCGAACTGGTGAAGCCCCCGGCCTCACTGGCGGGCCTCCACGAGCTCTCGGCGGCCGCCCTGCTCGGAATGGGCGGGGCGAGCGCGATCGCGGTCCTCGACGGGATCGGCTCAGGGATAGTCCTGATCGCCCTGCTGGCGATCCCCACGGTGATCGCGGCGCTCAACGCGCCGCCCCCCGAGACCGTGGTGGTCGGCGCCTTCTGCGTGCTCCTTGCCCTGCTCTCCGCCACCTGGAACCAGAACTTCGACCAGACCGAGTACCTGATCGGCGTGATGACTGTGATCGCCGGGGCCGTCGCCGGGCTCTGGGTGGCGAGCCTTCGCGCGAACCTCGATCGCGAGCGGGCGGCATCCGAGCTCCTCGCCGATGCTGGGCGTCTGATGGAGGCGACCCTCAGTCAGAAGGAGCGCGCCCTCCAGCTAGCGAAGCTCGCGGTCCCCTCCCTGTCTGACGTCTCGATCGTCGACGGGCTTACCTCCGACGGCCAGATCGTCCGCCTTGCAGCCTGGAGCGAGGACAGCGACGCCGCCGAGGAATTCATCAGGCTCCGGGCCGAGGTGCCGATCGACCCCGCCGGCCCGCATCCGGTGGCCGAGGTGCTGCGCACCGGCGACCCGCAGCTGCTCGACCGTCTCTCCGACCAGCGGATCGAGGAGATCACCACCAAGGAGGAGGAGCGCGAGGCACTCCACCGCCACCGCTTCCGCTCCTGCCTCCTCCTCCCTCTCGGCGCCCGCGGGCACGTGGTCGGCTGTCTCACCCTCTGGATAATGCAGCCCGCCAACGCGTTCGACGAGGTGGCCCAGCGCACGGCCAAGCGGCTCGCCGACCGCGCCGCCCTCGCCCTCGACAATGCTCGGCTGCACGAGCGGCAATCGCACATCGCCTCTGTCCTTCAGAGCAGCCTCCGCCCCAGCTCGCTGCCCGAGATCGCGGGCTTCGAGTCATCCTCGCGCTTCCTCGCGGCTGGGGAGGCCTATGAGGTGGGCGGCGACTTCTATGACGTCTTCAGGACCGGTTCAGGCGACTGGACCGCGGTGATCGGCGACGTCTGCGGCAAGGGCCCTGAGGCCGCCGCGCTGACCGCCCTGGCGCGGCACTCGATCCGTGCCGCCTCCTCCCCCGAGCGCGCCCCGAGCGACGTCCTCCGGGCGCTCCACGACTCGATCACCGGCGAGCGCACCGATCTCCGCTTCTGCACAGCGGCCCTCGCCCGGATCCAGGCCCCCCGAAACGGACGCGGGTCGGCCCGACTGACGATCGCCCTCGGCGGCCACCCCCCACCGCTGGTGCTGAGGAAGAGCGGGCAGGTCGACCAGCTCGGCGAGCCCGGCACCTTGCTGGGAGCGCTGCCACGGCCAACCCTCGCCGACGTCGATGCCCAGCTCGGCGCCGGCGACTGCCTCGTCCTCTACACGGACGGCATGCTCGACCTAAGCGATCGCAGCGTTGAGGACGATCCGGGATGGCTCTCGGGCCAGCTCGCCAACGCCGCCGGCAGCAGCGCCGACGAGGTTGCCTCAAAGCTGGCCGAGGCGGCGATCAAGCGGAACGGGGGCGAGCCTCGGGACGACATCGCGATCCTCGTCCTCCGCCGGCAGGGCGCCGGCTAACGCCTCCCGGTGGCGGCGCGTCCCGTCCGGATCGGCTGCTCCGGCTGGGCCTATCCGGACTGGCGGGGACGGCTCTACCCGAAGGGCTTTCCCCAAAGACACTGGCTCTCCCGTTACGCGGAGGAGTTCGACACCGTCGAGGTCAACAGCACCTTCTACCGCCTCGCCTCTCCCACCGCCGTTCAGACCTGGGTCGAGCAGACGCCCGACGACTTCATCTTCGCGGTGAAGGCGAGCCGCTACCTCACTCATGTGAAACGGCTGAAGGGCCTCGGCCCCTACATCAAGCGCTTCTACGACCCGCTCGAGGCGCTGGTCGAATCCGACAAGCTCGGGCCGGTCCTCTGGCAGCTTCCCGAGAACTTCCACCGCGACGACGAGCGCCTGACGGGAGCCCTGGAGGCGCTTCCGAAGGGACGCCACGCCTTCGAGTTCCGCCACCCGAGCTGGTTCACGGCCGACGTCTACTCGCTGCTTCGCAGCCACGAGGTCGCGCTGGTGATCGGCGACCACCCGAAGTGGCCGTTCCAGTCGCACGAGAGGACCGCCGACTGGACCTTCATCCGCTTCCACTACGGCCGCCGGGGGCGCAGAGGCAAGTACTCGGACTCCGAGCTCGACACCTGGGCTCGCCGCCTCGCCCAGTGGCGGCGCAAGACGGAGGTCTTCGCCTACTTCAACAACGACTGGCAGGGCTACGCCCTCGACAACGCCAGGAGGCTGAAGCGCAGCCTCGGCGTCTGAGGGCAGTCGCTAGTGCTTCCGCCAGCTGCCGCCCAACATCTTGCTGAGGCGGCCGCCCCGGTTCGGCTTGAAGCTCGGGGCGCCCTTCTCCGGCGGCGGCAGCTCGGCCGCGGCCGTGGCGTCGATGTTCAGCCGGACGGCCCTCTCGGCAGTCCGGGCGACCTCGGGCGCGTCGACGAAGCGGAGGTCGCCATTTAGCGTCTCGATCACGAACCCGTCGAGGATGTGCTCGCGGTAGTTGTCCACCACCTCGTCCACCTTGCCCACCTCGACGTCGTCACTGGAGTACACCGGCGTCCCGCGGGAAACGGCGGCGTAGTGGATTCCCGGACCTTCGTCGATCGCCATGCCTGAAAGCATACGAGGGCGGCTCTAACGGCCGCTGAGTTCCCGGACGTGGCCGGCTACTCGGGAACGCCTCTACCCGAAAAATCGGCCGCTGTCTCGGTCGGCCCCCCTTCACCAGCGACCCTCGGCCCTACGCGACCTCCTCTACCGTCTCGCGTCCGATTCCCCAGGCTTTGTCCTAGCCTCCATGAGACTCTCGTAGTCGGCGCGTTCGATGAGAGCCTCGACCGTGTCTCCCTGGCGCAGCGCGGCTAGACCGCCGCTAATCCAGGCGTCGGGTTGAGTTTCGGCGAGGAGCTCTCGAACCTCCTGGATCTGACCGCGCGCGTCCTCGAGCTCGGTCTCCGAGATCGCGCAAACGAACTCGTCCCCACCCCAGCGCACCAGCGGATCGTAGGGGCGAAGCTTTGATCGAAGCGCGCCTACGAGGTCGCGTAGCAAGGCATCGCCCGCGGCGCGGCCGTGGCGATCGTTGACCTCATTGAGGTTGTCGATGTCGATATAGGCGAGCACCAGGCCTTTCCCCGAGCGCCTCGCCCGCTCGATCTCATTTCCCAGAGCCAACTCACCCAGTCCGCGCCGGTAGGCCCCCGTAAGCTCGTCGAGCTCCGCGTGCTCGAGCTCGCGTTGGTGCTGCTCACGATCGCGCGCCGCCACCTCGCGATCTCCGGCTGCTCGCTCCCGATCGGCGGCCGCGCGGCCGCGGACGCTGGCCGCCCGTCCCCGAGCGACCGCCGCAGCCTCCAGAGCCGCCGCGGTGCGATCGTCTGTCTGACCAAGCTCTTGAGCGAGCCGCTCGGCTTCGTGGTCGAGCTCCTCGGCGGCGTGGTCGCGCTCCTCAGCCGTGCGGTCCCGCTTGCGGGCCGTTTCGTCGCGGCGCCAGCCCGCCTCATCGCGCTCGGAGGCCAACTGCCCCCGCGCGGCCCGCGTAGTGCGGCGATCGAGAGTTCCTTCGCCGCGCTCGGCCCGCGAGGCCTCGTAGTCGCGCAGGGCTGCCTGATCAGAGGGATGGGCGGCCAGCTCGCGGTCGGCGGTGGCCTGGTCTCGGTCCGAGGAGCGCTGATCCACTTCAGCCACGGACTGCTCGCGATCGGATGCGCTCTGATCGATGTCGGAGGCGGTTTGATCCGCATCAGCGGTGCTCTGGTCGGCCTCCGATGCCGTCTGATCCGTTTGCTCCCGTCGCCTGCGCCTGCGCTCGGGCATGCCAAGCCTCCTCATGAAACGCTACCCCGAAAGGTATCGGATTAATCGAGGACCTAGCGACGACTGCGGCCGCTGCGATTCGAGTCGGGTCCGCGAACGCGCTCTTAGCGAAGCTTTGTTAGTCGGGGCGACTGGATTTGAACAGCCCCTTTGGACGAGAAGCGGTGCTACTGAACAATCACGCCTCTATGCGTGAGCGGGGTCAGCTTAGGGCGGTCGACGTAGGCTCCTCAGCCACGATGAGCGCCCGCCCGAACAATGCGTATGACAGCCCGCTGGTGAGGAAGCTGGGGATCAAGGAAGGCCACCGGGTCGCATTCCCTGAAGCCCCCGACGACTTCCCGAAACTTCTCGGATCGCTGCCGGAGGGCGTCGACGTCCGCTCCCGAGTCTCCGGGCCGCTCGACGTGATCGTCTTCTTCACCACCCGCCGCGTCGAGCTCGCGCGCCGCGTCCCGGCGCTCCGGAGGGCGCTCGATCCGGCGGGCGGGCTCTGGATCGCCTGGCCGAAGGCATCCTCGGGGGTCGACACCGACCTCAAGTTCCTCGACGTCCAGGCGATCGGCCTCGCCAACAAGCTGGTCGACAACAAGACCTGCGCGATCGACGAGACCTGGTCGGGGGCCCGACTGGTGATCCGGCTCAAGGACCGTCCCGGCTAGCGACCCCAGCGCCCCTCGACCGCCGGCTGCTCGCAGAAGGCGGCGATCTCCCGCGCCAGCTTCCCTCCCTGCCAGGCGAGTGGCGAGGAACCCGGCTCCTCGCTCACCAGGCGCGCCCCCGGGATCGCCGCCGCCCACGCCTCCGCCACCGGGTAGGGATGGCCCGGATCGACGTCGTCGTGGCTGGCGACCACCAGCGCCGGGAGGTCGAGGTGGCCGAGCTCGGTCATCCCGTCGAAGGGGATCGAGCGGGGCACCTCGCGCAGGGCGCGGGCAACGGCATCCGGATGACGGTGAAGCTGGATCCGCTCGCGGGTGATCCGGAGCACGGTCTCCCGCCCGGCTCCCTCGACGGTCAGGTCCGCTTCATAGGCCTCCATGAACCCCTCCACCCCGCCCCGCTCGAGGCCGTCGGCCAGCCGCCCCCACGCCTCCAGCACCTCGTCGGGGGCGGGGAGCCCGAGCTGCACGGGCCCGATCAGGACGACAGCCGCCACCGCTTCAGGATGCTCGAGCGCGAAAGTGGCGATCGTGTGACAGCCCATCGAGTGGCCGCAGAGCACCGGGCGCTCGACCCTCTGCCTCTCAAGCACCGCCCCGAGGTCCCTCGCCAGCTCCGGGTAGGTGTAGCCCGCTTTCGCGGACGCGGGAGCGGACTCGCCATGGCCCCGAGCGTCGTAGGAGATCTGGCGATAGCCGCGCCGCGGGAGCGCGTTCGAGCCGTGGACCACGTAGCGGCGCGTCGCCGTCACCCCGTGCAGGAGGGCGATCGGAGGCCCCTCCCCCACGCTCTCCCCCGCCAGCTCGACCCCAGAGGATTCGACCGCGAACTGCGTGGGCTCGAGGCGGTCGGCCATCGAGTCAGGGGAGTCGCTCGACGGCCCGCTCGAGGTCGGCGACGTCCTGGTAGTGAAGGCCGAAGAGGGCGACGTGCCGGTAGCGCACGATCCTCTCCCCGTCGACGAGGAAGACCGAGCGGCGGAGGAAGCCGCCGGGACCCAACACCCCGTAGGAGCGGGCGACTCGCTTGTCGGGATCGCTGAGGAGCGGGAGGTTGAGGCCGTGCTCGGCGATGAAGCGCTCGTGCGACTCCACCGACTGTGGGGAGATCCCCAGCATCTTCACGCCGAGCCTCTCGATCCGGTCGCCGTCGTCGCGGTAGGAGCAGAACTGCTTCGTGCAGACCGGAGTGAAGTCCCCGGGGTAGAAGGCGATGATCAGCCCCTGGCCGCGGTAGTCGGCGAGACGATAGGTGCGCGAGCCGGTGCCGGCGAGCTCGAAGTCCGGAGCGCTGTCGCCCTCGCGGACGCTCGCCATCAGACGCCCCGCCCGGTTACCCGCCAGATCGTCAAGGGCAGGAAGGCTAGCTCGCGGGCGCCGGCTGCGATCATCGCGAGCTTGCCCGAGGAATCGACCGACCGCGGTTCGGGGCCGCCGCCACGGCGGGTCCAGCTCCTCGCCCGGGCGATGAACGTCACGATCGCCCGGGCGCCGTTCGCCTGGCCGCTGCTGCGGGGAACCATGCGCCGCCTGTTCGACCGGCTCGCCCCCCGGTGGGAGGCGCGCTCGTCCCCCGAGCATCTGATGCCGCTGGCCGCCGCCCTCCTCCATGTCAGCCCCGCCCCCGAGCGGGCCCTGGACCTGGGCACGGGACTAGGCGACGCGGCGCTCCTGATCGCGCGCGAGTTCCCCCAGGCTCGGGTGAGGGGCGTCGATCTCTCCGAGGAGATGATCCACCGCGCCCAGAGGCGGATCGGGCTCGACCCCGAGGGGCGCGTGGCCTTCCGCGTCGCCGACGCCGCCGCCCTCCCCTACGAGGACGACTCCTTCGACCTTATCGCGCAGCTCAACATGCCTCCCTTCTTCGCCGAGACCGCACGGGTGCTGAGGCCAGGCGGCCACTTCGTGATCGCGGCGACATTCGGCCCCGCGACGCCCTTCTACACGCCCGAGCCCGTGCTCAGGCGCGGGTTCGCTCGGGCCGGGCTCGAGCAGATCGAGAGCGGCACCGCGGGCCGGGGCACTTACTGGGTGGCCCGGCTCCCCGCCTATGGCTGACCGCCGCAATCGGATGCAGGGCCATAGATTCACGATGTGAATGCCAAGCGCCCCCACCTGCTCCTCGTCAACCCTTCCTCCGGGGGAGGTCGCGCCCGCAAGCTGCTCCCCGCGGTGAAACGCGAGCTCGAGCGGTGGCAACTCGCCTTTCGCGTCGTCGAGACCGAGAGCCTCGAGCACGGCGTCGACGAGGCCCGGAGCGCCGCCGCCGCGGGCGAGACCCCGGTGGTGATGAGCGGCGACGGGTTGATCGGGCAGGTCGGCGGCGCGCTCACCGGATCGGAGACGGCGATGGGGATAGTTCCCGGCGGCCGTGGCAACGACCTTGCCCGGGTGCTCGGGATCCCGCGCGAGCCCGCCGGCGCGATTGCAACCCTCGCCAGCGGCAGTGAGCGCGAGATCGACGTCGGCGAGGTCAACGGGCGGCGATTCCTCTCCGTTGCCTCCTTCGGATTCGACTCGGAGTGCGTCCGGATCGCAAACGAAACGCGGCTCGTGCGCGGAAACCTGGTCTATGCCTATTCCGCCCTCCGGGCGATGGCCGCGTGGCGGCCCGCGACCTTCGAGGTCGAGGTGGACGGCAGGGAGTCGATCGGTTTCAAGGGCTATTCGGTGGCCATCGCGAATGCGAGCGCATTCGGCGGCGGGATGTTCGTAGCGCCGCATGCGAAGCTCGACGACGGCCTCTTCGACATCGTCGTCATCGGGTCGGTTGGCAAGCTGCGCTACCTGGCTAACCTGCCAAAGGTGTTCAAGGGCACCCACGTCGACTTGGACGAGGTGACCGAGCTGCACGCCGCGGGGGCCGAGATCCGGGTGAGCGCCGATCGCGACTTCGCCGTCCACGCCGACGGCGAGCTCTTCAGCGGCCTGCCCGCCACGCTCAGGGTCCTGCCACGGGCGCTCCGGGTGATCGCGCCACCCGCCGGGGCCAGCGCGTGAGCCGGGCAGACGACGCCGACGGCGCGGCGAAGCCGCGCCAAAGCGCCCTGTTCGGGCCGAAGCTGGCCCTCGCTCGGCTCACCGGCCGCCTCAGCCGCAGCAGCGGGCGGGGCGGCGGCACCACCCTCCCGGGTCGCCTGCTGGTGCGGATGGCCCCGGACGCGATCGAGCGGCTCTCCGACAGCCTCGAGGACGGCTCGATCGTGGTCAGCTCCACCAACGGCAAGACGACGACGGCGGGGATGATCGCGACGATCCTCCGCCGAGCGGGCCGCCAGCCGGTCCACAACCGGGCCGGCTCGAACATGCACTGGGGGGTCGCCACGGCGCTGCTCGAGCAACGTGGCCGCGAGGGCCTGTTCGAGCTGGATGAAGCTTGGCTCCCCCGGGTTGCCCCGCAGCTTCGCCCCCGCCTGCTCGTCCTCACCAACCTTTTCCGCGACCAGCTCGACCGCTATGGCGAGCTCGAGCATCTCGCCGACGAGTGGGCTTCGCTGGTCGAATCACTGGCGGGCAAGTGCGAATTCGCCCTCTGCTCCGACGATCCCCTGATCGCCGACCTCGGCCGCGACCGCGAGCTTCGCCGCCGCCCGGGAGTCACCTACTTCGGGATCGAGGACACGAGCCAAGCCCTCCCCCAGCTTCAACACGCCCACGACGCAAAGCACTGCCGCCGCTGCGGCGCCCCCTACGCGTACGACCGCGCCTTCGTCGGCCACCTCGGGCATTACTCCTGCCCCAACTGCGACGCCGACCGCCCCGTCCCCGACGTCGCCGCCACCGAGGTCGAGCTACGGGGGATGTCCGGCTCCCGGCTGCGGGCGCGGACGCCGGAGGGCGAGATCGAGCTGGAGCTGCCGCTGCCCGGCCTCTACAACGTCTACAACGCCCTCGCCGCGATCACCGTCGGCTTGCGCTCGGGGATCTCGCTGGCGCGGATCCGTGAGGGCCTCGAGGCCGTCCGAGCCGTCTTCGGTCGGGTGGAGACGATCGAGGTCGGCGGCAAGCCCGTCTCGATCCTCCTGATCAAGAACCCGGCGGGCGCGAACGAGGTGCTGCGCACGCTCAGCCTCGAATCCGCCGACGGTGAGCTCGATCTCTGGATCGCCCTCAACGACAAGATCGCCGACGGCCGTGACGTCTCTTGGATCTGGGACGCCGACTTCGAGCTGCTCGCCGACCAGGTTCGCCGGGTGGTCTGCTCGGGAACCCGGGCCCCGGAGATGGCCCTGCGGCTCAAGTACGCCGGCTGGCCACGGGACTCGATCGAGGTGAAGCCGGGGATCGCCGGTTCGCTCGACCAGGCGGTCGCCGACGCTCCCCGGCGACTGTTCGCCCTCCCCACCTACACCGCGCTGCTCGAGCTCCGCACCCTCCTCGCCCACCGCGACCTCGCCCCGGAGTTCTGGGAATGACCGGCTCACGGGAGATGCGCGCGACGGAAGCGCCGGAGGCGGCGATCTGGCAGGAGGTCGAGTTCGGCTCCTACGGCGCCGACCTCCCCCTCTGGAGCGAGCTCGCGTCCGCAAGCGGCGGGCCCGTGCTCGAGCTGGGCGCCGGCGCCGGCCGAGTGGCCCTCCATCTCGCCGCCGCCGGCACCGAGGTGATCGCCCTCGATCGCGACCCCGAGCTCGCGGCCGAGCTCGAGCGGCGCGCCGAGCGAGAAGGTGTGCCCATCACCGCCATCGTGGCCGACCTCTCGGCGCCCGCCGGTCTCAACCTCCCAGCCTCTCCGCGGCTCGCGATCGCCCCCCTCCACCTGCTCCAGGAGATCGAGGGAACCGAGCGGCGATCGATGTTGAGGGCGCTGGCGAGTCTGCTCGCTCCGGGTGCCCAGTTGGCGGCGACCCTGGTGGACGAGTCGACCCTGCTCGACCAGGGCCTCGCGCCGAACAAGATCCTCCCCGACATACGCGAGATCGGCGACTGGGTCTACTCGAGCGAGCCGCTCTGGGTCCAGGTCGGCGACCGGAGCCTGAAGGTGCGACGGCTGCGCGAGCGCGTCTCCCCGGACGGAGAGATGGAGCGGACGGTCCATGACGAGCTCCTCGAGCGGATCTCGCCCGAGCAGCTGGAGGGCGAGCTTCGGGACGCCGGCCTGCGCCCGGCCGGGCGCCGCGCTATCGAGGCGGGCCCGAACGAGGCCGATTCGGTGCTCGTCCTCGCGGAGGCACGATGACCGCCGCCCCCGATCTCGAGCTCCGGCTGCTCGCCCTCTACCCCGAGCAGATGAACATCTACGCCGATCGCGGCAACATCCTCTTCCTCCAGCGGCGCTGCGAGTGGCGCGAGATCGGCTTCCGCTACGCCGCCGCGGGCCCAGGCGAGGGCTTCGACCCCGGAGATCACGATTTGATCTACATCGGCGGCGGCCAGGACCGCGATCAGGTCCTGGTCGCCGAGGACATGCTGCGGACGAAGCGCGACGCGATCGCATCCGCAGTCGACGACGGCGCCGCGCTGCTCGCGGTCTGCGGCGGCTACCAGCTGCTCGGGCGCAGCTATCAGCTCGCCGAGCGATCGATCCCGGGCCTCGGGATCGCCGACCTGGAGACCGTTCGCGAGCCGGGACCCCGCCTGATCGGCAATGTCTCGATCGAGGTGGACTTCGGCGGCGGCCCGAGAGTGCTGGCCGGGTTCGAGAACCACGGCGGGCGGACCTACCTCGGGCCCGACGCCGAGCCGCTGGGCCGAGTTGTGCACGGGCATGGGAACAACGGCTTGGACGGCCGCGAGGGGGTCAGGCGCCTGAACATGGTCGGGACCTACCTCCACGGCCCGCTCCTGCCGAAGAACGCTTCGCTCGCCGATCGGCTGATCTCGCTCGGCCTCGGGCACCGAACCGGATCGCACCCCGCCCTGGAGCCGCTCAGTGACGATCTCGAGGCCGCCGCCCACGAGACGGCCGTGTCAGCCGCGGCGCGCGGTTAGCTAGGATCACCCCATGGTCATCGTCTTGATCGTCGTCGGGCTGATCGTCCTCGCCGGGCTGATCTACGTCCTCGTCCGCAACTCGATCATCAGCGCGCGGAACCGCGTCGACGAGGCCTGGAGCGGGATCGACGTCCAGCTCAAGCGCCGTCACGACCTGATCCCGAACTTGGTCGAGTCGGTGAAGGGGTATGCGACCCACGAGCGCGAGACCTTCGAGAAGGTCACCCAGGCCCGCAGCCAGGCGATGGAGGCCAGCGGCGTCGAGGAGACCGGCAAGGCCGAGAGCGCCCTGAGCGCCGCCCTCGGCGGCCTCCGGGTGGTCGCCGAGCAGTATCCGGAGCTGCGCGCGACCGAGAACTTCCAGCAGCTTCAGCGCCAGCTCTCCGAGCTCGAGGACGAGATCCAGGCCTCGCGTCGGATCTACAACTCAAACGTCCAGTCCTACAACACCCGGATCCAGCAGTTCCCCGCCTCGATCGTCGCCAACCAGGGCGGCTTCGAGGAGAAGGCGTTCTTCGAGATCGGCGACGCCGCCGAGCGTGAGGCGCCGCAGGTCTCCTTCAGCTAGCGGCGCCCCGCTGCCCCCAGTCGCCTAGGCCGCCGCAAGCCATTCTTCGAAGCTGGGGCCGGCGAGCTTCGCGCCCGGGTTGGGCAGCGCGGCGCCCTCCGCATAGGCCGTGGCGTCCGGGTCGCCGGACTGGCGGCCCTCGCGGATCTCGAACGAGTCACCTCGGCTGGCGAACAGCGCGGCGGCCGCATCGGCGAGACGCTCATCCCGCGGGCCGGCGACTTCGGTGATCCTGCCGCTCTCGATTTCCGGCTCCTCGGCCGCATCGGCGAGGGTCTCCGCGACGACGCCGGCGGCCACGAGCTGCGTTCGCATCTCGGGGAGGTAAGCGACGCCGTCCTGGATCGTCCACCCGACCAGCTGATCGACGAACTCGTGGAACTGTGCCGCGCGAACGATCCGGACCGGGAGCGGGCCTTCGAGCAGGGTGTGCTCCTGCGCCACCTTCGCCGCGTTGTAGCCGCCCTGGAACTTGTCGATGCCGATGATCGAGACGACGACGATCCGCCCCGCTCCGGCTTTTGCGCCGGCTCGCTGCAGGTTCCGTGCCGAAGCGGTGAAGAATGCGGTCGCCTCCTCCTGGTCGGGCGAGGGCCCGGTGGCCGTATCGATGATGGTCTCGGCCCCGGCGAGCGCCTCGTCCAGACCCTCGCCGCTGACCACGTCGATCCCCTTGGAGCGCGCGATCGGGACCACATCGTGGCCGCGCTGCTCGAGAATCTCGACGAGGTGCGACCCGACCCGGCCGGTGGCTCCGGTAACGGCAATCTTCTGGCTCCTGTTTTCGGTCTGCATGGTTCTTCCTTTCCCAGCGCCGGCGGCTCGGCGCCGGCAAGTTTGATCTGAGGGGCTTGCGCCGCCTCACCCTTACGACGAACGGCTGCGGGTCGTTTCGACAGCATGCGAAACACTTGCACTACAAGCTGGTGCCGATGGAGCTGGTCCGGCCAAGCTGAGCTGGCGTTAGATTCCGCTCGAGCCGAAGCCGCTCGGCCCGCGAGCCGAGGACTCAAGCGAGTCGGCCTCACGCGGGATCGCAATCGCGACCGGCACGAGGAGGAGCTGGGCGATTCGCTCCCCCTCCGAGACCCGGAAGTCGGAGGTGCCGTCGGTGTTGAGGAGGAGCACCCTGACCTCTCCCCGGTAACCGGGGTCGATCAGTCCTGGCGAGTTAACCAGGGCGATCCCGTGCTTCAGCGCCAGACCGGAGCGAGGCAGCACCAGCCCGGCCAGCCCCTCGGGGATCGCTACCGCCAGCCCGGTGCCGACGCTGACCCGCTGGCCGGGTCCGATCCGGGCCGCCTCGGCCGCGTAGAGGTCGAGGCCGGCGTCGCTGTCGTGCGCCCGGGTCGGGAGCGTCGCCTTGCGGCTGAGCCGAAGGAAGCGCAGCTCCTCGCCCCCCTCGTCGCCGAGGTTCGGGGCGAGGTCCGGATCGAGGGCGTCCCAGGCCCCGTTGACGCTGAGGTCAGACGCCGGAGCTCGTGGCGCGCCGGCCGACCCCGCCTCGTCGTCCATCGACGGCGAGGTCCGCGAACCGTTCCGCGTGCCGGGCAGGAAGGAGAGCCCGAACGTGAACCCCGTCCGGGCGATCCTCGCGCTCGAGGTCACCAGCGACCTCGTGAAGCTCCGAAAGGCGCTCACCATCGGCAAAGGGTACGAGCAACTCGACCTCGGTGAGATTGCGCCGGATCAGCTTCGCGATCTCCGATCTCAGCTCGTCCAGCCCTTCGCCGGTCTCGGCCGAGACCAGGACGGCGTCGCGGTGGCGGAGGGCGAGCTCGCGCCGCCCGGCGTCATCGAGCAAATCGACCTTGTTCATCGCCAGCAGCCGCGGGCTCGACCCGGCGCCGATCTCGTCGAGGACCGCATCGGCCGCCGCGATCGACTCCGCCCTCGCGGCTTCCGGCTCTGAGCCGTCGACCACGTGCACGATCAGGTCGGCGATCACGGTCTCCTCCAGGGTCGCCTTGAATGCCTCGACCAGCTGATGGGGGAGCTTGCGGATGAATCCGACCGTGTCGGTGAGCAGGTAGCGCTTGCCGTCCTCCTCAAAGCCCCTGGTGGTCGGGTCGAGGGTGTGAAAGAGCCGCTCCCCCACCCCGACCCCCGCTCCGGTGAGCGCGTTGAGCAGAGTTGACTTGCCGGCGTTCGTGTATCCGGCAAGCGCCACCGACGGGAGCGCGGCGCGCTCACGTCCGGCTCGCATCACGGCGCGGTTCCGCTCGAGTCGCTCCAGGCGTCGGCGAAGGGCGGTGATCCGGTCGCGGGCGAGGCGGCGGTCGGTCTCGATCTGGGACTCGCCGGGCCCCCTGGTCCCGATCCCGCCATCGATCCGTCCCGCGCCGAGCCGCTCGAGGTGGGTCCAGAGGCCGCGCATCCGGGCGAGGTTGTACTCGAGCTGGGCGAGCTCGACCTGGAGCTTTCCCTCCGCCGTGTGGGCGTGGTCGGCGAAGATGTCGAGGATCACCGCGGTCCGGTCGATCACGGCAACGCCGAGCTCGGCCTCCAGGTTCCGCTCCTGGCGCGGGGCGAGCTCGTCGTCGCAGGCGACGAGGTTGGCGTCGGCCGCGGCGATCTCCCTCTTCAGCTCAGCCAGCTTCCCGCGCCCCAGGTAGCGGTTCGGGTCGGGCTGGTCGCGGCGCTGGAACAGCTCGCCGGCGGTCGCCACCCCGGCGGTGCGGAGCAGCTCCTTGAGCTCGGCGAGTGGATCCCCCTCGGGCCCGGAGTCGCGGACGACGCCAATCGCCAGTGCTCGCTGAGCCGCGCGGGGATTGACCACGCCCGCGGATCCGTTCGCGTCGCTCGTGTCCTTCAGCCGTCCGTTGCGGTTTCGCTGCACCGCCCCTGATGGTACGCGCCGGGGTCCCGAGCCCCGGCGATCAGGCGCATATGCGCCCGATTACGCGCGCTGAGGGACCGCGGCCGGCCGTGGAGCCGCCGGGATCAAGGCCGCGGCCGCGACCAGCGCCGCGAAGGCGAGCGAGCGTCCGACGACAGCGAGCGCGTCCGAGCCCATCGGGTCGCCGAAGACCAAAACGCCCCCGATGATCGCGGCGCAGTTGACCGCAACCGAGGTGACCACCACGACCTGAACGGGCTCCCCCAGCTGGAGCGATCGGGCGAGCCCAAAGAACGCCCCGATGGCTGCAACCGCGGCCACCAGGGTCCAGGGGCTCAGGATCGCCAGCAGGTCCGCCGGGACGGTCTCGACCAGCGCCTTGAGCGCGACGTTGGCGACCCCGAGAAGCAGCCCGGCCGAGACCGCGAGCAGGAGCCCGCCGTGAGGGTGAGCGCGGCCGTGGCTGCCCGAGAGAAGCAGGATGAGCCCGGCGGAGATCGCAGCGCCCTCGAACATCGCCATGGTCTGGGCCGAGTACCGGACGCCTACCTCATCGGGCGGGTGCGTCGCGGTGACGGCGAGAAAGGCGAGGCCTACGGCGGCGAGGCCAAGGCCGAGCAGCTCGCGGCGGCCGACCGTGATCCCGAACCAGCGACGCGCCGGCAGCACCAGCAGCACCAGGCCGCCTGCGATCACGGCCTGGACCAGCGACAGCGGCGCCAGCGCCAGCGCCCCGAGATGGAAGAACCAGGCGAGGGTGGCGATTGCGAAGCCGATCGTCCACCAGCGCGAGGCGAACAGGGCCGCTCCGCTGCGGAGGGGATGGCGGAAGCTGACATCGGGAGCGCGACAGGCGCCGCGGTGCTTGCACAGCAGCGACACGTTGGAGAGAAGTGCGCATCCGAGCGCGAGAAGTAGTCCGGCTTCGATCATTGGAGTGGGATTCGACGCTGTGGATGCGGGCCTTTAGCTGGGGCCCTTGTCTTAGCCACAGACCCGAGGGTTTCGCCCCCGGCCGTCTACCCAGTCCTCAGTATTCCAGTCACCCGGCTGAGAGGCGCCGGTCCCCTAGGCGCAATTGCTACTTGCGTCCGACGATCGCCTCGGCCTCGATCTCGACCCTCCAGCGGGGATCGAGCAAAGCCGCGACGACGACCATCGTCGAGGCGGGGGGCGACGCCCCGAATGCCGCAAAGTGCGCCCTTCCGACCGCTTCCGCGTCATCGGCGCTGACGATGAACTGGCGGGTGCGAATCACATCTCCGAGGCTTGCTCCTGCCTCCTCCAGGGCGGTGGCGATGATCTCGATGCAACGGGCCGCCTGGACCTCAGGGTCGGGATCGCAGGAGCCATCCGGCCAGACCGGTGCCGTGCCGGAGACGAGGACGCGATCCGCCTCGCGGACGGCCCGGCTGAAGCCGATCCGCTCCTCGAACTGCGAGCCGCTGGAAATCCGCTTGCGCGATCCCAACGGGCTTCAGCCGCTGAGATGCGCCCGCAGGCGCTCGACGGCCTCGACGAGGAGCTCATCGGGGGTGGTCAGGGAGATCCGGAAGAAGCCCTCGCCGCTCGGCCCGTACATCGAGCCCGGCGAGACCACCACCGCCGCCTTCTCGAGGACGAGCTCGGCGAAGGAGGTCGAGGTCTGGCCCTCGGGCACCGGCGCCCAGACGTAGACCGTCCCCTTCGGCGCCTCCACCTCCACCCCGATCGCCCGGAGGGCATCGACGACCAGGTCGCGGCGGCGCTGGTAGATCGAGCACATCTCCTCGATGTGCTTCCGCGGGCCGCGCAGCGCCGCGGCGCCGGCGAGCTGGACCGCCTCGAACAGCCCCGAATCCACATTCGTCTTCAGCCGCCAGTAGGTGCGGATCGCCTCGGCGTTGCCGAGGATCGCCGCGCAGCGCCAGCCGGTCATGTTGAAGCCCTTCGAGAGCGAGAACACCTCCACCCCAACCTCCTTCGCACCGGGAGTGGCGAGGAAGCTCGGGGCGACGTAGTCGTCGAAGGTGGTCTCCGAGTAGGCGTTGTCGTGGACGACCAGGATCTGGTGCTCGCGCGCGAGCTCCACGACCCGCTCGAAGAATCCGTCGGGGACGACTGCGCCGGTCGGGTTGTTCGGGTAGTTGATGAACAGCAGGCGGGCCGCCTCCAGCGCATCGTCCGGGATCAGGTCGAGGTCGGGGGCGAATCCGAGCGAGGGGAGCAGCGGCAGCAGGCGCGCCTCGGCGCCGGCAAGGACCGGGTCCGCTGGTGTAAACGGGGTAGCCGGGATCGGAGGCGAGGGCGATGTCGCCGGGATCGAGGAAGGCGAAGCAGAGGTTGTAGATGCACTCCTTCGCGCCGATCGCCGGGATCACCTCGTTCACCGGGTCGATCTGGACCCCGAAGCGCTGCAGGTAGAAGTCGGCGAACGCCTCCCGGAACTCGGGGCGGCCGCGGTTGCTCGGATACTTGTGGGTGCTCGGGTCGCCGACCGCCTCACGCATCGCCTCGACGATGTAGCGGAAGGTGGGGGTGTCCGGATCGCCGATCCCGAGGCTGATCACCTCGATCCCCTCCTCCCGCTTCTCCTCGATCCGCCGCTCGAGCTCGGCGAACATGTACGGGGGGATCGCCTCCAGTCGTGCAGAGGGGGCGGTGCGCTCGCGCTTTGCGGTGCCCTTCTCCATCGCCGGGACTTTAGGGGCCGCGGCCCCTCAGTCGACCTCGCCCAGCGCCCGGGTGAACCGCTCGCTGAACTCCCCGGCGAAGACCGGCTCCGCCCATCCGGTCAGCCGGACCTCGAGGTCGTCGCTCACCTCGACCTGGAGCTGGCCGCCGTCGAGCTGAACCGTGAGCGGGCTCTCGGCGCCACCGAGGCGGGCCGCCACCGCCGCCCCGCAGGCGCCGGTCCCCGAGGAGAGCGTCTCCCCCACCCCGCGCTCGAAGATCCGGGCGCGGATCAGATCGCCCCGGAGGTGGAAGAAGCTCACGTTGGTCCGATTCGGGAACAGCTCATGGCGTTCGATCTCGGGGCCGATCGTGGTCAGGTCGAGCTCCTCCAGCTCCTCCACCCCCTCGGGGACCTCGATCGCGCACTGGGGGTTGCCGATCGAGACGTGCTGGAAGCGCCAGCGGCGCCCGCCGGCCTCGAGCTCGCCTCGCCCCTCCGAATCACCAGAGGGGAAATCGGCGGAGCGGGTGGCGGCGCGCCCCATGTCCAGGGTCGCATCGCGCTCGGTGCGAATCGTCGGGGTGATCGGGCCCGCCTTGGTCAGGATCGTGAACTCGTCGTCATCGGTCCAGTCCCGGTGGCGGAGGTAGAGCGCCGCCTGACGGGCTCCGTTGCCGGAGAGCTCGGCCTCGGACCCGTCCGGATTGAAGATCCGCAGCTCGGCGACGTAGCCCGGGTCCTCGTGCGGAAGCAGGAGCAGGAGCCCGTCCGAGCCCACCCCGAACGGCCGGTCGCAGATCCGCTCGATCCGGCCCGGATTGAGCTCCCAGGGCAGCGCCGCCGCCTCGACGATCACGTAGTCGTTGCCCAGTGCGGTCCACTTCTCGAACCTCATCGGTCAACCGCCGCGAGAGCCTGCTCGTGCGAGGGGTGTACTGCGTAGCCGACCACCCGGTCCTCGCGAATCGTCCACAGCTGGCAAACGGAGAGCTCGGCGGGCACGCCCCCCAGGCGGCCCCGCGCTGTCACGTTCGCGTCCACCAGCACATGCTCGCCGTCGACCTCCTCGTAGGAGGTGGGCTCGAAGACCAGGTCCTCCCAGGGCTCGAGCCACTCCTGCCAGAAGCGCAGCCAGGCCTGGTGGCCGCGCCCGCCCCCTCCCGCCAGAGCGCCGCCGCCCTCGAAGGCGCCGATCTCGACCTCGATCTCGGGATCAATCAGATCCGGAGTCAGGTCCGTGTTTTCTACGGCGCCGAACCGTTCGACGACGTCGCTATAGGACTCAGCCGAGAGGATCAGCTCGCGCAAATGCTCGAATGGCAGCGACGCGAATGCCTGGTTCGCGCGCCGCGCGATCTCGACCGGCTGGTGTTCGCTCATCAGCGCAGTATCGCCGCTACTCCGGGTCGAGGATTCCGATGACCTCGGCGGCAACCTCCTCGTCGTCCCGCCCCGTGCGGTCGATCAAGGTGACGCCCTCCATCCGTCGCATCCAGGTGAGCTGGCGGCGGGCGTAGGAGCGGTGGGCCGACTTGATCGCCTCGACCGTCTCGGCCGAGGGCGCCGCGTCGATGTCCCGGAGGAGCTCCTCGAAGCCGAGCGCGGAGCGTGCGGTGCGCGAGGCCCCCGCCTCGTCCGCCCCCCTCGCCTCCTCCGCCGCGCCCGCGGCGATCATTCGATCCACTCGGACGTCGATCCGCTCCGCCAGCTCCTCGCGATCGATGGTCAACCCGACCAGCAGGGTCGGGTGGCGGAGCTCCGCCGTCCACATCCCCTCGCCGCCGTGAGCGGCGTCGATCCCGGCGCGGGAGAGCTCGGTGAGTCGGGCGATCCGCTTCCGGTCGTTCGGGTCCACAGACTCGGCCAGCTCGGGCTCGAGCTCGCTGTGGAGCGCCGCCGGGCCGCGCTCGGAGAGCTCGCGCTCGACCTGCTCGCGCAGCTCCGCCGGCACCGGTGGACGCAGGTCGAGCTCGGCGAGCGCCGCCCGAAGGTAGAGGCCGGTGCCCCCGACGACGATTGGCCGCTCGCCTGCGTCGAGATGCGAGTCGATCTCGGCGTGGGCGAGCGCGGCGTAGCGGCCGGCGCTGAACTCCTCGCTCGGGTCGACGAACGAGACCAGCCGGTGCTCGAGTAGGGCGCGCTCCTCCTTCGTCGCCGCCCCGCTCAGGGTCTCGAGACCGCGGTAGACCTGGATCGAGTCGCAGTTGACCGCGACCGGAGCCTCGCCCCGTTCGCGAAGCCGCTTCGCGACCTCGATCGCCACTCCCGTCTTCCCCACCGCCGTCGGGCCGAAGAGGGCGAGGACCTTCAAGCAGCGCGGCTGAGCAGCCGTTCCTGGCCCGAGAGGGTGGTCGAGGTGGCGGCGGCGATCTCGACCTCGACCAGCTCGCCCGGCTCGGCGGTGCCGTCGAAGTTGACGGCCTTGTTGTGGCGGGTGCGGCCTCGAAGGCGCGACGGGTCGGTGCGGCTAGGCCCCTCGACGAGCACCTCCATCGTCCGGCCGACGAAGCGCCCGCCGCGCTCGCGCGCCCGGCGCTGGACCAGCTCGACAAGCCGTCCCATCCGCTCGCGCTTCACCGGGTGCGGAAGCTGGTCGTCGAACTCCGCCGCCTCGGTCCCCCGCCGGGGCGAGAAGACGAAGGTGAACGCGCCGTCGTAGCCGACCTCGTCCACCACCTCCAGCGTTTGCTCGAAGTCCGCCTCGCTCTCGCCGGGGAAGCCGACGATGATGTCGGTGGTGAGGGCGCAGTCGGGGACGTGCTCGCGGATCAGCGCCACCCGGTCCATGTAGCGCTCCCGGGTGTAGGTCCGGCGCATCCGCTTCAGCACCGGACTCGACCCCGACTGGAGCGGGAGGTGGATGTGCTCGCAGAGCGACGGGAGCTCGGCGTGCGCCCTGATCACATCCTCGCGCATGTCCTTCGGGTGGGGGCTGGTGTAGCGGAGGCGCTCGATCCCGTCCACCGCATCCACCCGGGCGAGCAGCTCGGAGAAAGTGATTCGCTGCTCCTTTGACAGATCTCGGCCGTAGCTGTTCACGTTCTGGCCGAGCAGGGTGATCTCGCGAACCCCATCCGACGCCAGTCGCTCGGCCTCGGCGACGATCTCGGCCGGGTCGCGGCTCACCTCGCGGCCCCTGGTCGATGGGACGATGCAGTAGGCGCAGACGCAGTTGCACCCCTGGGAGATCTGGAGCCAGCCCTGGAACTCGCGGGCGCGCTTCATCGGCAGGTGGCCCGAGACGTCCTCGAACTCGAAGTAGCCCTGGGCCGTGATCGAGTCCGAGGTGAGGAACTCGGCGAGCCGGTGGATCTGGCCGGGCCCGAAGGCGACGTCGACGAACGGGAACCTGCGGAAGACCTCGTCCTTGACTGACTGCGCCCAGCAGCCGCCGACCCCGACCACCCGCGCCGGGTCCTCGCCCTTCAACCGCTTCGCCTCCCCCAGGTGGGCGATGAAGCGGTTGTCGGCCGACTCCCGGATCGAGCAGGTGTTGAAGAGGATCAGATCGGCCTGATCGCGGCTCTCGACCTCGGCGTACCCGAGCGAGTCAAGCATCCCCTTCATCCGCTCGGAGTCGTGCTCGTTCATCTGGCAGCCGAACGTGGTGACGTGGTAGCGACGCTCCATGACTAAACGGGTTGCTCCTCGCCTTCGGCTGCGGAGCACCCTCGCATCAATGTAGACCCCTCGCTAGCGGTGCGTCTCGACGCGCCTATTGGACCGTCAGATCGCCTTCCATTCCGCCCTCGCGATGGCCGGGGACGGTGCAGAAGAAGACGTACTCGCCGGGCGCCAGGTCGTCGACGGTGACCTCTTCCTCGCCGGCGGAGAAGACCGCGGTCTCGCCGAGGACGCTGCCGTCGGCCCCCTCGACCGCGAGGCTGTGCGGGACCGGCGACGGGTTCGAGTAGGCGATCGTCAGGCTCCCCGGCTGCGCCTCGAGGCCGTCGGGGTCGAAGACGAGGGCGCCGTCGGAGGGTGAGGTCACCTCCAAGCTGGTCGCGGCGGCAGGAGGCGCAGGCGGCGGCTGCTTCCCTCCACCGGCTGGCGGCTGGCCCGCCGGAGCGGGCGGCGGCGGCGCCTCCTCCTCGGCCGTCGCCTCCTCCTCGGCGAGCTCCTTCTCGCGATGCTCCTGCTCGTCCTGGGCGTTTACGACGGCGAGAGCGGTGGTCGCGATCACGACTGCGGCGAAAGCGGCGGTCCCGAGGACTAGCACCCCCCGATTGGGAGGGAACGAAGCCTTTCCGCGAATCCCAATCGCCGCGATCCCCAGGGCCAGAGCGACCAGGGCTCCGCCAACCCAGAAGAAGAGGCTGCCGTCCATCGGGCGCGGATGCTATCCGTTCCGCTCCAGCGCCCGAACTGCGTCGTAAGCGGCCTCCAAGGGAAACCCACGGCGGACCAGGAGACCCACAGCCCGTTGCCTGCCGCGCTCATCGGTGACTTCGGCGCCGTTTCGGATCAACAGCTCCGCTGCCCTAGTCCCGATGTCCTCATCGGTTTCGGCCGACAGGGCTGCGTCAATCAGCTCCTGGCGGATCCCCTTCCGCGAAAGCGCCTCGCTGATTCGCTGGGGTCCCCAGTCGGCCAGCTCGCGCTTGTCCTCGGCGTAGCGCCGAGCAAAGCGCTCGTCGTCAATCCCCCCAGCCTCAGCCAGCCGCGCGAGCACGTCCCCTCTCTCGGCCTCCCCCACACCGCGGCCGGACAACCACGCATCGAGTTCGGCTTCGCTGCGCTCCTTGCGGCTCAGGGCTCGCAGAGCGAGCTCGTAGGCATCCTCCTGACGCTTGCCGCCCACCGCCATCGCGGCGCCCGGCTATGCGGCCTTCTTCTGCGGCTTCACCGCCTGCCGCTTCGGCGCCTCCTCGCCCTTCGGAGCGGCAGCCTCCGGCTTCGCCTCGGCTTGCTTTTCCTCGTCCTCGGCGCCCGACCCCAGCTTCTCGTAGATCTTCCGCTCGAGCTCGGCGCTGAGCTCCGGGTTCTGGCTCAGGTGCTCCTTGGTGTTGTTTCGGCCCTGCCCGAGCCGGGTCTCGCCGTAGGAGAAGAAGGAGCCCGACTTCTGGATCAGGTCGTGCTCGAGGGCCAGGTCGAGGATCGAGCCCTCCTTCGAGATCCCGGTGCCGTAGCCGATGTCGAACTCGGCCTGGCGGAAGGGCGAGGCGACCTTGTTCTTGACCACCTTCACCCGGACCCGGTTGCCGACCGCCTCGGTTCCCTCCTTCAGGGTCTCGATCCGGCGGATGTCGAGCCGCTGGCTGGAATAGAACTTCAGCGCCCGGCCCCCGGGCTGGGTTTCGGGACTTCCGAACATGACCCCGATCTTCTCCCGGATCTGGTTGGTGAAGAGGCAGATCGTGTTCGCGCGGTTGAGGTTGCCGGCCAGTTTCCGCAGCGCCTGCGACATCAGCCGTGCCTGGAGGCCGACGTGGGTGTCCCCCATCTGGCCCTCGAGCTCGACTCGCGGGGTGAGCGCGGCGACCGAGTCGATCGCGACCACGTCTACCGCGCCCGAGCGCACCAGCACGTCGACGATCTCCAGCGCCTGCTCGCCGTAGTCGGGCTGGGAGACGAGAAGCTCCTCGGTGTTGACGCCGATCTTCCGGGCGTAGGTGGGGTCGAGGGCGTGCTCGGTGTCGATGAAGGCGCAGACGCCGCCGCGCGCCTGCGCCTCGGCGATGATGTGGTAGATCAGGGTCGTCTTGCCCGAGGACTCCGGGCCGAAGATCTCGACGATCCGCCCGCGTGGGACCCCGCCGACGCCGAGGGCGATGTCGAGCGAGAGGGAGCCGGTCGAGATCGTCTCGACCTCGATCGCGCTCCGGTCGCCGAGCCGCATCAGCGAGCCCTGGCCGAACTCCTTGTCGATCTGGGTCACCGCGGCCTGAAGCGCCTGGTCGCGGGCCTTCGCGTCCTTGTCGCCGGCCTCTCTCAGGTTGGGCTTTGCGTCTGCCATCTCTGGATCACCTCTCTGTCGTGCTCTCGGCCGGCTTCAAGTCCTTTACCGCGATCGGGATGTACTCCGCCCCCTGCGGCCTCAGATGGGAGCGATAGAGCGTCAAACGTAGGGCCGAGAACGGACGGAACAGCTGTTCGGGAAGCGGTCCCGGCGCCTTCTCCACCAGGGCCGGCTTGCGGCCGCCACGCTTCTCCGGCTTCACCCTGGCGACGGTCAGATGGGGCCAGAAGGGCCGCTTCTCGGGCTTGTAGAAGCGCTCCTCCACCAGCCGCCGCTCCACCTGGGACTGGAGCTCTACCGCGCCCCCTGAGGGAGCGTCGAGCGCGAACAGCCGCGGGCGCTTGCCGCGCGGCACCCCGACCGGCTCGGGCTCGAGCCGGATCTCCGGCGCCGGGGCGTCGACGAGCGCAGCATCCGCGATCCGCTCGATCTCCTTCTCGGGGTGGTATCCGAGGAAGACCAGGGTCATGTGCAGCGATTCGGGCTTCACCGGGCGCAGCGCCGGGTCGCCGAGCTCGCGCCACTGCCAGGCGACGATTCCCTCTCGGACCTCGTCGGGGAGGTCGAGGGCGACGAAGAGCCGCGCCCGCGGGCTCTTGAGTCGCTCCTTGGCCACGATCCAACGCTACCCACCACAGCTTGAGCCGGGGCCCCACGCTTCTCTCCCCCGACCCCCTGCCCAGATGAGAGGATGGGACCGCCTGACCACCTGATGAGCGACCTCCGGATCACCCACATCGGCGGACCGACGGTCCTGATCGAGATCGGGGACTGGCGGCTGCTGACCGATCCGACCTTCGACCCGGCGGGCGGGACGTACAACTTCGGCTGGGGGACCGGATCGGTCAAGGAAGCCGGTCCCGCGATCGCCGCCGCCGAGCTGGGTCCGATCGACGCGGTCCTCCTCAGCCACGACCACCACGACGACAACCTCGACGCGGCCGGGCGCGCGTTGCTTCCCTCGGCGGGAGTGGTGGTCACCACCGCCGCCGGTGCCAAGCGCCTAGGCGGGAGCGCGCGCGGGGTCAAGCCGTGGGAGACGACTCGGCTCGAGGTGCCCGGGCGGTCGCCGATCGAGGTCACCGCGACACCCTGCCGCCACGGCCCACCGCTGAGCCACCCGATCGTCGGGGACGTGATCGGCTTCGCCCTCCGCTGGGAAGGTCAGGGGCGGCGCTCTGGGTCTCGGGCGACACGGTGCTCTACGACGGTGTGCGCGAGGTCGCCGACCGGATCGAGGTCGACACGGCGCTCCTGCACCTAGGCGGCGTGCGGTTTCCGATCACGGGGCCGCTCCACTACACGATGACCGCGCGGCAGGCCGTCGAGCTGTGTGAGCTGATTCGCCCGCGAACCGCGATCCCGATCCACTACGAGGGGTGGAAGCACTTCCGGGAGGGACGAGAGGCGATCGAACGCGAGCTCGCCGATGCGCCGGAAGAGATTCGCCAGCGCTTCCGCTGGTTGCCGATCGGCGTCGCCACCGAGCTCAGCGCCTAGAGCCCCGCTGACCACTCCCCCAGCAGCTAGAGCGCGAGCCGATCCCCTACCGCTTTGCATGGAAAGGAGCAGCTCTTCGACCATGCGATTGCTTCTCGCGCGAAGCCAAAGTGCGGTTACGTGAACCGCCAGCGAGTGGGCATGAAGTCGGCCGCCGCCGGCAGAGCGATCACCTTGCGCGGCACGATCTGGTAGACGCGATACGGCGGTCCTCCTGAGGTCGGCGCGCCGTACTCCGAGTCGAGCTCGTCGCCGGCGATCGTCGTCGGCCACCCGTAGACTTGCTCGAACGCGGCCGACGCGCGCCCGAGTGTGTCCTCGTCGAGCACCCGGCTGGCGTTCCCTTCGACGATCAGATGCACTTTGTCGACCGCGGTGGTCAGGACGCACCGCCCATCACCATCGAGGTTCCGGCTCTTCCGCGCGCTCGCCTTGGACGCAACGAAGACGACTGGCTCCGACCATGCGCCGAAAACCGGCATCACGTGAGGAGAACCGTCGGGCCGGAGCGTCGTAAGCCAGCGGAAGGAACCGGTGGTGAGTGGACGCACCGCGTCAGCCCAGTCCAGAACTTGTGATCCCGGCGTCACGCTCGCGCCCTTCCCCGTCGGCGTGATCGCCTCCGCTTTCGGCTCCTGTTTCGTCATGACTGCCTCCTCGGATCATGTTCGACGCGCTGCTCGCGCACAGGCGTCCCGCAGCCGTGCAACCGACATTCGCCACACTATCGAGCGCGCTTTCGCTATCGCGTGAATGCGGAAGTTCGGTGCGCCGGTGCGAGGACTACCGAAGTAACCGCATTGGACGCCAAGCGGCGATCTTGAATGAGCCCACCTCGAAACTAGCCGGGGGAGTCATTGGGAAGCGTTACCGCAACGGCCTCGTTGACCTCCCGGTACCCGGGGGCGCACACGATCGCCGACGAGCGGGTGGCCTGGATGGTCGCCTTCGGGCAGGTCAGGATCTCAGGGTTGCTCACGCCCGGCGGATTCAAACCCCAACTCTGGGCCCAGAGGAAGATCCTCCTCGTGCGGCAGTTGATCCCTGCTTTGCCGCCGCCATCCTGGGTCCGGATGCCCTGCTCTCGAAGATCGCGGGCGGTTCGTGTGACCTCGAAGGTAAATACTGCGATGGGGTCCTTCCCGTGCGGTCCGGTCGTGGGCCTCTGGGCGAACTTCCGGTAGGCCTCCCCGACCGCCATCTCCTGCAAGCGGACCCGCTCTCGCTCGGCGTGCCTTCGCCTCATGTAGTCAAGGAGCCCAGCGGGTCTCTTGGAGCCCCTCTCCGGCGTGCCCCTTGGTTCCGTCCCCCTCGGAACGTTCACGCCGTAGAAGCGGAACTCGGGCACGGAGGCAACGAAGCGCAGCACCCCTCGATCGCCGCGGTTGAAGGCGTCCAGGAACTGCATCACCGCAGTGGCCACCCTCCTTGGCTCGCACTCGGGCGGGAGGTAGTTGTCGTGAGGGTCATACGGGACATCGCCGTCCGCGGAGACGGCTGGTCGTTCCGCGGGCGTGTGCGATTCCTCGTCATCAGAATCGCGGAGCAGTAGGAGCAGGCCGAAGCCAGCGGCCACTGCTACCCCCAAGATCGCGATCCCTCTACTCACGCGTCGTCGACCCACTCCGTGTCAGCGCGGCGGCTCGCGGCCCTCGAGCAGGAAGCGGATCAGATGGAGGGCGACGGTCGCGGCGCGCGCCCTGATGTCGCCGCGATCTCCCGGCAGGACCAGGTCGCGCGGTAGCAGCTCCCCCTTCGCGCTCTTGACGCAGAAGCAGACGTAGCCGACCGGCTTCTCCTCGGTGCCGCCGTCGGGGCCGGCGATCCCGGTGACCGAGCACGCGACGTCGGCACCGAAGCGCTCGATCGCCCCGTCGGCCATCGCCTCGGCGACCTCGGGCGAGACGGCGCCCTGTCGCTCGATCAACTCCGGGTCGACGCCGAGCAGCTCCGACTTCGCCTCGTTCGAGTAGGCGACCACCCCGCCCCTGAACCACTCCGAGGCCCCCGGGCGCTCGGTCAGGCGCGCGGCCAGCAGCCCAGCGGTGCAGGACTCGGCAACCGCAAGGGTCCGCCCGGCCAGCAGCCGGGCCACCACCTCCTCGATCGCCTCCCCGCTCTCGCTGTAGGTGAAGCGGCCGAGCCGCTCGGCGAGGCCCGCCCGAAGCGCCTCGGCGGTCCCCTCGTCGCCCGGCCGGTGGCGGACATCGGTGACCAGCTCCCCGCCCCGGAGGCAGGTGGTGATCTCGAGCCGACTCAGGTCGGTCTCATCCTCGATCTCGCGCAGGCTCTTCGCCAGCTCCGACTCGGGGATCCCGAACATCCGGATCGACGTCGTCCGGAACGGCTCGGCCGCGTCGAGCACCGACCGCGCCGCCTCCGTCGCGACCGCCTTCGGCCACATCTCCTTCAGCTCCCGGGGCGGCCCCGGCAACACGATCACCACCTGGCCGTCGGCGGGGACCACGAGGCCCGGGGCGGTGCCGGCCGGGTCGATCGCGGTCGCCCCCTCGGGCACCATCGCCTGCTTTCGGTTCGCGTCCCGCACCGCCTCCGGATCGAAGCGCAGCCGGCGGGCGTAGCGGGCGATGATCCGCTCGATCGTCCTCTCCATCTCCTCGTCGAGGACCAGCTCGCGGCCGGCGAAGCGGCCAACGACCTCGGCGGTGAGATCGTCGGCGGTCGGCCCCAGCCCGCCGCTGGTGACGATCAGGTCAACGCCCTCATCGCGCATGTAGCGGAGGGCTCCCTCGAGGTCCTCGGAGCGGTCGCCGATCGTCAGGATCTGGGCCACCTCGACCCCGAGCCCGGCCAGCCGCTCGGATATCCAGGGGCCGTTGCGGTCGGTGATCGAGCCGTTCAGCACCTCCGTGCCGGTGACCAGGATTCCTGCGCGGACGCTCACGGGGCCACATTCTCGCGCCCCGAGGTCTTGGGCGCCCTATTCCGGGAGCTCGGCGAGCTCGCCGGTGTCGCCACCGGCCTCGCCGGAGGCTTCGCCCGGCTCGCCGGGGGCTTCGCCGGCGCCCCCGCCGCCCTTGCCGAGCACCCTGGGGAGATCGGCGATCCCGACCAGGACCTGGCGCGGCTTCGAGCCCTCGTAGCCGGAGATGATCCCTCGCCGCTCGAGCATGTCGATGAGGCGTCCGGCGCGGGTATAGCCGACCCTCATCCGCCGCTGGATCATCGAGACCGAAGCGGTGCCGCTCTCGACGACCACCTGCGCGGCCTGGTCGAGAAGGTCGTCCTGATCGGGATCGAAGTCGTCGTCACCCTCGCCGTCAGCGGGAGGGGGCTCGGCCGCCTCGAGCAGCTCCTCGGCGAACTCGGGCTCGCCCTGCTGGGACCAGTGCGAGGTGATCCGGGCGATCTCCTCCTCGGTGACGAAGGCGCCCTGGATCCGCTGGAGCTTCGAGGTCCCGGCGGGCCGGAAGAGCATGTCGCCCTGGCCGAGCAGCGCCTCGGCGCCGCCCTGGTCGAGGATCACCCGCGAGTCGACCTGCGAGGAGACGGCGAAGGCGATCCGGGCGGGAATGTTGACCTTGATCGTCCCGGTGATGATGTCGGTCGAGGGGCGCTGGGTCGCCAGCAACAGGTGGATGCCGACCGCTCGCGACTTCTGGGCGAGGCGGATGATCGCGTCCTCGACCTCGGCCGGGGCGACCATCATCAGGTCGGCGAGCTCGTCGATCACGCAGAGGATGTGCGGCAGCGGCGGCTCGCCGGCCTTCTCCCGCGCCCGGTTGAGCTCGGCGAGGTTGCGGGCCCGGGCCTCCCCCATCACCCCGTAGCGGCTCTCCATCTCGGCGATCAGGTTGTTGAGCACGTTCGCGGCGAGCCGCGGCGAGGTCACCACCGGCGTCAGCAGATGGGGGACGTTCTCGTAGTGGTTGAGCTCGACCCGCTTCGGGTCGACGAGGACCAGCCGAACCTCATTCGGCGAGGCGTGGAGCAGGATCGAGCTGAGGATCGCGTTGATGCTTCCGGACTTGCCCGAGCCGGTGGTGCCGGCGACCAGGGCGTGGGGCATCTTCTGAAGGTCGGTCCAGACGGCGTGGCCGGCGATGTCCTTGCCGAGCCAGGCGACCAGCGGGGTCGAGCCCTGCGGCCGGCCGGCGTAGATGTCACCGAGGCGCACCAGCCGCCGCCGCTGGTTCGGCACCTCGACCCCGACCGCCTGCTTCCCGGGGATCGGCGCGAGGATCCGGATGTCGGTTGAGGCGAGCGCGTAGGCGAGGTCGTCCTTGAGCTGGGTGATCTTCGCGACCTTGGTCCCGGGCGCCAGCCGGAGCTCGTAGCGGCTCACGTGCGGCCCGACGACGGTGCCGACGATCTGGGCCTCGATCCCGAAGTGCCCGAGGGTCTCGAGCAGCGTCTTCCCGACGTTCTGATGGTCCTTGGTGTCGGGGCCCTTCTCGGGCTTGCCGCGCTCGAGCATCCGCTCGGCGACCGGGACCTCGTAGTCGATCTCGTCGGACTCGGTGACCTCGGAGCGCTTTTCCCCCATCGGGGTCCGCTCGACCTCGATCTCATCTCCCCCTTTACGGGTTGCTCCCTTCGGGAGCACCCTCGCATCATCCGGCGGGGAGATCGCCTCGGTCTCGGTCGTCACCGGCCCGTCGGCGTCCTCGTCGGCGACCCGCACGGTCTCGTCGAAGTTCGCGATCGCCGACTCCTCCGGGCGCTCCTCGCCGGGGTCGCCCTCCCTGATCACGGGCTCGTCGTCGAGCGGCTCCGGCGGGCCGAAGATCGGGTCGGTGTCCACCGGATCGGTGTGGAGAAGGTCGGGGTCGGTCCTGATCTTGCTCTCCCTGATCGCGGTGGCGAAGCCGACTGTGCCGCGCTTCGCTCGCTCGAAGCCCCGGTGGCCGGCGGAGATCATGTCCGAGACCGAGCGCCCGCAGACGAGCAAGAGACCAGAGAGGAGAAGCAGGACGGCGATGATGTGGGCGCCGATCCGCTGGAACAGCGTGGTGGACGCCCAGTAGAGGACCTCGCCAAGGCCTCCGCCGTGGTGGGGGAAGAAGGCGGGGTCGAAGAGCTCGGTTCGGTTGCCGCCGGGGCCGAGGCCGGCGGTCTGCGCCGCCATCGCCAGCAGCAATCCGGCGACGATCGCTGCCACCCCGACCGCGACCGAACGCGGTGAGGGCAGCAGGGGACGGAGGATCAGGCCAAGCCCGGCAAGGCCAAGCGCGACCGGGACCACCACCGACCCGGCACCGACCGCGTATTCGAGCCCGGTCTCGGCGCCATTCCCGACGGCCCCCCCATTCCAGCCGAGGTAGAGGACGTAGCCGAGATAGACGGCGACGGCGATACAGCCGAGCCCGGCGAGATCGAGACGGCGCTGGAGCACCTCGGGCGAGGCGCGGCGGCGCCCACGCCCGCGCGCACCGGCACGGGCAGGACGGCGCCCGCCCTTCGAGGCGTTTGAGGGTCGCCGCCTGCGCCGAGGCGGTGGCTTCCGCTCCGGCGCGCCAAAAATCCGGTCTGCAAGCATCCGCCCAAGCTTCGACGCGGCCGAGAACACCCCTTCCACCCGCCTAAAGCCGAGCTCAAGGATCCGCTGTGGGCCTCAAATCCGGCTCTACTCTTGAGGTTGTGCCCGAGCAGGCGACAGCCTCCGCACGCGTGCTGGTGGTCGAGGACGACGCGGCGATCGCCGACGTCCTCCGCCGCTCGCTGCGCGCCGAGGGCCACGAGGTGCGAAGCGCCGGAGACGGCGCCGAAGCGCTGACCGCCGCCGAGCAGTTCGTTCCCGACCTGGTCGTCCTCGACCTCGGCCTCCCCCGCCTCGACGGGATCGAGGTGCTGAAGCGCCTGCGGGCCGACAGCGACGTCCCGGTGCTCATCCTCACCGCCCGCACGGAGACCGGCGAGCGGGTCGAAGGCCTCGACAGCGGCGCCGACGACTACCTGCCGAAGCCGTTCGAGCGGGAGGAGCTGCTCGCCCGGATCAGAGCGCTGCTGCGACGCCGACCCCCCCGCGGGAGCGCCTCGATCGTCGTCGGCGACCTCCAGCTCAATCCCGACACCCGTGAGGTGAAGCGCGCGGGGCGCGAGATCGAGCTCACCAATCGCGAGTTCGAGCTACTCGAGTACCTGGCCCGCAACCAGAAGCTGGTCGTCTCGCGGGAGCGCCTGCTCGAGGACGTCTGGGGATACGACCCCTTCGAGCAGACGAACACGATCGACGTATTCATCTCGAACCTGCGCCGGAAGCTCGAGGCGGGCGGCGAGCCGCGGCTGCTCCAAACCAAGCGCGGCGCCGGCTACGTGCTGAAGGCCGAGCAGTGAGGCTCGGCCCGCTCCAGCGTATCCCGGTCCGGTGGCGGATCGCGACCGCGACCGCCGGGCTCACCCTGCTGATCCTGGTCGTCTTCGCCCTCGTCCTCGGCAACATGGTCGGCGACCGAATCCGGGACGACTTCGACGACGAGCTCAGGAATGTCGCCGGTGCGCTGGCCGCGGAGACCCGGGTCGCCACCAACCCGAGCACCGGTGAGCCGGTCCTCTTCGCACCCCGGCTCCACGACTTCGCGATGGTCGAGGACGCGGTGATCCGGGTGGTCGACCAGGACGGCAACCCGCTCGCCACCACCGATCCCTCTGCGCCTCTCGGGCCGCCGCGACAGGGGATTCAAGACGTCGGCGGCGTCAAGGTCGCGACCGAGCCGATCGCAGCCTCCGAGCTTCAGGACTACGCCGTTCAGTACGCGCGGCCCGATGACGACGTCGACGCTACCGTCAGCCGCGTCTGGCTCTTCCTCGGGGCTGGCGTCCTCGGTGGCAGCGTGCTTGCCCTGCTCGCCGGCCTCGCGATCGCCGACCGGGCGATGCGCCCGATCGCCTCGCTCACCGCCCTCGCGCGCGACATCGCCAGCACCCGGGACCCGTCGCGGCGGATGCCGATTCCTGCCGCCGACGACGAGGTCGGCGAGCTGGCGACGACCATGGACGGGATGCTCGAGGCGCTCGACGAGGCGCGCTCCGAGCGCGAGCAGGCGCTCGAGCGTCAGCGGGAGTTCGTCGCCGATGCCTCCCACGAGCTTCGCACCCCCCTGACGAGTGTCCAGGCGAACCTCGAGCTGCTCCAGGCCGCCGGCGGCGCCGGCGACGACCAGGCGGTCGACTCGGCGCTCGCCTCGACCAAGCGGATGTCGAGGCTGGTCTCGGACCTGCTGCTGCTCGCCCGCGCCGACGCCGGACGGCGTGCGGCCCGCACCGAGCTCGATCTCAGCGCCACCGCCGCCGAGGCGCTGGAGGAGGTGACCCCGCTGGCGGGCGAGCGGAAGCTCGAGGGCGAGCTCGGCGAGCAGCTTCCGCTGGTCGGCAACCCCGACGAGCTCCACCGGCTGGTTCGCAACCTGCTCGAGAACGCGGTCCGCCACACGCCGGAGGGCTCGACCGTGAGGCTGCGGGCCGCCCGCGAGGGGACCGATGCGGTGCTCGAGGTGAGCGACGACGGCCCCGGGATCCCGGCGGGCAAGGAGAGGCAGATCTTCGAGCGCTTCGTCCGCGGCGAGGGCCCCGCCGACACCGCCGCCGGCGGTGGCAGCGGCCTCGGGCTGGCGATCGTCCGCGCCGTCGCCGAGTCACACGGCGGCTCGGTGGAGGCCGGTCGCTCGAGCTCGGGTGGCGCCCGGTTCACGGTCCGCCTCCCCCTCCAGGGAGCTCCGGCGCGAGAGACCGAGCCGGCAGAGATTTAGCAGTCGTTCAGATTCGACTAATAGATTGCTCACCGGACGAGACACCACCCGCCGGGATGCGAAACCCCACGCACCCGGCGGGATCAAGTTGAGGGCAAGGTAGCCCTCAGCATCGCCCCCGGGGGTCGTCCCTCCCTCGACCCTCGGGGGCTTCTCTTTCCCCCCACGCGGCGCTCTCAGTACTCGTCGTGGCGCCGGAGCCAGTGCGGCTCGCCAGCCTCCTCCTGTCGGCCCAGGGGAGTCCGGTCGAGCAGGAAGTAGTAGGCCAAGCCCCCCTCGAGCCCGCGCGCCGTGGTCACGTAGGTCCGGTAGACAACGCCGTCCGAGAGCCTGTACGCGCTCAGGCCCGGCGCCTCGGCGACGTATCCCGCCACGTCCGTTCCGGACCTCTCCGCCATCTGCTCAACGGCAGGTGGGATCTCGCCCTCCAGGAACGGCTTCAGCTCCTCCTCGGTGTGGGTGAAGCCGATGTCGCGGTTGAAGTCGCTGCCGGCGGTCGAGGCCCAGTCGATGCTCCACCCCATACGCTTCCTGTAGGCCTGGAGCTTGTCGAGTGGCGCCCGCGAGACGAGCATCAACTGGGTGTCCCGAGCCTTCAGGTGAGGCACGTTCGGATCGAGAGTGTCCGTGATCGAGCTGCAGACCGTGCAGCCCAGCCTCGTAGGCGGGGCCGAACATGAAGTGGTAGATGAGCAGCTGCGAGCGCCCGTCGAATAGCTCCGCCAGCGACTTGGTGCCGTCCGCGGTCTCGAAGCTGTACTCCTTCTCGACCGGGACCCACGGGAGCTCCAGCCTCTGCTTCGTGAGCTCGTCATTGAGCCGGGTGAGCTCCTTCTCGCGCTTGAGCAGCTCGTCGCGGGCGGTCTGCCACTCATCCTGCGCTCCAACCTTGTGTTCAGGCATCGGTTCCTCCTAGACCTCGACGACGACCGGTAGCACCAGCGGCCGGCGGCGGAGCTTCTCGTAGACGAACTCGGCGATGTCGTCGTGGAGGTCTTCCTGGATCAGGGCGACCTCTCGCACCTGGTCCTCGGCCGCGTCCGCCAGGGTCTCGGAGACCACGTCACGGAGCTCCTCGCGAAGCCCGTCGGCCTCCTCGACGAATGGGACGCCGCGGAAGATCACCTCCGGCTCGGCCACCTGGGAGCCGTCGTCGGCGGAGATCGTAGTGACGACGATGAAGACGCCGTCGTCGGAGAGCTTCCGGCGGTCGCGGAGGGCGAACTCGTCGGGCTCGCCGACCGCGACGCCGTCGACGAAGATCATGCTGGCGTGGACGTCCTCGCCGAACCGGGCGCCTTTGCCGTCGAACTCGAGGGCGAGGCCGTTGCGGCCGATGAAGATCCGCTCGCGGTCGATCCCTACCGAGGCGGCGAGATCGGCGTGGAGGCGCAGCCGCTTGTGGTCCCCGTGGAAGGGGAAGACGTTCCGTGGCTTGGTCAGGTTGAGCATCAGCTTCAGTTCCTCCTGCCAGCCGTGGCCGGAGGCGTGGATCGGGGCGTCCTGTGCGGTCACCACCTGGGCGCCGATCTGGAAGATCCGGTCGATCGTCTCGTTCACCGAGCGCTCGTTGCCGGGGATCGGGGTGGCGGAGAAGATCACCGTGTCCCCCGAGTGCAGCTCGACGTCGGGGTGGTCGCGGTGCGCCATCCGACGCAGGGCCGAGAGCGGCTCGCCCTGGCTCCCGGTCGAGATCACCACCACCTTGTCGTCCGGGAAATCCTCGACCTCCTTCGGCTGGATGAACAGTCCCTCGGGAGCGGCGGCGATCCCGAGGTTGGAGGCGATGTTGAAGTTCTTCCGCATCGAGCGCCCCACCAGCGCCACCCGCCGGTCGAGCTTCGCCGCCGCGTCGATCGCCTGCTGGACCCGATGGACGTTGGAGGCGAACGAGGTGACGATGATCCGGCCCTCGCAACGCCCGAACACCTCGAGCAGCGCCGGCCCGACGCTTGACTCCGATGGAGCGACCCCCGGGCGGTCGGCATTGGTGGAGTCGCCGCAGAGGCAGAGGACGCCGTCGCGGCCGAGCTCGGCGAGCCGCGAGACGTCGGCCGGATTCCCGTCGACGGGCGTCTGGTCGAACTTGTAGTCGCCGGTGACCAGCACCGTGCCGTCCTCGGTGTAGAGGGCGACCGCCCGCGCGTCTGGGATCGAGTGCGACATGTGAACCAGCTCGATCCCGAAGGGCCCCGCGGTGACCTTCTCCCCCGCCGGGAGCTCCTCGAGGGGGACGTCGCGGAGCTTGTGCTCGTCGAGCTTCGATCTGACCATCCCGATCGTCAGCAGGCCCCCGTAGATCACCGGCGGCATCCCGATCTCGCGGAGAACGTAAGGAAGGGCGCCGACGTGGTCCTCGTGGCCGTGGGTGAGCACGATCGCCTCGATGTCGTCGGCGCGCTCGCGCAGGGTCGAGAAGTCGGGAAGGACGAGGTCGATGCCGAGCATGTCCGCGGTCGGGAACATCAGCCCGGTATCGACGACGACGATCCGCCCGTCGATCTCGACGACGGTCATGTTCTTGCCGATCTCCCCCAACCCCCCGAGCGGGAGGATCCGCACGCCGGAGGCCAAGCTAGGCGGCCGTCGCAGTCAGGAGCCCCTGCGCCTCCAGCGCCTGCCGGACCGCCGTCCGCTGCGCATCGTCGGCCTCGACGATCGGGAGGCGGGCGCGGGACGAGCAGACCCCGAGCAGCTCCAGGCCGGCCTTCACCGGGATCGGGTTGGTGACGCCGAGGACCTGGTAGAGGGGCCGGAGCTTCTCGTCGATCGACCGGGCGCGGTCGAGATCGCCCGCCTGGACCGCGTCGTAGATCTTCCGCATCTGGGGCCCGACCAGATGCGAGGCGACCAGAATCCCTCCGGGCCCCCCCATCTCCAGAGTCCGGAGGAAGGTGCCGTCGTTGCCCGCCAGGACCCTGAGCCCGTCGATCGGCTGCAGCTCCTCGTCGTTCGCCTGCTTCACCCCGATCACGTTCTCGATCCCCGCGAGCTCCGCCAATAGGTCGGGCGGCAGGTTGACCACCACCCGCGACGGGATGTTGTAGAGGAGCACGGGGATCCCGGCGGCCTCGGCGACCGCCTCGTAGTGGGCCTTGATCCCGGCCGGGTTGGGCTTGTTGTAGTAGGGGGTGACGGCGAGCACCGCGTCGGCGCCGGCGTCCGCGGCGGCCGCCGACAGCCGCTGTGAGTGCCGGGTGTCGTTGGAGCCGGTGCCCGAGATCAGCAGCGTCTCGGGGCCGAGCTCGTCCCTGATCGCCCCCAGCAGCGAGATCTTCTCGTCGTCGGAGAGGGTGGGCGACTCGCCCGTGGTCCCGGTGAGAACCAGCCCGTGAGAGCCGTGTTCGATCAGGTACCGCGCCAGCTTCCGGGCGGTGGCCTCGTCCACCGATTCGTCCTCGGCGAACGGGGTCACCATCGCCGTGATCACTCCTCCGATCTCAGGCATCGGACTCAGTATCGCAAGCCGCGCGGGGGACGATCAGGCGGAATCGAGCAGGGCTTCGAGGCCGACCGTGAAGCGGTCGGGAAGCTCGGGGACCCTGCGGACCGCGAGGAGGACGCCGGGCATGAAGCTCCCCCGGTCGACGGAATCGTGTCGGATCGAGAGGGTCTGGCCCTCACCGCCGAAGATCACCTCCTGGTGTGCGACCAGCCCCGGCAGGCGCACCGAGTGGATCGGCTCGTGGACCTCGCCCCCTGCCTCCCGGATCAACTCGGCGGTCCGCTTCGCGGTCCCGGAGGGGGCGTCTTTCTTCTGGTCGTGGTGGAGCTCGACGATCTCCGCCTCGGGCATGTGCGGGGCGACCAGCTTCGCCGCCTCCATCATCAGGACCGCCCCGATCGCGAAGTTGGGGGCGACGAAACACTTCGCCTCGCCGCTTGTGGCCTCGACCGTCTTCCGGAGCTCCTCGAGATCGAATCCGGTGCTGCCGACCACTGCGTGGACCCCGGCCTCGATCGCGTCGAGGACGTTCGCCGGAGCCGCATCGGGCGTGGTGAAGTCGACCATCACCATGGCCCCATCGAGGACGTCGGCGAGCTTCGTGTCGAGCGCGGGATCAGCACGGCCCACCAGCTCCATGCCATCCGCCCCCTCGACCGCACCGCAGACGGTCTCCCCCATCCGCCCGGCGGCGCCGGATACCACCACCTTGATCGGCTCGCTCATCGCGGCGATGTTATGCGCCCGGGTCCCCGAGTGGACTAGGCCGCGGCGGCGAGGGACTCGCTGACCGGGGCCAGGGCGGCCCGGAAGCGCTCCTCGCTCGGGGCGATCGCCGCGGCGGAGAGCCCCTCGGGCGCATAGAACTCTCGAGCGAGCTCGGCGACGTCCTCGGAGCTGACCTCGTCGACGCGCGCCAGCATTTGATCGAGCGTCAGCAGCGGGATGCCGAAGAGGACCGCCTTCCCCAGCCGCCCCATCCGGGCGGCGGTGGACTCGCTCGACATCACCATCCGGCCCTTGACGTTCTCCTTGGCGCGGTCGAGCTCGTCGCCGGTGATCCCATCCGCGTGCAGCTGGGCGAGCTCGGCGCCGATGATCTCGCAGGCCTGGTTGACGTTGTCCTCGCGAGTGCCGACGTAGACCCCGATCAGGCCGCCGTCGACGAACTGCTGGGTGTAGGAGCCGACCGCGTAGGCGAGGCCGCGCTTCTCGCGAATCTCGCGGAAGAGCCGCGACGAGGTCGACCCGCCGAAGACGGCGTCGAGGATCGCGAGCGCGTAGCGCCGCTCGTCGCCGCGGTCGATCCCCGGACCGCCGAAGCAGACGTGGTACTGCTCGGTGTCCTTCTGCTGAAACCCGACCTGTGCGCCGTTGGCCTCGGGCGGGGCCAGCGCCGCGGCCGAGCCGTTGGCCGCCGGCGGGGAGAGGTGCTCCTCGGCCAACTTCACGATCGCGTCGTGCTCGAGGTTGCCGGCCGCGGCGACGACGATGTTCGCGGCGGTGTATCGGGCCCGGTGATAGGCGTCGATCTCGGGGACCGGGATCGAGCTGATCACATCCGCCTCGCCGATCACCCGGCGGCCGAGCGGGTGGGCGCCGAAGACGGCGAGGTCAAGCACGTCGTGGACCTTGTCGGAGGGCTCGTCCTCGTACATCGCGATCTCCTCGAGCACCACCTGGCGCTCGGAGTCGACCTCCGGGTAGGTCGGCGCCAGGAACATCTCGGCGAGAAGGTCGAAGGCCTCCTCGGTGTGGGTGTCGAGGAGCCGCGCGTGCAGGTGGGTCGACTCCTTGCTGGTCGCGGCGTTGATCGAGGCGCCCATCCCGTCGAAGATCTCGGCGATCTCGATCGCCGAGTGGCGCTTCGTCCCCTTGAACAGCAGGTGCTCGAGGAAATGAGAGACGCCGGCCTGGGCGGAGTCCTCGTCGCGCGAGCCCGTCCGGACCCAGAGGCCGAGCGCCACCGAGCGCACCGAAGGCACCGCCTCGGTGACGACCCGGAGCCCGGAGTCGAGCTCGGTTACCTGGGCTTCGGGTGGCTTCAAGAGGCTCAGCGGCGGCGTCCGCCGCCGTCGCGCCCGCGGTCACCGTCACGCCCGCGTCCGCCACGCTCGCGGCCCCGGCCGCCGCCCTCGCGGCGGCCTCCACCGCCACCTCCGCCGGTGCCGACGCCGGCAAGCTCCGCGGCCGACTTGCCCTCGACGTCGGGGTCCTCAGAGAGGCGCAGGCCGATCCGGCCGCGCTCCTTGTCGACCTCGACCGCGGTCACGTCGATCTCGTCGCCTTGGTTCAGCACGTCCTCGACGGTGCCGACGCGCTCACCCGGCTTCACGTTGGAGATGTGAAGGAGCCCGTCGGTGCCCTTGGTGAGCTCGACGAAGGCGCCGAAATTGGTGGTCTTCACCACCTTGCCCTTGAACCGGTCGCCGACCTCGACGTCCTTGGTCATCGCGACGATCCTCTCGATGCAGGCGTCGACCAGGGCGCCGGTGGGTGCATAGACCCGGACGGTGCCGTCGTCGTCCACGTCGATCTCGGCCTCGAACTCCTCCGAGAGGCCGCGGATCGTCTCGCCGCCCTTGCCGATCACCGCGCCGATCTTCTCCGGATCGATCTTGATCGAGGTGATCCGCGGGGCGAAATCAGAGAGCTGCTCGCGCGGCTCGGAGATCGTCTCGGCCATCTTGCCGAGGATGAACTGCCGGCCGGCGAGCGCCTGGTCGAGCGCCTCGCGGAGGATCTCCTGGGTGACGCCGCTGATCTTGATGTCCATCTGAAGGGCGGTGATCCCGTCCTCGGTGCCGGCGACCTTGAAGTCCATGTCGCCGAGATGGTCCTCGACGCCGGCGATGTCGGTGAGGACAACGTGGTCGTCCCCCTCCTTGATCAGCCCCATCGCGACTCCCGCGACGGGGGCCGAAACCGGCACTCCGGCCGCCATCAGCGCCATCGAGGAGGCGCAGACGGAGCCCATCGACGACGAGCCGTTCGACTCCAGCGTCTCCGAGACCACCCGGATCACGTAGGGGAAGTCCTCCTCGCCCGGGATCGTCGCCGCCAAGGCGCGCTCGGCGAGGGCCCCGTGGCCGATGTCGCGCCGCTTCGGGCCCCGCATGAAGCCCGCCTCCCCGACCGAGAACGGCGGGAAGTTGTAGTGATGCCAGAAGCGCTTGGTGTCCTGGAGGCCGAGGTTGTCGACCCGCATGTCCATCCGGCTGGTGCCGAGCGCGACGTTGGAGAGGATCTGGGTCTCCCCGCGGGTGAAGAGCGCCGAGCCGTGCACCCGCGGAGCGAGGTCGACCTCGGTCTCGATCGGCCGGATCTCGTCCTGAGCGCGGCCGTCGGGACGCTTCTTCTCGACCGCGATCCGGCGGCGGATCAGGTCCTTCTCGAGCTTCGCGAACGCCGCCTTGACCGCGGCGGCACGCTCGCGGTCGGCCTCGTCGTCATCACCGGCCGGGGCGTACTGCTCCAGCACCTCGGCCTCGATCTCGTCGATCGCGTCCTGGCGCTCGAGCTTGCCCTCAACCTGGGTCGCGGTGCTGAGCTTCTCGCCGTGCGAGCCCTGGATCGAGGAAAGCAGCTCCTCGTCGACCTTCGGCTCGACGATCTCGATCTTCTCCTTGCCCCGCTCGCTGCGGAGCTCCTCCATCGCCGCGGTTAGCTTCTTGATCTCGGTGTGGGCGATGTCGAGCGCGTCGAGGATCTCCGCCTCGGTGACGCCGCTGGCGCCGGCCTCGACCATCAGGATCGCCTCATCGGTGCCAGCGACGATCAGGTCGAGCTCCAGCTCCTCGAGCCGTTCCTCCTCGGGGTTGACGACGAAGTCGCCGTCGAGCTTGCCGACCCGGACCGAGCCGACATGCTTGCTGACCGGGATCTCGGAGATCGCGAGGGCGGCGGAGGCGCCGTTCATCGCGAGTACGTCGTAGGTATTGACATGGTCGACCGACATCGGCTGGCAGACGAGCTGGGTCTCGCGGTGCCAGCCCTTCGGGAAGAGCGGGCGAATCGGCCGGTCGATCATGCGGGCGGTCAGCGTCGCCTTCTCCCCCGCCCGCGCCTCGCGGCGGAAGAAGGAGCCGGGGATCTTGCCCGCGGCGTAGTGGCGTTCCTCGACATCCACCGTCAGCGGCAGGAAGTCGACGTCGCGGTCGTTCCCGGCGGTCGCGGTGCAGAGGACCATCGTGTCGCCGGAACGGACGACGACGGCTCCGCTCGCCTGCTTGGCGAGTTTCCCGGTCTCGAAGGAGATTTCCTTGCCGCCTACCTCCGCCGAGACGCGGCTTACATCGAACATGCTCATGTATGTGTGTCCCTTCAGCCGCCCGGATGGCGGCTCTTTCGCTTAAGAACTCTCGTTCTCTGTCGGAGGCAGCTTAGCGGGCAGCATGTTCGAATCGGCGCACGCCCGTCAGGCCTCACGTACGCTTGCCGCGGGGTGGGTGTAAAGAACTTGAAACACGCGCTGGGAGCGTGCTTGGTGTCTCTGCTGGCGCTTGCGCCCGCGGCCGAGGCTGCGATTCCCGGCATCCCCGAGGGTGCCGGAGCCGACAACGGCACCATCTACCGACATCGCATGCGCGCCGCAGGTCGGCGACAACCTCGGCGAGCGCCACTGCTCGGGGATCTTCACCACCTTCGACGGAGCCCCGATCGACGTCAATGTCGGCTTCCCGCCGGCGCCTGCGAGCGGCCCCGACGGCGACTTCCCGGTGATCGGGGTCTTCCACGGCTGGGGAGGCTCGAAGCTGGGGCTGACGAGCGCGTCGATGCAGCAGTGGCTCAACAAGGGCTACGCGGTCTTCTCGATGAGCGACCGCGGCTGGGGGATGTCTTGCGGGGCCACCGACCCGAAGCGTCCCACGCCGGCGTGCGCCGAGGGCTACAACCACCTGATGGACACCCGATTCGAGGTCCGTGACGCCCAGGAGGTGTTCGAGGCGCTGGCGGACCGCGACGCCACCGGCGCGACCGCGCCGGCGAGGGGCTTGTCCACCCGGAGAAGATCGGCGTCATGGGCGGCTCCTACGGCGGCGGCATCTCGATGGCGCTGGCGGCGCTCAAGAATCGGAAGATGGCCCCGGATCGGCTCCCTGGCCGCTTGGGCGAGCGACGGCGGCAGGGCGATGCGGATCGCCGCCGCCCAGCCCGACATCCCGTGGACCGACCTCGCCTACTCGCTGCTGCCGAACGGCCACACGCTCGACTACGTCGCCGACGCGCCCTACCTCCAACGCAATCGCATCGGCGTGATGAAGCAGTCCTTCGTCTCCGGCCTCTACGCCACCGGCCAGGCGACGAGCAACTACGCGCCGCCGGGCACGGACCCCGATGCCGACCTCGTCAACTGGTTCGCGCAGATCAACGCCGGCGAGCCCTACGACCAGAGTCCGTTCACCCAGGACATCACCGACGAGGTGACGACCCACCACTCCTCGTACTACATCGACCACTCGATCCCGCCGGCGCCGCTCCTGATCTCGAACGGCTGGACCGACGACCTCTTCCCGCCCGACGAGGCGATTCGCTTCTACAACCGGACCCGCACCGAGCACCCCGATACTCCCGTCTCGCTGATCTTCAGCGACCACGGCCATCAGCGCGGCCAGAACAAGACGCCCGATGCCGCATTCCGCAACAGCCAGCTCCACGCCTGGTTCGACCACTACGTCAAGGAGACCGGCCCGGAGCCCTTCCAGGGAGTCCAGACCCTCACCCAGGCCTGCGGCGGGCCCTCACAGGGCGCGAGCGGCGCGTTCGATGACCCGTACGACCCGAGCACGGACGCTCCCTTCCAGGCAATCACCTGGCGGGCGCTCACCCCCGGTGAGGTTCGCCTCGCCGATGACACGGCGAAGGCGATCCTCCCGAACGGAGGCAACCCGAGCGTCGGGCAGGCATTCGATCCGATCGGCGGTCCCGGCGCCTGCGCGACGTCCACGGGCACCGATCAGCTCGGTACCGCCAACTACCGCCTCGACCCGGCGCCCGCCGGCGGCTTCACCCTGATGGGCTCTCCGACGATCGTCGCCGACATCCTCTCCTCCGGCCCCACGTCTCAGCTCGCGGCTCGGCTCACCGACGTCGGCCCGGACGGGCAGCAGACGCTCGTCGCCCGGGGGCTCTACAGGCCCGAGATCACGCCAACGGCGGCAACCCGCCAGGTCTTCCAGCTGCACCCGAACGGGTGGAAGTTCGCGGCCGGGCATATCGCCAAGCTTGAGCTGCTGCCCGCGGACCAGCCCTACGGCCGCAATTCGAACGGCCAGGGCCAGATCACTGTCTCGAACCTCGAGCTTCGGCTTCCGGTGCTGGAGGCGCCAGGCGGCATCGTCGAGAGCCCGGCGCCGAAGGTCGTGCCCTCAGGCTACGAGCTCGCCGCAGACTTCCTGTCCGGTCCCATGGACGACGACGATGGAGACGGCGTGCTGGACGGGGACGACGACTGCCCCGCCGCGCCGGGACCGCCTGAAAACGACGGCTGCCCGGTGATCGGCGCGGATGCCGACGGCGACGGGATCCCGGACTCGCAGGACCAGTGTCCGAACGAGATCGGCCCCGTCTCCAACAACGGTTGCCCGCAGCTCGCCGGCGCGACGAACCTACCGACCGGAAGCGGCGGGGTGGCAGGCGGAACCGCCTCCAAGGGAACGAGGTGTAAGCGCGGCAAGAAGGGCAAGCGGGCCCACGCCGCGAAGCGCAAGCGCTGCAAGAAGCACAAGCCCCGACGCTAGGCGAGCTCAGCCAGCCGCTCGGCGACCCGATCGTGGACCTGGCGGCCGCCGACGAAGGCGGTGGGGGTTCCCGCGACACCCGCCCTGATCCCGCTCTCGAAGTCCCGCCGGACGCGGGCCGCAACGGCGTCCGAGCGCCGTTCCCGCTCGAACCGTCCGAGGTCGAGCCCGAAGCGCTCGACTCGCTCCCACAGGTGCGGGTCATCGACCCGGCCGCGGTCCTCATAGAGGGCATCGCACATCTCCCAGAACGCCCCCTGAGCGCCGGCCGCCTCGGCCGCGGCATGGAGGGCTGGTGCCCGTGGATGCTTGGCCCCCATCGGGAAGTGCCGGAAGCAGAGGCGCAGCGGCAGCTCTCGGATCTCGACCCAGGCCCTGGCGCAGTAGGGGCAGCCGAAGTCGGCGTAGACGATCGCCTCCACCCCCTCCCCGATGACGTGGTCCTCGGAGCCAATCGGCGGCAGCGCCGCGCTGGTCAGCTCACCCACTAGCCGGAGAGGGCGTCGAAGATCAGGTTGGCGCCGGGGATCTCGGCCGGCGAGGGGGCCGCATGGGACCAGCGGACGACACCGTCCTCGACCAGGACCAGCGAGCGGTTGCCGTGGTCGGCCTTCTCGATCCAGGCGCCGTAGGCGCGGGAGACCTCGCCCTTCGGGTTGAAGTCGGCGAGCAGCGACATCGTCAGCCCGAGCTGCTCGCGAAAGGCACGGTGGGCGTACTTGGAGTCGACGCTGATCCCGACCAGCGCCGCGCCCTTGTCCTCGATCTCCCCGAGCACCTCCTGGTAGAGGCTGAGCTGGTCGGTGCAGACCGGGCTGAAGTCGAGTGGGTAGAAGGCGAGGACCAGCTTCCGCCCGGCGAAGTCGCCGAGCTTCACCTCCTCGCCGTCCTGGTCGGGGAGGGCGAAGTCGGGGGCCTCGGCGCCCGGCTCGATCATCGTCGCCAGAGCTAGTGGCGCAGGCCGAGCTCGCCGACCAGGGAGCGATACCGCTCGAGGTCGCTGCTCTCCAGATAGCGCAGCAGGCGGCGGCGCTTGCCCACCATCTTCAGCAGCCCGCGTCGGGAGTGATGGTCCTTGGTGTGGGTGCGCAGGTGCTCGGTGAGCTCGTTGATCCGAGCGGTGAGGAGGGCGATCTGGACCTCGGCCGAGCCGGTGTCCTCGCCGGAGCGCCCGTACTTGCCGATCAACTCGGCTTTCGTGTCCCTGGTCAGCGGCACGCCGGAAAGAGTAGCGGTCAGGAAGAGGCTCGCTCGTAGCGGGCGGTGACCTCGCGGGCCTCGGCGACGTCGCGATGCATCTGGGGGATCAGCTCCTCGGCGCTCGGGAACCGGCGCTCTCCCCGCAGCCGGCTGACGAAGGCAACCCGCAGGTTCTTGCCGTAGAGGTCCTCCTCGTGGTCGATCAGGTAGGACTCGACCAGCAGCCCGCGCCCGGTCTCGAAGGTCGGCCGAATCCCGACGTTGACCGCGGCGGGATGCCCGTTGGCGAACGCGGCGTAGACACCGTGGCCGGGAACGACCAGCCGGTCGTCGGGGACGACGTTGGCGGTGGGAAAGCCGAGCTCGCGGCCGCGCCTGTCGCCCTCCACCACCCTCCCCTCGAGCATGAACGGGGCGCCGAGACAGCGCATCGCGGCGCCCACCTCGCCGGCGGCGACCAACGCCCGCACCCGGCTGGAGGAGACGGTCTCGCCGTCGACCTCGACCAGGGGGACGACCCGGGTCTCGAACTCGTCCCGGCCGGCGAGCATCCCCGGCGTCCCCTTCGCCTTGGCGCCGAAGCGGAAGTTCTCACCGACGGAGACCCGCTTCGCTCCCAACCGATCGATCAGCACCTGCTCTATGAACCCCTCGGCGGGGATCTGGGAGAACTCCTTGTCGAAGGGGATCACCACCAGCTCCTCCACCCCGAGCCCGTCGATCACGTCGCGCTTCACGTCGGGGGGCATGATCAGCTTCGGCGCCGCCTCCGGGTGGATGATCGTCAGCGGGTGCGGGTCGAAGCTGAGTACCGTGTCGGCGTCGTCGATCACCGCCTGGTGCCCCTTGTGGACGCCGTCGAAGACCCCGATCGCGACATGGCGGTCGCGCGGGGTCGCGTCGGGGAGGTTTGTGACCTTGATCGTCATCCCAGGACCACCTCGGGCCGCAGATTCTCACCATCTGGCCGCGCGACTGCGATCAGGCGGCCGTCGTGGGTAAGGCGCAGGCGCCCCTCACCGCCGCCCGGCACCTGCACCCCATGGCTCACGCGCTCGGCCTCCTCATCGGTCAGCTCCCGCTCGGGCAGGAATGAGAGCAGTTCCTCGACCGAGATCTCTCGCGAATCGCCGTCCGGGACCCGGAAGGGGCCGATCGCCGTCCGGCGCAGCGACTCGCAGTAGGCGTCCTCGAGGGTCTCGATCAGGGTCCGGATATAGGTCCCGGACGAGCATTCGATCTCGAAGCTGGCGCGCTCGAGGTCGCTGTCGAGCAGCTCCGCCCGGTGGACGGTCACCGTCCGGGCGGGGGTCTCCACCTCCTCCCCACGGTGCGCCTTCCGGTAGAGCCGCTCGCCCCCGACCTTGACCGCGGAGGTCATCGGCACCCGCTGCTCGATCTCGCCGGTGGGGAGCTCGAGCCGCTCGGGAACCCGCCCCGTCTCGCTCAGCTTCCCGTCGGGGTCTCCGGTTGAGGAGCGCCAGCCGACCCGGGCGGTGGCGAGGTAGGTCTTGGGGAGCGGGAGGAGGTAGCGCTGCAGGCGGGTGGCCCGCCCCACGAGCACGATCAGGAGCCCGGTCGCGAACGGGTCGAGGGTTCCCGCGTGCCCGACCTTGACGCCACGCTCGCGGCGGGCGCCGGCGACCACGTCGTGGGAGGTGACTCCGGAGGGCTTGTCGACCAGCAGGCCGGCCCCCGATTCCGCCTGGGGATTCAGGACTGGGAGCGGACCTCGTCCCGCAGGAACTCCACCACCTGCGAGTAGTCGAGGTCGGTGCCGAATCCCGCCGCGCGGCGGTGACCGCCGCCGCCGTGCTTGCGGGCGATCGCCGAGACGTCCAACTTGCCGTCGGTCGAGCGCAGGCTCACCTTCCTGGCGGCCCGGCCGCCATCGGCCTGGTCACGGACGACCGCCGCGACCTCGGTCCCGTTGATCGTCCGGAGGTGGTCGATGATCCCCTCGGTGTGCGGCTCGCCCGCCCCGGTCGCCCGGTAGTCGTCGGCGGAGATGTAGGTGATCGAGAGGAGCCCGTCCTCGAACCGCTCTATCCCCTCCAGCGCCCGCGCCACCAGCTTCAGCTTCTCGAGCGGGGCGTGCTCATAGAGGCGCCGGTAGGTCCCGTTGACGTCGACCCCGGCCTCGATCAGGGCGGCGGCCATCCGGTGCGACCGGGCGTCGGCGTTCTCGTACATGAAGTTCCCCGTGTCGGTGATCAGCCCCACGTAGAGGGCGTTGGCCATCTCCGGGGTGAGCTCGACCCTGAGCAGCCCGGCCAGCTGGTAGAGGATCTCGGCGGTGCAGGAGGCATCGACGTCGACAAGGTTCAAGGTGCCGAACCGGGTGTTGTCGTGGTGGTGGTCGATGTTGAGGACCGTGTTCTCGCCGTCACGGAGGAAATCGACCGGCATCCGGTCGATGTTCCCGCAGTCGAGGAAGATCACCACCCGGTCGGCGAGGTCCGCGGGGGGCTCGTGGAAGACCTCCTCCAGCGGGAGGAAGCGATACTCGACCGGCAGCGGGAACTCCTTCGCCGCCAGGAACATCAACGAGTCCTTGCCGAGCGCCCCGAGGATGCCGTGCATCGCGAGGAGCGAGCCGAGTGCGTCGCCGTCGGGGTTCTCGTGGGTGGTGAGAAGGAAGCGCTCACCACGGCCGATCTCATCCGCCACCTGCTCCAGCTCGGTGCTCAACAGCTCGGTCGCCTTGGTCATTCGTCGAGGAGGCGAGAGATACGGACGCCGCGGTCGACGCTCTCGTCGTAGTGGAAGGTCAGGGTCGGGGTCCGCTTCATCCGCAGCTCCGCGGCGATCCGCCCCTGGAGGAACCCGTGGGCGGAGCGGAGGCCGGCGAGGGCGTTCTCGCGCTCGGCCTCGCCGCCGAGCACGCTGACGTACACACGCGATGTGCGGAGGTCGGGAGAAGTGTCTACATCGGTAACGGTCACGAATCCAATCCGAGGGTCCTTCAAATCCGTCGCAATGGCGTCGCCGAGGACCTGACGGATCACCTCGTTGACACGGCGCATCCTCGAGGGAGCCATTCCCGTCCCGACGATAACAGCACGGCCACCCAGTACTCGGGTGACCCTACTCAGCGGGCAAGATCACTCAATCTCGGAGGTCATCAAGGCTAAACAGGTCACGATCGAAGGCACAACCGTCGGGACAGCGGCTCTCGATGAAGCGGACGAGACCGTCGGCGCGGTCACCGACTTCGCCGTCGCCGACCAGCGCGCAGACCAGGGTCGAGCGCTGCCACTTGTCGTGACCGTCCACCTCGGCCACCGATGCGCCGAACCGCTGGCGCAGCTGCGCCTTCAGCGAGTGGATCAGCTTCCGCTTCCCCTTCAGGTCCTGGACCTCACCGAAGTGAAGTCGGGCCTCGACGACGCAGACGAATGCATCCACCGGGCCCGATTCTCGCAGCCGCCGGACCGAGGAGCGAGGGCGGGATCGCCCCGCCCTCGCCCGGCCGGATCAAACCCGCCTAGCTCGCTCCGGTCGCGGTCACGGTGACATTGCCTCCCAGGAATGAGGCATCGTCGGCCGTGTCCCCCCTGCAGGCGATCGAAACCTGATGCAAGCCAGGGGGAAGGGGTCCGTCCCCGTACGTGACCGTCACCACCTCGGTGCCGCTACCGTCGACGACGCGCTGGCTCACGGTGGCGCCTTCAACGGAGCCGTCGAACGCCATCCCACACTCGACCTCGACCGTTCCGGCTGTGGCGTCCGCCGCCACCGTGATCGAGCCGGTTGCGATCAAGATCGAGCTAGCCGACGTGGTGATGTTCGCGGTGACCAGATTCTCGAACGTGAGAGCGATCTCATTGTCGTTGGCGTCGCCGGCGTATGCGGCGCTCGTCGCGAACGGCCCGGGGGGACCGGGTGGACCCTGAGAACCTGCGGGACCCGCCGGACCGGCGGGACCGCGCGGACCTCGCTTGCCCTTGCCCTTAGCCGCCGACTCGGCGCCCGGACCTTCACCGGGGCCGCCGATTCCGGCGACCGCCGTGCCGACCAGCGCGATCACCGCGACAAGAGCGAAGCCGGTCACTACGTAGCTACGTCGCATCAGAACTCCTCTCCCCCGCTCGCGGGGTCGCTTCCCTTAGGGCGGGGCGAGTCTTATGGACGCGGCGGACGGCTCCGCAGCCGCGGGGAGCTACTCGAGGGTCTGCTCGACCTGCTTGACGTCGAAGAACTCGAGGACGTCGCCCTCCTTGATGTCGGCGAAGCCCTCGAGCACAATCCCGCACTCGAGGCCCTCCTCGACCTCCTGGACGTTGTCCTTGAACCGGCGGAGCGAGCCGACCTTGCCGCTCCAGACGATCGTCCCCTCGCGGACGAGGCGGACGTTGGCGGTTCTGGTGACCTTGCCGTCGGTGACCACGCAGCCGGCGATCGTGCCGACCCGGGATGCCTTGAAGGTCTGCTTCACCTCGGCCTGGCCGAGTGCCTCCTCCACCTCTTCGGGCTCGAGCAGGCCCTCCATCGCCGCCCGCATCTCCTCGGTGACCTTGTAGATCACCGTGTAGGTGCGGATGTCAACGCCTTCCCGATCCGCGGCGCGGCGCGCCTCGGCGAGGGGTCGGACGTTGAAGCCGATGATCACCGCGTCGGAGGCCGAGGCCAGCATCACGTCGGACTCGTTGATTCCGCCGGTCTGGGCATGGATCACGTTGACCGGAACCTGCTCCTGGGGAAGCTTCGCGATCTCGTCCTCGAGCGCCTCCAGCGAACCGGCGACGTCGGCCTTCAGCACGATGTTGAGCTCCTTGAGCTCGCCCTCGGCGGCCTTCGAGAAGACCTCCTCGAGGGTGACCTTGCGGGCCTGGCGGCGGGCCAGCTGTTCGGTCTTCAGCCTGGTCTCGCGCTCCTGGGCGAGCGAGCGAGCCTTGCGCTCGTTCTCGACCACCTGGAAGTGCTCTCCCGCCTCGGTGACCCCGTCGAAACCGAGCACCTCGACCGGCTCCCCCGGCGTCGCCTCCTCGACCCGCTCCCCCTTGTCGTCGAGCATCGCCCGCACTTTGCCCCACTGAGGTCCGGCGACGATCGCGTCGCCCACCCGCAGCGTTCCCCGCTGGACCAGGAGCCCGACCACCGGGCCGCGGCCCGGATCGAGCTCCGACTCGACCACGGTTCCTGACGCCGGCGCGTCGGGGTTGGCGCCGAGCTCCTCGAGGTCGGAGACCAGGAGGATCATCTCCAGGAGGTTGTCGAGGCCGTCCTTGGTCTTCGCCGAGACGTCGGCGTAGACGGTGTCTCCTCCCCACTCCTCCGGATTCAACTCATGTCCGGCGAGCTCGCCCCGCACCCGGTTCGGGTCTGCGCCCTCCTTGTCGACCTTGTTGACCGCGACCAGGATCGGCACCCCGGCGGCGCGCGCGTGGTCGATCGCCTCGACCGTCTGCGGCATCACCCCGTCGTCGGCGGCGACCACGATCACGGCGACGTCGGTGACCTTCGCGCCTCGAGCACGCATCGCGGTGAACGCCTCGTGGCCCGGGGTGTCGAGGAAGGTGATCGTCTTGCCGTCGTGGTTCACCTGGTAGGCGCCGATGTGCTGGGTGATCCCGCCGGCCTCTCCGGCCGCCACCTGGGTCTGGCGGATCGCGTCGAGCAGCGAGGTCTTGCCGTGATCGACGTGACCCATCACGGTGATCACCGGCGGGCGGTCGGCCAGGTCCCCCTTCTTGTCCTCGTCTTGCGGGAGCTCGACCTCCTCCTCGGCCGCGGTGACGATCTCGAGCTTCCGGTCGAACTGCTTCGCGATCGCCTCCACCGACTCGTCGGTGAGGGTCTGGGTGAGGGTGGCCATCTCGCCCTCCTTCATCAGGGCCTTGATCACCTCGGCGGCGGAAAGCCCCAGCGACTCCGCTACCTCGCGCACGGTGGCGCCCGAGTTGACCTTGATCGCCGGCGCCTCCTCCGGCTGCTTCAGCTCCTTGTCCGACGGCTCCTCGAGCAGCGGGCGGCGGCGGCGTCCGCCGCGGCGGCGCGGAGGCCGCGGCGGCGGCTGGGTCTTGGCGATGTGGTCCCGGCGGGCCGCCTGAGAGTCGATCACGACGCGGCGGCGTCGCTTGGGCGCGGCCTTCTTCGCGGGGGCGGACTTGGCCTCTGCGGGCGCCGCCTTCTTCGCTGCGGGCTTGGCCTTGGTGGCGGTGGCGGCGGCGCCGTCCCCGGCCCCCTTCAGCGCGGCGAGAGCATCGGATTCCTCGACGTTCGACTGGGCGGCCTTCGCCTCGATTCCCGCAGCCTTCAGGGCGGCCAGGACCTCCTTGCTGGTCAGGCCCTTGGCCTTCGCGATCTCGTGAACTCGCTTCTTCGCCACCTTCTCCTGTCTACTCCTCGCTGCCCTGGCTCTCGGCGGCCTTCGCTGCCTTCACCGCCGCCTCTTCCTCGTCGACGATCCCCTCTGCCTCGGAGGCAAGCTCGGGCTCGCCTCCATCGCCGGACTCCGCGGTCGCCTCCTCGGGCTCCGCGGATTCGTCGGCCTCTTCGGCTTCCTCCGCCTCCTCGGCCTCTTCGGCCTCTTCGGCTTCCTCGGACTCTTCCTCGGCTTCCTCGGCTCTCTTCCGCTTCCTCAGTCTCTTCGGCTTCGGCAGGCGCCTCAGCCTCCGGGGCCTCCTCGGCTTCGTCGCCCTCTTCAGTCTCTTCAGCCGCGTCCTCGCCCTCTTCGGCCTCGGCGGCCTCCTCGGCCTCGGCGGCCTCCTCGGCCTCCTCAGCCTTGGCTGCCTCGGCCTCCTCCGCCGCCTGGGCCTCGTCGAACGAGCCCTCGGCCCGCTCGACGATCGCCTTCACCTCGGCCTCGTCCGCATCCGAGTTGGCAAGGGTCGCGATCTCCTCCTCGCTCACCGGCGCGAGCACGGCCACCTGGTTGGTGGAGAAGCGCGCCAGTGCCTGGTGCTGAGGGAGGCCGCAGTAGTGGGAGCCCTCCAGCGAGGCGTTGGGGCAGCGCCTGCCGGTGGTCAGCACCGCCGCGCAGCGGCCGTCGGGGGCCTCCTCGCCCTCGTACTCGATCTCCTCCTCCTCCTGGCTGAACTCGGTCTCCGACTTGATGTCGACCTTCCAGCCGGTGAGGCGGGCGGCGAGGCGGGCGTTCTGGCCGTCGCGCCCGATCGCCAGCGAGAGCTGGTCGTCGGGGACGATCACCGTCGCCTCCTTGGTCTCGTCTTCGACGAGGACCTCGCGCACCCGAGCCGGCGAGAGCGCCTTGGCGACGAACCGGGCCGGCTCCTCGTTGTAGGGGATGATGTCGATCTTCTCGCCGCGGAGCTCGGAGACGACCATCCGCACTCGCGAGCCTCGCGGGCCGACGCAGGCGCCCACCGGATCGACCCCGTCGGCATGCGAGATCACCGCGATCTTCGAGCGCCAGCCGGGCTCGCGGGCGACGCCGGTGATCTCGACCAGCTTGTCGGCGATCTCGGGGACCTCGAGCTCGAACAGCTTCTTGATCAGCTCGGAGTTGCGGCGAGAGACGACGATGCTCGGTCCCTTCGTCTCGGCGGAGACGTCGGTGATCACCGCCTTCACCCGCATCCCGTGGTCGTAGCGCTCGTTGTAGACCTGCTCGGAGCGCGGCAGCAGGGCCTCGACCCGCTCGCGGAGCTGCACCAGCGTGTAGCGGTTGTCGGACTGCTGGATGATCCCGGTGACGAGCTCGCCGACCCGGTCCTTGTAGTCCTCGTACATCATGTGCCGCTCGGCCTCGCGGATCCGCTGGAGGATCACCTGCTTCGCCGTCTGGGCGGCGATCCGACCGAAGTCATCCGGGGTGACGTCGCGGGTCTTGATCTGGTCGCGGTAGGGCTCGAGCCGCTCTGGCTCGATCTCCGGCTCCTCCGGCTCGCGCCGCTCTCCCGTCTCGGGATCAACGGTGGACTGGCTGATTTGGATCTCGGGGATCTCCTCGCCGGCCGCCTCGGCCGCCTCGGCCGCCTGGATCTGGTCCTCGAACTGCTCGTCGAGCAGCTTCTGCTCGAGGTCCTCGGGGACGATCAGCTCGTAGACCCGGAAGTCGGCGCTGGCGTGGTCGAGCTCGACCTTGGCGTATTTGGCGGCGCCGGGGGTCTTCTTGTAGGCCGAGAGGAGCGCGTCGGAGAGCGCGTCCATCAGCGTGTCGGCGTCGATTCCCTTCTCCTGCTCGAGCGCCTTGACGGCATCGACGATCTCCTGGGTCATGCGGCCACCTCCCGTTCGTCGGGCAACAGATTCGAGCGTCGCATCGCCGCCAGCGGGATCGTCACCTTCCCGTCGGGGGCCTCGACGCTTACCTCGGACTCGTCGGCGCTCGAGAGGCGGCCGGTGAAGCTCCGCCGCCCGCCGATCTCATCGCGGGTCCTCACCCGCACCCGGTGGCCGATGAACCGCCGGAAGTGCTCCGGCTTGGTCAGCGGCCGCTCGGGCCCCGGCGACGAGACCTCCAGCGACCAGGACTCGAGCAGCTCCCGGAAGAGCGCGGTGACGCGCTCGCAGAGGGCGATGTCGACGCCCCCGGGGCTGTCGATGACCAGGCGGAGGCGCTCGGCGGCGGGCCGCTCGAGGGCGAGCAGCTCGACCTCCGGCTCCGCCTCGCGCAGCCGGACCTCGATTTTCTCCTCGATCTGTGCCAGTTCCGCGTCGCTCATTTGCAGGTCTTTTCAGTGGTGTCGAACCGGCTTGCCGCCGAAAAAAAGGCGGGCCAGTGCCCACCTCTCAACACGCGCTGCCGGTGTGAAAAAGGTTCCGGAGGCGAGTATAGCCCCGGCTCTCGCTCACGCAAGCCGACGAAACGGGGCGGGCCACGGCCCGAGGGCGCGGCCCGCCACTTCGCTGGCCGACGGTGAGGGCTAGCTCGCCTGCTCCAGGCCGGCGACCACTTCGCGCAGCTGCTGCGCGGTCTCGGCCGCCGCAGCCACATCCTCGTCAGCCACCGCCCCGTTCAGCTCGTCGAGGAGGGTGTTGAGCTCGACCAGGTCGGCGTCCCCGATCGTGTGCTGGATCCGGTCGCGGATGTAGTCGATGGCGAAGAAATCGCCGTTGACCAGGGCGGGATCTCCCGCCTTCGCGTCGAGCCCGAGCTGAGCCAGCCACAGGTCGAAGCGGGCGAGGTCGATCTCGGTCGCCGGCCGATGCCTGAGCTGCAGGTCGAGGCTCGACCTGGCGACATCGATAGCCGCCTGGCTCGCCTTTGCCTGGTCGCCCTCATTCACCGCCCGGGTGAGCACCTCCAGGGAGGCATTCATCAGCGGCACGATGTTGTCCGGCACCTCGCCGGATGATTGGAACCGCTGCCAGGCCTCGTTCATGCCTTCGACCGTCTTGGCAGCCGAGTCGCTGAGCTTGGCCTGGCCATGGATCTGGGCGGCGCCGTCCTGCAGCGTCGTCAGCTCCGCGGGGGTCGGACCATCGAGCCGGTCGGTCGGCACCGCCAGCGAGATCGCCTCCAGGTCGCCGCTGCCGCCGGTGAGGAACTCACCGTAGCCGGGGCCGAAGGTCTTCTCCTCCTGGTTCTTGTCGAGCAGGTGGAGCTCCTCGATCTTGAGCCCGCCGTCGACCGGACCGAGCGGCCCCTGGAGGGTAAGATCGGTCTCCTTCACGGTGACCTCCTCGAACACGAACCCGGGGATGTTCTCAGGCCGGTAGACGTCGCCGACCTGCGGGTCCGCCGGCATGATCATCGCCGCCGGACCGTCCTTGCCGGCGATCCAGGTGCCGTGGGTATCGGTGATCGCGCCGTCCTTGAAGTTGAAGACGTCCTCGCCGAAGTACCACACCGCTCCGTTGTCGTCCTGGGCGTAGAAGTCGTACGCCACCTCATGGAGACGACCGCTCGTGTACGCGACGTACTGCGACACCAGCACCTCGACCTGCTGACCTTGCCACTCGATGATCCGGGTCTCGGGAAGCAGGGTCACCTCGGTCCTGAACGGCTCGCCATCGACCTGGCCGAGCAGCAGGACCGACTCCTGCTTCGAGATCGGGAACAGCGGGTTGGTGACTTCGGTCGGGTTGGAGAAGGTAGGTGTCTCGACATCCACCCTCTCGCTCTCGGGCGCCACCCGCGGGTCGTTCACCACGGGCTGGGGAATGTTCCCCGAGCCCGAGTCCGAACCCGAATTGCTATCCCTTCCTCCGCAACCGCTCTCGACGATCGCCAGGGCGACCGCCAGCGAAACGGTGATCGCCACCGCGGCCGCTCTACCGATCGACCCCATTCTCGAAATCAAGCTGCTTGCACTCACTTCGATCACCTCCCATCGGCGCCGGGAAACGGTCACCGAGGTTGTTGGACGAGGCGACCGTAAGGAGGGCCGATGAGCGTCCGGTGAGGCGGCGATGAGAGAGAAATGAGAGCGGCGGCGGGAACCTAGACCTCGAGGAGGACGGTCACCGGCCCGTCGTTGACCAGGGCGACCCCCATGCACGCGCCGAACACCCCCTTCTTCGCCTCCAGCCGCTCACAGAAGCGGTCATAGAGCGGCTCGGCCTGCTCGGCGGGCGCCGCTTCGACGTAGCTCGGCCGGTTCCCCTTCCGGGTGTCGCCGTAGAGGGTGAACTGGCTGACGCAGAGGACGTCACGCTCGCCGAGGGGCTCGTTCATGCGGCCGTCGGCGTCGTCGAAGATCCGAAGCGCCCGAACCTTGTCGGCGAGCCGGTCCGCCTCGGCCTCGCCGTCCTCCCGGGAGACGCCGAGCAGGACGAGCATCCCTGGGCCGATCTGGGCGACCCGCTCGCCCTCGACGTCGACGGCCGCCTGGCTGACCCGCTGGATCAGCGCCTTCAAGCGCCCGTGGCCGCCAGCCGCTCTCTGTAGATCCGGTAGTCGCGCCGCTCCGGGCGCAGGTTCGATGCGAGCGCCAGATGGTGGCGGGCACGGTTGGTCTGCCCCGTCTTGCTCAGGGCGCGGCCGAGGCAGAAGTGGGCGTAGTCGTTGACCGGATGGGTCTCGACCACCGCCTCGAACTCGGTCGCGGCCTCAGCGTAGTGCCGGGTCCTGAACAGGGCGCGGCCAAGGGCCTCGCGAACCGAGCTCTTCTCGGGAGCCTGCCGCGCGGCCTCCTTCAGCGGCACGGTCGCCTCCTCGAAGGAGCCATCCTCGAGCAACTCCATACCGCGCCGGTAGAGGGTGTAGAGGGAGTCGCCCGTCTGGACATCTGAATTCTGGGTCATGCACCCAGTGTAAAAGGGCGCGCAAGCGGCTCAGGGGCGCCGGGGGGCGGCCTCTGCCCGCAGAGCCTCGACCCGGTCGAGGATCGCGTCAGCGACCTGGTCCTTCGAGGCGAGCGGGACGTGGTGTTCGCCCCCGCGCTCGACGATCACGACCTCGTTCTCACCGGACTCGAACCCGATCTCGGGCCGGGAGACGTCGTTGAGGACGATCGCGTCGGCGCCCTTTCGATCGAGCTTCTCGCGAGCTCTCTCGACCCCGCCCGAGGTCTCCGCCGCGAACCCGACGATCGTCTGCCCGTCGCGGCGGCGCTTCCCGAGTGTGGCGAGGATGTCCTCGGTCGGCTCGAGGTCGAGCTCGAGCCGTTCCGCTCCCTCACGGTGGATCTTCTCCCCGGCCGCCTCGCGCGGACGGAAGTCGGCGGGCGCGGCGGCCATCACCAGGACGTCGGCGGAATCGAACTCGCGGCCGAGCGCGTCGGCGAGCTCGGCCGCGGTCTCGACGTCGATGCGCCGAACTCCGGCGGGGGTCGGCAGCGAGACGTTGGCGGCGACCAGGGTGACCTCCGCCCCGCGCCGTGCGGCCCGCTCGCAGAGGGCGATCCCCATCCGGCCGCTGGAGCGATTGCCGATGAAGCGCACCGGATCGATCGGCTCGCGGGTGCCACCGGCCGAGACCAGGACCCGGAGCCCGTCCCAGGGGCCGCTCGGCCCCGGGACCGCCGACTCGATTGCCGCGAGCAGATCGCGCGGTTCGGGCAGGCGGCCGACCCCGTGCTCGCCCCGCGACGCGAGGGCGCCCTCCTCGGGCTCGACCACCACCACCCCCCGCTCACGCAGGGTCGCCAGGTTGGCCTGGGTGGCGTCGTCCCGGTACATCCGGTCGTTCATCGCCGGCGCCACCAGCCGCGGCGCCGAGCAGGCGAGAAAGGAGGTGGTCACCATCGAATCGGCGAGCCCGGCGGCGAGCTTCGCGATCGTGTTCGCGGAGGCCGGGGCGACCAGGTAGACGTCGGCGTTCGCGACCACCTCGAGGTGGCCGATCGGATCGTGCCGGGGCTCGGGGTCGCCCGGAAAGGAGCCGCGAACGGGATCGCGCTCGAACTCGTCGCTGAGCACCGGCGCCCCGACGACCCCCTCGAAGGAGGCGGCGCCGACGAAGCGGTGGGCCGCCGGGGTCATCAGCACCCGGACGGCGTGGCCCTCCTTGGTCGCCAGACGCGCCAGCTCAAGCGCCTTGTAGGCGGCGATCCCTCCGCTGACTCCAAGCAGGATCCGGGCCATCGGCCCTCCTCGGCGCTAAGCCTTGTACTCGTACTTGAGCTTGCCCGCCGCCGTCTCCTCGAGCGCGATCGTCAGGTAGTTGCCGCTTGGGACCTCGACCATCGGCGGCGTGTACTCACCGTATGCGCCCTCGGAGAGGGAGTGGTAATAGGCGTTGATCTGGCGGGCCCGCTTGGCGGCGACGATCACCGCGGCGTAGTGGGTGTCCGTCTGCTCGAGAAGCTTGTCGACTCGTGGCTTGATCATCGGCGGACCACTATAGGGACAGCTCGTCCCGGACGAGCCTCTCCAGCTCGGCTGCCGCTTTCTGCACATCGTCGTTCACGATCACGTGCGGGAACTCGACTCGGGCCTCGAGCTCGAGCTCGGCGGTGCGGAGGCGGCGCTCGATCGCCTCGGGGCTGTCGGTGCCGCGCCCCTCGAGCCTGCGCCGGAGCGCCGCCGGGTCCGGCGGGGCGATGAAGATCAGGACCGCCTCCGGCATCGCCGCCCGCACCTGTCGAGCCCCCTGGACCTCGATCTCGAGGACCACCGAGCGCGCCTCAGCGAGCCGCTCCTCGACCGCCTCTCGAAGGGTGCCGTAGCGGTGACCGCTGTAGGTGGCGTGCTCGAGAAAGTCGCCGGCGTCCACCCGGCGCTCGAACTCGGCCTCGGTGAGGAAGTGGTAGTCGCGGCCGTCCTCCTCCCCGGGCCGGGGCTCGCGGGTCGTCGCCGAGACCGAGAGCTCCAGCTCCGGGATCCGCTCGAGCAGCTTCTCGATCAGCGTCCCCTTCCCCACCCCGGACGGACCGGTGATCACGAAGACCTTCGCCATCAGGCAAAGATCATGAACTCAGGGTCGGCAGAAACCGAGGCTACTTCTGGAGGTGAGAAACGAGCTCGGAGCGCTGCCGCTCGGAGAGGCCGCCGATCGTCTTGCTCGGAGAGATCCGGCAGTTGGTGAGGATCCGGTTGGTCTTCACCCGCCCGTACTTCGGCACCGCCATGAGCATGTCGATCACCTTGGCGGTCTGGACGTACTCGGGCGGGTCCATCAGCAGCGTCTGGATCCTCACCTTGCCCGCCTTCAGGTCGCGCTTCAGCTGGGCTCGCTTCGAGCGGATGTCGTTGGCCCTCTTCAGGGCTTCCATCCGCTGGTCCAGTGATCTCTCGGGGGCGGCGCTGGAGGACTGGACCGGGGCCTGCATTGGGGCGGCAGTATATCCCCGCCTCAGCGACGCGAAAAGGAGATTTCCCCCTTTGCGAAGAAAACCGTCCCTAGCCGGTCCCGGCCCCCTGTAACGAATCGGCGAGCTCCGCCGCCACTCGCGATCCGGCTGCCGGATCTCGGAAGCTCTCGGTGCCGACCGCGACCACTCTCGCCCCCGCGGTGATCAACTCGAGGGCATCGCGACCGGAGGCGACGCCGCCCATCCCGATCACGGGGATCGAGATCTCCCTGCAAACTGCCCCAATCTGCGCGCTTGCGACAGAACGCACGGTCTCCCCCGAGAGGCCACCGCCCTCTCCGCCGAGCCAGGGCTCGCCGGTCACAGGATCGAGCGGACGCTCGCGCAGCGTGTTGATCAGGGAGACGGCGTCGGCTCCTCCCTCCTCCGCGGCGACCGCGACCGGCGCTGGGTCGGGAACGTTCGGAGTGAGTTTCGTGATCAGAGGTTTGTTCGTCAGCGGTCGCAGCCGCCGAAGCAGCGAGCGAGCCTCGTCCGGCGACTCGCCGACGATCAGCCCCGACTCGACGTTCGGGCAGGAGACGTTGAGCTCGATTGCCGCCACCTCGTCGCGCTCGCCCACCCCCTCCACCAGGCGGGCGAACTGGTCGGGGCTGGTCCCCATCACCGAGACGATCAGGGGCACCGGCAGCTCCGCCAGCTCTGGAAGGTCGGCGGAGAGGAAGCCCTCGAGGCCCTTGTTCGGTAGCCCGATCGAGTTGACCATCCCCGCCGGCGTCTCCCACAGCCGCGGAGGCGGATTGCCGGCGCGCGGCTCGGGGGTGATCGTCTTCGAAACGAAGGCCGAGAACGGGAACTCGCGCAGGAGCGATTCCCCGAACGCCCGCCGGGCGGCGATCGCGTCGAAGGTCCCGGAGCCGTTGATGATCGGGTGGCGCAGCCGCAGGCCGCAGAGCTCGACGCCCATCAATGACCCGACCCTTGGACCAGCGCGGTTGCGATTTCCTCGCCCCTGACCACCGGGCCGTCGACGCAGAGTCGAACGTAGCCGCCCTCGGCCAGGGGCACCGCGCAGCCGAAGCAGGCCCCGAACCCGCAGGCCATCGGCGCCTCCATCGCCAGCTCGCAGACGACCCCGCGCTCGGCGCAGAGCTCCCGCACCGCCTCCAGCATCGCGGGCGGCCCGCAGGCGTAGACCGGGGCGCTGCCCGCGTCGTCTCCCTCCAGCAGGACGGCGAGCAGGTCGGTGACGTAGCCGTGGTAGGTCCGGCGGCGGTTTTTGTGGCCGCCGACAGGGTGCTGGCCGTCGTCCATGGCAATCCGGATCTCGGAGCAGTCGAAGAGGGCGAGGCCGCCGCTGTGCTCGCGGTCGCGGAAGCCGAGCAGGACGCGGGCCGGGATCCCCTGCTCGAGGAGCCGCCGGCGCCAGAGCGCCAGCGGGGCGATCCCGATTCCGCCGCCGATCAGGATCGCGCCCTTTGCCCCCGCGACCAGCTCCACCGGCGGGGAGAATGGCGCTCCCAGCGGGCCGGTGATCCAGAGGCCCTCCCCGGGCTCGAGGCCCGCCAGCCGCTCGGTCCCCGGCCCTACCGCCTCGACCAGGAAGTCGAGCCTTACCCCTCCCGCCTCGCGCTCGGCGTCGGCGACCGAGAACGCCCGGGCGAGGTAGGGGCGCTCCTCCGCGGTTCCCCAGCCCGACGCCGCGGCCAGCATGTAGAACTGCCCCGCGGACGGCTCCGGGCCGTCCGGATCGATCGCGGAGAAGATCCGGTAGCCGCCGGACTCGATGTTCCGGCCGACCTCGCAGAGCCGCCTCCCAAAGGGGGCGGCGGCACGCTCGTTCAAGGTGAGGGGGCCCGCACGGTCGAGCTGTGCAGCTCCTGGAGTGCTTGCACCTGGGCCTCTTCCTGAGTCTGGGCGAAGATCGCCCGCGAGGCGGCGGAGGCCCCGGTCATCGTCGTCAGACAGGGGATCCCGTGGCGGACCGCGGCGGTCCGGATCTCGTACCCATCGGCGCGGGCGCCGCTGCCGGTCGGGGTGTTGATCACCAGGTCGACCTCGCCACCGCGGATGCAATCGACCACGTGAGGGGAGCCCTCGGCGATCTTGTTGATCATCCGCACCGGGACTCCCATCGCCGAGATCGCCTGGGCGGTCCCCGCGGTCGCGATCACCTTGAAGCCGAGGTCGTTGAAGTGGACCGCGAGCTGGGTGGCTGCCGGCTTGTCGGAGTCGGTGACGCTGATGAAGATCGTTCCCTCGCGCGGCAGGGTGACTCCGGCGGCCGCCTGCGCCTTCCCGAATGCGGTTGGGAAATCGGCGGCGATCCCCATCACCTCGCCCGTGCTCCGCATCTCGGGACCGAGCACCGCGTCGGCGCCGGCAAAGCGGGCAAAGGGCAGCACCGCCTCCTTGACGCTGACGTGGCCGGGGTGGTCGCTGGGAAGCTCTTGGGCCGAGAGTGGCTCACCGAGCATCAGCCGACAGGCGATCTTGGCGAGCGGCGCGCCGATCGCCTTCGATACGAACGGGATCGTGCGTGATGCCCGCGGGTTCGCCTCGATCACGAACAGCTCCCCCTCGGCGACCGCATACTGGACGTTGATCAGCCCGACCACCCCGAGCTCGAGGGCGATCCTCCGGGTGGTCTCGCGGATCTCGTCCAGCATCTCCTCACCGAGGCTCATCGGCGGGAGGACGCAGGCGGAGTCGCCCGAGTGGACGCCCGCCTCCTCGACGTGCTGCATCACTCCGGCGATGTAGCAATCGTCGCCGTCGGCGAGGGCGTCGACGTCGACTTCGATCGCGTTCTCGAGGAAGCGGTCGAGCAGCAGCGGATGCTCCTGGTCGGCCCTGACGTTCGCGTCGAGGTAGGCCGCGAGCGCGTCGGCCGAGTAGCAGATCTCCATCGCCCGGCCACCGAGCACGTAGGAGGGCCGGACGAGAAGCGGGAAGCCGACGTCCTCGGAGATCGCCACCGCCTCCTCCGCCGAGAGGGCGGTGCCGTACGGCGGGTGCTTGATCCCCAGCCGGCGGAGGAGCGCACCGAAGCGACCGCGGTCCTCGGCGAGGTCGATCGCATCGACCGGCGTTCCCAGCAGCGGCAGGCCCGACTCCTCCAGCGCCTTCGCCAGGCGCAGCGGTGTCTGGCCGCCGAACTGGACGATCACTCCCTCCGGGCGCTCAACCGCTGCCACCGCGAGCACGTCCTCCGCGGTCAGCGGCTCGAAGTAGAGGCGGTCGGAGGTGTCGTAGTCGGTGGAGACCGTCTCCGGGTTGCAGTTGACCATCACCGCGTCGCGCTCGAGCTCCCTCACCGTCATCGCCGCGTGCACACAGCAGTAGTCGAACTCGATCCCCTGGCCGATCCGGTTCGGGCCGGAGCCGAGGATCATCACCGAGGCGCGCTCGCCGCGCTCGACCTCGCTCTGGCCGCGTCTCTCGTGAGCGGAGTAGAAGTAGGGGGTGCGGGCCTCGAACTCGGCCGCGCAGGTGTCGACCGAGCGGTAGGAGCGCTCGAGGCCGTCGGTGCCGTCGCCCTCGGTGGCGAGGGTGCGCAGCTCCCGCAGGAACCAGGGGTCGATCATCGTCGCCTTGGCGATCCGCTCGAGCTCGACCCCGCGCCGGAACCCGTCGAGCACCAGGTCGAACCGATCGGGCGAGGGAACCGCGAGGCGCTCGAGGAGCTCGCCGGTCGAGGCCGGGATCTCCGGCTCGGCGTCGAGCTCGCGCGAGCGCATCGCCTTCGCGAACGACTCGCGGAAGGTACGGCCGATCGCCATCACCTCGCCCACCGACTTCATGTGGGTGGAGAGGCGCCCCTCGGCGCCGGGGAACTTCTCGAAGGCGAAGCGCGGCACCTTGGTGACCACGTAGTCGATCGTCGGCTCGAACGATGCCGGGGTCGCCTGGGTTATGTCGTTGGGGACCTCCTCGAGCGCATAGCCGACCGCAAGCTTCGCGGCGATCTTCGCGATCGGGAACCCGGTCGCCTTCGACGCCAGCGCCGAGGAGCGGGAGACCCGCGGGTTCATCTCGATCACCACCACCTCGCCGCTCTCCGGATCGACCGCGAACTGGATGTTGGAGCCGCCGGTCTCCACCCCAACCGCGCGGATCACCCGGATCGCCTGGTCGCGGAGCTCCTGGAACAGCGAGTCGCTGAGCGTTTGCGCCGGGGCGACCGTGACCGAGTCGCCGGTGTGGACTCCCATCGGGTCGACGTTCTCGATCGAGCAGATGATCACGACGTTGTCGTTGCGGTCGCGCATCACCTCGAGCTCGAACTCGCCCCAGCCGAGCACCGATTCCTCGACCAGGACCTGGTTGATCGGGCTGGCGGCGAGCCCCTCGGAGACGACCTGGGCGAGCTCGGTCTCGGTGTTCGCCACGCCCCCGCCCTGGCCCCCGAGGGTGAAGGCGGGACGGACGATGACCGGCAGCTCGATCTCCCCACTCGCCAATCCGGTCTCGGCCTCGCCCAGGGAGGTGACGATCCGCGACCACGGCACCCGCAGGCCCGCGCCCTCCATCGTCGCCCGGAATGCCTCCCGGTCCTCGGCCCGGTGGATCGCGTCGTAGTCGGCGCCGATCAGCTCGACCCCGAAGCGCGCGAGGGTGCCGTCGTCGTGGAGCGCCTTCGCCAGGTTGAGGGCAGTCTGGCCGCCGAGGGTCGGCAACAGCGCGTCGGGACGCTCGCGCTCGATCACCTTCGCCACCGGGCCGGGCAGCAGCGGCTCGATGTAGGTGCGGTCGGCGAACTCCGGGTCGGTCATGATCGTCGCCGGGTTCGAGTTGACGAGGACCAGCTCGTAGCCCTCCTCCAGCAGGACCTTGCAGGCCTGGACGCCGGAGTAGTCGAACTCGGCCGCCTGACCGATCACGATCGGCCCCGAGCCCACCAGCAGGATCTTCGAGATGTCGTCGCGCCTGGGCACTAATCCGCGAGCTCGAGGAAGCGGTCGAAGAGGTGGCGGGCGTCGTGGGGGCCCGGACCGGCCTCGGGGTGGTACTGGACGGTGCACCCCGGGACGTCCTTGAGCATCAGGCCCTCGACCGTGCGGTCGTAGAGGTTGAGGTGGGAGAGCTCAGCCTCGCCGAAGTCCGTGGCCCAGCGCACGGGCTCGTCGGACTCCAGTTTCGCCTCCCCGCCGGGCCCGCTGACCGCGAAGCCGTGGTTTTGCGAGGTGATCTCGATCCGCCCGCTGTCGAGGTCCTTGACCGGGTGATTGGCGCCGCGGTGCCCGAAGGGGAGCTTGAAGGTGCCGAGCCCGACCGCCCGGCAGAGCAGCTGGTGGCCGAGGCAGATCCCGACCACGGGCACTTTTCCGACAACCCCCTTGACGTTGTCGACGACATAGTCGAGCGCCCCGGGGTCGCCGGGCCCATTCGCGAGGAAGACCAGGTCCGGGTCGCGCGCGAGCACCTCCTCGCCCGAGCTGTCGCAGGGCAGCAGGGTGATCCGGCAGCCGCGCTGCTTCAGCTGCCTGATGATCGAGAGCTTGATCCCGGTGTCGATCCCGACCACGTGGGGACCATCGCCCTCGATCTCGATCGGCTCCGCCGGGGTCACCTCGCGGGCGATGTCGGCGCCGTCCATCGGGGGCTCGTCCTCGACCGCGGCCCGCGCCTCCGCCTCGCTCAGCTCCGCCGAGAAGATCCCGCCCCGCATCGCCCCGCGGTCGCGGATGTGGCGGACGAGCGAGCGGGTGTCGACGCCGCTGATCGCGGCCACTCCGCAGTCGCGCAGCCAGTCGAGCCAGCCGCCCTCGGCACTCGCGGCGTCCTCGCTGTTCTTCCCCTCCCGCATGATCACCCCGCGGGCGTGGACCCGGTCCGATTCCATCGCCGCGGAGGAGACGCCGTAGTTGCCGATCAGGGGATAGGTGAAGGTGAGGATCTGGCCGGCGTAGGAGGGATCGGTGACCGACTCCTGGTAGCCGGTCATCGAGGTGTTGAAGACCACCTCGCCGGTGAGGCGGCCGGCGTCGGCACCGACGAGCTCGCCGTCGAAGCGGGTGCCGTCCTCGAGCAGGACGTAGCCGCTCATCGAGCCTTCCCCTTCGTCCTCTTGCCCGGGTTGGGCGCGTACTCGAGGACCAGCTCCTGGACGCGCTTGAACCTCTCGGTGCCGGCCTCCCCGAGGAGCTCGAACAGCGCCGTTTCGACGCTGGTGATCGCCGCGCCCCCCCGCTCCATCTTCTGGAGGCCGACCCGCTTGTTCTCCTCCGATCGCGAGCCGACCGCGTCCTCGGCCACCTGGACCTCGACTCCCCGGTCGAGCAGGTCGAGCACCGTCTGGTTGACGCAGACATGGGTCTCGATCCCGCAGACGAGCGCCTGGTCGCGGCCCGCGAGGTCGAAGCCATTCGCCTCGACCGCCGAGAACGTGAGCTTCTCCAGCCGGTCGGCCCCCTCCGGGAGGTGCTCGGCCACCTCGGGGGCGGTCTCCCCCAGCCCCTTCGGGTACTGCTCGCTGATCACGATCGGGATCCCGATCGCCTTCGCTCCCTCGACCAGCGTGGCGGTAGCGGCGGTCACCCGCTCGAAGTCCGGGACCGCCTCCCGGAAGCCCTCCTGGACGTCGATCACGACCAGCGCCGTTCGCGCCGGGTCGAGCATGCCGGCGCTCAACCCGCGACCCCGAGATCAGGCTGAGGGGGTCGCCTCATCCGGCGACCCCCAGGGCGAAGGTCCGTTGCCGGAACGCGACCCGGCCGGCGGCGACGGTCATCAGGACCCGGCCGGTGAGGTCGGTGCCGGCGAAGCATGAGTTGAAGGACCGGCTCTCGTAGCCGTCCTCTCCGACCACCCACTTCAGCCCCGGGTCGATCAGCGCCAGGTTCGCCGCCGCCCCCTGCTCGATCCGGGGAGCCGCGATCCCAAAGGGCTCGCCGCCGCAGCTCAGCCGCTCGACCAGGGTCTGGAGGGTGAGGGTCCCCGGGAGGACCAGCAGCGTGTGGAGGGCGGCGAAGGCGGTCTCGAGCCCGGTCACCCCCCAGGCGGCTTCCTCGAACGGGACCTCCTTCTCCTCGATCGCGTGCGGGGCGTGATCGGTGGCGATGCAGTCGATCGTCCCGTCGCGGAGGCCGTCTAGGAGGGCCGCCCGATCGTCCTCGGAGCGAAGCGGCGGATTCATCTTGAACCGGGAATCGAGACCGCGAACGGCGTCCTCGGTCAGGGTCAGGTGGTGAGGGGTCGCCTCGCAGGTGACCTGGACCCCGGCCGCCTTCGCCCTGGCGATCTCCTCGACCGAGCCGCGGGCCGAGAGATGCTGCACCTGGACCCACGCCCCCTCATATAGGGCGAGCGAGCAATCGCGAGCGATCATCGTCGACTCGGACACCGACGGGATGCCCCCCATCCCGAGCACCGCCGAGGCCTCGCCCTCGTGCATCACGCCGCCCGCGGAGAGGTCGGGGTCCTCCTCGTGGAGGGCGATCACTCCCCCGGCGAGCCGCTGGTATTGGAGCGCCCGCCGCAGCACCCTCGCGTTCGCGATCGGCAGCCCGTCGTCTGAGAATCCGATCGCGCCCGCCTCGCGCAACTCCGCCATCTCGGTCAGCTCCTCACCACCCATCCCCCGTGTGACGGCGGCAATGAACCCGACCGGGATCGATGCCTCGCCCATTGCGCGCTCTCGAACCGAGCCGAGCACCGCGGCGGAGTCGATCGGCGGAGAGGTGTTCGCCATCGCGATCACCGCGCAGTAGCCGCCAGCAGCCGCCGCCCGGGTTCCGGTCTCGAGGTCCTCCTTGTGCTCCTGGCCGGGCACCCGGAGGTGAACATGGGGATCAACGAACCCCGGTACCGCCAGCAGGCCCTCGGCCTCGACCACCTCGGCGTCCTCGATCTTCGGGGCGCCACCGGGCTCGGCCAGCTCGGCGATCTCGCCGTCGCGGACGACCAGGTCGCGGATCTGGTCGAGGCCGGTGCGAGGGTCGAACAGGCGGGCGCCGCGAATCACCAGGTTCGCTCCGCGCCCGGGACGCGACTACCAGGGGTGGGGCATCCGGGCTCCCGCTCGAGCCGTTCGTCGCCACGTTCATGCCGGCTGCCCGATCGTCGAGGTGTCGGCGGGGGGAGCGCTCTTCGCCTGGGGCCCGTCGCGGCCGGTGAGGAGCTCGTAGATGATCGCCATCCGCACCACCAGCCCGCTCTCGACCTGCGCCGTGATCAGCGACTGGGGGGAATCGATCACCTCGGGCGACAGCTCCACCCCGCGGTTCACCGGACCGGGATGCATCAGCAGCTGGCGAGGGCCGAGCCGCCGCGAATCGATCTGGTAGCGGGCTGCGTACTCCCGCAGCGAGGGGACGAAGCTCTCCCCCATCCGCTCCCGCTGCATCCGGAGGGCGTAGACGACGTCGGCCTCTGCGAGTCCGTCGAGGTCATAGGCGATCCTCGGGCCGAGCGCCTCGATCCCCCTCGGGATCAGCGTCGGCGGGCCGCAGAGGGTCACCTCGGCGCCCATCAGGCGGAAGGCGAGCAGGCAGGAGCGGGCGACCCGGCTGTGGAGGACGTCGCCGACGATCCAGATCTTCACCCCGTCCAGGGACCCGAGGCGCTGCCTAAGCGTGTAGACGTCGAGCAGCGCCTGGGTCGGATGCTCGTGCTTGCCGTCGCCGGCGTTGATCACCGAGGCCTCGGTCCAGCCCGCGACCAGCGCCGCCGCCCCCGCGTGCGGGGAGCGGATCACGATCGCCGCCGGGTCGTAGGCGGAGAGGGTCGAGATCGTGTCCTTGAGCGACTCGCCCTTGTCCACGGAGGAGCCGCTCGACTTGATGCTGACCACGTCGGCCGAGAGCCGCTTGGCGGCGAGCTCGAACGAGGAGCTGGTCCGGGTGCTCGACTCGTAGAAGAGGCTGACGATCGTCCGGCCGCGCAGGGTGGGGACCTTCTTGATGTCGCGCTTGCCGACCTCGGCGAAGCTCTCGGCGCGGTCGAGGATCCGCTCGACCTCCTGGCGAGAGAGCCCTTCGATTCCCAGCAGGTGCTTCATCGCTACTCCTCTCCGGCCGTGGCCTTGGACTGGGCGGGCACGATCGCGACCTCGTCGGTCCCGTCGCTCTCCTCGAGGCGGACGTTGACCCGCTCGCCGGGGGCGGTCGGCAGGTTCTTGCCGACGTAGTCGGGGCGGATCGGGAGTTCGCGGTGGCCGCGGTCGATCAGGACGGCGAGCTGCACGCGGGTCGGTCGCCCGTAGTCGAAGAGGGCGTCGATCGCGGCGCGGACCGTGCGGCCCGTGTAGAGGACGTCGTCGACGAGCACCACCGTCCGCCCCTCGAGCTCGAAGTCGAGATGCGAGTCGTGGACCACCGGCGCCGCCGTTGGCCCGCGGCTGGAGATGTCGTCGCGGTAGAACGAGATGTCGAGGTCGCCCTGAGGGACCTCGGTCCCGGAGAGCTCTCCGACCAGCGCGTGGAGGCGCCGGCAGAGGACCGCGCCGCGGGTGTGGATGCCGACCAGGGCCACCCGGTCCGCCTCCTCGTTCTTCTCGACGATCTCATGGGCGATACGGACCAGCGTCCGCCGGAGATCGTCGTGATCGAGCACGACCTTCTCGTCGCTCATCTTCGGCTCCTTCCTGGCCTCGCGGGACCGGGTTAAAGGGGCGTGCCGGGCCAGCGTAGCAGCGCGACCTGCCACGATCCGGTCGTGAAGGCGCAGGTTGCGGAGGCAATCGAGGCCCACCGGGCCGCCGGGCGCGAGTTCGAGGCCGGCGGGGTGCGGAGCTTCGTCCGCGAGCAGGGCGAGGGCGAGCCGGTCGTGCTCATGCACGGGATTCCGGTCAGCTCCTTCCTCTATCGCAAGGTCCTGCCTCTGCTCGCCGACCGCGGCCTGCGGGGCGTCGCCTTCGACCTCCCGGGCCTCGGGCTGGCGGAGAAGCGGGCGGACTTCGACTACACCTGGAGCGGGCTCGGCGGCTGGACCGGGGCCGCGATCGACGCCCTCGGGATCGACCGCTGCCACCTGGTGCTGCACGACATCGGCGGGCCGATCGGGCTCGAGTGGGCGCTCCGCAACCGCGATCGCGTCCGCACCCTGACCGTGCTCGACACCCTGATCGACGTCGCCCACTTTCGGCGCGTCTGGACGATGGACCTGGCGGCGCCTCCGGTGATCGGGCCGATCTGGGTGGCGGCGATCCGCCCCCCGGTCGCGCGCTGGCTCTTCTACCTCCAGGGGATCGCCGACCGCTCGGCGACTCCCGCGCACGAGGTGGATGCGCACTTCGCGCTGCTCCACCGCAACGGTGGTGGCCGGACCTTCCGCCGGATCGTCCGCGGTTTCGAGCTCACCGACGAGAAGGAGCGCTTCTACGTCGAGGGCCTGCGCGAGGCGCGCTGGCCGGCGACGATCGTCTGGGGAGAGGACGACCCGGCGCTCGGAGACGACCACCGTGGGGCGATCGAACAGGCTCTCGGGATCGAGTCGATGGTCCTCCCCGCCAAGCACTTCCTCCAGGAGGATCAGGCGCCGGCGGTCGTTACGGCGATTGCGGGACTGGCTCGGTCGTAGCCTCGGGATCCTTCGTCGCGCCCTCGGGCACCAGCTCCGGCTCGCCCCGCTCCGGGAACGGGATCTCCACCAGGTCGAAGTCGCGGGGGGCGTGGGTGCCGGGGAAGACCGCCCGGGCCTCATCGAGCACGGCCGAGACGTTGTAGCGAGAGGAGACGTGGACGAGGGCGAGCATCCGCACCTCCGCCTCCCGGGCGAGCTCGGCCGCCTGAACGGCGGTGGAGTGGCCGGTCTCGGTCGCCCGCTCGGCTTCCTCCGAGGAGAAGGTGCCGTCGTGGACGAGGAGCTCCGCCTCGTGCGCCGCGATCCTGGTCATCTCGCAGGGCCCGCTGTCGCCGGTGATCACGATCTTCCGGCCCCGCCGCGGCTCTCCGAGGACCTGGTCGGGCCGCACGGGGCCCTCCTTCCCTTCGACCGCCTCACCGCGCTGGAGCCGGCCGAAGTCACGGACGTCGGTGACGCCCAGGCCCCGTGCCCCCTCCTCGTCGAAGCGACCGGGTCGCTCCTCCTCGACCAGCGCGTAGCCGTTCGCCTCGATCCGGTGCTCGACCGCGAACGCGCGCACCTCGTAGCCCTCGTGCGGGACGGCCTCCCCCGCTCGGATCTCGACCAGCTCGAGCTCGTAGGAGGTCCGCCCGACGATCGGCCGCATCGCCTTGACCAGCTTGCGCAGCCCGGGCGGGCCCAGGACCCGCAGCGGCTTCTCCCGACCGGTGAGCGAGTAGGTCCGGAGCAGCCCCGGCAGCCCGAGGTAGTGGTCGGCGTGGAAGTGGCTGAGGTAGATCTCGTCGAGCTGGACGAGCCCGGTCGAGCGCACCATCTGCCGCTGGGCGCCCTCCCCGGCGTCGAACAGGAGGCGGTCGCCGCCGTGGCGGATCAGCAGGCATGCGGTCGCCCGCCGCGCCGTGGGCACGGAGCCGCCGGTGCCGAGAAAGATCGCCGAGAGGTCCATCCCCGCCTAGCCTAGGGACGCCCGGCCGGGCGGGATGCGCGCCCCCATTGCGACTCTATGCTTGTGCGCTCTCGCGCCCGTAGCTCAGTGGATAGAGCGCCTGCCTCCGGAGCAGGAAGCCGCAGGTTCGAATCCTGCCGGGCGCGCTCAGCGGCGTATCGCCTTGTCCAGACCAAGGGCCAGAGCGATGCAACGAGCGCACGGCCACGCTGCCCCACTCACGCGAAAGCAGAAGCGAGGCTTCAGTCCCTCTCTCCCTCTTAGCGCCATTTCGGGGCTCGCAACTTTGCTCTACCTTAGGCTCCGTCGATGGCGGCCGCCGCGACACTAGTCATGTGGTTTCACCTGCGCTCGCCGGAGCTAGCCGAGGACTTTGAGCGTCTGATGGCCAGCGATCGGGATATCGTCCATGGCTCGCTGGACACGATGCCGGATTGGCGATTGACCCGGCCGATGGATGTACCCGGCCAGGCGATTGAATCAGCCGATTACGTGCTGATCGCGGAGATCGTCGACATCGAGCGCTGGCAGCAACAAGCGGAGCAACGGGTCCAGGGCTTGGCGGATGACTTGGAGCATCTGGTGTCCAGCCGAAGGATGCTCGTCCTCGAACGCATCCTTTGAAAATAGGTCTCAGCTCTGACGCCGCTTCCGCTTTGCGCGATAAGCAGAAGTGTCAGGCCCGTGGGGACGTCATCCAGCTAGGGGCAGCGATTCAAGCGGGCGACCGGCGGGTCGGTGTTCGGGGTGTGGCGCGTGTCGGCATTCGGGCGGCAGCGGCTTTTCTTGCCGCGAGCGCGGAGCGACCGCTCCGGGGCGCGCAGCGACCGAGCGGCGCTGACCGAGAGCAGCCTCGGGGCCGGGTCGATCGGGGTGCCGAGGTGGCGGACCTCGAAATGCAGGTGCGGCCCGGTCGAGCGCCCAGTGGATCCGACGGCGCCGATCGGGGTGCCGCCGACCACGTAGTCGCCCGGTGAGACCGATGACCGTGGAGAGGTGCGCGTACCAGCTCTCGTAGCCGAGGCGATGACGGACCACGACCAGGTAGCCGTAGCCGCCGCTGTTCCAGCCGGCGAAGGCGACCGTCCCCCGCCCCGCGGCGCCCACGGTCGCCCCGGCGCTGGCGGGGAAGTCGATGCCGGTGTGCGTGCGCCCGGGCGGGATCCAGCCGAAGCCGTCGGTAATCGGCGCGCTCAGCGGACGGAGGAAGCGCACCGAGTCGCTCGGCAGCGTCACCGGCTGGCCGCCCTTGAGGGCGTTGAGGGTCGCCGACCCGGCGACGTCGTCCACTGCCAGCCCGGCGGCGGCCTGGAATCGCCGCACCGCCGCGGCCGTGTTCGGGCCGAATCCGCCGTCGAAGCTCCCGGGGCCGAAGCCGCGGCTGTTGAGCAGGAACTGGAGGGCCGCCACGTCGAATCCGCGCTGCCCGATCCGCATCGGGCGACTGCCGAGGGATGGCTTGCCGCGCCGGCCGAGTGCCCGCAGCGTCTCGGGGCCCGCGACGCCATCCGCGGTGAGGCCGTGGCTGGCCTGGAAGCTCCGAACCGCCTCGACGGTCCAGGGGCCGGTGACCCCGTCGACCGGATGCGGGTAGAGGCCGAGGGCGCCCATCGCCACCTGCAGCGCCGCGACGTCGGCGCTTCCCGCACGCGCAGGTGCCGCCGTCGCCCCGATCAGGGCGCACGCAGCTATCCCAAGCACGAAGAGCCTCCCAGCCCGCATGTACCTAAAATTCGGATGCTGACCGGCACACGCAAGCCCTGCGACGGACCTTGCATCCGGGCCGCGAAGAGGGCTCGCAGCCGCCTAAACGATGCAGGCGTTCGTCACATGAAGCTCGACCGGCGAGAACCGGTGGCGAAAGACCTGGACCTGCTTGCTCTCGCCCTGCCAGCAGGGCATCGCCGCCCGATTGCTCTGGGGCGTCGGCGCCGGGGCGACCTCACTGACCAAGGCGGTGACCGTATATAGGCCCCGCTTCACCTTCGCCCGGAAGCGGCCGTCGTTGGGCTGGCGGCTGGCGACGAGAGTGCCATCGGCGGCTCGCCGGATCTCGACCACCAGGCCGCCCCCGGTGTACGGCGGCGAGCCGGGCTGGGGGTACGCGCATGGCCCGTAACAAGTCGAGTTCACGACCGTGCCGTAGATCCCCGACGGCCGTTTCGGCTTCTGCTTGGTCACGGCGGGCGACAGGGTCGGGCCGGCGACGGCGATAACGAGCAGAAGGGTGCTGGCGAGGGCGGTTCTTCGCATGAGCCGTGACTACCCCGAAGCTAGCCCGGTGAACCCTGCTCCGCCGGCCTCACCTCGGGATGCTCCCGGTACCACTCCAGGGTCCGGGTGAGTCCTTCGCGCAGCTCTACCTCCGGCTCCCAGCCGGTCACCTCGCCGATCTTGGTCGAGTCCAGGTACTGGCGGTCGATCTCGCCGTCGGGATTGCCGGTGCCCCGGAAGTCCGGCTCGATCTCGGTGCCCGCCACCTCGCAGACCAGATCCAGCACCTCGCGGACCGAGTTCGGCTTCCCCCACCCGGCGTTGAACGCCTCCCCCGCTCCCCTTCCGTCGCCGAGGGCCCGGGCGATCGCGACGTAGGCGGCGGAGGCGTCCTCGACGTAGAGGAAGTCGCGCTCGGGGGAGCCGTCCGAGCGGATCACCGGCCGGCGGCCGTCGAGGATCGCGGTGACCGCCTCCGGGATCAGCCGGCTGAAGTTGAGATCGCCGCCGCCGTAGAGGTTGGCGAACCGGGTGACCGCGACCGGGAGCGCGAAGGTGTGCCAGTAGCTGCGGGCGATCAGGTCGGCGGCCGCCTTCGAGACGTCATAGGGAAAGGTCGGCCGCAGCGCGGCGTCCTCGGTGTAGGGCAGCCGCTCGTGTTGGCCGTAGGCCTTGTCGGATGACGCGACCACGACCCGCTCGACCTCCGCCTGGCGGCAGGCCTCGAGCAGGGTCCAGGTGCCCTGGACGTTGGCCTCGAAGGTCGGCATCGGCGAGGAGTTGGCGTTGCCGACGATCGTCTGCGCGGCCAGGTGAAAGACGGAGTCGATCCCTTCCAGCGCCCGCGAGACCGCATCGAGGTCGCGGAGATCGCCGCTGACGTCCTCGACCTCGGATTCGATCCCGTGGAGGGCGAGGCCCGAGATCGGGGGCTCGCCGCGATCGAAGCTGACTACCGAGGCCCCGTCGGCGAGCAGCGCCCTTGCGAGCCAGGACCCCGCGAACCCATGGGCTCCCGTGACCAGTGCCTTCAGGCGACCTGCTCCTCGCTCCAGACTCGCCAGGGCGGATCACCGGTCTCCCAGAGGTCGTTGAGCATGACCGCGTCCTTGTAGGTGTCCATGCAGTCCCAGAAGCCTTCGTGGCGGTAGGCGCGCAGCTCCCCGTCGGCGGCGAGCCGCTCGAGCGGCTCGCGCTCGAGGACGCTGTCGGGCTCGATGTAGGAGAGCGCTCCCGGCTCGAAGCAGAAGAAGCCGCCGTTGATCCAACGCTCGAGGCGGGGCTTCTCGTGAAAGCCGTGGACCTCCCCGTCGTCACTCACATCGGCGATCCCGAACTGGAGGGTCGGCTGGACGACGGTCACGGTCGCGAGCGCCCCGCCCTCGTCGTGCTCCCGGACCAGCGCCGCCAGGTCGATGTCGGCGACGCCGTCGGCGTAGGTCGCGCAGAACGGCTCGCCCCCGAGCCGCTCCTCGAGAAGCCTGATCCGGCCCCCGGTCGGGGTGTCGCGGCCGGTGTCGACGCAGCCCACCTCGACCCCGTCGGGCCAGCTCTGCGCGCCCACCCAGCTCGCGATCTGCTCGCCCTGGTAGCCGGTCGAGAGCAGAAACCGCTCGAACCCCTGCGCGGCGTAGATCGAGATCACGTGCCAGAGGATCGGACGGCCGCCGATCTCAACCAGCGCCTTCGGGATCGCCTCGGTCTGCTCGCGCAGCCGGGTGCCGCGGCCACCGCACAGGATCGCCACTGCCCTCTGCTCCAACCCGACCTCCTCCCCGGGACCCGGGCTCAGCCGCCGGCGACGGCGGGCAGGATCGTCACCTCGTCGCCGTCGTTGACCTCGGTCTCGAGCCCGTCCTGAAAACGAATGTCCTCGCCGGAGACGTAGACGTTGACGAAGCGCCGGAGGTCGCCATCCTGGGTGATCCGCTCGCGGAGGCCGTCGTGCTGCTCGAAGACCGCGTCGAGAGCCTCGCCGACGGTGCCGCCTTCGACCTCGAGCTCGGACTCGCCGCCGGTCGCGGCCCGGAGCTGAGCAGGGATCTTCACCGTCACGGGCATTCCGGCGGATCTTAGTCGGCGCGCTCGGCGCCTAGGCCGTCGCCTCGGCGGCCTCGAACTCGTGCTCGAACGCCGCCAGCGTCGGCTCGATCTCGTGCATGTGGAAGCCCTCGCGGACCGCGTCGAGGGTCTTCAGGCCCTCGCCGGTGATGTAGGCGACGACGCTCTCGTCGGCGCCGATCTGGCCTTGCTCGGCGAGCTTCGCGAGGACGCCGATCGTCACCCCGCCCGCGGTCTCGGTGAAGATCCCGGTGGTCTCCGCCAGTAGCCTGATCGCGTCCCGGATCTGATCGTCCCCGACCGATTCGATCACCCCTCCTGTTCTGCGGGCGAGGTCGAGGGCATACGGACCGTCGGCCGGGTCGCCGATCGCCAGGCTCTTCGCGATCGTGTCCGGACGCTGCGGCTTGCAGACGTCCCAGCCCTCCGCAAACGCGGTGGCGACCGGCGAGCAGCCGTCGGCCTGGGCGCCGCAGAAGGCCGGCAGCTCGCCCTCGACCAGGCCGATCTCGAGCCACTCCGAGATTGCCCTGCCGAGCTTCGTGAACAACGACCCAGAGGCGATTGGGCTGACGATTCGGTCGGGGAGCTTCCAGCCGAGCTGCTCGATCGTCTCGTACGCGAGCGTCTTCGACCCCTCCGCGTAGTACGGGCGCAGGTTGACGTTGACGAACGCCCACGGCCTTGATTGGGCGAGCTCGGTGCAGAGCCGGTTGACGTCGTCGTAGGTGCCGTCGACGCCAACCAGGCGAGTGCCGTAGACGCCGGTGGCGAGCAGCTTCTGCTCCTCGAGGTCGGCGGGCACGAAGACGTAGGAGTCGAGGCCCGCCGCGGCGGCGTGGGCGGCGACCGCGTTGGCCAGGTTCCCGGTGGAGGCGCAGGCGACGGTCTCGAAGCCGAGCTCCTTCGCCTTCGCCACCGCGACCGCCACCACCCGGTCCTTGAACGAGTGGGTGGGGTTGGCGGCGTCGTTCTTGATCCAGAGCTCGCCGATTCCGAGGCGCTCGGCGAGCCGGTCGGCGCGGACCAGCGGCGTCAGCCCGGGCTCCAGCGGGTCGCCGGGACGGCCGTCGAACGGGAGGAAATCCGAGTAGCGCCAGATTCCCCGCGAGCCCGCCGAGATCTTCCGGCGAGCCTCCGCGGCGTCGATCGATGAGAGGTCATAGCGAGCCTCCAGCGGCCCGAAGCACTGCTCGCAGACGAAGCGCGCATCGAGCGGATAGGACGCGCCGCACTCCTTGCAACTGAGAGATTCGAGAGCCATTGTTCCTCTTCCGAAAAAGACCTCCGCCTGTGAATGTGGGCGGAGGTTCCGAGGAATCTCTTCCCACATCTTCCAGGCCTGACAACACCTGCTGGAGTTGGCACCTTCCTCGGAGCAAGTCCGAGGGGGTTGCCGGGGCTTCATCGGGCCAGTCCCTCCGCCCCTCTTGATGTGGTGGCTATGTGACGAGCGAATATAGCAGTGGCCCTGACGCCTCCGGGAACGAACCGTGCGTGCGGCACCCGGACCGTGGCGTAGAGTTGCCCTGCATGGAAACGACGAGCCAGAGCCAAACGGGTCCCGAAGATGCCGAACCTCCCTCGCCCGAGACTGCGCAGGTCCAGCCGCGCCGGCGAGCAGCTCGTCGACGCCTCCCCTGAGCCCCGCGCCCCGAACGTAGAGGAGATCGCGGCCGAGGGGCTGCGCTGGGTGAAGATCGACAGCCCGACGGCCGTCGAGCAGACCTGGCTCGAGGAGCACTTCGACTTCCACGCGCTCGACTTCGAGGACGTCCTCTCCCGGAACCAGCGCCCGAAGATCGACCGCTACGACGACTACCTGTTCATCGTCCTCCACTTCCCGGTCTTCGATACCGCCGCCGGGCGGCTCGGGGCCGGCGAGCTCGACCTCTTCGTCGGGCCGGGCTATCTGGTGACGATCCCGAACCAGCCCCTGCAGCCGGTCGAGTACCTGTTCGAGCGCTGCCGGCAGAAGGAGGAGCTCCGCGAACAGCTCTTCTCCCGCGGCTCGGGCTACCTGCTCTACCGGATCGTCGACGACGGCTTCGACTACTGCTTCCCGATGCTGCGGAAGATCGGCAACAAGCTCGACGCGCTCGAGCAGGAGATCTTCGAGGGGCGCTCGGAGGAGATCGTCCGCGACATCTCCAACGTCAAGCAGGAGATCATCAACTTCCGCAGGGTGATCCGCCCGCAGCGGCCGGTCCTCCGCGACCTGGAGAAGGTGAAGAGCCGATACCTCGCGCCCGAGATGGACCTGGAGATCTACTTCGACGACATCGTCGACGCCCAGGAGCGGATCTGGGACGTGCTCGAGAACGACAAGGAGGTGATCGAGGCGCTCGAGGACACCAACGAGTCAGTGATCTCCCACCGGGTGAACGACATCCTTCGCGTCCTCACCGCTTTCAGCGTGGTCATCCTGCCGCTGACCCTGCTCGCCAGCCTCTGGGGCATGAACGTCGGCGTTCCCGGCGAGGGCGACGAGACGGCGTTCTGGATCATCGTCGCCGGGATGGGCGTGCTCCTGGTCAGCATGCTCACTTACTTCCGCCGCCGCGGCTGGTTGTGACGACCTAGCATCAGCCGTGTGGCTAATTACCGGATCTGGGCGCCGTGGCGCCTCGCCTACGTGAAGGACGCGGCGAAGGACGCCGAGGAGGAGTGCATCTTCTGCGCCGCTCCGGCGGCATCGGATGACGAGGCGAATCTGATCGTCCACCGAGGCGAGCGATGCTTCGTGATCCTGAACAAGTTCCCCTACACCAACGGCCACCTGATGGTGGCGCCGTACGAGCACCTCGCGACCCTGCCCGAGCTCGACGCGGCGACAGTGACCGAGCTGATGGGGCTCGCCCAGCAGTCGATGCTCGGCCTCGAGAAGCGGTACTCGCCGCACGGCTACAACGTCGGGTTCAACCAGGGGCGCGTCGCGGGGGCGGGCTTCGAGCACCACATCCACATGCACGTGGTGCCGCGCTGGGGAGGCGACACCAACTTCATGCCGGTGCTCGCAGACACCCGGGTGATGCCCCAGACACTGGAGCAGAGCTTCGAGGCGCTGCGCGGGGCCTTCGACTAGCGATACTCCCCGAGCGATGCCCGCTTCCCCCCCGGCCTCGATCTTCAAGGCGTACGACGTCCGCGGTGTCTTCGGCGACGAGATCGACGCCGAGACCGCCCATCTGATCGGCAGGGGGTTCGCCCGGGTGCTGGCCAGGCTCAGGGGCAAGCGGAGCTCCGAGCTGACTGTCGGGCTCGGCCGCGACATGCGCCTGACCGGGCCCGAGATGGAGGCGGGCGTCCGAGACGGCCTCACCGACGAAGGCGTTCGCGTGATCGACGCCGGTCAGATCGCCACCGAGATGCTCTATTTCCTCGTCGGCTGGCGAGAGCTGGACGGGGGCGCGATGGTGACCGCCTCCCATAACCCGAAGGCCTACACCGGGGTGAAGCTGCTTCGCGAGGGGGCGCTGGCGCTCTCGGGCGATGCCGGGATCCAGGATGTCCGCGCCGAGATCGAGGCGGGCCTGCCGGAGCCTCCCGGCGGCGGCTCCACCGAGGAGATCGACATCTGGAGCGACTTCCGCGAGCACATCCTCGGCTTCGTCGATTCCGAGAGCATCGGCCCCCTCCGAGTCCACGCCGACGGCTCCAACGGGATGGCGGGCCCGATGGTCGGGCCGATCCTCGAGCAGCTCGACCTCGACCTGACGACCAGCCGCTGGGAGCCCGACGGCGACTTCCCCGACCGCGGCCCCAACCCGATGCTCGAGGAGGACCGCCGCTTCCTCGTCGAGCAGGTGCGGGAGCGGGGCGTCGATTTGGCGATCGCCTGGGACGGCGACGCCGACCGCTGCTTCTTCATCGACGGCGAGGGCAGCTTCTGCGACGGCGACTTCGTCTGCGCCCTGCTCGCCCGGGCGGCCCTCGCCAAGGAGCCCGGGTCGACGATCCTCTACGACCCGCGCTCGAGCCGGGCGGTGCCCGATACGGTCGCGGCAAGTGGCGGGCAGTCGGACCTGAGCCGGGTCGGCCATGCCTTCTTCAAGGTCCGGATGCGGGAGACCGGCGCCGCCTTCGGCGGCGAGGTCTCCGGCCACTACTACTTCCGCCACTTCTACTGCGCTGACTCGGGGACGATCCCGGCCCTGCTGATACTGGAGCTGATCTCCAAAGAGGGCCGCTCGCTGTCGGATCTGATGTCTGAGTTCCGCTCCCGCTACTTCATCTCGGGGGAGATCAACTCCGAGGTAGCCGACCAGGAGGGGAAGATGGAGGAGATCGCCGAGCGCTTCTCCGATGGGGAGATCGGCCGACTCGACGGGATCTCGGTCGACTATCCGGACTGGCACTTCAACGTCCGGCCCTCGAACACCGAGCCCCTCCTTCGGCTCAACCTCGAATCGCTCGTCTCGCACGAGGACATGGAGGCGAAGCGGGACGAAGTCCTCGCCTTGATTCGGTCGTGAACGAGGACGAGGCCTGGGCGCTCGTCGCCGAGGCCGGCATCAGGACACTGCGAATCCCGACCCCGTTCCAGGTCGGGCGGGTCAACTGCTACCTGATCGAGGACGAGCCCCTCACCCTGATCGACGCCGGGCCGAACTCGGGCAAGGCGCTCGACGAGCTCGAGCACCAGCTCGGTGCGCTCGGGCACCGGATCGAGGACCTGGAGCTGGTGATCATCAGCCACCAGCACATCGACCACCTTGGCCTGGTCGACATCGTCGCCCGCCGGGCCGAAGCCGAGGTGGCAGCGCTCGACGCGGTCGTCCCCTTCGTCGAGAACTTCGGCGGCGACGCCGAGCGCGACGACGAGGAGGCGGCGGCGCTGATGCTGCGCCACGGGATCTCCGAGGAGGTGGTCAGCGCGCTCCGCCAGGTGACCGGGAGCTTCCGCGCCTGGGGCTCGAAGTCCAAGGTCACCCGACCGCTCGCCGATGGCGAGTCACTCGAGCTCCGCGACCGGACGCTCGAGGTCCAGCACCGCCCCGGCCACAGCCCCTCCGACACCCTCTTCTGGGACGCGGATCGGCGGATCCTGATCGCCGCCGATCACCTGATCAAGCACATCTCCTCGAACCCGCTGATCTCCCGCCCCCTGGACGGCTCAAGCGAGCGGACCCAGGCCCTGGTCGCCTACATCGAGTCGATGAAGCGCACCCGGGAGCTGCCGGCCGAGGTGGTGCTCTCCGGCCACGGCGAGCCGATCACCGATCACGTCGCCCTGATCGACGAGCGCCTCGCCCTCCATCAGCGCCGGGCCAAGAAGCTCTACCGGCTGATCGCCGAGCGGTCGCGCACCGGCCACGAGCTCGCCCAGGCGATCTGGGGAGACGTCGCGGTCACTCAGGCGTTCCTTACGCTGTCGGAGGTGATCGGTCACGTCGACCTCCTGATCAACGCCGGGCACGTGCGTGAGGTCGCAGCAGACGACGGCGTGGTCCGCTACGAGGTCACCGCCGGGACCACCGCCGACGAGCTCGGGGACCTGATCCCAGGCGGTAACCCCATCGCCGAGGAGAGTTAGGAGGCCGGTGCCGGCGATCGCCCCCGCCCAGCAGCGCGAGCCCGGCTCAGCCGCCGCGGCGAAGCCACTCACCCCGGGCGCAGCGAAGAAGCGGATGCTGATCATCGTCAACCCGTACGCGACCACGGTCTCCGACCGGCTCAAGAACCTGGTCGTCTACGCGCTCCAGGCCCGCTATGAGGTCGAGGCGGTCGACACCGAAGCGTCGGAGCACGCGATCGAGATCGGCCGCGAGGCCCGCGACGGTGGCTACGACATCGTCGTTGCCTTCGGCGGCGACGGCACCCTGAACGAGGTGGTGAACGGGCTTGCCGGAACCGACGTCCCGGTCTCGGTGCTCCCAGGCGGCTCCACCAACGTCGTCTGCCGCACCCTGGGGATCCCGAACGATGTCGTCGACGCCACCGAGCACCTGATCGGGCTCGCCGACCACTTCAACCCGCGCAAGGTGGACCTCGGCCGCTGCAACGGCCGTCACTTCGTCTTCGCCTGCGGCGTCGGCCTCGACGCCACCGTCGTCCGGCGGGTCGACTCCCACCCGCAACTGAAGGCCCGGGCGGGCTATTGGTACTACACCTGGGCCGCGATAACCGGCTTCTACAGCGAGTACCTGCGGGACCCGGTCCGGCTCGAGCTGGAGCTGGAGGGCGAGAGAGTCGAGGGGGTCACGGCGATCGCTCAGAACTCAGCTCCATTCACCTACTTCGCCGAGATCCCGATCGAGATCGCCGAGCACACCACCCTCGACGACGGCAGGCTCTCGCTCGCCGTGCTCCGGCGGGCGGTCCAGCGCGACATGCTCCCGATCGCCGTGCGGGTGCTGAGCAAGCGGATGGCGCTCGCCAAACACCGGCAGATCGAGACCTTCGAGGGCGTCACCGAGGCGATGGTTCGCTCGATCTCGACCGGAGAGGGCGGCAACGTCCGGCCGCTGCCGGTGCAGGTGGACGGCGACTACATCGGCGAGTACACCGAAATGAAGTTTTCGGTCGCTCCCGGCGCCCTCACCCTGGTCGCTTGACCGACTGCCCGTTCTGCGCGATCGCCGCGGGGGCCGAGGCCGGGCATGTGGTGTTCGAGGACGAGGTCTCGCTGGCATTCCTCGACAACCGGCCGCTCTTCCCCGGGCACAGCCTGCTGATCCCGCGCCGGCACCTGGAGACGCTCGCCGACCTCCCGGACGAGCTGGTCGGGCCCCTGTTCGCAAACGCGCGCCTGCTCTCGCGCGCAATCCCCGAGGCGATGGGCAAGCCGGGCTCGTTCGTCGCCCTCAACAACGTCGTCAGCCAGAGCGTCCCGCACCTTCATATCCACATCGTTCCCCGGGTGCCGAAGGACGGCCTCCGCGGGTTCTTCTGGCCCCGGGGCAAATACGACTCGGAGGCGGAGATGCGGAGGGTTGCCGCCACCGTCCGCCGGACGGTCGAGGCTCTCACCTAGCTCTCCGGGGTCCTAGCGCTTGGCGGTGAAGCTCGGCGTCTCCTTGCCGGCGGCGCACTGCCCCGAGGCGGAATCCGGGAAGTAGTAGCGGGCGGTCCCCTCGATCGTCTTCTCGTCGATAAACCTCCCCGTGATCCGGTTGAACCGCGACCCCTCGAAGGTGCGCTCGAAGGAGAAGCTTCCGTTCGCGCTGATCTTCTTGGTCACCGCCGGTTCGCCCTCCTCGACGAACACCGGGGGACTGAGGCAGAGGCCGTGCCGGATCACCGGCTCGGTGGTGAGGGTGATCCGCCTCCCCTTGACCCTGAACGCGATATTCCGGAACGGGGCCTCGACGCTCACCTGCGATGTCTTGCCGCTGTACTTGCCGCCCTTCGGCTGGACGACGGCGTTCGGAACCGGAGCCTCGCCGAAGCTCGGGCCGGCGAGCGCCGTGAGGGTGACGGCGCAGCAGATGAATGATGCAAGTAGGGCTCTGGCCTGGCGCTCCATCGCCTGGTTTCGGACCCTACCGCTTCCCCCGCGGTCAGTCGCCCGGCGTGACCCGGTAGGCGTCGAAGACGGAATCGACGTTCCTCAGCCGGGTGATCCCCTGCTTCAGCTGGTCGGTATCACCGACCTCGACCACGAACCGGTTCTTGACCATCGGGTGCTTGGTGGTGCAACGGGCCTCGAGGATGTTGAGCCCGGCCTCCGCGAAGGTGCGGGAAAGGTCCTCAAGCAGCCGGGTGCGGTCCCAGGCGTCGACCTGAAGCTCGACCCTGTAGGAAGACTCGTTGTCGCCGTCCCAGTGGACGTCGGTGAAGCGCTCGGGCGCCTTCTTCAGGGCGACGACGTTGCGGCAGTCGGCCCTGTGGACGGTGATCCCCCTCCCGAGGGAGACGTAGCCGACGATCTCATCGCCGGGCACCGGGCGGCAGCACTTGGCGAGCCGGACGGCGACGTCGTCAACGCCCTTCACCTTGATCCCGAAGCTTGTCGCCTCGCGGGTCCGCCGGCGAGCGTCGTCGGTCCCGCGGATCAGGCCCTCGGCCGGCTCCTCCTCGACTGCCTCGCCTCGCTTCAGGCGCTGCATCACCTTGTTGGCGACGACCTTGGTCGAGATCTTCGACTGGCCGAGAGCGATGTAGAAGTCGTCGGCCTTCCGGAAGCCCATCTCCCGGATCACGTCGACGAACAGCGGCGAGCCGGCCACCTTCGCGAACGGAAGGCCGCGCTTCTTCAGCGCGTCGGCGAGCTGCTCGCGGCCGCGGCGCTCGGCGTCCTCGCGGTTCTCGCGCTGGAACCAGGCCCGGATCTTGTTCCGCGCCCGCGACGTGCGGACCAGCTTCAGCCAGTCCCGGGATGGGCCGCGTCCCTGCTTCGCGGTCAGCACCTCGACGATGTCGCCGGAGCGGAGCTGGTAGTGGAGGGGAACGATCTTGCCGTTGACCTTGGCGCCGACGCAACGGTGGCCGACGTCGGTGTGGACTGCATAGGCGAAGTCGAGCGGGGTCGATCCGGCCGAGAGGTTCTTCACCTCCCCCTTCGGGGTGAAGACGAAGACCTCGTCCTCGAACAGGTCGACCTTGAGCGCCTCCAGAAACTGCTTCGGGTCGGCCTCCCCCTCCGACTCGAGCAGCTGGCGCAGCCAGGTCATCTTCTCCCGCGGGTCGCCGTCGGCCGGGCCCTCCTTGTAGATCACGTGGGCAGCGATCCCGTACTCGGCGAGCTCGTGCATGTCCGGGGTGCGGATCTGGATCTCGAGAGGGCGCCCCTCCGGCCCGATCACCGTAGTGTGGAGCGCCTGGTACATGTTCGCCTTCGGCATCGCGACGAAGTCCTTGAAGCGCCCGGGCATCGGCTTCCAGAGCGAGTGGACGATCCCGATCGCCCCGTAGCAGTCCTTCACCGAGCCGACCAGGACGCGCATCGCGGTGAGGTCGAAGATCTCGTTGAACTCGCGCCCCTTGCGGGTCATCTTCGTGTAGATCGAATAGAAGTGCTTGGCGCGCCCCGAGATCTCCGACTTGATCCCGACCTTGTTCAGCTCGGTCGAGAGGAACTTGCCCGCCTCGTTGACGTAGCGCTCGCGCTCGACTCGCTGCTGGGCGACCAGCTCCTTGATCTCCTCGTACTTACGGGGGTGGAGGGTGGCGAAGGCGAGGTCCTCCAGCTCCCACTTGATCGCATGGATCCCCAGCCGGTGGGCCAGCGGGGCGAAGATCTCGAGTGTCTCGCGCGCCTTCTCCTGCTGCTTCTGCTTCGGCAGCGCCTCCAGGGTGCGCATGTTGTGGAGGCGGTCGGCCAGCTTGATCAGGATCACCCTGACGTCGGTGGCCATCGCCACCATCATCTTCCGGTAGTTCTCGGCCTGGCGCTCGTCGCGGCTCTGGAAGGTGATCCCGGTGAGCTTGGTGACACCGTCGACGAGCTGCGCGATCGCCTCGCCGAACCGCTCCCGCACCTGGTCGAGGCTGGCGCTGGTGTCCTCGACGGTGTCGTGGAGGAGGGCGGCGCAGAGGGTTGGCGTGTCCAGGCGCAGCCCGGCGCAGATCCGCGCGACGCCGAGCGGGTGGGTGATGAAGTCCTCGCCCGACCTGCGCACCTGGTCGGCATGGCTCTCGCAGGCGAAGGCAAACGCACGCTCGAGCTCGTCGCGGTCGACCGGCTCGCCCTCTGACTTGTGCTCCTCGATCACCGCGAACAGGTCGCCGAGGAGGGCGCGCTGCTCCTTGCTCAGCTGCTCGGTGAACGTGTCGGCGCGGGGCGTCCGGTGGGGCCCGCGAGGCTCGCCGACGCGGGTGTGACCGCGCCGCTCCTCCTCACGGCCCTTCTCCTTGCTCAGCTCGCCTGTGCTCTGGTTTGCAGGAATCGGTCGCCCTCCTGGTGCCTGGCCACGCAGGCCGCGTAGGCCCGCGATCGCTCCAGCTCGGTCCTCTCCGAGGATAGAACCCGCAGCGAGGGGCTGGGGTCAGCAGACCACTCGCAGAGGCCGAGCTCGCCGAGCACCGCCAGGCAGCGGGCGGCGACCTCGGGGGGGCGGGGATGCCGGGAGTGGCCGGCCAGGAGCTCCCTGAGCTGCTCGCCGCCGACCTCGCCACCCGCCTCGTGGAGGCCGCGCCAGAGCTCGGCGATCGCCCCCCGCAGCTCCCACTCGGCGGCCAGGCACTGCCTCGCCAGCTCGACCTCGGGCGCTCCCCAGGCGAGGTGGAGGTAGCCGCCTCCGAACGCATATCCGGCGGCGGTGTTCGTGGCCGCGGTCGAAGTCGACCGGGCGAGCGCCTCGAGGCCCTCCGCCGGCGGTGGGTCGACCAGGACGACGTGCTGGAAGCCGCCGGGAGCGTCCGGGCGGCGCGCCAGCGCTCCCCAGTCGGAGAGCACGAGCGAGCAGGAGCCCTCCGGATGGAAGGCGGCGTCGAGGGCCTCGGAGCCACACCGCTGGCAGGCGAGCCGGGGGGCGGCCGCCCCGAAGCGGCGCGGGTCCGCCGCGTCCTCGGCGAGCGCCCGCCGCCGGGATGCGTCGGCGCAGATCGCGAGCACCGACTCCCCGCTAGAGATCAGCTCGGTGAGGGCGGCGACCGCTGCAGCGCCCCGGCGATCGACCAACTCTCGCCGCGGCCCTTCGGCGGGGCGAGCGTCGTAGGCGCCCCCGGGGCGGCCGGCGGCGGTTCGGGCGAGCTCCTCCTCCACCCGCTGCCACCACTCCTCGGCACCGGCCGGACAGCCGCCGCCGTCGCGGCCGGCCGCGACGGCGCTCTCTTGATCGTGGGTCGCCGGCGGGTAGAGCTCGCGGATCACGACCCGAGGCTGGACGGAGCCGTTCCAGCGATCGACCTCGAGCTGAACCGAGAGATCGATTGGTTCGTCCTCCCACCGCGAGACCTCACCGTTCATCCCAAACGCGACCCCCATCGCCCGGCCGGTGCCACTTTCGAGCTGAAAGCGGGAGTGCTTGCCGTCCTCCCCCAGCGGCCGTACCTCACGCAGCCGGCCCGAGGGAACCAGCAGCGTCGGGCCGGGGTTGCCCTTGCCGAAGGGACCGAGGCGCTCGAGCTGCTCCGCAAGGTCCATGCCGATCCCCTCGCGCCCCACCCCAACCAGGGCATCGAGCTGCTCGGTCTGGACCAGGTCGGCGGGATCGAGCGTCGCGGCGGCATGCTCGAGGAAGGCCTCTCGGAATTCGTCGAGGCGATCCGCCTCGAGCTCCAGCCCGGCCGCGGCGCGGTGGCCTCCGTGGCGGGCGAGGTGCCGCGAACAGGCGTCGAGAGCCGCCAGCAGGTCGAAGCCGGGGATGCTCCTGGCGGAGCCCCTCCCCCGGCCCCCGTCGAGCGAGATCAGGACCACCGGGCGCCGGTGGGCCTCGGCGAGGCGGGAGGCGGCAATGCCCACCACCCCGGGATGCCAGCCCTCGCCCGCGAGCACCAGCGCCGGCGCGGCGAGCTGCTCGGGGCTTAGCTCGGCCCGCGCCCGCTCGGCTGCGTCGACCACCGTGCGCTCGGCCTGGCGGCGCTCGGCGTTGGCGCGGTTGAGCTCGGCGGCGATCTGGGTCGCCCGCTCGTGGTCCTCGGTGAGCATCAGCTCGACCCCGGCGTCGGCTCGATAGAGCCGCCCGGCGGCATTGATCCGGGGAGCCAGCCGGAACGCCACCGCCTCGGAGTTGACGGTCGCGGGGTCGACCGTGGCCGCCGCCATCAGTGCGCGCAGCCCGGGGCGCGGCTCGCCGCGAAGCCGCCGCAACCCCTCCCGGACGAGGCGCCGGTTCTCGCCCACGAGGGGGACCAGGTCGGCGACGGTCGCGAGGGCGACCAGGTCGAGGTCGCAGTCCTCCGGCCCCCGCACGCCACCGACAGTCTCGACCCGCCGCTCTCCGGCGGTGGTCCGAAGGGCGGATGCGAGCTTCTGGGCCACCCCCGCCGCGCACAGCCCCTCGAAGGGGTAGGCGGAGACGACCGGGTGGAGGATCGGGCAGTCGGGCAGCTCGGAGGCGGCGGGGGGCTGATGGTGATCGGTGACCAGTACCTCGATCCCGGACCGGCGCAGCGCGTCAACCTCCTCGGCGGACCCGATCCCGCAGTCGACCGTGATCACCAGCTCGCTCCCTCGGCGGCGAATCTCCTCCACCCCGGCGGGAGTGAGCCCGTAGCCGTCGGCGAGGCGGTCGGGGATCAGCCAGTCGCAGCGAGCCCCGAGCGAGCGCAGGGCCGAGACCAGGATCGCGGTGGAGCAGACGCCGTCGACGTCGTAGTCGCCGTGGACGGTGACCCGCCCGCCCCGGCGGGCGACGGAGAGCACCAACTCGCAGGCGCCCTCCATCCCCTCGAACTCGAACGGGTCATGGGCCTCCCCCGCCTCGAGGAAGGCGCGGGCCTGCTCGACGGTGCGGTAGCCCCGGCGGACGAGGATGACCGCGACCGGCTCCGCCAGCCCGAGGCCGGAGGCGATCCTGCGCACCTCCCGGTAGTCATAGGGATCCGCCTGAAATGCCTTCGCCGTGGCGGTCGAGGCCATCCCGCCACGTTAGGTTCGCCCCCTGACGGAACCGCAGCAGCAATTGGTCAGACCTGCTCGGGCTCCACTCCCGCCCGGATGCCCGAGAGGTAGACGATCCCGAGCCCGATCAGGGTCCCGGGGACCGCGAACAGGGCGGTCGTCAAGTCGGTTTCGCCGATCCCCTGGCCGAGGGCGATCTGGGCGATCGCGCCGGTGACGAGCGCGCCCGCGACCGCGCCGAGGAAGGCTCCGACAATGCCGCCGCGGAAGCGGTCGGGGATGAAGACGGTGAAGTGCCAGAGCGCCACACCGATCGTGAACCAGACGAGAGCGGCCATCAGCGATTCCTCCCGTGCTTGCGGCGACGCCGGCCGCGCTTGCCCTGCTTCTGTTCGCGCACCCGCTCCAGCGCAGCGGCGCTCGCCTCGCTCAGCTCGGGGCCATCGGGGGCGGGCTCACGGGCGCCATCCCCTTCCCCGTCGCCGGCCGCGGCGGGCTCTCCCTCCGGCAGCGGCTCGCCGTCGCCGGCGGGTACCGGCGGGGCCTCCTCCGGCTCCTCCGCCGGAGCCGGCGGGCGAGCGGGAGCGGAGGGCTCGGGGAGGACGCCGGGAACGCTCGAGCGGGTGGGAGCGGGCGCCGGTGGGACCGGCTCGGGCTCCCGCTCGGGGGCGGGAGGCGGCGGCGCCTCCGGCGGACCGCCGGCCTCGGGAGGCTCCTCCAAGCGAGCGATCACGTTCTCCTCGGGGAACGCGGGCACCCGGCCCATCTGCTCCTCGATCCGCTCGCGGCGACGCCTGTATGCGGGCTCGCGCTCCTTCCAGTGGGTGAGCACCGGCGAGGCGATGAAGATCGACGAGTACGTACCCGAGGCGATCCCGACCAGCATCGCGAAGGCGAAGTCGCGCAGCGTCTCGCCGCCGAAGACCATCAGGACCCCGATGAGGAAGACGCTCGAGAGGCCGGTGATCAGGGACCGGGTGAGGACCTCGCTCATCGAGCGATTGACGATCTGGGAGAAGGTCGCCCGCGGGAGCCGCGGCACGTTCTCGCGTATTCGGTCGAAGACGATCACGGTGTCGTAGAGCGAGTAGCCGAGGATGGTGAGGAAGGCGGCGACGGTGCCGCTGGTCACCTCCCTCCCCGTCAGCGAGTAGACGCCCCCGGTGATCAGGATGTCGTGGATGACCGCGATGATCACCGGCACCGCGTACTTGGGCTCGAACCGGAAGGCGACGTAGGCGCAGATCACCAGCAGCGAGAAGACGACCGCGAAGATCGCGCTCCTCGCCACCTGCTCGCCGAAGGTCGGCCCGACCGTGGTCGCCTGGAAGCCGTTGGGGACGATTCCGAACTCGCTCTCGAGCGCCGGCTGGATCTCCTGCACCTGCTCGGGCTCGATCTCGGAGTCGATCTGGACCACGTTCTCCCCGAGCTGGTCGCTCGAGGCCTCTGTGATCTCGGGGTTGTTGATCCCAACCCCCTCGAGGACCGAGCGCACGTCCTCGACGCTCGCGTCCCGCTCGAGCCCGACGGTGGCCCGGCTCCCGGACTCGAAGTCGAGCCCGAGGTTGAGCTGCTTGGTCGCAAAGGCCATCGCCCCGATCAAGAGGATCACGCCGGAGATCGAGAAGAACCAGCGGCTGAGCCCGGTGAAGTCGAAGTGCCAGCGAACCCGCTGCTGCTCGCTCGCCCCAAGCAGGGCGGGTGAGCGCAGGAAGCGGGCCCGTCCGAAGATTCCTAGGAACGCCTGGGTGAAGACCACCGCGGTGAACAGCGAGACGATCACCCCGACGCCCAGGGTGAACGCGAACCCCTTCACCCCCGCCGTCGCGAGGACGAAGAGGATGAAGGCGGTGATCAGGGTGATCACGTTGGCGTCGACGATCGTCGCGATCCCCTTCCGGTAGCCGGCGGTGATCGCGGACGCCATCGACCTGCCGGTCCGCGCCTCCTCCTTGATCCGCTCGAAGATGACGATGTTGGCGTCGGCCGCCACCCCGATAGTCAGGATCAACCCCGCGATTCCCGGCAGGGTGAGGGTGATCGGGATCAGCTTCACCAGGGCGAAGAAGAAGACGCCGTAGAGGCCGAGCCCGAGCACCGCGACGAACCCGAGGAAGCGGTAGTAGGCGAGCAGGAAGAGAGCGACCAGGATCAGCCCGACGATCCCGGCCTTGAGGCCCTGGTCGAGCGCCTCCTGCCCGAGGCTCGCCGAGACCGTCGACTGGGAGATCAGCTTGAGCTCGATCGGGAGGGCGCCGATCCGGAGGAAGTTGGCCAGGTCCTGCGCCTCGTTGAGGTCGCCGATGCCCGAGATCTGGGCCCCGGTCCTCCCGTCGATCCCGGCCGGGTTCTCGACGAAGTTGATGATCGGCCGGGAGACGATGTTGTCGTCGAGGACGACGGCGAAGTGGCCCGAGTAGCTCGAGGCCAGTTGGGCGTTACCGGCGACCCCGGGCGGCGCCTCAGCCAGCCCGCGCTCGGCGATCCGCTTGGTTACGTCGGAGAAGGCCTGGCGGCCCTCGTCGGTGAACTCGAAGGTGACGTTGGGCTGATTGGTGTTCGGGTCGGATGCCTGCTCAGGGTTTCGAATGTCATCGCCCGATAGCTCGGGGCGGTCCTGGATCACGAACCACGAGTTGTCGTTCGGATCCTCGGGTAGCTCTTCACCCTCCCCCGCCTCGGCCCGGACCACCAGCGTCCCCTGGGGCACGGCGATCACCTCGCGGCGGTCCGGCGGGGGCGGGTTGTCCAAGTTTGCGAACAGGTCCTCCTCGGCCGCCTCCGGCCCCGAAATCAGCTGCTTGGTCTGGGCGTCGAAGAGGTAGTAGGTGGGCCCGGTGGTGGTGCAGTTGTCCTCGAAGCACTCGGGCTTCTGCTGGGCGGCGAGCTGGACCGCGTCGTAGATCCGCGGGAACGGAGACTCGGCCGATTCCGCGTTCGGCGCGTTCGGGTTGGCGATGACGTTCGGCTCCCAGTCGTAGAAGAACATCTGGGCGGTATCGCCGACCTGCGCGATTGCCCGGTCGGCGTTCTGGACGTCGGGGAGCCCCACCCGCACGGAGTCGTCGCCGATCCGGGAGATCTCCGGCTCGGCGACGCCGAGCTTGTCGGTGCGCTCGCGGATGATCTCGATCGAGCGATCCATGTCGGCGCCATCGATCGAGGGGTTCTGCGGCGTCGGCCGGCCCTGGTAGATGAGCTCGGTGCCGCCCTCCAGGTCGAGCCCCAGCCTGGTCTGCATCGTGAGGACCACCACCATCGAGCCGGCGACGAGGCCGACGACGAAGAGCAGGATGAAGAGGTTGCGGCGGCGGTTGCCCAAGGCGGCCGTGCTGCCTAGTCGCCTTCGCGGGCCCCCGCGGGGGCGGGGGTGAGGACGAGCAGGAGCCCGCCGTCCTCGTCATAGGCGGGGAAGAGGTCGGCGACGGCCTCGGTGGGGATGTCTCCCTCGGCGTTGACGGCCACCCGCTTGTTCAACGAGCGCACTCCCCACTCCAGCGTCGTCTCGATCGGATCGGTCTGGCCGTCGCGGTCGGTGTCGGCGGTCTCACCCCCGTCACCCCGGTCGATCCACTCCAGGCCGAGCACCTCCTGGATCGGCCGCCCGATCACGTCCTCGTCGCGCAGGCCGGTGAGCTCGAAGGCGCCCTTGCCCAGATCGAGGACCTTTCCATCCTTGTCGCAGGTGAAGAAGGCGGCGCCCGGCGCCGGCATGTAGTCGTCGAGGAGCTCGAAGAGGAAGCCGAAGCCGCATTTCGAGCAGCCCCTCGGACGGGTCGAGAAGCCGGCCGTTCGCTCCCCCGTCAGTTCCCTGTTCCCGCAGTTCGGGCAGATGAAGTAAGGCATTCCCGCCAAGGCTAGCCAACCGGCTAAAGCGGAGCCAAGCTAGAACAGGCTCGCCATCCCCTCCGGGACGGGGAGGCCGAGGTGCTCGTAGGCCCGCTCGGTGAGCACCCGGCCGCGCGGGGTCCGCTTCACCAGGCCCTGCTGGAGCAGGTACGGCTCGAAGACGTCCTCGATCGTGTCCGCTTCCTCGCCGATCGCGATGGCGAGCGTCGAGAGGCCTACCGGGCCACCGCCGAACTTGCCGGCGATCATCTCCAGGAACTGGCGGTCGTGGCGGTCGAGCCCGGCCCCGTCCACCTCGAGCATCTCCAGGCCCTCGGTGGCCACCTCGCGGTCGATCGCCCCCCGATCGCGCACCTCGGCGAAGTCGCGGACCCGGCGGAGGAGGCGGTTGGCGACTCGCGGGGTGCCGCGGGCCCGCCCCGCGATCTCCTCGGCGCCCCCGTCGGTCACCTTCACCCGGAGGATCCCGGCCGAGCGGAGGACGATCCGCTGGAGGTCGCCGGCGTCGTAGTGCTCGAGGCGATGGCAGACGCCGAATCGGTCGCGAAGCGGGGTGGTCAGCAGCCCGGTGCGGGTCGTCGCCCCGATCAGGGTGAACGCGGGCAGGTCGAGGGTGACCGTGCGCGCCCCGGCGCCCTGGCCAAGCACCACCGGCAGGCGCCGATCCTCCATCGCCGGGTAGAGCGTCTCCTCGACCGCCCGGCCGAGGCGGTGGATCTCGTCGATGAAGAAGACGCTGCCCGGCTCCAGCGCGGTGAGGAAGGCGGCGATGTCGGCCTTTCGCTCCAGCGCGGGTCCGGCCGTCTGCACCATCGGCGCGCTCAGCTCGGCGGCGATGATGTGGGCGAGTGAGGTCTTGCCGAGCCCCGGCGGGCCCGCCAGCAGCACGTGGTCGAGGGCCTCGCCCCGGCGGCGGGCGGCCTCGATGAAGATTGCGAGCTGCTCGGTCACCTGGACCTGGTTGACGAAGTCATCGAGGGTCGGTGGGCGGAGCGAGCGGTCGAAGTCCTCGTCGGGCGCGAGGGCGCGCGCGTCGTGGATGACGACCTCCCCGTCGCCCTCCTCGGGATCGACCCCGGGGCTCCGAATTCCCTTTCCCGGCTCGATTCCCATCAGCGAACCCCGATCACGCCGCTCTCGCTCCGGCGGCTCGGCGGAGGGCGGCCTGGACGATCTCCTCGGGGGTCTCGCCCTCGGCCTCGCTCAGGAGCCGCTCGGCCTCGGCGGGCTGGTAGCCGAGGTTCAGCAGCCCTTCGCGGGCCAGCGAACGCGGGTCCTCCTCCCCATCGACCGCGGCGATTCCGTCGGCGTCGCCCTCGATCTCCCCCGCCACCTTCTCGCGGAGCTCGACGATGATTCGCTCCGCGGTCCGCTTGCCGATCCCGGGGACGGCCTGGAAGCGCTTCGCGTCGCCGGCGGCGATCGCGCGGAGCAGCACGCGCACGGGGCCACCCGAGAGCGCCGCCAGGGCGACCTTGGGACCGACGCCGCCGACCGAGATCAGGAGCAGGAAGAGGTCTCGCTCGCCCTCGCTGGCGAAGCCGTAGAGGCTGAGCGCGTCGTCGCGGGCGACCAGGTGGGCGTGGAGCTGGGTGGGCTTGCCGCGCGCCGGCACCGACTTCAGGGTCTCGGCCGAGACCGCGAGGCGATAGCCGACGCCCGAGGCCTGGACGACCACATAGTCCGGCCTGCGCACCAGGACCTCACCGCTGACCGAGGCGATCATGCCTCGTGATTCTGGGCGCCGGCCCGGATGCCTTCCGTTATGCCAGCCGGGAGCGGCCGGCGAGCGCAGGGGTGCCGACCGCGGCGCGGCCGCGGGAGGCGGCCGCGGTGCGCGAGCCGACGCTTCCCGCGTGGCAGATCGCCACCGCGAAGGCGTCGGCGGCGTGGTCGGGAGTCGGAGGCTCGGGAAGCCCGAGGAGGCTCGCAACCATCCGCTGGACTTGGCCCTTGTCGGCCGAGCCCGAGCCGCACACCGCCTTCTTCACCGCCTGGGGGGTGTAGTCGAAGCAGGGAACCTGGCGCTCGGCGGCGGCGAGCAGGGCGACGCCGCGGGCCTGGCCGACGCTCAGCGCCGAGCCGACGTTGCGCCCGAAGAAGAGGTCCTCGAGCGCCATCGCCTTCGGCTCGTGCCAGGCGACCAACTGGGAGAGTGACTCGTGGATCTGGGCGAGGCGCTCCTCCACTGGCAGGGCGGGAGCGGTCTCGATCACTCCGCCGTCGAGGGCCGCCATCCTCTCGCCGATCCTCCGGATGACGCCGAATCCGGTGTTGGCGGCACCCGGGTCAACGCCGATCACGATCATCCCGATTGATTCTCGCTCGGCCCCCGGATGCCTCCAGCAACCGGATACTCGATCGCGGGGTCCGGGCAAAGAAAGGGGCCGCCCGGAGGCGGCCCCTTGCACGCACCTGCTCGGGATCGCGCCAGAGGCGCGAGCCGGGTCAGGTCTTGAACTTCTTGCCGGCGATCAGCACCAGACGCCACGAGACGAGGTTGCTCGTCTCGCCGTGGTGGCGCCGTCTTGGACCCTCAGGCTCCAGGTCCCGCTCGCCGACCCGTTGTCCATGTTGCCCAGCTGGCAGCCTCCGAGAGCGCTGAAGCAGTGGGGCTGGATCGTGCCGTTGTACGGCGCGACCAGCGTGGTCGTGTCGGGCGCCGGTGGCACCCCGCCGAGGTTGACGGGAGTCTCGTCGTCGAACGTCAGCGGCCCAACCGAGGTGCCGGCAAGGAACCCGAACCCGACAAGCCACGTCGTGGTCCCGTCCGGCGCGGTCAGCCGGAACCTCAGGTCGCTGGCCGGGGTCGCCCCCGCCGTCGCCTGGGTCTGCACGGTGACGTTGACGTCCCGGATCTTGCTCCCCTTGAACTTCTTGCCGCCGACGGTGATGTCCGACTGGAGCGTCCCATTCGTGAACGGAGGGCCGGCCGGCGGGTCGGGGATCGCCCCGTTGACGGTCTGGGTGACGTCGACGGTCCCGCCGACCTTCTTCTTCTTTGCGGCCTGCGCGCTTCCGGCACCGAGTCCGACGGTGACGCTCAGCGCAAGCGCGAGTATTCCCACGATCGCCAATCGGGATCGCTTGCTCTTCATTCGACCTCCCCAAAGTCGGGGTCTTCCAGGTCCCGCCCGGCTTCCTACTGCCGGACCGCCTGGTCTCGGCGGAACAAACCCGGCGCGGTCCGCGAAGTAGCGGCGTGCGGCAGTGACTGGCGAAGAGCTCAGCCCGCCGCCGCCGCCCGCTCGAGGACCTCCTCGGGAACGTCGAAGTTGGCGTGGACGGAGTCGACGTCGTCGTGCTCCTCGAGGGTGTCCATCAGGCGAAGCAGGGCCGGCGCCTCACCCTCGCCCACCTCGACCGTGGACTTCGGCTCCATCGAGACCTCGGCCGACTCGATCTCTACCCCGGCCTCCTCGAGCGCGGCGCGGACCGCGGCAAGGTCGCCGGCGGACGGTGAGCACCTTCAGCACCCCGCCGTCCTCGCTCACGTCCTCGGCTCCGGCGTCGATCGCCACGATCAGGTCGTCCTCCCCGTAGCGCTCGCCGTCGACGAGGATCACCCCGCGCTTCTCGAACTGCCACGAGACCGAGCCGGGCTCGCCGAGGCTGCCGCCGGCCTTCTCGAAGGCGTGGCGGACCTCGGCGCCGGTGCGATTGCGGTTGTCGGTCAGCGCCTCGACCAGGATCGCCGCGCCCCCGGGGCCATAGCCCTCGTAGACGGCGGACTCGATCGCGGCGGCGTCACCCCCCTCGCCGGTCCCCCGGTCGATCGCCCGCTGGATGTTGTCCTTGGGCATCGAGGCGTCGCGCGCCTTCTGCACCGCCAGCGCCAGGGCCGGGTTGGCGTCGACGCTGCCGCCGCCGTCGCGTGCGGCGACGGTGATCGCGCGCGCAAGCTTGGTGAATAGCTTGCCGCGCTTGGCGTCGGCGGCGCCCTTCTTGTGCTTGATCGAGGACCACTTCGAGTGACCGGACATGCCCTCGATTCTAGGCGCGCTCCCAGGAACGAGAACGGGGCGCAAGGCGCCCCGTTCCAAGCTCGACAGCGACTCGGCCGCTACTGCGGGTTGGTCGCCGAGATCACCAGCTTCCAGCACCACAGCGTCCCCGCCGGGTTGGCCGGATCGTCGTCCTCGACCAGCAGCGACCAGGTCGCGTTGGTCGCCTTCTTGTTCCCGAGCCCGTTGAGGAGGCCGAGGCTCTCCTGTGGGGCGAAGGTGCCCGCAAACGGCGCCTGCAGTCCCGGGGTGTTGATCGCCGTGGCGGCGCCGCTGCTGTCGAACAGGGTGAACTGGCTGGCGCAGCTCTCGAAGCCGCCGCCGTAGTTGTTCCCGGCGCCACCGTTGTCGGAGGAGAGGTTGATCACCCCTCGCGGCGAGGCGAGGTAGAACTCGAGGTCCTTGGCCGCGGCATGGGTCGCCCGCACCCCAACCTTGACCGTGCGGACCTTGCCCCGGGGATTCAGGCCCTGGACGTTGATCGGCGAGCGGACCAGCTGGGTGAGCGGCCCGCCGCCGTCGGGTATCGAAAGCGCGGCGCCGCCGGTGGGACTGCCCACCCCCTGCAGATAGGTCTTGGTGACGACCTTCTTCTTCGCCGCGGACGCGGGCACGACCGCCACCATCGCGGCGGCCACAAGAACCGCCGCCGCACCTACCAGGGCCGCCGCGATCACCGCCCCCGTGAGCTGGCGCAGCTTCGGATTCCTCATCGAGACCCTCCTTCGGCTGGTGCGGTCCGCGACTCCCCACCCGCGCGCCGCCTTTTACGCCACAACCCCCGCCGGGCCGCCAGGTTGCGGCCTAAAGATTCCGCTTCTTCGGTGGCCGGTACTGGATCGTGAGGCTCCAGCAATGGAGCGTGCCGGCATCCGCCACGCCGTCGTCGGCGACCTCGAGCGTCCAGGGCACGTTCGCCACCGCTCCCTTGAGCCCGGCGAGCGCTCCGAGGCTCTCCTGGGGCGCGAACGTCCCCACGAACGGGGGAAGCCCGGCGGTGATCGGGGTTGCCGCGTTGCTGTCGAAGGTCGTCGGAACGCCGGCGCAGCTCGCCGCTCCGGATCCGTAATTGTTTCCGACGCCGCCGTTGTCCCTCGAGAGCAGGGTCACCCCGCGGGGGCTGGCGAGGTAGATCTCGACGTCAGCGTCGAAGGGGTGCTCGATGCGGACGCTCGCATTCACGTCGGTGATCGTCGCCTTGGCGGGAATCCGGAGGGAAGATCGGCGAGCGCGCGACGGCCGCCGGTCCGTCGTTGTCCGGCCACGGTTGGGGGTCCGGGATCGGCGTCGCCAGCGACCCGCTCGACACGGTCGTCGTGACGAGGGCCGGCCGCTTCTTCTTCTTCGCCGCGCCCGTGGCGGGCAGCCCGAGCGCGAGACAACCGACAAGCGCAACCGTAATCGCGGTGATTGTCGAGCGGCCGAGCTTGCTCTCTCTCATCAGTTTCCCTTCGGTAAATCGCCTTGCCCCCTTTAGACGATGAAACGCCCATTCTGATGGAGAGTTTCGACGTCGGCGCCAGTCCCGCCGAGGGAGCCCTATATGACGAAGCGGCCGTCCTCCTGCAGGGTCTCACCGTCGACCTCGATCCGCCCGCCCCGGCGGAGGTCGCAGATCATGTCCCAGTGGATCGCGGACTCGTTCACCCCGCCGGTCTCCGGGTACGAGCGGCCGACCGCGAGGTGAACGGTGCCGCCGATCTTCTCGTCGAGGAGGATCTCGCCGGTCCCATCGCTGATCCCGTAGTTGGTGCCGATCCCAAGCTCGCCGAGCCGGCGGGCTCCTTCGTCGGTGTCGAGCATCTCGATCAGGAACTCCTCGCCCTTCTCCGCTGAGGCGTCGACGACCTTGCCCTCCTGGAAGCGGAAGCGGACCCCGGATACCTCGCGTCCGCCGTAGCTGGCCGGGAGGTGGAAGCTGATCTCGCCGTCGGCCGAGTCCTCGATCGGGCCGGTGAAGAACTCGCCGTCGGGCATGTTGTGCTCGCCCGCGGCGGCGATGAAGGTCCGATCGGCGATCCCGAGCCGGAGGTCCGTTCCCTCGCCGCTGACGTGGACCTCGCTGCGCCCCTGGATCCACTCTCGCAGGCGCTCGGTTTCCTCCGCCTGGCGCTTCCAGGCGCCAACCGGGTCCTCGTCGGTTGCGAGGCAGGCGCCGAAGTAGAAGTCCTCGAAAGCCTCGAGGCTCATCCCCGCCTCGGAAGCGTATGCGTGGGTCGGGAACAGAGTCAGGGCCCACCGGTAGCTGCCCTCGGCGCTTCGCTCCATCGCCCGCTTCATCAAGCCCTGGGTCGCCGCCTGGCGCTTCGCCTGCCGCTCCGGCGGCACGCCGGAGAGGGCGCGGGTGTTCTGGCTCGCCATCACCGCGATCCGGACATCGGCGCTGTCCACCGCCCACTCGGCGACCGGGGAGATCCACTCGAGCTGGGCATCGGAGGCGTGCTCGAAGTAGGCCGCCGATTGACCCTCGAGTGCCATGTGGACGACCGGATTGCCTCCGGCCCGCAGCACCTCCTCGTAGACCGCCTGCAGCAGCGGCTCGGCGGCGGACTCGCCCTCGATCGTGCAGACGTCGCCCTCCGCCACCTGGGTCGAGTGATGGACCAGGATCCGAGCGAGGTTGGTGACCCGTGGGTCTCTCATCCCGGCACCTCCTCTCGCACCCTGGTGCACATCGCCATGAACAGCGCGTGGAGGCGGCTGTCGTCAGTGAGCTCCGCGTGGAAGGAGACCGCGAGCAGCGAGCGATCGCGGACCGCGACCGGGTGGCCGCCGATCTCGGCGAGCACCTCGACGCCGGCGCCGTACTCCTCAACCCAGGGCGCCCGGATGAACACCGCCCGCAGGGGCTCCTCTCCAAGGCCCTCGACCTGCAGGTCCTCCTCGAAGCTCTGGCGCTGACGGCCGAAGGCGTTCCGGCGGCAGAGGTAGTCCCCGATACCCAGGTGCGCGCGATCGCAGACGATCATCCCGGCGCAGCTGCCCAGGATCGGCCTGCCCGCCCCCGCGCAGGCGCGGATCGCGTCGTCGAGGCCGTCGCGCTCCATCCCGATCGAGATCGTGGTCGACTCGCCGCCCGGGATCACCAGGCCGTCGAGGCCCTCGAGCTGCTCGGGTTCGCGCACCTCGGAGGTCCGGGCGCCGAGCGAGCTGAGCATCCGCCGGTGGGCCTCGAAGTCGCCCTGGATGGAGAGAACGCCGATGGAGAGAGGCTCGCCGTTCAAGAACCGCGGCCCTGCAGCAGCCCGCCGTCGGCGGCGAGCGCCTCGATCTCCAGGCCCGGCATCGCCTCGCCGAGCTCCAGCGAGGCCTTGGCGACGCGCTCGGGATCCTGGAAATGGGTGGTCGCCTCGACGATCGCCCGAGCGCGGCGCTGAGGGTCCTCGCTCTTGAAGATCCCGGACCCGACGAAGTTGCCCTCGGCACCGAGCTGCATCATCAGCGCCGCGTCGGCGGGGGTGGCGATGCCGCCGGCGCAGAACAGCGGCACCGACAGCCGGCCGCGCTCGGCGACCTCCTGGACGACGTCGAGCGGCGCCCGCAGGTCCTTTGCCGCGGCGGCAAGCTGTTCGCCGCGCAGCGACGAAAGCCACTTGATCCCGCCGGTGATCTCGCGCATGTGCCGGACCGCCTCGACGACGTTTCCGGTGCCCGCCTCCCCCTTGGAGCGAATCATCGCCGCGCCCTCCGCGATCCGGCGCAGCGCCTCACCCAGGTTGGTCGCTCCGCAGACGAAGGGAACGTCGAAGGCGAGCTTGTCGATGTGGTTCGACTCGTCGGCCGGAGTGAGCACCTCCGACTCGTCGATGAAGTCGACGTCGAGCGAGGCGAGCACCTGGGCCTCGGCGAAATGGCCGATCCGGGCCTTCGCCATCACGGGGATCGTCACCGCCTCCTGGATCGCCTGGATCTTGGCCGGGTTCGCCATCCGGGCAACCCCGCCCTCGGCGCGGATGTCAGCGGGGACCCGCTCCAACGCCATCACCGCGTTCGCGCCCGCCTCCGCGGCGACCGTCGCCTGCTCGGCGGTGGTGACGTCCATGATCACCCCGCCCTTGAGCATCTCGGCGAGGCCCGTCTTCACCCGGAATGTCGCTCGCTCCACCATCACGTCCAATAGTAGATGGCGCTCGCGCGATCAATCCGCTGATCCTCGCCCGCCGAATTAGCCGGGATGGCCTAGAGGTTTGCCTCATTGAGGGCCGGGCAAGCGTCTAGAAGCCTCGCTGTGCTGGGACACACGAGGCCAGCAAGACGGACAGGGAGGTCCATGACTTGGGGTCGTGTCCCCACGACCCTTCGATGCAGGCACAGGTCCGGATCGCCCCCCGGGCCTGTCGCCTTGTCTACTTCAGTTTGAAGGCGCGAATCCGGTCGCGGTGGGCGGCCTCATCACGGGCGTACACCCCGTGAGCGAGGGCCTGCACCAGCCCCATCAGGGCAGCGTTCGAGCGGATATAGGAAGGCCCGTTCGAGGAGTAGTAGAGCATCAGCTCGGAGTGCTCGGCGACGTCCGAGAGGGTCGCGTCGGTGATCGAAAGGGTGCGTGCGCGGCGGTGGCGGGCCAGCTTCAGGGCGCGAAGGATGAGCGGATGGGCGCGGCCCGCGGTGAGGACCACGAGCAGGGTCTCCTCGTCCATCCGCGAGAGCCGCTGGATGTTGTCCTGGTTGGGCGAGGCGACGATCTCGGCGCGGACGTCGAGCAGCCCGAGCAGATGGCGCAGGTAGCTGGCGAAGAAGGCCATCTGCTCGACCCCGACGATCAGCACCCGTCGGGAGGTCGCGATCGCCGAGACCGAGGCCTCGACCTGCTCGCGGGTGAGCGAGCGGGCGGTCTCCTCGATGTTGGAGTAGTCGGCCCCGAGCGAGGCCTCGAACTCCGAGTGGTCGAAGTTGAAGAGGGCGGCCGCGCCGCTGCCGCCGTTGCCCTCGCCGGCCTGCTCCGCCACCTTGTGGCGGTATTCCTCGATCGCCGCCTGCTGGAGCTCGGGATAGCCGTCGAAGCCGAGGGCCTGCGAGAACCGGACGACCGTCGAGGATGAGGTGTTGGCGCGGCGCGCCAGCTCCTCCGCGGTCTGGAAGGCCGCCTCGTCGAGGTGGTCGACGATGTAGCGGGCGACGTCCTTCTGGGAGCGCGAGAAGTCGTCGAAGCGCTCGGTGATGTAGTCGGAGAGGCTCTTCCGAGCCGAGCCGGCCTTGGTCGCGGTCCGTGCCACGGCGGCTCTTTTCGCCCTGGGCAGCCGTTTCCCTTCCGTTTCCCGGCTGATTCGGCGTTTCTGCCCTCAAATGTGGTTGGATCGCGCGGCGATGACCCTCGACCGGCTGCTGCGGGACACCAACCGGAACATGATCGCCTTCGACCTCGCGCTCGGCACAGGCGCCCTGCTCGCCCCGACCGCGACGCTCCGGATGCTCGGGCACGAGGAGCCATCCGCGGACGCCCAGCGGCTGTTTCAGCGCTGCGGGCCGATCTGGCTCACCTTCGCCGCCGCCCACCTGGTCGCTCACCGGCGGGGCAGCCCCCGCGATTGGTGGGCGCTCTCCTGGCTCCGCGGAACCGAGCTGCTCACCGACGTCGTCTGGTCGGGCTCGCCGGCGTTCTCCTGGCGGGGACGCGCCGCGATGTGGGGCGCGACCTTCTCCAACCTGGCGATGACGATCGGCTTCGCCCACCTCGCCAGGAGCGGCGGCACCGGGCGACGCTAGGGCCCCGCGGCGCTCCGGCTGCACACCTGGAAGCCGAGCTCCCGGGCCATCCTTCGTCGCTCGGGGGCCCCGGCCGCCGCCTCCTCCTGGGCCTGGCCGTAGGCCTCGCCGTCCTGGTCCTCGGCGGCCCGCTTGCCCCGCTCGAGCGCATCGCCGACCTCGTCGCGGGCCTCGAGATAGCGGTCATAGGGATCGCGAAGGTCATCCGGGGGCTCGATCTCGCGGAGCTTGGCCTGGGCGTCGTCGGCCACCCCGAGCAGCCCGTCGGCCTGTTCGGAGCCGTCGGCGGCGTTAGCCGGGGGCTGCGATTGGATCTCGGCGAAGCCCTCATCCACGTCGCGGCAGACCTCGTCGCCCCGCTGGACCAGCTCCTCGGCGCTCACCGACTCGGACCCGCCGCCGCAGCCCGCGATCGCCGACGTCCCAGCGAGGACGACTAGCGCGGCCGCAGCAAGCCTGCGTTGAGGGCGGGTCATCGAGCGTCAGCATCCTACGTGGGCGGGGGTACGCTGATCTCAGATGACCGAACGCGCGTCGTTCCTCCTGCGCGAGACGAGGCCGCCGACCTGGCTCGGCCTCGCAGCCGCCCTGGTATCGGTCGCGGCGATCACCGCGCTCGTCTACCCGCTTCGCGAGATCGCTCCGGCTGTCTCATTCGGGGTCCTTTACATGGTCGCCGTGCTCTTCGTCTCAATCTTCTGGGGAGCATGGCTGGGAGTGCTGACGAGCTTCGCCGGGCGCGCTCGCCTTCAACTTCTTCCACATCCCCCCGACCGGCCGGCTCGCGATCTCGGAGCCCGAGGACTGGATCGCGCTTGGCACCTTCTTCGTCGCCGCCCTGGTCGCGAGCTCGCTGGCGGAGCTGGCTCGCGCGCGCGCCGCCGAGGCGGCGGAGCGAGGCCGAGATGCCCAGGACGCCCTCGACCGGCTTCTGGAGGCGAACCGGGAGCGGGACGCGCTCGAGGCCGAGGCGATCGAGGCGAGGGCGCTGCGGCGAAGCGACGAGCTCAAGACCGCCCTGTTGCGATCGGTCTCCCATGACCTGCGCTCGCCGCTGACCGCGATCGTCGCCGCCGGAGAGACGGTCGGCTCCCCCACGGTCAGCGACGAGGACCGGGCGGCGCTGGCGGAGACGATCACGATCGAGGGCCGCCGCCTCTCGCAGGTGGTCGAGAACCTGCTCGACCTCTCCCGGCTGGAGGCGGGCGCGGCCGAACCACACCGCGACTGGTGCTCGATCGAGGAGATCGCCGGCGCCGCCGCCGAGCAGGCCTCCGACCCGAACGGCTACACGATGTCGGTCGATCCGAGCAGCCCGCTGATCCGAGCCGATGCGGCCCAGCTCGAGCGGGCGCTGTTCAACGTGATCGACAACGCGGTCAAGCACTCCAACGGCCAGCCGATCTCGATCCGGGCGCGGGCCGTGAACGACCAGCTGATCGTCAGGATCGTCGACCGAGGCCCGGGAATACCCGAACGAGAGCTGGAGCGGGTGTTCGAGCCGTTCCACGGCGACGGCAGCGGAAGGGGCAGCGGGGCCGGATTGGGACTTGCGATCGCCCGTGGGTTCGTCGAGGCAAACGGCGGCCGGATCTGGGCCGAGGCGCTCCCGGGCCAGGGAACGTCGATTGTTCTGCGCTTCCCCCTCGAGGAGGTCCCGGAGCGGGTGGAGGGATGAACGCCCGTCACGCCCGGGTGCTCGTCTGCGATGACGAGCCGCAGATCCTCCGCGCCCTCCGGGTGGTGCTGCGCGAGGCGGACTTCGACACCGACCTCGCCGAGACCGCGGAGCAGGCGCTCGACCTGGCTTCGGTCAAGCCTCCCGACGCCGCGATCATCGACCTGGTCCTACCGGACGGCGACGGGGTCGAGGTCTGTAGCTCCCTGCGCGAGTGGAGCCGGATGCCGATCATCGTCCTCTCCGCGGTCGGCGACGAGGAGGAGAAGGTGCGGGCGCTTGAGGCGGGAGCGGACGACTACGTGGTGAAGCCGTTCGCGCCACGCGAGCTGGTCGCGCGGCTGGAGGCGGTCCTCCGGCGGTCCGCGCCTCAGGACGAGGAGCCTGTCGTGAGCGTCGACGGGCTCGAAGTGGATCTCCCTGCCCGGGTTGTGAAGCGAAAGGGCGAGGAGGTCCACCTAACCCCGAAGGAATTCGACCTGCTCCGGGTGCTGCTCCGCAACCGGGGGCGGATGATGACCCACCGCTCGCTGCTGACCGAGGTCTGGGGCCCCGGCTACGCCGGCGATACCCAGATCCTCCGCACCCACATCGCCAACCTGCGGCGGAAGATCGAGTCGGACGGCGAGTCCCGCTACATCCGCACAGATCCGGGCGTCGGGTATCGGTTTGCCGCATGAGGGTCCGTCTTGACGAAACCTTGATGCGCCGGGGGTGAACCCCCACACACCCTTGACAAGGCACGAGCGATGCTCGATGCGATGGACCTCATCTCGATCGCAATCGCAATCGTCGCCTTCGCCGCCTTCTACCTCCTGATCGACGGCCTCGACCGGGTATGAGCGCGGCGGAGGGCGCGCTGCTGGTCGTCTCGATCGCCCTCTTCGCCTACCTGCTCTACGCGCTTCTCCGGGGTGAGCGGCTGTGACCGCCCAGGGCTGGATCCAGATCGCCCTCTACCTGGTGGTGCTGACCGCGCTGACCCCGGTGCTCGGCGCCTACATGGCGCGGGTCTACCAGGGCGAGACGGTGCTCCTCGCCCGGGTGCTCGGCCCACTCGAGCGCCTGCTGTACCGGGTGCTCGGGTCCGGCGCCCGCGGCGAGCAGGACTGGAAGTCCTACGGCCGCACGGTGGTCATCTTCAGCCTCGTCTTCTGGCTGCTCCTCTACCTGATCCTCCGGACCCAGGACGTCACACCGTTCAACCCGGAGGGCTTCGGCTCCGCTCCCTGGGACGTGACCTTCAACACCACCTCGTCGTTCGTCTCCAACACGAATTGGCAGTACTACGGCGGCGAGACCACCCTCAGCTACTTCTCCCAGATGGGCGGGCTCGCGGTCCAGAACTTCGTCTCCGCCGCGGTCGGGATGGCGGTTCTCGCGGCGGTGATCCGAGGCTTCGCCAGCCGAGGCGCGAAGGAGCTCGGGAACTTCTGGCGGGACCTGATCCGGACGCTCCTCTACATCCTCCTCCCGATCTCCTTCATCGGCGCCCTGATCCTGGTCTCCCAGGGGGTGGTCCAGACGCTCGCCGGGTCAGTCACCTATCAGACGATCAGCGGCCTCGACCAGACGCTGGCGCTCGGCCCGGCAGCCTCGCAGATCTCGATCAAGCAGCTCGGAACCAACGGCGGCGGCTTCTTCAACGTCAACAGCGCCTTCCCCTTCGAGAACCCGACTCAGTTCTCGAACTTCGTCGAGGTGCTCTTCATCCTCCTGATCCCCGCGGCGCTGACCGCGACCTTCGGGCGGATGGTCGGCAACCGACGGCAGGGGTGGTCGATCTACGCCGCGATGCTGATCATGCTGGCGGTGACGATCGGCGTCGGTTACGCGGCCGAGTCGGCGGGCTCGCCAGCCCAGGAAGCGGCCGGTGTCGAGGTGGACGCCGGCGCCAGCGACACCGTCGCGAGCGGCGACGATCAGACCGGCGGCAATCTCGAGGGCAAGGAGCAGCGCAACGGGATAGCGGCGAGCGCCGAGTGGTCGGCGGTCACAACCGCCGCCTCAAACGGCTCAGTCAACTCGGCCCACGACTCCTTCACGGGGATCGGCGGGCTGGTGCCGCTGGCCAACATGATGACCGGGGAGGTGGTCTTCGGCGGGGTCGGCTCCGGCCTCTATGGGATGCTGCTGATGGTCCTGCTCTCGGTGTTCCTCGCCGGCCTGATGGTGGGCCGAACGCCTGAGTACCTGGGCAAGAAGATCGAGGCCCACGAGGTGAAGCTGGTCCTGATCGGGATCCTGTTCGTGGAGCTGCTCGTCCTCACCTTCACCGCGATCGCGGTCTCGAGCAAGTACGGCGACCCCTCGATCTTCAACCCCGGCCCGCAGGGCTTCTCCGAGACCCTCTACGCCTACACCTCACAGGCCAACAACAATGGTTCGGCCTTCGCCGGCTACACCGGATTCGTCCAGCCGAACGCGCCCGGGAACGCCGGCGCATTCGGGATCACCTTCGCCGATCTCCTCGGTGGGATCGCGATGCTCGGCGGCCGGTTCGTCCCCCTACTCGCCGCGCTCGCGGTCGCCGGCTCGCTCGCCACCAAGCGGGTCTCCCCCACCGGCCCCGGCACCCTCCGAACCGACAATCCCACCTTCGTCGTCCTCCTGATCTTCGTGATCGTGATCGTCGCCGCGCTCACCTTCCTCCCCGCGCTGCTCCTCGGCCCCGTCGTCCAGGGCCTCTCCGACCAACTCGTCTTCCCCCACTGATCTGACATGCGCCGAGACCTGACCGCATCCGCAATCGCCGCCGTCGTCCTCACCGTCCTCTTCGGGCTCGTCTACCCGCTGGTGACCACCGGGGTCTCGCAGGTGCTGTTCCCGAACAAGTCCGACGGCTCGCAGATCGAGCGCGATGGCGAGCTCGTCGGCTCGAAGCTGATCGCCCAGAGCTTCTCGCAGAGCACCCCGATCCCCGAGGCGGAGCGGGGCAAGTTCGGGAAGAAGGCGATCAAGGAGCCCGACCCCGCCTACTTCCAGCCGCGGCCCTCGGTGACGACCTACAACCCCTCGGTCACCTTCTTCAACAACCTCGGCCCGAACAACAAGGAGCTCTCGCAGCTGTTCGCCGGATACCTGGATGCCTACCTGGCCCTCGAGGGGCCGTACAACCCCGGCCTCGCCGAGGAGGACGTCCCCGTCGACGCGGTGACCACCTCGGGCTCCGGCGTCGACCCACACATCTCGGAGGCGAACGCCCGGATCCAGGCGAACCGGATCGCCGAGGTTCGCGGCATCCCTCTCGACCGGGTCGAGGAGCTGATCGAGGAGAACACCGACGGCCGAGCGCTCGGCGTCTTCGGCGAGCCCGGCGTGAACGTGCTCGAGCTCAACCTTGGGCTCGACGAGGAGGAGGCCTGATGGAAGGGACCGTGGTCGGCAGGGCCGAGACCGGGGAGCGGGGCCGGCGCACATCGATGTTCGACCGGGCGCTTCTCGGCCCCGCGGCCGTCGCCAGCCTCCGCAAGCTCAACCCGCGCCACCAGGTCCTCAACCCGGTGATGTTCGTGGTCGAGGTCGGCGCCCTGATCACCACGATCGGGTGGCTGATCCAGGTCTTCGGCGGCGAGCCGCTCGGCGGCGGGAACGAGGCCGCCTGGTTCACGTTCACTGTTGCGATCTGGCTGTGGCTGACGGTCGTCTTCGCCAACCTCGCCGAGGCCCTCGCCGAGGGCCGCGGCAAGGCCCAGGCCGACGCCCTCCGCGCCGCCCGCACCGAGACGGTCGCCCACCTCCAGGACGGCCGGGACGTTCCGGCTTCCGAGCTTCAGAAGGGCGACGTCGTCGTGATCGAGGCCGGCGAGGGGATCCCCGGCGACGGCACGGTGATCGAGGGGATCGCCTCAGTGGACGAGTCGGCGATCACCGGCGAATCGGCGCCTGTGATCCGCGAGGCCGGCGGCGACCGGAGCGCGGTCACCGGGGGCACCAAGGTGCTCTCCGACCGGATCGTCGTCGAGATCACCCAGGAACCCGGCAAGAGCTTCCTCGACCGGATGATCAACCTGGTCGAGGGCGCCGAGCGCCGAAAGACCCCGAACGAGATCGCCCTCAACATCCTCCTCGCGGGGCTGACGATCATCTTCCTCGTCGTCGTCGTCGCACTCCGGCCGATGGCCGAGTTCTCGTCCACCGACGCCTCGGTGGCGACCCTGATCGCCCTGCTGGTCGCGCTGATTCCGACCACGATCGGGGCGCTGCTCTCGGCGATCGGGATCGCCGGCATGGACCGGCTGGTCCGGCGCAACGTGCTCGCTCTCTCAGGGCGGGCGGTCGAGGCGTCGGGGGACGTCGACACCCTGCTGCTCGACAAGACCGGGACGATCACCCTCGGCAATCGCGAGGCCACCGAGTTCGTCCCGATGCCCGGCGTCCAGGAGGCCGAGCTGGCCGAGGTCGCCCAGATGGCGTCGCTCGCCGACGAGACCCCAGAGGGCCGCTCGATCGTCGTCCTCGCGAAGGGCTTCGGCATCCGCGAGCACGAGATGGCGACCCACCGCTCCAGCTTCGTCCCCTTCAGCGCCGAGACCCGGATGAGCGGCGTCGACTTCAACGGCAGCCGCCTGCGCAAGGGCGCGACCGACGCGATCACCGAGTGGGTCGAGTCCGACGGCGGCAAGGCCCCCGCCGAGCTCGCCGCGGAGGCCGACCGGATCGGCCGGGAGGGCGGAACGCCGCTCGCGGTCGCCCGCGACGACAAGGTCCTCGGGGTGATCTACCTCAAGGACGTGGTCAAGGAGGGAATGCGCGAGCGCTTCGACCAGCTCCGGGCGATGGGCATCCGCACGGTGATGGTCACCGGCGACAACCGCCTGACCGCCGCGAAGATCGCGGACGAATCCGGGGTGGACGATTTCCTCGCCGAGGCCACCCCGGAGAAGAAGCTCGACCTGATCCGCGAGGAGCAAGGCGGCGGACGGCTGATCGCGATGACCGGCGACGGCACCAACGACGCTCCGGCCCTCGCCCAGGCGGACGTCGGGGTGACGATGAACACGGGCACCCAGGCGGCCCGCGAGGCCGGGAACATGGTGGACCTCGACTCGAATCCGACGAAGCTGATCGAGATCGTCGAGGTCGGCAAACAGCTGCTGATCACCCGCGGGGCGCTGACCACCTTCTCGATCGCCAACGACGTCGCCAAGTACTTCGCGATCCTCCCGGCGATCTTCGCCGCGACCTACGCGACAGAGGCCGGCGGCGACGGGCCGCTGGAGAAGCTCAACATCATGAATCTGGGCACCCCGGAGTCGGCGATCATCTCGGCGATCGTCTTCAACGCGCTGATCATCCCGCTGCTGATCCCGCTCGCCCTCCGGGGGGTCCGCTACCGGGCGATCGGCGCCAGCGCGCTCTTGCGGCGGAACCTCTTCATCTACGGGATCGGCGGGATCATCGCCCCGTTCATCGGGATCAAGCTGATCGACCTCTTGGTCCACGGGCTCCTCGGAGCTTGAGGATGATCATGGTCGAGATGCCAGAGCCAGAGGTCGAGGCTCGCGGCGAGGGCAGCAGCGAGCGGGGCCACCACAAGGTCTTCATCGGGATGGCCGCCGGGGTCGGCAAGACCTACCGGATGCTCCAGGAGGGACAAGCCGAGAAGGATTCGGGAAAGGACGTCGTGATCGGCTACCTCGAGCCGCACGACCGGCCGGAGACGACGGCGCAGGCGGAAGGGCTCGAGACCATCCCTCGACGCACCGTCGAGTACCGGGGACGGACCCTGGAGGAGATGGACCTGCCGGCGGTCCTTCGCCGCGATCCCGAGATCTGCCTCGTGGACGAGATCGCCCACACCAATGCCCCGGGCCTCGAGCACGAGAAGCGCTACGAGGACGTTGCGGACGTGCTCGCCGGCGGGATCGACGTCTTCTCGACCGTGAACGTCCAGCATCTGGAAAGCCTCAACGACCAGGTCGCCGAGCTCACCGGAATCCGGGTGCGGGAGACGATGCCCGACTCGGTGCTCGCCCAGGCCGACGAGGTGGTGCTGATCGACCTCACCCCGGAGGCTCTCCTCAGCCGGCTGCGTGCGGGGAAGATCTACCCGGGAGAGCGAATCGAGGCGGCCCTCCAGAACTTCTTCCGGATCGAGAACCTTCAGGCCCTGCGCGAGGTGGCGCTGCGCCAGGTCGCCCAGAACGTGGAGTCGAAGCGGCTGACCCGCGAGTTCGTCGGCACCCGCGAGGACCAGGTGCTGGGATCGGCGGCGCAGGCGGTCGGCGAACGCCTCCTCGCCCTGGTCAAGCCCCACCCTCGCGGCCAGCGGGTGGTTCGCCGTGCGTGGCGCTCGTCGCAGCGACTGGGCGCCAAGCTCGACCTGCTCTGGGTGAAGCCCCCGGGGCGGATCAGCGCGGAAACGGAGGAGCAGCTGGAGGCGATGCGCCGCCTCGCATCAGTCCTCGGCGCCCGGTTCATCGTCGAGGAGGGCGACGATGTGGTCGACATGGTCAAGCGAGTCGCGGAGGAACGCGGGACGACCTACGTCCTGATGGGGACGCCCCGGCGCCGCGGCCTGCTCGGGCGGCTTCGCGACCCGCTGCCCGAGCGGCTGGTCGAGGCGCTGCCCGGACTCGACGTGCGAATCGTCGCCGACCGGACGCTCCGCGAGGGTGAGGAGAACGGCGAGCGGGAGAAGGGAGTGAGGTGACCGCGATCGAGCTTGCGGTGCTCCTGATCGCCGCCGCCGCGGGCGCGGCGGTGACGGTGGCGGTTCTCCGCGCTCGCCGGAGCGCCGAGGCGCCGACCGCCACCTCGGCGCGGCGGATCCTCTTCCCCTTCCTCGGCGAGAGCCTCTCGGAGCCGGCCCTCGACGCGGCGCTCCGGCTCGCCAAGGCCGAGAGCGCGACCCTGGTGCCGGCCTTCCTCGCGCAGGTGCCGAAGGACCTGCCGCTGGAGAGCCCGCTTCCGAGGCAGTGCGGCAATGCAATGCCGATCCTGGAGGCGATCGAGCAGCGGGCGACGAGGAGCGGCGTCGCGGTCGACTCCCGGATCGAGCGCGGCCGGACCTACCGGCATGCCCTCCACGAGCTGATCGACCACGAGCGCTACGACCGGATCGTCGCCCCGGCGGCGGCGAACGGCACCGACGGCTTCAGCGCCGAGGACGTTGCCTGGCTGATCGATCACGCCAAGGGTGAGATCGTCGTCTTCCGGGCCGGCAAGGCCGAGAGCAGCTTGGAGCGGTCTGCGCGGCCTGATTGAATGTCGGGACCGGAGAAAGGAGGTGGTCCTAACTTGAGTTCAATGCGTGACGGGACGCCGGAGGTGCAGGGCCGCTAGGTCCGGGCGCTGGGAGGCGAGACCAAGGGTGCTCCCAGGAGCAACCCGTCTTGTCTCAGGAAGTGCCCAAGGGGCCGGTGGGTGGCGCGCGGTCACCCAGCGGAATCCAACCCGGGCACCGGCGGGCGACAGGAGGTGGGTGCTGTCCCGCCCCACCATCGATCCTCAGCCCGTTCATTCCGCGTCATTTGCGAAGGGCCGCTTCCGATCGGGAGCGGCCCTTCGCGTTCTCATCGCCGCCGGCGGCTCCTCTCTAGGGTGAGGCGTGATGACGGACCTGCGAGCGGCGGTGATCGGCTACGGCCTCGCCGGATCGGTCTTCCACGGTCCCCTGATCGACTCGACCCCCGGGCTGGTGGTCGCCACGGTGGTCACCGGCAACCCCGAGCGCCAGGCGGAGGCGGGCAGCGCGCATCCCCGCGCTCGCGTCGTCGCCGATCCCGAGGATGTCTTCGAGCGCGCCGCCGAGCACGACTTCGTCGTCGTAGCGACGCCCAACGACGTCCACGCGCCCCTGGCGCGGCGAGCGCTCGATGCCGGCCTCCCGGTGGTGGTCGACAAGCCGCTCGCTCCGGCGGCGGCGGAAGCTCGCTCGCTGGTCGAGGAGGCCGAGCGGCGCGGGGTGCCGCTCACCGTCTTCCTCAACCGGCGCTGGGACTCCGAGCAGCTCACCCTGCGGCGCCTGCTCGACGAGCGAAAGCTCGGCGAGGTGATCCGCTACGAGTCGAGGCTCGAGCGCTGGCGGCCGGCCCTCTCATCGGAGGAGGCCTGGCGCGAGGCCTCGGCGCCGGAGGCGGGCGGCGGGCTGCTGCTCGACCTCGGCAGCCATCTGATCGATCAGGCGCTGCTCCTCTTCGGCCCGGTCTCCCGCGTCTACGCCGAGCTCGACAGCCGGCGAGGCGGCGCCGCCGATGACGACGCCTTCCTCGCGCTCGATCACGCCTCGGGTGCGCGGAGCCACCTCTGGGCGTCGGTGCTGGCGGCGGCGCCGGGCCCGCGCCTGCGGGTCCTCGGCGATCGAGGCCGCCTACGTCGTCACCGACGTCGACGGCCAGGAGGACGCGCTCCGCGCCGGCGCCCGCCCCGGCGACGACGACGCCTGGGGCGCCGAGCCGCGAGGAGCGATGGGGCCGGCTCGTGAGCGAGACGGGGAGCGAGCCGGTCGCCAGCGAGAGGGGCGACTGGCCCGCCTTCTATGCCGGGCTGGAGCGGAGCCTGCGCGAGGGGGCGCCGCCGCCGGTCGATCCCTGGGACGCCGTCGCCGGGCTCGAGGTGATCGATGCGGCGCGGCGCAGCGCCGCGACGAGCACGCGTCGGTCGCGCTGCTAGACGAGGCGCTAGGTGAACGCGGACTGCTGGCGCTGGCGGCGGGTGAGCGCGTCGATCGTCACCGCCGCCAGGAGGACGCCGCCGGTGATCATGAACTTGATGTCGGAGTCGAGCCCGAGCAGGTCCATCCCGTTCGAGATCGAGCCGATCACCAGCGCGCCGAGCAGCGCCGCCCAGACCGTGCCGCGCCCGCCGAAGAGGCTGACCCCGGCGATCACCGGCCCGGCGATCGCGAGCAGCAGCAGGTCGCCCGAGCCCGAGGCCTGGTTGACCGCGATCAGCCGCGAGGCGGCGAGGATCCCGCCCGGCCGCCGCAAACGTCGAGGCGATCGTGAAGACGGCGATCTTGACGCGGTTGACCCGGATCCCCGCCCGCCGCGCCGCCTCCGCGTTGCCGCCGATCGCGTAGATGTGGCGGCCGAAGCGGGTGCGGGTGGTGATGAAGGCGAAGAGCGCGCAGAGCCCGACCAGGATCAGCGCCGCCAGCGGAATCCCCCGGTCCGAGGCGAGGATCGCGACGGCGGCGAACATCCCGCCGCCGACCAGCGCCGTGCGGAGGACGAGCCCGGCGAGCGGCCCGGCTTCCAGGCCGGCTTTCAGCCGCCTGCGGCGTTCGAGACAGCCCCGACCCGAGCGTCCCTGCGGTCACCACCACCGCGAGCGTCCAGCCGACCCATGGGTCGTAGAACTTCCCGCCAGGTCGGTGATCGTGCTCGGGGGCAGGTTGATCGTGCCGGTGTTGCCGAGCACCAACAGCAGCGCGCCCTGCCAGGCGAGCAGGCCGGCGAGGGTGACCACGAACGACGGGATCCCGAAGGTGGTCACCATGAACCCGTTGAAGAGCCCGATCGCCGCCCCGGTCGCGAGCCCGGCGAGGATCGCGAGCTCGGGGTTCCAGCCCTGCTTGACGTTGAGGACCGCCATCACCCCCGCGGCCAGGCCGCTGACCGCGCCGACCGAGAGGTCGATCTCGCCGAGCAGCAGCACGAGGACGACGCCGATCGAGATCGTCCCCACGGCGGCGATCTGCAGGGTCAGGTTGGTGAGGTTGATCGCCGAGAGGAAGCGGTCGTTCTGGACCTGGAAGATCGCCCAGATCACGCGCGATGATCGAGCAGCACCCGGAGCGAGCCCAGCTCGCCGCGCGCGAGCTGTGCGAAGAACGAGAGCCGGCTCTGCTCCTTCTCGTTCGTCCGCGGGAGGTGTCGCCGCTTCCATCAGACCGTCCTCTGTCGCTCGGCTGTGTCCGCGGAGGCCCCGGTGATCGCGGCCACCACCTCCTCGGGCGTGGTACTTGGCGGTCGAAGTCGGCGACCCGCCTCCCGAGCAGCAGGACCACGATCCGGTCGGCGACCTGGAAGACGTTGCCGAGGTTGTGGCTGATCACCACCACCCCCAGGCCCCGCTCGGCCAGGCGCTTCTCCAGGGCCAGCACCTGCTCGGTCTGGGGGACGCCGAGCGCCGCGGTCGGCTCGTCGAAGAGCACGACCTTCGGGTCGCCGACCAGCGAGCGCGCGATCGCCACCGACTGGCGCTGGCCTCCGGAGAGGCTGCCGACCTCGGTGCGGACGCTGCCCAGCGTGGTGACCGAGAGATCGTCGAGCAGCTGCAGCGTCCGCTGCTCCATGTCGGTCTCGTCCAGGTGTGCACGGGACCTGGACCGCCGTCCCCGACCTCCTCCTGGCCGAGGAAGAGGTTGGCGACGACGTCGAGGTTGTCGCAGAGGGCGAGGTCCTGGAAGACGGTGGCGATGCCGAGCTCGCGGCCGCCTTCGGGTCGGAGACCTTCACCTGCCTCCCCTCGAAGTACATCTCGCCGCTGTCGGCCGGCTGGACGCCGTCCATCGCCTTCACCAGGGTCGACTTGCCGGCGCCGTTGTCGCCGACCAGCGGCGACCACCTCGCCGGCGATCGACCTCGAAGTCGACGTCGGTCAGGCGCCTGGACCGGCCCGAAGCTCTTGGCTGACCCCCTTGAGCGCGAGGAGGTGCTCCTTGGGCTTGGCTTCGTTCGCTTCGCTCAATTTGCTCGCACCTCCTCGCGCTCGGGGTTCCTGATTCCTACTACTTGCTCGCGTCCGCTGCTTACTCCAGGCCAGCCTCCTGGCAGGCCTGTGCGTACTGCGCCGTGCAGATGTCCTCCACGGTCCAGTACGGCCCGCCGAGGTCCCCGTTGTCCTTGAGGACGGTGTCCTGGATGTTGTCGATCGGTCACCGCGACCGGCGTCTCCAGCACGGAGGGCACCGAGATGGCGCCGTTGTCCGTCTCGCCGTTGACCAGGTCGCTCGGAACGTCCTCGCCCTGGGCGAGCGCCGCCGCCAGCTGCGCGGCCGCCTCCGTCTCGAGGCTGGTCGCCTTGTAGACGGTCATGAACTGCTCGCCGACGAGAATCCGCTGGATCGCCTCCAGCTCGGCGTCCTGACCGGTTGTCGGGCCTCGTCGCCGGGTCGACGCCGGCACCCTTCATCGCGGCGATCGCGCCGCCGGCGGTGCCGTCGTTCATCGCGTAGACGCCGTTGAACCCGTTCGGGCTGACGGCGGTGATCGCCTGCTCCATCTCGACCTGTGCCTCGTCGGGGCTCCAGTCGGGAGTGTCGTACTCCTTGGCGACCTCAACGCTGGCTGCATCGAACTGGGACTGCGCGCCCTGGCCGAACAGCTTGGCGTTGTTGTCCGTCGGCGAGCCGTTGATCTTCACGATCGGGCCCGTCGGGTTGCCGTCCTCGGCGAGCTTCTCGACCAAGGCCTGGCCCTGAAGCTCACCGACCCGGACGTTGTCGAACGAGACGTAGTAGTCGACGCCCGGCGAGTCCGTGATCAGGCGGTCGTAGCTGATCACCGGCACGTCCTGCTGCTCGGCCAGGTTGACCATCGACGCGGCGGAGGCCGAGTCGACCGGGTCGAGGACGAGCACGTCGATGCCCTCGGTCAGGGCCGCCTCGACCTGGTCCTGCTGCGCGCTGGCGTCCTGGTTCGCGTTGCTGTAGATCAGCTCGCAGTCCGGGCAGTGCCTCTTCAGGTTCGCCTCGAACTCCGGGTGATCGTGGGACTCGTAGCGGGTCGTCTTCGACTCCGGCAGCAGGAGAGCGACCTTCCCTCCGCCGCCGCCGGCGCTCGTATCGCCGCCGCCGTCGTCATCGTCATCGTCGCCACAGGCGACGAGCACGAGCCCGAAGACCAGCGCCGTACAAGTGAGCGCGGCCACTCGGGCCCAGCTCCTGGATCTCTTCATTCACGCCTCTCACCTCCATTGACTCCTCTTGATATTGAAACCAAGCTTGTTCGCGCGGATCACCGTCCTCATGCGGCAGCCTCCTGCCGCTCGGGCAGCGGTGAGAAGAACCGGTCCGACCCGTGCAGGACCAGGGCGAGCGCACCGAGCAGCTCCGCGCGCTCGCCGAGCACCCCGGGACCACCGTCACCTGCGTCGGCGGCGCTCCGGATCGCGAAGCGGCGGATCGACTCGAGGATCGGCTCGGTGATCAGCTCCCCGGCGCCGCTCAGGTCGCCGCCGACGATCACCCGGTCGGGGTTGATCAGGTTGCAGAGATTCGGCGACGGCGATCCCGATCTCCGCGCCCGGCCTCCTCGATCAGCCTGGCGGCCGCCGCGTCGCCGTTGCCCGAGAGATCGAGCAGCCGCTTGATCGAAATCTCCTCGTCGCGGCTCTCGCTCGAGCATGCCGGCGATCGCCCGCGCCGAGGCCACGGTCTCGAGGCAGCCGCGATTTCCGCAGCGGCAGATCGCGCCTCCCTCCTGGACGACGGTGTGGCCGATCTCGCCGGCCGTGCCCCCCGCGCCGCGGTAGAGCCGGCCGCCGAGCAGCAGGCCGGCGCCGACCCCGGAGGAGAGCTTGATGTAGACGAGCTCGGAGTGACCCTGCCCCGATCCCCAGACGAACTCCGCCAGCGCACCGAGGTTCGCGTCGTTCTCCACCTGGACCGGAAGCTCCAGGCGCCGGGAGAGCTCCTCGGCGGCGTCGACCCCGACCCAGCCCGGCAGGATCGCGAGTGAGCCGACGGTCCGGGCGGTCTGGTTGATCGGCCCCGGAAGGCCCATGCCCACGCCGAGCACGCGGTCGCGATCCGCACCGACTTCGCTTGAGCACCTGGCTGACCAGCTTCGCGGCGCTGTCAAGGCCCTCCTCGGCGGAGTGGTCGACGTCGAGCTCCGCCCAGGACTCGGCGAGCACCTCGTGCGAGAGGTCGGAGAGGGCGACCCGCAGGTGGGTGTGGCCGAAGTCGACTCCAAGCGCGAGGCCCGCCGAGCTCGTTCAGGGAGAGCAGGACCGGCGGGCGCCCGCCCTGCTCGCCATGCGCCACCCCGGTTCCCTCGGCGCTGCTCGCTGACCAGGCCGGCCGTCGAGCAGGTCCGCGACGATGCTCGAGACCGTCGAGCGGGAGAGGCCGGTGGCGCGGGCGATCTCCGCCCTGCTCGCGGTCCCCCGCTCACGGAGCGCATCGATCACCCGCCGGCTGTTGAGCTCACGGAGGGAATGAAGCGATCCGGAGTCGGACGATTCCACGCGGCGCGAGTCTCTTTGATTCCCAGGGCTTTGTCAAGGGTTCGGCAAAACCTCCGCCCTCACGGGCGGGGCTATGTCGAAATCCTCAACAAACCCTCAACAAAACTGCTCAGGAGGCATCATGGTTCCGCCAATGAACACCGTCCGCCTCGGAATGACAGAGCTCGACGTCTCCCCGATCGCCTTCGGGACCTGGGCGCTGGGCGGCGAATGGGGCGAGTTCGACGAGTCAGAGGGGATCGCCGCGATCCGCCAGGCGCGCGAGCTGGGCGTGAACCTGTTCGACACCGCACATGGCTACGGCTTCGGCGTCGCCGAGGGAGTCCTGGGCGGGCCCTCCGCGACGATCTCGAGAGCCGCCGGGACGAGGTGGTGATCGCCACCAAGGGCGGCCTGCGGATGACCGACGACGGCCTCGTCCGCGATTCGAGCCCGGATTGGCTTCGGCAGGGCGTCGAGGCCAGCCTCGAGGCCCTCGGCGTCGAGTTCATCGACCTCTACCAGATCCACTGGCCCGACCCGAAGGTCCCGTTCGCGGAGACGGCGGCGCGCTCCAGGGGCTCGTGGACGAGGGCAAGATCCGCCACGTCGGCGTCTCCAACTTCGACCCGGGCAGATCGACGAGTTCGCCGAGACCCGCCCGGTGGAGACGGTTCAGCCGCCCTACCACCTGTTCCGCCGCGAGATCGAGGCCGAGTTGCTCCCCTACTGCCGCGAGCACGACATCGGGGTGCTCAGCTACAGCCCGCTGGCCCACGGCCTGCTCACCGGGGCGATGACCAGGACACCGAGTTCGCCGCCGACGACTGGCGCGGCGGCGCCCCGTTCCTCAAGGGCGAGAGCTTCCGCCGCAACCTCGATGTCGTCGGCGAGCTCAAGCGCGTCGCCACCGAGCGGCTGGGGGCATCGGTCAGCCAGCTCGCGATCGCCTGGACCCTCGCCAACCCGGATGTCCACGTTTCCATCGTCGGCGCCCGGAGTCCGAGGCACATCGAGGAAAGCATCGCCGCCGCCGAACTCACCCTGAGCGAGGACGATCTCGCCGAGATCGAGCGAATCATGGAGGCGGCGGTGCCGATGTCCGGGCCGTCACCGGAGATGATGCCCGAGTGAGCGCCGGCGCCGGTTGACGCGACTAGTACGGGCGACGGAGGCGCGGCGCTTCATCGGCGGGCGCGATCCCTCGGGAACGGGGCTCTCCCAATCGAGCTCGGCCTCGGCGAACGCCGTCTGCTCCACGCCGGGATGACAGCGCCGGCAGACTGGCTCGAGGTTCGAGAGGAGGTCGACGCCGCCCAATCGCCGCGGGACCTTGTGATGGGCGACGAGGTCCTCCCGAGACCCGCAGTACGCGCACTTGGCGCCGCCGGTGACGATCGCGGAGAGGACCGGCCATGGCAGCTGTCCTCGCGAAAGCCCCACGGCTAGCCGCTCAAGCCTTCGAGCAGGCGGTGAGCTGTATGTACGGCGCGTTCGTACCGGCGACCGCCCCGGCGTTGTTGACGGTGATGCCAGTAAAGGCGTCGAGCGTTCCGGTCAGAAGACCGGTGGTTGCAGGGCTGGCGATATCGGCCGCCGTGGCCGTGCCGCTGTCGGTCGGGCCAGCGTCGAGGTCGTGATCATGCCCCGGATCGGTGATCCCGTGGCTGTGCAGGCCGACGGACCGGTTCTCCAGGTTCGTGAGGGCCGTGCCTACCGCGACGTTCAGCGTTCCGCTGAGAGGGCGACCGACGAGGTAGCGTCCTCGCGCGCCGGTGAACTCCACCCAGCGCGGCCGGGCAGGCCGCCAGGTTGAAGAACGCCACGAGCCCGACCGGAGCGGTCGCGGCCTGGCCGGGCTGGCCCTCCGCGCCGGGCGGCCCCTGCGGGCCCGCTGTCGCAGCGGGTCGCGCTTCGAGCGCAGCGATCCGCTGCTCCAGGCTCCTGATCTTTTGCTTCAGCTTCTTCACTGGCTTGCTGGCGGCCGTGGTCGCACTTGGGCTGCCGTCGGGCCCCGCCGAGGCGACCTGCACCACGACGAGGATCACCAAAACCGCAGCTGCAAGCGCGCCAAGCTGCGATCGAGAGCGCAAACTCAGCTTTGTGGACATTCACAGGCTCCGGGCGGGTACTCCATGCAGCGGAGAAATTCGTCCCCCTCGTGAGCCAATCCTACGCCATGACCAACAGCGAGCATAAGTCGCATGGAGCGCCTTGCGATGGGCCGGGGAGGACTCGAACCTCCGACCTACGGATTATGAGTCCGCTGCTCTGACCAGCTGAGCTACCGGCCCGGGACGGCGAGCGTACCGCCAGAAGCGGCGACCGCGACTGGGTCGCGGGGTAGATTCGGCGGATCGCAGAGAAGCGGCAAGCGGGAGAGGATTTGGCGCCTGAGCGGGAGCCGGAGCGCGAGGAGAACCAGTTCGAGGGCTTCGGCCTCGCCGCGCTCGGCGCCCTCTACGCCTCGGTGGTGACCGCGATCGTGATCGCCGTGCTCGACACCGATCTCGGCCGCGACCTGCAGCGCGACCTCGACGCGCCCGCCCGGGCCCTGGTCGCGGCGCCGGTCCTCGCTCTCGCCGCGGTCGTCTTCGTCGCCTGCGTCCTTGCGCTGGTTCTGCCCGCTGCCCGGGACCGGCTTCTGCGGGTCGCGGGGATGGCGGGCTGGCTGATCCCGGCCTGGCTGCTGATGTCGGGGCTGGTGCTGGGCGCGATCGCCTACGCGCTCGACAGCCTCGGGTAGGCGGCTAGGCGGCCAGGCGCCTGAGCGATTCGACCACCGACGGGGGCTCCGGCCCTCCCTCGGCGACGGCCTTCGCCGCCTCGTCGAGGGAGCTGACCGCGGCGACGGCCGCCGCCGCCTCCTTCGGATCGATCCGGCCGGAGTCGATCCGCTCGGCGAAGAAGCGCTCGAGCTGCTCCGCGAGCTCCCCCAGCCGCGACTGCCCGACGACCATCGCCGCGCCCTTCAGCCCGTGCGCCTCCACCCGAAGCTCCTCGATTCGGGCGGAGTCGGACTCCCCTGATCCGGCGAGCTTCTTGACGCCGTTGATGATCGTGCCGGCGCGGCGGTCGGTCTCGCTGGCGAGCATGTCGAGGAGGTCGGTTTCCGCCATCCAGCTAGTTGTACTCCACTCGGGGCTAGCCGGCCACGCGGCGCGCGGCGTCCTCCAGCTCGCCGACGCTGAAGGCGCCCTCGATCACGGTGCTGACCTTGCCCTGGCGGTCGATCACGAACAGCCAGGGCTCGCTCGGGAGGCGGTACGCGCTCATCTGGGGGCGCACCCCCTTGTTGAGGTCGTTGTCGATGTAGACCTCCTGGTGGATGAAGGCGACCCGGTCGCCGAACTCTCGCTTCACCTGCTCGGCGACGTCGACGACGGGCCCGCAGATCCGGCTCTGACAGAGCTGCGGCGTGGCGAAGAGAAGGACCACCGGCTTGCGCCCGAGGACGTCGGCGAGGTCCTCGTCGTGCAGGTCGTCGGGCGGCACCCGGGTGTCGATCTCGGAGATGTCAGCGACCTCGTCGGCGGTCGGGGTGTGGACCTCGGGGGCGGGCTCGCCGACATCGACGGGGTCGAACTCGCCGACCTTGCTCGGGGTCGGCACCAGGCTCCCGGTGTAGCCCTCGCCCTCCTTCGTCAGGGCGCCGAATGTCCATGCTCCGGGCTTGTCGAGGGGGATCTCGGTGACGTAGACGACCTTGGCGGCGTCGGGATCGCTGCTGGTCGTCTCGGCGCGGAAGGCGGGCTCGGTGCTGAGGTCCTCGATCCTCGCGGTGAACGGGCCGATCGCCGGTCCCTCGAGGCCGACGCCCGGCGCCGCGTAGATCGCGACCTGTGCGTCGGTGATCTGCTCGTGGCCGAGGGTGAAGACGCCGAAGGAGAAGCGGTTCTCGCCCAGTCGGAGGACGCGCGCCGCCGGCGAGACGACCGGGCCCTCGCCGCTCGAGGCGGAGAGCACCTGCTGGAGGGTCTGTGCCCTTGGCGGCGGGGAACTCGGCTGCGCTGGGCGCGGGGCGGTCGCTCGAGGCGGCGCCCTCGTCGTCGTCCCCTCCCCCGCACCCGGCGAGCAGGCGCAGCCAGTGCGACCGCCGCCAGGATTTCAGCCAGCCACCGCACCGCGGGCATCGTAGAGATAGGGTCCGCCCGGCGGTTAGCGCGTGCCAGGTGAAGGAGGGCGAGCCTTGGCGGACAGAGCTGCACTGATCACCGGCGGGTCGAGCGGCATCGGGCTGGCGATCGCCCGCGCCCTGGCCGAGGACGGCTACGGGGTGACGGTCTCATCGCGGCGCGCCGGAGAAGCTCGAGGCGGCGGCCGAGGACCTGCGCTCCGCCGGCCACGACGTCCTGAGCGTGCCCGCGAACATGGTCGACGAGGACGACCTGAAGAAGCTGGTCGAGGAGCACAGCGAGCGCTTCGGGCGGCTCGACGTCCTCGTCAACAACGCGGGGGTCGGGATCGGCGAGGCGATGCACGAGCTCGACAACCAAGTACGTCGACATGCAGCTCGGGGTCAACCTCCGGGCGGTGATCCTGATGACCCGGGAGTGCCTGCCGATGCTGCGCGAGGCGGGCGGCGAGCACGGCAAGGCGTTGATCCTGAACACGGCCTCGATCAGCGGCAAGGCGGGACAGGCGTGGATCTCGGTCTACTCGGCGACGAAGGCGGCGGTGGTCGGGTTCAGCCAGGCGACGCAGAACGAGGTCGCGAGCCGACGGGATCCAGGTGACCGCCTTCTGTCCCGCGCTTCGTCGACACGGCGATGACCGAGTTGGGCCCGTGGCCGGGTCGAGCAGGAGGCGATGATCCGACCCGAGGACATCGCGGAGGCGAGTGCGGTTCCTGCTGCGGACCTCGCCCAACTGCCTGGTCCCGGAGATCATCTTCCTTCGCCCCGGCGACACGGTTCAGACGCCCGCGCTCTAGGGCGCGCGACCTTCTTCCCCCGCGCGCTCAACCTCTGCAGGCTGGCGCGCCCGACTGGTCAGGGAAGAGCCGGGAGCCGCGGAGGATCCCCGCCCACCCTCCGCCGTACCAGGCGATCTGGCGGAGGAAGGCGTACCAGGCGTCCTCGAGGTGCTCCGCGCGGGCGTCGCCGCGGGCGCGGGCGACGAGGACGAGCCAGACGCCCCGGGCGGCCCGGCCGATCTCGCGCACGCGGGGCTCGCCGCGGTGGCCGAGCACGGCGCGGTGCTTGGCGCCGACGAGGCCGGCGCCGTAGGCCCAGCCGAGCTGCTGGCGGAAGAAGCCGAGCTGGGAGGGCCGGTGCTGGTGGCGGGCGATCGCGCCCTCGCCGAAGGCGAGACGGAGGGGGCTGAGCCGGCTGAAGCGGAGGCCGATCTCGACGTCCTGGGCGCGGGTCATCCGGGGGTCGAAGCGGCCGATCTGATCGAAGACGGAGCGGCGGAAGGCGGCGTTGGCGGTGATCGCGTAGGGCGGCTTGGAGGTGAAGGCGAACTGCTGCCAGCGGCCGAGCATGCGGGTGGCCTGGCGCTGGGCCGAGGTGTGGGCGTCGGCGTGCTGGAGCTCGCCGCCGACGCAGCCGACCTCGGGGTCGGCGAAGGGCTCGACGAGCTTGCCGGAGCCAGTCGGTGACCGCGACGCAGTCGCCGTCGATGAAGGCGACGATCTCGCCGCGGGCCTCCTCGATCCCGCGGTTGCGGGCGTTGGAGACGCCGCGGCGCGGCTCGCGCAGGTGGCGCACCGGGTGGCTGTCGATGATCTCGGCGGTGCGGTCGGTGGAGGCGTTGTCGACGACGAGGATCTCGTGGCGGTCGGCCGGGTAGTCCTGGGCGACGACCGAGCGAAGGCAGGGGTCGAGGGTGCGCTCGCCGTTGCGCACGGGGACGACGACTGAGACGAAGGGAAGATCGGGTTCGGCCGCGCTCACGGCGCGGACCCTAGAGCGGCGCTGGGTTCAGGGGCGCTCGGCGTCGGCGCGCTCGAGCTCGGCTGCCCAGGCGTCGGCGGACTCGAGCTCGTCGCTCGGCGAGGACCTCGAGGGCGCGCGTCTCGGATCGCCGCTGCTCGGCCTCGGCGTAGGTGCGGGCGAGGACGTCGTGGACGGTGTCCTCGGCGGTCTCCTGCGCCTCGGCCTCGGCGAGCCGGCGGCGGGTGGCCTTCACCTCGCGCACCTCCTGCGCCAGCGGGCGCTCGGGTGCCGTCGCCGAGGGCGGCGGCGCCGTCGCGAGTGAGGGCGATCTCGAGATAGCCCTCGAGGGTGCGGACCTCGCGGCGGGAGGCGCGGCGGGGCTTGCGCTGGTTGGCGCCGGTGAAGGCGTCCCAGGCGCGGGCGAAGGTGCCGAAGTTGGTGCGGCCGCCGTTGCGGTGGGCGGCGAGCATCGGGCAGACGCCGCCGCGCTTGTCGACGTAGGCGCCGACGATCACGCGGTTGCCGCGGATGCCGCGGAGCATCGCCTCCTTGGTGTGGTGCGGGAGGGAGTAGACGGCGTTGCGGAGACGCTCGGCGTTGTTGCGTCGTTTGGCGATGGGCAATGGATACCGCCTGCGGCGTAGGGTCAGCGCAATGGGCCGCCCATCCACAGAGCTGCGTCTGGTGGTGGCCGCGTTCGGCGACCCCGGACATGCGTTTCCGGCGATCGCGCTGGCGCGGGAGCTGCGCCGGCGCGGCCACGAGGTGCTGGTCGAGACCTGGGAGCAGTGGCGGGAGCGCGGTGGAGGCGGAGGGGCTGGGGTTCACCGGCGCCCAGGAGTACACGGTGTTCCCGCCGCCGGGACCGGAGACGCCGGATGGGGAGACGGCGGCGGCCGCGGCGCGGGCGCTGGCGCGGCTGATGGGCGAGTTCGAGCCCGACCTGGTGGTGAGCGACATCCTGACGCTGGCGCCGACGCTGGCGGCGGAGGTGGCGGGGGTGCCGCACGCGACCCTGATTCCGCACGTCTATCCGGTGCAGGAGCCGGGGATGCCGCTGTACTCGCTCGGGTTCCGGCCGCCGCGGACGCCGCTGGGCCGGGCGGGATGGCGGGCGACGATGCCGATTCTGGGGAGCGGGCTGCGGCGGGGGCGGGACGACCTCAATCGGACCAGGGAGCGGCTGGGGCTGGCGCCGCTGGAGCGGTTTCACGGGGGGATCAGCGAGCTGCTGGCGGTGGTGGCGACGTTCCCGCAGCTGGAGTACCCGCGGCGCTGGCCGGAGGACGTGCGGGTGAGCGGGCCGCTCTTCTTCGAGCTGCCGACGGTGAGGAGACGGAGATTCCGGAGGGGGAGGGGCCGCTGGTGGTGGTGGCGCCGAGCACGTCGCAGGATCCGGAGTGCCGGCTGCTGCGGGTGGCGCTGGAGGCGCTGGCGGATGAGCCGGTGCGGGTGCTGGCGACCACCAACCGGCACCGGCCGGAGGAGCCGGTGGAGGTGCCGGCGAACGCGGTGCTGGTGCCGTGGATGCGGTACTCGCAGGCGTTTCCGGCGGCCGACGCGGTGATCTGTCACGGGGGTCATGGGACGGTGGCGGGGGCGCTGGCGGCGGGTGCGCCGGTGCTGGTCTGGCCGGCGGTCGGGGACCAGGGAGAGAACGGGGCGCGGGTGGCGTGGTCGGGCGCGGGGCTGTCGCTGGCGCGGCGGTTCCTCTCGCCGCGGGGGGTGCGGCTGGCGGTGCGGCGGCTGCTCGGGGACGGGCGCTACCGGGCGCGGGCGGCGGAGATCGCGGCCTGGGCGGCGGAGAACGACGGGGCCGCCAACGCCGCCGAGCTGGTCGAGGAGACGGTCCGAGAACGCAGCGAGCCGGCCTTCGCCGGCTCGCACCTAGATTCGTCAAGAGGCTCCGGGGGTGGGACTCGAACCCACAACAACTCGGTTAACAGCCGAGTGCTCTACCAGATTGAGCTACCCCGGACCGGTGATCCAATGTGCGACTCTCGAGGCCTGTCGCTCGAGCGAACTCTAGCGGCGGCTGGGCAGGGAGATCGCCGGCGCCAGCCTCGACCGCTGCTAGGCGCCGAGGGTCTCGGCGTAGGCGATCCGGTCGGTGAGCTGGGCGCGCTCGCGGGAGAGGCGGGCCCCCGCCTCGTAGTCGCCGGCGCTCTGGGCGGCCGAGATGCTGTCCTCCAGGCGCTGCTGCTCGAGCAGGTCGAAGTTGAGCTGCATCGCGCCCTCCGAGGCCGGCACCCGCTCCGAGCTCATCACCAGCTCGGTGATCAGCGCCGTCAGCGCCTCGTCCTCCCGCGGCAGGCCCGACATCGGATCCTCGAGATGCTCCCGGAGCCAGCGCAGCGCCGGGCCCCCCGACTCCGAGACGTGCTCGTCGCTGAGCCGCTCGACGAACGGGCCGCCCCATCTTCGGCTCGGCGATGCACATCGCCAGCAGCGCCCGCTCGCGCGTCTCGCGCGGGGTCAGCGACTGCGCGCACCGCCCGCGGCCGCCTGCCCCTTCGCCCCGTTGCCGCCGGCGCGGCGATCCCCCGGACTCTCCTTCGGCGCGCTCCGCACCCGCTCCGAGACCAGGCTCGGATCGGTGTCGAGGCGGTCCGCCACCTCCCGGATCAACTCGTCCCTCCCCACGACCTCCCCCATCGCCGCCAGCACCGGCGCCACCTCCGCAAGCGTCCGCTCCCGTCCCGCGACGCTCCCCAGGTCGCCCCGCCCGAGCGCCGTCCGCACCCGGAAGCTCGGCAGGTCGATCGCGCCCTCGACCAGGCTCATGGAAGCGATCGAGCCCGCCCGCCTGGCAGCATGTCCGCGGGGTCCTCCCCCTCCGGCATCGCCGCCACCCGCAGGTCCAGCTCCCGATCCCCGGCCACCCTCTGCGCCCGGATCATCGCGTCGGCCCCCGCCCGGTCGGCGTCCAGCGCCAGCACCACCACCTCGGTCAGGCCCGCCAGCATCGTCAGCTGCTCGGGCGTGATCGCGGTCCCCATGATCGCCACCGCCTCCTCCACCCCGGCCTGCTGGAGGGCGAGCACGTCGGTGTAGCCCTCGACCACGATCGCCCGCCGCGCCTTCGCGATCGGCCCCCGCGCCCGGTCGATCCCGTAGAGGGTGTGGCTCTTCCGGTAGAGCTCCCCCTCCGGCGAGTTCAGGTACTTCGGCTTCGAGTCGGCGCTCAGCGCCCGCGCCCCGAACCCGAGCACCCGCCCGCGCTGGTCGCGGATCGGAAAGGTGATCCGGGAGCGAAACCGGTCGTAGTGGCCGCCCTGGCGCCCCTTCTGGGCCAGCCCCGCGGCCAGCAGCTCCTCAACCTTGAACCCGGCCCGCTGGCTGCCGGTCAGCACCTGGTCCCAGGCGCTCGGCGCCATCCCGACCCCGAACCGGCGCAGCACCTCCTCCCCGAGCCCCCGACCCTCCAGGTACGCGCGCGCCTTCTTCGCCTTCGGCGCCTCCCAGAGGTAGCGCTCGTAGAACTTCGCGGTTCGCTCGAGCAGCTCCCACAGCCGCGCCTTCCGCCGGCGGGCCTCCTCGGCGCGCGGATCCTCGCTCTCCCGCTCGATCTCGACGCCGTAGCGCTCGGCCAGCATCTCGACCGCCTCGGGGAACGAGAGCCCCTCCTTCTCCTCGACGAAGCTGAAGACGTCCCCGCTCGCCTGGCAGCCGAAGCAGAAGTAGAGCTTGTCCTGCGGATTGACCTTGAACGACGGCGTCCGCTCGTCGTGGAACGGACAGAGCCCCCAGAGGTCCTTCCCCCTGCGGACCAGCTCGGTGTAGGGAGAGACGACCTCGACGATGTCGGCCGCCTGCTTTACCCGCTCCTTGGTCTCGTCGGTGAACCTCGCCATCCCTCAAATCTCTCAGGTCAAGCGGCGCCTGGCCCGGCCCGCCCCGCGCGGGTCGCCGGAGGATGCGAGCTTCTCGTAGCTGCGGATGCAGAACCGGTCGGTCATCCCGGCGAGATAGTCGGTCACCCGCTGGAGCGGATCGGCCTCGCGGTCGGGCGCCGGCACCTCCTCCGGATGCTCGAGGTAGTGGTCGAACAGCGCCCGCAGCGCCTCCCGCGCCCGCTCCTGCTCGCTCCGCGCCTCCGGCCCCAGGTAGACCCGATCGAACATGAACTTGCGCAGCCGCAGCATCGCTCCCCCCACCTCCTCGGACTGCTCGATCTCGCCCGCCTCGCGCGAGCGCTCGACCATGTCCTGGACCAGGGTGTCGATCCGCTTCGCCCCGGTCGGCCCGAGCAGCTCGATCTCCTCGGCCGGCAGATCCCCCTCGGAGATGATCCCGGCCCGAAGCGCGTCGTCGATGTCGTGGTTGATGTAGGCGACCCGGTCGACCACCTTCACCACCCGCCCCTCGAGCGTCGCCGGCCGCTCCGGACCCGGTGTGGCGGAGGATCCCGTCGCGCACCTGCTCGGTCAGGTTCAGCCCCCTGCCCGTCCGCCCTCCAGCCGCTCGACCACCCGCAGCGAATGCTCGTTGTGGCGAAAGCGCCCCCCGTGCTCGCGAGGGCCTCGTCCAGCACCTCCTCGCCGATGTGGCCGAAGGGCGGGTGGCCGAGGTCGTGGCCGAGCCCGATCGCCTCGGTCAGGTCCTCGTTCAGGGCCAGCGCCCGCGCCACCGTCCGCGAGATGAAGCAGGCCTCGAGCGTGTGGGTGAGCCGGGTCCGGTAGTGGTCGCCCTCCGGCGCCACGAACACCTGCGTCTTGTGCTTGAGGCGCCGGAACGCCTTCGAGTGGACGATCCGGTCGCGGTCGCGCTGGAACGGCGTCCGCACCGGGCTGTCGGGCTCGGGCTCGCGGCGGTCCGCCGGGTAGGAGGGGGTCGCGGGCTCCCAGAGGTACTCGGCCTCCCAGGAGCGGACCCGGTCCTCGAACGTGGCCACGTCGGTGCTCACCACCCGATGTTCTCAGTCCCGGCGGCCCGCAGGCGGGCACACCGGCTGATCGTTTCGAAATAGGCTCCGTTCAGTCATGGCTGAGACGGCCCTGATCACGGGCGCCTCCTCGGGCATCGGGGAGCAGTTCGCGCGACAGCTCGCCGCAGCGCGGCTACGACCTGATCCTGGTCGCCCGGCGCGCGGACCGGCTCAGAGCAGCTGGCCGACGAGCTCGCGGTCACCACCCACGTCGTCACCTGCGATCTCGGCGCGGACGCCGACCAGCTCCCCGGGCAGGTCTCGGCCCTCGGCGCCGACGTCGACCTCCTGGTCAACAACGCCGGCTTCGGCCTCCGCGGCCGCTTCGCCGAGCTCCCCGCCGAGCGCCAGGCGGAGATGGTCCGGGTCAACTGCGAGGCGGTCGTCATCCTCACCCGCGCGTTCGTCCCGGCGATGATCGAGCGCGGCCGCGGCGGCGTGATCACCGTCGCCTCCACCGCCGGGATGCAGCCGCTCCCCTACGAGGCCACCTACGGCGCCAGCAAGGCGTTCGCCCTCAACCTCACCGAGGCGCTCCACATGGAGCTCCGCGGCACCGGGGTGAAGGCGCTCGCCGTCAACCCGGGCCCGGTGCCGACCGAGTGGCAGCAGGTCGCGGGCTACGAGGAGGTCGGGCGGCGAGATGATGCCGGGCGCGATCGAGGCCGAGCAGGTGGTCGAGGAGGCCCTGCGCGCCTACGACGCCGACAAGCGCTCGATCGTCCCCGGCCGCTTCTTCCGCAACTTCATGCGCCTCAACGCGCCGCGCCGCGCGCGCTCAAGCTGCGCGTCTCCGAGCGCCTCTACCGCCCGAAGACGCTAGAGCTAGGCCGCCGCGCGCAGGCGGACGTGGGCGTGGTGCTCGAGGGTCTCGCTGACCGCGCGGTCCGACTGCGCGGCCACCGCCCGCTCGGCCACCGGCGCCTCCGCCAGCGGCCGCGCCAGCGCCTCGACCATGAACCGGTGGGCCTCCTCGGAGAGGGGGAAGCCGTCGCCCTCGCAGCTCGCGCAGACGACTCCGCCCGCGGCGCCGGAGAAGGCGGTGATGTGGTCGGCCTCGCCGCAGCGGGCGCAGCTCGCCAGCTCCGGCGAGAAGCCGGCGGCGAGCGCCAGCTTCAGCCGGAAGGCGAGCGCCGCGCCGGGGGCGCTCGCCACGCGCCGGATCGGCATCGAGCAGCGCCAGGTAGGTGCAGAGCAGGTTGTAGGCGGCCTGGTTCGGCTCCTCGGAGTCGAGCAGCCGGAGGACCGCGTCGCAGCCGCGGCCGGCGGCCATCAGGGCCGGGCCGTCGCTGCGCAGCCGCGGGTGCCCGTCGATGGTCGAGGCGCCGGTGACCGTGCAGAGGTCCCCCCGCCCCTCGTAGAGCAGCAGGTTGAGCCGGAAGAACGGCTCCAGCCGCCCGCCGAAGCGCGACTTCGGCCGCCGCGACCCCTTCGCGATCGCCCCGATCCGCCCCCGGGTCGCCGAGTAGAGATGGACGACCCGATCGGCCTCGCCGTAGCGGATGCTCCGCAGCACCACCGCCTCGGTCTTGAATGATCCGGGCACGAACCAAACGTTGCCGCAGCGCCGGACGTGATAGCGGTGGATATCCGGGTCGGATCGCGGTAGCTCGACCTCGATGACCGACGGTGAGCACCGCGTTCACGAGGGCCATTCACACGAGCACGGTCCGGACTGTGGCCACACCGCGGTCCGCCACGACGGACATGTGGACGAGCATGCTCGGAGAGCATCCGATCGCGTGGTCCTGCTCGCCACCGATCTCGAGGAGTCAAAGGAGTTCTATGCCGGCAAGCTCGGCCTCGAGATCCTCAACGAGAGCGAGGAGGCGATCACCTACAAGTGCGGCGGGGACAGCGAGCTGGCGGTGACCAAGAGCACCACCGGCACTGCCGACGAGCAAACCCAGGCCAGCTGGCGAGTCGACGACCTAGCGGCAGAGCTCGCTGAGCTGCGGTCTCGCGGCGTCGAGATCCAGGAATACGACATGCCGGAGATGAACCTGAAGACGGAGGACGGGATCGCCGACCTGGGCTTCGCCCTGATGGCCTGGATCATCGATCCGCACAAGAACGCGCTCGCGATCATGCAGCTGAAGTAGCCGCGACCCGGGCCGGCCTAGCGCGGGTCCCCTTCGCCTCCTCGCCTGCCGGACCGCGTCGCGGATCGCGGCGGCGGTGACGGTGGCGGCGGCGGCGCCGATCTGCATCGAGCCGAACGGGGCGGAGCTCGCCCTCGCCGGAGGCGAGGCAGAAGGCGACGTCGCCGTCGACCGGGGTGAAGGTCGGATCGACGGCCCGGGCGATCCCCGCGGTGGCGGCGCGGGCGACCATCCCGCACTCGCGCTTCGAGAGCGCGGCGTCGGTGCAGATGCAGACCAGGGTCGTGTTGCCCTCCGGCGCCTTGAACTCGGGCGCCCGCTCCATCGCCACCAGCGCCTCGGCGCCGCGCACCATCTTCCCCTCGTCGTCCCGGGGGCCAGCCAGCACCGAGCCGTCCTCGTCGATCACGTCGCCGGCGGCGTTGACCGCGGCGACCGCCGCCACCGTCTCCCCCGCCCCGGTCCGGACCGCCGCGTAGCCGACGCCGCCGGCCGCTGCCGCGCTCCCGCCCCAGGACCTTGGCGACGGTGGCGCCCGAGCCGACCCCGACCGCGCCGCGCTCGGGGACCCCGCCGGCGGCCGCCTCAGAGAGGGTGGCTTGCTGGCGGTCCTAACCGAACGATCGCCGCGCTTTGTCCCGCTCGGGACGGGCGCGATTGTTGGTTAGGCTGCGTCTTCGACGCAGTCTTCGGGATCGGAAACGGAAATGCCGATTGCTTCCCGGATTGTGTTCAGGGACCAGCGCGGCGGCTTGAGGTCAAAAACCTGAACACCCCTCGGGAACTTGCCCTCGCCGAGCCACCGGTAGAAGGTGGTCGGGCTCACGCGAATGATCTTCGCGACCTCGCGGGCGCGATACACAGGAATGTCATCGAGCTTGGGGATGCTCGGGCGTATATGGTTGCGGGTAGTGGGTTTTGCGGACATAACGGCAGTCGTCTCCTAACGGGTTCATCTTCTCATTGGTCTACTCTTCCCTTCTGGTCTGTCGCTCTACCTAGGGTAGTAGCGGACATCGCAGGCTACCGCAAGCCGTCGATGTAGTCGGCCCACTTTCGATGAGCATCCGCCCGTTCGGTCCAGAACGCGCCGACCGTGCAGATAGTGGCGAGCCCCGCCACCGTGAGCGTGGCCCAAGCACGCATCCACGATCATGTCGGGAACGCCAATTTTTTGCGCCCCGGTCGCAAAGCTGCGTCTCAGATCGTGGCGGTTGAAGTGCGTCTCGATTCCCGCCTGCTCGGCGAAGGCGGCGATACGTCGGACCCACGCCCGCAGATGTGCGCCCGCACCATTGGCCTCGGTGAACACCCTCGGATGCGTGTGCAGGGCGGCTTGGCGGGCGATGATCTCTAGGCCTTGGCACGGTAGGGGAACGACGAAACCCCTGCCATTTTTGGTCGACGGGATTATCCAGGCGCCGTCCGCCTCGACGTGATGCCGCAGCATTCCCCGGCTGGGGTGGCGGTCGGAGCCCAAGAGTTCCTCCGCGCGGCATCCGGTGAGCAGGAGCATGTAAAGCCCGTCGGCATAGGGGTCGCCGACCCGCTGGCGCAGCAACGCGAGAAGCCGGCGCAGTTCAGTTCGGACAGGACCCGGTCCCTTACCCGTGTAAGGTGATGGGCGCGGACGTCATCGATGTCGGCCAGCCGCCACTCGCCGCCGGTCAGCTTCTTGGCGCTCTTGATAGCGGGGCGCAGGTACGCCCACGCCCTTGCCGCGGAACCCTTGGAGGGATGAGCGTCGAGGACCGCTTGCAGCCGGTCCTCGTTGATGTCCGCCAGCGGCTCGGACAGAACCGGCTGGAACACGTGCTCGATCACACGGCGATATTCTGGCCACCCGGCAGGGAGTGCCCTGCGGGCGGCCCTGCGCCCTTCCGGGCTGGCGTGAACATCGATCAGACCTTGAAGGGTCTTCGGGACGGTCTGGGCCGCAATGTCGCCCGGCAGCGCACTGGCGGCGCGCGTGAGCCGCTTCTCTGCAGCGGGGTCCTCACCGCGGAGAACTCGGGCTCGGATGTCTGCGGCTCCCTGGCGGGCGTCCTTGAGGGAGAGAACATCGGCTGGCCCGAGCGTCACCCTCTGGCGCTTGCCGTCCCTGAAATATGTCACTGTATAGGTTCGCGCGCCGCTGGATGTCACCCGCAGCACAAGTCCCCTCTGGCTTTCGTCGCTAAAGTCGACGCGGCTCGGCGTGGTGGTCTTGGCGCTCTGCACGAGATTCGGTCAGTGAGCTTCACGCGAGGCATACTTGATTTCTCCTTGTACGATCCTCGGCGTCGCGTCGGGGTCGGTATGGGGTCTGCCAATCCGGGGATACTGGTGGATACTCTTGGACAGCGCAAGAGAAATTCATTACGGCTTGAAATGAGATTTCACCTGTCAGATCAGCGACATGACACTTTCCATCTGCGCTATCGGACTGAACAACTTGGGAAACTCGGAAGCCGCCTTCACGGATTGCAAATCCGTGCACACCGGTTCGATTCCGGTCGTCGCCTCCAGATCCACCCGCGATTCAGCTTGTTGATCGGGGCGTCCGGTGCAACCATCCCTTGTGGACTCTGAGACACAAGGGAGGCACGAGTCATGGTACTTAGGCCACTGCGTACAGGGTTCGGCGCGTTGGCGCTGCTCCTGAGCGCGACCGCCGGTTCGGCCCAGGGCGTGCTGATGCGGGGCAACGACACCGACCCGGCGACGCTCGACCACCACAAGACCTCGACGATCGCCGAGGCGAACGTGATCCGCGACCTCTACGAGGGCCTGGTGACCGAGGACGCGGCCGGCGAGCTGATCCCGGGCGTCGCCGAGAGCTGGGAGATCTCCGAGGACGGGCTGACCTATACCTTCCACCTGCGCGAGAACGCCAAGTGGTCGAACGGCGACCCGGTGACCTCCGACGACTTCCTCTTCGCCTTCCGGCGGATCATGACGCCCGGCGACGGCGGCGGGCTACGCGAGCATCCTGTTCCCGATCCAGAACGCCGAGGCGATCACCAAGGGCGAGATGCCGCCCGAGGAGCTCGGCGTCGCCGCGCCCGACCCGCAGACGCTGGTCATCACGCTGAGCTCGCCGACGCCCTACTTCCTGCAGCTGCTCCGGCACCAGACCGGCAGCCCGATGCACCGGGCGTCGCGTCGAGGAGTTCGGCGCCGACTACACCAAGCCGGGCAACCTGGTCACGAACGGCGCCTACATGCTCGAAAGCTTCGTGCCGAACGACAAGATCGTCATGCAGAAGAACCCGAACTACTACGACGCCGCGAACGTGCAGATCGACGACGATCAACTGGATCCCCTTCGAGGACCGCTCCGCCTGCCTGCGCCGCTTCGAGGCCGGCGAGGTGCACATCTGCTCCGACGTTCCCGCCGAGCAGATGGCCTACATGAAGGAGAAGCTGCCCGACCAGCTGCGGATCGCGCCCTATCTCGGCACCTACTACGTGCGCGGTGAAGGTCGCGAAGGAGACGCTTCGGCGACCCGCGGGTGCGGCAGGCGATCTCGATGCTGATCGACCGCGACTTCATCGCCGACGAGGTCTGGCAGGGGACCATGCTCCCGGCCTATGCGCTGATCCCGCCCGGCATCGACAACTACGTCGAGAACCCGCCCGAGCTCGACTACGCCGACATGGACCTGCTCGACCGCGAGGACAAGGCGCTGGAGCTGTTCGGCGGAGGCAGGGGTCGATCCGGCCGACGCTGCAGCGTCCAGCTCAGCTTCAACTCCTCCGAGAACCACCGCAACACGATGGCGGCGGTCGCCGACATGCTGTCGAACGTCGGCATCAGCGCGACGCTGAACGAGATGGAGGGGACCGGCTACTTCAACTACCTGCGCGAGGGCGGCGACTTCGACATCGCGCGCGCCGGCTGGATCGGCGACTATTCCGACCCGCAGAACTTCCTCTACCTCAACGAGTCCGGCGTTTCGTTCAACTACTCCGGCTGGAAGAACGAGGAATACGACGCCAAGATGCGCGCGGCCGCCGAGACCACCGATCTCGCGGCGCGCGCCGCGCTGCTGGCCGAGGCCGAGCAGATCTACGTCGACGAGGTGCCGACGATCCCGATCCTGTTCTACTCGTCCCGCGCGCTGGTCTCGGACAAGGTGTCGGGCTGGGAGGACAACATCCTCGACGACCACGCGACGCGCTGGCTCTCGCTGAGCGAGTGAGGCGACGCGGCGGCGGGCCCGTCCCAGGGCCGGCCGGCTCTCCACCGGGCGAGGGCGCGATGCTGATCTACACGCTGCGACGACTGGCGAGCGCGATCCCGACGGTCTTCATCATCGTCACGCTGACCTTCTTCATGATCCGGCTCGCGCCCGGCGGGCCGTTCGACCTGGAGCGGCCGCTCGACCCGCTGATCATGGCGAACCTCAATCGCGCCTATAACCTCGACGCGCCGCTCTGGTCGCAGTACCTGACCTATCTCGGCAACCTGCTGCAGGGGCGACCTCGGGCCCGAGCTTCACCAGGCGCGACTTCACGGTCAACGACCTCTTCGCCGTCGGGCTGCCGGTGTCGATCCTGCTCGGGTCGCTGGCGCTGCTCGTCGCGGTCGTCCTCGGCACGCTGCTCGGGGCGATGGCGGCGCTGCGGCAGAACACCGGCGTCGACTATGCCGTCGTCGGGCTCGCCACCTTCGGCATCACCACGCCGAACTTCGTCGTGGCGCCGCTGCTCAGCCTGTTCTTCGGCGTCGTGCTCGGCTGGCTGCCGGCCGGCGGCTGGTCGAACGCCAAGCCGGCCTACTGGATCCTGCCGATCGTCACCCTGGCGCTGCCGCAGGTGGCGGTGATCGCGCGGCTGGTGCGCGGCTCGACCATCGAGGCGCTGCGCTCGAACCACGTGCGCACCGCGCGCGCCTACGGCCTGCCGACGCGGGTGGTGGTCGGCGTGCACGCGCTCGCGCCGCGATGCTGCCGGCGGTGTCCTATCTCGGGCCGACGGCGGCCGGGCTCCTGACCGGATCGGTGGTGGTCGAGACCATCTTCGGCATCCCCGGCATCGGCCGCTACTTCGTGCAGGGCGCGCTCGGGCGCGACTACACGCTGGTCATGGGCACCGTCGTGGTGATCGCGATCTTCATCATCTTCTTCAATCTCGTGGTCGACCTGCTCTACGCGGTGCTCGATCCGCGCGTCCGCTTCGACTGAGGGGGCAACGATGGTCGTGCAAGCCGAACCGCTCGACGAGCTCCCCGTCGCCGGCCGGGCGGTCGCTCTGGCAGGACGCCTGGATCCGGCTCCGGCGCAACCGCGCGGCGGTGGCGAGCATGGTCGTGCTGGCGGCGCTCGCGCTCGATCGGCGTGTTCGGGCCGATGGTCTGGCCGCACCCCTACGACCGCGTCTATCCGCAGTTCGTGCGGGTTCCGGCGAGCCTCGAGGCCTATCCGCGCGCCGACACCATCCTGCCGGGCTTCGAGCGCGAGCTCGCGCGCACCCGGCTCGAGCACGGCGACGCCGGAGCTCGACGGCGGCACGATCAGCGTCGAGGTCAGCTCGGACGAGCCGATCGACCCGCGCGTCCTGCGCTACTTCGAGCGCTCGGACCTGTTCTCCAATCCGCGGCTCGACCTCGCCGAGGACGAGACGAGCGGCACGATCACGCGTCGACGTGCAGCGGCTGCACTTCTTCTTCGGCACCGACGCCATCGGCCGCGACCTCGCGGCGCGGATCATGATCGGCGTGCGGATCTCGCTCGCCATCGGCATCCTCGCCTCGGTCATGTCGCTGCTGCTCGGGGTCAGCCTACGGCGCGATCTCGGGCTATCTCGGCGGCCGGGTCGACAACGTGATGATGCGCATCGTCGACATCCTCTACTCGCTGCCCTTCATCTTCTTCGTCATCCTGATGGTGGTGTTCTTCGGGCGGAGCCTCGTCATCATCTTCATCGCCATCGGCTCCACCGAGTGGCTCGACATGGCGCGGATCGTGCGCGGCCAGACCCTGAGCCTGAAGCGGCAGGAGTTCGTGCAGGCCGCCGAGGCGCTCGGCGCGACCAAGGCCGGCATCCTGACGCGGCACATCATCCCCAACACCCTCGGGCCGGTGGTGGTCTTCGTCACGCTGCTGGTCCCGAAGGCGATCCTGCTCGAGAGCCTGCTCTCCTTCCTCGGCCTCGGCGTGCAGGACCCGCTGACCTCGCTCGGCCTGCTGATCTCCGAGGGCGCGGCCAACATGCGCGGCGCGCTCTGGCTGCTGATCTGGCCGGCGCTGACGCTGACGCTCATCCTCTTCGCGCTCGAACTTCCTCGGCGACGGCCTGCGCGACTCGCTCGATCCGAAGGACCGCTGAGATGCGAACCCGGTGCTCAGCGTCCGCGGCCTGACGCGTCGAGTTCGAGACCAACGACGGCATGGTGCTGGCGGTCAAGGGGATCGACCTCGACGTCATGCCGAACGAGACGGTGGCGATCGTCGGCGAGTCCGGCTCCGGCAAGAGCCAGACCACGATGGCGATCATGGGCCTCCTGGCCTCGAACGGCCGCGCGACCGGATCGGCGAAGTACCGCGGCCGGGAGATCCTCGGGCTGCCGGACCGCGAGCTCAACAAGATCCGCGGCGACAAGATCACCATGATCTTCCAGGAGCCGATGACCTCGCTCGATCCCGCTCTACCGGATCGGCGCCCAGCTGGCCGAGCCGCTGCGCTTCCATCGCGGCCTGCGCGAAGTCCGAGGCCCGCCCGCGCATCGTCGAGCTCTTGCGCCTCGTCGGCATCCCCGAGCCCGAGCGGCGGATCGACGCCTACCCGCACGAGCTCTCCGGCGGCCAGCGGCAGCGGGTGATGATCGCCATGGCGCTCGCCTGCGACCCCGACGTGCTGATCGCCGACGAGCCGACCACGGCGCTCGACGTGACGGTGCAGGCGCAGATCCTCGAGCTGCTGGCCGAGCTGCAGGACCAGGCTCGGCATGGCGATCGTCTTCATCACCCACGACCTCGGCATCGTGCAGCGCTTCGCCGACCGGGTCTACGTGATGCGCGCCGGCGAGGTGGTGGAGACCGGGGCGACGGCCGACGCTCTTCGCCAGCCCGCAGCATCCCTATACGCGGATGCTGCTCGCCGCCGAGCCCGAGGGCACCAAGCCGCCGCCGCCGGCCGGCGCGCCGGACCTGATCGACCGGCGACGATGTCCGCGTCACCTTCCGACTCGGCGGCGGGCTCTTCTCCGAGCCGCACGATGCTGCGCGCCGTCGACGGCGTCAGCCTGCGACCTGCGCGAGGGGCAGACCATCGGCATCGTCGGCGAGTCGGGCTCGGGCAAGTCGACGCTGGGCCGGGCGATGCTGCGGCTGCTGCCGAGCGCGGGCCGCATCGACTATCTCGGCCGCCCGCTCGATCCCGACCCGACGGCGATGCGGCCGCTCCGGCGCGCGCTGCAGCTGGTGTTCCAGGATCCGTTCGGCTCGCTCTCGCCCCGGATGACGGTCGGCCGGATCATCACCGAGGGCCTCTTGATCCACGAGCCCGGCCTCACCTCGCGCGAGCGCGACGCCGCGCCGGCGAGGCGCTGGCCGAGGTCGGGCCTCGACCCCGCCATGCGCAACCGCTACCCGCACGAGTTCTCCGGCGGCCAGCGGCAGCGCATCGCCATCGCGCGGGCGATGATCCTGAAGCCGCACGTGATCGTGCTCGACGAGCCGACGAGCGCGCTCGACCGATCGGTGCAGAAGCAGATCGTCGAGCTGCTGCGCGACCTTCAGGCGGCGCACGACCTCAGCTACCTCTTCATCAGCCACGACCTGGCGGTCGTGCGCGCCGTGTCGGACTACATCCTGGTCATGAAGAGCGGGCGGGTCGTCGAGGAAGGCCCGACCGAGGCGATCTTCGACCGGCCCGAACAGGACTATACCCGCACCCTGATGGCCGCAGCATTGGACACCAGCCGTTTCCGCGAGAACGAGCGAGCTTCCAGCGCAAGCTGAGATCATACGCGATCCGGAAGCCTTGGCCTCTGCGACTGATCGCCGAGGCACGGCCGCCTGGGCTGAAGCGCGTACGCCGCCCCGCGCGGCGCTCGGGCAAGCGACAGTGCGTCCAGCCGACAGTCCGGGTGCGCCTGCCGGGGGCAGCACGCGCAGGCCGTGCTGCGACGGCTGGGGATGAGCGCGGGGCATTTATCGAGGCAAGTGGTCCGAGTTTGCGTCGTAGTGACCCGAACGGTGGGACCTCTCCCGCCGCGGCCCCGCGCCCCATTAACCTTCCGGCCGCGCGTGCACTGCACGTGCATGAATTGTGCATGTCTCGTGCATGATGTGTGCATCTAAGAAATCGCCGTTAACCCTTGCGGCGCAAGCGAATCCCGGCTTCCCGCTCCCCGCGCCGCCTCCCCGAAGCGATCCCCCGGAATTCGTATCAGTTGCCTGGTTCGAGCCCCTCCGGGCGGCCTGCGAGAACGGTCGTCAGGCCCTCGGGGAGCAGCAGACGGCGCGCGACACGGGCGATGTCCTCGACCGTGACGGCCTCGACCAGGTCGTTGCGGAGGTTGACGTAGTCGGGACCCAGTCCGGCCAGCTGCAGCCCGAGCAACTGCGCGGCGATGCGCGCGTTGCCGTCGAAGCGCAAGGGAAATTCGCCGGTCAGGAAGCGCTTGGCGCTCGCGAGCTCGGCTTCGCTCACGCCGTGCTCGGCCATGCGGATCCATTCGGCGCGCAGGACCCGGAGGGCCTCGGCGACCCGCTCGTTCGAGCTGGAGAACGATCCCATGTAGAGGCCGCCGAACTGTCCGGCCGCGAGCCAGGTGTAGACGCCGTAGGTGAGGCCGCGCTTCACACGCATCTCCTCGGAGAGTCGCGTGCCGAGACTTCCCCCGCCGAGGACGTAGTCCATCAGCATGGCCGGTATGAAGTCAGGGTCATCGTTCAGGATCCCGGCATTCCCGAACATCACCATCGACTGCGGCGCGTCGAAGTCGATGACCGTCGTCTGGCCCGACAGGTGCGGCACGGCCACTGCGGGAAGCTCGGGCCCCGCCGCGGGCAGGGTGCCGAACAGGCGGTCGAGCAGTGGACCGAGCGCATCGGGGCCGATGTCTCCCACGACGGCGATCCGCAGATGGTCGCGGGTGAGCGCCGCCCGATGGGCCGAGCGCAGGTCCTCGACGCTCATGGCGGCGACCGACTCCCGGGTTCCCTCGACAGGGCGGCCGTAGGGGTGGCCCGGGAAGGTCTGCGCGTAGAAGGCCGTGGCGGCGCGCGTCTGGGGATCGGCGTCACCGATCTGAATCGAGGCGAGCGCCTGCGCCCGCAGCCGCTCGACCGGCTCGGCGTCGAACCGCGGTTCCGTGAGGGCGAGCCGCAACAACTCGACCGTCGCGTCACGGGTGTCCGTCAGCATCGTTGCGGAGACGAGGACGTTGTCGGCTCCCGCGAAGAAGCTCATCCGGGCCGCGAGGTCCTCGAGGGCGGTGGCGAAGGCGGTGGAGTTGAGCCCACCCGAGCCTTCATCGAGCAGCGCCGCCATCAGGGCCGTCGTCCCCTCCCGCCCTTCGGGGTCGAGCGCAGCGCCGCCGAGAAAGCCCGCCTCGATCGTGAGGATCGGGATCGTGTGGTCTTCGTAGAGCCAGGCCTCGATGCCGCCCGGCGAGGTCACCGGGACGATGGTGAACTCGGCTCGTGCGGACGACACGCCGGCGGCGAACGCCAGGGCGAGCACGACGGCGACGGCGCGGATCATGGCTGCAGCTCCTCGGGATCGCCGTCGGGGGGAAGCAACCAGCCGGTCACCGAGTTCTCGATTCGAAGCACCGCGCGGGCCGCCGCCTCCACGTCCTCCGCGGTCACCGACTGCAGGAGATCGGGCCACGCATCGACATCCTCGAGGGTCAGCCCGGACGTCAGGGCGGCGCCGACACGGTGGGCGCGACCCCAGGTCTCGTCGAGCGCATAGATCTCGTCGGCGCGGAGGCGGCCCTTGATCCGTTCGATCTCCGCCGGGTCCGGGTCTTCCTCAAAGAAGCGTGCGATCAGAGCGTCGAGCGCAGCCTCGGCCTCGGCGAGGTCGATCCCGGGCTTGGGCGCCAGGCCGACGCCGAAAGTCTGCGCATTGAGCCCGATGTCGGAATACCAGGCCTCGGCGCCGAGGGCGATCCCGTCCCCGCCCACGAGGTCGCGTCCCATGATCGAAGTGACGCGCGGGCCGCCGAGGAGGTCCGCGAGCACGGCGAGCGCCGCCGCTTCCCGCTGGTCACCGGCGCGGCGTTGCGGCGCGAGGTAGAGCCGGGTGAGCCGGGGCACGCCGGCCCGTGCGTCACGCACCTCGACCCGAGCCGCGGCGTCACGCGGCGGCTCCTGGCGCCGATGCCGGGGAGCAACCGGTTCCGACGCCGGGATCGACCCGAAGTGGCGCTCGGCCAACCGCCGGACCCCGTCGGCGTCGACGTCGCCGGCGACGACCAGGATCGCGTTGTTCGGGGCATAGTGCGCGCGGTAGAAGTCCATCGCGTTCTGCCACGTCAGCCCGGCGATCTCGTGCTCCCAGCCGATGGTCGGCAGGCCATCGGGGCTGCCCGGGTAAAGGGCAGCCATGAGCGCTTCAGTGAAGGGACCGCCCGGGTCGCTCTCCACCACCTGCCGCCGCTCCTCGATGACGACTTCGCGCTCCGAGAGAACGTTCGCTTCGGTGGGGGCGAGGTCGACCATGCGATCGGCTTCCATGCCCATCACCAGTTCGAGCCGGTCCGCCGCAACGCGCTGGAAGTAGGCGGTGTGGTCGATCGACGTGAAGGCGTTGTCGCTCCCGCCGTTCTCCGCGACGATCCTGCTGAACTCACCCTCGGCGAGCTCGTCCGTGGCCTTGAACATGAGGTGCTCGAGGAAATGCGCGATGCCTGACTGCCCGGCCGGATCGTCCGCCGACCCGACCCGATACCAGACCATCTGGGTGACCACCGGCGCCCGATGGTCCTCGACGACGACGGCGGTCAGGCCATTCTCGAGCGTGAAGCTGTGCAGCCCCGGCTCCGCCGCCGCGCTCGCGGGGTCGAGGACTGCGGGCAGGAGGACGAGGGCGGGCAGGACATGGCGCATCACCGCGAGCGACCTCCTGATCGGTTCACGACGATTTTATAGTGCGCGATGGCCACGGCATAGCGTCGATGTGAGCCGCCCGACCGCGTGCGCGCTGGCGCCCCCGCGGTCGAAGTCGGCCGCGAGTTCGGCTGCTCAGGCCAGGATCGCCCGGCGCACGCGATCCGGCGTGAGAGGCAGGTCGCGCATTCGAACCCCGGTGGCGTTGCGGATCGCGTTGCCGATCGCTGCCGGGGTCGGCCCCGCCGCCGCCTCGCCGGTTCCGAGGAACGGCTCGCCGGGCCGGCCGACGACGTGGACCTCGACCGTGTCGGGGACGCTGCCGAAGCGCAGGATCGGGTAGCTCGACCAGTCGATGCTCGTGACCCGCGTGCGGTCGAAGGTCACCTCTTCGAGCAGCGTCCAGCTCAGCGCCTGCAGGATGCCGCCTTCGGTCTGGTTGCGGATGCCGTCGGGGTGCACCGCCTCGCCGCTGTCGACCGCCGACACGACGCGGCGCACCTGCACCCGCCCGGTCTCCGGCGTCACCTCGAGCTCGAGCGCCAGCGCCAGGTAGGCGGCCAGGTTCTTGTACCGCGCGAAGGCGAAGCCGCGGCCGTGGTTCGGCGGCAGGGGCTCGCTCGACCAGCCGAAGGCTTCCGCCGCCGTCTCGACCACCGCCACCGCGCGCGGGATCCTCGAGGTGGCGCAGCCGGAACTCGACCGGGTCGGCGCCGGCGACCAGCGCCAGCTCGTCGATGAAGCTCTCGAGCGCGAAGACGTTGGCGTAGGCGCCGAGCGCCCGCAGCGCCGAGACCCTGAGCGGCATCGCGTTGACGTAGTGCCAGAGGACGCGCTTGTTCGGGATCGCGTAGTAGGGGTTGGCGTTGCGGTCGCCGTTGCCCGAGGCGCTGATGTTGAGGCCCGGCAGGTCGAAGGGCACGGGATTGGCGAGATGCTGCGCGGCGATCAGCCGCGCGGCTCCGCCCGGCCGTGTCGAGTGGCTGTTGCTCCAGAGGTCATAGGTGAAGTGGCTGATGCGGCCGTCCTCCGCCGACCGCGCCGGCGATGTCCATGGTCATGGCGGGCCCGTAGGGCTCCCAGCCGTGCTCCTGCTCGCGCGTCCACTGCACGCGGACCGGGCGGCCGGGCAGGGCGCGCGCGATCAGCGCCGCATCCGCCGCCGCGTCGTCGGCGCCGTTGTGGCCGTAGCAGCCCGCGCCCTCCAGGTGGATGACGCGCACCCGCTCGAGCGGCATGCCGAGCAGCTCCGAGATCGCCTCGCGGTCCGGGTAGACGCCTTGGGTGTGCGACCAGACCGTCAGGGCGTCGCCCTCCATCAGCGCGACGGCGCAGGACGGCCCGATCGAGCCGTGCATCATGTATGGCCGGGTGAATGTCATGCGGCGCGTGCGCTCCCCGTCGGGCACCTGGGGCGAGCCTGCTTCGGCGACGGTGCCGACTTCCGTCTCGAGCTCGCGCAGCACGTCGTAGAGGCGGCTCTGCTCGGGCAGGCTCTCGCGCTCGCGCCACTCCGCGGCGGAGGCAAGCGCGCGCATCGCGAGCACCGCCTGGAACTCGCGCTCGGCGACGACCGCGAGGAAGCTGCCGTCCCGCACGACCGCGACGAAGCCCGGCATGGCCTCGACCGCGCCGGTATCCACGGCCACCAGTTCGGCGGCCGGGCTCGGCGGGCGCACCAGGCGGGCGTGCAGCATGCCCTCCGGGCGCAGGTCGTGAACATAGGCGGGGGCGCCGGTGACCTTGCCCGGGATATCGACCCGCGGAAGGTCGGTGCCCATGACGGCGAAGGACCCGGGCGGCATCAGCGGCACGTCCGCGCGCGCCGGGATCTTCAGGTTCATGCCGGCGGCGAGCTCGCCGTAACCGAGCGTTCGCCCGTCGCCCGCGACCACCTGCTTGCTCTCGACCCGCAGGTCGGCCGTGTTCGCGGTCCAGCGCCGCGCCGCCTCGTCGAGCAGGAGCTGGCGCACGCTGGCGGCGGCGTAGCGGACGGCGGTGCCGCTCTCGGCCATCGAGTTGCTGCCGGCGGTGAAGCCTTCGTCGGGGGTCCGGCCGGTGTCGGCGGTGATGAGCTCGATCTCCTCGGGCCCGACGCCGAGCTCCTCGGCCGCCACCATGGCGAGGGCGGTGCGCAGGCCCTGGCCGAGCTCCGCCTTGCCGGTGAAGACGGTGATCTCGCCCTCCGGGCCGATGCGGATCCAGGAATCGAGCATCGGGGCGTCGGCGAGCGAGCCGGGGAGCTCCTCGGCCTCGGGCGCCTGCTGCGCGGCAGCGAAGCCGCCGAGCGCGAAGCTGACGACAAGCCCGCTCGCGCCGGTGGCGAGAAAGCCGCGCCGGGTCAGAAAGGCGTTCATAGCTCGGCCTCCGCTTCGGCGAGCGCTGCCTGGCTCATCTCGTCACGAGCGCGCCGGATGGCGCGAAGAATGCGCATATGCGTGCCGCAGCGGCAGAGGTTGTACTCGAGCGCCTGCCGGATCGCCGCCTCGTCGGCGGTCGGATTGGCCTGCAGGAGCGCCTGGGCGCGCATCATCATGCCGGGGATGCAGTAGCCGCACTGCGCCGCCTGCTCGGCGATGAAGGCGCGCTGCATCGGGCCGGGGTCGTCGATGGTCCCGAGCCCTTCGACCGTCGTGACCGCGCGCCCCTCGATCAGGGCGACCGGCGTCAGGCAGGACAGCACCGCCGCGCCGTCGACCATCACCGTGCACGAGCCGCACTGGCCGAGCCCGCATCCGTACTTCGCGCCGTTGAGGCCGAGCTCGTCGCGCAGGACATAGAGGAGCGGCGTCTGCGGGTCGGAGACGATCTCCGTGTCCTGCCCGTTGACCATCAGTCTTGTCGCCATGGCTGCTCCTCCGCGCCCAGGTTGCCGGGCCCCCGTTCGATGCCGTCGGTCGGGCGCACCGTCACGCGATGCGCACCGCTGCGGGTGTCGCGCACCATCTGCCTCCAGCCCTTCCCAGGCCGGCCGGTCGGAGAAGGTCTCGCGCAGGTATCCGAGCAGCGCGACCATGTCCGCGTCGGACAGCACGCCCGCGAAGGCCGGCATGACGGAGCTCGCCTCCCCGTCGGCCGGCGGCAGGCCGAACAGCGTCACGTTCACGATGTTCTGCGGGCTCGGCGCGTTGACCGCGGTGCTCAGGTGGAACGACAGGCCGCCGTACGGCTGCGGGCGCCCGCTCTCGTGGCAGCTCGCGCAGGCGCTGGCGTAGACGAGCGCGCCGCGGTCCTCGGCCGTGGCAGCCACCGGGATCGCCTGGCTGTCCGCCGACGACCCGGCCGCGTGCATCGTCGCCGCCGCCGCCCGCGCGGCCTCGGCCGCCTGCACCCGCTCGGGCCAGGGCTGGCCCATCACGTCGGCGGTATAGGTCGCGATCGCGAGGACGTCCTCGTCGGGCAGCCTGCCGAGGTTTCCGGTGACCTCCGCCATCGGCCCGCGGGAAACGCCGTGGTCCGCGTGCCAGCCGTTGCGGAGGTAGGATGCAAGGCTCTCGACGTCCCACGGCACCGGCGCGGGCGAATCCGCGTTGATCGGATAGGCGGTCCAACCCTCCGCCTCGCCGCCCGCCCACTTCTCATCCCTGATCCGCGCGCCGAGCGCGTTGCGCGGCGTGTGGCAGGCGCCGCAATGGGCGAGGCCCTCGGCGAGATAGGCGCCGCGGTTCCAGGTCTCGTCCTTCGCCGGGTCCGGCTCGAAGACGCCCGCGTCGAGGAACAGCAGCTTCCAGCCGGCGAGCGCCATGCGGATGTTGTAGGGGAAGGCCAGATCGTTCTCGGGCGCCGTGCTGGAAACCGGCTGCCGCGTCATCAGGTAGGCGAAGAGCGCCCTGTTGTCCTCCGGGGTCACCAGGGTGAAGTGATCGTAGGGGAAGGCCGGGTAGAGGTGCCGGCCGGCGCGGTCGACGCCTTCGTGCATGGCGCGCGCGAAGGCTTCCTCGCTCCAGGCGCCAATGCCGGTCTCCTCGTCCGGGGTGATGTTGGTCGAGTGGATCGTGCCGAACTGGGTCGGCACCGCGAGCCCGCCGGCGAAGGCCTCGCCGCCCGGGACCGTATGGCAGGCGATGCAGTTGCCGACCGCCGCGAGCCGGGCGCCCGCTTCGACGAGGGCCGGGTCGATGCTGGACGGCTCGGCGCGCGCGACCGGCGCGATGTCGCGCCGCCAGGCCAGGCCCACCCCCGCCAGTGCCAGCAGCACCGCCAGCAGGACGATTCCGACCACGATCCTGGCGAAAGTGAGCACTGCGGTCCCCGAAGCGCTGCTGCGGTCGAAGAAAACGCGCGGGGAAGGAGAGGGTTCCGCCGCAATCGGGCGGCGCGGCGCCTTCGGGCCACGGCGAACGCCCGGGGGCTGCCCTCAGCCTTCGCGGCCGGAGGCCTGGTCGGTGACGGTGAGCCGCGGACCGCCTTCCCCCTCGTCGCGGATGACCACGTACTGATCGCCGGTCGCGTCCAGCATGATGATCTCGACCGGCGCCTGGTTGCGGTAGTTCTTCCACATCCCGTAGATCGCCGCCGCCGTCATCAGGTGGGTATCCTCCGAGCTCGCCCGAAGCCAGCTCTCGGTCGGGGTGAGCGTGAGGGCGCTGCCGTTCTCGGTGACTTCCGCGATCATCGGGGCGCCCAGTCGTTCGGAAACCTGGAACAGCAGGGCGTCTAGGTCGGCCGAATAGGCGGCGAAACCCGCCGTGCCCTGGCCGGCGTCGAGCTGCGAGCGGGAGACCTCCCGCAGGAGCTCGCCATAGATCCAGCCTTCCTGACCGGTGGGAAGCACGCGGACGCCGACCCATCCGCCGTCGCGACGAAGCTCGATCACCTCGGTGCCGCCCTCGGCGCGGTCCCGCACCGAGGCGGCATCGGACGGGCCGGCGCGCAGGTTCACGAGGTCGGCGCCGACTTCGTAGATGTCGCCTGGACCGGCGATCGCCGGCACCGCGAGGCACGCCGCTAGAAGCGTTGCAGGGAGACGAATGCAAACACCGCTCATGACAAGGTTCTCCTCCGATCCCTCAACACCGCTCCGGGCGCGGCGGTTCCCAAAAGCGCAGGCGAAAGCCGCCCGTTCGCGGAACCATTCGAGGAGTCGGGCTGTTGAGACTGGCGTGCGACCCCTGCAGCGCCGTCGACCGGTTCCAGCACGATCATCGAGGGCGGCCGGAACGGTCGGCCCGCGACCCTCGCCGCACGGCTGCGGATACGGTCGTCGGGATCGTCATGCCGGTCGGCTCCTCGCGCTTCTTCTCCCTGGCCTTGTCGCCGCCTGCGGCGGCGAGCAGTCGACGCTGAACGCGGCAGGAGCAGAAGCGCGGCACGTCGCCGTCCTGTTCTGGGCAATGGCCATCGGCGGCGGCCTGATCTGGACCGGGGTGGTGGGCGCGTTCCTGTTCGCTACGCGCGCCGACCGGCGCGCCTGGAGCCAGCACGCCGCGGGGAGGCTCATCCTCTGGGCGGGCGTTGCGTTCCCCGTCCTCGCGCTCGCCGCCTTGCTCACCTATGCCCTCTGGCTGATGCCTTCGCTGCGGCCATGGACCGATGCCGAGCCGACGAAGCTGAGCATCGAGGTGACGGCCCGGCAGTACTGGTGGGAGGTGCGGTACCGCCAGGCGGGCGGTGACGAGGTCGTGTCGGCCAACGAGGTTCGCGTGCCGGTCGGCGAGCGGGTCGAGTTCGTGCTCGAGAGCCCCGACGTCATCCATTCCTTCTGGATCCCGCCGCTCGGCGGCAAGATGGACATGATCCCGGGGCGGACGAACCGCCTCTCCCTGCAGGCCGATCGGGCGGGCACGTTCCGCGGGCAATGCGCCGAGTACTGCGGCGTCTCCCACGCCCTGATGGCGTTCACCGTCCTGGCGATGCCCGCGGCGGAGTTCCAGCGACTGGCTCGAGGCTGCGCGCCGTCCGGCCGAGGGCGCCCGCCGACCCGGGCTGGAGATCTTCGAGGCCAACGGCTGCGGCGCCTGCCATGCCGTGCGCGGCACCGCGGCGGGCGGGGCGGTCGGACCGGACCTCTCGCATCTCGGCGGCCGTGGCAGCATCGGCGCCGGCGTCCTGCCGATGAGCGCCGCGAGCATCGCCCGCTTCATCACCGAGCCCGAGGCCGTGAAGCCGGGAGTCGCGATGCCCGGCTATCCGGGACTGGCGCCGGCCGATCTCGACGCCCTCGCCTCCTACCTCGAGGGCCTCCGGTGAGCGGCGTGGGCCACGAAGCGGCCGAAACCGAGCGCCTGCGCGCGGTCTGGGCCAATCCGCCGGGCTGGCGCTACTGGTCGGCGGTCAACAACACCGCCATCGGCATCTGGTACGGGGCGGGCGCCTTCGTCTTCATGCTCTTCGCCGGGGCGCTGGCGCTCCTGGTGCGCCTGCAGCTCGCGGTGCCCGACAACGGCCTCCTGTCGGCCGACTTCTACAACCAGGCCTTCACGCTGCACGGCACGGTGATGATGTTCCTCTTCGCGGTGCCGATCTTCGAGGCGGTGGCGATCTTCCTCTTGCCGCCGATGCTCGGCACCCGCGAGCTCCCGTTCCCCCGCCTCTCCGCCTTCGGCTTCTGGAGCTTCCTGCTCGGCGGGGTCTTCGTCTGCGGCTCGATCTTCTTCGGCGCCGCGCCGTCGAGCGGCTGGTTCATGTATCCGCCGCTCGCCACCGACCCGGAGCTCAGCGGCATCGGCGCCGACATCTGGCTGCTCGGCCTCTCCTTCATCGAGGTCGCCTCGATCGCGGCGGCGGTCGAGATCATCGTCGGCGTCTTGAAATGCCGCGCGCCGGGCATGCGGGTCAACCTGATGCCGCTCTTCGCCTGGTACCTGCTCGTCGTCGCGGCGATGATCCTCTTCGCCTTCCCGCCGCTGATCGCCGGGGACATCCTGTTCGAGCTCCAGCGCATGTTCGACTGGCCGTTCTTCGATCCGGCCCGCGGCGGCGACCCGATCCTCTGGCAGCACCTGTTCTGGATCTTCGGCCACCCGGAGGTCTACATCATCTTCCTGCCGTCGATCGCGCTCCTCGCGATGATCGTGCCGACCTTCGCCCGGACGCCGATCGTCGGCTATTCGTGGATCGTGCTCGCCGCCGTCGGCACCGGGTTCCTCTCCTTCGGGCTCTGGGTGCACCACATGTTCGCCACCGGCCTGCCGCAGATCTCGCTCGCCTTCTTCTCGGCGGCCTCGGAGGCGGTCGCCATCCCGACCGGCGTGCAGATCTTCGCCTTCCTCGCGACGATGCTCGCCGGCCGGGTCGTCTTCTCGACGCCGATGCTCTTCGGCATCGGCGGGGTGGCGGTGTTCGTGATCGGCGGGCTGACCGGCGTCATGGTGGCGCTGGCGCCGTTCAACTGGCAGGCGCACGACAGCTACTTCATCGTCGCCCACCTGCACTACGTGCTGATCGGCGGCATGCTGTTCCCGCTGGTCGCGGGCCTCTACTACTACTTCCCGCTGATCGGCGGCCGGAAGCTTTCCGACCGGCTCGGGCGCATCGCCTTCTGGCTGATGTTCGCCGGCATCAACCTCGCCTTCTTCCCGATGCACGTCAGCGGCCTCGCCGGGATGCCGCGGCGGGTGTTCACCTACCCGGAGGCGAGCGGCTGGGGGGCGCTCAACCTCGCCTCCACGCTCGGCGCCTTCGTCCTTGCCGCCGGCATCCTGGTCGTGGTGGCCGACGTGCTGCGCCCGAAGCGCCGGCAGCCGGCCGCGGGGATCAATCCCTGGAGCGCCGGGACGCTCGAATGGGTGAGCGACCCGGAGGAGAACTGGGGCGTGCGCTCGGTGCCGCTGGTGCGGAGCCGCTACCCGCTCTGGGAGGAGCCCGGGCTCCGCGCCGAGATCGAAGCCGGCAGCTGGTACCTGCCGGATGCCGAGGAGGGATGGCGGGAGGGCCTGATCACCTCGGTCCTCGACGCCGAGCCCGAGCAGTGCCAGCGCATCGCCGGCAACTCGTGGCTGCCGATGCTCTCCGCCGCCGCGCTCGGGGCGGTGTTCGTCGGGCTGACCTTCCACTGGTGGCTCTTCTCGCTGGCCTTCGTCGGCGTGACCCTGGCGCTGATCGTCGCCTGGCTCTGGACCGGCACGGCGCACATCCCGGAGAAGCCGGCGAAGCCGGTCGGCCGCGGCCTCGACGCTGCCGCTCTACGCCTCCGGGCCGGCCTCGGTCGGCTGGTGGGGCATGTTCATCACCATGGTCGGGGACGCGACCGCGTTCGCGAGCCTCGTCTTCTCCTACTTCTTCTTCTGGACGATCCACGCCGACTTCACCGCCGGCCAGCCGGGTCCCGGCGTCGCCTGGCCGATGGCCGCCCTGGCGCTCTTCGCGCGCCGCCTGGGCGGCGATGCTGGCCGCCCGCCGCCTCAACGGCCGCGGCGCCACCGGCGGCATGCGCCTCGCACTGGGGGCGAGCCTGGTCCTGGCGTGCCTGGGCGGCGCCGCAGGCTTCCTCGGTCCCGTGGACCGCCGGCATGGACCCGGTGAGCCACGTCTATCCGGCGATCGTCTGGACGCTGGTCGGCTGGACCCTGGCCCATGCCGCGGTCGCGGCGATCATGCAGGGCTACTGCCTCGCCCGGAGCCTCGCCGGCCGGCTGACGCCCGAGCACGACATCGACCTGCACAACGTCGTGCTCTACTGGCATTTCCTGCTCGTGACCGCCGCGATCACCTTCGCGGTGGTCGGGCTCTTTCCCCTGGCCGTGTGAGGTGCCGATGCAGGTCCCGCCGAAGCCGGTCGACTCGCTCTGGACGCTGATCACCGCGCCCGTGGTCTGGGCGGTTCATTTCCTCGTCTGCTATGTCGCCGCCGCGGTGCTCTGCGCCAAGCGCGACACCTTCCCGATCGGCTTCGACACCCTCCGCCTCGGCCTCGGCGTCGTGACGGCGCTCGCGCTCGCGGCCATCGTGGTCGCCGGCCTCCTCGCCTGGCGGCAATGGGGCTTCGGCGTGGAGGATCCGCCGCACGACGCGGCCACCACCGACGACCGACGGCGCTTCCAGGGCTTCGCGACGCTCTTGCTGTCCGGGCTGAGCTTCGTCGCGGTGCTCTACGCCGCCCTTCCGATCCTCTTCGTCATGGACTGCCGGTCATGAGGGTGGTCGCGCTGTTCGCGGGCCTCGGCCTCCTCGCATTGCTCTGGGGCGGGCCGCTCCTCGGCGAGAACCGCGCCTCCTTCTCGGCGCACATGCTGGCCCACATGGGGGTGGTGGCGCTCGCCGGGCCGCTCCTCGCGATCGGGATCGCCGGCACCCGCTGGGACGTCTCGGGCATCCATGCCGCAGCGGCGCCGGTGGTCGTCTCGGCCCTCGAGTTCGCCGTGGTCTGGGGATGGCATACGCCGGCGATGCGCCGCCTGGCCTTCGCCTCCGATGCCGGGCTGGTCGCCGAGCAGGCGAGCTTCCTCGCCGCCGGGGTCCTGCTCTGGATCTGCTGCATCGGCCGACGGGCCTCGCCGGCCGCGGGCGCGTTCGCGCTGCTCGCTGACCTCGATGCACATGACGCTGCTCGGCGCCCTGCTGGCGCTCGCGCCGAGGCCGCTCTTCGGCGAAGGCACCGTCACCTGCCTCGGCGCTGACACTCGGCGCCGCGCAGGACCAGCAGCTCGGCGGGGTGCTGATGCTGTTGATCGGCGGCGCCGTCTATCTCGCAGGCGGGCTCGCCCTGGTCGCGCGCCTGTTGTCCGGGCGCCGCCCGGCAGCCCGGCCGTGAGGATCCGCCGGTGGCATATCGTCGGTGCGGCGCTCGCGGCGCCGGCGGCAGCGCTGCTCGTCGCCTGGATCGGCTTCTTCAACGTCGGCGCCAGCAGCGGCCACTGGAAGATCACCGAGTGGTTCCTCGAGCTCGCCATGCGCTCGGCGATCCGCACCTACGCGCTGGCCGTCGAGACGCCAGATGCGCTGCCGAAGGACGCGCTGATCCCGGCCGCCGGGCATTACAGGGAGGGCTGCGCCTTCTGCCACGGCGCGCCGGGCGTGCCGCGGAACTCGGCCGTTCTCGCCATGCTGCCGGTGCCGCCCGAACTGTCGCCGACCGTCGACGACTGGACCGACGCCCAGCTCTTCCGCATCGTCAAGCACGGCATCCGCTTCACCGGCATGCCGGCCTGGCCGAGCCAGGCGCGCGGCGACGAGGTCTGGATGATGGTCGCCTTCCTTCGCGCGCTGCCGGAGCTCGACAGCGACGCCTACCGCGGGCTCGCCGCCGCCGACGCCGCGCTGCCGGAACCGCTTGCCCGCTGCGCCGCCTGCCATGGCGCCGACGGTCGCGGCGGCGGCGCGCACGTGCCGATCCTGGCCGGGCAGAGCGAGACCTACCTGCGCGAGAGCCTGCGCGCCTATGCCGAGGGCCATCGCGCCAGCGGCATCATGCAGATGGCGGTCCGCGGGTTGAGCCCCGCCGAGCTGGCGGCGCTCGCCCGACACTACGCCGCCTTGCCGGGCGCGGAGCCGCCCGAGCCACGGCCCGCGATCGACCGCGCGGCCGAGCTCGCCGAGCCGGGGCCGCGCGGCCGACGGCGTTCCCGCCTGCCTCGATTGCCATGCCGGCGGCCGCGACCCGCACTTCCCCACCCTCGCCGGGCAGCGCGCCGACTACATCGCCGCGCAGCTCGAGCTCTTCCGCGCCGGGGTCCGCGGCGGCACGGCCTACGCCCAAGTGATGACCCGGGTCGCTCAGGGCCTCGACGACCCGGACATCGCCGCGTTGGCGCGGTACTTCGCGAGCATGGCGCCTGTCAGCGGGGCGGAGGCGGAAACCCGGTAGAACCGAGCAACCGACGTCGCGGGCAGGCGTTGAGCGGTGCACTCCGAGGGCTGGCATGCGAACTCTGGCCGCCACGATCGCTGTTCTGATCTCCGCCGGATGCGACGGCACGATCCCCTTTTCCGGCGAAACCGCCACGGTTCCGATCGAGCAGGGCTACGGGCCGAACCCGACCCTCCCGCCGCCGAATCCCACCCGGATTCCGACGGTGAGCATCGCTCCGGCCAACCCCTGGCCCGAGGGCACTGCCCCGACGGCGGCGCCGGGCCTCGCGGTCAACGAGTTCGCCGGCGGGCTCGACCATCCCCGCTGGCTGCACGTGCTGCCGAACGGCGACGTCCTGGTCGCCGAGAGCAACGCGCCTCCGAAGCCCGACGAGGAGTTCAGCCTGCGAGGCTGGGCCATGGGGCTCGTGATGCGGCGGGCGGGCGCCGAAGTCCCGAGCGCCAACCGTATCACGCTCTTGCGCGACGCCGACGGCGACGGGGTTGCCGAGACCCGCTCGGCGTTCCTCGAGCAGCTCAACTCGCCGTTCGGGATGGCGCTGATCGGAGACACGCTCTACGTCGCCAACACCGATGCGATCGTCGCCTTCCCGTATCGGGCGGGCGCGACGGAGATCACCGCCGCCGGCGAGACGATCGTCGGGCTGCCGGGCGGGCCGATCAACCACCATTGGACCAAGGACGTCATCGCCAGCCCGGACGGGACCAGGCTCTACGCGACCGTCGGCTCCAACAGCAACGTCGGCGAGAACGGCATGGCGGCCGAGGAGAACCGCGCCGCCGTGCTCGAGATCGATCTCGCCACGCGCTCGACGCGGGTGTTCGCATCCGGGCTGCGAAACCCGAACGGCCTCGCCTGGCAGCCCGACAGCGGGGCGCTCTGGGTCGCGGTCAACGAACGCGACGAGATCGGCAGCGACCTCGTGCCCGACTACATGACCTCGGTGCGGGAGGGCGGATTCTACGGCTGGCCCTACAGCTACTTCGGCCGGCATGTCGACGCGCGCGTCGAGCCGCAGCGGCCCGATCTCGTCGCGCAGGCGATCGTGCCGGACTACGCGCTCGGTCCGCACACCGCCTCGCTCGGCCTGACGTTCAACGCCACCGACCGCTTCGGCCCGGAACGACGCAATGGCGCCTTCGTCGGACAGCATGGCTCATGGAACCGGATACCGCGCAGCGGCTACAAGGTGATCTTCGTGCCGTTCGAGGCCGGCATGCCCTCCGGCCCGCCGGAGGATATCCTGACCGGCTTTCTCAGTGCGGACGACGAGGCCTACGGTCGTCCGGTCGGCGTCGCCATCGATTCCGAGGGCGCGTTGCTCGTCGCCGACGATGTCGGCAACCGCGTATGGCGCGTCGTGCCCTCGCCCTGACAACGCGAAGGCCGGCCCGCGGACCGGCCCTCGTAACCGGGCTAGCGCCGGATCGGGTCAGGCGTGATGATGTTCCGGCAGCGCCTTCGCCTGATCCTTGGTCAACGACGTCGTCGCGTGGACGCTTCCGGTTTCGTCCCGCATGAAGTTCAGCTGGCTCATCGCGAGCGCCACCGGCTTGGCGCCGATGCCCAGGAAGCCGCCGACGTCCACGATGACCTGGCTGGTGGGACCCGCGCCGTGCACGTGCGCGACCGCCCCGACCTTCTCGTCCCCCGGGCCGTAGATCACGGCATCCACAAGGTTGGCTTCAGTGAGGTCGCTCGCCGCAAGCGGCTGATGTGCTGAATGATCCAATTGCCTATCCTCTCCGTTTCGACTCGTGTCGGGGGAACGCGTCGCGCCAGGCGCGGTTCCGTGGAGCGACAGAGGAAGGTCAAAGCCGCTCGTGCGGCCTACTCCTCGAAGCGACCCGTGGCGTCACGATCGCGGTCGTATCGTCTCGCGAGCGGAAACGGCGGCAACCAGGACTCGCGGCGGATGGTCCAGAGTTCGTAGGTCGGCATCAGCTGGTCAGGGGCGTCCAGGGATCCGAGGCTCACCTCGATCTCGTCGGCAGTGCGCGAGAAAACGGACGACCCGCAGCGGGGACAGAAGAACCGCCCGGCGTAGCCGCGCGTTTCGCCGTCGATCGACACCGCGCCTTCAGGGAACACCGCGGACGCGTGAAACAGCGCCCCATGATGCTTGCGGCAGTCGAGACAGTGGCAAAGGCCGACCCGGTACGGGCGTCCCGACACCACGATTCGAACGTTGCCGCACAGGCAGCCGCCGGTGAAGCGGTCCATGCTATGTCCCCTCTGAAGTCAGGCGGGCGGAACGCCTAGACCGAAGCCCGCTGTCATGCCAATGCCCGCGTGGCGTCGCGTTGCCCTCCCCCGGTCCGGCGCCGTCGGTGCCGGACCGGGGCTGCGGATCAATCGACGACCGTAACAGCCTCGCCGTCCCAGGTCAGCGCGAAGACCTCCGCGCGCGGCGTGCCCTCGCTGTCCTCGCCGCCGACGACGAGCAGACCCTCCGGCACCGCGAACGACGCGCCGTAGCCGAGGCCGTGCGGCATCGCGCCCGCCTGCTGCCACCCCGCGTCGGTCAGGGCATAGACCTCGGAGCGCCAGGTCTTCTTCAGCCCGTCGTGCGCGAACCACCTGCCCGCCTCGCTGTTCGCCCGCGCGCCGGGGAAGTTGGCGCCGCCCGCGACCAGCACCGCGCCGTCGACCGCCGCCGCATAGGCGCCCGCGAGGCCCTCCTGCACCGCCTCGCCCTCGGGCGCCGGCATCTCGGCCAGCTCCTGCCAGGTCGCGGCCTCGCCTTCGACGGCGACGGTCTTGACCTGCGGCGTTCGCAGCCCCGGCTTGATCTCGCCGCCGATGACGAGGAACGCGTCATCGCCCTGCCCGACCACCGCCGGATCGCAGTTCGGCAGGTACGGGTTCTCTCCCAGCGTGCTCCAGCTGTTGGCCGCCGGATCGAACGCCAGCACCGCGTCGTTCCAGGCATAGGCCTCGGGCTCCCGGCCCATATAGGCCTCGACCAGCGCCTTGAAGCCCTCCGGATCCTTACTCCTTGTCGGTGGCCGCGACGTCGGCCAGGTAGGTGTCGAACTGCGCCTTGTTGTAGCCGCCGATGATGGCGATCCGTCCGTCCGACAGCGCGAGCGCCTTGGCTCCCGACAGCCCGGCCGGCGTCGTGGTGTCGACCGTCGACCAGGTGTCCGCCTCGGTGTCGTAGACGTGGACGGTGTCGAAGATGATCGGCGACGCGGCGTCCGGAGTCGGCTTGCCGTTGCCGCTGAAGACGTAGATCCGGCTTCCCGACGCCGCCGCCGCCGCGCCGCTGGTCGCCGGCCCGTCGAAGGCCGCGCGCCTGACCCAGCCTTCGGACGGGTCCGCCAGGTCGAGCGAGAAGAAGTCGGTCCCGGCCGAGCCGAGGCCCACATAGGCGGTGTCGCCGACGCGCGCGGCGATACCGCTCTTCACGCCCACCGGCAGGTCGGGCCAGCGGCCGTCAGCCATCGCCGCGGTCCCCGCGGTCGTCGCGCCGATCGCCAGCACGCTCACAAACGCCTTCAGGATCATGCACGTCCTCCTCCAGATTTGGTTTCATTCAGTCAGCCAGGTTGGCCGCGCCGATGATGCCGGCGTCGACGCCGAGCTCGGCGCGGGCGAGCACCGGCACGATGATCGCGGGATACGCCCCGAGCGCCGCCTCCAGCCGCGCGAGAAACCCCTCGGCCAGCCCGACGCCACCGCCGATCACGACGCGGTCGGGGTCGAGGACCGCCTGCAGCCCGGCGATCGCGGCCGCCAGCTCGTCGGCCGCTTTCATCAGGATGCCGTCCGCCCAGGGCTCGCCCGCGCGCGCCGCGGCGAAGACCGCCGGAGCGTCGGCGTCCCGGCCCAGGCCCTTCGCCGCCGCCGCGATGCCGAAGCCCGACGCCGAGGCCTCGAGCCGGACGAACCTGTCCTGCCCCGGCCGCGGGCTCTGGCCGACGCTGCCGGCGATGCCGCGGGCGCCGCGCAGCAGCCGGCCGCCGAGCACGATGCCGCCGCCGATGCCGCTCGAGATGGTCAGGAACACCATGTCGCGGTTGCGCCCGGCGCCGAAGCGATACTCGCCCCAGGCCGCGGCCTGCGCGTCGTTGACCACCTCCACCGCCGTGCCGAGCGCGTCGCCGAGATGCCGCCCGAGCGGAAAGCCGGCCGGGATCGCCAGCGTGCCGGGGTTGAGCGACGACCAGTCGCCATCGACCACCGCCCCGGTCACCGCCGCGGCCACCCGCCCGTAGCCGCCGCGCCAGTCGGCGGCGAGGCCGGCCACTCCGTCGATCCACCCGGCCGCGCCGATCTCCCGCGCCGTCGGTACGGTCCGCCGGTCCAGGACCTCGCGGCCGCGGACCAGCGCGGCGAGCGTCTTGGTGCCGCCGATGTCGAACGCCAGCGCCGGCCGCTCCGGCAGCGCCGCCGCCTCGACCGCTTCCCGGAACCATCCCACGATATGCTCGGGCCGGGTGATCGCCGAGCCGACCACCACCGCCGTCGCCCCGGCCCGGATCGCGGCGGCGGCGAGCGGCGGCGCGTTGTAGCGCCCCTCGGCGAGCACCGGCACGCCCAGCCCGGCGCATCGTGCGACAAGGCCGAGATCGGGCCCCTCCGGTGCGGGCCCGGGGCCGGTATAGCCGGACATGGTGGTGCCGACGATGTCGGCGCCGGCGGCGATCGCCGCCCGCGCCTCGCCCTCGGTCGCGATGTCCGCCATCGCCACCGCGCCGCGCGCCTTGACCGCGGCGATCAGCGCGCCCGACGGCACCGGCCGCGGCCGGTCGGTCGCGTCCACCGCGACGACGGCGGCGCCGGCGTCCAGCAGCGCCGCGACATCCTCCAGGAACGGGGTGATCCGCACCGCGCTGTCGGCGAGGTCGCGCTTGATCAGGCCGATGACCGGCAGCGGGCAGGCCCGCACGACGGCGGCGACGTTGCGCGCGCCCTCGATCCTCAGCCCGGCCGCGCCGGCGGCCTGCGCCGCCAGCGCATAGGCGACGATCGCCTCGACGGTATCGAGCGGCCCGTCCGGCACCGGCTGGCAGGACACCACCAGCCTGCCGCGCAGCCGGGAAAGCAGCTCGGCCGTGCCCGGCGATGCGCCTGTCATGCGGAAGGCCCTCCCGATTCGATGCGTCGGATCTCGGATTACCCGGTTGACAGATATCCTACAAGTGGATATCCAATATCCATCACGAAGGGGTCCGACCTTGATTCCGATCAGTCCGCTCAAGAAGGCGCCGTCGCTGCACGTCTCGGTCCAGGAAAGCCTGCGCGCCTATATCGTCGAGAACCGGCTCGAGGCCGGCGCGCCGCTGCCGCCGGAGGGCGAGCTTGCGCAGCAGCTCGGCGTCAGCCGCAACTCGGTGCGCGAGGGCGTCAAGGCGCTCGAATTCGCTCGGCGTGCTCGAGATGCGCCGCGGCGTCGGCGTCTTCGTCAAGGCGTTCTCCTTCGAGCCGCTGCTCGCCAACCTCACCTACGGGCTCGGCGACGCGCTCACCCAGATCGCGGACGTGATCGCCGTGCGCCGGGGGCTGGAGGTCGGGATGATCGACGCCGCGCTGGAGCGGATCGGCCCCGACGACATCCGCGACCTGCGCGAGACGCTCGAGGCGATGCGCGGCCACGCCGAGCGCGGCGAAGTCCTTCCCCGAAGCGGACCGGCAGTTCCACCGTCTGCTGTTCCGCTGCCTCGACAATGGCGTCCTCACGCGCCTGATCGAGGTGTTCTGGACCGCCTTCTACGAGGCGTCGAACTTCGCCGACCTCGGCAACCCCGACCCGATGCAGACCTGGCGCGACCATGTCGCCATCGTCGACGCGCTCGAGGCCCGCGACCTCGCCGCCGCCCGCGACCGCCTCGACAAGCACTACGCGGGGATCACCGGGGTGATCGCCTTCAACAAGTCCGCCATATCCAACGGGAGGAACCCATGAGACTCAGGACGTTCACTTCGGCGCTGGCGCTCACCGCCGCGCTCTTCGCCACCTCGGCGCTGACGCTGCCGGCGGCGGCGCAGGACGCATCGACCATCTCCGGCGGCTTCGACGTCGGCCCCGGCGGCCTGCAGGGCAACTTCAACCCGCTCGCCGCCACCTCCGGCTTCACCTGGCTCAGCACCTACTTCGAGCCGCTGGTGATCTACAACGCCGAGCTGACCGAGGTGGTCGGTGCGCTCGCCGAGTCCTTCGAGATCAGCGACGACCAGCTGACCTACACCTTCAAGCTGGCCGACGCCAAATGGCACGACGGCGAGCCCTTCACCGCCGAGGACGTGAAGTTCACCATCGACCTCGCCAGGAACGACAAGACCGGCTCGGTCTTCGCCGCCCGCCTCGGCGCGATCGCCTCGGTCGAGACGCCCGACGAGCGCACCGTCGTCATCACCCTCAGCGCGCCGACGGCGAGCATGACCGACACGCTGACCAAGCTGATGATGCTGCCCGAGCACGCGCTCGCGGCGATCCCGGCCGAGGAGCTCGCCAAGAACGCCTGGTGGTCGACCACGCCGATCGGCACCGGCCCCTTCAAGTTCGTCCAGTACGCCACCGACCAGTATGTCGAGCTCGCCGCCAACCCCGACTACCGCGGCGGCGCGCCTAAGGTCGAGCGGCTGATCAACCGCTTCTTCGAGGACCCCGCCGCTGCGATCGCAGCGCTCCGCGCCGGCGAGATCCAGTTCACCTACGTCGAACTCGACCGACGTCTCGACCTTCGCCGACGACGACGCCTTCCGGGTGATCGAGGGCGCGAGCTACGTGGTCAACTACTTCGGCTTCAACCAGCAGATGCCGCTCTGGCAGGACCTGCGCGTGCGCCAGGCGTTCATGCACGCCATCAACCGCGACGCCATCATCGCCAGCCTCTACGGCGGCGCCGCGGTGCCGGCCAACTGCGTCTACACCGCCGAGGCGCTGGTGCCCGCCGAGATCGAGGCCTACGCCTACGACCCGGAAAAGGCCAAGGCGCTGCTCGAGGAAGCCGGCTGGGCCGAGATCAACGGCGACAAGCCGATCGAGGTCATCACCTACTACGGCTCGCCGCTGGTCGCGAACGTTCTCGCCGCGTCGCAGGCGATGCTCGCCCAGGTCGGCATCAACATCGTGCCGCGCGCCGTCGACACGCCGACCTACAACAGCATCGTCTTCTCGGAGAACTACGACCAGTTCCCGATGGTCTTCGCCGGGCTGCAGAACGGCCCCGACGCCAGCAACATCAACATCGGCCTGAACGAGAAGCAGATCCCGCCCGCCGGCGCCAACATCATGCGCATCCAGATGCCGGAGGTCACCGCCGCGCTCGACGCCGCGCTCGGCCGAGACCGACGCCGCCGCGCGCGACGCCCGCTACCAGGAGGTCTGCAAGGCGACCAACGCCAACCTGCCCTGGGCGACGATGTGGGTGGCGAACCGCTACGGCGTCGCCTCGTCGAGCCTCGCGGACTTCGTCTGGACCCCGGCCCCGGCCGGCGGCCCCTACGAGGCGCACCCCGAGAAGTGGGCGATCGCCGAGTGATCGGCACCGCAATCGCCGCATGACCGATGGGATACCGGAACGGCGCGTGCTCCTCCCTGCGCGCTTCCGGGCCGGTATCCCTACCCGGAGGGCGGCCGCAGCCGCTGCCGCCCTCCATCACCCTCCCTCAGACCGGGTGCCGACGCCATGCTCCGATACACCCTGCATCGCCTGATCATCGGCGCCGGCATGCTGCTCGCGCTGACCGTGCTGATCTTCGTCCTGCTGCAGCTCGACCCCCGGCGACCCGATCGACGCCTATCTCGACCCCAACGTCTCCATCTCGCAGGCCGAGATGGACGCGCTGCGCGCCCGCCTCGGCCTCGACCGGCCGCTGCCGGTGCAGTACTTCGCCTGGCTCGGCCAGGCCGTCCAGGGCAACCTCGGCTACTCGCTGCAGCGCTTCAACGAGCCGGTCGCCGGCCTCATCGCCGCCCGCATCGGGCCGACGCTCCTGCTGATGGGCGCGGCGATCCTGATCGCCATCGTCGTCGGCATCGTCGCCGGCATCATCGGCGCGGTCCGGCGCAACACCCTGCCGGACCTCTCGCTCTCGGTCCTCGCGCTCCTCGGCATCTCGAGCCCGGCCTTCCTCACCGCGCTCCTCGGCCTTTACGTCTTCTCGGTCCGGCTCGGCTGGGTGCCCTCGGGGGGCATGCTGACCCCGGCCGCCGCCTTCTCGGTCGGCGACCTCCTGCACCACCTGATCCTGCCGGCGGTCGTGCTCTCCGATCGGGTATGCCGCGCTGATCATGCGCTACATGCGCGCGTCGCTCCTCGAGGTGCTGAACCAGGACTACGTCCGCACCGCCCGCGCCAAGGGCGTCAAGGAGTTCTGGGTCATCACCAAGCACGCGCTGCGCAACGCTCTCTTGCCGGTCGTCACCCTGATCGGCTCGACGATCGGCCTCGCCGTCGGCGGCGCGATCTTCGTCGAGAGCGTCTTCACCTGGCCCGGCATGGGCCTCCTGCTGGTCAACGCCGTCGAGACCCGCGACTACCCGGTGATCATGGGCGCGACCCTCGTGATCGGCGCCGGCGTGATCGTCGTCAACATCCTGACCGACCTCGTCTACGCGGAGATCGATCCGCGCATCAAGGTGGCCTGACATGAGCGTCCTCACCCTCTCCTCCTCCGGCCCGCTGGCGCGCGCGATCAACCGCTTCACCGAGAACCGCGCCGCCCTCGTCGGCCTCGCCATCCTCGCGCCGATGCTCATCGCGATCCTCAGCTACCCGCTCTGGCTCCCCTTCAGGCCCAACGACATCGACCTCCTGGCGATGAACTCCGCCCCCTCCGCCAAGCACTGGTTCGGCGCCGACGGCGTCGGCCGCGACGTCCTCGCCCGCACCCTCGAAGGCGGCCGCATCTCGCTCATGGTCGCGGTCGTCGTCCGTGATCCTCTCGACAACCATCGGCTTCCTCGTCGGCGCGATCTCGGCCTTCGGCGGCCGCTGGGCCGACGCCATCGCCATGCGCTCGGTCGACCTCGCCATGACCCTGCCGCCGGTGATCTTCCTCCTCGTGCTCGCCTCGATCATCGGCTCCGGCATCTGGTCCACCGTCGTCGTCATCGCGCTCCTCTCCTGGCCGGTCCTGTCGCGGATGATCCGCGCCCGCCTGCTCGAGCTCCGCGAGCGCGACTTCGTCATGGCCTCGCGCGGCATGGGCGCCGGGCTCGGGCACCTGCTCTTCCGCCACGGCCTGCCGAACTCGATCGACATCCTCGTCGTCTACGCGACGCTGCAGGTGGCGAACGCCATCCTGCTCGAGGCCGGCCTCTCCTTCCTCGGCCTCGGCGTGCCGCCGCCCGCGGCGAGCTGGGGCAACATGCTGAACGCGGCGCGCTCCACCGCGGTGCTCGAGCAGTTCCCCTGGCAGTGGCTGTTCCCCGGCGCCGCGCTGGTGCTGGCGGTGCTCGCGATCAACTTCATCGGCGACGGTCTGAGGGATGCCTTCGACCCGCGCGCGGAACTGGGCTGAAAAGAGAAAGAACCATCATGTCGAAATTCTTCGGTGTCGTGCCCCCGGTCGTCACCCCGCTCAACCCCGACTTCAGCATCGACTACCCGTCCTACGCCCGGGTGCTCGAATACCTGATCGAGGGCGGCTGCCACGGCCTCTTCGTGCTCGGCTCGACCAGCGAGGTCGTCTTCATCGGCGAGGCCGCCCGGCGCGAGATCCTCGAATTCACCGTCGACAAGGTGAACGGCCGCGTGCCGGTGATCGCCGGCGTCATCGACCCGACCACCGACCGGGTGATCGGCCACGCCAAGACCGCCCAGGCGGCCGGGGTGGACGCCGTGGTCGTCACCGCGCCCTTCTACACCATCACCGACCAGAACGAGGTCCTCGACCACTTCCGCTACGTCAAGGACGCGGTCGACGTGCCGATCGTCGCCTACGACATCCCGGTCTGCGTGCACACCAAGCTCGCGCGCAAGACCGTGGTGCAGCTCGCGGGCGAGGGCGCGATCGTCGGCCTCAAGGACTCCTCCGGCGACGACGGCAACTTCCGCTACGCGCTCCTCGACCTCGCCGCCACCCCGGACGTCTTCCTGATGACCGGCTCCGAGATCGTCGTCGACAACGCGCTGATGATGGGCGCGCACGGCGTCGTCCCCGGCCTCGCCAACGTCGACCCCAAGGGCTACGTCCGGCTCTGGGACGCCGCCCAGCGCGGCGACTGGGCGGCGGCGCGCGCCGAGCAGGAGCGGCTCTGCCGCCTCTTCGAGATCGTCTGGGTCGCCGCCGGCCGGGTCAGCGGCGGCGCCACCGGCGTCGGCGGCTTCAAGACCGCCATGCGCAGCCTCGGCGTGATCGACACCAACGTCATGGCCCGGCCGCGCGCGCCGCTCAACGACGGCGAGGCCCGCGGCGTCGACGCCATCCTCCGCTCCGTCGGGCTCTTGACCTGAGATGAACGCCATGGCCACCGGCACCGAGCCCATCCTCGACATCAAGGGCCTGCGCACCGTCTTCCGCGTGCGCGGCGGCGCGATCACCGCGGTCAACGACCTCGACCTCGTGGTCCACCCCGGCGAGACAGTCGCGCTCGTCGGCGAGTCGGGCTCGGGCAAGTCGGTGACCAGCCTGTCGGTGATGCGCCTCCTCGCCCGCAAGGTCGGCGCGATCGACGCCGGTTCCATGATGTTCCGCGGCAAGGACGGCAGGGCGCGCGACCTCGTGGCGCTCGACGAGGAGGCGATGCGCCGCATCCGCGGCGACGACATCGCCATGGTGTTCCAGGAGCCGATGACCAGCCTCAACCCGGTCTACACCATCGGCGACCAGATCTCCGAGCCGATCCGCGTCCACCGCGGCACCGGCAAGCGCGCGGCGCTCGACGCCGCGATTGCCCTCCTCGACAAGGTCGGCATCCCCGACCCGCGCCGCCGCGCCGGCCAGTACCCGCACGAGCTCTCCGGCGGCATGCGCCAGCGCGCCACCATCGCCATGGCGCTCGCCTGCGACCCGGTGCTCTTGATCGCCGACGAGCCGACCACCGCGCTCGACGTGACCATCCAGGCCCAGATCCTCGACCTGATGCAGAAGCTCCAGCAGGACACCGGCATGGGCATGCTCTTCGTCACCCACAACCTCGGCGTCGTCGCCGAGATCGCCCACCGCGTCGCGGTGATGTACGCGGGCCGCGTCGTCGAGGACGGGCCGGTGGCGGAGGTGTTCCGCAACCCGCGCCACCCCTACACCGTCGGCCTGCTGAAATCGATGCCGAAGCTCGGCGACGCCACCCGCATGAAGGCGGCCGGCGAGAAGCTCGCCGCCATCCCCGGCATGGTGCCGAGCCTGCGCGCCATGCCCCCCGGCTGCGCCTTCGCCCCGCGCTGCCCCTGGGCCATCGACGCCTGCCGCGCCGCCGTCCCGGCGCTGGAGCAGGTCACATCCCAGCACCGCAGCCGCTGCATCCGCTGGCAGGAGGTCCACCCATGACCGCGCCCGAACCCCTCGGCGCCCCGCTCCTCGCCGTCCGCGATCTGGCGAAGTCCTACCCCTCGCGCGGCGCCACCTTGCGCATCCTCGAGAATATCTCCTTCGACATCGCCAGGGGCGAGGTCGTCGGCCTCGTCGGCGAGTCCGGCAGCGGCAAGACCACCATCGGCCGCGCCGTGCTGCGCCTGATCGAGCCCACCGCCGGCGCCGTCACCTTCGACGGCACCGAGCTCACCACCCTCTCGCCGGCCGAGATGCGGCGCCAGCGCCCGCGCATGCAGTACATCTTCCAGGACCCCTTCGCGAGCCTGTCGCCGCGGATGACCATCGGCGAGATCCTGACCGAGGGCCTGAAGATCCAGGGCATCGGCACGCGTGCAGGAACGCCTCGATCGGGCGCGCAAGGCGCTCGAGAACGTCGACCTGCCGCCCGACGCGATCGACCGCTACGCGCACGAGTTCTCCGGCGGCCAGCGCCAGCGCATCGGCATCGCCCGGGCTCTGGCGCTGGCCCCTGAGTTCATCGTCGCCGACGAGCCGGTCTCGGCCCTCGACGTGTCGATCCAGGCGCAGGTGATCAACCTCCTGCGCGAGCTGCAGCAGCGCCTCGGCCTGACCATGCTCTTCATCTCGCACGACCTCGCCGTCGTCGAGTTCATCTGCGACCGCGTCATCGTGCTCTACCTCGGCCGCATCATGGAGATCGCCTCCAGCGCCGACCTCTACGCCCGGCCGCAGCACCCCTACACGCGGGCGCTGCTCTCGGCGATCCCCTCGCCCGACCCCGCCGCCAAGGCCGATCGGCAGATCCTCAAGGGCGACATCCCGAGCCCGGCCAACCCGCCGAGCGGCTGCGTCTTCCGCACCCGCTGCCCGGTGGCGCTGCCGGCCTGCGCCGCCGCGGTCCCGCCCCTGCGCGAGGTGGCGCCCGGGCATTTCAAGGCCTGCATCCGCGACGACCTGGAGGGGAGCTTGGTCGCCACCTGACGGCCGCAATTCCCAACTCTTTTCCTTAGCATATGCGTTGTGCATACGTTGTGCATGCCCTGTGCATGAGAGAATCCTGCCATGTGGCTGTCGAAGCGGAGTAAATCGGGCTGCGCTTCGGCAGCCTTCCGATCTTAACCCTGCCGCGACACCGGCCACCCCCGCGCGCATTTTCGCGGTATGCTCACCAAACTTTCCGGGTTTTGTGGGGGACCGGGGATGATCTCGAGCGTCGCATCACGCACCGTCAGCGCCGGCCGCGCCGCCTGCCGGACCGCGCTCGCCGATCTGCCGCGCGCCGCCGCCCGCCGCCTGCCCCGCCCCGACCCGCTCGAAGACCCGGACACCCGCGGCGACGGCGCAGGCCCCCGCGCCGCGCGCCGGGCCGCCCGAACTCGAGGACATCCTCTGCGACGACGCGCCGCTGCCGTCGAGATCGCGCGCCACCGCCGCCGCCCGCGCCTTCTCCGCCGGCAACGGCTATCTCGCCGGCCTCATCGTCGACCGCTTCGCCTGACCGGCCGCAGCGGTCAGGCCATCAGCCGCGCGAGCCGCGCGCGCGCACGCTCGAGCACCGTCTCGATCTCGCACCCGGCCAGCCGCCCCTCGCGAACCACCCGCCGACCTTCGACCAGCAGGTCGCGCACCGCGAAGGGCCCGCAGAGCACCAGCGCCGCCACCGGGTCCCAGGCCCCGGCCGCCTCGAGTCCCGAGATGTCCCAGATCGCGAGGTCGGCGCGCTTGCCGACCTCGATCGACCCGAGGTCGGGGCGCCCGAGCACCGCCGCGCCGCCGCGCGTCGCGATCTCCAGCACCTCCCGCGCCCCCATCGCGTCGGCGCCGCTCCTGACCCTCTGCATCAGCATCGCCTGCCGCGCCTCGCCGAGCAGGTGGCCGGCGTCGTTGCTCGCCGCACCGTCGACGCCGAGCGCCACCTTGACGCCGGCGTCGCGCATCGCCCGGACCGGCGCGATCCCCGAGCCGAGCCGGCAGTTCGAGCACGGGCAGTGCGCCACCCCGGTCCCGGTCCGGGCGAAGAGGTCGATCTCCACCGCGTCGAGCTTCACGCAATGCGCGTGCCAGACGTGGTCGCCGGTCCAGCCGAGATCCTCGGCGTACTGGCCCGGCCGGCAGCCGAACTGCGCCAGCGAATAGGCGATGTCCTCGTCGTTCTCGGCGAGGTGGGTGTGCAGCATCACCCCCTTGTCCCGCGCCAGGTCCGCGGCGTCGCGCATCAGCCCGGTCGAGACCGAGAACGGCGAGCAGGGCGCCAGCCCGACCCGCACCATCGCCCCCTCGGCCGGATCGTGGAAGGCGTCGACCACCCGGACGAAGTCGCGCACGATGTCGGCCTCCGCCTCGACGAGGCTGTCCGGCGGCAGCCCGCCCGCGCTCTCGCCGACGCTCATCGCCCCGCGGGTCGGGTGGAAGCGGATGCCGATGGTGTCGGCCGCCGCGATAGTGTCCTCGAGCCGCACGCCGTTCGGGAAAAGGTAGAGGTGATCGGAGCTCAGCGTGCAGCCCGACAGCGCGAGCTCGGCGAGGCCGAGCTGCGCCGAGACGAACATGTCCTCAGGCCCCATCCGGGCCCAGATCGGGTAGAGCGCCTTGAGCCAGCCGAACAGCAGCGCATCCTGGCCGGCCGGGACCGCCCGGGTCAGGCACTGGTAGAGGTGGTGGTGGGTGTTGACGAGGCCGGGCGTCACCACGCAGCCGCGGGCGTCGAGGATCTCGGCCTCCCCGGCCGGCACCGAGCCGACGGCACGGATCACGCCGTCCTCGATCAGGATGTCGCCGTCGGCGATCTCGCGGCGCTCCGCATCCATGGTCACGATCCGCGCGGCAGCGCGCACGAGCAGGCGTGGCATCGGCTCCTCCGGCAATGGACGTTCCCGCCTTCCCTTCCCCGCGAGTCGGGCCGGGGTCAAGGGCGGCGAAGCCGCGGGCGCAAGCCCGCTTGCCCTTGACGCCGGCCCGACTCGCATCCCCACACTGGAGGAGGCGCCTGATGAAGCAGCCGCTTCATCAGCGCCTCGGCGCAGATCTTCCTTCTCTTCCTTTGCGACGCCGAAACCCGCGACTCCGCCGCAGCGCGGCGCGGGCGCAGCGCCGCCACCCGCGCGACGCCGGCGCGCCGCTTCCGCCGGCCGGCGAAGGCCGCCGGCTCCCGATCGTCCCTCCGCAAGGCCGGGCGCCCCTCGCTTGCGCCCCGCGTCGCCGGTCGTCCATAGTCGGCCGGCGCGAAGAGGAGCAGGGGAGGACGCCATGGACGCGGACATCGGACTTGTCGGGCTCGGGACCATGGGCGCGGCGCTCGCGCTCAACATCGCCGAGAAGGGCTTCCCGATCGCGGTCTTCAACCGCACTACCGGCGTGACCCGCGCTTTTGTCGCGGAGGCGGGCGAGCTCGCCCCGCGCCTGACGCCCTGCGAGCGGCTCGAGGACCTGGTGGCGGCGATCCGCCCGCCCCGCGCGATCATCCTGATGGTGCCGGCGGGGCAGGCCGTCGACCAGATGATCGCGGCGCTGCGGCCGCTCCTCGCGCGCGACGACATGATCATCGACGCCGGCAATGCCAACTTCCACGACACCCGGCGGCGGGCGGCCGCGGCGGAGGCGGCGGGCTGGCCCTATCTCGGCATCGGCGTCTCGGGCGGCGAGGAAGGCGCGCGGCACGGCCCGTCGATCATGGGCGGCGGGCCGAAGCCCGCCTGGGACCGGGTCGCCCCCATCCTCGAGGCGATCGCGGCCAGGTTCGACGGCACCCCCTGCGCGACCTGGATGGGCCCCGACGGCGCCGGGCACTTCGTCAAGACCGTGCACAACGGCATCGAGTACGCCGACATGCAGATGATCGCCGAGGTCTACGGCGTCATGCGCGACGGGCTCGGCATGGGGCCGGAGGCGGTGGCGGCGACCTTCGAGCGCTGGAACCAGGGGCCGCTCAGGTCCTATCTGGTCGAGATCACCGGCATCGTCTGCCGCGCGATCGATCCGCCGACCGGGCGCCCTGTCGTCGACATCATCCTCGACCGGGCCGGGCAGAAGGGGACCGGGCGCTGGACCGCGATCGAGGCGCAGCACCTCGGCGCCCCGGCGACGGCGATCGAGGCGGCGGTCGCGGCGCGCAACCTGTCGTCGCGGCTCGAGGAGCGCGCCGTCGGGGCGGCGCTCTTCGGATCCGGACCGGCGGCGGTCCCGGACGCCGGGGAGGCGCTCGCCCGGCTCGAGGAGGCGCTGCTCGCCGGCAAGATCGCCTGCTACGCCCAGGGCTTCGGCCTGCTCGAAGCGGCTTCGGTCGAGTTCGGCTGGAATCTGCCGCTTGCCGCGATCGCGCGGGTCTGGCGCGCCGGCTGCATCATCCGCTCGGCGATGCTCGACGACATGGCGCAGGCGCTCGAAGGCAGCGCCGGGACCAACCTGATGTTCGCGCCGCGCTTCGCGGACCGGTTGAAGGCAAGCCAAGGCAGCCTGCGGGCGGTGGTCGCGCAAGCAGTGCTGGCCGGGATCCCCGCCCCCGCGCTGGCGGCGGCGGTCGGCTATTTCGACATGATGCGCACCGCGCGCTCGACGGCGAACCTCCTGCAGGCGCAGCGCGACTTCTTCGGCGCGCACGGGTTCGAGCGGATCGACCAGCCCGGCGCGCACCACGGGCCCTGGGGCAGCCATGCCGCCGATCTGGCCGCGGAGCGCGTCCGGTAGGCGCAACAGGCCCGACTTCCCGTGCCTAGAAGGCGAACGAACGCTGCGCCGCCGGCGGGTCATCGAGGCTGACGCCCTCGAGCGCGAGCATCCGCCGCTTCGCGGCGGCGCCGCCTGGGGCCGAGAATCCGCCGACCTTGCCGCCCGCCGCGAGCACCCGGTGGCAGGGGATGATCAGCGCCACCGGGTTGTGCGCCATCGCCTGCCCGACGTCGCGCGCCGCCTCGGGTCCGGCGCCGAGCGTCTTCGCTAGGCCGCCGTAGGTGGTCGTGTGCCCCCAGCCGATCCGCCGCGCCGCCGCGTAGGTGCGCGCGAAGAATGGCTCCTGCCCGCCAAGGTCCAGCCGGAACCCGGTGAAGTCGACCGCCTCGCCCGCGAAGTAGCGCCGCACGGCGGCCACCACCTCGGCCACCTCCGGAGTGGGCGTGCCGGGCGCGCCGCCGGGCAGCCGGCGGCGCAGCAGCCGCTCGGCTGCTGTCGCGCTCTTCGTCGGCAGCTGGAAGCGGGTGATGCCGGCGTCGCTCCACGCGATCGCGCAGAACCCGGCGGCGGTCTCGAAGACGAGATAGGTCATCGGAAATCCTCCTCCGCATGTCCCCGTTGAGATCGGGTCGCCGGCCCTCGCGATCAACCCGGATCCTGCGGCCCCCGCGCCTACTTCACCTCCGCCAGCAGGATGCTCGTCTCCGAGTTCGCCACTGGCTTCAGCGCCCGGATTTCCGTCAGCACCGCGTCGAGCGCCGCGAGGTCCGGGGTCGCGATCTCGGCGACGAGATCCCACCGCCCGTTGGTCGAATGCACGCGCGCGACCTCCGGCAGCCGCCGGAGCGCCGTCACCACCGCCCGGGTATCGGCGGAGCGGACCTCGATCGCCATCATGGCCCGCACCGCGCCTCCGTCGGCCTCGCCGGCGAGGCGCACCGTGAAGCCGAGCAGCACGCCCGCCCGCACCAGCCGGTCGATCCGGTTCTGCACCGTCCCGCGCGAGACTCCGAGCTGCCGGGCCAAGGTCGCGCTCGGCGTCCGGGCGTCGTCGCGCAGGAGGCCGATCAACCGGCGGTCGAGATCATCAGGGGCGCGCATCCTGCCGTTCCGTCAGCGTCCATTGTCTTCTTGCTGCGTTTCGGAGCATAATTCAACGCTCTGCTCCCTTTTGGCTACCGCCGCAGCGCGATAGAATCCAAGGCAAGCCGGGCAGCCGGTTCCCCGCCTATGGAGACGACGTGCTCGACAGCCAGCCGACCACCCCGAGATTCGCCGACCTGAAGCCCCGCGACATCGAGATCCTCGGCGTGGCGCTCGAGCTCGGCGCCGCATCGCGCGGCACGCTGATGGGACCGCAGGCGCTGCGCACCGCCGGCCTCGCGCGCGCCCTCGGCGAGCTCGGCCACCGGATCGCCGATCACGGCACGATCCACGACGCGCGCGCCGCCGAGGTCGCCATGCCGCCGCACCTCGCCGACCGCTGCCGGCATCTCGCCGAGATCGCCGGCTGGACCCGCACCCTGCACGACTGCGCCTACGCGATGACGGAGGACGGCCGGGTGCCGGTCTTCCTCGGCGGCGACCACTCGATCTCGATGGGCTCGATCAGCGGCGTCGCCCGCCGCGTCGCCGAGCAGGGCGGCGAGATCGCCGTGCTCTGGCTCGACGCCCATGCCGACTACAACATCCCCGAGACCAGCCCGTCGGGCAACCTGCACGGCATGGCGCTCTCGTTCCTCGCCGGCGATGCCGGCCTGCGCCCGCTGCTCGGCGACCTGCCGTTCCGGCCGGTGCCGGCGGCGAACCTGCACGTCTTCGGCGCCCGCTCGGTCGACCCCGGCGAGAAGGCCCGGCTGAAGGCGCACGGCGTCGACACCGTCGACATGCGCCAGATCGACGAGCGCGGCGTCTCCTCACTGCTCGCCGAGCGGATCGCCGGGTGGCGCGCGCGCGGCGTCCACCTGCACGTGAGCTTCGATGTCGATTTCCTCGACCCGGCGATCGCGCCGGGCACCGGCACCGTGGTGCCGGGCGGCGCCACCTATCGCGAGGCGCATCTGGCGATGGAGATGCTCTGCGACTCGGGCCTCGTCGGCTCGGTCGACGTCGTCGAGCTCAACCCCTTCCTCGACGAGCGCGGCCGCACCGCGATCGCCGCTACCGAGCTTGTCGCGAGCCTGTTCGGCCGCACCGTGCTCGACCGCCATCCCGGTGCCGTTTCCGCGGCCTGACCCCGATGCCAGGAGTTTCCCCCATGCTCGACACCGCCGGACTGATCGACCTCGAGACCCGCCTCGGCGCGCACAACTACAAGCCCCTCGACGTCGTGCTGACCGAGGGCAAGGGCGCCTGGGTGACCGACATCGAGGGCCGCCGCTACCTCGACTGCCTCGCCGCCTACTCGGCGGTCAACCAGGGCCACTGCCACCCGAAGATCCTGCAGGCGCTGACCGAGCAGGCCGCGCGCCTGACCCTGACCAGCCGCGCCTTCCGCAACGACCAGCTCGGCCGCTTCTACGAGGAGCTCGCGCACCTGACCAACTCGCACAAGATCCTGCCGATGAACTCGGGCGCCGAGGCGGTCGAGACGGCGATCAAGGCGGTGCGCAAATGGGGCTACGAGGTGAAGGGCGTGGCGGAGGACCGCGCCGAGATCATCGTCTGCGCGGGCAACTTCCACGGCCGCACCCTCGGCGTCGTGTCGTTCTCGACCGACGAGGACGCCCGCGGCAACTTCGGCCCCTTCGTCCCCGGCTTCGTCACCGTCCCCTTCGGCGATGCCGACGCGCTCGAGGCGGCGATCGGGCCGAACACCGTCGCCTTCCTCGCCGAGCCGATCCAGGGCGAGGCCGGCGTCATCATCCCCCCGGCCGGCTACTTCGCCCGGGTGCGCGAGATTTGCACGCGGCAAGGCATCACGCTGATCCTCGACGAGATCCAGACCGGGCTCGGGCGCACCGGCAAGCTGCTCGCCGAGGAGCACGAGGGCATCGAGGCCGACGTGACGCTGATCGGCAAGGCGCTCGGCGGCGGCTTCTACCCGGTGTCGGCGGTGCTCTCGAACTCCGACGTGCTCGGCGTGCTGCAGCCCGGCCAGCACGGCTCGACCTTCGGCGGCAACCCGCTCGCCTGCGCCGTCGCCCGCGCCAGCCTGAAGGTCCTGACCGAGGAGGGCCTGATCGAGCGCGCGGTCGAGCTCGGCGCCCACTTCAAGGCCGGGCTCGAGTCGATCCGCTCCAATCGGGTCCGCGAGGTGCGCGGCCGCGGTCTGATGCTTGCCGTCGAGCTCAGCCCCGAGGCGGGCCCCGCGCGCCCGGTGGTCGAGGGCTTGCGCGAGCGCGGCATCCTCGCCAAGGAGACGCATGGCCAGACGATCCGCTTCTCGCCGCCCCTTGTCATCGAGCGCGCGGAGATCGACTGGGCGCTCGAGCGTATCGCCGCGGCGCTGGTCTAAGTCGTCAAAGGTTTACGCGGATTCGCTCGATGTGGAACGCATATGGAATGCGTATGGAAACCGTATGGCGAGTGAAGTTGTCGGGTTTGAAATCGTTAAAAAGGCGAGGCGCTGATCATCGCGGCGTTGATTTCGGGCCGGGCGCCCCTCCCGAATCGCACCGCGCAGACCCCGTTCCGGCTTAAGTCTCTGATTTTGTGCCCCTGAGGCCCCCAGTGGCTTTTATCTTGCTTATCTCGATAAAGTCTGTCGTTATTAAGCTGTAATCGCAGCGGGAGGCTCCCATGCACCACCAGGACGCGATCGAGATTGAGACGGCGGGTCGGCGGACGGAGATCGCGACGCCGGTCTTCGTGTTCGACATCTTCGGCACGCTCCACCAGGTCGCCATGGCGGCCCCGGCCGGGCCGGATGGCCCGGCGGCCGAGGCGGAGCCGGCACCGCGCGCCGCCTGGTGGCGCGGAGGGTGGCGCCCGGCACGGTCGCTCTGATCGAAATCCGACGCGGATTCGGAGGCAAGGCAATGCCCAGGACAACGGTTTTCCGCTTCGAGACGCGCCGCGGCCCGCGGCCGCAGGACCGTCCCGGCCTGCTGCCGCTGCTGCTCGGCGGCTGGTTCGGCGGGGTCGCGCTGGCGGGCCTGGCGCTCGCGGCCGATCTCGGCTGGCTCGCGGCGTTTCTCGCCTACAGCCTCGGCGGGTCGACGGTGCTGGTGGCGTTCGCGCTCCGCGCCGCGGCCGGCGACCGTCCGGCCCGGCCGCAGCTGCGTCCGGCTTTCGCCCGACCCGGGCGGTCCTGACGCCGTCTCGCGCTTGGGCGCGTCGACGGTGACGTTTCGGACAGGCAACGACCGCCGCTTCTATTTCGGGAGTGGCGGAGGATCGTCGCCGTATCCCTCGCAAGAACAGGATGAGGCTCGCCCGTGCTCGGCGGCATCTTTCACGGTCCTGGATCCCCTTCGGTCCGTGCCTGGCAACACGCCCTAGCGAGCGCGAGCGGCCGCTCCCCTGTCAAGCTGCTGCGGCGGCTTGGCAAGTCCCGTCCGCGTCCCCTAAGGTTGGAGCCGCATTCCACGCCCCGGACCGGAGAACCCACCTGTGCGCACCATTCATGGCCTGACCCTTCTCCTCGCCGTCGTCGTCGGCGCGCCGCCCGTGGCGGCGGACGGCGTGCTGGACAGGATCAAGGCGGACGGCGAGATACGGATGGGCTTCCGCGAGGACGCGGCGCCGCTGTCGTTCCGCAACGAGGCCGGCGACCCGGCCGGGTATTCGGTGCTCATCTGCGACGCGGTCGCCGAGGGCCTGGCCAAGCAGGTCGGGACCGAGACGATCGAGACCACCTGGCTGCCGGTCACCGCGACCGACGGCTTCCAGGCGGTCGCCGACGGCAAGATCGACCTGCTTTGCGGCGCGGCGACCGTCACGCTCACGCGCCGGGAACTGGTCGACTTCTCGCTGCCGACCTTCGTCGACGGCGCGGCGGTGCTGTTGAAGCAGGGAGCCGACCCGAGCTTCGACGCGCTGGCCGGCAAGAAGGTCGGCGTCCACGCCGGCACGACGACCGAGGAGGCGCTGCGCAATTCGCTCGCGGCCAAGGGCATGACCGCCGAGGTGGTGACCGTGGAGAGCCACCCGGCCGGCCTCGAGGCGCTGCTCGCCGGCGAGATCGACGCCTATTTCGGCGACCAGTCGATCCTCTACGGTCTGCTTTTCGCCAGCGACCCGGCGGCGGGGCTGGCGATCTCGGAGAACACGATGACCGTGGAAAAACATGCGCTTGCCCTGCCCCGCGGCGACAGCGACTTCCGGCTGGCCGTCGACCGGGCGCTGAGCGAGCTCTTCGTCTCGGGCCGGATGGTCGAGATCTTCCGCGAGGCGTTTCCCGGCGCCTCGCCGGGGGCGGGGCTGGGCGCGCTCTATCTGCTCGGGCCCGACATGCCCTGATGCCGAAGGTTTACGCGTATCCGTACCGTATGGAACCGGTAGGCTATCCGGTGCGGTAGTTCGGCGCCTCGCGGGTGATCTGCACGTCGTGGACGTGGCTCTCCCTGAGGCCGGAGCCGGTGATCCGCACAAAGCGGCAGCCGCCGCGCATCGCGTCGATGGTGGCGTTGCCGGTGTAGCCCATCGCCGCGCGCAGGCCCCCGACGAGCTGGTGCAGCACGGCCGCCACCGCGCCCTTGTAGGGCACCTGGCCCTCGATCCCCTCCGGCACCAGCTTGTCGGCGGAGGCCTCCTTCTGGAAGTAGCGATCGGCCGAGCCGCGCGCCATCGCGCCGACCGAGCCCATGCCGCGGTAGGACTTGAAGCTGCGCCCCTGGAACAGGATCACCTCGCCCGGCGCCTCCTCGGTGCCGGCGAGGATCGAGCCGACCATCGCGCAATGCGCCCCCGCGCCGATCGCCTTGGCGAAGTCGCCGGAGAACTTGATCCCGCCGTCGGCGATGACGACGGCGCCCGACTTCGCCGCCGCCTCGGCGCAGTCGACGATCGCCGTCATCTGCGGCACGCCGACCCCGGCGACGATGCGCGTCGTGCAGATCGAGCCCGGGCCGATCCCGACCTTGACCGCGTCGGCGCCGGCGTCGATCAGCGCGCGCGTGCCTTCGCCGGTCGCGACGTTGCCGGCGACGATCTGCACCGCGTTCGAGTGCCGCTTCAGCCGGTCCACCGCCTCGGCGACGCCCTTCGAATGCCCGTGCGCGGTGTCGATCACCACGACGTCGACGCCGGCCTCGACCAGCGCCACCGAGCGCTCGAAGCCGGCGTCGCCGACCGTCGAGGCGGCGGCGACCCTGAGCCGCCCGAGCTCGTCCTTGGCGGCGAGCGGGTTCAGGACCGCCTGCTCGGTGTCCTTGAGCGTGAGCAGCCCGGTCAGCCGCCCGCCCTCGTCGACGACGAGCAGCTTCTCGATCCGCCGCGCCGCCATCATCCCCTTGGCATGGCCGAGGTCGGCCGGCTCGCGCAGCATCGCGAGGTTCTCGCTCGTCATCATCGCGCTGACCGGCGTCGCGTCGTCGGTCGCGAAGCGCATGTCGCGGTTGGTCACGATGCCGAGCACGACGCCCTTCTCGTCGACGACCGGAAACCCGGTGATCCGGTAGCGCTCCTGCAGCTCCTTGGCGTCCTTGAGCGTCTGGTCGGGCCTGAGCGTCACCGGCGCGTAGACGACGCCCGAGACGAAGCGCTTGACCCGCTGCACCTCGGCCGCCTGCGCCGCGATGTCGAGGTTGCGGTGGATCACCCCGATGCCGCCGGCCTGCGCCATGGCGATCGCCATCTTCGCCTCGGTGACCGTGTCCATCGCCGCGCTGATCAGCGGGATGTTGAGCGCCACCGTCGCGGTCAGCCGGGTCCGGGTGTCCGCCGTCCCCGGCAGCACGTCCGAGGCACCGGGGACAAGGAGCACGTCGTCGAAGGTCAGGGCTTCGCGCAGGTCCATCATCGTCACTCCGGTCCTCGAAGGCCCGTCCTATTCCATGCCGCGCCCGAAAAAGGAAGCCCGCAGAGCGCGAGCGATGAAACGTCATTCAACAAAGTGGTTGACTCAACGACGCGGCGGGCGCACATTCAACACCATGGTTAAATCAGAATCACCCCGGCTCGATGCGGTCTTTCGCGCCCTCGGCGACGCCACGCGGCGGCGGATGCTGCTGGAGCTCGCCGATGGCGAGCGGACCGTGAGCCAGCTGGCCGAGCCCTTCGACATCTCGCTGGCGGCCGCCTCCAAGCACATCAAGGCGCTGGAGAACGCAGGGCTGATCCGGCGCGAGATCCGCTGGCGCACCCATGTCTGCCGGCTCGCCCCGGCACCGCTCGCGAGCGCGCACGAGTGGCTGAGCTTCTACGAGCGCTTCTGGACCGAGCGTCTGGACGTGCTGAACCGCCTCCTCCGGCAGGAGAACGACCGCAAACCGCAACCCGAGAGAACGGAGAAGACCGATGAATGAACTCGCAAGCCTGGACGCCTACGGCACCTTGAGGGAGCCCATGACGCTGATGATCCAGCGCGTGCTGCCCGGCCCGATCGAGCGGGTCTGGGCCTACCTCACCGACAGCGAGCTGCGCCGGCAGTGGCTGGCGGCGGGCGAGATGGAGCTGAAGGTCGGCGCGCCCTTCGAGCTCGTCTGGCGCAACGACGAGCTCAACGACCCGCCGAGCCGGCGCCCGGAGGGCTTCGCCGAGGAGCAGCGGATGCAGAGCCGGATCACCGAGCTCGATCCGCCGCGGCGGCTCGCGATCGCCTGGGGAAACAGCGGCGACGTCTCGTTCGAGCTCGAGCCGAGGGGCGATCGGGTGCTGCTCACCCTCGTCCACCGCCGCATGCCCGACCGGGAGACCATGACGAAGATCGGCGCCGGCTGGCACATGCATCTCGACATCCTGGTCGCCCGCGCCTCCGGCGAGGAGCCGGCGCCGTTCTGGGACGGCTGGCGCCGGCTGCAGCAGGACTACGACCGGCGCCTCCCGGCCTGACGCTCCCGGTCGTGCGGCTCCGCCCCTGGGCGGAGCCGCACGCAACGAGCGACGGTTTCCCGGCTGGCTTGCCATTGCACAGAATATTGTCGAAGGTTCGTGAGGATGGCAGCGGGTGCGCACGTCCGCGTGGCACCGTCGCGTGAAGTATACTTCGAAATATATTTATCAAAAAGGTGAAAATAAGTTGAAACTGTGCCTGCGCCACATTTCGTGGCGCATATCGGAAACGTGGATATAAGGCGCTTTTCTCGATGCCAACCGGCGCGCC
>CAVVYV010000008.1:0-783305 GCA_963752585.1 uncultured Solirubrobacterales bacterium
TTCCCGCCGAGGTGAGGGAGCTGAGCGAGCCGGCGGAAGCCTGGAGTCAGCGTTAGCCGTCGTCCTCGGCGACGCGGACCCGGTGGTGGCTTGCCGGCTCGCTCAGCACCTCTCGATCCCAATCCTCCTAAGCCCTCTCCATCTCGGTCTCGGGCGCCGGCGCGGCGAGTCGAACGTCCGGCTGGCGCGGGGCCTGACGAAGACGATCTGCCCCTCGGCCAGCTCCAGCTCCTCCACTTGGTCCCGGGTCAGCTGCACCGAGAAGTGGTCGCCCCCCTCGAGGGTGAGCTCACCCTGACCTCGAAGCCGAGATGGACCACCCGCTCGATCGCGCCTCGATCGTCTGCCCGTTGGGCTCGTGGCGGACCTCGACGTCGTGCGGCCGCACCCATGCCTCCCGAGCCGGTGCGCGGCCCGACGAAGGCCATCACGAACTCCGAGGCCGGGTTCTCGTAGAGGTCGCGCGGCTCTCCCGACTGCTCGACCTTGCCGTCATTCATGACAATGATCTGCTCGGCGACGTCCATCGCCTCCTCCTGATCGTGGGTGACGAAGATCGTCGTCACGTGGACCTCATCGTGGAGGCGGCGGAGCCAGGTCCGCAGCTCCTCGCGCACCTTGGCGTCGAGGGCGCCGAACGGTTCGTCGAGGAGCAGCACCCGCGGCTCCACGGCGAGCGCCCGGGCCAGCGCCATCCGCTGGCGCTGCCCACCGGAGAGCTGGTTCGGAAACGCCTTTCGAACCCGGTGAGATGGACGAGGTCGATCAGCTGCTTCACCCGCTCCCGGATCGCGCCGTTGCCCTTGCCTCGGATCTTGAGGCCGAAGGCGACGTTGTCGAACACGGTCATGTGCTTGAAGGCGGCGTAGTGCTGGAAGACGAAGCCGACATTGCGATCCTGAACTCGGGTCCCGGTGTTGTCCTCGCCCTCGATCAGCACCGCGCCCTCGTCGGGCTGCTCGAGCCCCGCGATCACGCGCAGCAGGGTCGATTTGCCGCTGCCACTGGGGCCGAGCAGCGCGGTCAACCCCCCGTCCGGCACCTTGATCGAGACGTCGTCGAGGGCGACGAAGTCTCCGAAACTTTTGGTCACTTCCTTCACCTCGATGGCCATTTCAGGCCTCCTTTTCGATCGGATGTGGAACGAGAACGCCTGTCCCTGGCGTCGCATCCGCGTCGTCTTCGCCGGTCTCGCTCTTCCGAGACCGCCGCTGCAAGAAGTTCATGCTGAACAGAACCACGAGGGCAAGGACGGCGAGGACGATCGCCGCGGCGTAGGCGCCCGCGAGGTTGAAGTTCGTGTACTCGTTCTCGACGAAGAGCGGCAGGGTCTCCGTCTGGCCGGAGATCTTTCCGGAGACGACGCTGACCGCGCCGAACTCGCCGAGCGCCCGGGCGGTCGCCAGGACCACCCCGTAGGTGACCCCCCAGCGAATCGAGGGGAGGGTGACCCGCCAGAAGGTCTGCCATGGCGACGCGCCCAGCGTCTGCGCGGCTTGCTCCTGGTCCGTGCCGATCTCCTGGAGCACCGGCATCACCTCCCGGACGACGAAGGGAAGCGAGACGAAGACGGTGGCGAGTACCAGGCCGGGCGTCGAGAAGATGATCTGGATCCCGGCGTCCGCGAGCGGGCCGCCGAAGAGGCCGTCCGTGCCGTAGATCAGGAAGAGGGAGAGCCCGATGACGACCGGCGAGACGGCGAAGGGGAGGTCGATCACCGAGTTGATCAGCCCCCTTCCGAAGAACCTCTGGCGCACCAGCATCAGGGCGCAGAGCACCCCGAAGATCGTGTTCAGCGGCACCGCGATCCCGACGCAGACGATCGTCATCCAGAAGGCGTGGATCCCGTCCGAGCTGGTGACCGCGTCGAGCGGCGCCTGGAGGCCGTCCTCGAATGTCCGGAAGAAGATCATCCCCAGCGGGATCACCAGGAGGGCGGCCAGGTAGAAGAGCGCCAGGCCGCGCATCCCGTATCGGGCGAGCGGGCTAGGCGCGCTCATGACGGCTCCTCCAGCGGACGAACAGGTTGAGGGCGAAGAGGACCAGGACGGCGATCACGAGGAGCAGCACCGAGACCGCCGCGGCGGCGGTGGTGTTGTCGCTCTCGATCCGGCCGAAGATGTAGACGGAGGCGACCTGGGTGTCGAACGGGATGTTGCCGGTGATCAGCACCAGGGAGCCGAACTCGCCGATCGCCCTGGCGAAGGCGAGGGCGCAGCCGGCGACGATCGCCGGGGTCAGGTTGGGGAGGATGATGCTGCGGAAGATCCGGGTGTTCTTGGCGCCGAGCGAGGCGGCGGCCTCCTCCATCTCCTCGTCGATCTCGTGGAGCACCGGCTGCACCGCTCGGATCACGAAGGGCAGGGTCACGAACAGCAGCGCCAGGCCGACCGCGATCTTGGTGTAGGTGACGCTGATCCCGACCGGCGAGTCCTCGCCGTAGAGGGCGAGCAGCGTGAGGCCGGCGACGATCGTCGGCAGCGCGAACGGCAGGTCGATGATCGAGTTGACCAGGCGCTTGCCGCGAAAGTCGTCGCGCACCATCACCCAGGCGATCAGCGTTCCCATCACCGCGTTGATCGCGACGATGATCAGCGACGCGATCAAGGTCAGCCTGATCGCCGCGACCGCCTCGGGTTCGGAGATCGCGTTCCAGAACGCGCTCAGGCCATCGTCGGTCGAACGGAGGACGACCGCGCCGAGCGGAATCAGGACGATCAGGCTCAGCCAGGTGAGCACGATCCCGCGGGTGAGCACCTCCCCGCCGAAGGGGGCTCGGAAGCCCACCTTCGGCGGGGTCGCTACCGCTGTGTCTGCGGGCGGAGGTGTCATCTCAGCCGCTCGTCGTCCCCTACTCGGTCGGGGCCCCCTGCTGGCGCAGGATCTCGGTGACCTTCCCCGACTCGTCGTCGAAGAACTCGTCGTCGACCTTGCCCCAACCGCCGAAATCGGCGATCGTGAACTGGCCCGGGACCTCCGGGAACGCGTCCCTGTTCTGCTCGAGGACCGCCGGGACCACCGGCCGGTAGTGGTAGTCGGCGAAGATCTGCTGTCCCTCATCGGTGAGGATGAAGTCGAGCAGCGCCTGCGCTGCCTCCGGGTCCTGCGCCTCGGTGGTGACCGCGCCGGGGTTCTCGATCAGGATCGTCTGTTCAGGGATGACGAACTCGAGCTCGATCCCCTCGTCCTGAGCCTGGAGGGCCTCGTTCTCGTAGCCGATCAGGACGTCGCCCTTGCCGCTGGCGAACGTCTGCAGGGAGTCGCGGGCGCTGTCGTCGAGAACCGAGGTGTTCTCGAAGATCTGGGCGACGAAGTCCAGCGCTTCCTGCTCTGAGCGGCCCTGGTTGATCTGGGAGCCGTAGGCGGCCATGATGTTCCACTTCGCGCCGCCCGAGGTCGCCGGGTTCGGAGTGATGATCTCCACGTCGCCGGTGACCAGGTCCTCCCAGCTCTGGATGTTCTCCGGGTTGCCGGGGCGCACCGAGAGGGTCACGACCGAGTCGGTGATGATCCCCTTGTACTGACCGGCGTTCCAGTTCTCGGGGACCTTGCCGGCCTCGACCAGGGCGGTCATGTCGGGCTCCAGCGAGAGGTCGACGAAGTCCGCCGCCTGGCCCGCCTCGACGGCGCGGCGCTGATCGCCCGAGGACCCGAACGAGGTCGAGAACTCGACGCCCTCGCCCCCCGAGGTGTCCTGGAAGGCGGGGATGATTCCCTCCTCGAACGCCTGCTGCGGCGTCGAGTAGGCGACCAGGTCGATGTTTCCACCGCCACCGCCGCCGCCACCTACGCCGTCGTCGTCGTCGCCACAGGCCGCGATCCCGAGCGTCGCCGCAAGGGCGATCCCCGCGATCCCAAGCCGCGTCGCGACGCGCGACAGGCGTTGTTCTTCTCCTTGGTCATCTTCTTCCTTTTAGTCTTTTCTGAGTCGTTTACTGGACAATGCGGCGGGCAAGGTAGCAGAGATCCCCACCTTGTGACTTGAAAAGGTGGGAAAGTTGATCGGATTAGGGTATTTCCCCACCGAGTGGTGGAAAAAGTGCTGTCGCCGTGGTCAGCGCGGGCCAGGCAGGCTCAGAACAGGCTGGTCTGCTCGACCCCGGGCTCGCGCTCTTCGCGCTTCGCCTCACGCCTGGCCTTGAGTCGCTCGCGCCGGCTGTAGCGGGGGTCGGTCTGCGCGGTTGGGGGCTCGCACCAGGCTGCCGAGGCGCTTCCCCTCCTCCCCGCGCAGGTAGGCGCCCCGCCGGTAGAGCCCCTCGTAGCGAGGGACCAGGTCGGGGCGGGCGGCGGAGAGCCAGGACATGAAGACCTCCTTCACCCCCGGGCGCAGATGGAGCCCGATCCCGTTGACGAAGGTCGCTCCTGCTTCCTCCGCAAGCGAGACGATCTCCTCGACCTGCTCGGGGTCGTCGTTGATCCCCGGCATCAGCGGAGCAACCAGGACCCCGGAGGGGATCCCGGCCTCGTTGAACCTGGCCACCGCCTCGAGCCGCTTCCGCGGGTGGGGAGTGTGCGGCTCCGTCTCGCGCCACGCCTTCTCCTCGAGGGTCGGGACGGAGAAGTTGACGCTGACGTCCGCGACCTCGGCCAGCTCGAGGTAGAGGTCGAGGTCGCGAAGGGCTAGCGGCGACTTGCTGAGGACCGAGGCCGGAGTGCGCGTGTCCCGAAGCGCCTCGAGCATCGGCGGCATCAGCCGATAGCGACCCTCGGCCCACTGGTAGGGATCGGTGTTGGTGCCGAAGGCGACCAGCTCCCGCTTCCAGCTCGGCCGGCTGAGCTCAGCCCGGAGCAGCTCGGGCACGTTGACCTTGACGACGATCTCGCGCTCGAAGTCGCGGCCGGCGTCGAGGTCGAGGTAGGTATGGCTCTGGCGAGCGAAGCAGTAAATCGCACGCATGGGAACAGCCCCTGAAGGCGTTGACCGTGTAGTTGAACGGGAGGTAGCTGCCCGGGACCTTGTTCAGCGCCGACTTCGCCCGGACCTCGTGGAAGTTGATCCCGAGGGCCTCGGGAGCGTCGAAGGTCCGGACGCGCTCGACGTCGAGGCCGGGGAGGCTCCGGCCCCGCTCTCGCTCCACCTTCTGGTCATCCCACCGCATCGAACATATGTTCCCATAGCGATCGGCCGACTGCACACATGAAACGAAGGGTAGGAGCCAGCCGTGAGCTGACGGCACCGGTGGATACTCAGGTCGATGGCCGACGATCGAATCCAGCTCCACCCGGCCGAGCACCGCGCCTACCGCGAGCTCTACCTCACCTCCCGGCAGCTGGTAACCGCTGGGGGCGGCTGATCTCGGCGCTCGAGGGAACGCCGCAAGCCGAGGTGCTCGAGCGGGGGCGGGACCGGATCGAGGAGCTTCTTGCCGCGCTGCCTGCCGAGACCGAGCGCCGGGGGCTGTACGCGGGACCGATGGCGCTGGGCACTGGGGCGCGAATCGGCGACCTTCGCAGCTTGATCACCGACCGTGCAGCGGACACCGGGATGGTGATGCGGGCGGCGGTGCTGGACATCGAGCACGTCGCGACCCTGCTCGGTCAGCTCGGAGCCCTCGCGGCCGCACGCGGCGACGACGAGCTCGCCTCCTTCTGCCGCACTTCGGAGGCCTCGATCCGGCCCGAGGTCGAGGCGGTCCGGGTGGCCGCGGCCTCGCTCGGGGACTCACCCGAGCGCACGGCGGCCCCCCTGGACTCCTCGCTGGTCGGGCGCGCGGCTCACGGCGCCGGCTGGGTGCTCGGCGCGGTGGGCGAGGCGGTCGACAACGTCACCGGCCGGCGACGCAGGCGCCGCGCCGACGAGTAGACAGCGCGCTAGGAGAGGTCCGGGGTGCCCTCGACCGGGGTCGAGGCCTCGGCGTGGAGGCGCCGTGGGATCCGGCCCGCGAGCCGGGCCGCGTAGCCGGCCTCGACCGCGGCGCGCATCGCCGTCGCCATCCCGGCGGGGTCCTCGGCCCGGGAGACCGAGCTCGCGAGCAGCACCCCGTCGCAGCCGAGCTCCATCGCCAGGGCGGCGTCGGATGCGGTGCCGATCCCGGCGTCGAGGATCACCGGCACGCCCGAGCGCTCGGCGATGATCTGGATGTTGTAGGGGTTGCGGATCCCCATCCCGGAGCCGATCGGCGAGCCGAGCGGCATCACCGCGGCGCAGCCGACCTCCTCGAGCCGGCGGGCGAGGATCGGGTCGTCGTTCGTGTAGGGGAGCACCGTGAACCCCTCGTCGACCAGCGTCTCGGCCGCAGCGACCAGCTCGACCGCATCGGGGAACAGGGTCCGGTCGTCGCCGATCACCTCGAGCTTCACCCAGTCGGTCTCGAACGCCTCGCGGGCGAGCCGGGCGGTGCGGACGGCGTCCCGGGCCGTGTAACAGCCCGCCGTGTTCGGAAGGGCGAACAGCTCCAGGCGCCGGATCAGGTCGAGCACCGACCCCTCCATCTCGGTGTCGACCCGGCGGAGGGCGACGGTGACGATCTCCGTGCCCGAGGCGAGCAGCGCCTGCTCCATCTGCTCGAGCGAGCGAAAGCCGCCGCTGCCGACGATCAGGCGAGATCCCCAGCTGCGCCCACCGAGCTCGAAGCCCGTCCGCGCCACCCTGGATCGCGGCGAGCACCTCGACGCTTTGGCCATCGGCGAGCGCGGTGGCGTCCCACTCGCTTCGGGGGACGACGTCGCCGTCGACCGCGACCGCGACGCCGCGGCCCTCGGGCGCCGCACCGGAGAGCTCGATCGCGGTCGCGACCGTGGCGCCATCGGGCAGCTCAACCGGGCGGCCGTTCAGCTCGACGGTCATCGGACCGGCCTCCGCGACCGCGGGCTCCGAGGCGAACCGCAGCGGCGAGAAGGGGGCCGAGATCGTGCGGGCGGCTCTGCCGTCGAGCAGCGCGACCACGGAGTCGGCCGTCACCGGAGCCTGGAGGACGCCGTTTCGGAAGTGGCCGGTGGCGACGATCAGGCCCTCGGCGGCGAAGCCGATCAGCGGAGCGTTGTCGGGGGTGCCGGGCCGCAGGCCGGCGCTCGTCTCGGCCAGCTCCAGCTCGGCGATCTCGGGGAGCAGCCGGTAGGCCTCGCGGAGCAGCTCATGGACGCCCCCGGCCGTCACGGTCGTATCGAAGCCGGACTCCTCGACCGTGGCGCCGACGATCAGGCGCCCGTCCTCGCGAGGGACGAGGTAGACGCGCTCCCCCGCGACGATCCCCTCGCAGACCGGCTCCTCGGGAGCCCCTTGAGGGTGAGGATCTCGCCCTTCACCGGGCGGACCGGCATCCGCGCCTCGACCGGGAGCCAGTCGGCCGCCCGACCAGGCGCCGGAGGCGAGCACCACCGCCGGGGCCGCGAGCTCCCGCCCGTCGGCGGTGCTCAGCCGCCAGGAGCCGGATCCGGCGCTCCGCCGCGACCACCTCGGCGCCGGACTCGACCGACCGCGCCGCGGCGCTCGAGGGCGGCGAGGAGGGCGCCGGCCAGCCTGCGGGGATCGACCGCTGCCTCGTGCCGGGCGTGGACGCCGCCGCGAACCGCCGTCGCCAGCCCCGGCTCCACCCGGCGGCACTCGCTGCCGCCGAGCCACTCGGAATCGAGCCCGAGGCGCCGGTGAAGCTCGTGGCGGCGGCGAAGCGCCTCGGCCTCGTCGCGATCGAGGGCGACGTGGAGCGCGCCGCATTCGGCGTACCCGACGTCCTCGCCGGCATCGGCCTCCAGCTCGCGCGGCGAAATCGGGCCAGCGGCGGAGCGAGTCGAGGTTGAGGGAAAGCAGCGTCTCCTCCCCCCAGGAGGCCTCGCCGACCGGCGCCAGCATCCCTGCGGCGACGCCGGTGGCTCCGGCGGCCGGGCGGTCGCGCTCGAGCACGCCGACGCGGGCGCCGGCGGACGCGGCCCGCCAGGCGCAGGCGAGGCCGATCACGCCGCCTCCGACGATCAGGACGTCGTATGAGTTCTCGCTCTTTGCCGTCATCGTTGGCGACGGCTGTTGCGCTCCAACCTCCCTGCGCCGGCATTACCCGGATCAGGTTCCGACGGTCGGCGGCGCTTCAGCCGCCCTCTCAGCCCTGGTGGGCTCCCGTATCTCCACTCATCGTACCCCCGCGGTGCGTGAACTAGGCTTGGTCGGGGTGAGCGCACCGCAATCTCGACCCACGCGTCCCGCCCCTGCCGAGGGGATCGGCGCCGCTGCGTCGCCAGAGGCTCGAGTGGGCGCGGCTCTATTTCGTCTGCGACGCCCGCCCGCTGGGCGACGGACCCGGAGCCGCTGCTGCGAGCGGCGCTCACCGGCGGGGCGGGGATGATCGAGCTCCGCGACCGGGAGAGCCCTCGGAACGCGGTCGAGCGCTCCGGCCAGACCTTCCGGCGCCTCGCCGACACCTACGGCGCCCTCGTTCATCGTCAACGACGACCCGCACCTGGCGGCGGAGCTGCGCGCGGACGGCGTTCACGTGGGCCAGGAGGACATCAGCCCCGCCGAGGCCCGCGAGATCCTCGGCCCCGAGGCGATCATCGGCCTCTCCACCCACTCCCGCGAGCAGATCGAGGCGGCGGCGGAGCAGCCCGATCGACTACATCAGCGTCGGACCGATCTGGGAGACCCCGACCAAGGAGGGACGGCCGGCGACCGGCCTCGAGCTGATCCGCGAGGCGGCCGCAGATCGCGACCCTGCCCTGGTTCGCGATCGGCGGCATCGACCCGGAGAACGTCCGGCGAGGTGGTCGAGGCGGGAGCGCGCCGGGTCTGCGTGGTGCGAGCGATCAAGGAGGCGGCCGACCCCGCCGAGGCCGCCCGGGAGCTGGTCGGGCCGGTGGAGGCCGCCGCTCGAGGCCGAGGGACGAGCTGTCAGGACCGGTGATGGGCAGCCGCGAGCGCAAGCGCGAGGAGCGCCGGAAGCGGAAGCGCCGCGCCGCCGAGCGCGGCAATCGGAGACGGTCACCGAGCCCGCCGACGGCGAAGACGCCGCCGCCATCGCTCCCGAGAGCTTCGAGGAGCGGATGGCGCGGCGCTCGGAGGAGCGCAACGCGGCGGCGCGAGCGGAGCTGGAGCCGCTCGCCGCGGGTGAGCGGCCGACCGCGGTCACCGTCGGAGCGGCCGTGTCGACGGTGCTGGCGATCGTCCTGACCGTCTCCACCGGGCTCGCCGCCGGCCGGCGTCGAGGCGGCCGGGCAGGATCCGCAGCCGTTCGCGATCGGGGTCTTCGCGCTCGCCGTGTGGCTGATGGCCTGGGGGCTGTGGAAGGCCCGGTACTGGGCGGTGCTCGGCTTCCAGATGCTCCTGGTCCTGGTGCTGCTGGCCAGCGCGCTCGGCCTGGTCCAGGTGAGGACTGTTCTCGAGGCGGCGGCGACCCTCTCGCTCCTGCTGGGCGCCGGGCCTGCTCTTCTATTTCATGATCCGGGCGATGGCGCGGATCCAGATGCCCGAACCCCCCGCCCGATAGAGTCGAGATCCGATGGCGGCGTACGACGTGATCGTGATCGGAGGCGGCCCCGGCGGCTACGTGGCGGCGATTCGCGCCGCCCAGCTGGGCCAGAAGACCGCGGTGGTCGAGCGCGACAAGGCCGGCGGGCGCTGCCTCAACTACGCCTGCATCCCGGCGAAGACCGTCCTCCACACGGCCGAGATCTACAGCGACGTGAACGGCAACGGCACCGACCTCGGGATCAAGGCGAACGGAATCTCGATCGACTGGAAGGCGGTCCAGAGCCGCCGCGCCAAGGTCTCGAAGACCCTCGAGGACGGGGTCGAGATGCTCTGGAACAAGGACAAGGTCGAGTTCCTCCGCGGCGAGGCCTCGCTCGAGGGCGGCGGCAAGGTCAAGGTCGGCTCCGACACCCATGAGGCGAAGGCGATCATCCTCGCCACCGGCTCGATCGAGCTGCCGATCCCCGGGGTCGAGTTCTCCGACCGCGTGCTCGACACCTGGGGCGCCTGGTCGCTGGAGAAGCTGCCGAAGGCGATGGTGGTCGCCGGCGCCGGCGCCTCGGGATCGGAGATCGCCTCCGCCTACGCCCGCCTCGGGACCGAGGTGACCCTGGTCGAGATGCTCGACCACCTGTTACCTCTCGAGGACGTGGACATGGCGCGGGTGGTGGAGCGCCAGTTCAAGAAGGACGGGATCGACGTGCTGCTCGGGACCAAGGTCGAGGAGGTGACCGAGCAGAAGACCGGGGTCAAGGTGAAGGCGGGCGACAAGGAGCTGAAGGCCGACTACCTGGCGATCGCCGGCGGGCGGCGCCCCGACACCGACCCGCTCAACCTCGAGGCCGCCGGCGTCGCAGACCGAGGAGAACGGGCAGATCAAGATCGACGAGTACCAGCGGACCACCGCCGACGGCATCTACGCGATCGGCGACCTCGTCCGGGGGCCGGCGCTCGCCCACAAGGCCTCCGAGGAGGGGGTGATCGCGGTCGAGCACGCCGCCGGTCAGCCCACCCATCCGATCGACATCAACCTCGTTCCCGGGAGCGACCTTCTGCCATCCCCAGGTCGCCAGCGTCGGCCTCACCGAGGCGGAGGCGAAGGAGGCCGGGCGCGAGATCAAGGTCGGCAAGTTCAAGCTCGGCGGCGCCGGCGCCTCGGTCGTCTACGACGACCGAGCGGGACTGGTGAAGATCGTCGGCGATCCCGACGTACGGCGAGATCCTCGGCGCCCACATCGTCGGCAACCTCGCCTGCGACATGATCAGCGAGTTCGTCGACGTGATGGCGCTCGAGGGCGGCTACCAGGAGCTCGAGCGGATCATCCACCCCCACCCGACGATGTCCGAGGCGGTCCTGGACGCCGCCCGCGCGGTGGACGGCTGGGCGATCCACGGCTGATGCGGGGCGCGCGTGCAGCGCGACCCGTTTGACGGCGAAGCCGTGACGACCGATCGCCCAGGGCACCGCGCGATCTTCTACTACGACTTCAGCTCCCCCTACTCGTACCTGGCGGCGGAGCGGATCAGCGGCCTGTTCGCCGAGGCCGGCTGCGAGCAGCCCGAATGGCAGCCGATCTCGTTCGGGCACCTGATCCAGGCGAGCGGGAGGGTGCCCTGGTCGCTGCAGCCCGACGGGCCCGACCAGGCCGACCTCGACGAGATCGCAGCGGCGCGCCGCCGAGCGGGGGCTGCCGAGGCTTCGGTACCCACGGGGCTGGCCCAAGGACAACTACAGCCTCAACCCGAGTTCGGGCGGCGATCTACGCAAAGGAGTCGGGGCGCGTCGTCTCCTTCAGCCTCGCCGCCTTCCGCCAGGTCTTCGCGGCCGGCCGCGACATGAGCGAGGTCGACAACGTGCTCCTCGCGGCCGCCGCCTGCGAGCTTCATCCGAACGCGGTGCTGAAGGGGATCGAGACGAAGTCGGTCAAGGAGGGGCTGAAGCGGGCCACCGACGAGGCGATCGAGCTCGGGCGTGATCGGCGATCCCGACGGTCGCCGTGGGCGGCGAGATGTTCTGGGGCGACGACCAGCTCGAGGAGGCGGCCAAGGCCGGCTTCCGTCAGAATGAGCGAAGCGGCGAACTGCGGCCGGAGTAGGCTGACGCAGGTGGCGCAGAGCAAGACCTCCACGGCGCAGAGGAGGAAGCCGGCGAGCCTCGAGCGACGGCCGGGCGCCGGCCGGCAAGAAGCTGAAGCTCCCCGCGAAGAAGACCTGCGTCGAGCTGCTGAAGAGGATGGCGCTGATCCGGCGCTTCGAGGAGGAGGCGGGGCGCCAGTACCAGCGGGCGAAGGCCGGCGGCTTCCTCCACCTCGGGATCGGCGAGGAGGCGACGATCGTCGGCACCACCTCGGTGATGGAGGAGAGCGACTACCTGATCGGCACCTACCGGACCCACGGGCACGCGATCGCCCGGGGGACCGACCCGAAGCGGGTGATGGCGGAGCTCTTCGGCCGCGTCGACGGGACCTCGGGCGGGCGCGGCGGCTCGATGCACATCTTCGATCTCGAGCACCGCTTCATGGGCGGCTACGGGATCGTCGGCGGCAACCTGCCGCTCGCCGCCGGGCTCGGGCTCGCCTCCGACTACCTCGGCACCGACGACGTCACCGTCTGCATGTTCGGCGACGGCGCCTCGAACACCGGCAACTTCGGCGAGACGATGAACCTGGCGGCGCTGTGGAGGCTGCCGGTCGTCTTCCTGATGGAGAACAACCTCTATGGCATGGGCACCTCGGTCGAGCGCCACTCGGCGGTCACCGATCTCTCACGCAAGGCCGAGGGGTTCGGGATCTCCGGGGTCCGGGTCGACGGGATGGACGTGCTCGCGGTTCGGGAGACGGTCGCCGAGCACATCCGGCTCGCGCGCGAGGAGCGGACGCCGACCCTGGTGGAGGCCTTCACCTACCGCTACCGCGGTCACTCCGCCGCCGACCCCGAGGTCTACCGCGAGAAGGAGGAGGTGGAGGAGTGGCAGCGGAAGGACCCGGTTGAGACCTTCGCCGCGCGGCTGGTGGACGAGAAGGTGATCTCCGAGGGGGAGGTCGAGAAGATCCGCGAGCAGGCGGACGCCGAGGTGATCGCGGCGGTCGAGTTCGCGGACGCCTCGCCGGAGCCGCCGCTCGAATCGCTCTACGACCACCTCTACGTGGTCGGCGAGCAGGTCCCCGGCTGGTACACGGTCGACGAGCGCTCACCCGACACCCACCCGGGCGAGGAGGAGCGCGAGGCGGGCCGGCGGGCGCAGGACCTGGCCGAGCGCGGCGCCGCCTACGCGGGGCCCGGCGCCGCCGCCAGCCGCGCGGCCGAGGGCGATCGGGCCGACGATGAGGAAGCGCAGCCCGAGGGGGCGGCTGATGGCGACGATGCGGATGCGGGAGGCCCTTCGGGATGCGATGGCGGAGGAGATGCGCGACGACGACAACGTCTTCGTGATGGGCGAGGACGTCGGCGTCTTCCAGGGGGCGTTCAAGGTGACGGAGGGGCTGCTCGACGAGTTCGGCGAGAAGCGGGTTCGGGACACGCCGATCTCGGAGAACACGATCGTCGGCACCGGCGTCGGCGCGGCGATGGCCGGGACTGCGGCCGATCGTCGAGCTGATGACCGTCAACTTCTCGCTGCTGGCGATGGACCAGATCGTCAACCACGCCGCGGCGATCCCCTACATGTTCGGCGGCCAGGTGCGGGTGCCACTGGTGATTCGGATGCCGGGCGGCGGCGGGCACCAGCTCGGGCCGACCCACTCGCACAGCTTCGAGGCGATGTACCTGCAGATCCCGGGCTGCTGGTCGCCTGCCCGTCGACGCCGGCGGACGCCAAGGGCCTGCTGAAGGCGGCGATCCGCGACGACAACCCGGTGGTCTTCATCGAGCACGAGAGCCTCTACGGCTCGCGCGGTGAGGTCCCGGAGAACGGCGAGATCCTCAACTTCGGCGAGGCCGCGGTGCGCCGCCAGGGATCGGACGTGACGATCGTCGGGATCCTTCGGATGGCCGAGACCGCGGAGGAGGCGGCGAAGACGCTCGCCAACGAGCATGGCGCCGAGGCCGAGGTGATCGATCCCCGCACGCTGCGCCCGCTCGACCTCGACACGATCCTCGAGTCGGTGCGGAAGACGAACCGGGCGGTGATCGTCGAGGAGGGCTGGCCGCACGGCGGGGTGGGCGCCAACCTGGCCGCCCTGATCCAGGAGCAGGCCTTCGACCACCTCGACGCCCCGGTGCAGCGGGTGACCGGGGCCGACGTGCCGATGCCCTACTCGAAGCGGCTCGAGCAGGCGGCGATTCCCCACGCCGAGCACGTCGTCAGCGCGGCGCTGGCGACCCTCGAGGGGAGCCTCTGATGGCCGACGTCGTCATGCCCCGGCTCTCCGACTCGATGGAGGAGGGGACGATCCTGAAGTGGCTGAAGTCGGTCGGCGACGAGGTCGCGGTCGGGGACGAGCTGGTCGAGATCGAGACCGACAAGGCGAACATGGTCTACGAGGCCGACACGCCGGGACGCTGGTCGAGATCGTCGCCGAGGAGGGCGACACGCTGCCGATCGGCGAGCCGATCGCGCGGGTTGGGGATGCCGGCGGAGGCGGCGTCTGGTGACGATGGGGGAGCCGGGGGGCGCCGCGTCAGCGGCCGGGGCCGGCGACGGAGGCAAGGAAAAGGCTGAAGAGGCAGATGAGCCGGCCATCGAACGGCCGGAGCCCGCTGCCGCGGCACCCCCGGCCCCCCAGCCATCCCCGGCGCCGCAGCACCCCCGGCCCCCCACCACAGACGACGACCGCCGAGCCGGCATCGCCGACCACCGACGGTGCGGGCGACGGGAGGGTGAAGGCGTCGCCGATCGCCCGGCGGCTCGCCCGTGACAAGGGGCTTGATCTTCAGGCGCTGAGCGGATCGGGGCCGGGAGGGCGGATCGTCAAGGCCGACGTGGAGCGGGCCGCCGAGAGCGGGGTCGCCCCTCTCCGCAGGCCGGTCCGCCAGCTGCCGCGGCGCCGGCGGCCCCCGCCGCCGCCCCGCGCGGCACCGGCGGGGCCGACGCCGGGTGCGCGCGAGAAGCCGGAGACGGCGAAGGGGCAGGTCGAGGTGGTCGAGCCGACCAAGGTCCAGCAGACGATCGCCCGGCGGATGGCGGAGTCGAAGGCGACCGCGCCGCACTTCTATCTCCAGGCCGAGATCGACATGAGCGCGGCGTTCGAGGGGCGCAAGCGGCTGAAGGAGATGGCCGCCGAGGGCGAGGTCGTCCCGACCTTCAACGACATGGTCGATCAAGGCCTGCGCCCTCGCCCTTCGGGAGCACCCGCGGGCGAACGCCGCCTATCGCGACGGCCACTTCGAGTTCTACTCGCGGGTCAACGTCGGGGTGGCGGTCGCCGCTCCCGACGCGCTGATCGTCCCCACGGTCTTCGACGCCGACCTCAAGGGGCTCCGGCAGATCGCAAGCGGAGACCAAGGCGCTCGCCTCTCGCGTGCGCGACGGCTCGATCACCCCGCCCGAGCTCTCCGGGGCCACCTTCACCGTCTCCAACCTCGGCATGTACGGGATCTCCAACTTCCACGCGGTGATCAACACGCCGCAGGCCGGGATCCTCGCGATCGGCGAGCTGAAGGCGAAGCCGGTGGTCGCGGATGACGGCTCGATCGTGGCGCGCCAGATGATGGGGGTGACGCTCGCCTGCGACCACCGGATCCTCTACGGCGCCGACGGCGCCGTCTTCCTCAGGCGCGTCCGGGCGCTGCTCGAGGAGCCGATCGCTCTAGCCCTCTGACCCGGTAATGGACGCGGCCACCCAGCGGGCGATCGAGGTCCCGGTCGACTCGCTGCCGCCGGTGGACGAGCACGGGACCGAGATCGCGGCCGACCCCGACCAGGTCTGGGAGGCGCTCGCCGCGACCTTGCCTCGGATCCTCGATACCCGGCGCTCGGCGCGCTTCGCGAAGGTGCTCGGCGACGCTTTCACCGAGGCCCGCGGCGAGCCCACCGTGATCGGCTCCACGGTCCCCGGCTTCATCGTCTCCCGCTCGATCAGGCCCTCGGTCCTCGCCCTCCTCGGCCAGCATCGCTTCTCCCGCTACGCGCTCGTCTTCCGGATCGACCAGCTCGGGATCGGGCGCTCGCGGCTGCGCGCCGAGACCCGGGCGGAGTTCCCGCGGGTGAAGGGGCGCGATCTATCGGGCCCTGGTGATCGGAACCCGCGGCCACGTCCTCGTCGTCCGCCGGATCCTCTCGGCGGTCCGCCGCCGGGCCGAGGGCAAGCGGGCGACCGTGAGCCGGACGCAGATCCGCCAGTGGGTGGCCGACTACGAGCGCGCCTGGCGGACCGACGGGACCGGTCCCCTGTCGGAGCTCTTCAGCGAGGACGCCACCTACTCCACCGCTCCGTTCGAGGAGCCCCATCGCGGGCTGGCGGCGATCACCTCGATGTGGGAGCGCGAGAGGATTGGCCCGGACGAGTCCTTCACGATGAACAGCGAGGTCGTCGCAGTCGAAGCCGACACCGGGGTGGTCAGGGTCGAGGTCCGCTACGGGCCGCCGAGGGAGAAGCTGTACCGCGACCTCTGGATCGTCCGGCTGGACGCCGATGGCCGCTGCATCCACTTCGAGGAGTGGCCGTTCTGGCCGCCAGGGACCGAGGGGACGCGCCGCGCGAGGCGCCGGCGCCTGAGGGTACGAACCGCCCGAGCTCGGAGCGGCGAGGGTGGGACACTGTGGACATGGACGAGGTCTGGTGCGTGCGCGTCGGCCAGGTGCCCTATGAGGAGGCCCGAGAGGCGCAGAAGGCGCTCGAGCGGGCTCGGCAGGCGGGCGAGATCCCCGACGTCCTCCTCCTCCTCGAGCACCCTCCCGTCTACACGAAGGGGCGCCGATCGGACCCGGCGGAGCTGCCGATGGGCGAGGACTGGTACCGGATGCAGGGGATCGAGGTGACGGAGACCGACCGCGGCGGACTGGTCACCTACCACGGCCCCGGCCAGCTGGTCGGCTACCCGATCGTCGATCTGAGGCCCTACGGCGGCGACGTCCACGAGTACATCAGGCGGATGGAGCGGCTGATGATCGACTCGCTCGGCGAGCTTCGGGGTCGAGGCCGAGGTGATCGAGGGGCTGACCGGCGTCTGGGTCGGCGGCCGGCCGCCCGAGGGGCGGAAGATCGGCTCGATCGGGGTCCACGTCAACAAGGGCGTCACCACCCACGGCTTCGCCGTCAACGTCAACAACGACCTCCAGCCGTTCGAGTGGATCGTCCCCTGCGGGATCGAGGGGGTGCAGGATGACCTCGGTCTGCCGCGAGCTCGGCGCCGAGCAAGGAGCATGGGGCGCCCTGACATGGACGGCGGTGATCGCCCGATTCGCCGAGATCTACGAGCGCCGTGCCGTGGACAAGGCCGCCGCTGAGCTGGCCGAGACGGTCCCCGGGGCCGAGGCGCTGGCGATGGCGGCGCCGGTGCCCAGGGAGGACGGGGCCTCGGCCTCGGTACGGTAGGAGCGATGGCAGGACCGACAGACCTCGACGAGCGCCTTCACGTCACCCGCTCCCGGGCCAAACCGGGCGGCCACGCCGCCGACGATGAGGGCAAGGTCGCGTTCCGCGAGCGCAAGCCGCCCTGGCTGAAGGTGCCGGCACCGGGCGGCCCCAACTACCGCCGTCTGAAGCAGACGATCTCCGAGGCCAACCTGCACACCGTCTGCGAGGAGGCAAACTGCCCCAACGTCGGCGAGTGCTGGGAGCGGGGCACCGCCACCTTCATGATCCTCGGCGACGTCTGCACCCGGCGCTGCGGCTTCTGCAACGTCCAGACCGGGAAGCCGACCTGGAACGACCCGCTCGAGCCGCTGCGAGTCGCGAACCAGGTGAAGCGGATGGGCCTTCGCCACGCGGTCGTCACCTCGGTGGACCGCGACGACCTCCCCGACTACGGCGCCGGCGCCTTCGTCGGGGTGATCCGCTCGATCCGGAAGCTGGCGCCCGGGTGCAAGGTCGAGGTCCTCACCCCCGACTTCCGAGGCGAGGAGATGCCGCTCGCCAAGGTCGTCGCCGAGCGGCCCGACGTCTTCAACCACAACGTCGAGACGGTGCCGCGGCTGTACCCGATCGCCCGCCGCGGCTCGCGAGTTCATGCGCTCGGCTCGGGTGCTGCGGATGGCGAAGGAGATGGCTGGGGACGAAGTCGTCACCAAGTCGGGCCTGATGGTCGGCCTCGGCGAGGAGTTCGACGAGATGGTCGAGGCGTTCGGCATCCTCCGCGAGCACGACGTCCAGGTGCTGACCGTGGGCCAGTACCTGCGCCCCACCGAGAACCACCTTCCGGTCGCCCGCTACTGGCACCCCGAGGAGTTCGAGGCGCTGCGAGAGGGCCGCCTATGAGCTCGGGTTCGAGTCGGTCGCCTCGGGCCCCCTGGTCCGCGTCCTCCTACCACGCGGACGAGCAGCTGCCACAAACCGCAACTGCCTAGCCGCGCGGCCCGCGGGCGGGAGTGCAGCTTTGGTTGCGGAGGCGTGTTTATGCCTGCGTACGCTCATGATCTTGCGCCCTCCCAGGCACAGAAGCGTCCTTGCCTGCATCGTCGCGACAGCGTTGGCGCTGGTCCTGATCACCGGCGCCCGGGGGACGCGTCCGCGCAGGAGCCGGCGCCGACGCCCGAGCAGGCGAAGAACCCGCTTGCCGGCGACGGGATGTGGATCTGGTACGTGAGCCGCTCGAATCGGGGCAAGGTCGGGAAGATCGCCGCCAGGGCGCACGCGCGGGGGATCGAAACCGTCCTGATCAAGTCCGGCGACGGAAGGAAGTACTGGGGCCAGTTCTCGGCCTCGCTGGTCGCCGCGCTGAAGGCGAGGGGCTTGAACGTCTGCGCCTGGCAGTTCGTCTATGGCAGCTCTGCCGCGCGGGAGGCGAGCGTCGGGGCGGCCGCGGTCGCGCGGGGCGCGGACTGCCTGGTGATCGACGCCGAGGGCCACTACGAGGGCCGCTACCCGCAGGCCTCCACCTACATCAGCGCGCTCCGCAGCCAGGTCGGCCCCGACTATCCGATCGGGCTCGCCGCCTTCCCCTACGTCGACTATCACCCCGCGTTTCCCTACTCGGTCTTCCTCGGCCCCGGCGGGGCCCAGTACAACATCCCGCAGCTCTACTGGAAGACGATCGGCACCAGCGTCGACACCGCCTTCACCCACACCTACGTCTTCAACCGCGCCTATGGCCGGCCGATCCTGCCGCTGGGCCAGGTCTACCTGAACCCGAAGCCGAAGTCGATCCGCCGCTTCCGCTCGCTCGCGCTCGCCCACGGGATGCAGGGGGTGAGCTGGTGGTCGTGGCAGAGCGCCGGCAAGCGCCAGTGGAAGGCGGTGGGGGCGCCGGTCGCGGCACCCGCCGGCTACGCGCCCTACAACAGCTATCCCTTCCTCCGGCTCGGCTCGAAGGGCGACCTGGTCGCCTGGGCGCAGCAGCTGCTCGCGGGAGGCGGCTACTCGACCCCGATCACCGGTTACTTCGAGGCGCCGACCCAGAGCGCGGTCTACTCCTTCCAGGCCGACAAGGGCCTCGCCCAGACCGGCAACATCGACGTCCCGACCTGGGACCTGCTGCTCCAGAACCCGCCGCTCCCGGTCCGCTGGACCAGCGGCGGAGCGGTCGCCGCCTCGGCGGGGCAGTATGCCCTGCCCCCGCCGCGCTCGGCGAAGCTGCCGGCGAAGCGCTACGAGATCCCGTCGCTTAAGGCGCGAGCCGCGTCAGCGCGGCACCGTCCGCGCTGACGCTGAACAGGGTCCTCGGCCGGCAAGCCTCTCCTTCCTGCGCCAATAGGCTTCCGCGCGGCCCTTGATCCCGCTCAAGGACAACATCCCGACCGCGCGCTTCCCGGTGGTCACGGTGGTGATCATCGCGATCAACGTCGCCTTCTTCATCTGGCAGTGGACCTATCCGACCAGCCCTGAGCTGAGCCAGCTGGGGGTGAAGTCGATCGACCAGAGCTCGCTCGAGTACGGGGCCCAGCCCTACCGAATCACCCACCCGGGCGAAAGCGGTGACTGCGCGATCGGCACCGTGCAGGCGGAGGACGGAACCCTGGTGGAAGAAGTCGTCTGCCCGGGAACCCCGGAGTACCGGGAGGCTCAGGCGGTGGATCGGGAGGCCGAGCAGCAGGGGGTCCAGGGCGGGACATTGTTCCCGCTCGACCAGGCGGCCTGGTTCGTGACCCTGTTCACCTCGATGTTCATGCACGGCGGGATCCTCCACATTGCAGGCAACATGCTCTTCCTCTGGGTCTTCGGCAACAACATCGAGGACTCGATGGGCCGGGGAAAGTTCGTCGCCTTCTACCTGCTTGCGGGCTTGGTCGCGGTCTATGCCCAGGCGGCGCTCGACCCAAGCTCGACCGCCCCGACGATCGGGGCCAGCGGAGCAGTCGCCGGAGTGCTCGGCGGCTACGCGCTCTTATTTCCGGCCGCCAGGGTGATCACCCTGATCTTCATCGTCTTCTTCGTCACCCTGGTGGAGATCCCGGCGCTGATCCTGCTGTCGATCTGGTTCGTGCTCCAGTTCCTCCCGGCGCTGGGAGAGGTTGCCGTCGACGTCGGTGGCAGCGGCGGGGTCGCCTACTTCGCCCACGTCGGTGGCTTCCTCTTCGGGCTGGCGGCGATCAAGCTGTTCGCGACCAAGCGGCGAGAACCGGAGCCGCGGCTTCCCGTCTACTAGGCGGGCGGTTACCTTGGACCCGACCACCCGAACCGCGGTACTCATCCTTGGGCTGACCTTCTGCGCATTCTTCGCGGTGATCTCGATCTCGGTCGCGATCGACTCCGGTTTCGACATCTTCACCGTGATCTCGCTGGTGATCGTCGGGATGATCGCCGCCGGGCTGATCGGCGCGATCCGCAACCCGCCTCCCGGCGATGGGTAGGCGGCTGCTCGCGATCGTCGCCCTGCTGGTCGCCCTCGGGGCGACGGCGGCGGTGGCGCTGGCGATATGGCCCGACCGGGAGGGGATCGACGAAAGCGCGCCGCCGCGTTCCGCGTCGTCTGACCCCGGCCTGCAGGCGAGCGCCGGCTCGGTCGCCGCGAGTGGGCCGGACCGGGCGAGCGAAGATGCCGCCTCCCCCCAGGCGCCGCTTGCGGCCTCTCAGAGCGAGTTCGCCCTCCAACCCGCGGCCGCGCCGCTGCCGGTGCGGGTGAGGATGAAGAAGCCGCCGGCGGCGGGGGTCCTCTTCGACGTCGACACCGGCGAGGTGCTCTGGCAGCGCCACCCGCGGGCGCTTCACCCGATCGCGAGCCTGACCAAGATGATGACCGCGCTCCTGATCAGCAACGCGCACGTCCCGAGCGAGCTGGTGGCAATCAGCCCCAACGCGGCTCACACCGCTGGCTCCGCCACCGGACTGCTCCCGAGAGGAAAGCTGGTCCCGCTGGAGGCCCTGCTCGAGGCGCTGATCATGATCTCCGCCAACGACGCGGCGGTCGCGCTCGCCGAGCACGACGCCCGCTCCGTCCCCCGCTTCGTCGCGCGGATGAACCGGGAGGCGCGAGTGATGGGCCTCGGCTGCACCCACTTCTCGACCCCGAATGGGCTCAAGGACCGCGACAACCGCTCCTGTGCCGCCGACCTCGCCGCGCTGGCGCGAGCTGACCTCGCCGAGCCACGGATCGCCAGGATCGCCAGGACCAGCTCGGCAACGCCTGCGTTCCCGATCAAGGGCGGCGTCCTCCACCTCGCCAACAACCACTACTTCCTCGACCACGGGCTCCGCGGCCTTCCCGCCGCCAAGGTGACCGGGCTGAAGACCGGCTTCACCGACGGCGCCGGCCGCTGCTACGTGACCACCGCCCGGCTGGGCGGACGCCACCTCGGGGTCGTCGTCCTCGACTCGCCCGACCCGCTCCGCCAGGTGCCGCAGCTGCTTGCCGCCGGCTTCGTCGCAGAGGGCTGAGCCAGGGATGGAGCCAGCGGGATTCGAACCCGCGACCTCGTCGGTGCAAGCGACGCGCTCTCCCAACTGAGCTATGGCCCCAGGGGCCTCAAGTGTAGGCCCGCCCCGGCGGCGTGTGAGAGACTGGCCCCGCACCGATCTGGCGCTAGGAGGGGCGATGGCGACGAAGGCGAAGACGCGCGAGTCCATGGGCGCCGAGATGTCGAACCTCGACATCGTCCGGTTCTACTTCGACCAGGCGGTGGAGCGCCTCGAGCTCCCCGACGATCTCCGCACCGTCTTCTGGACCTCCTATCGCGAGGTCACCGTGCAGATCCCGGTGAAGCTCTCCGACGGCAGGGTCCACGTCTTCTCCGGCTACCGGATCCAGCACAACGGCGCCCGCGGCCCCTACAAGGGCGGGATCCGCTTCCACCCCGAGGTCGACATCGACGAGGTCCGGGCGCTGGCGTCGCTGATGACCTGGAAGACGGCCGTCGCCAACATCCCCTTCGGCGGCGCCAAGGGCGGCGTCAACTGCCCGGCGGACGAGCTCGAGCGCTCCGAGTTGCAGGCGATCGCGCGCTCGTTCCTCGACAAGATCGAGAAGATCCTCGGTCCCACCCGCGACATCCCCGCCCCCGACGTCAACACAGATGCCCAGGTGATGGCGTGGATGATGGACGAGTACGGGAAGCTGCACGGCCACACGCCGGCGATCTGCACCGGGAAGCCGATCGCGCTCGGCGGGTCCCACGGCCGCGAGCAGGCGACCGGGCGAGGCTGCGTCTACATGTTCCGCGAGGCGGCTCCCCAGATCGGCCTCCCCCCGGCCGAGGCGACCTTCGCCGTCCAGGGATACGGCAACGTCGGCTCGTGGGCGGCGCGGATCATGCAGGGGCTCGGCGCGACGATGGTGGGCGCCTCCGACGCCACCGGGGCGATCCGCAACGAGAAGGGGATCGACGCGGTCGAACTCGCCAGGCACATCTTCGAGGAGGGAGGCAAGCTCACCGAGTTCCCGGGCGCCGAGGTGATCAGTCCCGACGACCTGCTCGCGATCAAATGCGATGTGCTGATCCCGGCGGCCCTCGGCGGGATGATCCACGAGGGCAACGCCGACCGGATCGACTGCAAGATGATCGTCGAGGGGGCGAACAGCCCGACCACCCCGGCCGCCGACCAGATCCTGATGGACAAGGGGGTCCAGGTGATCCCCGACGTGATGGCGAACGCCGGGGGCGTCGTCGGCTCCTACTTCGAATGGGTCCAGAACCTCCAGCACTTCCAGTGGGGGGAGCGGGAGGTGAACGACAAGCTCGGGGGGATCATGCGAAAGGCCTACCGCGACGTCGCCGCGCGGGCGAAGGAGGAACAGATCTCGCTGCGCGAGAGCGCCTACCTGGTTGGGATCGAGCGGGTGGTCGAGGCCAGCAGAATGCGCGGATACATCTGATCCGAGGGCGCGCCTAGGCGCGACCCGTTCCTACTTCTCCTCGTCCTCGAAGTCGAAGTCCTTCGGGGGGCCCTTCTCGAACCAGAGGTCATCGTCGGTGTCCTGGTCGAGGAACTCGGGCTGCTCGGAGAGGACATCGTCATCGTCCTCGGCGGGTGCAGCCGGCCTGACCTCGGTCGCGAATTCCTCCTCTTCGTCCTCCACCGGGTCGATCCGGCGAACGTCGGTCTCGAATTCGTCCTCCGACGCCTCTACCTCCTCCTCGGAATCGGTCGTGCCGCCGCGCTGCTCACCGTGGGGCTCCTCCTCCTCGGCCTGATAGAGGTCGTCCTCCTCCGCCTCGTCGACCGGCCCAAGCGCCTCGAAGTCGTCGCTGTCGGCAGGCGGCGGAGCCGCTCCTCGGCTGGCGCCCTCCTCCTCGACCAGGCCGGGGTCCGTCTCGAAGTCATAGAGCTCGGCGGCGCCCTCCTCTGCAGCGTCGGGCTCACTGGGCGGCGGCTCGGGCTCGGCCAGAAGCGCAGCGTCCTCGCCGGTCTCCTCGCGGGGCGGAATGTGCTCCTGGGTCGGCACGTCGACCCGGCCCCGTGCCCTCCCACGCTGTCCCTCGCTGGCGGCGGGCGGCGGGGGCGAAGGTGGTTCCGGGCGAGCGCCCGCCTCGGCCTCGGGCGGCGGCGGAGGCGGAACCTCGACGTCAACGCCCTCCGGGGGAGCAGCCTCCTCCTCCTCCTCCTCCTCCTGGACCATCAGCTCCTCAATCGACTCGGACTCGGCCGGCGCCTCGAGGTTGGGCGGGCTGTCCGGGGGTGCCTGCTCCGCCGGCTCAGGGAAGGAAGGCTCCGGCGGCTCCGCACCAGGAGGCTCGGGGGGAGCTGCGAGGGGCTCCACCAGCGCAGTCGGCTCCTCCAGCGGCGGCCCATCCGGCGAGGAGACCTCACCGAAGAGCTCACCGGCGGTGAACGGATCGGGGCGTTCACCCGAGCCCAGTGCCTCGTCCTCGATCTCGGAGATCTCGGAGTCCCGCGCGCCGTGCTTGCGCTTCAGGTCGAGGTGCTCGCGAATGGCGTCGTCGAGTATTCCCATGCTGCTCCTACGCCGGTGTGACCAACGGAAGGCTAAACGCTGTGACGTCTGTGTGATACCGGAGGTGCCCCCGATGCATGCACCGGGCCGACCATTTTCGGTATCGCTGGGCGTGGGAGCGGGTTAAGAGCGCGCCCGACCGCGCCGCCGCCTCCTGACGGGCTCCCTCGCCACGGGACCGGCACCAGCGCCACGCGGGCGAAGGGGGGCGGTGCGGATCTGGTTCTTGCCCGCCCGCTTTGCCCGGAGAAGCGCGTTGTCGGCGGCGTCGACGAGGGCCTCGACGTCCACTGCCGAGTCCGGGAGGGTGGCGACGCCGACGCTGATCGTCATCCCCATCTCCTCGCCGTCCCTCGTCGGCACCTCGGCCTCCTTGACCCCGGTGCGGAGGCGCTCGGCGAGGACCACGGCACCCTCGAAATCGGTCTCGAGCAGGATCACCGCCATCTCGTCACCTCCGAAGCGAGCGGCGAGGTCGATCGAGCGGGTTTTATCCCGGAGCACGTCGGCAACCGTCCTCAGGACCGCGTCTCCCTGCGGATGCCCCTCGCGGTCGTTGATCGCCTTGAAATCGTCTACGTCGAAGATCAGCAGCGAGAGCTGGTGGTTGAAGCGAAGGGCCCGATCGACCTCGACCGGAAGGATCTCGGACAGCCGGCGCCGGTTCCAGAGGCCGGTGAGGGGGTCGGTGAGAGCCTCCTCGGCGACCCGCGTGTAGAGGCCGGCCAGCGCCCGGGCAAGGCCGTAGGCGAAGAACCCCGCCACCAGCAGGGCGCCGATCAGCAACAGCACCGAGGCAAACCCGATCGGCAGGAAGCCACCGACCCTCGGCGGTCCGGCGAGGAGCACGGTCTCCTCGCCGCCGCTCCCAAGCGCCAGGAGGTGGGCCCGGAAGTCGCGCCCGTCGAGCGTCAGGTCATGGGTCTCACCCGGCTCGATCCTCTCGGCTGGGGGCGGGACGGTGGAGCTCAGCGGAGCGTCCTCCCGGCTCACCACGACCTCGCGGCCGGTGAGCCGGTGGAGCTCGGCCGCATAGTCCGCGGCCAGGGTCGAGGAGACCTTGAGCGAGCCGACCTCCTCGCCATTCTGCTCGAGCCCAAGCTCCGTGTATGCGAATCCTTCGTCGGTGCCCGCCTCGGCCACCGGGGCGCCGTCGGCATCGTCAAGCTCGACGGCGACGACGTCGGGGCGCTGAGCGGCACTCTCGGCGAAGGCGGTCAGGCCGTCGCGGTCAAGGGTGGCGATCGCGGTGGGCAGCGCCGGGTCCGTGACGAGCTGATGCGCAGCGCCCTCGGCGGCCGCCGCCCGCTCGTCGTAGAGCGCAACCGCCGTATCGAGGCCGGCGGCGAGCTGCGCGTCCGCCTTTCCCCGCCGGGAGTCCTGGCTGACCGCGAGCAGCACGGCGAACAGCGCCAGGATCGGCACCAGCACGATCAGCAAGAAGAAAAAGGCGAGACGTCGTCCGAAGCTCAACGGACGGACAGCGTATCCTTGCCCCCAGGCACGGCCGGGATTATCCCGTCTGGGCCTAAAGACATACGTCCATGGGGCTATAGCTCAGTTGGGAGAGCGCCTGGATCGCACCCAGGAGGTCGCGGGTTCGAGTCCGGCTAGCTCCATCTCCGCTTCGTCGGTTGCTTCTGAACGCGCCGCGCCCCTGGGGCTGGGGCCGCTTAGTGTGGCCCCCGATCAACCCAGCAGCGTGAACGGCTACCGATAGGAGAGACCGTGCCGGAGGATCTGTTTAGACCGCAGCTCGGCGAGCCGCACCACCACGCCTATGTCGTCGAGGACATCGAGGCGACCGTGAACCGCCTGGTCGACCAACTCGGCGCCGGGCCGTTCTTCCTCGTCGAGAACGTGCCGCTGGAGAACGTTCTCTCGCGCGGTGAGCCAGCGGAGCTCGTCCACAACTCAGCCTTCGGCTGCTGCGGCAGAGGCGCGATCGAGCTGATGGAGATCATCAGCTCGGCGCCCGAGCGGGTCGAGGAGCGCTTTTCAGCTCCTCGGCCGGGAATCCACCACGTCGCCTACGTCGTGTCGCCGGCCGAGGTGCCCGAGGTGCGGAAATCGCTCGACCAGCGCGGTCTGCCGCAGTATCTGAGCGCTGAGCTCGGCGAAACACACAACACCTTCCATGACGCCTCCGCATCGCTGGGACACGACATCGAGATCCATGACGACGTTCCGGGGCTGCGTGATTTCTTCGAAATGGTCAGCGGCGGCGCCGAGGGCTGGGACGGCTCGGAACCGTTGCGCCCGGTCGAGAGCTGATCGCTGGCTCGGTCACGCCCGCCCTGTCAGCCTGGCCATCCACCTCGTCTAGCATCGACGTCATCGGCGTAAAGAGCTTCGATCATGTAGGTGTCGTCGTCGACGACCTCGAGGCCGCAACCACGTTCTTCCGCGACCTGGGGCTCGACCGCGAGGGAGCGGGTTCAGTCGAAGGCGAGTGCGTGGAGAAGGTCGTCGGCCTCGATGACGTGCAAGTGGAGTTCGTCATGGTGAAGACACCGGACGGCAGCGGCAAGCTCGAACTCATCAATTGCGTGAACGAGGGCGCGCCGCGCGGCTCGGCGGCGCCTCGTTCATGCTCTCATCTGACCGACCACCCCGAGCCAGGAGCCACTGATGACCACACAGACATCGATCATCACCGGCGTCGACTTCGTCGCCGTGCCGACCAAGGACTACGAGACTGCTGCGAAGTTCTACGGGGATGTACTGGGCCTTCCGTTCGGCAAGCGATGGGGGAACATGCCGGCCGGCGAGTTCGAGACCGGCACGCTGACGATCGCGGTGATGCAGGCCGACGCGTTCGGACTCGAGTTCGCGCCCCACAACTTCCCGATCGAGATGCACGTCGAGGACTTCGAGGCGGCGAAGGCCGAGCTCGAGTCCCGCGGGGTCGAGTTCATCGGCGAGGTGATTGACAGCGGCGTCTGCTGCCAGGCCCACTTCAAGGACCCCGACGGCAACGCCCTGGCGATCCACCACCGCTACGCCCCGAAGGACGCTTCGCCCGGCTGATCCTCGCCCCGACCGGCCGTTAGGCGCGCTCGTAGATGAGGATGAGGACGCCGTCCTTACCGACCGGCTTCGCCTCGATCAGCTTCAACGTCTTCTTGTCGTCCATCTCACCGAACATCCGGGCGCCGGTGCCGAGGGCGACCGGGAAGACCATCAGGTTGATCTGGTCGACCAGGTCGTTCTCGAGCATGCTCCTGCACCAGCCGGCGGCTGCCCGCGACGAGGATGTCCCCGTCGACCTCGTCCTTCAGCTTCGAGACCTCCTTCGCGACGTCGCCGCGTCGATCACGGTGGTGTTGTTCCACTCGGGGTCCTTGACAGTGGACGAGAAGAGGTACTTCGGCATCTCGTTCATCCGGTCGGCGAACTCGGCCAGCTCTCCTTTACCTCCGCGGTCGCTCCCCCGCTCCGGCCAGGAGTTGGCGAAGCTCTCGTAGGTCACCCGCCCGATCAGCTGGGCCTCGGCCTCAGCGAGTCTCGTCGAACTTGAATTGGCCGCCGTCGTCCCCGCGATCGAAGTCGAACGTCCAGCCCTCGTACTTGAACTTCTCGCCTCCCGGGGCCTGCATCACCCCGTCGAGCGAGACGAACTCGGTCACCACGATCCTTCCCATTGGTTTCCTCCTGTCTTGCCGGATATATTTAACCAGTTGGCTAAATACATATCACACCGATGACCTCGGCCCAGCTCGACACCACCTTCGCCGCTCTCGCCGACCCGACCCGCCGGGCGATCCTCGCGAGGCTCGCCGACGGGGAGGCGACGGTCACCGAGCTCGCCGAGCCCTTTCCCGTCAGCCTGCCGGCGATCTCCAAGCACCTCAAGGTGCTGGAGCGGGCCGGACTGATCACCCGTGGCCGGGCGGCGCAGTACCGGCCCTGCAGGATCGAGGCGCGGCCGCTCGGAGAGGCGTCCGAGTGGCTGGAGAACTACCGGCTTCTGTGGGAAGGTAGCTTCGACCGCCTCGAGGACCATCTCCGACGGATTCAGAAAGGACGGGAGTGACCGAACCCCTGGGGCCTCCGGGTGAGGGAGGCCGCGAGCTGACGATCACGCGCGTCTTCGACGCGCCGCGGGAGCTCGTCTGGAGGGCCTTCACCGAGGCCGAGCAGTTCGCGCAGTGGTTCGGCCACCCGCCGTTCAAGACGCCGCCGTCGAAGGTCTCGATGGACGTCAGGCCGGGGGGCGAGTGGGAGGCGACCCAGGTCCATCAGGAGACCGGCCGCGAGCTGCCATTCGCCGGCACCTACCGCGAGGTGGAGGAGCCGGAGCGGCTGGTGATGGTCTTCGAGAACGTCGAGGACCGGAGTGACCCCAAGGTCGAGGTGGTCACCGTCACCTTCAAGGACCTCGGCGAGAAGACCGAGGTGACACTGAACCAGGCCGGCTACCTGCCACCCGAGCAGTACAAGCTGACCGAGCAGGGCTGGGGGAAGTTCATGGACCAGCTCGAGAAGCTGCTCACATCTGATTAATCGGGTGGCTCCTTACGGAGCTCGCTCCCATACCTCGAGCCGCGACTCCTCCAGGTCGAGCTCGCGCTCGATCCTCCGCATTACCTCGCTCGAGATCTGCCCCTCGTTGCGGAGGCCAACCAGCGCCTGGCGCTGGGCGCCGAGGACGACGTGCATCATCCGCTGGTAGGTGAGCGAGCGGTCCTCGATCCCGTCGTCCTCGATCTTCCCCGCCTGGGCCGCGAAGCGGCGCTTCCGGAACTCGTAGAGGGCGCGGACCCGCTCGATCGTCTCACTCCGGGTCCAGTCCTCGGCCTCGAGCTGGTCGAGGCTGTCGATCGCCGCCTTCGCGGCGGTCAGCCGCGCCCGAAGCTCCTCTGAGCCCTCGTCGTCCCCGCCTCCATCGACCCCGAGCCTGCGGATCAGACGCCGGCAGGGTGAGGCCCTGCCCGACGACGGTCACCAGGATCACCGCGAAGGTGATGAACAGGACCAGATCACGCTCGGGCAGGGGCGCTCCTGCGTCGGTCTCCAGCGGCAGGGCCAGTGCCGCCGCCAGGGAAACGGCGCCGCGCATCCCCGACCAGCTGATCACTATCCGCTCCCTCGCTCCGACCCGCCTGAGGCGCTGCTGTGGCCGCCGGTCAAGGGCTCGGACCAGGTACGGCATCGTGAACGCCCAGAGAAACCGGGTACCGATCACCGCCGCCACCACCATCGCCGAGTAGCCGACCGGCTCCTGCCAAGGCAGGCCGGCGAGCCCGTCGACGATCACCGGCAGCTGGAGGCCGATCAGCATGAAGAGGACGGCGTTGACGAGGAAGGTGAGCACCTCCCAGGTGCCGAAGGCCTGAATCCGGGTCGCGGGGCTGATCAGCTCGGATGCGCGCCATCCCAGGTAGATGCCCGCGGTCACCGCCGCCAGCACTCCCGAGAGGCCGAGCTCGGCGGCGGGCAGGTAGGCGGCGTAGCCGGTGAACAGCGAGATCGTGATCTCGGTGACCGGGTCCTCGAGCCGGCGACGGATCGCGGCGACGACGTAGGCGACCGCCAATCCGATCGCGACCCCGCCCGCGGCAGCGCCGACGAACTCCAGGCTCGCATCGAGCAGCGAGAAGGTGCCACCGACCGCGGCGGCTACCGCGACCCGGTAGGCGACCAGGGCGGAGGCGTCGTTGAAGAGGCTCTCCCCCTCGACGTAGTTGACGACCCGCCGCGGCGCCCCGACCCGGCGCATGATCGCGGTCGCCGCCACCGGGTCGGTGGGGGAGACGATCGCGCCGAGGGCGAAGGAGACCGCCCAGGTCATCCCGATCACCTCGTGGGCGAGCACCGCGACCACCCCCGTCGTCATCAGCACCAGCCCGATCGCGCCCATCGACAGCGGCCGGGCGCTGTCGCGAAGCGAGCGCAGGTCGGTGAAGAAGGCGGCCGAGTAGAGCAGCGGCGGCAGGAACAGGACCAGGACCAGGTCCGGGTCGAGCTCGACCTCCGGAACCCCCGGGACGAGGCCGAGGGCGAGGCCGCCGAGCACGAGGAGAATCGGATAGGGAACAGCGAGCCAATTCGCCAGCGCGTTCAGCCCCGCGACGCTGACGAAGAGCAGGATCAGGATCAGCTCGACGTCGCCCATATGCGCAATTTAGGCGTCGCGCTCGGCGCGCCGCAGCACCTCCCGGGTCGATTCGGCGATCTCGCCGCTGCTCAGGCCGATCCCGGAAGGGAGCTCCAGGTGGAGGTCGGTCGAGGAATCGATCCGTACCCGGGCCCGGGTGGGGCGGCACTCGAGCACATGGCCACCTCTGGTGCGGTCGTCGGAGATGAAGTGGAGGTGGTAGCCGCTCACCTCGATCCCCTCTGCATAGTCGGGGAAGCGAAAGCCGACCACGGTGCCGCTCACCCCCCGAAGCTCGAAGACGTGCTGGTCTGCGACCACCTCGCCGAGCGGCCGGTAGGGCCGCCGCTGGCGCGGGACCGAGCGAGCCTGGACGAGCTCGAATTCCCCGTCCACCCGCACCGCGCAGGAGCTCGCCCCGGCGGGCCGCCGCCGATCGAGGGCGGCAATGAAGTCGTCATGCGCGAGGGGACCGGTGAGCTCAGACTCGATCTCGGGCTCAAACCAGACCACCACCGCGAACGGCGTCCGCGCATCCGGCTCGACCTCGTTGATCGCGCCATCGACGTCGGCGCGGTAGAAGCTCCCGTCGACGGCGATCATCTCCCCGTCGAGTGCGTTCAGGGTGCCTAGCCCGAGGTCGCCGTGCTCCGCGAGCTGGGCGAAGGTGAGGTCCCCCTCATAGGCGCCATCGAGCAGCGCCCCGATCGTCGAGGCCTGGAAGAGCACGTGGGGCTCGTGCTCGGCGTGGAGCCGATCCCGGCGGAGCGTCTGAACGTGGAGGGCGGTCACCAGCCGCTCGTCGAGCATCATTTGCAGGGCCAAGTATCCACCGGGGGTTGCAGCCGCAGCTCGGCGCCGCTCTACCATCCCCCGGCAATGCGGATCGACGAGATCCTCACCGCCACCCGGCCATGCTTCTCGGTCGAGTTCTTCCCTCCGAAGAGCGAGGAGGGCCGCGCCACCCTGTTCGAGACCGTTGAGGTGCTGCGGGAGCTGGAGCCGGCCTTCTTCTCGGTCACCTACGGCGCCGGCGGCGCCACCCGCGAGGGAACGCTCGAGACCACCAGGACGATCCGCGACGAGTACGGCGTCGAGGCGATGGCCCATCTGAGCTGCGTCGGGGAGACGACGGAGAGCCTCCGCGAGATCATCGACAGGATCGCCGACGCCGGGATCGAGAACATCCTCGCGCTTCGTGGCGATCCTCCGCGTGGCCAGCCCGACTTCGTCCAGCCCGAGGGCGGCCTCGGCAGCGCCGCCGAGCTCACCGGGCTGATCTCGGAAGTCCATCCCGAGATCGCAATCGGCGGGGCCTGCTTCCCGGAGGTCCACCCCGAGGCACCCAGCCTCGAGGCCGACATCGCCTACCTGAAGACCAAGGTGGAGGGCGGCGCCAGCTTCCTGATCACCCAGCTCTTCTTCGACAACCGAAGCTACTTCGACTTCGTCCCCGCCGCCCGAGCGGCCGGAATCGAGGTGCCGATCATCGCCGGGGTGATGCCGATGACCGGGTATGCGCAGATCGCCCGGATCTGCGATCTCTGCGACGCGAAGATCCCGCCGGATCTCGCCGCGGCGATGGAGGCCCTCGACGGCGACGAGCGGGCGGAGTTCGAGCTCGGCGTCGCCTACGCCGCGCAGCAGTGCGCGGAGCTGCTCGCCGGCGGCGCCCCGGGAATCCACTTCTACGCGCTCAATAAGTGGCCGGCGACCCGGGCGATCCTCGCGGCGCTGCGGGCGGCGCGGCCCTGGGAGCGCGCCTCGGGCGAGACGGCCGCGATCGGCTCCCCCTAGGCTTCCGCAGATGCCCGAGTTCGACCACGACGGATACCGGATCAGCTACGACGACTACGGGGAGGGCGACCGCCCGCTGGTGCTGATCCACGGGCTGTTGATGAACCGCCACATGTTCGACCGGCTCGGCGCCGGAGATGGCGGCGCGGGGGAACCGGGTGCTGACCATCGACCTGCTCGGGCACGGACGCTCGGACCGCCCACCGGAGATGGTCAACTACTCGATGACCTTCTTCGCCCAGCAGGTGGTGGGGCTGCTCGACCACCTGGAGATCGAGAAGGCGGTGATCGGCGGCACCTCACTCGGCGCCAACACCACCCTCGAGACCGCCCACCTCTTCCCCGAGCGGGTGCGGGGAATGATGGTCGAGATGCCGGTCCTCGACAACGCCCTGCTCGCGGCCAGCGTGATCTTCACCCCGATCCTGATCGGTCTCCGCTTCGGCGAGCCGGTCCTGAAGGCGGTCGCCTCGCTCATCAGCCGCATCCCCCGGACGAACTTCATGCTTGACATCGGCCTCGACTGGATGCGCCAGGACCCTGCGCCTTCAGCGGCGATCCTCGAGGGGCTCTTCCTCGGCTCGGGCGCCCCCCACCACCGCCTCCGGGTGAAGATGGAGCAGCCGACGCATGGTGATCGGTCACCACGCCGATCCGCTGCACCCCTTCTCGGACTCGGGGATGCTGGTCGAGGAGCTTCCGAACGCGAGGCTGGTCGAGGCGAGCTCGATCCTCGAGTGGAGGATCTCGCCGAATCGGCTCGACGACGAGCTCGCGGGCTTCCTCGACGAGGTCTGGGGTCAGCCCGGCCGCGGCGAGACCCCTGAGGCCGCATTGAGAGAGCTCCGCTAGATTCACCGCCCTCGTGTCGAGTAGAAGAGAGGACAAGGAGCGCCTTCGGGCGGAGCGGCTCGCGGCCGAGTCGCGGGAGCAATCGCAGGCACGGCGGCGGCTGGTCGCCGGCTACTTCGTCGCCGGGCTGCTGGGCGCGGCGGTGCTGGCCGGCCTGGTGGTGGTCCTGGCCAGCGGCGGTGGCGGCAGCGACGGTCCAGAGGGGCTCTGCGACCAAGCCAACGTCCAGACCCAGAGCGGCTCCACCGAGGGCCTCGACTTCGACTGCCGGGAGGGGACCCCGCCCCCCGAGATCCAGTTCGGCGATCTTCAGGAGTCGGCGCGGATGGCCGGCTGCGAGTTGAAGCTGAACCTCGCGGACGAGGGCAACACCCACATCCCCGACACCACCCCGTTCACCTACAGGACCGACCCGCCGACGTCCGGCAACCACAACCCGACCCCGATCGCCGACGGCGCCTACCTGACCCCGTTCAGCGACGACACCTCGAACTCGCCGAACGTCCGCAACTTCGTCCACTCGCTGGAGCACGGCCGGGTCGAGATCCACTACAGCCCGGACCTCCCTGAGGAGGACCAGCTCGCGCTGAAGGGCGTCTTCGACGAGGACCCGGGCGGGATGATCCTGATCCCCGATCCGAACATGCCCTACGCGGTCGCCGCCACCGCGTGGACACAGCTGGTGGGCTGCCAGAGCTACGACCCGCTCGTCCTCGACGTGATCCGGAACTTCCGCGACACCTACCGAGGCAACGGCCCCGAGCAGCAGATCCCGGTCAACCTCGGTTAGCTAGCGCCTCTGCTTCACCTTGCGCTTGACCGTGGCGGTGCCACCCCCGCCCCCGGTCGCCGAGACCTCGATCTTCGCCACCGCCCTGCCGCCCGCCGGCGAGCGCCTTCCGCAGGCGCTTGGTCCGCCTCTTCGAGAGGTCGAGCTTCAGCCTCGCCTTGGAGCCGAGCTGGAGACGGACGCTCACCGGCAACGCACGGAGAACGCGGCCCTTCCGTCCCCGTTTCGAGCTCGAGGCGCCCCCCCTCCCCTTGAGGACGATCGAGGCCTTGGCGCTGAGGTCACAGTCCTCGTCGCAGAGCGCCTTGATCAAGACCGCGCCCTTGCGGGCGACCCGGCGCGCGGGCTTGGTCTCCACGGTCAGCTCCGGCGCGAGCTTGCAGGGGAAGGGGCCGCTGGTCGGCTGGAGGCGGAAGACCGAGCCGCGCCAGGGTGGCGACGTAGATGTGGCCGCAGGCGTCCTGCCCGAATGAGGACGACCCGCTGGCGGTGAGCCCCAGCGGGCGCGTCGCCGCTCGCCGCTCCCGGGCCGAGGACGGCGCTGCGGATCTGGCCGCCGAGCGCATCGAAGGTGTCCGCGTAGATGTAGCGCCCCCGGAGCGTCGGGAGGGCGCTGTCACGGATCACGAACCCGCCGCTGACCGCCGCGCCCCGAGCCGCCGGTTCGGGTACTCGAGCACCGGCGGGGTGTGGTTGGGGACCGGGCAGCCGGTCTGAGCACGTGCTTGCCCTCGAAGCAGCTCCAGCCGAAGTTCGCTCCGGGGCCGGCCGCCCTCGGGCGTGTAGTCGATCTCCTCCCAGTCAAACCGCACCGACGTCGCCGATGGTGAGATCGCCGGTGCTGCGATCGAAGGAGAACCGGTAAGGGTTCCGGAGGCCGGAGGAATAGATCTCGTCCGCGCTCCGCAGGAGCCATCGAGGAACGGGTTGTCGGCGGGATCGCGTAGCTGTACGGCGCTGATCCGCGGGGTCGATCCGGAGGAGCTTCCCGAGCAGCGAGCCCAGGTTCTGGGCGTTGCCGCCGTGCTGCCGCCATCGCCCGTCGCGATGTAGAGGAGCTTGTCGGGGCCGAACTGGAGCTGGCCCCCGTTGTGGTTGTCGCCGCTCGGTGGGAGATCTGGAGCACGATCCGGCGACTGCCGGGGTCGGCGAGGTCGGGGTTGGCGGCCGAGCGCCTGAACTCCTCGATCCGTGAGGTTGTGGAGGCCGCGGGTTGACGTCGCGCGTGTAGTAGACGTAGAAGAGCCCGCTGCGTGGCGTAGTCGGGAGCGAAGGCCATCGAGAACATCCCGCATTCGCAGCCCGCCTCGTCCGCCTGATCGAGCAGACGTCGGCGTTGATGTCGAGGAAGGGGGCGCCCTGCGTGACCCCGTCCTTGACCAGTCGAATCGTCCCCTCGCCCTCGACCACGAAGACGCGGCTCGCGTCGCCGGGAGGGCCCGCAACGTGGAACGGCGAGTCGAACGACTGCCCGCCGAAGGGCACCAGCTGGACGCTCTGAGCGCTCGCGGAAGCGGCGCCGAGGAAGACAGAACCAGCGACCGTGGCATGAGCAGCGCTGTCTTGCGCGTGCAACTACTCCTGGCGCACGAAGACCTACCGTCTCACGACGTGAAGCACGAACGCTGACTGGTGTCCGGCTGCGACCGTGCGCGGGTCAGCTCGCGCTACTGCTTCGCCTTGCGCTTGACCTTGGGAGCTTCGCCTTGCGCTTGACGGTGGCCGTTCCGCCGCCGCCCCCGGTCGCCGAGGCCTCGATCTTCGCAACCGCCTTCCGCCCGCCGGCGAGCGCCTTGCGAATGCGCTTGGTCTTCTTCTTCGAGAGCTCGAGCCTCAGCTTTGTCTTCTGGCCGAGCTGGAGGCGGGTGCTCACTGGCACCGCCGACGATCTCGCGCCCCTTCCGCTTGCGCTTGGCGCTCGAGGCCTCCCCGCCTCCCTTGATCACGATCGTCGCCTTGGCGGTGAGGTCGCAATCCTCGTCGCAGAGCGCCTTGATCACAACGGCGCCCTTCTTGGCCGCCCGGCGCGCTGACTTCTTCTCCACGGTAAGCGCAGGGGCCAGCTTGCAGGGGAAGCCGCCGCTGGTCGGCTCGAGCCGGAAGACCGAGCTGATCGAGCGTCGCGACGTAGATATGGCCGCAGGCGTCCTGGCCGAAGGAGACGACGTACGTCGGCGGTGACCCCGAGGGGCGCATCGCCGCTGGCACCTCCCGGGCCGAGCACGGCGCGTGTGGATCTGGTCGCCCAGCGCGTCGTACGTGTCCGCGTAGACGTAGCGGCCCGAGGAGCGTCGGCAGGGCGCTGTCCCGGATCGACATATCCGCCGATCACAGCCGCGCCGCCCCGGCGGGTTTGGGATAGACGAGAACGGGGGGCGAGTGGTTGCGGGAGCGGAGCACCCGCCGCGGCGCGGCATGTGGCACCCTCGAAGCAGTCCCAGCCGAAGTTCGCCCGCGGCCCCGGCCCCCTCCGGCTTGTAGTCGATCTCCTCCCAATCTGTCCTGACCGACGTCACCGATGGTGAGATCGCCCGTGCTTCGATCGAAGGAGAAGCGGTAGGGGTTCCGGAGGCCGGAGGAATAGATCTCGTGCGTCCCCGGGACCCCGATGAACGGGTCTGTCTGGAGGCAGCGAGTATCCCGCCAGCGTCGCGTGGATCGATCCGCAGAGCTTGCTGAGCAGCGTGTCAGGCCTGGCCGATCGGGGAGCCGCTCGTCCCCGGTGGCAGACGTAGAGGAGCTTGTCGGGGCCGAACTGGAGCTGGCCCCCATTGTGGAGGTCTTCATCCGGATGCGAGATCACCAGCACGTCCCGCCCGGTGGTCATCGTCAATGTCGTTCGGGATTGGTGGTCGCGCCGGAATTCCCTGATCACGAGGTGATGCCCTGGGCCTGGGACCCCGTCATCCTGGGTGAAGAAGACGTAGAAGAGACCGCTGGTGGCGTAGTCGGGAGCGAAGGCCATCGAGAACATGCCCGCCTCGAAGCCGCAGCAGTCGCTCTGGGAGCAGACCTCGCCGCTGATGTCGAGGAAAGGCGGCGCTCTGGGTGACGCCGTTCTCGACCAGGCGGATCGTCCCGCGGTGCCTCGACCACGTAGACGCGGCTCGGATGCCCCGGCTCGCCCGTGACGTAATAGGGCGAGGCGTAGGTCTGGCCGCCGAAGGGCACCAGCTGCGACGCTCTGAGCGCTCGCTGAAGAAGCGCCGAGTAGGACGAAGGCGAACGTGGCCATGAGCAACGCTGTCTTGCGCATGCAACTACTCCTCCGAGCGGGATGAACACAAACGGATGCTCGTGTCGAGGGACGATGCGCGGGAAGCTGATCGCGGCTTGTCGCACTTGCGTCGCTGGGACGCACGGCGCCTCGCTAGCTTCGCGACCCTATGGGCGACCTCGGTGACCTTGCGATCGCTGCTTCACCTTGCGCTTGACCGTGGTCGGTTCCGCCCCCGCCCCCGGTCGCCGAGACCTCGATCTTCGCCACCGCCCTGCCGCCCGCCGGCGAGCGCCTTCCGCAGGCGCTTCGTCCGCCTCTTCGAGAGGTCGAGCTTCAGCCTCGCCTTGGAGCCGAGCTGGAGGCGAACGCTCACCGGCAGCGCGAGGAGAACGCGGCCCTTCCGTCCCCGTTTCGAGCTCGAGGCGCTGCCCCCTCCCCTTGAGGACGATCGAGGCCTTGGCGGTGAGGTCGCAGTCCTCGTCGCAGAGCGCCTTGATCAAGACCGCGCCCTTGCGGGCGACCCGGCGGGCGGGCTTGGTCTCCACGGTCAGCTCCGGCGCGAGCTTGCATGGGAAGGGGCCGCTGGTTGGCTGGAGCCGGGAGACCGAGCCGCCCAGGGTGGCGACGTAGATGTGTCCGCAGGCGTCCTGGCCGAACGACGACACTCCGCTGGCGGTGAGCCCCACGGGGGCGTCGCCGCTCGCCGTTCCCGGTCCGAGGACGGCGCTGCGGATCTGCCCGCCGAGCGCATCGAAGGTGTCCGCGTAGATGTAGCGCCCCCGGAGCGTCGGGAGGGCGCTGTCCCGGATCACGAAGCCGCCGCTGACCGCCGCGCCCGAGCCGCCGTTCGGGTACTCGAGCACCGGCGGGGTGTGGTTGGGGACCGGGCAGCCGGCGAGCACGTGCTTGCCCTCGAAGCAGTTCCAGCCGAAGTTGGCTCCGCGGCCGCCGCCCTCGGGGGTGTAGTCGATCTCCTCCCAGGCGGACCCACCGACATCGCCGATCGTCAGGTCGCCGGTGGAGCGGTCGAACGAGGAGCGATAGGGATTGCGCAGCCCCGAGGAGTAGATCTCGTCCGCGGCCCCGCCCGGGCCATCGCGGAACGGGTTGTCGGCGGGCACCGTGTAGCTGAACGGCCCTGAGCCGCGGGGGTCGATCCTGAGGAGCTTCCCGAGCTGGGTGCTGAGGCTCTGGCCGTTGCCGGGGGTGCTCCCCCCGTCGCCGGTGGCGATATAGAGGAGCTTGTCGGGGCCGAACTGGAGCTGGCCCCCGTTGTGGTTGTCGGCGCTCAGGTGAGGGATCTCGAGCACGATCCGGCGGCTTCCCGGGTCGGCGAGGTCGGGGGTGGAGGCCGAGCGTCTGAACTCCTCGATCCGCAGGTAGTGGAGGCCGGGGTTGACGTCGCGCGTGTAGAAGACGTAGAGGAGCCCGCTCGCGGCGTAGTCGGGCGCGAGCGCGATCGAGAACAGCCCGGACTCGCCCCCGCATCCGTCCCCCGAGGAGCAGACGTCGCCGCTGATGTCGAGGAACGGGGTGCTCTGGGTGACGCCGTTCTTGACGAGCCGGATCGTCCCACCCCCCTCGACCACGAATACCCGGCTCGGGTCTCCGGGGGCGCCGGCGACGTAGTACGGCGAGTTGAACGACTGCCCGCCGAAGGAGACCAGCTGGACGCTCTGGGCGCTCGCCGAGGAGGCGCCGAGGAGGACGAATGCGAGCGTGGCTGTGAGCAGGCTGATTCTGCGCATGCAGTTAGGCGTCCCGCGAGGAGATCGGCACCTCACAAGAGAAACACATGGGGATGACGCGTGTTCCGGGAGAACGATGCGTGGAACGCTGACCGCCGCCCTCTGCCTGGCGACGCTCGCGCTGCTCGCCTGGGTGGCGGCGCCGGCGCTGTCGCTCCGCCCCTACATGCCGGGCGCGGTCGACTTCGAGCGCACCCTGCCGGCGGCGAAGCGGGTCGCTCACACGGCGCAGCTTCGCGCCGAGGCGAGGGCCGAGCGCGAGCCGGTCCCCCGCTGGATCTCGCCCCCGGTGAGCGCCCCTGACCGCTTCGACCTGGTCGGGGTGGCGCGGGAGATGCGCGAAATCGAGATCCGGGTCCGAGACCGTGGCGGGGAGTGGACGGCCTGGGTCCCCCAGGAGGACGCCACCCCGATCTACGTCGACGGCGCCGACGAGGCCCAGGTGCGGGCCCCGTTCAAGCCCGACGGCGAGCTCCACTTCGTCAACGTCTCCGGGACCTCAGGCGGATTGGCCAACCGGCTGCTCACCTCCGCCCGCGAGTCGATCAACTCCGCCTTCATCGCGGTCGCCTCGACTCCGGTCGCCCAGGCGATCGCGCCGAAGCCCGCAATCACCCCCCGTGCCCTCTGGGGCGCCGACAACCCGGACGGGCGGCTGCCCGCCTCGCGCGGCGCCGGAGTTCGGCGGCGCAGCGGCGGCGGTGATCCACCATACGGTGAACGCAAACGACTACACCCCCGAGGAGGCGCCCGGGATCGTGCTCGGGATCTGTCGCTTCCACGTCTTCGGCAACGGCTGGAACGACATCGGCTACAACGCCTTGGTCGACCGCTACGGGACGCTCTACGAGGGCCGCGCCGGCGGCCTGAAGAAGCCGATCGTCGGCGCCCAGGCGCAGGGCTTCAACTCGGCAACCACCTCGATCGCCTCGATCGGTGACCACACCGCCGAGCCGATCACCCCGGAAGCCACCCGCTCGATCATCCAGTACCTCGCCTGGAGGATGGCGGCGATCCGGGCGTTGCCCGTCCGGATTCATCCGATGAACAGCTTGATCCAAATGACCTCGGCCGGCGGGTCTGCGAGTCGCTACCCGGCCGGAGCCGTGGTCACCGTGCCGCGGATCGTCGGCCATCTGACCCTCGGCCTCACGGCCTGCCCTGGGACGATCGACCCCCAGATCCCGGTGATCCGCAACGCGGTGCAGAAGCGGATCAAGCGCTACCTCAAGCCCCGGAAGAAGAAAGGCAAGAAGAAGCGCGTGGCTGCTGGGGCTCAGGCCCGGGCGCGGTAGGCGGGGAAGAAGTCCTCGGCCGCCTCCACCCCGGCGCTGAGCTCCTCGTAGGCGGCCGCGTCGCAGGTCAGCTCGTGGGTCCGGAAGGGAGCGGTCGCGGTGGCGAAGCCGCGCTTGAAGGACTCGAGCGAATCCCCCGCGCTCACCCCGCCGCCGAGGTTGAGTGGGAGGCCGAGCTCGCCGGCCAGGGCGATCATCGCCGCGAACAGGTTCTTCATCGGCGAGTCCGCGAGCGCCTCGTCGGCGGTCCCACCGAGGTAATAGTGGAGGAGGCCGTCACTGGCGACCGCAATCGCAGCGGCGGTCGCCGACCCCCGCTCGCGGCTGGCGAGGAGCAGCCAGGCGCGCCCCGTCCCGAGGATCGCCCGGAAGTACTCGGTCGAGAACAGGTAGCGGTCCGCGGCACCGGTCCGGGCCATCGTCTCGGCGTAGGCGGCCTCGAAGGCCTCGAGGGCGGCCGCGTTGACGTCGCCTCCCGGGCGGGATTCGACCAGCCACCCCCGCCGCTCGTTGGCGCGGATCTGCTCCCGAAGCCGCTTTCGGATCCCACCCTCGCCCTCGACCAGCTGCACCTCCGAGCGGACCTTCCCCTCCGCAAGCGACGGAGGCTCGCCGATCCGGTCGCGGAGAAAGACGCTGACGAGCCCCGTCTGCTCCCAGTCGATCACGCCGGGATCAAGAGGGTCCTCGCCCACCCCACTTGCCCCGGGGTAGCCGTAGGGGGAGATCGCGTCAAGCCGGCCCGCTCCCGGGATCTCCCTGACGACCAGCGGCAGGCTCAGCTCACCGCCCTTCGCCTCGATCACGAGGGAGTGGGTCACCCCCTCGGCCTCGAGGAACGCGGGCGCGCGGAAGAAATGGTCGGGATCAGCCGCCGCCGAGCCGCCGTCCTCGATCAGGCTGGCGCCTGCGGGCATCGGGCGGTTCAGTCCTCGGGGGGCTCGGGGAGATCCTCCCGAAAGCCACCCCAGAGCTCGACGTCGATCAGCTGGTCGCCGTGGCGGACGTGCTTGCGGAGCACGCCCTCCTGCTTCCAGCCGTTGTGGATGACCGCCTTCTTCGCCGCCTCGTTGGTGGCGGGGATCCGCCCGTAGACCTTGTGGGCCCCGAACTCCTCGAACGCCTTGAGGTTTGTCAGCCGCTCGGCCTCCCTCCCGACCCCCATCCCCCGGACCCGCTCGTCTCCGACGATCGCGCCTAGCTCGGGCGCGGTCTGGCGGCGTAGCCCGTAGAGCGCCGTGTACCCGACGGCATCGTCGAATCCCTCGACCTCGATCGCCCATTTGCGGTCGTCCGAGTCCGGGTCGCCGGCCTGCTCGATCGCCCGCTCAACCCAGCGGCGAGCGTCGTCCTCGCTGAAGTGATCGCGGTGCTCGAGCAGGTTGGCCGTTGCCGCCGGGCTGTTGAACCAGCGGTGGACGGCGGTCGCGTCCTCGATCCGGAAGTCTCTGAGCGATATTCCGCGGGCCATGGCTGGGGTACTGACCGCTCCGTGCTGAGCGGTCACCCCAGCCAATCTAGTCGCTGCGCTCCGCCGCTTCCTCGCCCTCGGCCGCCTTTCGGAGCGGCGAGTCGGGCGGTGAGCCGGCGTAGGGATCGGGGGCGGAGCCGCCGACGCCGCCGAGCAGGACCCGAGGTGTGCGCGCGAGGATCCGGAGGTCGAGGCCGAGCGAGCGATTCTCGACGTACCAGACGTCGAGCTCGATCCGCTCCTCCCAGGGGATCGCCGTGCGGCCGTGAATCTGCGCCCACCCCGTCACCCCCGGCTTCAGCTCCAGCCGCCGGCGCTGGCGCGGCGTGTAGAGCTCGACCTGGGCCGGAAGGGTGGCGCGGGGCCCGACGATCGCCATCTCGCCTCGAAGGACGTTGACCAGGTTCGGGAGCTCGTCGAGCGAGAAGCGGCGCAGCACCCGCCCGGCGCGGGTCACCCGTGGATCGTCGTCGGTCACCGCGGTGCCAACGCCGACTGGGTCGGCGCCTTGGCTCATCGTCCGCAGCTTCCAGAGCTCGAAGATCTCGCCGCGTTTCCCGACCCGCCGCTGGCGGTAGATCACCGGGCCCCGCGAGCCGAGCCGAATCGCGAGGGCGGCGGCGAGGAGGACGGGCGAGGTGACGATCAGGCCGGCGACCGCGATCACGAGGTCAGCCCCGCGTGGTAGCCCCCGGCGCCGGCGCCGGTCCTCGTCGACCTCGATCGGGAGCGCCCTCTGCCGGTCGCGGTCGTCGGTCACGATCTGGTCCCCTCGACCTTCTCCCAGCCGATCGGCACCGCTCCCGCCCGGAGGCGGTCCCAGAGGCCGGCGGCGATCGAGGCGGTCACGGTGACGTAGTAGTAAGCGACTCGGAAGGGGAGGAGCGGCAAGTAGCGGCCGAGGCCGGCGGCGGCGAGGAGCGCGAGCTGGAGGACCAGGGTGACGGTGTACAGGCTCCCCTCGCCGAGGAGGGCGATGTTGGCGCCGAGGGCGACCAGGTGCAGCCACGGCGTCAGGTAGCGGAGCAGGCGGTGGGAGGCGATCTCGAACGCGTAGCCGAGGTCGTAGCCGCGCGGATTGAGCATCCCCCATTTCAGCATCACGTCCCAGAGGCCCCACATCATCCGCCGCTTGCGGCGGAACTCGCCCTCCACCGTCGGCGCCATCCGCTCCTCGGCGAGGGCACCGGGCTCGTACACGGCCCGCCAGCCGCGCTTGGTGAGCTCGAACGGGAAGGAGATGTCCTGGCCGCGACTCGGGTCGAGCTCGAGGTAGGCCTCGCGGCGGACCGCGTAGATCGCCCCGTTTCCGGCGGTCACCCCGGCGAGGCTCGACTCGAGCCGGCGCACCGCCATCTCGTAGCGCCAGTAGAGGCCCTCCTGGTTTCCGCCCTCGCCTCCGAGGAAGCGAACCTGTCCGCAGACATAGCCGACCCGCTCGTCGGCGAGGCGGTCGACCAACCGCCGGAGGGCGTCGGGCCGCCAGAGGGCGTTTGCGTCGGAGAAGGCGAGCACCTGGCCCTCGGCTTCCCGAACGGCGGCGTCGAGAGCGGCGACCTTGCCACCGCGCGGCAGCTCCAGCACCCGATCGGCACCGGCGGCGCGCGCCAGCTCCGCGGTCCCATCCGAGGAGCCGTCTGAGGCGACGATCAGCTCGAGGCGCTCGCGCGGGTAATCGAGCTCGAGCACGTTTGCGACCCGGCGCTCGATCACCTCCTGCTCGTCGTAGGCGGGAACGACCAGGGTCACGAGCGGGAGCTCTCGGCGCCACTTGGAGTCCGAGTAGCCCTCGCCGAACAGCCTCGCCAGCCCCCAGAGGAGCAGCGGGTAGCCGATGTGGGCGTAGGCGATCAGGCCGAGCGCCGCCCAGAAGACGATCTCGAGCGCCACAGCAGGGGATTATCGAGGGAGAAGCCGCTTGTAGAGGGCGATCGTCTTGCGGCCGATCTCCTCCCAGGAGTAGGGACCGTGGGCGGCGGCCAGCGCCTCCGAGCCGAGCCGTTCGCGCTGGGCAGGGTCGTCGAGCAGCTCCTGGAGCACCGCGGCGAGGGCGTTCGGGTCCCCGACCGGCGCGAGCCGGGCCGCGCCCAGCGCGGCCACCTCCGGGAAGCCGCCGACGTCGGAGAGCACAAGCGGGCGGCCGAAGGCGAGCGCGGTGTAGAGAACGCCCGACTGCTCGATGTTCCGGTAGGGCAGGGCGACGATATCGGCGCGGTTCATGAACGCCGGGATCTCGGGATCGGTGACGAAACGGTCGATGAAGCGGACCTTGCCCGGCGCCTGCGCCGCCAAGTGGTGCAGTGGCGCCATCGACATCCGCGGCATCCCGACGATCCAGAGCTCGGCGCCGGTAATCGTGCTGAAGGCGTCGAGGAGGACATCGGTGCCCTTGTACGGCCGGACGAGGCCAAAGGCGAGGATCACCGGGCCCTCGACCCGCTGAAGCTCTTCCGGCAGGGGCACCTGCTGGTCCTGGCGGGTGAGGTAGTCGAAGGCGCCGTGCGGGATCACCTCGAGCCGGTGCGGATAGACGCCGAAGTCGCTTGCCAGACGCTCGGCGCCATGCTCAGAATGGACGACGACGGCGTCCATCTCGGCAAGCAGCCTGGTCAGGGTTCGGGCGATCCGGGTTCCCCTCTCAGGGAGGCGCCAGTGCATCGTGAAGACGCGCGGGCGCTTCGGTGGCAGCAGGCGGCGGTCGAGCTCCGGAATTGGCAGCCACATGAAATGGACGAGGTCGGCGGCCTCCGCGTGACGGCGGTAGGCGAGCATGTCGGGAAGGTGCTCGGCGGCTCGCAGCACCCGGCGGGCGCGCCGGCCGATCCGCGGTCCGGAGCCGCGCCGGTAGAAGCGCTCGGACACCTCGTAGGTGCGAGGGGGCCCCGCAGGCGAAGCCGAGGGACCACCCGTTTGATCCTGGCGCGGGACCGGCCCATAGGGGAAGTGGCTGGTGACCAGCTCCACCTGGGCGCCGGCGCGGGCGAGCGCCGCGGCCAGGGCGTGGTCGTAGGGCGGCGTGTACGCGGCCGGATCGACGAGCTGGACCCGCATGGGTCAGCATTCTCGCCGTGCTGGTCTCCTACTGCGTGGTCAACACCAACGCCCGCGAGCTCCTCCTCGCCTGCCTCGAGGCAATCGAGCGGGATCGGGGCACGGCCGATTCCGAGGTGCTGGTCCTCGACAACGCCTCGGAGGACGGTTCGGCGGCCGCGGTCCGGGAGCGTTACGGCGAGGCGCGGCTGATCGAGCTCGACCGGCGAGCCGGCAAGGCCGCCAACGACACCCGCCTGCTCCAGGAGGCGCGCGGCGAGTTCTGCCTGCTCTTGAACGAGGACACCGAGCTGCGCCCGGGCGCAACCGAGAGCTTGCTCGAGTCCCTCGAGGCCGACCAGCGAACCGGGATCGCCGGCGCCCGATTGCTCTCGGCCGACGGGACGCCACAGGCGTGCGCCTGGCGGCTGCCCGGAGTCGGGACCGCCCTCGCCGGGGCGCTCTTCTTCCACCGCCGGCTGACCGTGCAGAGCCGCGGCGATCGGACCCGCGAGGTCGGCTGGGTGCAGTCGAGCGCGATGCTCGTCCGCCGCGAGGCCGCCAAAGAGGTCGGCTGGCTCGATCCCGATTTCTTCGTCTATTCGGACGAGACCGACTTCTGCAAGCGGCTCCGCGACGCCGGCTGGGAGATCGTCTTCGTTCCCGGTGCCCAGGCGGTCCATCGCGACCAGATGGCCTCCGACGAGGCCGGGGGCGAGCGCCGGATCGTCGAGTACCACCGCAACCGCGACCGCTACCTCCGCAAGCACAAGGGCGCCGCCACCGCGTTGCTGCTGCGCCCCCTGCTCGCCTTCCCGTACCTGGTCAGGGCGATTGGGGCCCTGGTTCTCCCCGGCCACTCCCCCCGGCGCTACTGGGCCCACTTCCGCCAGGCCCTCCGCCCCGGCCGCGGTGAGGGGATCCGGGAGGCAGCCGAGGACTACAACCGCCGCCTCGCTGCTCCCTCTTCAACCGTTAAGCCGGGAGGTAGGTAAGGAGGACGACTCCCGAGTCGAACCGCTTCATGTCGTCGAGCTTCATGTCGACCCGACCCAGGTCGCCGAGGACGTGGACATTCCCCTCGCCATATACGAGCGGGTTCAGGTACACCTCGAACACGTCGATCAACCCCTTCTCCGTCAGTGCATGGGCAAACTCGCCGCTGCCGTGGAGGAACAGGTCGCCGTCGACCTCCTCCTTCAGCTTCGGCACAGAGGTCTCGATCTCCCCCTCAAGCGCGGTCGAGTTCCACTCGAGCTCGCCCGAGAGCGTCCTAGAGCCGATGTACTTCGGGAACGGATTGATCCACTTCGCCCACGGATCTGAGTCCGGCTGCTGGGGCCAGTACCCGGCCAGCCCCTCGTAGGTCTTGCGGCCGAGGACCAGGCCGCCAGAGTTCCTCTGCCGCTCGAATGAGTACTCGCCGTGGTCGCCGCCCGGCATCACCCAGTCGGCGACCGGGTCGATGACACCGTCCAACGTCGCCTGCGTGGTCGCGATCAGCTTTCCCATCTCATGCTCCTTTCGTCTTGCGTGGCGAGCCTTGCTCGCCCTTTCATCCCAACGACGAACGGGTCGCAGCCGGCTAGACGTTTATCGGCTGGGGCCCGGATACGGCGACCAAGGGTGAGCATCCTCGTCGCTCAGCCGCAGCCGCGAGCGGTCGAGGCCCACAACCGGCCTCGGCAAGCGGCAGCAGGATCACCGCCCCTTAACACCCGGCGCGATCCGCCGCCTAGGCTTCCCGCCGTGCCTGGGGGGCTCAAACCGGCGTTTGTGGCCGCGCTTGCGCTGGCTCTGGTCGCCGCGCTCTGGGGCGGAGCCAGTGCGGAGGCGACGCGGTCCACGGCCAGTTCGAAGCTGGTCCTCAACATCGCTCATCGCGGCGCCTCCGGCACGGCGCCCGAGCACACGATCGCGAGCTACGACCGGGCGTTGAAGCTCGGGGCCGACTACATCGAGCAGGATCTTCAGCTGACCATGGACGGCGTGCTCGTCGCCCTCCATGACGAGACCCTCGACCGAACCGCCCGCGGGCCGGCCGAGAACTGCACCGGGCGGGTGGCCGACAAGACCCTCTCCCAGATCAAGACCTGCGACGTCGGCAGCTGGTTCAACCAGGCCTTTCCGGAGGCGGCGCGCCGCAGCTACGTCGGCCTTCGCATCCCCACGCTCGAGGAGGTCTTCAAGCGCTACGGCAAGGGGGTCAACTACTACATCGAGACGAAGAGCCCCGAGAGCTCCGACCGGATGGAGGAGCGCCTGCTCGACCTGCTCGATCGTTACGGCCTGAGGGCGGGCGCCGCCGAGCAGTGGCAGGTGCTGATTCAGTCGTTCAGCCCGGCGAGCCTGATCAAGATCCACACCCAGCTCGACCCCTCGCTGCCGCTGATCCAGCTGCTCCCCGGCGGGCCGAGCATCGTCAATCAAGCGCTGCTCGACCCGATCAGCGAGTACGCGGTGGGGATCGGACCCGCGCAGGGGAGCGTCGACGCAGCGCTGGTGCAGGCTGCTCACGCTCGCTGCCTGGCAGTTCACCCCTACACGGTCAACGCCACCTCAGACATGTCCGCATTGATCGGCGCCAGCGTGGACGGGATGTTCACGAACTTCCCCGAGCGCCTGGACTCGCTCCTTGGCCGCGGGGCCGCGAAGGGCCGGAGCGGAGCGGCGAGGGCCGCCGCGGCCTGGCGAGGCTGCATCTCGACGCAGCCTGGGTAGCGCCCACTTCAGGCGCCAGACCGGCCGTTGTGGCGCAACGCACGCTGCTGCTCCCAGTCGCTCGCCGCAACCCAGAGCTCACGAAAGCGCCGATAGCGCTCCTCCTCCCCGAGCAGCGGGCGTGCCAATTGGGCGCGAGCCCGGACGAAAGCCAGCCCCACCGCGATCCGCCCGGCTAGTCCCAGCGGGGCGGTCGCCACCCCGAAATAGCGCTCGCAGTACCGCCGAGGGCGGGTGGCCCGGTAGGCGAGCTCCCCTTCGCGATACTCACGGACATAGCCGAGAAGCTCGGCCACCTCAGTTGCGTTGTAGTGCTTGACGGCGGCGGTCGGGGCGTAGCCGAGCCGGTGCCCCCGATGGTCAAGCGTGGCGGCCATCGCGGTCTCGGCGAAGCAGCCGAAGCGATGCTCGAAGCCACCGGCGTCGAGGTAGGCGTCTCGGCGGATGGCGAAGCCCCGGATGGTGACCTTCCGCCAATCGCCCTCGCGGCTCCACTCGGCGAAGCCGTCCTCATACCAGCGCTCCTCGCACCTCGCGATCGGGTTCGAGCTGCCATCGCCGGTCGAGCGAATGCAGGCGCCGGCATGCATCGGCTGGTTCTGCGACAGGTACTCCAGAAGCGCCTCGAGACAGGCCGGCTCGGCGACGCAATGCCCCTCGGTGAACAGCACCCAGCGCCCGCGCGCTGACCGGGCGCCGTGGTCGTGCAGCTCCAGTTCGTTCGGGGACTCCAGCCTGAGCAGCCGATCGCAGGGGGTCAGCAGCGGCTGGATCAGCTCCTCGGCTTCGCGTTCGCCCCCGCTGCCGACGACGAGCACCTCGTAGCGCTCCCTGGGCAGACGCTGCCGCCTGGTCCAGCTCTCGACGCACTCGGCGGCGTGACCGCCTTCGTCGAGGAGCGTGAGGACGACCGAGAGCTCGGGATCCGGGGGGGCCATCCCTATACCCTCGCCGGGCGCGAATGGTCGAGATCAGGGTCACCGAGGAGGAGCGGGCCGCCGCTCGGCTCAGCCCCGATAGCTTCCGCTCGGCAGCGCTCTTCCTTCACACCGCGGGGTACGTCGTCCTGCGCGACGCCTTGCCAGGCGCCCTCGTCGGGGAGGCGCGAGATGCGTTCGCCGAGATCCTCGGCGACTGCATCGACAGCCGGGAGGGCGAGGCCTGGTACCAGGTCTCCCGGCAACGGCAGGCGGTCTTCTGGGAGCGGGGGGCTCGCTGGCGCATCTTCCCAAAGCTGCGCCCGCCCCTGAACGACCCGCGTCTGCTCGCGAACCCGCTGGTCACACCGCTGCTCGCCGAGGCCCTCGGCAGCGACTTCCGCTGCAAGTTCGTCTCCAGCGACACCTGCGTGAAGGGCTCTGCGCTCCAGGCGCCTCACCGCGAGCTCGGCGCGGGCGGAGCCCAAGATCCGCGCGCCTACATCGTCAACGTGCCTCTCGTGGATTGCGGCCTGGAGAATGGGCCGCTCGAGGTCTGGCCGGAGAGCCACCTCTGGAGCCCCGCCGTGCTCAATCGCCACGGCCTCTCGGATCAGGTCCAGGACGGGTCCAACCCCGGGCTGGACGAGTTCGCGCGGCGGATCCCGTCGGAGCCGCTCGTCGTCGAGCTGGGAAGCGTGCTGATCCGGGATCCGGGGATGCTCCATCGCGGGACGCCAAATATCACCCGCGAGCCCCGGACGATGCTCACCCTCTGCTACCTGCGCCGCGACTACGACTACGACTACGGCACCGCCGAGTACAACCTCGACCGCGAGCTGTTCCGCCGGCTCGACCCGAGCGTCCAGCGCCTCTTCCCGGAAATGGAGGCCCCTCACCAGCCTCGCCCGGTGAGCAGATATCGGACGGAGCCCTCGACGCACCCCCTGGCGTAGCTGAGGCGAATCAGCCAGGTCGGTCGCTCGTTCGGATAGCGCACGAAGCCCTGCCGGAACCGCCGGAGGACCTGGAGGAACACCCTGACCGCCCAGGCGGCGCCTTCGAGCCGCGGGTGCGGGGTGGGCGACGCGAGCGCCCGGAGGAAGACGTCGGCCCTCCCGAATCCCCGGTTCAGGCGCCGCAGGTAGGCGAGCGTCATCCGATCGTGGGGAATGACGTGGCGCAGGCGCAGCTCGGGCGAGTACCAGATCTGCCACCCGGAACCCCGGATACGCAAGGCGATCTCAGCATCCTCCCCGGCGCCGAAGTTGCGGGATCGGCGCGAGCGGAGCACTCCGTGATCGATCCAGCCGCTCGAGATCACCGCCTCACGGCGAAGCACCAGACCGGCGCCGACGGGCATTCGCCATTCGGTCACCGGCATCTGGCGAGGTGCGTCGCCGAGCTCTTGGCGCGCCAGGCTCTCGCCGTAGAGCTCGGCGATCTCTGTCGGGGAGGTCTCCCAGAGAAGCTCGTTCCTCCCTCCGAAGGCGCCGGCGCGGGGATGCGCCTCGGCGAATCCGAGTGCCTGCGCCGCCCAGTCCGGCGCGAGCAGGCAGTCGTCGTCCACGAATCCAATCAAGCGCCCGCGGCTTTCGCGCAGGCCGCGTCTCCGCGCAAAGGCGATGCCCAGCCGCGGCTCGGTGATGTAACGAAGCTGGGGGATACGGCCGCCAGCGGCAAGACGCCGGACGACCTCCCCGCTCCGGTCCGTGCATCGGTTGGCGACGACCAGCGCCTCCCAGCGCACGGTCTCCGGGAGCTCTTGGTTGGCGACGCTCTCGAGGGCACACTCGAGCAGGCGCGCCTTGTTGTGCGTGCATACCAGCACGGTCAGGTCGACCCCATCCTGCCCGGTCACCTGATCGCGTCCTCGTCGCGCTGCTCGGCCTCGAGCGTCTCGCGGCTGAGGCGTGGGCCGGGGAAGGTCCGCAGCGGCGGTGACTCGGCCGCCGGCTCCGGCTCGGGCGGGCGCTCCCGCAGACGGCGGAAGGCCCCTGCGATCGCCGAGGGGGTCAGGTTGGCGGCGGCGGCCCGGCGCTCCTCGTCGCTGAGGAACCCGGTCAGGAGCAGGACCGCCGGGTAGGCGAGCCAAACCGCGGTGCGAGCGGCGAAGCCCCCGATCCCGTCGGTGGGCAGGAACAGCTCCCCCACCGTCACCAGCACCGCGGCGAGCCCGGCAACCTGGCCCAGCCGCAGCCACTCGTAGGGGACCCGGAACAGCCTCTGGGTGAACACGTACATCAGCACCAGGACGACCGCGTAGGAGGCGACGAGGGAGACGCCGGCGCCGACGATCCCGAGCGACGGGACGAGGGCGAGGTTGAGCCCGATGTTGGCCGCCGTCCCCGCAGCCGTGGCGGGGAAGTTGAACTCGGTGCGGCCGGTGCGGCCGAGGACGACCACCAGGACCAGATAGAGCGCGTAGAGCATCACCCCGGTCGAGACCAGCCCGATCGCCTCGTAGGACTGGAAGAACTCCGGCGCCGCCAGCGCCCGGACGATCCAGCGGGAGAGCAGCCACATCCCGGCGACGAAGAAGGTGCAGACGGCGACGAACCAGGTGACGATCACCGCGTAGGCGCGGCGGGCCTCGTCGTCGTCCTCGATCGAGTAGGCGAGCGGCGGCCAGGCGAGCTGGAAGCCCTTGACCAGGACGTTGACCGCCTGGGCGAACTTGACCGAGAGGCTGTAGAGGCCGGCGTCGGCGAGCCCGACGAGCCGCACCAGGAGGAGGCGGTCGATGAAGTTGAGCGAGTAGAGCGAGAGCTCGGCAGGCATCGTCGGCAGCCCGAACCGGGTCATCCGGCGGAGCAAGGGCAGGTCCGGGACCAGCGACAGCCGCCTCCTCTGCGCGACCAGGAGCCCGGTGAGGAAGACCGCGCCGGTCACGTACTGGCCGAGGAGGAGCCCCTCGGCCCCCTCCTCCTGGACGACGACGAACCAGACCGTGGCGGGGATCGTCACCAGGACGTTGGCCACGGTGAAGTAGAGGAATGCCTTCGCCCGCTCGTCGAGTCGGAAGAGGGTGAGCAGGAACTCGTACATCGTGAACACCCAGAGGCCGAAGATCGCGATTCGGAGCAGCCCGGCGTCGGATTGACCGAGCATCGCCTCCGACAGCGGCCCGGCAAAGGGCAGCACGATCACCAGCCCCGCCGTCGCCGTCCAGAAGAGCGAGGCGAAGGCCGTCTTCACCACCTTCTCGGGAACCTCGTCGGCCTGGTAGTAGAAGCGGAGCAGGGCCTCGATCACCCCCAGGCGGATGACGATGCTGGCGGCGATCACCCCGGTGAGCAGAACCTCCGCCGCGCCGTAGTCCGCCGGTGACAGGTACCGCGTGTAGAGCGGCAGCAGCGCGACCGCGATCAGCTTCGAGATCACGCTCGAGGCGGTGTAGGCCGCGCCGGTGGTCGCGAGGCGCCGCAGGTAGCCGGTCACGTCCGCGCCGTCCCCGCCTGCACCGCGAGCCCCGCTCCGGCCGCGAGCAGGGCCCAGGTGAGCGGGTCGGTGAGGTAGCCCGCGTAGCCGATCGTGTGGACGAGGAGGGCGCCGAAGGCGGCGGCGATCGCGATCCGCGCCGCCGCGAATCCCCGCTCCGCGGCCTCGGGGCCGGCGCGCGCGCCGAAACCGGGGGCGATCGCGCGCATCCCCGAGAGCAGCGTCCAAACCGCGACGGCGAGCAGCGCCAGATAGACCAACACCCCGATCGCGCCCTGCTCGGCGGCGACGGTCACCGGCTCGTTGTGGGAGACCGTGTTCTCGCCCTTCTTCACGTCCTCAGCCTCGGCGAACTCCTCGGGAAAGGAGGCCGACCCGTACCCGTAGAGGGGCCGCTCCTCGGCGAGGTCGAGGCCGCCTCTGAGCAGGGTGGTTCGGCCCTCGGTCTCGATCCCGACCGGCTCGTCGGAGTCGGCGCCGGAGCCGATCGTGAGCAGCCCGGCCAGGGCGATCGCGGCGACCAGCGGAGCGACGATCGCCGTCCAGAGCAGGCTCCAGCGGAGCGCCGCCAGGACCGCGATCCCGAACAGCAGGGAGATGAAGCTCGACTGGGAGAAGGCGACAGTGAGCCCCGCGAAGACGACGGCGATCGCGGCGGCCAGCCCCAGGGCCCAGCGCCGATCCCGGAGCCAGACGAGGACCCCGAGCGAGATGACGATCGCCAGCGCCAGGTAGCGGCCGTAGATGTTCGGGTCCCAGAACAACGAGTTGACCCGGAGGTAGAAGTGGAAGTCGTTCGACATCTCGAGGGCGTCGTTCCAGAAGATCTCCCCGGCGATGTGCTGGCCGATCCCGACAGCCGCGAACAGGATGGCCTCGCCGAGGACGACGGCGAAGGTGAAGCCAAGCAGCCGGGGTGTCCAGCGGACTTCCAGCAGGAGCGCGAACATGACCGCGAACGGGATCAGGAAGAAGCCGACATTGCGGGCGGCGAAGCCGATGTCGTTCGAGTAGGACGCCTGGATCGCGTAGAGGCCGACCGCCGCCAGCAGCGCCAGCGCCAGCGGCCGGGGGCAGCGCGCAGGCGAGCGCCCCTCCGAGCGGAGCCCGGCGATCGCCTCCGCCAGCACCCCGCCGCCGAGGACTACGTAGAGCGGCACCAGCAGGTTGACGTCCTCGCCGCCTCCGACCCCGATCGGGATCCGGAACGGCAGGACCGCGATCAAGATCAGGGGAAGCAGGAGCGGCCACCGGAGCAGGATCCCGGCGAAGACGGCGAGCGCCGCGGCGGCGGCCGAGATCGCCGCGGCGAAGGCCGCCGGGTTATCGCGAATCGAGGCGAGCTCGTCCCATCCCTCTCCGGCCATCAGCGCCAGGGCCAGCGTGAGCGCCGCGAGCATCCCGGCTGCCCGAAGCCTCCGGTCGCCCGCGAGCAGCGACACGCCGACGGCGCCGGCGGCGGCGATGCCCCCCGCGATCTCGAGCGTCTCGCTCATGGGGGCGGCCCGCCCGGATCGATCCTCAGCCGCTCACCCGAGGTTGCCACCCGATCCGCGTCCCTCAGGGTCAGCTGCAACCGGTAGCGGCCCGGCGGCGGAAAGCTCCCGCTCGGGTCGCGGCCGTCCCAGTCGAAGCAGTGGGAGGCGTCATCGCCCCCGAGCGGCTGCATCGTCGGCGAGCAGCACCACCACCCGGCCCTCTGCGTCGACGATCGCCACGTCGACGGTGTCCGCCTCGGAGAGCCGAAAGCAGGGCCGGTATCGGTCCGGCTTCGTCTTCAGCTTGACGTTGAAGGCGACGGGGCCGCGGTCGCGGGCCTTCTGGGTGAGCACCATCGCCACCACCGTCCCCGCGACGAGCAACGCGACCACCGCAGCCGCGATCATCGCGGGGCTGGGTCTTGACCGGGTCAGATTCCCGAGGTGTCGGTGGTCCCCGACGAGCTGGCGCCGCTCACCTGGTCCTCACCGAGGATCACCGCCACCGTCGCCCCCTCGGAGATGCTTCGGATCTCCGTGCTCATCGGCTGGATGTCCCGGATCCCGACGTCGGCGGCGACCTGCTGGGCGGCCTGCTGGGCGCCCTGAGCGGTCTCGTCGAACATCACCACGCTGGTGTCGAAGGGAGTCTCGGTGTTGGTCACGGGGCTGGTCTTGTATCCGCCGGGCTTCAGCAGTCCGGCGAACTCGGCGGCGAGCCCGCCCTGCGCGGTGCTGTTGAGCACGGCCACCTTGGTCTGCTCGATCGCGGCGGGGCCGCTCTTCGCCGCCGGTGAGCTCTCCTCATCGCCGCCCAGCAGCCGGGTGGCGCCGAACCCGATTCCGGCCAGCAGCAGCAGCGCCCCGACCGTCAGCACCGCGACCGATGGCGTCTCGCGGAACCAGCTCGTCCGGCCGCCGTCACCGCGGCCGGCGAGCGACGGGCGCGGAGGGCCCTTCCGGCGCTGCTCGAAGCGCTTTCGGCGCTCCGCCGCCTGCCGGGCGAGCTCCGCTCGGCGAAACGCCTCGCGGTCGCTGGGAGCCGTGGCCGCGGCTGCGGCGGCGGCCTCCTCCGGCTCGCGGGTCGCGACCGCCGCGGCGGCCTCCTCCGGGGTGGCGTCCGCGGGCACCTCGGATCCCTCGACGAGGAAGCTGGCGTTCTCGCGCAGGCGGCGCACGTCGCGCGCCTGCGCGAAGTACAGGAGGATCAGCACGGCCAGGCCCAAGAACGCGGCCAGGCCCGCGTAAGAGCCTGCTTCCTGGAGTAGATCCATGGGGTGCGGCGCGGGATGTTAGTCGGGGTGCGGGCTTGAAGGCGCGTCAGGCGTCGATCCGAAGCGCCGCCTCGCGGCGCTCGTTGACCAGACCGACGGTCTGCTCGGCGAGGTTCGCCTCATCGCCCTCGCGCACCAGCTGCTCCAGCCTGGCGATCGCCCCCGCCACCCACTCCGGGTCGAGGGGCATCCGCCGCACCGCCCGGACGATCTTGTCCGAGGCGGTCGGCTGCTGGCGCTCGTCGGAGTTGAAGAGCTCCTCGTGGAGCTTCTCCCCCGGCCTCGGCCCGATCAACTCGACCGCGATGTCGACCTCGGGCTCGTACCCGGCGAGCCGGATCATGTTGTGGGCGAGCTCGAGGATCTTCACCGGCTCGCCCATCTCGAGCACGAACACCTCGCCGGTGCCGGCGCCGAGGTCGCCGGCGCGGATCACCAGCTGGACCGCCTCCGGGATCGTCATGAAGTAGCGGGTCATCTCGGGGTCGGTCACCGTCACCGGCCCGCCGCGCTCGATCTGGCCTCTGAAGATCGGCACGACGCTCCCCGAGGAAGCGAGGACGTTGCCGAAGCGGACGGTGATGAACCGCGACTGCGGATGGCGATGGCGAGCCGCCTCGACGATCCATTCCGCCATCGCCTTCGAGGCACCCATCACGGTCCGCGGGTTGACCGCCTTGTCGGTGGAGACGAGGACGAAGCGCTCGCACCCGGCGGCCGCGGCGGTCTCCGCCGTCACTCTGGTCGCGATCGCGTTGTTGCGAACCGCCTCGAGCGGATTCGACTCCATCAGCGGCACGTGCTTGTAGGCAGCGGCGTGAAAGACGACGTCCGGGTTGAATCGCTGCATCACCTCCAGCATCCGATCGGGCTCCTTGCAGTCGGCGAGCACCGACTCGACCCGGGTGAAATGGCGCTCCTCGATCATCTCCCGGTCGATCCGGAAGAGGTTGTCCTCGGCGTGGTCGAGCATCACCAGCAGCTTCGGGCGCACCCGGGCGATCTGGCGAACCAGCTCGGAGCCAATCGAGCCGCCGGCCCCGGTGACGAGGACGACCTTCTCCTGGAGGTAGGCGCCGACCCGGTTGAGCTCCATCAGAACCGGCTCGCGGCCGAGCACGTCCTCGACCTGGACCTCGCGCAGCTGCTTGGTCAGCTGGACGCCGCCACGGAGGAGCTCGAACACGGTCGGCAGGGTGCGGACGTCTACGTCGCGATCGCGGCAGGCGGCGACCACCCGGCCGCGGAGCTCGCCCGGCGCCGAGGGGATCGCAATCACCACCTCGTCGGGATGGAGCTCGTCGAGGATTCGGTCGATCTCGCCCGTCGTCCCGAGCACCTTGATCCCGTGCTGGCGCATCCCACGCTTGCGGGGGTCGTCGTCGAGGAAGCCGATCGCCCGGGAGCCGAGGTTTGGGTTGAGCTGAAGCTCGCGGACCACCATCTGTCCCCCGGAGCCGGCGCCCACCACCAGCATCCGACGGGCCCTCTCGACGGCCTTGCGGTCGGGCCGCTCGATCACCATCCGTACGAGCAGCCGGGCGCCCCCGATCATGAAAGTGGTGAGCAGGAAGTCGGTGACCAGGACCGATCGCGGGATCGCCTCGTCGAAGGGCCGCAGCAGATAGAGGCTGATCAGCAGGATCAGGGTCGAGACAACCGAGGCGCGCACGATATCGACGAAGTCAGGCAGGCGGAAGTAGCGCCACCACTTCTCGTAGAGGCCGAATGCGGCGAAGACGATCAGCTTGCCGACGACGACGAACCCGATCGTCACTCCGAGCATCTCCCGGTAGTTCGCGGGCACGCCGCCCTCGGTCTCGAGGAAGCGCAGCCTCCAGGAGAGGTAGTAGGCGAGAGCGACGAGTACGGCGTCGGCGCCCAACTGCCAAAGCCGCTGCCGGTAGACGGGGTGCTTTAGCCGGTCCACGCCGCAGCGAGTCTAGTGCGGGCCGCACGGAGCGGCAAAGAGCCGATTCGCGCGCATACCGGCATGCATCTCGCTACCGTCCCTGCCGCTCATGACCGACTTCATCGTCGACCCCCTCGTCAATTTCTGCGTCGACGTGATCGGCGAGATCGGCTACGCCGGGATCTTCCTGCTGATGCTGGTCGAGAGCGCCAACATCCCGATGCCGAGCGAGGCGACGATGCTGTTCGCCGGCTTCAAGGTCGACGACGGCGAGCTCACCCTGCTCGGGATCACCGCCGCCGGGGTGCTCGGGAACGTGGTCGGCTCATGGGCCGGCTACGCGATCGGCTACTACGGCCGCGAAGAGCTGCTCGAGCGGCACCACGTCTTCCACGTCAGCAGGAAGCAGATGGCCCGGGTCGAGGGCTGGTTCGACCGCTACGGCGGGATCACCGTCTTCTTCACCCGGATGCTGCCGATCGTCAGGACCTTTATCTCCACACCGGCCGGCGCCGCCCACATGCCCTTCTGGCGGTTCACCGCCTACACGGCCGCGGGCTGCATTCCCTGGGTCCTGCTGCTGGGGTTCATCGGCCAGCAGGTCGGCGCCAACTGGGAGGAGTGGAAGGACAAGCTCCACTACTTCGACTACGTCGTCGTCGCCGGTCTGATCGGGCTCGGGGTCTACGCGCTGATTCGCTGGCGCCGCGGATCGGGACCGGGCGAGGCCGAGACCGGCGCCTCACGGGCGGACGCGCGCGGCGAGGCCGAACCCGCCACCGAGGCCTGATGGCGATAAGACCCTCGCGGGCTGCGGTGCTGGGCGCGGTCCAGGGCCCAGCTGAGCTGATGCCGGTGTCGAGCTCCGCCCACCTGACGCTGATCCCCTGGCTCGCCGACTGGGACTGGGATCGCCAGGACCCGGAGCTGCGAAAGACGTTCGAGGTCGCGCTGCACGCCGGCGCCGCCGCCGCCCTGCTGGTCGGCCAGCGGCGGGTGATCGCCGAGGAGCTCCGCACCTTCGACCGTCGGAAGGCGTCCGTGATCGGCCTCTCCTTCCTCCCCGCCGCCGCCTGCGGGGTCGCACTCGAGCGGCCGATCGAGCGCCACTTGGGCGGGCCGCTGCCGACCGCGCTCGGGCTCCTGATCGGAGCGGCGGCGATGGCGCTGGCCGACCGCCGGCCGCAGCGCCGCGACGGCGATCGGGCCGACGCCGTCGACGGGCTCGCCCTCGGCCTCGCCCAGGCGGCGGCGCTCGCCCCCGGGGTCTCGCGCAACGGCGCCACCCTTACCGTCGCCCGCTGGCGTGGCTTCAATCGCCAGCACTCCAACCTGCTCTCCCGAACGGTCGCCTTGCCGGTGATCGTCGCCGCGGCGGCGCTCAAGGGATCCCGGCTGCGGCGGCGGGGGCTGCCCGCGGACCAGCGGCCGGCCTTCATCGCCGGGACCGCCGCCTCGTTCGCCTCGACCCTCGCGTCGCAGGCGCTGATCCGGATGGTCGAGCGGGACAGCTCCCTCGCTCCCTACGCCGCCTACCGCGCCGGGCTCGCCGGGGTCGTCCTCGCCCGCCTCCTCTACCGGCGGCGCCGGCCCGCTCCCGCTCAGATCCCGCTCGATGGAGACGGCGCCGGTCCGTCGGCGTCAGCCGCCCGCGAGGCCATGGTGGCAGCCGCTACCAACGGCGATCCGGCGAGCCGGCCGAAGGGCGCCCGAGGCGGAGGCGCCCGGGGGGCGGCACCCGTGGAGAGACGCTGGGATGAAGGGCGACGCCTACGCGCGAGCCGGGGTGAGCCAGGACGAGGCCGAGGCATCGGTCGCGGCGCTGGTCGAGGCACTCTCCGCCGGCGGAGGCGGGGCGAGCCGCCAGGTCCTCGCCAGCGGCCACTACGCCAACGTCGTCCGGATCGACGAGCGCACCGGGATCGCGCTGACCACCGACGGGGTGGGGACGAAGCTCCTGGTCGCCGAGCAGCTCGGCCGCTGGGACACGGTCGGGATCGACTGCGTGGCGATGAACGTCAACGACGTGATCTGCGTCGGGGCGGAGCCACTGGCGATGCTCGACTACCTCGCCGTGGACCGAGCCGACCGGGCGATCGCGGCCGAGATCGGCGAAGGGCTCGCCCGCGGCGCCGAACGTGCGGGAATCGAGGTCGTCGGCGGGGAGCTCGCCCAGCTCGGCGAGATCGTCAACGGCCTCGACCTCGCCGGGTCCTGCGTCGGCCTGGTCGCGCTCGATTCGCTCGTCACCGGCTCGGCGATCGAGGCGAGCGATCCGGTGATCGGGCTCCCGTCGTCGGGGCTCCACTCGAACGGCTATACCCTGGCGCGCTCGGCACTGGCCGAGATCCCGATGGACGATGACCGGCTCGGCCGCCCCCTGGGCGAGGTGCTCCTCGAGCCGACCGAGATCTACGTGAAACCGGTGCTCGAGGTGCTCCGCTCGCCGGTCGACGTCCGCGGGCTCGCCCACATCACCTCGGGGGGGCTCGGCAACCTCCTCCGCCTGGAGGCTGATGTCGGGTTCCAGATCGACGACCCGCTGCCGGCCCCGCCGATCTTCGAGTTGATCCAGGAGCTCGGCGAGGTCACCGACGACGAGATGCGCGAGGTCTTCAACCTCGGCTGCGGCTTCTGTTGCGTCGTCGCCGCCTCGGACGAGGCGGCCGCCCTGGAGCTGCTCCGTCGCCACCACCCGGACGCGAAGCGGATCGGCCGAGTCATCGCCGACCCCGGCATCACGATCGCCTAGCCCCGATTTTCGCTGCGCCCGCGGCCTGGTTGTGCGATACGGTTTCTTCAGGCGCTGTCCTGCGCCCAACCTCCGATTCCGGCGCTCACGCCGCCGGCTGAAGCGGAGGCAAAGGGGGCTAGTGCCCTCGGGATGCCGGTCGATGTTGCCCTTTCGGTGGGGCGTCGTGAGCGTGAGTCGCGGGGCCGCCGCCAGTTGAAAGGAGCATCAGATGACCAGGCAGCGATCATTCAAGCGGCTCGTCCGCGCGCGGATGGAAAAGACAGGGCAGAGCTACACGGCGGCCCGAGCGATTCTGTTGGCCGCCGAGGAGCCCCAGGGAACCGAGGAGCCGCCGTTGGCGACCTCAGACGAGGCGATCCGCGAGCGGACCGGACGCGGATGGGAGGAGTGGTTCGACCTGCTCGACGAGTGGGGTGCTGCCGAGCTCCCGCACCGAGATGTCGCCCGCCGAGTCGCCACGGAGCTCGGGATCGAGCCCCTGAAGTGGGAGGCGCAGGCGGTCACGGTCTCCTACGAGCGAGCCCGCGGACTGCGTGCCGTTGGAGAGCACCCCGACGGTTTCGCGATCACCGCGCAGAAGACCGTGTCCGTCCCGATCGAGCGGCTCTACGACGCGTTCGTCGATGAGTCAATACGGCGGCGCTGGCTGCCCGATGGCCAGCTCCGCGCCCGCACCACTACTAAGCCGAAGTCGGCCCGCTTTGATTGGGGCGAAGACGAGACCCGAGTCAACGTCGTCTTCACCGCGAAGGGCGGCGAGAAGAGCACCGCGGCGCTCGAGCACGCGCGACTCGCGGATGCGAAGCAGGCCGAGCGGATGAAGGCCCACTGGCGGGAGCGCCTGACCGCGCTTCAGTCGCAGCTCGAGGGAGGTGAGGTCGATGCCTGACGTCACCATCCTGGCCGTACTGGCTGCGTCGATCGTGGCGTTCGTGATCGGCGGGACCTACTACGCCGTGCTCGGCGAACAGCTTGCCGAGGTGAGCGCGGCGGCCGCCGCGGGCGAACAGATGCCGCCCTGGAAGCTCGCCGTCGAGCTCCTCCGCTGCCTGATCATCGCCGCGGTGGTTGCGGGCCTGGCCTCGCAGGGCGAGATCGATACGTGGACCGGCGGGCTGCTGCTCGGACTGGCGCTCTGGATCGGTTTTCCGGTCGTGCTCTGGGTGGGCGCGATGATCCATGAAGGCGCGCCCTTCAAGCTCGCCGCGATCCACGCCGGAGATTGGCTCGTGAAGCTGTTCGCGGTCGCCGTGATCGTGAGCATTTGGCAATAGCGCGCTCGCGGGGCGCCCGCGACTGATGCGGGCGCCCCCGCCTCGCCAAGGGTCCCTAGCGCCGGCCGGTGATCGCCCGCTCGAGGACCGCGGCCATCTTCGCTGCCTGACCGCCGACCTCGTGCTCGGCGGCGGCGCTCCGGGCGGCGGGGTTGGGTGAGGGGAGCGCGGCCGCGCGCTCCAGCGCCGCCGTGATCCCGGCGGGGTCATCGGGGTCGACCAAGACCCCGGCCTCCGGGGGGACGAACTCAGGCGGGCCGCCGACCGTGGTGGCGATCACGCTTCGCTCCATCGCCATCCCCTCCAGGGCCGCCTGGCCAAACGGCTCGACCAGCGAGGGCTGGCAGAGGACGTCGCAGGCGGCGATCCACCGCGGGACCTCGGCCTGGGGAATGCGGCCGCTGATCCGGACCCCGGCGCGGCCCTCGAGCTGATCACGCAGGGGGCCGTCGCCGACGAAGGCGAGCCGGCCGCGGCCAAGCCGCTCGAAAGCATCGGCGAGCCGGACCACGTTCTTGCGCTCGATCAGCGAGCCGACGCAGAGGAAGGCTGGGCCCTCCCCGTCCCAATCGAGCTCGCGGCGGGCGGGCTCAGTGGGGCGGGGCGAGAACGACTCCAGGTCGACCCCGCAGTCGGCGATCTCGAGCTTCTCCGCCGCGGCCGGGATCCTCTCGGTGAGCCGGTCGGCGAGCCAGCGCGAGTTCGCGATCACCCCCGCGGCGCGGCCGACGACCCAGCCGGTCGCGCGGGTGACCCCGGGGATCCGGCCGAGGTTGGCGACGTCCTGGCCGTGGGCCATCACCACCAGCGGCGCCATCGCGGCGCGGGCCGCAACCGCGCCCGCTGCCCCGGCGGGAAACAGGAAGTGGGCGAAGACGACGTCGGGATCGGAGCGCTTCGCCGCCGCCCTCGCCTCGGCGGTCAGCCGCGCGTACTTGGTCGGCGGCCCGCCCCGGCGACTGATCGAGGCGACCTCGACCTCGTGCCCGAGCTCCTCGAGCTCCTTGGTGAGGGGGACCAGGAAGCTCCCCAGATCAGGGTTCGCCTCGCTGGGCCACATCTGGGTGACGAGGAGGATCCGCATCGGGCGGACTCTGCCAGCTAAGGCGGTTCCCATCCGGCCGTCCTAGGCCGGTTCCCAAAGCGTCCCGGTTAGCGCCGTCACCGGCTTCAGCTTCCAATCCCGCGCCAGGGCCCAGAGCTCCGCCTCGACCACCGGGCCCGCCCGGTCACAGAGGACCTCGAGCTCCCGGGTGGCGCAGCGGCCGAACCGGCGAACCGCCTCCAGGGGCTCTAGCTCGCCCTCGTTCACCTGCTTCGCCCCGGCAGCGAGCGCTGCCTCGCGGAGGGCCGGATATGAGCGGGCGTTACCCCAGACGCCGTGACGGGACCCGTCATCGGCGATGAACAGTGCCGACGGAGAAGCCGATCCGCTCCTTTCCCTCCGTCCGCCGCACCGCGCCAGCCTCCCGCGCCTCCGGCGGCGGGTTCCGAACCTCGTCGAGATCTGCCGCGAACGCCTCAGTGATCGCCTCGGAGAAGAGGTCGATCTCGAACTTGCGGCGATCGAGGCGCGCCTGGCCCGCCACCGCCAGCAGGGACTCGGGGTGATCGAGCTTCCGGCGCTCGAACATGATCCCCTCGCGGACCACGGCGCAGGTAGCTGTAGCCCGCCTCCCATCCCTGCTCGCAGGCAGCCTTCACCGCCTGGCAGGCCGGGTAGGTGGAGCTCAGCGGGGCCTCGGTCCAGATCCTCGGGTCAATCGGCATCTCGCTCGCGGCGGCGACGTCGAGCCAGTGTGAGATCAGGTCGGCGAAGCAGTCCGGGCCATTGCCGATCCCGCCCTCCTCGTCGCGATAGTCGCGGCCGTAGCGGCGCGCCAATCCGCCCATCACCCAGGTGAACTCGAGCTCGCCCTCGAACTCCCAGAGCAGCCGCCGCAGGGCGGGCTCGGCAGCCCACGACCAGGGGCAGGCGGGATCGGAGTAGGACCGGACCTGTGTAGGCATGATTCGGGTGAAAGCTCTCAGAGCGAGTGAGGCGCCAAGTCGAAAATAGCGAGAGATGTCGAACCTTCAGGATGAGGGTGTGAGCGTCACCGTCCTCTCGGGTCGCTACCGGCTGGCGTCGAAGCTCGGCTCCGGCGGGATGTCCACCGTCTACCTCGCCCACGACGAGGTGCTGGACCGACCGGTGGCACTGAAGCTTCTCCACCAGGAGATCTCCGACGACGCCGCCCAGCTCGAGCGCTTCCGGCGGGAGGCACGGGCGGCGGCGCGGCTCTCGCACCCGAACCTGGTCGGGGTGATCGACGCGGGGGAGGACCAGGGGCGCCCCTACATCGTCTTCGAGTACATCGAGGGAGAGACGCTGAAGCACCGGATCGAGGCCGAGGGCGGCCTCGCGGTGGACGAAGCGGTCGCCTACGCGATCGAGATCGGCCGGGGGCTTACCGCGGCCCATGCCCGCAAGCTCGTCCACCGCGACGTGAAGCCCCAGAACGTCCTGATCGACCCCGATGGGCGGGCGAAGGTGACCGACTTCGGGATCGCCCGCTCGCTCGAGTCGAAGGGGCTGACGGCAACCGGGCGGGTGCTGGGGACGACCGACTACGTCTCACCCGAGCAGGCGATGGGGGAAGAAGTCGACGAGCGCTCCGACGTCTACTCGCTCGGGGTGGTCCTCTACGAGATGCTCACCGGGGACGTCCCCTTCGACGCCGAGACCCAGGTCGGGGTGGCGATGAAGCACGTCAACGAGCCGATGCCGGACGTGCAGGTGAAGCGGCCAGATGTCTCCGCAGCCCTCGCGCTGGTGATCGACCGGGCGACGACGAAGGACCCCCACGATCGCTACGGATCCGTGGCGGAGATGGTCCGCGACCTCGAGGCCACCCTCGAGGTCGAGGCGGCGCGGCGCGGCGGGACGACCGGCGAGGCGACCAGCGTGCTCGACTCCGTTCCCCCCTCCCGGCGCAAGCTCGCCCGGCGCCGGATCCCCGTCTCGGGGATCGTGATGGGGGTGATCGGGGTCGCCTTGATCGCCGCGGCCCTGATCTTCGGCGGAAGGGAGCTGAACGACCTCGGTGAGGACGGCGACGCCGCCGCAGCCGAGATCAAGCTGCCCGCGGACGGGGCGAGCGAGTTCGATCCCGACGGCGACGGCAAGGAGACCGAGAGCCAGAGCCTGGCGATCGACGGCAACCCGACCGGAACCTCGTGGGAGACCGAGCACTACGTGACCGAGGACTTCGGCGGCTTCAAGGACGGGGTCGGGCTCGCGATCGACGCGGGCGATGCGGTCACCGCCAACTCGATCGAGATCCGCACTCCGGTCTCGGGCTGGGACGCCGAGATCTACCAGTTCGCTGGACCGCCACCCGAGGAGCTGTCCGGCTGGGGGCCGGCGGTTGCCCGGGTCAGCGACGGCGGCACCCGGGAGACCGTCAACCTGCCTGGCGAGGCGGCGGAGTCGTTCCTGCTCTGGATTACGAGGCCGGTCACCGACGAGACCGGCGAGTTCAAGATGGAGATCAGCGACGTGAGGCTGCTGAGCTAGAACTCATATGAGCGGGCGGTCTCGTGCCGCTCGAGGCCGAGCCGGACGAGGCGGTCGCAGAGCTCGGGATAGGAGATCCCCTCCGCCTCCCAGAGCCTGCCGTAGACGCTCGTCTCGGTGAACCCCGGAATCGTGTTGAGCTCGTTGACCAGCACCGTCTCGCCGTCGACGAAGAAATCGCAGCGGGCCAGGCCGCTGCAGCCGCAGATGGTGAACACCGAGCGCGCGAGGTCCCGCAACCGCCGGGTTGCGGAGTCGGAGATCTCGGCGGGGATCCGGAGCTCCATCCCGCCCTCGGCGTACTTCGCCTCGAAGTCGTACCAATCTGAGGCCCGGGTGAGGATCTCTCCCGGCGGCGAGACCTCGGGGTCGGCGTTGCCGAGCAGTGAGCACTCGACCTCCTTGCCGGGGGCGGCCGCCTCGACGATCACCTTCGGATCGTGGCGGCGGGCCGCCTCCACCGCGCGCTCGAGCTCGTCGGCGCCGGAGGCCGGCGCGATCCCGACACTCGAGCCGAGCCGAGCGGGCTTCACCCAGACCGGCTGGGCGAAGGAGGCTGCCCGCTCTCGCCATCCTTCCTCGCCCGCCTCGCAGAAGTCCACCTGGGGAATCCCGGCGGCACCGAGGAGCCGCTTGAACACCAGCTTGTCGAGGCAGAGCGCCGAGGACTCGACGTCGGAGCCGACGTAGGGTACGTCGAGGCATTCGAGCAGGCCCTGGACGCTGCCGTCCTCTCCCCCGGGTCCGTGCAGGACCGGGAAGGCGGCGTCACAGCCGAGCAGGCCCTTGGCGGGTACGAGGCTGAGCTCCTCGCCGGAGGCGAGCCAGCGGCCGTCGCGCTCGATCGTCACCTCGACCACCTCATGCCCCGCCTCGCGAAGGCCGCCGGCCACCGAGCTCCCCGACTGAAGCGAGATCTGGTGCTCGCTGGAGGTTCCGCCCTTGAGGACCGCGATCCTCATCAGGGGGTGATCGGCTCCAGGACCCCGACCGAGATCGTCACCGTGTCGCCGCGCTGGCCGCGCGAGCCACCGGGCGGGAACTGGTTGAGGACGCGGTTGCTCTGGGCCGGATCGGTGGTCGGCTGCTCATTGATCGCGGGCACGAATCCCGCCCGCTTCAGCGCCGTCACCGCCGAGGCGCGGTCCTGGCCGAGAACGCTGGGAACCACGATCGCCCCGCTGGAGACGAAGATCGTCACCGGCGAGCCGCTCCTGACCAGCCTCCCCGCGGCCGGGCTCTGCGCCACCACCTCGCCGGCGGGCTCGTCGGAGTCTCGCTGAACCACGGTCCCGGCGAGCTCGGCCTGCTGCAGCCGAGCAAGCGCCTGGTCGTCCTGGAGGCCGATCACCGAGGGCACCTCGACCTTGTTGGAGCCGCGGGAGACGATCAGCTTCACGGTCTGGCCGGTGTTGACGCTGAACCCGGCGCCCGGGTCGGTCCCGATCACGCGGCCCTCGGGGACGGTGTCGGAGAAGGCGAACTCCGGGTCGACCTGGAGGCCGAGGTCCACCAGCGCGGTGGTGGCGTCGGGCTCGGAGAGCCCCTGGACATCGGGGATCGTGACGGACGCCGGCCCGGAGCTGATCGTCAGGATCACGGTCGAGCCCTCGTCGACCTTCTCGCCGGGGATCGGCTCCTGCTCGGTGACGGTGCCGCGCGTCGCCGCGCTCGGCCTCGAGACGGTGTCCGCGTCGAAGCCCTTGTCCTCGAGCAGCTGCCGCGCGGTCCCTTCCTCCTGACCGATCACGTTGGGGACGGCGACCTGCTCGGGCCGGGTGAGCGCGAAGGCGACCAGCCCCGCGACCGCCGCCACCAGGAGGGCGATCAGGATCCAACGCCCGCGGCCCCAGCCGCGCCTCTCCTCGTAGTCCTCGTACTCCTCGGGCCCGGCATCGCGGACGCCGGTCCGCTCGCCCTCCGGCGTCACCGCCGCGAACGCGGCGGTGTCCTCGGGCCGGGGCCGATCCGGCGCCTTCTCGGCGGCGTCCAGCGCCTTGAGGAATGCGTCGGCGTCCTTGAACCGCGCGTCGGGGTCCTTCGCCAGCGCCCGCATCACCACCGCGTCGAGCGCCGGGGGAACGTTGGGGTTGATCGCGCTCGGCCGCCGCGGGGCCTCGGAGACCTGCTTGAGGGCTACGGCGACGGCGCTGTCGCCCTGGAAGGGGACTCGCCCGGTGAGCGCCTCGTAGAGGATCACCCCGATCGAGTAGATGTCGGAGCGCGGGGTGGTCTCCTTCCCCTGCGCCTGCTCCGGGGAGAGGTACTGCGCGGTCCCCATCACCGAGCCGGTCGCGGTGATGTCGGAGCTCTCCCCGCGGGCGATCCCGAAGTCGGCGACCCGGGCGCGGCCCTCGTCGTCGATCAGGACGTTCTGCGGCTTCAGGTCGCGGTGGACGATCCCCTTGCGGTGAGCGAAGCGAGCGGCGTTGAGGATCTGGCGGGTGAAGTCGATCGCGTCCTTTGTGCTCATCCCGCCCTTGACCAGGTCCTTGAGCTGGGGGCCGTCGACGTACTCCATCGCGATGAAGTAGGTGTCGCGAAACTCGCCGCGATCGAAGATGCTGACCACGTTCGGGTGCTGGAGCCCGGCGGCGGACTGGGCCTCGCGGCGGAAGCGCTCGACGAACTCCTTGTCCTGTGCGAAGCGGTCATGCAGGATCTTCACCGCCACCTGGCGGTCGAGCTCCTGGTCGGAGGCGAGCCAGACGTCGGCCATCCCCCCCGAGCCGATCTTCTCCTTCAGCGTGTAGCGCTGATCGACGATCGTGCCCTTCGCCGGCGCCGCCACTAGCTCTCACCCCCGTCGCTGCCCTGATCCAGCAGGACCTGCATCACCTGCTGGGCGATCGGCGCCGCCACCTCGCCGCCGAAGCCGGTGGTCCGCTCCACCGTGGCGGCGACCGCGATCTGCGGGTCGTCGGCGGGGGCGAAGCCGATGAACCAGGCCTGGTTGATCCCCCGCTGGATGTCGATCTCCGCGGTACCGGTCTTGCCGGCGACCTGATCGCTCGCCAGCGCCGCGGCCCCGCCGGTTCCCTCGTTGACGACGTCGGTCATCATCTCGGTCAGGGTGGCGGCGGTGTCCTCGCTCATAACCGTGCTCTGGCGGGCGGGGTCGAGCTTCTCCTCGCGGCCGTCGGTGTCGATCACCTTCGACCACAGCCGCGGCTCCATCAGCCTGCCGTCGTTGGCGACGGCGGCCGCCACCTCGGCCATCTGCAGCGGGGTGACGTTCAGCCTCTCCTGGCCGATCGCGACCCGGCCGATGTCGATCGGGTCGTCGGCGGTGAGCAGCCTGCTGCCCTCGAAGACGCCGCTCGTCGCGAGCTGGAATCCCGGATAGTCGAGCCGCGGCTTCTCGTTGAAGCCGAAGCGGTCCATGTACTTGTACATCGTGTCCGTGCCGAGGTCCTCGCCCACCTCCGCCCAGACCGTGTTCACCGAGTTGGTCAGAGCCTCGGTCAGGGGGATCTCGCCGAACTGCTCGCCACCGGCGTTCTGGAGCGGCACCCCGGAGATCTCCTTCGGGGAGCGGCCGCTGACCGTGTCGTCGGGGCTGAACTCGCCGCTGTCGATCGCCGCGGTCGCGGTGACGACCTTCATCGTCGAGCCGGGTTGATAGCCGGCCTGGGTGGCGCGGTTGAAGAGCGGCGCGTCAGGGTCCTGATTGAGGCGCTGGAAGGCCTGCGAGTTCGAGACCTGGTTCGGGTCGTACTGGGGGACGCTGACCATCGTCCGGACTTCGCCGGTGGAGGGGACGATCGCGACCACGGAGCCGCGCTGGCCCTCGAGCGCCTCGACCGCCGTCCGCTGGGCGTCCGGGTCGAGCGAGGACTGGACCGCGTCCCCCTCCTGGGCGTGCCCCTGGAGCTCGTCGAGGATCGAGAGGAACTCCGTCTCCTCGCCGACCAGCTCGTCGTTGTGGGCGAGCTCGAAGCCGACCCGACCGGTCTGGACGAAGCTATAGCCGATCGGGTTGCCGTAGAGCTCGCCCTCGGGGTATTCGCGGACGAAGGTGCGGTCGTTTCCCTCGCCTTGCGGACGCGAGCGCGCGATCACGCTGCCGTCGCTGGCGAGGATGTCGCCGCGGTCGATCTGCTGCTCCTCCAGCAGCGGGCGCTTGTTGGCGGTGTTCGCCTCGAGGTTGTCGGCGTCGAACACCGACCAGTACGAGGTGAAGCCGAAGAGGAGCGCGTAGAGGACGAGGATGAAGCCGAAGAGCTTGACGATCTGGGCGTTCACGCCACCGCCTCCAAGGCCTCACCCTCGCGCCGCACCCGGCGCCGGGCTTTGTCGGAGATCAGCAGGAGGAGGGCGAGGAGGACGAAGTTCGCCGTGATCGAGCTGCCGCCGTAGCTGATGAATGGCAGGGTGACCCCGGTGAGCGGGATCACCCTGGTGACGCCGCCGATGATCACGAAGGCCTGGAGGGCGAAGATCGCGGTAAGCCCGGTGGCCAGCAGTTTCGAGAAGCCGTCCTCGGCGAGCACCGCGGTCTTGAAGCCGCGCTCGGCGATCAGGGCGTAGATCAGGACCACCGCGGCGCCGCCGAACAACCCGAGCTCGTCGACGATCACCGCGTAGATGAAGTCGGTGTGGGGGGCTGGCAGGATCGCGCCGCAATCGGGGAACTCGGCGGCGCAAGCCTCCGAGATCTGCGGGACCTGGACCAGCGACTCTCCCAGCCCCCTCCCGGAGATACCGCCGTCGGCCTGGGCGAAGAGGGATTGGGAGACCTGGTAGCCGGTGTCGCCGGCGTCGTGGAACGGGTCGAGCCAGATGTCGAAGCGCTCCTGCACGTGCGCGACGTTGCCGGCGATCAACCAGGCCCCCAAGACGAACATGGCGACGCCGATGATCACGAAGGAGATCCGCGCCGTGGCCACATAGATCACGGCGAGGAAGGCGCCAAAGAACATCAGCGAACTGCCCAGGTCGCGAATGAAGATCAGCATCAGCATCGCGGTGCCCCAGACCACCAGCAGCGGCCCGAGGTGCTTGAGCGGCGGCAGCACCACCCCCGCGACGTTGCGGGCGCCCACCACCAGCACCTCGCGGCGCTCGTTGAGGTAGCTGGCGAGGAAGACGACGATGCAGATCTTCGCCAGCTCGGTGGGCTGGAAGGAGAGCGGCCCGAGGTCGACGCTGATGTAGGCGCCGTTGGTTGCGTCGCCGAGGATTCGAGGGAGGGCCAGCAGCAGCAGCGAGGCGCTGGCGATCACGTAGCGGTAGCGCTCCAGCGCCTCGTAGTCGCGGAGGAAGATGATCGTCAGCGAGAAGAGGACCAGCCCGAGCACGAACCAATTCGCCTGGTCGCGGGCGAGCCCCTCGTCGAGGCGGTAGAGCATGACCACGCCGAACGCGGCGAGCAGCGCCACCAGGGGAAAGATGAACGGGTCGGCGTCGGGAAGCCGGGCCCGGATGACGAAATGGGTGGCGACGCAGAGGGCGAGGAAGTAAGCGCCGTACAGCACGCTGAGATTGCCGATCTCGTCGGAGTTGACGATCAGGATCGCGGTGAACCCCGCCGTGACCAGCAGGGCGACCGGTATCAGCGCGAACAGCTCGCGGGTTCGGGCGCTCAAGGTTGTGATCCGGCGGCGGGTTTTGTGGCCGCCGGATTTTTGTTGGCCTGGGCGGCCTTCGCCCGCTTCCCCGCCGGGGCCGGCGCTGGGGCCGGCGCTGGCGTTGCCGGCAGGGCGCCCTCGCGCTGCTCGATGTCGTCGGCGATGTCGACCGCGTCGTCCTTCGAGCGGAGCTTGTGCTCGGTGACCACCTGTTGACGCTCCGCCGAGAGGGTCGAGGCCTGGACGGGGATCACCTCCTGCTCCGAGTAGAGGTTGATCCCCAGCGGCAGCTCGTAGGGGAGCCCGCGGTAGACCGCGACCCGGCCGCTGTCGTCAGTGCCGAGGAAGTAGACCTGCCGGACCAGCATCACCGAGCCGCCGATCAGGATCAGGACCAAGGCCGCGATCGCGGCGATCTTGATCCCGCGCCGGCGCCGGTGGGGGGCGGGCATCGGCCCCTGACCGCGGAGTCGGTCGGCGGCGGCCCGGGCGCGCTCGGCGGTAAGCCCGGCCTGCTCGGCGGTGCGCGAGATAAGCGTCGCCCCCTGATCGGACTCGTCGCCCTCCTCGGCGACCCGGAAGGCGACCGCGGTGATGTTGTCGCGGCCGCCCATCCCGTTCGCCGCGTCGACCAGCTTGGTGACCGCGCTCCGCAGGCTGCGGGCCTCGAGCATGATCTTCCGGATCTCCTCGTCGGTGACCATGGTGGTGAGGCCGTCGCTGCAGAGCAGGAAGACGTCACCGTCCTTGGCCGGGAAGGTCATCGTGTCGACGTTGACCTCGGGCTCGGGGCCGAGCGCCCGGGTGATGATCGAGCGCTGTGGGTGCTCCTCGGCCTGCTCCTCGGTCAACCGTCCCTGGCGGCGGAGCTCCTCGACCAGCGAGTGGTCCTTGGTCAGCCGTTTCAGCTCCCCGTCACGGAGGACGTACGCGCGGCTGTCGCCGACGTGCCCGAGCGCCACCTCGTCGTCGTGGACCAACGCCGCCGTCAGGGTCGTGCCCATCCCGGCCCGGGAGGAGTCCTTCTGGGCGAGATCGTGGATCTCCCGGTTGGCGCCCTGGGCGATCTCCTTCAGCTGCCCCTCGGCCGGGGCCTCGTCGTCGACTCCTCGCTCGAACGCTCCGGCGGCGATCCTCGAGGCGACCTCGCCGGCCTGGGCGCCGCCCATCCCGTCGGCGACCGCGAACACCGGCGCCTGGGCGAAATATGAGTCCTCGTTCGCGTGGCGCTGGCGCCCGGTGTCGGTCTTGTGTGCCTGCTCGGCAACGGTCAGCACGGTCTTTCCCCGATCCCGAGGATCACGAGACCTCGAAGCGGAGCTCGGTGTCCCCGATCCTGATCGAATCGCCCGGCCGCAGCTCGGCTTCGCCGTGGAGCTCCTGGGAGTTGAGCAGGGTGCCGTTGGTGGAATTCATGTCCTCGACCACGTAGGTGCCCGAGCGGCTGTAGACGCGCGCATGGATACCCGAGGCATAGCGGTCGTCGAGGCGGATGTCGGCGTCGGGGGACCTTCCGAGGGATACGCCGCCGAAGAGGTCGAAGTGCTCGCCCTTCCTCAGGCCGCCCCCCTCCTCGACGACCAGGAAGGCGTCGGTCGAGGCCGGCTCGGGGGCGCCGGAGACCTCGTGGTACCCGGTCTCGATTCCGGGCGAAGCGGTGCCGCGGAGGTCGCGCAGCGCCATCCGGGTGATCCAGAGGAGGAACAGATAGAGCAGGGCGAGAAAGCCGAACTTGAGCGCGACCGCTAGCGGCTCGAGGTCGTTCACTGCTCGATATCGAAGCTGAAGACGGTCGTCCCTAGGGTGACTTCGTCGCCGGGTGAAAGCCGAGCCGAGGAGACCCGGCGGCCGTTGACCTTGACGCCGTTGGTGGAGCCGAGGTCGACGATCTGCCAGTCGCCGACGCTGGAGCGCCGCAGCTCGGCGTGGCGACGGGAGATGTTGGGGTCCTCGATGACGCAATCGGCGTCCTTCGAGCGACCGATGCTTGCGGTGGGGCCGTCGAGCACGTAGCGCCGGTCGTCGACGGCGACGATCGCCCGCGTCTCCGCGTAGGCCTGCTCGGGCCGGCGCTTTGATTTGGCCTTCTCGGCTTGGGTCGCCGAGTAGACCATCGTGTGGCCGTGCTCGCCCTGGGTCGCCTCGGCGCCCTGGCGCTGCGGCGGTCGGACCAGGCGGGTCTGGATCCCGAACTCGCCGAGGCGGAGGCGCTCGTCCTGGTCCATGTTCACCACGGGGCGGGTGAGCAGGTCGTAGTTTTGATGGCGAGCGTGCTCGAGCAGATGCCCGCTGAGCTCCTGGGTCAGCGAGCTCTCGTAGTCCTTGAAGCGTGCGTAGTCATCCGGTGCGAGCCAGACCGTGTACTCGTTGGGGACGTAGACACGCTGCACCGAGGCGGTCTTGTGCGCGTCCATCTCCTTGGCGAGCTTCCGGGCGATCTCCACCGGCTGCACGCCGGAGCTGAAGGCGCGGCTGAAGACACCCTCGACAAGTCCCTCGATCCGGGCTTCCAGGTTGCGCAGAACGCTGATCGCAGGCTCCTCAGGTCGGTTCGCGGGCGTGCGGACGCCGCCCAGGGTGCGAAATCCTAGAGGGGCCGGTGGGCGGTCGCAGTGGTGCTCGACTGCTGGGCCACGCGGAGCTCGGGTTCCGGCAGGCGCCGTGCGATCAGCGCGGCGATGGCGGCGGCGAGGACGGCCGCGAACAGAAGCCCGGGAGGATCGCCGCTGGGGCCCGCGACCAGGCGGTGGGCCGAGATCAGCCCGGCCGCCCAGATCAGCGCCCCGAGGCCGTCGAGGACCGGCGCCCGGCCGCGCACGAACAGGGGAAGGGCGAGGGCGGCGAGGGCCCAGACCGCGGCGGGGCCGAGCACCGACCAGTGGAGGAGCGGGGCGATCACGTCGCTGATCGCAAGGCCGATCGACCCCTGCCAGCCGTCGGGCGCGGGCACTTCCGGGCCAAGCAGCAGGGTGCGGTCCGCGACCACCTCCCAGGCGGCCAGCCAGACGTAGCCGAGCCCCCCAAGCAGGGCTCGGCCGGCCGCCCCACGGGTCAATCCGGCGAGCGCCGGATAGACCGGCCCGATCCCGGCGATTCCAAGAAGCGGGGCGATCCCCGGAAGGGGGGCCGCCGCCGGAGCGATCACCGGGGCGAGCAGCGGGAGGCCGAGGACGATCGCGAGCAGTGCCGCGCCAGGCTCCCCGGCACCGATCAGAAGCCAGGCCACCGTCACCCCGAGGCCGAGGCCGAGCGCCGGCTGCGGCCGGCCCAGAGCGAGGATGCCGACCAGCGGCGCGGCGAACAGCACGGGTGCGGGGGCGCCGCTTGCGATCAGCACGGCCAGGACGAGGGCGGCGACGCCGGCCGCGGTGAGGATGCGAGCCGGCGGCTGGCGGCGGATGCGGGGGCCCTCCTGCTCCTCCCGCGGCCGGAGCACCGGCGGCAGCCGCTCGCCGGTCAGCTCCCGGGCGTGGACGCTCAGCCCGGCTTCGAGCTCGGAGGCCAGCGGGCGCAGCTCGGGATCGGGATCGAGGGCGGAGTCAATCGTCTCGGTCAATGTGACCGGGAGGTCGGGACGGATGTCTCCCAGGGGGATCAGCGGCTCCCCGATCGCCCGCGCGGTCGCCGCCGGCCCCTCCCGCATCAGCGGGTGCTCGCCGCAGAAGCATTCGTACAGGGTGAGCGCGAGGGAGTAGACGTCGGCGGCGGGCCCCGGCCGCAGTCCGTCGGCCTGCTCCGGGGCCATGTAAGCCAGGGTCCCGACGACGTCACCGCTGGCGGTCAGGCTCTTCTCGCCGGTGATCCGGGCGATCCCGAAGTCGACCAGCTTCGCCTCCCCCCCGGCCGCGACCAGGATGTTCTCCGGCTTCACGTCGCGGTGGACGACCCCGTTGCGGTGGGCGTGGGCGAGCGCCGCGCAGGCGTCGGCACCGAGCTCGGCGACCAGCCGGTCGGAGAGATCACCCCGGCGGCCGAGGATGCGCACTGTCTCGCCGTCGATCAGCTCCGAGACGAGGTAGGCGCGGTCGCCGTCGGTCGCGAGCTCGTAGAGGGTGGCGATGTTGCGGTGGGCAAGCCGTGCGACCGCCTGGGCCTCCCTGGTCACCCGGGGCGCGCCGTGGTCGCGGTCGATCACCTTGACCGCGACGGAGCGCTGGAGCCGCTCGTCCCAGGCCCGGTAGACGGTGCCGAAGCCGCCGCTGCCGATCGTCTCCTCGATCAGGAACCGGTCCAGGATGAGCTCGCCCACCATCGCTCGTTCTCTTTCTGGGGGCGGGCAGCCTTTCCTGCGGCCACGCGAAACGGGTCGCTCCTCGCGGAGCGCCCTCGCATCACAGGGAGTGCGTACGGCGCGCAGCCTAGACTTCCGCCCTTGTGGCATTCCTCGACGAGGAAGAGCAGCCCACTGCCGCGCCGGAGGGACCCGAGCGTCCCAGGCGGGAGTTCAGTGGACCGGAGCGGCGCCGCCAGCAGTTCCTGCTCCGCCGGCTGATCGCAGTCGGCGTCGGCGTCGGCTTCCTGATTCTGCTCGTGATCGGGTTCCGCGGCTGCCTCGAGGCGCGCTCCGATCGCGGCCTCCGCAACTACACCCAGGACATCGGCACGATCATGCAGGAGTCGGAGCAGCGCGGCAAGGACTTCTTCGACACGATCGAGAGCTCCGACAACACCTCGATCACCCTCCAGAACCGGATCAGCAGCCTCCGCGGGGCCTCGGAGTCGCTCTATGACCGGGCCCAGAAGATCGGCGTCCCCGGCCAGATGGACGACGCTCAGGACGCGGCGGTCCTCTCGCTGCGACTGCGGCGGGACGCGCTCGACACGATCTCCCAGAACGTGAGCCAGGCGGCTGCCCGGACGGAGACCGCCGACGCGATCACCGCGATCCAGGAGAAGATGGGGAGCCTCTACGCCAGCGACATCCTCTGGGTCCAGGTCGCCGTGCCCGAGATCAACGACGTCCTCGAGGGCGAGCAGGTCGAGACCCAGGATCTGCCGGCCGGCAATTTCATGCCCGACGACGCCCTCGACTGGCTCGACCAGACGAGGATCGCCGAGGTCTTCGGCGGGCTCACCGGAAGCGATGTCGCCTCCGGCACCCACGGCCTCGGGCTGCTTCAGACCACGATCGGCGACACCACCCTGAGCGCCGACTCGACCACCACTGTGCCCGACGACTCCCGCGAGATCGCGGTCCAGGTCCAGAACCAGGGCGAGTCCGACGAGGCCGGGGTGACGGTGGTGGTGACGATCAACGGCTCTGAGCTCCAGGACACGATCGATCTCAACGCCGGCGAGTCCGGAACGGTGAACCTGCCGATCGAGACCCTGCCCCAGCCGGGGACCGAGACCACCGTCGAGGTCCTGGTCCAGCCGGTGCCGGGCGAGGCGGTGGCCGACAACAACGAGGCCACCTACACGGTCGTCTTCGGCTCGGCCACCGGCTAGTGCCGCGTCGGTTGCGCTGATGCGGGTCGCCTATCTCGGCCCCCCGGGCACGTTCACCGAAGACGCCCTCCGCGAAGCGATCGGCGGCGAGGAGGTGGAGGCACTGCCGAAGCCCTCGGTCTACGACGCGATCGTCGCGGTCGAAGCCGGCGAGGCCGACCGCGCCCTGGTCCCGTTCGAGAACTCGATCGAGGGGGCGGTGAGCGCCACCCTCGACACCCTCGCCTTCGACGCCCGGAAGGTGACGATCGTCGGCGAGCACGACCTGCCGATTCGCCACTGCCTGATCACCCGCGAGCGGATCCCGCTGGAGCGGATCGAGGTGGTCCTCTCCCACCCGCAGGCGAGCGCCCAGTGCGCGCGATTCATCCGCGAGAACCTCCCCTCGGCCGAGGTCCGGGCCGCCGCCAGCACCGCCGACGCGGTCCGGCGGGTGAGTGAGCAGGAGGGCGCCTGGGCCGCGCTCGGGGCCGCCTCCGCCGCCGAGCTCTACGGGGCGGCTGTGCTCCGCGACGGGATCGAGGACGAGCCCGACAACGTCACCCGCTTCGTCTGGTTGGCCCCCGCCGGGACCAGGGCCGAGGGCGAGGGCCCCTGGCGCACCTCGCTGGTGTTCGCCGAGCTCGGAGCCGACCACCCGGGCGCCCTGGTCGAGGCGCTCCAGGCGTTCTCGAAGCGCGAGGTGAACCTGACCCGGATCGAGTCGCGGCCGCTTCGGCGGGGGCTCGGCCGGTACATGTTCTTCTGCGATCTCGATGGGTCGGGCGAGGAGGAGAAGGTAGCCGCGGCGATCGAGGAGCTGCGCGGAAAGGCAGAATCGGTGCGGATTCTGGGCAGCTATCCGATCGCGGCCGGAACGGGAGTGCCCGGAGCCGATTAGCGGTTTGGCTAGAATCGCGCGGGATGGAAAGAGGGGCTGCCGTAGATTCGGCCGCGGGGTTTGTGGCGGCCGTTGATGGGGGCCGTGCCGAGAACGGACGGCAGTCTTCGAACGGCCACGTGGCCGTAGATGGTGAGGGTGATGCCGATGCCGAGGTAGCGGCGGCCAGGGCCCGCCGGCTGACGAGAGGCCGGGTCCTGGTCCTCAACGCCTCCTACGAGCCGCTCAACGTCTGCACGGTGCGGCGCGCGCTCGTCCTGATCCTGAAGGAGAAGGCCGAGGTGCTCGAGGAGGGCGACGGGCTGCTGCGCTCGGAGACGATGTGCCTGGACCGCCCCGAGGTGATCCGCCTGATCAGCTTCGTCCGGGTGCCGCGCGACATCCACCGCCGCCGGATCACCCGGAAGGCTGTTCTAGCCCGCGACGGGTGGACCTGCCAGTACTGCGGCACCAGCAAGCCCAGCCTCACCGTCGACCATGTGATCCCCCGCAGCCGCGGCGGCGGATCGGTCTGGGAGAACATCGTCGCCTCCTGCGCTCCATGCAACCGGAAGAAGGGCAACCGATTGCCGCGCGAGGTGCGGATGCATCCCCGGAAGAACCCGAGGCCTCCCGGGCCAACCGTCTTCATCCGGATCGCCGCCCCCCGGACGCCGTCGACCTGGGAGCCCTATCTCGTAGCGGCGTAGCCGCTACTTGCGCTTCTTCGCGCGCTTCCGACTCGAGGCCAAAGGCGGGTTCGGCCTCACCGTCCGCTTCGCGGAACCGGACGATCTCTTCGCGGGCCGCGCCTTCGCCTTCGCCGCGGGCTTCGCCTTGGGCCTTGCTTTCGGCTTCGGCTTCGCTTTCGGCTTTGCCTTGGCTGCGCTGCGCTTGGTCTTCGGCGCCCGCCGCTTCGGCTTCGTCTCGACCGCGGCCCCGTCTCCCGCCCCGTCGCTGCCGGCGCCATCGGTGGAGGCAACCTCGGTCGCTTCGGCTTCGATCGCCTCCTCGACCGGCGCCGAGCCGTTGCCCTCCCCGGCCGCCGACTCGACCACCAGCGCGACCGCGCTCACCCGGTCGCCGGACTTCAGGCCCATCAGCTTCACCCCCTGAGTCGGCCGTCCCTGCTGGGAGATGCCCGAGACGCCGGTCCGCTGAACCATCCCGTTCTGGGAGATGAAGATCAGCTCCTGATGCGGACGGACGATCATCGCGCCGGCGAGCTTGCCCTTTCCGGTTGGTGAGCTTCGCGGTCAGCACCCCCTTGGTTCCGCGCCCCTTCACCGGGTACTCGGACATCGGGGTGCGCTTGCCGTAGCCGTTCTCGGTGACAACGAGGAGCTCGTCCTTGTTGTTGGCGATCTCCAGGGAGAGAACCTGGTTGCCCGAGTTGGCGACGTTCATCCCCTTCACCCCGGAGGTCCCCCGGCCCATCGGCCTCGCCAGCTTCTCGTTGAAGCGGGCGGCGTGGCCGGAGGCGGAGACCATGATGATGTCGTCCTTGCCCGAGGTGAGGCGAACCTGGACCAGCTCGTCGCCCTTGCGGATCTTGATCGCGAGAAGGCCGGCCGCCTTGATCGTCGTGTCGTAGTCCTTGAACTCGGTCTTCTTCACCATCCCGTTCTTGGTCCCGAAGACGAGGTACTTGCCCTCGCTGAAGTCGCGGGTCGGGATCACCGCCATCACCCGCTCCTTGTCGGTGAGGGGCAGAAGGTTGACGAGCGCCCTGCCCTTTGCGGTCCGTGAGCCCTCCGGCAGCTCGTAGACCTTCAGCCGGTAGACCTTCCCCTTGTTGGTGAAGAAGAGGAGGTAATCGTGGGTCGAGCAGACGTACAGGTGCTCGATGTAGTCGCCCTCCTTCAGGTTCATCCCCATCACCCCGCGCCCCCCGCGCCGCTGCTGGCGGTAGGTGGCGAGGGGCAGGCGCTTCGCGTAGCCGGACTTGGTGATCGAGATCACCATCTGCTGGTCGGCGATCACGTCCTCGATGTCGAGCTCGCCCTCGGCCTTGCTGATCTCGGTGCGGCGCTCGTCGCCATAGCGCTCGGCGATCTCACCGAGCTCGTCCTTGACCAGCGCCAGAACCTTCGACTCATCGGCGAGGATCGCGCGCAGCTCCTTGATCTTCTTGACGAGCTCCTTGTGCTCCCCCTTGATCTTGTCTGCCTCGAGCGCTGTGAGACGCTGCAGCCGCATGTCGAGGATCGCCTGTGCCTGGGCGCGGCTGAGCTTGAACTTCTCGACCAGCCCGTCGCGCGCGGTGTCGGGATCCTTGGACCCTCGGATCAGCTTGATCACCGCGTCCAGCTTGTCGAGTGCGACCAGGAGGCCCTCGAGGATGTGGGCGCGGGCCTCGGCGCGGGAGAGCTCGTACTGGGTGCGCCTGGTGACGACTTCGCGCTGGTGGACGACGTAGTGGCGGATCGCCTCCAGCAGGCTCAGGGTCCGTGGCACACCGTCGACCAGCGCCACCATGTTGATCCCGAAGCTCTGCTGCATCGCGGTGCGCTTGTAGAGCTGGTTCAGCACCACCTTGGCGGGGTCGCCAGAGCGCTTCAGCTCGATCACGATCCGCATTCCGGAGCGGTCGGACTCGTCGCGCAGGTCCGAGATCCCGGTGATCTTCTTTTCGCGGACGAGATCGGCGATCTTGGTGATCAGGCCCCCCTCGCCGCCCTTCTTCACCTGGAACGGGAGCTCGCTGACGATGATCGCCTCCTTGCCGCCCTTCATCGGCTCCACGTGCGCCTTGGCGCGGACACTGATCGAGCCGCGGCCGGAGGCGTAGGCGTCGCGGATCCCCTCGCTACCCATGATCGTGCCGCCCCCGGGGAAGTCCGGGCCCTTGACGTGCTTCATCAGGCCCTTGAGGTCGATCTCGGGGTCGTCGATGAAGGCGTTGACGGCACCGGTGACCTCACGAAGGTTGTGCGGCGGGATGTTTGTCGCCATCCCGACCGCGATCCCCGCGGCGCCGTTGACCAGCAGGTTCGGAAAGCGCGATGGGAGTAGGAGCGGCTCCCGGGTGCGCTCGTCGTAGTTGGGCCCGAAGTCGACCGTGTCGGCGTCGATGTCGCGCAGCATCTGCGTGGCCAGCGGCCCCAGCCGCGCTTCGGTGTATCTCATCGCGGCCGCCGGGTCGTCGTCGATCGAGCCGAAGTTGCCCTGGCCGTCCACCAGTGGATAGCGCAGGGAGAACTCCTGCGCCATCCGCACCAATGTGTCGTAGATCGCCGAGTCGCCGTGTGGGTGGTACTTGCCCATCACCTCACCGACGATGAAGGCGCACTTGCGGTAGGGGCGGTTCGGCTGCAGGCCGAGGTCGTGCATCGCGTAGAGGACGCGGCGATGCACGGGCTTGAGGCCGTCGCGGACGTCGGGGAGCGCCCGGCCGACGATCACGCTCATCGCGTAGTCGAGATAGGAGGAGCGCATCTCCTTCTCGAGCTCGCGCGGCTCGATGCTGCCGGTCAACGCCTCCAGGGCTGGGTCGCCGTCGCTGGGAGCCCGCTTAGACATCGAGGAACCTCACGTCGCGAGCGTGGCGCTCGATGAAGTCCTTCCGCGGCTCGACCTTGTCGCCCATCAGGTCGGAGAAGATCTGGGCTGTGTTGAGCTCTGCGGCGACGTCGATCTCGACCTGCTGCAGGGTGCGGCTGCCGGGGTCCATGGTCGTCTCCCGGAGCTGCTCCGGGTTCATCTCGCCGAGGCCCTTGAAGCGCTGGAGCTGGACGCCCTCGCGAGCGAGCTCGAGCACCTTGCGGCGGAGCTCGCCGAACGAGTCAGCTTCGGCCTCCTTCTCTCCAAGAGCCACCACGAACGGCGGCTGGCCCACCTGGGCGGTCAGCTTGGCGTGGGCCTCGATCAGCTCCCGGTAGGCATTGGACTCGAACAGCTTCTTCGGCATCCGGTGATCGCGGGCGAGGCCGCTTCGCCGGTGGGTCCCCTTGACGAGCAGGCTGGCATTGCTGGAGTCGACCAGCTTCGTCTCGTACGCGCGGTCCTTGGGGTCCTTTGCCCGGAACAGCTTCGCGGCGGCTGCCATCGTCTTCGCCTGCGACTCGAGCAAATGTGACTCGGCGATGAAGTCGATCACCTCGTGGCCGAACTCCGCACGCAGGGTCGAGAGCCAGCCCTCAAACGCCTTGTAGTGACGGGTGACGTCCTGCCAGCGGCGCTTACTGAACTTGCGCTGCTTGCCGTCGGCATCCATCACGTTGAACTCCTCGAGCTTGTCGCGCAGCAGCAGCTCCTCGAGCTCGGCCTCGCGCTCGATCCACACCTCCTGGCTACCCTGCTTGAGCTTGTAGAGGGGCGGCTTCGCGATGTAGACGTAGCCGGCCTCGATCAGCTCCGGCATCTGGCGGTAGAGGAAGGTGAGCACCAGGGTCCGGATGTGGGCGCCGTCGACGTCGGCGTCGGTCATCAGCACGACCTTGTGGTAGCGGGCATCGCTGAGGTCAAACTCGTCATGCACTCCGGTGCCGATCGCGGTGATCAGCGCCTGGATCTCGTTGTTGGCCAGGACCTTGTCGATCCGGCTCTTCTCGACGTTGATGATCTTGCCGCGCAGCGGGAGCACCGCCTGGGTGTTGCGGTCGCGGCCCTGCTTCGCCGAGCCGCCGGCCGAGTCGCCCTCGACGATGAAGAGCTCGGCGAGCGCCGGGTCCTTGACCGAGCAGTCGGCGAGCTTGCCGGGCAGGGTCGAGTTCTCGAGCGCGGACTTGCGCCGGGTGAGGTCGCGCGCCTTCCGGGCGGCGTCGCGAGCCCGGGCGGCATCGACGGCCTTGACCAGGATTCGGCGAGCGTCCCCAGGGTTCTCCTCGAGGAACTCTCCGAGCCTCCGGTTCACGACTTCCTTCACCAGGCCCTCGATCGGCGGGTTGCCGAGCTTGGTCTTGGTCTGTCCCTCGAACTGCGGGTCGGCAAGCTTTACCGAGACCACCGCGGTGAGCCCCTCACGCACGTCCTCCCCGCTCAGGTTCTCGTCCTTCTCCTTCAACAAGCCCTTGCTCCTGGCGATCGAGTTGAGCGTCCGCGTCAGCGCCGACTTGAAGCCTGAGAGATGTGTTCCGCCCTCATGGGTGTTGATGTTGTTGGCGAAGCTGAAGGTGGCCTCCTGGTAAGAGGAGTTCCACTGCATCGCCACCTCGACTTGGCCCTCCTTGGTCTCACCCTCGAAATAGGCGATCTTGCGGTGCAGCGGGTCCTTCGACTCGTTCAGGTGCTTGACGAAGTCGGCGATTCCCCCCTTGTATTGGAACTCGACCCTCTCGCCCGCGCCCCGCTCGTCGATCAGCTCGACCCTGAGTCCGCGGGTGAGGAATGCGGTCTCGCGCAGGCGCTCGGAGAGCGTCTCGAAGTCGAGCTCGATCTCCTCCCCGAAGACCTCCATGTCCGGGGTGAAGGTGATCGTGGTCCCGGTGCTCTTCACCGCGCGCCCCTTCTTGAACTTGGTGGTGGGTTTGCCGCGTTCGTAGCTCTGCTCCCAGACGTTGCCGTCCCGCCAGACCTCCAGGCGCAGATTCGCTGACAGGGCGTTGACCACCGAGACGCCGACCCCGTGAAGGCCGCCCGAGACCTTGTAGCCGCCGCCGTCGCCGAACTTGCCTCCAGCGTGAAGGGTGGTGAGCACGACCTCGGCCGCAGGCTTGCGCATCTTCGGGTGCTTCTCGACCGGGATGCCGCGGCCATCATCCACCACGGTGACGCTGTTGTCGGGATGCAGTGTCACCGTGACCCTGCTCGCGTGGCCGGCGATCGCCTCGTCCACCGAGTTGTCCACAACCTCGTAAACCAGGTGGTGCAGGCCTCTGGCGCCAGTCGTGCCGATGTACATCCCGGGGCGCTTGCGGACAGCCTCAAGCCCCTCGAGGACGGTGATGTCCTTGGCGCTGTAGCCCGAACCGCCCGCGCGCTTCGCCGGCTCGCGTTTGTCCGAGGGCTTGGAGTTGGTGGAAGCCCTTGATCCGGCGGTCTTTGAGGCCGCCGGTCGTGACTTGGCCTTGGTCTTCGTGCCACTGGCGCGCTTCTTCGACGCCCGCTCAGGGGTCTTCGCCACTAAGTTCCTTTCGTCAAATCAGGGAAAACCTCGGCCGGAGACTTGGCGCGTAGGTAACCGTGCAAGCCTGGCCGAGGTCTCACTTCAGTAGACATAAGTCTACCAGTCGGGGCCCCCGGAACTCCCCAGTGGGGCTTACGAAATCCCTGCAAATCGCGTATAAACTGGAAAACTAGCGGGGAATTTCGCCGACCTGAAAACGGAGGCGCTCGAAAGCCGCATCAGGAGGCAATTTGGACCGCAGCTTCGCCGCGATTTGACCCTCGAGGAGGTTCAGCTCCTGGGCCCAGGTGGCCGATTCGCAGGCGACGGTGATGGTGCCCTCCCGCTCCGAGACCGGACTCGCCGCGGCCGCGATCCGCTCGCCGACCGCCTCCGGCCAGGCGCTCTGCACCGTCGCCAGCGGCGTCGCGGGGGCCGCCGATTCGACCGCGCGGGGCAGCGCCTCGCCGAGCCGCCGGGGGATTCGCCGATGCCGCACCATCGTCAGGCAGCCTCCCTCAATGTCGCGGTGGATCCCTCACTCATCGCGATCCGCAGCGCCCCCTCGCTCTCCGGCACGTGGCCGGGCTCGGTCGCCGTGACCAGGGCCTGCCCCGAGTCGGCGAGGGTGGAGACAAGCAGCTGCCGGTGCTCGGGGTCGAGCTCGCTCATCACGTCGTCGAGCAGCATCAGGGGCGCGGCGCGGCCCGCCGCGAGCAGCGCTGCTCGCTCGGCGAACAGGAGCGCAAGCAGAGCGATCCGCTGCTGGCCCTGGGAGCCGAAGCGCCGCAGAGTGCGGCCGTCGATCCGGAGCTCGACCTCGTCGAGCTGCGGTCCGTAGGAGGTGTAGGCGCGACCGAGGTCGGCCGCTCGGCGGCGTTCGAGCTCGCCCAGGAGCGCCTCGCGGCCACCCTCGGCTCGCGGGCGATAGGCGATCTCGACCGACGGCAGCCCGAGCTCCTCCGCGTGACCGGCGAACGGTCCTTCGAGCGCCGCGACCGCCTCGGCCCGGGCCTCCATCAGCGGCTCCGCCTCGGACGCAAGCCGTGCGTCCCAGCTGGCGAGCGATTCCTCCGTCGCCAGCCCGGCCCGGACCCGCGCCACCAGGGCGTTTCGCTGGGCCAGGGTCCGCCCGAACCGACCGCGAAGGTCTGAGCGCGCCGGCCGCAGCGCAGCGCAGAGACGGTCGAGGTGGGCGCGGCGGTGAGCCGGCGCGCCCTTGATCAGCTGGAGCCGATCTGGGTGGAAGACGCTGAGCAGAGGCCGCTCCCCAGGGGCGCCGCTGAGCGGTCGGCCGTCGAGCCGGTGGCGGCGTTCGCCAGCGCGGTCGAGCGCGGCGAGGAGGCTGGCGCCGTCGTGGCCCGAGAGCTCCAGTTCGACCCGAGCGGAGTCAGCGCCGAAGCGGATCAGGTCGCGATCGTTCCCGGCGCGAAAGGAGTGGGCGACCAGCCCGAAGCAGACCGCCTCGAGCAGATTCGTCTTCCCGGCCCCGTTCGGGCCGTGGACGACGGCGATCCCGTCGCGGAGCTCGATCCGCGCGTCGGCGAGGTTGCGGAAGCCCCGGCACTCGACCGCGCCGATCATCGCCGGGCCGGCTAGACGTTGAGCCGGATCGGCATCACCAGATAGCTGAAGTCATCCGCCCCGGCGGGCTCCAGCAGGCCCGGGCGGAGCGGTGAGATCAACTTGATCACGACCTCCTCGGCGTCGATGCTCTCCAGCCCGTCGCGGACGAACTCGGGGTTGAAGCCGATCTCGAGGAGCTCGCCGCTGTAGGGAGCCGGGAGGCCCTCTCGGGCATCGCCGAGGTCGGGGGTCTCCGCGGAGACCACGAGCTCCCCCTCCGAGAAGGAGAGCCGCAGCGCGGCATTCCGCTGGGCGAGCTGGGAGACCCGGCGGGTGACCTCGAGCAGCTCCGAGCGCGGCAGCTTCACCTCGTGCTCGTAGGACTCGGGCAGCAGCTGGCGATGGTTCGGGAACTGACCATCTATCAGCCGGGAGCTGAGAGAGATCGTTCCAACCCGAAAGAGCGCCTGGTTGCGGGTAAGCCAGACGCGCAATGACTCGTCGCCGGCTGCCTCGATCAGGCGAGCGAGCTCGCGAAGGGCGCGGGCCGGAACATTTGCCTCGAGCCCGTTGTCCACAGGCGCCTCCAGCTTCGTTCGCTTCACCGCGAGGCGGTAGGAGTCGGTAGCCACCATCGTCAGCTGATCGCCCTCGGTGGTGACGAGGACGCCGGTGAGCACCGGTCGTGCCTCGTCTCGGGACGCCGCCCGAGCGACCCGGTTGATCGTCTCCTGCAAGGCCTGGGCCGGGAGCTCAATCGGGTCGCCTTCGGGGTCGGGGAACTTAGGAAAGTCATCGGCCGGGAGGGTGCGAAGGTGAAAGCGGGAGGAGCCGGCGGTGATCTCGACATCCCGCTCCGCTTCTCGCAGCGCCAGAGTCACCGGACCATCCGGAAGCGAGCGGACCACTTCCACCAGGAGCCGGCCCGGAAGGACGATCGCACCGGAGCCCTCGATCTCCGCCTCGAGTCCAACGTCGAGTCCGAGCTCCATGTCGGTCGCGCGAAGGCGAGCGACGCCTTCTTCCGCGGTGATCAGGATTCCGGACAAGGCTTGAAGCGCCGCCCGAGCCGACACGGCACGAGAGACGACCAGGAGAGCGTCAAGCAGAGCCTGTCTTGTCGCGTTGACCTTCATCGGTGGATGGAGCTAGGAGTAATAAGGGCTGTGGAAAGGGTGGAAATGTGGAGAAGAGAAAACGGGGGAGCCGATTCTTTCAATCCGTTCGGTCACGACCGATCGCGGGTGGGCTGAGATCGGCGCTGAGGTGCTCGATTGTCCGAGCGAGGCCGGGATCCTCGAGGGCGCGTGCCTCGACCTTTCGAATCGCGTGAATGACGGTGGTGTGATCGCGACGGTTGAAGGCGGCTGCGATCTCGGGGAGGGAGTGATCGGTGAGCTTCCGGCTGAGGTACATGGCGAGCTGGCGGGCACGGGCGACCGGTGCGGCGCGGCTGGGGGAAAGGAGCCGCTCGAGCGGAAGATCGAGCCGGTCGGCGACGGCCTGCTGGATCTGTGCGATCTCGACCTTGGCCGCGATCGCAACCGCGCCGGGACCGGGGAGGGCGCGGTCGATCGCCTCGGGGGTGATCGCGGAGGAGGTAAGCGAGCCGAGGGCGAGGATCCGCGTCAGGGCTCCCTCGAGGAGCCGGAGGTTCGAGATCGTGCGTGAGGCGATCGCTCGCAGCGCCTCGGGGGCGACCTGCTCGCTTCGCTCCCGCGCCAGGTTGGCGAGAAAGACGAGGCGGGTGGGCAGGTCCGGGGGCTCGAGGGTGACGGTCAGTCCCCACTCGAACCGGTCGCGAAGGCGGTCGGCGAGAGCGCTGAGCTCGGCCGGGAGGCGGTCCGCGGTAAGGACAATCTGGGCGCCGGCCTCATAAAGGGCGTTGAAGGTGTGGAAGAACTCGTCAGCGGTGCGGGACTTGCCCTGGAGGAACTCGACGTCGTCGATCAGGAGGACGTCGGCGCGACGGTAGCGCTCCTTGAACTCCTCGATCCCGGAGCCCTGGAGGGAGGAGACGAACTCGTTCGTGAAGCACTCGGCGGTCGTGTAATGGACGGTGAGCTCGGGGTTGTGGTGATGGAGGTAGTTGGCGATCGCACCGAGGAGGTGGGTCTTGCCGAGCCCGGGCGGCCCGTGGAGGAACAGGGGGTTATAGGCCTCGCCGGGCGCCTCGGCGACCGCAAGCGCCGCTGCGTGGGCGAACTGGTTGCTCGGGCCGATCACGAAGCGCTCGAACGAATAGGCGGGATTGAGGGTGACCCTGGCGGAGGCTTCCGCCGAGGTCGGAGCCGCCGAGCGATCGCCTGGGTCCTCGGAGGCGACAAGCTCGAACTCCCTTAGCCCCGAGCCTTCCTTGCGGATCGCTGCCCGGAGGAGCTCCGGATAGCGCTTGCCCACCCAACGGAGGACATGGCGAGGGCCGGTGAGGAAGATGATCGGCCCGCGGCTGGAGACCGGTCGGAGCTGCTCGAACCAGAGCTGGTAGGTCGACTCTGAGACCGAGGCCCGGAGCTCCCCCTGCGCCCGGCGCCAGGTCGGGACCAGGTCCTGAGCAGCATCGGGGATCGGCCTCGAAACGTCTTCCTCCACTTTGGCTTGGCCGGCGGGGCCAGGGTTCGGAGCGGGCGATCATAGTCACGGCCCCGAGCCGCGGAAGGGGGCGGCGCCACGGCTCCGTGCAAAGCGCGGTGAAAACCTCGGTCGCCACCTGAGCGACGGCCCCGAGGGCGAGTCGGCGCCACGCCGTATACTGCCGTCGCTTCCCGCCCCCTGATCGCGAGCTCCTCGAATGAAGCGGACCTACCAGCCGAAGAAGCGCAAGCGGGCTCGGACCCATGGGTTTCGAGCGCGCAGCCGTACTCGCTCCGGGCGGGCAATCCTGAGGCGCCGGCGGCAGAAGGGCCGCAAGCGCCTTACCCCCTGATGGGGGACGTCGAGCGAGGGGATGCGCCGCGGCGACGGCGCCTGTCGCGGAGTGGCGACTTCGATCGCGTCTACCGCGATGGGGTCTCCCGTGGGAATCGATTCCTCGTTCTCTACTCGTTCGCGCGCGGTGAGGAGGAGCCCGGCGGCGACCCCCGGCTGGGACTCTCGGTCGGTCGCAGGATTGGCCGGGCGGTCCAGCGCAACAAGGTGAAGCGGGCGGTCCGCGAGGCCTTCTGGCAACTTGCCGGCGATCTGCCCGACCGCCATGACTACGTGATCGTCGCCAGGCCCGGGGTGGAGGGCCTGCTCGACCGCGAGGGGGGCGACGCCGTCCGCGCCTCACTGGCGGAGCTGGTCAGCGCATCGGCAGAGGAGCGTTTGTCGTGAAACGGCCGATCTCGGCGCTGATGCTTGCCCTGATCGGCATCTACCAGCGCTGGGTCTCCCCCGCCCTGCCCCAGCGCTGCAGGTACTACCCGACCTGCTCCGCTTACACCGCCCAGGCGATTCGCGAGCTCGGCCCCGTCCGCGGCTCGATCGTCGGCGGCTGGCGGCTGCTCCGCTGCAACCCCCTGAGCGACGGCGGTTTCGATGAGCTCGAGGACCGCCGGCTGTTCCGGGGCCCACGGCGGCATCGTCACGAGCGGCCGGCACTGCCCGCGAGCGGATCCGCGGGGCCGGATCTCTCGTAAGGACACGAGATGGAATCCATCTTCAGCCCGTTCATCGACATCGCCGACGCGATCATCACCTTCCTGCACAACGACGTTGGCCTCGTTTACGGCACCGCGATCGTCGGCCTCACATTCATCACCCGCGCCCTGATCCTGCCGCTCTCGGTGAAGCAGATCCGGTCGATGCGCGAGATGAGCGCGATCCAGCCGCACCTGAAGGAGATCCAGGAGAAGTACAAGGACGACCGCCAGCGGATGCAGCGCGAGCAGATGAGGCTCTTCCAGGAGCACGGGGTCAATCCGCTCGCATCCTGTCTGCCCCTGCTCCTTCAGCTGCCCGTCTTCATTGCCCTCTTCTATCTCCTCCAGGGGGACGAGTTCCAGGAGGAGGTCGCCGCCGCGGGCGAGGAATCCTGGCTGTTCGTGAACGACCTCACCGAGAAGGCCACCGGGAGCTCGCTGATCATCCTCCTGGCCCTCTATCTCGGCACCTCGGTGATCGCCGGGCTGATCATGACCGGGGGCCGCTCGGCGAGCACCCAGCAGCGGCTGATCTCGATGGGCCTGCCGATCGTCTTCACCCCGATCATGATCGGCTTCCCCGCGGGGCTGCTCGTCTACTGGGTCGCGACCAACATCTGGACGATGGGCCAGCAGGGCGTGGTCCGGCTCTTCTTCCCACCGCCGCCGCAACCCACTCCCGAGGAAGTAAAAGCATCGCGACCACCCCCGCCTCCTCCACGGAAGCGGAAACGGCGGCGGTAGGCGCGCGGGTCCTGTCGGCCGGGTACCCCCCGCCCTGCGGTATGGGAATGTCCTCGGGCGGGGCCCACCCGGCCGCCACCCGCGCGAGTCGCCGCTCGGTTGACGCTCGTAGACTGGCGGCGTGGCCGATGGAGGAGAGGAAGCACAGGCGACGCTGCCCGAGGAGCCGGCCGAGCGCGTCCGGGTGATCCTCGAGCGGATCGTCGAGGAGCTCGGCCTCGAGGCGGGCGTCGCGGTCGAGGAGGGTGACGACGAGATCCGCGCCGAGGTCGAGGGCGAGGAGGTCGGCCTGCTGATCGGCCGCCACGGCCAGACGATCGACGCGGTCCAGCTCCTCTGCTACCAGGCGGCCTTCCAGGGCCGCCAAGACCGGAAGCGGGTCACGGTCGACGCGGCCGGCTACCGGCGGCGTCAGAGCGAGGCGCTTTGTCGCCGGGCCGACGTCGCCACCGAGGACGCGATCCGCGACCGGGAGCCGATCGAGCTCGAGCCGATGGGCTCGAACGAACGCCGAGTCGTCCATGAGCATCTCCGGGACCGCCCCGAGGTCGAGACCTACAGCGAGGGCGACGAGCCGAACCGCTACGTCGTGATCGCCCCGTTGGTGGAGGGCTAAAGGGTTGAGCGTCGAGCCGCCCACCGAGGCGGCGCCCGCGCTGGAAGCGCTGGTCGAGCTGCTGATGGAGGGGGACGCGCCGGTCTCCCCCGGAGCGCCGAGCGCGCCCGCCAGGTCCACGTCGCCGATTCGCTCAGCGGGCTCGCCTTCGATCAGCTTCGTGAGGCGGAGCGGATCGCGGACCTCGGCAGCGGCGCCGGGCTTCCGGGCCTGGTGATCGCCGCCTCGCTGCCGGAGGCGCGAGTGGACCTGGTCGAGTCGGTCTCGAGGAAGTGCTCATTCCTGAGGGGGGCGATCGAGCGGCTCGGCCTCAGGAACGCCGAGGTCGTCTGCGGCCGTGCCGAGAGCTGGGCGGCCGGCGAGGGGCGGGAGGCCTATGACGCGGTCACCGCCCGAGCGGTCGGTCGGCTCCCCACCGTCGCCGAGCTTGCCTCCCCCCTGCTCCGGGACGGCGGCTGGCTGCTCTCGTGGAGAGGCCGACGCGATCCGGACGAGGAGGCGAGGCTCGCCCGGGCGTCTGCTCGGCTGGCGGTCGAGCCGGCCGAGGTGAGGGCGGTGACCCCCTACTCGGGCAGCCGCGACCGGCACATCCACCTCGTTCGCAAGAATGGCCCGACCCCCGAAGATCTTCCTCGCCGCCCCGGCACGGCGGCAAAGCGACCGTTCGGGTCCGAATGACCGCTCACGAACAAAACAGGGACTGACCGCAGACCTCAATGGGCACCGTCTACGCGATCGCAAACCAGAAGGGCGGGGTGGGGAAGACGACCACCGCGGTCAACATGGGGGCGTGCGTTGCGCGCGACGGTCGCCAGACCCTGCTCGTCGACCTCGACGCGCAATGCAACGCAACCGTCGCCCTCGGTGTCGCCAAGGACCAGCACCCATCGTCGTATGACTGCCTCCTGGGCGAGGTCTCGGTCGCCGAGGCCGCGCGGCCGGCCGGCCCGGACAATCTCTGGCTGGTTCCGGCCCACGTCGACCTTGCCGGCGCCTCTGTCGAGCTGCCCCGCGCCGATGGCTACGAGCTCCGCCTCCGCGACGGGCTCGGGCAAGTCCGGGAGCGCTTCGCCTACACCCTGCTCGATTGCCCTCCGTCGCTGGGCCCGGTGGCCGTCAACGCCCTGGTCGCCGCCGACAAGGTGATCGTCCCGGTCCAGGCCGAGTACCTGGCGCTCGAGGGCCTGGTCCAATTCCTCGACACCCTTAAGCTGATCCAGCGCGAGCTCAACCCGCGGCTCGACCTGGCGGGAGTGGTGATCACCATGCACGACGATCGGACCCGCCTCGCCCGGGACGTCGAGCGGGAGCTCCGCGAGCACCTCCCGGCGCGGGTCTTCAAGACCGTCGTCCCCCGGAGCGTCCGGGTGGCGGAGGCGCCGAGCTATGGGGTACCGGTCTCCGAGCATGACCCGGACTCGTCGGGCTCCCGTGCCTACCGTCGGCTCGCCGAGGAGGTGGCCGCCGATGGCTGAGCGCAAACGGGGAATGGGGAGGGGCCTGGCGGCGATCCTGCCCGAGAGCTCCGCCGGCGGTCCCGAGCTGCGCGAGCTGCCGGTCGAGCAGATCGAGCCGAACCCCGATCAGCCCCGGGGCAGCTTCGACGCGAACGCGCTCGAGGCTCTCGCCGGCTCGATCGCCTCCGCCGGCCTGCTCCAGCCGCTGATCGTGCGGCCGCTGGACGACGGCCGCTTCGAGCTGGTCGCGGGAGAGCGACGCTGGCGGGCGGCCCGGAAGGCGGGGCTCGATCGGGTCCCTGCGGTGATCCGCAGCTCCCCCGAGGACGAGCGGCTGCAGGCCGCCCTGATCGAGAACATGGTCCGCGAAGACCTCAATCCGGTGGAGGAGGCGCGCGCGTGCGCGGCCCTGGTCGACGACCTCGGCATCTCGAAGGAGGAGCTGGCCCGGCGGGTCGGCCGCAGCCGGGCGTCGATCTCCAACCTGATCCGGCTTCTCGACCTTCCCGACCCGGTCCTGAAGCTGCTCGAGCGAGGCAGTCTCAGCGAGGGCCACGGGCGGGCGATCCTTCAGCTCGACGACCAGGACGCGCGAACAAAGCTCGCAAAGCGCGCCGCCGACGAGGGCTGGTCGGTTCGCGACACCGAGCGCCGGACCCGCGACGGCGCCAAGCGGAAGCGAAAGGCCAGCGCAGGGGGCAGGATCAGCGCCGAGGAGCGCGCCGCGCTCGCCGACGCGGAGGACGCCCTCGGATCAGCGCTCGGCGCCGACGTCCGGGTGCGCCGGGCGGGGGAGGGGCTGAAGGCCGAGCTCCACTTCGACGACCTCGCCGAGGTCGAATCGCTCGTTCGCCGGCTTCGCAAGCGGACTTGAGTGGCGAGTTAGAATCGGCGATCCCGGGCGATTAGCTCAGTTGGTTAGAGCGCGTCTCTGATAAGGACGAGGTCCCTGGTTCGAGTCCAGGATCGCCCATCGCAGGCTGACCGAAGGGTCGGCATGAGCCTAGCCGTCGAAGAGTCCAACCGCCACATGCTGCGCGCGCGCGACGCAATGGACCGCGACTATGCGAAGCCGCTCGATATCGCCACCCTGGCGCGGATCGCCTACGTCTCCGAGGCGCATTTCATCCGGGTCTTTCGCGCCACCTTCGGCGAGACGCCGCATCGCTATCTGCAGCGCCGCCGGGTCGAGCGAGCGATGTTCATGCTCCGGGAGACCGATCGCAGCGTGACCGAGATCTGCTTCGACGTCGGCTTCGCGAGCCTCGGGACGTTCAGCCGGACGTTCGCCGAGATCGTCGGCGTGCCGCCGACCACCTATCGATGGCGTGCCGCCGACCTGAGGGCCGTCCCGGCTTGCTTCGCGAAGGCGTGGACGCGGCCGAGCAGTTTCGGAGAAGCGAGGGCGCGGCGCGAGGATTAGCCTCGTCCTTATGCCAAACAAGATCACTCATACACAGGTTTACGTTCTCGATCAGGACGAGGCACTCGACTTCTACGTCGGCAAGCTCGGCTTCGAGTTGAACACCGACGCCGACCTCGGCTTCATGCGCTGGCTGACCGTCAACTTCCCCGAACAGCCCGACCAGCAGCTGCTGCTGGAGAAGCCCGGACCGCCGGCGCACGACGATGCAACGGCCGAGCAGATCCGTGAGCTGGTGACCAAGGGCGCGATGGGGATGGCGGCGATCATCTCGGTGGACGACGTCAACAAGACCTACAAGGAGCTGTCGTCCAAAGGAGTCGAGTTCACCGAGGAGCCGACCGAGCGCGACTACGGCACCGACTGCGGCCTTCGCGACCCGTTCGGAAACCCGCTCAGGATCGGCACGCCGAAGTAGGGGCTAGGCCGCCGGCTTCCGCTCCCGGGCGGCGATCTCGCCCAGCGAGTGGAGCGACTTCGCGAGCCAGTCGCGGTACCAGCGCTTGCCGGCGACGACGTCCCAGACCCGATGCCGGACGCTCGGCGGGTCCATCCCGGCCTCCCCGTCGACGAAGGTGCCGCCCTGGGCATCGGTGAGGACGAAGCGGACGAAGGTGCCGGTGTCGAGGCAGTGGATCGAGAGCTCCTTGCAGTCCTCCAGCCCTACGACCCGGAAGGTCTCCCCTTGCTCGTTCCCGAACGGGTCGATCACCACCTGGCGATACTCGCAGCCGTTCTCGAGCCCGTCGCACTCGACCTCGACGAACCCCGGCCACCATTCCTCGTGGCGGTCGATCTCGCTGAGGAGATTCCAGACGACCTCCGGCGACGCGTCGATGAATGCCTGCTGGCGACACAGGGACATCGCCCTCGATTGTCTCAGGGCAGGCCCCCTGGAAGGGCGAAAGCCGGTCCTATAATGGCTCGGCCCCTACCTCGAGGGAGTTTCCTTCTTGCAGCGGATGACGATCTACGGCGTGAGCTTCGACATGGTCGGCAAGCAGCCGATCGTCCTCCTGAAGACCGTGGACGGAAACAAGTTCCTTCCGATCTGGATCGGGCACCCGGAGGCGGCGGCGATCCTGATGAAGCTCCAGGGAGCCTCGACCCCGCGGCCGATGACCCACGACCTCCTCTCCGACGTCCTCGACCAGATGGAGGCGAAGTGCGACCGGGTCTCGGTCACCGAGCTTCGCGATAACACCTTCTACGCGTCGATCACGATCTCGATGAACGGCTCGGAGATGGAGATCGACTCGCGCCCATCTGACGCCCTGGCCCTCGCCGTCCGCTGCTCGGCGCCGATCTTCGCAGCCGACGACGTGATCGAGGAGTCGGCGATCGAGTTCGAGCACGAGGTCGAGGACACCGAGGAGGTCGTCGACAAGTTCAAGGAGTTCCTCGACAACGTCACCCCAGAGGACTTCGCCAAGGGGGAGGAGTAGGGCCAGGCGGCCGCTCTAAGCGGGCGCGGCGGCGCCCCGATGGCGCCCGAAGGCGAGCTCGATGATCCGGGAGACGAGCTCGCCGAACTCGATCCCGGCTGCCTCCGCCGCCATCGGGAAGAGGCTGGTGTCGGTGAGGCCGGGGATCGCGTTCACCTCCAGCACCTGGGGGCCTTCCTTCCCAAGCATCAGGTCGACCCGGGCGAAGCCGCTGCAGCCGAGGGCCTCGTAGGTGCGCGAGGCGAAGCCGCGGACCTCGTCGCTGTCTCCATCGGAGAGCTCCGCGGGGCAGACGTACTCGGTGCGGCCGATCTCGTAGCGGGCCTCGAAGTTGAAGAAGTCCTCCTCGCGGGGGATCGCCTCGACCACCGGCAGCGCCTCGGTGCCGAGCACGCTCACCGCCAGCTCCCGGCCTTGGACGTAGCGCTCCAACAGCACCCGGTCGTCGTAGCTGAACGCGGCGACCAGCGCCTCCGGAACCTCGTCGCGGGTCGAGGCGAACTCGACGCCCAGCGATGATCCCTGGCTCGCCGGCTTCACCACCAGCGGGAAGCCAAGCCGATCCTCGATCTCCTCGAGGGTGTCGGCGGCGCCGAGCTCCCGGAAGGCGGTGGAGTTGAAGGCGAACCAGTCCGGGGTGGGGAGGCCGGCCGAGCGGAGCTGGTGCTTGGCGGCGACCTTGTCCATGCAGAGCGCGCAGGCAGCCACTCCGGGCCCCGTGTAGGGGATGTCGAGGATCTCGAGCAGCTCCTGGACCGTCCCATCCTCGCCCCCGGGCCCGTGGAGGGCGATGAAGGCGACCTCGGGGCGCGCCGCGCGGAGCCTCGAGACGAGATCGGGTCCGACGTCGACGGCAACGACCTCGTGGTCGAGCGCCGTGAGGGCGTCCTCGACCCGGGCGGCGGAGCGCAGCGAGACGCCTCGCTCGAGCGAGCTCCCTCCCTTCAGCACCGCGACTTTCATTGCTTCCTCTTTCTCGGTCGCTTCATCGGCACGACATCCGCGGCTGGCTCCTCGGCTTCTCTCTCCACCTCCGGCAGGACGTGCTCGCCGGTGATCGTCTCGTAGAGCTCCAGCTGCTCGGAGACCACCCGGCCGATCCGGCGCACGCCCTCCCGGATGTCGTCCTCGCCCGACCCGGAGAAGTTGAGGCGCATCGAGGAGCCACCGCGGCCGTCGACGTATGCGGCTCGCCCCGGCACAAAGGCGACGTTCTCGCCGAGCGCCTTTGCCAGCAGGTCGGTGGTGTCGATGTAGTCGGGCAGCGTCGCCCAGACGAATAGCCCGCCACCGGGCCGGGTCCACTCGGCCTGGGCCGGGAAGTGACGCTCGAGCGCATCCAGCATCGCGTCGCGCCGGGAGCGGTAGATCTCGATCAAATCGTCGACGTACTCCCGCCAGCGCCCCTCGGCGAAGTACTCGCGAACGAAGTACTGGGTCAGGGTGGAGGTGCAGAGGTCGGCCGCCTGCTTCCCAAGGCCGATCTTCTCCAACACCGGGGGAGGGGCGACCACCCAGCCAATCCTGATCCCCGGCGAGAGGATCTTGGAGAGGGTCCCGATGTAGATCACGTAATCGCCCCCGTCGAGGCTGTAGAGGGTCGGCAGAGGCTCGCCGTCGTAGCGCAAGAGGCCATAGGGGTTGTCCTCGCAGACCAGCACCTCGTGCTCGCGGGCGAGCTCGACGACGCGGTGGCGACGCTCCCCTGAGAGGGTGACCCCGGCGGGGTTCTGGAAGCTCGGGACCGTGTAGATGAACTTCGGCCGCCGCCCCTCCCGAGCGAGACGACCGAGCACTTCCTCCAGTTCGTCGACCCGCATCCCGTCGTCGTCGGTGGTGATCTGGATCACGTCCGCCTCGTAGCTGCAGAAGGTCGGCACCGCGCCGGGATAGGTGGGGGCCTCGCAGATCACCGGGTCGCCGGGGTCCACAAGCGTCTTCGCGATCAGGTCGATCGCCTGCTGGCCGCCGGTGGTGACGATCAGGTCCGCGGGATCCGGCGACATCCCCTCGGCCTCCATCACCGAGACGAGGCACGCCTTGGTCTGATCGAACCCCTCCGTCGGCCCGTACTGGAGCGCCTCGGCCGAGGACTCGTGGGCGATCCGGGTCATCTGGGCGGCGAAGCTCTCGGGCGGGAAGGAGGAGGTGTCGGGGAGCCCGCCGGCGAGGGAGATCACCTCTGGGCGGGCGGTGATCGCCATCAGGTCCCGCATCGCCGAGGAGCGCATCACCTGGGTCCGGCGCGCGAACAGGTCCGCATAGCGCTCGAGGTCGCGGGAGGTGGTGTGGGCGCGTCGGCGGGGAGTGGCCGATCGCTCGTCGGCCGCCCGCCTCGCTCTCTCGCCGGGGTCCGTCATTCGGCGAAGTGTTGCTGAAAACCAGTGGCGGGATGGGCATGTCCCTGTAGCCTCCCGGCCCGACCGTGGACGCACTAGCCATCTGCCAGGGCCTCGGGTTGGCGATCGCCGCCGGGCTGATCATCGGAGCGGTCGTCCCTCCGGTGATGCCCCCCTGGGGGGTGGTGGCGGGCGCCGCACCGCTCGGCATCATCGCCTGCGGCGCCGCCCTCAACGGGGAGGACGAGGCGCTCTGGCCTGCGCTGCCGGTGGGGCTGCTGGGGGCCGGCCTCGCGGCGATCGTCAGCCGCGACGTCGCCGCCGGCGCCGCCCGCCGACAGCGCGGCGCGGCCGATGCCGGCGCGCAGGCGCCGGCAGGGGTGACCGCGATCATGGTCGCCGCCGCGGTCGTGGTCGCCGCGGTCAGCCTCGTGGCCCCGCCCTTCTCCCTGGTGGCCCTGCTGGCCCTCGCCTGGCTCTCGCTCTCCCGCCGCCGGCGGGACGAGCGCAAGCACGAGGGTCTGCGGGTGCTCCGTTAGCGCCCAACCCATGGCCAAGAAGCTCGTCCTCGTGGTCGTCGACGCGATGCATCCGGCGATGTTGCTCCGGGCGATCGACGAGGATCGGGCGCCCACCTTCGCCGCGCTTCTCGAGCGCGGCAGTCTGGTCGAGGACTGCGTCTCCAGCTTCCCCTCGGTGACCCCGGTCGCCTCGTCGGAGATGATGACCGGGCTCGGCCCCGGCGGCCACTGGGTGATGGGGATGAACTGGTTCCACCGGGTCGAGCGACGCTACATCGAGTACGGCTCCTCGTTCGAGGCGACCCGGACCTTCGGGCTGTTCCGGGCGATGTACGACCTGGTCTACAACATGAACCTCGACCACCTCAGCTGGGAAGCGGAGACGGTGTTCGAACGCCTCGGCGATGCCGGGATCCGGACCGCAACCACTCCCTTCCTGATCTACCGGGGCCGGCGCCGCCACAAGCTGAGCCTCGAGGGGCTCGTCCGCCGGGCGGCCGCGGCCGCCAACTTCCGCCATGCGGTCTGGGCTCCGGACGAGTTCTTCTACGGCGATATCTACGCCAGCCGGGCCACGGGGTGCGGGCCGACCTTCACAAGACCGGGGACCCGCGACGAGTACTCGGCCTGCGTCGGCGAGGAGTTGGTCCGCGAGGGCGCCTATGACTTCTTCCTCTTCAGCCTTCCCGACAACGACTTCCATTCGCATCGCCACGGACCGGACGCCCAGATCGACTCAATCGCGAAGGCAGACCTGAGCTTCGCCCGCATCGTCGAGGCCGGCGGCGGCCTCGACGCCTTCCTCGAGCGACACGCCGTGGTCCTCACCTCGGACCACGCCCAGACGCCGGTCGAGCACGAGCTCGACCTTGCAAAGGAGCTGGGGGAGGACTGGCGGGTGCTCCAGCCGAACTCCGACCGGCCGGAGGACGCGGAGATCGCGGTCAGCCCCACCTCCCGCGCGGGCGCCGTCTATCTCCTCGACGCTGGCGCCCCCCACGCCGCCACCCACGAGCGGGTCCGTCTGCGGCTCCACGACCTGGACGGGGTCGACCTGGTCGCTTGGCTCGCCGGCCCCGACGGAGCGCCGCTCGCCCGGCCCGGCGTCGGGCTGTCCGCCAACGGCGAGCTCCGCGCGGTGGTAGAGCGAGACGGGTTCGAGCTTCGCTTCCGCCCCGGAGGCCAGCTCCGGGACATCCGCGGCGCCGGCTGGATGGTGGAGGGCGAGCCCGAGGCGCTCGCGGCCGACATCACCCGAGGGCGCTTCGAGGCCGACGAGTACCCGGACGGGCTCGCGCGGCTTTGGTCGGCGCTCACATCGCCCCACGCCGGGGACGTCCTGATTTCGGCTGCCGACGGCTACGAGTGCATCGACTGGGGCGGGGTCAGCCACACCGGTGGTGGCAGCCACGGCTCGCTCGGCCGAGCCGACTCCCTCGGGCCGCTGCTCTTCGTCGGCTGCGGTCCGAAGAAGCCGAGCAAGCGCCCGCAGTGGGCGCTCCGCGACCTCGCGCCGGTCATCCTCGAGCATTTCGGGATTCCGGGTAGAAAGGGCGGACGATGAGTCCGGTCGCGACGGCGAAGCGAATCGGCCGGGGGACGAGGAAGCCCGAGAACTGGGTCCAGCTGGTCCAGTTCGGGGTCGTCGGCGTGATCGGCTACTTCGTCAACCTGGCGGTGTTCGGGGCGCTCACCGGGCCGCTCGATCTCCACCACATCCCCGCGGCGATCGGTGCCTTCTGCGTCGCCGTCACGAACAACTTCCTCTCGAACCGCCACTGGACCTTCGATCACGCCAAGGATGGGCACGCCGGCTTCCAGGCCGCCCGCTTCTTCACCGTCAGCGTCCTGGCGCTCTGCATCAACCTGGTCGCGCTCCAGATCCTGATCGAGGTGGTCGAGTTCCCCGAGCTTGCGGCGCAGGCGATCGCGGTCGCCTTTGCGATGCCGTTCAACTTCGTCGGCAACAAGCTGTGGACCTTCGCCTAGCGGCGCGACTGATGTTGGCTGGCCTTGCCGCCGCGGCCCTCATCGCCCTCGGCCTGACCTTCCCGCCGGGGGCGGCGTCCCAGGAGCCGCCGTCGAATCCCGTCTCCCGCGAGGCCGCGATCGCAACCGCGCAGGAGGATGAGGCCTACGAGGAGACCCTCCGGGAGCACCCCAACCTCCGCCCAGTGGCGAACCGAAAGGAGGACAGCCGCGACTGGGAGGTGGGCGGATACATCGGCGACGAACAGCTGGTTCAGGTGGTCGTCGACGACCGCACCGGCGAGGTGGAGGAATCGTGGACCGGCTACCAGGTCGCCTGGAGCATGGCCCGCGGCTACCCGGGGGCCTTCGGCCACAGCCTCAACTCCCCGTTCGTGTGGCTGCCCCTCTGCGCGATCTTCGTCCTCGGCCTCCTCGATTGGCGCCGGCCGTTCCGGATCGCCCATCTCGATCTGATCGTGATCGTCGCGGGCTTCGGGCTCTCCCACTACTTCTTCAACCGGGCCGAGATCGGCCTCTCCGTCCCGCTCGCCTACCCGCCGCTTCTCTACCTGCTCGGGCGTGTGCTCTGGCTCGGCTTTCGGGGAGGACGGGGTCTGCGCCCGACCGTGCCCGCCTTCTACCTCGCTCTGATCGCCCTCTTCCTGGTCAGCCTCAGGGTCGGGCTCAACATCGCTGACTCGGGCGTGATCGACGTCGGCTATTCGGGGGTGATCGGCGCCGACAAGATCGCCGACGGTGAGCCCCTCTATGGCAGCTTCCCCGAGGACAACCAGACCGGCGACACCTATGGACCGGTCAGCTACTACGCATACGTCCCCTTCGAGCAGCTCCTGCCCTGGGGCGGGAGCTGGGATGACCTCCCCGCCGCCCACGCCGCGGCGATCTTCTTCGATCTTGGGACACTCGCCGGCCTGTTCATGCTCGGGCGCCGGCTGCGGCGAGGGCAGGAGGGGAACGATCTTGGGAGCGTCCTCTGCTTCGCCTGGGCCGCCTGCCCGTACACCGCCTTCGTCCTCTCCTCGAACACCAACGACGCCCTCGTCTCGATGCTCCTCGTCCTCGCCCTCCTCGTCATTAGCTCACCCCCCGCCCGGGGCATCTTTCTCGCCCTGGCATCCCTGACCAAGTTCGCCCCCCTCGCGCTGGTGCCGTTGTTTGCGACCTACGACGCCGACGCGGGTGGCACGGCGGGGGCGAGGAGCACCGCCCGCAGGATCCGTCGGCCCGCCGGGCGCTGTCGGTGATCGGACCTTTCGCACTCGCGTTCGCGGTGACGATCGGCCTGGCGATGTTCCAGACGCTGCTCGACCCGGGGTTGTCGACGTTCTGGGACCGGACGATCGGAATTCAGGCCGGACGAGATTCGCCGTTCAGCGTTTGGGGGCAGGAGCCCTCTCTGGGCTGGCTGCAGGCCGCGGTCAAGGCGGGGACGATCGCCCTCGCCGTGCTGGTCGCGTTCGTCCCCCGCCGGCGCGACCCGGTGACAGTGGCCGCGCTGGGGGCGGCGGTGATGATCGCCCTCCAGCTCACCGTCGATCACTGGTTCTACCTCTACATCCCCTGGTTCCTTCCCTTCCTGTTCGTCGCCCTACTGGCTCGCCGGGACCAGGATCTGCTCGATCGACCGCGCCAGGCCGTCGTCGCCGACGTCAACTAGCGCGCCCATCACCCAGACGTCCTCGTCGGCGGTCTCGAACCGGATCGGCATCTGGGTCCGGAACGCCTCGAGGGCCTGCTCGCGGCGGACCCCGATGATCCCGGCCCGGGAGCCGGTCATCCCGACGTCGGTGATGTAGGCGGTGCCGCCGTCGAGCACCCGCGCGTCGGCGGTCGGGACGTGTGTGTGGGTGCCGAGCATCGCCGCCGCCCGTCCATCGAGGTGCCATCCCATCGCCACCTTCTCGCTGGTCAGCTCGGCGTGGAAGTCGACGATCACCGCGTCGGCTCGCCCGCCGAGCTCCTCCAGGATCCGGTCGGCCGCGGGAAACGGCGAGACCTCCACCTGGAGGTGGAGGCTGCCGCTGAGGTTGAGGATCGCGACCCTCATCCCGGCGGCGTCGACGATCGCGAGGCCGTGGCCCGGGTTGGCGTCGGGGAAGTTCGCGGGGCGGACGATCCGCGCCTCCGCGTCCAGATAGGGGTAGACGTCGCGGTGGCGGTAGGCGTGGTTGCCCAGGGTGATCACGTCGGCGCCCGCGGCGAACACCTCCTTCGCGGTCTCCTCGGTGATCCCGACCCCGCCGGCGGCGTTCTCGGCGTTGACGATCACCAGCTCCGGCTTGTGCGCCTCCCGAAGGGCGGGCATCGTCGCCGCGAGGCCCTCGCGCCCGGGCTTGCCGACGACGTCGCCGATGAAGAGGACGCGCATCCGGGCCGGAGCGTACCCGTGAGCCGAACCACTAGCGTTTCCGCGATGAGTGAGGCGCGCACCCGGCGAGGGAGCACGAGCGAGCCCGTGCTCGAGGTGCAGGGCCTATCGAAGAGCTACGGCGAACGGCTCGCGCTCCGCGAGGTCAGCTTCGAGGCGGCGAAGGGCGAGCTTCTCGCGGTCGTCGGCCCGAACGGCGCCGGCAAGACCACCCTTCTCGCGATCCTGGCGGGGATCAACCCGCCCGACGCCGGCCGGGTCTCGGTCGCCGACGGCGAGGTCGGCTGGGTCCCGCAGCAGGCGGCGCTCTACCGGCGGCTGACCGTCGCCGAGAACCTCCGGCTCTTCGCTCGGCTCGAGGGGAGCGGCGATCCCGAGGCGACGGTCGGGGCGATGCTCGATCAGACCGGGCTCGCCGACCGCCGCGACGATCAGGTGGCGACCCTCTCGGGCGGCAACCAGCAGCGGATCAACATCGCGATCGGGCTCCTCGCCCAGCCCCAGGTCCTCCTCCTCGACGAGCCGAGCGCCGGCCTCGATCCCGGGCAGCGGATCAGGCTCTGGGAGTTCGTCGCCGGGCTCTCCGCCGGCGGCACGGCGGTGATCTACTCGACCCACCAGATCGAGGAGGCGAGCCACTACGGCGACCGGCTGCTCGTCCTCGCCGACGGCGAGGCGCTCTTCGACGGCACCTTCGCGGCGATGCGCCGCGCGGCCGGTGCCAGGGGGGCGACCGATCCGGAGGCCGATTTCGTCAAGTTTCTGAGCGGGCGTGGTCACTGATGCGCGATTCCGGCTGATGCGCTGGCTGCTGCTCAAGGACCTGCAGATCCTGCGGCGATCGCCGCTGCTGACCGCGCTCCTGGTGATCTATCCGATCGTCCTCGCGGTACTGATCGGCTTCGCGATCTCTCGCGGGCCGGAGAAGCCGACCGTCGCGTTCCTGAACCAGCTCCCCGCGGAGGAGAACTCGCTTGGAATCGGCGGCGGAGGATTCGACCAGGAGGATGCCTTCCGCGAGCTCTGTGACCGGGTCGACTGCGTCAGGGCTTCGAGCCGCGAGGACGCCCTGAGCAAGGTCCGCGACGGCGAGGTGCTGGCGGCGCTGATCGTGCCGCCGGACTTCATCGACAAGCTCCAGGCACAGCTGAGCGGCGCCGGGCTCGAGTCGGCCGACGTCGAGGTCTTCGTCAACGAGGACGACCCGGTAAAGGCGCGACTGGTCGACGACCGGATCAGCTCGCTGCTCACCGAGGCGAATCTGATCCTCTCCGACCGGATCTCCCAGGAGCTCCTCCGCTACCTCGACGTCCTGATCTCGGGCGGCGATGTCAGCATCCCCTTGCTCGGTCAGATCCAGGTGCTCGGTCTTCAGAACGCCGAGAACATCCTCCGGTCGGTTCAGGCCCAGCTCCCGCCGGGGGCCCAGCGCGCAGCTGTCGAGGAGGTGATCCGGTTTGCCGACCTCGCCCGGCGCAACCTCGGCTTCGCCGATCCCCTGCTCTCCTCGGTCTCCGAGCCGATCGCGGTCAACAAGGAGGTGGTCAGTGGGGACGTGCCGCCGCTCGATACCTTCGCGATCTCGGTGGCGATCGCCGTCACCCTGATGTTCGTCACCGTCCTCCTCGTCGCCGGCTCGCTCGCCCTGGAGCGGGAGGAGAACACCTTCACCCGGCTCACCCGGGGGCTGATCGGCCGCACCGCGCTGCTGGTGGAGAAGATCGGGCTGGGGACGATCGCCTCGCTGGCGGTCGCGGTCGTTCTCCTCGGGGTGCTGGAGCTGTTCCTCTCGCTCCAGTGGGAGCGGGCGCACCTGTTCCTGGCGGCGATCCTCCTCTCGGGAGCGGGCTTCGCGGCGATGGGATCGGCGATCGGGGTCGCCGCCCGCGAGGTTCGGGCGAGCGCCCTGCTCGCCTTCGCCCTCGCCCTGCCGATCGCCTTCCTCTCCCTCGTTCCCTCGGGGACGGTCAGCGAGACCGTCTTCGACGGGCTCAGGATCGTCACCGGCGCCTTCCCCTTCCGTCCCTCGCTCGACGCCCTCTCGGCGGCCCTCTCCTCGGGCGGCCCCGACCTCGCCCCACCGCTGCTCCACCTCGCTCTGCTCAGCGCTGCGTACCTGCTGATCGCGCGGCTCGCACTCCGGCGTTTCGCCTAGGCGCTGCTCCGACAGGACCCGCCCGCCTAGCGCATCGGGCACCGCCGTAGAATCAACCACGTGAGTTTTCCCGCGACACGTCTGCGACGGCTGCGCCGAACCAAGCCGCTCCGCGACCTGGTCCGCGAGACGAACCTCTCGGCCGAGCACCTGGTCCAGCCGCTGTTCGTGACCGCGGGCGAGGGGGTCCGCGAGGAGGTCGAGTCGATGCCTGGGATCGACCGCCTCTCGATTTCTGAGCTGGTCGCCGAGGCGACCGAGCTGGCCGCCGTCGGGGTCCGCGCCGTCCTCCTCTTCGGGCTTCCCGCGACCAAGGACGAGTCGGCGAGCGAGGCCTACGACGACGAGGGCGTGATCCAGATGGCGGTCCGGGCGCTGAAGGAGGCCCACCCCGAGATCGTCGTGATCACCGATGTCTGCCTCTGCGAATACACCTCGCACGGGCACTGCGGTGTGATCGTCGACGGCGAGGTGGACAACGACGTCACCCTGGAGCTTCTGGCGAAGGCGGCGATCTCGCATGTCGTCGCTGGGGCCGACGCGGTCGCCCCCAGCGACATGATGGACGGCCGGGTCGGGGCGATCCGCACCCAGCTCGACGAGGAGGGCCATTCCGGCACCCCGATCGTCGCCTACAGCGCCAAATACGCGTCCGCCTTCTACGGGCCGTTCCGCGACGCCGCGGACTCGGCTCCCGAGTTCGGCGATCGCCGCGGCTACCAGATGGATCCCGCGAACGCCGAGGAGGCGGTCCGCGAGGCGCAGCTCGACCTCGACGAGGGCGCCGACGTGCTGATGGTGAAGCCGGCGCTGCCCTATCTCGACATCGTCCGCCGGGTGAAGGACGCGACCGGCGCCCCGGTGGCCGCATACCACGTCTCTGGCGAGTACTCGATGCTGAAGGCGGCTGCCGCCAACGGCTGGATCGACGAGCGCGCGGCCGCACTGGAGTCATTGACCGCAATCCGCCGCGCCGGCGCCGACGTGATCGTCACCTACTACGCGAAGGACGCCGCCGCCTGGCTCGCCGAGGAGGCGCTCCGGCGATGAGCGCCTCCGTAGCCCTGATGCAGGCGGCTCGGCGTTGAACCGTCCCCCGGACGGGATCACAACCGCCGAGGCCCAGCCGAAGCTCCGCTCGAGGAAGGGTGGCGCGGCGGTCCCCCTCGACGCCACCGACCGGCGGCTGATGAACCTGCTCCAGTCGAGCTTCCCGCTCGAGGCGGAGCCCTTCGGGCTGGTCGCCGCCGAGGCCGAGCTCGACCTTGATGACGTGATGAGGAGGACCCAGCGGCTGCTCGACCAGCGGATCATCCGCGAGATCACCCCGATCTTCGACACCCGCGCCCTCGGCTACAGCTCGATGCTGGTCGCCGCCAAGGTCGACTCCGAGAACCCCCACCGCGCCGCCCAGATCATCAACTCCCACCCCGGCGTCTCCCACAACTACCTGCGCACTCACGAGTTCAACCTCTGGTTCACGATCGCCACTCCGCCCGACTCGGCGCTGGGGCTCGAGGGGACGCTCAACCTCCTTCAGGAGCTCACCGGGGCCAGCTCGATCCGCCAGCTGCCGACCCTGATCCTGTTCAAGATCAACATGAACCTGGAGATGGAGGGGGGGACCGAGGCACTCGCCGCGGCGGCCGAGGCGGCCCCGCCCCGCGAGCTCGAGCGCCAGCCCTACGACGATCGTGACGTCGCCGTGATTCGCGCCCTTCAGGGCCCGATGGCCGTCACCGCCCGCCCCTACGACGCCGCGGCGACCGAGGTCGGGATGAGCACCGGCGAGTACCTCGAGCACCTGCGGGGGATGGTCGACCGGAAGCTGCTCCGCCGGGTGGCGGCGATCCTCTACCACCGCCGGGCGGGCTTCTCCGCCAACGGGATGGGAGTCTGGCGGGTGCACGAGGACCGGATCCCCGAGGTCGGGTCGCGGATGGCGGCGGTCCGCGGGATCTCCCACTGCTACCAGCGCCCCACCTACCAGGACTGGCCCTACAGCGTCTTCACGATGGCCCACGGTCGCTCGAAGGAGGAGTGCGACGCGGTCCTCGACGGGATCGCCGACGAGCACGAGCTCCATGGGCCCGATCGGGCCGTCCTCTACTCCTCGACCGAGTTCAAGAAGGTTCGCCTCCACTACTTCACCGACGACTACGCAGCCTGGGAGGCGGAGAACACATAGGTCGGTCCGACGAGCTCTACCGCCGGGCGGTCGAGCTGCTCCCGGGTGGGGTGAACTCACCGGTCCGGGCAATGGGCTCGATCGGCCGGGACCCGATCTTCATCGAGCGCGGCGAGGGCCCATACGTCTGGGACGCTGACGGCAACCGCTACGTCGACTGGGTCTCCTCCTGGGGGCCGCTGATCCTCGGCCACGCCCCTCGCGAGGTGGTCGAGGCGGTGACCGGCGCCGCCGCCTCCGGGACCAGCTTCGGCGCTCCGACCGAGGGCGAGGTCGCGCTCGCGGAGCAGGTCGCCGACCGCTTCGACTCGGTGGAGATGGTCCGGATGGTCAACTCCGGCACCGAGGCGACGATGAGCGCGATCCGCCTCGCCCGCGCCGCCACCGGCCGGGAGCGGATCCTCAAGTTCGCCGGCGCCTACCACGGTCACCTCGACGGGCTCCTGGTCGAGGCGGGATCGGGGATGGCGACCGCCGGGGTTCCAGCCAGCCCCGGGGTGCCGGAGTCGCAGGCGGCGAACACCGTCGTCGTGCCTTGGAACGACCGCGCCGCCCTCGAGCGGGCGATCGGCGAGCACAGCTTCGCCGCGGTCATCGCCGAGCCGATCCCCGCCAACATGGGGGTGGTTCCGCCACAGGACGGCTTCGCCGGCTTCCTCCGCGAGGCCGCCGACGCGAACGGCGCCCTCCTCGTCCTCGACGAGGTGATCACCGGGTTCCGGGTCGCCCGGGGCGGCGCCCAGGAGCTGCTCGGGGTCGCCGCCGACCTGACGATCATGGGCAAGGTGCTGGGCGGTGGCCTCCCCGCCGCCGCCTACGGTGGCTCACGGGAGCTGATGGGCCGGGTCGCTCCGGCCGGCGACGTCTACCAGGCGGGGACGCTCTCCGGGAACCCGGTCGCGGTCGCCGCCGGCCTCGCGACCCTCGCCCAGCTCGATCCCGCCGCCTATCGGCGGCTCGAAGAGGTCACCGAGGAGCTGGCGACCGGGCTGCGCGAGGCCGCGGCCGGCAACCCGGTCCAGGTCGCCTCGGTCCCGGGCCTGCTCACCGTCTTCTTCAGCGCCGAGCCGGTGCGCGACTTCGCCGGTGCCTCGGCCTGTGACGCTGACGCCTACGGTCGCTTCTGCCGGGCCCTCCTCGACCGTGGCATCTACCCGCCGCCGTCGCAATTCGAGGCCTGGTTCCCCTCGCTGGCGCACGACGCTGACTCGATCGGGCTGACCCTGGAGGCCGCCTCGGAGGCATTCGAGCGGGCCCTCGCCTAACCTCGCCCGCCGATGGGCGATTTGACTCCCTCGCTGACCCCCCTGGCGGCTCTCCTCCGCGACGAGGAGACGCTGATCTCCTCTCTCGTCCGTGACCCGCGGGATGAGCCGGCGCTCGGAGCGCTGGCCGCAGCCGGGCCCCGGGCGGCCGACGCTCGCGACGACTACCTGTTGCTGGTGGAGGCGATTCGCGAGGGCTACCTGCTGCACTACGGGACCCCGCGGCTGATCGAAGCGGCCGATCCGGACCTGCGGCTGCTGGCGGGCGACTTCCTCTATGCCCTCGGGCTCGAGCGCCTCGCCGCCCACGGCGACCTCGAGGCGGTCCGCGAGCTCGCGGACCTGATCAGCCTCTCCGCTCAGCTCCACGCGGCGGGGAGTGGCGGTGTCGAGTCCCCGACGGCGAAGGCGCTGTGGCTCGCCTCGGTCACCGCGGTCGGCACCGGCGGTTGCGATTCGCACGAGCGGGCGAAGGAGGCCCTCCGGGCTGACGGCGAGGATGTGCCCGAGTCGCTCGCCTCGGCAGCCTCCGAGATGGCCCGGGGAGCCGGGATTCAGGGCGATCTGGCACGCGCATCCGAGGCGATAGGCTTCGCCGCCGAGCACATCTCGGACCGTGGCTGATCAAGGGAACGACAAGCAGGGGGCACCGAGGCGGCTGGAGAAGCCGAAGCCCCCGGGCTACTTCGAGGGCGAGACGATGACCCGCCGGGGGGTCTTCTCTGCCGCGGTCGTCGCTGCGGGAGGGGCCGCGGGAGCGGTGATCGTCCTCCCCGCGGTCGGGTTTGCGCTCGCCCCGCTGTTCGAGGAGGCGGAGGAGCGCTGGCAGCCGGTAGGCGCGGTCGACTCCTTCAGCCCTGACAGCTACCGCCCGGTGGTGATCACCGAGGTCCCGGACATCGGCGAGGCGGGGAAGACGACCGCCTACGTCCGCAGGGGAAACCCGGAGATCACCGAGGGGCAGTCGAAGTACCCGCCCGAGAGCCCCGACGAGTTAATCGCGATCTCGACCCGCTGCGCCCACCTCGGCTGCCCGGTGCAGTTCGTCCCGGCCGCCGGCAACTTCATCTGCCCCTGCCACGGCGGCGTCTACGGCTTCCTCGGGGAGCGGATCGGCGGTCCGCCGGTTCGTCCTCTCGACCGCTTCCAGACCCGGGTCACCAACGGCCAGGTCGAGCTCGGCCCTCGCTTCAGCGTCACCTCGCAGCTCGACCCGGTCCGCGCCCGCGATCCCGGCGAGTTCACGGGCGGCATCTGGGAGTACCTCTACCCGCCGCGGCCCTCGGTGCCGCCGCCACCGTAGCGATGCCGAAGCTACCCCTGCCCAGGCAGTTTCGCCGCCCCCAGAAGCCAGGCGAGCGCGGAAACGGGCTCGGCAACGGCGGCGGCCCGGCCGAGGCCGCCAAGGAGGCGGGCGGGGACGTCGTCGGCTGGGTCGAGGAGCGCGCGGGCGCCGGCGGCTTTCTCACCTTCGTCCTCTTCCGCAAGGTGCCGAAGGGCACGAACTGGTTCTACACGCTCGGCTCGGCCACCCTCTTCGCCTTCACCGTGCAGGCGCTGACAGGGGTCTTCCTGGCGATGTACTACACGCCCTCCCCGACCGAGGGCTACGAATCGATCACCCATCTCACCAACGACGTCTTCCTCGGCGAGTTCGTCCGCGGGATGCACAAGTGGGGCGCGACGGTGATGATCGTCGTGATCTTCCTCCACATGGGGCGGGTCTTCTTCTTCGGCGCCTACAAGTACCCCCGCGAGCTCAACTGGGTGATCGGCGTCGTCCTCCTGATCCTCACCCTGGTGATGGGGCTGACCGGCTACCTGCTGCCGTTCGATCAGCGCTCCTACTGGGCGACGGTGGTCGCCAACAACATCACCGCCACCGGCCCGGTGCTCGGCCCCTATCTCGCCGACTTCCTCCGCGCCGGACCCGAGGTCGGGGCGACCACGATCCAGCGCTTCTACGCGATCCACATGCTCCTGGTGCCCGGGCTGATCATCGCCCTGATCGGCGCCCACCTCTACCTCGTGGTGAAGCTGGGCACCACCGCTCCGCCCTGGCTCAAGGGGGAGCGGCCCAAGTCCCTCCGTAGGACCGAGGTCGGATGAAGCGGTCCGACAAGGAGCAGTACCTCCAGGACTACGAGTCCCTGAAGAAGAAGGGCAAGCCTTTCTTCCCGTATGCGGTGCTGAAGGACTCGGTGATGGCGCTGATCGTCGTCCTCGTGATCGCGGCGATGTCGATCGTCCTCGGGGCCGAACAGGGCCCGAAGGTCGATCCGACCACGACCACCTACGTGCCCCGACCTGAGTGGTACTTCTTCTTCCTCTTCGAGGTGCTCCGGGTGCTGAAGCCGCCGTGGCTGGTGCCGATCGCCACCGTCGGGATCCCGACCATCGCGATGGTCCTGCTCCTGCTCCTGCCGTTCTACGACCGGAACCCCGAGCGGCGGCCGGAGCGGCGACCGATCGCGACCACGGCGGGAATCCTGACGATCATCGCGATCGCCTACCTGACCTTCCTCGGCGCCTCGGCGGGGACGCCGACCGAGATCGACCTCGAGGTCGCCGCGGACGTCGAGCCCGGGAAGCACGTCGCGGCCCAGTCAGGCTGCCTCGCCTGCCACAAGATCGGCGAGAACGGCAACGACGGCCCCGGGCCCGAGCTCACCGAGATCGGCGACAACCTGCCCCGCGAGGCGATCGCCCGGTCGCTCGAGGTCGGTCCCGGCGTGATGCCCTCCTACCAGAACCTGTCGCCGAAGAAGTTCGAGGAGCTGACCGCCTTCCTCGCTTCGCTCAATTAGCGGTTCGATATCCCTAATCTCGGACCGGTGAGCGTCCCCTCCGAGACCACCGCCGGCGAGCGCCCCGAGCGCGACTCGGAGGAGTTCGCGACCCAGGTGCGCGGGATGTTCGACCGGATCGCCGGCGTCTACGACCTGATGAACTCGGCGATGACGGCGGGGCTCCACCACCAGTGGCGCGAACGGGCGGTCGATCGCGCCGAGGTCGGCCCCGGGTCGGACGCACTCGATGTCTGCTGCGGGACCGGCGACCTGGCGCTGGCGGTCCGCCGGCGGATCGGCCCGGACGGGCGGGTGGTCGGCTGCGACTTCTCCGAGCCGATGCTGGAGCTCGCCCGGCAGAAGAGCGGGGATGAGGGGCTGGCGGTCGAGTTCGGTTGGGCCGATGCCCTCGATCTCCCCTACGGCGACGGGAGCTTCGACGCGGTCACGGTCGGCTTCGGCGCCCGCAACCTCGCCGACCTCGAGAAGGGGCTGGCGGAGATGGCCCGGGTGCTGCGCCCCGGCGGCCGGCTGGTGATCCTCGAGATCACGCGCCCCCAGCGCGAGCCGCTCTCCAGCTTCTACTCGCTCTGGTTCGACCGCCTGGTTCCGGTCCTCGGCGCCGCCGCCGGCGACCAGGACGCCTACAGCTATCTGCCCGAGTCCGTCCGCAGCTTCCCGGAGCCGGAGGAGCTCGCCGCGATGATCGACCGGGCCGGCCTCGAGCAGATCCGCTGGTTGCTGCTGGCCGGCGGGATCATCGCGATCCACAGCGCGAGCCGCGCCCGATGACCCGCTCGACGGTCCCACCCCCGGTGACCGCGGTGATGGACGCTGCCTCCGGCTGGCTGCCCGAGCGGATGGCCGAGGTCGAGGAGCGCCTCGCCGAGGTCGCCGTCGGGCACGGCCCGGCGCTGGGCGGCGAGGCGGAGGCGACGCTGTCCGCCGGCGGTAAGCGGCTGCGGCCGCTGCTGGTGCTGATGGCGGCTGGCAACACCGCGGCCGCGAGGGCGGTGCGCGCGGCGGTGGCGATCGAGCTCGTCCACATGGCCACCCTGGTTCACGACGACGTCCTCGACGGCGCCCCGGTCCGGCGCGGGCGGCCGACGGTGGTCGCCCGGGCCGGGCGCGAGCGCGCTCTCGGGGTCGGCGACCTTCTCCTCTCCCGCGCCTTCGCCGAGCTCGCCGAGGACGACGGCGAGCGGGAGGTGGCCGAGCTCAGCTCGGCTTCGGTCGCCCTGGCGCTCGGGGAGCTCACCCAGCGCGCCGACACCTACGACACGACGATCACCGAGGAGCGCTACATGTGGCGCTGCTCGTTGAAGACCGCCCGGCTCTTCGAGGCAGCCTGCCGGACTGGCCGGCTCGCCTCTGGGGCGCCCGGGACCGAGGAGCTTGCCGGCTTCGGACGCGAGATCGGCCTCGCGTTCCAGCTCCTCGACGACGTCCTCGACGTCAGCGGCCCACCCGAGCGGACCGGCAAGGCGCGCGGCACCGACCTTCTCGACGGCACCGTCACCCTGCCCCTGATCATCGCCCGGCGCCGCGATCCCGAGATCGAGATGGCCGAGCTCCGGGGAATCCAGCCGGCGGCCGCCGAGGCCCTCTGTGACCGGATCGCCGCGAGCGGGGCGCTCGATCAGGTCCGGGAGCGCGCCCGAGCCGGGATCGACCGCGCCAAGCGCCTCCTCGACGCCGATGCGTTCTCGGCCGAGGAGCGCCAGCTGCTTGCGCTGATCGCCGACGGCGTCGTCGAGCGCTATTCGGTAGGTCGCGACCCCGCAGGGGGTTGTGTTGGAGTGGTACTGCTCTAGAAGTCTTCGGGGAGGATCGTGTCGCTGGCCAGGGCCTTGGCGAAGCGCTCCGCCTCGTCCTGCATGTTCGCCCGGGTGAGCGAGCGCAGGTCCTCGACGAGCTCCTCGCCGCCGCGGTCCAGTTCCTCGTCGTAGCGATCGACCTCGGGCTGGGAGTAGCTGCCGCGGCCCCACCACTCGCACTCGGGGCAGCGAAGCTCGACGTGCCAGTGGCCGTTCCCCTCCTCGAACCAGTGGGCCGGCTGCACCATCTCCGAGGAGCAGCTCGGGCAGACGTGCATTCCCTCGCGAGAGCGGGTCTCCTGCGGCGCGACCTTGGTGCGCTTTGCGGCCATCGTGCGACACCTATCGGGAACCACCGGCAAATTCTTTAGGCGAAAAGTTGGGTTGATCGTGGGCACGACCTAGACTGGCTGCGTGGTTCTGAGCGACCGCACGATCAAGGAGGAGATCGCCTCGGGAAGGCTGATCTTCGACCCCTACGACGAGGCGCTGGTCCAGCCCTCGAGCGTCGACATGCGCGTAGATCGGAGCTTCCGCGTCTTCAACAACTCGCGCTACCCCTATATCGACGTGCGGAAGCCGATGGAGGACCTGACCGAGCTGGTCACGGTCGAGGACGGCGAGCCCTTCGTCCTCCATCCCGGCGAGTTCGTGCTCGGGCAGACCCTCGAGCGGGTCGAGCTCCCCGACGACCTTGTCGCCCGGCTCGAAGGGAAGAGCTCACTGGGGCGCCTCGGGCTGGTCATCCACAGCACCGCCGGATTCGTCGATCCCGGCTTCGCCGGAAACCTCACCCTGGAGCTCTCCAACCTCGCCACCCTCCCGATCACGATCTACGAGGGGATGCTGATCGGCCAGATCTCGTTCATGCGGATGGACGGGTCGGTCGAGAATCCCTATGGGGCGCGGGAGGCGGGAAGCAAGTACCAGGGCCAGGCGGAGCCCACCGCGAGCCGCTTCTACCTCAACTTCGACCGACATTAATCGGGTTGCGCTGTCGCGCACCCTCACTTATCCGATAGGCGGCGCGCGCGCCGCTAACATCTGCCCCGATGCCGAATATCGGACCGCTTGAAATAGCCATCGTCCTCATCATCGTGCTGATCATCTTCGGGCCGAAGCGCCTGCCCGAGCTCGGCCAGTCGATGGGGCGCGGAATCCGCGAATTCAAGGGCTCGCTCTCGGGAGACAAGGACAAGGACGAACCCGAGGAGAAGCGCCGGGAGCTCGAGGCCCAGGCCGAGGCGAACAAGCCCGCGGAGTCCGTCGAGGGCGAGGTCGTCTCCGAAAACAAGGCGTAGGAGCCAGACATGGCCCGGCTGCGGCCGGTCGATTTTGAGGACCGGCTGACGCTCGTCGAGCATCTCGACGAGCTTCGCACCCGAATCGTCATCTGTCTGGTCACCGTGGCGGTCGCCTTCGGTCTCTGCTTCTGGCAGAACGAGCAGCTACTCGACCTCGCCAACCAGGCGCTGCCGAGGAACCTCGAGCCGATCACCTTCGGCGTCTCCGAGCCGTTCTTCACCACGATCACGATCTCCGGCTATGCCGCCCTGGTGCTCGCCCTGCCGGTGATCCTCTACCAGGCCTACGCCTTCGTCCTTCCGGCGCTCACCGCCCGGGAGAAGCGGGTGATCGTCCCGTTCCTTCTGATGGTCCCGGTGCTGTTCATTGCCGGCGTCGTCTTCGCCTACTTCGTCGTCTTCCCGGCGGCGGTCAGCTTCCTCCTCAATTTCAACACCGACGACTTCAACGTCCAGGTTCGCGCCCGCGACTACTACAGCTTCTTCGCGATCACCCTGGGCGCGGTCGGGATCCTGTTCCAGATCCCGGTCGGGGTGCTCGCCGTCACTCGCCTCGGGATCACCACCCCGCAGCAGCTGGCGAAGAACCGCCGCTACGCGATCCTCGTGATCGCGGTGGTCGCGATGCTCCTTCCGGGCACCGATCCGGTGACGATGCTGATCTCGATGGTGCCGCTGATCCTCCTCTTCGAGGGGAGCCTGCTCCTCGCCCGGATCTTCGGCCGCCCGCCGGAGTCGGCGGCTGAGACCGAGTTGAACGTCACCGAGCCGCCGCCGAGCGGACCCGCTTAGGCCCGGCTCAAGCTTCTTCATCTACGCTTCCCGCCCGCGATGCTCTTCGACCTACGCAGTCCCGGCCGCCGCAACCTGATCAGGGTGGTCTACGCCCTCCTCGCCGTGCTCCTGGGCGGCGGGCTGGTCTTCTTCGGCATCGGCGGCTCGGGCGGCGGCCTGTTCAGCGACGTCGGCGGCGGGGGTGGGGGCGACGGCGGCAACCCGTTCGAGGACGACATCAACGCCGCCGAGGAAAGGCTGCAGACGAACCCCCAGGACACGGCGGCGCTCGCCGAGCTGATCCAGCTCAACTACCAGGCGGGCAGCAACCAGATCGAGGTGAACCAGGAGACCGGCGCCCAGTCGCTCACCTCGGAGGGCGAGCAGCAGCCTCCGGGAGAGCGCCGACGCCTGGGACCGCTACGTGAAGCTGACCGTGAAGAGCGGGCAGCCCCCGGCGACCGGGAGTCTCCTCGATCGCAGTCCAGACCTTCTCGGTCCTCGCCGACGCCTCCTTCTCGCAGGCGCTCAGCTCCACCTCGGGCACTGACGCCCTCGACAGCGCGAACGACGCGATCACCAGCTGGAGCGACGCGGCCGGGGCGCAGCGGGTCCTCGCCGAGGCCCAGCCCGCCGGACAGGCATACGCCAATCTGGCCTTCTTCCTCTACCGCGCCGGCGACATCGCGGGCGGCGACCAGGCGTCCGCCCAGGCCGTGCAGAACGCGGCGGCGAACGAGAGGGCCGCGATCGAGCAGCAACTGAAGCAGACGAAGACCCAGGGCGAGCAGCTCACCCAGGCGCTCGCCCAGCTCGAGAAGCAGCAGCAGCAGACCTCTCAGGCGACCGGTGGCGCCGGCGGCGCCAATCCGCTCGAGGGCCTCGGCGGCGGCGGCCTCAGCACCGGCAGCGGTCAGTAGCCCCTTCCTATACTTCTCGTCTCACCAGGGCCGTTAGCTCAGCTGGTAGAGCAGGAGACTCTTAATCTCAAGGTCGCAGGTTCGATCCCTGCACGGCCCACTCGGCGCGCAGGACGCCGCTGCAGCTGGCGACGACCTGCCCGGCCGCCGACCAGGCCTTCTACGGCTAGCGCGAGAGCGCGCGGATCAGCAGGAGCAGCAGGACCGAGCCGCCGATCGCGATCAGCCAGGTGCCGAGGTCGAAGAACTCGTCGATCTCGCCGATGTCGAGGGCGGTGGCGATGAAGCCGCCGATCAGGGCGCCGAGGATGCCGATCGCGGTGGTCCCGATGCAGCCGCCCGGCTCGGTCCGCCCCGGGATGATCGCCCGAGCGATAGTCCCCGCGAGCAGCCCCAGCAGGATCCAGCCGATGATCCCCACGGGCTAGCGGCCGGGGCGGTCGGGGCCGGTGGCGTGGTAGCGGAGGTACCAGGCCAGATGGCGGACCGCGCTGACACCAGCGTTGACGGGGACGAGCAGCCGATGCACGGCCGGAACTCTATTCACAAAAGCGGTCGCGGAATCCGGGTGAAGTACGGATTTTGGCTCCATACGGCGGATTTTCTTGCCGATCTTGCGGGGACTGAGTACCCACACCTCTATCCTCAGCGCGATGAAGGTCGGAGTGATCGGGCTGGGTTACGTCGGGCTGCCGCTCGCCCTCGCGTTCGCCGAGGAGGGCCACGAGGTCGTGGGCCTCGACACCGACCCGCGCAAGATCGAGGCCCTGCGCGAGGGGCGCAGCTACATCGAGGACGTCCCCTCCGAGGTCCTCGCCAAGGTCTCGGACCGGGTCCACCCGACCTCCCGCTACGCGGACCTGGTGCCCTGCGAGGCGGTGCTGGTCTGCGTGCCGACGCCGCTGACCAAGTCGCGCGAGCCCGACCTCACCCATCTGATCGACGCCGCCACCTCGCTCTCGGGGGTGCTCCAGGCGGGGCAGCTGGTCTCGCTCGAGTCGACCACCTATCCGGGCACCACCCGCGACCAGCTCCGCCCGATCCTCGAGGAGTCGGGGCTCGCGGCGGGCCGCGACTTCCACCTCGCCTTCTCGCCGGAGCGGATCGATCCCGGGCGCACCGACTGGACGATCCGCACCACTCCGAAGATCGTCGGCGGCCTCACCGAGGCCTGCACCGAGCGCGCCCGGGCGACCTACGGCGAGATCTGCGACGAGATCGTCGCCGTCTCCGGACCCGAGGCGGCGGAGCTGGCGAAGCTGCTCGAGAACATATTCCGCTCGGTCAACATCGCGCTCGTCAACGAGCTGGCGATGCTCTGCGACCGGATGGGGATCGACGTCTGGGAGGTGGTCGACGCGGCCGCAACGAAGCCGTTCGGCTTCATGCGCTTCGACCCCGGTCCCGGCATGGGCGGCCACTGCCTGCCGGTCGATCCGTTCTACCTCGCCTACAAGGCGCGGGAGCACGACTTCTACACCGAGTTCATCGAGCTCGCCGGAAAGATCAACCAGAACCAGCCCCGGTTCTGCGTCGAGAAGATGGAGCGGGCGCTGAACGACGCCGGGAAGCCGATGAAGGGCTCCCGGATCCTCCTCCTCGGGGTCGCCTACAAGCCGGCGGTGGCAGACACCCGCGAGTCTCCGGCGCTGAAGATGGTGCGGCTGGCCCGGGAGCTGGGGGCGGAGGTCTCCTACCACGACCCCTACGTCGCCGAGCTGCCGGAGTTCGAGCTCGGATCGCAGGACCTCGCCGAGGAGCTGGGCCGCTGCGACCTCGCCTGCGTGGTCACCGCCCACCCCGACGTCGACTACGAGAAGGTCGTCGCCGAGGCACCACTGGTCCTCGACTTCCGCGGGGTGATCCGGAACACCGAGGCCGCCAACCTGGTTCGCCTGTAGAGGAGGTGGGCGGGCTCTTGAAACGTCGCCGCCGGGCGGGCTCGCTTCAGGCCGAGCGGGCCACGGTCGCGCTCGCGGTTGTCGCCCTCGGCGCCCTCGGGGCGCTGCTGAGCGGTGAGGTGCTGCGGATGGCGAAGCGCCGCCGCGAGAGCAGGGAGGCGGATACGCCTGAGGGCTTCGTCGACGTGGCGGAGCTGGCGACCAAGGACACGATCGCGGTCGCCCGCCGTGGCCTTCGCGCCACCCCCCACCACGAGACGGTGCTCTTCAACATGCTCCAGGGCTTCCTCGGGGCCTTCGCCCTCGCCCGCCTCTCGACCTGGGGGATGCGGCGCGGTTGGTGGCCGTTCCGCGAGGTCACGGTCGGCGGTCGCCACATCCATCACTTCGTCCCCGGGATCGTCCTCGCCTTCGCCTCGGCGATCGCCGGGATGACCACCAGGGAGGACGGGGTCGAGGCCGCCGCCGCGATCCCCTTCGGCGCCGGGGTCGGCCTCACCCTGGACGAGGCCGCCCTGCTGCTCGACCTCCGCGACGTCTACTGGACCCGCGAGGGAGTGCTCAGCGTCCAGGTGAGCCTCGGCGTCACCGCCACCCTGGCGGCCTCGATCCTGGCGCTGCGCGTCTTCCGCCGCGGCGAGGAGAAGGGGGAGGAGGAGGGCCTGATTCCCCAGGTCGAGCACGGGATCGCCGGCACCGGCGCGCTCGCGTAGCCCGACGGCTCCGCAGCATTCCGCTCGGGGTCGAGGCCCTTGCTCGGCCGGCTATAGGGTGGGTCAGTGAGTACCGGAGTCGCAATCGCGATCGGGGCCGTGGCCGGGGTTGCGCTCGGAATCCTCGTCAGCGTCACCACCGATCTCCCCCTCGCACCGGAGGTTGGTCTCGTACTGGGAGCCCTGGTCGGATGGCTGTGGCGCCGGGAAGCTGCCTAGGCAGGAGCCGCTAGCGGCGGCCGGCTAGGCCGCGGCCCGGAGGCGGGGCTCGGCCTCCTTGCCCATCCAAATCACCTGATCACGGCCGGGGCCGACGCCGACCAGCCGGATCGGGACGCCGAGGTGGTCAGTGATCGCGGCGAGGTAGTCGCGTGCCTCCTTCGGCAGGTCGGCCTCGCGGCGGCATTCCCCGATCTCGCCCTCGAAGCCCGGGAGCTCCTCGTACTCGGGCTCGACTGCAGTGGATGATCGACTGGTGATAGGGGAACCGGTCGAAGACGGCGCCGTCGGGGTGGCGGTAGCGGACGCAGATCCGGAGCGGATCGGTGCCGGCGAGGACGTCGAGCTTGGTCACGGCGAGCGCCGTCATCCGGTTCAGGCGAACCGCGTAGCGGAGGGCGACCAGGTCGAGCCAGCCGGTCCGGCGGGGGCGTCCGGTGGTGGTGCCGCGCTCGCCGCCGCGCTCGCGGAGGCGGTCGCCGATCTCGTCCTCGAGCTCGGTCGGGAACGGGCCGGCGCCGACCCGGGTCGCGTAGGCCTTGGCGATCCCCCAGACCTCGTCGATGTCGCCGGGCCCGACCCCGGCGCCGATGCAGGCGGCGCCGGCGACCGGGTTGGAGGAGGTGACGAACGGATAGGTGCCGTGGTCGAGGTCAAGCATCGTCCCCTGGGCGCCCTCGAAGAGCACCGTCTGGTCGCGGTCGAGCGCGTCCCAGCAGAGCCGTCGCGGTGTCGGCGATGTGGGGCTCGAGCCGGTGGCCGTAGGTGACGTAGGCCTCGGTCATCGTGTGGAGGTCGAGGTCGGGGTCCTTGGCGAAGGGGCGGAGCATCTGCTGCTTCGGCTCCATCGCGGTCATGATCTTCTTCCGGAGGATCTTCTCGTCGAGCAGGTCCTGGACCCGGATTCCGAGCCGAGCCGCCTTGTCCGAGTAGCAGGGGCCGATTCCCCGCCGGGTGGTGCCGATCTCGAGCTTCCCGAGCTTCAGCTCCCCCGCCGTGTCGAGCTTCACGTGGTAGGGCATGATCACGTGGGCGTTGGCGGAGATCCGAAGGCCGCTGACGTCGACGCCGCGGTGGCGGAGGTCCTCGATCTCGCCGGTGAGGACGCCGGGGTCGATCACCACCCCGTTGCCGACCGCGCAGATCTTGCCCGGATAGAGGATCCCCGAGGGGATCAGGTGGAACTTGAAGACGTCGCCGTCGCGGATGATCGTATGGCCGGCGTTGTTGCCGCCCTGAAAGCGGATCACGAGGTCGGCCCGCTCCGCGAGCAGGTCGGTGACCTTGCCCTTGCCCTCATCGCCCCACTGGGCGCCGACTATGACTATTCCGGGCACGACCAGGGGATTATGAGGAACCGGAGCCGTCAGGCGGGCGCGGTCCGCCCAATCCCTCAGGGAGCGGGCTCAGGTGTCCAGTGGGCCCAGGCCGGCGCCGCCAACGGGCCCGCCGCCGGCGGAGCTCTCGCCCAGCGAGCCGGCGACCTCGGCGGAGACGCGCAGGCGGCGGTCGTCGTCGAAGAGGGGCAGCGGATCGCCGCAGATCTCGACCAGCCTGGAGACGACCCGTTCGCCGATCTGCTCCTCGAGCTCGGTCTGGTCGAGGTTGGTCGTCACCACCAGCGATCGCTGAGACTCGTAGCGCTCGTTGACCAGGGCATATAGCTGCTCGATCACCCACTCGGTGCGGTTCTCGGCGCCGAGGTCGTCAAGGTGGAGCAGATCGACGCCGGTGAGTCGCTCGAAGAACTCGATGTAGGACTGCTCGCCGGCCTCGGCGTCGTAGGTTCGCCGGATCCGCGCGAGCAGCTTCGGCAGCGAGTAGATCGCCACCGAGCGACCCGCCTCGAGCGCCAGCCGCGAGACCAGCATCGCGAGGGTCGTCTTCCCGGTTCCGGCGCCGCCGAAGAACCACAGCCCGCGCCCGGATTCGAGGTTCTCCTCGATCCGCTCGGTGAACTCCCGTACCCGGCGGACGACGATCTCGTTCATCTGGGTGACGGGTGGACGATCGAAGGAGACTCCGCGGTACTTCGCCGGGATCACCGACGCAACGCCCGCCAGCCTCGCTCGGGCGACGATCCTCTCCCGGCACTCGCACGGCCGGGCGACGTCCTCGGGACCGAGGATCCAGCCGGAGCCGTCGCAGACGCCGAGCGGGCAGGGAGCTCTGTCGCCGGCATCGCGCCGCGCCGGTCAAATCAGCCCTCCTCGGCGAACCCGGTGATCGGCGGCCCCTCGCCCGCGGCCTGCTGGACCGGCTGCTCCTCGCGGGCGAGGTCGGCGAACTTCGGGTAGTGGGCGAGGAAGGCGAGCTTCACCCTTCCGATCGGCCCGTTGCGGTGCTTGGCGATGATCAGCTCCGCCACCCCCGGCTCCTCGGACTCGGGGTTGTAGTACTCGTCGCGGTAGAGGAAGCCAGACCACATCCGAGTCCTGCTCGATGACTTCCGCTTTCGCTCAGGTCGGAGAGGATTGGCCGCTTGTCGGGCCGCTGCTCCGGCGCGCGGGAGAGCTGCGAGATCCCGATCACCGGGACGTCGAGCTCCCGCGCGAGGATCTTCAGGCCCCGGCTGAACTGGGCGACCTGCTCGACCCGGTTGGCCGCGTGCGTCCTCGGCGCGCATCAGCTGGAGGTAGTCGACGATCACCATCCCGAGCCCGTCGAAGCCGCGACTTCTCTCCTGCGCGTGAAGTCGCCTGGCCTTCGCTCGCAGCTCGAGCATCCCGAGGTCGGAGGAGTCGTCGATCCAGAGGGGCGCCGACTCGAGTGTGTTACAGGCCTTCACCACCTTCGGCCAGTCCTTACTCGCGACCTTGCCCTTGCGGAGCTTGTCGCCCTGGATCCGGGCCTGGGAGGAGATGAAGCGGTGGGCGAGCTCCATCTCAGACATCTCCAGCGAGAAGAGCGCCACCGGCTTCTTGTGCTTCAGGGCCACGTTCTCGGCGATGTCACAAACGATGGAACTTTTTCCCATCGCCGGCCTCGCCGCGATCACGATCAGGTTCCCGGACTGGAAGCCGCCGGTGATCTGGTCGAGCTGGCGGAAGCCCGACAGCGTTCCGGTCGCGTCGGCGGTCCCTTTCGAGAGCGCCTCGAGCTTGTCGATCTCCTCGTGGAGGATCTCGCTGAGCTCGCGGAAGTCGGCCGCGCGCTCCTGATGGGCGACCTGGAAGAGGAGGCGCTCGGCCTGCTCGACCAGCTCGGTGGGCTCACCGTCGCGCTCGGCGACCGACTGCTGGATCCGCTTCGCGGCGCCGTCGAGGCGCCGCATGAGCGCGTTCTGCTTGACGATCTGGGCGTAGTGGCGGGCGCTGCCGGGCGCGGGGACCTTCGCCGCGAGGCTGGCGACCACGTCGCGGCCGCCGATAGCCTCGAGGTTGCCGTGCTGGGAGAGGGCCTCGGAGACGGTGAGGGCGTCGACGGGGTTGGCGGCCTCGTTGAGGCGGATGATCGCCTCGAAGATCGTCCGGTGGCGGTCCCGGTAGAAGTCCTCCGCCTGCAGGTGGACCTCGAGGATCACCGGCTCGATCGTCGCCTCGGAGACCATCATCGCCCCGAGCACCGACTCCTCCGCTTCGAGGTTCTGGGGGGGAACGATGCTCGTCTTGTCGGTGGCTGCCACTTCCCTCTCTCGCGCACGGCGTCGCCGGCCACTGGCCGGGACTCTCCTTCTCAATAAGGGCCCTTCGGAGTTTGATCTCCCCCGAGGCGGAAGCTCCGTAGGGCGAAACTCCAATCAATCACACCCGGTTCACTCCTGCAGCCGGGTTCGCCGGATTTCCGAACTTTCTTTTTCCGGCGGGCTACTTCGCCTCGGCGACGATCGTCTTCACCTTCGCGGTGGTCCCGCCGCCGACCTCGACCTCGACCATGAAGGTCCCGGTCTCGCGGATCGGTTCCTCGAGTCGGATCTTCCTCCGGTCCACCTTGAGCCCGCGGGCGGCCTGGATCGCGTCGGCGATCTCGGCCGAGGTGACCGAGCCGAAGAGCTTGCCATCCTCGCCGGCGCGGTGGCTGATCGTCAGCACGGTCTTCGAGAGCAGGCTCGCGGTCTCGTCCGCGCGCTCGGCCGCCCTCTCCTCGGCCGCGGCGGCCCGCTCGCGTCGCCGTCTGGCCTCCTCGAGGGAGGCATCGGTCGCCGGCTGGGCCAGCTTCCGCGGCACCAGGTAGTTGCGGAGATAACCGGGCTTGACGTCGATCGCGTCGCCCGCCTCGCCGAGCCCATCGACGTCCTTGAGCAGCACCGCCTGGGCCATCGGATCAGCGCTCGCCGACGTAGGGGAGCAGCGCCAGCTCGCGGGCGCGTTTCACAGCGAGGGCGAGCTGCTCCTGGTGCTTGCGGGAGAGGCCGGTGACCCGCCGTGAGCGGGTCTTGCCGCGGTCGGAGATGAAGCGATGCAGCAGGGTCAGGTCCTTGTAGTCGATGTGATCGACCTTGAGGGTCGTGTACTTGCGCGGGCGACCGCGATCGCTGAGGCCGCGGCGCCTGCGGCCACCGCCGCCACTGCCACCGGGGCCCGAGTTGGATCTCTGCTGCCTTGCCATCGGGCGCGAATCGTACAGACGACCGAGCCCCGCCGAAGCGGGGCTCGTCTACCCGGTTGGCGAACCGATCTAGAAGGGGATGTCGTCGTCGGACTTGCCGGCGCTGACCTTCTCGCCCTCGAAGTCCGAGGTATCGGCCGGAACGTCCGAGCTCGGCTGGAAGCCGTTGCCTCCGCCGCCGGTGTTGTCGCTGCGCGAGCCGAGGAACTGGACGCTGTTGGCGATAATTTCGACAGCCTGGCGCTTTGTCCCGTCCTGCGCCTCCCATTCGCGCCAGTCGAGGCGCCCCTCGACCGCAACCGGGCGGCCCTTGGAGAGGTAGTTGGCGCAGTTCTCGCCCTGCGCGCCCCAGACGGTGACGTCGAAGTAGTTCGGCTTGTCGACCCACTCGCCGCTGGCGCCGTCCTTGCGGCGGCTGTTCACGGCCACCCGCATCTTGCAGACGGACGTCCCGTTGGGGGTCGAGCGCAGCTCCGGGTCGCGGGTCAGATTCCCGGTGATCCGACTACGAATTGATGTTCGAGGCGCCCAAGTGGTAGCTCCCTTCCTTCGATTCCGAACTTCGATCTTAAGCGGCCGCTCGGCTGTTTCTCGCCCCCCGGCGGGAAGAAACGGCGGAAACTGCGATGTGCGAGGGTGCTCCAGATGCGAGGGCGCGCCGCCAGGCGCGACCCGTTGTCGGTCGAGCGAGGAGCAACCCGTTAGTCAAGTCGCGGCGGGGGCGGCGCTCGCGGCGCTCGTCGCGATCGTGGCGATCAGAGCCGATCTCGGCGGGACGCTCGGCCGTCGGGCGGAGGGTTGGTGGTCGTCTCGGGGTCGACCTTGAAGATCCGGAAGCGCAGGGTGCCGTCGGAGATCTTCAGGCTGTGGTCGAGGCGCTCGAGCAGGGCGGGCTCGCCCTGGAAGCGGTAGAAGCGGTAGTCGGCCTCGTTCCGCTGGCGGATCTCGTAGGCGAGCTTCCGCATCCCCCAGGAGTCGGCGCGGTCGAGGGTGCCGTCCGACTCGATCTGCTTGCGTACCTCGTCGGCGACCCGGTCGCGGTCGCTGTCCGCGGCCTCGGGGTCGAGCATCAGCACCAGTTCGTAGTGACGGCTCATCGCGGCGGCGAACTATAGGGAGGAGGGGAGAGAAGGGCTCGATTTGCGGCTCAGGAACGCGTGTCGGGATGGCGGATCCGGTGGTCGAGCGCAGGGAGGGCGGCGGCGATCGCGGTCGCGGCGCTGGCGGCGCTCGCCGTCCTCCCCTCCCTGCTCGGCGGCAGCGAGCCGCCGCCGCTGCCCGCCGACGTCGGCCTGGCGCCGGCCGCAACTCCAGCGCCCCCGCCGGTCGCCGAGCAACCCGTCGGCTCCTCCGCCAGCGGTCAAGCCGCCGTCCCGACCGAAGCGGGTCAAGGCGAAGAGGAGGTGGAGCAAGACCGTCTGGTCGAGCCGCAGAGCGGGGTGGACGCCGCCCGCCGCCAAGTTGACCGCGATCCGGAGTCTCCACCGATCAGCACCCCACCGCTGAGCGCGCCCGTCTACGCCTACCCTCTCGCGCCAACCCCACCGGAGTTCGGCTTCGAGCGGTAGCGGCTCAAACCCCGTCGGGCGCTAGCGCCCGACCCGCTCGGGGGAGCTGCTTCAGGCGGATGTCGGCCATCTGCTCGTCGATCCAGTCGCCCGGGTCGCGGGAGGTGATGATCTCCTTCAGCCGCTCGGCGCGGAGCCGCTTCTCCTCCGGCTCCATCGTCAGCGCCCGGTGGATCGTGTCGGCCTGCTCCTGGATGTCGAACGGGTTGACCGAGAGGGTGCAGTCGCCGAGCTCCTCGTGGGCGCCGGTGTTCTCGGAGAGCATCACGACCCCGTTCCGGGTGTTGAGCGTCGGCGCCTCCTTCGCCACCAGGTTCATCCCGTCGAAGAGCGAGTTGACGATCAGCAGGTCGAAGTGCTTGTAGCGGGCCACCGCCTCGGGGAAGTTCTCGTAGACGCGGAGGTCGATCGGCATCCAGTCGGTGGTGCCGTGGCGGTGGTTGACGACCGCGACCAGCGCCTCGATCCGCTCCATGTACTCGGCGTACTCGGGGACGTCGAGGCGGGACGGCTGGAGGTGGGCGATGAAGGTGACCCGCTCGCGGAACTCCGGGTACTGCTCGAGGAAGGTGTCGAACGCCGAGAAGCCGCGGAGGACGTTCTTGGAGAGATCGGCGCGGTCGACCCGGATGATCAGGTGGTCGCGCCGGCGGCGCAGCAGCTCCTCCTCGTAGGCGGCGACCTCCTCGCTCTCGGCCGCTCGGTGGAGGCGGCCGGTGTCGATCGAGAGCGGATAGGCGCGCACCCAGGTCTCCCGGCCCTCGTGCAGTACCGCGTTGCGCTCGAAGTCGACCTCGAGCTCCATCAGCTCCCGGCAGCACTGGAGGAAGTTGCGGCAGTAGGCGGTGGTGTGGAAGCCGATGATGTCGTTGGCGAGCATGCTCCGGTAGATCTCCTCGCGCCAGCGGTTCGGGAGGATCCGCCAGGAGTCGGGCTGCGACCAGGGGATGTGGACGAAGTAGTGGAGGAAGGCGTCGGGCCGCGCCTCCCGGATCAGCCCGGGGCAGGTGTAGAGGTGGTAGTCGTGGAGCATCACCACCGGATCCTCCTGGCCCTCGATCGCCCTCAGGGTGGCCTCGGCGATGTCGGCGTTGACGACCTTGTAGCCGTTGCGCCAGGCCTCGACCTCCTCCCGGCGGATGTCGGGCGCGTTCGAGAGGTCCCAGAGGTAATGCTGGATGAACCAGAGGATCGGGTTGGCGATCAGGTTGTAGAAGCGGTCGTAGGCCTCGGGCCGGGAGGCGACCATGATCGTCTCGTAGGAGATGCCGTCGATCTCGATCGTCACCGGCTCGCCCCCCGACTCCCTGGGCGACGACGACGTCCTCGTCGGTCATCGCCGAGGCGATCCAGAGGGCCTTGCGATGCGAGACCAGCCCCGAGAGCGCGGTCACCAGGCCGCCGCCTCCGCGCCGCGCGAATCGCTCGTCGGTCGCGTCGCGGCCGAACTCGGCGGGGCCGCGGTTGGAGACGATCGTCAGGGGGTGGTCCCCGGGCACGCCCCGTTTGTAGCAGTCAAAGGGCGCGACCAGCGGGCGATCGGCGGCTAGCGCTCGAGCGCGGTGAAGATCCGCAGCCAGTCGAGCAGCAGGCGCGGGGTGAGGAAGCGCTCGCGGGTGCGCTCCTTGCCGGCCCGCCCCAGGCGCCGGCCGAGCTCGGGGTCGGAGAGGATCTCGATCGAGCGCTGCGCGGCGTCCTTGGAGTTCGAGACCAGGTAGCCGTCCTGGCCGTCGACGATCTGCAGCGGGATCCCGCCGACGTCGCCCCCGATCGTCGGCCGCCCCTTCCAGAGCGCTTCGGTCACCGTCAGCCCGAATCCCTCGCGGATCGACTTCTGCATCACCACGTCCGACTGCGACTGGAACGCGTTCACCTCGATCGCCCCGACGTTGTTCAGGTTGTTGAGGATCTTGATGTCGGGGTCGCCGCCCGCGTACTCATAGGTGCGCTGGAAGAACTCCCAGCCCTCGGGGTCGTCGGTGGCCATCGAGCCGACCAGGGCGAGCTGCACCTCCGGGAGCTCCTCGGTGACGATCCGGTAGGCGTCGATCACCCCGATCGGGTCCTTCCAGGGGTCGAAGCGGGAGACCTGGCAGATCAGCGGCCGGTCGACGTCGATCCCGAACTGGTCGCAGACGTAGGAGGCGTCGTCGGGAGAGAGCGCCATGTTCTTCGGCGACAGCGGGTCGATCGCCGGCGGCACGATCCGGACGCCGCCGTGCCCGTCGAGGCCGTTGGGCACGTACTGCTCCATGTGCCAGACGGTGGCGTCGTACTCGGAGATCAGTGGGAGCAGCCGCTCGATCGGCTCCGGGTTCGGCTCGGAGAGGTCGATGTGGCAGCGCCAGACCCAGTGCTTGCCCCGGTCCCTGGGCGTTGTGGCGGATCCCGACCGGCTGCGGGTCGTGGACGATGATCACGTCCCATTCGCCGTCGAGGCTCCTGGCGTTCATCTCGTTGTAGTGGTCGAACAGCTCCCACTCGTTCGAGGTGAGCGTGTTCGGGTCGCCCTGGAGCGAGTTGTGGAGGAGCTTGGTCGCGTTGAAGAACTCCTCCCGGCCCATGATCACCTGCCAGGAGACGTCGAGGCCGACGTCCCGCATCAGCGGCACCAGCGAGTAGAGGATCTCCGAGACCCCGCCGCCGAAGGCGGTGGCGCTGACGTGGAGGATCCGTTTGCCGCTGAGGCCCTCGGCGAGGGTGCGGATCTCCTGAACCACGCCGCGCCCCGCCAGGTGGGTGTAGTCGGCCAGCGACTTGCTGCCCAGCGCTACTTCCTGGAGCATGTGCCCCCGCCAATAGATGCTGACCAGCTCAAGCGCCGAAACCTACCGGGACGCGCGCGATCAGCCGCTCGATGCCGTGATCGACGGCCGTGCAGATCGCCGCGTGGAGCTCCCGGTTGGCGGCGCAGACGCAGGAGATCTGGAACTCGTGGGTGGAGCCGAGCAGGGGCCGTCCAGCCAGGTCCTGCCCGTAGGCGTCGGTGACCACCGCGCCGGCCTCCTCGAGGCAGAGCGCCGCCGCCGCCAGGTCATAGGGCGAGTTGTTGAGGATCGCCCCGCCGCCCACCCGCTCGAACTCCTCGCGCATCCCCGGGACGTCGTCGACGATCCGCGGGCCCGGCTCGATGTAGGCGTCGAGCTGGCCGGTGGCGATCCGGGTCATGTCGTAGGTGGCGGAGCCGAGCTCGAAGCTGGCGCCGCCCACCGAGGAGGCGTCGACCAGCTCCGCCAGCACCTCCATCAACGCCAGCGCGGGCCTCCCGCGCAGCCCGTAGGTCCAGAACATCCGCTCGAGGGAGCGGTTTCCGGAGAGGCTGCGCGGCGGGCTCGAGGCCGGCGCCGCGCTCGGCGACGAAGGTCGCGCCCCCCTTCAGCTCGCTAACCACGCCGACCCGGACGTCCCCCATCGTCGGCTCCGAGTCGAGGCGGGCGGCGGCGATCGAGACGCAGCAGGACTCGAGCCCGGCGAGGGCGGGCCGGGTGCCGTCGACGGGGTCGACGATCAGCACCCACTCGGCGCGGTCGCCCGCCGGCGGAGACCATCCCCCGGTCCTCGGAGTAGAAGGCCACCTCGGGGGCGCGCTCGGCGAGGAACGCCTCCATCCGGGCCTCGGCGCGCTCGTCGATCGCGAAGGTGACGTCGCCTCCCTCGGCCTCGCCGGCGTGGACGCGTCCCTCGGGGGCGCCGAGCAGAGGCAGCACCTCCTCGCGAAGGGCGGCCGCGAGGTCGAGGCAGAGCCCCTTGATCAACGAGCTACGCGCTCGGGCCGCGGCTCCAGCTCGACCTCGATCTCCTGCTCGTCTCCGTCGCGCAGCACCAGCAGGGTCACCGTCTGCCCCGGGCGCTGCCGCGAGATCAGCTCGGCGAGGTCGCTCTCCGCCTTCAGGCGCTGCCCGTTGACGGCGATGATCACGTCCCCGCCGGTCCTGATCCGGGCCCCCTGGAAGGTCTGCTGCCCGGACGCCCCCTCGATTCCCGGCGTCGTCGGCGGGCCCGTCCGGGACCACCTCGGAGATCAGGGCGCCGGTGTCGGTCCCGAGGTCGAGCTCGTCGGCGAGCTGGGGCCAGATCGCCTGGGTGGTGACGCCGAGGTAGGCGTACTCGACCTTGCCGCTCTCGCGCAGCTGGTCGAGCGAGTAGCGGATCGCGGTCACCGGGATCGCGAAGCCGACCCCGAGTTCGTCCCGGACGAGCTCTCGATCTGCTGGTTGATCCCGATCACCCTGCCGTCGGCATCGAGCAGGGGCCCGCCGGAGTTGCCGGGGTTGATCGAGGCGTCGGTCTGGATCGCGTTGTCGACCGTGAACTGGGTGAGCGAGTTGATCGAGCGGTCGGTGGCGGAGATGATCCCGACCGAGAGTGACTGCTTCTCGCCGAAGGGGCTGCCGATCGCCGCCACCGGCTCGCCGACCGCGAACTCCTCGCGCTCGGAGAGCGCGATCGGGTGCAGGTTGAGGCCCCTCCGGATCGACCTTGATCAGGGCGACGTCGGCATCGGGATCGAAGCCGACGATCTCGGCGGGCACCCGGTTGCGGTCGCTGAACTCGACGTAGACCTGGCCGGCGGGCTTCGGGTTGCCGCCGCCGTTGTTCTGCGCCGCCGCTGGTGACGACGTGGGCGTTGGTGACGATCTCGCCCTCATCGGAGATGACGAAGCCCGAGCCCTGCCCCGCCTGCGCGCCGAGGTCGGCGGCGAGCCCCGCTGCCGAAGATCGAGAGCACCGTGACCACGCCCGGAGCGTCCCGCTGTAGATCTCGGCCGGGTTGAAGTCGCCGTCGGTCGACGCGACCACCACCTCGGTGGTGCTGGTCGAGGTCGAGGTCGAGGCCTGCCCGGAGTCGCCGTCATCGTCGCCACCGCCGCAGCCTGAGACAGCGCCGCCATCAGCGAGGCGGCGGCGAGCAGCGCCGCCGCTCTCATGCCGCCAACCCGAATCTACGGCGGCGGCTCACGCCGCCGCCTCGGCCGGCCGGCGGTGCGGGCGCCGCTCGGGCCCGCCAGGGGCAGGGAGAGGGTGAAGGCGGTGTAGCCCCGCTGGGAGACGACCTCCAGCGATCCGCCCATCCGGGTGGCGAGCTCGTGGGCGATCGCCAGCCCGAGGCCGGAGCCGGTGGCGGTGTCGCCGCTGTAGAAGCGGTCGAAGACCCGATCGAGCGCCCGCGCGTCGAGCCCCTTGCCGTCGTCGCCGACGATCAGCTCGGCGGCGCTCGGCGCCGCTGACGGCGGTGACGTTCACCTTGGTGCCCTCGGGAGTGTGGGTGAGCGCATTGTCGAGGAGGATACGGATGATCTGCCCGACCCGATCGGGGTCGGCGAGCGCGATCGCCTGGCCCCGTCCCCTCACCTCGAGCCGGGATTGGTGGTGCTTGGCCGCCGGGCCTGAACTCGGCGGCGATGTCGCGGGCCAGCTCCTTCAGGTCGACCCGCTCGCGCTGGAGCTCCATCACGTCGGCGTCCAGCTTCGAGAGGTCGAGCAGGTTCGCGGTCAGCTTCTGGAGGCGCTCGATCTGCCCCCGCATCTCGGCGACGAAGGCCCGTCGCTCGGCGGCGCTCGGGTTCTCGGTCTCGAGCAGCTCGACGAAGCCGCCCAGCGAGAAGATCGGCGTGCGCAGCTCGTGCGAGGCGTTGGCGATGAACTCCTTGCGGGCCCGGTCGAGACGGGCGAGGTGCCTCTGCATCTCGTTGAAGGTGCGAGCGAGCTGGCCGAGCTCGTCGGAGGAGTCGATCGGGATCGTCTCGCCGAAGTCGCCCTCGGCGACCTGCTCGGCCGCCTGGCGGAGGCGCCGCAGCCGCCGGGAGGCGGCGCCCGCGGCCCAGAACCCGACCAGGGACGCCCCGACCAGGGCGATCGCCCCCGCGATCAGGATCTGGCGGCGAATCAGGGCGACGTTGTCCTCGACCTCGGCGAGGGGGCTGGAGAGCACCGCCACCCACTCGGTCTGGCCACCGACCTCGATCGGCACCGCCGAGGTGCCGACCCGGTTTCCCGCCACCGTGTCCACCCCGGAGGTGACGTTGCCCTCCGCGGCGGCGGCGTCAGCGGAGAGGTAGTCGCCCTGGATCGCGGTCGGCTCACCTTGCGAGTCGGCGATCACGAAGGCAGGCATCGGGGTGCCGCTCTCGTCCCGAACCGCGAGCAGGGTCACCCGGCTCTCGGTCGTCTGCCCGATGCTGCGGACCAGCTCCCGCACCTGCTCCTCGGAGGCGCCGCTCTGCAGGGCGCGGGCGAGCCGCGGGCCCTGCTCGTCGCCGAGCCGCTCGAGCCGGCGCAGCTTCTCGGCGGTGAGGCTGGACTCGAGCTGGGGGACGACGTAGAGGTAGACGAAGCCGATCGCCGCCGCGGTGATCGCGAAGATCAGCAGGACCAGCCGGTTTCGGAGCGTGTCGAATCTCAATCGCGGTCAGCGTCCCGGAACCGGTAGCCGACCCCCCGCACGGTGAACAGGTACTCGGGATGCTTGGCGTCGCGCTCGAGCTTCTCCCTCAGGTGGCGAATGTGGACGTCGACCGTGCGCGGATCGCGGTAGGTCGAGTCGCCCCAGACGTGCTCGAGCAGCGTCTCCCGGCTGAAGACGCGGCCCGGGGAGCTCGCGAGCGCCGAGAGGATCTCGAACTCGACGTAGGTCAGCTCGACCGGCTTCGCCGCGCACCTCGGCAGGTGCGGCGCTCGGGATCGATCTGGAGGTCGCCCGCCCTGATCGGCTCGTCGCCGGCCGGTCCGCGCCCGGCCATGTTGCCGCGCCGCAGCGCCGCCTTCACCCGGCTTCGGAACTCGCGAACCGAGAACGGCTTGGTGATGTAGTCGTCGGCGCCCATCTCGAGGCCGACGACCTTGTCGATCTCGTCGCCCTTGGCGGTGAGCATGATGATCGGGACCTGGCTGCGCGTCCGCATCCGCCTGCAGACCTCGATCCCGTCGAGCTTCGGCAGCATGATGTCGAGGACGACCAGGTCGAAGCGCTGCTCGGCGAAGCGGTCGAGGGCCTCCTGGCCGTCGGTCGCCCCGACCACGTCGTAGCCCTCCTTGCGAAGCGGGTATGTGAGAAGGGTCTGGACTGCCTGCTCGTCGTCGACGAGCAGAATCCGCGCCTGTCCACGCGCCATGCTTGAAGGTTAGAAGGCGGACGTCAAACCGAAATGCCTGCTCGCAACCAATGATTCGTCCAGCACTCAGATCTCGTGATCGATCTGCGCCTCTGGAGAGCCGCCCTGCTGCCGATCCCCGTCGTCGTCCTGGTGGGGATGTTCTCGCTGCAGGAGGTGCCGCCGCCCCTCGAGCAGGGGCTGCCGCCGGACGCCTTCGACGGCGAGGCGGTCGCCTCCCTGGCGGACGATCTGGCCGCTCGGCGGCCGATCCCGCGCCCCGGCTCGGAGGCCGACGAGCAGCTCGGGGAGCTGGTCAAGGCGCGGCTTCGCGGCGATCGGCGGGCTCACCCTCTCCGAGCAGCGCTTCGAGGGCTCCTTCGGCGGCGAGGACGTCGAGCTGCGCAACCTGATCGGGGTGCTCCCGGGGCAGTCCGATCGGCAGGTCGCCCTGATCGCCTGCCGCGACGCCGCCCAGGGCAGCGGCGCCACCACCAGCATCGCCTCGACCGCGGCGATGCTGGAGATCGCCAACGCCTTCTCCGGCTCCACCCACAGCAAGACGCTGGTCTTCGTCTCCACCGACGGCTGCAGCATCGGCGCCCTCGGCGCGCGCCGCTTCGTCCGCGACTACACCAGCGCGGACCTGCTCGACGGGGCGATCGTCCTCAGCCAGCCGGCCTCGCCGGACCCCGAGCCGCCGCTGGTGATCCCCTGGTCGACCGGCCCGCAGAGCACCGCCAGCCAGCTCGCCGAGACCACCAAGCGGACGATCTCGGAGGAGACCGGGACGCCGGCGGGCGACGAGGGCCCCCTCGACGATCTCTTCCGGCTGGCGCTACCGGCCGCGATCGGCGAGCAGGGGCCGCTGATCGAGGGCGGCCTGGACGCGATCCGCGTCTCCTCCTCGGGCGAGCTGCCGCCGGCGGCCGCCGACGACGACCCCGCCAACCTCGACTCGGAGACCCTCGATCGATTCGGGCGCGCCTCGCTCTCCCTGATGCTGACCCTCGACGCGGCCCCGGGCGGGCTCGAGCACGGCCCCAGCGCCTACATCGGCCTCGCCGGCAACCTGCTTCCGGGCTGGACCCTCGGGCTGCTGGCGCTCGCCCTGCTGCTGCCGGTGGCGGCGACCGCCGCGGTCGGGCTCTCGGCCTCGGCCCGCAGCCCCGCCGAGGCGGTCCGGGGCCTGATCTGGGTCGGCGTCCGAGTCCTGCCGTTCCTCGCGGCGCTGGTGGTGACGGACGCGCTGATCGTGGTCGGGCTGCTGCCCAGCCCCGACTTCCCCTTCGACCCGGCGACGGAGTCGCTCGGAGTGGTCGGGATCGCTCTCGGTGCTGGCGGTCGCGGCGGCGCTCGGCGCTGCCGCCTGGTTCCTGCGACCGCTCCGCCCGCCGGCCCGCGGCGCCGCCGCGACCGCGCGCCCGGCGGCGCTCCTCGTCGCCGCCCTCGCGGGGTTGGGGATCTGGCTCGACAACCCGTATCTCGGGCTGCTGGTGGGCATCGGGCTCCAGGCCTGGGTGCCCGCCGCCGCCCGCTCCGAGCTCGGGCGCCTGGCGCCGACCGCCTGGATCCTGGTCGGGCTGATCCCGGCGCTGCGTCGCGATCGCCGATCTCGCCGGCCGGTTCGGGGTCGGGCTCGGCGTCCTCGAGGACCTGCTGCTGATGTTCAGCGGCGACCAGATCGGCGACCTCCCCGCCCTGCTGGTCTGCGCTGATCGCCGGAGCGGCGCTGGCGATCATCGCCGCCGCCGGCCGCGGCCCGGCCCCGGCCTCGCCGGAGATGACGATCGAGGCCCGCGACGAGGACGGCGAGCCCGCGCCGCCCGCCGATCGGGCAGAGTCGCCCGAGAGAGGCGCGGCGGAGGAGGACGCTCAGCCGGAGGAGCCGGAGCGAGCCGGAGCCCGAGCCGGCCGAGCCCGAGCGCGACCCCCGCCTGTGGTCGAAGCCGGCCGGCTCGAGCTCGCCGCCGCCGGGAAGGCGGAGGCTGACGCCTTCGCCGTCGGTGACGTAGCCGATCTCGGTCAGCTCGAGCCCGCCCGCGCCGACCGCGGCGCGGGCGTCGTCGAGCCGATCGGGAGGGAGGGTGGCGAGCAGCTCGAAGTCCTCGCCGCCCAGGGCCGCCAGCTCCACCGCCCCGCCGCGGCGGGCGACCTCGGTCACCCCCTCGGCGAGCGGAAGCCGGTCGAGGTCGATCTCGATCCGGCACCCACCGGCGTCGGCGAGGTGGCCGGCGTCGGCGCCGAGGCCGTCGCTGAGATCGATCATCGAGGTGGCGCCCCGCCGCCGCCAGCGCCTGGCCCGCCGCCAGCCGCGGGCGGGGGTCGAGCTGGCGGGCGAGCAGGGCGTCCCGCCGCTCCGGCGAGATCCCCTCCGCCCGGGCCGTGCCGGCGAGCAGCTCGAGGGCGGCGGCGGCCCCGCCGAGCTCGCCGGTGACCGCGACCAGGTCCCCCGCTCGCGCCCCGGCCCGCCTCACCAGGCGGCGCGCCCGTCTCGTAGCCGACCGCGGTCGACCGCGAGGAAGATCTGGGGAGCGGCGACCAGGTCGCCGCCGGCGACCGCGACCCGCTCTCGACGCAGCGACCGCGGCGATCCCGTCGGCGATCGCGAGCAGCGTCTCGTCCTCGGCCTCGGTGGGGGCGCCGAGGACGACGTAGGCCTCGCCCGCCGCGGCGCCCATCGCGGCGAGGTCGGAGAGCGACGCCGCCAGCGCCTTGCGTCCGACCGCCTCGGGCGGGAACTCCGGCAGGGTGAAGTGGACCCCCTCGACGATCGCGTCGACGGTGACCGCGGCGGCGCCGTCGCCGGGCTCGACCACCGCGGCGTCGTCGCCGCTTCCCACCCTCACCCGGGGCCCGGTCGCCGGCAGCCGCTCGGTGATCGCCGCGATCAGGTCGAACTCGCCGCGAGCCATCCCTCCAATCTAAGGCCGACTCCCAGTCCACGCCGCGGAGGATCGGCGCGCAGACCAGGAACAGGTAGACGAGCAGGAGCAGGTTGCGGCCCGGCGATCCGCCAGACGAAGTCGGCGTGGAGGTCGCCGATCGCGTCGTCGTAGTGGCGCAGCGCCAGCTCGGTGAGGACGAAGCGCCGCGAGCAGGACGAGGTTCTCCCGCCCGAGGCCGTATGCGGCGGCCGAGAGCGGCAGCAGCCATAACAGGAACTGGGGCGAGAGCACCGGGTAGAGGACGACGAACACCGCGAGCAGCGCGGTCGACCAGCGGAGCCAGTCGACCTCGTCGCCAGCCAGCCGGCCAGGAGCACCACCAGGTAGAGGCAGACCATCGCCGCCAGCGAGGCCGCCCGGGCGAGCGTCGGCGCCGGTGGCGACCACGTTCCAGCTGCCGTTGCGTGAACTCGCTGTGGACCTCGGCGCCGAGCATGTTGGCGACGACGAAGGGGGTGGCGGCGATCGTCTCCACCTGGAGGGCGCGGTCGGTCTGGTAGGTGACCGCGGAGGTGAAGTGATCCCCCCAGGCGATCACCACCGCGACCGCCACCAGCCAGCGGGATCGCCGCGGCGATCGCGACCCGGCGCGGGTGGCGCTCGCCCCGCAGCAGCGCCGGGAAGAGCAGCAGGGGGAAGGCCTTCACCGCCGCTCCGGTGGCGAGCAGCGCCGACCAGCCGGCGGAGCGGCCGCGCTCCCGCGCGAGCACCGCGGCGAGCACCAGCAGGGCGGGGACGAGGTCGAAGCGCGCCAGCGCCAGCGGCGCCTCGTCGATGATCGAGTCGGCGAGGACGATCCCGGAGAGGGCGACGATCCCGACGGTGTAGACGCCGAGCGCACCCAGCACCCGCCGCTGGTCACCGGGCAGCGCCAGGGCGAGCACCAGGACGATCGCCAGGTCGAAGCCGATCATCTCCCACATGAAGGCCTCGCCGTAGTCGTCGAGCCCGTCGCCGGTCAGCGCCGGGCCGACGATCAGCGGGATCGAGAGCGGCGGGTACTCGAGCTCCTGGTCGTCGTAGGGACGGTCGCCGTCCTCGATCGCCTCGGCCTCCGGCCCGAAGTCGCGCTCGAGGATCGAGGACCAGGAGCCGACCGTGGGAGCGAGCAGCGCCAGGTGCAGGGCGCAGACGCAGACCGCCGCGATCCCCCTGGCCCGCGTGGTCAAGGGATGATCAGAGGCCGGTGCCGCCGCTCGGCGGCGGCTCGGCCGGGGGTGTCGGTGGGGGAGCCGGGGTCGGCTTCGGCTCTGGGCTTCGGCGCCGGCTTCTGGCCCCGGCCCGGCGCGTAGGCCCCGTCTTCCTCGCTGCTGTCCCCTGGTGCGTCGTGGGCGTAGTCGCTGCTGCTGCTGCTGCCGCAGCTGTAGGAGCCCTCGGAGGAGCCCGTCCCGGTCGGTCCCGAACGACTCCTCGTCGCAGTAGCTGCTCGAGCTGTCCGAGGTGTAGGAGCCGTGGAAGGGGATCCACTCGACCGGGTCGTTGGGCTCGGGGAACGGCTCGCAGTGGCCCTCCAGCGCGACCTCGTTGTAGTCGTGCCAGATCTGGGCCGGGAAGGTGCCGCCCGGCGACCGAGATCCCGTGCACCGAGGTCATCGACCGGAGCGCGTCCGGGTAGCCGACCCAGACCCCGGTCGCCAGGTAGGGGGTGTAGCCCATGAACATCGCGTCGTTGAAGTCGTCGGTGGTGCCGGTCTTCCCGGCGATGTAGCTGCAGCCGGTCTGGGCGGCGGTGCCGGTGCCGGAGTCGACGTTGTCCTCGAGGATCTGGGTGACCTCGTAGGCGACCCCGTCGGAGAAGACCCGGCGGCGCTCCGGCTCGCCGAGCTCGTCGACGTTGCCGTCGGGGAAGACCACCTTCTTGATCGCGATCGGCTTGTTGCGGATGCCGCCGGAGGCCAGGGTCGTGTAGGCGTTGGTCATCTCCAGGGGCGAGACGCCGATCCGGAGGCCGCCGAGGGTCTCCGCCGGGATCCCGTCGAGGTCGGTCTCGATCCCCATGTCGTGGGCGGTGTCGGCGACCGACTCGGGCCCGAGGTCGAGGGCGAGCTGGGCGAACACGGTGTTGTCGGAGGCGAGGGTCGCCTCGTGGAGGCTGATCGTCCCGGCGTAGCTCTCCCCGTAGGTGGCGACCTCCCAGTGGCCCCACTCGGGCAGGTCGAGGTTGAGCGGCTTCGAGGTGTAGTAGGTCGAGTCCGGATCGATCCCGCGCCGGATCGCGGTCGTCAGCGCCCAGGTCTTGGCGGCCGAGCCCGGCTGGCGGTGCCCCTGGGCGGCGAGGTTGAACTGGGCGTCCTGGTAGGTGCCGCTCGAGGCCATCGCCCGGACGTAGCCGTTCTTCGGGTCGATCGAGACCACCGCGGCGGAGGGGTCGGTGGAGTAGGGAAGCTGGCCCTCGATCGCCGCCCGCCCCGCCTCCTGGAGCATCGGATCGATCGTCGTGTGGACCTCGAGGCCGCCCTGGCGGACGGTGTTGACGCCGTACTTCTCGATCAGCTGCTGCTCGACGTAGTCGAAGAAGTAGGGCTCGCGGATCGTGCTGTAGCGCTTCCCCGGATCGAGGCCGAGCGGCTGGGACTTGGCCAGATCCGCCGACGTCGTCGGAGACGTAGTCCTGCTTGGCCATCTCGTCGAGGACCTCGTTGCGGCGGTCGAGCGCCGAGCGCGGGTTCTGCAGCGGGTTGTACTGGGAGGGAGCCTGGGGGAGCCCGGCGAGGGTCGCCGACTGGGCCAGGTCGAGCTCGCTCACCGGCTTGTTGAAGTAGATCTGCGAGGCCGCCTCGACCCCGACCGCGGTGCGGCCGAGGACGGTGCCGTAGGAGGCGGAGTTCAGGTAGTTCTCGAGGATCCACTCCTTCGAGTGGGCGTCCTCGAGCTCCTCGGCGATCTTCGCCTCCTTGATCTTTCGCTCGAGGTCGCGCTCGGGGTCGTCGATGAAGAGGTTGCGGGCGAGCTGCATCGTGATCGTCGAGCCGCCCTGCTTGACCTCGCCGGCGCCGAGGTTCTCGACCGCGGCGCGGGCGACGCCCTCGAGGTCGACGCCGTTGTGGTCGTAGAAGCGCTCGTCCTCGATCGCGACGGTGGCGCTCTGGAGGTCCTCGGGGATCTTGTCGAGGGTGACCGGGGTCCGCGCCTCGTCGGACTGGATGTAGCCGAGCCGGGAGCCGTCGGCGGCATAGACGACCGAGTTCTCGCCCTGCTCGACCGGGCTGCAGCTCGTCGATCGCGGGCGCCTCGGCGGCGACGCTGATCACCCAGAGGCCGAAGCTCATCACCCCGAGAGCGGCCACGGCGACGCAGACCACCAGGGCGAGCAGGAAGGGATTTCGCTTGCGGCTCGTGCGACGATGCCGCCGGCGGGAGCGGGCGCTCATAGCCGGCAAAGGGTACTCAGGCGCGAGCTTAGGGCTGCTTAAGTTGCCCCGCCTCACGCAGGGCTTTTGCGCGTGCTCGCGCAGCTCCGCCTCCCGGCTGGCGCGGTCGCGGCCCTCCTCGATCGCCGCCTTCAGCTCCAGCCTCGTCCCCTCGACGGCCGAGCTCCGCCACCTGGATCGAGGTCACCTCGGTCGCCTCGAGGGCGCGCCTGCGCGGCCTCCAGGTCGGCGTCGGGGCGAAGCCAGGCCTCGATCGTCACCGGCGCCCTGCGGTTGCCCGCCGAGTGGTTGACCACCACCTCGGTGGTCACCTTCTCGTTCGGGACCACGGTCAGGCGGCCGTCGCCGCTGTCGATCGTTGGTGTAGGTGAGGGCGATGTCGACCACCCTGCCCTCGACCTCGTCGCCGATGCTGACCAGGTCGCCGATCCGGATCGGCTGGGTGATCGCCATCAGCACGCCCGGCGACGAGGTTGGCGATCACCTGGCGGCCGGCGAAGCCGATGATGATCCCGAGCACCGCGGTCGAGGCGAGCACCCCGGCGGCGAAGTTCTTGATCGAGGTGAACTGGCTGAGCGCCAGGGCGATGCCGACGGAGATGATCACGACGAAGACCAGGCGGCGGATCAGCCGCAGCCGCGTTCGCGCCTCCCGCGAGAACTGGCCGGTGTCGAGCCTCTCCGCGGCCCGCTCGGCCCGCCCGATCAGGAAGCGGTCGATGACGCAGCGCGAGCACGATCGCGATCGCCACCGTGATCGCGGCCGAGACCTCGTCGCCGTGATCGCTCCAGAAGGTATCCGCGAGGAGAAACACCCGGTGGGGGAGTATTCCCGGGATGACCCGCGCCGTGTTCCTCGACGCGCTCGGCACCCTGGTCGAGCTCGAGCCCCCCTGGGTATCGCTCAGGGAGCGGATCCCCGCGGAGGTCAGCGACGAGCGCCTGGTCGCCGCGGTCCGGGTCGAGATGGGCTACTACCGCGAGCACGCCCACGAGGGGCGCGACGCCGCCTCGCTCGCCGACCTTCGCGAGCGCTGCGCCGAGGCTGATCTCGCGCGAGCTGGGGGTCGAGGTCAGCGCCGATCAGCTGGTGGAGTCGGTGAGGATGAGCGCCTACCCCGACGCCGTCCCCGCGCTCGACCGCGCTCCGCCGGCGCGGCCTGCGGCTCGTCGCGGTCTCCAACTGGGACTGCTCCCTGGGCACGGTGCTGGAGCGCTGCGGGCTCGCCGAGCTGCTCGACGGCGCGGTCTCCTCGGCGGAGGCCGGCGCGCCCGAAGCCCGATCCCGCGATCTTCGTTGCCGCCCTCGAGCTGGTCGGCTGCGAGCCCGCCGAGGCGCTGCACGTCGGCGACACCCGCGAGGAGGACGTGGTCGGGGCGCGGGCGGCGGGGATCCGGGCGCTGCTCCTCGATCGCGACGGCGACGACGGCGACATCTCCTCCCTCGCCCGAGATCGAGGAGCATCTCTGAGATGAACGGGAGCGAGGCCGTCGAGTACGCGACCCTGCCGCGCCGCCTGCTGGCGGCGCTGATCGACAACCTCACCTGGCTGATCTTCTATCGGCTTCATCTACGTCTATCGTGGTCGCCGCAGCGGACCTCTGGAGCTCCGGGGCGGCGGTGGTCGCGATCGTTCTCTACCTCTCGCTCTGGTTCAACTACTTCGCCTTCTGCGAGTGGCGCTGGGGGCAGACGATCGGCAAGAACGCCGTCGGGATCGAGGTTCGGGCGATCGATCGATCGCCCCGGCTCACCTTCGGCCAGGCGAGCATCCGCAACCTCCTCCGCCTGGTCGACTTCTTCCTGATCGGCTGGGTGATGATCGCGCCAGATCGGCCGCAAGCAGCGCCTCGGCGACAAGGCGGCGAAGACGGTCGTCCTCCGCAAGGCCCCCGAAGACGATCCCCGGCGCCCGCCCCGCCGCGATCGCCGGCGCCGCGGCCCCGGTCGCCCCCCAGCCGCAGCCGCCCGCCCCTCCGCCGCCGAGCCGGGCCGGGCGCTGCCCCCGGTTCCCTGGACGCTCAGCCAGACCTTCTGGCTGATGCTGGCGGGGTTCGCCCTCGCCCTGCTCAGCCCGGTGCTGGTGCTCCCCTTCGACCCCGACCTGAGCAGCGACGGCGCGTTGCTCGCCGCCCAGGGCTTGTTCGAGCTCTCCCTGCTCTTCGTCGCGATCGGGGTCGCCTCGGAGTGGCGCTTTCAACCGCTCCGGCCGGCCCTGGCGCGGCTCGGCCTGCGCCGCGCGGTCCCCAAGGACTTCGGGATCGCCCTGCTGACCCTGCTCGTCTACTACATCGGCGCCGCGATCTTCGCCTCGCTCGTCCTCCAGCCCGAGCAGGAGGACATCGGCGGCGAGCTCGGGGTCGGGGACCCGAACCTCCTGATCGCGATCTCCGCGGTGCTGGTGATCGCGCTGGTGGCGCCGGTCACCGAGGAGCTCTTCTTCCGCGGCTTCGTCTTCGCCGGCCTCCGCTCGCGCTGGTCGCTGTGGCCCTCGGCGATCGCCGTCGGCCTGATCTTCGGGATCGTCCACGCCCCCACCGGGCTCACCGCGGTGGTCCCCCTGGCCGGGCTCGGGGTGGCGCTCTGCTGGCTCTACGACCGGACCGGCTCGCTCTGGCCCTGCGTGACGGCGCACGTGATCAACAACTGCCTGGCGCTCCTGGTGGTCTCGTGACCACCGGAGCCGCTTGCGTGAGGCTCCGGGCCGCGCAGTGCGCCACAATCCCGCGGTCTTGACCGGAGGGACCGGGACACGCTCTGCGCTGCTCGCCGCTGTCGCGGGCCTGCTGCTCGCCCTCCCGGCGGCGTCGGCCCTCGCCGCCAGCGGCCCGCCGAGCCTGGCGCTCGATGGCCCGAAGCGGCCGGGGGTCGGCGACAAGATCGTCGCCAGCGGCCAGGTGCCGGGGCTCGCGCCCGGCGAGCAGGTGACGCTCGAGGTCACCGCCAGCGGCCGCAAGGTGGTCAGCAAGAAGGTCACTCCGAAGCCCAACGGGAGCTTCGCCGTCCCCTTCTTCATCAACGCCTGCTGCGCCTACTCGGTCACCGCCAGCGCCGGCGAGGCGACCTCGGCCCCGCAGACCTTCAACGTCGGCGTCCCCAAGCACCTCAGCAAGGGGCCGGTCGCCAAGCTCTTCAACCGCTCGCTCCAGGCCCAGGGCTTCCACACCGGCACCAGGGGCCCCCGGGTGACGAGCGGCACCCACCTCGCGATCAAGGCCTTCCGCAAGGTGAACGGGATGAGCTGGAGCGAGGCCTACTCGCCCGCGATCTTCCGCACCCTGCTCCAGGGCAAGGGCGCGTTCCAGCCGCGCTTCGACGACGGCCGCCACGTCGAGGTCGACATCTCGAAGCAGGTGATGGCGCTGGTCGAGGGCAAGACCCCGGTCCACACCTTCCACGTCTCCACCGGGACCGGCGGCACCCCGACCGTGCTCGGCAACTACCGCTTCTACTTGAAGCAGGCCGGGCTACAACTCGAAGCGCATGTACTACTCGGTCTACTTCATCGGCGGCTATGCGACCCACGGCTACAGCTCGGTGCCGAACGGCCGGGCGAGCCACGGCTGCGTCCGGAACCCGATCCAGTTCTCTCGGTTCATCTACAACTGGATCGATCTCGGCGACCCGATGCACACCTACGTGCTAGCGTAGCGCGCCTCGCTAGCCGCCGGCCATAGCATGCGGTCCGCGATGGCCGCCGACCTGGAGGAAGCCCGCGAGACGCTGCTCGACGGAGCTCCGCGAGCACGCCCTGGTGCTCGGCGAGGTCACCCTCACCAGCGGCGAGACCGCCGAGTACTACGTCGACGCGAAGCGGGCGCTGCTGCGGCCGCGAGGCTTCCGGGCGGTCGGCGAGCTGCTCGCCGCCGAGGCCGGCTGGCGCGCCGCGTCCGCCGTCGGCGGGATGACGATGGGCGCCGACCCGCTCGCGACCGCGGCGATCGGGGCTGCCGGGCGGCGAGGACCTGGTCGCCTTCTTCGTCCGCAAGGAGCGCAAGGAGCACGGGCTCCAGCGCTGGATCGAGGGACCGGTGCTGGACACCGGCAGCCGCTGCCTGGTGGTCGAGGACGTGGTCACCACCGGCGGCTCGACCGTCCAGGCGATCGAGCGGATCCTCGAGGAGGGGCTGGCGATCGCCGGCGTGGTCTCGGTCGTCGACCGGCTGGCGGGCGGCGGCGAGGCGATCGAGGCCGCCGCCGAGGGGATCCACTACCGGCCGCTGATCACGATCGACGAGCTCTACCCGGAGCGCCCGACAAGGCCGTGACGCCGGCCGGCGAGAGCGTGGCGCCCGTGAGCTCGCTGCTGGTCGCCGCCGGCGCCTGCCTGCTCGCGGTGGTGATGCACTGGCCGCTGATCCTCAACCTGGGGGGCGATATCCCCAAGGACCTGGGCGACCCCCTGGCCCAGGCCTGGCAGGCCGCCTGGGGCGGCCATGCCCTCGGCCACCAGCCGCTCGACTTCTTCCAGGCGAACCAGTTCTGGCCGGTCGAGGACTCGCTCGCCTACGGCGACGCCCTGATCGGCTACGCGCCCGCCGGGCCTGATCGGCTCCGGGCCCCACGACGCGGTCGTCCGCTACGACCTCCTCTTCCTCTTCGCCTACGCGCTCGCCTTCTTCGGCGCCTATCTGCTCGCGCGGGAGCTCGGCCTCGGCCCGGCGGGAGCGGCGGTGGCGGGCGCCGCCTACGCCTTCGCCCCCTTCCGGCTCGAGCACGACGGGCACATGCAGGTGATCTCCTCGGGCGGGATCCCGCTCTGCCTGGCGCTCGGGGTCCGCGGGGTGCGGCTGCGAAACCCGTGGTGGCTCTTCGCCGCCTGGCTGGTCGCCGGCTGGCAGCTCTCCCTCGGCTTCGCCCTCGGGCTGCCGCTCGCCTACCTGCTCGCCGGCTGGGGTGCTCGCCGCCGCGGTCGTCTGGTGGCGACGCGGCCGGCCGCCGCTCGACCGCCGCCTGCTGGCGGCCGGGGCGGCCGGGCTCGTCGTCTTCGTCGTCGTCGCCGGGCTGATCGCCCGGCCCTACTTCCAGGTCGCCGACGAGAACCCCGAGGCGAAGCGCCCTCCCTCGACCGTCGCCGCCTTCTCCGGCCCGGCCACGGTCTTCCTCACCGCGCCCGACGAGAACTTCGTCTGGGGCGAGCGCGACCGCGCTCGATCCGCGACGACCTCGAGAACGTCCCGGAGAAGACGCTCTTCCCCGGCCTGCTGATCCTCGGCCTCGCGATCGCCGGGCTCTGGTCGGCAGAGCCTCGACCGCCGCCTCCGGATCGGTCTCGGCGCCGCGGTGATGGCGATCTCGGTGCTGGCGCTCGGCTTCCGGGAGGAGGGCGGGCTGCTCTGGCCCTACCGGGTGCTCTACGAGGTGCTCCCCGGCTGGGAGGCGATCCGCACCCCCGGCCGCCTGGTCACCTTCTCCTCGCTCGCCCTCGCCCTGCTCGCCGCGGCGGGCGCCGAGTCGGCGCTCCGGCGCTCTCGGTCGCCGCGGCGTCGGAGCGCGGCGCGATCGCCGCCGCCGCCGCGATCCTCGTCCTGCTGATCGCGGTCGAGGGCCGCGGCCTCCCCTTCGATCCGCTCGACGACCAGGACCAGCCGCCGGTCCCCTACCCGCCGGCATCGACCGCCGCGGTGCCGGCGCCGCAGCTCCATCTCCCCGCCGAGCGCGCCGAGGACAACCGCCGCTACCTGCTCTGGTCCACCGACGGGTTCCCGAAGATCGTCAACGGCCGCGCGAGCACCAATCCCGACCTGATCGAGGACCTGATCGAGGAGATGGCGGGCTTCCCCGACGCCGCCGACGGTCGAGCGGCTGCGCGAGTTCGGCGTCCGCAGCGTCGTCCTCCACACCGATCGCGCCCCCGGCACCCCCCAGGCGCTTGCCGCCTCAGCCTCGATCGAGGGGCTGCCGCTGAGCCGCACGCGAGCTGCCCGGTGGGCTGATCGTCTACGAGCTGCGCTCGCCCAGCGCCGGCTCGGGGCCGAGCGACGCGCTCGGCCGCCCGCTCGGCCGCCGGCTGATCGAGCTCGCGGCGCCGGAGGATGCCGAGCGCCAGCAGCGAGAGCGCCGCCGCGGCGAGCACCAGCCAGAGCAGGGAGAGGTCGTCGCCGTTCAGCGGCGTGTGCGGGCTGTCGGCGATCGTCGGCCCGACCACCGACGACCACCGCCCAGGCGGCCAGGGCAGCGGCGGGCGCCCGGAGGTCGCCGATCCCGAGGCTGGGGGTCGCGCGCCAGGCCAGCACCACCGCGGTCGCCAGCGCCGCCACCACCGGAGCGGCGGCGAGGAAGACGTTGGTCATCCCGAACGCGGTGAGCACCGTCTGCTCCAGGTGGCCGTCGAGCAGCCAGTCGCCCCAGAGCCCCGGCGCCCTGGGTGCCGAGCAGCGGATAGGTGAAGGACGCCGCCAGCCATCGTCACCGCCGAGGGGATCGCGAGGGCGAGGGTGAGCGCCGGCAGCCGCCGGTAGGCGAAGGCGAGGCCGACCGCGAGGAAGGGCAGCGCCGGGATCAGGAAGCGGGGTCCGGGGGTGCCGCCGCCCATCGGCAGCCAGTAGCCCGAGTTGTAGATGAAGTAGGCGATTGCGATCGCGGCGATCGTGTTCGCCTCCGCCCGGTGGCCGCGGCGGTGCATCAGCACCACCCCGACCACCGCCATCACGATGATCGGGGTGAGGGTGAGCAGTCCGCGGCTGGCGAAGAGGAGCTCGCCGGCGCTGTCCAGTCGGGGCGCGGTGATCCCGAAGAACCCGTCGCTGTTCAGCCCCAGCTCGTCGTGGCCGCTGATGCCCGGGTAATCGACGGCGCTGCCGTAGGCGAGCTCGAGCGGGTTCCCGAACGCCCAGAGGTTGAAGGCGAGCATCGGCAGGGCGCCGGCGAGCGCCCCGGCGCCGTAGGCGAGCGCGCGCCGCAGGCGTTCGCTCGGAGCGGGCGAGGGCGTAGAAGAAGAGGATCAGCCCGACCAGGCCGACCTGGAACTCGAAGGTGACCGCGAGCCCGGCGAGGAGCCCGGCCCCGCCGACGAGCCGCGGGCTCGGCGGACCCTCCCGCTCGCGCATCAGGAGGATGAAGGCGCCGAAGCCGAGCGCCGCCGAGATCACGTGCGAGAAGTACTCGGAGGCGAAGATCATCACGATCGTCGCCAAGCCCCAGGGTGACCGCGGCGGCGGTGCCGTAGCCGGGCTCGAGCCGGTCGGCCGCCCAGCGCACCCCGAGGAGGAGCAGCACCGCCGGGATCACGGCGACGATCAGGGTCAGCGCCCAGATCATCGGCGCGTTCTGCTCGATCTGGGCCTCGACCCGCTCGCCGCGCTCGGGGAGGTAGCCGTAGTTCTCGATCGGGATCGTCCCGTCCGGGGCCCAGCGGGGCCAGTCGCTGCGGCGGGCGTTGGCGGTGGCGGCCCGGGAGAGCTGGGGCCCGACGGTGTTCTCGAGCGCCAGGTAGAACGGCAGCGAGAGCCCCGCGACCCCGGGCGACTTGACCGAGTAGAAGTGGCCGTCGATCCAGGCCTTGTCGCCGGTCTCCCAGTGCCACCGGTCGATCTCGGCCTGGCCGTCGGCGAAGTCCGCGCACCTGCGCGTAGTGGCCGAGCTGCGCCCAGCCCATCGAGTGCATCATCAGCCCCCAGGCGACCCCGAGGGCGACGATCGCGGCGACGCCCGGACGGGCGCGAAGCGCCGCGATGATGCGAGGGCGCCGATTCACAGCGCGATTACGTGCGGCGGAGCGGGCCGGCATCGGTGCCATACGACGCCGCGCCGATTCGCTAGCGCGCGCGGCAGAGGGCCATCGTCCAGGGCAGCGGGCTGCCGCACCTCGACCACCTCCAGCCGCCGCTCGAGGAAGCGCGAGGAAGCCGCGCCGCGACCAGTGGCTCAGGTGGCCGGGGGTGTTCCCGAGGTCGCGCACGTACTTGAGCCGCGCCAGGTTGAGCGCCCGCCAGAGCGGCTCGCGCGGGACGCTGACGATCAGCCACGGCCGCGCCGAGCGCCGGCGAGCACCTCGAGCGGCGCCTCGGGGTCCTCGAGGTGCTCGAGCACCTCGCAGCAGAGGACCAGCTCGGCGGCGTCGCGCTCGGGCTCGAGCTCCTCGACCGGCCTCGCCTCGTAGTCGACCTCGGCTCCGGCGGCGGCCGCTCGCCGCCGCGCCTCGCCGATCACCTCGGCGAAGGCGTCGGATCCCCGCACCCGAAGGCCGCGCGCCGCCAGCCGCAGCGCCAGCTCGCCCTCGCCGCAGCCGACCTCGTGGGCCTCGCGGGCGCCGGTTCGCTCGACCAGCTCCTCGAGCTCGGCGAGGAAGCCGCTCACCAGCCGGCGCTCGATCGGGTGCAGCGTGGAGTACTTGTCGTAGACGTTGCCGCCGCTCTCGGCGGCCTGGCGAGCCTCGGCCTCACGTGGTCGCTCATCGGCTCGACCGGGTCGAGCGATCTCGACCCTGAGGGGCTCGGCGCCCGGCGGGCGGAGCGCCCGGGCTCGTAGTGCGAGGGGGCCACCCCGGACTCCAGCTCCAGGCGCCGCACCCGCTCGAAGATCCGCTGGGCGATCACCCGCTGGCCCGGCGAGCGCCTCGCCGATGATCCCGAGGGCGAACATCTGGACCGAGGCGAGGAAGAGGACCGCGCCGAGGATCAGCGACTGGATGTGGCCGCTGCGGTCGCCGTTGAGGATCCAGTCGAGCAGGAACGGGCTCCAGGCGGCGAGCGCGGCAGGAGGAAGAGCGCCGCCAGGACCATGAACACCCGGAGCGGCTCGTAGAGGACGTAGGTGCGGAAGAGGCCGACGGCGCTGCGCCGCACGTAGGAGGAGGTGGAGCCGAACAGCCGCGACCGCCGCGCGACAGGCTGGCTCTCGGTGGGAACGTGCTCGACCGCGACCAGCATCTTCCCCGCCTGCACCAGGCTCTCGAGCGTGTAGGTGTAGTTCGAGACCACCATCAGCCCGAGCGCCGCCTCGCGGTTGTAGGCGCGAAAGCCCGAGGTGGTGTCGGGGACGCTGGTCCCCGAGGCGCGCCGCACCACCCAGCTCCCCAGCCGCTGGAGCAGCCGCTTCGCCGGGCTGAAGTGCTCGACGTTGCGCACCTGGCGGTCGCCGACCACCATGTCGGCGCGGCCGGCGAGGATCGGCTCCACCAGCCGGGGGATGTCGGCCGCCGGGTACTGGTTGTCGGCGTCGGTGTTGACGATCACGTCGGCGCCCAGCTTCAGCGCCGCATCGAGCCCCGCCTGGAAGGCGGCGGCGAGGCCCTTGTTGTTGGTGAGGCGGACGAGGTGGTCGACCCCGCCGGCGCGGGCCACCTCGGCGGTGCGGTCGGTGGAGCCGTCGTCGATCACCAGCCACTCGACCAGGTCGAAGCCCGGGACCTGGCGCGGCAGCTCCTCGAGCACCCGCGGCAGGGTCTCCTCCTCGTTCAGGCAGGGGACCTGGATGATCAGCTTCATCGCGCGCGGATCGTACGCCCGCCGCCGCTTCCCTACTTTGCGGCCTTCTTCCGCTTCTTCCTCACGCACTTGCCCCGCTTCTTGACGAAGCCCTTCTTGCACTTCGTTTTCGGTTCGGACGTGGTCACAACCGTCGGCGGGCTCGCCGGCGTCTGAGGCTGCGGGGGATCCGTCTGGGTGTAGCTGATCGTCTTCGGGAAGACCCCGGTCGAGCAGTGGGAGATCCCGTAGGCGGTCTGGACCGTCCCGTAGAAGGTCGTGGTCGCGTTGTGGGGGAGCGGGCTCGAGACGATCCCCGGGCCGGCGAAGGCGGCCGGGGTGGCCGGAGCGCCGGTCAGCACCGTGCAACTCGGGTTGGTGAAGAGGCGAACGGTCGGGATGCCGGTCGAGTCCGCCGCCACCGACCCGCGCACGTTCGGGGTGTCGTCCAGGTTCGGCGAGGCCGGAGTGGTGCCCGTGAAGGTCGGCGGCGCGATCTGGATCTCGGCCGCGCCGATGTCGGCGCCGTCGCCTAGGGGCGGATTCGAGATGTCGCTGAAGAAGGCCGGGCGGGCGAGGCCTCGCTGGTCCTCGTCGGCGACCGTCTGGGAGGCGGCGCTGCCCTTGTCGACCACCGGGCTGCCCGGCAGCGGGAGCATCGTCAGGCCGAGGCCTCCGTTGGCGGCAAGCGGGTTGAGCTCCGGGTCGGTGCCACCGACGACATCGCTCGGATCCGGCAGGTCGGTCGCTTGGGTGAAGCTGCAGCTCGATGTGGTGGAGCCGGGGTGATACTCGACGTTGAAGCCGTTGGAGGCGACGCTGCCGGAGCAGTTGGAGGTCCCGCTTGTCGCCCCGACCGGCTCGGCGACGATCGTGTTCGAGAAGTTCGCCTGGCCAGGGGCCTCGGCGAACAGGTTGGCCCCGACGGTGTCGAGTGAGTTGAGGCCGTTGCCGGCGATGGTCGAGCCGATCACCGGCATCGGGTTGGCGACCACGAGTGCACCGGCGGCGCGGCGCTCGGTGCCGCCCGGGCCCGAGCCGACTGCGGAGTTCCCGTTGATCGTGCTCAGCTCGATCCGGGAGCCGCCGCCGCCGTCGATGCGGATCCCGGCGCCTTTCGTGGAGACGCTGCCCGTCAATCCCGTGGCAGACACCCCGTTGGTGATGATCGAGGTCTGCTCGATCGCCGCGTCGTTCGACGCGAAGATCCCGCCGCCAACGGCCTCGTCACGAATCGAGGCGTCGGTGCTCTGGTCGTTGATCGTCGCCGTGTTTGCGCCGACCCGGCTGTTCCTGACCGTTAGCTCCCCGTCGAGGTGGAAGATGCCGCCCCCGCGGGCGAAGACGGTGCTCACGAGAGCATCGGAGTTGTCCGCGACGACGCTGTTTAGTTCGACGATCGAGGAATCGATCGTCAGGTCGGCGTCCGTATAGATCGCGCCGCCCTCGGCACCCGCCGTGCTGCCCGTGGCGGCGCTGTTGCCATGGGCGGTCACGGTGTTGCCGGTGAGCACGACGTCGATGAGGGTCAGTTGCGTGTGGTTCAGGATTCCGCCTCCGCGCTGGAGCCCGTTCCCGTCCAGGGTTCCGCTGGTGATCCGAAGTCCCGAGACCGTGACCTGATCGCCGACGCCCTCGTCGGTGAGCAGGATCCGGTCGGTGGCATTCGAGTTGGTGATCTCGAGGTTGGCGCTGCCCGTGCCCGCGATCGTGGTGTCGCTCGTGAGCTGGAGCTGGGTGCCGACTGTGACGAGGTCGATCGTCTCGATCGACCCCCCGACCGGGAAGGCGAGGGGGGTCGAAAGTGATCGTGTCGGTGGGCGTTCCGGCGATGCATCCCCCGGTCGCGGTGTCGGTGTTCGCCGCCACGGTCGCCTCTCGCAGGGAGCAGTTCGTCCCCGGATCCGTTCTCGTCCGCGGTCGTATCGACCGTGATCGTCGCGGCGGCTGCCCCCGCCGCCAGGGTGAGCGAAGCGGCGACGGTCAACCCGGCCGCGATCGTCACACGGCTGGCCCTGGTCAGAATCCCTTCCTCTCTCGTCCCGCGCATACGAGCGCCAATCACGTTAGCGGCCGGATCAGCGTCCGCCGCCGGCAGGCTCCAGAAGATCCGTCCAGGTCCCCGCCTGGGACGGGGTCGTAGGGTCTCCCGGGTGAGCTCCGATTCCGCGACTCGGCTCGAGGTCGAGCGGCTCGGCGAGGGGCCGCCGGTGCTGTTCGTCCACGGGAGCGTGGTCGGCGCCGAGCGGACCTGGCGGAAGCAGCGGGCGTTGGCCGGGCGCTGGAGCCTGATCCTTCCCAGCCGCCCCGGCTTCGGCGGCAGTCCGCCGCTCGAGCGCGGCGACTTCGAGGCTGAGGCGCCGCTGTTCGCCGAGCTCCTCGGCGACGGCGCCCACCTCGTCGGGCACTCCTACGGCGGCGTGATCGCGCTGCTCGCCGCCGCCGAGCGGCCGCAGGCGGTCCGCTCGCTCACCGTCTCCGAGCCGGGCGCCCTCCGGCTGGCCGCCGGCGATCCCGAGGTTGACGCGATGATCGAGAACGGCGACACCCTCTACCGCGACCCCGAGTCGATCCCGCCCGCCCTCTTCCTCCGCCTCTTCCGCACCGGGGTCGGCTCGGCGAACGAGACCCCCGACCGGCTCCCCGATTGGCTCGCCCGGGGGGCGCGGTTGCTGAAGACCGAGCGCCCGCCTTGGGAGGCGGAGGTTCCGCTCGATCGGCTCGCCGACGCGGGCTTCCCGGCGCTGGTGATCTCGGGCGGGCACTCGCCCGTATTCGAGAAGGTCTGCGATGCCCTCGCCGAGCGCCTCGGCGCCGAGCGCGCCGTGATCCCCGGCCGCGGCCACACGATCCCCAGCACCGGCGAGCCCTACAACCGCGCCCTCGAGCGGCATCTCGTTGCGAGCGCTGCCGCGAGGCGCACTCGCAACCTCGAGCGCCCCGACCTGGATTCGAACCAGGGGCCTTCTCCTTAGGAGGGAGACGCTCTATCCAGCTGAGCTATCGGGGCCCGCAGCTCATCGTAAGGTCGCCCTGGTATTAGTGTCACCCGGATGAAGGCGCTCGTCACGGGAGGGGCGGGAATGATCGGGTCCCACCTGGTCGACGCTCTTCTGGATCAAGGACGCGAGGTTCGCATCCTCGACAACCTCGATCCGGGATCGCACCGCGGGCGACCCGCGTGGATACCTTCCGAGGCGGAGTTCGTCGAAGGGGACATAAGGGAGCGAGAGCGCCTGGCCGCGTGCCTCGAAGGAGTCGACGACGTCTACCACCTCGCGGCTGCCGTCGGCGGTGTCACAGACGAGATCGCCACCTTCTTCGATGTGAACGCGACTGGATCCGCGTTGATCCTGGAGACGATCGCACGGCGGGGCCTGGGGATCCGCAAGCTGGTGGCGGCGTCTTCTCAGGCCACCTATGGCGAGGGGCTGTACAGATGCGGAGAGCACGGCGTCGTTCAGCCGACCCTGCGATCCATTGCCGACATGGCGCGGGGCGAATGGGAGCCCCCGTGCCCAGAATGTGGACGGCCGCTTGCTCCGCTGCTCACGGATGAGACCGCGCGCCTGAACGGCGAGACGCCATATGCCGTCAGCAAGATCGCCGCTGAGCGCACTGTGGTCGGTCTTGGCAAGCGGCTCGGGATCCCCACCGTCGCACTCCGCTTCGCCGTCGTCTACGGGCCCCGCCAGTCGGTCTTCAATCCCTATACGGGCATCCTCTCGATCTTCTCGACGCTGCTTCTCAACGGGCGCCAGCCACGTGCGTTCGAAGATGGGCGTGAGACCCGGGACTTCGTCTTCGTCGGCGATGTCGTCAGAGCGACGATGACCGCGATGGATCGGGATGACGCCAACGGGAAGGTGCTCAATGTCGGTCGCGGTCAACCCGTGACGATCATCGAGGTGATCGAGACCCTCGCCCGCGCCTACGGACTAGAGCCGGACTATGTCGTCACGGGCGAGTACCGGTCCGGAGATGTGCGGCATCTCGCCCTCGATGCAAGCCGGATGCGGGCTTTGGGCTGGACCCCCGAGACGGCGCTCGACGACGGGCTCGCTGCCATGGCTAAGTGGATTCGCAGCCTTGGCCCCCTCGAGGACGTCTTCAGCGGCACGCTCGCCGAGCAGCGCGAGCAGGGTGCCATCCTCCAGAGCGACCCGCGGTAGTCGGTCAGCGCTCAGCGGGACCGGAGCTGCCGATTGCAACCATCGAGTCACCGCGCGCCAGATAGCGCCTCGCAACACCTGGCGCCAGCGCCCCCAACGCGGCTTTCGCTCGCATCGAGAGGGAGTAACCCGTCCCCGTCGCGATTGAACGCATGAGCCGACGCGCTTCTGGCTGTCCGGTAACCACGGCCTGCATTGCTTCAAGGGCCGCGGCCCCCCGATCGTTCTCCTCGATCACTTCGATCGCGATGCGCCGTTCCTGCTGAGCGAGCAGGCCGCCGTCGAGGAGCTTCTTCAGCATCACAATGTTCTCGCGGCAGTTTCGAGCCGGGTCCGAGGAGAGGCTGGTGTGACCGAAGCGCCATATGTAGAGGGGGCGGTCGATGAGGCCGACAGCGGAGCCGCTCAGAATCAGCCTGATCCAGCAGTCCCAGTCGAAGGTGACCTGAAGTGACTCGTCGAACCCGCCTACGGCGAGGAGTCGAGTGCGGCGAATCGCCGGCCAGCCGAAGAAGCAGCTGCGGAGGATCGCCGCCCGCTGATTGCTCACATCGAAGTCGTGTCGCTCTCCGTAGCTGGCAACCGGCTTCCCATTCAGCTCCATCACCGCATCGGTCGCGATCACGTCAAGGTCGGGCCGAGCGACAGCAAGGTCGGCAATCGCCTCGAGCCTAGTCGGGGCGAACGCATCGTCCTGATCAAGCTGCAGCACGAACTCCGAGCGCGCCGCTCGCGCGGCGACGTTGAGGGCCGACGGGGAGCCGCCGTTCTCCTTCCGGGTCAGGACCAGCCGATCGCCGTACGGAGCAAGAGCTGCCTCGAGCTCATCCGTCGACCCGTCGTCGCAGATGACGATCTCGTCCGCGGGAAGCGTCTGGGCGAGGACCGACTCGATCGCCTTGCCGATGATTGCCGCACCCTGGTATGCCGGGATGATCACCCCAAGCGTCGGCCGGCGGCCGGCAGCGGTGACAGGCACGGTAGGAGCGGGCGCCAGTACATGCCGGGAGATCGGCGCCCCCGCCTGTTCGGGCTTCATCGCCGGGAGTGTAGATCCCCTCGGCTACCCCGGCTCGTAGAGGCTCTCCCCGGCGAGCCTCGCGCCCTTGTTGGTCCAGAGGCTTACCTCGAGGTAGAGGTCGTCGGGAAAGCCTTTGACCGCGTCGACCGCGATCAGAGTGAAGCGCTCGTCGCTGACCGGGGTCTGGTCCACGACGTCGCCGTCGAGCTCCGCGGTGGCGCCATGTGCTCCCCGGATCAGCGGAGTGCCCCAGACCAGGGTGACGTCGCCGCGCCGCTTCCCCTCACCGCGCCAGGTCCCGATCACCTCCTCGTTCAGGTCGATCTGCCAGTCGGGGTTGGTGTCGGCGGTCTGGTCGGTGAAGTCGGCCAGCGCCCGGAGGTCGGTCGGCTCGCCCTCCTCCGGACGGACGAAGGAGACGTAGCCGAAGTACTCGCTCGGCCGCTCGGCTCCCTCCACCGGCGCCACCGCCGGGACGTAGACGCGGCCGCCCCAGCTCCGCTCCGGGAACCAGGTGACCTCGCTGGGCGGCCCGCCCGCCTCCGAGACGTGGGGCTCACAGGCCTTCGCGAATTCGTCGCGGAGGCGCTGGGCGTGGCGGCCGTAGGGAAGCCCCTCGACGCTGGCGTCGGCGATGAAGCGGGGGAACGGGCGGGCGAGCGGCGGCATCGGCTGGAGGAGACTAGTCGAGCGCCTCGCGCAGCTCGTCGGCCGCGCGCTCCGGCGGGTAGATGTTCAGCTCGACCTCGGTGGACATCTCGAAGCCGGCGCGGATCCCGATCCGCGGGGCGATGTCGAGGTGCCAGTGGAAGCTCTCCACCCCCCGCGGGGCGGTCCGCACCCAGAGGTTGAGCTGGGGGAGCCCGTCGAAGCGAGCCGCGAGCGCCCTGATCGCGGTGCCAAGCATCGCCGTCCCCACCTCGCCGTCGTCCTCGAAGCTCGGCGCCGCCCGCCGCGGCGCCAGCCGGAGCTCGAATGGCGAGCGCGAGGCCCAGGGGCAGACGAGCACCGCGTCGTCGTCGATCGCCACCAGGCGCTCCTTCCGGCGGACCTCCTCGGTGACGATGTCGGAGAGCAGGTCGCCTCCGGCGGTCCGCTCGTGGTAGGCGCTGAAGCGCTCGCGCTCGCGAGCGACCGCGGCCGGGACGAAGCCGAGCCCGTAGAGCTGGGCGTGACTGTGCTCGAGCGAGGCGCCGGCGTCCCGCCCCTCGTTGACGATCAGCTGCAGGTAGGCCGACTCGCTCGAGAGCGCTCGCATCCGGGTGCGCCAGCCGGCGACCGCCGCGCCAAGCTCGTCGCCGGTGAGCTCGGCGAGCGAGGTCCGGTGCCGCGGCGAGTGGATGATCACCTCGTGATGCCCCGTCGCGGGCACCGATGAGAAGAGGTCGGGCTCGGCCCCCCGGGCCGCCGCCCGCAGGGGGTCGGCGCTGGCGGCGAAGCCGGTCTCGACCTCGCCTCCATCCCACCCCTCCTTGGGTTCGGCGACCGCCGGATAGAGGTTGGGGACGGCGCGGACGCGCCAGCCGGCGCTGTCGGCCCCCCCGCCGCCGGGCCGGTCCGCCCAGGTCTCGGGCGGGGTGCGGTCCTCGCGGCCCTCGCAGAATGGGCAGTCCTCGGCCTTCGCCGGTGGACGCTCGCTGACGAACTCGATCGGGCGCTCGGCCCGCGCCGGTGCCAGGATCGTCCGCAGGCCGGTGAGCTGGTCGATTCGGATCTCTGGGTCGGCGCTCACAGGCCTCCGCTCCCGCCGAGGCGGCTTGGTCATCGCGACGTGCTCGATTCCCTCCTCGATGAAGGGCTCGCCCTCGGCCACGGTACCCGGCGGCGGCGTAGAAGCCCTCGGCCCGGCGCTGGGCGTGGAGGAGCATCGAGGAGGCGGCCTGGCGGCGAGCTTCCTCCTCAGCACGCTTCGAGCAGCTTCCGGCCGACCCCCGTCCCGCGGCGGCGGCGCTCGACCGCCATCCGCTCGAGCTTGCACCTGCGACCGATCAGGCGCAGCCGGCAGGTCGCGACCACGCCCGACTCGTCGAGGGCGACGATCTGGGTCGCCTCGTCGTCGAGATCATCGAGCTCGGCCTCTGGGTCGACGCCTTGCTCGTCGCAGAAGACCCGCACCCGCAGGTCCATCGCCGCGCGCACCTCGGCGGCGTCGCGGGCCGGCCGCACAGTGAGCGTCAGCCGGCCAGTCGGCGCTCAAGCCGTCAGCGGCCAGCCGCGGCGGCCTTCGCTCTGATCTCGGTGAAGGCCTCGATCAGATCGATCGGCAGCGGGAAGACGATCGTCGTGTTCTGGTTGACGCCCATCTCGAGCAGCGTCTGCAGGTAGCGCAGCTGCAACGTCGCCGGGTTCTTGCTGATGATCTCGGCGGCCTGCGAGAGCTTCTCGGCGGCCTGGAACTCGCCCTCGGCGTTGATGATCTTCGCCCGCCGCTCCCGCTCGGCCTCGGCCTGGCGCGCCATCGCCCGCTGCATCTGCTCGGGGATCTCGACGTCCTTGATCTCGACCGTGGTCACCTTCACGCCCCAGGGCTCGGTCTGCTCGTCGATGATCTTCTGGAGGCTCTCGTTGAGCCGCTCGCGCTCGGCAAGCAGGGTGTCGAGGTCGGCCTTGCCGAGCACCGAGCGCAGGGTCGTCTGGGCGATCTGCGAGGTCGCGAGGAGGAAGTTCTCGACCTCGACGATCGCGTTGTTCGGGTCGATCACCCGGAAGTAGCAGACGGCGTTCACCCGGGCCGGGACGTTGTCGCGGGTGATCACCTCCTGGGGCGGGATGTTGAGGGTGACCGTCCGCAGGTCGACCCGGACCATCCGGTCGATCACCGGGATCAGGATGATCAGGCCCGGTCCCTTCTGGGCGATCAGGCGGCCGAGCCGGAAGATCACCCCGCGCTCGTACTCACGCAGGACCCGGATCGACGAGCCGAGGAAGATGAGCACAAAGAAGGCAATTACTACGACGATGCCGATCGCTACCGCCATGGCTCTCAGGTTCCTTTCTCGACGGGTTCCGGGTCGCCGGCCGAAACCGGCCGCACCACCAAGGTGAGGCCTTCCACCGACTCGACCCGCACTCTATTCCCTACCCCGATCTGGCTTCCCTTGTCCGCCGGGCGGGCCTGCCAGAGCGCCCCGCCGACGAAGACCTGGCCCGAAGGGTCGAGCGGCTCGCGCACGTCCCCCACCGAGCCGACCACCTCCTCCCAGCCGGTCCGCACCGGCTCGTTCCGTTGGGCCTCGAGCGCCTTGCGGCTTGCGAAGACGACGAAGCCGGCCAAGATCACGCCCCCGACGACGATCCAGGCGACCGGGATGTCGTGGCCGTCGTCGCGGTAGGCGAACGCGGCGCCGACCAGCGCCGCGACCGCCGAGCAGGCCGAAGACCGCGCCGGGGGCGTGCGCTTCGGCGACGAACAGGACCAGCGCGAGCCCGAGGAGGGCGATGGCGAGCTCTGTCACGCCTCCATTATCCCTCGGTGGCGTACCGCTCGATGTCGGCGATCAGATCCTGCTCGTCGTCGTACGGACCGAAATGCGTGAAGGCGAGCTCGCCCGAGCGGTCATAGAAGGCGGTCGCCGGGAACGCCTGGACCGGACCGCCCAGCTGCTGGGCGATTTCCAGGTCCGGGTCGAGGTAGGAGGGGTAGGGGAGCGGCAGCTCCTCGAGGAAGGTGGAGAGGGCGTCCTCGGAATCGTTGCCGGCGTCGCCGAGGAAGGCGATCTCGGCTCCACGCTCCTTCGCGACAGACTGGAACAAGGGGAATTCGAAGCCGGCACGGCCCGCACCACGAGGCCCACTTGTTGACCACCACCGGGTAGCCGCGGAGCTCCTCGAGTCGCCGGTCGAAGGCCTCCGTGCCGCCTTCGAGGAGCTGGTTCGCCTGATCGCGGATCGCCGCCAGCTGCGGCGGGGCTCCGGTCGAGGGGCTCGGTCGCCTGTTCGGGGGTGAGGCCGGAGTCGGGGTTGCCGGCACCGTCGTCGGACCCACAGGCCGTCAGGACCAGGGCCGAAAGAAAGATGGTCAGTGCGAGCCGCATCATGCTTTAATTTCTACCGGCCCATAGATGTCCTGGGCCGTGGGAGCTCTGAACGGGAGGCCGTTCGCGGGGTTCCCGATCAAGCCACTTGCCCCTCGCCACCCTTTTCGCTGGGCGGGGAGCGGCGGATCAGAAAGCCTCATGGCTGATACGACCAAGGCGGCCGCCAAAGCGGCCAAGGCGCCTACGGGTGCCGACATCGACAGAGCGCGCGAGTTCGCGCGGGAGCCCTTCCTGCTCGAGGGCGAGAAGCCGAAGGACCTCGCGGCCGGCACCCCGAGGCGGCGGGCCCTGGACGCCGCCCTCGCCGAGATCGACGATGGCCGCGAGGCGCCCTCGATCGAGTGGCGGCGCGACTTCTCCCTGATGCTCGGACTCGAGCGGGTGCTGGCCGAGGACGAGCCTCACCTCGCCGACGGGGCGAAGCTCGACCCCCATCAGCTCGACGCTCTCTCCGGAACGCTGGCGGCGCTGATCGCCGACGTCCAGGAGCGGCTCAACGGCACTCCCTGGGCAGGCAACGGCAACGCTGCCGCGGCGACCGCGAAGGCCGAGCTCGAGGAGCCCGCCGAGGTCGATGGCGAGCCCGCCGATCCGGACGGTGAGGCTCCGGACGAGGATGACGAGGAGGAGGCGACCGAGGAGGAGGAGGCCGAGGACTGGGAGGAGGAGGCCGAGGAGGTGGTCGAGGAGGCACCCGAGGACCCCGGCGCCGCCCGCCGCTTCTGGTTCGAGCACGCGACCGGCTCCGGCAAGACCGTCGCCGCTGTCGGCTTCATCGAGGCCTCGCGAACCGGCGGCGTCCTCATCCTCACCCACCGCCGCAACCTGGTCGACCAGTTCATCGGCGAGATCTCCGACCGCGGCTACGGCGAGCGGCTGTCGCCGCCGCTGCTCGACGGCGCCGACCATCCCTACGGGCCGGTGACCGTCGAGACCTACCAGTGGTTCGTCCGGAACGCGGGCCGGATCTCCGACGCGTACTCGATCGTGATCTGCGACGAGGCGCACACGGCGCTCGGGGAGAAGACCAGCGGCGGCATCCGCAACTGGCCAGGCCCGGTGTTCATCGGGATGACCGCCACCGGCGCCCTGATCGCCCGCCACGTCACCGACCTCTTCCCGACCCAGACCTCGCGCTTCGACCTCGCCCAGGCCGCGCGGCGCGGGGTGATCGCGCCGCTTCGGTGCGTCCGGATACCGCCCGGCCCGGGGGTGCGGACGATCGCCAAGGTGCCGCTGCGAAAGGGCGAGGTGGATCAGGACTTCGACCAGGAGGAGCTGGCCAAGCTCCTCGACCAGACCCCGTTCAACGTCGCGATCGCCGACCTCTACCGCTCCCGCTTCCGGCGGGTCCCCGGAGTCGTCTACACCGCCGGGGTGAAGCACGCCAACAACGTCGCCAAGGCCTTCCAGGACGCGGGGATCAACGCCCGGGCCGTCTCCGGCGAGACACCGAAGCGCGAGCTCGCCGAGATCCTCGCCGGCTTCGAACGCGGCGAGGTCGACGTGCTCTGCAACGCGATGCTCCTCGCCGAGGGCTGGAACTCGCCGCGGGCGACGATCTGCATGCACCTGGCGCCGACCGCCTCGCGGCGGGTCTATCAGCAGCGGGTCGGCCGGGTCACCCGGCGGAACCCGGGCAAGGAGGCCGGCCTCGTGGTCGACCTTGTCCACCCGGCAACCACCCATGACGAGACGATCGTCACCCTCCACAGCCTCCTCGACCGGGACGTCTACCGTGGCGGCGCGATCGTCGTCGGCCCGGTGCGGCGGGGCCGCGGCCGCCGGGTCCGGGTCGAGAAACGGGTGGTCCCCGTCTCCGACGACTCCAACCGCCGCCTCCGGGTGCTCGAGCGCGAGCTCTGGCGGATCGCGGTCGAGAACCTCGATCACTCCGAGCAACACGTCTGGGCGGCCCTCGCCGGCGCCCGGGTGAACCCCTCCGGCTGGCGGCGCGCGAAGGCGATGCTCCAGCACGACGCCACCAAGGAGCTCCGCCGCCGTTTCCTGCTCACCTGCGTGCAGCGCAACCGGAACCAGCAGCTGCGGGTGAAGGCGCTCACGGAGATCGCCGCCCTCCGCGACCCCGACGCATTCGACGACGCGATCGACACGGTCGGCACCTGGTCACGAGACGACCGCCAGGCCGGAACCCGGGTCCTGCTCGAGGCGCTCGCGGAGCGCCGGATCGGACGCCGCGACCAGGCCCAGGCCTGGGTCTGGCGGCTCGCCGACTACACCCGCGACGTGCACGAGGAGTACGCGGTCCAGCGCTGGCCCGAGACCAAGCGGCTGCTCGGCCTACTGGTCAACTCCTCCGGCCGCGCCCACGGGCGAAACGCCCGCCGCCTCGTGCACGCGGCCCGCAACCAGGACCGCCGTCTGGCGGCGGCGCTGCTCGCCGCCGCCGTCGCCCACACCCCCGAGGGCGAGGAGGTGCTGCGCGGGGCTCGGATGCGGGCTGCGCGAAAGCCCTCCGGCGTCGCCCGCGAGCTGCTCAGGAACTTCCCGAAGTCGGGCTCGCGGCGCCGCCGCCGCAAGCGCAAGCCCTCGCAGGACGGAAAGCGGACGAAGAAGGCGAACGGCGCGGCCGCCTCAGCCGACGGCAAGGTGGACCTCGCCGGCACCGAGGGCAACGGGGGCGCCCCCGCCGACGTCGACGATGAGGTGGCCGAGGCCGTCGACACCGGCGGCGACTCCGGCTCCTCCCTCCCAGGAGATACGGCGGCCGATTAGCGCGTCGCGGGCGCGGTAGGGGCCGAGCACCTCCTCGCCGGAGGCCTCCACCCAGCTCCCGAGCGCCAGGTTGAGCTCGCGAAGCGCTTCCTCCAGGATCGGTGCGCCGCCGGCCGGGACGCCGGCCTCTGCTTCGGTCGGCGCAAGCGAGGTGGCGCGCTCGCGCAGCTCCGCGGGGAAGTCGTCCTGCGGTACCGCAACGTTGAGGCCGATCCCGATCACCGCCCAGCCCTGATCGGGGCGGGCCTCGACCAGGATCCCGGCGAACTTCCGCTCGTCGATCCAGACGTCGTTCGGCCACTTCACCTGGCAGCGCACCGGGGCCGCGGCCTCGGCCGCCTCGCAGACCGCGAGCGGGACCGCCAGGGGAAGGAGCGGATCGCCGTCATAGGGGCGGAGCAGGGCCGAGTAGAGCAGGCTGGCGCCGGCGTGCCCGAACCAGCGCGCTCCCGGCGGCCTCGCCCGGCGGTCTGCTCGTCGGCGGTCACCACCAGTCCGCCCGGCGCCCCGGCCGCCGGCCAGCTCCTTCGCCCGCTCGTTGGTCGAGTCGGTTCGCCGGAAGTGGCGGTGCGGGCACCCGAAGTCCAAGACCTCAGATCCCTTTCTCTAGAGCGGGCGGAGAGTGATCTCGCTGTCCCTTCTCAGGTTGAGCAGCCCGGCGGCGCTGCCTCCGCTGACCGCGATCGCGAGCGCCCCCGAGGAGTCCTCGAAGAGGAGGACGTCGGCGGGCCCGACGTCGGCGAAGGTCCGCGCCCAGAGCGCTTCGAAGCGGCCGTCTGGAGCCCGGACCTCGAGCCGCTCTCCTGGACGCAGCGGGCCCGCCGGCGAGCATCGAGGCGTCGAGGTTGAGGGTGACGTTGCCGAAGCCGTCCTGGTGGATCGCGTGGGCGACCACCCGTCCGCCCCGATCTCGGGCGCGGGGAGGTCGAGCGGCGGCAAGCGACGCCGGGTCGATCGGTTCACCCGCCTCGGCGAGGGTGGCGCCGAGCGCCAGGTGGGCGGCGACCGGGGCGAAGAGGTCGCGGCCGTGGAAGGTCGCCGAGAGGGGCTCGAGCCGAAACGGGGAGCGCGAGAGCTCGACCGCGTCGGTCGCGCCACCGAGCCGATCGAGCGCCCGCGAGAGCAGCCCGTTGTCGGGACCGACCAGGAAGCGGCCCTCGTCCGCGGCGGCCGCGACCGCCCGCCGGGCCGACCCAACTCCGGGATCGACCACCGCGAGGTGGACGCCGGGAGGGCATAGGGGCAGGGCGTTGGCGAGGGCGATCGCTCCCCTGCCGGACGTCCTGCCGAGCGATCCCGTGGGTGAGGTCGATCAGCGGCGCGTCGGGGGCGATCTGGGAGATCACCGCCCGGCAGACGCCGGCGAACTCGTCCTCGTAGCCGTAGTCGGAGAGAAAGGTGATCGGCCGCCCCTCAGCCACGGCCGAATCCAATCACGGCGACGCGAGCTAGTCGGGGACGCTCACCTTCAATCTGTGGGTGTAGGTGTCGCCATAGCCGTCCTTCGCCCTGAGCTTCACGATCGCGAAGCCCCCCTCCTCCTCGAGTCGCTCGAAGGAGAGCGCCTTGAACGGCAGCTTCAAGTCTCTGGTCACGTTCTGGGCGAATGTCAGCGTCTTCCTCTTCAGGTCGCCGCCCCATCTCGCCCGGGCATTGGCGTTGCAGCTGGCGGTCAGCTTGAGCCTCTTGTTCAGCCCCTGAGGTTCGGCTGCGCTCGGCGGTGCACACGAACGGCGCGTGGGTGATGAACAGGCCCCAGCCGAAGAAGGAGACGTCGGTGCCCGCGGTGCCGTTGTCGTCCGTGATCGTTGCGGTCCAGGTGCCGGAGCTGGGGGTGCCGTTGAAGACCCCCAGGGTGCGCGAGTCCTCGGGCTTCACCGACCCCGAGCAGCTGCTGCCGACCGTGGTCGCCGCGCTGTCGGTGAAATCGACCAGAGTGCTGCTGCTGTAGGCGCCGCACGCGTCGGAGAGGAGATTGAGGGCGGGGGTTGGGCCGCCGGGGCCCACGAGCGCCAGGTCGGCATCCAGACCATTCGGATTCGCGGCGGAGAGCCTGACGCCAGGGACCTCGACCTTGGCGACGGGGGTGCGACCGGCGGGAACCGTGATCCGGCTCACCCCCGGGGTGGAGGAGCTGACCGGGTTGAAGACGGTGGTGTCGTTGCGATACATGACGGTGGCGGCGGAAGCCGACGCCACCAGCGAGAGGACGATCACGCCGGTCGCGGCGGAAATCGCCGAAATGGTCCTTCTCCGTCTCATCAATCCTCCCTTCGGTGAGGCCCCAAGCTGCGGTGGGACTCTATCCGGCCTCTGTTACATCCGTCAACAGGGCCTCGACCAGGCCGTCGATGTCGTGGCGGGAGGCCTCGACGTCGACGGTGAGGCCGGCTTCGCGGGCGGCCTCCGAGGTCACCGGGCCGATCGAGACGACTCGGGCGTTGGCCGCGAGGTCGTCCGGCAGCGCCTCGACGAAGTTGCGGACCGTGGACGAGGAGGTGAAGGTGAGGTAGTCGGCCTCGCTCGCCCGCTCGATCGCGTCCGGGTCGGGTCGCTCGGCGACCGTCTCGTACAGCGCCACCACGTCGACCTCGGCGCCGAACTTCCGCAGCGCGTCGGGGAGGACCTCGCGCGCCTCCGCTGCGCGGGCGACCAGCACCGGCTTCCCCTTCGAGCTCGAGCTCGGTCGAGCGCCTCGACCATCCCCTCGGCGACGAAGCGCTCGGGGAGGATGTCGGCGAGCACGCCGTGCTCGGCGAGGGCCGCCGCCGTGCCCGGGCCGATCGCGGCGACGGTCGCGTTGGCGAGGGCGCGGGCGTCCCGCCCCTGCTCGGCCATCGCCTCGAACAGCAGCCGGACGCCGTTCGGCGCTGGTCAGGCAGACGAGCGCGTAGGCGTGGATCCCTCGATCGCCCGCCGCACCTCCGCGGAGTCGATCCGGGGCTCGATCCGGATCGCAGGCAGCTCGATCGGCTCGGCGCCGAGGGCGTGGAGGCGGCGGGAGAGCTCGCTCGCCTGCGCGCGGGCGCGGGTGACCACCACCCGCTTGCCGTGCAGCGGCCGGCCCTCGAGCCAGGCGATCCGCTCGCGCCGCGCCGCCGCCTGGCCGACCACGGTCACCGCCGGAGGCTTGATCCCGGCGTCGGAGGCGGCCTCCGCGATCCCGCTCAGGTCGGAGAGGACCGTTCGCTGATCGGGGAGGGTGCCTCGCGCGATCACCGCGGCGGGCTCGCCGGCCGCGCGGCCGGCGTCGATCAGGCGCTCGGCGATCCGCGGCAGCGCCTTCACCCCCATGTAGAAGACGAGGGTGCCCGGGAAGCGCGCCAGCGCCTCGTAGTCGAGCGAGTCCTCGCCCTTCTCGGGGTCCTCGTGCCCGGTGACGAAGGCGACCGCCGAGGCATCGTCGCGGTGGGTGACCGGGACGCCGGCGTAGGCGGGCGCGGCGACCCCGGCGGTGACCCCGGGGACGACCTCGAACGGGATCTCGCGCGGCCGCCAGCGCCTCGGCCTCCTCACCGCCGCGGCCGAAGACGAACGGATCGCCGCCCTTCAGCCGGACGACGATCTCTCCGGCCCGGGCGCGGTCGATCAGCAGCGCCTCGATCTCGCTCCTGGGGAACCGTGGCGGCGCCGGGCTCCTTGCCGACGTTGACGAGCTCGGCCTCGGGCCTGGCCGCGGCGAGCGCCTCGCGGGGGATCAGCCGGTCGTGGACGATCACGTCGGCGGCGACGATCAGCTCCAGGGCCCGAGCGGTGATCAGCCCCGGGTCGCCGGGACCGGCGCCGACCAGGTAGACGATCCCCGGGGCGTCGGTCATGCGGCGACCTCCTCGGCGCGGCGGAGGATCTCGCCGGCGCCGGCGGCGCTCATCCGCTCGGCGAGGGCGCGGCCGATTCCTTCCGGGTCGCTGGCGTCGTCCTCGATCTCGTCGCGCAGCCACTCGCTGCCGTCGGGGAGCCCGCAGAAGCCGCGAACCCGCATCCGGCCGTCGCCGATCGTGGCGAATGCCGCCAGGGGCGTGTTGCAGCTCGCCTCCAGGGCGGCGACCACCGCCCGCTCGGCGGTGAGGGTGGCGAGGGAGTCGCGGTCGGTGAGCGTCTCGGCTGCGGTGGCACGTGGCCGATCGTCGCCCGGGCCTCGAGCGCCAGCGCACCCTGCCCGGGGGCGGGGGTGAGCTGGTCGGGATCGAACTCGAAGGCGATCTCCGACCTCGCGGCCGAGCCGGCGGAGGCCCGCCGCCGCCAGCACCAGGCCGTCGAAGTCGCCGGCCTCGAGCCGGCCGAGGCGGGTGTCGACGTTGCCGTGCAAAGCGACCACCTCGAGGTCGGGGCGGAGGGCAAGGAGCTGGGCGCGGCGGCGGAGGCTCGAGGTGCCGATCCGGGCACCGCTCGGGGAGCTCGTCGAGCGAGCCGCGCCGCCGACGATAGGCGTCGCCCGCCGTCTCCCGCGCCGGAACCCCGGCGATCTCGAGCCCCTCGGGCAGCTCGCTCGGCAGGTCCTTGGCCGAGTGCACCCCGAGGTCGACCTCCCGGTCGAGCAGCGCCCGCTCGATCCCGCGGACGAAGCGGGCCTTGTCGCCACCGGTTTCATGTTGGCTATCGCGCCTAGTCTTGATCGGGATCACCGGGGCCTCCGCCAGCCCAGCGTCCTCGATCGCCCTGGCAATCGCCTCGGCCTGGGCGAGCGCCAGGGCGCTGCCTCGGGTCCCGAGCCTGATCGGGGGCCGGTTCACGGAGGTTCCCTAGCGGCTGTCGCTGCGCCGCCGCCGCTCCTCCAGGGAGGTGACGTCGGCGCCCTCGCCCGCGTCGGGCTCGGTGGCGGCGTCGAGCCCGAAGAGCTCCCGCAGGGCGCTCACCTGGAGGTAGACGTCGTCGCGGTCGGCGGCGTCCTTGATTCGCAGCGTCGGCTCGTGCAGCAGACGGCTGGCGATCGCCCGCGCGAGCAGCTCGACCCGCTCACGGTCGGCCGCCGAGAGGCTCTCCCAGCGGGTCTCGTTCTCGGCGAGCACCCGGGAGACGATCTCGTCGGCGCGCTCGCGCAGCGCCGCAACCGTCGGCATCACCTCCTGGGAGGCGAGCCAGCGCTCGAACCGGACCAGCTCCGAGTCGAGGATCCCGGCCGCGCGGCGCGCCTCCGCCTCGCGGCCGGAGGCGTTTCGCTCGACGATCGCCTGGACCTCGTCGACGTCGTAGAGGCTGACCCCGTCGAGCTCGCGGCAGGCGGGATCGATGTCGCGGGGCACGGCGAGGTCGATCAGCAGCAGCGGCCGCCCGTCGCGCTGCTTCATCACCAGCTCGAGCTCGGTCCGCTCGACCAGGTGATGGGGGGAGTTGGTGGTGGAGACGACGATGTCGGCGTCGGCGAGCTGGGCGGGGAGCTCGTCGATCCGCACCGCGCGGCCGCCGAAGCGCTCCGCCAGCCCGATCGCCCGGTTGTGGCGGCGGTTGGCGATGAAGATCGCGTGGGCGCCCCGTGCGGCCAGCGCCCGGGCGGTCAGCTCGGAGGTCTCGCCGGCGCCGACCAGCAGCACCCGGCGGCTGGAGAGATCGCCGAGGTTTCGCTGGGCGAGCTCGACCGCCACCGAGGGGATCGAGACGCCCTTCTCGCCGACCGCGGTCTCGGTCCGGGCGCGCTTGCCGGCGGCGAGGGCGCCGCGGAAGAGGCGGTTGAGGATCGGCCCGGTGGCGCCCTCGACCAGGGCGAGCTCGTAGGCCCGCTTCACCTGGCCCTGGATCTCGGCCTCGCCGAGGATCATCGAGTCGAGCCCGGCGGTCACCCGATAGAGGTGGGCGGCCGCCTCCGAGCCGCGCAGCGAGTAGAGCGGCCCGAGCAGCTCGGTCGGGCGGATGCCCGGCCTCGCGGGCGAGCACCCCGAGCGCCGCCGCCTCCGCCTCGACCGGGTCGCCGACCACCAGGTAGAGCTCGGTCCGGTTGCAGGTGGAGAGCGCCGCGGCCTCGCTCACGGTCTCCTCCGAGGTGAGCGCGTTGAGCACCCCGGCGGCGCGCCCCTCGGTGAGGGCGAGCTGCTCGCGCAGCGCCAGGGGCGCGGTTCGGTGGCTGACGCCGAGGGCGAAGATGGCGCTCATCGCCGCGCCGACCTCCTCCGAGCGCCGGGGCTCCTCCGCGAGCTCGGCGAGCTCGCCGAGGTCGCGCTGGATCCGCTGCAGCTTCGCCGCCATGATCGCGACGTAGACCAGGAGCAGCAGCAGGAAGACGAGATAGGCGCCGCCGACGTAGCCCTCGGCGTCCTCGATCGCGAGCAGGAGCGGCGGCATCAGCTCGCCTCCCTCGGCGGCGCTCGCCGGGCTCGGCGCTCATCGCGCTGGTCGCCGAGACGCCGACCGGGGCGATCGAGGGGGCGGGCGCCGGCGGCGCCCCGTCGCCTAGGAGGGCGCGGCGAATCCTGCCGAGGTCCGCCGAGGCCGCCTTCGCGGCGAGCTCGAAGCGGACCAGGGTGACCCAGAGCAGCGCCATCCCCGCGAGGCAGACGAGGAAGGCGAGCATCATGTCGCCGGGCAGGCCCCCCGCGGAGGAGAAGGTGCGCGGGTGGATCAGCGGCTCCGCCAGCCGCACCGCGAGGAAGTTGAGCGGGACGAAGGCGCCGGCGGTGATCGCGAAGACCGAGGCGTAGCGGGCCTGGCGGTCGCGGTCCTCGATCGCGTAGCGAAGCGGGTAGTAGGTGGCGTAGAGGAGGAAGACGATCAGGAAGCTGACCAGGGTCGGCTCGCGCCACTCCCACCAGACGCCCCAGGAGCCGCGCGCCCAGATCGCCCCGGTGAGGAGGACGCCGACGCCGAAGATCACCGAGAGGTGGATCGAGACGTAGGAGCGGGCGTCGTGGATCGGATCGCCGGTGCGCAGGTGCCTGATCGCGTGGATCGCGGCGACGACGAATCCGAGCAGCGCGCAGATCGCCAGCGGCACGTGCAGGTAGAAGATCTTCTGGATGAACCCCTGGTCGGCGTCCTCGGGCGCGTAGAAGAAGGCCAGGGCGAAGCCGGCGCCGAGCACCGCCACCGTGGCGATCGCGATTGTGCGGAGAGTGAGCGACCGCATCCCGTCTACACCTCGTCCCTAGTCCTCGAGCAGGTAGTCGAAGGTCGCGTAGCCGACGAGGACGAACACCGAATCGTAGAGGCCGAGCACCGCGATCCAGGTGCCGAACTTGCCGAAATCGGGACCGCCCGCCTCGAGCAGGTGCTGGGCGGCGCCGGCGGTCGCGATCACCAGCGGCACCAGCAGCGGCAGCAGGATCAGCGGGGCGAGGAGGTCGCGGGCGCTCGACATCGTCGCGATCGTCGAGATCAAGGTGCCGGTGGCGGCGAGCCCGATGTCGGCGAGAAGGAGCACCAGCGGCGAGCGGGGGCAGGCCCTCGGCGGTGTCGAGGAAGAAGAGGGCGAAGATCGGCACCGCGATCAGCTCGAGCGCGACCAGGTAGATGACCAGGGCGATGGCCTTGGCGGCGAAGAGGACGTTCCGGTCGATCGGGGCGAGCCGGATCAGCTCGAAGCCGCCCTCGTCGCGCTCCGCGACGAACAGCCGGTTGATCGCGAGGATCGCCGCGAACAGCAGCGTCGCCACCAGCACCCCGGCGCCGAGGTCGCCCTCGAGCTCGGTGCGGTCGAGGCCGAAGCGGAAGATGACGAAGGTGGTGACGGCGAAGAGGACCATCGCCGGCAGCGAGCGCAGGGTGCGCAGCTCGACCCGGAGGTCCTTCGCCAGCAGGGTCGCGGAAGGCGCTCATCGCAGCTCCAGCACCAGGTCGGCGCCGGCGAGGGCGCGCTCGCGGTCGTGGCTGACGACCACCCGGGTGGGGCCGGTGCCGGGCCCGATCAGCCGCTCGGCGAGAGCCCGCGCCTCGGCGTCGAGGTGGGCCTCGGGCTCGTCGAGGAGCAGCAGCTCGGGCTCGATGGAGGACGGCGCGGCAGATGTCGAGCCGCTGCCTCATCCCCGCGGAGAGCTCCGCGGTCCGCTCGTCGGCGCGGCGCTCCATCCCGACCGCGGCGAGCAGCTCGGCGATCCGGCCCTCGGTCGACTCCTCGTCGAGGCCGTTGAGGGTCGCCGCGAGGCGGAGGTTCTCGCGCCCGCTGAGGTCGCGGTAAAGCAGCGGCTGGTGCCCGAGGTAGCCGACCCGGCCGCGCAGCCGCCAGGTCTCGCGCGGCAGCGAGCAGCCGAGGACGGTGGCGGCGCCGGCGGTGGGCCGAAGAAGGCCCGCCAGCACCCGAAGCAGGGTGGTCTTGCCCGAGCCGTTCGGGCCGAGCACGGCAAGGCTCTGCCCGGGCTCGAGCCGCAGGCTCAGCTCCGCCAGCCCGGTGCGCTCGCCGAAGTCGCGGCGCAGCCCCTCGAGCTCGATCGCCGGCATCGAGGCGAATCTAGCGGGCGGATGCGGTGTTCTTTGGGTCATCGGCCGCACCCTCTTCGCTCTGATCGCCGCCCTCCCCTGGGTGGCCGCGCTCGTCCTGATTCTCTCCGAGGACGGCAGCCGACCGGCGCTCGCCCGGTCGCCGGCGGTCGCGCAGGCGCCCGCCGTGTCGGCGGCCCCCGCGGAGGGCCCTCCGCCTGCCCCGGCCGTGGCCAGCTCCACCGGCTTCGAACAGCTCGACCAGGGTCTCCTCGACGCCGGCTCGGTCTCGCTGGGCACGCCCCAGCGGGGGGCATTGGTCCGTGGCGTCCAGCTCCCGTCGGAGGGGACCGACTTCTTCACCTGGGACTTCCCGCTGAGCCAGGCCCCGAACCGCCCCTGGCGACGCTGGGCAACAGGACGGACGATCGCGAGCGTGCTCGCCGTGCTGGCCTCCTACCGGGCGGCGAACCCGGGCGCCCCCAGGGTTGGGATCGCCGACCTCAGCCGCCCGCACGGGGGCGACTTCGGCAAGCGCTTCGGCGGACTCGGCCACGCCTCCCATCAGAACGGCGTCGACGTCGACGTCCTCTACCCTCGGCTCGACCTCCAGGAGCTTCGCCCGACGAAGGTCGCCCAGATCGACCGCGCACTGGCCCAGGACCTCGTCGGCCGCTTCGTCGCCGCGGGCGCCGAGTACGTCTTCGTCGGCCCCCACACCAAGCTCACCGGGCCGAAGAAGGTGGTCCAGCCGCTCGTCTTCCACGACGACCACATGCACATCCGCTTCTTCGCCCGGTCGGGCGGGCGAACCGGCTAGGAATCAGGCGTCGGGACCTGCCGGCATGGCTAGACCTTGCGGCAGTAGCCGTAGGCGGTGAGGGTGGCCGCCGGCCCGAAGTAGTTGAACGCCGACGCGGACCAGGTCCGGTCGAGGTTGATCGCGCCATCGGTGAGAAGGAGCGGCTCCGCTCGGAGTGCTGCTGAAGCCGCCGAAGACCGGCCGCCCGCTCGGGCACGGCGGAGTGGTTGCCGTCTCGAACTGCCCGGATGCCGACAGTGGTCGACGCCGAGACCTCGTTCACCAGCGGCCTCTTGCTCCGCCGGCAGTAGGCGATCGCGACGAGCTCGGCGCCGAACTGGCCGAACGCGGTCCCGGTCACCTGCCAGGTCTTCGAGGAGATCGCCCGCGACTCGGTCACGTGGGTACCGCCCTGCGAGTTGAAGAAGGCGCGCTGGAAGCCACCGCCGAACAGATGCCGGCGGCCAGGGCAGGTGGCCGTGATCGTCTTCGTCTCTCCGGGGGCGACGAACCTGATCGTGTGGGGAGGGGTGACGTGCTTGCCCTTCCGGGCGCAGACGACCTGGAGGGTGACGTCGCGGGGGGTCGTGCTCCCGCGCGAGGGGTCGAAGAGGACGGCGCGAGACGTGATAGCCGCTCTGGACACCGAGCCGCTCGTAGGAGTGCGGATAGACGCCCTCGCCGTCGGGGCCCGGGGGGAGATCTGTGCGCATGCCACCCCCGTAAGGGCTCTTCCGGCCGGGACAGCGAACAACCAGCCGCTTCTTCTCGTCCGGATTCGAGAATCGGAAGGTCTTCGATACGAGGGTGGCGGCGCTTGCCGTCTCTGCACCGAGCTGGTGGGACGAGACACCAGCGAAGCTCAGCGGCCCAGCGATCGCCAACAGCCCAGCGATCGCCCATCTCCGTTTGCGGATGTCCCAGGCACCGCGCACTACCACGGTTAACCGATTTCGCCGCGCTTAGTCGCGGTCGGGCATGGAACGGATGGCCAGGTGCCTACTTGCCCTTCTGCAGCGCCCGGCGGCCGACCCGGAGCAGCGCGCCGCCGTGCTCGCGCAGGGCCTTCATCCGGTTGCCGTTGCGGCCGTAGAGCAGCTGGGCCGAGGCTCGGAAGGCGTTGCCGACGTCCCGGTCGTACGGCTGCCACCAGGAGTCGCGGGTCCACCCAGGCTCCCAGGTGACCAGCTTGACGTTGACGCACTCGTAGAAGCCGAACTTGGAGTGCGAGCGGCCGAGTCCGGAGTCCTTCACCCCGCCCCAGGAGCATTGGCAGGCGCCGTGGGAGAAGGAGTGGTCGTTGGTCCAGACCATCCCGGACTGGATCTCGCTCGCGATCCGCTCGCCCTTGCCGCGGTCCTTGGTCCAGACCGACGCGCCGAGTCCGAACTGGGAGTCGTTCGCCAGCCGGATCGCCTCCTCCTCGGAGTCGACCGTGATCACCGGCAGCACCGGGCCGAAGATCTCCTCCCGCATGATCCGCATCTCGTGGTTGACCCCGGTGAGCACGGTGGGGGCGATGAAGCGGCCCTTCCTCCCCTTGATCTTCACCGGGCCGCCCGTCAGCCGCTCAGCCCCGCTGTCGATCGCGTCGTCGACGAGCTCGGTGACCAGGTCTGCCTGCTCGGCGGAGACCATCGGGCCGGTCTCGGTCGTCCACTCGAGCGGGTCGCCGACGGTGAGCCGCTCGGTCTCGCGGACCAGGCCCCCGAGGAATGCGTCGGAGACGTCGCGGTGGACGTAGACGCGCTCGATCCCGGAGCAGGTCTGGCCAGCATTGGCGAAGCCGCCCCAGACGGCGCCCGAGACCGCGTTCGCGAGGTCTGCGTCGGCGCAGACGATCTGGGGGTCCTTGCCGCCGAGCTCGAGCACCGAGCCCTTCATCCGCTTCGCGCACTCGACCCCGACCTTGTAGCCGACCTCGACCGAGCCGGTGAAGAAGATCTTTCCCGCCGATGACTTCACCAGCGCGTCGCCGACCCGGCCGCCACCGTGGATCGTCCGCACCAGCCCCTCGGGGAAGCCCGCCTTCTCGAAGATCATCCGGATCCGCTCGCCGATCAGCGGCGTCAGGCTGGCGGGCTTCAACACCACTCCGTTGCCCGCCATCACCGCGATCGCGACCTCGCCAAAGGGGATCGACCAGGGGTAGTTCCAGGGCGCGATCACCCCGACCACCCCAATCGGCTCGTAGGCGAACTTGGCCCGCTTCGTCTTCAGGAACGCCTGGGGGAAGGGAACCTTCTCGTCGGCGAGGATCTCGGGGCCGTGGTCGGCGATCCACTTCAGCGCGTCGACGGTGGGAAGGAGCTCCATCGAGTAGGACTCGACCCGCGGCTTGCCCTGCTCGCGGGTGAGCAGCTCCGCCAGCTCGTCGATCTCTGCGAGGAGGACGTCACCGGCCCGGCGCATGTAGCGGGCGCGGTCCTCTAGCGAGAGCTGCGCCCAGAACGGCTGGACCTCGGCGACGTCGTCGACGACCGACTGGACCTTCGACGGGGTGAGCGTCTCGACCGTCCCGAGCAGCTCGCCGGTCGTCGGGTTGAAGGACTCGAGCGCCTTCGACGCGGGGCGCTTCTTGGATTCCTTGGACCTCTTCGAGCTCGAGGACTTCGGGGCGTCGCCGTTGCCAGTCCCCCCACGGCGGTTCGTGGACGTCCTGCCGGAGCTCTTCGCCTCCATGGCCTGCTTCCTCTCGTCGGGTTCGCTCGCCCGGCGATTCTACGGCTCCAAAAAAAGTGGAGGCCGGGCGCCAATCCCCAAGGCACCCGACCTCCGTGTCCACTCCCCGGCTCTTGACGCGTCGGCTCCGGCAGATCCGGCGGTCCATTCGGCGGCGGCTTTTGTGGCCACCGCTTGTGCTGGTCGCCGGCAATGCAAACCGGAGCGTCAGCCAGTCCCCAGAACACGAGGGTCCCGCCAGGGTTGCGCCCGCGACGTTGTTAGGAATTGGTTAGCTTGAGCCGCGCCCGAGGCGCTCGCGCAGCTCCCGCCACCGCCGCCGCAACTCCGCCTCGAATCCGCGATCCGCCGGCTCATAGAAGCGCTCGTCCCGCACCGACTCCGGTGCAAGCGGTTGGTCGGTGACCGCGCCGGGCTCGTCGTGGGGGTAGCGGTAGCCCTCACCGCGCCCGAGCTTCGCCGCCCCCGGATAGTGGGCGTCCTGGAGGTGGGGCGGGGGCTCGGCGGCGCCGTGCTCGCGGACGTGGGCGCCGGCCCGAGAGATCGCCCTGGTGGCGGCGTTCGACTTCGGCGCCAGCGCCAAATACGCGGCGGCCTGGGCGAGGTTGAGCGAGCACTCCGGCAGCCCGACCCGGTCGACCGCCTGGGCGGCGGCGTTGGCGACCATCAGCGCCTGGGGGTCGGCGTTGCCGACGTCCTCCGAGGCGAAGATCACCATCCGCCGGGCGATGAATCGCGGGTCCTCGCCGCCCTCCAGCATCACCGCCAGGTAGTAGATCGAGGCGTCGACGTCGGATCCCCGGGTCGCCTTGATCCAGGCCGAGATGTAGTCGTAGTGCTTGTCGCCCGCGCGGTCATAGAGCAGCGCCTTCCGCTGGAGCGCGTCCTCGACCGCTTCGATCGACACCTCCGGTTGGCCGGCCGCGGCGGTGATCTCGGCCGCTCGCTCGAGCGCCGCCAGAGCGACCCGGGCGTCGCCACCGGCTCGGGCGGCCAGCATCTCCAGGGCCTCGGCGGGGACAGCCGGCGCCTCCGGGAGTCCGCGGTCGTCCTCCAGCGCCCGCCGCAGAAGCTGCTCGATCTCGGCGTCGGTCAAGGGCTGGAACTCGTAGATCTGGCAGCGCGAGAGCAGCGCCGAGTTGACCTCGAAGTAGGGGTTCTCGGTGGTGGCTCCGATCAGGGTGAGGAGCCCCTCCTCCACCGCCGGCAGCAGGGCGTCCTGCTGGGCCTTGTTGAAGCGGTGGATCTCGTCGAGGAAGAAGATCGTCGGCCGCCCCGAGGCGCGGCGCTCCTCGGCGCGCGAGATCACCTCGCGGACCTCGGCCCTCCCCGCGTTCACCGCCGAGAGCTCCTCGAACGCGCCCTCGACCCGGGCGGCGATGATCCGCGCGAGGGTGGTCTTGCCCGTCCCGGGCGGCCCGTAGAAGATCGCCGAGTGCGGCTCGCCGGATTCGATCGCCACCCGGAGCGCCGAGCCCTCACCCAGCAGCCGGCTCTGGCCCGCGAACTCGTCGAGGTCGCGCGGCCTCATCCTGGTCGCCAGCGGCGCCTCCTCCGGCGGCACCCCGGTGCGCCCGGTCTCGGCGCCGGTCTCGAACAGCCTTTCGTTCACTGGGCCAAGTATGAGACCAGGTAGCGTCCCGCGGCCTTGGACCCGCTCGAGCTGATCGCGGTCGCCGTCTGGTCCTTCGCCGTCTCATTCTTCGGCGGCCTGGTCGGACTGGTCCTGGGGAACCTGCGCCTGCCGCTGATCGTCCTGGTCGGCAGCTCGCCCGCTGCGGCCGCCGGCGCCAACGTTGCGATCTCCGGGCTGGCGGCATTCACCTCGGCCTACGCGCACTGGCGCGGCGGTCGAGTCAACTGGCGGCTGTTCGCCTGGATGGCGCCGACCTCGCTGGTGGGGGCGATCATCGGTGGACTGATCGCCGGCGTCCTCCCCGAGCGCGTCCTCCTCGGGGCGATCTCGCTCGTCGTCCTCTACGGGGCGGTCGAGGTCGCCCGCTACAAGCGGCCCGAGGGCGGCGACGGGGCGCCGACGCGGATGGAGTTCTTCCTGAACGCCGCCCTGATCGGATTCGGGGTCGGGCTGCTCGGTGGGTTCGTCGGACTGATCCTCGGCTCGCTGCGGCTGCCGGCGATGGTGAAGTGGGCGGGCGTCGGCCCCTACGGCGCGGTCGGCACCAACGCCGCGGTCGGCGTCGTCGTCGGGATCGGCGGGCTCGTCGGGCACCTGCCGAGCGGGATCGACTGGGAGATCCTCGCGGTCGGCGGGGCGGCGGCGATGCCCGCCGCCTACCTCGGCTCGCACTTCACCGGCCACCTCGACGAGCACCAGCTGATCCGAGCGATGGCGGCGATCCTGGTGGTCAGCGGCCTGGCGATGGCCGCCCAGGCGATCTTCGGATAGCGCAAATCCGTGCCCGATAAGCTGGGCCGATGGAGGAGAGCACCGCAACGATCGTTCCGACTGAGCTCGGCCCCTCCGCGGTCGGGATCCTCCAGCGCCTGATCCAGGTCGACACCGTCAACCCGCCGGGCAACGAGCGCGCCCTCCAGGAGGAGCTGGCGGCGATGCTCACCGAGGCCGGCTTCGAGTGCGAGCTCCTCGCCGCCGAGCCCGAGCGGGCCAACCTGGTGGCGAGGCTCCGCGGCGAGGGGGACGGACCGACCCTTGCCCTGCTCGGCCACGTCGACACGGTCAGGGCCGACCGCGAGGCATGGAGTCGAGACCCCTGGGGCGGCGAGCTGGTCGACGGCTGGATCTGGGGCAGGGGCGCCCTCGACATGAAGGGCCAGGTGGCGGCCGAGCTCGCCGCCTGCGTCGCCCTCGCGAGGAGCGGCTGGCGGCCGGAGGGCGAGCTCCTCCTGGTGCTGACCGCCGACGAGGAGGCCGGCGGCGGCCTCGGCGCTCAGTGGCTCTGCGAACAGCACCCCGAGAAGGTCAGAAGCGACTACGTCGTCAACGAGGGCGGCGGCGATCTGATCGAACTCGGCGGCCGGCGCCTCTACGCGCTCAGCGTCGGCGAGAAGGGAATCTTCAGGATCCGGCTGCGGACCCATGGCGAGGCCGGACACGCGTCGGTTCCGCGGATCGGCGACAACGCCCTGCTCATGCTGGCCGGCTATATCGCCTCCCTCTCCGAGCAGCCGCCGCCCGAGCCGACCCCCGAGGGGGAGGCGTTGCTCGCGGCCCTCCTCGGCGAGCCGTTCACCGGCGAGGAGGGGATTCGCGCGGGTCTCGAGCGGCTGCGCGCCGAGGCGCCCCTGCTGGCTGACTACCTGGTCGAGCCGATGCTCGGCAGTCACCCTCACCCCGACCAAGGCGGAGGCGGGGCACAAGGCGAACGTGATCCCCGCCGAGGCAGAGGCCCTGATCGACTGCAGGGTGCCGCCCGGACACGGCGAGGACGAGGCTCGGCGACAGCTCGCCGCGCTGATCGGAGAGGACGGGTACGAGGTCGAGTTCAGCGAGGCCGTGGTCGGCAACCGCTCGCCGATGGCCTCACCGCTCGCCGACGCGATCGGCGATTGGCTCGCCGAGGCCGACCCGGGTGCCGGGCTGGCGCCGATGGTGATGCCCGGCTTCAGCGACAGCAACGCCTTCCGGACCGCCTTCCCCGATGCGGTCGTCTACGGCTTCAGCCCTGCCCGCGAGCTCGCCCTGATCGAGGCCGCGCCGCTGATCCACGGGGCCGACGAGCGGGTCCCCGCTTCGGATGTCGAGCTGGCGGCGGGCTTCTTCTACGAGCTGCCGAGAAGGGTTCTCGGGTGAGCTCGGAGAACGGCGCCGGCGCGGCGGAGGAACCGACGTATCCGCTCAGGCTCGGCGGGATGGCCCTGCGCAACGGGCTCCTGATCCACGGTCCCACCTCCTGGGCGGCGGCGGCCCGCGACGCCGAAGGCGAGATCCAGGTCGCCTCGGCCCGAAAGCCGGTGCTTGCGCCCGATCTGGCCGCGCGGGTGCCGCTTCTTCGCGGCCCCTTGAAGCTGGCCGAGGCCTTCCTCCTGATCCCCTTCGTCCGTTTCCGGCTGCGCTCCGCCCGGCTCCCCTTCGAGGACGTCCGGGTGCTGGCGGCGATGTTCGTCGCCTCGGGCGCCAGCCGTTCGCTGCGCAGGGGCGAGACCACCGCGATCCGCGAGCTCGCTCAGGCCGTGCTCGGCCTGGCGCCGGCGCTGGTCGCGCTCGGCGACCGGGACCTGGCCGCCTACCACGGGGTCGAGCACAAGGCGATCGGGGCCTATGAGGCCGGCTCCGACGACCCCGCGTCGGCCACCAAGGAGCACGAGCGCTGCGGCTCCAACCTGGTGGCGCCGATGCTCGTTCTTTCCGCCGCCGGTCAGCTCCTGCTCGAGCGGGCGCTCGAGCGTCCCGGACCGATCGCCAGGGCCGCGGTCGGGATGGCGAGCGTCTCGATCGCCGCCGAGCTCTTCGCCTGGAGCGAACGCAACCCGGATACCGCCGCCGCCCGCGCCTTCCACCGGCCCGGGCACGAGATCCAGCGGCATATCGCCACCAAGGAGCCGACCCCGGAGCAGCTCGAGGTCGGGGTGGCGGCGCTCCGTGAGATCCTCCGCCTCGAACAGGAGGCGGAGTCGGAGCAGGTCCCGGCGGACGAGGGTCTCCCGACTACCTAGACTCCCCGCCGTGCTCGGTCGCATCGACCACATCGGAGTCGCCACCGACGACCTCGAGGGAGCGGTTGCCCTGTATGAGGGCACCCTGGGGATGCCGGTCGCTCACCGGGAGACGATCGAGAGCCAAGGAGTCGAGGCGGTCCTGCTCGACGTCGGCGAGGGCCACGTCGAGCTGCTCAGCCCGCTCGGCCCCGAGACCCCGGTGGGCAAGCACCTCGACAAGCGCGGACCTGGCCTCCATCACGTCGCCTACGCCGTCGCCGACATCGACGACGTCCTCAGCCGCCTGAAGGAGGCGGGGGTGGAGTTGATCGACACCGCGCCCCGCCAGGGGATCCGCGACTCGCGGGTCGCCTTCGTCCACCCGCGCTCGACCGGTGGCGTCCTCACCGAGATCGTGGAGCCGGCCTGATGGCCGCGGTCGAGCGGGTCTCGATCGGGTTCTCCGGCGGCCAGGTGGTCGAGGTCCGGCTCAGCGAGGCGAACCTGAAGCAGTTCCGCACGGCCCTCGACAAGGCCGAGGGCTGGGGCGACCTCGAGACCGAGGACGGGACCGTCTCGGTCGACCTCCGTCAGGTGGTCTTCGTCCGGAGCGCGGCCGCCCACGGCAGCATCGGCTTCGGTCAGGGGTGAAGCTGCGGACGCTCCTCGCCGGGGCGGCGCTCGCGGTGGCCGGCGCGGCCCTCTGGTGGCGGAAGAACCCGTCCGCCTGCCCCTACGGCCAGCGCTTCTGGGTCGAGGCGCCGCATCCGTTCATCACTCGCGCACGCCTCAGGGAGATCCTCGAGGCGAGGCAGGGCGAGCGGGTGCTCGAGGTCGGGCCCGGGACCGGCTACTACACGCTCGACGTCGCCGAGTGGGTCGGCCCCGATGGCTCGGTCGACATCCTCGACCTCCAGCAGGAGATGCTCGATCACACGATGCGGCGGGCGGGGGAGCGCGGTCTCGCCAACATCACCCCGACCCAGTCGGACGCCGCCGTGATGCCCTATCGACGACGCGACCTTTGACGCCGCATTCCTGGTCACCGTGCTCGGCGAGATCCCGCACCAGGAGGCCGCCCTCCGGGAGCTGGCCCGGGTGCTGAAGCCCGGCGGGCGCCTCGTGGTCGGCGAGCTCCTCGGCGACCCCCACTACGTCGCCCTCGGCCCGATGCGCCTTCGGGCCGCCGCCGCCGGCCTCGGGTTCGAGCGGCGCTCGGGGAACGCCCTCGGCTACTTCGCCCGCTTCTCCAAGCCCTAGCCGGAGAGGCCAGTCCAGAGGCGCTCCTCGGCCGCGAGCACCTCGCCGGCCTCGGTGGCGAGCGTCTCCCACTGCTTCGGGTCGGCCTCCTCGGGCTCGCTCGCCTCGCGGGCGGCGATCGCAAGCGCCGTCCAGCGCTCGGCGGCGTCGTGGGCGATCGCCGACTCCTCGTAGCCCGCCTCCTCGAGGAAGCGGGAGTACATCCGGCGGAAGTTCCCGCCGCCCGTTCCCCGCCGCTCGATCACCTGGTAGAGGAAGCGGGCGCACCACTGCCAGTCCTCGGCCGTCTCGGGCCAGCCTCCGACCTCGTCGGCGAAGCGCCGCAGCGCCGGCAGGCCCTGGAACTCGCCCAGCGCCGGCTCGATCATCTCCTTCGCCGCCCGCCCGATCGCCCCCGGCGCGTGGGCGCGGAGGTCGGCCTCGTCGAGCCGCTCGCCCGGCGGGAGGTCGACCAGGTGCCCCTCGAGCGGGAAGATCGGCTGCTTCGAGTGCCTCGCCTCGCGAAGGCTCTCGAGCGAGGTCGTCTGCAGGTCCTCGAAGGCGGTGTCCGAGAGCCAGGCGAGCTCCTCGTCGTAGCCGGCGAGGACCACCGCGTGGCCGGGGAAGTGGGCCGAGCGACCGTAGTGGTCGAGGTAGTAGAGATCGGTGAGCAGGAGCGCCGGGCGACCCTCGTCGACCGCATCGCGGGCGAGCCCCCAGGCGGCCTCGGGATCGTCGTCGGTGCGGAGCCGCAGCGGGCTGTCGGTGAGCTCGAGGAAGTTCTCCTCCAGTCGCGCGGCGCGCCCGTTGGTGAAGCGGGAGGGCGAGGTGCCGTCGACGACGACGTAGTAGAAGCAGGCGCCGGCGCCCAGCCCGAACGCCATCTCCTCGGAGATCTCGACCCCGTGGAAGCCGAGCAGGTTTCGGAGCGCGGTCGAGCCGCAGTGATGCCCGGGCAGGTGCCGGTAGCCGGGGACCATCACCCGCTTCGCGGTCTCGGTCATCCGTCCGATTGTGGCCGATCGCGTCGGCCGACCATGCGCCTCTATCCTGCGCCGCCGTGCTCGCCCGGCTCGACCTGCGCCTGCTGTACGCGATGCGGACCCGTGCCCACGGGCCGCGCGATCGAGGCGATCGGCAGGGGGCTGGGGCTGATCGGCGAGTACGGGATCGTCTGGCTCGCGATCGGGATCGTCCTCGCGATCGCCGACTCGGACCAGCGCGACGCCTGGCTCGTCGCCGGGTTCCTCGGGCCCGTCGCGATCGGGCTCAACTTCGTCGGTGAAGCTCCTGGTTCGGCGCCGGCGCCCGGTGCTCGAGGGCCTGCCGCCCCTGGGCGGCGCCCCCAGCTCGCTCAGCTTTCCCTCCGCCCACTCCACCTCGTCCTTCGCCTGCGCGACCGCGATGACCCGGATCGCGCCCGAGGCGGCGATCCTCTTCGTCCTCGCCGCGGCGATCGCCGCCTGCCGTCCCTACCTCGGCATGCACTACCCCTCCGACGTGATCGGCGGGGCCCTCCTCGGCACCGCGCATCGGCCTGGCCGTCCCGCTGCCGTGAAGATCGGGATCGTCGGCCTCCCGAACGCGGGCAAGTCGACCCTGTTCAACGCCCTCACCGCGGCCGCCGCCGAGGTCGGCGACTACCCGTTCACCACGGTCGAGCCGAACGTCGCGGTGGTCGAGGTCCCCGACGAGCGCCTCGACCGGGTCGCCGAGGTCCTCGGCTCGACCTCGATCGTCCGCGAGACGATCGAGTTCTGTGACATCGCCGGGCTCGTCCGCGGCGCTTCTCAGGGAGAGGGGCTTGGCAACCGCTTCCTCGCCTCGATCCGCGAGACCGACGCGATCTGCCACGTGATCCGGGCCCACTCCTCCGCCCAGGTCGCCCACCCCGACGGCCGCGTCGACCCGCTCGCCGACGCGGAGCTGATCGAGGCGGAGCTTCTCGCCGCCGACCTCGAGGGCGCCGAGCGGCGGCTCGAGCGGCTCACCAAGGAGGCGCGCTCGGGCGACCCCGACGCGGTCGCCGAGCACGCCTGGCTCGAGCGGGTCGTCGAGGCGCTCAGCGCCGGCCGGCCAGCCCGCGAGGTGCCGGTGCCCGAGGCGGCGCCGGACGCCCTCCGGAAGCTCGCCCCGCTGACCGCGAAGCCGGTCCTCTACGTCGTCAACGTCGACGAGGGAAGCGACGAGCTGCCCGAGGCCCTCGTCCGCCACGCGGAGGGGATGGAGGCGAGCGTGATCGCGATCTCGGCCCGGGTCGAGGCCGAGCTCCGGGAGCTGGACCCCACGGAGGCGGAGGAGATGCGGACGGAGCTTGGGATCGAGCGCTCCGGGCTCGAGCGGCTGATCCGGGCGGCGTTCGAGCTGCTCGACCTGGTCAGCTTCTTCACCGCCGACACCGGCAAGGAGGCGACCGGCCGAACCCTTCGTCGTGGCGGCACCGCCTACGAGGCTGCCGGCAAGGTCCACGGCGACATCCAGCGGGGCTTCGTCCGCGCCGAGGTCGTCGGCTGGGACGAGCTCGTCGACGCCGGCGGCTACGCGGGGGCGCGCGATCGGGGCACCCTTCGCACCGAGGGTCGCGACTACGTCGTTCGCGACGGCGACGTGATCACGATCCGGGTCTAGGGCCGCAGCGCTGTCGGCGTCGCCGCTGATTAGATACGCCGCCATGCGGACCAAGGCTCGCTTCCCGGAGGTGCCCGAGCGGAAGGGGCACTACGAGAGCTTCTATTTGAAGCTCTGCGCGCCCGGCGGCGGCAAGGGGGCCTGGATCCGCCACACCGTCCACAAGCGGCCGGGCGAGCCGCTGACCGCGGCGCTCTGGTTCGTCCTCTTCGACTCCGGCGCGGCGGGTCCACGGGCGACCAAGCGCCAGTTCGGGGCGGACGAGGTCGATGCCCCGAACGACTCCTACATCCGGGTCGCCGACGCAACCCTGGGCGACGGGCGCGCCCTGGGCTCGGTCGAGACCGAGGCGCTCGAGGCGAAATGGGACCTGACCTTCGCGGACCAGCACCCGCCCTTCCACCACCTGCCGCGCGAGTTCCTCTACCGGACGGCGCTGCCGAAGACGAAGTTCCTCAGCCCCTACCCGGACGCGATCTTCAACGGGAAGCTCGAGGTTGGCGGGGAGCGAGATCGAGGTCGACGGCTGGCGGGGGATGGTCGGCCACAACTGGGGCGCCGAGCACGCCGAGCGCTGGGTCTGGATCCAGGGCGCGGGCTTCGAGGGCCGCTCGCCCGAGGACTACTTCGACATGGCGGTCGGCCGGATCAAGGTCGGCGGGATGACCACCCCCTGGGTCGGCAACGGGATGCTCGTCCTCGACGGCGACGGAGCACCGGCTAGGCGGCTTCGAGCGGGTGCCGAGCACCGAGGTCGCCGAGGAGCCGACCAGCTGCCGGTTCGAGCTCAAGGGCAAGGGGGTGAAGCTGAGCGGCCGGGTGGCGGCTGAGCGCAAGGACTTCGTCGCCTGGATCTACGCCGACCCGGTCGGCCCCGAGCACAACACCCTGAACTGCTCGATCTCAGACCTGGTCCTGGACGTCGAGCTCGACGGAAAGCCGGCCGAGCGGCTCACCGTGAAGGGGGCCGCCGCCTACGAGCTCGGTACCCGGGACACCGATCACGGCATCCCGGTGCAGCCCTACCACGACGGCTGAGGCCAGACGGGCGCTACGCCCCAGTAGCCAGAGTCCGAGGGTTCTCGGCTGGCGAGGCTCCTCTTCGCCACCCTCCTGAAGGTGGCCCAGGTGTCGGGCAGGCCGAGGTGCGCCCGCAGGTCGGGGCCGGTGACGTTCCGGGAGCCGCCGGTGCCCACCAGCGTCGCCTGGACGATCCGCGGCGAGACGCCGGTCTGGGTGACGATGATGTTCTTGACCTTGCCCCGGACCAGGTCGCCGAGCCTCGACTGGATCGCGGCCTGGGAGAACTTCCTCGTCCAGCGGTGGTAGGGCGAGAGGTCGTCGTAGGGGTCGGGGACCCCGCGCAGGTAGGGGATCGGGGTGCCGCCGAAGCCGAGCGACGGAGTACTCGTTGTTCTCGGTGGAGCCGCCCGAGGTGGAGAAGAAGTAGGTCTGGGCGATCCTGCCGCTGTAGAGGACGACCTGGAGCGCGGTGTCGGCCACCGCCTGGTTCGTCTTCGCGGTCTCCGCCGCCACCCCGCCGTAGGCCTGGCTGCGGGTGTCGTCGTAGTGATCGAAGCCGGCGCCGCGCTTGGAGGTGCTGAGCGCGTAGGAGCGGGCGACGACCGCCTGGGCGCGCAGCGCCTCGGGCGGCCAGGAGGCCGGCGACTCCTTCGCGATCACCCCGCGGACGTAGTCCTCGATGCCGACCGCGTTGATCGCGTTGAGCCCGCCTCGGAGGCCGGCGGCTCGGACCTCGAGCGCGCCGCGGTAGCTGCCCTTGCCGATCAACGTTCACGTCGGGGCCGCCGGTCGCGGTGAGCATGCCGCCGCAGCTGGCGATCCGCCGTCCCGGTCTTCATCGCGAGGAGGACGCCGGCGCCCTTGCGCTTCGCGACGTAGGTCTTGCTCTCCACCAGCTTCACCCCGCAGGCGTCGGTCGCCCCGTTGAAGCGGACGCTCGGCTTGTTCGGCTGCAGAAGCACCCGGACGGTGGCCTCGGTGGTCGTGCCGAGGGTGGTCCCGGTGTAGTAGTGGGCGAGGATCTGCGGGTAGGTGCCGCCCTGCTTCGCGAAGCCGTAGGCCCCGTATTGGCTCATCCCGGTGCCGTGGCCGAACCCGGCCCCGCTCACCACCCACTTCGCCGCGCCCTCCGCCCGACCGGTCCGCGAGCGCGAGCAGGACGAGCAGGGCGCAGCCGGCCGCGGCGAGCAGCCGTCGCGGGAGCAGGGGTCTGGGGGTCGCGGGCATGTTCGATCCTGAAACGGGTGGCCAACTCGCAAGTTGCGCTCCTCTGCCTTCGCGAGGCGGCTGCCCGAGTCCTCTAGGCTGAGAATAGATGGGCGCAAGGCGCCGCCCGAGATTTGGAGGCCACGATGGCGACCGAGACGATTGAGGCGACCGACCACAAGCTCCTCGTGGCGGGCGAGTGGATCGAGACCGGCGAGTGGTCGGAGGTGAAGAGCCCCTACGACGGCACCCTGATCGGCCGGGTCCCGACCGGCGACGCCGCCCTGGTCGACGAGGCGCGGTCGATGCCGCGGCCGCCGCCTACGAGGCCGGACACTTCCCCCAGCACGAGCGCGCCGCCGTCCTCGACCGCGCCGCCGAACTGGTCGCCGAGCGCGAGGATGACCTCGCCGCGACGATCGCCGCCGAGGCGGGCAAGCCGCTGAAGACGGCGAGGGTCGAGGCCCAGCGCTGCGTCAGCACCCTCACCTTCTCCGCGGTCGAGGCCCGCAAGCTGACCGGCGAGACGGTGCCGATGGAGGCGGGCGAGGCCGGGGAGGGAAAGCTCGGAGTCGACGCTTCGCGTGCCCTACGGCGTCGTCGGCGCGATCAGTCCCTTCAACTTCCCCCTCAACCTGGTCGCCCACAAGCTCGGTCCCTCGATCGCCGCCGGCAACGCCACCGTGCTGAAGCCCGCCGGCCAGACCCCGATCTCGTCGATCAAGCTGGCCGAGATCCTGCTCGCAGCCGGGCTGCCGAAGGGATGGCTGCACGTCGTCTGCGGCTCCGGCTCCGAGGTCGGCAACGCGATCGTCGAGAACGAGGCGTCGGGGCGATCACCTTCACCGGCTCGGCCCCGGTCGGCTGGGGCATCCGCGCGAAGGCGGCGCGGAAGAAGGTCAACCTCGAGCTCGGCTCCACCGCCCCCCTGATCGTCCACGAGGACGGCGACTGGGAGACCGCCGCCGACAAGGCGCAGATCCACGCCTTCTCCCACGCCGGCCAGAGCTGCATCTCGGTCCAGAGGATCCTCGTGCACCAGGCGCTCGCCGAGCGGTTCACCGAGCGGTTCGTCAAGAACGTCGAGTCGCTGGTGGTCGGCGACCCGATGGACGAGCACACCGACGTCGGCCCGCTGATCTCCGAGAAGGACCGCGACCGGGTGAAGGAGTGGGTCGACGAGGCCGCCTCGAAGGGCGGCGAGATCCTCACCGGCGGCGAGCTCGTCGACGAGGAGCCGCTGCCTTGCGCCGACCGTGATCCGGAACGACCCGCGCGAGGCGAAGGCGTGGAAGCGACGAGATCTTCGGGCCGGTCGCGACCATCCACAGCTTCGGCTCCTTCGACGAGGCGATCGAGCTCGCCAACGACTCCAGCTTCGGGCTCCAGGCCGGAGTTTTCACCCGCGACCTCGGGCTCGGCGATCGAGGCTGGGAGGCGGCTGGAGTTCGGCGCCGTCCTCGTCAACGAGGTCCCGACCTTCCGCACCGACCAGATGCCCTACGGCGGGATCAAGGAGTCCGGCAACACCCGCGAGGGGCCCGCCTACGCGGTTCGGGAGCTCACCGAGGAGCGCCTGGTCACGCTCCAGGGCTGAGCGCCGATCCCCGCCTAGTCGTGCGGGCGGGCGAGCTTCCGGTGGTCGAGGGCCTCCTCCAGCACTGACTCCTCGACCCCCTTCTCGAGCGCGACCTCGCGCAGCGGCCTGCCCGAGGCGGCGGCCTCCTTGACGATCTCGGTCGCGCGGTCGTAGCCGATGTGCGGGTTGAGCGCGGTGGCGGTCGCCAGGGTGGCCTCGGCGTGGCGCTCGAGCATCTCCTCGTTCGGCTCGATCCCGCGGACGCACTTCTCGTCGAGGGCGCGGGAGGCGGCGGCGAGCAGCTTGATCGAGTCGAGCAGGTTGCGAGCGATCAGCGGCACCCTGACGTTGAGCTCGAACTGGCCCTGGGTGCCTGCCACGGTGATCGCCGCGTCGTTGCCGATCACCTGGTCGGCGACCTGGATCGTCAGCTCGCAGATCACCGGGTTGACCTTGCCGGGCATGATCGAGGAGCCCTTCTGGAGCTCGGGCAGCCGCAGCTCCGCCAAGCCCGCCCTCGGGCCCGAGCCCATCAGGGCGAGGTCGTTGGCGATCTTGCTCAGCGAGACCGCGACCACCTTCAGCGCCCCGGAGAGCTCGACCAGGGCGTCGCGATTGCCCTGGGCCTCGAACGGGTCGGCCGGCTCGGAGATGTCGAGGCCGGTGTCGGCGCTGAGCTTCTCCCGCACCTTGGCCGCGAACTCGGGGTGGGTGTTGAGCCCGGTGCCGGTGGCGGTGCCCCCGAGCGGGATCTGGCCCACCCGGCCGAGGGTCGAGCGCACCCGCTCCGCTCCCAGCCTCACCTGGGCGGCGTAGCCGCCGAACTCCTGCCCGAGGGTCACCGGGACCGCGTCCATCAGGTGGGTGCGGCCGGCCTTGACGATGTCCGCAAAGTCGTCGGCCTTGCGCTCGAGGGCCGCTCGGAGCTCGTCGAGTGCCGGCAGCAGGTCGGAGTGGACCTCCCCAAGCGCCGCCAGGTGGACCGCCGAGGGGAAGACGTCGTTCGAGGACTGGCCCATGTTGACGTGGTCGTTGGGATGGGCCTCGTCGCCGGCGAGGTTGGCGATCACCTCGTTCGCGTTCATGTTCGACGAGGTCCCCGAGCCGGTCTGGAAGACGTCGATCGGGAACTGGTCGTCGTGCTCGCCGGAGGCGACCGCGTCGCCCGCCTCGGCGATCTTCTCGGCGAGGTCGGGGTCGAGGTTTCCGAGCTCGGCGTTGGCCCGCGCCGCCGCGGCCTTCAGTCGCCCGAGCCAGTGGACCACCGGCGCCGGGATCGGCTGGCCCGAGATCTGGAAGTTCTCCATCGCCTTCGTCGTCTCGCCTCCCCACAGATGTATCCTCGACGCGAGTCGTCATCGCTTTCCAGGCTATCTAGCCGGTCTCCCGCCCGGCCTCGTAGCCGCGGCCGAAGGTGCGCAGGAACTCGGGCGAGAGCGCCCCGCTCCCCTCGGGACTGAACTGCGCCGCCGTGGTCACCCGCCGGGCCAGGTCGGTGTGAATCGGGTCGGCGCCGCGGCTGACCGCGGCGCTCAGGTAGCCGAGCTCGACGGTCGCCGGGCCGCCAGGGTCGGCGCAGCGCCTCGCCGTTCAGCTCGGTGGCGGCGGCGATCATCGCCGAGCCCACGCGGGCGAGCTCGCCGCCGTCCTGCTCGGGGATCAGGCAGTCGGAGATCTGGGTCGTGCCCTCGAGGCGCACCTCGCCCGGCGCCGCCCGGAGCGCCTCCAGGTAGGCGGGGGCCTCGACCAGGCAGGCCGAGGGCGTCTCCTCGTCCTCCTGGGAGCTGCAGCCGGCGACCCCGAGCGCGAGGGCGGCGGCGAGCAAGGTCGCGGTCCAGAGGCGACGGATGGCGATCTCCGCCGGAGGCATCGCCCGATCCTAGGGCGGCGAGGGGCTCTCGGGCGCCCCAAGCGCGATCTCGTCCGCCGCGCGTGCCTAACTTGCGGCAGCCGTGAGCGACGAGGCGATGCCCCTCCGCCCCATCGATCCGCTCGCCCATCGTGCGCTCGACGCCCTCGTTCGCGCCCAGGCGACCCTGACTCGCCGGCTCGCCGCCGATCTCGACCGGATCGGGGTCTCGGCCACCGGCTTCGCGATGCTGGTCCTGCTGACCAGCGCCGGCGGGCAGCTGGAGCTGCGGGCGATGCGCCGCCGCCTGGCGGCCTCGAAGGCGACCGCGACCGAGGTCCTCGACACCCTCGAGTCCCGCGGCTTCGTCATCCGCAGCCGCCTCGAGGACGATCGCCGCGCCGTCTCCGTCGCCCTCACCGACGCCGGCCGCAACCTGGTCACCCACGCCTTCCCCTCCCACGCGGAGCGGGTCCGCGAGGCCTTCGTCTCCCTCGACGAGGGCGAGAAGCGCCAGCTCGCCGAGATCTGCCGGAAGCTCGACCGGGCGGCGTAGCGGGCAGGCCGGCTGGGCGAGCCACGCCGGCTCGCGATCCCGCCCTATGCCCGCTGGTAGCGCAAGTAGACGACGCGGGAGCTGAACGTCCTGGTCTCGATCAGCTCGAGGTCGATCGTCTCCTCCACCGGCGGAAGGAACGGCGTGCCCCCGCCGGTGACGACCGGGTAGACGAAGGGCCGGTACTCTCGACGAGGCCCGCCTCGATCAGGGCGGAGGCGAGACCGGCGCCGCCGACGCCCAGGTCCTTGCCCGGCTGCTCCTTCAGCTTCGCCACCTCCTCGGCGACAGCCGTCCCGGACCAGCCGCGTGTTGCCCTCGACCGACTCGAGGGTGGTCGAGAAGACGACCTTCGGCAGTTCTGCCAGACCCGTGCCGAACTCGAGCGCGTAGTCGGAGAGCGAGGGGTCCTGGTCCGCGGTCTCCCAGTAGACCATCGTCTCGTAGAGCCTCCGGCCGAGCAGGTGCCCGCCGAGCTCTTGCGGCTGCTCGTTGTGGAAGCGGTGCATGCTCCTCGTCCGGCGCCGACCAGTCGAAGTTGCCGTTCCGGCCGGCGATGAAGCCGTCGAGCGACACGCCCATCGAGTAGATCGCTTCCGCATTGCTCCGAGCATCGGCGCCCCGCGCGCTGGTGGGCGAGGCGCGGCTGGCAGAATCCGCCGCAGATGGCGGGATTCCGTGCCGTAGACCCGAAGCAGTCGTTTCCCGCAGCTCGAGGAGCGGGTGCTCGAGCGCTGGCGCGAGCGCGACGTCTTCGCCCGGCAGATCGCCCAGCGGGAGGGGGCGCCGCTGTGGAGCTTCAACGAGGGGCCGCCGACCGCCAACGGCCGGCCCGGGCTCCCATCACGTCCTCTCCCGCGTCTTCAAGGACATCTATCCCCGCTACCGGGCGATGACCGGCCACCGGGTCCCTCGGAAGGCGGGCTGGGACTGCCACGGGCTCCCGGTCGAGCTCGAGGTCGAGAGGGAGCTCGGGATCGCCTCCAAGGCCGAGATCGAGGCCTACGGGATCGCCGAGTTCAACCAGCGCTGCCGCGAGTCGGTCTTCCGCTACGTCGAGGACTGGAACCGGCTCACCGAGCGGATCGGCTTCTGGATCGACCTCGACGACCCCTACGTGACGATGGAGAACGACTACATCGAGTCGGTCTGGTGGGCCCTGCGGCGGATCTGGGACGACGGGCGTCTCTACGAGGCCCACAAGGTCGTCCCCTACTGCCCGAAGGACGGCACCGCGCTCTCCTCGCACGAGGTCGCGCTCGGCTACCACGACGTCGAGGACCCCTCCGTCTACGTGAAGCTCCCGATCCGCGAGCCGGCCCCCAGCGATCAGATCCCGGAGGGCCCGCTCGAGCCGGGCGACCAGCTGCTGGTCTGGACGACGACGCCCTGGACCCTGATCTCGAACGCGGCGGTCGCCGCCGGTCCCGAGATCGAGTACGTCCGGGCCCGCCTCGAGGGCGAGGTCTTCGTCCTCGCTCGGGAGCGGGTCGAGCACGTCCTCGGCGAGGAGGCCGAGGTGCTCGCCCACTTCCCCGGCGAGGCGCTCGCCGGCACCGCCTACGAGCCGCCCTTCGACTACATCACCGACTACGGCCCCCGCGGCCACACGGTCCTGCTCGCCGACTTCGTCTCCACCGACGAGGGCACCGGGCTCGTCCACACCGCGATCGCCTTCGGCGAGGACGACTTCCGCCTCGGCGAGCAGTACGGGATCACCCTCCAGAACCCGGTCACCCTCGAGGGCACCTTCGACGAGCGGGTCACCGACTTCGCCGGCCGCAAGGTCAAGGAGGCCGACCCCGACATCGTCAGCGCGCTGGAGGAGAAGGGGAGGCTGCTGCGCGCCGAGACCTACCTGCACGCCTATCCGCACTGCTGGCGCTGCGACACGCCGCTGATCTACTACGCGAAGTCGAACTGGTACGTGGCCACCACCCAGGTCCGCGACCGGATGCTCGCCGCCAACGAGGAGATCGGCTGGCACCCCGAGCACATCAAGCACGGCCGCTTCGGCAAGTGGCTGGAGGGCAACGTCGACTGGGCGCTCTCCCGCGACCGCTACTGGGGCACCCCGCTGCCGATCTGGGAGTGCGAGGCCGAGGACTGCGACCAGCGCTTCTGCGCCGGCTCGATCGAGGACCTCCGCGACCGCGGCGCCGAGGTCCCCGACGACCTCCACCGCCCCTACATCGACGAGGTGGTCCTGCCCTGCGATCGCGAGGGCTGCGACGGGGAGATGCGCAGGGTCGACCTCGGTGATCGACGCCTGGTTCGACTCGGGCTCGATGCCCTGGGCGCAGTTCCACTACCCGTTCGAGAACGAGGAGCTGTTCGAGGAGCGCTTCCCCGCCGACTTCATCTGCGAGGCGATCGACCAGACCCGCGGCTGGTTCTACACGCTGCTCGCCGAGTCGGTGCTGCTCTTCGACACCTCCAGCTACCGCAACTGCGTCTGCCTCGGGCTGATCCTCGACCCCGAGGGGCAGAAGATGTCGAAGAGCCGCGGCAACGTGGTCGAGCCCTGGGACGTGATCTCCCGCCACGGCGCCGACGCCTTCCGCTGGTACTACTTCACCGCCCAGCAGCCCTGGGCCGGCTACCGCTTCTCGGTCGAGACGGTCGGCGAGGCCGTCCGCCAGTTCCTCCTCACCCTCTGGAACACCTACTCGTTCTGGGTGCTCTACGCGAACACCGAGGGGCTCGAGCCCGCGGGACTCGCCGACGCCTGGAGCAGCGAGCGGAGGGGAGAGGGCCCGGCGGGGGAGCTCGATCGCTGGGCGGTCTCCCGCCTCCAGCGGACGATCGCCACCGTCCGCGAGCACATGGACAACTTCGACTGCACCACCGCCGGCGCCGCGATCGCCGACTACAGCGAGGAGCTCTCGAACTGGTACGTCCGGCTCAGCCGGCGGCGGTTCTGGGAGGGCGACGAGGCGGCCTTCGCCACCCTCCGCCACTGCCTGCTCACCGTCTCCACCCTGCTGGCGCCGTTCACGCCCTTCCTCGCCGACGAGATCTACACCAACCTCGGCGGAGGAGCGGACGAGGAGTTCGGCGACCGCCCCGACTCGGTCCACCTCTGCGACTTCCCGATGCCCGCCGAGGCGCTGATCGACGACGAGCTCGAGGCGGGGATGGAGGCGGTCCGCCGCACGGTCGAGCTCGGCCGGGCGGCCCGGGCGCAGGCGAAGGTGAAGGTTCGCCAGCCGCTTCGGAAGGCGGTGGTCGTCGCCTCCGACGCCGAGCGCGCCGCGATCGAGCGGCTGTCGGAGGTCGTCGCCTCCGAGCTGAACGTGAAGGAGATCGAGTTCGTCCACGAGGAGGCCGAGCTGGTCTCCTACCGGGTGAAGCCCAACTACCGGGCGCTCGGCCCGCGCTTCGGCAAGCAGATGCCGCAGGTCGCCGCCGCGGTCGAGGCGCTGGACGCGGACGGGGTGGCGGAGAGCGATGGAGGAGGGGCGCCGAGGTCGGGATCTCGGTCGACGGCACCGAGCACGTCCTCGGCGCCGACGACATCAACCTGGTGATGGAGCCGCTCGAGGGCTACCAGGTCGAGGCCGAGGCCGGCCACGCGGTCGCCCTGTCGCTCGAGGTCGACGACGAGCTCCGGGCCGAGGGCCTCGCCCGGGAGATCGTCCACGCCGTCCAGAACGCCCGCCGGGAGGCGGGGCTCGAGGTCTCCGACCGGATCGAGCTCTCCCTCGGAGGCGACGACGAGCTGCTCGGCGCCGCCCGCGCCCACGAGGCCTACATCACCGGCGAGACCCTCGCCACCTCGGTCAGCTACGACGGCGACTCCGCCGGCGAGAAGACGACGGTCGAGGGCCGCGAGCTGCTGATCTCGCGTCAGCCGCGCCGGCCGGGAGTCGGGCTAGGCATGGAGCTTGGGAGCGACACCAAGGCGGTCCTCCTCGCCGCTGGTCTGATCTTCATCCTCGCCCTCTCGCTGGGGGTCTGGAAGTACCGGCAGATGGCTCGGAGCAGCGACGGGCTCGCCCATCCCTACGTCGACACCGCCCACCGGGCGGCGCTCCTCTACTCGTTCGCGACCCTCCTCGTCGCCACCTTCGTCGAGCTATCGGGCTGGAGCACGGCGGTCAACCTGATTGCGGCCTTCGTCGTGATCCTCTTCTTCGTCGCGGCGATCGTCAGCTACATCGCGCACGGGCTGCTGCGCGACACCGACAACCAGTTCCGGGAGGGGGAGGAGCCGCCCGGGCTCCACCAGTTCATGTGGGCGCTGATCGTTGCCGAGATCGCCGGCTTCTCGGTCCTGCTCGCCGGCTTCGTCGACTCTCAGATCATCTAGCGAACGGCCCGGTGGCCGCTTAGGCGAGCGCCGGCTCGAGCTGTGCTTCCAGCCGGGCCTTCGGCTGGGCGCCGACGATCCGGGTGACGACCTCGCCGTCGCGGAAGAGGATCATCGTCGGGATCGAGAGGACCTCGTACTTGGCGGCGGTCTGCGGGTTGTCGTCCGTGTTCAGGCTGACGATCTTGAGCGACTCGCGCTCGGCGTCGATCTCCTCGAGGACCGGGTGGACGACTCGGCAGGGCCCACACCACGGAGCCCAGAAGTCGACGAGCACCGGGCCTTCGGCCTGGAGCACGTCGGCCTGGAAGTTTGCGTCGGTCACATCGGTGAGCTTGCCCGGCACTGTCGGTCCCCTCCTGGTCGTGGTTGGCTCTGTGGTCACACTATACAAAGTGAAGCAAGTTCTGGTCAATCGTCCCGCGAACCGTTCGGCTCGAACAGCATAGAGCCGCCGGCAATCGACCTCAGCGCCTCCGCTTCATTCGCAGCGCCGGCACCCTCCACATCGCCTCAGCGACGATCGCGTTGCTCATCTTCGACTTGCCCTCCTGGCGATCCCGGAAGACGATCGGGATCTCGACCACCCGGAAGCCGGCCCTGATCGCCCGGTAGGTGACCTCGACCTGGAAGGCGTAGCCGAGCGAGTCGATCGAGTCGAGGTCGATCGCCTCGAGGACGCTCCGACGCAGGCACTTGAACCCACCGGTGAGGTCGCGGACGCGGATCCCGAGCACGACCCGCGCGTAGGCGCTTCCGCCGCGGCTGATGAAGCGCCGCACGGGGCCCCAATCGGTCACCCCGCCGCCGGGCACGTAGCGCGAGCCGATCACCAGGTCCGCCTCGCCGGCGGCCCGGAGCAGCTGCGGCAGGTAGGCCGGGTCGTGGGAGAAGTCGGCGTCCATCTCGATCACCAGCTCGGCGCCGCCGGCGAGCGCCTCGCGGAAGCCCGCGATGTAGGCGGGGCCGAGTCCCTCCTTGACCTGCCGGTGAAGGACCGCGACGTCGTCGTGCTCGGCGGCGAGACGGTCGGCGATCTCGCCGGTGCCGTCGGGGGAGCTGTCGTCGACGATCAGCACCCGCCGGGACTCGGGCAGCCGCTCCCGGACTGCCGTGACCAGCCGCTCGAGGTTGTCGGCCTCGTTGTAGGTGGGGAGGATGACCCAGACCCGCGGGTCGGCCTCGGCGCTTCGGCTCGGGCACGCCGGGAGCGTATTTCCCCATTGGCGGACGTGGGTAGGTTGGGGCCATGCGCAACGCCGAGATCGCCGCCGCCCTCCGGGAGCTGGGGATCCTCTACGCCCTCGACGGGGCCGACCGCTTTCGGGTGCTCGCCTACCAGGAGGCGGCGCGGACCGCTCGCGACAGCCCGGTCTCCCTCGAGCAGCTCGCGAAGGAGGACCGGCTCACCGAGCTGCCGGGAATCGGCAAGACCCTGGCCGAGAAGGTCGTCACCCTGATCGAGACCGGCAGCATCCCCTCGGCCGAGAAGCTGAAGAAGAAGTTCCCCGCCTCGCTGGTCGAGGTGACCCGGGTACCGGGGCTCGGGGCGAAGACCGCGCGCCGCCTCTACGACGAGCTCGGGATCGAGGACCTCGAGGGGCTCCGGGCGGCCGCCGAGCAGGGCAAGATCCGCGAGCTGCAGGGGCCTCGGGCCGACCAGCCGAGGAGAACGTGCTGGCGGCGCTCGAGACGATGCCGGACGCCGGCGAGGACTCCGACCGGAGGCTGCTCTCGGACGTCCTCCCGGTCGCCCGCGAGATCGCCGAGGCGCTGCGCGAGAGCCCCGCGGCGGGCCGGGTCGAGATCGCCGGCTCGGCGCGCCGCTGGGCCGAGACCTGCAAGGACATCGACCTGGTCGCCACCGCCGAGGACCCGGCGGCGCTCGTCGAGGCGCTCGGCGAGCACGCCCTGGTCTCCGAGGGGCGGGCGGCGGGCGATGGCGGAGCCCAGGTGCTCACCCACGCCGGGCTGAAGCTCGACCTCCGGATCGTCCCGGAGGAGAACTTCGGCAACCTGCTCCAGCACTTCACCGGCTCGGCCGAGCACAACGTCCAGCTGCGCGAGCGGGCTCTCGGCCGCGGCCTCTCGGTCTCCGAGCACGGGGTCGCCGAAGACCGAGGGGAAGAAGGTCCACCGCTTCACCGAGGAGGCGGGCGTCTACGAGCTCCTCGGCCTTCCCTACATCGAGCCGGAGCTGCGCGAGGGCAGGGGCGAGATCGAGGCCGGCGACTCGGGCGAGCTGCCCGAGCTGGTCCAGGCTCGAGGAGATCCGCGGCGACCTCCATTCCCACACGACCCTCTCGGACGGCCGCAACTCGCTCGAGGAGATGGCCGAGGGCGCGCGGCGCGCGCGGCTACGCCTACTTCGCGATCACCGACCACTCCGCCAGCCACGGCTTCGGCGACCACGTCACCCCGAAGCGGCTGGCGAAGCGGATCGAGGAGGTCCGGGGCTGGAACGAGTCGGCGCCCCGCGGGTTCCGCCTTCTGGCGGGCTCCGAGGTCAACATCGGCACCAAGGGAGAGCTCGACTACCCCGACGAGCTGCTCGCGGAGCTCGACTGGGTGGTGGCGAGCGTCCACACCTCGTTCGGGATCTCCGAGCGGGCGATGACCGAGCGGGTGCTGGAGGCGATGGAGCACCCGCTCGTCGACTGCATCGGCCACCTCACCGGCCGGCTGCTGCTGCGCCGCGAGCCCTACGCGATCGACGTCGAGCGGATCGCCGAGACCGCGGCCAGGACCGGGACGATGATGGAGATCAACGGCAACCCGAACCGGCGCGACCTCTCCGAGCGCCACGCGAAGCTCGCCTCCGAGGCCGGGGTGCGGATCGTCTGCAACACCGACGCCCATGGCGTCGACACCCTGGCCAACATGCAGTACTCGGTCGCGACCGCCCGCCGCGCCTGGCTCTCGGCCGAACAGGTGGCGAACACCCGCTCCTGGCGATCGTTCGCGCCGCTGCGGAAGCGTCAAGCGAGGGTGCTCCGAAAGCGAAGCTGAGGAGCAACCCGTTTAGTGCTGGCGCTAACCCGATCGAGCCACTAGACGCCCGGGGCGGGCGGGGGCGGATGGCCCGCCGGAGGCCGGTCGCGACGGAGCCCCGGGGTGCGGACCAGCTTCACGGGCTGCAGCGCGGAGCCCGGCTCGACGTAGAAGCGGACCCCGTCGCGGTCCTCGATCGCCGTGACCGCGGCCTCGCGCGCCCGCCAGGCGAGCGCCGCGGCGAGGGCGAAGCCGGTGCCGATCGCCGAGACCCCCGGGATAGACGAAGCCGAGCCCGCCGGCGACCAGGGCGAACACCCCGATCGGCCAGAGCCGGGCGAGCGCCGCCACCCCGGGGCGCTCGGTGTCGGGGAGGGTCGAGGTCGTCCGCGCCCCGGCCAGCACCGGGCTGATCGCCTCGGCCGCCCGCGCGGGCCGCCCGAGGACCAGGCCCGCGATCAGGGCGATCGTCCACCAGCCCGCGGCGACCAGCAGGGTGAGGGTGTCGTCGTCGCGGTTCGCGGTCAGCGCGGTGATCGCGGCGAGAGCGGTCGCCGAGCCCGCGGTGAGGAGGACGGTCGTTCGGAGCAGATCGACGAAGGCCAAGGCGGGCCGACCTTAGTCGGCGAGCGCCTCGAGCACCGCGACGAAGCCCTCGGGGCCGGAGACGCTGAGATCGGCGGCTCTCGAGCACCTCGGGCGGTGTCTCCGAGGAGGCGATCGCGATGCAGGCGGTCGCCTCCAGGTCTCCGTCCTCGCGGAGCGTCCGCAGGGCGGTGAAGCCGTCGACGTCGGTGCGGTCATCACCGGCGTAGAGGGCGGCCCTCACCGGCCGGGCGGCGAGCATCGCCGCCACCGCGATCCCCTTGTTGATCGGGACGTTCGGGCGGATCTCCAGCACCTTTCGGCCCCGGTGGGGGACCAGGTCCTGCCACTCGGCCTCGCTCGCGATCTCGCTCGCCAGCGACTCGGCCTCGCCCTCGTTCGGCGCACCCCGCCAGTGGAGGGCGACGATCGCCCCCTTGTCCTCGACCCGGAAGCCGGCCCGCTCGAGCTCACCGCGGTCGAGCTCGGCGACGAAGCGGGCGGCGTCGCCCTCGTGGCCGTCCAGGGAGGGATCCGGTTCAGGGCTCCTCGGCGCCCGGCAGGAGGAGCTCGAAGCCATGGTTCCCCGAGTAGGCGATCTCCTCGACCCCGACGATCCGGCGCGCGTCGGCCGCCCGCCTTCCGCTGATCGCGGCGACCAGCGCGTATCTGGAGGCAAGCCGGCGGAGCAGCTCGCGGACGGCGCTCCGGCACCGCAGCGTCCTCGGGGCGTCCGGCGATCGGCGCGATCGTCCCGTCGACGTCGGTGAGGATCGCCGCCCGGCCCGGGTCCTCGCTGAGGGGAGCCAGCAGCCGGGCCAGCTTCTCGTCGCCGGGAGCGGCCTCCATGCCATCTAGTATCGCCGCCGATGCGGAGGACCTTGCAGCTGGCCGCGATCGGGACCGCCGCCGGCGTCTTCAGCGGGCTCTTCGGCGTCGGTGGCGGGACGATCATCGTCCCCCTGCTGGTCATCTGGCTCGGCTTCGGCGAGCGGGAGGCGACCGGGACCAGCATGGCCGCGATCATCTTGATCGCCGCCTACGCGGTGATCCTCCAGGCGACCTACGGGAACGTCTCGCCCGCCGACGCCGCCCTGGTCGGGGTCCCGGCGATCGGCGGGGCGATCGCCGGGACCGCCCTCCAGCAGCGCCTTCCCGAGCGAGCGATCTCGGCTCCTGTTCGCGGTCCTCCTGGTGGTGATCGCGGTGGAGCTGATCGTCCCGTGAACGAGATTCTCACGGCGCTCCTCGGCTTCGCCGGCGGGTTGGTCGGCGGCCTGCTCGGGGTCGGCGGCGGGATCCTCTTCGTCCCGGCGCTGGCGATCTTCCAGGACATGCCGCAGGTGGAGGCCGAGGCGACCTCGCTGCTCGCGATCGTCCCCGTGGCCGCGGTCGCGGCCTGGCGCCAGCACGGCTACGGCAACCTCCGGCTCCGCGACGGCCTCCTGGTCGGGGCCCTCTCGCCGCCGGGGTGGCGGTCGGGGTGGTGGTCGCCAACGCGGTCAGCCAGCGGGTCCTCGAGCTCTCATTCGCCGCCCTCGCGCTGGCGATCGCGGCCCGGCTCGCGATTCGAGCCCTCCGCCCGTCCGGGGCTGCGAGCTCCCCGTAGGCGGCGGTTACCGCTAGAGCCCGTGCTCGAGCGCGCCCTTGACCCCGGCGTCGAGGGCGTTCAGCCGGTAGAGCGCCAGCGCCTCGGGCGAGCCGAAGCCGCGCCCGCGGCCGCCGGCTGAGTCGGCGCCGTGATGGGAGAGGAGGCAGTGAAGGAGGGCCGCGCGGCGCTCCGGGGAAAGGCCACCGGAGGCGGCGCCGACGATCTCCGCGCCGAGCGCGAGGTGGCCGAGCAGCCGCCCCTCCTCGCTGACCCCGAACTCGGCGCCGTAGTGTGAACTCGCGCACCTTGCCGACATCGTGGAGGAGGGCCGCCGCCATCAGCAGGTCCGAGTCGAGCCGCGGGTGGAGCTGGCAGACCTCGCCGACCAGCGTCGCCACCGCCACCGTGTGCTCGTTAGCCCGCCGAGGTAGGCGTGGTGGCCGGCCCGGGTGCAGGGCGCCCGCCGGAACTCCTCCGCGACCGGCGACCCGAAGGAGGACCCGCTCGACCACCTGCCGGAGGTCGGGATCGTGGACCTCCCGGATCAGGTGCTCGAGGAACCCGTTCAGCTCCTCCGGGTCGCGGTAGGCGCTCGGCAGGAAGTCGGCGGGGTCGAAGGCGCCCTCCTCGAGCGGGCTGATCTCGTCGATCTCCGCGACCAGGTCGCCGCGGAATCGCTCGACCTTGCCCGAGACCCGGATCGGGTCGCCGCGCTCGAACCGGGCGGCGAGGCGGTCGACCTCCCGGAACGCCCTCGCCGGGATCGAGCCGGTGCGGTCACGAAGCTCCAGCGACAGGTACGGCGATCCGTTCCGGGCGGTCAGCCGGTCCTTGCGGAGGCAGGCGTAGTCGCCCCGGAACCGCTGGCCGGGGCGAAGCTCGGCGATCGAGGGGCCGGCGAGGGTGGGTTCGGCGCCTGGCCGAGACCGAGGTTGCTCTGCCGAAGCGTGCGCGGGCATCGCCCAAGTCTCACCAGTGGTGCGGATGGTTCACGTGGTCTGTGTGGGGTTCGCACACCCGGCGCGGCCGGGAGGCGGGTCGCGCTAGTCTCGAAACATGGACGAGCTCGTCTGGGAGGCAGAGCCCCCGCGGCTCCGCTCGCCGATCCTGGTCTGTGCATTCGCCGGCTGGAACGACGCGGCCGGCGCCGCGACCACCGCCCTCACCACGGCGGCGGAATCGCTCGATGCCGAGCTGATCGCCCAGGTCGACCCCGAGGGCTTCTTCGACTTCCAGGCGAACCGGCCGACGATCAGCCTCACCGAAGGGCAGACCCGCGAGATCGAGTGGCCCGGCAACGTCCTGCTGGCGGCTCGGGTTGACGGCACCGACCACGACCTCGTCCTCCTTGCCGGAACCGAGCCGAACCTGCGCTGGCGGACCTTCTCCGAGGGCCTGGCCGAGGTCGCCGACGAGCTTGGGGTGGAGATGGTTGTCACCCTCGGCGCGCTGATCGCCGACGTCGCCCACAGCCTCCCGGTGCCGATCACAGGACTCGCCTCCGACGAGGAGCTGGTCGATCAGCTCGACCTCGCTCGCTCCAACTACGAGGGACCCACCGGCGTCGTCGGCGTCCTCCACGACGCCTGCCGCCGGCGCGGGATGCCCTCGGCCAGCCTCTGGGCGGCGGTCCCCCACTACGTCGCCGCTGTGCCCAATCCGAAGGCGGCGCTCGCCCTTCTCCGCCGCCTCGAGGGCCTGGTCGGGGTCGCGGTGGAGGCGTCCGAGCTCGAGGAGGAGACCGCCTCCTACGAGGACCAGGTCACCCGCGCGGTCGCGGCCAACCCGGAGATCGAGGAGCTGGTCCAGCGGCTCGAGCAGGAGCAGGCGGACCGGCTCGAGCTTGGCACCGACCTCCCCTCCGGCGAGACCCTCGCCCGCCAGTTCGAGCAGTTCCTGCGCCAGCGCGGCGGCCCGCCCGGCGAGGGTTAGCCAACCAACCGCAGGCTGGAGTCTCAGGCCTCAGAAGCGGGGCAGATCAGCCGGAAGTCGCACCAGGAGCAGATCTCCGGTGAGGGGCGGGGCTCGAAGTCCTGGTCGAGGATTCCCTCGCCGACCTCGAGCACCACTCCCTCGACTCGCTCGAGGTCGTCGGGCGAGCTGCCCACCGCCACCTTCTCGTCGGCGAGCACGTACCAGTAGCTGCCGGCGGCTCCGTCGAGCCGCCAGGCCTCGCGGGCGGCGAGGCGGTAGATCGCGAGCTGGACGTCGCCCTCGAGCTCGCGCTCGGGCTTCGGATCGCCGGTCTTGTAGTCGATCAGCTCGTAGCCGCCCGCCGGGGAGCTGGTCCACCCGATCCACCCGTCCGCGGAGGTGGTGGGGCCCGATCCGGAAGTCGAACTTGCGCTCGACCCAGCGCGGGCTGGCGCCGCTGCTCGAGATCCGCGCGTGGTAGCGGCGCAGGGCCTCGATCGCCCGCTCGCGGAACTGGAGCTCGTCGTCGGACTCGCCGAAGCCCGAGCGGCGCCAGGCGGCCGCGAACAGCGCCATCAGCCGCTCGAGGCTGCCGCCGTCGGTAGACGCGGCGGCGCTTTTTGTGGCCGCCGGATGTTCTGGGGTGTTTGTGGCCGCCGTTGATGATGGTGATCCACCGGCGGGCGCTGCTCCATGAAAGCGCTCCAGAACCTGGTGGATGACGATCCCGAAGCGCTGGTTGATCGTCGTCTCCTGCGGGATCCCGAAGACCCGCGCGAACTTGTACTTGAGCGGGCAGGTCCGGTAGAGCTCGATGTCGGTCGCCGAGAGGGCGAGGCCCTCTCCGCGCCGGGGGAGGAAGGCCTCGAGCGAGGGCTCGTCCTGGGCGGCGATCAGCTCCCGGCGACGCTTCCGGGCGCCCTCCTCGTCGAGCAGGTAGGAGTCGAGGCCCGAGTCCGCGAGCGCCTTCCGCTGCTCGGCGGAGATCGCGTGCTCGAGCAGGTCGTTGACGTGGCCGAGGGCCTCGCCCACCGGTTCGGAGCCCGGCCGCTGGATCAGCCCGGCGAGCTTGACCAGCTCGAGGAAGCGGGCGACCGCCCGGTTGACGTCGATGTAGGTGTCGAGCCGCGGCTCCGAGAGCTTGCCGCCGGCCCGCCAGGCCTCCTCCAGGACCTCGTCCTGGATCATCCGGTAGGTCGCCTGCATCCCCTCCGCCGGCCCGAAGAGCTCCTCGGCGTGGCCGTGCTCGGAGGCGTCGAGCACGGCTCGCGCTTCTTCGTAGAAGGGCGAGGGCCGTGCCTTCCCCTCCTCGGTGGCCAGGGGACGGGAAAGGACCAGCTCCTCGCTCGCTCGGGTAATCGCGAGGTAGAGCAGTCGGCGGCGATCGGCCTCGAACGGGGCGCCCGCGCCCGGCGAGCTGCGGGGGGCACCGCGGGCGGGCCCGCCGGCTCGGGCCCCGGCATCGCCCCGGCGTGCAGCCCGACCACGTAGAGGCGGGCGAACTCGAGCCCCTTCAGGGACTCGAACGGCATCACCCGGACGGCGTCGGCCATCGGCGCGCTCGGCTCGTCAGCCGGGGAGACCCCCGCCTCCGAGACCGCGACCAGGTAGCGGACGAAGTCACGATTCGAGCCGCCGGGCTCGCGACGGGTCCAGTCCGCCGCCAGCTTGCCGAGGCGCGAGAGGCTGCGGAGCCGCTCGGCGGCCTCGGGATGGGCGGCGAACAGGCGGTGGCGCCGGAAGCCGATCCGCTCGATCAGCCTCCGGACGAAGACGTCGGCGCGCATCTCGCCCATCGCCTTCGCCGCCGCTCCCCAGAGGCCGAGGAATGTCCTGATCCGGTCCCGCGCCTCGGGCGGGATCTGGGGGCTCTCCAGCGATGCCTCGAGCGCCGAGACCATGTCGAGCTTTCGCCGCCGGGCGATCGTCGTGCAGCGGGCGAGATCGACCGAGCGAAGCTCGATCGGCGGGCGGCTCAGCGCCCTGACCGCGGCTGCGGCGTCGGTGGGGTCGGCGAGCAGCCGCAGCCAGGCGATCACGTCGCGGACCTCAGGTCGCCGGAAGAAGGAGTCCGGGCCGGCGATCCGATGGGGGATGCGGCGCTCCTCGAGGGCGGCGGCGATCGCGCGCTGGCGGCCGCCCCCGCGCGGCACCGCGATGCAGAGGTCCGCCATCCTCACCTCGCCGCCGGCGAGCACCGACTCGATCTCACGGGCGACCGCTTGGGCCTCGGCACGCTCGTTGTCGCTGCGCCAGAAGCGGACCCTGGTCGGCGGCCCGGCGGCCCGCCGCGGCACCTCGGCGCCGGGGCCGGCCGACGCCACCACGGCGTGGGCGGCGTCGAGCAGGTCGCCGCCGTAGCGCCAGGCCGGCTCCAGCACAATCTCCTCGAGGTCGCCGAGGGTCTCTCGGGCCCAACCGGCGCCGCCCACGCACCCGCGCCCGTCCCTGCTCGTCATCGCAGGAGAGGACCGTGCTGCGGGCGCCCCGCGTCAGCAGCTCGATCAGGGTGCGCTCCGCCGAGCAGGCGTCCTCGAGCTCGTCGACGATCAGGTGGGGGAAGCGATCGGCGACGGCCGCAGCAAGCGCCGGCCGTTCGCCGAGCAGCCGGCTGAGCTCGAGCACCGCCTCGCCGCCGTCGACCGCGCCCGCGGCGTGCAGCATCGAGTCGTGGAGCTCGTAGATCTGGGCGAACTCCCGCTCGCGCGCCGCCGCATCAAGGTCGGCGTCGTTCTGCACCGCGCCGAGGCCCTCGGCCCACTCGCGAAAGCGCTCGGCGGTGACCCCTGCCGCCTTCAGCGCGTCGATCCGATCGACGATCCTGGCGAGGAGCCCGGCGGCGTTCCCGCGGATCTCGTGCCGGCGCAGGGGCAGCTCGTCGAGCCGCTCGAGCAGCAGCGCCAGCCGCTCGGCGGCGGTCAGCGACTCGAGGAAGGGGTCGAGTCCTGCCTCGGTCGCGTGCTCGTGCAACAGCCGAGCCGCAATCAGCGTGTACGGATTCACCACCAGCTCCTCGAACGCGCCCTCGATCGCATCCTCGGCTCGGGCTCGGATTCGGGCGGCGGTGGCCTGCGTGCTGGTCAACACGAGCGCGTCCTCACCGGCCTCCGCCAGGTGGGCGAGGCGGCGGCTGATCGCCTCGGTTCTCCCCGATCCGGTCAGTCCGAGGACGAGCAGAGGCCCATCGGGATGGGCGATGACGCGCTCCTGCGCGTCGGTGAGCGCAGGGGTCCTTGACTCAGGGCGCTCCTCCACCGGCTCCAGGCTAGATCATCGACCCAACGCCGCCGAGCCGGTTGCCGCTGGCTGCGCAAATCGACTCTCTAGCATCAGGTCGGTGACCGAGCCAGGCACGCCCCGGGACGCGGTCGAGGCTCAGGGGACCGCCCCTCCAGGCCTCACCGCTCCCTCCGCCGAGGAGTGGCTCGAGGCATTCCGCGCTGCGGTGGCGGCTCAGCGCCGGATCTTCTCCGAGCACGATGGAATCGCCGCGCGCACCGAGTACGAGGGGATCGGCGAGGGAGGCGACCGCACCCTGGTGATCGATCGGCTCTGCGAGGACGCGATCTTCGCCGAACTGGAGCGGATCCACCAGCGCGGGCCCGAGTTCACCGTCGTCTCCGAGGAGCGGGGAACGGTCAGCTTCGGAAGCCCAGAGGCGCCGACTCGGGTGGTCGTCGATCCGATCGACGGCTCGCTCAACGCTCGCCGGACGATTCCCTGCCACAGCGTCAGCATCGCGGTCGCCGACGGCGACTCGATGGCCGACGTCTCACTCGGCTACGTCTACGAGTTCGGCGCCGGCGAGGAATTCATCGCCACCCTCGACGGCGGCGCCACCCTCGACGGCGCGCCGATCAGGACCCCCGGCGGCGACGGGATCGAGGTGGTCGCGATGGAGGCGACGAAGCCGGATCGGGTCCGGGCAGCCGCAGAGAGCCTCTCCGGCGCCGCCTACCGGCTGCGGAGCCCCGGGTCGATCGCCGTCTCCCTCTGCTACGTCGGCGCCGGCCGCTTCGACGGGATGATCACCACCCGCAACTGCCGCTCGGTCGACGCCGCCGCGGCGCAGCTTGTCGCTCGCGAGGCGGGAGCGGCGCTGGAGTTCGCCGGCTACGGGCTGGGCGAGGCGCCGCTCGACCTTGCCGCGCGCTACGACGTCGCCGCCGCCCGCACCCTGGCGGACCTCAGCGTTCTCCGCACGGCCCAGGACGCGGTCGACTGATGCCCGAGCGGATCGTCGACTGGGCCCTGGCGGAGCGGGTGGGCCTGGCCTTGGCGGGCCAGGGACCGCAGTGGGAGGGGACGGAGGAGGAGCTCCGGGCTGAATCCGACCGCGCCGCCCAGCTCGTCCGTCGCTACACCGGGCTGAAGCCGCGCGCGCCCTTGCCCGAGGCCGAGCTCGTCGGCAGGGCCGAGTGGGCGCGGGTCAACATCGCCACCTTCCGCGAGATGTCCGCCGGAGTCGAGGAGCAGCTGGGCGAGCGGCTGAAGCGTCTCCGGCAGCAACTCGAAGGGGCTGCCCGCGACGCTGACGAGCGCCGCCGCCGGAGCCGAGGTCGGCCTCGCGGTCGGCTACCTCGCCCAGCGGGTGATCGGCCAGTACGACGTCGCCCTGATCGGGCCGACCCGGGACCCGCGGCTGCTCTTCGTCGGCCCCAACCTCTCGGCGGCACGCTCCCGCCTCGACGTCGACCACGATCTCTTCCTCCGCTGGATCGCCCTCCACGAGACCACCCACGCCGTCCACTTCGCCTCGGTACCGTGGCTGCGCGACCACATCGGCGGGATCGCGAAGGAGCTCTTCGAGGGGGCCGCCCTCGAGGTGAAGCCGGGTGAGCTGCTCGGCAAGCTCGTCCGGCTGAATCCGCGCGAGCTGGTGCGCTCCGTCGCGGCCGGCGATCTCGCCCGACTGCTCCTCCCCGAGCCTCAGCGGCGCCATCTCGACCGGCTGCTCGCGACGATGACCCTGGTGGAGGGATATGCCGAGCACGTGATGGACGCCGTCGGCGACCAGCTCGACCCGCGCTACGCCGAGCTCCGCCGGCGCCTCGACCGCGATCGCGAGCGCCGCGGCCTGCTCGACTCGGTCGTCTCCCGGCTGCTCGGGCTCGAGATGAAGCTCGCCCAGTACCGCCGCGGCAAGGCGTTCGCCGACGCCGTCGTCGGCGAGGCCGGGATCAGGGGGCTGAATCACGCCTGGGACTCGGCCGAGTCCCTGCCGAGCCCGGAGGAGCTGGACACCCCGGCCGAATGGGTTGAGCGAGTCGGCGCCCGGCGCCAGAACCGCCTCCTTGCCCTCCTTCACCGCTGAGGCGACGACGATGGCCACCTACGCGTTGATCCATGGCGGCGGGGACGTCGGCTGGTACTGGCACCTGGTCGAGGCGAAGCTTCGCGAGCGGGGCCACGACACGGTCGCGCCTGACCTGCCCTCCGAGGACGAGACGGCCGGGTGGTCCGAGTACGCCGAGACGGTAATCGACGCGATCGGGGACAGGACCGACGTCGTCGTCGTCGCCCATTCGATCGGCGGCTTCACCGCCCCGATCGTCTGCGAGCGGCGCCGGTGCCGACCTGCTCGTCCTGGTCGCGGCGATGGTGCCCCTTCCCGGCGAGACCTTCAACGGCTGGGCCAGAGCCGAATGGGGGGAGACGGTGACCGAGGAGCCCGACTGGGCCGACGAGATCGGGACCTTCTACCAGGACGTCCCTCCCGAGCTCGCCGCCGAGGCGCTGCGGCACGGAAGGCCCGAGGTGTCGAGGGCGATGGGGGAGCCCTGGCCGCTCGCGGCCTGGCCCGAGGTCCCGACCAGGTACCTGCTCTGTCGTGAGGACCGCGTGTTCCCGGCCGACTTCGTCCGCCTGATGGTCGAACGCCGCCTGGGAATCACCCCCGACGAGATCGACGGCGGGCACACCCCCGCGCTCAGCCGGCCGAAGGAGCTGGCCGATCGGCTCGAGGCCTTCAGGGCCGAGCTGTAGATGCGGGTGTAACAGCCGCGGCCCGGCGGTTTAAGAACGAGAACGTGTGTTCGCTGCTACTCTGCGAACAACATTACGAGTAATAAGACCTGTCCGCTACCCCGTTGGGAGTTGAAAGACCGAGATGCCCAAGAACGAGTCGAACACCAAGAACGGCGCCGTCGCAGTCGCCAGCAAGCCGTCAGAGCAGGCGCTGCAGGCGGTCGATGTCGCCGTTGGCGCCGTTCCCCAGGCCGCCGACGCGGTCCGCAACACCGTCGAGGTGTGGCGGAAGCCCGAGACCCGCTCGAAGGAGCTCGAGACGCTGCGCAAGCGGCTCGCCGAGGAGATCGAGCGAGCCGGTAACCGCGGCGGCGATGTCCGCAAGCAGGTCACCGAGCAGCTGATCGGACAGGCCCGCAAGGCGCGCGATCGGGTCGAGCCCGTCGTTCGCGAGCGGGTCGAGCCCGTCTATCGCGAGCGCCTCGAGCCTGTCGTTCGCGAGCGCTTCGAGCCGGTGTACAGGCAGCGCGTCGAGCCCGTCTACCGGGAGCGCGTCGAGCCGGCCGTGAAGCGGGTTCGCGAGCGGATCTGACCCTTAGCCCGGCCGGCCGCGGAGAGGCGGTCGCGTCGGTGAAGTTCCGCCCATGAACAGTGGGCGGATGCAGCAACTCTCCTCCCTTGAGAAGCCGGCCAGTGGCCGGCTTCTCTCTTTCCCGGCCGCGTCCCTGTCGGCTTGTAGGGTGCGGGCGATCTCAGCCGTGCCGGGACCGGACCCCTTCCTTGACTGACCGCCTGACGGCCGCCGCGGCCTTGCTCGGGCCCGCGGCCGTCCTCCTCTATCTCGCCTTCAACGCAGGGGGCTTCTTCGCGGGCACGACCGCCGTCGGCGCCCTGGTCCTCATCCTGATCCTTGCGCTCAGGGTCCTGACGGCCGAGCACCCCGTCGCCGGCGCCAACCTGGGGATCGTCGTCGCAAGCGGGTCGCTCGCGGGGCTCGCCGCCTGGACGATGCTCTCCCAGCTCTGGTCGGACTCGGCGGCGCGGTCGCTGCTCGACTTCGATCTCGTCCTCGTCTACCTCTCGGCGCTGCTCTTGACCGGGCTCCTGCTGCGGACCCGGCCCCGGGTCCAGGCGCTGGTCTTGGCTGTGGGGTTGGCGATCGCCGTCGTCGCCGGGGCGGGGCTCCTCACCCGAATCCTCCCGGAGACGTTTCCCACCAATCCGACCCTGGCCGCGGATCGGCTCAGCCATCCACTCACCTATTGGAACGGCGTCGGCATCATCTCGGGGCTCGGCATCATCCTCATGCTTGCGGTGGCGAGCGATCGCCTCCAGCCCCGATTTGTCCGGCCGGTGGCGGCGGCGCTGGTCGTGCCCTTGGCCGCGACGCTCTATTTCTCCCTTTCCCGGGGAGCAATCGCGGCGACCATCGTCGGGCTCGTCATCTTCGCCGCCGTCGCCCGCCCGCGCGGGCTCGTGACCACCTCCCTCGCGGTCGCCCCTACCGCCGCGATCGCCCTGATCGCCTGCTACCAGGCGGATGTGCTCGCGTCGATCGAGTTCGCGAGCCAGGAGGGCGTCGACGAGGGGCACAACGTCGCTCTGATCATTCTTGCGACGATGGTCGCTGCCGGGTTCGTGCAGGCTCTCCTGCTGCGTGTCGATGAGCCGTTGGCAGATTTCCGTCTGCCTGAAGACGCGCGGCGCGCGGCGCGTTACGGGGTGGTGGGGACGGCGTTGGTCGCCCTCGTGCTCAGCGTCGCCGTCCTCGACCTGCCGGGGACGATCGGCGACCAGGCCGACAAGTTCTTCGAGGGTGGAGACGTCCAGACCGATCCCGAGGACTCGCGTTCCCGCCTGACCAACGTCGCGAACAACCGTGCCGACCACTGGAAAGTGGCTGTGGACGCCTGGGAGGAGCGGCCGCTCGTCGGCGATGGCGCGGGAACCTACGCTCTGATCTGGGCCAAGGACCGGCCGATCGACTTCACGGTCATCGCAGCCCACTCGCTCTATCTGGAGGTCCTATCGGAACTGGGGATCGTCGGGCTGCTCCTGCTGCTCGGCGCGATCGGCACCATGCTCGTCGGGACGGCCCGCCGCTGCCGCGGGCCGGACCGGGTCCTCTACGGCGGGATCTTCGCCGCGATCGCCACCTGGGCGGCGCACGCCGGGATCGATTGGGACTGGGACCTGCCGGCGCTGACGATCATCCCGTTCGCCCTCGCCGGGGCAGCGCTTGCCTCATCCCGACCCCGGGTCGCCCCTCCGGGCCGACTGGTGCGGGTGGGGGTCGGCATCGGGCTGGTGATCGCCGCTCTAACTCCTTTCTCGGTCTCCCGCTCGCAGGGTTCCCTGGATGAGGCCGTCGATGCGCTCAAGCAGGGGGACTGCACGAGGGGAACCGACGAGGCGCTCGCCTCGATCGATGCCCTCTCGGTGCGGCCTGAGCCGTACGAGCTGCTCGCCTACTGCAACGCCCGGGGGGGGAACGCGGAGCTCGCTGAGCTGATGGCCCAGGAGGCGATCGAGCGCGATCCGGACAACTGGGAGTTCCGCTACGTGCTCGCTTTGGTCCGGGCGACCGCAGGGAGCGACCCCAGAGAGGCCATTCGGGAGGCCCGGGCGCTCAATCCCTTCGAGGGGCGCGCCCGCGACCTCGAGGACAAGGTGCGGACGGATGACCCAGAGCAGTGGGGGGCGGCTGGTCGAGCCGCCCCCCTCCTGCTCCCTTGAGCCTGTTTCGGCCTAGGTGGGTCTGGAACTGCGAACTACGGTGTGGGCGAGGTGCGCCGGCGCATCACCAGGCCGCCGACGAGCAGGCCCACGCCAACCACGATGATCGGGATCGCGGCGAAGCCGGTGAAGGCCAGGGAGTCCTCGCCCGCTACCGCTTCCTGGGCGACTTCCTGTGCCGGTTGCTTCTTCGGCTCCTGGAGGCCACCGACGCCACCACCGCCGACCGAGCCAGCCGTGCCACCCTGAGGGGTGGTCGTCGTCTGGGTGGTCGATGTGGTCGTGGTCGGATAGTTCGCGTCGCTTGCATCTTCACTGCCCGAGATCCCGGACACGGCGAGGCCGGTCCCGGCACCCATGAGCAGAATTCCGACTGCCAGCGTCGCGAGGATGGCGAGTCGAGATCGCATTGGCTGTCCTACCTTCCGATTCGTTTGACTGCGGGTAGACCCGGCGTTCCCTACCGTCGCCCGGTGCCGAACCCGCTCCAGCTCTACGCCGGTGGGCACGGGTCGCTCAACTTCGAGCCGCCTGGCGATACCCGCCAAGTCGTCGGGAAGGTGGCCGTGATCGGTCATAACCCCTATTACGGACGAGGCCCCCTCTTCCTGACAGGAGATTTCCGCGCCCGTGCGCGATGAGGACTTCTCACGCCTGTTCGACGAGCACGCCGAGGCGCTTTTCGCCTACGTCGCCTACCGCAGCGGCGACCGGTCGATGGCCGAGGACGTCGTCTCAGGTGCCTTCGAGCGTGCCTACAAGGCGCGCCGTCGCTTCAATCGCAGCCGGGGGAGCGAGCGAGCCTGGCTCTATGCGATCGCCCGCAACCTGATGCTCGACGAGATCCGCCGCCGGGACGCCGAACGGCGGGCGGTGGAGCGGGAAAGCTCGGGCGCGCAACACACGGTCGGCGGGATCGAGGCCGTTGAGGCCCACCGTGACGTGCAGACGGCCCTTGCCGCGCTCAGCGAGGAGGAGCGGGAGGCGATCGCGCTCCGCTTCGGCGCCGACCTCACCGTCCCGGAGATCGCGAAGATGACGAAGCTGCCGCTGACAACCGTCGAGGGACGGGTCTACCGCGCCCTCGGCAAGATGCGCTCCCACCTGGAGGGCGACCGGCCCTGAACGGAACGCGATCACCCGTAGAGTCTGAGAACGATGGGCTCTGAGCCGCCAGGGCGCGTTGCTGTGGACGCGCCGCGGGTGACGATCGCCCACGATTTCGCCGAGACCTACGGCGGCGCGGAGCGGGTCGTCGCCGCTGCGGCGAAGATCCTCCCGGAGGCTCCGGTCTGGGCGATCGCGGGGCGGATGTCGGTCGCCGAGCGAATGGGGGTCGCCGACCGATTTCACACCATTCTCCCCGAGCGCGAGTCCTTGTTCAGGCGTTACCGTCTGCTGGCTCCGTTGTATCCGGGAGTCGTCCGCCTCCGCGCGTTGCCAGCGGCAGATGTTCTGCTTACCTCCAGCTACGCGTTCGCGAGCGCCTTCAGGACCCGCAACGACGCCCCCCACGTCTGCTACTGCCACAGCCCGTTGCGCTTCGCCTGGTCGATGACCGGCGAGTATGCGGAGCGATGGACGGGCGGGCCCCTGCGAAGAGGCGCCTTCCGCGCCTTCGCAGCGGCGATGCGCGCCCAGGACCGCCGAGCCGCGAACCGCGTCGAGCGCTATCTGGCGAACTCTCGCCACGTCGCCGAGATGATCCGGCGGTTCTACGGGCGGAAGGCGGAGGTGGTCTACCCGCCAATCGACTGTCAGCTGTTCCGGCCATCGGCCGAGGCTGGCCACGACGACTACTACCTGTTTTGCGGTCGGCTGATCGAGCCTTACAAGCGACCGGGGATTGTGGTCGAGGCGTTCCGCTCGCTGACGGAGCGGCTGGTGGTGGCTGGCGACGGTCCCGCCTATCGCGAGCTCAAGGAGGGGGCTCCGGCAAACGTCGAATTCATGGGCCATGTCGACGACCAGGACCTTGTTCCACTGATGCAGCGCTGCGCGGCGACAATCCTCCCCAGCGTCGATGACTTCGGGATGATCCCGGTCGAAGTGATGGCCTGCGGGCGGCCCGTGCTCGCGATCGAGGCTGGTGGCGCCCTGGAGACCGTTGTTCCGGGAAAGACCGGCGCGTTCTTCCAGGAGCCAACGGCGGAAGCGCTGCTCGCCGCCCTGGCGGAGTTCGACCCGGACTCCTACGATCCGGTTGCGATCCGGGCTCACGCAGAGCGCTGGGACCTACCGCGGTTCAACCAGGCGATCCTCCGGGCGATCGCCGAGGTAGCGTGAGCGACGCAACCGTGGGCTGAGCGGGAGGGCGCTCACGTTTTCCCGCTGATCATCCGATCAATCAGACAATGATCGATCATCTGTCCCCTGTACCGTTACACGAGCCAATCTGGCGGCGCGAAATGACGACTGCGATCCCGGAGCCCTTGCTAGCCTGCCTCGCGCCGGGGAGATGGATCGGACGAGTGAGGTTCCTGTGAATAACAAGGCGCGCGAAGCTACCGGCTTCCGCGAAATAATCGTGATGTTTCAGCGTCGGGCGTGGGTGGTCGGCGTCTGCGTGGCCCTGGTCGCGCTGCTGGCCCTCGTCTTCTCCCTTCTTCAAAGCAAGAAATACACGGCAACCGCCTCTCTCCTGATCGCCCAGGAGAGGGTCGCGACCTCCCTCGCTGGAAGCGAGACCGCCGTCCCGGTCGGCGACCCCCAGCGGGAGCTCGACACCAACCTCAAGCTTCTCCAGCTCGACGTCGTCGCGGAGCGCGCGGCGACAAAGCTGGGCGAGGGGGCCTCGGCCGGTGAGATCCACAGCCAGATCGAGATCGAATCGGAGGAGGGTTCGGACGTGATCTCGATAAAGGCGACCACCGGGGACGCCGAGGAGTCGGCCGACGTCGCGAACGCCTTCGGCGAAGAGTTCGTCGCCTTCCGCGCGGAGGCGGACCGGGAGAAGGTGCAGCAGGCGCAGGCTCGGGTCGAGTCGTTGCTCGCCGACCCCGCGACCTCCCCGGCACGCCGGGTGAGCCTGGAGAGCCGCCTGGACGAACTCCAAACCCTTGCCGACCTGCAGACGGGAGGGGTCTCGCTGGTCGAGCCGGCTCAGGTGCCGGGCGGACCGTCCTCACCCAGGCCGATGCGAAACGCCGCGATCGGCGTTTTTGCCGGCCTCCTTCTTGGCCTCGGGCTCGTCCTGCTGCTCGAGCAAACCGACCGGCGGATTCGCCGGCCGGAGGAGCTCAAGGACCTGTTCGATCTCCCCTTGATCGGAACGATTCCCGAGTCGAGATTGATGCGCAACGGTGGGCCTGGCAAATCGACCGACCGCCGATCGGCGGAGGCCTTTCGAATGCTGCGGGCGAATCTTCGCTACTTCGACCTCGGTCACGACTTCAAATCGGTCCTCGTCACCTCCGCCGGGCCGGCGGAGGGGAAGACGACCGTTGCACTTGGGCTCGCCGCCGCCGCCGCCGAGACCGGCTCACGGGTCTTGCTGATAGAGGCCGACCTTCATCGTCCCTCGCTTGGCCCCATGCTGGGCCTGAAGAAGGGAAATGGCCTTTCGACCATTCTCAGCAGCCGACAGCCCGAGCCCACCAAGGTGAAGCAGCGTGTGGCGATCGAGGGGGTCTCAAAGGACGCCGCCCCAATCACGATCGACGTCATCCTCGCGGGTCCCAGCCCACCGAATCCAGCCGGGCTGATGGAGTCGAGGGCGATGACAAAGCTTCTGGAGGCTGCGGAAGCGCACTACGACCTGGTGGTGATCGACACCCCCCCGGTCGGCGTGATCTCCGATCCGATTCCGCTCTTCGACCAGGTAAGCGGCGTCGTCCTCGTCAGCCGGATGAAGGAGACGACCCGAGACACGATCGCCCGCTTCAAATCCCACCTCGACGCCATTCACGCGCCGATCCTCGGTGTGATCGCGAACGACGTCGAGCGCGGAACCGGTTATTCCAGCTACGACTACTACGCGGAGCCTGAGCCGAAGAGCTCGTGAGTCTGGCCGGGGCGTCTACGAGTGTCCGCAAGGGCTTGCCGAGCCTCGCGGGGACAAGGTTGCCGCTCGGCTTGCCGCTCGGGCTGGTTCCGATTGCGGCCCTGCTCGGCTGGGTGCTCGCCAGCCGGCCCGACCTCTACCGTCCGCTCTTCGCGCTCGGCACGGTGGCGGTTTTTGGCCTGCTCGCCCTGCGCTGGCCGAAGGCCGCGATCCTGGGGGTGCTGCTGTTCCTCCCGCTGCTCGGGCTCTTCCGCCGGCTGCTGATCGAGAGCTCCGGCTGGCCGGTGTTCGATCCGCTGCTCCTGATCGGACCGGCGCTCGCGGTGGTCCTGTTCGTCCGGGCCTACGTGCTCGACTCCCGCTCACTCGCCCCGGACCTGCTGAGCAAGCTCGTGCTCGCCTTCCTTGCCCTGATCCTCCTCGGGATCGTCAACCCCTTCGGTGCGGGGTTACAGGCCGGCCTGATCGCCGCGGTGCTGGTCGGTGTCCCGCTTCTTTGGTTCTTCGTCGGCCGGGCGCTTCCCGACCGCCCGACGATCCTGCGACTGCAGTGGGGTACCGCGTTTCTCGCCGCCGCGATTGCGATCTACGGCCTCTGGCAGACCGAGGTCGGGTTCCCGAGCTGGGACCTGGCGTGGGTCGAAGTCGGCGGCTATTCGTCCCTGAGCGTCGGGGGGACGCTGCGGGGATGGGGCACGATGGCGAGCGCCTCGGAGTACGCCGGCTATCTCGGAGCGGGGATCGTGTTCGCGGTCGCCGCGCTGGTTGATCGGCGTGCCTGGCCTCTCGTAGTCGTCCCCCTCGTCGGCGCCGCCCTCGTTTTCAGCTCGGTCCGCGGAGTTCTGATCCTGACGCTCCTCGCGATCGCCGTGATGATGGGGTTGCGATCGCCCCGCCCGCGGGTCGCCCTGCCGCTGATCGCCGTCGGAGGGGTCGCGGTCTACCTTGCCGCCGCCCCGGTTCTGGCCAGCGTTTCCTCCTCGAGCAGCAGCGACCTGGTCACTCATCAGCTGGAAGGCATCGCGCGCCCGTTCGACGAGGACAGTTCGACCGTGGACGTTCATCTGGAACTCGTTGGGAAGGGGTTCACCGAGGGGCTCAGCCATCCACTTGGCCAGGGGGTCGCCCCCGGCCAGGTATCGGGCGACGCCGGCGCCGCTACCTCGGGCGAAGTGAGCTTCAAGGGCGCTGGGTCCGAATTCGACTTCACCGACGCGTTCATCAGGTTCGGTTTCGCTGGAGGCGTCATATTCCTGAGCTTGACGACGATCGCTCTCGCGACCGCCGGTCGTCACTACCGGCAGACGCGGGACCCCCTCCTCCTTGGCGCGATTGGGCTCGCTGTGATGACGCTCGGCTACTGGCTCAACGGAGGCAACTATGCGCTCACCCCCCTTCTCTGGTTCACCCTGGGGTGGGCGACGCGGCCTCCCGAGAGCGCCCGATCGCCACGCGAGGCGGCTCGGACAAGTCCCTGAGGTGATCCCGCCCCGGGAGACTTCCGGTCCCGGATGAGCGGGGCCCCGACCGAAGCCGATCCGGCCCAGGGGGCTGACGCCGGGCTGTCCGCGGAGGGCACCGAGCGGTGGCGGTTCTCGCGGGCGAGCGTCAATCTCACCGTCGCGGGCGCTGCCTTCACCGCGTTCGGATTCGTCACCGGCCCCCTGCTCGCCCGGGCCCTCGAACCCGCCGGGCGCGGCGACCTCGCGGCGATCCTGGTCCCGCTTTTCTTCGCCCACTCGATAGGCCAACTCAGCCTGGACATCTTCGCCACCCGCGAGGCCGCGCGCGGCAGGCCCGTGGGGACCCTCGCGCTGTCGTTGGGAGCGGTGTTGGTCGGGGTCGGCGTGCTCCTGTTCCTGATCGCGATCCCGCTTTCCTCGCTTCTCGCCGATGGTCGCTCAACGGTTCAGACCTTCATCCTGATCGCCTTCGCCACCCTTCCGATCGCCCTACCCACAGTGCTACTGGTCGGGATCGGCATCGGAATCGAGCGGTGGGGTCCGGTGATCGCCGCCCAGGTCGTTCCCCCAGGGGCGTACCTGCTCGGCATCATCGCCCTCTTCGTCACCGACTCGCTCACGGTCGCCTCGGCGGCGACCACCTTCATCGCCACCACCCTGCTCGGGCCCCTGATCATCGCTCCGGTCCTCCGCGGCCGGCGGCTCCGCTTCGACCCAGCGGTGATCAAGAAGGGACTCCGATTTGGTGCCAAGGCGACCGCGGGGAGCACCGCTGAGCTCGCCAACGCCCGGCTCGATCAGCTCCTGATGATCACCCTGGTCAGCTCGGATCAGCTTGGCCTTTACGCGGTCGCCGTCAACGTCAGCAGCCTGGGATACATCCTCAGCGGCGGGATTTCGCCGCCCCTGATGGCGCGGATCTCCGCCGGCGAGATCGGGCTCGCCCCCCGGGCTCTACGGACCGTCCTCTCAGTGCTCGCCGTGCTGAGCGTGTTGCTCGCTCTCGCGATCCCCCTCCTCCTCACAGTGCTTTTCGGTGACAGCTTCGCCGATGCGGCCCCGCCGGCGTGGGTGCTGCTGGCCGCCGGGTTGCCTCTGACCGGGGCCCAGATCCTCACCGCGACCCTGAACGCGGTCGGTCGCCCCGGCCTGCCCTCGATCGGACAGGGGGCGGCGCTCGTAATCACCGCCGTCGGCCTGCTTCTGGTACTGCCGTCAATGGGGATCATCGGAGCTGCGCTGGTCAGCTTTGTCGCCTATTCGGTCAACTTCCTGATCCTGCTGGTGGCGACGGCCAGGATCTGCGAGTTGAGCGTCTCCGAGTTGCTGATCCCAACCGGGGCCGACCTGATCTGGCTACGGGATTTCGTCCGGTCGAGGATTCCGACCCGCGGTCGTGGCGCAGCCGACTCAGGATCGAGCGACTCTGCGCGGGAGGACCTGGAATGAGAATTGCCCGGGAACGGCGCTTGTATCGTCCGCGCCGAAATGGTCACCGCGATCTGCGACCTCGAGGACCTCGGCGTATTGGACTCCGAGTGGCGTCGGCTCGCGGAGCGGCGCGGCAACGCCTTCCTCACCCCGGAATGGTCTCGCTGCTGGTTCGACCACTACGGGGATGAGCAGGCGCCCTTCGTTCCGGTTGCTCGAGGGACGAGCGGGAATCTGACTGGACTTTTTCCTCTTGCCCTCGCTCGATCGGGGTATCCGCGGGCCTGCAGGATCGCCGGAGCGGACCTTGGCGACCACTTCCATCCGTTGTCGGAGCCGGGAGATGAAATGGAAGTCGGGGCCGCGGTCGGCGAGGCGCTCGCTTCGGCCCCGCAACCCTGGAGCATCCTGCCTCTCCACCACGTGGATCCGGAGGGGGGGTGGCTCGCGGCGCTCTCGGAAGCGACCGGTCTCAGGCTTCGAACGCGCGTGCGCGTCACAGACAGGATGCCGCTGATCGACCTCGCTGCACACGGGAGCTGGGACGCGTATCTGGCGACCCGCAGCTCGAAGCTTCGCTCCCAGGTTCGGAGAGACCCGCGGCGGCTCGCCAAGGAGCACTCGGTTCGGGTGCGGCGTACCGAGAGGGCCGAGGAGGTCCGTGCGGATATGAGCACGTTCTTCGAGGTCCATGCTCAACGATTCTCGGCTGGATCTCCGCTCGCGGACGAGCGAGCACAGGCCTTTCATCTGGACTTCGCGGCGGCGGCGTTCGAGCGGGGCTGGCTGCGCCTGTGGTTCCTCTTGATCGACGACCAGCCGGTGGCGACCCTCTACGGGTGGCGGGTCGGTCACCGTTACTCGGTTTACAACCAGGGCTTCGATCCGCAGTGGGCGAAGTCCGGCCCGGGCGTGGTGCTGCTGTCGGAAGTGCTGCAGTCGGCGTTTGACGAGGGAGTGTCCGAGTTCGACTTCCTCCGCGGCGACGAGCCCTACAAGTACCGTTTCGCCGACAAGGAGCGGACCGTCAGCAACGTCACCCTGGCGCGCACCCTCCCCCATCCAGCGAGCGTTCTCCTCTCCGCCGCGTACGGTGCGCGGCGCGTCCGCGGACTCGTCCAGCGGTCGAGCTAGGCGCTCAGCGCCTCGCCAGCTCCCGGTAGAGATCCAGGTACTCATCCATCGGGCGCATCTCGGCGAGCAGTTCCTGCCGAGTGGCGGCGGCGAGCCACTGGTAGGTGCTCTCGTCCATCGCCGCGGCGAGCTCGAGCAGCCGAGCGAGCTGCGCCGAGTCCCCAGGCTCGCAGCTCAATGACAGGGTTCCGGCGGCTTCGAGCAGACCGCCGTCGCGGGTGACGATGCACGGAACGCCCACGTGCCGGGCTTCGATCGCGATCAGGCCGAAGGTCTCCTTCGTGTCGGACGGGATCACCATCCACTTGGCGTTGCGGATCGCGGCGTCCCGAGCCTCGCCGCCCAAGAATCCGGGCATCTCGACGGTGTCGATCCCGCGCCGAGCGATCTCCTGCTCAATCTCGGGGCGAAGCGGCCCGTCACCGACCAACACCAATGGCCACTGCTCCCGATCGACCTCCGCTCGGTCATAGGCATCGACGAGGATCTCGACCCCCTTGTTCTGTACCCAGCGCCCGACGAACACGAAGCCCCTGCGGCTGCTCGGCTCGTCAACGCCTGACGGCAGGTCGGAGAGCACTGGCATCTTCGTGCTCGTCCGACGGCGACGCCGCTCCCAGGTGTCCCAACCGAAGTCGGAGCTGTAGAGGAGGCGATCGGGGAGTCGGCTGGCTATCCACTCTCGAAGTCGCGGCGCCTTTTCGCGGCTGACGTGCATCGAAATCACGTGGGGCTTGCGGAGCACGGCCGCAATCGCCGCGGTATCGATGCTGGGGTTCTGGCTATGGATCACATCGGCGCTGCTGATCGTGCGGGCGAGGGAGCGAGAGGCGCGCTCGACGAAGGTCACCGGAAACGACTCCCCCTCGAGCGCCTCGACCAGGTTCTGCCGGAGCTCGAACGTCGGCACGCGCTTGAAGCAGACCGCCACGTCCAGGTCGGGAGAGGAATCGATCGTGCGCGCGAGCCGGAGAAGAAACCTCTCGATGCCTCCGACGTCGCCATAGGACGAAGCAACGAGGAGCACCTTTGTCCGCGGGGCGTGCGCCAGGCGACCGACATTATCCGCGGGGGCGGCCGCAATCCTCACCGGCGGCCGAGGTTACCCATCCACTACGGTTAGGCCGGATGGGCGAGAGGCGTGCCTCATCCGTCTGGCGGGCCGTTCGCTCGCGGGTGGCCAGTCGCCCGGCGTTATCCGCGGGGGTGGGCGCGGCCCTGGCCGGCGTCGTACTCGCGTCAGTCCTCGCGCTCGCCACGCCGGCCTCCACCGGCACCCTGAGCACGCCAATCGACCCCGCCCAGCAGTCGGCACTTCAATTCGGCGATCGCTCGCACTGGCTGCAGCCCTGGCGCGGCTACCTGGACACGGTCCCGGCCAGGACGCTCCGGGATGCGGTCGGGATCAACTTCAACGTCGAGCCAAGCCAGGCCGACGCCACCGCCCGGCTTCTCAGCGAGAGCGGCTTCCGGCGGGCCCGGGTCGAGATCGGCTGGGACAGCATCGACTTCGACTCCCGGGATCAATTCGTGGACGACGCATCCATGACCGCGACCCTGAGCGCCCTTCGCGATCGTGGCCTTCGCCCACTGATCCTGTTGAACGGTCATCACGGCGCCCCGGGCCCGATCCGCTCCTTCGACGCGCGCCTCACCGAGGCCGCGCCGGAGGGAGCGCGGACGATCCAGGTCGACCCCGCCACCTCCCAGGCGATCGTGCCGGGGCGAAGCGGCCTCGACGCCACCGACGACTACAAGGCCGCCGCGATCCTGTTCGCGGAGGTGGAGCAAGACGGCAGGGTGTCGCTGTCCGCGCCCCTGCCGGGCGCGCTCGCGGCCGGGAGCCACCCTGCCTCGACCCTGGCCTACGAGCCATTCGAGCGCCCGAAGCTCAGCGACGGCAGCCCGAACCCGGACTTCGAGGCGACGCTCGCAGGGTGGTTGAGCTACGTCGACCTGGTCACCCGGCGCACCCGCGAGATCCTCGGCAGCACCCAGTTCGACGTCGAGGTCTGGAACGAGCTGAACTTTGGCTCGGACTTCCTCGACGCCGGCGGTTACTACGATCCGGCCCGAGACACCGGGGTGGGGAACACCGAACGGGAGATCCTCGAGCGGACGGTCTCCTTCATCCGCGATCCCGCGCGCGGATTGGATGGCGTCGGAATCGGCGACGGGTTCGCGAACCAGCGGCCCTGGGAGGCCGGGAGCACCAGTCCGCCCGGGTTGACTGCGATCGACAAGCACTTGTACCCGGAGATGCTGCGCTTCCCCGGGGACTCGCCGGATCCGGGGATCCGCCCCCTGGATGCAAGCGGCGAGCCCAATGGGACCCGGATCGACCCTGACGCCTGGCGCGAGGACTTCATCCCTACCTACAACGCCTTCTTCCCCGAGGGCCCCCTCTCGGCGATCGAGACCGAGCACATCGTTCGCGACATCTCCCCGGTCACGACCAGCGTCTTTGGGACTGCCCACGGGCGCAGCACCCACCCCCCAGGGTCGCCGCCGCCCGAGCTCTGGATCACCGAAACGGGGATGGACTTCTCGGGTACGGGGATCGCCGGCGCCGACGCCGCACACCTCCGAGCGAAGGCGGCGCTGCGGGCGACGACGGCGTTCGTCAACAAAGGGGTCGGCGCAGTTCACTTCTACGCCGCGCAGGACCCAGACCTCGGCCTGATCGACGACGGGTTCTTCGACCAGGTCGGCCGGGACGGAGGCGGCTATCCGGGGGCGGCTTCCGCGGGCCCGACGGTCGCCGCGATGGACCGGATGATGGCGCGCTTCGAGCCGGGCCAGCTCACTGCGGAGCGGGAGCTCTCCCTTCTGCTGGTCTCCGACGACCACGACCAGCGGCAGTTCGACGGGGGCGGGACTCCCGGCCGGCCGCCGCTCTACAACCGCGATGTCCTCGCCTTCCTGCCCTTCCAGCTCGCTGACGATCGGTTCGTCACCAGCGTCTATGTGATGACCCGCGATGTGACCGAGGTCCATCAGCCGAATCTCCCCTCCAGCAACCCGGCCCGCTTCGACCTCCCAGCGGCCACCTACCTGCTCACGGTCGGCAACCTCGACGGGCAGGCGGTCCAGGCGAGTGCCTACGATCCGCTCACCGACGAGCGGGTCCCGGTGCAGGTGGTCTCCCGCAGCTCCGACCGGGCCGAAATCGAGCTCCCGGTCACCGACTCGCCGCGCCTCTTGGTCCTCGACGACTCCGGCGACCCGCCACCCGCCGAGGACTGACCGCCACCGCCGCCAGGCCGTGAAGCCCCGCCAGGCTTAGGCCGACTCATCCACTACGGTTGGGCGGATGGGCGACAGCGCCCTCTACGTCCCCCCGCAATCGGCGATCGCCCCTCTGGCCGAGACGCTCGGCTGGCTTTGGCGCCTGCCGCTCGAACGGGAGCCTAATCGGAAAGCCGTCGGCATCGGGACGCTCGATGACGCGCCGGCACTGCGTTCGTTGCTCGACGCGCGACGCCTGGCCGGCGTTGCGGTCATTGGGGCTCGCCCCGGTCCCGACCAGGGCCCCCTCCTCCCGGGGCGCGTGCGAGTTCGCGGTGTCGCCAGGTTCGGACCCCGCTCCTCGGTCAGCGGCCAGTTCGCGGTCCTCCACGGCCCGGGCACGCCGGTAGTCCGCTCGTCACTGGGCGTCCACGCCATTCGCGACAACAGCTGGCTCACGGTCGGCGCTGATCCGATCTCCTCCTGGGGCACCGTGCAGGACTTCTGGCTGTTGCCGGCCCTCGCCGACTTCTTCGCCGACGTACTCGAGCGGCCGATGGCGATGCTTCCCCCGATCGGCGTGGTGCGTTTCGACGACGCTCCCGGCACGGCCGCCCAGCAGCTCGAGGGTTGGGCGAGGTCCGATCGAAGGGTAGAGGGGCGCCTGCGCCGGATGATCGATGCCTACGCGAGCTCCGGCGCGAAGCTCAACTTCGCGATCGCGGCGCGCGCCCTGGTGGACGGCGATGAGGTCCCTTCAGAGGCCGTCTGGCCCCGCTCGATCGCTCAGATCCGAGCCGCAATCGAGCGGGGGGTGGCTGAGCCGGTCTGCCATGGCTACCTCCACCTGGACATGACGGAACACCAACAGGGCCGGATCGAGTCCAGGGAGTTCGCCAGCCTCGACCGCGCCGAAGCATCGCGACGGGTGCGCGCCGCCCTGGACTGGGCGTCAGGCGAGTTCGGGATCAGGCCCCCGACCTTCGTTGCGCCCAACTGGACCTACGGCGAGGGTGTGCTCGCGGCCCTCGAGGAGCTCGACCTGCCGGCCTGGCTGCCGGCGGGACTCGGTCCGCTCGTCGCCGGCGGCAACGCCCGCGAGACGCTGTCCAGCACCCTCGACGGCCTTCATCACCTCGACTATGGCCCCCTGACCACCCTCGCCGCCGCGGGTCTTCCGATCTATGTCGTGGTTCACAGCAAGCTCTTCGACGCCCGCCTCGCCGCGCTCAGCTCGGTCCGTGACCTCCCGACGCTGGCACGCCTGCGGGTTCGCGGGGACTTGTTTCGCCTCACCGGCGTCCCGGGCATCCGCTGGGTCACCGCATCGGAGATGTTGGAGCACCTGCGCGCCCACGACCAGGTGGAGATCGTCGGCCGCGAGCTCCGGGCCCCCGATGGGGTACGGGTTGCGCTGCGAGAGGCTCCTTGAACCGGCATGCCTGAATACGGGCCGATCACGATCGTGATCCAAGAGGTACACCAGGGTGGGGGCCAGGAGCGAGTCACATACGAGGTTGCCCGGCGGCTTCTCGAGCACGGTGCGGAGCTCACGGTGATCGCTCGGAGGTGCGAACTGCCGGCGAGTGAGCGCCTTCGCTGGGTCCGCGTGCCTGGTCCCGCACGTCCCTTCACCCTCGCCTACATCTGGTTCTTCTTGCTTGGGACGATTGCCACCGCCTTCTACGGTCGTGGATTCCGGCAGTCCGCGGGAGCGATCGTCTCCAACCGGATGGACGCCGCGATCATTCACTTCAGCCACCTCGGCTACTCGAATCGACCGACCGCGGAGCAGCGGAGCCATGACTCCTTCCTCCACAAGCTGAACGCCTATCTCTCCTCGGTGCTCTCGCGTCTTGCCGAGCGCCTCTGCTATCGACCGTCGCGGGTGGGCACCTTGGTCGCCCTCTCGGCCGGGGCCGCACGTGAGCTGCGGGCCTGTTTTCCTCGGATGGCCTCCCGGGTTACGGTGATTCCCAACGGCGTCGACCTGGACCGGTTCCGCCCCGACCCAGAGGCTCGGGCTCGGCTGCGGGCGGAGCTCGGGATCGACGAGGACGACCCGGTGGCGGTCTTCGTCGGTGGCGACTGGGATCGAAAGGGGTTGCCGATCGCGGTGGCGGGGATCGCCGCGACGCCTCGCTGGCATTTGCTCGTCGCCGGAGGCGGTGATGAGGACGCGTTGCGCGAGCTCGCGAGGAGCAAGAACGTCGATCACCGGCTGCACCTCTACGGGCGCACGCCGAGGCCCGAGGAGGTCTGGGCGGCGGGAGACGTCTTGCTTTTCCCGACCGCGTATGAGGGCTTCAGCCTGGTGACGCTCGAAGCGGCTGCGGCTGGCCTTCCCCTGCTGATGACCAAGGTGAACGGGAGTGAGGAGCTGGTGGTCGAGGGCGAGACGGGACTCTTGATCGACCGCACTCCCGAGTCAATCCACGGTGCCCTCGAGGTCCTTGGCGACGACCTTCGGCTGCGCGAGCGGATGGGCGAGAACGCTAGGCGCACGGCCCTCAAATACAACTGGGAGGATGTCACGCGTAAGTACGAGTCGCTCTACGCGGGGGAGGACCATCCCCGCTAGAGCAGCGCCAGCAGCTATGACGCTCGTCGGCTCACGCCGGGTCTGAGCGCCGTGGACAGTGCTCGTATGCGCCCGGCTGTCGCTGCCCGCATCCGTCTCACCGCGGCCCAACCCTCTCGCCCAACGATCATGCGTTCGAGCGCGAGCAAGGGCCCGGGGCGGTTCCGGGTGCCCACGATCAGGCTGAATGCGACAGCGGTCACCCGGCGCCAGGAGCTGAGACCGGTTGCGAGTCCGAGAAGAATGTTGTGCGATTCCATGAAGACGCTCGAGGGAGTCTCGGAGTCACGTTGCGGTCCGTAGGGGCGGATCGCCGGGTTATGGTCGACCAGCACGGCGGGGTCGTAGATCAGCTTCCATCCCGATCGCTGGATCGCCAAACAGAAGCCGATCTCCGAGTGGAACGCCATGTCCCGACCCGCCAGCCGGTTGTCGAACTGCAGGTCCTCCACGGCGGCCGCGCGAACCGCCAGGTTCACCCCTTTGAGGACATCTACCGGCCTCGAGGAACCGACCCCCTGATGGTGGCCGCCTACGACGCGTCCGTACCAGGTGACGCGACCGACCACCGGAGCAGGTGGGCCAGGGTCGGCCGCGATCAGATCACGACCCCCGACGGCTCCTACCCCGCGGTCCCGGAGGAAATGGTCGTTGATCCTGGCCAACCAGTCAGGCCTCGGCACGGCGTCGTCATCGGTGAAAGCAACCACCTCTCCGCTGGCGGATGCAAGGCCCGCGTTTAGCGCAGAGAGGAAGCCGCCTTCGACCTCGATCACCTTAATCAGGTCGGTTCTCCTGTGAGCAAGGGCTTCCAAGCTCTGGTGATCCTCGTTGCGAACGACGGCCAGGACCTCCAGAGGCTGGAGCGACTGTGCTTCCAGTCCGTCGAGGCACTCCATCAGCTGCTCCGGCCTCTTGTAGCTGGGGACTACGACGCTGGTGGGCAGTGCGTCTGAGCTTTCGATATCGGTCGGGGTGGGATCGGGCAGACCCGCGATCCTATGAGCAAATAGGTCCTTGCCGTCCGACTGGCTACACCGCCGCAGCGGCACCTGACGGCCCGCCGATTGTGTCGCGTAGCTTAGGTTTTGGCGATGACACGTTCGAAGGGACCACGGATCGCAAAGGATCCGAGGCCGCTGCTCTTGGGAGCCGAGTGGTTCCGGGACGAGCCCGGTGGCCTGAACCGCTACTTCTTCGATCTCGTATCGGCGCTTTCGGCGGATGAGCGCCCTCCGCCGGCGGTCGTCGTCGGACCGGTCAGCGATCCGCCTCCGGGGCTGGCCGTGGTCGAGCGCGGTTGGCTTCCCTCGCGTCTGTTGCGCTACGGCCGCGCGGCCCGCCGGCTCCGCGCCGAAGCCGACCTGGTCGACACCCACTTCGCTCTCTACGGGATTGCGGCCCTGCTCGCCGGGGCGGCTCGTAGCCGTCCCGTGGTCGTCCACTTCCACGGCCCCTGGGCCCAGGAGAGCGGCGCGGGGGGCGAGCCGCGGTTGAAGGTTGCCGCCAAGGGTTTCGTCGAGCGCCGGGTCTATCGCCGAGCGGTCGCCGCGGTGACGCTCACCGGCTCCTTCAAGCGGCTGCTGGTCGAGCGTTACGGCGTCGTGCCCTGGAGGGTGGCGGTCGTGCCGCCCGCCGTCGATCTCCTCAGGTTCACTCCCGGTGACAAGGAGCGGGCGCGCGAGCTGGTCGGGCTCCCCGCGATCGGCCAGGTCGCGGTCAGCGTCCGTCGGCTGGTTCCGCGAATGGGGCTCGACACGCTCCTCCACTCGTGGGCGGCTCTGGAGGCGCCTGCCGAGCGCACCTTGGCAATCGTCGGCGACGGCCCCGATCGCCAGTCTCTGGAAGACCTGGCGGCCACCCTCGGAATCTCAAGCAGCGTCCAATTCCGCGGCGCGGTCAGCGACACCGAGCTGGTCTCCTGGTACAGGGCCGCCGATTTCTCGGTGGTGCCGACGCTCGAGCTCGAGGGATTCGGCCTGATCGTGCTCGAATCCCTCGCCTGCGGAACTCCGGTGATCAGCTCCGACGTCGGCGGTCTCCCCGAGGCGACCGCGGGGCTTGAGGGTCGAATCATCACCCGCGCCGGCGATCCCGCGGAGCTCGCCGAAGCTCTCGACGGGGTTCTCCAGGGAGAGCGTGCGACTCCCAGCCCGGCGGCGTGTCGCACCCACGCCGAGCGCTACTCGCCCGAGGCACTCACAAGTCGTCACCGCGAGATCTACCGGAGAGCGGCCTCCCCCTCCGCTTCGCGTAAGCTTCGGGTTGTCTATCTGGACCACGTCGCCCGGATCTCCGGTGCGGAGATCTGTCTGCATCAGATCCTCAGGGCGCTCGACGGCGTTGATGCACACGTGGTCCTTGGTGAGGGCGGCCCGCTCGAGGTTCGCCTGCGCGAGGAGGGGATCTCGACGGAGGTCCTGCCATTGGGAGTCACCGTCCGCGACGCGAGGAAGGAGCGGGTGGGCCCCGGGCTCGAGTCCCTGCGAAGCGCCGCGTCGGCGGGGGCCTACTCGATACGGCTCGCGAGGCGCTTGCGGAAGCTCAACCCCGATCTCGTCCACACCAACTCGCTCAAGAGCGGTGTTTACGGCGCCCTCGCGGCACGCCTGGCGCGGGTACCGGTCGTCTGGCACCTCCACGATCGACTCGCCACCGAGTACATGTCCGGCCACGGTGCGCGCCTGATCCGGTTCGCGATCAGGCACTTTGCCGACGAGGTGATCGTCAACTCCGAGTCCACTCGGCAGACGCTCGACCGGGCATCGCAGGATGGGGCGACGCTGATCCCCTGTCCCGTCGAGCTCCCGGACTCCCCCGTCGAGACCCGCGATCAGGTCCGGCGGGTGGGGATCGTCGGTCGGCTCACCGCGTGGAAGGGCCAGCACGTGTTCCTCGACGCGGTCGCTCGGGCATTTCGCTCGCGGCCGGTCGAGGCGGTTGTGATCGGTGCCCCCCTGTTCGGCGAGGAGGACTACGCGGACCGGATCCGACAGCAGGCCGAGGAGCTCGACGGTGCCGTCTCCTTTCGTGGGTTCGTCAACGACGTGCCCTCGGAGCTGGCCCGGCTCGATCTGCTCGTTCACGCCTCAACCATCCCTGAGCCGTTCGGACAGGTCGTCCTCGAGGGGATGGCGGCGGGGCTCCCGGTGACCGCGGCGAACGCGGGAGGGCCCGCGGAGATCATCGACGATGGGATCGATGGGCTCCTCTATCCGCCGGGAGACGCCGACGCCCTGGCCGACCGACTCCAGCTCCTCGCCAGCGATCGGGAGTTGCGGGCTCGCCTCGGCCGGGCCGCTAGGGAAAGCGCGGCCGAATTCTCGCCTCAGACCGTCGCCGAGAAGGTCCTCGGCGTCTACCGGAACATCCTGGACGGCCGATAGGGCGGAACCGACCAACGGACGTGATCTTTTGCACGAACTGTTGCGCTCGTTGCGCAGGAGAGCTAAGATCGTGTGCTCGATCCGCGCCCGAGGCACTTCCAGCTCTTGGTCGTGGGGTCGCTAGGGGAACTCAGAGTCGCGGGTCTAGAGACTCGGTTTTCGACTCACTCGAAGGGATTCGATTCGGATGAATCGACCATGCCCTGGTTTTGGGTTTGGTTTTGGATTAAGTAAACGAATCGACGATACCGATAGGTCAATTGGCTACTTAGACTGGCCTCCGGCTTTGAGCGCAAACTGCTGATGGAATCCGAAACACACGCCATTCTCGAGGATCGACGGGGTGTGTCCGAGGCATTGGGCGCCCGGCCGACTCAGATCGAGGCGGCCGGCACCCGGCGGCTGACAGTCAGCTCCAAGGCTCGGCGCGACACCCTCGCCCGCGACACGGTCGAGCGGCGTCTGCTGGTGCTCGCGGACGTCGCCGCCGCGGCGATCGCGCTGTTCATCTTCGTTCCGCTGCTCGGGGACGACACCCTCACCCTCGCCACCCTGGCAGGCCTCCCGATCGTCGTCCTGATGTCGAAGATCGGCGGCCTCTATGACCGCGACGACCTGCTGCTGCGGAAGACCACCCTCGAGGAGGTTCCCGCGCTGTTCCGCCTGGCGACCCTTTACGCCTTGGTGATCTGGCTGCTCGAGAGCGTCCTGATCGTCGGTCAGTTCGGCAAGTGGCAGATAATCGCCCTGTGGCTCGGCATGTTCGTGGCGATGGTCGCGACGAGGGCGTTTGGCCGGTCCGCGGCGAGATGGGTCCTCCCCCCGGAACGCTGTCTCGTCCTCGGTGATCCTGGCTCCGCCGAGCGGATCCGCGAGCGGCTGGTACAGAGCCGCAACATCGACGCCAAGGTCTGCGCCGAGATGCCGCTGGTCCCCCGGCGGATGGAGGACGTGAAGCAGGGCGTGTCCGCGTGGTCGGTCGACGAGGTCAACAGTGTTGCCCGCAGGTTCGGCGCCCACCGGATCGTCCTGGCGCCGGACCACGCTGAGGGAGAGGCGATGCTCGACCTCGTGCGGCTCGCGAGAGAGTCGAACCTCAAGGTGACGATCCTCCCACGCGTCCTCGAGGTGGTCGGGTCGGAGATCGAGCCCGACGACCTGGACGGGATGACGGTGCTCGCGGTTCGCCACTCCGCGCTCTCAAGGTCCTCAACGGCCCTGAAGCGCGGCTTTGACTTGATCGGGGCGAGTCTCGCGCTGGTGGTCTTCGCGCCGCTGATGGCCGTTCTCTCGATCGCGATCCGGCTCGACTCGAAGGGGCCCGCGCTGTTCAGCCAGACCCGCATCGGCCGCGGAGGGGAGCCGTTCCAGATGCTCAAGTTCCGGACGATGGCGGTCAGTGCCGACGAGGAGAAGGAAATGCTGAGCGCCAGGAACGAGGCGAAGGAGGGGCTGTTCAAGATCTCCGACGACCCGCGGGTGACTCGGGTGGGACGTCTCATCCGGCGAACCTCCCTTGACGAGCTGCCGCAGCTGTTCAACGTCATCAAGGGCGAGATGAGCCTTGTTGGCCCCCGTCCCCTGATCCTCGAGGAGGACGAGCTGATCCTGGGCTGGCAGCGAAGCCGGCTGGAGCTCGTCCCCGGCGTGACCGGCCCCTGGCAGCTTCTCGGCCCCCACCGCGTCTCGCTCGACGAGATGGTGAAGCTCGACTACATCTACGTCGGCCGCTGGTCGGTCTGGAACGACGCCAAGATCCTGCTCCGAACCGCCCTCCACGCCGTCGGCCTGCGCGGTAGCTGAGGCCCGGCCTCCGCCGGCGACGGTTTAGACGACTTCCGGTGCTCCGGAGTGGTCACGTCGCGCCAGGGCCTCCCGATAGAAGTCGAGCGTTTGCATCCCGATGGTCTCCCATGAGAACTCGCCGGCGGTGCGCCGGGCCTCAGCCTGGAGACGGGGGAGAAGGACCGAGTCGTCGAGCAGTCGTCGGATCGCCGCGCTGATAGAGGAGGAGTCGTGCACCGGGACCAGGAGCGCGTTGCGCTGATCGGAGGCGAGCCTCATCGCACCGGGAATACGCGTGGCGATCGGTGCGAGACCGCACGCCATGCCCTCGAGGAGGGCGATTGGGAATCCTTCCGAAAGACTGGGGAAGAGAATGATCCCGTGGCCTTCGAGAAGGCTCGGCAGCTCGTCGCGTCGGTAGCGCTCCACGGTAGTGATGCGTTCGTGCAAGGGAGCCGGAAAGTCGCTTAGAACACGCTCGCGAGGGACGTCGGTGCCGAGGAAGGACACGGTCAATCGCTCGTGAATGCTCATCGCGTCGGCCACCGCAGGGGATCCGTAGTCGACGCCCTTCAGCCCCCGGTACACCCCGACGAATGCGATTGCCGTGTTGCCGGCACGGACGTTTGTGGACCGGGCGGCCCTCAAGAACCCATCGGAGAGCCCGTTCGAGGTAACCCGTATTCGATCCGGATCGATCCCCAGCCTGTCTATTGCGTATGTGCGCTCGCCCTCGTTCAGGACAAGCACAAGATCGGCGGCCCGCAGCGACCGTCCGACCTCGTACAGTCGCCAGCCTCCGTGATACAGGTGGTATCGGAGCCGGAGGTGACGACCTTCCCGTCGTGCGCGTTCGACTTCCCCCTCGTGGTGTAGGTGCGCGAGTCCATGGCTTCGGGTTACGAGTAGCGGCCGTCGGCCTCCCCGTGGCAGAGACCCCCATACCCACCCATCACCCAGTGACGCGTCAAGAACATCAATGCCTCGACGCGCCTCGCGCCGAAACCGCGAGGCCGCAAAGTATGGGTATGCGAGCATCGCCGCTCGAGGGGGGAGTGAGCGCGGCAGGTCGTTGAACGACAGGTAGCGGACGTCCTGGCCGAGCCCGCGGAGCGTCTCCCCGAGGGCGGTGGTCGCGCCGCCGCCGCCGGAGTTCGGATCAAGCTTGCCGTGAAGCGAGAAAAGGATCCGCAACTGGCCGGCGCTTACACGAGGTCCTTGTATGAGCCGATCGGGAGTCCCTCGATCAGCCGCCCCCAGTCGGCCGACATGACAACCGTGTGTTCGTGTGGGTAGCCGGGATGGGCCATCACCTCAAGCGAAGTATGTCGGGCCAGTTCGAGGCGCTCGGTCCGTTCGCCTAACTCGAGCTCGCGTTGGAGCTCGATGATGTGTAAGAAGTAGCGCGTCCGAAGGAACCTTCGTGAAACCAGGGCTCGCCGCAAGGCCTGTGCCACCGCCAAAGGGCCACGGACGCTGGGCCACGCCCAGAGACTGTCCCGCATCTTCGCGATCGATTTGAGTGGAGCGGCGAGCGCGACGTTGGGCCAGAGGTGGACGTGATTGTGACCATCGACATGCGATGGCGGCTGACCGTAGAGCAGCTCGAATCGCTCGAGCTGGTCGCTGATCGCTCCTTCCACCTGCGGCCGGATCCGAGGGTCGAACGTCCATGAGCGAAGACGGAAGCTCCGCGAGAACATCCTGCAGAGTTGGAGTTGGCGAGCCTTTTGGGCCTCGCTCGCGGATGGGTCCGTGAAGGGGTCGGTGAGATTCAGGTGAATGCCAACGGGTAACTTGGCCTCGAGTGCCAGCTCCGCGGCTCGGGCGCTGTCCTCCATGTGAACCATCGCGGTCGCGCTCGTGATCCGGCGGGCCGCGAATGCCTCCAGGGTGTGGTCGGTGGCCTCGCGATTCCAACCGAAATCGTCGGCGTTGATGATCAGGATCGGTTTGCTCGAGGCCGGCATACAGGCTCGAATCCCTCCAGATGCGGTGGTGACCCCCGGGTCGCGGCACGCTACCAAGGCGGATGGACCGCTTCGAGGCCAACGCCCGCGGTCTGCGAAAATGCGTGCGATGCCAACAAAGGAACAGGTCACCGAGAAGCTGACCGCGGTCATCGATCCCGAGCTGCGCCGCTCGATCGTCGAGCTGGGCATGGTGCGCTCGATCGAGATCCGCGACGACGGCCGGGTCGATGTGGTTGTCTCACTGACCACCCCGGGCTGCCCGATTCGCTCCCACTTCCAGACGGCGGTGGCGAAGCAGGTGTCCGAGCTCGAAGGGGTGAAGGGCGTCGAGGTCGGCTTCGACGTCCTCTCCGATGGCGAGAAGTCTGACCTCCAGCAGAAGCTCGGCCGCCCGAAGCTTCCCGAGGGCGCCCTCGCCCAGGTGAAGAATGTGATCTGCGTCGCCTCCGGCAAGGGCGGAGTCGGCAAGTCGACGATGACCGCGAACCTCGCCGCGGCCCTCCACAGCGAGGGCCACAAGGCGGGGGCGCTCGACTGCGACGTCTACGGCTATTCGATCCCGCGGATGCTCGGGATCAACCGGAAGCCCGACGTCTCGCCGGAGCGCAAGATCATCCCCCCCGTCTCGCCCTCAGGGCCGACGGTGATGTCGATCGGCTTCTTCGTCGAGGAGAACGCCGCGGTCGTCTGGCGGGGGCCGATGCTCCACAAGGCGATTCAGCAGTTCCTCGAGGACGTCGCCTGGGACGAGCTCGACTACCTGCTGCTCGACCTCCCCCCGGGTACCGGCGACGTCTCGATGACCCTCGCCCAGCTCCTGCCCCAGGCGAAGATCCTGATCGTCACCACCCCTCAGCCGGCGGCGCAGAGCGTCGCTAGCCGCGCCGCCGAGATGGCAAACAAGGTCGACCTCGAGGTGATGGGGGTGATCGAGAACATGTCGGCCTTCACCGGCCCGGACGGAGAGCGGGTCTCGATCTTCGGCGAGGGCGGGGGACAGCTCCTCGCCGACGAGCTCGACGTGCCGCTGCTGGCCAAGGTTCCGCTTTCGGGCGAGCTCCGCGAGCATGCCGACGAGGGGACGCCGCTCGTGATCGCGGAGCCCGACGCGCCCGCCTCGCAGATGATCCGCGAGGCCTCCCGCGGGATCATCGCTCAGAGCCCCGTGGAGCTGCCGGTGATGCAGGCGGCGGCCGGTGCCCCGGTGGCCGGCAACGGCGTCAGCGGCACCGAGTTGCCGGTCATTCGCTAGTTGCTCGCAGGCGTTCGTACAGCTCGACCCGGATATCCCCGAAATCCCTCGAGAGCACGCGCCGGTACTCGTCTCGAAGCACGCGGACGCCCGCTTCGAGCATGGGCTCCGGGGTGGGGTGCCACTCCGAATCGGGATACCCGACCAACCAGACGCGCGGGTAGCGCTTCAGACGATTCGACAGGATCGCGGGCGATACTTCCCGGGCGTACAGATCCCCGACTTCCACCGCCTGTCCCTCCGGAGCAACGGCCAGATCTGTGGGTATGCCTCCACCCCGGCGCTCCAGATACCAGCTGGTGCCTACGCGCGCAAAGGCCGGACCGTAAGTGAGCCCGTCGCCCTCTCTGCCCTGGCTCGCGACCATTTGTGCCGCGCCCCGTTGATCCTCCGTCTCCGCGATCGGTTCCAGCTGAATTCGCGCCAGCAGCGAGAGGGAGATCACGATCGCCCCGGCGACTATCGCGACCGCTCGCGAGCGTCGCCACAGCGCGACCAGGCCGATCGCGGCTGTGATCGCAATCGCAGGCGCTGAGGCCAGCAGATAGCGCGCCAGGAACAGCGGCCGGACCTGCGAGATCGAGATACAGGATCGCGGGTGGAAGCAGCAGCCAGGCAAGGACGAGCGAGCGCCGCCAGCGCCAGACCCCAACCCGCTCCTCACCGGCCCGTTGGTCCGATTGGGGCTCACCGCAGGCCCGGTTTCGCCAGAGGGCGAAGATGCCGATCACGATCAGGACGCCGAAGGGAATCGTCAGGGGCGAACCGCCCTCGTGGCTTGACCCCAGCATGACCGCCCCGGCGCTCTGCACGTCGTTCAGGCTCGGGCGGTCGAGCCACGATACCTGCTCGGATCCGCTAGCCAGCAGATGCACGGCAAGAGGCGCCACCGCGAGCAGCACCGCGACGTAGGTCAGGGCCAGCGGGCGAGCGAGGCGTCGAGCCTGCGGGAGGAGGGGGAGCGAGGCGGTGTGGGCGACCAACACAAGTCCTGACAGCGGATTCGCGTACACCGCCAACACAGAAACGGAGGCGTACGCGAAGAGGGAGGTGAAGCGGCCGCCCTGAGCGACCTCGACGAACAGCAACGTCGCCACCGTGGTCAGAAGGAGGGCCAGCGCATAACCTCGGGCCTCCTGTGCGTAGAGGACCACGAACATATTGGCGGCCAGCAGCAAGCCGGCCACCAGCCCGACGGCGTCGCCGAACAGACGGCGCGCTAGGAGTGCCGTAACCGGAATCGTGGCAATCACGGCGAGCGCGGAAAGCGCTCGCGACCCATCCCTCCGAGTCGCCGCCCCATAGCCAAGCGTGCAGGAGGAGGTAGTAGAGCCCCATGTTGGAATCGGTGTCGCCAAGCACGTCGAGGATGCCGCCGAAGCTCCGCTCAGCCACCGATACGCTCGCTACCTCGTCCAGCCAGAATGGCTTGCTTCCGATGCCGATCCCCACCATCAGCGCGGCGACCGCGACCAGGCCAAGCAGACCGAGGAGGAACCAGTGCGGCGGCCTCCGAGATCTAGCCATCGCGGCAGGCCCGTGTGATTGACGGGGCTCTACGCCTTGGACTTGTAGTACTCGAGATTAATCTCGGTGTACTTCGACCACTCCTCGGGGAGCTGGTCCTCGGCGAAGCACGCATCGACCGGGCATGCCTCGACGCAGGCATCGCAGTCGATGCACTCGTCGGGGTCGATGAAGAGCTGCTCGACGTTGTCGTAGTCGGGCTCGTCGGGCGTCGGGTGGATGCAGTCGACCGGGCAGACCTCGACGCAGGAGTTGTCCTTTTCGCCGATACAGGGCTCCGCGATGACGTATGCCACAGGCGCCTTCCGTTTCCGGGTGGTGGTTGCGATTGCGGCGCCCTCGAAGGCGCCGCGGAACGCACATTCTAGGCCAGGTACTCTCGGAGCGGGTGCCAGTGAGGCACCTGGCTAACCTGGCCGAGTGATCCTGCTGACGGGCGCCACGGGGGTGATCGGAGGCGAGCTGCTGCCGCAGCTTCTCTCCGCCGGCCACGAGGTCCGGGCCCTGGTCCGCGACCCGCGCCGGCTCGGCGCCCAGCGGGTGCACGTCCAGATCGCCCTCGGCGACCTCTCCGACCCGTTCTCGATGCGCCACGCGATGCGGGGGGTGCACACGGTCGTCCACCTCGCCGCCACCGTCCGGGATCAGCCGGGCGGCACGATCGAGGAGATGAACGGGCTCGCGACCGCGCGGCTGCTGCGCTCCGCGGAGCGGGCGGGAGTGGAGCGCTTCGTCTTCTTCTCGGCGATCGGGGCCACTCCCTTTCAGCTCACCCGCTTCTTTCGCGCCAAGGCACTCGCCGAGCGGGCGGTAAGGGAGTCGGAGCTGGACTCGATCGTCTTCGCCCCCTCGATCGTCTACCGGCCGGGCGATCCCTGGATAACCCTGCTGGAGCGGCTGTCGATGCTGCCGGCGATGCCGGTATCGGGATCCGGCGCCACGCGATTCCAACCGATCTGGGCCCATGACGTCGCCGCTTGCGTTGTCGCCGCCCTCGACGGGGCCGATTCCGAGCCGAGGGGGGATGCGAGCCCCGGGCGCCGCTACGAGCTGGCGGGACCCGAGACGCTCTCCTACGAAGAGATCCTGGCGCAGGTGATGGAGGCGAACGGACACGAGCGCCCCTTGGTCCACTTCCCCCTCCCGCTAGTCCGTGCGGGACTGCGTGGGCTGGAGCTGATCGCCGGCCCCTCGGTCTTCGCCACCTGGGAGGAGGTGGAGCTGCTGGAGGTGCCGATGGTCAGCGAGCGAGGGACCGCGGACGCCGAGCGCCTCGGGGTGGAGCCCCGGCCGATGGCGGGAGTCCTCGGCACCAGCGGCTAGCGAACGAAAGAGGCCCGGGCAAGCCCGGGCCTCTCGAAACCACTCGCCTGTTGAGGCGAATTACATCATCCCGCCCATGTCGGGCATGCCGCCGCCGGGCATCCCGGCGCCGGCGCCGTCCTTCTCGGGCGGCTCGGCGACGATCGCCTCGGTGGTGAGGATGTTCTTCGCGATCGAGGCGGCGTTCTGGAGCGCCGAGCGGGTGACCATGGTCGGGTCGATGACGCCCGCGGCGACCAGGTCGCCGTACTCGCCATCGGCCGCGTTCAGGCCCTCGCCGGCCTTCAGGCCGCGCACCTTCTCGACCACCACCGACGCCTCGAAGCCCGAGTTCTCGGCGATCTGCCGGATCGGCGCCTCGAGCGAGCGCTGGATGATCGTCGCGCCGGTGCGCTCGTCATCGTCGCCGTAGGAGTCGAGGTCGACCGCATCCTGGGCGTTCAGCAGCGCGACGCCACCGCCCGGGACGATGCCCTCCTCGAGCGCCGCGCGGGTCGCCTGGAGGGCGTCCTCGACGCGGTGCTTCCTCTCCTTCATCTCGGTCTCGGTCGCCGCTCCGACCTTGACGACCGCGACGCCGCCGGCCAGCTTCGCCAGCCGCTCCTGCAGCTTCTCGCGATCGAAATCGGAGTCGGTGGTCTCGACCTCGTTCTTGATCTGCTTGATCCGGCCCTTGATCTGCTCGGACTCGCCGGCGCCGTCGATGATCGTGGCCGTGTCCTTGGAGACGACCACCCGGCGCGCCTTGCCGAGCTGCTCGATGGTGGTGTTCTCGAGCTTCAACCCCATCTCCTCGGTGATCACCTCGCCGCCGGTGAGGATCGCGATGTCCTCGAGCATTCGCTTGCGGCGGTCGCCGAAGCCCGGCGCCTTCACGGCGACGCCGGTGAAGGTGCCTCGGAGCTTGTTGACCACCAGGGTCGCGAGGGACTCGCCCTCGACGTCCTCGGCGATGATCACGAGCGGCTTGCCGCCCTGCATCACCTGCTCGAGCACCGGCAGCATGTCGCGAACCGAGCCGATCTTCTGGTTGGCGATCAGGATGTAGGGCTCTTCGAGCACTGCCTCCATCCGGTCTTGGTCGGTGACCATGTAGGGCGAGATGTAGCCCTTGTCGAACTGCATCCCCTCGGTGAACTCGAGCTCCATCCCGAAGGTCTGGCCTTCCTCGACGTTGACCACGCCGTCCTTGCCGACCTTGTCGATTGCGTCGGCGATGATGTTGCCGATCTCATCGTCGGCCGCCGAGATCGCTGCGACCCGGGCGATCTGCTCCTTGCCGGCGATTTCCTTCGACTGCTTCTCGCGCAGGTTGTCGACCACCTGATCGACGGCCTGCTCGATCCCGCGGCGAAGGCCAAGCGGGTTGGCGCCCGCCGCCACGTTCTTGAGGCCGTGGCGGACGATCGTCTGGGCCAGCAGGGTGGCGGTGGTGGTGCCGTCGCCGGCGACGTCGTTGGTCGCCGTCGCCACCTCCCGGACCAGCTGAGCGCCCTGGTTCTCGAAGACGTCCTCGACCTCGATCTCGCGGGCGATCGTGACGCCGTCATTGGTAATCGTCGGAGCGCCGAACTTCTTGTCGAGAACGACGTAGCGCCCCTTCGGGCCGAGGGTCACCTTGACCGCGTTGGCGACGGTGTCTACGCCGTCCTGCAACGCGCCGCGGGCGTCCTCGTCGTACTTCAGCTCCTTGTGAGCCATATCAGTGGTTCCTCCTTCTTCCTAAGTTCTGTGGCTAGCCGACCTTCGCGAGCACGTCCGACTCGCGGAGGACGAGCAACTCGTCGCCGTCCACCGTGATCTCGGTGCCGCCGTACTTCGAGTAGAGGACCTCGTCGCCCTCGCTGACGTCGAGCGGACGGCGGCTGCCGTCCTCCTTAACCTCGCCGTCGCCGACGGCGAGGACCTTGCCCTTCTGGGGCTTCTCCTTCGCGGTGTCGGGGAGGACGATCCCACTCGCCGTGGTCTCCTCCTCCTCGGTCGCCTGGACGATCAGGCGATCGCCAAGGGGCTTGAGCTTCATTGACATACCTCCATCTGCGGGATTCTCAGGTAGTGGTGCGAAGTTCTGAACGGTCTTGGCACTCTGGGTGTGAGAGTGCCAGGCCCAGTGATTGTAGCCAGACGGCGTCGCGGGCCGCTAGTCGAGCGCGACCAGCCGCGCGCCGAGGAGCTTCGCGATCCCGACCCCGCCGTTTCGCATCACGTAATCGTGGTTGCTCTTGAACGCGCGCTTGGCGACCGGGGCGAGGGCGTTCATCCACACCTTCGTCGTCTGGACGTTCCACTCATAGATCACCGCCGTCAGCTCATCCTGCTCGAACAGGCGCCAGCGCCCGACCCCGGCGAGCTCGCCGCTGGCATCGCCCTCCAGCAGGTGCGGCCGCTCGACCCTCGTCGTCCGGATGAAGAACTCCACCCGATACGGCAGTCTCGCCCTCCAGACGTAGCGGCCGAACTGGCCGATCCCGGCCTCGTCGCCCTCCTCGAGCTTCTCCGCCTCGAGTACCCCCTTCCACCACTCCGGCCAGCGTTCGGAGTCATAGATCGCCTCCCAGACCCGCTCTCGCTCGGCCTCCAGCAGCCAGGTGGTGAGGAAGCTGTACTCGGCCAAAGCGGCAGAACTCTAGTTCTGCGACGGCGGCTCGCCGTTGCCGAACTGGGTGCTCGGCCGCTCGACGATCTGGGAGAAGCGGATCACCGTGACCGTGTCCTCCATCGAGATCGGCCGGCTGTAGATCTTCTCCAGGAACTTGACCGTGTCCTCGAGCCTCCGGAATTCCGGGTTGTCATGCTCGATGTCGCGAGGTGAGAGCTCCTCGACCCTCTTCACCTCGACGTCGTCGATCACCGCGGCGAAGATCTTCTCGCGCGGGTTGTGGCGGAAGCCGATCGTGATCCAGACCACCTGACCGCGCTTGTACTTGCGCGATTTGTCGCCGAGGCGGATCGTCGCCGTCTTCCGCCCCCGCTTCAGCTGGTCGGCGAATAGGGCGGAGTAGAAGTTGAGGACGTAAAGAGCGTCGGTCACCTGCCGAGCCTATGCGATTCGCAGTCGGCCGACCCGCTCATTTCACTCCTCGCGGGGGGCGAAGCCCTCGGCGCCGATCAGGGGGACGAAACGGCAGGGGCCGATCGTCTCCTGGCGGAGCCCTTCCTCGGTGCGGTGAAAGGCGGTGAGAAGATCGGCCGAGCCCGCGGCAATCGGCACCACCAGCCGCCCCCCCTCGGCGAGCTCGGCGAGGAGGCTGTGCGGGGCCTCGGGGGTCGCCGCGTGCACCGCGATCGCCTCATACGGCGCCTCGCGCGGATAGCCGCGGCTTCCGTCGGCCTCGATCACCTCGACGTTCGCGACTCCGACCTCGGCCAGCGCGTGCCGGGCGCTCTCGACCAGCTCGGGCACCCGCTCGAGGCTGATCACCCGCCGGGCGAGCCGCGCGAGCACCGCGGCGGAGTAGCCCGAGCCGGTGCCGATCTCGAGCACGGTCTCGTCCCCCTCAAGCGCCAGCGACTGGCAGATCGCCGCCACCACCCACGGCTGCGAGATCGTCTGCCCATGGCCGATCGGCAGGGCGGAGTCGTCATATGCGCTCTGGCGCACCCGCTCCGGGACGAACACCTCCCGAGGGACCTCGCCCATCGCCGCGAGCACCCGCTCGTCGTGGATCCCGCGGCGGCGCAGCTGTCGCTCGACCATCCGGGCCCGCGCCGAATCGCAAGTCCTGCGCGCCGCGCCATGCGGTGCGCCATCGGCGGTCGATCGTGCGCTCATCAGAAGATGTATGCGTCCAGGCGCTCTGGCTCCAGGACGGTCACCAGGCCGCGTCCCACCCGGACGACGCCTGCACGCTCGAGGGTGGCGAGGAAGCGGCTGACACTTTCCCTTGAGGTTCCGGCGAGCTGGGCGAGGTCCGCCTGTCGGAGCCTGATCGTCACCCCGTCGCGCACCAGCGGGGTTACTGCCTCCTCGGCCAGGAGCTGGTTGAGGACCCCGGCGACCCGGCTGGGAACGGTCTGAAAGGACTGGCGGCTGATCCGCTCGTTCGCCTCCCGCAGGCGCCGGGTGAGCGCGACCACCAGCTTCTCGGCCATCTCCGGGTGCTCGCGGATCAGGTGGCGAACGTCGCTGGCCGGCAGGGCCACGAGCTCGGTGTTCTCGGTCGCCTCGACGCTCGCCGAGCGGCGCTCACCGTCCAGCATCGCCAGCTCGCCGAAGATCGCACCGGGCCCCAGCGTCGCCAGGGTGATCGCCCTCCCATCGGGGTGCTCCCGGGTGACCCGGCAGCTGCCCTCGCGGACGATGTAGCACGCGTCGCCCGCGTCTCCCTCGTGGAACACCCGGGTCTCGCGGGGATAGCTGCGCGGGATCCCCACCTGTGCGAACCGCTCGAGCTCGGCGGTCGACAGCTCCGAGAACAGCGGAACGTTCCGAAGCAGCTCGACTACGCCTTGGCCTCCTCCTGTTGCCACTCCGGACGATTATCCAGGCTGCGCCAGCCCTAAGGCAACGACCGCCACGAAAAGTGCCGAGAACACAGGAGATCGCGGCAGCTAGGCGACCAGCCGGCGCGGTTGGCGCCTGAACCCCGCCTCGATCAGGGCGGCTTCCATCCACGACCCGATCACCGGCTCCCCGTCGAGCCGCTCGATCGCCAGCCGCTCGATCACGCCGTCGCGGGCGGCGGCCGCAAGCTCCGCCAGGCCCTCGGCCAGCTCGGCATCGGAGAGCTCAGCGAGCCGGAGGATCCCACGGCCACCGCGCTCGACGTAGAGCAGCGGCTCACCGTCGCGGAGCATCACGTAGGCGCCCGCCGTCCGAGCCGCTCGTCGCTGGCTCTGCAGGCGAGGCCAGGGGAGGGTGGCGCCGTAGGGGTTGGCGGGGTCGGTTGCCGCCAGGATCAGGAGCTTGCCCTCCTCCCGCGGCATGCTGCGCAGCCGTTCGACCGCGCCTGGAAGTGCGAACTGGGCGCCGCCCAAGCCCTCGACGAAGTAGCCTCGCCGCGCGGTGCCGAGCAGCTCGAGGTTCTGCAGCTCCCCGTAAATCGAGGCGAAGCCGCCCGGGACTCCCTCGGCGATCGCGGTCTCCCGAGTGACGATCCCGTGGCGCTCCAGCATCAGCTCGGCGAGCGCCCGCAGGCGCGGTCCCGCCGAAGGGGCCTCGGCGAACAGAGGGGCGGTCAGCGACCAGCGGCCGAGGACGGTGCCGGCGGCGGCCGCCCGACGGCGGGCGAAGCGCCGACCCCTTCGCTCGGAATCCCGGGCGGCGCGAATGCGCGGCGCCCGCAGCGGGGCGAAGGCGTCGTTGGTCACCTCGCCGGCCCAAGCGAGGTCCCAGAGCGCCTCGTGGATCTCCTCGGGTGAGCCGTCGAGCTCGAGCAGGTCGAGCCAGAAGCAGGGCCCCTCGCCGAGCCGCGCCCGAATTCGCTCCTGGACCTCACCCTCGGGGGGCTCCAGCTTCGCGTTCGCCGGCGGTGGCCCGGCGAGGCGGATGTCCTCGCGGAAATACAGGGCGACGCGGCCGTCGTTGCGGCCGAGGGCGCCGGCGCCGATCCAGACCAGCTCACCGCTGGTGCAGAGCTCGTCGAGCCAGGTCGGGCTGTAGGCGCCGAGCCGGCGGGGGAGCACGTCGCGCTCCCAGGTCTTCGGGGTGAGCGCGACGCCCTGCAACGGCACCAGCGCCTCACGAAGCCGGTCGGGCCCGGCGCCGCCGGCGCGATGGGCGTCGACGTTCTGCCAGCTCGGCAGGAATCGGGCGAGCTCGCGCTGATCGGTGGCCTCGACCTCGCGACGGAGGTGGGCAAGGCTCGCCCTCCGCACCCGCCGGAGGACGTCGGCGTCGCACCACTCTCGCTCTCTGCCCCCGGGCAGGAGCTCGCCGCGGACCAGCTCGCCGGAAGCCTCGAGCTCCCTCAGGGCGGGGGTAGGGTCGACCCCATAACGCTCGGCGAGCTGGCGGGTGGGGAAGGGGCCGTGGGTCGAGGCGTAGCGCCGGACCAGTGAAACCAGTGCGTTCTCGACCGGCTCGAGGAAGCCGTCCGGGAGGCCGCCCGGCGGTGGCACCCCGAGGGCGTCGCGGTAGAGCCCGGCGTCCTCGGCGGCGATGAAGCGCTCCTCGCCGACCACCCGGACCGCGGCGGCGCGCCGCTCCTTGACCAGCTTCTCCAGCATCGAGGCCGCCGAATAGCCCTCCTCGATTCGCTCCTCGGCCTCGGCCGCCGTCAGATCGCCGACCCGGCGGAGGATCTGCTGGAGGCCGTCACGGTCCTTGGCCCTGGCGCTCTCGCTCCGCTGCTGCAGGGCGTCCTCGACCTCTGCCAGGGCCCCGGGGTCGATCAGCTCCCGGAGCTCCTCCTGCCCGAGCAGCTCCCGGAGGAGGTCGCGGTCGAGGGCGAGCGCCGCCGCCCGCCGCTCGGCGTTCGGAGTGTCGCCCTCGTACATGTAGGTGGCGACGTAGTCGAAGAGCAGCGAGGAGGCGAACGGCGAGGCTGTCGGGGTCTCGACCTCGACCATCGTGATCCTTCGCGAGTGGAGGTCGCGGAGTAGCTCCTGGAGGGATGGGAGGTCGAGCACGTCCCGCATCACCTCCCGGTAGGTCTCGAGGATCACCGGGAAGCGCGGGAAGTCGCGGGCGACCTCGAGCAGGCTCTGCGACTTCAGCCGCTGCTGCCAGAGCGGAGTTCGCTTCCCCGGCCAGGCGCGCGGGATCAGTAGCGAACGGGCGGCGTTCTCGCGGAAGCGGGCGCCGAACAGGGCCGAGCCGGAGAGCTCTGAGACCACCAGGTCCTCGAGCTCGTCGGGCTCGAGCATCACCAGGTCGGCCGCGGGTGGCTCGTCGGCGTCGGGGAGGTGGACCACGATCCCATCGTCGGACCAGATCGCGTCGGCCTCCAACTCGCGCTCCTCGCGGATCTTCGCCGACAGGGCCAGGCCCCAGGCGGCGTGAACGCGACCGCCCCAGGGCGAGAGCACGCAGAGCCGCCAGTCGCCGATCTCGTCGCGGAAGCGCTCGACGACGATGTTCTCGTCCGAGGGCACGACCCGGGTCGCCGCCTGCTGCTCCTGAAGGTAGTTGACGAGGTTTTGGGCGGCGAGCTCGTCGAGATCGTCGCTGGCGGCGAGCTCGCCCGGATCGGCGTTGACCGCCTCCCGGGAGAACGCCCCGATCGCCTTTCCGAGCTCCGCCGGGCGCCCGATCCCGTCGCCGCGCCAGAACGGGACCGCCCCCGGGACACCGGGCGCGGGGGTGACGATCACCCGGTCGCGAGTGATCTCCTCGATCCGCCAGGTGGTCGCCCCGAGGAGGAAGGTCTGGCCGGGCCGGGCCTCGTAGACCATCTCCTCGTCGAGCTCGCCGACTCGGCGGCCGTCGGGGAGATGGACGCCGTAGAGGCCGCGGTCGGGGATCGTGCCGGCGTTGGCGACTGCCAGCTGCCGGGCCCCGGGGCGCCCCCGCATCGTCCCCTTCGCCCGGTCCCAGACGATTCGCGGCCGGAGCTCGGCGAAGCGCTCGGATGGATAGCGCCCGTCGAGCATGTCGAGGACGTTCTCGAGCTGCTCGCGCGAGAGGTCGCGGAAGGGCTCCGCCGCCCCGACCAGGCTCTCGACCTCGTCGATCTCCCATTCGTCGAGGGCCGCCATCGAGACCAGGTGCTGGGCGAGCACATCGAGCGGGTTTCGAGGGATCACCGTCTCCTCGATCTCGCCGGCCCGCATCCGTCGCGCGACGACCGCGCACTCGAGCAGGTCGGCGCGGAACTTCGGGAAGATCCGGCCCTTGGAGACCTCGCCGAGGGTGTGCCCGGCGCGGCCGACGCGCTGCAGCCCCCGGGTCACCGACTTCGGCGACTCGACCTGGATCACCAGGTCGACCGCTCCCATGTCGATCCCGAGCTCCAGTGAGGAGGTGGCGACGAGACATGGAAGTTGCCCCGACTTCAACAGCTCCTCCACGAGCGCCCGCTCCTCGTGGGAGAGCGACCCATGGTGGGCGCGAGCGATCTCGACCGGCGCCTCCTCTCCGTTCCTCGAGTTCCCCGCGTGCTCCGTCGCGGGCAGTTCCTCCTCGAGTTGATCGTTGTGCATCTCGTTGAGGCGCTTTGCGATCCGCTCGGAGGCGCGGCGGTTGTTGACGAAGAGGATCGTCGAGGTGTGCTCGCGGACCAGCTCCAGCAGCCGCGGGTAGATCGCCGGCCAGATCGAGCGCCGGTTGGTGGCCGGGTCGAGCGAGGCCTCGATCGGGCCCGGGTCGATCCGCTCGGGAGAGTGTTTTGGACTCTGGTCTTGGTGGGGGGTCTTGCCCGTGTCCGCGCCGTCGCGGCGCTTCTCGACGTTCGCGTCGGGCTCCGCCATGTCCTCGACAGGGACGACGATCTCGAGGTCGAGCTCCTTCGGCTTGCTCTCGTCGACGAGCTCGCAGCTGCGGCCGTTCCCCACGAGGAACCGCCCGATTCGCTCCAGCGGGCGCTGGGTCGCTGAAAGACCTATTCGCTGGACCTCGACCTCCTTGGTCAGTCGCTCGAGTCGCTCCAGCGTCAGGGCCAGGTGGGAGCCTCGCTTCGAGGGGGCGACCGCGTGGATCTCGTCGACGATCACCGCCTCGGCCTTGGTCAGGATCTCGCGCGCCTGAGAGCTGATCATCAGGTAGAGCGACTCGGGGGTGGTGATCAGGATGTCGGGCGGCTCGCGCCGCATCGAGCGGCGCTCGGCCTGGGAGGTGTCGCCGGTGCGCAGCGCCACCGAGATCGGGGCGCCGATCCCCTGCAGCGGCGCCCGCAGGTTGCGCTCGATGTCGTAGGAGAGCGCCTTCAGCGGTGAGATGTAGACGATTCGCACGCCCTGCCCGAGCCGCTCCGGCTCCCTCGCCAGCTTGTCGATCCCCCAGAGGAAGGCGGCAAGGGTCTTGCCGGAGCCGGTCGGGGCGCAGATCAGGGTGTGCGCCCCTGATGCGATCGCCGGCCAGCCGCGCGCCTGGGCGGGGGTGGGCGCCTCGAACGAGTCCTCAAACCATTTCCTGACCGGCTCAGAGAATGGCTCCAGGGGTGACTTTGGGGTCGCGGACGGACTCATGGCCAACCTACTGACCTTACCGACCGCCGACAACCGGACCCGGCGGGGCGGGCCCGGAGCTAGGTCAGAGCCCTACGGGGCGGCTCGGGGCGGTGCCGGGGGCGACCCGCTCGACGTCCAGTCGCGGCAGGACCCGCTCCAGCCAGTCGGGGATCCACCAGTTGTATGGGCCGAGCAACTGCATCACCGCGGGGACCAGAACCAGCCGGACGACGGTCGCGTCGAGGAAGATCGCCGTGGCGAGCCCGATCCCGAACAGCTTCAGGAACGTGTCCGGGGCGGCGATGAAGGCGAGGAAGACGACGACCATGATCGCCGCCGCGGCGGTGATCACACGGGCGGTCTTAGCGAGGCCGTCGGCGACTGCCCGTCGGGTGTTCCCGTCCTTCAGGTACTCCTCGCGGATCCGCGAGATCAGGAAGACCTCGTAGTCCATCGAGAGGCCGAACAGGATCGCGAACATCATCACCGGCATGAACGGCGCGATCGGCACCTCACTATCGAGTCCGATCAGCCCGCCAAGCGTCCCGCCATGCGAGAAGAGCGTCATCACGCCGTAGGCGGCGCCGACCGAGAGCAGGTTCATCACCCCGGCCTTGAGCGAGATGAACGGCGAGTGGAAGGCGACGAGCAGGAGCAGGAAGGAGAGCCCGACGACCCCGGCGATGAACAGCGGCATCCGGTCGGTGATGTACGAGCTCTGGTCCTCGAGCGCCGCGGTCACGCCGCCGACCTTGGCGGTGATGCCGGTTCCGCCGAGCTCCTCGGGGACGACGTCGTCGCGGAGCCGGTGGACCAGGTCCGTGACCTCCTCGTCCTGCGGGGAATTCGCCGGGATCACGGTGACGATCGCCGCGTCGCCTGCGTCGTTGATCACGGGATCCGGGACGAACTCGACCCCGGGTTCGGTTCGGATGCGATTCGCGAAGGAGTCGATTTCGGACGTCGCGTTCGGGTCCCCGGGCGGCAGCTCGGCGGCGATCACAAGCGGTCCGTTGGTGCCCGGACCGAACCCCTCGGTGTTCAGGTCGTAGGCCTGGCGGGTCATCGTGTCCCGCGGGTCGTTGCCGGCGTCGGGGAAGCCGAGGCGCATGCCGAGGGCGGGGGCCGCCAGCGCCAGCAGCACCGCGGTCGCGGCGATCGCGAAGATCCACGGATGGCGCTGGACCGTGTGACTCCAGCGCCCCGCGAGCGACTCGGAGCTGCCCTCCGTCCTCAGCGCCCGGCCGAGGAAGGGAATCCGGAGGCGGTCGACTCGCGGCCCGAGGAACGAGAGCAGCGCCGGCAACAGGGTGACCGCGGCGAGCATCACCACCAGCACCGCGAGGGAGGCCGAGATCGCGACGCCGTACATGTAGGGGAGGCCGGTCAAGGCGAGACCGAGGACGGCGATCACCACTGTGAACCCGGCGATGATCACGCTCCGCCCCGCCGTGGTCACCGCCTCCACCACCGCGTCGTGGCGGTCCTTGCCGGCCTTCATCGCCGCGCGGAACCGGGTGAGGACGAGCAGCGAGTAGTCGATTCCGACCCCGATCCCGATCAGCCCCGACACCGCCGTCGTCCAGTCGGGAACGTCGACGACGTTCGCGAGCAGGACGATCAGGCCCCCGGACGAGATCCCGAGGCCGATCAGGGCGATCGCGAGCGGCAGGCCGGCGGCGACCACTGAGCCGAAGGCGATCAGGAGCACGATCGCGGCGCCGAGGAACCCAATCCCCTCCGGGCTGGACTGCTCCTGGGCCGTGTAGATCGGATCGCCGCCGAGCTCGATCTCCAGCCCGTCGCCGCTGTTGCCCTCGGCGGCGGCGATCAGCTTCTCGCCGTCCTCCTTCTCGACCTCCCAGCCGTCGACCGTCAGCGGAAGCGTGGTCGACCCGATCGTGCCGTCCTCCGAGATCCGAATCGGGGTGTGCGGGTCGACGTTGTTGACCTGCTCGGCCTCGGCGAAGAAGGCGTTCATGCGCTCCTCGGGCGGCGGGGCTGTCGGCGCCGTCCTCGTCCTTCCAGACGACGTAGATCTCCTGGCCGGAGTAGCCGTCGAAGCGCTCGCCGGTCAGGTCACTCGCCGCCTTCGAGTCCGATCCCGGCGTCTGGTAGTCGGCCTCGTACTCGCCCGCCAGCGAGGAGCCGACCCCGATGATCAGGATCGCCGCCGCGATCCACGCTAGGACCATCCGGCCGCGGCGGCGGTAGGAGATGTCGGCAAGACGAGTCAGGAACCGCGTCATTCGGGGCTCATTTTATTGGGCGGCCCTTTCGCACCGCTTCTCCAAAACCGCCATCACCTCACCGCTTTCTTCACGAGCGCGCCGATCGTTGCCTCTTCGGCGGCGGTCAACTCCCTCAGCGCGAAGGAGGTGGGCCACATCGCGCCCTTGTCGAGGTTCGCCTCGTCGCTGAAGCCGAGCGTCGCGTACCTCGACTTGAACTTGTCCGCGCTCTGGAAGAAGCAGACGACCTTGCCGTCCTCATTGGCATACGCGGGCATCCCGTACCAGGTCTTCGGCGAGAGGTCCGGCGCGCTGGCCTTGACGATCGCATGGAGGCGCTCGGCCATGGCGCGGTCCCGTTTCGGCATCTCGGCGACTTTCGTGAGCAGGGCGCTCTCGCCGTCCGCGCGGCGTTCCTCCGCCTTCAGCTCCTGGGCGCGCTCCTTCATCGCGGCTCGTTCCTCGGCCGTGAATCCCTTGGACTTCTTGCTGTTCGCGGTGCTCTTGGCGGACTTCTTCGTGGCCTTCGTTGCGCTCATCTTTCCCTCCTATGCAGGTTCGTGGAGTCAATCATTTGTATCACAAATAGTTGTCGTGGCGCAGTAGTTGTGCAAGGATCTCGATATGGCCCCCAGACCTTCCGCCGACGGTGCGGTCGTCGAGTTCGCCGGCCAGCTGCTCTTCCGGCTCTGGCGGGTGTCGCATACGCGCACTGCGGAGGCACTCGAGGCGCTTGGTCTAACGACGGCGCACTTCGCGCTCCTCAACGTCCTCGGGACCAACGAGGGTGCGATTCAGCAGGAGCTTGGCGCGGCGATGGGCATCGATCCCAGCACGATGGTTTCGCTGATCGATCAGCTCGAGGCCGCAGGACTGGCCAAGCGCCGGTCCCGCCCAACGGATCGCCGCGCCCGCGAGGTTGTAATCACGCCCAAGGGCCGACGGGTCCTGAAGCAGGCGCGGCAGTTGGTGAAGCAGGTGGAAGACGATGTGTTGCGCGGGCTCAGCGGTACCGAACGGCGTCAAGTGCTGGCGCTGCTTCGGCGCGCGCTCGACTCAGCGCCGCCGCAATCGCCGTGGACCGCTGAGGAAGCGGAGTAGCGGGACTCGGTCAGCCCGAGAGCGAGGCCGCCACCGCCGCCAGGCTGGGGGCAGCCCGGTCCCGCTCGGAGAGGACGGGGTCTGTGATCGGCCACTCGATCCCGATCTCAGGGTCGTCCCACGCGATTCCGGTCTCCAGCTCGGGTTCGAAGTAGGCGGAGAGCCGGTAGAGGACGTCGGCCTCGTCGCTGAGCAGGCAGAAGCCGTGGCCGAAACCGGCCGGGAGGAAGAGCTGGCGGTGCTTCTCACCATCGAGCTCGAAGCCCTCCCAGCGCCGGTACGTGGGTGAGTCGGGACGCATATCCACTGCGACGTCCCAGATCCGGCCGTGGGGGCAGCGCACCAGCTTCGCCTGGCCGCGCTGGAGGTGGATGCCGCGCAGCACCCGGCCGCGAGAGCGGGTTTGGTTGTCCTGGATGAACTCGACCTCGATCCCGAGCTCGGCGAGCTCGTTCTTGCGGAAGGTCTCGACCAGGTAGCCGCGCTCGTCCCCGTGCGGGGTGGGCTCGACCAGGACGAGGTCGTTGAGCTCGGTCTCGAGGCGCCTGAAGCTCACTTCAGCGCCTTGCCGTACTGGCGCTCGTAGTACTCGCGGTAGGTGCCCGAGCGGATCGGCTCCCACCACCACTCGTTCTCGCGGTACCAGGCCACCGTTCGCTCGATCCCATCGGCGAAGCCCACCGCGGCCTCCCAGCCGAGACCGTGAAGACGCTCGGAGGAGAGCGAGTAGCGGCGGTCGTGCCCCGGGCGGTCGCGGACGTTCTCGATCAGCGACTCGTCGCGGCCGGTGAGCTCGAGGATGCGCTTCACCACCTCGATGTTCGGGAGCTCGTCGGGTCCACCGACGTTGTAGACCTGACCCGGCTCCCCGCGGTCGAGGACCGCGTCGATGGCCGCGCAGCAATCGTCGACGTAGAGCCAGTTGCGAACCTGCATCCCGTCGCCGTACACCGGCAGCGGGTCGCCGGCGAGGGCATTGAGGATGCAGAGGGGAATCAGCTTCTCGGGGTGCTGGCGGGGCCCGTAGTTGTTGGAGGCGCGAACGATCAGCGCCTCGGCTCCATAGGTTCGGGCAAAGGCGGTGACGAGGAGGTCGCCGCCCGCCTTCGAGGCGGAGTAGGGCGACGAGGGCTCAAGCGGCGAGTCCTCGGCGGCGGTTCCCTGCTCGATGTCGCCATAGACCTCGTCGGTGGAGACCTGGAGGTGGCGGATGCCCGCGTCGCGGGCCGCCTCGAGCAGCACGTATGTCCCGTAGACGTCGGTCTGGATGAACGCGCCCGGCGAGGTGATCGAGCGGTCGACGTGGGTCTCGGCGGCGAAGTTGACGACCGCGTCGCAGCCCTCGACGGCCTCGGTGGCGCGATCGCGTTCGGCGATGTCACCCTCGACCAGCTCGAAGCGCTCGGCGGGGAGGTCGTCGAGGTTCTCGCGGCGACCCGCATAGGTGAGCTTGTCGAGCACCCGGACGGAGTCGCCGGGGTGGCGCTCGAGCCTCAGGCGAACGTAGGTTGAGCCGATGAACCCGGCGCCGCCGGTGACGAGGAGCCTCACGCGGCGTCCTCTCCCGCCGAGCCACGGCCGCTCGTCGGCCGGCTCCTCCGGCGGTTGGCCGTCCGCGTCCTCGGCGGCCTCCTTCTCGCCCCCGCGCAGGTCGAGCGCAGGCTGGCGCCTCGAGCTTCGGCTCCGCCGTGGCTGTGGCACCTCGCTCTCGGGCCGCCTCCGTCTCGCGAGGTAGTCGGAGAGCCCGCGCCGCCAGGGCGGCAGCCGGATCGGCGTCTCCCGGCCGCTCCCCAGGACCGAGTTTGCGGGGCGCTCGGCGGGGCGCCCCATCTCGTCGCTGGTGGTCGCCATCACCCGGGTGACGGTCTCCGTCTGGCGAAAGATCTCCATCGCGAACTCGTACCAGGAGCAGCTTTCGGCAGCGGCCATGTGGTGGACGCCGTAGGCGCCGCTGTCGATCAACCGGACCAGCCCCGCCGCCAGGTGGCCGGTGTAGGTGGGGCAGCCGATCTGGTCGTGGACGACGACCACCGGCCCGCCGCCCTCGCCGAGGCGGAGCATCGTCTCGACGAAGTTGTTGCGCCCGGGCCCGAACAGCCAGGAGGTGCGGACGATGAAGCTGCGCCCGGTGGCGAGCGCGGTGGCGCGTTCGCCGGCCAGCTTGGTCCGCCCGTAGGCGTTCAGCGGCGCCGGGTCGTCGGACTCGGTGTAGGGCCCGCCCTTCCTTCCGTCGAAGACGTAGTCGGTGGAGACGTAGAGGACCTTCGCTCCGACCTGTGCGGCGGCGCCGGCGACGAAGCTCGCCCCCTCGCCGTTGACGATCTCGGCGTCCTTCTCGCTCGTCTCGGCCCCGTCGACGTCCGTCCAGGCGGCGCAGTTGATCACCGCGCCGGGGCGCTCGCGGCCGATCACCCGCTCCACCCGCGCCGGGTCGGTGACGTCGAGCTGGTCGCGGTCGAGCGCGACCACCTCGTGGCGAGCATTGCGAGCGACGATCGCTACGTCCCTGCCGAGCATCCCCCCGGCGCCGGTTATCAGGACCTTCATGGGATCGAGATCTCCGCGTGGTCGCCCACCAGAAAGCGAAGCGTCTTCGGCCGCCCGTCGCTGTGGGTGAGGGTGACGTCCCTCCCCAGCAGGCTCGCCTCGACCCTCGCGTGGAGGTCGATGATCCGCGAGCCCCGGAGGACGATCGAGTGCTCGATCTCCGACCCGGTGATCACCACGTCGCCCTCGATCGACGTATAGGGGCCGACGTAGGCATCGGTGATTCGGGTCCCCGGGCCGATGATCGCCGGCCCGCGGACGGTCGTCCGTTCGAGCCGCGCTCCCTTCTCGATCACCAACTTCCCCTCGACCCGGGAGTCGATCAGCTCGCCCTCCACCCGTTCCTCCAGGTCCTCGAGCACCAGGCGGTTCGCCTCCAGCATGTCCTCCAGCATCCCGGTGTCCTTCCACCACCCGGTGACCGTGTGGGGCTCGACCCGCTTGCCCGAGTCGATCAGCGTCTGGATCGCGTCGGTGATCTCGAGCTCGTTCCTCCATGAGGGCTCGATCGAGCGGGCGGCGTCGAAGATCGCCGGCTGGAACATGTAGACGCCCACCAGGGCGAGGTCGCTGGGGGGGTCCTTGGGCTTCTCGACCAGGCGGACGACGCGGTCGCCATCGAGCTCGGCCACCCCGAACTCGCCCGGGTCGTCGACCTGGGTGAGCAGGATCAGCGCATCGGGCTCGGAGGAGCGAAAGGACTCGACCAGCTCGACGATCCCCTCCCGGAGGAGGTTGTCGCCCAGGTAGACGACGAAGGAGCTGTCGCCGAGGAAGTCCTCCGCGGTGAGCACCGCGTGAGCGAGTCCGGCGGGCCTCTCCTGCTCGATATAGGTGATCGCGGCCCCGAATCGGGAGCCATCGCCCGCCGCCTCCCGGATCTCGTCGCCGGTCTCGGGAGCGACGATCACCCCGATCTCGGTGATACCCGCCGCGACCAGGGCCTCGATCCCGTAGAAGAGCACGGGCTTGTTGGCCACCGGCACCAGCTGTTTCGCCGAGGTGTGGGTGATCGGGCGCAGGCGCGTTCCGGCCCCCCCTGAGAGGATCAGTCCCTTCAGTTCCTTCATTCGGCGCGAAGGCTACTCGTGAGGCTCAGTAGACCCCGCCCAGCTTGCGGTGGTCCCAGGTCGCGACCCGCTGGGCGCGGAAGTGGATCGCCACTCGCTTCGGAGCCTGGGCGACCAGGGCGGCGGCCGCGTCCCCCTCGACCGACTCGACCCCTTCGCTGTAGCGGATCGTCAGCTCCTTCCCGAACTCGACGATCTCGTCGGTGTCGCGGACGAGCTCGGCCTCCGCCTCGATCATCACCCCGCGGAGCTCGCCGTACTCGACCCCGGTCTCGACCAGGAGGGTGGCGCGGGGGTCCCGCTCGAGGTTCTTCGCCTTCTGCGACTTGGCGTAGGTCCAGATCCAGATGTCGCCGTCCCGGAGCACGTACCAGAGCGGCATCAGGTGCGGCCAGCCGCGTGGTCCGAAGGTGCCGACGACGACGATCCGCTCGGTGGCGAGCAGCTCGTCGCGCTCGCGGTCGGTGAGCTTGATCTGGTCGCGACGCGAGGGCACCGCTCGGCTAGCCGGGCGGCGAGCCGTCGGGGATCAGCGTGAGCGCCTCCCAAGGCCCTTCCCCGGCCATCGGCTGCATCTCGCCAGCAAGCCAGCGCGGCTGGAGGTCGTCGTAGTGACGACTCCAGGCGTGGCCCGACTGGCCGGTGAAGTCCTGCCAGAGCGACCGCTCGGGTTGCTTGGGTGTCGGCGACCATCCGCCAGCTCGGCGCCCAGATCGCCTCGTAGGGGTCGCTCGGGTCGTAGGCGATCTGAGCGACTGTCTCCTGGGCGCCGCCCGGGCGGAGGGTGCGGTTGAAGACCCAGTCGAAAGCGGGGTTGGCGGCGCCGAGCGCGTGGTTGAAGCGCAGCTCGTGCACATGGCCCCAGCGCCAGTGCTCGGGATCGGGGCCGAAGCGCGTGCTGAGGTCGTCGAGGGCGCCGCGGAGCGCCTCCAGCGCCAGCTCGTCCCAGGGCCGGCCGATCAGCTCGTCGTCCCCCTCCTCCCAGAGGGCGAGCAGGTGCGAATGCCAGCGCCACGGTGAGGTGACGTGGGTGGTGAAGCCGCTGTCGGCACGGTCCAGATAGCGCTCGGCGAGGTCGCGGTCGCCGATCGCCGCCCGGGTGAACTCGCGCGCCAGCCGCAGTAGGAAGGCCTGGTAGATCGTGCCGGCGACCGTCTCGGGACCCAGAAACCGGTCCCAGCTCTTCAGCCGCTCGATCGCCCGGATCTCCCGCTGGCCCTCGGGCTCGAGCCGGGCCAGCCGGTGGACCACCTCGTCGCCGGGGATCGAGTAGAGGTCGGTCTGCATCAGGCGGAAGCTGTCGAGGTCGTGCTCGTCGGTGCCCTCGATCAGGTGCTCGATCCGCTTCGCCCGGTAGCCGTCGAGCCAGTCGCTGGTGATGTGGTGAGGGTAGGAGTCGTCGACGATCCGGTTGTTGGCGGTGACGAGGTAGCCGCGCTCGGGGTCGGTCAGCTCGGGCAGCTCCTCGTAGGGGACCGTGCCCTCCCACTCGAACTCCCCGGTCCAGCCGGGCTTCGGGAGGTCCGGGCAGTCGCCCTTGCGCAGCGGGATCCTGCCCACCAGCTTGTAGCCGATCGAGCCGGCGCGGTCAGCCCAGACCAGGTTGGAGACCGGCATCGTCAACGTCGAGAGCATCTCGACCAGCTCGCCGCCGCTGCGCGGCTCGAGCACCTCGAGGTGGGCCATCGAGACCGCGGGATGGTCGAAGGCGGTCCAGCGGAGCGCCAGCGGCTGGCCGGCGTCGGCGCCGAGCGGCTCGTTGACGATCGGGCCGTGGTGGGTGAGCCGGACCTGGTGGCGAACCGGGGCGTCGCGGCCCCTCACCTGGATCTCCTCCTCGATCACCTCGAGTGGGCGCAGCTCGCCCTCGAACTCGTAGCTCTCGCCCTCGATCCGCTCGACGAAGAGGTCCTCGACGTCGGCCATCGCGTTGGTGAAGGCCCAGGCGACGTCGTTGTTCTGGCCCAGCGAGATGCCCGGCAGGCCCGGGATCGACGCGCCACGGCAGAAGCGCCCGCCGAGCTCGAGCGCCATCTCGTGCCAGATCCCGGGCATCCCGCTCGGGAGGTGCGGATCGCCGGCGATCAGGGCGTCACCGCTCGCGGTCCACTGCCCCTTCACCGCCCAGTTGTTCGATCCCGAGGCGGCGCCGGCGAGCCCGATCTGCTCACGCACCCGGCCGATCTGCTCGGCGAGGGCGAGGCCGTTGCCCTCCCAGCGCTCGCCCGGGCGCATCGCGATCGGGTTCTGCTTCGGGTAGGTGGGGTCGAGCTTCGCGGCGCGCTCCTCGCCGAGCTCCCGGACCAGGTCGGCGCGGAGCAGCTCCCGCTCCCAGTTGGTCGAGAGCCCGAAGGCGAGGAGCTTGTTGCCGGCGAGCATGTCGGCCGGCCGGTAGGGCTCGAACTCGAGCCGAGTCAGCTGGAACTCGGCGGGGGGCGCATCCGCGGCGCTCGCCGCCGCGTTCAGCCCGGCGCAGTAGGCGTCGAGCAGGGACCGGAGCTCGGGCTCGAGCTCGGCCTCCTCTCGGAGGGCGATCCGGCGCAGGCCGAGGGTGCGCATCAGGCGATCGACCGCGAGTCCGTTCGACCCGGCGACCTCGGAGACGCGGCCGGATGCGATCCGGCGCTGCAGGTCGCACTGCCAGAGGCGGTCCTGGCCGTGGCAGAAGCCCTGCCCGAACCAGAGGTCGTGGGGGTTCGCCGCGCGGATTCGGGGCATTCCCCAGCGGTCGCGGGAGATCTCGACCTCGCCCTCGAGCCCGGCGACCCGGAGCTCGCCCTCCGTCTTCGGCAGCGGGCGGCGGAAGAGCTGCCACCAGATTCCGGCGGCGGTGGCGCCGAACAGGGCACTGCCCAGACCCTGTGGCCGCGGCACCCCCCTTCAGCAGGCGCCCGAGATCGATCCGCATCAGTCAGTCATACCAGGCGGCAACCGCCCCTCGTCCTCGAGCTTCTCGAGATGGGCCTGCATCGCGATCGCCGCAGGCCCGCGGAGCTGCTCGGGGACGTCGTCCCAGACCTCGGCGAGGAGCTTCGCCCGCGAGCGCTCCCCCCGCTCGAGCGCCGCCACGAGCCGATCCTCGCGCTCGGTGCGGTGGGCGATGTACTCGGCGATCTTCGCCGCCGGGTCGTCGATCTCGGGGCCGTGGCCGGGGAGGAGGAGGTCGAGATCGAGCCCCTCGAGTCGGTGGAGGGAGTGCATGTAGTCGGTCAGCGAGCCGCCGTGCTCGCGTGGAGGGACGATCGTCGAGCCCTCAGCCGAGGATCAGGTCACCGGTGAAACAGCTGGTGATTCCGCCGGAGGCCGGGTGCTCACGGTCGAGGAAGAAGCAGACGTGGTCGTCCGCGTGCCCGGGGGTCGGGATCACCCCCAAGCCGGCGGCGGAATGGGCGTCGTGCGCCTGCTCGGGCTCGACCCCGAGCATCTCCACGCCCTCGGCGTGGTCGCCGTGATGGTGGGTGAGCAGCACCGCGCCGATCCCGCCCCGAGCCTCGGCGGCTCCGCGAACGGCCTCGATATGCCCGGCGTCGGCCGGCCCGGGATCGATCACGATCGCTCGGCCCCCTCCCGACGACGTAGGTGTTGGTTCCCTCCAGAGTCATCGGCCCCGGGTTGGGGGCGACCAGGCGCTCGATGTCGGGGTGGGAATTCAGGCCGCTTTGACGGCGGTGGCGCCGGCGTCCACCTCGAGCTCCCGGGCGACCATCTCGCGGGCGTCCTCGGGCTCGATCACGACGAGCTCGCCGGCCCCCTTGAGGACCTCGCGCAGGAGCCAGTCTTCGCTGCCGTAGGGGACCTCGATCACCAGGGCGCCGTCGGCGAGCTCCTCGACCACCGTGTGCTCCTCGCGGGCCCAGCGGGCGCGCTCGGGCGAGACCCAGACCCGGGCGACCTCGGCCGCGGGCACCTGCCCCTCCGAGAGCCAGCCTCCCTCGATCGCGGCGATGTCGGCGACCTCCGGGCGGGGCTCGTAGTCCTCATCGGTGATCGTCGCCTCCTTGATCCGGTCGAGCCGGAAGTGGCGGACGTCCTCGCGGCGGCGATCGTAGGAGGCGACGTACCAGCCCTCGGGCCCGTTGGCGAGCCGGTAGGGCTCGATCTCCCGCTTGGTGAACTCGTCCTCGTTCTCCTTGTAGTAGTGGATCGCGAGCACCCGGCGCGCCTCGATCGCCTTGTTCACCTCGCGCGCGATCGCGGAGTCGTCGCCGCCCGAGGCGGCGATCTCGAGCCCCTCCTCGGAGGGGTCGTGGCCGAGGGCGCCGACGATCTTCTTCCGGGCGCTGAGCAGGCCGCTCTGGGGCAGGTGATCGCCGAACAGGTCGATCGCGGCGACCAGCGCCTTCGCCTCCAGCGGCAGCAGGCGGGCGGGCCGGGAGAAGCTGTCGCCGTAGGGCTCGGCGTCGACCTCGATCTCGTCGCCCTGGAGCTCGGCGTAGAGCACGTAGGTGCCGCCGCCGAAGTTGACGACGTTGAGCAGGTCGATGTCGTCGCGGAGCTCCTCCTCGCTGACATGAAGGCTCTCGATCACCTCGGAGACCGCCAGGCGGCTCTCCGCCTTGGCGGCCTCGATCAGCATCCCGGCGAGGGTGACCAGACGGGCGAAGCGCTCCGGGCGGATCGAGGACTCCGAGCGGCCGTTGCCGCGAGAAGCCCCTCGGGTTGCCGGGGGGACCGTTCTCACCGACCGCGCGGGCTCGAAGTCGCCGGCGTGGCGCTCGCTGAGCAGCTCCAGCCGCTCGGGCACCTCACTCGCCAGCTCCTCGGGCTCGAGCACGGTGGCGTTCTGGCGCCAGCGCAGCACCCAGGCGACGATCTGGCGGCTCGACGCGTACTCGGTCTCGAACACCTTCCCCTTGCCCGGCGCCCCGTCGGCGCGCCCGGCGTTGCGGATCTCGCCGTAGGAGCCGAAGTCGCGCTCGACCAGCCAGGCGATCCGGTCGCGGAGGAAGATCTTCGCGGTCCCCTGGATGTCGCCAAGCTGCCACTCGGCGCGGCGGGCGTAGTCGCGGCGGTCGAAGTCCTCGGGCGGGGCGAAGTCGTGCTCGGCCTTCGAGGCGTAGGAGACCTTGCCGCGGATTCGCGAGAGCCGGAAGACCCGGACCGCCTCGCGCTCGTGGGAATGGCCGATCAGATAGAACTGGCCGCCGCGGTAGACCAGGTGGTAGGGGTCGACCTTTCTCTTCTCCTCCGAGTCGCGCTCGATCGTGTAGTAGGTGAACTCGATCGTCTTCCGGCGCGAGATCGCGGTCTCGATCTTCGACAGCCGCTGGGAGAGCTCGGCGCCGTCGGCCTTCGCGGTCATCCGCACCTCGACCGAGGTCTCCCCGGTCGAGGTCAGGGGGCTGGGGCGCCCCCAGGAGACCTGCTGGAGCGCCAGGCGCAGGGGCTCGGCGTAGGCGAACTCCCCGTCGAGCAGGTGGAGCGCGGTCTGCAGCGCCGCCAGCTCGTTGTCGGAGAACTTGATCGCCGGGAGGTAGTAGTTCTCCGGGGGCAGGGAGTAGAGCTCGGACTCGTATCCCTGCATGCTCTCGCCGGGCTTCTCGACGTGGAGGATGATCCCGAGGCTCTCGAGCTCGGCGCGATCGGCGTAGAAGCGGCGCGCGAAGGCGTCGTCGTTCATGTCGCTGTATCCCTCCACCTCGCGCTTGATCTCGAGCGCCGAGGTCGGCCTGCCCTGGGCCATCAGGAAGGAGATCAGCGAGAGCTGGCGGATCAGCTTCTCGGTGTCCTTGGCCACGGGCGCAGCATAGACGCGACCCTGTGCCAGCCAATCCGCGCCAATCACGGATCAGAAACTGATCTGCGCAATTTGCAGGCCTATGCTGCCGCGGGTGATCTCGGCGGTGATCTTCGACCTCGACGGCCTCCTGATCGATTCGGAGGGCGCCTGGGATCAGGTCCGCCGCGCCTACGTCGAGGAGCGCGGCGGCCACTGGCGCGATAGCGCCACCAGGGACATGATGGGGATGAGCTCGGTCGAGTGGTCGAGCTACGTCAACCAGGAGCTGGGGGTGGACCTGCCCCCGGAGCGAATCTCCGAGGAGGTCGCCGGGCGGGTGGCCGAGCTCTACGAGCGTGACTTGCCCCTGCTGCCGGGGGCGGTTGAGGCAGTCGAGCGGACCGCCGAGCGCTGGCCGTTGGGCCTCGCCTCCTCCTCGAACCGCGAGCTGATCGACTTGGTGCTCGAGGTCGCCGGGATCGCATCCCGCTTTCGGGCGACGGTCTCATCGGAGGAGGTGGGGCGCGGGAAGCCGGCCCCCGACGTCTACCTGGAGGCCGCCAGAAGGCTCGCGGTGCCGCCGGCGGACTGCGCGGCGATCGAGGACTCGCACAACGGCATCCTCTCGGCCGCCGAAGCCGGGATGTGGGTGATCGCGATCCCGAACAGGGAGTTCCCACCGGAGCGCGACGCGCTCGAGCGCGCCGATCGCACCCTGGAGTCGCTCGCGGATCTCACCCCCGGTGTGATTCAGGGCCTGCAGCCGAGCTAGGCGGCCTTGGAGCCGAAGAAGGCGGCGCCCTCGATCCCGCGGTCGTAGCGGGACCAGCTCTCGCCCTCGGCGAGCTCGCGCTCTAGGCGGTCGAAGCTGCCGAGGCGGCCGCCGAGCTTGTCGATCGTGTGGACCAGGGTGGCCTCCCGGGTGCAGGGGACGACCGGGGAGCCGTGCTCGAGCGCGCCGTGGTGGGAGAGGACGATGTGGAGGATCGCCTGGGCGAGGTCGGGGTCGAAGCCCTCCATCTCCTCGATCTGGCGGCGGACCTTGTAATAGCCGAGCGGGATCTCGGCCTGGAGGCGGCCTGCGTCGGTCAGCTCGATCGCCAGCGGGTCGTCGTTGTAGGCCTCGGTCTTGCCGATGTCGTGGAGCAGCGCCCCGGTGACCGCGATGTCGCGGTCGATTCCGGGGAAGAAGTTGGAGGAGGCGCTGACCGCCTGCGCGACCGAGAGCGAGTGCTCGAGCAGGCCGCCCACGTACGCCTGGTGGTAGTGCTTGGCCGCCGGCGCATCGCGGAAGCGCCTCCAGTTCTCTGTCTCGGGACCGAAGAAGCAATCGAGCAGGTTGCGGAGGGCGGGGCTCTGGATCGTCTCCAGCAGCCCCCTCAGGTCGACCTCGAGCAGCTCGATCGAGCGCTCGGGCCCCTCGGTGAGCTCCTCGGGGTCGTACTCGCCCGGGGCCGCCGGGCGAACGGAGGAGAGCTTGATCTGGCGGCCGAACTGGGGGTGGACCGAGAACCGGCCCCCGACCATGACGATCGCGCCCGGCGTGCAGATCTCGAAGCCCTCCGCGACCCGGTCCCAGGCGATCGCCGGCACCGAGCCGGTGCGATCGGCGAGCACCAGGCGGAGGAAGTCGTCGCCGTTCTTCTTCTGCCGGCGCTCGCGCTCGCGAACGACGAACACCGCGGAGACCTGGTCGCCGTCGGCGAAGTCGCGCAGCACCCGCTGGTCGGCCGCCTTCGCCCCGTTCCCGTTCTCGAAAAGCGTCTCAGACATCAGGCTCCTGACGGTAGAGGCGTGAGCGGACGGGACTCTCCGGGGATAATCCGCTCCGATGGGGAGAGGAAGCCTGCTCCGCGACCGAGACTTCCGACTGGTCGCCGGCTCGGTTGGCGTCTCCGCCGCCGGCGACTGGGTCGCGATCATCGCGCTCGGACTGCAGGTGAAGGAGATGACCGACTCGGGACTGGCGGTGGCGGGACTCTGGATCTGCCTGTTCGGTCCCTCGGTGCTGGTCGCGGGGCACGCCGGTCTTCTCGTTGACCGGATCGAGGCGCGCCGGCTCCTGGCCGTGATCTCGGCGGTGGGTGCCGCCGTCGCAGCGATCCTCGCCTTTGCCGACACGACCGGGCTGGTGCTGGCGCTGACGGCACTGCTCGGGGTCGTCTTCGCGGTCCTGTCCCCGGTCGAGTTCTCGCTGGTGCCGCCGCTCGCCGGCGAGGGCCGGGTTCAGGAAGCCAACGGGCACGTGGAGACGTCGCGCTACCTCGGCTTCGCGATCGGCCCTGTCGCCGGCGGCTTCCTGTTCGCGGCGGGCGGACTCGAGCTCGCGATGCTGGTCGATGCCGCGACCTTCGCCGCGGTCGCCTTAGCGGCTCTGGCGCTGAGAGTGCGCCGCGATCCGGAGTCGCTCGAGCGCGCCGAGGAGCCGCCACGCGCCCGCGATGGCATCGCCTACCTCTTTCGCGATCGCCTGCTCTCGCTGGCGATGATCGTCGCCTTCAGCTCGCTCCTGTTCATGTCGGCGGTCTGGGTCGGCGAGCTCTTCTTCGTCAAGGACGTGCTCGACCTGGGAGACACCGCTTACGGGGTGTTCGCCTCGGTGTGGACGGTGGGGATGGCCTTGGGGGCGCTGCTGATATCGCGCCGTGTCGCCGCCGCGGCGGTCGCCGCCGTCGGCCTGGCGGCGGTTGCGATCCAGGGGGCGGGCCTGGCGCTCCCCGCCCTCTGGCTCAGCTTCGGCTTCTACCTCGCCTGCTCTTTCGTCGGCGGCCTCGCCCATGGCCTCAAGAACGTCATGTTCCGCACCCTGATCCACGTCCGGGTACCGGAGCGGCTGCACGGGCGCGCCTTCGCTGCCTACAACGGGATCCGCAACTCCGCCGAGCTCGGAGCGTTTGCAGCGGGCGGTCTCCTCGTCACCGCGATCGGCGCCCGAGGGACGCTTGCGTATGCCGGCGGCCTCTCGGCCCTCGCCGGGCTGCTTGGACTGCTGGCCCTGCTGCGGATGAATCGGGGCTGGGTGCCCAGCGGGCCGGTTGGGCCGCCCGCGGGGACCCCGGCCGAGCCGATCGAGCCGCCGGGCCCGGCGGTGGCGGCAGATCTGGCAAACGCGCAGCCATCGAGACCACGGCGATGACGGACACGGCCGGACTCGACCTCGATCGCTTCGAGGCGCTCACCTTCGACTGCTACGGGACCCTGATCGACTGGGAGACCGGGATCCTCGCCGCCCTTCGCCCGGTGCTCGAGGCGCACGGCGTCCGAGCGAAGGAGGATGAGCTGCTCGAGGCCTTCGGCCGGCACGAGACGGCGATCGAGAGCGGTGAGTACCTGCCCTACCGGGAGGTGCTCGCCGGCGTCCTCGGCCGGCTCGGCGACGAGCTCGGCTTCTCGCCGACGGACGCGGAGGCGACGGCGTTCGCGGACTCGGTCGGCGAGTGGCCGCCGTTCGAGGACTCGCCACCGGCGCTCAGGGCGCTCGGACAGCGCTTCGGGCTGGCCGTGATCACGAACTGCGACGACGATCTCTTCGCCCGCTCGGCCCGCCGCCTCGGAGTGGACTTCGACTGGGTGGTCACCGCCGAGCAGGCGCGGGCATACAAGCCGAGCCATCGAAACTTCGAGCTGGCTCTCGAGACGATCGGGCTACCCCGTGAGCGCATTCTCCACGTCGCCCAGAGCCTCTTCCACGACCACGCCCCGGCCAAGGACTTGGGGTTCGCGACGGTCTGGGTCGATCGCCGGGAGGGGCGGGCGGGCTCCGGTGCGACACCGACGGCGGCGGCCGAGCCGGACCTGCGCGTGCCCGACGTGGCGTCCCTGGTTCAGGCGATGCTCAGGTCCTGACCAGCTCGCGGTTGTAGTCCGCGATGTCGGCCGATCCATTCTCGGAGCCGCTCACCGTCGGGCTGACGCAGACCTGGTTGCGACCGAGCCGCTTCGCCTCATAGAGGGCCTCGTCCGCGGCGGTGAAGACCTCCGCGTAGTCGAACTCCGTCCCGGCTGCCGAGGCGCTGACGCCGAAGCTCATCGTCATCCGAAGTCGTCGCCGAAGGTGCTGTCCTCGATCCTCAGCCGGAGCTCCTCGGCGACCCCCGCGCAGTGGTGGGCGTGGGCGCCGGGGAGGACGATCAGGAACTCCTCGCCGCCGATCCGGTAGGCGAGGTCGAAGGCGCGGAGGTGCTTGCGCAAGGCGTACGCGATGTCCTTGAGCACCGCGTCCCCGCTGGCGTGGCCGCGGGAGTCGTTGACCGCCTTGAAGTGATCGAGGTCGCCCATGATCAGGCCGATCGGCTGGCCGCTGATCCGCGCCTGCTGGGCGAGCTCCTCCACTCTGGTGCTGAGGGCCTTGCGGTTGAGCATCCCGGTGAGCGGATCGATCACCGCGGCGCCGCGGTGGTGAAGGTCGGAGCGCATCAGGGCGACGGAGAGAGCCGCGATCGTCAGGATCACCGCCGATGGAGCGGTGACGATGAGGGGATCGTCGATCACCGCCGCGGGATCGACCCCGACGGTGGCCGACGAGCATCAGCGCAAAGGCGATCGACACGCCGATCACCACCCCCCGCAGGGAGAAGCGAGAGGCCAGGGTGACGACCGGGATCGCGAGCCAGGCCACGAACGGACTCTCGGGACCGCCGCTGAGGACGATGCAGATGGCGATCACCACCTCGGATCCGGTCCAGGCGGTGAACATCACGTACTCGGGGCGCTCGGTGCGGGGTGCGTAGCGGTCGGCGAGCCGGAACAGGGTGATCGCGACGGCCACGCCCAACAGCGCCGAGACGAATGTCTCGGTCGAGAGGAACGCCGCCGACGCCAGCAGGCAGGCAGTGATCACAATCATCGTCACCACGCGCACCGGCCGCAGGTGGTGCTCCATGTCGAGCAGCCGCTCGCGGTCGAGGTCGTCGCGGCATAGCCATGACCCCGTCATGCAGCCAAGATCGTCCGATCGGATGGTTACCACGACCGTAATAGCCCGTAGTGGACGCCGGCTGGACACATGTACGGGACGGCGCCTCGTCGAAAGCCGGTAGAGATCCCCCAGAATCGACTACCCGGCAAGGGCCGAGCGCACGAACTCGAGGTCGGCGCGGATGTCCTCCTCGCCGCCCGGGGTCTCGACCACCACCGGGGGCCCGGCGGCGCGGATCATCTCCCGCAGCGCCTCGGCCCCGACCTCGCCCTTGCCGAGATTGGCGTGGCGGTCGGCGCCCGTTCCGGGCGGGTCCCGCGAGTCGTTCGCATGCAGGAGGTCGATCCGGCCGACGATCGCAAGCGCCCGCTCGACCGCGTCGGAGAGCTCCTCCCCGGCGGCATGGGCGTGGCAGGTGTCGAAGCAGAAGCCGAGCTCGATCCCCGAGCTGTCCGCCGAGATCGCCTCCCAGAGCCGGGCGAGGGCGTCGAAGCGGCGGGCGACCGCGTTCTCGCCGCCTGCGGTGTTCTCGATCAGCAGCGGTGACCTCCGACTCGAGCATCTCGAGCGTTCGGACCCAGCGCCCCACGCCCTCGGCGACCCCGTCCTCGGCGTGGCCGGGGTGGACGACGACCGCCTCCGCGCCGACCTCGGCGGCGGCGTCGCAGGTCTGCTGGAGGATCTTGCGCGAGCCGTAGCGGACGTTGTTGCGCGGCGAGCAGACGTTGATCAGGTAGGGGGCGTGGACGTAGAGCGGGATCGGCGAGCGCCGGAGCTCGGCCGCGTCCTCGCGCGGCGGCGGCTTGCGCCAGCCCTGGGGATCGGAGAGGAACACCTGGACGCAGTCGGCGCCCAGCGCCTTCGCCTCGGCCAGGGGCCGCTCGGGGGCGACGTGGGCTCCGACGATCAGTTTCTTGCGCGCCAGGGAGGGATTCACGACCGGGGTCCCCGTTGGTGGATGCGGTCCGGTTTACCATCCAGGTCGATGGCGGCCGCAATCCGACTGGTTCCACTCGACGATCGCGGACTGAAGATCGTCGCTGAGGTCGAGGTGAAGACGGGGGAGCGGCCGACCGAGATCCAGGGTGACGGAGGTCGCTTGTACCACCTGGATGCCGACGACGTCGGGGTAGACGGATTCGACGCGGTACTGGACGGCATCGATCCCGACTGGGGAGAGCACGTCACTCGAAACGAGCTCAATAATCTCGTAATGCTCGGAGGGTTCAAGAAGCCGATTCGGAAGTGGCGAGGGCCAGAATCGAACTGGCGACACCACGATTTTCAGTCGTGTGCTCTACCAACTGAGCTACCTCGCCGGAGGGCGCAAAGGCTAGCGTCAGTCCAGGGTGCTGTCGGCGGCCTCGGTGCGGGCGTCGCGAGCCCTTCTCGACCACCGCGGAGGAGAGCGCCGCCTTCACCGCCTGCTCGGCCGACTCCGCCTCGACGATCCCGAGGTCGGTGCCGGCGCGGTTGCGAAGCGGCCAGCTCTGGAGCGCGACCACCGGCCGCCCGAGCTTGCGGGCGTAGGCGATCTCCGAGAGCGTTCCCCACTCGCCGCCGACCGCGATCACCGCCTCGCCGGAGGCGACCACGGCCAGGTTCCGGGCGTGGCCGGTGCCGGTGGCGACGGCGTGGGTGACGTACTCGTTCGCGTCGGCGGGCGAGAGGGTGGGGAGGACGCCGAGCACGGTCCCGCCCGCCTCCGCGGCGCCCCTCGAGGCGGCCTCCATCACCCCGGTGAGCCCGCCGCAGACGAGCACCGCCCCCGCCTCGGCGATCCCGCGGCCGACCCGCTCGGCGTCCCGGAGGATCTCGGCTCGCCCTCGGAGGCGCCGATCACCGAGATCTGGATCCGCTGGCGGCTCACGAGCGCCTTCGCCCGGCCCTGGCGGCGCAGCATCCGGCCCATCAGCTCCAGCGCCCCGCCCTTGTGGAGGTGCTCGTTCAGGTTGCCGCACTTCGGGCTCTGCACGCAGGAGGGGCAGCCGTCGTCGCAGGGGCACTCGCGGATCAGGCGGTCGGCGTCGCCGACCAGGCGCTCGAACACCTCGTAGCCGCGCTGGGTGATCCCGACCCCGCCGGGGTGGCCGTCGTAGATGAAGATCGTCGGCTGCCCGGTCTGGTGGTGGATGTTGGTGGAGAGCCCGCCGATGTCCCAGCGGTCGCACATCGCGATCAGCGGCAGGACCGCGATCTGGCCGTGCTCGGAGGCGTGGAGGGCGCCGAGCAGGACCTCGCTCGGCAGCGCCGCCGCCATCCGGTCGCCGATCACGTACCAGAGCGCCTGGGTGACGAAGTCCTGCTCGGGGAGGTCGAGCGAGACGATGTCGAGCACCTCGTTGTCGCCGAGGCGCTTGCGCTGGTAGGCGATCACCTGCTCGGAGACCGAGACCGCGCCGAAGCTCAGCTCCACCCCGAGCGCCTGCCGCTGGTGTCCGCACCTCCTCGACGTAGACCTCGGTCTCCTTCTTCACCTGGGTGTAGTAGTCGCCCTCGAACGGCTTCACCATCGCCCGCCGCGAGCGCAGGTCGAGCTCGGCGACCTCGTAGGAGCGCCCCAGGTGGAGGTAGACGGCGCCCGGGTGGATCGTCGAGAACGCCCGCTGGGCCTCGACGTGGCCGAGCATCTCCCCCGAGCTCGAGTCGACTACCGCGATGCTGTCGGCGGAGGCCGAGCGCAGCGAGATCCGGCCGGCGACGAAGTCGCCGCTTCGGGTCAGGTAGCGATCGCCGCGGGCCCGGCGCAGCTCGCCCATCGTCACCAGGCGCTCGGCGCTCTCGCGCCAGCCCTCGCCGAGGATCTCGTCGTCGCCGGGACTCCAGCGAGAGGCGCCTCGTAGGCGGCGGCGACCAGGTGCTGCATCTGGATCTGCTCGGAGCGGTGGTCGAGGATCGCCGCCTCCACCGGCCGCGCCAGGAACTCGTCGGGGTGGCGGCAGAAGAACTGATCGAGGGCGTCCTCGCCGGCGACGTAGACGGCGAGGCCGCGACGGCGCCGCCCCGCCCGCCCCCACATCTGGCGGAGGCTGGCGACGGTGCCCGGGAAGTTGACGCAGATCGCCGCGTCGAGCTCGCCGACGTCGATCCCGAGCTCGAGCGCGTTGGTCGCCGCCACCGCCAGCATCTCCCCGCTGGCGAGCTGCGCCTCGATCTCCCGGCGCTGCTGCGGGGTGTAGCCGGCGCGGTAGGGCGCGATCCGCTCGGCGAGGTCGCCGTGACCCTCCTCGGCGAGCCGGATCGAGGCGAAGCGGTTGATCAGCTCGATCCCGCGGCGGCTGCGCATGAAGCAGATCGTCCGCACCCCTCGCTGGACCAGCTCGCAGAGGAGGTCGGCGGCCTCGGAGACCGGCGAGCGCCTGGTCTGGGTGTGCTGCTCGATCACCGGCGGGTTCCAGATCGCGATCTCCCGGCCGGCCCGGGGGGCGCCGTCGTCGTCGAGCAGGGCGAAGTCGAGGCCGGTGAGCCGCTGCGCGAGCTCGTCGGGGTTGGCGATCGTCGCCGAGGCCAAGCACGAAGCGGGGCTCGGCGTTGTAGAGGCGCGCGATCCGCCGCAGCCGGCGGAGGACATTGGCGACGTGCGAGCCGAAGACCCCGCGGTAGGTGTGGGCCTCGTCGACCACCACCCAGCCGAGGTTGGAGATGAAGTCGCCCCAGCGCTTGTGGTGGGGGAGGACGCCGACGTTGAGCATGTCGGGGTTGGTGAGCACCAGGTTGGCGCGGCGGCGGATCGCCGGGCGCTCCTCCCGCGGGGTGTCGCCGTCGTAGATCGCCTCCCGCAGCCCCGGCGGGCGCAGCTCGCCCAGCTTCCGGGCCTGGTCCTGGGCGAGCGCCTTGGTCGGGTAGAGATAGATCGCCCGCCGCTTCGGCTCGTGGGCGATCCCGTCGAGCACCGGCAGGTTGAAGGAGAGCGACTTGCCCGAGGCGGTGCCGCTGGTCAGGATCAGGTCCGAGCGCTTCGCCGTCTCGTAGGCGGCCGCCTGGTGGGAGTAGAGGGAGTCGATCCCGTTCGCCGCAGCGCCGCCGCGAGCTCGGGATGGAGCGAGCCCGGCAGCTCCTCGAGCTTCGCCATGCTCGCCGGCTCGGCGCTCTCCGCGACCAGGCGGCCGTCCGCGCGGCCCGGGCCGAGCGCCGGCTCCCAGGCCCCACCGGCGACGGTCGATGCGAGGGGGCTCCGCAAGGAGCCACCCGTTTCATGTTGGCTAGCCATCGGTCACCTCCGCCCGCTCGGGTGAGCGGATCGCGCCGGCGATCCGCAGCGCCTGGAGGGCGCTCGGGTCGTGGAGTCGGAGGAGGTCGGCGCCTCCGGCGACCGCGAGGGCGGTGGCGGCGGCGGTCGCCCACTCCCGCTCCTCTGCCGGCGCCCGCTCCTCCCAGGACCCCGCCAGGACCGCGCCGAGGAAGTCCTTGCGCGAGAGCGAGACGAACAGCGGCCGCCCGAGCCCGCGCAGCTCGCCGAGCCGCCGGAGGATCTCGAGGTCGTCGGCGACCGAGAGGTCGAAGTCGAGCCCCGGGTCGAGGGCGATCTGCTCCTCGGAGACGCCGCGCCCGAGCGCCGCCTCGATCCGCTCGGAGAACCAGCTCCTCAGGTGCTCGATCGGGTCGTCGTGGTGCCGCGGCGCGCCGGTCCTCTCGCGGCGGGCCCGTCGATCTGCATCAGGACCAGCCCGCAGCCGGTCTCCGCCGCGAGCTCGAACAGCGCCGGGTCGGCGCCGCCGCTGATGTCGTTGATCGCCACCGCGCCGGCGGCGAGGGCGCGGGCGGCGACCTCGGCCGAGAAGGTGTCGGCCGAGATCGGGACGCTCGGCCCGCTCGGCCAGCCCCTCGATCGCGGGCACCAGTCGCTTCGCCTCCTCCTCCGCCGCCACCGGCGGGCCGCTGCGCGCCGCCACCGCGCCGACGTCGAGCATCTCGAAGCCCGGCCTCGACCAGCGCCAATCCGTCCGTCGACCGCCTGCTCGGGCGTCCCGCTGCGGGCGCCCTCGAACATCGAGTCCTCGGTGACGTTGACGATCCCGACCCCGAGCGGCTGCTCGAGCTCGAGCGTCCGGTCGGCGAGCTGCCAGCGTGCGGGCACACGTCAACGGTAACCGCCCCCGGCTACGGTTCGCGCCCGTGGCGCTCCGCTGCGTCTACACCGACCTCGACGGGACCCTGCTCGGCCGCCACGGCTCGCTCTTCCGCGACTCCGAGGGCGAGTTCTCGATGCTCCAGGCGCGGGCGCTCGAGGCGTGCTCATCGAGCGGGGGTGGAGGTGGTGATCAAGTCGGGCCGCCGGGAGGCCTCGGTGCTCGAGGACGCGACGCTGATCGGCTCCACCTCCTACATATATGAGGTCGGCTGCGCGGTGGTGATCGACGGCGAGAAGACGGTCCTCGTCGGCGACGCCAAGGCCGAGGAGGGCAAGACCCTGGCGGAGACGATCGTCGATCAGGGCGTGCCGGAGATGCTCTTCGACCACTTCGCCGGCCACCTGGAGTGGCACCGGCCCTGGCACCGCCAGCGCGAGCACTCGCTGCTCTTCCGCGGGAAGGTCGATGTCAGCCGAGGCGAACCGCCTGCTCGCCGAGAGCGGCCACGGGGAGCTGGCGGCTGATCGACAACGGCGCGATCTTCGCGCCGATGGAGGGGATCGACGGCCCGGCCCACGCCTACCACCTGCTCCCCGAGGCGGCGAGCAAGGCGGCTGCCGTCGAGTTCCACATGCGCGCCCGAGGCTACGAGCGCGAGCAGTGCATCGCGATCGGCGACTCGGTCGAGGACCTGACCGTCTCCGAGGTGGTCGGCCGCTTCTTCGTCCCCGCCAACGGCCCCGAGCGCGACCCGGGCCTCCGAGAGGCGATGGCGCCGCTACCCCAACGTCACCGTCACCGAGGGCCGGATGGGCGAGGGCGTCTACGAGGCGATCGTCTCTACCCTCGCCGGAGCCTGAGCCGACTAGTCTCGGCCTCCGGGCGCCGGGGTGCCCTCGGGTAGCATCGCTGGGTGGCCGCGGTGCAGGCGACAGTCGCCGAGGAGGAGTACCTGCAGACGATGTTCTGGCTGGATGAGGCCGGGCTGCCGATCACCGGCGCCAACATCGCCCGCGCGATGCAGCTCTCGCCGCCGACCGTGCACGAGATGATCGGCCGCCTCGAGGACGACGGCTACATCGCGCGGGCGAGCGACAAGTCACTGACCTTCACCGATCGCGGGCACGAGCAGGCCGCCGAGGTCGTCTACCGCCACCGGCTGATCGAGCGCTTCCTCACGGACGTCCTCGGGATCCCCTGGGACGAGGTGCACGAGGAGGCCGAGCGGCTCGAGCACGCGATGTCGCCGACCCTCCAGGAACGGATGGCGGTCGCGATCGGCGACGCCAAGACCTGCCCGCACGGCCACCCGCTGGTCGAGGGCGTGCGCGAGCAGGGAGTGCTGCTGGCCGACGTCGAGCCCGGCGCCAAGGTGCTGATCCTGCGGTTCGAGAACGAGGCGGAGGAGCTGCTCCACTACCTGCGCGAGGCGGGCATCCATCCCGAGCTCGAGGGAACCCTGGAGCGCTCCGACGCCAAGCAGGTGGTGATCTCGACGGGGAGGGCGAGCACATGGTCTCGAAGAGCGTCGCCGAGACCGTCTCGGTCAGGGCCGACCCGGCGCCGGCGCCGCGACCGCCGCTGCCCGAGCAGCTGGAGCTCTCCAGCGATAGATACGGGCGCTGAGCCCGCTCGCATCCCCGCGGCCTCCGTACAGTCCAGCCCAGTGGATCCGGAAGCGGCTCGACAGCGACGCGACGCCCTCGCGGCCCGGCACGGGGAGTGGACCGCCCACGACATCGCGCTCGGGGACGGCGTCTCGACCATGCCCGGGGCCGGCGCCGATCCCAGCCGCCTCCGGCGGGTCACCCAGCTCGCGGCGGACCTCGCCGGCCGCCCCCTCTCCGAGCTGCGGGTGCTCGACCTCGGCGCCCTCGAGGGCCAGTACGCGGTCGAGCTGGCGCTCCACGGCGCCAAGGTGGTCGCGATCGAGGGGCGCGAGGCGAGCGCCGCGAAGGCGCGCCTGGCGGGCGAGGTGCTGGGGCTGGACAACCTGGAGGTCCGCCGGGAGGACGTCCGCGGCCTGAGCGTCGAGCGCCATGGGAGCTTCGACGTCGTCCTCTGCCTCGGGCTGCTCTACCACCTCGACGAGGACGACGTGTTCGGATTCCTCGACCGGCTCGCCGAGGTCTGCACCTCGGTCCTGATCCTCGACACCCACGTCGGGTTGCGCCCGCGACACCGCTTCCACCACGCCGGCCATGACTACCGGGGAGTGACCTTCGTCGAGCACAGCCCGCGGGCCTCGACCGCGCAGCGGCAGCGGTCGCTGTGGGCGTCTCTGGACAACGCGGAGAGCTTCTGGCCCACCCGCGCCTCGCTCTTGAACGCGCTCCAGCGCGTGGGATTCACCTCGGTGCTCGAGTGCGGGGTGCCGGCGATGTCCGCGCCGCGCGACCGGCTCACCTTCGCGGCGCTCCGGGGCACCCCGGTCGAGCTCCGCTCTCTGCCGCCCGGTGGCGAGCGGCCCGCGGGCGAGGTCCCGGAGCGCTCCGGCCCGCGCTGGATCCGCAACCAGAGCCGCCTCTTTCTCTTCGGCAAGCGGATCGCCCTCCGCCTCCTCGTCGCGCGCGAGCGGCGCTCCTCGAAGGCCCGCCCCGGGAGCTCTCGCCCGAGCTAGATCAACTAGCGCGGGGCTGGCCGCGCGCACCCGCTCGAGTGCCCGCGCCAGCCGCTCGATCCCCTCGGGGATCTGATCCGCCGGAACCGGCGCGAACGAGAGGCGGAGGCTGGAGCCGCCCCCCTCGAGCATGAAATCGGGGCCCGCGACGAAGGTGACTCCCTCCTCCTTCGCCTCGGCAAGCAGCTTCGTGGTGTCGACGTCGTCGTCGAGATCGAGCCAGAGGAAGTAGCCGCCCTCGGGCTCGACGAACCTCGCCTCCGGGATCAGTTCCCGAAGGGCGGCGACCAGGGCGTCGCGGCGCTCCCGCAGGGCGGAGTTGACCGATTCGACGTTTCGCTCGAGCTCCCCGGAGCGGCAGAGCTCCCAGACCACCGACTCGGCGAGCATGTTCGGTGAGATGTAGTTCTCGCTCGCTCGCTTCGACAGGGCCGCGATCTCCCCCTCGGGACCGACGAGGTAGCCGACCCGGACCCCGGGGCTGACCGTCTTCGAGAACGACGAGGCGTGGATCACCCGGCCGGCCTCGTCCATCTCCAGCATCGTCTTGCCGGCCGCGCCACCGAAGCTGATCAGCCGGTAGGGATCGTCCTCGAAGAGGACGAAGCCGTGCTCGGCGGCGAGCTCGACCAGGCGCTGCCGCTTCTCGGCCGAGAGCGTGCAGCCGGCGGGGTTGTGGAAGTTGGGGATCACGTGAGCGAGTCTCGGAGCCCCTCGCGGCGAGGCGGCCTCGACCGCGGTTACGTCGATCCCGTCCTCCTCCAGCGGCGCCGGCAGGAACTCGGCGCCGGCCTGCTTCAGCAGCAGCAGGGTGCGGTCGTAGGTGGGCTGCTCCACCACCACCCGGTCCCCTGATCCGACGAAGTGGCGAAAGAGGAGCGACGCCGCCTCCATCGAGCCGTTGGTGACCATCACCTGCTCGGGGTGGACTTCGTGCAGCTCCGCGATCCACTCGCACAACCCCAGGTGGCCTTTGCCCGTCCCGTAGGAGAGCGCCCGCTGCCAGTCGGACTCGAGCGCCCGGGCCGCCGCCTCCCGGACCGCCTCGGCGGGGAGGAGGTCGGCGCTCGGGGCGCCCCGTGCGAAGCTGATCGTCTGTTCGGCCACTGGCGCAGGCAGTATAAGAACGGTGCGATACTGAGCCGGCTGGGGGGTGAAGGCCGCCGTCCAGGGGGACAGCCGAATCCGAAGGGCGAGCCGAGCGGGAGTGGGCAATACTCTCGGCTCGGATGCCCGCCTCGCTGGAGATGGTCAGGATCGCCTTGCAGGCCTATGGCAATCGGGGACTGTGAGATCGCTCTCGCCCTCGCCGATCCCCTGATCCGCTGGGACGAGCGCGCCTCACGTGCCGACGGCGAGCTCATCTGGGGACAGGAGAACGTCGAGCGCGCGATGCGCCGCTACCTCGACAGCTGGGTGGAGTACCGCTTCGAGCTCGAGGACCTCGCCGAGGTGGCCCCCGGGAAGGTGGTCGGGATCTGCCGCGAGCGCGGCCGCGACGACCACGGGGTTCCCGTGGACCGTCGCTTCGGCGGCCTCTGGGTGGTCGAGGAGGGGAAGATCGCCTCCTGGTGCACCTACCTGACCCCGAAGGAGGCGGTCAGGGCCGCACGCGAGCTCGGCGCCGAGCGCTTCGCGGCGCAGCCGTCATCGCGCAGGAGCCGCCGATCGAGATTCAGCCGCTGCCAGGGGCAGCGAGCGACGACGCGACCCTCATGGGGAGGATCACCGATTTGACCAACGAGGTCTACGCCGTGGCCGAGGACGGGCTGTGGACCGAAGGCGCGACCCGGACGACGGTGGATGAGGTCGCCGAGCTGACCCAGACGGGCAGATCGTGATCGCCCGCTTGCGCGGCCGGGTCGTCGGCTCCGTCCGAGTCCAGCGTCTCGACAAGGGCACCGGCGAGTTCGGCATGCTCGTCGCGGATCCCGCCCACCGGGGCGTCGGCATCGGGCGGGAGCTGGTTCGCTTCGCCGAACGGAAATCTCGTGCTGAGGGGCTGCGCATCATGCAGCTCGAACTGCTGACGCCCAGGGACTGGACTCACCCGACGAAGACGTTCCTGGATGCGTGGTACACGCGCATCGGCTACCGGATCGTCCGTACCGGAACCATCGACGAGGCCTACCCGGACCTGGCGCCGTCCTGGCGACCCCGTGTGACTACGTGATCTATCGCAAGGAGCTCTAGTCGGGGCCTACGCGCGATCCCGATCGCCTCGACCGCGATCCGGGCCGTCTCGGTCGGGCTCTTGCCGACCCGGACGCCCTTTGCCTCCAGCGCCTCCTTCTTCGCCTCGGCGGTGCCGGAGGAGCCGGAGATGATCGCCCCCGCATGGCCCATCTGCTTCCCGGGCGGGGCGGTGAAGCCGGCGATGTAGGCGACCACCGGCTTCGAGATCTCCTCCGCGATGAACTCGGCGGCCCGCTCCTCGGCGTCGCCGCCGATCTCGCCGACCATCACGATCAGCTCGGTCTCGTCGTCCTGCTCGAACAGGGTGAGGATGTCGATGAAGTCCGAGCCGACGATCGGGTCGCCGCCGATCCCGACGATGCTCGAGTTGCCTTCGCCGGCCTGCTTCAGCTCGTTGCCGATCTGGTAGGTCAGGGTCCCGGACTTGGAGACGACGCCGATCCGCCCTGGGTCGAAGAACTGCGCCGGGATGATCCCGACGTTCGACTTGCCGGGCGAGAGGGCGCCTGGGCAGTTGGGGCCGATCAGCCGGACGCCGGCGTCCCTCGCCTTCCAGTAGGTCTTCAGCATGTCGTGGACGGGGATCCCCTCGGTGATCGCGATCACCGTGTGGACCCCGGCGTCGATCGCCTCGTCGATCGCCGAGGCGGCGAAGCGGGCGGGGACGAAGATCATCGAGGTGTTGGCCCCCTCCTCGGCGACGGCCTCCTTGATCGTCTCGTAGATCGGGATCCCTTCGACGTCCTGGCCCCCCTTCTTCGGGGTGACCCCGGCGACGACGTCGGTGCCGTAGTCGCGGTTGCGGAGCCCGTGGAAGCTGCCCTCGCGGCCGGTGAGGCCCGAGATCACCAGTTTGGTGTCGGTGTCGACGATGATCGACATCAGCCGCCCGCTCCCGAGCCGGCGAGCTCGACCACCCGCTCGGCTCCGCCCAGCATCGTCTTCTCCACGTGCAGGTTGGGAAGGTCCGCGTCCGCGAGCAGCCCCAGTCCCTCCTCGGAGTTGGTCCCGTCGAGGCGGACCACCAGCGGCACCCCGATCTCGATCCGCTGCGACGCCTCGATGATCCCCTTCGCGATCTCGTCGCAGCGGGTGATCCCGCCGAAGATGTTGAACAGGATCGCCACCACCTTCGGGTCGGAGGTGATCACCTCGAGCGCGTCGACGATCGCGTCGGCCTTCGAGCCGCCGCCCGCGTCGAGGAAGTTGGCGGGCTTCCCGCCGGCCTGGGCGACGACGTCGAGGGTCGCCATGCAGAGCCCGGCGCCGTTGCCGAGGATTCCGATGTCGCCGTCGAGCTTCACGTAGGTGAGCCCCTTCTCCTTCGCCATCTGCTCCTGGGGGTCCTCGATCGAGCCCTCCTCGAGCTCGGCGAGCTCCTCGTGGCGGTAGAGGGCGGAGTTGTCGATCGTCACCTTCGAGTCGAGGGCGAGGACCTCGCGGTCCTTGGTCACCACCAGCGGGTTGACCTCGATCAGGGTCGCGTCCTCGGCCTCGAACGCCTCGTAGAGCTTCGCGAGGAGCGACGCGGTCTTCTCCCGCACGTCCTCGTCGACGCTGGCGTCGGACGCGAGGGCCGCGGCATCGGGCTCGGCGAAGCCGGCATGGGGATCGACGTAGCGGCGGACCAGCGCGTCCGGGTCCTTCTCGGCGATCTCCTCGACGTTCATCCCACCCATCGTCGACAGCATCGCCAGCAGCTTCTTCTCCGAGCGGTCGAGGATGATCGAGGCGTAGTACTCGGCCTCGATCTCCGAGGCGCGCTCGACCCAGACCTCGCGCACGGTGAACGGCCCCTCGCCCCGAGGCCCGCGGATCTCCATCCCGAGGATCGCCTCGGCGTGCTCGGTCGCCTCGTCGCGGTTCTCGGCGAGCTTGATCCCGCCGGCCTTGCCCCGCCCGCCGATCTGCACCTGGGCCTTGATCACGCAGGGGTAGCCGATCTCCTCGGCGGCCGCGACCGCATCCTCCACGGTGGCCGCGGGCTTGCCGCTGGGTACGGCCACACCGTGGCGCGCGAAGAGCTGTTTTCCCTGGTACTCGAGCAGGTCCACGGGCGGCGGACCTTATAAGAGGCCGGCTCTATCGCCTCATGAGCGTTGGTCTGCACCGCGCGAGGGCGCTGAGCGCCCGGCAAGTGCAAATTGCGATAATCCCGCGCCGCGCCATGGCCCTGCCGAAGCTCAAAGACATCAAGTGGGTGACCACCGACTGCTACGGCACCCTGATCGACTGGGAGAAGGGGATCGCCGACGCATTTCGCAAGGAGGCCGACCGGGACGGCCTCACAATCGACGAGAAGCCCTTCCTCCAGCGCTTCTTCGAGATCCAGGCCCAGATCATGTCGGGCTCCTACGAGCTCTACGCGGAGGTGCTCCGGCGCGCCGCCGTGAACGCAGCCGAGGAGATCGGCTGGACGCTCGAGCCCTCCCGGGCCCAGTTCCTTCCCGACAGCGTCGCGTCCTGGCAGCCCTTTCGCGAGGCGAACGCGGCGACCGACCGGCTCAGGGAGCGCTACGAGGTCGGGATCGTCTCCAACGTCGACGACAAGCTCCTCGGGATCTCCCGCCGCCACCTGCGCACCGAGCTCGATCTGGTGGTCACCGCCCAGCAGGTGCGGAGCTACAAGCCCGACGAGACCCACTTCCGCGAGTGCGCCCGCCGGATCGGCGGCAAGCAGGGCTGGGTCCACATCGCATCCGGCTACGACGCCGACATCGCCCCCTGCATAAAGCGGAAGGTGCCGGTGATCTGGGTGAACCGCTCGGGGGAAAAGCTCGACGGCCGCAAAGCGCCGGACGCGACGGTTAGGAATCTCCGCGACGCCGCCGCCAAGCTCGGCGCGAAGTAGCGCCCCCGGCTACTGCTAGAGGCAGGTTCCCTGTGCGTCGAGGGCGAGCGGCCCAGTCGCTCCGAGGTTGATCGAGGTCGCGCGCCACTCCGAGCCGACAAGCTGGTTGTGGGTGATCACCGGGAGAGGGCCGCCGGCGGTGGGGGCGCTGCCGCTGAAGCCGCCGGCCGAGAGCTTCCCCTCCGCGCAGTCGGCGGTCCCCGTCGAGACCGAGCCCCCGAGCGGCTCCGAGCCGGAGAAGCTCGAGCCCGTCGTCAGGTCGGGCACCCTGACGTCCCTGGCGCAGTAGGCGTGGCTGGTCATCGTCGCCCCCGTGGTGCCGTTGTTCGAGCCCGAGAGGGTCCAGCTCCGGCCGATGCTGAGGCTGACGTAGGGGTAGACGAAGTCCTCGGCCTCCGGCCCGAGGGTTGAGGCGAAGCCACCACTCACGACCTTCCGCCTTCCGGGGCAGGTCGCGACCGCCGTCGCCGTCGGCTGGGCGCCCTCGGTCCGGGCCGGAAGGTCGGCGCTGACCGCCACGTCGGAGGGCAGCTTGACGAGCCGGCGGCAGTAGACGTGTGTCGTCAGGGTCTGATTCCCGGTCGCGATCGCCTCGTTGGTCCAGCTCTTCGGGTCCGAGCGCACCGACGTGTGGACGAGCATCAGGCTCGAGCCGCCGCTTGTGGAAGTGGAGAAGCCCCCGCTCACCGCCTTCCTCTTCCCCGGGCAGGTGGCCGTGGCGCTGATCTGCATCGCGCTGACGTTCGGGGTGGTGACGCTCGCCGTCTCCGTCACCACCGCCCCGAGGCGGGGCCTCTCGTTGTCGAGGCGCGGCTTTTCGCCGTCCTTTGCCAGCGCCGGCGGGGCCGCAAGCGCGAGCAGGCCGCAACCCGCGAGCGACAACAGCAGCATGAGATACCCCCGTCCCACGGACGGCGGCATCCTACCCCGCTCGCCCGGCCAATTGAGATCAGCTTGTTACTCGATCTTCGCGAGCAGGTCCCCCGAGCTGACCGAGGCGCCGTCGGCGATCGGGAGCTCCGAGACCTTGCCGGAGCGGTGGGCGGTGATCTCGTTCTCCATCTTCATCGCCTCGATCACGCAGATCAGATCGCCCTCGGAGACCTCCGCCCCCTGCTCGACCGCGACCCTGAGCACCGTCCCCTGCAGGGGGGAGACCAGGTCCTCGCTGGCGGCGGCGGTCGTCGCCCCGCCCGAGCGCTCGCGCTTCGGCGGCCGCCTCAGGTTGCCGCCGGCGCCGGCGCCCCCGGCCCCCGCGACCGCGTCGCCGATCACCTTGACGCCGAACAACTTCCCTCCGACCTCGACCTGGTAGTCGCGGGCGACTCTCTCGCCCTCCTCGCTCGCGGGGGTCGCGGCCTCCGCGGTCTCCTCGGGTGCAAGCTTCTTCAGCCACTTCCGGTCGCCGACGAGGTCGCGGCAGGTCTCGCCCTTCGCCCACTGCTTGGTCGCCAGCAGCGCCTTGTGAAACGGGATCAGGGTGGTCAGCCCCCCGACCTCGTACTCGCCGAGCGCCCTCAGCATCCGCGCCGTCGCCTTCTCCCGGTCGATATCCCAGACGATCAGCTTGGCGATCATCGGGTCGTACATCGGGGTCACCTCGGAGCCGGCCTCGACCCCGGAGTCCACCCGGACGCCCGGCCCGGCGGGCTCGCGGTAACTGGTGATCGCCCCGGGCGCCGGGGCGAAGTTCTTATGTGCGGCTTCGGCGTTGATCCGGCACTCGATTGCGTGGCCCCGCAGCTCGACCTCCTCCTGGGAGATCGAGAGCTTCTCCCCGGCGGCGATCCGAACCTGCTCGCGGACGATGTCGATCCCGGTGACCATCTCGGTGACGCAGTGCTCGACCTGCACCCGGGTGTTCATCTCGAGGAAGAAGTAGTCGTCGCCCACCTGGAGTCCCTCGACCGTGCCCGCCGAGCGATAGCCGACCGCGGCGGCGGCCTCGGTGGCGATCTTGCCGATCCGCTCGCGCATCTCGGCGTCGACGTGGGGGGCCGGCGACTCCTCGATCAGCTTCTGGTGGCGGCGCTGGACCGAGCAGTCGCGCTCCCCGAGGTGGATCACGCTGCCCTTCGCGTCGGCGAGCACCTGAACCTCGACGTGCCGGGGATCCTCGAGATAGCGCTCCAGATAGACGGTCGGGTCGCTGAAGAACTTCTCGCCCTCGCGCGCCGCCCCCTCGAACGCCTCCTCCAGCTCGGACGCCTTGGTCGCGACCCGGAAGCCCTTTCCGCCGCCGCCCCCGGCCGCCTTGCAGGCGATCGGATAGCCGATCTCCTTCGCCTGCGCCTTCGCCTCCTCCACCGTCTCGACCGGCTCGGTCGCGCCGGGGACGATCGGGACGCCGGCCTTGTCCATGATCTGCCGGGCCTCGGTCTTCGAGCCCATCGCCTCGATCGCCTTCGCGGGGGGGCCGATGAAGGTGATCTTCGCCTTCTCGCAGGCCTCGGCGAAGGGAGCGTTCTCGGCGAGGAAGCCGTAGCCCGGGTGGATCGCCTCGGCGCCGGCCTTCTCGGCGGTCTCGAGGATCCTCTCGACGTTCAGGTAGCTCTCCGCGGGAGCGGCGGGGCCGAGCAGGAAGGCCTCGTCGGCCTCCCGCACGTGGGGGGCGTCGCGGTCGATCTCGGAGTAGACGGCGACCGATCCGACGCCCATCTCCTTCAGCGTCCGCATCACCCGAATCGCGATCTCGCCGCGGTTGGCGACCAGCACCTTCTCGAACATGGCGCGGGAGTATTGCGGGTGGCCGCGAGCTAGGTCTCGATCGCGGCGCGGCGGTCGACCTCGTCGCCCAGCACCGCGACGGCCTTGGCCCGTTGCATCGCCGCCTGCTCGTCCGGGTCGGCTTCGACCTCCTTGCGCAGAGCGAACTGGATCCCGAAGAGGGTGGCAAAGGAAAGGGCGGCGAAGCCGAGCGCGTACGGCACCAGGTCGCCGTCGGCCTTCCCGAGCAGCGCCACCCCGGCCGCGAGCAGGACCACGCCCAGCGCCGGTGCGAAGGACTCCCGGGGGCCACTTCACCGACATGTTCGCGCCGAGGATCACCCCGGGGACCGAGCCCAGCAGGATGTTGCCGGCGAGGCCGAAGTCAACGTTGCCGCCGACGATGTGCGCGAGACCGGCCGCCCAGAGCAGGATCGCGGCATGGAAGACATCCGTGCCGACCACCCGCTGCGGGGTGAGCCGGAAGACCGCGATCAGCATGATCGCGATCACGGTGCCACTCCCGGCCGAGCTCAGCCCGATCACGAAGCCGGTGGTGGCGCCGATCCCGACAGCCGCGATCTTGTGGCGGGCGTGGATCTCGAAGTCGGCACGCTCGGTGACCTTGTTGGCGAGAAAGAGGCTGCGCAGCAGGGTGATCGCGCCGACGACCAGCAGACAGGAGGCGAGGATCGCGAACACGGTCTCGTCGAGGTCCGCGCCGAGCTCGTTCTTCAGGATGTCCAGCGCCCAGACTCCGGCGATCGCCGACGGGACGCTGCCGAGCGCCAGCCACCAGGTGAGCGGCAAGTTCACGGTCTTCAGCCTCAGATGGCGCCAACCGCCGGCGGTCTTGGTGACCGCGGCGTAGAAGATGTCGGTGCCGATCGCGGTGACCGGCTTGATCCCGAAGACCAGGATCAGCAGCGGCGTCATCAGGGAGCCGCCGCCCATTCCGGTCAGGCCGACGAGGAAGCCGACGCCGAAGCCGAAGAAGACGATCGCTGGATCCATTTTGGTGGGCGGCCGCTAGCGGGTCACCCAGGCGCCCTCGTCCCGCGTCAGCTCGAGCACCTCGTCGGGGATGTTCCCCTCGCGGAGGTCGGCGATCGTCACCCGCTCGAGCACCCGGCGGAGCGAGGCGCGGACCGCGATCCAGACGTCGCGCAGCGGCTCCGCTCGGCCGGGGTAGCTCTTCGCCTCCGGCGCCTCGTCCTGGACGTTCGCCAGCGGCCCCTCGACCGCTCGGAAGACGTCGGCGAGGGTGATCTCGTCGGGGGCGCGGGCGAGCCAGTAGCCGCCGCGGGCGCCACGGCGGGCGCGGACCAGGCGGGCGTGCTTGAGCTCGAGCAGGATGTGCTCGAGGAACTGGAGCGGAATCTGCTGGGCCTCGGCGAGCCTCTCGCCCTTCACCGGCTCATCGCCGGCGGCGGCGAGCTCGACGGCCGCGCGCACCGCGTAGTCGGCCTTTGCGCTGATCCTCATATCCTGCGCGCCCCATGATGGACCTTCAGGCGCATTCGACCGTCTCCGACGGGGAGCTCCCTCCGGCGGAGGTGGTCGCCGCGGCGGCGGCGGCGGGCGTCACCACCCTGGCGCTCACCGACCACGACGCGGTCGACGGGGTCCCGGCGGCGGAGGAGGAGGCGCGGCGCCGGGGCATCGCCTTGGTCCCGGCAAGCGAGATCTCCTGTGTGCACGCCTCGATCGACGACATGCACATGCTCGGCTACTGGGTGGACATCGCGGCGATGGAGCCGGCCTGCGCCCGCGCCCAGCGCGAGCGAGTGGTGCGCGCCGAGGAGATCGTCGAGCGCCTCAATGCCCAGGGGGTGGCGGTCCGCTTCGAGGACGCGATCGCCGAGGCCGGCGACGCCTCCTCGGTGGGCCGCCCCCACATCGCCAAGGCGGCCGGGACGAAGCCCGACGAGATGAGCGCCTTCTTCGAGGAGTGGCTGGTGCCGGGGGCCAAGGCGTTCGTCTCGAGGCGCTGGCCGACCGCGCCGGAGGCGATCGAGATCATCCAAGGGGCGGGGGGCGCAGCCGTCCTCGCCCATCCATTCTGGGACATGGAATCCCCCTCGGCGGTGGCGGCCCTGATCTCCGACCTCGACCTCGACGGGGTCGAGTGCTTCTACCCGTCCCACGACCGCGCGCAGACGAGGTTCCTGCTCGACCTCTGCCGGGAACGAGGGCTGACCGCGACCGGCTCCTCGGATTTTCACGGTCCCTCCCACAAGATGTTCGACTCGTTCGGCTCCTATCCGACCTATGACCTCGGCGTGCCGGAGCTGCCGCCGCGGTGAGCGACCCGGACGCGACGGCCCTAGGCCGGCTGGGCGGCGGGGATCAGCCGGCGCTCCTCGAGCAGGCCGATGATCTTCGCGGCCGATTCCTCGGGGCTCTCGCTCTCGGTCTCGAGGGTGAGCTCGGGGTCGAGCGGCTCCTCGTAGGGGTCCGAGACGCCGGTGAACTCCTTGATCTCGCCCTTCAGCGCCTTCTCGTAGAGGCCCTTGGGGTCGCGCTCGATGCAGACGTCGACCGAGGCCTTGACGAAGACCTCGATGAACCGCTCGCCCATCAGCTCGCGCGCCTCGGCGCGGATCTCGCGGTACGGGGAGATCGCCGCGGTGATCACCGGCACCCCATTGCGGGACAGGAGGTCGGCGACGAAGGCGATTCGCCGGATGTTGGTGTCGCGGTCCTCCTTCGAGAAGCCGAGGCCCTTCGAGAGGTTCTCGCGGACGACGTCGCCGTCGAGGATCTCGAGCCGCGAGCCACGCGCCTGCAGCTCCTCGGCGACCATCTTCGAGATCGTCGTCTTGCCGGCGCCCGAGAGCCCGGTGAACCAGAGGGTGAATCCCTTGTCGTCAGCCATTTCCATCCTTTTTGTAGGAGTCGATCAGGATCTGAGCCACCTCCGGGCGGCTGAACTCCTGCGGGGGCATCTCTCCGTTTCCGAGCATCTCTCGCACCTTGGTGCCGCTGAGGAAGACGTGGTCGTCGGCGTCGTGCGGGCAGGTCTTGCCCGACGCCATCCCCTCGCACCTGTTGCACCAGAACGAGTGCTCGAAGAAGAGGGGCTGGATCCCGAGCTGGTCGAGGTCGACGTCGTCGAAGATCCGCTGAGCGTCGTAGGTGCCGTAGTAGTCCCCGACGCCGGCGTGGTCGCGGCCGACGATGAAGTGGGTGGCGCCGTAGTTCCGGCGCGCGATCGCGTGGAGGATCGCCTCGCGGGGGCCGGCGTAGTGCATCTTCGAGGGGAAGACGCCGAGGATCACCCGGTCGTCCGGGTAGTAGTCGTCCATCAGGACCTCGTAGCAGCGCATCCGGACCTCGGCGGGGATGTCGCCCTCCTTCGTCTTCCCGATCAGCGGGTGGATGAAGAGCCCGTCGGTGATCTCGAGCGCCGCCTTGGTCAGGTACTCGTGGGCGCGGTGGATCGGGTTCCGGGTCTGGAAGGCGACCACCCGCTTCCAGCCGCGCTCGGCGAAGGTCCGGCGTGACTCCTCGGGGGTGAGGTAGCGGCGCATGAAGGCTTCCTCGTGGTCGGGGAGGGCGGCGCTCTCGATCGGCCCGGCGACGCAGCGCGTCCCCTCCTCGAAGATCGCGGCGACCCCGGGGTGCTCCTTGTCGGTTGTCAGGTAGACCTGCTCGGCCTCCTGCTCGAGATCGCGTTCGAAGACCTCCTCCACCTCGAGCGTCCCCAGTGCCTTTCCTTCGTCGCTGCTGAGCTCGATCGAGTCCCCGGGCCCGCAGTCGAGGTCGGTCGGCAGGGTGATCGGAATCGGCCAGTACTGATCCGCCCCCTCGCCGGTCGCCAGCCGCATCTCCTCACAGACCCGCCGCCAGTCCTCAGAGCCCTGGAATCCGGTGAGCGGGGCGAAGCCGCCGTTGGCGATCAGCTCGAAATCGGCCGTCTGGCGCTCGCTGAGCTTCAGCTGGAGGCTGGTCTGGGTCACCGGAGGCGGAGGATGGGGGAGATCGGAAAGGGGACTGAAACGGTCAGGAAGAGCGGGAAAGGGTAGCGATTACCCGTGCAGCCCGCACTCGGTCTTCTCGGAGCCGGCCCAGCGGCCCGCCCGGGCATCCTCGCCCGCGGCCGGCTTCTGGGTGCAGTGGGTGCAGCCGATCGAGGGATAGCCCTGGTCATGAAGCGGGTTGTAGGGGATGTCGTGCTCGCGGATGTACTCCCAGACCTGGTCCTCCGACCAGTCGGCGAGCGGGTTCAGCTTCCACAGCCCGAAGCGCTTGTCCCAGGCGAACTTCGGCGCCTTCGCTCGGGTCTGCGAGTCGGCGCGCCGGATGCCCGAGACCCAGCAGTCGACCGCGGCGAGCGCCGAGCGCATCGGCTCGACCTTGCGGATCCCGCAGCACGCGTCGGGGTCGCGGCTCCACAGCGCGTCGCCGTGGAGGCCGGCCTGCTGCTCGAGGGTGATCGAGCTGTAGCGGTGGAAGTTGATCCCGTAGCGCTCCTCGAACGCGTCGCGGGTGGCGTAGGTCTCCGGGAAGAGCACGTCGGTGTCGAGGTAGAAGAAGCGGGCCTCGGGGTTGATCTTGTTGGCCAGGTGAACGGTGACCGAGCTCGTCTTCTGAAACGAGCAGGCGATGTAGAGGCCGGGGTGGAATGTGTCGAGCGCCCAGCGCAGGGCCTCCTCGGCGGTCGCCTCCTCGAGCTCGGCCGAGATCGCCTCCGGGTCGAAGCCGAGCGTCCCCAAGTCGGGCGGGGGCGGGGCGGTGGCCAGCCCGGCGCCGTTCTCGTGGAGGATCCCCTTCTGGCCGTTGCCGTTGACGGTCGTTGTCGGCTCCATCAGACCGCGCACTCTCCCTCGCCGCGCTCGACCTTGTAGGCCTCGGTCCGGCTCCAGTCGATGAAGTGGATCAGGTTGTCCGCGTTGAACTCGACCGGCAGCGACAGGTCCTTGACCTGCTCCTGGAAGACCTCGGGGCCGACCCGCTCGGCGAAGGCGTTGAACTCCTCGCCGTCGTCGCGATTCTCCTGGTAATGACGGATCCAGCGCTCGACCGCGTCGGGGACCCGCTTCGCCGGCAGTCGCGCCTTCAGGCGATGTCCGTAGACGACCTCGCCACCCTCGTAGTTGCCGCCGATGTGGGCGATGTAGGCGGGGATCGTGTGATCGCCGACCTTCAACGAAGCGCCGTAGAAGCCGATGTTGGCGATGTGGTGCTGGCTGCAGCCGTTCGGGCAGCCCGACATCTTGATGTGGAGCCGCTTGGTCAGCGGGTCGTCGATGCCCATCGCGTCGATCCGCTCCTGAACAGCGCGGTTCAGCCCCATCGAGCTGGTGATCCCGAGCTTGCAGGAGTCGGTGCCGGGGCAGCTGACCACGTCGGCGATCTGATCGGCGCCGGACTCGCCCAAGTCGAGCTCCTGAAGCCGCCGCCAGACGTCGTAGACCGACTCATCGCGGACCCAGCGCAGGACCAGGTTCTGCTGGACGGTGACGCGGGCGTAGCCGCCGGTGAACTCCCGCAGGAGTGCGGCGAGCCCGCGGAACTGCTCGGGGGTGAGGTCGCCCCGGGTGACCCGGACCTCGACGGTGGAGAAGCCCTCCTGGCGCTGCGGCTTCACGTTCGCCTCGCGGAAGCGGTCGAACTCGCTCTGGTCGCCGTTCGGGGTTCCGTAGGTCTCGGGGACTGCCGGGGCGTTCGGCTCCTCCTCGTGGACGAAGAGGAGGTGGTCGACCGAGAAGTCGCGCTCGGCGACCCAGTCGCCCTCGAGCTCCTCCTCGACCATCTCGCGGAAGGCGTCCATCCCGATCTTGTCGACCAGGACCTTGATCCGGGCGCGCATCCGGTTCTCGCGCAGCCAGTCCTGGCGGTCGAAGATCCGCAGCGCCGCCTCGGTCACCTTCAGGTAGTCCCCGTTGTCGAGCTCGACGAAGTCGTAGAGGACCGGCGAGATCCTCGGCATGATCGAGGTCCCGCCGCCGATCCGGATCGTCGCCCCGCGCTTGCCGTCGCGGACCTTCGGGATGAAGCCGACGTCGTGGATCCCGGTGATCGCCCGGTCGTCGTCGCTCGCGCTGAATGCCGTCTTCACCTTCCGCGGCATCAGCTGGGTGGTCGGGTGGCGGACGAAGTAGCGGGAGTAGGCCGCGGCGTAGGGGGTGATGTCGAAGGGCTCGTCGTCGGAGACGCCCGCCCAGGGGTCGCCGGTGACGTTGCGGATCGTGTTCCCGCAGCCCTCGCGGGACGAGAGGCCGGCCTCGCTGATCTGGCGGATGAACTCGGCGGCGTCGGCGAGGGGGATGTGGTGGATCTGGATGTTCTGGCGGGTGGTGATGTGGCCCTTGTTCAGCGGGGCGAACTGCTCGATCGCGTCGGCGAACGCCTCCATCTGCTCGGGGCTGATCCCGCCGAAGGGGAGCTTCACCCGGATCATCTGGACGTCGGGCTGGCGCTGGCCGTAGATCCCCTGCTTCAGCCGGAAGCCGATGAACTGCTCCTCGGCCAGCTCCCCGCGGGCGAACTTGGCCGCCTCGGTGTCGAAGTCGTCGAACTCGCGCTCGAGGATCGGGATCACATGGCCGGGGACGTTGTCGTAGACCTCCGGGTTCTCGAGCGAGCCGCGCTTGCCCTTGCCGTGCTGCTTCTTGCCGAGGTCCTGCTTGAGCTCGGGCTTCCCCTTCGCGTCGACCCCGCCGTTCTTGGCGGCACCCTTCTGGGGTTGCTTCTCTGGTGTGGAGACGGGCTCCATGCTCAGAGCATTCCTTTCGACGTCGCCTGCCGCTTACCCGGGGCACCCCAAGGTAGCAAACCTGATCGAGTTTAAGGTGTTTATCGGCGCCGAACGGGCGCGCTTAAGGGTTCTGCCCGAGGGAGCGTACCCAGTCCTTCCGGACAAACCCGGTGCGGACTCGCTGAGGATGGTCGCCGACCTTGATCGAGGCGACCTCCCTGCGCTCCTTGTAGGAGATCACCGAGATCTTGTCGGTGCCGCTCCAGGAGACGAAGCAGTGGTCGCCGTCGGCGCTGGTGGTCGACCAGTAGGGCTTCTCGCCCGCCTGGATCAGGTTGAACAAGAGGAAGTTGGCGCGGTCGACGACCGCCGCGTAGTCCGACATCGTCCCCGCGACGCACAGCCTCGTTCCCTGGCGGTTCATCGCGATCCCGTGGTGGGCGGAGTCGAGCAGGTACTGCTCGCGAGGCATATCGGGGACGAAGTTCGGCAGGTTGGCGACCCGGAGGACGCGATCCTGCAGCAGGTCGTACTCGACGAAGCCGTGGAAGAACGAGACCTGGAAGTAGACGAAGCGCTCGTCCGGCGACAGCGCCATCGGCCGAACCGCCGAGCTCATGTTCGGATAGCCGGCCTCCTCCAGCTTCTGGCCCATGTCGAGCCGCTTCAGGATCGTGTTGGTGGCCGTGTCGACGACCTGGAAGTAGCGCTCCCCCTTCGTCGTATCGACCTGCGGCTGGTCGGAGGGGGTGTAGACGAGTCCGATGCTGGCGTGGAAGATCCGGCTTCCGTCGACCGAGTAGTTGTTCTCATGGGGCGAGTCGCCGGACTCGAACCGCCCGACCTCCCGGCCAGTGTCGGTGTCGAGGATGTGGACGACGTTGCCGGTCGAGGCGGAGATGGCGACGTGCTTGCCGTTTGGGGAGATCGCCATGTGATCGGAGCGCTGTCCATCGACCACGAACCGCCAGACGATCCTGCCGCTGGCGATGTCGATCGCGACCACGTCGGCGAGGCTGGGCCTCGAGACGATCAAGAGCCGGCCGTTGTTGCTGCTGAACATGTCGTCGACGAACTGGTCGTTGCCCTCACCGACCAGCTGGCGGATGCCGAGGAAGTAGCCGAGCCGGATCGGGTTGGAATTGATCTCGGCCCTCCGCTGCTCGATGTCCGGGATGATGTTGATCCGGGCGATCCGGTCCAGGACCAGGGGCTCCGTCGTCCGGCGCTTCTTGCGCTTCTTGCCCTTCTTCTTGCTCACCTGGGCAGTGGCGTGCTCTCTTGACCTTCTTGCCCTTCTTCTTCTTTTTCGCCGTCACGGCCTGCGGGCGGAAGCGAAGGATGTCCGCGGTTCCATCCCAGTTGTTGCCGACGAAGACGGCCGGCGTCGTCTCGCTCTGAGCCTTCTGCTTCTTCTTCTTCTTCTTCTTCTTTTTCTTGGCGGCGTGCGCTCCCGCCCCGGGCTTCGTCGGGTCGGCGACGCTCAGCGGCGACACCGCCACGGCGCCGGCAAGCACCGCGATCAGTGCGATCGCGGCCGCGTTCCTGCCGTTCACATACCCACCCCACATCAGCGCGCCTTACCGTAGCCAGCCCCACGAGGAAATGCGCCAGTGGCTCAACAAGCCGGGAGAATCGGCGGCATGAGCTGAGATTCCGGTGATCTCGGGCGAGGCGGTGTTCGCGGCGGTCGATCCGGCGACGGCCGTCGAGCGGACCCGGGTCGCCTTCGAGCGCCATGCCCGCGGCGAGTGGACGATGCCGGCGAAGGTCTATCTCGACAGCCCCCCGCACGGCGACTTCAGGGCGATGCCCGCGCTGGGCGACGGGCTGGCGCTGCTCAAGTGGGTGACCTCTTTCCCCGGCAACAGCGCCCGCGGCCTCCCGGTGGTCCGCGGCGAGGTGCTGCTTTCGGACGCGAGCACCGGCGAGGAGCTGGCGGTGATCGAGTGCTCGTCGGTGACCTCGTTGCGGACGGGGGCCGCGGCAGCGGTCTCGGCCCTGGCGCTCGCGCCGCGGCGATGCGCAGTCGGTGGGGATCATCGGCTCGGGCGTCAACGGCGCCTGGTCGGCCCGCTGCCTCGCCGCCGCCGGCTACGGCCCCGGCGTCTGCGCCGACCTCCGTCCCGAAGCGGCGGAGGAGCTCTCCGGCGAGCTTGGCTGGCGGGTCGGCTCCGGCGAGGAGGCAGCTGCGCAGGACGTCGTCGTCACCGTCACCCCGGGCGATCAGCCGGTGATCACCGAGGAGACCCTGACACCCGGCCAGCACATCGCCGTGCTCGGCGCCGACGCCCACGGCAAGGCCGAGGTCGAGCTCGAGGCGATCGAGCGCTGCCGGCTGTTCTGCGACGAGTGGGAGCAGGCGAGCGCCGGCGGGGAGCTCGCGAACGGCGTCGATGCCGGCAGGGTCAGCCGAGACGGGGTGACTCAGCTCGGCGACGTGCTCACCGGGAGTGCAGAGGGACGCACCTCGGACGAGGAGATCACCCTCTTCGACTCGACCGGCCTCGCGATTCAGGACCTGGCGATCGCGCAGTCGGTCTACCAGGCGTGGCGCGAGGGCCGGATCGAGGCCCCTCTGGTCGAGCTCTGAGGGTTGGAGAGGCGGCGGGCGTCAGCCGGGCGCCCGCCGCCAACTCTCCTCCCCAAACTCAGTCGACGTCCGAGCCTTCGACCAGGAAGGCGACGCGGACGTGGGCCCGCCACTCATCGAGGTTGTCGCCACGGAGACCGGTGCTGACGACGTCGATCGCGCGGATGTTGCGGAGGGAGCTCTGCGCCTGCTTCAGCGCCTGCTGCGCGGCGTCGTCGGACGACTTCTTGGAGCTTCCGACGAGCTCGATGATCTTGACAACCGCCACATGTCCTCCTCTGTCGGGTCGAACGAAGGGCTGCGCCCTGTGTTCTATTCGAACCTGACGTGAAGGGCAAGTGAAATCCGCAATTAGCGGGAAGGGTGGCCCCAGCGATCGGGGCTGTCGAGGCGGCCGCCCACGCCCTCACGCAGCGCGGCCCGCTGCCAGCGGCTGGCGGGCGGGGACGCCTGCGGGCTCGGCGCCGTCTCCACCAGGAACCGCTCCAGCGCCGCCGCGATCGCGGCGGCCTCCTCGGGCGAGGCGTTCGCTCGCCTCGATCTCGATCTGCGGGCCGCGGTGGGCTGTGCTTTCCGTTTCGCCCGGGCATGACTGCAGACTACGTCGCGGGCGCCCGCACTCCTCTTAGAGAGGGATGTTGCCGTGCTTCCGCTTCGGCTGCTCGACCCGCTTGGTCTCCAACGTGCGCAGGGCGCTGATCAGCTTCGGGCGGGTCTGGTGGGGCTCGATCACGTCGTCGATGTAGCCGCGCTCGGCCGCCGAGTAGGGGTTGGCGAAGTGGGCCTTGTAGTCGGCGATCAGCTTCGCCCGGCGCTCGTCGGGAGTGGGCGAGGACTCGATGTCCTTCCGGTAGATGATGTTGACCGCCCCCTCCGGCCCCATCACCGCCACCTCTGCGGTCGGCCAGGCGTAGTTGAAGTCGGCGAGCATGTGCTTCGAGTTCATGACGTCGTAGGCGCCGCCGTAGGCCTTCCGGGTGACCACGGTCAGCTTCGGCACGGTCGCCTCGGTGAATGCGTAGAGCAGCTTCGCTCCGTGGCGGATGATCCCGCCCCACTCCTGGGAGGTGCCGGGGAGAAAGCCGGGGACGTCGCAGAAGGTGAGCAGGGGCACGTTGAAGGCGTCGCAGGTGCGGACGAAGCGGGCGGCCTTCTCCGAGGACTCGATGTCGAGCACCCCGGCGAGGTGCTTGGGCTGGTTGCCGACCACCCCGATCGGGCGCCCGTCGAGCCGGGAGAAGCCGACGACGATGTTCTGGGCGAAATGCTGATGGACCTCGAAGAACTCGCCGTCGTCGACGATCCGGGCGATCACGTCGCGCATGTCGTAGGGCTTCGAGGGATCGTCGGGGACGATCGAGTCGAGCTCGGGGTCCTCACGATCGGGGTCGTCGAGGGGCTCGACCCGCGGCGGCAGCTCGAGGTTGTTGAGGGGAAGGAAGCTGATCAGGTAGCGGGCGTCCTCGAGGCACTGCTCCTCGTTCTCGGCGGCGAAGTGCGCGACCCCGGACTTGGTGTTGTGGCTCATCGCCCCGCCGAGCTCCTCGAACTCGACCTCCTCGCCGGTCACCGTCTTGATCACCTCGGGCCCGGTGATGAACATGTGCGAGGTCTCCTTGACCATGAAGATGAAGTCCGTCATCGCGGGCGAGTAGACGGCGCCGCCGGCGCAGGGGCCCATGATCAGGCTGATCTGGGGGATCACCCCCGAGCACTGGACGTTGCGGACGAAGACGTCGCCGTAGGCGCCGAGCGAGACCACCCCCTCCTGGATCCGCGCCCCGCCCGAGTCGTTGATCCCGATCACCGGCGCCCCCACCTTGGCGGCGAGGTCCATCACCTTCACCATCTTCTCCGCCATCACCTCGCCGAGCGAGCCGCCGAAGACGGTGAAGTCCTGGCTGAAGACGAAGACGGTGCGGCCGTCGATCGTCCCGTAGCCGGTGACCACCGCGTCGCCGTAGGGGCGGCGCTTGTCCATCTCGAACTCGTGGGTGCGGTGGCGGACGAAGGTGTCGAGCTCCTCGAAGGAGCCCGGGTCGAGCAGCTTCTCGATCCGCTCCCGGGCGGTGAGCTTGCCCTTCGAGTGCTGCTTCTCCACCGCCTCCTCGGAGGCCGAGTGGACCGCCGCCTCGCGCAGCTCTCGCAGGTAGGCGAGCTTCTCGTCGTGGGTCTCGGGGAACTTCTCCCTCATCAGAGGGCGATTCTATGGCGCGCGCCCGTTCCCTCTAGGCGCGCCTCCCGTCAGGCGGTGCGGTGGCGACGCGAGCGCCTGCGACGGCGTGCGTCCCGTGGCGCGCCCTTCGCGGCCGCGCTCGGCTTGGCCAGCTGGGCGAATCCGACTGCGAGTCCACCGAACATGGGGGTCTCCTTCGATTGCGTGACGGACAAACCAAACTTACTGGTCACGAGACTATCAAAACTGTGACAGTGGTCACGCTAAGGTTGAAGCGTGAACGAGCGCGCATTGCTGAGACAGGTCGAGGGCAAGCCGGCGCCGATGCCGCTCCTGGGGGTGCAGGCCTTCGCCAACACCCTCGACGTCGAGGACGGCACCGACCGGCTCGAGTCGCTCGCCTCCTGGCACGAGTGGCTCGAGGAGAGCGACCTGATCGCGCCGGGGGCCCGCCTGCGATCCGAGCACCTGCGCGAGGCGCGCGCGATGCGCGACCTGATCCGCGAGCTGCTCGCCGCGAACGGCGACGAGTTGGATGGCGGCCGGGACACCGGCCGGATCGCCGAGCTGCTCGGCATCCGGCGGGTGGCGTTGACGAGCGGACCGGAGGGGGAGCTCGTCGTGGACCTGGCCCCGGCCCGCGAAGCCCCCTGGCTCTCGGCCCAGCTGCTCGGGATCGTCCACGACGCCCAGCTCGCGGGCACCTGGTCCCGACTGAAGCTCTGCCGTAACGACGAGTGCGGCTGGGCGTTCTACGACTCCTCCCGCAACCACAGCGGAACCTGGTGCCGGATGGGCGAGTGCGGAAACCGGCTCAAGAACCGCGCCTACCGCGCGCGCCGGCGGCAGGAGCGCTCCTAGGGGGCGCAGCCGCGGTCGGCGGTCGCAGACCGCCGGAGCTCAGTTGCCCCAGGTGCCGTCGGTCGGGCAACCGCCGGAGCCGGGAGCGACGCAGGTGAGATCCGAGTGGCCTTCCTCCCGGCTGACGTCGAAGCGATTGCCGCTGTTCGAGACGACGCTCAGCGTGTAGGAATTTGGACCCACTGCCGGGACGCTCAGGTCGGCGTTGACGAGGGTCGGCTCCGCCTCTTCCATGCTCGCGACGGTGACGCCGTTGGGCCCGTCGTAGTTGCCCTTTGTTGTTGGTGGCGACCGTCTCGGCCGCCGTCTGCGCGGTTCGCGCCTCGACCTTCGCCTCCGAGTCCTGCGCCTTCGAGCGCTGGTTGAAGAACGTGGAGACCGCGATCGCGGTGAGCAGGCCGATGATCAGCAGCACGACCAGGATCTCGACCAAGGTGAACCCGTCCTCTCGGCGCCTCATGCCTCACTACATCGGCGGGAGGCGGCCTCGACGTTAGCCGAAAGTTTTCGCTCTTTTATGGCTCTGCGCCTAGAAGAAGGCCCCGCCCTGGTACTCGCCGAACACCTCGCGCATCGCCCCGCAGACCTCGCCGATCGAGGCCCCGGCGCGGAGCGCCTCCTTGATCGGGGGCAGCAGGTTGCCGTCGCCCTCGGCGACCTTCCGCAGGTCGGCGAGGCGGGCGTCGACCTGCTTCTGGTCACGGTCCGCCTTGAACTTCTTCAGGCGCTCGAGCTGGCGGCGCTCGGACTCGGGATCGACCTTGAGGATCTCGACGTCGTCGACGACCTCGGTTTCGTACTTGTTGACCCCGACGATGATGTCCTGGCCCGAGGCGTAGCGCTCGTGGTAGGAGACCGCCGACTCCTCGACCTCGCGCTGGATGAACTCGAGCGCGTTCACCGAGCCCCCGAGGTCCTCGACCTTCTTCATCAGCTCCCAGGCGCGCCCCTCGACCTCGTCGGTGAGCGACTCGATGAAGTAGGAGCCGGCGAAAGGGTCGACGGTGTCGGCGACCCCGGACTCGTGGGCGAGCACCTGCTGGGTGCGGAGCGCGATCCGGGCCGAGCGCTCGGTCGGAAGCGCCAGCGCCTCGTCGAAGCCGTTTGTGTGCAGCGATTGGGTCCCGCCGGCGACCGCGGCGAAGCCCTGAAGCGCCACCCGGATGATGTTCACCTCCGGCTGCTGGGCCTGGAGGGTGACCCCGCCGGTCTGGGTGTGGAAGCGGATCATCTGGGCGCGCTCGTCGGTGGCGCCGAAGCGCTCCCGCATGATCTTCGCCCACATCCTCCGCACCGCCCGGAACTTGGCGATCTCCTGGAAGACGTTGTTGTGGCCGTTGAAGAAGAAGGCGAGCCGCTGGCCGAACTTGTCGGGGTCGAGGCCGGCGGCGATCCCGGCCTCGACGTAGGCGATCGCGTTGGCGAGGGTGAAGGCGACCTCCTGGACCGCCGAGCAGCCCTTCTCGCGCATGTGGTAGCCGGAGATCGAGATCGTGTTCCACTTCGGCACGTTCTCGTCGCAGTAGGCGAAGATGTCGGTTGTCAGCCGCATCGTCGGCTCGGGCGGGTAGATGTAGTTGCCGCGCGAGATGTACTCCTTCAGCACGTCGTTCTGAACGGTGCCGCGAAGCTCCGTCGACGGCACCCCCTGCTCCTCGCCGACCAGCTCGTAGAGCAGCAGCAGGATCGCGGCCGGGGCATTGATCGTCATCGAGGTCGAGACGTCGGCCAGCGAGATCCCGTCGAAGCAGATCCGCATGTCCTCGACCGTGTCGATCGCGACCCCGGTTCGGCCGACCTCACCGGCGCAGAGCGGGTCGTCGGAGTCGCGGCCGAGCTGGGTCGGCAGGTCGAAGGCCATCGAGAGGCCGGTCGAGCCGTGCTCGGTCAGATAGCGGTAGCGGCGGTTGGTCTCCTCGGCTGTCGCGTAGCCGGCGTACTGGCGCATCGTCCAGAGCCGGTCGCGGTACATCCCGGGGTGGATCCCCCGGGTGTAGGGGTAATCGCCGGGCTCGCCGAGGCGCTCCGGGAGCCCCGGGGCGACGTCGTCCTCCTCATATAGGCGCTTGATCTCGATCCCGGAGTCGGTGAAGACCCGCTCGTCCTCGGGCCCGACGACCGGCGCGATGTAGCGGTCGAGGTCCTCGTCAACCGCGGCCCGCTGCTCCTCGGGAGGCGCGCCGTCTCCGGCGGCGCCGTTGGCGCCCTCGGTCTTCGCCTTGCCCTTCGGGCGCGTGGCCATTGCCCAAGGATAGGACCGGAGTAGACTTGCGGCGCGGATCCGGGGTGGCTCGGGTGCGGGATCCGCTTCTAGACCATGCCGCCGAAGGGGCGCTTCTCCGGGGTGGAGAGCTCCTCCATCACCGCGTCGAGCCAGCCCTCGAGCCGGATCGGGGCGTCGCCGTTCTCGGCGCTGACGACGACGCTGGTTCCCCAGCCCTTCTCGGCGAGTTCGACCTCGATCCAGGCGGTGTGGCCCCCATCGTGCGCCTCCCAACCGAGGTAGGACTCGGGCTCTCGCCTGAAGACCTTGATCTCGGTCGCGTGCCCGAGAAGGGAGGACATCAGGCCCTGCATTCGCTCCGGCTGATCGAGCAGCTCCCAGAGCTCCGGCGGGGACTTGACCAGGGTTCGGTTCGCGGATTTCATGGTCCCCGCTTTCGCGCCGCCCAAGGCCCATCCTCCCACTAGTCCGAAATGGGCGCCCGATTTCGCTCCAGGAAGGCCGAGATCGCGTCCGCGGCGCGGGGGCCGGCTTGCCCGTCCCAGAGCGGAATCTCGGGGGCCTGGGAGGGCGCCTCGGCGGCCAGCGCCTCCTCGGCCGCCCGCCTGAGCGCGTCCGGCTCGACCCCCACCAGCCGGTTGGTCCCGAGCTCGATCGTGATCGGGCGCTCGGTCGTGGTCCGGTAGGTGAGGCAGGGGACCCCCAGCACCGAGGTCTCCTCCTGGACCCCGCCGGAGTCGGTGATCACCAGCCGCGCCTCGGCCTCGAGGCCGATGAACTCGGCGTAGTCCATCGGCTCCAGCAGCCGCACCCCGGCCCCGGAGAGCCCGGAGGCGTCGAGCCGGGCCCTGGTCCGTGGGTGGACGGGAAAGAGGACCGGGAAGGAGTCGGCGAGCCCCGCGAGCACCTCCATCGTCTGGCCGAGCAGCTCCGGGTCGTCAACGAGGGCCGGTCGGTGGAGGGTGACGAGGACGAAGTTGGCGGGCTCGACCTCCCGCCTCTCGAGCAGAGCGGGGCGGTCCACTCCCTCCAGCAACCGGAAGAGGCTGTCGATCATCGTGTTCCCGACCAGCTGCACGCCGTCGCCCTCGATCCCCTCCCGGGCGAGGTTCGCGACCGCGTCCTCGGAGGTGCAGAGAAGGAGGTCGGCGACCCGGTCGGTGACCACCCGGTTCAGCTCCTCGGGCATCGACCAGTCGCCGGAGCGCAGCCCCGATTCGACGTGGGCGACCGGGACCCGCTGCTTCGCCGCCGCCAGCGCCGACGCCATCGTCGAGTTGACGTCGCCGGCGACCAGGACCAGCTCTGCCGGGCTCGCCTCCAGCTCCGCCTCGACCCCGACCAGGACCCGGGCGGTCTGCTCGGCGTGGGTGCCCGAGCCGACCCCGAGGTTCGCGTCGGGCTCGCGGATCCCGAGCCGCTCGATGAAGCCACCCGATAGCGCCTGGTCATAGTGCTGGCCGGTGTGGAGCAGGCGGACCCGCCCGGGGCCGGCCTCCTCGAGGGCGGCGAGCACCGGCGCCATCTTCACGAAGTTCGGCCGGGCGCCGACGACGGCGAGGATCGGGGCGGTCACGGCGGCGAGTCTCGCAGAGCGGCGGAACGGATTGCCGGCGAGGGGGACTCGGTAGGGTGATCGCCTGATGGCGGCCAACGAGAGTGGCGCGGTGGTGGTTACGGGGGCCTCTACCGGGATCGGCCGGGCCACCGCCCTCCACCTCGACCAGCACGGCTACACGGTCTTCGCCGGGGTCCGCAAGCAGAAGGACGCCACCGCGCTCAAGAAGGACGCCTCCGAGAAGCTCACCCCGATCACGCTCGACGTCACCAAGGAGCGCTCGATCAAGGCCGCCGAGCAGCGGGTGCGCAAGGCGGTCGGAAAGTCCGGTCTAGCCGGCCTGGTCAACAACGCCGGGGTCGGCTTCGGCGGCCCGGTCGAGTACATCCCGCTCGACGACTACCGGCGGTCGTTCGAGGTGAACTACTTCGGCCAGATCGCGGTCACCCAGGCGTTCCTGCCGCTGCTCCGCCGGGTGCCCGGGACGATCGTCAACATCGCCTCGATCGGCGGGAGGGTCGCGAGCCCGTTCATGTCGCCGTACAACGGCAGCAAGTTCGCCCTCGAGGCCCTCTCGCAGTCGCTCCGTCACGAGCTGGCGCCATGGGGGATCGACGTGGTCGTGGTCGAGCCGGGCAGCATCGCCACCCCGATCTGGGAGAAGGCCGGCGAAACCGCAACCGCCGCCGAGGGCGAGATGCCGCCCGAGGGAAGGCGCCTCTACGGTGCCCAGATCGCGCGGTTCCGCGAGCTCCTCGGGCAGACCGCCAGAGGCGGGATCCCGCCCGAGAAGGTCGCCAGGGTGATCCATCAGGCAATCAGCTCCGAGCGCCCGAAGCCCCGCTACCTGGTCGGCATCGACGCGAAGATCGCCGCCCGCATGCACGGCATCCTCTCGGATCGGGGATTCGACCGGATGCTCGCTCGGCGGACGAAGATGCCGAAGGAAGCGCCGCCGGGCCGCTAGCCCTCGAGAAACTGCTGGATCCGAGTGGGCCCGCGAAGCCCGCTGAAGTCCCCGCCCTCCCGGAGATTCTCGGCAACGTCCAACAGCGTCTCCGCCGCGGCGAAGGCGAGGCGGCCGCCCACGCTGACCCGCTGCGCGCCGGCCTCGACGACGCCCTCCAGGCTCAGCCCCGGGTAGGCGAGCACGTTGACCGGCTTTGACACCGCCTCGCAAATCGCACGGACGTCATCGATGGTCTCCAACCGCGGTGCGTAGAGCACGTCGGCGCCCGCCTCCTCATAGGCCCGCAGGCGGGTGATCGTGTCCTCGAGATCGGGATTGTCGCGGACGTAGTTCTCCGCCCGCGCGGTGAAGGTGAACGGGAAGTCGAGTGCCCTGGCCGCCTCGGCGGCCGCCGTCACGCGCTCGGTTGCCCGCTCGATCTCGTAGATGCCGAGCTCCGCGTCCCAGTCCTCGATCGATCCCCCCACCGCCCCCGCCTCCGCCGCGCGGGAGATCGCCAGCGCCGCATCCTCGGGCGAAGGGCCGTAGCCGTTCTCGAGGTCCGTGGACAGCGGCAAGTCGGTCGCCTGGTCGAGGGTGCGGATGTGGTCCGCGACCTCGTCGAGGGTGACGCTGCCGTCGGGGCGGCCGAGCGTGAAAGCGAACCCCGAGCTGGTGGTGGCCAGCGCCTTGAACCCGAGGCCCGCCAGCACCTTGGCCGAGCCGGCGTCCCAGGGATTGGGGATCACGAACGGCTCCCCCTCGTGCAGTGCCCGGAACGCTTCGCCCTTCTCCGACTGAGTCGGCGCCACCCACCCTTGATATCAGCCCGGTCGCCTACCCCTTTGCCTGAAGGCGCTCGAGGTGACGCCGGCCCACGTCGTTGGTCGCCCGGAGGAAGTCGGCCACCCGCTCGAGCTGCTCCGCCGTGAACCGGTTGCTCAACACCTCGCCCCAGTCGCGCCGAAGCGGCCCCCAGAGCTTGTCGGCCCGGCGGTAGAACTCCGGCGTCACCTCCAACTTCACCCGGCGTCGGTCCCTGGGGTCGGCGACCCGGCGGGCGTATCCGACCCGTTCGAGCCGGTCGATCACCCCGGTCACCGCCCCGGTCGTGAGCCCCGCCTCGGCAGCCAGCTCCCCGGCGGTGAGGCCGCCGGCGTTCTCGATGATGTTGAGGCAGTGAAGGTCCGTGCGGTTGACCTCGAGCCGCTCAGCGGCGAGGTTGTCGAAGGCGCTGTCCTGGTTCCCGCTGATCCGGAACTCTCTGACCAGCTCGTCGATCAGGTCCTTCTTCTGTCTGCGGGGGGCTGACGCCATGATCTCTTATCCACTAAGATATTTAGCCAGTAAGTAGCTCACCAGGCAAGGGAAGCTTAGACCCCGACGCCGATCGAAAGGAGATCCCAGATGCAAAGCACAGAGACGAAGGTCGACTATCGATTGGAGCTGATCAGCGTCCCGGTCTCGGACGTTGACCGCGCCAAGAAGTTCTACGTCGAAAGGGCCGGCTTCAACCTTGACCACGACCACCCTGTGAGCGACGAGATCCGCTTCGTGCAGCTGACGCCGCCCGGGTCGCCCGCGTCCATCGCGATCGGCAAGGGCGTGACCGACGCGGAGCCCGGCTCTGTCGAAGGTCTCCAGCTCGTCGTCAAGGAGATCGAGGCCGCCCACGCCGATCTCTCGAGCCGGGGGGTCGAGATGAGCGACGTTCAGGACTTCCCGTGGGGGCGGTTCATCTTTTTCCAGGACCCCGACGGGAACAAGTGGGCGGTCCAGGAGATCGTGTACCCGGAGAGCTAGCGGCTTGGCTAGCCCGGCTGCCCGACCAGGCGCTCGACCCCGGCCTCCTCGATCGTCCGCTTCAGACCGTCGGCGAGCGAGACCTTCGGCTCCCAGCCGAGCAGCTGCTTCGCTCGGGTGATGTCGGGCTGGCGGATCTTGGGGTCGTCCACCGGGAGTGCCTCGAAGACGATCTCCGAGCGCGACCCGGCGACCTCGATCACCGTCTCGGCCAGCTGCAGCAGCGTGTACTCGTCGGGGTTGCCGATGTTGACCGGCAGGTGGATGTCGGACTCGGCGAGCGCCACCAGGCCCTGGATCTCGTCCTCGACGTAGCAGAAGCTCCTGGTCTGGCTCCCGTCGCCGAACACGGTCAGCGCCTTGTCCTGAAGGGCTTGACGGAGGAACGTCGGGATCGCCCGGCCGTCGTGGGGTCTCATTCTTGGCCCAAAGGTGTTGAAAATCCTCGCGATGCAGGTGTCCACCCCCTGCTGGCGGTGGTAGGCCATCGTCAGCGCCTCGGCGTAGCGCTTCGCCTCGTCGTAGACGCCGCGGGGGCCGATCGGGTTGACGTTCCCCCAGTAGTCCTCGGGCTGGGGGTGGATCTCGGGATCGCCGTAGACCTCCGAGGTCGAGGCGAGGAGGAATCGCGCCCGCTTGAACTTCGCCAGGCCCAGCATCCGGTGGGTGCCCTGGGAGCCGACCTTGAGGGTGTGGAGGGGAAGCCGCGCGTAGTCGATCGGGCTCGCCGGTGAGGCGAGGTGATAGACGAAGTCGACCGGCTCGTCCACCTCGACGAACTCGGTGACGTCGAAGTTCCGGAACTCGAACTCCGGGTGGCGGATGTGGACGATGTTCTCGAGGTTGCCGGTGTCGAGGTTGTCGAGGCAGATCACCCGGTGCCCATCCCCGAGCAGCCGCTCGCAGAGATGAGAGCCGAGGAAGCCCGCCCCGCCGGTGACCACGCAGGTGCTCATCGCCGGGCGAGGATAGACGGGCCGCCGGGCGCCAGGGCAACCCCGCTGGCAGCCGCGCCGCCGCGCCTAGGGGATCTGGACGGTGGTCCGGGCGAGCGCGATCCCGAACGTCTGCTTCTCGCGGTGGCTTGAGATTCCGTCGATCTCGACCAGCAGCCGCTGGCCGTTGACGAAGGCCACCGACTCGGTCGGCGAGTTCAGGTCGTCGATCCGGAAGCGCTGGTAGTGGGTCGGCATCACGAAGCTGATCAGGGCCCTGCCCCTGGCGGTGGTGTGGAAGCGCGGGGTGCCGGCGGCGCGCTGAAGCAGCCCCGGCAGGCAGACGAACACCCCCGAGCAGCCGCCAGGCGCCCCCGCGAACCCCAGCAGCCCCCGGACCTTGCCCCTCTTCGGCATCCCCGTCACCGCGATCTGCTCGACCTGACCCGGAGTGAACGTCCCGATCGCGAGCGCCTTCCCCTTCACCCGCTCGAACCGGGTTGCTCCCTGGCCCGACCCAGCCAGCAGAAGGGCACCGATCAAGCAGCCGAGCGAGACGACCGCAAACCCGTTCCTCCTCAAGCTCCCACCCACAGCCCCACTATCTCAGCGCGTCAGCCCGCGCGCAACCGGTTACGCAGGGGTTTTGCTTCGCCGCCGACGAGACCCACGCCCGTCCTCGGCGATCTCGTCGCCGTAGCGGAGCACGGATGACGATCGCCGCGACCGCCATGCACGCCAGCTCCGAAACCCCATAGACGCCCTCGGGGCGCCCCGAGCGCGTACTCGATCCCCCAGACGATCGCGGTCAGGACAAGGCCCAAGCCGATTCCGAACGCAATGCTCGTCCCATCGACTCTCATCAGTAGGCCCGCCACCAGCAAGTCAGATAGGACAGTAGTCCGAAACCTCCCACCGCAGAGCACGCCACACGAAAGCGCGTGTCCGGCCTTCTTGGTTGAGCCATGCATGGCCAGGCCATAACACGCCACCAAGAGCGGTCCCGATTACCCCTGCCGTCGCCAACAATCGATGCGTCGCCCGGGTCGGGAAGTTGGCGTCGGCGACGACGGCGGCTATCGGCTCAGGCGTGCAGCACGGACTAGCCAATGTCTGCGTGGCCCTATTTCGCCCCCGCGTTCTCTCCGCAATTTGCGCTGACTCCGCCCCGTGGGTCGACGCAAATAGCGAACTCCGGCGGTCCCGCATGGGGCGAGCCATGAGAGTTTTTCGCTCATCGGCGTGTGAAAGGGGTGAGGGCGGTATCCGCCGTGGGAGAAACAGCATCGGAGCGGCTCACCGTCGGCTCGGGCGGCACGGTGCCGCGGAGACGACAGCTTCGGGTCCTCGCCCGCCGCTGGATGCAGGTCGTATCCAAGCCGGAGCTCTGCTGGATCGTCACTGCTGGGATCCTCGCGCCGGTGGTCGAGGCGGCAAGGTCGATGCGATCCGGCCTCGACCGTATAGGAGAGCCGCGGAGCTCGACAGGTCGGAGGTGCACGGGACCGCGCCGCTCCGAGCGGACTTGGCGCTCGCGCGCTCGGCTGCCGGACTGCGGACCTCGGAGGGCGCAACTCGTCGGGGTCTGCGTGACCATCTCTGGCGTACGCCGATCCGGTGCGCCTTCACGGGCTGGTTAGCCGACGGAGAGGCGATTCATCTCCGCTCGATGCATTGTCGGGAACGGCCTCGGGCAACACCCTCGAAGCGGGACGAGCTCCGCCCGATTTGCCACAGGTTCTCGGGCGCTGCGCCGAACAGCGGCGACGCCGCCGCGGTCGTCCGCTGGTGGGCGGTCAACCAGTGCTCCAGACCGTACCTGAGTGAGCTGAGACCTCGAGCTCTTCGACGGTCGACATCGAGCCGGGACGCCGGCAGCTTCCGGCGACTGGCTCGAGACCCTAGTCCTCCGTGCGATTCAGCCGGCTGACGAGCTGCAAGGCCGCTGATGCCCGATCGCCGGCCGCTGTGCTGACCGCTGGTCTCGTCACGACGATGCAGGTCGTCACAGCCCGAGCTCGTCAGGCGTTCGACCTTGCGCGCGTCGGCGCCCAGCTGCTCGATCGAGGGCCGCGGTTAGCGACACCGGTCGCTCTCGACGGGCTGCCTCGCGGTGAGTGCCGTCGACGGCGAGCCCGAGCCGGGCATTCGACGGTCGACGTGCACGAGCGAGCTCGACCCCGGGTCGAAAGGAGAACTTGGGATCTATGCGCCTCCACAGGTTTCACCAGGGCAGATGCCCGTGAGCTGGCAGCGTCGGCGCACGTGGCCCTTCAGTCGGCACGATGCGTCGCCACCTAGTCGAAGCAGCGAGACGCTGGACGCAGAATCAACTGCTCTCGGCGCATTCCCACCAGGGCCGCCCGACTCAGCTTCCGGAGTCGAGCGGTCCGGGACCTGCGAGCTCGAACTGAGCGAATCAGGAGCGTTGCCGGCACGAGATCGATCCGGCCCGATGACACTGCGCGCGAGGCGCTCGAGTCCGGTACCAGGCCGTGTGGGCTTCGCGCAACGCTCCCCTCGCAGGCCTGAACGGCAGGTCCTATCAGGATGATGGTACGCGAGACTCGAGTCGCCCTCGCAGAAGCTTGGAGGACCTTCGCGCCCACGAGTCGCCGGACATCGCCGAGATAGCGACTGACGGCCACAGGAGATGGCGCCGTCCGACGTGCCGCGGATGGCGCATCGCGTGTTATCGCTGAGGCGGGGCCTGATCTGCATCTTGGTCCTCCCGGGTTGGGTACATGTGTTGAAACCCGCACACGCGGGGTCGGTAGCGCGGCGACCCTATTCGTAATGAGCTGAGGGACCGAACTCTGGGCCGGCTAGGCCTGCCCGAGGCAGGCCTTGGTCTTCACCACCGTCTTGCCGAACACGCTGACGGCCTTGAGGCGGGTGTAGACGCGGCGGCCGCAGGCCTTGCGGACGCGGAAGGCCTGGACCTGGACCACGATCTCGGCGCAGGGGAGGTGGAAGCCGCACTCGGTCCCGGTGGCAGTGGCGAGAGCCTCGCCCCACTTCGTCCAGACCAGGCCCTCGAGGTTGACCCCGCCGGCGAAGGCGCCGCCGCGGCCGAAGTGGGCGCAGCGCTTGGGCTCGGCCCGCGCCCGGTACTTGTCGCCGGCCTTGCTGAGGCAGGGCAGGTAGGTCAGGGTCGGGCTGATCGGGGTGATCCGCTCGCTCGCCGCTTGGCGCGCCTCGCCCGTGGGCGGCCCGAGCCAGATCAGGACCGCGAGGGCGAGCGCCGCGGCCGCCAGGACCCTGGCAACCGATCGCGCGAGGAGGCTGAGCCGACCCTGCACGGCAGCGATCCTACGGCGCCACCCGGACCCCGATTCCTCCGACCCGGCGCTGGGTTACGCCCGCCGGGCTACGCCGTCCCTGAGGCGAGGAGGACGCGGTTGGTGAAGCTCACCGGGCCGTCGCCGCCGATCCTCTCGCGGGTCGCCTCGGTGATCGCCGCCCAGGCCTCGGCCTGGACGTCCTCGGGGTGCGGCTCGATCATCGCCCTGATCGGCGGCGCGATCTCCTGGACGAAGGTGGTGAACTCCTCGGGCGATCCCCACTCGAAGGTGACCTCGACGTCCTCGACCTTGACGTCGGAGAAGCCGCCCCCTCCGAGCAGGCCGCCGATCGCCTCGTGGGTGGGGCGCGAGAGCGGGCCCGGCGTCCCCGGGGGCGGTGGCGGCACCTCGAGCTTCTTCATCACCGTCTGCATCGGGATCGCCAGGAACGGCACCTCCTCCGGCTGGCCCCAGGAGGCGATCGCCAACCGGCCGCCGGGCTTGAGGAAGCCCCGGACCTTGGCGGCGGCCCCCTCGCCGTCGGGCTCGAAGATGATCCCGAAGCGGGAGACGGCGGCGTCGAAGCTGTCATCGGGGAAGTCCAGGTCGATCGCGCTCGATTCGACGAACTCGACGTTTTCGAGTCCGGCGGCGGAGGCGCGTTCGCGGCCGTAGGCGAGCATCTCGGCGGAGATGTCGCTGGCGACGACGCTGCCCTCCGGGCCCGCGACCTTCGCTGCGGTGAGCGCGGGCTCGCCGTAGCCGGCGGCGACGTCCAACACTCGGCTGCCCGGCTCGACACCGGCGAGCTCGACCATCCGCTTGGCTAACGCCCTCGAGCCGACCCGTCGATCAGCTCCCCCCACTTCTGCCATCCGGTCGCGGCGCGGTCCCAGCTGCTTCTTCTGCCCGGTGCGGAACTCGACCGGGTCAATCGTCTTCCCCTCCATCTCTCACCTTTCGTCGCCTCGGGCGAACGCTACACCGATGATCCGGCAGGCGGAACGCACGGGCGGACAGCCCCGGCGCGAAAATTCGTCGGTGTATTGCGGGTTTTCACCCACTGCGAACCCGTAAGCAGCGCGGATTACGGGCGGCCGTTCGACCCCTAACGTCAGGGCCACGACATGGACGTCGCGCTGACAGTGGTCATGTGGGTGGGATTCGCGATCGGGGCGCTGAATCTCGCCGCGATCGGGGGGCTCGCCCTCCTCTTCCTGCTCAACCAGGGCGGCCCCGCGCGGGACCCCGCGCCGGCGCGGGCAGCCTCACCACCCGCCTAGGCGGTCATCCTCCCCCCAGGCGCGGGCGGGGCTCCCCCGAGTCCCGCCTACTCCAGCGAGAACGGCGGGTAGCGGTCGGTCACCAGCAGGAACGCGTAGGCCTCCACCCGGAGCGCCCAGCGCAGCACCCCGACGACGAAGTCGAAGAGGCTGCGGGGATAGCGGCCGGTGAACAGGATCGCGAACCAGGCGATGATCACGCTGACGACCGCGGCGATGAAGAGGAAGAAGAGGACGATGTAGTGCGGGATCGCGAGCAGCCACTTGACCAGCGGCATTCCCCGGGCGAGGTCGCTCTCGGCGTCGGGGTAGACGATCTCGAGGTGGACCGACTGCTGCTCGTCGGTTGAGGGGTACTGGTCGGTGAGCAGCCAGGCGTAGATGTGGACCCGGTTGGTGAACCGCAGCAGCTCCCGGTTCCAGTCGAACCACCAGCGCGGGTACTTCTTCCGGAAGAGGATCATCAGCAGCGGCGCGAACAGGAGAATCCCACCGGACGCGACAATCGTCGTGGTCGCGTCGTTCGCGCCGCCCCAGTCGAAGTTGAACGTCTCGCCCGAGACCGCGGCGAGCACGATCGCGATCGGGATCACCGTGAACAGGCGGAAGAAGGTGGTCAGCCGGTTCAGCTCCCGGTCGGGATAGTCGACCGAGTAGGTCAGCGGATACGGCTCTGCTGGGCCAGGTTGGGCGGCTTCCATCGGTGCTCCTCCCTCGGGCGGATTACGGGCTCACCGTAGTCCACGGACCGGCGGGCAAAAAAGACGCCCGCGGCAATCGAGGATGATTCGCCGATGGCTCGCCGGGTCGCCTTCCTCGACGTCTTCGCCGAGCGGCCGCTGGCCGGCAACGGCCTCGCCGTGGTCGACGACGCCGATGGCGTCCCCGATGAGGTGATGCTCGCCTTCGCTCGCGAGACCCGCCTCGCGGAGACCGCCTTCGTCCAGTCGCCCGGCGAGCCGGGCGCCGACTACCGAAACCGGATCTGGGACATGCGCAAGGAGCTTCCCTTCGCCGGTCATCCCTCGCTCGGGACGGCGGTGGCGGTGACGCGCTGGCGCGGGCTGGAGGAGGCGAGCCTGGTCCAGCAGACCGGCGCCGGGCTTCAGCCGGTCGAGGTACGTGCCGCGGGCGAGCGATGGAGCGCGACGATGCTCCAGAACGAGCCAGAGTTCGGCGAGGAGCTCGACCGCGCGGCGGTGATGGCGGCGATCGGCCTCGAGGCGGCCGACGCCCATCCCGAGCTTTCGCCCCAGATCGTCTCCACCGGGGTCCCCATCCTGGTCGTGCCGGCGGCGGAGGCCGGGGTGCTCGGCCGCGTCCGCCCCGACTGGCCCGCGATCGATCGGCTGATCCATCCTCGGTCTGCGATCGTCCTCTACCTCGCCTGGTGCGAGCCCGACGCCGAACGGGCCAAGGCGCGCTCGTTCACGGGCAGCGCCGAGATGGGCGAGGACCCGGCGACGGGGTCGGCGGCCGGCGCCCTATGCGCCTACCTCGCCGAGGGCCGTGGCAGCGGGCGCCTCATGATCTCCCAGGGCGAGGAGATCGGGCGACCGAGCGTGCTCGAGGCCGAGATCGAGGGCGACCGGCCGCGGGTCGGAGGTGACGTGATCCCCCTGATCGACGGAACTGTGGAGCTCCCAGGCGGATAGAGCAAGCGCGCGTGGCGCCGAAACTACCTCCAAAATGACCATTTCGCGGGGGGCCGGGGGCGGGTAAAGTGATCCGGCCATCTCTTGGGGGAGAAGGAGACTGAAGGGCATCGTGAAGCTCCGCGAGTACCTCGCGGCCAGGCACGATCCGTACGCGGGCGGGGACCTGGAGAACGCGCGCCGCCTCGGCGCCTTTCTCTGGCTGCTCGGAGCCGCGCTGGTCGCCGGCCTGCTGCCGTTCAGCCCCCCGACCGCCGAGGTCGGCGACGCCGGCTGGGTGATCGCCTGGTTCATGGTCGCGGCCGCCTGCGGCGTCGCCTACGCGCTCCACCGGGGCTGGCTTCGCAGCTGGCGGGGCCTCTTGATCCCCTCCTACGCGAGCGTCGTCGGGGTCTGCGTGATGCAGTGGCTGGCCGGAGGGGTCGAGGCTCCCTACGAGGTGCTGCTCCTGCTGCCGCTGGGCTTCACCGCCGCGACCCAGCCCCCGCGCGAGATCGCCGCCTTCCTCGTCGTCATCGGGCTCGCCCTTGCCGCCCCGTACCTCTACGACCGCTGGGATGCGGACGCGGTGGGCGCGGACGCCGCCAGGTTCGTGATCTGGTCCGGGCTGGCGGTGGCGGCGAACGTGCTGATGAGCGGCGTCCGTGACCAGCGGATCTTGGCGGCGCGGCAGGAGGCCCATGCCCGGGAGGAGGCGAGGGTGGACCCGCTCACCGGGCTCCACAACCGCCGCGCCTTCAACGAGATGCTCGAGGCCGAGGTGATGCGGGCGCGCCGCGCCCAGCTGCCGCTGTCGGTCGGGATGGTCGACATCGACAACTTCAAGGAGATCAACGAGCGCTGGAGCTACGCCGAGGGAGACCGCTGCCTCCAGGACGTCGCCGACACGATGCGGAGCTCCCTCCGCGACCCGGACGTGCTGTTCAGATGGGGAGGGGACGAGTTCGCGGTGGTCCTCACCGGCGCGCCGAGCGGGGGCGCGGAAGCGGTCGGGGAGAGGCTCAGCAGCGAGGTCGACGCCGCCTGCCGCCGCCCCGACGGCGAGCCGATCACCCTCCGCTTCGCCGTCGCCGAGCTCAACGGCGACATGCAGATCCACGAGCTGGTCGCGGAGGCGGGGAGGGCGCTGACCGCGACGAAGGCGGGGCAGCAGCGCCGCCGCTAGGCGCTCGGCTCAGGCGACTCAGACGACCTGGCCGACTCTACGGATGACGAAGGCCTTGGCGAAGTCGGTGAACCCCTGCAGTCAACGCCCAGATGCCGGCGAAGACCAGGAGCACGTACTGCTTCTCGATGAAGAACTGGCCGGCGGTCCAGAAGGCGAGGATGATCATCAGGATCCCCGCGATCAGGCCGAGCCACCAGAGATCGTTCAGCTCCCTGGTCGCGAACGCCTGGATCACCCAGAAGACGCCGACGAGGAGGAAGAGGAAGCCGAGGATGTCGGCGATCGCCGCGAAGGTGTTCTCGGGGCTGATGAACGCGAGCACCGCCGCCACCAGCATGAAGAAGCCGAAGATCCAATAGAGCCAGCGCAGGCCGCCGGGAATCAGCGACGAGATCGCGAAGATCTGGACCGCGGTGAGGAAGAACATCACGCCGATCAGCACCCCGACGGTCGTGATCGAGGCCTGGTCGAACTGGAGGATCACCAACCCGACCGCGACCCAGAAGATTCCGGCCACCAGCCACAGCCACCAAAGCCGGGAGATGTCGCGGACCGCTTCCCGGGCCTCCGCTCCGCCGCCAAGACCACTCTCCATCTCGTCTCTCCTCGGTCGCTTGAGCTTGGGAGGGACCCTACTTCACTCCGTCGCCTGGGTGAACGGTCCGCGAAAGCTCAGGCGACCACGAAGCTGACTTCGTCCTGGTAGCACCAGGACCAGTCCTCATACGGCTCGAGCGAGCTCACGATCGGGTGCCCGCTCGCTGCGGCGTGGGCGCTCGCGTGCTTGTTCGGCGATGAGTCGCAGCAGGCGACGAGGCCGCAGGTGCGGCAGACGCGGAGATGGACCCAGGTGGAGCCGATCTTCAGGCACTCCTCGCAGCCCGCGAACTCCTCCGGCTTCTCGACCTTGATCTGGTCGAGGTGGGTGCAGGTTGCGGCCTCCATCTCTTCGAGGGTAGCCGACAGGCGGTTACCGCTTGGCGAAGAAGGCCGCGAGCAGCTCGCCGACCTCCTCCGGCTCCTCCTCCTGGAGGAAGTGGCCGCAGTTCGGGAGCGCCGTCACCTCGGCCTGAGGCAGGTCGGACTTCACCCGCGACATCGTCTCGGCGATGTCGGGGAGGATCTTGTCCTCGGCGCCGTAGATCCCCCTGACCGGCCCTTCGAAGCCGGGCAGCCACTCGGCGATCTCGGCGAAGCCGTCGGGGTGCAGGCCGATGCCCGCGCGCGCCAGCGCTTCTCGATCGTCCTTCGAGGTGAAGGGCTTGGTGACGCCGGCCAGCACCTCGTCCGTGATCTTCGACTCGTCGCTGACCCCAAGCCGCATCGCCGCAGCCAGCCCCTCGTCACTGGTGGTCCGCTCGCGCGACTCGGGCGCGCTCAGCAGGTGACGAACTCGATCACCGCCGGCGAGAACTCCGGGTAGAGCAGGGTGTTCAGCAGCGCCAGGCTTTCGACCCGCTCCTTGCGGCCGAGCGCCCAGTGAACGCCGACCGGGCCGCCGAGGTCGTGCACGGCGAGTCCCAGCCGATCGATCTCGAGCCGCTCGAGGAAGCCGTCGATCGCCCGCTCGAACATCTCGAAGTCGTAGCGGCCGTCGGCCGGCTTGTCGGAGGCGCCGAACCCCGGCAGATCGAGGGCGATGACGCGGTTCGCGCCCGCGATCGGCGGCATCACGTTGCGCCACAGGAACGAGGAGGTGGGCCAGCCGTGGAGGAGCAGCACCGGCGGGCCCTCGCCGAGCTCGCGGTAGCCGAGGGTGAGGCCGTCCTCGAGTTCCAGCGTCTGGGTCGGTGGAGGGCTCAGCCGCAGCCGGTGTTGTTGCCGCAGCGAGGAGCAGGTGTAGCAACTGCCGGTCCGCTGCATCATCCCGCCGCACTGATCGCAGGCGGGGCCGAGCTCGAGCGCCCTCGATCGCCGCCGGGATGCACCGGAGGCGTCTCGGTCAGCGCCGCGGTCGCCGGCTTCGCCTCGGCCTTCGGCTCCGGCGACTCGGACTTGGCCTCGCCGTTGGAGTGGCCGTTGCCCTCCCCGTTCGCGTGGCCGTTGCCGCCGTTGCCGCCGCCGTTGCCCTCGTCGATCGGGAAGGACTGCTGGGCCTCCTTGCGGGCGCGGACCTCGTCGGTGAGGATGCCGAGCTGCTCGAGGTAGTCGGTGTCGTCGATGAAGCGGCTGGCGAGCCAGCGCATGATGTAGTCGGGCAGCGACTTGGCGAACGGGATCTCCGGGTTGCGGGTGATCCCCTCCGGCTCGAAGCGCATGTAGCTGAACTTGCTTGCACGAAGACCTCGAGCGGCACCCCGTACTGGAGGCCGATCGAGATCGCGGTCGCGAAGGCGTTCATCAGGCCCTTGCATCGTCGAGCCCTCCTTGCCGATGTCGGTGAGGAAGATCTCGCCGAGCGAGCCGTCCGTCGTACTTGCCGGCGGTGATGTAGCCCTCGTGCATCGCCGATCGAGAACTTGTGGGTGATCGACTCGCGCTCGCGCGGCATCTTCTTGCCGCTCCGGCAGCGGCGGACCTCGGCGGCCTCGGCGGCCGGCTCCGACTTCTTCTCGCCGGCGTCGGTCTTCAGCGCCTGGGCCGTCTTCGAGCCGTCGCGGTAGATCGCGAGCGCCTTCAGGCCCTGGGTCCAGCCATAGGTGTAGGCGTCGGCGATGTCCGCGACCGTCGCCGACTCCGGCAGGTTGACCGTCTTCGAGATCGCCCCCGAGATGAACGGCTGGGCGGCGGCCATCATCTCGATGTGGCCGGTGTGCGAGATCGAGCGCTCGCCGACGGCGACGTCGAACACCGGCAGGTGCTCGTCCTTGAGGCCGGGGGCGCCGATGATCGTGTTGTGCTCGTTGATGTAGGCGTCGATCTGCTCGATCTCCGAGTCCGAGTAGCCGAGCGTCTCGAGCGCCAGGTTGACCGAGCGGTTGACGATCTTCATCTGGCCGCCGCCGACCAGCTCCTTGAACTTGACCAGGGAGAAGTCGGGCTCGATCCCGGTCGTGTCGCAGTCCATCAGGAAGCTGATCGTCCCGGTCGGCGCGAGCACCGTCGCCTGGGCGTTCCGGTAGCCGTGCTGCTCGCCGAGCGCGACGGCCTCGTCCCAGCTCTCCCGGGCGGCGTGCAGCAGCCCCTCCTCGACCAGCTCGTCGTCGATCTCGTACGCCTTGGCCTGGTGCATCCGCATCACCTCGTTGTGAGGCTCGCGGTTCACCGCGATAGCCGTCGTAGGGGCCGACCGCGGCGGCGACCTCGGCCGACTTCCGGTAGCCGCGGCCGGTCATCAGCGCGGTGATCGCCCCGGCCATCGCCCGCCCCTCGTCCGAGTCGTAGGGCAGCCCCTCCGCCATCAGGAGGGCGCCGAGGTTGGCGTAGCCCAGCCCGAGCTGGCGGAACGCCCTCGCGTTCTCGGTGATCTGCTCGGTCGGGTAGCTGGAGAACCCGACCAGGATCTCCTGGGCGAGGAAGACGATGTCGACGGCGTGGGTGAAGTCGTCGACGGCGAAGCTCCCGTCCTCGTTCCGGAACTTCATCAGGTTGAGCGAGGCGAGATTGCAGGCCGAGTCGTCGATCGACATGTACTCGGAGCAGGGGTTGGAGGCGGTGATCGGCCCGGTGTTCGGGTCGGTGTGCCAGCGGTTGATCGTGCTGTCGTACTGGATCCCCGGGTCGGCGCACTGCCAGGCGGCGTCGGCGATCTGCTCCATCAGCTCGCGCGCCTTCACCGTCTTGATCGCGCTGCCGTCGGTGCGGGCGACCAGGTCCCAGTCCTCGTCCTTGGCGACGGCCTCCATGAACTCGTCGGTCACCCGGACCGAGTTGTTCGCGTTCTGGAACTGGACCGAGGCGAACGCCTCGGAGTCCAGGCGCATGTCGAAGTCGGCGGCCTTCAGCGCCGCGGCCTTCTTCTCCTCGTCGGCCTTGCACCAGATGAACTTCTCGATGTCGGGGTGGTCGACGTCGAGGACGACCATCTTCGCCGCCCGGCGGGTGCCGCCGCCCGACTTGATCGCGCCCGCCCAGGAGTCGGCGCCGCGCATGAAGCTGACCGGGCCCGAGGCGATCCCGCCCTTGGAGAGCGGCTCCATCGAGCCGCGGATCTTCGAGAGGTTGATCCCGGAGCCCGATCCGCCCTTGAAGATGATCCCCTCCTTCGTGTTCCAGGAGAGGATCGAGTCCATGTCGTCCTCGACGCTGAGGATGAAGCAGGCCGAGGCCTGCTCCTGGCCGGGCGGCTTCCAGCCGACGTTGAACCAGACCGGGGAATTGAAGGCGGCCTTCTGGTTGACCAGGATGTGCGAGAGCTCCGCCTCGAACGCGTCGCCGTCCTCGTCGCTGGCGAAGTAGCCGGCCTCGCGGCCCGCCTCGGCGATCCTGCCGGCGACCCGGTTGACCATCTGCTTGACCGAGAACTCGCGGTCGGGCGCGCCGGGCTGCCCGCGGAAGTACTTCTGGGCGACGATGTTGGTCGCGTTCTGCGACCAGCTCTTCGGGAACTCGACCCCGCGCTGCTCGAAGGCGGGCTTCTCGGGGTCGCCGATCACCGCGTCGCGGATCTCCCAGTCGAGCTCGTCGAAGGGATGGACCCCCTCGGTCGAGAACCGGCGTTCGATGACCAGGCCTCTCTCGCTCGTCATCCCCGACTTCGACGCAGCCCTGGCCATCATCCAGCTCCTCTCGTTCGCTCTCTGTGGGTGGGCCGTTGAGCATCCTTCACCGACCGGACAGAACCCGGCTCCGCGGAACTCCGGATATTGCGGGGGTTTTCTGAGGATTCCGGAAGCGTCCCGGCGAACTGGAGGAAGGCGCCGTGGTCGAGGTCGCGGAGGCCGTCGAGACAGATCTCGCCGATCCGCTCGGCGCTCAGCTCCCCCGAGGCCTGCGCCGCGCGCTCGACCGCGTCGACGATCTGCTCGAGGTCGCGCGGATCGACGTCCCGCTTGTGGGTCGCGCCGAGGAGGGCCGAGCGGAGCTTCGCCCGGTCGAAGAGCTGGCGCTCGCCGCTTCGCTTGATCACCCAGGCCGGCTCGGGCTCGCGGCGCTCGAAGCTGGTGAAGCGCCGCCCGCACTCCTTGCAGGAGCGGCGGCGGCGGATCGCCGCGCCGCCCTCGGACGAGCGGGTCTCGAGGACCTGGGTTTCGGCTCCGCAGGCGGGGCAATTCATTACGCACAGTGTACTAGGGGTGGTGTCTCGGCGAGTTCGTTAACACGCTAGATATAGGGTCACGCAGCTCGGAATCCGGCGCGTTTTCCGGCTCCTGTGATCGCGCACACTGATCGCGGGGCGAGTGCGGCTATGGTCTCGCCCGATGGTGGCGAGCGGGGATGAGGCGCGCTCCGGGCCCGACCCGATCGGGGCCGCGCGCGACGCCGCCGAGGCGGCCGGCGAGCGCTTCGACCAGGCGCGCGCCGACGCCGGCGAGCGGCTCGGCGCCGCTCGCGATGCGGCCCGCGCCAAGGCGGAGGCCGCGGCCAGCGCGATCCCGAAGCCCAGGCTTCGCGGCGTCTCCCACCAGTGGGCCTTCTTCTGCTCGCTGCTCGCCGGCGCCGCCCTGGTGATCCTCGCCCCGGAGGGCGAGGCGACCTTCGCCGCCTCGGTCTACGCCGTCAGCCTCTCGGCCCTGCTCGGGGTGAGCGCCCTCTATCACCGGGTCAACTGGCGGCCGGCGGCGCGGCGGTGGATGCGCCGCCTCGACCACACGATGATCTTCCTGCTGATCGCGGGGACCTACACGCCGTTCGCGCTGCTGGTCCTCCACGGCGCCCTCGCCGAGGTCGTCCTGATCGCGGTCTGGGCGTTCGCCGCGGCGGGGATCATCCTCAACCTCGCCTGGTGGAACGCGCCGAAGCCGGTCACCGCGGCGGTCTATCTCTCCACCGGCTGGATCGCGGTGCTCGCCTTCCCCCAGCTCTGGGACGGCCTCGGCCCGGTCGGCTTCGGCCTCCTCGCCCTCGGCGGCGCCCTCTACACCGCCGGGGCGATCGTCTACGCCCGCCGCAGCCCCGACCCGCGGCCGGAGGTGTTCGGCTACCACGAGATCTTCCACCTGCTGGTGATCGTCGCCGCGGCCTGCCAGTTCGCGGCGGTGGCGATCTACGCGCTGCCGGCGGGCTAGCCGGCTCACCTAGAGTGCGCGGCCGCGAATGGCCGCGGTCGAGATCAACGGGATCAGCAAGCGGTTCGGCTCGGTGCAGGCCGTCTCCGATCTCTCCTTCGAGGTCGAGGCCGGCCGGGTAACCGGCTTCCTCGGCCCGAACGGCGCCGGCAAGAGCACGACCCTCCGGATCCTCCTCGGGCTGGTTCATCCGAACGGCGGCACCGCCACCTTCGACGGGCGCGACTACGAGCGAGCTCGAGCATCCGAGCGCCGAGGTCGGCGCGGTGCTCGAGGACGCGAGCTTTCATCCCGGCCGCAGCGGCCGCAACCACCTGCGGATCCTCGCCGCGGCCGGCGGCCACCCGCCCTCGCGGGTCGAGGAGGTGCTGGAGCTGGTCGGGATCGCCGACGCCGGCGACCGGCGGGTGAAGGGCTACTCGATGGGGATGCGCCAGCGGCTCGCGATCGCGGCGGCGCTGCTCGGCGACCCCGAGGTGCTGATCCTCGACGAGCCCGCGAACGGGCTCGACCCGCCCGGGATCCGCTGGATGCGCGACCTGCTGCGCTCCGAGGCCGGCGCGCGGCCGCGCGGTGCTGGTCTCGAGCCACCTGCTCTCCGAGGTCTCCCAGAGCGTCGACGACATCGTCGTCATCTCGCACGGGGAGCTGCGCGCCAGCGGTCCGCTTGCAGGAGGTGATCGGCCAGGCCGAGGGCGGGGTGACCCGGGTCCGTGCCCGCGAACGCGAGGCGCTCGGCCGGGCGCTGGCCGAGCCGGGATCGAGTACGAGCTGGACGATTCCGGCGCGCTGCTGGTCCGCGGCGTCGCGCCGAGCGGTCGGCGAGGCCGCCAACGAGCACCGCGTCGCGCTCGTCCGAGCTGGTCGCGGTCGCGCCGCTCGCTCGAGGACGTCTTCTTCGAGCTCACCGGGAGTGAGGAGGAGTGAGCAGGCTTCTCCGCGCCGAGCTGATCAAGCTCCGCACGACGCGGACCTTCTACGCGCTCGCCGGCGTCGCGATCGGGATCTCGCTGCGTGATCACGATCCTCGTCGCCTCGCTCACCGAGCCGACCGAGGACTCGGTCCTCACCGACGTCTTCCGGAACGACACCAGCAGCCTCTTCATCATGATCCTGGCGATCGTCGGGATCACCGGCGAGTGGCGCCACCGGACGATCACCAGCTCGCTGCTGGCGGCGCCGGACCGGATCCGCTTCCTCGCCGCGAAGACCCTCGCCTTCGCCGCCGCGGGCGCCCTGCTCTCGATCGCGATCTCGATCTCGATCGGGATCATCGGCTACGCGATCCTCGAGTTCCGCGACCTGCCGACGCCCGAGCTCGGCGAGCTGATCGAGCAGTTCGCGCGCAACGCCGGCGTCGCGGCGCTGCTCGGGCGCGTTCGGGGTCGGCATCGGCAGCCTGATCCGGAACCAGCCGACCGCGATCGTCACGATCCTGATCTTCGCGTTCGTGGTCGACCCGATGCTGGGCAGCGCTCGCGCCCGGCGGTCGAGCGCTTCAGCCCGACTCGGCGCGCTGCCCAGCGCGATCCAGGGCCTCGATCCCGACGACGTCGGCACTCGCCGACGTCGAGTTCCTCGCCGTCGGCCCAGCAATTGCCCTGATGGTCGTCTGGATCGGGGCGCTGTTCGCGGCCGGCGCGGCGCTGCTGCGGGCTCGCGACGTCGAGTAGGGGCGGACTAGGCGGAGGCGCCGAGGGCGGCGGTCGAGCGCTCCTTCGCCGCCTCGATCAGCTCCAGCAGCTCCCGCTCGCGCCCGTCGCGGACCAGCTCGACCGGGTCGGGGTCGCCGTTGACGATCCCCTCGAAGAACTCCTTGCGGTCCTGATATGTGGGGAGGGTGGCCTTGGCCCAGCCGCGGTGGTCGTTGAGGATCACCGCGAGGCGGGCGTAGGGCTCGCCGAACTCCTCGGCGATCTCGCGCTTCATCCGCTTCGCCAGCGCCGGGGAGGCGCCAGCGGTCGAGATCGCGATCGCGAGCGGACCGCTGCGGACGATCGCCGGGAGGATGAAGTTGCAGAGCGGCGGCACGTCGACGACGTTGACCAGCATCGCCCGCCGCTCCGCCCCCTCGGAGACGGCGATGTTGACCTCGGTGTCGTTGGTCGCCGCGATCGCGAGGAAGGCGCCGTCGAGGTCGGAGTCGCTGAACTCGCGGCGCTCCCAGCGGATCGAGCCCTCCTTCGCGTACTCGGCGAGCTCGGGGACCGCGTCGGGGGCGATCAGGGTGACGTCGCCCTCGCAGAGCAGCAGGCCCTCGACCTTCTCGAGCCCGATCTCGCCGCCGCCGACGACCAGGCAGCGCCGGCCCTTCAGCTTCAGGGCGGCCATATATAGAGGGGTCTCGAGCATGTCGCGGACGCAGGTCTGGTCGCAGATCCCGCGCTTGAACTGGCAGACGCACTCCTTGCCCTCGAATGCCTGGGCAGGCATGAGGCGAAGGTTACGCGAGGGTCCCCTTGAGCCCGGTTTCCAGGGACTTCTGGGCTCGCCAGCCCAGCTCGCGCTCGGCGAGGGCGGGGTCGAGCGCGGTCCGCTGGACCTCGCCGGTCGCGGGCGGGGGCGAAGCGCGGCTCGAAGTCGTCGCGCCCGGCGAGGCGCCCGACCGTCTCGGCGAGCTCGAGCACACTCGTCTCGACCCCGGTGCCGATGTTGAAGGGCCCGGCTTCGCCCGATCCCTGCCGCGGCGAGCATCCCCGCGACGACGTCGGCGACGTGGACGTAGTCGCGGGTCTGGAGGCCGTCGCCGAAGACCGTCGGCTGGCCGCCGTCGCGGGCGAGGTCGCTGAAGATCGCCACCACCCCCGCCTCGAGCGCGGGGTCCTGGCGGGGGCCGTAGACGTTCGCCGAGCCGGCACGGTGGTGGCTGCGATCTCGCGGGAACGGCCATAGAGCCCGACGTAGCCCTCGGCGGCGAGCTTGCTCTGCCCGTAGATGGAGTCCGGCGCGCAGCGCGCCGCCTCGGCGAAGGGCAGCTCCTCCTCGCGCCCGACCCCCTCTCCATATATGGCGCCGCCGGTCGAGGTGAAGACGAGCCGCGACGCGCCCACCCGGCAGGCGGCCTCGAGCACGTTGAGCGTGCCGATCACGTTCAGGCGGGCGTCGAAGGCGGGATCGGCCATCGACTTGCGGACGTCGATCTGGGCGGCGAGGTGGAAGACGGCCTCCGGCTTGAACGCCTCGAAGGTCGTCAGCAGCACCCGGGCGTCGGTGATGTCACCGACCTCGAGCGTCGCCCCGTTCGCCTTCGCCTGCTCGAGGTTCTCGTGCTTGCCGGTGGAGAGGTCGTCCACGACCAGGACCTCGTCTCCGCGCGCGACCAGGGCATCGACCAGGTGGGAGCCGATGAAGCCCGCGCCCCCTGTGACCAGGGCCCTCATGCCCGCAGCGTAACCGTGCCGATAGCCCGACGTGGCCGAAAAATCGGCTTGCGCCCGAAAACCCCCTGCTACCCTCGCCGACCCAGTCGACCGAAACGGCGCCGGAAGGGTCATCTTGACCCGCGGCTACCGTGAACAGACGCAATGCGACTGATCGTCACTGAGAAGAACAACAGCGCCAAGAAGATCGCGGAGATCTTGAGCGGCGGCACCGCGAAGGAGGATTCCTCCTACAAGACCCCGTTCTACACCTGGGATGGCCCCGACGGCCCCGAGATGACGATCGGGCTCAAGGGCCACGTCCTCAACCCGGGCTTCCCCGAGTCCTACAACAACTGGCAGGAGACCAACCCGCGCGATCTGATCGACGCGGAGCTGATCAAGGAGCCGACCGACAAGAACGTGGTCCGGGCGCTGAAGAAGGTGGCCAAGGACGCCGACGACCTGGTGATCGCCACCGACTTCGACCGCGAGGGCGAGCTGATCGGGCTCGAGGCGCTGCAGGAGATCGATCGAGTCCAACCCCGAGCTGGCGACCCTGAAGTCGAACGGGTCGGGCGGGGGAGCGACGGGGACCGCGGTGAAGCGGGCCCGCTACTCGGCCCTGACCAAGGACGAGATCGAGCGCGCCTTCGCCAACCTCGACGAGCTCTCCTACGACCTCGCCAACGCCGGCGCCGCCCGCCAGGACATGGACCTGATCTGGGGGGCGACCCTGACCCGGGCGGTGTCGACGGCGACCCGCCGCTTCGGCTCCAACTTCCTCTCGGTCGGCCGGGTGCAGAGCCCGACCCTCGGCCTGATCGTCCAGCGCGAGCTCGAGCGCCGCGCCCACGTCCCGGAGCCCTTCTGGGAGGTGAGCGCCACCTTCGTCCACCCCGACGGCAGCTTCGTCGCCGAGCACACCACCGACAAGTTCTGGAAGGAGGCGGAGGCGAAGGCCGCGGTCGCCAACTCGAAGACCCCGGGCACGGTCAAGGAGATCACCGCGAAGAAGAACACGCGGAAGCCGCCGACCCCGCTCAACACCACCGCCTTCACCACCGACGCCTCGAGCCGGCTCGGGATCACCCCCTCGCGGGCGATGCGGATCGCCGAGGACCTCTACATGGACGGCTACATCTCCTACCCGCGGACCGACAACACCGTCTACCCGAAGTCGCTCGACGTGAAGGAGCTGGTCAGCGAGCTGGTCGGGGTCGACGACTTCAAGGCGGCCGAGTTCCTGCTCGACGGCCGGGCGCTCGAGCCGACCCGCGGGAAGAAGGAGACCACCGACCACCCGCCGATCTACCCGACCGCGGCGGTCAACCCGCACCGGCTGGAGGCGCGCAGCGAGGCGCACCGCAAGGTCTACGAGCTGGTCGCCCGCCGCTTCCTCGCCACCTTCTCGCCGCCGATGATCAGCGAGTCCACCCGGGCGAACATCGAGACGCGCGGAAGGGTCGAGGCACCCTCCGGCTGACGCGAGCCCGAGACCTACTTCGTGCGCGGCTCGGTGGTCGTCGACCCCGGCTACGCCGCGATCTACACCTACGCCCGCTCGGCCGACACCGAGATCCCGAAGCTCGAGGAGGGCCAGGAGCTCGAGCTGGAGAAGGTGGACATGGAGGGCAAGGAGACCCCGCCGCCGCCCCGGATCAGCCAGGGCAAGCTGATCGAGATGATGGAGGAGCGCGGCCTCGGCACGAAGGCGACCCGCGCCGACATCATCCAGAAGCTGTACGACCGCGGCTACGTCTTCGGCAACCCGCCGGAGCCCTCGGAGACGGGGATCGCGATGTGCAAGGCGTTCGAGCACTACGTGCCGCGGATGGCGACCCCCGACATGACCGCCGAGATGGAGGCGGAGATGGACCAGATCGCCGCCGGCGAGATGACCAAGGACCAGGTCCTCGCCGACAGCCGCGACATGCTGCGCTCGGCCTTCGACGAGATCGGCTACGACGTGAAGACCGACGACGACGACGCCAAGTGGCGGAAGTTCGCCAGGGAGGTCTGGGCGGGGATGGACCAGGACCGGATCCTCGGCCCCTGCATCGTCTGCGAGGAGGCGGGCCGCAAGCAGGAGGACGGCTCCCCGAACATGCTGCGGATCATCAAGGCGCGGAAGTCGGGCAAGCGCTTCGTCGGCTGCCAGGGCTGGGACGGAGACAACCCCGACTCCCCCGACTCCTGCGACGTCACCTTCCCGCTGCCGCAGCGGGTCCGCGGCCTCTACAAGATCGAGGAGCTCTGCTCGGTCTGCGGGCGCACCCCGCGGCTTCAGGTGGTCCCCTGGCGCGGCCGGCCCTGGAAGCTCTGCCTCAACGACGACTGCCCCTCGATGGCGGAGATGAAGCGCCGCCGGGCGGAGCGGGAGGCGGCGAAGGCGGCGAAGGAGGCGGCCGAGGCGGTGGAGAAGGAGAAGGACGGCGCCGAGGTCGACGCCAAGGCCGCCAAGGAGGAGAAGGCAAAGCTCGACGGCCAGGTCTCGGCGACGAAGGTGAAGCGCGCGCGGAACGGGGCGAAGGCCAAGAACGGCGCGGGCTCCCGGGCGAAGTCCGGCAACGGCGCCAAGGCCAAGAACGGCGCCCGCGCCAAGGCTCGCTCGAAGACGAAGCCATAGGCGACGGGCCGCCCGGTTAGCCTGGGCGGGTGTTCATCTCGCTGGAGGGAATCGACGGGTCGGGGAAGACGACCCAGGCGAAGCGCCTGGCGGAGGCGCTTGGCGAGAGCGCGCTGCTGGTCCGCGAGCCGGGGGGGACGGTGGCCGGGGAGCGGATCCGCGAGCTGCTCAAGGACCCCGAGCTCCAGCTCGACCCGCTGGCCGAGCTGATGCTCTTCTGCGCCGCCCGCGCCCAGCTCGTCGCGGAGGTGATCAGGCCCCGGCGCGAGGCGGGGGAGGACGTCGTCTGTGACCGCTTCAGCGACTCGAGCGTCGCCTACCAGGGCGTCGCCAGGGGACTGGGGGTCGAGCGGGTGGAGCATCTCTGCGATCTCGCGACCGGGGGGCTCTGGCCCGACCTCACCCTGCTGCTGCGGCTTCACCCCGAGGTGGCGGCGGAGCGGATCGCCGCCCAGGGCCGGGCGGCCGACCGCTTCGAGGGGGAGGGGATGGAGCTGCAGCGACGGGTCGCCGAGGGCTACGAGGCGGTCGCGAGCCGCAATCCCCGGCGGGTCCGGGTGATCGACGCGAGCGGCGACCCCGACTCGGTCCACGATGCGGTGATGGCCGAGGTGAGCGGGGTGCGGGCGTGAGCGCCGCCGCCCAGAGCGAGGCGCGGATGCCCGAGGGACTCGCCGAGGCGACCCGCCACCAGCCCCGCGCCCAGGCGACGCTTGGTGCCGCCCTCGCCGCCGGGCCCAGCCACGCCTATCTCTTCCGCGGGCCACGCGGGTCGGGCAAGCGAACCGCGGCCCGCGCTTTCGCCGCCGAGTTGCTCGCCGAGGGCTCCGCGGACCCCGACGACGCTCGCCGCCGAGCGCTGCTCGATCCCAGCCCGCATCCGGACCTGGTCTGGCTTCGTCCGCCCGGCGCCCAGCACCTGGTCGAGGACATTCGCGAGTCGGTGATCCGGGCGGCCAGCCTCAGCCCGGCCGAGGGCGAGCGCCGCGTGTTCGTGATCGAGGAGGCCGAGGCCCTTCGCGACGAGAGCCAGAACGCGCTCCTGAAGACGCTCGAGGAGCCGGCGCCGTTCGCCCACCTGATCCTGGTCTGCTCCGATCCGGAGCTGCTCGCGCAGACGATCGTCTCGCGGTGCGCGCCGGTCGAGTTCGCCCCGCTCTCCCCCGACGCCGTGCTGGAGGCGACCGGCTCGGGCGAGAGCGCTGAGGCGGGCGCCGCATCGCGGCTGAGCGGGGGCGACGTCGAGCTCGCCCGGCTGCTGCTGACCGAGCGCGGCGAGGCGCTGCGGGCAGCGGCCGAGTCGGCGCGCGAGAGCGGCGCGCCGGGATCCGGAGGCCCGGGCCCCCTGGCGAGAGCTCCTCGAGGTGGCCGAGCAGGCCGGGGGCGAGGCGGGCGCCGAGGAGGAGCGCCGGCTGCTGGAGGAGGCCGAGTCCGGCGGCAGGCGGGGCCGTTCGAGCAAGCTGACCCGCGAGGCGACCGACCAGGTGAGGCGGACCGAACGGCGGGCGCGGACCCAGGCACTCGATCTGGCGCTCGCGCTCTGCGGCACCTGGTACCGCGATCTGGCGGCGGTCGCCTCGGGCGCCGAGCCCCTGGTCCTGAACGCCGATCGCCGCGAGGAGCTGGCCGAGGACGCCGAGGGTCTCGACCCGGCCCGGGCCCGGGTCGCGCTCGAGTGGGTGCTCGACACCCGGCGGCGGCTGCGCCTCAACGTCTCCGAGGAGCTCGCCCTCGAGGCCCTCTGGCTGCGCCTCTCGGCGTCGCTGGCCGCCTGATCTGTTAAGAAATCCTCAGAGATGGCCAGCTCCAGCGCGAGCGGCGGTATCAGGGGTCGCCGCATAGGCATGCGGCTGTGGCTCGGCGCGGCCTTCGCCGGGGTCACGCTGATCACCGCGGCCTCGGTGTACGTGTTCGTCAACGACTCCTCGGGCCGGACTCTGCAGAGCCAGGCCAGCGATCTGGCCTTCGGTCGCACCGCCGCCCTGGCCGACGCGCTAGCCAGGGCCGAGAAGGGCGAGGCAGCCCCGCTGCTTGCCGACGCCAACACGGACACGTTCGAGGCGTGGGCGGTTAACCGCCGCGACGAGCCCTTCGCGCCTCAGGCGAACTTCGACGAGCTGGCCGGAATCGAGCAAAGCGGCGCGGCAATTCAGACGGCGCTCACCGGTCGCCGCTACAACCTCGGCCTCCCGGGCGACCAAACTCTGTCCGCGGCGCCGATCTTCGGCAAGGCGCGGGTGAGGGGAGGGGTGATCGTTCGGGCGGCGCCTCCACCGGCGCTCACTCGCGCCTTCGACGAGCTCCGCGGCGACCGCCTCCAGGCGCTGGCGATCGCGATCGCAATCGGGCTGTTGGTCGGCTTCGTCGTCTCCTCGCTGATCTCGATCCGGGTGAAGCGGCTCGCCCGCAGCGCCGAGCAGATGGCCGCCGGCCACTTCGACGTGCCGGTGCCCGCGGGCAGCAGCGACGAGATCGGCGACCTGACCCGCTCGCTCGACACGATGCGTCGGGCGCTTCGCGACAGCTTCGACATGCTGGCGACCGAACGCGACCGACTCTCGGCGATCTTCGACGGGCTTACCGAGGCGGTGATCGTGGTCGGCGAGGAGGGCGAGGTCCGCTTCAACAACCCGGCTGCCAGCCGCTTAGTTCGCAACGGCAGGCCCGCCGCCGCCCTGATCCCCTCTCTGCGCCGCGCGGCCGAGCGGGGCGCCGACGAGATCCCGGTGCTCTCGATCGACGGCAGGGTCTACGGGGTGCAGGCCCGCCAGGTGCGTGCCGAGGGCGCCGTGCTGATGGTGGTCCGCGACCGCACCGAGGAGCTCAGCCGGGAGCGGGCCGAGCGGGAGTTCGTGTCGAACGCCGCCCACGAGCTTCGCAATCCCCTCGCCGGGATCACGAGCGCGATCGAGGTCCTCCAGGGCGGCGCCAAGGATGACCCAGACGCCCGCGAGCGATTCCTCAGCAGTCTCGCGCATGACGCCGAGCGGATGACCCGGCTGATGCAGTCGCTGCTCATCCTCGCCCGGGTCGAGGCGGCCGGCGAGCGCCAGGAGGCCGAGGTGGTGGACGTCTCGCTGGCGGCGGAGGAGGCGCTGTCCTCGGTGGAGGCGCCCGAGGGGATCGAGGTCCACGGCGGGGTCGAGCCCGACCTGGTCGCGGTCGGCGACGGGGTGCTGCTGCTCCAGGTGCTGATCGGGCTGCTCTCGAACGCCTGCGACCACACCCCTCCGCCGGGGGTCGTTAGCCTTCGGGCGAGCCGGGGCGAGGGTGGGATCGTGACAATCGAGGTCGAGGACACCGGGAAGGGAATCCCCGCCGAGGAGCAGGATCGGGTCTTCGAGCGCTTCTACCGGGGCAGCGCCACCGACCCCGGCGAGGGATTCGGCCTCGGGCTCTCGATCGCGAAGCGGATGGTCGACGTGATGGGCGGGGAGATCGGGCTTCGCTCGGAGCCGGGCGAGGGCACCACCTTCTGGGTGCGCCTGAACGCCACCAAGCCGACCCCGACCCCCGTCGCGTGATGAGACGGGATGATGTCGTGATGCCATCCCCCCCGCCACCCGCCAGCCGGATCCTCGTCGTCGACGACGAGTCCTCGGTCCGGGAGTCGGTTGGCTATGCGCTCGAGCAGGAGGGCTTCGAGGTCACTCTGGCGGCCGACGGCGAGGACGCCGAGGGCAAGCTCTCCGACGATCACTACGACCTCCTGATCCTCGACATCATGATGCCGGGGAAGAGCGGCCTCGACATCTGCCGCGAGGTGCGGTCGCGGAGCCCGGTGCCGATCATCCTCCTGACCGCCAAGGACGCCGAGGTCGACAAGGTGGTCGGCCTCGAGGTGGGCGCCGACGACTACGTCACCAAGCCATTCTCGGTCCGCGAGCTGCTCGGCCGGGTGCGCGCCCAGCTTCGCCGCCGCGAGCTCGATCGCTCCGGCGGCGACGGCGCGGCGATCGAGTCGGGCCCGGTCTTGATCGACCTCGCTCGCCACCTGGTCACCGTCCGGGGCGAACCCGTCAACCTGACCCGGTCGGAGTTCCAGGTGCTGCGGCTGCTGGCGGAGAACCCCGGTCAGGTCTTCTCGCGCAAGGAGATCATGGAGGAGCTCTGGCAGACCGAGTTTCGCGGCGACGTCCGCGCCTGCGACGTCCACATCTCCAACCTGCGCCAGAAGGTCGAGCGCGATCCGCAGAACCCCGAACTGGTGCTCACGGTGCGCCGGGTCGGCTACCGCTTCGCCCAATCCTGATCATGCGGGCGCGCTACCTCCAGGGTCGCGCCCCTCCCGAGCCCCTTACCACCGCGGCCGACTCGCTTCCTTAGACTCACGTGCTGTTGACGAGACTGGGAAGCCAGGCTAGGCGTTGCGCCGTCGCGCTCGGGACCGCACTGCTCTTGCTCGCGTGCCTCGGCGCCGGATCGGCGCGAGGGGCGATCACCCACACCTTCGCGCCCTCGGCGCCGCCGATTGATAGCAACTGTTTCCCGCTCGGGGCCACACACTGGGCCCCCTTCTACGGCAGTATCTATCGCAACCTGCCGGCGTTCAATCTCAATCCCAACGACATCCTCGCGTTCGATCTCAACGCGATGAACGACACGGATGCTCAGCTGCAGATCGAGATGGCCGCCACAGCCGTTAACGGGGGCGACGCCCCCGCGGGGGCGTTCACCACGCTGGTGCCCAACACCCAGCTTCCGTCGAACCCTCGCGGCAACACCGTCACCGGAGATTACGAGATGCAGTTCCGCTCCCAGTCTCAGTTCAGCTTCCCCGGCGGTGGCCTGATCCTCCGCTTCTCAAGCCCTGTCGGCGCATTCGCAACGGACTTCAGCTGTACGCCCGTCTTCAACGACAACCTGGCGGTGGACACGGATCCAACGCTGCTGTTCGTCAAGCGCTTCTACGGCGACGCCGACGGCCTACCCCCCTACAGCTCCGATCCCGACACAATGAGCATCCCGGCCTTCCGGCTGACCCTGAACCCTCCGAACAGCTTCAATCTTGGTAGCGCGAGGCGCAACAAGAAGAAGGGGACGGCGACGCTGCCCGTCACCGTCCCCGGGCCGGGGACGCTCGCACTCGGCGGCAGCGGTATCAAAGCGCTCACGGCCGGCGGCGGCCCATCGGCCGGTACGGCCGTGCTGGGGGCGGGGACCGTTGAGCTTCTGATCAAGCCGAAGGGCAAGAAGAAGCGGAAGCTGAACGAGACCGGCAAGGTCAAGGTCAAGCCCACGATCACCTACACCCCGACCGGCGGCGACCCCGCCACGCAGTCACGGAAGCTGAAGCTCAAGAAGGGCTGAACAACCTGGTTGGGTCTTACCGCTAGCTCCCGTCCCGCTTCGCGCGAACAGCGGGCTCTTGATCCAAAACGGTCCAGCGCGGCGTGCCCTACCGGTTCAGGTGGTAGCCGCCGTGGTACGGGCGGGCGGCGCCGACGATCCGGACCGGCGGGGCCGAGCTCTGGATCGCGGTGGCCTTCCAGCTGATGCCGACGTCCGAGGAGCGCTCGCCGCCATCCCGCTTGCTCGTCAGCTTCGCGTTCAGGTTCGAGGTCGAGGCTGTCGGTGGCATCAGCTTCATTTCTTCTCCGTTCGCCATCGGCCCCCTGCAACAGGGCCTCAAGATCAGTTTTCGGTGACGGTACGCCGAGGGCAGCGGCCGCACACCGGGGTAAACCAACCAACTTCCCTCCGGGATTACTGCGGACAACGGATGATCGATGTCAGGCTGGCCGTGGCCTCGATCGTCAGCGGTATCCGCGCAGCAACCGCCGGGCGACACCCTCAACGGTGTCGGTGCCGTAGCCGAACGTCGGAGCGCCGCTGCTGAGCACCGCCACCGAGAGCCGCCTTCCCCCGTTGCGGAGGAGAGCCGCCTGGTGCACCCGCCACGAGCCCTCGTCCGGGTACCAGCCCCCCTTGAAGTGGACCCGCCAGCCCGGTGGGCTCGCGGGGGGAATCCCCCAGCGCTGCGCGGCGACGATCCGCGCCAGCAGCCCGAGCGCGTAGCCGCGGTGCCGCTTCGGTAGCAGCGATCGGAGGCGGTGGAAGAACCGGGCCTGGTCGCGGGCGGTCACCTGGCAGCCGCCCCAGACCGGGTTGGCCTCGAAGTGGGTCATCCCGGCGCGGCGCGCCAGCCGCGCCAGGGCGCCGCTTCCGATCCGCTCGTACACGGCCGAAGCGGCGTCGTTGTCGGAGACACGGATCATCGGCCCGAGTAGGCGGCGGTCGTCCGGATGCAGCCGCCGGTGCTTCACCGATCCCTGGTTCAGGTAGGCGGCGAGCAGCATCGCCTTCACCAGGCTCGCCGAGGAGTAGCCGGCGTTTGCGCCGAACCCGTGGAGCTTGCGGCGCTCGTCGACCACCGCGAAGGAGACGCTTCCGGCTCGCCCCCGGGCGAAGGCGGCGGCATCGGCGACCCGGGCCTGCCAGGAGCGGCCGCCCTTCGGCTTCTTCCCCTTCGCCGCGGCGGCGGCCGGACTGGCGGCGGCGACGGCATCGCCGGTTGCCGGCCCGAGGGAGAGGAGGAACGCCGCGATCGCGACGCTGAGGATGAGCCGACGGGCCACGGATGCGATCATCCCCGAATCGGACCGACCTCAAGCCAAACCGTCCTCGTCACCGGTGGCTCCGGGTTCCTCGGCGGCTGGTGCCTGGTCGAGCTCCTGCGCCGGGGTCATCCGGTTCGGACCACCCTTCGCAACCCCTCGCGCGAGCCCGAGGTCCGCTCGCTGCTCGCCTCCGAGGTGGAGGTCGGCGACCGGCTCTCGGTGCTGCAAGCCGATCTGCTCAGCGACGAGGGGTGGGCGGAGGCGGTCGAGGGCTGTGACTACGTCCTCCACGTCGCCTCGCCATTCCCGCCGTCCCAGCCCAAGGACCCCGACGATCTGATCGTCCCGGCGCGGGAGGGCACCCTGCGGGTGCTCCGGGCCGCTCTCGATGCCGGGGTGAAGCGGGTGGTCGTCACCTCCTCGATCGCCGCCGTCCGCAACGCCGGCCATCCCGCCCGGCAGCCGCTCACCGAGGAGGACTGGACCGATCCCGAGAATCCCGGGCTCACCCCGTACGCCAAGTCGAAGACGATCGCCGAGCAAGCGGCCTGGGCCCTGGTCCGCGAGCGCGACCAGGTCGACCGGCTGACGACCGTCAACCCAGGCGCGATCATCGGCCCGGTGCTCGGCGACGACCGCTCCTACTCGTTGCAGTCGATCGAGCGCATGCTCGACGGGATGCCGGGGGTGCCGCGGCTCGGTTTCAACTTCGTCGACGTCCGCGACGTCGCGGCGCTCGAGGTGATCGCGATGAGCTCGCCCGAGGCCGCCGGCCAGCGCCTGATCGCGGCGGGCCGCTGGCTCTGGATGGCGGACGTCGCCGAGATCCTCCGGGAGCGCCTGGGCGAGCGCGCGGCGAAGGTCCCGACTCGCACCGTTCCCAACGTCCTCGTCCGGGCGATGTCGGTGTTCGACCGAGACCTGCGCTCGGTGACCGGGGAGCTCGGCCAGAAGTCCGTCTGCTCGGACGAGAAGGCGAGGACCCGCCTCGGCTGGACCCCGCGCCCGAGCGAGGAGACGATCGTCGACACCGCCGAGAGCCTCCTCACCCGGAAAGCCTCCCCCGTCGCGTCCTAGACTGAGGCCCGCAGCACACGCCCAGGTAGCTCAGTTGGTAGAGCACAGCTCTCGTAAAGCTGGGGTCGCCGGTTCGAGTCCGGCCCTGGGCTCTAACCTCGACTACGGGTCGCCGAGCGCCCCCTCGATGAACGGGAGGCCGCCGGAGACGCGGGCGTAGATCGCGGGGGCGCCCCGGCCGCAGGGGAAGGCGCCGATGCTGACGACGCCGATCAGGCGTGGCCCCCAAGGCGAGCTCGCGACCAGCGGCCCGCCGCTGTCACCGAAGCAGGCATCGGTGCGGACTGGGTGCGGGCCGCGGAGGCGGCGCACCAGCCTCCCGACGGTGCAGATCATCGAGGCGGCGTCGTAGCCGCCCTTGCCGTAGGCGCGCTGGCAGCGGCGGGATCGGGTCACTCTCTCCTTCGCGCTCTTCAGCCGGGCGGCCTGGCGGAAGCCCCAGGCGCTCCGCGCCCCCCAGCCCGCCGTCCGGACGGTCCTGCCGGGGGCGCCCAGTAGCGCCGACTCGGCGGGGGTCGGCAGGGCGATCGGCGGCGCCGAGGTCGGCCGGGCGAGGGTGATCACGGCGAAGTCGCGGAAGCCCTTGATGCCGTTGTACTCGGGGTGAATCGCCACCCCGGCGATCGGAATCCGCCCGCCCGCCCGCTTGCCCGAGATCCACGGCGATCCCGCGATCACCCTGAGCTTGCGCCGTTTCACCCGCTTGACGCAATGGGCGGCGGTGAGCACCTTGGTCGGCGCGATCACCGAGCCGCCGCAGACGAAGATGCCCTTCCGCAGCTTCAGCCCCACGGTGAAGCCCCAGCCCCCGGCGTTGGCGGGGCCGCCGCCGACGATCAGCTCGCCGGGATCGGCTCGACCCCCGGCGGACGCACCGGCGCCGGCGGTCGTGGCGGCCACGAGAATCGAGATCGCAAGGGTCGCGGCGACGCGCCGCCCGCTCATCGGCGGGGTGCATGAGAGGGCGAGCTGGCGCCTCTGCTCAGTTCGACTTTCCCCTGCCCGGGGCGGTGTTCCGCTGCTGGACGCCGCCGATGATGTGGTCGACGTAGAGGCCGCAGGAAGCGGCGAGGGGGTTGGCGCGGATGCCCGCGGTCTGGACCGCGGTGACGTTGCCGATCACCGCCGGGGCGTCTACCCCGAGGAGCTTCTGGAGCGCGCTGAGCTCGTCGGCCCTCACCGTGATCTCGATCGGCCCACCGCCCTCAACGGTGCCGACCGGCCAATAGGGGCCCTGGTCGGGCCGGTAGGGGATCGCGGCATCGACCCCGGAGGGGAGCCCGGCGCTGAGTCCCTGAGCCTCGACCTCGATCCCTGACACCGGGCTCGCGTACTGGATCGAGAGCTCCCAGCTGCCGGGTGGAAGCCTGATCTCCTGGCTCGCCTCACCGCCCGGCGGGACCTCGTTGTCGGTCTCGCCGTCCTGTTCCCAGTAGAGCCGCTTTGCGATCACCGGCCGGGGCCAGACCAGGGGCTCGCCGCCGCCGCCGAGGAAGGCGGCGAGCTTCGGTCTCTGGCAGCGGAAGACCCGGCCGGGACGCGCCTCCTCATAGAGGATCGAGATCGACGGGGTCTCGGCGGTCCGCTTCCAGAGCGCATACGAGTCGGTCTCGTCGGCCAGCTCCCAGCCCGGGGGAGCCTGGCTCTGGTAGACGGCGCTGGTGGTGACCGCGAAGGGGAACTGGTTGAGGACGTCGAACGGCACCGAGTCGAAGTCGATCGGCAGTCGCTGGTCCTTGGTCACCGCCGAGGGGACCCTGATCTCGGCGTTGAAGGCGGGGCTCGAGACCTCGGCCGGGCGAAGGCCGTAGTCGGCGAAGCGATCGCTGGTCAGCGCCAGGACCCGCTCGCCGGCGATCTGGTCGCGGAACTCGGCCTGCTCGCCGAAGCGGTGATCGGGCGCGACGACGACGTCGCGGAGGGCGAGGAACGACGAGTAGGCCGCGAGGCTTACGAAGATCACGGCGAACCCTCGCCTGAGCCAGCTCCCGCCAGGTACGAGCAGGGCGGTGAGGACCATCAGCATCACCACCGACGCCGGGACGACGACCGCCTTCGCCTGGATGTAGAGCCCCCCGTCGAGCACCCACCTCACCCCGGCGTAGGTCACCGCTCCGGACACAACCGCGGCGGGTATCGCGAAGTCCCGCTCGCGCAGCCACCAGATCAGTCCGAGCGCCAACCCGATCAGCCCGACCGCTCCGAAGATCCAATACGAGGAGACGTCGCTGGTGCCCAGCAGCCATTCGCCGCTCGGCCAGACCCCGAGGGTCTCGAGCGGGGAGACGACGAAGCGAAGCTTGCTGTCCGTGTCTGCGACCGCGTCGATCGCGTCGGCGTCGAGGAAGTCGATCGCCCGCGGCAGCTGAGTCAGCGCGGTGAGGGCCAGGACCACGATCGCCGGACCGGCGATCGGAAGGGAGCGGCGGACAAGGGCCGTGGCGCCGCCCGGGCCATCCTCCATCCGGGCGCGAGCGAGGTGGGCGACGATCCAGAGGCCGGCGGTGACCCCGAGCCAGCTCAGCCCGGGAAAGCTGTAGACGGGGACCATCGCCGCCGAGATCAGGGCGAGGCCGATCAGGATCGCGACCCGGCCGTCTTCGCTTCGCTCGATCTCTCGCAGCCCGGCCGCGAAGGCGACCAGGAACATCCCCGCGATCAGCTCCTTGAACCCGGCGATCCCGAGCACCGAGGCGCTCAGGTAGGCGACCGAGACGAGCGCGGCGGCGAGGATCCGGGGGCCAGCCGGGAGCTCCCGGAGCACGGCGAGGGAGGTGATCGCGATGAGAACCGGGGCGGCGATCAGGAGCCCGAGCCAGCCGGGCAGCACCTCGGTGTCGAACAGGGTGACGAGGGTGGCGAGGAGGCTGTGGGGGCCGAGCGGGTAGCCGTTGAGGATCGCCGCCGGCTCCGGACGGCTTTGGTCGATCAGGTACTCGGTGTCGACCAGGTGCATCGCCATGTCGTTGTTGAGGCCGATCCCAGGGATTCCGATCTGGCCGCTGGCGATGAACGGCACCGACGCGAGGAAGAGGGCGATCAGGGCGACCGGGAGGGCGAGGCCGAACGCCTGGCCGAGGAGCGGCTCGCGACGGATCAGCAGGAAGACCAGCGAGCCGGCGACGAGGGCGCCGGAGGCAAGCAAGGACGCCGTCTCCTCGGCGGGAAGGCGGATCGCGATCGTGCAGACCAGCACCAGAGTTGCGATCCCGACGGCGCCCTCGAGGAACGAGGCCTCCCGGCGTCCGAGCAGCAGCATCACGGCCCGCCCGACGAGCAGCGAGGCGAGCACGATCGACAGCGCGATCACATAGGTGGCAACTCCGGTGCCCATCCGGGAGCCGGGAAGCATACGGGCGCCGCCCCGATCCCCGCTCGGCGGGCTTTCAGCGCTCGGCGGCTGCCCTCTCGCCCTCGGTGGGGATCCGGTTTCGCTCGCTGATCCCGCGCTCGCGGCCGAGGGTGAGGAACTGGCTCCAGGCGTAGTTCCAGCGCAATTGCCGCAGCACCCGCCAGTCCGAGCGCTCCCTGAGCCGCGTGACGAAGCTGCGCCGCTCACGCAGCTCGGCGCGGTGGGTACCGAGCCAGCGGTAGGTGCGCGCCTTCGCCCTCAGGAAGGCGGGGCCGCGGAGCAGGCAGTAGCCCCAGATCAGCAGCTCGGTGAGGACGAGGAGCGGGGAGAGCGCGAGCCGGGTGGAGGCGCGGAGGTCGGTGAGCACGGTCCAACCGCGGTTCCGCTCGAGCAGGAAGAGCTTCTCCGGGTGCATCGTGAGGTGGTAGTCGTGGCGCACCGCCGACGCGGGGACGCAATGGATGTCGGCGCCGACCAGCTGGAGCAGCATCGAGAGCTGAACGTCCTCGCCGTAGAGGAAGCCACTGTCGTCCCAGCCGCCGAAGCGGTCGAGGAGCGCCCGCCGGATGACGAAGGCCCCACCATGGAGCCCCGAGACCATGATCGGCTCGCTGCCGGCGCGCTCCCTGGGTTGCCCCAGCCACCGGTTGAAGCCGAGCCCGGTGACGTGGATGTCCTGGCCGGCGGCATTGATCCGACCGGGGTCGGCGTCGAGCAGCATCAGCGGGCAGACGGCGCCGGTGCCCGGGTTCGCCTCGAGGAACCCGACCAGCGGGTCGAGCCAGCCGGGCTCGACGGTGACGTCCATGTTGAGCACGGCGACGTACGCGCCGCGGGCCTCCCCCAGGGCGAAGTTCACCGCGCCCGGGTAGCCGCGGTTGGCGGGGCTTGCCAGCACCCGGATCGAGTCGTGCTCCGCCGCGATCCGCTCGGCGAGCTCGCGGCTGCCGTCGGTGGAGGCGTTGTCGACGACGAGGACCTCGGCCGAGGGGTCCGGGTCCTGGCCGGCGAGGGAGGCGAGGCAGCGTTCGAGGTCTGGGCCGCCGTTGTAGTTGACGACGACCACCGAGACCAGCGGCGCTGCGCCCGAGCCGGGTGGTCGCTGCATCGCCTCGCCCGGTGGCTCAGCCGCCGGCGCCGGACCGCTCGGGCAGCTGGCCCTCGGCGATCCTGCTGATCCGGCCGCTGAAGATCGAGATGAACAGCGCCGCCGAGATGATCTGGAGGCCGAGGACAAGGAAGGTGGTGGCGAGGACGAGGGCGCGGGTGTCGGTGAACGGGTCGTTGCCGGCCCACTGGATCGTCAGCTGGATCAGCTTCGCGAGCGACACCAGCATCATCAGCAGCCCGAAGCTCGCGACCGCCACCCGGACCCGGGTGGAGACCAGCCGGCGCAGCCAGCGCGGGGGCTCCTGGCCGGTCTCGACCCCGTAGAGGGCGGCGGCGACCCCGAAGATCACCAGCTGGAACGCGGCCAGCACCCCGAGGGCGGCGACGATGAAGCTGTGGATGCTGAGGCCGAGGTAGGAGGTGACGACGTCGCCCTGGCTGAGCCAGATCGCACCGGTGACCGTGAGCGCCATCAGTAGCAGCCCCGGGATGATGAAGGTGATCCACGGGTTGTAGATCAGCAGCAGCACGATCACCCGGCCGAGGATCCGGAAGCCGTCGCTCCAGGGGCTGAGCTTCTTCTCGCCCACCCGCGGCAGGTAGGAGATCGGGACCTCGGCCACCCTCAGGCCGAGGGCCCGAGCCTTGATCCCGATCTCGGTCTCGATGTCGAAGCCGGTCGCCTCGGTGCCAAGCCGCAGGGCCGCCGAGCGGCGGATTGCGTAGAGCCCGCTGAGGTGGTCGCTGCCCTCGAGCCCGTGGCTGACCGCGAGCAGCTTGTTGAAGAGCCAGTTGCCGAACCGGTTGACCACCGGCATCGCCTCGGTCTCGCTGCTCCGGATCCCGCGGACGAGGTCGTTCTCGTCGAGCAACCCGACCATCTCGGCGATCGCCGGTACCGGATAGGTGGCGTCGGCGTCCATGATCACCACGTTCTCCCCCTGGGCCTCGGCGATCCCGGTGCGGATCGCCACCCCCTTGCCCCGGTTCGAGGAGTGCTTGATCAGCCGGACCCGGTGCCGCTCGGCGACCTCGGCGGTGTCGTCGGTGGAGCCGTCGTCGACCACAAGGATCTCGTAGCCCGGGTCGAGATGCTGGTCGAGCGCGTCGAGCACGTGCGGCAGCGCCGCCCCCTCGTCGTAGGCGGGGAGGACGACGGTCGTGTGGATGCCCTTGGACTGTGCCCTCGCGGCATCTGCCTGTTCGGTAGCGGTTGTGGCCATGGCGGCTCCGCGCGAAGCGGGGCCAAAGGATAGGAGCGCGGGACGGCGGAGGCGGGACAAGGGCACCCAGCCCGCTCAGCCTTTCGCCTCGCTCTCCCGCTCGCGGTGGGCGAGGATCTCGTCGCGCTCGGCGAGGCGGTTGCGACGCCTCGTCTCCGCCTCTCGCTGGCGGCGCTCCTCGACCGTCCCGTCGACGATCAGCGGCGGCACCTGCTTGGGCTGGCCGTTCTCGTCCACGGCGACCATCGTCAGGTAGGTGCTGCTCGTGTGACGGACCTCGCCGGTGACCGCGTTCTCGGCCTCCACCCGGACCCCGACCTCCATCGAGGTCCTCCAGACGGCGTTGACGGTCGCCTGGCAGCGGAGCAGCTCGCCGACCCAGACCGGCTCGGTGAACGTCATCCGGTCCATTCCCGCGGTCACGGCGCGCATCCCGCAGTGGCGGATCGCGGCGATTCCCGCCGCCTCGTCGCACATCCTCATCACCTCCCCGCCGTGGACGAAGCCCGCCGAGTTCGCGTCCTGGATGCTCATCCAGCGGATCAGCTCCGAGCGCGAGTCAGAGGCCTTGCGGGGTTCTTGCTTTGCCGCCATGCCGACGGTCGCGATCCTATGTGCCCTTGCTCAGGTTCCGTGACGAAGCATGTGAGTTGCGCTTGCACAGGGGCGCTAACTTTGCTTCTGCCATGGAACGCGGCGCCTGGACAGATGCGCGGCTCGACGATCGGTTCGATCACATCGACCAGCGCTTCGATCAGGTCGATCGCAGATTCGACCGCCTCGAGAACGAGATGAGGCAGGGATTCGCGGACGTCCGGGGTGAGGTCGGTGGTGAGATTGGCGGCCTCCGGGGTGAGATCAACGACCTCCGTACTGCCCTCTTCCGCTTTAACACCGCGATCATCATTGGGCTGTTGGGCGTGATCGCGGCGATCTTCGCCCGCGGCGCCTAGTCTCGCTCCACCGATGCCCGGCAACGACGACGTCACCGTGGTCATCCCCTGCTTCAACCACGGCCGCTTCCTCGCCGAGGCGGTGGAGAGCGCCCTCGGCCAGCGGGGCGGGCCGCCGAGAGTGATGGTGGTCGATGACGGCTCCACCGAGGAGGCGACGAAGGCGGCGCTGGAGGCCCTCCCGGAAGGAGTCGAGCTGCTCCGCCAGGCGAACGCCGGCCCCGCCGCGGCGCGAAACGCAGGGATCGAGCGCTCCGAGACGCCCCTCCTGCTGATGCTCGACGCCGACGACCGCCTCGCCGCCGGCGCGATCGAGACCCTGCGCCCCCCGCTCGAGTCCAACCCCGAGGTCGGCTACTGCTACGGGGTGATGCGGTTGTTCGGGGAGTGGTCGGGGGAGATCCGGTTTCCCGACTTCGATCCCTACCGGCTGCTCTACCGGTCGATCGCGGGCGCCTCGCTCGGGCTGATCCGCCGCCGCGCCTGGGAGGAGGCGGGGCGCTTCGATCCCTCGGTGGGCGGCTATGAGGACTGGGACTTCTGCCTCGGCGCGCTGGAGCGCGGCTGGCGCGGTCATCAGGTCAACCAGGTCACGCTCGAATACCGCAAGCACGAGCACTCCGGCCAGTTCGAGCATCGGCGCAGCTACCGGAAGACGTACCGCCAGCTCCGGGCGAAGCACGCGGCGCTCTACCGGCGGGCCGGTGAGTTCGCCGCCGAGACCGATCTTGGGCCCGCCGGCAGGCTGCTGTACCGCACCTACTGGGCCTGGCGCCCGCTGCCCGCCCCGATCGAACGCGCCATCTACAGTCTCGTCTTCCGATGAGCGAGAACGCGAGCAAGAGCGGCGCTCACACCCCGCGGCCTCGGGTCCCGGGGACCGAGAAGCGGGCCCTGATCACCGGGATCTCCGGCCAGGACGGCTCCTACCTTGCCGAGCTCCTGCTCGACAAGGGCTACGAGGTGCACGGGATCGTCCGCCGGTCCTCCAGCTTCAACACCGAGCGAATCGACCACCTCTACCAGGACCCCCACGAGAGCGGCACCCGCCTGTTCACCCACTACGGCGACCTCGGCGACGCGGTCGCCCTGACCAAGCTGCTGTATGAGCTCCAGCCGGAGGAGATCTACAACCTCGGCGCGCAGAGCCACGTCCGGGTCTCGTTCGACATCCCCGAGTACACCTTCGACATCACCGCGGCGGGGACCCTGCGGGTGCTCGACGCGATGCGGGAGTCCGGGGTCAAAGCCCGCTTCTACCAGGCCTCCTCCTCGGAGATGTTCGGATCGGCGCCCTCACCGCAGTCGGAGGCGACCCCGTTCCACCCCCGGAGCCCGTACGGGGTGGCGAAGGTGGCTGCGTACTGGGCGACGGTCAACTACCGCGAGGCGTACGAGATCTTCGCCGTCAACGGGATCCTCTTCAACCACGAGTCGCCGCGCCGGGGCGAGACCTTCGTCACCCGGAAGATCACCCGGGCGGTCGCCCGGATCGCGGCGGGCCTCCAGGACAAGCTCTACCTCGGAAACCTCGACGCGAAGCGGGACTGGGGCTATGCGCCGGACTACGTCGAGGCGATGTGGCTGATGCTCCAGGCCGACGAGCCCGAGGACTACGTGATCGCCACCGGGGAGACCCACTCGGTGCGGGATGCGGTCGAGATCGCCTTCGCCCGCAAGGGCCTCGATCCCGAGGATCACGTCGAGATCGACCCCCGCTACTACCGCCCGTCCGAGGTCGACGAGCTCCACGGCGACGCGTCGAAGGCGCGCGAGAAGCTGGGGTGGGAGCCGAAGGTGAAGTTCAAGGAGCTGGTCGAGCTGATGGTCGACGCCGACGTCGCCGCGCTCGAGGACCAGCTCGCCGGCAAGGTCACCCGCTACAGCCACGAGGGCGTCTAGGCGTCAGGAGCGGGTTCCGACCCGCCGAAGCAGCTTCACCGCCCCGGTCGGCTCCGGGTGCGGCCAGGATGAGATCCGCGGCAGGATCGCGCGCTTCGCCCCCTCCCAGGTGCGCATCAGCGCCCGGTCGATCGGGTTCCGCGCCCAGCCGAGCCTGATCGCCTGCGCCTCGTCGAGCTGGGTCCAGACGTCGGCGGCGGTCTTGCTGGTGGGGTGGTAGCGGAAGTTGACCAGCGGCTCATCGATCGGGTCGACCCGGGCGCCACGGAGGAGCCGAAGGTAGAAGTCGTAGTCGGCGGCGTCGGCGTAGGCCTCGTTAAGGGAGGGCGCCTGGGCGAGCAGCCGCCGCCGGAAGATCACCGTCGGGGTGGGGAGGAAGCTGCCGAGGTAGAGGTAGCGGCGCCAGCTGAACCTGGGAGGGGCGACGGTGCGAAAGATCGCGCCCGACTGATCCACGTAGTTGATCGCGCCGCAGATCGCCAGCGTCTCCGGATTGCGCTCGAGGTGCTCGACCGCGCGATCGACGGCCGCCGGCAGATACGCGTCATCGCCATTGAGCCAGCCGATCAGCTCACCCCTCGAGCGCTCGAGGCCCTTGTTGACGGCCTCGGTCTGGCCGCGGTCGGGCTCCGAGGTCCATGCGAGGTTCGGGTCCTCCCGGGAGCGAAGCAGCTCCACCGTGCCGTCGTCGGACGCCCCATCGACCACGATGTGCTCGTGGGTGGTCTCCAACGCGGCGACGCTGTCGAGGGTGTCCGGCAGGTAGCGCGCGATGTTGCGGGCTGGGGTGATGACGGAGAGCAACCGGGTCGTCGAGTCTAAGCTGCGCGCCTTCATGAGCATCCCCCGGATCCTTCACGTCCTTCCCCACCCCGGGGGCGGCGGCGAACAGTACGTCAGCTATTTGGAGCGGATCCGTCGCTTTCGCTTCGAGCGCCTCTTCCTGACCGCGGATGGGCACCTGTGGGAGACCCCCGCCGGGCTCACTCGGCTCCTGCGAGCCGCCGGGAGCAGCGATCTGATCCACATCCATGGCGACTCTGCGGCTCTTGTCTGCCTGCCCGCGCTTGGCAGGCGCCCGACCGTGATCACCCTCCACGGCTCGCACTTGCTGCGCCGGGCAGGCGGGCTCCGCGGCGCGATCGTGCGGCTCGGCCTCCGTCGGGCGTTTGAGCGCGCCCGCTCCGTCGTCGCCGTATCTGAATCGGAGGCCGAGGCTGCTCGTCAAGTCGCACCGAAACGAGCCGACCGAGTGACCCTGATTCGCAACGGCGTACCGGATCCAGATCCACTCACCGAGGGCGAGCGGCGAAGCGTCCGCGAGCAGCTCGGGCTGAGCCCCGGATCAGTCGCGGCCCTCTTCGTCGGCGAGCTGAGCGAGCGAAAGCAGCCACTCGAGTTCGCGAAGGCGGTGAGCTGGCCCGCGAGGACCATCCGGAGATCGTCGGCCTCGTCGCGGGAGATGGGCCCCTCCGCTCGGCCATGGAATCGATGCAGGGGGAGGGCCTTCGCCTGCTCGGCCACCGGGACGACGCTGAGCGGTCTGCTCGCCGCCGCCGACGTCTTCGTTCTCCCCTCCCGATGGGAGGGCCTGTCTTTGGCGCTCCTCGAGGCGATGGCGCTCGGGAAGGCCGTGGTGGTCTCGGATGGCCCCGGGAACCCGGATGCGGTCGGGGATGCGGGCCTGGTCTTTCCGGTCGGCGACGTTTCGGGCATGGCGAGCTCGCTCTCACGCCTGGCCGGCGATCCCTCGATGCGCCGGGAGCTCGGTGAGGCCGCAAGGCAGGCGCGCCCGCACCCGTTTCTCGCTCGCGGAGATGCTCGAGGCGACCGCCCACCTCTACGACGAGGCCCTGCGCGCGGCGCCGGTGGCGAGGACGAGGGGGAGCGAATCCGGGTGAGGATCGCGATCGTCTACGACTGCCTCTTCCCGAACACCGTCGGGGGGGCGGAGCGCTGGTACCGGAGCCTCGCCGAGCGGCTCGAGCGGCGCCACGAGGTCACCTACGTCACCCGGCGTCAGTGGGGCGCCGACGGGCCCGGCACCCCGTTCAGGACGATCGATGTCGCTCCGGGCGGCGAGCTCTACACCTCGAGCGGACGGCGGCGGATCTGGCCGCCGCTTCGCTATCGGGCTCGGTGTCTTCCTCCACCTGCTCCGCCACGGGCGCCGCTACGACGTCGTCCACGGCGCCTCCTTCCCCTACTTCTCGGTGCTCGCCGCCTGGCTGGCGCTGCGGCTGACGCGCTCGCGCGCCCGGCTGGTCGTCGACTGGCACGAGGTCTGGGGCCGGGACTACTGGCGCTCATACCTCGGGCCGATCGGGGGCCGGATCGGGTTCGCCGTGGAGCGGCTCTGCCAGCGGCTTCCCGACCGCTCCTTCACCTTCTCGCGGCTGGCCGAGCGGAGGCTGCGCGAGCAGGGCCACTCCGCTCCGATCGTCCGCCTCACCGGCGAGTACGCGGGCGACGAGGGAGCCGGGGAGCCCGCCCGCGAGTCGGCGGTCGCCGCCCGCGAGGCGCCCCTGGTGGTGGCGGCCGGGCGGCACATCCCGGAGAAGCGGGTGAGCGCGATCCCGGCGGCGATCGCGGCCGCGCGCGAGCGGCTCCCGGAGCTGCGCTGCCTGATCCTCGGCGACGGCCCGGAGAGCAAGGCGACCCGGGCGGCGGTGAGCGAGCTCGGGCTCGACGGGGTGGTCGAGATGCCCGGCCGGGTGGGCCACGAGCGGGTGTTGAGCAGCGTGGCGACGGCCTCCTGCCTGCTTCACCCCTCCGAGCGGGAGGGCTACGGGATCGTCGTGGTCGAGGCGTCCTCGCGCGGGACCCCCGCGATCGTGGTCGAGGGCGCCGAGAACGCCGCGACCGAGCTGGTCGAGGATGGGGTCAACGGCTTCGTCGCCCCCAGCGCGGATCCCGACGAGCTGGGGCGAGCGGTGGTCGAGGCGGTTCGCCGCGGCGCCGAGCTTCGCGCCAGCACCCTCGACTGGTACGAGGCCAACCGGGAGGCGCTCTCGATCGAGAGCTCGCTGGCGGCCGTCGAGGCGTCCTACGAGAGCCCGCCGCGGAGCTAGGGAGCCTGCCCGAGGCGCCGCCGCCGGGCTCGCTTCAACGGCGGCGGGGTGAGATAGGAGAGCGCGGGGAGGACCAGGCCCGAGGCGCCGCGGAGCGTGCGACGTCGCCGCAGGGTCGCGGCCCGAGCCGCCAGCGTCTCGCGGATCTGCGCGCGCTCGCTGCGGGCGGCGACGTTCGACCCGCTCATCCGGCGGACGGCGAGCACCTCGTCGAGGGTGAAGGCGATGTGGTCGTCGGCCAGGCGGAGCCAGAGATCATGGTCCATCGAGTAGCGGTAGCGGGGGTCATAGCCGCCCAGCTCCAGGGCGGTCTCCCGCCGGAACGCCGCGCACGAGTTCGGGATCGGGTTGAAGCGCATCAGCGCCCGGTTCACCTCCCCGGCGGCGAACCTGGTCCGGGGCCGGAGCTCCTCACCGTCCGGGCCCACCTCGCGCATCCGGCCGCCGACCACGGCAACCTCGGGCCGGGCATCGAGCACCGCCAGCTCCCTCTCGAGCCGTTCGTGAAGCGACCAGTCGTCGGCGTCCTGGACCGCGACGATCGGCGCCCGGGCCGCCCGCAGGCCCCGGTTGAGGCTGCTGGAGATGCCCATGTGCTCCAGCGGGAGGTAGCGGACCCTGGAATCCGCGATCGCCTCGACGAGGGCCGGTGTCCCGTCGGTCGACCCGTCGTCGACCACGATCAGCTCGAGCTCTGTGAGCGTCTGGGCGAGAATCGAGTCGATCGCCCGGCCCAGGGTGTCCGCGTTGTTCCAGCAGCCGATCAGGACGCTGACCCGCGGCGCGCCCGTGCCATATTCCTGCATCCGGCGAGATCCTAGTCCGCGTCCGCCCGCTCACCGCTCGAACACGATCATGCCCGAGACCGCCTCCGACCAACCGCCAGCCCACACCGCCGAGGCCGGCGCGCGCTGCCCGGTGTGCACTGGCGCTCTCCCAAGCGACTCCGCGCTGCGATCGCCCGACCGGAACCTCGGAGTCCCCGGGGAGTTCGAGGTTGCGATCTGCCCGCGATGCGGGGCGGGGGTGACGTTGCCGGAGGCGGGACCGGACGAGCTTGCTTCTTATTACCCCTCCGGGTACCAGGCCCATGAGGCAACCGAGGGCCGCCTGCTCCGCCTCGTCTCCAGGGCAATCCGGCGCTGGCAGGCGTTCACGGCCCTGCGGACGGCGCCGCTGTCGGTTCTCAGGGAGCGCCCGCCGGGACGAGCCGTCGACGTCGGCTGCGGCCGAGGCGACCTTGGCGCGACGCTTGATCGCTCGCGGGTGGCGCGTCACCGGGGTGGAGCCCTCGCCGGATGCCTGCGCTCATGCGTCGCAACGAGGCATCGATGCCCGCTGCGGCGGGGTGTCGGACGCCGCGCTCGAGCCCGCCGCCTACGACGTCGCGATCCTCCGGCACTCGCTCGAGCATCTCACCGACCCGGTCGGGGACCTGCGACGGGTGGCCGCGGCGCTCCGTCCCGGGGGCCTCGTCCTGATCACCGTGCCCAACTTCGGCGGCTGGCAGGCGCGCCGATTTGGATCGCGCTGGTACCACCTCGACCTGCCCCGGCACCGAGTCCACTTCGGACCGGAGACGCTCGATAGGGCGCTCGACGGTGCCGGCCTCGAGCTGGTGGAGCTCGGCACCTCGACCAGCACCGTCGGTCTGCCTGCCAGCCTGCAGTACGCGGTCGCGGGGCGCTGCCTCTTCCCCACCGGGATGCCGCTGCGAGTGGCGAGCGGGTTGTGCGTGCTCGCCTACCCGGTGGCATGGCCGCTGGACAGGATCGGAGGCGGCGACCTCCTGCACGCCGTGGCGCGGCGGCCCTAGCGCGATTGTCCGGCGCGCACCGAGATCGCTCTCTCGATCTGCGCCTCCATCTCGCCAGCGGCCGCAGGGTAGGAGTAGCGATCGAGTTCGCGAGGGCGGAACGCCTCGGCGAGCTCGCCGCGAAGGACGCCCTCCAGCGCCCGCTCGATCGCCTCGACGTCGCCCGGCGCGACCGTCAGCCCGGTGCCGGTATCGCGTACGACGCGGGCCACCTCGTTCCCCTCCGCCAGCGCCAGAATCGGGCGCCGGGCGCCGAGGTATTCGAAGAACTTCCCGGGGAGCTCCCAGGCGATCTCGCTGGAGGTGATCAGGAGCAGGCCGTCGGCCCGGCGCTGGAGCGCCATCGCCTGGGCGCGCGACAGGTGTCCGAGGTGCACGACCACGCCCTCGAGCCCTGAGCCCGCGATCAGCTCCTGCTCGCGGTGGTCCAGCCGGCCCGCGAGCACCAGCGCGATCCGATCTCGTGCCCCTGGATCGCGCTCGACCAGCCGGCGCAGGGCTTCGAGAAGCCTTCCCGGGTGGCGCCCCCACGGGCCGGTGAGGGTTCCGGTGTGGACGAGAAGGATTCGATCCTCCGGCAGGGGCGGAAGCTCGGCGGAGTTGGCCTCCGCCTCGAGGTCGGGATCCCAGCCATTCGGGACGTAGGCCGCGTCCACCCCCAGGCGGCTGCGAAAGTCGTCGCCGACGGGCTGCTGGACGACGGTGGTGCGCTCGGCGGTCAGGACGACCTTTCGCTCGAGCGCTCTGTCTAGGGCCCTCTGAGGCGCCGTCGGGAACGGTGGCCGCCAGGAGTGGAATGTCCACCCGTCGCGGAAGTCCGCCACCCATGCCGGACGACGGCCTGCGCCCAACCCCAGCGGCACCAGATGGCCCGACTCGTATGCGGAGGTGGTGACGATGCAGTCGAAGTCCCGCTCGCGGTTCAGCCGCCGGGCCGTGCGCACGGCGCTCGGAACCCAGGTGGCCGCACGGTGATCGGGAACCACGGTCCGGGTGATGATTCCCGGAGGCGGCTTGTCGATCCCCGCCGCCTCGCCGCCCTTCGGCAGCGCCGGCCGCCGAAGCAACGCTCGCAACCACGGTGCGGCGGTGAGGTCGGCGGAGCGCACGACCTCATGCTCGCGGTCGTCCGGCAGGGCACCGAAGGCCGAGGTGGTGAGCACGGTGACCTCGTGCCCGAAGCGCCGCAGGTACTTGCTCATCGCCAGCCAGCGATTGCCGCCGACCGTGGGCATCGGTGGGTAGGGATAGCTGACAACGAGGATGCGGCGGCTGGGCATGGCCGGGAGGAGGCGGCGCGGATCAGCCGGCAGGCTGCCGCCCGCGAATCACGGTGAAGAACCCAAGCGAGCGCCCGGTGAGGCGGGCCAGCCCGCCTGCGTACTCCACGTCGTAGGGCGTGCAGACCTTGCGGACCTCGAGGTCATCGACGCCGCGGAACATCCGCCTGATCTCCCTCTTGGTGAACCCCTGCGTGCCGAGACTCTCCATGTGATGGTGGAGGACGTCGCGCAGAGAGCGGAGGGGCCTGCCGCTGAGCGGCCCGTTCCGGAGCCAGAGCCCATAGGAGACCCACGAATGACGCGCGTAGAGCATCACGCAGATGCGGCCCCCTGGGCGCAGGACGCGGATCGCCTCGCGGACCGCGCGCGCCGTGTCGGGGGTGTGGTGAAGGACGCCCCATGAATAGACGACGTCGAAGCTCCCGTCGGCGAAGGGAAGCTCCTCGGCGTCCGCGATTCGAAGGTCCGAGTGGAGCTCCTCCAGCTCGAGCCTGCGGCGGACCAGCTCGATCCCCTTCGCGGTCAGATCGACGCCGCTCAACCGCGCTCCGGCCCGGGCGAACTGGACGTGGTCGGTGCCGAGGCCGACTCCGATCTCGAGCACGCTCCGCCCGAGAGCGGCGCCGAAGTCCGCGAACTCGGGAATGAAGGGCTCGAGCTGATAGCGGCGACGCTCGATCTGCTGGAAGTACTCGGCGGTGCCCTCGGGCGCGGTCGCGTCCCAGGAGCCACACGGTGTCCGCTCCCAGAAGGTGCGCACCGCGCCCTTCGTGCGCTCCGCCTGCTGGGTGGTCATCGCGAGCAGGCTACAGCGGTGCGTTGGCACGGGAGCTAACCTGCCCCCTCCATGAGGCAAGTCGTGCTGCGGGGCGGCCAGCCGGTCGTCGTTGAACACCCGGCGCCGTCACCGGCTCCCGGGCGCGTGCTCGTGGCCACCGCCGCCTCCGTGATCTCGAGCGGAACCGAGCGTTCCGCGGTCGCCTCCGGCGGAGGGGGAGGTTCGCTCGCCGGCGCGAGCGATCCGCAACCCCGAGCTGGTCCGAAAGGGCCTCGAGCACCTGCGCGAGCAGGGCCTGCGCCGAACCCTGGACGTCGCCGGCGGAGCGGCGGCCCCGACAGCCCGCTCGGGTACTCCTGCGCGGGGACGGTGATCGACACGGGCGGTGTGGGCCGGTTCCGGGCCGGGTCAGCGCGTGGCGTGCGCCGGGGCCGGGTCGGCGAATCACGCCGAGGTCGTGTCCGTTCCGGCCAACCTCGTCGCGCCGGTGCCGGAGGGCGTGGAGCTGGAGCAGGCGGCGTTCGCCACCCTCGGGGCGATCGCGCTGCAGGGCGTCCGCCGCGCGGCCCCGACGCTGGGCGAGCAGATGGTCGTGGTGGGCCTCGGCCTGCTCGGATTGCTCACGGTTCAGATCCTGCGAGCGGCCGGCTGCGGAGTGCTGGGCGTCGAGCCGGTCGAGTCGCGCCGCGACTGATGGCCGAGGAACTCGGGGCGGAGCGGACGCGCCGCTCCGGAAGACGCCGCCCTGGCGGTGGAGGGCTGGACGGACGGGCTTGGCGCGGATGGGGCGCTGATAACGGCTTCCAGTCAGAGCGACGAGATCGTCAATGACTCGGTCGCGCTGCTGCGCCGCAAGGGCCGCCTGGTGGCGGTCGGCGACGTGGGCCTGGGCCTGCGAGCGCGGCCCCGCTCTACGAGCGCGAGGCGGACGTCCTGATCTCGACCTCCTACGGACCCGGCCGGTACGACCCCACCTACGAGGAGCAGGGCATCGACTATCCGGTGGAGTACGTGCGCTGGACCGAGGGCCGGAACATGGAGGCCTTCCTGCGGCTGCTCGCGACGGGGGCCGTCCGGGTCGACGCCGCTGGCCGAGGTCAGCCTGCCGGTCGAGCGCGCGGGCGAGGCCTACGCCGAGATCGGGGGCGAGAAGCCGCCGCTCGCCGCCCTGCTCACCTACGAGGGAAGGACGCCTGCGCAGCCCGAGGTGGTGCGCGCCACTGCCGACGACGCCAAGGCAAAGGACACGCTCACCGTCGCCCTCGTCGGCGCGGGTGGCTTCGTGCAGGGAGTGCATGTGCCGAACCTAAGCTCCGCCGGGGGAGTGACGGTGAAGACGGTGGTCACCCGGAGCGGGAGCACCGCGGGAGACGTCGCGCGGCAGCTTGGCGCGGCCGAGACCTCCACCGACTGGAGGGTGGCCGCCGGGACCCCGAGGTGGACCTGTTGATCGTGGGCACCCGGCACGACACCCACGCCGAGATCGCCGCCGCCGGCGCTGCGAGCGGGCAAGGCGGTGTTCGTGGAGAAGCCGCTCGGCCTCACGCGGGGCGAGATCGACGACGTCTGGGCGGCCTCCAGGGAAAACCCCCGCCTGGCGATCGGCTTCAATCGGCCCTTCGCCCCGCTGGCAAAGCCCTGGAGGGGCAGGTGCGGGAGGCGAGTGGGCCGACGCAGCTGATCTACCGGGTCTCCTCACCCCTCCCGCATGACCACTGGCTGAACGACCCGTTGAGGGTGGCGGCCGGCTGCTCGGGGAGGCCTGCCACATGTTCGACTTCGCCAACTGGCTGTGCGGCACGCCGATCCGGGTGCAGGCGGCCGGGCTGCCGGCCCCCGGGGATCTCGCCACCCCCGAGAGCACAGCGTCACCGTCGAATATGCGAACGGCTCGGTGGCGACGGTTCACTACTCGGGCGTGGGCGCGGCCTCGCTGCCCAAGGAGCGGATCGAGGTGCTCCGCGGCGGCCCGCTGGGTGCTCGACGACTTCACACGCTGACCAGCTACCGCCCGGACGGCGACCAGACGGAGACGGTCGGCCGAGCCGGACAAGGGCCACGCGGAGCTGCTCGCGCGCGTGCTCGGCGGCGCGGGCGAGGCGCCGTTCGAGCCCGGGATCGGGGCCGCCTACGCCGCCCAGAGCGTGGCGCTGGCGGCGCTCGAAGCGCTCGCGACGGGTCCGCGATCGGCGTGGCGCTACCTGCCGGAGAAAGCTAGGACCCTCGCTAGCGGTGAGGGGGGGTCGCCAGAGCGTCGAGCGTTCGGCGCGTGTGGGCCTTCCAGCTGTACTGGCTGCCGGCGCGTTCGAGTGCCGCCTTCCCGAGCCGCGATCGCTTTCCAGGGTCCTCGAGCAGCTTCGCGACGGCAGCGGCCGCCGCTCCGGCATCGCCCGGGGGGCAGAGGATCCCTGTTTCCTCGTGTTCCAGGACCTCGCCGATCTGATCGAGGTCGCTGGCGACTATCGGCTTGGCTAGCCCCATGTACTCGAACAGCTTGGTCGGGGAGCCGAAGAAGGGAGTGCCGTCCGGATTCGGGACGTGCGGAGAGACGCAGACGTCGCAGGCGGCGAGCAGCTCGAGGGCGCGTTCATGCGGGACGAGCCCGGGAGCATGGAGGTGCGGTCCGCGAGGCCGCGGTGCTCGATCTCATCCGACACCTCGGCGCTCGAGCTCTCCGGCCCCGATGAGGATCCAGCGAGCGTCCGGGAGGCGCTCCCGAAGTGCGGCGATCATCTCGGGCAAGACGGTGACGCCGTGCCAGGGGCCGAACGTGCCGATGAAGCCGACCGTGGGCGCCTCGACCAGCCCGAGGCTCCGGCGCCAATCCTCGCTCGGGCGGGCGCGATAGGGCTCGAGCCGCTCGATGTCGACGCCGTTGGGGTTGACGAGCACGTGTCCCGGGTCCACCCCCTGCGAGACGACTTGGTCCTTGAGCGGCTCGGCGACCACCACGACCAGCGAGGCATCGAGCAGGTTGCGCCGCTCGATCGCCTCCAGGGTTCGCCCCATTCTCACGTGCCCCGATCCCCAGTTCCGCTCCACCCAGATCTCCGAGCCGTTGAACTCGAGGACCAGCGGGACGCCGAGCCTCGCCGCGAGCTCGAGGCCCCCGACGGACCCGAGCGCGTAGCGCTGGTAGACGAAGTCCCCGCGAAGCTGCGACGCGGCCCTGAGCACGTCCTGCGAGTACTCGGCATAGGTGAGCCCCGGAATCAGGCGACTCACCCGGGTGAAGGGCGCTGCATGGAAGGGGACGCCGTCGATGTCGGGAGGGCGCTCGGCGGCCACCACGGTGGGCCCCAGGCCGTTGGCCCGAAATCCATTGACCACGCCGCTGGTGTGGGTGGCAGCGCCGCCCACGATCTGTCCCATCCAGCGCAGCGATGGCTCAGCGCGCAGGTAAAGGACCGAACGAGGGTCTCGCACCTCCTGAGGCACTCGAATCTCCCGCCTCGCCGAGCGCCGCGCGAGCCGGTAGAGGCGAGGGGCGCTGATCAGCTCGTTGGCGATCGCCGCCGCCACGCGGGAGGCCCCTCGCGCGAGGAATGCCGCCCGGCCCATCTCGGTCTCGCCGCGGCGGGGAGTGAGATCGCGAAGCGGCTCGCTCGGCGCGAGCCCAAGCACGGCCAGGGCCACGGCTTGGGTCACGCCCAGCGGGAGGTCGTCGACGATCACCCGCAGGCGGTCGATTTGCCGGGCCCAGAGCAACCGGGGCAGCGAGCGCGGTCGCTTCACCGCCTCGATCACCTGGTGGAGGGTCAGGTCTGACTCGCCGGGTGAGGCTGCCCGAGTCTCCGCCCGGAGATCGACGTCCAGGCTCGAGGCACCGCCGGGTGCCCGAGGCTCTGGGCCCTGGCGAGCACCGCTGCTTACTCTTCGGTCGGGCCATCCGTAGGCTACCCCGCCCCCGCGCCGGACAGGCGCCCGCGCAGGAAGGCGCTCGCCTCCGGACGCTCGGCAACAGCACGCGGTATCCACCTGCCTCCCGAGCAAAGAGGCGCATGTGCAGCAGCAGCAGCAGCGCTGTAGGCGATGCTGGACGCCAGCGAGGCGATGTAGGTGCCGAAGACGGTAAGGAAGGCGACGTTGATCGCGAGATTGAGGGCCAGGCCAGCGACCCAGATCAGGCCAGCCTCGATCGGAAACCCCCGGCCCGCGAAGTGATTCGAGAGGATGGTGAGCATTCCCAGGCAGAAGACGCCCGGCACGATCCAGTAGTAGAGACTCACCGCGTCGGCGAACTGGGGCCCGAAGAGCGAGCTGAATGCCGGGGCGACGAGGGGGATGTGATCAGGCAGAGACCGCCGTAGAGCACCGCCATGATCCGAAAGACCGAGGCGGTGTACTCGAAAGGGGCCCCGCGGGCGACCCTCGGAAAGAGGTTCAGGCCGACGACCGTGGGCAGCAGGTACATGTCTCGGCGAAGCCGCAACGACCGAGTAGAGCCCGCCTGCTCGTTGCCCAGGTAGCCGTTGACCAGGAAGACGTCGAGCCGGATCACCAAGAAGGCGAGGACCGTGGCGACGTAGACCGGAGGCCGTATCGAAGCGCGCCGCAGGCCAAGCGGGGGTGCGGCTGGGTCGAAAGGGCGAACGTGGGCGCGCAGGAGCACGACCGCTCACGTAGGGTGCTCACATAGCCCGCGAAGTGACCACGATCAAGACCGGAGCACCCCGAACCCGAGGGCGAGCAGGCCCATGGCGACCGCTCCCAGGACGAGACGCCTGAGTCACAGATCCATACGTTGTAGCCGACCATCCGCCCCTCGCCGAGCAGCAGGCTCTGGAGCAGCACCGCAGGAGTGCTCAGGGACGGGCCAGGGCGACCGTGTCTCCGCCCATCCGAGGCCGTCGCGTGGCGCCGCCGAATACGAGCGTGAACAGCACACCGATAGCGATCAGGAGCAGTCCCAGGCCCGCGGCAAACCAGAGCGAGTTGGTCACCAGGCGGCTCACGGCGGCGTCGTCCCGGGCGAGGAAGTACGGATTGGCGGCCGCGAGCCCAAGCAGCCGAGCTGGACCAGTGTCAAGATGAGCGCGCTGGCAACCGCCACGGACCCTCGACCCGACGGTCCGAGCGCTCGCGCGACGATGACCGCCGACCGCGACTCCCAGACATGAATAGGAGCTTGCTGCCGAAAGTGAGGACTGACGTCGGCGCTCAGGGAGCGCCGCTGCCGCAACTGCCGCCGGCTCCCGCTCCGCTAGCGGGGGCGTCTCCGCGGACATCCGGCGATCTGGCACATTCATGGCCGACCCGCCGACGTCGAGCGCGGCCGATAGCTCGGAGTGGCGAGGACACGCGTTTGCCTGACGCGAGGTCGAGTGGCCACTATCCGGGCGCGGATACGAGCCTTGAGCGAAATGCCCACCAGCGGTTGAGCAAGAACGTCGCGAGCGCAATCGGAACGAGCGTGGCGATCTCTCCGGGAATCTTCTCGGCCCCAAGGATCTCGACCGCGAAGGCAAGGCCGAGCACGTTTGCGACGAGACCGCCTACCTGGACCACGACGTAACGAGAGAACTCAGGGAAGTGGAACGTGCCCGCCTGGAACGTCCAAATTCGATTCCAGGTATAGCCGTTGACGATCCCCGCCAAGTAGCCGAGGGCTGCCGCGATCGGGTACCAGGTGCCCAGGCTGATCGCAACGCTGAACACGAGCAGGGCGAGCGCGGTATTCGATCCGCCAACGAGGACGAAGCGCATCAGGCGAGTCCGTTCCACCGGGGCGAGCGCCGAGCGAGCATTCCGGCGGAGGTCTGCTTTGGAGACACGTGTGGAAGCCACTGGGGTCATCGGTGCGGAACCCTACCCACCTCCAGTGCGTCAAAAGCGGCTCAGAGGTAGGCCGCCATTCTCGATCTGCCAGTTATCGGCTTTTCGCTCCAGCGGTTTGGACGCAAAGAGGAGCGCGATCGCCAGAAGTACGCCCGTGGCGGCCCATCGAGCTTGGCGGCGAAACCTCGGAGGCGGCGTCAAGCCTCGCAGCCTCGCAAGCGTCGAGGCCACGAGCGGGGAGCGCGCGAAATCAGGTCCTCGCCTTCGGCCGCGAGCCAGGCGAGAAGGATGATCGAGCACAGGGCGAGGGCCCCGGTCAGACCAAGCTCGTAGGGTCGATACGGGACCGTTGCGATGGAGGGAACGAGCGCCAGCGCGACCGCCGGAGCCAGCAGGAGGGCGAAGCGCCGCATCATTCGAGCCCTCGATCCGACGACCAGCGCGAACGGGGCGACGGCGGCGATCAGCACCAGCCAGAGGAACGTCTGGCCTGCGGTGACCACGAGCTTCCCTCCGAGGTTCAGCAGGAAGAAGCCAGGGTCGTCGCCCACGACGTCGAAGTAGCGATCCCGCAGCACCCGCTCGTACTCGGGAGAGAGATAGGCAGCCTGGGGATTCAGTCTCTCGACGGTGTTCGGCGGCGACGTCGTCGCGGTAGAAGATGTCGTAGTCGTTCGGGAAGTAGCCCAGGCCGATGTATGCGTTGTGCCAGACGGGGTGGGAGTTGAGCGAAGCCCGCTCGCTGAATCTGGGGCTGTCAACCCAGTCGTTCCGGTATTCCCGAACAGCGGAGAGGCCGACGGTGCTGATCGAGAGGTAGGCCGCCACCAGCAGGACGATCCCGGCGCCGCGCCGGGGACGGCTCCAGTCCCTGCGGGCCAAGACCACGAGAGCCGCGCCGAAGGCCACCCCCAGTCCGGCGTTGGACCGGATCGAAGTTGCGAAGCTGGCCATCACGACTATCCCGACGACCAGGAAGGAGCCAGGCTCGCGGCCGTCGTCGGTCGAGCAGGAGCAGCGGTGGGAGCAGCGCAAGAGCGGCCCAGGCCGGTAACCAGTAGATGTCGGCACCTCCAAACCACCCTGCGACGATCCCCACGCAGACAACCGCCAGGCCGATCGGCGCCAGGGCGGCGGATGCCAGAGAGCGAAACAGCCCGAAGAAGACAAGGGGGGAGAAGAGCAGTGGCAGCGCGAACAGCGCCAGGCAGAGAACCCTTAGAGCGTCGAGCGGATCCTCCAGGCCCAGGAGGCTGGCGATCAAAGGTACGTAGAGATAGGCGCCCTGATCGTCCGTGACTCCAGCCGGCGCGTATTCCTCGCCCGGGACTCGGCTCACTCCCGGGGCGTCGCCGTGCTCCAGGAGTGGAGGGCCGCCCTCCTCCAGCACCCTCAGCGAGCCATTGAACCCCTCGGTGCGGGTCTGAAGCACGGGCCAGTAATCGGGCGCTGACGCCGAGGCCACGGCGGTCGTGACCGCCGCGAGGGCGAGTCCGTAGGCGAGCAGCGCGATGGTGCGCCGACTGCTCCTTGGCTCCTCGGGCCGGCGACTGGAGTCCCGATAATCGGAGAGGCTCAGGCCGAGAGCGTACGCCAGTGCCGCCGAGCCGAGCCATGGGCTTCACTCGAGCCGGTCAGGGATCGCGGGCGTCCGCGTGGGTAGATTGCTTCGTCGTGGCGGTGCCAGAGCTATCGGCGATCGTCCTCTGCTACCGGGCAGGGGAGAGCATCCTGTCCGTTGTCGGACCTCTTCATGATCAGCTTCGCGAGTCCGGTGTCACATTCGAGCTGGTGCTGGTGGCCAACTACGACCCCGACCGAGAGGATCCGACGCCCGGCATCGTCGAGGAGTTCGCTGCGGCGCACGAGAACGTACGAACCGTGGAGGGGCCCAAGGAGGGAGCGATGGGATGGGACATGCGCAGCGGCTTGGACGCCGCCACCGGCCGGTACATGGTCGTGATCGACGGCGACGCGCAGAACCCGGTCGAGGACGTCCTTCGGATGTATCGGGAGATGCGCCGGACCGGAACCGACGTGATGAAGGGACGGCGCACATCTCGCTTCGACGGCACCTACCGGCGGTTCGTCTCCTGGGTCTACAACGTGCTGTTCGTGCGTGCTCTTCCGGACCCGGGGACTTTGGGACATAAACGGCAAGCCGAAGGGGCTGACCCGGGGTGCATTTGAACGCATCGAGCTGAGATCGGACGACTGGTTCATCGATGCGGAGATCGTCCTCCAGGCTCGACGCGCCGGGCTGCATGTGGCGGAGATGCCGGTGGTCTTCAACCGGAACGAGGAGCGGGCATCGTTCGTGCGCGCTCGCCGCCATCGGCGAGTTCCTGCGGAACATGGCCCGCACCCGGCTGCGTAGACGCTGAGATGCGAGGCATCGTGCTCGTCACGGGCGCCGCGGGCGGCATCGGGCAGCTGCTTCTGCCCGCGCTCGAGCGAGCCGGCTGGCGGACCCGGGCGCTGGTTCACCGCCGTCAGGTGAACGGCGCGGCGGAGCTGGTGGACGGCTCGCTGGAGGACCAATCGAGCCTCCGGCGGGCAACGAGTGGCGCCGCGGCCGTGCTCCATCTTGCGGCAAGGACGCACGCGCGCCGGGATCGCGACTACCGGAGGACCAACGTCGAGGGGACCGTCCGGCTGCTGGAGGCAGCCCGCGCCACCGGGGTCGGGCGCTTCCTCTACGTCAGCAGCAGAGCGGCGTCGGAAGGTGGCGGTGGCTACAGCCGCACGAAGCTCGAAGCGGAACGTCGTGTCCGCGAGGCAGGGATGGAGCACGTGATCATCCGCCTGCCGGAGGTCTATGGGACCGGCGGGCGGGAAGGTGTCGACGAGATGCTGGCGCGCGCCCTGCGCGGTGCGGTGATCCCGATCGCGGGGGCCGGCGAGGACGAGCTCTGCCCGCTGCACGTCGACGATGCCGTTGGTGCCCTGGTGGCGGCACTCTCGGTCCCGGTGGCGGCGAATCGCACCTACACCCTCGCCGGGGACTGCGCCTCGGCACGCGAGGTCGCCGAGGCCTGCATCCATGCCTGCGGCAGCAGCAGCAGGATCGTGCCGGTCCCCATGGTCGCGGTGAAGGTTGCCGCAGCGGCGTCCCGGGCCCTTCCCCTGCCCATCTATCCCGACCAGCTGCGGCGGCTGCGATCGGCGAAACCCGCGCCGTCAGAGGACGCCGCGGTCGACCTGGGCTTCGCTCCGCGCGGGCTGGCGGAGGGTCTCGCTTCCGTCGCCGAGGCGATGGCGAACGGACTACGCTAGGTGCCCTCGGCGGGCGCCGCTCCGCCGCGCGGCGCCCCTTCTCATGTGCGGAATAACCGGCATCCTCGCGACGACCGACGACTTCGCCGTAAGCGAAGCGCTCGTGGAGGCGATGCGCGACACCATGCCGCACCGCGGGCCGGATGACGCCGGGACCTGGCTATCCGAGAGTGGCCGCGTCGCCTTTGGGCATCGCCGGCTCTCGATCGTCGACCTCTCGCCTGCCGGGCACCAACCGATGTGCAACGAGGACGGCACCGTCTGGATCACCTACAACGGCGAGGTCTACAACCATCGGGCGTTGCGGAGTGAGCTCGAGCGCAAGGGGCACCGCTACCGCTCCCACACCGACACCGAGACGATCATCCACCTCTGGGAGGAGGAGGGACCGGCGCTGCGTCGAGCGCCTGCAGGGGATGTTCGGCCTGGCGATCTGGGACGAGCGCAAGCGCGAGCTCTTCCTGGCTCGGGATCGGCTCGGGATCAAGCCCCTCTACTACGCCCAGCCCCCCGGCGGCTTCGTCTTCGGCTCCGAGATCAAGGCGCTGCTGGCCCATCCGGCGGTCTCGCCGGAGCTCGACGAAGAGGCCTTCTTCCACTACCTGACCTTCGTCTGCACGCCCGCGCCGATGACGATGTTCGAGGGCATCCACAAGCTGGCGCCGGGCGAGCGGATGATCGTTCGCCCGGACGGCAGCACGGACAGCGAGATCTGGTGGAGCCCGATGTCGTCCTCGGCCAGCGAGGAGGTCGCCGAGATGGACGAGTCGGAGATGGAGGAGCGGCTGCTGGAGCTGCTGCGGGCCTCGATCGAGAAGCGGATGATGGCCGACGTTCCCTTCGGCGTCTTCCTCTCCGGCGGGGTCGACTCGTCCACCAACGTCGCCCTGATGTCCGAGCTGATGAGCGACCCGGTGCGCACCTTCTCGGTCGGCTTCAAGGAGCACGAGCAGTACAACGAGCTCGAGTACGCGCGCCAGATCGCCAAGCGCTTCGGAACCGACCACCACGAGGTGATCCTCGACCCCGGACGACCTCGAGTCGTTCCTGCCGGAGCTGATCCACCACCAGGACGAGCCGATCGCCGACTGGGTCTGCGTGCCCCTCTACTACGTCGCGAAGCTGGCGCGGGACAACGGCACGATCGTGGTCCAGGTGGGCGAGGGCTCGGACGAGCTCTTCCACGGCTACGACAACTACATCGCCGCGGCGCGCTTTCACCGCCGCTTCTGGCAGCCGTTCCAGCGGGTGCCCGCGCTCGCTTCGCTCGGCGACCGGGCGGATGGCGACCGGCCTCTCCCGGCGGGTCGGGCGGGGAGAGGTCCACGCCCAGAGTCTCGTCGAGGCCGCCGATGGCCGGCTTCCCTTCTGGGGAGGCGCGATCTGCTACCGCGGCAGCCTCAAGGAACGCGTGCTCGCCGGCGGAAGCAACGGCGGCCACCCGAGCTCATACGAGGTCGTCGAACGCCTCTGGGAGCAGGCGGAGCGCGAACTTCCGGATGCCGATCTGCTCCAGCAGATGACCTACCTCGAGCTCAAGCAGCGTCTCGCCGAGCTGCTCCTGATGCGGGTGGACAAGATGACGATGGCCACCTCGGTCGAGGCGCGCGTGCCCTTCCTCGACCACGAGCTGGTCGAGTTCGCCATGGCCCTCCCGCCGCGAGATGAAGGTCAGCGAACGGCATCGGCAAGTACCTGCTGAAGAAGGCGGTCGACGGTCTCATTCCCCACGAGATCGCCTACCGCCGAAGCAGGGCTTCGGGGCGCCGGTTGCGGAGTGGTTCAAGGGTGAGCTCGGCGAGCGGGCGCAGCGTGAGATCCGGGAGTCGTCGCTCGCGGAGCGCGGTCTGCTCGACTACGACCGGCTCGACGAGATGTGGGCCGCGCATCGTCGCGGGCCGGTGAACTGGGCATTCCACCTGTGGAACATCTACAACGTGAGCGCCTGGCACGACTACTGGGTCGCCCAGCGCTCGCTCGTCTAGCCAGTTGCGCCTGAGAAGCCGGGAGCGCCTGGCCGCCTGGCGCCGACTTGGCCCGGTGGCACGGAACCCGCGCCGCCGCGGACCTGCTCACGCGGCCGCTGCGACCGGCCGGCAGGAGGGCATGGCTGCGATTCCGCCCGGCCACTGCCAGCCGCTCCGCCGTCCGCCGAGCGATGGGAGGGCTCGCTCCGAGGGATGCTCTCCGAGGCCCGGCGCTCGCGGCGCTTCCCACGGTCGCCGCCTGGGAGCGCGAGCTCGAGACCGCGGGCGAGCCGGAGCGCGAATCGGTTCTCGCCGTCGCGGATCGGATCATCGCCCACCGCTTCGACCTGCTCGGCTCGGGGCCGGTGGACCTGGGACCCGAGATCGACTGGAGCGCGCGACTTCAAGTCCGGCCGTCGCTGGCCGCTGGACCACATCAGCCGGGTCCCGATCACCTATCCCGACGACTCGGACATCAAGGTGCCGTGGGAGCTGTCGCGCTTCCAGCATCTGCCGCTTCTCGCCGCCGCGCACCGGCTGACCGGCGAGCAGCGATATGCTCGAGGAGATCGGCGACCAGCTCACCGACTGGATCGAGGCGAACCCGGTCGAGTACGGGCCCAACTGGGCCTGCACGATGGACGTCGCGATCAGGGCCTCCAACTGGGTGGCGACGCTCGTCCTCTGCGCCGAGGCCGCCTCCGGAGAGGCTTGGCTGCGAGCCGGTGATCGCCAGCCTGCTCCTCCACGGGCGCTTCATCCGGAGCCATCTCGAGTACGCCGAAAGCCGCGGCAATCACTACCTCTCCGACGTCGTCGGGCTGCTTCCGGTCGCGGCGCTGTTCTTCGCCGGCAGGCGAGGGCCGGGGTTGGGCCGAGTGGGCCGCGCGGGAGCTCGGCGTCCGAGATGGAGCATCAGGTCCGGCCGGACGGCTGCGATCACGAGACGTCGGTCCCCTACCACCGGCTCGTCTGCGAGCTGTTCGTCTGCGGCACCCAGGCCGTTGACGCGCTCCTCCCCGGCGCCCTCACCGACCGCTACCGCGAGCGGCTCGACCGGATGCTCGCGTTCGTCGCCGACTACACGCGCCCGGACGGGCTCGCGCCGCAGATCGGGGACGCCGACGACGGGCGCTTCCTGCCGCTCGGCGACTACGGCCGCGCGGATCCGCGCTCGCACCTGCACCTCTTCGGCCAGGCGGGCCGCGACCTACGCCCCCGCCGCGGCGTCACGCCGCCTACCCCGAGGGGGGCTACTGGGTGATGCGCGGCGGCGAGCTGTTCGTGATCGTGCGCTGCGGCGACGTCGGCGTCGGAGGACTCGGCTCCCACGCCCACAACGACCAACTCTCCTTCGAGCTTGCGCTTGGCGATCAGCCGCTGGTCGTCGACCCGGGCTCCTACATATACACAGCGGATCCGGAGGCCAGGGAGCTGTTTCGCTCGACCTCCTTTCACGCCACCCTGAGGGTGGGAGAGCTGGAGCAGCAGGAGCCCGTCCCCGGAACCCTGTTTGCGATGAGAGATCGGGCGCGGGCCGAGGCGCTTGCCTGGAAGCCGGACGAAGAGCGCGCTTCCTTCGAGGGCCGGCACCACGGCTTCGAGCGCCTCGATCCCCCTGCTCTTCACCTTCGGACGATCGAGCTCGACGGCTCCGCCGGCCGCCTGGTCATCACCGACACGGTGCGGGGCGAGGGAGCCCATCCGCTCGAATGGACTTTCCCGCTCGCGCCCTGCGAGGCGACGGCGGATACCGGCCAGGCGACCGCGCGCTTCGATCGCGTGCAGCTGAGGATCGCCTCCGAGGGCCTGCGTTTCAGCGTGGAGGAGGGCTGGTACTCGCCTGGCTACGGCAGGCGCATCAGGACCCCCTTTTTCAAGGCTCGAAGGCTTGCTGTCCCCGGCAATGACATGACGCGGATAACCCTGACCCCGAGGCCCACCTGATTTTCCACGGGTTTGCGAGAGTCGCAGCTTCGGTAGCCACCGCAATTGACCTGGTGGCTATTGTCTCGCGTCACGATGGGGTCACCAGCTGGGCCAGGGGAAACCAGTTATGACGCGGCGGCTACTCGTTTAGAGCGTGCGGGCGAGTGGGTCGCGAGTGTTGGATCGCTCCAGCCCTCTGACCCGAACCTGCGGCGCGCCCTGCATGCCGGTATCGCGATCGTCACCGTATTCGGTGTCGGCCTTGGGGTATTCGGCGTGTTGGGCGAGTGGCCCGATGTCGATTGGACCTTTCGACCGGGGTGGCTAGCGCTCGGGACGGTTGGCTTGGCAGCCGTTCTGCTCGCCGATTGCGAGATCTGGCGCCGGTTGCTGCTCGCTCTGGGCCCGAAGCTCCCGGCGCGGAAAGCCACGGCGATTTGGCTGGTGTCCGGACTCGGTAGGTACGTACCCGCTGCTGCCTTGTTGCCATTGCTGCGCGTGGCGCTGAGCGAGCGAGAGGGCGTACCCAAACGGATTTGCCTGGCGAGCGTTATCTATGAGATGGCTCTGTTCTTTACGGCCGCGTTGCTGCTGGGCGCCTACTTCCTGATCGAGCTTCCCGATCTCCAGGGGTATTGGCAGCGGTTTCTCGTTCTCGCGTTTCCGCTGGTCGCGCTGATCGGCCTTCACCCTCGCATCTTCCATTCCGTCGCCGACGCCAGCCTTCAGCGACTAGGACGGCCCTCCCTCCCCCTCTCGTTGCCCGGGGTGAGAGTGTTCGAGTTCGTCGCCCTGTACGCGGTCACGTTCGTTGCGGCAGGGCTGAGCGTCTTCGCGCTGGCAAACCTCATCTATCCGGTGGCCGCCGCGGATCTGATCACCTTTGTCGGTGCCTTCGCAGTCGCGACTGCCCTCTCCGTGTTGGCCTTCTTCCTGCCCGGCGGAGTGGTGGCACGGGAGCTGGGCCTAGCGATCGCGCTGTCACCAGTCATGCCGGCTGCGCCGGCTGTCGCCGTCGCTGTGCTTGCTCGTGTAGTCCAGATCTTGCTCGAGCTACTGATGGCCGGAGCAAGCCAACTCTCTGTTCGGTGGCGCACTGCCCCACCGGCTTTCTCTAGCGAGTCAGGATCGTAATGACCTGGTTGTGGTAGGGGATTACCGTTGTTCGGTGGTCGGGATAGGTTCGCTCGAACAGCCCGACTTCCGGAATGTCCAAGTTGACCGTCGCCACCGCATCCACCTCATCCAGGTGCTCGCGGTAATAGTCGTAGAAGCTCTTCAGGATGTCCTCGTTGACGGCCATGGTCGCGCGCTCCAGATACATCGGCGCTGGGCGTAGGTCGGCTAGAAAGTACGCGGCGCCCGGATACAGAGTCCCAAGGGGTAATTCAGCGATGTAGACCCGTTTGTCGCCGAGGAGCGCATGGAGGCGATTGATCAGCGTCGCGAATTCGTGCATGGACACAGGTGACCCCGTGCAGCACGCTCCGCCTTTCCGCACAAGCTCCGGGCCGATGCGCGACGCAGCTACGGACCCCGGGTCCACCCGATCGTTCTCGAGGGCGGGACGGTCGTATGAGATCCGGGCCTCCAGCGGCCACCAAAGCCGACCCGCGGCATGCTCCAATTGGCTGAGCGGCATTAGCGCAACGGCAATTCCCGCAGTTCCGACGGCAATGATCGAGCGGGCAGTTGATGATCGGATCCCAAGCAGGGAAGGCAAGTAAGCGACGGCGAGGATTACCACCACGGGTAACGCGATCATCGTGTTTATGAGGTGCGTTGCGTCTGCCCGAGTGAGAGCACCGGTGTGAGTGACCACAGCGGCAACAAGGGCCGATACGAATAAGACTCGCTGCGGTGACCATTGGCGCGCGAGGCGAAGGGGATGAAGCCTTACGAGCGAGAGCAGGCAGAGGGCGCCGAGAAGGAAGGGCAGCAGGTAGTACATCGGGCCCCAAGGGTCAGCAAACCCCCCTAGGTACGGCGTATTGCTATAGCCCGAGGCGACCGCCTGCGGTACGAGGAAGTAGAGCTCCAAGAAGCGTGAGAGGTCCCCGCTCGCGGCGTAGAAAGCGAGCACCACGATCGCCACTGTGAAAAATCCGACGCCGATCGCCGCGAGAGCGGCCATCACCGACCTGAGCTGACGGGTTCGCGTTGTCGTCAAGAGCACCGAGAGGACGCCGAGCGCGACAACGCCCCCGATCAGATTCTCCTGTGCCATGTAGCAAGTGAATCCCCAGACCACCCCAAGCGTTACCGCGGAAGCGAGCGCGCGCCGGCGCGAACCGATCGCGGCAACGGCGGGCAATAACATGGCGAGCGCAAAGACGCCGACGTACCGCATCGCGTTGGCCCATCCAAAAGAACCATTAACGGAGCCGTCGGCGCTGAAGTGGATGAGTTGAAGACAGGGGAACAGGCAAGCCGACACCAGGCAGGTGATCAACGCCAGCTTGGGACGCAGGCGCAAAAAGATGGTCGCGAAGAAGATGGTGGCCGCCAGCCAGAACAGGAGCACGGTGGACTGCCGTAAGCCCTCCAGGTCAAAGGTGTCCCCGGCGCTGAGGTAGAGGTAGGGAATGAGCTCGGAGCCGGGGCCATACTGGATTGCGGCAGACCCGATATATGGGACGGCGCCAGTTGCGATCGCCTGCACTCCGCCCATCGCGGTGGTCTCGTGCCCGTCGATGGCACGGTCTAGGGGCACGTGCCAGGGGGGTCCGAAGAAGTAAGTCGCCAAGGCGAAAGCGAGAACGGTGAGACCGAGCTGCCGTTTCCAGGTGTGGACAGCTGCGGGGCGGTTCGACTGCTCGGGGTGCGAGGTCCTCGATCCGAAGACGGCCCCTACCCACTCACGCCACGATCCGGGCGTGGTTTGAGCAGCCTCCACAACCCGCACGCTCACAGCAATCGTGAGCATCGACCCCAACGTTCCGAGCAGGAACGCCGCCAGCAGCCAACGCTTGTCCAGAAAGCCGTAGAACGGGGGGCCACGACCCAAGTTTCGGCTGGTGGACTCGTGCTGCGCGGCCAACAGGTAAACGGGGACGAGCGCGAGCAAAGACAGCGTGGCCAACGTCAGTAGAGCTGCCGTCGGGAGGATGCCGCCCGAGCGATCCTCGCTGCCGCCCCGGGTGATCCCCTGTTCGGTCCCCCGATGAGCGCGCATCCGGTGCGCGAGGAACGCAAGGCCCCCAAGGAGACAGATGACTGCAACCGACAGCGCCACGCCGCGGACCCACTGGTTGAGGGCTGGCTGTGGGAAACGGGAGGCGGCCTGGCTGAGGATCACGGTTGCGGCACCGGAGGCGACGAAGACGGCGGTGACGGCGGCCGGAAGGACACCGGCTGGTCCCCGCTGAATCGCTCCGAGGGCCGCTATGCGGATGCGGTCGGGTAGCCGCGAGCGTTCAGGTCGCAGCGTCTACGCTCTTGGCCAATTGCCCACTAGGCTGGCTTCCTACCTGTCGCGACCAGTAGGAGGCCCCGGTGGCGAACGAGGAAGCCGGCTTCAAGGTGAGCAACGTAATCCGCCAGGCGCCAGCCAAGCAACGCGGCAAATGGCGACACTAAGAGGTAAGCGCTGACTTCAATGTCCTGTAGATCCAGGCTGTCGAGAAGCTCGCGCAAACGCGCGTGGGAGTACTTGTTGATGTGCTGGAACTTGTACTCGACCCCACCGAAGCGATTGACAATACGTTCGATGAGTGGCCACGGACTTTTGAAGTTGGGCGTCGTGAGGACGAGCTTCCCTCCCGGCCGCAGCCGCTCGGTCGCCTGACGGATCGTGTCTTCGACCAGATCGGGTGGAAGATGCTCGATGAGCTCGACCGCGGTAATGGCATCGAAGGGTTCGAGGTCACCCGGGAGCTGACTGGGGGCGCAATCGAAGAACGACCGATGAGCGTTCCCGTAGACCCGCCGTGCATACTCGATCTGCTGCTGCGAAACGTCGATCCCCACAGAGTCGTGATCGTCACCCAAGATGCCCAGTAGCGTTCCAGGACCACAGCCGACATCGAGCACCCGGTGGTACCCCACCACCTCTCGAACCACGCGTCGAAACTTCAGGTGATGCCACTTACTCTGAACGCCGCGCCGGCGACGAAAGACCGCGTCGTAATATCCCGGCGGGATCGTGGAATAGTCAAACTCCGGGATAACCTGATCCGGTTCCCGAGTCCCAGATTCAACGGGGATAGTCGTGTCAGATGGCTGCTGCAAGGTGTGGAAACGTGTCCGATTCCATTTCCAGCATCTCAGTGCCCCGCCCAAACGAATCCCCGAACAACGACGCCGCAGGCCAGAACGAGCGGAGAGTATAGAGGCGGAGGGCTGGGTTGCCTTGTCGGCATGAGGCGAGGGCCGGACTGCCTGATCGGGCAGCAACAGTCTCAGGCGGCAAGCTGCCAGACGACCCAACCGTCCTGCTCATAGACGGTTCGGTAGTCCGCGCGGTGCCCGTCCAGCCACTCCTGGGTGAAGGCGGGATCGGGCCAGCCGAAGGCGTCGGGACCGACGATCACGTACTCGGTGGTGGGTGCCGGATAGCCGAGCAGGTAGAGGTCCGAGCGCTGGCTCAGGTGGGGGAGGAGATGTGCCGAGGCCGTCACCGAGGCGTCGCTGGGGACCTCGTCGAGCAGTCGCTGATTGAGACGGTCGTTGCCGCTGGAGGAGAAGGAGATGCCGGGCTCCGCGAGTGTCCGGAGTGGGAACTCCGTCGCCAGCCCTATGTTGGCCAGAAGGATGATGGCCGCGACCAGCTCTCCCCACGCGGCGCGCGAGCGCCCGAAATCCAGCCGGCGAATGAGATTGTGAAATCCGTCGGCGGTGCCCATCGCCAGGACGGGAGCGATCGCAAGCCAGTAGTGGAAATCGGTCCCCCAGAAGAGCGGCGAGGCAGAGAACATCTGCTGCGCAACGAGAGGGACGCACAGCAGGGCCAGCCGCGAGCAGAGGACGAGGCCCAGGAAGGGAAGGAAGAGGTAGGCGAGCGTGCGCCTCTTCTCCGGGTCGTTGACCAGTTCCTGGAGCGGGGACGCTGGATGGGTGGCGATGTGTCCGATCGCGCTGAGTGCATCCGTCCCGAACGACGTATAGGTCCAGTGGGTGTACGCGGTGCCGTCCGCGAAGGCCGGAATCAGCACGTCCACCGCGAGGAAATACCAGATGACTCCCGCCGCGATTGTGATTGCCCCAATGCGGAGCTCGCGGCCGGTAAGCAGCCAAAGGCCGATGAAGACGGCGAGGACAGACATGCTCTCCTTGACGAGGAGGAGCGCCGCCAGCGAGACGAAGAAGGGCGTCCACTGGCGGCGGTCGGCGAACAGGATGCAGAGGGCGATCAGCAGGGGCGCGAACGCAACGTCGTGGAACTGGTAGCCGACCGCCGCGCTGATGCCCCAGAAGAGGGCGTAGGCCGCGGCCAGCAGGTAGGCGCCCACCCGTCCCATCCGGGGCTCCGCGAAGAGGAAGACCGGCACGATCGACGCCGCGATCAGCGCCGCTTGCGCGACCAGCAGCGTCCCCGGGTCCGACCAGAGCCAATAGAGCGGCGCCAGCAGGATCAGGATCGGCGAGAAGTGGTCCCCGAGCATGCTGACCGGCGGCACGATCGTGGTGATCTCGGGTGATTGGAAGTGGCTGTAGTGCCACACGGCCTGATCGGCGATCGCCAGGTCGTAGTCGGTGAGGAAGTGGTCGTGCTCCCAGATCGAATAGACGGCGTAGCCAAGCGCCGAAGCGGCGGCCAGCACGAAGAGGAGCGGCTCGGTTCGCACCAGCCCGGCAGCGCGGGGCAAAGCGCGCAGGCGCTCCCAGGGGCGCAGATCGATCGTGTCGGTGCGCGACTCCATGCGCGCGGGGCAGCGTAGCCATGAGGCCGGGGATAGACTGCCCGCCGGGGAGTCCGGGGCGAGCATTGTGGACTTCGATCAGTACACCGACTCATACCGGGACGCTGTCGAGGAGTCGATCGCGTTCGCGGGCGGCGACGCGGCGCGTTACGTCGGCGCCAAAGCGCGCATCCTCGTCGAGCTCGCCCGCCGCAGCCTGGGCGATCCCTCCCGCCTGGAGGCCTTGGACGTCGGCTGCGGACCGGGCGAGACCGATGCGTTCCTCGAGGGGGCCTTTGCGGCGCTGCACGGCGTCGATCTGAGCGCACCGATGGTCGAGCGCGCCGCCGAGAGGAATCCTTGGGCCGCCTATTCCAGCTACGGGCAGGGGGACCCGCTTCCCTACCCGGACGAGTCCTTTGACGTCTGCTTCGCGATCTGCGTCCTCCACCATGTCCCGGTCCAGGAGCGGCCTGCGCTGGTCTCGGAGATGGCCAGGGTGACCCGGCCGGGCGGCCTGGTGGCGGTCTTCGAGCACAATCCCTGGAACCCGTTGACCCGGAAGGCGGTGCGCGACTGCCCCTTCGACGAGGGCGTCGAGCTGCTCTCCAGGCCCCTCGCCCGGCGCTTGCTCGGCGGGGCGCAGCTCGAGCCGGCCGAATCCGCCTTCATCATCTTCTTCCCGCGGGAGGGGCGCCGCCTGGAGCGAATCGAGCGGCGTTTTGGCCGGCTCCCCCTCGGGGCCCAGTACTACGTCGCACACAGGCGAACGCAGCCGCTCAGCCGTAGTACCGGGTGAGCGTCAGCAACATCGCCACGGCGGTGTGAGCGATCGCCAGGCTGACCAGGAAGTACCCGACGGCGGGCCCGTAGCGCCGCCCGGCGCCGCGAGCGGCGAGGGCGACGATCGCGCCGTAGAGAGCGAGCAGCGGAAACAGATAGCGCGCCTGCTCGAAGCCGCCGGGGTTGTCGAGCTGGCCGACGTAGCTCCCCGCGTGGACGAAGAGGAGCAGCCCGAGCGCCAGGGCGCCGTAGGTGGCGAGCTCCCTGCTCCGCGACCGCAGTCGCGGCCGGAGGCGGATCAGCTCACGGGCGAGCAGGGCGAGAAGACCTCCGTAGATGACGAGCGCCAGGTCGTAGACCCAGCGCGAGAAGCCGTAGTCGAGCCAGCCGAACTGCCCGACGAAGCCGTTGAACCAGACCTCGCGCAGCGGGTTGATCTCGAACCAGTCCCCCATCGAGGGGAGCCGCGGCAGATAGAACTGCCAGGTGTAGGAGAGATAGCCGCTGAGGGTGGGTTGCTGGTCGCCGGTGCTCGGCAGGGACACGGGCGATCCGGGCACGTCCTTTCCGGCCGTCTCCCCGAGGTAGAGCCCGCGATCCCAGACGGCCGAGTTCAGCAGCAGGTAGCCGAGCAGCGCCACGAGGATGGTGCCGCCCGCCGCCAGCGCGGCCCGGATCGCCACCCGGCGATCCGCGGGGCTCGCGGCCCCGATCAGGAGCACCAGCCCAAGCGCGATCCCCGGCAGCAGCCCGAGGGCGGGGATCTTGGCGAGGACGGCGACCGCGCCGCTCCCCCCGATCCAGAGTCCGCGCGGGACGGTGAGCCCGCGGCGGAAGCAGACGGCGAAGCCAAGGAAGATCGACGCGGCGGCCGTGTAGAGCAGGTTGTCGCTGTTCACGCCGCCCGAGATGAACCCGAACATCGGCTGGAAGGCGACCGCGAGCGCGCCGACCGGCGCCGCCCACGGAGTCCCGGGGAAGAGCTCACGCAGGAAAAGGAAGATGAACAGGACCGTGACCGCCCCCAACAGGGCGGAGAGCAGCCGCATGAAGTGGATCCGGTCGTGCAGGTCGGTGGAGGGGGAGGTCCGGTAGGCGGCGGAGGCGGCCGCGTAGTACAGCGGCGGGTTGGCGCTCGCTCGGGTGTAGCCGCCCTCGCTCTCGCGATCCGCATCCCGATCGATGGCAATCTCGAGCCGCCGGTGCTCGGCCTTGGTGACCGGGGGGCGGCTGTCCGGGTGGAAGATCACCACCCGCCAGTACGTCGCGCGCATCAGGGCCCGTTCCTCGGCGGACAGCCCGGTCTCGTCGTTGGTGCCGCTCGGCGGCCGCCCGGTCTCGGCGAGGTACTGGGCATAGCCGACGTGGGCCTCCTCGTCCGGCACCTGGAACAGGGGGATGATCAGCGACCAGACCACTCCGAGGAGCAGGGCGACCAGCGCGCAGAGCCAGCCCGCTGTGGGAACCGAGGGCAGGATGCCGCCACGGGTTGCTGGAGCGTTCACCGATCCCATTCCTGTTTGCGCCACTCCTCCCGCCTCCTCAGCGCTTCCCTTTCAGTTGTGGTCAGCTCCCGCCACTCCCGCCGCAGGGCCTTGCCCTCGCCGGAGCTCATCATCGCGGCGAGGGCGAAGAGCAGCGCCGCGAGCCCGAAGAGGACCACCATCGAAAGCGTCCAGGGCCCGAGCGCTCCGGTCTGCCCGTATCCATAGCGGCGGGCGATCTCACCGATTCGGGAGAGCCAGCTCGAGGTGCCGGGGGCGACGAAGAGCACACCGGCGACGGGCCGGCGCACGACCCGGCCGCTGGGTCTGGCGACCTTGCGCAGCTCGCCCCTCAGCGAGACGAATCCCGGTCCCGGATTGTTGAAGCAGAGCAGAGTCCGCCCGGTCGCCGGCAGGGTGGGCCGCAGCAGGGGCACCTCGACAATCCGGTCGGCCCGCACCGGTGAGACCGCCCCGGCCCCGAGCACCCTGCCCCGCTGTTCGATCTGCGCCCCCAGCGCGGGCACCGGACCGCCGAAGGTCCCAGCGATCCCGACGCGCAGGCGGTCGGCGCCGCGGGGGACGGTCGGCAGTCGCTGGCACTTGCGCTTTGCGCCGGGGACGGTCAGCGAGCCGTGCGAGAGCGAGACGCGGTTCGTCCCGACGATCACCTCGTGAGAGGGCAGCAGGAAGGCCAGGACGGCGGCGGCGATGACGATGAGTCCCGCCGCCCCCGCGGCCAGGCGCACTGGCATCGAGCTACTCGGGGCGGCGCAAGCCCAGGATGCTGAGCAGGAACGCGGTGAAGACGACCTGGACCCCGACCGTGACCAGGGTGGCGGCGAGCACCGCGAGGCGCTCCTCGGCGAGGCTGCCGAAGCCCCGGTCCGCCCAGGTCCAGACCAGGATCGCGCCGATGACGACACCCGCGACGGTCACCGCGGCCCCGATCGCGAGAACGTGCTCGAGCCTGAATCGGGCCCGCATCCGATTGAACCAGGCGTCCCGCTCGCCCATGAAGTAGACGCCGTAGGCGAGCGCGCAGAGGCCCAGGGCCACCACCTGAGTCCCGACGATCAGCAGCAGCGCCCCGCCGATCATCGCGTGGATCTCCCATTCGCGCCCGAACAGCGAGACGTTGGCGAGCACGCCGACCACGATCAGCGCGCCCAGCCCGGCCATCAATGCCCCGGGCACGAGGAAGAGGTGGGTGGGGCTGTGGATCAGCAGGAAGCGCAGGTGCCGCCAGCCGTCGCGGAAGGTGGACAGCTTCGACTCGCCGGCGCGCGGGTGGTACTCGATCGGGAACTGGCGGATCTCGAGGCCGGACTTGGCCGCCCGGATCACCATCTCGGATGCCATCTCCATCCCCGTCGTGCGGAGGTCGAGCACCGGCAAGACCTCTCGGCGGATGGCCCGCATGCCGCAGTGGACGTCCTTCACCTTGGTCCCGAACAGGCGGTTGAGCCAGCCCGGTGAGCACCGGGTTGCCGACGTGGCGGTGAAGCCACGGCATCGCCCCGGGCCGGATGCTCCCCATCCGGTTTCCGATCACCATGTCGCCACCGTCCTTGAGCGCCTCCACGAACCTGGGCAGCTCGGCGGCGTCGTAGGTGAGGTCGGCGTCGAGCATGACGATGTAGCGGCCACGGGCGGCGGCGAGCCCGGCCAGATAGGCGTTCCCGTAGCCGCGGCGAGGCTCCTCGACCACCCGAGCGCCGACCGCCTCGGCAAGAGCGCCACTGCCGTCGGTCGAGCCGTTGTCGACCACCACCACCTCTCCCTCGTAGCCGCCCTCGTCAAGGGCCGTCCGCGCGGCGAGCACGCAAGCCTCGATCGACTCCGCCTCGTCGAGACAGGGAATGACGACGGAGACCTCGAGGGTCGAGACTCCTCCCGTGCGCTCGGCGGTTTCGGTAGTGATCGTGCCGCTCATCCCGGACCTGCGAGGCGTCAGTGTAAGGCCGCTGGCCGTCGGCGGCGCGGATACAGTGCCGCGATGGTCGAGTCCGGGCTCGGACATTGCAAGCTGTGCGAGCTCTCCGACTTCGACGACCCCGAGCTGCGCGAGCTGATCCGCGATGTCTATGCCTCGGATCGGGAGCACTTCGGCGAGCCCGACTTCCCGGCGCGACGCAAGTACCGCAAGTACTGGGAGATCGCGATGACCCTGCGGGCGTTCAGGGCATCTGGCGTGCTCCGTGACGACGCGGAGGTGCTGGGCGTCGGCGCCGGTCACGAGGCGACGATCTACTGGCTGACCGAGAAGGTGGGCAGGGTGGTGGCCACCGATCGCTACCGCAGCGAGGACGCCTGGTCCGAGGGCGACTCCGGAGCCGACATGCTCACCGATCCCGGCCGCTACTGGGATCGCGCCTGGAATCCGGATCGCCTCGTCGTCGAGCACATGGATGCGCTCCACCTCGACCTACCCGGACGAGTCCTTCGCCGGGGTGTTCTCGTCGAGCTCGATCGAGCATTTCGGCGACTTCGCCGACGTCAGGCGAAGCATCGAGGAGATCTTCCGCGTCCTTCGCCCGGGCGGGGTGGCGGCGCTCTCGACCGAGTTCCGCCTCGAGGGCCCCGGGATGGAGTTCTGGCCCGGGGTCCTGATGTTCGACGAGCCCGAGCTGCGGGCGCTGCTGCTGGATGGGCTCTGGTGGGACCCGCTCACCCCCCTCGACACCGGGATCTCGGAGGAGACCCTGAGCAGCGCCGCCTCCTATGAGGAGGCGCTCGCCGACCTCGACGCCGGAATTCGCGGCTGGAGTCGCTACCCGCACGTGGTCCTCCGTGACCGGGGGTTCGTCTGGACCAGCGTCCACCTGGCGCTGGTCAAGTCGCGGAGGACGGCCGCGGAGTGGAGGCGGCGGGCCCCCGAGCTCCCGCCGAAGGCCCGCCCGTGGCGAAGGCGGCTGGCGACCGCGCGGTCCTGGCTTACGTTTCGGAGCTCGCGGACCTAGCTCGTCGCTAGGGCACTCAGGTCCGCCTTCACCATCATCTCGACCAGCTCCTCGAATCGGACCCGCGCTTCCCAGCCGAGATCGTCCTTCGCCTTGGCGGGATCGGCGACGAGCTCCTCGATGTCGGCCGGCCTCGCCAGCTCGGGGTCGATCCGGACGTAGTCCTCGGCGTTCAGGTCGACGCAGGCGAAGGCCGCATCCACGAGGTCCCGTACGGAGTGCGAAGCGCCCGTGCCGATCACGAAGTCGTCCGGGGTGTCGCGCTGGAGCATCAGCCACATCGCCTCGACGTACTCCTTCGCGTAGCCCCAGTCGCGCCGCACGTCGAGGTTGCCGAGCGGAAGCTCGTCGCTGAGGCCGAGCTTGATCGACGCCACCCCGTGGCTGATCCGCCGGGTGACGAAGGCCTGCCCACGCCGCGGCGACTCATGGTTGAAGAGGATTCCGGAGCTGGCGTGCAGGCCGAAGCTCTCGCGGTAGTTGACGGTGATGAAGTGGCCATAGACCTTGGCGACGCCGTAGGGGCTGCGCGGATAGAAGGGCGTCCTCTCGCTCTGCGGCGTCTCCCGGGCTCGCCCGAACATCTCCGATGAGGAAGCCTGGTAGAAGCGGGCGTCCGGGCAGGCCTCGCGGATCGCCTCCAGGAGGCGGGTGACGCCGACGGCGGTGTACTCGGCGGTTGCAACGGCGAGCCGCCAGGACTGCGAGACGGAGGACATCGCGGCGAGGTTGTAGATCTCGTCCGGGGCTGGTCGAGCGAAGGACCTCGAGCAGCGATCCCTCATCGAGCAGATCGGCCGCGTGCAGGGTGAGCCGGTCCTGAACGGCCTCGAGGCGCTCGTAGCGCTGCTCGGCCGAGCCCCGGACGAGCCCGTGCACCTCGTAGCCCTTCTCCAGCAGGAGCTCGGCCAGGTAGCTGCCGTCCTGGCCGGTGATCCCGGTGATCAGGGCGCGGGGAGCCATCAACCGACCGCCGCCGGGGGGGCGGCGTGGAGCGCCCGCTCGTAGCCGTCGAGGGTCCGCTCAGCGACCCGCTCCCAGGTGAACAGGCGGACGCGATCCCGCGAGCGCTCGCGAAGCGAGTCGATTCGGCCGGGGCTCTCGAGCACCTCGGCAAGGCAGCGGGCGATGTCGGCCGGGTCGGCTGGGGTCGAAGGTGGCCTCCAGGTCGCCGAGGATCTCGGGGATCGAGGAGGTGTTGCTGGCGGCGACCGGCGCCTCGCAGGACATCGCCTCGAGAATCGGCAGTCCCGCCCCCTCGTAGAGCGAGGGGAAGACGAAGAGCTCGCAGCCGCGGTAGAGGGCCGCCAGCTCCCGCTCCGGGACGAACCCGGTCAGCAGCAGGTCGCGCAGCCTGATCCCGAGCCGGCGGCCGTGGGCGCATCAGCTGGGCGCGGCGCGCCAGCGGCAGGTTGCAGACGATCACCAGCTGGTGGGCCCGCGCAGGGACTCCGGCAGCAGGCCGTAGGCCTCGATCGTCCCCTCCAGGTTCTTGCGGGGGTCGTCGCCGCCGACGTAGAGGAGGAATCCGGGGCGAAGCCTGCGGAAGCGTCGCCGCAGCAGGGACTCGGCCTCCGATCTGCGAGCTCGACCAGGGAGGAGAGCCGCCAGGAGACGCCGGACTCGATCACCGTCAGCCGCTCCTCGGGGATCCCGAGGTGCTCGCCCGCGTCGTCGGCGGTCTGCTGGGAGATGGTCAGCACCTGGTCGGCGGCGCGAATCAGGCCGAGGCGCGCCATCCAGACCGTGCCCCAGATGCCCCAGTTCGCGTCCGTGAGGTAGCGGTCGCGCATCACGAGCGGGATCAGGTCATAGAGGGTGACCACGGTCCGGCAGCCGCCGCCGCGCACCCAGTCGGGCCAGATGTCCTCGAGCTCGATCCGCGACTCGAACGGCGACATCACGTGGTAGATCGAGGGCAGCGGCTCGACCTCGGGCCGCGTGCGGCTGTGCCACCTGAGCCGGTCGCGATCGCGGAAGGGCTCGAGCGAGGGCGGAACCGGAAGATCCGGGATCGAGCCCGATGCTGAGCCTCAGCTCGGGTGCCGCCTCGACCAGGGCCCGGATCTGCTCGACGATGTAGCGGGCGATGCCGCGCTCGGCGTGGGTGGCGCTCTGGGTGCCCCGGGCGTCGAGCCAGACGCCGCCCGGCGGGAGGCTCATCTCAGCCCGGGGGCGGAGCGGATGCCACCCGGTCGGGGCGCGCGGCCGAGTCCTCGGGCTCGTCCCGCCCCCGCTCCTCGAGCAGGCGCCGCAGGCTCGCGAGCTCCTCCTCGATCCTCGAGAGCCGCTCCTCGAGCGCCCGCAGCTCGCCGCTGACGAAGGTCGACCGACTCGACCGACGCCGAGCCCAGCCGCCGGGTCTGATCGCCGAGCTCCTCGAGCTGGTCGCGCTGGGCGAACTGGAGCAGGTTCCCGACCAGCCTCCTGAGCCTGGAGAAGAAGTTGCGAGACGGCTTGGACGGAAGCCGGGAGTGCGCGCGTTCTGTTCGTCTGGGGTTCCATCGTCTGGGTCGGGCACGCCGCTTCAGGCCAGGGGCGGGCTCGCCAGGAGGATACGGTCCTCCTCTGGGAGGCGTTTCCCAGCGAGCCGCCGGTAGTGCGCGCGAAGCAGCCGCGCCGCGTGGTCGAAGCTGAACCGCTCGGCTCGGCCGGCGCCCCGCGCTCACGGAGCTGCTCTCGCAGCGCCGCATTTGTCCAGAGGCGGTGGACCCGATCGGCGATCTCCGCCGGCTGACGTGGGGTCGAACAGAAGCCCGGCGTCCCCGACCAGGTCGGGCAGGCCGGCCGCCGAGGAGCAGGCGACCGGCACACCGGCGGAGAAGGCCTCGGTCACCGGCATCCCCCAACCCTCGAAGAGGCTCGGGAAGACAAGGGCTCGAGCCAGCCCGTAGAGGCCACGAAGCTCGGTCGGGCTGACGAAGCCGGGGAACCGGATCGTTCGCTCGAGATCCGAGCTCGCGGGCGCGCTCCGCGATCCGCGGGTAGAACTGGTTCCGCTGCCCGGGGCAGACCAGGGGAATCGTGATCCCCTGCCGGTCCCTGATCAGGGCGAGCGCCTCGAGCAGGCGCGAGATGGTTCTTGTGCGGCCAGGTCTGGGCCGGGTAGAGCAGGAACGGCTCCGGCAGCGAGAGATCGGCCCGCAGCTCGGCGAGGTCGTCGGGCGAGGGGGCCGGGTACTCGGAGAGGACCGAGCCCCGAGGGCACCACCTCGACCTTCTCGGGCGTCGAGGCCGTAGTGGTCGACCAGATCGCGCTTGCCCCAGGAGGTCATCGCGATCACCAGGGCCGCTCGCTCGCAGTGGGTGCGGTAGACGATCTCCCGCCGCCGCCGCTCCCGCTCGCCGAAGAGCTCCGGGCAGGTGCAGGTGCTGGAGGTCGTGTGGCTGGTAGATGCTCGGGACCTCGGTGAGGAAGGCCTCCTGGAAGGTGAAGTGCATCACGTCGACCCCGGCGCGCTCGATCGTCCCGTCGGAGCCGGCCACGAACCGCCTCCGATCGCTGAGGAAGGGTGCTCGCTCTCGCGCCGTCCGCCTCAGCGCCCGGAGCGCCCCCGGCTGGCCGGGGTACTCGAGCTTGGAATGGAGCAGCCGGCAGGGCCCCTTCATGTAGGGGCGAATCCACCCGTCCTGCTCGGGATGGGCGAGGAAGAGGTACTCCTCGTCGCCGTCCTCGAGCCGCGAGAGCGCCGCGGCGAGGCCGATCACCACCTGCTCGACGCCGCCGGAGAGCCCGCTGCCGAGGCGAGCGTCGACGCAGACGCGCAGCGACGTCACCGGCGCTCGGTGAGGGCAGGCATGACGCCTGCACAGTAGTGGGGCCCGCGCCTCGATCTGAAACGGTGTGGGCATGCGCCCCGCCCCGAAGGTCTCGGTCGTCATCCCCACTCACAACGGCGCCACCCCAAGGGACGGCCTCACCTACCTGGAGATGGTCCTTTCCACCCTGCGCCGCCAGAGCTTCCGCGACTTCGACGTCACCGTCGTCGACGATGGCTCGACCGACGGCTCGCGGCGGTACCTCGAGGAGCAATGGCCGGAGGTCCGGGTCGTCGCGCTGGCGGGGAACTCGGGCTTCCCGAAGACGGTCAACGCGGGAATCGAGGCAACGGACGGGGAGTACATCGCACTCCTCAACAACGACATCGAGCTGTCGCCGGATTGGCTGGAGCACCTCGTTGGCGAGCTCGATCGTGAGCCCGGCCTCGGGTTCGTCACCGGCAAGATCGTCCGGTACCACGAGCGGAACGTGATCGAGCAGGTCGGTCAGGACCTCTACACGTGCGGGATGTTTTCGCCGCGGGGCCTCGACGCCGATGACAGCGGGCAGTACGAGGAGCCCCGCCGGATCGTGATCGCGACCGCGGCGGCCTCGATCTACCGGCGGGAGGCGGTGGTCAGGGCGGGTGGCTTCGACGAGGACTACTTCCTCTACTGCGAGGACGCCGATCTCTGCCTGAGGATGGTGCTGCAGGGCTTCGAGGGCCTTTACGTACCCGGGCCGGTCGCCTATCACGTCCGGGGGGGAACCACGGGGCAGGAGTCCGACCGGACCAGGTTCTACCTGCTGCGAAACACACCGATCACCCTGCTCAAGGACTTCCCGGGACCGATCCTCTGGAGGGCGCTCCCGAAGATCGCCGCCTTCCAGGCCCACCAATGGAGGGTCGCGCGCAAGGGTGGGTTCGCCCGGACTCTGCTGCGCGCCTACGCGTCATTCATCCGAGCGATCCCAAGCACCCTGGGCAAGCGCCGGCGGGTGCAGCGGCGGAGGACGACGACCGTCGCCGCCTTCGGATCACTGCTTTTGACCGAGTACCCGTTCCCAACCCGGCTTCGCAGGCTGCGGCCCTAGCCGCTCGCCTGCCCGCCGGCAGCGCCCCGGCTCGGTAGATCAGCGGCTTGCTTGAACGACGGCGCGATACGGGGCCGAGCCGCGCACCATCGCCCGAGCGCGTCGCTTCAAGCGCCCGGGCGCCGGCAGCGCCTCGGCCCGCTCGAAGCCCGCCGAGCGGCACATCGACAGCAGGGCTTCGTCGTTGAACGTCCAGAAGTTGCTTGGGTCGTGGTTGAGCTCGTCGCCCTCGATGAAGCGGCACAGGGGTCGACGACCGGAGCCGCGAAAGAGCTCGGCCTGCGTCTCGATGATCGCCGTGCCCCGGGTGACCGCCGCGAGCCGCTCGAGCGCAAGCAGGGGGTGCCGCACGTGGTAGAGGACGCCGAGGTAGAGAACGACGTCGAAGGTGCCCAGCTTCGAGAGGTCGTAGTCGAGAAGGTCCCCGACGACGACCTCGACGGAGCTGCCGAGCGCCTCGTGGGCGAGGTCGAAGGCCCGGCGCCCCGGCAGCTCGTCGGGCCGCCACAGGTCCGGCAGGGTCTCCACCGGCTCGACCCGCATCCCGGCGGCGATCCGCTTCTCCCTGTAGGCAATCCAAGCCGGCAGGTCGACCGACCACACCCAGTGGTCGAGGGCGACGACCCGCTCCGCGCCCATTCGCTCGGCGGTGAACGAGTAGTACCCGTCGTAGGCCCCGATGTCGAGCACCGTCTTGCCTCTGAGATCGCCGAGCTCGAGCCGCGCCAGCTCGGCCTCGAGCCAGGCGCTGCTCTTCGCGCCGGGGGTGACGACGCCATCGCCGAGGTCGATCGAGTGCCACCAGAACCCGACTTCCGCGACCCGCGCCCGAAGATCAGCGAGGCGTTCGGCGACCGCGCTGTCGTCGCTCGGCGCGCCCGTCACTTCACTTCGGCGGCGGTCGGCTCGCCCAGGGCGGTGCCCTTGCCCTTCGAAGACGCCTCTGCGATCGACCAGGAATGGTCGACGAGGACGGTCCGAGGGCCCATCTGCTCGCGGCCGCTGCCGAAGAAGTCCCCTCCGCCCACGGTCAGGTCGGCGGCTCGGGTGACCGCGTCGAGCATCTGCTGGCCGGCGTCGCACCAGACGCCGACGTAGTACTGGCCGGCCGGCAGCGGGCAGCGCTCGATCCGGCAGCGGACCTCGCCGTGGGCGGGAACCTCGCGGAACGCGCGCCCCGGCGGTCTCGGAGTAGATGTTGATCAGCGGCTTGTCCTCGCCGTGGGCCGCGATCACGATCCCGAAGTTGACGCCGCGCATCGGCTTTCCATCGCGCGGTCTCGAAGCTGACCACGATGTCGAAGTCCTTGCCGGAGGCGGGGCTGTCGATCATCTGCCCGTCCCGCTCCAGCCGGAGGTCGGTCGAGCGACATCCTCCCGTCGCCGACCCGGTTCTCGCGATCCCTGAGGCTCGTCTCCGACTCCGAGAGCATGTCGCTGACGTAGGCGTCGACCACCTCGCGAGGCGCTGCCGCGGGCGACGATTCGCCCACCCGAGAGCATGATCGCCCGGTCGCAGAGGCCGCGAACGGAGGCGAGGTTGTGGCTGATGAAGACGACGGTCCGCCCCTCTCCGGCCGCGGTCTCCATCCGCCCCAGGCACTTCTCCTGAAAGGCGAGGTCCCCGACCGAGAGGACCTCGTCGATGATCAGGATCTCGGGCTCGAGGTGGGCGGCGACCGAGAACGCGAGCCGCATCTGCATCCCGCTCGAGTAGCGCTTCACCGGGGTGTCGATGAAGGGCCCGACGTCGGCGAACTCGACGATCTCGTCGAACCTCCGCTGGATCTCCTGCGCGCCTCATGTCGAGGATCGCCCCGTTGAGGAAGACGTTCTCGCGCCCGGTCAGCTCGGGATGGAAGCCGGTGCCGACCTCGAGCAGGGCGCCGACCCGTCCGCGGAGCCGCGCCTCGCCCTCGGTCGGGGGCGTGATCCGGGAGAGGATCTTCAGCAGGGTGCTCTTGCCGGCGCCGTTGTGCCCGACGATCCCCATCGTCTCGCCGCGCTTGACCTCGAAGTCGACGTCGCGAAGCGCCCAGAACTCCTCCGTCCTCTGACCGCGCCCGAGCGACTTCAGCCGCTCGGTGATCCGCTCGGTGAGCAGCAGGTAGCCGGCCTGGTCGGCGCCGATCTCGTAGCGCTTGCCCAGCCCCCTGACCTCGATCGCGACGTCGCTCATATGACGTCCGCGAAGAACTGCTCGGTTCGCTGGAAGTAGACCAGGGCGCCGATCAGGAGCAGGGCGGCGCTGGCCACCGAGATCAGGATGTTGACCGTCCCCGGATAGGGCTGGTCGAGGAGCGCCCAGCGCATCCCGTCGACGACCGAGGCCATCGGATTGATCGAGTAGATGTACGACCACGCCTGGCCGGCCTCATCCCCGACCAGCGTCCCGCTGTAGAGGACCGGGCTGACGAAGAACAGGATCTGGACCAGCATCGGGACCACCACCTGGACGTCGCGGTACTTGACGTTGACCGCGGCGAGCAGGGTGGCGATCGCGAACGCGGTGATCACGCCGAGGATCAGGAATGCCGGCACGAGGTAGACGGTCGAGGCGATCGCGACCCCGTAGATCAGGGTGACGATGATCACCACCGCCAGCGCGATCGCCAGGTCGATCAGCAGGCTGAGGCGCCTTCGAGATCGGCAGCGCGAGCCGCGGGAAGTAGACCTTCGAGATCAGGTCGGCGTCCTGGACGAGGCTGGTCGACCCGTTGTGGATCGCCTGGGCGGTGAACAGCCAGGGGACGACGCCGGCGACGGCGAAGACCGCATAGGGCAGATCCCCGGGCACCTGCAGCTTGACGACGACGCCGAAGAAGAGGGCGAAGATGAACCGGCGAAGATCAGCGGCTGCAGCACCGCCCAGCTGATCCCGAAGAAGCTCTGCTTGTAGCGGACCTGGAGCTCGCGCTTGGTGAGGAAGTAGATCAGCTCGCGGTGCGCCCAGAGCTCGCCCAGGTGGAGCGAGCTCCAGCGCCTCGGGGGAGAGATGACGATTTCGGCCGCGGTCGCGGCATGTGCCTCGGGGGTGCTCACGGGCGCCTAACGGTAGCGGCGAAGCTCGGCGAGGCTGGACCTCCGGTCCCGGCCGCGGATCCGCGGCCGGAGACGGGCGGGGAGGTGCTCGAGCAGGCGTCCGCCGAGTCGCAGGGCGGGATCGACGGCGACCTCGCGCACCGCGCGCCAGGCCCAGACCGGCCAGCGCAGGAGGGCGAGCCGGCGGCGCTCGGAGTCGGTCAGCCGAGGGCCGAGAATTACCGCGAGACGGCGGATCTCGGCCCGCGAGCGGCCGAAACCTCGGGACTTCTGGCCGGGATGGCCGAGCCGGGTGGCGAGGACGTCGTCGGGCAGCAGGGCCGGCATCTCACCCGCGATCGCGAGCCGAACCATCAGCTCGGCGTCGAAGACGTTCTGGAGGTCCTCGCGGAAGGTCCCGTGGAGCCGGAGCATCTCCCGCCGCCAGAAGGTCGACGGCTGGGGGACGTGCCACGGTGCCAGCACCCACCACTGCCGGCCGGCCAGCGGGCCCTCGCTAGCGGAGGGCGATCGCGGCTGCCAGACGCCGAGCTCGACCGGAGGGTCGCCCTCGAGCAGATCGAGGGATGCCCCCGCCACCCAGCCGGCGCCGCTCCGCTCGAGGGCGCCGACCGCGGTCTCGAAGGCGCCGGGGAGGTAGTAGTCGTCGCTGTTTATGTAGGCGACGATCTCGCCCGTGCTCCGCTCGATCCCCTTGTTGATCGCGTGGGACTGGCCCTCGTCGGGCTCCGAGACCCACCAGGCGAGCCGATCCTCGTAGCGGCGGATGATCTCGACGGTCTCGTCGGTCGAGCCGCCGTCGACGATCACGTACTCCAGGTTCGGGTAGCCCTGGTCGAGCACCGAGCGGATCGTCCGCTCGATGTAGCGCCCCTGGTTATAGGACGGGGTGATGACCGAGAGCTTGGGCGCCACGGCGGTGGAGTCTAGGAGCAGGGCCACCCGCCCTAGACTGGCGCGCGATGGCGCCCACGCCAAGGATGTCGGTGCTCGTGCCGCTCCAGGACGAGCGCGAGGCGGGAGTGGAGTGCGTGCGGGCCTGGACGAGCGGACAGGACGCGGCGCCCGAGAGTTTCGAGATCCTCGCGATCGCTCCCGGCGAGGATCGGCAGCTGGAGCACTCGGTTCGCCCCCTGTTGCGGGCCCACGATCGCTGGCTGCTCGCCCCCCGAGCAGATGAGTACGAGGCATTCAACCTTGGCGCGAGAGAGGCCCGTGGCGAGTTTCTGTTCGTCACCGAGGCTCACTGCGTGCCGGAGCCGGACTGCCTGGTGGCGATGCTCGAGGAGCTCGATCGGACCGGGGCGCCCGGGGTACGGGGGGCGAGTGTGCCGGAGGCGCGCGGCGCCCTTGGCATGCTCGAGCGGGACGCCTTCGAGGACGCGCTGGCGATCGAGAAGGAACCCGGGCACTGGCGAAAGGTGTTGATTCACAGCCTCGCGATCAGCCGCGACGTTTACCTCGGCGCCGGGGGTCTGCCCCCGCGCTACGGTGACTTTGCACCGTGGCCACTGGCGATCGCCCTCCATTCAGGGGGCCGGCGCCTCGTTTTCAGTCCCCGCCCGCGGGTGCGTCACGTCTACGACGGTGACCTCCGCCAGCTTGGTGCCCACGTGCGGAGCTGGGGCAAGGGGGAGATGCGCTACCGACGCGAGGTCCCTCTTGAGATCAGCGACCGTTACCTGGAGCCGGCGGCGGAGTGGGAGCAGCGCCTTCAGTACACCCGGGCAGGTGCCCTCCGCGCCTTGCGGGCGGCTCTCGCCCTGCGTCATCCAGGGACGTTGGTCGAGCTGGGCCGACATCTTGCGGTCGCCCTCTTCGGCCCGCGGGCGGCGATCGCCGCCGCCCGGATGGGCGCGTGGTGGGCGGCGCTTCGCGCGCGGACCGACCGCGACCCCAATCGCCGCCGCCGGTCCTTCGTCGGGTTCTGGAGGCTGACCAGCCGGCGGGGCCGGCTCGAGGGATTGGCGGAGGCGAAGCTCGGCGATTTCTCTCCCCGGGCGGCCGAGCGGATCGATTTCAGCGAGTCCCTGGCCGGCGGTTCGATCGGCTTTTACCATGCGGAGACGCCCGCGGGCCACGGCCCACTCAGGTGGACCGCGCCGCTGGCCCTCCTCCAGGTACGGGTGCCCGGCGCCCAGCGGAGCCGCGCACGGCTGGAGCTTCACCCGCTGACGAGGCCCGAAGAGGCTCCTCCGGCCCGCCCGCGGGTCGCCGTCGACAATCGTCCGGTCGCCATGACCGTCAGCGATGGGGCGATCGAGTTCGAGATCGATCCCGGCGAGCGCTGGATCGCGATCGCCTGCTCGCCGCTGCGGCCTCGCCGCTACGGCATCGACGATCCGCGCGCTCTGGGCGTTCCGGTGCGGTCGCTCGCCTTCGAGCCGGGCTGACCGCCCTCTCCGTTCCCGCCGGGCCACTCCGGTACGTGCTGCGGCCCGGGGTCACGTGCGATTGGCTCAAGCCCGATCGGCGAGGGCCCGTAGGGCCGGCCGTTTCGTGATCCGCTTGCGGGTACAGCCCCTTCCTTTCGCTGCCGGTCGCGGATCCTGATTGGCGGCCGCCAGCGCTTGGGCAGGTGCTCGAGCAGGTCGCCGCCCCAGGTGAGCACAGGGGTGACCACCCGATGCATAAACGGTCCGAGCAGGTAGTGGACGCCATAGATCACGACCAACCTGCGAATCCGGGCGGCCGGCTCCAGCGCCCAGGACGCCCGCAACCTGAATCGCTCCCGCTTGCTCAGGTGCGGGGTGAAGATCTCGACGAAGCGAGCGATCTCCGGGCGCGAGTTCGTCATCTCGTAGGTCTTCTGCTCGGGGTGGACCCAGCGGATCGAGAGGAATTCGTCAGACAGGAGCTCTGGCGTCTCGCCGTCGTAGGCGAGCCTGAGCATGAACTCGGCGTCGAACGCGTAGTGCATGTCGGAGCGAAACATCCCGAACCGATCGAACAGCTCCCGGCGCCAGAACGAGGAGGGCTGGGGCACGTGCCAGGGCACCAGCATCCACCAGTGCCGTCCCTTGATCCTGCCCGCCTCGCAGTAGGAGGGAGGCTTCGGCCGCCATACCCTCAGCCGCTGGGGCGGGTCGCCCTCCTCGACGTCGAGGGCTCCTCCGGCCACCCAGCCGGCGCCGCTCCGCTCGAGGGCGCCGACCGCGGTCTCGAAGGCGCCGGGGAGGTAGTAGTCGTCGCTGTTGATGTAGGCGACGATCTCGCCCGTGCTCCGCTCGATCCCCTTGTTGATCGCGTGCGGATTGGCCCTCGTCGGGCTCCGAGACCCACCAGGCCAAGCGATCCTCGTAGCGGCGGATGATCTCCACCGACTCGTCGGTGGAGCCGCCGTCGACGATCACGTACTCCAGGTTGGGGTAGCCCTGGTCGAGGACCGAGCGGATCGTCCGCTCGATGAAGCGTCCTTGGTTATAGGACGGGGTGATGACCGAGAGCTTGGGCGGCAAAGCGCGGCTAGTGTAAATGCGGAGGTTCGAGCGCCTTGCGAATCCTTGTTGCCGACACCTGCTACCCGTGGTTCCTCTCTGAGCACTATGGCTCCCGGCCGTCGCTGGAGCGACGCCCATACCAGGAGCAGCTCGACTCGGTAATCGGACGCGGGATGTCCCGCTCCGACATCTACTCGGCCGGGCTCCGGGGGCTGGGGCACGAGACCGCCGATGTTCTCCTCAATTGCGAGCCTGCGCAGCGCCGCTGGCTCGACGAACAGCGATCCTGGCGGCAGCGGATCGCCGATCGGTGGGCGCGTCTCGCCCGGCGTCCGGAGCCCGACCCACCAGCGCTGGCCGAAATCGCGCTCGCACAGGTCGAGGAGTTCTCTCCGGACGTCCTCTACGTCCAGGACCCATGCTTCTTCCGGCGCGCCGAGCTCGATCGCATTCGTGGCAGCGGAGTCACGGTGGTGGGGCAGATCGCCAGCCGCCTCCCCGACTCCGATGTCCTCCGTGGCTACGAGCTGCTGGTCTCCTCGCTGCCCCATTACGTCCGCCACTTCGGCGAGATCGGCGTCGAGGGCCGCTATCTGCCCCTCGGCTTCGACCAGCGGGTGATCGGGCGCCTGCGAGAGCTGGGGGTGGACTGCGGCCCAGACTCCGAACGGACGGGCCGGGTGACGTTCATCGGTGGGGTCCACCCATCGATTCATCCGGCTCGGGTGAAGCTGCTCCAACACGTCGCGGCCCCCCTGGAGCTGGAGCTCTGGGGCCACGGGGTAGAGGAGCTGGCGCCGGAGTCCCCGATCAGAGCCCGTCACCAAGGCCATGCATGGGGGCTCGAGATGCATCGGATCCTCGCCCGCTCGCGAATCGTGATCAACGCTCACTCGGATGTGGCCGACGGCTACTCGAACAACATGCGGCTGTTCGAGGCGACTGGAGTCGGCGCCCTCCTAGTCACAGAGCTGGGTAGCAATCTCACCGAGCTGTTCGAGCCCGGGCGCGAGCTGGTCACCTACGACGGGGCCGCCGACTTGATCCAGAAGGTCCGCTACTACCTTGACAACCCCGAGGAAGCTCGAACGATCGCGGCGGCGGGGCAGGCAAGGACCCTCGCCGAGCACACCTACCGCGATCGGATGCCCGAGCTCTCTCGGATGCTTGAGCCGAAGGCGGGGAACCGAGTGCCCGAACCCGGCCGGCGGCAGCCCGTTCTCAACGGCTAGCGGTGGACGAGGGCGACCCGCCGAACGGCGATTGCCAGATCACGGCTGTCATTGCTCTCGGGGTCGAGGTCGCAGGGCCGGACCGTCCGCCCGACCTCGAGCTGAACGTGGACCGTCCCTTCGAACGCCGTCACTACCTCCGTCGGCATCGTGGCGGTCGCGGTCAGGACACCGTCCCGGCTGCCAAATGAGTGAGAGACGATCTCGCCGTTGACGGTGATCCGAAGGGTGTCGAGGATCGCCGGTTCGAGCACGTGGGGTATCTCGATCAGGAGGCGTTCGGCCTTGGGCGCGGCCCGAAGGTAGAGATGGGCGCGCCGTGAAGCGCCGATCCAGCCGAACCAGGGCTCCTCGTCGAGTTGCTCCCGGCCCGACCAGCCACGGCCTTGGATCGGCTCGCCGAACTGCAGGTCCGCAACCACTGGCGCGTCTGGGAAGCTGGCCCCTTCGTCGCGGGGATCGGAGGCCTGGCTCCATTTCGCGATCTGGCGTTCGAAACGCTGGGCGGCATGCCGGTGGAGCTGGGCGTCGAAAGAAGTCAACTTCAGCAGCGCGCCGAGCGTCTCCGCGCTCAGCTGCTCGCGCTTGAGCCGGTCCGTGGCCACGTTGGCCCGGGGCAATGGACCCAGTTCGTCCCAGCCGAGCCGGCGGGCAAGCCAGATCGCGGATTCGTCCAGGCGCTCGGTTACGGCGACGAAGTCGCAGCGCTCAAGACCCTCCAGGGCCCTCTCGAGATTCTCGTCGCCGCCTTGCGGTCGTGATCCGCAGAGGACACGGGTCTGGACGTCGCCGAAGTGCTCCGGGAGCGAGCTCCGGCGCGCGCCGGAGCAGTTCGCCAAGCGAGTACTCCCGCGCGAGCCGCATCACCGCTACCCGCCTCTCGAAGGTCGGGGGATCCAGCTCAGGCTCCAACACCCCGTACTCGTCGGGTGGAAACCAGCGGTAGTAGGAGTAGACCGAAAGAGCGCGCTCGATCGGGTCGCGGAGGCAGGTGACCAGGTATGGCGGGTGTCGGAAGCGATCGATAAAGGTGATGTCGACGTGCCCCGTGACGTAGCGGAACTCGTCGAGGTAGCGCTCCTCTGGCATCGCGCGGTGGTAGAGCGCCAGGCAATCGCACGCGGCGAAGCGATCCGAGAGCAGCCGGGTCAGCGAGGTCCCGCCCGTCTTTCGGACGTGCATGAACAGCATGCTGTGTTGGGCCTGCCCAGGCACCTACGGCGCGCGAGTATAAGAAGCGGCCGCTAGCCTTCCCGGCAATGGCGGCGGGCGTCCCCGATCCCAGCTTCTGGTCCGGAAAACAGGTCGTGGTCACCGGCGGCGCCGGCTTTCTCGGCCGCCCGACGGCGGCGCTGCTCCGGGATCTCGGCGCCGAGGTCAGGGTGCCCCGCTCGGCCGACCACGACCTTCGCGACCGCGAACTCGCCTTCCAGGCGATCCATGGCGCCGAGGTCGTCATTCACCTGGCGGCCAACGTCGGCGGGATCGGCTTCAACCGGCGCAACCCCGGCCCCCTCGCCCACGACAACCTGGCGATGAGCCTCAACGTGTTCGAGGCCTGCCGCGCCCACGGCACGGGCAAGCTGGTCGTCGCCGGCACGGTCTGCTCCTATCCGAAGTTCACGCCCGTTCCCTTCAACGAGGACGAGATCTGGAACGGCTTCCCGGAGGAGTCGAACGCCCCCTACGGGCTGGCGAAGAAGATGAACTTCGTCCTCTCCGACACCTATCGGCGCCAGTACGGCCTCGACTCCTGCGTCCCGGTGATCGCCAATCTCTACGGGCCCGGTGACAACTTCGACCTCGAGGACTCCCACGTGATCGCGGCGATGGTCCACAAGTACGTGGTCGCCACCGAGCGGGGTGACCCCGAGGTCGGTGCTGTGGGGGACCGGGGAGCCCTCGCGCGAGTTCCTCTATGTCGACGACGCCGCCCGGGCGCTGGTCTTGAGCGCCGAGCGCCTTGAGGTTCTGATCCGGTCAACATCGGCACCGGCCAAGAGACCCGGATCCGCGATCTCGCCGAGACGATCGCCGAGCTGGCCGGCTACGAGGGGAAGACCGTCTGGGACGACTCGCGACCCGACGGCCAGCCGAAGCGCTCGCTCGATACCTCGCGCGCCCGCGAGCTGATCGGCTTCGAGGCCGAGGTGCCCCTGGAGGAGGGGCTGCGGCGGACGATCGAGAGCTTCAGGGCGGTGGAGTTGACGACCGCCGGCTCCTCCGCATAGCCTCGGGAAGATGAAGTCGTCGTCGGGGGTCGGCGCGGCCGCCACGGCGATCAGGCTGCGCCTGGAGAGGCTGGCCGGGTCCGCGGCATTCGCCTATGGCTCGATCTTCCTGATCCAGTCAAAGCTGCTCTGGGGGATCTGGCAGTACCGCGACCTCAGCTCCGGCGACACCCCCAGTTACTTCGTCAGTGCGAGCAGGTGGGCCGACTCGTTCGCTCTCGATGCGGCGCATTATCCGCTCTACGCCTTCGCCTGGGGCTCGATGCAATGGCTCGTCAGCGACCCATACGCGGTGACGATCGCTCACAGGGTCGTGATCGCATTGGCGGCCTCGCTTCTGGTTCTTGCCGTGCTCCGGCGCCTGCTCACGCCGGGAATCGCCTTGGTCTTGGCCGTCTGGTGGACGGTCCTGCCGATCAACTACGACAACCTCTACGAGCTCCACCTGTTCTCGCTGCTTCCGGGGTTGGCCGCGGTCCTGATCGCGCTGAGTGGGTCCGGCCTGCGGATGCGGTCCGGGGTCTTCGCTGTCCTGCTGGCGAGCACGGTCTTCTTGCGGACCGAGACCATGATTGCCCTCGCGATCTGGACCGCGGCTTGGATCCTCTACGAGGTGCGGCAGCGGCGAGAGGGAGAGGCGACTCCCCCGGCGAGGCTGATCAGAGCGTTCGGGTACCCCGTGCTGGTTGTGGCGGTGCTCGGCGTTGCTGTCGTCGCGAACGATCCGAAAGGCGGGGACGCGCTGGCTCGGATCAACCACAGGCAAGCGGTGAACGTCTGCCAGAACTACGCCTTCGGCTACGAGCAGAGGCACGACGATTACCGCGCCTCGCCGTTCGCGGGTTGCGGGCCCCTGGCCGTGAGGGAGTTCGGTGACGAGAGGCCGCTGCTCATCGAGGCGATCCGAGCGAATCCAGGCGCGATGGGAGAGCACTTCCTCTGGAACGCCGGGCTGGTCCCGTATGGCCTGGAGTTGATGCTCTTTGACCGGATCTCAGCCGGCGCGGACCGTAATCCCGACTACGTCGAAGTCAAGACCGGATCGACGGCGAGCCTGGTCGGGTTGATCTGCCTGGCGGCATTCGTCGTGGGTGGGCTCGTGCTGCTGTGGCGGGATCGGCGGCGCTGGTGGGAGAGCTGGGTCCGCGAGCGAGCCTGGGGATGGCTGGCGCTGGGCTCCCTGGCCATCACCGCGGCGATCGTGATGATCTGGCAGCGCCCACGGCCCTCCTACCTCTTCGCGCTGACCGTGCTGATTCTGGCGGTGGCCGGTATGAGCGCGATGGCGTACGCGGATCGATGGCCGGGGCTGGGTCGGCTCCGCGCCCTCCCTCCGCTCCTGGCGGTGCTGGTCCTGGTTGTGGTCCCCCCACACTACGGACCGGACTATCAGACCCCGCAGCTCGGACGGCCTGACCGTCCGATGAAGGCGATGGTGGATCGCCTCTATCCGTTTCGAAGCGATCTTCGAGGCGGCGGGGCGGGGCTTCTCGCGACGTACGCAAGCCCTGTCTGCCCGTACCTGGGCGGGGCCAGGCCCTGCAAGGCGATCAGCTGGAAGGGGATCCTCAACAGACCGAAGGAAACCTCTGTCCTCGAAGCCTTGGATGCCCGTCGGGTGGATTACATCTACGCCGACACCGACGACCTGGTCGACCCCACGATGAGAGAGCTTCTTACCGGCCTTGCGCCGTCTGAGTGGCGTCGGCTGTCACCGCCGTCCTCCGGTCAGGACTGGCTGCTGCTGGCACGCGGGCCGGCGACGGGTCCGAGTTCATGATTCGGGTTTCTAGTGGCGCACGGACTCGTGCGCTCCTGCACAATTCTTCGCCAGGTGCGCCGGGGGAGAGCGATAGTCGCAATCGTCACCGTCCTTATCGCGATGGGGACACTTGGTCTTGGGCAAGCCAGGGCCGAGAACATGGTCATCCCCAACTGGCCGGAGCTGGTGCCCGACGTCCCGGAGACCCCCGGCACGGTTCCGCTGGGCTGGGACGTTTGCCCGAAGGGGAAGATGAGCTGCCCGCGGAGGGTGATCGACGAGATGATCGATCGCTGGCGGCCCCTCGACCGGAGCTGCGATCACGACGCCGTCTTCGCCCTCACCTATCTGCGGACGACGCAGGAGTTCTTCCGCACGGTCCGCGATCAGCCCGGGACCTTCAGCGACCTCCCCTGGATCAACCACGAGGACGCCGTCTTCGCCGAGCTCTACTTCCGCGCCTACGACGCCTATGCCGCCGGCCGACCGGTGCCGGCCGCCTGGAAGATCGCCTTCGACGCCGCGAGCTCGCCGCACGTCCAGGCAATGGGCGACCTGCTGCTCGGGATGAACGCCCACATAAACCGCGACCTCCCCTACACCCTCGCGCACGTCGGCCTGGTCGATCGCGACGGGGACTCGCGAAAGCCCGACCACGACAAGGTCAACCTGTTCCTGGACCGGGTGATCGACCCGCTCCAGGACGAGCTCTACCGCCTCTACGACCCGCTGATCGGGACCAGCGACATGGAGCCATCGCCGATCGACGAGGTGGGCGCCCTGGCGCTGATCCGCCTGATGCGCGAGAACGCCTGGCGGAACGCGAAGCGGCTGGTCGCCGCCCGGTCGAGGCTGGAGCGGAGCCTTGTCTCCCGGTCGATCGAGGCCGAGGCGGCGAGCTTCGCCCTCACCATTCAGGCGGCGGCGACGGTGCCCGGCTACGGCCCGGTCCGCGACGCCTACTGCATCGCCGCCCACTAGGGCAAGCACCGGCCGCTGAGGGCGGCTAGCGTCCTGGGCGTGCCGGACTCGCTGGCCGCCGTAGGGCGTGAGGTGACCTCGTGCGTGCGATGCCCCCGGCTGGTCGATTGGCGGGAGCGCGTCGCCGCCGAGCCGCCCCGGCGCTTCCGCGGGGAGCGCTACTGGGCCCGGCCGCTGCCCGGCTTCGGCGACCCGCGTGCCGGGATCGTGATCGTCGGCCTGGCGCCCGCTGCGCACGGCGGGAACCGCACCGGGCGGATCTTCACCGGCGATCGCTCGGGCGATTGGCTGTTCGCCGCCCTCCACCGGGCGGGGCTCGCCAACCAGCCGACGTCGGAGCGCGCCGACGACGGCCTCCGTCTCGAGGGGGCGTATGTCACCGCGGTCAACCGCTGCCCGCCTCCGCGCAACCGCCCGACCACCGAGGAGCGCGACAACTGCCTTCCCTACCTGGTCCGGGAGCTGCAGCTGCTCGGGCGCGCCCGGGTCCTGGTGGCGCTCGGCTCCTACGCCTGGGCTGGGTCCATGCTCGCCGTCGCCGCACTCGGCCCCGAGCTGCCCCGCCCCCGGCCGCGCTTCGGCCACGGCGCCGAGACCGAGGTCGGGCCCTATTCGCTTCTCGGCTGCTTTCACCCGAGCCAGCAGAACACCTTCACGGGGAAGCTGACCGAGCCGATGATGGACGCCGTCTTCGCCCGCGCCCGGGAGCTCGCCGGGGGTGATTAATACTTCGCGGATGGAGGTCAGCCCTCGGATCTCGGTGCTCCTGCCGCTCAAGGACGAGCGCGGGGCCGGTATCGAGTGCATGCGCGCCTGGACCGAGCAGACCGTTGATCCCGCGATCTATGAGGTGGTTGCGCTCGTGCCGGGCGGGGACCGCCGCCTGGAGCGCGCGACTAGGTCGCTGATGCGGCCGGGAGACCAGTGGTTGGAGCTCCCGGGCTCCTCGGAGCTGCTCAACGCCGGGGCGGAGGCGGCGCGGGGGGAGTTCATCTTCCTAACTGAGTCCCACTGCGTTCCGGAGGCCGATTGCCTGGAGGCGATGCTCGAGGAGCTGGATCGGACCGGAGCCCCGGGGGTCCGAGGAGCCGATTCTCCAGATGCGCAGGGTCCGATCGGGGAGCTCGAGCGAGACGCCTTTCTGCAGGAGATCGTCCTCGAGGAGGATCCCAACCATTGGCGGAAGATCCTGGTTCACAGCCTCGCGCTGCGGAGAGATCTTTACCTCGACGCGGGTGGGCTCCCCCCTCGGTACGGGGCCTTCGGGGCGTGGGTCCTGGGAATCGTCCTCGATGCTCGTGGCGAGCGGCTTGAGTTCAGCCCACGCCCGCGCGTCCGCCACGTCTACGACGGCCACCTCAGTCATGTCCGGGAGCATCTGTTCAGCTTCGGGCGGGGGGAGACGAGATATCGGAGCGACGTGCCTGAGTCGCTAGCTGAGCACTACCTGGGGATCACCCATGAATGGGAAGAGCGCCTCGCGCATACGCGGGACGGTGCCCGTCGTGCGCTCCGGGCGGCCGTCGCCCTTCGGCATCCGGGGACGGTCGGAGTCGCGATGCGCCACCTGGCGGTAGCGACCCTCGGTCCAAGGGCCTCGATCGCCGCAGCGGCCCTCGAGTCGAGGCTCGCCGCGCTAATCGCCCGCGCGTCCAGGTTGCCCAAGCGGCGGACGTGGCGATTCGGGGACTTCTGGCGATTGACGGTCCGCGAGGGACGGATCGCCGGCCTCGCCGAGCGCTCGGCGGACCCACCCGACGCCCCAGTCGCGCAGGAGGTCATCGATCTGACCGCCTCCCACGGGGGCAGGGTGATCGGCTTCCACGATCCGGAGCCGGTGGAGGGAGAGCCTCCGGTTCGCTGGACCTCGCACTTGGCCTTGATTAGGGTCAGCGTTCCAGGCGCAGGGAGGCACAGGGCAAGGCTTGAGCTTCACCCCCTCGAGCGGCCCAAGGGGGCCAAGCCCGCTCGCCCTCGCGTCGCGGTGGACGGGCGACGCGTACCGGCTTCGGTCACCGACGACGCGATCGAGTTCGAGATCGACGGCGGCGAGCACTGGGTTGCGATCGCGTGTTCTCCGCTGCGGCCGCGCAGGCACGGAGTGATGGACCATCGCGACCTGGGTCTTTGCGCTCGGTCGCTGCGGTTTGAGCCGCTCCTGGCGCAGTGACGACCGCCCCCTAGAGCTCGGCGGCACCTGGCGGCGCCGCGTCCAGGCGGCGGCCCATACTTTGGCGCGGTGTTCCCGCTCAACCTGCCGAACACGCTCACCGTCCTCCGGATCCTGCTGGTTCCGGTGGTGATCGTGGCGCTGCTCGACGAGACGCCGAACGGGGACACGATCGCGGCCGGTGTCTTCGCCCTCGCGGCCCTCACCGACGGGCTCGACGGCTACATCGCCCGCAGCCGTGGCGCCGTCACCACCTTCGGCAAGCTGATGGACCCGATCGCCGACAAGCTGCTGGTCACCGCCGCCCTGGTGGCGCTCGTCTCGCTCAACCGGCTCGAGGCGTGGGTGGCGATGGTGATCATCGCCCGGGAGTTCGCGGTCACCGGGCTCCGCGGGCTCGCCGCCGAGCAAGGGGTGGTGATCCACGCGAGCTGGCTGGGCAAGGTGAAGACCGCGCTTCAGATTGCGGCGATCATCGCCCTGATCGTCTTCGACCCGGCGCCGCTCTCGGTCGACCTCCTCGTCTACGCCGCTGTGGCGGTGACGGTGATCAGCGGCGTCGACTACTTCTTCGGCTTCCGCCGAATGGCGTCCAAGGGCGGTGCTCAGGTCGACCGTGCCTGAGCGCCTGCCGCCTCGTTGAAGATCACCCCGATCCCTCCCCATTGGCCATTACCTCGATCGTCCCCGGGGTCGGTGAACTCGGCGGTCCGGTGGTGAGGCGCCAGCTCGGTCCAAAGCTCGTCGACCTTGCAGAGCGGCTGATCGGGGTGCTCGAGGATGTCGTGGAACGCGATCAACCCCCTCGGCCCGACCAGGGGCGCATACATCTCCCAGTCGCGCTTCACGCCTTCATACGTATGGTCGCCGTCGATCAACAGGAAGTCGATCGGCCGGCCGTCGAGCAGGGACTTCAGGCGCCTCAGCGTCCTCCGTTTGTGTGAATCACGCCGGAGGGCGTGGAGCTCCTGACCCGGCTGGGCGAAGGACTGGAATTCGCGAGCTTCCTCCTTCGAGTAGCCGCCCCCGAAGAGGCCATCGGGCAGGTCGATGCTCACGATCAGCGCCTCCGGATCGGCCGCCTGACACCAGGCGAACAGGGTCCCGCCCTTATGGGTGCCGATCTCGACCACCGTCTCGGGCCGGCGCTCGCGGACGAGCGCGATCAGAGGCTCGAGCTCCGAGACCTTCTGGAATGCCTCCCGCCGAACCGCCTCGACCGCCAGCTCTCGATCGGTCACTCCGCTGTCCTTACGGGTGGCTGGCCGGCGCCTCGAGCCACCCGCGCATCGTCATGTGGTTGCGGGAGTGCTCGCCGCTCTCGAGCTCGCGGGTGATCTCCGAGATCAGGCCGTAGCGCTCGGCGACGACGTTGTGGCGGTGGATCGTCTCCAGGTTCTCCTGGCGAGCGTGGACGAAGGCGCCGTCCCCGAGCTCCGGGAAGGCCTCGCTCACCCGGCGGATCATCTCGCGGACGCAGTCCTCGACGAAGCGGGGGTTTGCGTGGGCCTTCTCGACCACCGCGCGCTCGTCGGAGCGCTTCATCAGCTCGTAGATCTCGCTCGACATCGAGCCCTCGACGATGTGGAGGAGCTCCCGGGCGTCGATCTCGACCGCGGAGCCCTCGGTGCGGCCGACGTGCAGGGTGCCGATCCCCCGCTGGTTGTGGGTGGCGATGGGGACGCTCTCGATCACCCGCTCGATCTCGTCGGGGTCGAACCCCTGCTCGGCCAGCCGCTCTCGGGCACCCTCTTCGACCAGGCCCTGGGCGCACGGGCAGGCGGTCATCCCCTGGGCCTCGACGCCGGTGAGGGTGCGGGTGCCTCGATCGGAGGCGACCGCGGTGCCGAGGAGGGAGTAGATCTCCTGGGTCGGCAGCCCGGAGACGGGGGCGGGCACCGTCTCCGGATAGCGGGCCGCGATCCGGACCTCGGACCGCAGCCCTCCCTGGCGCTCGCGGACCTGCTCGGCGATGTGGGCGGCGAGCACCTCGGCCCGCAGCGCCTCGCCGAGGACGACGCTGTCGATCGCCTCGTTGACGACCTCCTCGAAGCGGGACATGTGGACTCCGGCCTGCTCCGGGTTGAGGTCGACCAGGCACTCGAGCTCGGCGTGGTACAGCGAGCCGGTGCCGTCGCTGCCCGGGGCGGCGACGCGGACCACCTTCTCGACTCCGGTCACCCCGACCCGCGAGAGGCTGACCCTGGTGGATGGGGTGGAGGCCTGAGCGTCGCGGCCGGGGGAAACGGTGAAGGTCGGGTTCGCCATCGGTCGAAGTATGAAGGGCCGGGATCGGCGGCAGCTGAATCGTGAAGCGCGGCGCGCGCCTCCCGCGAGCTCCCTCCATATACTGCGGTCCGCTTCGCCTCGGAGCCGTCTAGAGGAGATGGCTTCGGAAGGACTGGGAGGAAGGGAGACTTGGCGAGCATCAGGGAGCCGGTTGCGTCAGACGAGCAGCCATTTGCCGACAGCGAGCAGCTGGGGCGGCTGATCGCGGCGGGCTCCGAGCGCGGTTACCTCACCTTCGAGGAGATCGCGGCGACTCTGGAGGAGGTCGAGGTGGCCAAGGAGCAGGTCGCCGACCTGCATTCCCATCTGGTCGAGCAGGGGATCGACGTGATCGCGGCCGACGGGGTGACCGCTTACAAGCAGACCAGGGAGAAGCAGGAGCTCGATCTGACGGTCGAGCCGAGCCTCGACTGCCTCCGTCTCTACCTGCGCTCGATCGGATTGGTCGAGCTGCTGACCGCGGAGCAGGAGGTCGATCTGGCGAAGCGGATCGAGCGCGGCGACATCGGGGCGAAGCGACACATGGTCGAGGCGAACCTGAGGCTGGTGGTCTCGATCTCGAAGTCGTATCTCGGGCGGGGGCTGAGCTTCCTCGACCTGATCCAGGAGGGATCGCTGGGGCTGATCCGGGCGGTGGAGAAGTTCGACTACCGGCGCGGATACAAGTTCTCCACCTACGCCACCTGGTGGATCCGCCAGGCGGTCACGCGGGCGCTCGCCGACAAGTCGCGGACGATCCGAATCCCGGTGCACATGGTCGAGAAGCTGAATCGGGTGGTGCACGTCGAGCGCCAGCTGGTTCAGCGGCTGGGGCGAGAGCCGGAGCCGGATGAGATCGCGGCGGAGCTCGAATGGTCCACCCAGGACGTGCGGGACATCCTCCGGGTGAGCCAGCTGCCGGTCTCGCTGGAGAAGCCGATCGGCGACGAGGAGGATTCCGAGCTGGGCGACTTCATCGCCGACGAAACGGCCGAGTCGCCGTTCGAGACCGCGTCGGAGCGGCTGCAGCGAGAGGACGTTCAGCGGGTGCTGGCGACGCTGCCCCGCCGGGAGCGGGAGGTGATCGAGCTCCGCTACGGGCTCAACGGGCACCGGCCGCTCACCCTCGAGGAGGTCGGCCAGGCGTTCGGCGTCACCCGCGAGCGGATCCGCCAGATCGAGAACAACACCCTGAAGAAGCTCCAGGTGCTGCCCGAGGCACAGCCGCTGCGCCAGGGTTAGGCTGCCCCTCGCCGGACATCGCGGCGCTCGCTTGCAGGGTTGCCACCTGCGCCGCGCGGTGGGATGATGGAGGCGAAGGGCGCCCGGCCGGCTGGGCGACCCGGAACCCGGCAGCTTTCACCGACGCTCGGTTCCTGCCAGGGTGAGAAGACCAACCCCCGGGCAGTCGACGGGGGCGAGGCGTCCGGCCCCAGCCGGCCTGGAGCGCCCGTTAGCTACTCGTGCTGCTCTCTGCCAGGTCGAGTTGGCCGTTGCGCTGTGCCCAGCCGGGCAGATCGATCTGCTCGAGGACGATCCGGCCCGGACCGTCACTGCGGACGCGGACCTTGCTGCCGTTCGCGAAGCCGGCCTCGAAGAACGGGCGCTGAGGGATCGTGATCGCCGCTTCTGGTTGATCAATGCCTCGCCTCTTTGCCCGGGCTTACGCTCGTAGTTAGTCGGCTTGACAGGGCGTGGAGAGGCGAGTGGGGGAGGGAGGATTCGAACCTCCGAAGGAACTAAGCCGGACGGTTTACAGCCGCCATCCTTTGACCGCTTGGATACTCCCCCGGCCACAGGCAAGTCTAGATGCGGGCTTCGGCCAAATACGATCTCCCTGATCTGGGTCCCCGGCTCGATCTCGTTGTCTGCGTACTTCGGGCCGCCGAGCTGAATCGCTCTCTCGCCTCCAAGCGCTGTGGACGGAATAAGCCAACGACGACCGCTCCCGGTCAGCACGAAGAGATAATCGATCGCCTTCGGATCGATGGTCTTGACTACCCCGCCCCAGCTTTGATTCCCACCGAAGGTCGCGACTGAGACCGGGAAGCGGATGTGTCCTCCTGGGGTTCGTGTCTCCTGTATCGACGTCTTGACCTGGATCCGCAGCAGCCGGTCATCGATCTGCGCCACAAGGTCGTAGTCAGGGCTGTGTCCGAAAGGGACGAGCACCAGCGCGCCCTTGCTCGTCAGCCACTCGATCGCGGAGGCCTCACCCAGGTCGCCCTGCTGTCGTCGGTTGACGAGCCGCTCCGATTCTCGCTTCATGCGGAAAACCGTAGGGTCGGCCGTGTCGCGACTGCCACCCAGAGTGGAACAGAAGTGTGACTTCGCAGGGCGCCAGCGATAGCGTCCCCGCCGTGGCCGACCTCGACGGACGAGTGATCGCGATCGCCGGCGCCGGCGGCGGGCTCGGGCCGGTGGTGGCGAAGCGGCTCGCGGACGCCGGCGCCACCCTCGCCCTCGCGGACCGCACCGACGAGCACGCCGACGCAGCCAGGAAGCAGCTCGACCTCCCCGACGAGCGCATCGACGCTCGCGCCGTCGACCTCCTCGACGAGACCGCCGCCAATGACTGGGCCGCCACCCTCACCGACCGCTTCGGCGGCGTCGACGCCCTCCTCCACCTGGTCGGCGGCTACCGCGGCGGCGATCCGATCCAGAGCTTCGACCTCGCCGACTACGAGCTCCTCCACGACCTCCTCGTCCGCACCCTCCAGCTCGCCACCCGCGCATTCCACCCCGCCCTCACGAAGAGCGACCACGGCCGCTTCCTCCTCGTCTCCGCCGCCGCCGCCCAGAGCCCAGAGGACACCAACGCCGCCTACGCCTCCGCAAAGGCCGCCGCCGAGGCGTGGACCCGGGCCCTCGCCGACTCCTTCGCCGGCACCGGCGCCACCGCCAACATCATCGCCGTCAACGCGATCGAGACCCCGCGGATCCGCGAGGAGAACCCGGACGAGGAGCGTCCCTCCTTCACTCCCGCCGAGGACCTCGCCGAGGCGATCGCCTTCCTCTGCTCCGACGCCGCCGGCCGGATGAACGGGCAACGGCTCGCCCTCCATCCCTGACCCGAATCGTCCCGGCGCCCCTCGCTACAGTGCGGCACGCGCCCGGATAGCTCAGTTGGTAGAGCACTTCCATGGTAAGGAAGGGGTCGCCGGTTCAAGTCCGGCTCCGGGCTTGCTCCACGGCGGGATTCGACGGATTTTGCAGGCGGGATCGGGCCAGTGGCGGCGTGATCGACCGATCAAAGCCGAAACTATTCCCCGTTTCTGGGGTTCGAGGGAGCCGACGAGGAAAGGACACTTGGACACTGATCGGACATTTCGGTTGATGACAGGCGGCAGGCTTGGGTGGGTCGCCCTGCTCTTGGCCTGTGGCCTGCTCGCCGCGCTCGCGTTTCCACCGGCCGCTCCCGCGGCGCGGGGTCTCGTGACCGGATTCCACGATGACGAGTACCAGTACGGCGACTCCGCCGAACGTGCGCTCTGGCTGGGCCGGGTTGTCGACTCCGGGGCGGGAATCGTGCGCGTCACCGTCCCTTGGGCGTCCCAGGTGGTGGGGACTCAGCGCCCTCCCGACCCCACAAACCCCGCCAGCACCTCCTACGACTTCTCCAAAATCGACCCGGGGGTGCGTGACGCCGGAGCGCGTGGTCTCACGGTCCTGCTGAACATCGCCCTCCCCGCCCCGCCATGGGCGGAGGGACCAGGGCGACCGGCCTCGGCGGCTCCGGGAACCTGGAAGCTGAATCCCTCCGACATCGCCGACTTCTCCCAGGCGCTCGCCGCTCGCTACGCGGGCGGCTTCGACCCCGACGGCCCCGGCGGCCCCCTGCTTCCGCTCCCCGCCGTGGGGGCGATCGAGATCTGGAACGAGCCCAACCTCGAGTTCTGGCTGACGCCGCAGTTCCAGGGGAAGACCGCCGTCGGCCCAGCCCACTACCGAGAGATGCTGAACGCCTCCTATCGGGCGGTGAAGGCGGTCAACCCGGGGATGCTCGTGGTCACGGGCGGCACCGCCCCATACGGGGATCGTCCCGGTGGCCCCTATCCGCCGGATGGCGCCCGAGTCCGGCCCGTGGAGTTCTGGCAGCACCTGCTCTGCGTGCAGCCGACGAAGGGGAAGAAGGGGAAGAAGGGAAGGAAGGAAGAGCGGCGCCTCACAGGGGAAGTTCGTAAGGACGCAGGGCTGTTCCGGCAGGGCGATGTTCGACGTCTTCGCCCACCATCCGATCAGCAACACCGGCCGGGGGCCGCGGGAGTCGGGTCCCCATCGGAACGACGCTTCCACGCCGGACCTGGGTCGACTGGTCCGCGTGCTGCGCGGCGCTGAGCGCGCCGGGACGGTGTCGGGCCGGCACCCGGTCTGGGTGACGGAGTTTTGGTGGGACAGCAACCCACCGAATCCGGCGGGCGCCCCTCTCGGTGTGCAGGCCCGTTGGATCGAGGAGTCGCTCTACCTGTTCTGGAAGGCCGGCGCGAGCGCCGCGATCAACTTCCAGATTCGCGACTCGACCGACCGGCCGGATGCTCGCGCCGGGTATCAGGCGGGGGTCTTCTTCGGCGACGGCCGGCCCAAGCCCTCTCTCACCGCCTTCCGCTTCCCGTTCGTCACCGAGCGGATCGACAAGCAACGGCTGCGCGCCTGGGGCAAGGCCCCGGAGGCGGGCCAGCTGACCATCCAGCGGAGGCAGGGCGGACGCTGGGTGTCGATCAGGAACGTCCAGGTGGGCAAGGGAGCGGTGTTCGTCGCCACCCTTCGGCTGAGCGGAAAGCAGCGGCTGCGCGCCGAGGTTGGCAGCAGTCAAAGCCTCGTCTGGAAGCAAGGCTGATCCCGGAGCGCTCGGGATGGCAACGCTGGTCATTCAGGACAGAGCGGGGTCTGCCGGGAGCGCACACCCACTCGACGATCAGCTGACGCTCGGTCGCGAGGAGGGCAGGGCGGACCTCGCCCTGGATGACCCGGGCGTCTCGCGGCTGCACGCCCGGTTCGCTCTCGACCGGGGTGCGGTGGTGGTCGAGGACCTCGGCTCCTCCAACGGCACCTTCGTCAACGGCGAGCGGATCTCCGGCACGGTCGAGCTCGCCGCCGGCGACGAGGTCCAGCTCGGCGCCACCGTGCTCTCGATCGAGGGGAGCGCACCCGCGACCGCCCGCCAACCGCCTCCGGCGGCCAGGCCCGCCCCAAAGCGCCTCGCCCCCCATCCGACCGAGCGCGGCAACATCCCGGCGCTCGTCGCCGTCTTCCTCGGCCCCCTCTCCATCCTCCTCCTGCTCTTCAGCTCGGGGGCCGCCTTCTTCGTCTCCCTGCCCTGCGCGGTCGCCGCGATCGTCCTCGGCACGATCGGGATGCGAAACGTCGACCGCGGCCGGGCCGACTCGCACCGCTCTCTCGCCCGCCTCGGCCGGGTCACCGGAGCGATCGGCGCGATCCTCTCGATCCTCGCCCTGATCGTCTTCCTGGTCGTCGCTACCGCACTCGACGCGACCGAGGACAGCCTCAGCGGCCTGGTCGACCAGGTCCGCGACGAGATCGAGGGCGTCGAGTCGCCCGACCTCAACGCCCCCGACGTAAATGCCCCCGACGTCAATGCCCCCGACGTCAACGCGCCGGATACGGGCGGCCTCGAATCGGGTGGCTCCGAATCGGGCGGCGCCGAGTCTGAGGGAGTGGACCCGGGCGGGTCGGAGTCCCCGTAGGGTCTGCCTGTGGACTTCAAGCTCTCCGACGAGCAGCGCGACTTCGTCGCCGCGATCCGCGACTTCTGCGATCGCGAGGCGGGCACCCTGGAGAAGCGCGAGCAGCTCACTGAGAGCTACTCGATTCACCATTCCCAGCCGCTCTACGAGAAGATGGCCGAGCTCGGCTGGCTCGGCCTCACGATCCCGGAGGAGTACGGCGGCTCGGGCGGGACGATGCTCGACGCCTGCCTGTTCATGGAGGAGAGCTCCCGCGGAATGGCCCCGATCGGCGGCTACGCCACCACCCTGATCGTCGCCGGCGCCACCGGGCGGTTCGGCACCGACGACCAGAAGAAGGAGATCCTCGGCGGGATCTCCAGGGGCTCGGTCGAGGCGATCGCGATGACCGAGCCCGAGGCCGGCTCTGACGTCGGCTCGCTCAGCACCGAGGCGAAGCGCTCGAACGGCGGCTTCGCCATCAACGGGCAGAAGGTCTTCATCTCGAACGCCCACATCTCCGACCACGTCCTGGTCGTCTGCCGGACGACCAAGGGCGAGTCGAAGCACGAGGGCCTCTCGATGATCTTCGTCCCCCGCGGCGCCGACGGGATGGAGGTGAACCCGATCGACACGATGGGCGGCCGCGAGACCAACACCCTCTACTTCAACGACTGCGAGGTCCCGGAGGACGCCCTGCTCGGCGAGCTCGACCGCGGCTGGGTCCAGCTGATGGCCGGCCTCAACGTCGAGCGCCTGATCCTGGCGGCGACGATGCTCGGAATCGGCCAGCGCGCCTTCGACGACGCCCTCGCCTACGCCAAGGAGCGGAAGCAGTTCGGCCGCCCGATCGGCTCATTCCAGGCCCTCCAGCACCGCTTCGCCGACCTCGCCACCGACCTCGAGGCGGCGCGGCTGATGACCTGGTGGGTCGCCAGTCTCACCGACGAGGACCCCGACCGGATGCTCCCCAAGGAGGCCTCGATGGTGAAGCTGTTCGTCACCGAGACCGCCCAGCGGGTCGCCCTCGAGGGGATGCAGATGATGGGCGGCTACGGCTACTCCTCGGAGTACGACATGGAGCGCCTCGTCCGCGCCACCCTCGTCTCGACGATCTACGGCGGCACCTCGGAGATCCAGCGGGGGATCATCGCGAAGACGCTCGGGCTGTAGCCACGAGCCGAACCTGACCCGAGGCAGTCGCTTGACTTCGCTGACGAGTCGGACCTCACCCTCAAGGCGAGGTTTAGCTACGGCTCATGCTGACGCCATAGTACAACCGGCCATTAGCGCCGGAGAACTACCTAGCCGTTAGTGTGGTGCATTGCCGATGTGGCCGGTTCCGTCGGGGGGTACGGTCGCAGGGCGAATACCAGGCGAGTGCCTTTCGGGGGGTCGCTCGTCGGGTTTCAGAAAGGGAGTCGTTTGCGAGTGAAGCGGAAGGGGAACTTCAGCGCGACGGGATCGAAAAGGCCGGTCAGGATGGTCGGTGCCCGGATGCTGCCGATCGCCCTGGCGGTCGTGGCGGGTGCTCGTGGCCTTGACCGTGCCCGCCGGGGCGGCCGAGAGCCCGCCCCAGGAGGGATCCGGTACCCTGGAGCGGGACCTGCACGAACCCCGACAACGCGATCACCGACAACGACATCCGGTCGGACTGCAACTTCGGCCAGAACCGTGGTCGCCCGTGACTTCAACCTCGACGCCTGGTGCCCGAGTCGGCCACGGAGATCGGCGTTCATCGTCGACGTCCGAGGCAGAACCAACACCCGGCAGGGAGCGACGTGTTCGACGTCAGCCTCTCCAAGGACGGCGGCGGAAGCTTCTCGCCCGTCGTCCGATCCACCGATACCGTCGAGAGCGACTTGACACGGACGAGCCGACAGCGTTCGTCCAGGCGCCCGCGGACGAGGCATGCAACACCTTCGGGACCACGTGGACGCGCGATGACCTCGCGAACGATGACTTCCGCGTCCGGGTCGCCGCCCATCCCCGCAGCAGCACCACCACCGACGCGCCCGCGGAGACCATGCAGATCGACGACATCGACGTCCGGGTCTGCTGGGCCGCGCGGAACGATCACCAAGGCCGCCGGCGGCGCAGCCAGCCCGGGCGCGAACGTCGGCGCCTCCCTCACCGTCGAGCACACGGGCGTGATGTCTCGACGGCTCCGGCAGTCCGAGCGACGACTGGAACTCGACCAGCTACCAGATCAACAGCGGGCCGATCGTCTGCGTAGATACGCCCGACAACACAAGCGCCGGCACCGACACCGAGTCCTTCCTGATCCCGGCGCCGACGGCCGAGGGCTCCTACGACCTGACCCTGATCGCCTACAGCGACGATGGGGGGCCCGGCAGGGCTGCGAGCAGAGGGCGAGCGAGCCGATGGTGATCCCGGACGGCATCGTGGTCGGCATCTTCGGCTCCAACTTCCTCACCGGTGCGCCGGATACGGTTCCCGAGGGCTGGTCGGAAGGCCCGGTTGCGGCAACGACTGCGCGAGATCGCCCAGGTGGGATCCGGCGACCTCGCCGGCTACTCGCACCTGAGAGTGCGAAGCAATTGCGCCGTGACGAGGTCCGGCATCAGCACCAGCGGCCGGACCAACGTCCACCTCAAGTACACGTGGGGCAAGGACACGGACAACGACGAGGCGGACAACGACGACAACCTCGTGGTCCAGTGGAAGCTCTCGGCCGCGCCGGATGTGCCGGCGTCATGGACGACGCTCGCCACTCACAACCTCGTCGAGGACGGTGTCGACACACTTCCGACCGCCAACCCGGCCGACCACAGCCTCGGCGCGCCCGCCGAGAACACCAGCATCGACATCCGGTACATCGGCGCCACAAGCGAGGACGATGATCAGGCCCTCGTCGACGACGTGCTCGTCACGGGCGAAGGAGGCAACCAGCCTCCGAAGCCGGACTATCAGACGCTGCTCAGCGACTGCGTGACCGGCAACAACCAGTTCTGGACCAGCACCAACCCGACGTTCGCCTGGTACGTGAACCAGGCGGTTGGCTCCGATGGCTCCTCCGGATCGATCAAATGCGACTCCTACCCGAACGACCAATACGAGCGGCCGACCGACCAGAGCTATTCCTCCAGGACCATCACCGAGAAGCCCACCGGTCCGGGAGCGGGGTACGCGCCGCCTCCTCCTTCGCCCGCGGACCCGGTCTTCCTTTCGGGCATGGCACCCGATGGAGAGTTCGGCGTCGGGCAGTCGGTGTTCTCGAATGGGGGGCAGTACTACGAGTACATCGACATCACCCGCGGCCGCGCGGGTTCCGTCGACGTCAACGCCAACACCGGCTGGCTCTTCTTCCAGATAGAGCTGTTCGGAGACTCGACTGTCAAGTCCGATCTGGATCGCGCGCAGGAATTCGCGGCCAGCACCTACTACACGGTGCGGCTCGGCAACAACGCGAGCGCCAATGACGCACGCTCGGGGATCGCGCTCCGGAACCAGCGCGTGAACAACATCACCACGAACTTCTCGACGACTGACGCAAAGGTCTTCTCGGATGTCAACACGGCTAACGACGGCACCGGTGGCGGCGGCGTCAGCAGCAACGGCGGCGTCAATACATCGAGGCCTCCCGATTTGGCGGGTGACGGCTACGACGTAGACCGGGGGAACAACGACTGGCTATACGTCCGGCGCAACGACGTGATCTACACCGGGACCCACACCGTCACCCGGCCCACGATCGAGTTCGCCTTCAACTACAAGAAGTTCAACGCCGACACCACCACCGGCCCCGACAACTTCACGCCGGCGAACATCACCTACGTCGAGCTCGACGCCACCAAGGGCCTCCAAAACAACCAGAACTACCTCTGGAACGACGAGTACACGCTGCTCAGGCCGGCTCGCCGAACCCGCCGCTCCCGCCATCGGTCCCGCCAAATGAGATCCCGAATGGCACCGGGCTTCAGAACGTCACCCAGCTCGACACGCTGCGACTGGGGGGACTGACCCAGCAGCCCCAGCCCGGCACGATCGTGATCGAGAAGGACACGATCCCGAACAGCGGCACCGACTTCACCTACACCGACAACATCGCCGCCCCCTGCGCGATCGGGCCGCTCGAGGATGACGGCGACGAGAACCTCAACCCCTCCTCGGAGACCTGCACCAACGTCGCCCCCGGCTCCTACACGGTGACCGAGGACGACCCGGGGCCGGGCCACGCGCTCACCGACCTCACCTGCACCGACACCGACACCAACGGCGTCGACTCGACCGGCGACACCCAGACCCGGGCCGCGACGATCAACCTCGACCCCGGCGAGACCGTCACCTGCAGCTTCGAGAACACCGAGCAGGGGACGGTCGGTGATCGAGAAGGACACGATCCCGAACGGCGTCACCGACTTCACCTACACCGACGACATCGCCGCCCCCTGCGAGATCGGGCCGCTCGAGGATGACGGCGACGAGAACCATCAACCCCTCCTCGGAGACCTGCACCAACGTCGCCCCCGGCTCCTACACGGTGACCGAGGACCGACCCGCGGCCGAGCCACGCGCTCACCGACCTCACCTGCACCGACACCGACACCAACGGCGTCGACTCGACCGGCGACACCCAGACCCGGACCGCGACGATCAACCTCGACCCCGGCGAGACCGTCACCTGCAGCTTCGAGAACACCGAGCAGGGGACGGTCGATGATCGAGAAGGACACGATCCCGAACAGCCCCACCGACTTCACCTACACCGACAACATCGCCGCCCCCTGCGCGATCGGGCCGCTCGAGGATGACGGCGACGAGAACCTCAACCCCTCCTCGGAGACCTGCACCAACGTCGCCCCCGGCTCCTACACGGTGACCGAGGACCGACCCGGGCCGAGCCACGCGCTCACCGACCTCACCTGCACCGACACCGACACCAACGGCGTCGACTCGACCGGCGACACCCAGACCCGGACCGCGACGATCAACCTCGACCCCGGCGAGACCGTCACCTGCAGCTTCGAGAACACCGAGCAGGGGACGGTGGTGATCGAGAAGGACACGATCCCGAACAGCGGCACCGACTTCACCTACACCGACAACATCGCCGCCCCCTGCGCGATCGGGCCGCTCGAGGATGACGGCGACGAGAACCTCAACCCCTCCTCGGAGACCTGCACCAACGTCGCCCCCGGCTCCTACACGGTGACCGAGGACGACCCGGGGCCGGGCCACGCGCTCACCGACCTCACCTGCACCGACACCGACACCAACGGCGTCGACTCGACCGGCGACACCCAGACCCGGGCCGCGACGATCAACCTCGACGCCCGGCGAGACCGTCACCTGCAGCTTCGAGAACACCGAGCAGGGGACGGTGGTGATCGAGAAGGACACGATCCCGAACGGCGGCACCGACTTCACCTACACCGACAACATCGCCGCCCCCTGCGCGATCGGGCCGCTCGAGGATGACGGCGACGAGAACCATCAACCCCTCCTCGGAGACCTGCACCAACGTCGCCCCCGGCTCCTACACGGTGACCGAGGACCGACCCGGGGCCGGGCCACGCGCTCACCGACCTCACCTGCACCGACACCGACACCAACGGCGTCGACTCGACCGGCGACACCCAGACCCGGGCCGCGACGATCAACCTCGAGCCCGGCGAGACCGTCACCTGCAGCTTCGAGAACACCGAGCAGGGGACGGTGGTGATCGAGAAGGACACGATCCCGAACAGCGGCACCGACTTCACCTACACCGACAACATCGCCGCCCCCTGCGCGATCGGGCCGCTCGAGGATGACGGCGACGAGAACCTCAACCCCTCCTCGGAGACCTGCACCAACGTCGCCCCCGGCCCCTACACGGTGACCGAGGACGACCCGGGGCCGGGCCACGCGCTCACCGACCTCACCTGCACCGACACCGACACCAACGGCGTCGACTCGACCGGCGACACCCAGACCCGGGCCGCGACGATCAACCTCGAGCCCGGCGAGACCGTCACCTGCAGCTTCGAGAACACCGAGCAGGGGACGGTGGTGATCGAGAAGGACACGATCCCGAACAGCGGCACCGACTTCACCTACACCGACAACATCGCCGCCCCCTGCGCGATCGGGCCGCTCGAGGATGACGGCGACGAGAACCTCAACCCCTCCTCGGAGACCTGCACCAACGTCGCCCCCGGCTCCTACACGGTGACCGAGGACGACCCGGGGCCGGGCCACGCGCTCACCGACCTCACCTGCACCGACACCGACACCAACGGCGTCGACTCGACCGGCGACACCCAGACCCGGGCCGCGACGATCAACCTCGAGCCCGGCGAGACCGTCACCTGCAGCTTCGAGAACACCGAGCAGGGGACGGTGGTGATCGAGAAGGACACGATCCCGAACAGCGGCACCGACTTCACCTACACCGACAACATCGCCGCCCCCTGCGCGATCGGGCCGCTCGAGGATGACGGCGACGAGAACCTCAACCCCTCCTCGGAGACCTGCACCAACGTCGCCCCCGGCTCCTACACGGTGACCGAGGACGACCCGGGGCCGGGCCACGCGCTCACCGACCTCACCTGCACCGACACCGACACCAACGGCGTCGACTCGACCGGCGACACCCAGACCCGGGCCGCGACGATCAACCTCGAGCCCGGCGAGACCGTCACCTGCAGCTTCGAGAACACCGAGCAGGGGACGGTGGTGATCGAGAAGGACACGATCCCGAACAGCGGCACCGACTTCACCTACACCGACAACATCGCCGCCCCCTGCGCGATCGGGCCGCTCGAGGATGACGGCGACGAGAACCTCAACCCCTCCTCGGAGACCTGCACCAACGTCGCCCCCGGCTCCTACACGGTGACCGAGGACGACCCGGGGCCGGGCCACGCGCTCACCGACCTCACCTGCACCGACACCGACACCAACGGCGTCGACTCGACCGGCGACACCCAGACCCGGGCCGCGACGATCAACCTCGAGCCCGGCGAGACCGTCACCTGCAGCTTCGAGAACACCGAGCAGGGGACGGTGGTGATCGAGAAGGACACGATCCCGAACAGCGGCACCGACTTCACCTACACCGACAACATCGCCGCCCCCTGCGCGATCGGGCCGCTCGAGGATGACGGCGACGAGAACCTCAACCCCTCCTCGGAGACCTGCACCAACGTCGCCCCCGGCTCCTACACGGTGACCGAGGACGACCCGGGGCCGGGCCACGCGCTCACCGACCTCACCTGCACCGACACCGACACCAACGGCGTCGACTCGACCGGCGACACCCAGACCCGGGCCGCGACGATCAACCTCGAGCCCGGCGAGACCGTCACCTGCAGCTTCGAGAACACCGAGCAGGGGACGGTGGTGATCGAGAAGGACACGATCCCGAACAGCGGCACCGACTTCACCTACACCGACAACATCGCCGCCCCCTGCGCGATCGGGCCGCTCGAGGATGACGGCGACGAGAACCTCAACCCCTCCTCGGAGACCTGCACCAACGTCGCCCCCGGCTCCTACACGGTGACCGAGGACGACCCGGGGCCGGGCCACGCGCTCACCGACCTCACCTGCACCGACACCGACACCAACGGCGTCGACTCGACCGGCGACACCCAGACCCGGGCCGCGACGATCAACCTCGAGCCCGGCGAGACCGTCACCTGCAGCTTCGAGAACACCGAGCAGGGGACGGTGGTGATCGAGAAGGACACGATCCCGAACAGCGGCACCGACTTCACCTACACCGACAACATCGCCGCCCCCTGCGCGATCGGGCCGCTCGAGGATGACGGCGACGAGAACCTCAACCCCTCCTCGGAGACCTGCACCAACGTCGCCCCCGGCTCCTACACGGTGACCGAGGACGACCCGGGGCCGGGCCACGCGCTCACCGACCTCACCTGCACCGACACCGACACCAACGGCGTCGACTCGACCGGCGACACCCAGACCCGGGCCGCGACGATCAACCTCGAGCCCGGCGAGACCGTCACCTGCAGCTTCGAGAACACCGAGCAGGGGACGGTGGTGATCGAGAAGGACACGATCCCGAACAGCGGCACCGACTTCACCTACACCGACAACATCGCCGCCCCCTGCGCGATCGGGCCGCTCGAGGATGACGGCGACGAGAACCTCAACCCCTCCTCGGAGACCTGCACCAACGTCGCCCCCGGCTCCTACACGGTGACCGAGGACGACCCGGGGCCGGGCCACGCGCTCACCGACCTCACCTGCACCGACACCGACACCAACGGCGTCGACTCGACCGGCGACACCCAGACCCGGGCCGCGACGATCAACCTCGAGCCCGGCGAGACCGTCACCTGCAGCTTCGAGAACACCGAGCAGGGGACGGTGGTGATCGAGAAGGACACGATCCCGAACAGCGGCACCGACTTCACCTACACCGACAACATCGCCGCCCCCTGCGCGATCGGGCCGCTCGAGGATGACGGCGACGAGAACCTCAACCCCTCCTCGGAGACCTGCACCAACGTCGCCCCCGGCTCCTACACGGTGACCGAGGACGACCCGGGGCCGGGCCACGCGCTCACCGACCTCACCTGCACCGACACCGACACCAACGGCGTCGACTCGACCGGCGACACCCAGACCCGGGCCGCGACGATCAACCTCGAGCCCGGCGAGACCGTCACCTGCAGCTTCGAGAACACCGAGCAGGGGACGGTGGTGATCGAGAAGGACACGATCCCGAACAGCGGCACCGACTTCACCTACACCGACAACATCGCCGCCCCCTGCGCGATCGGGCCGCTCGAGGATGACGGCGACGAGAACCTCAACCCCTCCTCGGAGACCTGCACCAACGTCGCCCCCGGCTCCTACACGGTGACCGAGGACGACCCGGGGCCGGGCCACGCGCTCACCGACCTCACCTGCACCGACTCCGACACCGACGGCACCGACTCGACCGGCAACACCCGGACCCGGACCGCGACGATCAACCTCGACCCCGGCGAGACCGTCACCTGCAGCTTCGAGAACACCGAGCGGGGGAAGATCGAGCTGGTCAAGAACATCACTCCCGACGACGACCCCGGGCGCTTCGACCTGCTGATCAAGCAGGGCCAGACCACGATCGACTCTCTCGACAACGCCGGCGATGGCGGCAGCACGGGTGAGAACCCCGTGCCCAACGGCAGCTACCAGGTCTCCGAGGAAGGCGGCGACCAGCCCGCCACCAACCTCGCCGACTACCAGAAGTCGATCCGCTGCATCAATACCGCCAATGACGACCAGGTGGTGCTCGACCAGCCCGCCGACGACCCCGACGCGAGCGTCGAGGTCGGCTTCGGCGACGACATCGTCTGCACGATCACCAACGTGCGTGAAACCAACACCCCACCGCCGGGCGGAGGGACCGGGCAGGGTGCCGGCTCCGGCGGTGTGGCTGGTGTGCAGGGTGGTTCCGGCAAGGGTGCCGGCTCCGGCGGCGGTGCGGCCGGTGGGGAGGCGGTCAGCCCCGGTAATGGTGGTGTTTTTGGGTTCCTGCCCTTCACCGGTCTTGGGCTCGCCGGGCTGGCCCTGACCGCGCTAAGCCTGTTGGGGCTCGGCTATCTCGCACGGCGACGTGCCGGTGCTCGCTAGCCGTTGAGCCGTCGCCGTTACGGATGCACGGCTAGGCGGTGCGGCGCCGGAGGGTTGACTGCGAGGCTGACCGGCGCTGCCTGGAAGGAGTCCGGCGCATGCCTACGGCCGCTGGATCTTGACCGCGAAGCGGCCCTTGCCCGAGCGCCGGCGGACCTCGAGCCGCATCGTCCGGGCCCCGCAGACGCTGTAGCGGAGCTCGTCGACAGCGGCGCCGCCGCTGGCTCGGGAGCGCTTCGGCCGGGCCTTCCTCAACACCCGTCCGTCGGGTGAGACGAGGACGAGGTCGAAGCGCCCGGAGCGCGGCTCGCGGAGGCGAACCCGCAGCGGCCCGTCCAGGGGCGTGCTCAGGTCCTTCCGGGCGCAGCCCCTTGCCCGCGTTGAGCCGCTTCGCCCAACGCGTCTTGGCGCTCCCGCCGGAGCCGTCGGCGACGTCGGTCTCGATCGCCGCGTAGGCGCCCGCGTCCGGCGCGGCGAAGCTCCACCACCAGGGGACCAGGTCCGGATGGTGGCGGAAGGCGTAGGCCTGGGCGAAGGCCTCGCCGGGGTTCTCCCAGTAGTGGGCGCCCTGGTCGCCGGGGAACAGCCGTCCGGCGCTGACCCCCTCGCAGACGTGCTCATGGGTGGCCCAGTGGCGGGCGCCGAGCTCGCTGGCGGGCCAGCCGTTGGTGGAGCGGTTGCGCTCGATGTGGTGCCCGTACTCGTGCGCCACCAGCATCTCGAACGGCATCGACGCGCCGCTGTCGTCGCCCGGGACGACCATGGTCTGGTCGAGGGCGAAGTAGCAGCCGCCGCCGCCCCCGCAGGAGCTCTGCAGCTCCGACGCGGTCGCGATGTAGACAGTCAGCTCGTTCATCTCGCGGCCGTGGAGCAGCGATCCGAGGCGCGCCAGCAGCCGCCCCAGCATCGGCCCGCCCTGGAACTCCGGCGCGACGTGGACGCGGACCGTGCTCCCGTCGGACAGCCGGTAGGTGGGAGCGGGGCCCTGGGCCGCGTAGGTCCTCGCGGCAGGGGATCCCTCGACGCGGGCGTGGCCGGCCGGAAGCTCCGCGCCGGGCGCCGGGTCGTCCGCCGAGGCGCCGGCGGGGGAGGCGAGCAGCGCCGCCGCCGCGACCAGCAATCCCAGCCATGCGGCTCGGGCCGGCCGCACGTGCGCCCGTGCCTCCCCCCGGTGGCTGCCCACCATTCCGGCCATGCGTTGTGCATCGGGCCGGTCGTCCGGGCCACTTGCGCATCCACGCCTGTGCCTCGATCATTCGTCCACCGGCTTCCCGGCGATCCGGGAGTCCGCTTGCGAGGAATGCGTGGCGACGGAGGTCGCTATCCTTCGCCAACCTCTCGCCTGGGGCCGGGGGTTTTTTTCTGTCGGCTCCCGATCGAGCGCTCGCGGCAAAGTAGATAAGCAGAGGAGAAATGGCCTCAGATGTACGAATCGCCGTCACCCTCGCCTGCGAGGAGTGCAAGCGGCGCAACTACGAGACGACGAAGTCACGGCGAAACACGCCGGACCGGATCGAGATGCGCAAGTACTGCCGCTGGTGCGGTCACCACACCCCACATAAGGAGACCCGCTGAGGTGGACGCCTGATGGCGAAGACCCGGGCACAGCGGAAGGCCGAGCGCCGCCGCCGCCAGCAGCAGGCCGAGCGCCAGGGCCAGGCCGGCGACGGGGGCGCCGCCGAGCGGGCAGGAGGAGGAGCGCGCCCGCGAGGACACCCGGGTGGCGCGAAGCGGCGAGGAGGCCGAGTTCGAGGCGGTGATGGAGACCGGTGCCCGGACCGAGGACTACGGCGAGCACACCGTCGAGCGCGAGGACGAGAGCAACGCCGACCAGGCGGGCTCACCGGTCCCAGGCGTCGCTCCCCGAGCCCGCCCGACCGGAGGCCCCCGCTCCCTCCCGCGCGGACGTCGGCCGCCCCGAGGACGGGCGCCGCCGCTGAGGCCCCGCCCGCCCCGAAGGAGACCCGGGAGGATCGCCGCGCCCGCAAGGAGCGCGAGAAGGAGGAGCGCCGGAAGGCGCGGGCGAAGGAGCTTCAGAAGGGCCAGGCCGAGAAGGCCGAGAAGCGCCGGGGCGCGGTCACCGGCTTCCTCGCCTCCTGCTGGGCGGAGCTGAAGCGCGTCCAGTGGCCCGACCGCGACACCCTGGTCCAGGCCTCGGCGGTTACCTTCATCTTCGTCGCCGTGATGGCGGCATACCTCGGCGCCCTCGACGCCGCCTTCAACTGGCTCGTCCAGCGGATCCTCTAGTCCAAGCGATAAGGAGACTTCGACGATGTTTCGCTGGTACGTGATCAACACCTACTCCGGGCACGAGAACAAGGTGAAGCAGAACCTCGAGCACCGGGTCCACACGATGGGGCAGGAGCGCTTCGTCCGCCAGGTGGTCGTCCCCACCGAGCAGATCTCGGAGATGAAGGACGGCCAGAAGACCCAGACCGAGAAGCGGACGATGCCCGGCTACGTCCTCGTCAACATGGAGATGACCGACGACTCCTGGGGCCTGGTCAAGAACACGCCCGGAGTCACCGGCTTCGTCGGCTCCCGGAACAAGCCGATCCCCCTCTCCAAGGTCGAGGTCGATCGCCTGCTGCACCGCGAGACCGCCGAGCGCCCGCGCACTCGCGCCCAGTTCTCGATCGGCGAGTCGGTGAAGGTGATCTCCGGCCCGCTCGCCGACTTCTCCGGCGAGATCGCCGAGATCAACGATGACGCCGCCAAGCTCAAGGTCCTGGTCTCGATCTTCGGCCGCGAGACACCGGTCGAGGTCAACTACGACCAGGTGAAGAAGATCTAGCCTCTCGAGCGATGGCGAAGAAGGTCCTCACCCAGATCAAGCTTCAGATCCCGGCGGGCGCCGCCAACCCGGCGCCGCCGGTCGGCCCTGCCCTCGGCCAGCACGGCGTCAACATCATGGAGTTCTGCAAGGCGTTCAACGCCCAGACCCAGCAGGACGCCGGGACGATCATCCCGGTCGAGATCACGGTCTTCGAGGACCGCTCCTTCGAGTTCATCACCAAGACCCCGCCGGCCGCCGTCCTGATCAAGGAGGCCGCGGGGATCGAGAAGGGCTCGGGCGAGCCCCACAGCGAGAAGGTCGGCTCGATCACCGTCGACCAGGCGCGCCAGATCGCCGAGCGGAAGATGCCCGACCTGAACGCCAACGACCTCGACGCCGCGACCAAGATCATCGCCGGCACCGCCCGCTCGATGGGGGTAACCGTCGAGGGCATGACCGCCGATCCTGTCCCCGCCGCGCCCAGCGCGGAGGGCGCCGACTGATGGCCCGCGGCAAGCGCTACCGCGCCGCCTACGAGAAGATCGATCGCACCCGCGCCTATCCGCCGGCCGAGGCGGTCCACCTGCTGAAGCAGGCCGGCGGCGCCGGCTTCGACGAGACGGTGGAGCTCCACATCCGGCTCGGGGTCAACGTCCGCCACGCCGAGGAGCAGCTCCGAGGGACCCTGGCGCTGCCAGGTGGCCTCGGCAAGGACGTCTCGGTCGCCGTCTTCGCCGAGGGCGACCAGGCCAAGGCGGCCACCGAGGCGGGCGCCGACTTCGTCGGCGCCGACGACCTCGCCGAGAAGGTCGAGGGCGGCTGGACCGACTTCGACGTCGCGATCGCCCACCCCTCGCAGATGCCGAAGGTCGGGAAGCTCGGCCGCATCCTCGGCCCCCAGGGGAAGATGCCCAACCCGAAGGTCGGCACGGTCACCGACGACATCGCCAAGGCGGTGGGGGAGGCGAAGGCGGGCAAGATCGAGTACCGCACCGACCGCCAGGCGATCATCCACCTCTCGATCGGCAAGCGAGCTTCGACGAGTCCGCCCTGCTCGAGAACTACGCCGCGGTGATCGAGGAGATCGTCCGCGCGAAGCCCGCCTCCGCGAAGGGCCGCTACATCCTCTCGGTCACCCTGACGACGACGATGGGCCCCGGGATCAGGGTCGACCCCAACGTCACCCGGCGCGGCGAGATCATGGCCGGCGCCGGCAAGCTCTCCGCCGACGGCGACGAGGAGGAGGCCGCCCCCGCCGAGGAGCCTCCTGCCGAGGAGGCCCCGGCTCCGGAGGAGCCCCCCGCCGAGGAGACCGAGGAGCCGGCCACCGCCTGATCGCTACACTGCCGCTTCGCATAGCCGCCCAAGACCGTCGGCGGGGCCGCCTCAGGGTTGGCCCGGAAGACCGGCGCAGGCCGATATGAACAAGGACCAGAAGACAGCCGTAGTCGCGGAGCTCACCGACGAGCTCAAGGACGCCGACGCGATCTTCGCGATCGACTATCGCGGGATCAGCGTCCCCCAGGCGGCCGAGCTGCGCGAGGGACTGCGCGACGCCGACACCCACTTCCGCGTGGTCAAGAACCGGCTCACCCTGCGGGCCGCCGACGCCGCCGGAACCGCCGAGCTCAAGGACCACCTCGACCGGCCCCACCGCCCTCGCCCTGGTCAAGCGGCGACGCCGCCCTCGCGGCGAAGACGATCTCCCGGCTGGGCTCGGAGTGGGAGCTGCTCGACTACAAGGGCGGGATCATGGAGGGGGCGGCGCTCGACCCCGACTCGTTCCAGGCGATCGCGAAGCTCCCCGGCCGCGACGCTCTCAACGCCCAGGCCGCCGGGCCTGATCGCCTCTCCGTTGACCGGATTGGTCCGCGGGCTCGGCTCGATGGTCCAGGGGCTGGCGCTCCAGCTCGGCCAGATCGCCGAGCAGGGCCTGGTCAGCGGCGAGGCCCCGGCTGAGGAGGCCGAGCCCGACCCCGAGCCAGAGGAGTCATCCGAAGAGAGCAGCGAGGAGGCGGCACCGGAGGGCGAGGAGGCCGGGGAGGAGACCCAGGTCGAGGAGACCACCGAGGGCGACGCCGAGATCGGCGAGGCCCAGGAAGAGACTTCAGAAGATTCCGACGAAGCGAAGGAGGATGGCGACTAGATGGCTGCCACAAAGGCGAAGGTGAGCACCGAGGACTGGATCGAGGAGCTGAAGGGCATCTCCGTGCTCGAGCTCTCCGAGCGAATCAAGGCCCTGGAGGAGGAGTTCGGCGTCTCCGCGACCGCGGTCGCGGCTGCCGCTCCCGCCGCGGGCGGAGGCGGCGACGGCGCCGCCGCCGAGGAGGAGTCGAGCACCGTCGACGTCGTCCTCACCGCCGCCGGCGACAAGAAGATCGGCGTGATCAAGGCGGTCCGCGCCGCCACCGGTCTCGGCCTCAAGGAGGCGAAGGCTCTGGTCGACGAGGCGCCGAAGCCGGTCAAGGAGGGGATCGAGCGCGAGGAGGGCGAGAAGCTGGTCGCCGAGATCGAGGAGGCCGGCGGAAGCGCCGAGCTCAAGTAGCGTCCGGCTACACTGTCACTAACGCTTGAAGCCGGAGGAGGCCGTATGGTAATCTGCACGGTCGCGCGCCGGTGAGCCCTGCTGCCCGCATTTTGCGCGGTCTCAGAGTCCTTCCAATACTTTAGGAGTCGCCAGTTGGTCAGCCCCAACGCTGCCCCCGCAACCCGTAGGAGCTTTTCCCGCCTAAAGAACCCCCTCGACGTCCCACACCTGATCGATATCCAGCGCCGCTCCTTCGAGGAGCTGGTCGATCCGAAGAAGGGGCTGTTGCGGGCGACGATCGACGACATCTCCCCGACCGAGGACTACACGGGGAACCTCGCGATCGTCTTCGGCGAGTTCGAGTTCGACGATCCCCCCAACACGGTCGACGAGTGCCGCGAGAAGGACATGACCTACTCGCGGCCGCTGAACGTCAAGGTCGCCTTCCAGAACCGCGAGACGGGGGAGATCCGCGAGCAGACCGTCTTCATGGGCGACTTCCCGTGGATGACCGACCGCGGCACCTTCATCATCAACGGCACCGAGCGCGTCGTCGTCACCCAGCTCGTCCGCTCCCCGGGCGCCTACATCATGGAGCCCAAGGACCGCGAGAAGCAGGTCTTCATCGCGAACCTGATGCCGGCCCGCGGCTCCTGGCTGGAGCTCGAGATCGACAAGAAGGGCCGCGTCTACGTCCGGATCGACCGGAAGCGGAAGCTGCCGGTGACCGTGCTCCTCCGGGCGATGGGCTACGTCGAGGACAAGCAGCTCCTCGACCTGTTCGACAACTCGGTCTACATCCGGCACACGATCGCCGCCGACACCGACGCGACCAAGACCGACGAGGGCGCCCTGATCGAGCTGTTCAAGAAGCAGCGCCCCGGCGAGCCGCCGTCGGTCGACGCCGCCAAGGCGCTCCTGGAGCAGCTCTTCTTCGACTCGAAGCGCTACGACCTCACCCGGGTCGGCCGCTACAAGCTGAATGCCCGGCTGGACCTCGACATCGACCTCGACACCCGGGTCCTCACCCACGACGACATCATCGCCCTGGTCAAGGAGCTGGTCGGCGTCCCGAAGATCCTCGGCATCCCCGAGGAGATCGACGAGGAGAGCCCGATCAAGGACTACGCGGCGGAGGCCGTCCACCTATCCGCGCGAGCCGGTCCACGATCACCTCGACGAGTACGAGCACTTCGGCAACCGCCGCCTGCGGACCGTCGGCGAGCTGATCCAGGAGGCCTTCCGGATCGGGCTCTACCGGATGGAGCGGGTCGTGCGCGAGCGCCTCACCACCGAGGACGCCGACGCGATCACCCCGCAGACCATCATCAACATCCGCCCGGTGGTCGCCGCGCTGAAGGAGTTCTTCGGCTCCTCCCAGCTCTCCCAGTTCATGGACCAGACCAACTCGCTGGCCGGGCTCACCCACCGCCGCCGGCTCTCGGCCCTTGGTGCCGGCGGGCTCACCCGCGAGCGCGCCCCGATCGAGGTCCGCGACGTGCACGCCACCCACTACGGGCGGATGTGCCCGATCGAGACGCCGGAGGGCCCGAACATCGGCCTGATCGGGTCGCTCTCCTCCTACGCGCAGGTCTCCGAGCACGGCTTCGTCACCACCCCCTACCGGGTGGTCAAGGACGGCGTCGTCACCGACGAGATCGTCCACCTCGACGCGACCCAGGAGGAGGAGCGGATCATCGCCCAGGCCAACGCCGAGGTCGATCCCGACACCGGCAAGCTCAAGGGCCAGCGGGTGCTCTGTCGCCAGCGCGACGGAGCCGTCGTCGCCGTTCCGCCGAAGCAGGTGGAGCTGATGGACGTCACCCCGACCCAGATCTGGTCGGTGGCGACGGCCCTGATCCCATTCCTCGAGCACGACGACGCCAACCGGGCGCTGATGGGCTCCAACATGCAGCGCCAGGCGGTGCCGCTGCTGAAGCCCGAGCCGCCCCTGATCGGCACCGGGATGGAGCGGCGCGCCGCGGTCGATACCGGCGACGTCGTCCTCGCCGCCGCCGACGGCGAGGTGACCTCGGTCGACGCCGAGAAGGTCGTCGTCAACCGCACCGAGTACCCCCTACATAAGTTCATGCGCTCCAACCAGGGCACGATCATCCACCAGCGCCCGATCGTCTCGGTCGGCGACAAGGTCAAGGAGGGCGACGTGCTCGCCGACGGCTCCTCGACCGCCGGCGGCGAGATCGCTCTCGGCAAGAACGCCCTGGTCGCCTTCATGTCCTGGGAGGGCTACAACTTCGAGGACGCGATCATCATCTCCGAGCGCCTGGTCAAGGACGACGAGCTCACCTCGATCCACATCGAGGAGTACGAGATCGACGCGCGGACCACCAAGCTGGGCGACGAGGAGATCACCCGCGACATCCCGAACCGCTCCGAGGAGAGCCTCAGGAACCTCGACGAGCGGGGGATCGTCCGGATCGGCGCCGAGGTCGTCTCCGGCGACCTCCTGGTCGGCAAGGTGACGCCGAAGGGCGAGACCGAGCTCACCGCCGAGGAGAAGCTGATCCGCGCGATCTTCAAGGAGAAGGCGCGCGAGGTCCGCGACACCTCGCTCAAGGTCCCGCACGGCGAGGGCGGCGTGGTGATCGACGTGCTCACCTTCAGCCGCGACGCCGGCGACGATCTGCCGCCCGGGCGTCAACGACCTCGTCCGCGTCTACGTCGCGACCAAGCGGAAGATCGCCGAGGGCGACAAGCTCGCCGGCCGCCACGGCAACAAGGGCGTGATCGCGAAGATCGTGCCCGAGTCCGACATGCCGTTCATGGAGGACGGCAGGCCGATCGACGTGATCCTCAATCCGCTCGGGGTGCCGAGCCGGATGAACATCGGCCAGATCCTCGAGACCCACCTCGGCTGGGTGGCCGCGAACGGCTGGTACGACGACGGCTCCGAGGCCTACACAAGAGCACAATCGGCGGCCACAAAGACCGCCGCCGGATCAAACGGCGGCCGGGTCAACGTCGCCACCCCGGTCTTCGACGGCGCCACCGTCGAGGACGTGGACGAGGCGCTGATGCGCTGGCAGGAGGAGAACGCCGACCGCGGCATCGACCTCGGGATCGACAAGCGCGAGCGGCCGGGCAACCAGGTCGAGGGCAAGGTGCAGCTCTACAACGGCCGCACCGGCGAGCCCTACGAGGGCAAGGTGACGATCGGCTACATGTACATCCTGAAGCTGCTCCACCTGGTCGACGACAAGATCCACGCGCGCTCGACCGGCCCCTACTCGCTGGTCACCCAGCAGCCGCTGGGCGGCAAGGCGCAGTTCGGCGGCCAGCGCTTCGGCGAGATGGAGGTCTGGGCGCTGGAGGCCTACGGCGCCGCGTACACCCTGCAGGAGATGCTCACCGTCAAGTCCGACGACACCGTCGGGCGGGTGAAGGCCTACGAGTCGATCGTCAAGGGCGAGAACATCCCCGAGCCCTCGATCCCGGAGTCGTTCAAGGTCCTCCTCAAGGAGATCCAGAGCCTGGCGCTCGACGCCAACGTGGTCTCCGAGGAGGGCGAGGGCGTCGAGATGGGCGAGGAGGAGGACGACCTGCTGCGGGCCGCCGAGGAGCTCGGGATCGAGCTCTCGGGCGTGCGCGCTGACGGCAACGGCGACGGCGCCAGCAAGGCCGCGGACGAGAAGGAGGAACAGGTGGTCGCCGAGGGGGATGGCGGCACGGATGGCGGCGACGCCGAGGAGGCAGCAAAGAAGTGATCGACATCAACAACTTCGACGCGATTGAGATCGGGCTTGCCTCGAGCAAGAAGATCCGGGGCTGGAGCTCCGGCGAGGTCACCAAGCCCGAGACGATCAACTACCGGACGCTCAAGCCCGAGAAGGACGGGCTCTTCTGCGAGCGCATCTTCGGTCCGACCAAGGACTGGGAGTGCTACTGCGGCAAGTACAAGCGCGTCCGCTACAAGGGGATCGTCTGCGAGCGCTGCGGGGTCGAGGTCACCCGGTCGAAGGTCCGGCGCGAGCGCATGGGCCATATCGACCTGGCCGCCCCGGTCTCCCACATCTGGTTCTTCAAGGGCGTCCCAAGCCGGATCGGCTACCTGATCGACATGGCTCCGAAGGAGCTCGAGAAGGTCCTCTACTTCGCCGCCTCGGTGATCACCTGGGTCGACGAGACCGCCCGGAAGAAGGACCTGAAGAAGCTCGAGAAGGAGGTCGACAAGCAGGTCGGCGCCTACGACGCCGAGCGCGAGCAGCGCACCCAGGAGCTGAACGAGTCGCTGAAGCGCCGCCTCGCCTACCTCGGGATCGCCGAGGGCAAGGACGAGGAGGCGCCCCCCGTGGGCACCACCGACGGCTTCAACGAGGACGACGAGCTCTGGGCCGACACCGTCTCCAACGTCAAGCGGATGAAGGCCGATGACCGGGAGAAGACCGGCAAGGAGCTGAAGAAGACCTTCGAGGCGGAGATCTCGGACACCGAGGCCTACCTCGAGGAGGCCGCCGAGCGCATGCGCGAGGTCTGGAAGATCTTCACCGAGATGAAGCCGAAGGACGTGATCAACGACGAGACCACCTTCCGCGAGCTCAAGGACCGCTTCGGCTCGCCCTACGGCTGGGGCGAGTACTTCCGCGGCGGGATGGGCGCCGAGTCGGTGCGCGAGCTGCTCGAGGCGGTCGAGCTCGAGGCCGAGGCCGAGCTGCTCGAGGAGACGATCAACACCTCCAAGGGCCAGAAGCAGGCCCGGGCGGTGAAGCGCCTCAAGGTCGTCGACGCCTTCCTCAAGTCCACCAACCGCCCCGACTGGATGGTCCTCGACGTCGTCCCGGTGATCCCGCCGGAGCTACGCCCGATGGTCCAGCTCGACGGTGGCCGCTTCGCCACCTCCGACCTGAACGACCTCTACCGGCGGGTGATCAACCGGAACAACCGGCTGAAGCGCCTGCTCGACCTCGGCGCCCCCGAGATCATCGTCAACAACGAGAAGCGGATGCTGCAGGAGGCCGTCGACGCCCTCTTCGACAACGGCCGCCGCGGCCGTCCGGTCACCGGACCGGGCAACCGTCCGCTGAAGTCGCTCTCCGACATGCTCAAGGGGAAGCAGGGCCGGTTCCGCCAGAACCTGCTCGGCAAGCGCGTCGACTACTCGGGGCGGTCGGTGATCGTCTCGGGCCCGAGCCTGAAGATCCACCAGTGCGGGCTGCCGAAGCTGATGGCCCTGGAGCTGTTCAAGCCGTTCATCATGGCCCGGCTGGTCGAGCGCAAGCAGGTCCAGAACATCAAGGCGGCCAAGAAGATGGTCGACTCGATGATCCCCGAGGTCTGGGACGTGCTCGAGGAGGTCATCCACGAGCATCCGGTGCTGCTGAACCGGGCGCCGACCCTTCACCGCCTCGGGATCCAGGCGTTCGAGCCGGTCCTGGTCGAGGGCAAGGCGATCCAGATCCACCCGCTCGTCTGCCACGCCTTCAACGCCGACTTCGACGGCGACCAGATGGCGGTCCACCTGCCGCTCTCGGCGGAGGCGCAGGCGGAGGCGCGCATCCTGATGCTCTCCTCCAACAACATCCTCTCGCCGGCCCACGGCTCGCCCCTGGCGACGCCGACCCAGGACATGGTCCTCGGGCTCTACTACCTGACCTACTCGCACCAGAACGTCGACGAGCTCGATCCCGCGACGCTCGACAGCCGCCCGCATCCCTTCCGGACCGCCCAGGAGGCGGAGCTCGCCTACGAGAACGGGATCGTCCAGCTCCACGACTACGCCGAGTACCGGCGCGAGGGCCACGAGCACTTCACGACCACGGTCGGCCGGATCATCTACAACGACCGGGTCGAGCGCGCGATCGCCGAGGCCCTCGGGGACGAGTACGACCCCGAGAGCTATCAGTACGTCAACCGGTCGCTGAAGAAGAAGGACGTCAACCAGATCGTCAGCGACCTGGTCGAGACCTACGGCGCCGCCGCGGTCGCGCTCGTCCTCGACTCCTTCAAGGAGCTCGGGTTCCACTTCGCCACCCAGGCGGGGATCACGATCTCGAAGAACGACGTCGTCGCTCCTCCCGACAAGGAGGAGATCCTCGAGCGCTACGAGAAGCAGAGCGAGGAGGTGATGAGCCAGTACGACGAGGGCTACATCACCGCCGAGGAGCGCAAGGAGGCGGTCACCGGACAGTGGGACCGGGCGACCGAGGAGGTCGGCCAGGCGATGGAGGACAACCTCGACGAGCTCAACCCGATCTTCATGATGGCCAACTCCGGCGCCCGCGGCTCGTTCAAGCAGATCCGCCAGCTCGCCGGGATGCGCGGCCTGATGGCGAATCCGAAGGGCGAGATCATCGAGCGCCCGATCAAGGCCAACTTCATGGAGGGCCTCTCGGTGCTCGAGTACTTCATCTCCACCCACGGCGCCCGCAAGGGGCTCGCCGACACCGCGCTGCGGACCGCCGACTCCGGCTACCTGACCAGGCGGCTGGTGGACGTCGCCCAGGACGTGATCGTCCGGATCGACGACTGCAAGACCAAGGACCAGATCGAGATGCCGCTCCGCCGCGATGGCGGTGAGCTCAACCCGAACCTGATCGGCCGGATCGCCGCGAAGAAGTTCACCACCAAGCGCGGCCGCGACCTGCTGAAGCGGAACCAGCGGATCGACTGGCCTGAGGTGGAGGACATCGCCGAGGGCTTCAAGGACGACGAGGACGTCACCGTCCCGATCCGCTCGGTGCTCAAGTGCGAGGCCGAGTCCGGAGTCTGCCGCCAGTGCTATGGGGTGATGCCCGCCACCGGCTCCCTGGTCGAGATCGGCGACGCGGTCGGGATCATCGCCGCCCAGTCGATCGGCGAGCCGGGGACCCAGCTGACGATGCGCACCTTCCACACCGGCGGCGTCGCCGGCCTCGACATCACCCAGGGCCTGCCCCGGGTGGTCGAGCTGTTCGAGGCGCGCAAGCCGAAGGGCCTGGCGAAGATCGCCGAGGTCGCCGGCAAGGTCTCGGTCGAGGAGACCGACAAGGCCGTGAAGCTGACGATCACCGACGACAAGGGCGAGGAGCACGACTACTCATTCCCCGCTCGGACCAACGTGCTGGTCGAGAAGGGCAAGCGGGTCGAGCCCGGCACCCAGCTCAACGAGGGCTCCCTGTATCCGGCGGAGCTGCTGGCGATCCGGGGGCGGACCGAGACCGAGACCTACATCGTCGCCGAGGTGCAGCGCGTGTATCGAACCCAGGGCGTCGACATCAACGACAAGCACATCGAGCTGATCGTCCGCCAGATGCTGAAGAAGGTCCGAGTCGAGTCGAAGGGCTCAACCGAGCTCCTTCCCGGCCAGCTCGAGGACCGGCTGATCGTCGATGCGATCAACGAGAAGCTCAAGGGCAAGAAGACGAAGACCCCGGCGCGTGCCGAGGAGACGATCCTCGGGATCACCAAGGCATCGCTGGCCACCGAGTCGTTCCTCTCCGCGGCCTCCTTCCAGGAGACCACCAAGGTGCTCACCGACGCCGCCCTCGAGGGCAAGCGCGACCGCCTGATGGGCCTGAAGGAGAACGTGATCATCGGCAAGCTGATCCCCGCCGCCACCGGGCTGCGCCACTACCGCTCGCTCCAGATCGAGCCGGTGGAGCCCGCCCAGCCGCCCTCGGAGGAGCTGCTCTCCGAGGAGGAGCTGGCGGCGGAGCTCGACCTCGCCGGCGACGGCGAGGGGGCGCAGGTCGAGGGCTTCGGCCCCTCCTTCGCGGAGGAGCTCGAGGAGCTCGCCTCCGAGATCGAGACTCCGGCGACCGGCGGCTCCGCCCCGGCGGAGTCCGAGAAGTCCGAGTCAGAGAAGTCCTAGGGCCGAAGCGCTAGGCGGGCGGGTCCTGTCGGCCGGGTACCCCCCGCCCTGCGGTATAGGAATGTCCTCGGGCGGGGCCCACCCGGCCGCCACCCGCCCGACTACCGCTTCCTTTCCCTAAGCGATTGGCCGGGAGGAAGACCTGGCCGCGGTCATCGGCCGCGACCAGAACGAGGTCGGCATCGAAGCCCTGAATCTGCGCCATCTTCGCCCCGTCAGTCAGAACGCGTCCCCCGGGGCGGATGGGGATCAGATTGGCGAGCCCAACGATCCACGCAAACACCGCCGTAGGGGCGGCGACCATGAAGAGCAGGGAGCCAACCGGGGCGAACCAGACGACGATCGTGAAGAGCATGGCCGCGAGGATGCTCGCGTGCGGCCCAGCTGAGTAGATCGAGCGGAGTTGTCCGACCGTCAGCCCTCTCGCATCGAACCAGCACTCGTATACCGATTCTGGAATCTCGCGTAGCGGTGTTCGCAACTGGTCTAGCCCCACCTGGGGATGGATATGCAGATCGAACTTCCGGAATCGATGGATGATCAGCGCGGGTGTCTGACCGATGATGACGACTGGTCGCTTGCCGGCTCTGATCACCGCAGCCGCGTGCCCCAGCTCGTGAACCAGCCCCAGGATCGGGACCATGACCCACGTCAGAATCACCAGCGCAAGGAGGACCGAGTCAATGAGAGATACCAGAGACACGTAATGCCCTGAATCGGCCCCGTATGTCAGGACTTGAAGCCTGCCGGGCTGGCTCTAGCGCTCGGCTAGCTCGCGGGCCCGGGGGTGCATCGGCGCGCCCGTTCGGACGCGGCCCCTGATCGCGTTCTCCGGCTGGGCGTGGGCGGCGCCGCCGTGGGGGCCGCGGCGCGGTCCCCTCGGCTGGGTCGGCTGGCGGCGCCAGCGGCGGAAGCTGTGGTCACCGCCCTCGCCGGCCGCATCCTCGAGCTCGGGCTCGGCTCTGACCGCCCACCAGACGAGCCAGATCGCGAAGAAGACCGGGATCTTCAGGACCACGGCGAGGAAGATGATCGGCCAGACGCCCTCCATCCCGGCGTCAGTCTACCGGCGCCGGGCGCGACGCTACCGGGGTGTGAATCCGTCGCGAACCCAGGCCTCCAGGGCCTCCACATGTCCGTCCTCGAGTCCGACCGCGGACTCGGTTGGCACCAGCAGCGTCGGAGCCTGGCGGCGCTCGGCCCACTCGGAGCAGCTCTCGTCGAGGCTGTCGTCGATCCAGGCCAGGGGCCGCTCGCCGGCGTACTCCCCGAGCGCATCCAGCTTCCAGTGCGCGGTTCCGAACCTGGCCCGCCCGTCGAAGGTCAGGTAGGGGAGCTCGGGGACTCCGAGGATCGCCGGCAGATGGTCGTTGGCGCGGTCCTCCCAGCCGCTCGCCCAGATCAGCTCATAGGTCTTCGCGAGGCGATTGAGCTGGTCTCCCGCCGGAAGCGAGATGCAGTGAAGCAGCCCGTCGATCAGGTGATACTCGCCCGGCGGCTCCTCGTGCAGCTCCCCAGGTGTCCCCGGGCCCTGGAAGCCGAACAGGCTGATCACGCCGTCGATGTCGACGGCGAGGATCGGCTCGGTTGGCGTTCCCTTCTTGAACAGCGGCACGACGAGAGAGTACGTCTGCTCTACCATTCGCCGCCGTGCCGAACACGAATCAACTCGTTCGCAAGGGCCGCAACCGCAAGCGGAAGAAGATGTCGACCCCCGGCTTGAAGTCGGGACGGGGGCGGAAGAAGCGGGTCGCGGCTCCGCAGCGACGGGGCGTCTGCACCCGGGTCGCCACCGTCACCCCGAAGAAGCCGAACTCGGCACTCCGCAAGATCGCCCGCGTCCGCCTCACCAACGGCCTCGAGGTGACCTGCTACATCCCGGGCGAGGGCCACAATCTGCAGGAGCACTCGGTCGTGCTCGTCCGCGGCGGCAGGGTCAAGGACCTGCCTGGCGTTCGCTACAAGGTCGTTCGGGGCACCCTCGACGCCGCCGGCGTCTCCGAGCGCAAGCAGGGCCGCTCGCTCTACGGGGTCAAAGCTTCCTAGTGCCCCGCCGCAACCAGGCAACGATCCGCCCGCTGGAGCCGGACTCGCTCTACCGCAGCCGGCTGGTGCAGCAGGTGGTGAACAAGGTGATGACCGCCGGCAAGAAGTCGCTCGCCGAACAGATCACCTACGACGCTCTCTCGGTGGTCGGGGAGCGGACAGGCAACAACCCGGTCGAGGAGCTCGAGAACGCGATCAAGCAGCTCACTCCGGTGCTCGAGGTGCGCTCACGCCGAGTCGGCGGCGCCACCTACCAGGTGCCGGTCGAGGTGCCCGCCCGCCGGGCCCGCACCCTCGCGGTCCGGTGGCTGGTGGAGTTCGCCCGTGCCCGCGGCGAGAAGTCGATGTCCGAGCGGCTCGCGAACGAGATCCTCGACGCCGCCAAGCAGCAGGGGAACGCCTGGAAGCGGAAGGACGACATCTACCGGATGGCTCAGGCGAACAAGGCGTTCGCCCATTACCGCTGGTAGGTCGTCGCCCTCTGTTCCGCCCCTGAGCCTCTCGACCGTCCGGAGACTCCACCGCCACCCGAGCTGACGCTCGCCTGATCGGGGCGGGTCGTCGCCAGGGCGGCGCCGCAGACGGTCAGGACCAGGGCGCCGGCGAGCTCGAACCAGAAGCCGGCCTGGGGCTCGGCCTTGGCGTCGACGAACGACTCGCGAGCATCGTCGAGGGTCCCCACCTTGTTCACGTCCGGGAGGTCCCCGATCAGGAAGATCAGCAGCGCGACCACGCCGCAGACGGCAACCGCCACCGCGGCGAGCTCGGAGATCGGCTGCCCCCTGGTGGCGATCGCGATCGCGATCAGGATCAGCGCGAATCCGGCGAGGACCAAGGTCGCGTAGCCGTGCTGGTCGGCGGCGTCGATCTCGCTGATCGCCTCCCCGCCAGGCGGGGTGAGTTCGAAGATGTTCATGAACTGCGAGGCGGCGAGCATCCCGGCCGCGCCGGCGCAGGCGAGCACCAGGAGCAGCTCGCTCCGCTCGAGCCGCCTCAAGGGCGAGCCTCGCCGCGGGCGGCGACGACCGGGCGGGCCCTTCTGGAGCGCCGGCGAGAGCGAGACCGGCGCCGGGAGCCCTCACGCCCGCGGTGGCGGACGCCGCCGGGGACCGATGCCTGGCGCACGTAGACCCCGAGCAGCGGGCCGAGGAAGAGCAGGGCGGCCGCGGCGGCGAGCTGGGCCCAGAACCCCTCGATCAGGGCCGCCCGGGCGTCGCTGAAGGCGACTCCGGCGCGGCCCGCGTCCAGTCCCTGAGGGAGGTCGATCGCGAGCGTGACGACGATGGCGAGGAGCCCGAGCGCGCCGACGAGCCGGCCCAGCTGCCAGCGGCCCCGGTAGGTGAGCCAGGTCAGCACCAGCGCCGCGAGCGCGACTGGAAGCAGGAGCCACAGGTGGGCGTCTCCACCGCGCTCGATCGCCGTCAGGGGAACCGGCGCGGTCGTCCCGATCTCGCCCGCGTACAGGGAGGAGCTCACCTCGACCGCGCTGTAGTCGGCGAACTGGGAGGCGCCGAGGGCGACGGCCGCCGCCGCGGTGACGAAGGCGACGGTGCCCGCGGGCCTGACGTGGACCATGAGATAGCTGCCGATCGCGCGCACGATCGGACCGGCCCAGACGCCGATCCAGGCCAATACCCCCTGGGCGAACCTGAGCAGTAGCGAGACCAGCGCGGCCGGGATGCTGACCAGCAGCATCAAGGTCCGGGAGGCATAGGGCGCGACCTTCCCTGCCCACCCACCGAACAGTGAGCCGAGCGGTCGTAGCTGCCGGCGGGTCTCGAGCGCGGCGCCGCGCGCCCGCAGCCGCAGCTCTCCACGGCGGGCGCGCCGGAGCTGCTCGCGCTCCCGCCTAGCGGTGGCGCGCGCCTCGCGGCGGACCTTTTCCGCAGCCTCGTCGAGCCCGTCGGCGGGGCCGCGTCGATCTCGATTTCGGCGGATTCCCTTCCTGGGAGCCATCATGCCCTTGCTATCATCCCGCGTCGCGCTCGGTGCCGCTCCGGTGCCCGGCGGCGAGGATCCGTTTCGATGAAGAACGGCGCGACATAGGCGAAGATAGGGTCCACTGAGACGATGTGCTCGGGCCCGTAAGGGCCTTTTTCGTGCCCGAAATCGCCTTCCACCCTAGCCACTCCGGACCTTTCATATGCCCCGCAACTTCGCTCTAGAGAAGACACGCAACATCGGCATCATGGCGCACATCGATGCCGGAAAGACGACGACCACCGAGCGCATCCTCTACTACACCGGCCGCACCCACAAGATGGGCGAGGTCCACGAGGGCGCCGCGGTCATGGACTGGATGGAACAGGAGCAGGAGCGCGGCATCACCATCACCTCCGCGGCGACGGCCTGCGAGTGGAAGGACCACCGGATCAACATCATCGACACGCCCGGCCACGTCGATTTCACCGTCGAGGTCGAGCGAAGCCTCCGGGTGCTCGATGGCGCAATCGCGATCTTCGACTCGGTCGCCGGGGTAGAGCCCCAGTCCGAGACGGTCTGGCGCCAGGCCGACAAGTACAAGGTCCCCCGGGTCGCCTACGTCAACAAGATGGACCGCACCGGCGCCGACTTCTTCGCCGCGGTGGAGACGATGAAGGACCGCCTCGGCGCCCATCCCCTTCCGATTCAGATCCCGATCGGCCAGGAGGCGGAGTTCACCGGGGTCGTCGACCTGATCGAGGACAAGGCGCTGGTCTGGAAGGACGAGCTCGGCACGGAGTTCGAGTACACCGACGTTCCCGACGAGCTCAAGGACCTCGCCCACGAGCACCGCACCCACCTGATCGAGGCCTGCGCCGACTACGACGACGCGCTGATGGAGGCCTACCTCAACGACGAGGAGATCCCCCACGAGCGGATCGCCGCATCGCTTCACCGGGCCACCCTCGACATCAAGATCACCCCGGTCCTCTGTGGCTCCTCCTTCAAGAACAAGGGAGTGCAGCCCCTCCTCGACGCGATCGTCGAGCTCCTTCCCTCGCCCCTCGAGGTCCCCCCGGTCACCGGGATGGTGCCCCCGAAGAAGGGCGAGAACGGCGGCCCGACCGAGGATGAGCGCCCCCCAAGTGACGACGCGCCGTTCGCCGCCCTCGCCTTCAAGGTGATGGCCGACCCCTACGTCGGCAAGCTCACCTACTTTCGGGTCTACTCGGGCAAGCTCTCGGCCGGCAGCCGCGTGCTGAACGCCTCGACCGGGCGGACCGAGCGGATCGGGCGGTTGCTGATGATGCACGCGAACCATCGCGAGGAGATCGAGGAGTGCTACGCGGGCGACATCCTCGCCGGGGTCGGGCTCAAGCAGACCTCCACCGGCGACACCCTCTGTGCCCCCGATGCGCCGATCGAGCTCGAGCAGATCGAGTTCCCCGAGCCGGTGATCGCGGTCGCGATCGAGCCGAAGACCAAGGCCGATCAGGAGAAGCTCGGCGCCGCCCTCGCCCGGCTCGCCGAGGAGGACCCGACCTTCCAGATCGAGACCGACGACGAGACCGGACAGACCCTGATCCACGGGATGGGCGAGCTCCACCTCGAGGTGCTGGTCGAGCGGATGCTGCGCGAGTTCTCGGTCGACGCCAACGTCGGCAAGCCCCAGGTCGCCTACCGGGAGACGATTCGCGAGCGGGTCGAGAAGGTCGAGGGCCGGTTCGTCCGCCAGACCGGCGGCCGGGGCCAGTACGGCCACGCGGTGATCAACATGGAGCCGGCCCCGGGCGAGGGCTTCGACTTCGTCAACGCGGTCAAGGGCGGCCGGATCCCGACCGAGTACATCCCCTCGGTCGAGCAGGGGATCGAGGAGAAGCTCGCCTCCGGCGTCAAGGCCGGCTACCCGATGGTCGACGTCCGGGTGGAGCTGATCGACGGCTCCTACCACGACGTCGACTCCTCGGAGATGGCGTTCAAGATCGCCGGCTCCTACGCGGCCGAGGAGGCGGCGAAGAGGGCGAAGCCGGTGCTGCTGGAGCCGGTGATGTCGGTCGAGGTGGTCACCCCGGAGGAGTTCCTGGGCGACGTGATCGGCGATCTCTCCAAGCGCCGCGGCAAGGTCCAGGGCCAGGAGCCGCGCGGCAACGCTCTCGCTGTGCAGGCGTTCGTCCCGCTCGGCGAGATGTTCGGCTACGCCACCGACCTGCGCTCCTCGACCCAGGGCCGCGCCAACTACACGATGCAGTTCGAGCGCTACGAGGAGGTCCCCAACAACATCGCCGAGGAGATCGTCGAGCACCGCGCCGGCGAGCCCGTGGGAGCCGCCTCGTAGGCCGGAAAACCCAGCTTCCGGGCTATATTTCCTGGGTTCGCCACAAACCGAAGACTTAGAGAAACCGAGACACCCAAAGGAGCGAGATGTCCAAGGAGAAGTTCGATCGCGATAAGCCGCATGTGAACGTCGGCACCATCGGCCACGTCGACCACGGGAAGACGACGCTTACGGCTGCGATAACGAAGACGCTCGCCGAAAAGGGTGGAACCGAGGTGAAGACCTTCGACGAGATCGACAACGCGCCCGAGGAGAAGGAGCGCGGGATCACGATCGCCACCTCGCACGTCGAGTACGAGACCGACAACCGCCACTACGCCCACGTCGACTGCCCCGGCCACGCCGACTACGTCAAGAACATGATCACCGGCGCCGCCCAGATGGACGGCGCCATTCTCGTCGTCTCGGCGCCCGACGGGCCGATGCCGCAGACCCGCGAGCACATCCTGCTCGCCCGCCAGGTGAACGTTCCCTACGTGGTCGTCTACCTGAACAAGATCGACATGGTCGACGACGAGGAGCTGCTCGAGCTGGTCGAGGAGGAGGTCAAGGACCTGCTCAAGGAGTACGAGTTCCCCGGCGACGAGGTCCCGATCATCAAGGGCTCCGCGCTGAAGGCGCTCGAGGGCGACGAGGAGGCGAAGCAGTCGATCCTCGATCTGGCCGCCGCCCTCGACGAGTACATCCCCGAGCCCGAGCGCGACCTCGACAAGCCGTTCCTGATGCCGGTCGAGGACGTCTTCTCGATCACCGGCCGCGGCACCGTCGCCACCGGACGGGTCGAGCAGGGCGTCGTCAACACCGGCGACGAGGTCGAGATCGTCGGGATCAAGGACACGACGAAGACAGTGGTCACCGGGGTCGAGATGTTCCGCAAGATCCTCGACGAGGGGCGCGCCGGCGACAACATCGGCGCGCTGCTGCGAGGGACCAAGCGCGAGGAGATCGAGCGCGGCCAGGTCCTCTGCAAGCCCGGCTCGATCACCCCGCACACGAAGTTCAAGGCGGAGGTCTACTGCCTGAAGAAGGAGGAGGGTGGCCGACACACCCCATTCGTCTCGGGCTACCGGCCGCAGTTCTACTTCCGCACCACTGACGTCACCGGCGTCGTCGAGCTGCCCAAGGACCGCGAGTTCGTGGCGCCCGGCGAGAACGCCGAGATGACCGTCGAGCTGATCCAGCCGATCGCGATGGACAAGGGCCTTCGGTTCGCGATCCGGGAGGGCGGTCGCACCGTCGGCTCGGGGGTCGTCACCGAGGTAGTCGAGTAGCACCGGCGGGCCCGCCCAGGGCCCGCTTTTCGTGTGGCCCTGTGGGGCAGCACAAGGCCACGACAACTGCAAACACATACGACCGGGGCGCGGCCTCAGCGGAGGCGGCGCCCCAACTGCGCAAAGAGACCAGAGCGAAAAGACAGCGAAATGGCATCACTGACATCGGGAAAGATCCGGATCCGGCTGAAGGCGTACGACCACGACGCCATAGACCGGGCTGCCCAGGAGATCGTCGGCACAGCCGAGCGCACCGGCGCGACCGTCGCCGGCCCGATTCCCCTGCCCACCGACAAGCACGTCTACTGCGTCATCCGGTCCCCCTTCAAGGACAAGGACTCACGCGAGCACTTCGAGATCCGCACCCACAAGCGGCTGATCGACATCCACCAGCCGACCCCGAAGACGGTTGACGAGCTGCAGCGGATGGAGACGCTGCCGGCCGGCGTCGACGTGGAGATCCGCCTCTGATGAGCGTGATCGTCGGCAAGAAGCTCGGGATGACCCGCGTCTTCACCGAGGACGGGACCGCGGTGCCGGTGACCGTGGTCGAGTGCGAGCCGAACAAGGTGACCGCGATCCGCCGCGCCGACCGCGACGGCTACGACGCGATCCAGCTCGCTGCCCACCCGGTCGACGAGGGCAAGCTGACCAAGGGAGAGCTCGGCCACCTGAAGAAGGCAGGGGCGGGCGGGATGCGGACCCTGGTGGAGTTTCGCGACGCAAAGCTGCCCGTCACTGACTCCGGCAAGGAGGAGGCGAAGGAAGGCGAGGACGCTGCGGAGGAAGCCGCGGAGCCCTCCGGCGAGCGCAAGGTCGGCGACGACGTCACCGTCGCCGACTTCGAGCCCGGCCAGAGCGTCAAGGTCTCGGCGGTCTCGATCGGCAAGGGCTTCCAGGGGACGATCAAGCGCCACAACTTCAGCCGCGGCCCGGTCAGCCACGGCTCCCACAACGTTCGCGCCCCGGGGTCGATCGGGGCGAGCGCCGATCCGGCGCGGGTCTTCAAGGGAGTGAAGATGCCGGGCCAGATGGGCTCTCGGCGGGTCACCCAGCGGGGCGCCGAGGTGGTCGAGGTCGACACGGAGCGCAACCTGCTCCTGATCCGCGGCTCGGTCCCCGGCGGCCGCAACGTCACGGTGGAGGTTCGCAGCGATGGCTGAGGCACCATCACAAACGGCGGCCACAAAAACCGCCGCCGGATCAAAGAAGGCCCCCGTCCTTGGCAAGCAGTCGAAGGCCGATCTCCCGAAGGCCCTGTTCAGCGAGCCCTTCCACGAGTCGCTGGTGCACGAGGCCGCGCGCGCCGACCTGGCCGCGCGCCGTCGCGGCACCCACTCGACCCTCACTCGCGGCGAGGTCGCGATGACCACCGCCAAGGCCTGGCGCCAGAAGGGCACCGGTCGCGCCCGCGCGGGGGCGCTGGGCGTCCCGCACCGCTACGGCGGCGGCGCCGCGTTCGGGCCGAAGCCCCGCCACTACACGGTCAAGGTGAACCGCAAGGCCCGCCGCCGCGCCCTTCGCGCCGCCCTCACCGTGCACGCGGAACGCGACACGGTCGCCGTCATCGACGGCTCGAGCTTCGAGAAGCCCTCCACCAAGGAGGCGGCAAAGGGGCTGTCGGCCTGGGGGGCGGGGCGCCCGACCCTGATCGTGCTCTCCTCCGAGGAGGAGGCCGCGGCGAAGAGCTTCCGCAATATCGAGGGGACCACGGTCGCGCTCGCAACCGCGGCCGGCGTCGCCGACGTGATCGGGGCCGCCTCCCTGGTGATCTCCGAGGCGGCGCTGAAGGAGCTCGAGGGGAGGGTCGGCTGATGGACGCGCGACAGGTCCTCGTCCGCCCGGTGGTCTCCGAGAAGAGCTACGCGCTGATGTCCGACGGCAAGTACACGTTCAGGGTTCACGAGCGGGCCCACAAGACCCAGATCGCGCACGCGGTCGAGGAGATCTTCGACGTCCACGTGCGCGAGGTGCGCACCTCCAAGGTCAACTCGAAGCCGAAGCGGCGCGGCCTCTCCAGCGGCCGCTCCCGATCCTGGAAGAAGGCGATCGTGCAGCTCGCCCCGGGCGAGCGGATCGAGCTGTTCGAGGGCGCGGCGGTCGAGGAGTAGTCATGGCGAACCGAAAGACAAGACCGACCAGCCCCGGGAGGCGCTTCGGCACCTACCAGGTCCGCGAGGAGCTCAGCGGCGCCGAGCCGAGCAAGCGGCTGACCAAGGGCAAGAAGCGCTCGAGCGGGCGCAACAGCGACGGCCGGGTGACCGCTCGCCATCGAGGCGGCGGCGCGAAGCGGCGCTACCGCCGGATCGACTTCAAGCGAACCAAGGACGGGGTGCCAGCCCGCGTCGCGACGATCGAGTACGACCCGAACCGGAGCGCCAACATCGCTCTGCTCAACTACGCCGACGGCGAGAAGCGCTACATCCTCGCGCCGCAGGGGCTGCGGATCGGCGACGAGATCTCCTCCGGCGAGGGCGCCGACATCAGCCCCGGCAACTCCCTGGCGCTGGCGCGGATCCCGACCGGGACCGTGGTCCACAACGTCGAGCTGATCCCGGGTCAGGGAGGCCGCCTGGGCCGGGCCGCAGGCACCGCGATCCAGGTGGTCGCGAAGGAGGGCCCGATGGTGAGCCTGCGGCTTCCCTCGGCGGAGGTGCGGATGGTCCGCGGGGAATGCCGGGCGACGATCGGCAGCCTCTCCAACACCGAGCACCAGAACGTGAAGATCGGCAAGGCGGGACGGAACCGCCACAAGGGGCGGCGTCCACAGACCCGGGGCGTCGCGATGAATCCGGTCGACCACCCGCACGGCGGCGGCGAGGCCCACCACACGCCGGGCGGTCACCCGGTTACCCCCTGGGGCAAGCCGACGCTCGGCTATCGGACCCGGAAGAAGGGAAAGCGCTCAGACGAGCTGATCGTCCGCGGCCGCCGTCGAGGGAAGAGGAAGTGAGTCGCTGATGGGACGCTCGACCAAAAAGGGCCCGTGGGCCGAGGAGCGGCTGATGAAGCGGGTGGTGGCGATGAACGAGTCCGGCCAGAAGCAGATGGTGAAGACCTGGTCGCGCCAATCAACCGTCTTCCCGGAGATGGTCGGTCACACGATCGCCGTTCACGACGGCCGCAAGCACGTCCCCGTCTACATCTCCGAGTCGATGGTCGGCCACAAGCTCGGAGAGTTCGCCCCGACCAGGACGTTTCGCGCCCACTCGGGCGCCGGCTCGGCCCAGCGAGAGGACTAGCGGATGGCTGAGGACAAGGACACGAAGCAGAAGGGCACCGACGCCGGATCGAAGGCGAGCGGGTCGAAGGCACCTGCGAAGAAGCCTGCCCGCACAAAGTCGGCGGCCACAAAGACCGCTGCCGGATCTACCCCTGCGAAGAAGCCTGCGGCGAAGAAGCCCGCGGCGAAGCAAGCCCGCCCCGAAGCCAAAGACCGAGGCGAAGCCGAAGACCCAGGCGAAGCCGAAGGCCGAGACCAAGCCGAAAACACCTGCAAAGCCGAGGCCTGAGAAGGCCGAGACCGAAGCCGAAGGCCGAAGCGAAGCCCAGCCCCAAGCCCACGAAGCCGCCGGTGGTCAACGCCCGCGCCCGCTACGTCCGGGTGGCGCCCCGGAAGGCCCGCCTGGTCGCCAACCAGGTCCGCGGCATGCACGTGGACGACGCGAAGACGCTGCTCCGCTTCTCGACCCGCGGAGCCGCCCGCGACATCGCAAAGCTGATCGATTCCGCCACCGCCAACGCGGAGGCGAACCACGACCTGGTCGCCGACGAGCTGCTGGTCGCCGACATCACGGTCGACGAGGGCCCGACGCTGCGCCGCTACCGGCCTCGAGCGCTGGGCCGGGCGACCCGGATCAACAAGCGAACCAGCCACATCCACGTGGCGCTGACGCCGGAGGACTGAGGAGACGATGGGACAGAAGATCCACCCCGAGGGATTCCGGGTCGGCTACATCCACGACTGGAAGTCGAACTGGTTCAACGAGCGCGACTTCGCCGACTTCCTCAACGAGGACCTGGTGATCCGCTCGCACATCGAGAACAAGCTCTCGCACGCCGGCCTCTCCAAGATCACGATCGTGAAGGGCTCCGGCGAGGTCGAGGTCGACATCTCCACCGCGAGGCCCGGGATCGTGATCGGCAAGTCCGGCAGCGAGGTCGACGCCCTCCGGCGCGAGCTCCACAAGCTCACCGGGAAGCCGGTCAAGGTCAACATCAAGGAGATCAAGCGCCCCGAGCTCGACGCGAAGCTGGTCGCCCAGTCGATCGCCGAGCAGCTCCAGAACCGGGTCGCCTTCCGCCGGGCGATGAAGCGCGCCCTGACCTCGGCGATGCGCTCCGGCGCCAAGGGGGTCAAGGTCCAGGTCTCGGGCCGCCTCGGCGGCTCCGAGATGGCGCGGACCGAGGGCTACTCGGACGGGCGGGTTCCCCTGCACACCCTGCGCGCCGACATCGACTACGGCTTCATCGAGGCCCGCACGACCACCGGCCGGATCGGGGTCAAGTGCTGGATCAACAAGGGCGAGGTGATGCCCGAGGGCTACCGCTCGGAGCAGGCACGATGAGGAGGACGGGCGCTGATGTTGATGCCGAAGCGGGTCCGCTACCGCAAGCAGATGCGCGGCCGGCGCCGGGGCTACTCGAAGGGCGGGACCACGGTCGCCTTCGGCGAGTACGGGCTGAAGGCGCTCGACCGCGGCTGGATCACCAACCGCCAGATCGAGGCCGCCCGCGTCGCGATGACCCGGAAGATCAAGCGCGGAGGAAAGGTCTGGATCAACATCTTTCCCGACAAGCCGGTGACCAAGAAGCCGGCCGAGACCCGGATGGGCTCCGGCAAGGGCAACCCCGAGGGCTGGGTCGCCGTGGTCAAGCCCGGGCGAGTGCTGTTCGAGCTGGCGGGCGTTCCCGAGGACCTGGCGAAGGACGCGATGCGACTCGCCGGCCACAAGCTCCCGATCCGGACGAAGATCGTCCGCCGCGAAGGCGCGGAGCAGAGCTGACGATGAAGGCCGCCGAGGCGCACAACATGCGTGACGACGAGCTGGTCGAGCGGCTGAAACAGGCGCGCGAGGAGCAGTTCGCCCTCCGGCTCCAGCACGCCACCGGCGAGCTCGAGAACACCTCGCGGATCGGCGAGGCGCGCCGGGACGTCGCCAAGCTGCTGACCGTGGCCAAGGAGCGCGGGATCGACCTCGAACGAGAGCTGAGAGCGTGATGGCCGAGGAAGAGAAGAACGAGCAGACCGAGCAGGAAGAGCAGGCCGAGGAGAAGGCTCCCGAGGCGGAGGCTCCCGAGGCGGACGCTCCCGAGGCGGAGGCCGAGGAGAAGGCTCCCGCGGCGGAGGCCGAGGCCCCTGCCGAGGAGACTCCCGCCGAGGAGGAAGAGCCTCCCGCTGAGGAGGAAGAGGCTCCCGCTGAGGAGGAAGAGGCTCCCGCTGAGGAGGAAGAGGCTCCGGCCGAGGAGGCCCCGGCCGAAGCCGGGGAGACCGTCGACGAAGAGGCCGGCGACTGGAAGGCCCGCCGGCGACTGGAGCGCTCGCGGCGCTCCGGCGAGGCCGGTCCGCAGCGCAGCGCCGAGGAGCGCGCCGGCGGGCGCGCCCAGCGCCGCGCCCTCGCGGGTCGCGGCCGCAGCTCCTACCGGCGCAAGCAGCGCACCAAGGACGGCCGGGGGGAGGGAACCCCGCCGGCGGAGCGCCGCTCGGCCGGGCGCAAGGTCCGCCAGGGCCGGGTGGTCTCGAGCAAGCCCGACAAGACGATCACGGTCCAGATCGACGTCGTCCGGCGACACACCAGCTACGAGAAGATCATCCGCCACTCGAGCACCCTCCACGCCCACGACGAGCAGAACGAGGCGAACCAGGGCGACCTCGTCCGGGTGGTCGAGACCAGGCCGCTGTCGCGGACGAAGCGCTGGCGCCTGGTCCAGATCCTGGAGAAGGCGAAGTGATCCTGTGATCCAGCAGGAGTCAAAGCTGAGGGTGGCCGACAACTCCGGCGCCCGCGAGATCCTCTGCATCCGGGTGAAGGGCGGCTCTCACCGCCGCTACGCCCGGGTCGGCGACGTGATCACCGCGACCGTGAAGCAGGCGACCCCGCACGGGGGCGTCCGCAAGGGCGAGGTGGTCGAGGCGGTGGTCGTCCGCACCCGCAAGCAGCTCGGGCGCCAGGACGGGACCTACATCGCCTTCGACGAGAACGCCGCCGTCCTGATCGACCCCCAGGGGGCCCCCCGCGGCACCCGGATCTTCGGGCCGGTCGCCCGCGAGCTCCGGGAGAAGAACTTCATGCGGATCGTCTCCCTCGCCCCGGAGGTCCTCTGATGGCGAGGGGGATGCGGGTGCGCAAGGACGACAACGTGGTCGTGACCGGCGGCAAGGACCGCGGCAAGACCGGCAAGGTGATCCGGACCGATCCGAAGCGCGGCTTCGTCTTCGTCGAGGGGCTGAACATCGTCAAGCGGCACCAGCGGCCGCGCTCGGTCAAGGACGCCCAGAAGGGCGGCGAGGTCGGCGGGATCATCGAGAAGGAGGGGCCGATCCACGCCTCCAACGTGATGCTCCTCGATCCGTCCGACAACAAGCCGACCCGGGTGAGGATCGACCGCTCGGGCGGAAAGCGAAAGCGGGTCTCGGCCCGGACCGGAACGGCATTCGAGTGATCAGATGATGGAAGCGGCTACAGAGCAGCAGACGCAGGCGGCTCCGCCGCCCCGGCTGCGCGAGCGCTACGAGCAGGAGGTGAAGCCCGAGCTCGTCAAGCGGTTCGGCTACTCGACCCCGATGGCGGTGCCGACCCTGGAGAAGATCACCCTGAACATGGGGATCGGCGAGGCGAAGCAGAACACCAACATGCTCGAGGCGGCCACCGAGCAGCTGGCGACGATCGCCGGGCAGCACCCCAGCGTGCGCCGGGCGAAGAAGTCGATCGCCTCGTTCAAGGTCCGCGAGGGGATGCCGGTCGGCGTCGCGGTCACCCTCCGGCGCGCCCGGATGTGGGAGTTCCTCGACCGCCTCACCTCGATCGCCGTCCCCCGGATCCGCGACTTCCGCGGGCTCAGCCCGCGCTCCTTCGACGGGCGCGGCAACTACTCGATGGGGATCCGCGAGCAGATCATCTTCCCCGAGGTCGACTACGACTCGATCGACGAGGTTCGCGGGCTCGACGTCACGATCACCACCACCGCCGCCACCGACGAGGAGGCGTTCGCGCTGCTCGACGGGCTCGGGATGCCGTTCTCGGCGGAGGGGAGGCCGGGCGAGGCTGACGCCGAGGCGGAGGCCGAGGAGGAGCGCCGCAAGGAGGAGGCCCGCCAGCGCGCCGAGGCCGAGGCGGCCGCGCTCGAGCAGCTCAAGGAGGAGAACCCGGAGGCCTACGCCAAGCGCGAGCGGCCCGAGGAGGGCGAGGAGGGCGAGGAGGGCGCCGAGGGCGAGGCCCCCGCCGCGCCGAGGGCGGACGGCGAGTCGAAGGACTCCGGCGGACTCCGGCAAAGACGAGACTTCAGGCAAGGAAGGGAACTGATGGCGAAGACATCGCAAAAGGTGCGCCAATCGCGCACTCCCAAGTTCAAGACGCGCGGCTACAACCGCTGCCGGCGCTGCGGCCGGCCCCGCGCCTACTACCGCAAGTTCGGCCTCTGCCGGATATGCCTGCGCGACGCCGCCCACCAGGGCTACGTCCCGGGGATGACCAAGTCGAGCTGGTGAGGCGGCGGTGATGACCGATGCTGACCGACCCGATCTCCGATTACCTGACCCGGATCCGCAACGCCCTCCAGGCAGAGCACGAGGAGGTGGAGATCCCCTCCTCGCGGCTGAAGCGGGAGATGTCGCGGATCCTCAAGGAGCAGGGCTACATCACCGACTTCTCGGTCGACCAGGGCGACGTCGGCGAGGTGCTCCGGCTGAAGCTCCGCTACACCGAGGAGCGCAGCCCGGTGATCACCGGGATGGAGCGGGTCTCGCGCCCCGGCCGCCGCCGGTATGTTGCGAACAAGGACGTGCCGCGCGTCTTCGGCGGCATGGGAACCACGATCGTCTCCACCTCCTCGGGGGTGATGACGGGCCACGAGGCCCGCAAGCGCGGAGTCGGCGGCGAGGTGGTCGCCTACGTCTGGTGAGGAACTGAGCCGATGAGCCGAATTGGAAGACAGCCAATCGCGATTCCCGACGGCGTCGACGTCGAGGTGAAGCCGGGCGCGGTCAAGGTGAAGGGCCCGAAGGGCGAGCTCACCCAGGTCGTCAGCCGCGAGATGAAGGTCGCCGTGGACGACGGCACCCTGACGGTCGAGCGCCCGACCGATCGCGGCGAGCACCGCGCCCTCCACGGCCTCACCCGCAGCCTGATCGCGAACATGGTCCAGGGCGTGACCGAGGGCTACGAGCGCCGCCTGGAGATCCAGGGGGTCGGCTACCGCGCCCAGCTCAAGGGCAAGGCGCTCGAGATGTCGCTCGGCTTCTCGCACCCGGTCACGGTCCAGGCGCCCGACGGGATCGAGTTCGAGGTCCCGCAGCCGACCGAGGTCGTGGTCCGGGGGATCGACAAGCAGCTGGTCGGCGAGATCGCGGCCCGGATCCGCAAGAACCGGCCGCCCGAGCCCTACAAGGGCAAGGGGGTTCGCTACGCGGGCGAGCACGTCCCCCGCAAGGTCGGAAAGCGGGCCTGAGCGATGGCCGTCCTGACCAAGCCACAGCAGAGGCTGCGCCGGCGCCGCCGGGTCCGCGCCCGGATCCGGGGCAGCGCCGAGCGCCCCCGCCTCTCGGTCTACCGATCCAACCGCGGCGTCTTCGCCCAGCTGATCGACGACCAGGCCGGACAAGACCCTCGCCGCCGTCAACTGGACCGAGGCCGAGCTGCGCGGCAGCTCCCCGATGGAGCAGGCGAAGAAGGCGGGCGAGCTGCTCGCCAAGCGTGCCACCGACGCCGGGGTCTCCACCTGCGTCTTCGACCGCGGCGGATACCGCTATCACGGCCGGGTAAAGGCGCTGGCCGAGGGCGCTCGCGAAGGCGGGTTGAAGTTCTGATGCGCGCCCGGCCGACACGCCACTCCGCTACCTTCACCTGTCCGATGGCTGTAGAGACCGTCAGCCCAAAGGGTCTCGACCTCCAGGAGCGGGTGATCGAGATCAACCGCGTCGCCAAGGTGGTCAAGGGCGGCCGCCGCTTCTCGTTCACCGCCCTGGTCGCGGTCGGGGACGAGGACTCGGTGGTCGGGATCGGCTACGGCAAGGCGCGCGAGGTGCCCCTGGCGATCCAGAAGGCGGTCGAGAACGCTCGCAAGAACCTGATCCGGGTGCCGAAGTACGGCCAGACGATCACCCACCGGGTGATCGGCCGCTTCGGCGCCGGCCACGTGGTCCTGCGCCCGGCCAGCCCCGGTACCGGGGTGATCGCCGGCGGCGGCGTCCGCGCCGTGCTCGAGCTCGGTGGAATCCGCGACGTGCTCACCAAGAGCATCGGCACCCAGAACCCGATCAACCTGGTGAAGGCGACGATGGAGGGCCTCCACACCCTGCGGCGGCCCGAGGACGTGGCGAAGCTGCGCGGGATCTCCGTGCGCGAGGTGCTCGGGGTCGGCGCCGCGGACGGCGCGGCGGCCGAGGCCGCTGACGAAGGCGGCCCGCGGTCGAGTCCAGCCGCCCGCGGCCACGAGACCAGCCAGCCCGCCGATCAAGCTGCGGGCCCCGCTGAACGGCGAAGCTCCGCCGGAGGCCCCGGCCGAGGCGGTCGCCCGCGCCGCCGAGCCCCGAGGCCCCCAAGGAGGGCTCCTGATGGCCGAGATCCAGCTGAGGCAGGTGCGCTCGAGCAACGGCGTCTCGCCGAGTCAGCGCGAGACCCTGCGCTCGCTCGGACTCGGCCGGATCGGGCGCCGGTCCAGCCATCCCGACTCCCCCCAGTTTCAGGGGATGCTGCGCGTCGTCCGCCACCTGGTCGAGGTCGAGAATGGCTGAGGACGTCGGTCTCCACTCGCTGAAGCCGGCCGCCGGCTCGCGGCGCTCGCGCAAGCGCATCGGCCGCGGCGGGGGCTCTGGTCACGGCAAGACCTCGGGGCGCGGCCACAAGGGCGCCGGGGCGCGCTCGGGCAACAAGCGCAAGGTCGGATACGAGGGCGGTCAGAACCCGATCCACATGCGGATGGGGAAGCTGCGCGGCCCGAACAAGAAGATGTCGATGCCGTTCGAGAACTTTCGGACCCGGACGCAGCCGGTCAACCTCTCCGACCTCGACGCCCGCTTCAAGTCCGGCGATCAGGTGACCCCCGAGTCACTCCGGGCGGCGGGGCTGGCGAAGCGCCGCGACCCGGTGAAGATCCTCGCCCGGGGCGAGATCAAGAAGAAGCTCACCGTTCGGGCGCACGGCTTCAGCGCCGCCGCGAAGGAGAAGATCGAGGCGGCCGGCGGGACGGTCGAGGTGATCACCGGCGGCCCCCGCACCGAAGGCCGGGGAGGACGCGTCCTAAGTGCTCCAGACGATCGCCAACGCCTTCAGCGTCCCGGACATCCGCCGGAAGATCATGTTCACGGCGGCGATCCTCGCCCTCTACCGGCTTGGCGCCTACATCCCCTCGCCCGGCGTCGACATCGACACGGTCAAGTCGATCGAGGAGAACTTCGGCGGCTCCAGCATCCTCGGCTTCCTCAACCTCTTCTCCGGCGGCAGCCTCTCGCGGCTCTCCCTGTTCGCGCTGGGGATCATGCCCTACATCACGGCCTCGATCATCCTCCAGCTGCTGACCGTGGTCGTGCCCTCGCTCGAGCGCCTGCAGAAGGAGGGCGAGGTCGGCCAGCAGAAGATCACCCAGTACACCCGCTATCTGACCGTCGCGCTCGCCTTCGGGCAGTCGCTCGGCTACGTCTTCCTCTTCCGCAGCTTCCAGGACCAGGCGGGGACCAGCGTCGTCGGCACCCTCACCTTCACCAAGACCTTCCTGATCGTCATCTGCCTGACCGCCGGCTGCACCCTGCTGATGTGGATGGGCGAGCTGATCACCCAGCGCGGGATCGGCAACGGGATCTCGCTGATGATCTTCGCCTCGATCGTCGCCTCGCTTCCCAACGGGATCACCCAGTGGTGGACCAACCCCGACCAGGTCTTCGTCGTGTTGATGCCCTTCGTCGCCCTCGCGGTGGTGGTCGCGATCGTCTTCGTCCAGGAGGGACAGCGGCGAATCCCGGTCCAGTACGCGAAACGCGTGGTCGGGCGCCGGATGACCTCCGGCGGGTCCACCTACCTGCCGCTGCGGGTCAACATGGCCGGGGTGATCCCGGTGATCTTCGCCGCCTCGATCATGGCCTTCCCGCCGACGATCGGGCAGCTCCTCAACACCCCCGCGGCGCTCGACTTCGCCGCCTTCTTCGGCCCGAACAGCTGGGCCTACGTGGTCGGCGAGGTCTTCTTCATCATCATCTTCACCTACTTCTATACGGCGGTCACCTTCAACCCGGTGGACCAAGCCGACAACCTGAAGAAATACGGAGGCTTCATACCCGGCGTGCGCCCGGGTCGCCCCACGGCCGAATACCTCGACCGCATCCTCTCTCGCCTCACCTTCCCAGGCGCCCTCTACCTGGGCGCGGTGGCGGCATTGCCCACGATCCTGATCAGCCAGACGTCGGCGAACTTCTTCTTCGGCGGGACCTCGATCCTGATCGTCGTCGGCGTCGCCCTCGACACGGTGAAGCAGCTCGAGGCGCAGCTGATGATGCGGAACTACGAGGGATTCCTGAAGTGAGCGCGGCCGTGGGGGCACCGGGTTGCCTGAGCTCAACCTGATCCTTCTCGGGCCGCCCGGGAGCGGCAAGGGAACCCAGGGAAAGACCCTCCAGGAGGACTTCCACCTCCCCTACTACGCGACCGGCGACATCCTCCGGGCCGCGGTCAAGGAGGGGACCGAGGTCGGCCGGAAGGCGAAGGAGTACATGGACCGCGGCGACCTCGCCCCGGACGAGGTGATCATCGAGGTGATCGGCGAGCGCGTCCAGCAGGAGGAGGCGAGCGACGGGTTCATCCTCGACGGCTTCCCCCGGACGGTGCCGCAGGCCGAGGCGCTCGACGAGGAGATGGAGGACCTCGGCCGGAAAATCACCGCCGCGATCCTGATCGAGGTCCCCGAGGAGGAGATCATCCGCAGGTTGAGCGGCCGCCGGACCTGCGAGAAGAACCCGAGCCACATCTACCACATGGAGTCCGACCCGCCGAAGGAGGACGAGGTCTGCGACCTGGACGGCGGCAGGCTGATCGTCCGCGACGACGACAAGCCCGAGGTGATCCGGCATCGCCTCGAGCAGTACGAGGAGAAGACCGAGCCGCTGATCGGCTACTACGAGGAGCGCGAGATCCTCCTCCGGGTCGACGGCAACCGGCCGCCGGAGGACGTAAGCGAGCGGATTCACGCGCTCCTCGCCACCCTCCGGATGGAGGACGACATCTAGCCAGCGGCTAGGGTTTGACGGTGAGATGTATCGCTCGATGATCATCCGGAAGTCGCCCGAGCAGATCGAGGCGATGGCCGCAGCCGGGGAGATCCAGGCCCGCTGCCTGCGGATGCTCCGCTCCAAGTGCCGGCCGGGCGTCACCACCGCCGAGCTCGATCAGGCCGCCGAGCGCTTCATCCGCTCGCAGGGAGCGGTCGCCTCGTTCAAGGGCTACCGGGGGTTCCCCGGGTCGATCTGCACCTCGCCCAACTCGATGGTCGTCCATGGGATCCCGGGCCCCTACGAGCTTCGCCGCGGCGACCTCCTCTCGATCGACGTCGGGGTCACCTACGAGGGCTGGGTCGCCGACGCGGCGATCACAGTCCCGGTCGGCGAGGCGCCGGAGGACGGCCGAGCCGCTGCTCACCGCCACCCGCGAGGCGCTCTTTGCCGGGATCGAGCAGGCGCGTCCCGGCAACCGGCTGGGCGACGTGTCCGCCGCGGTCCAGCGCCGGATCGAGGAGGATGAGCTCTCGGTGATCCGCACCCTGGTCGGGCACGGGATCGGCCGAAACATGCACGAGGATCCCCAGATCCCCAACTTCGGCGATCCCGGCAAGGGCCCGGAGCTCGAGGAGGGGATGGCGCTCGCGATCGAGCCGATGGTGAACGCGGGCGGCCCCGACGTGCGGATGGGCTCGGACGGCTGGGCGGTCTACTCGCAGGACGATTCGCTCACCGCCCACTTCGAGTTCACGGTCGCGGTCACCGCCGACGGCCCCCGAATCCTCACCCCCTGGCACTCGAACGAGTCCTGAGTCACCCCCGCATCTCGGCCAATGAGGCCGACGGATTCGCCCGCACCCGGGCCCGCGCCTCGCGGAGCGCGATTCGCTCGTAGGCGATCAGGATCGCCAGCACCGCGGTGACCGCTGCAAGGGCGACCAGGGCATCGGCCGCCAATGCAAGCGGGATCAGGGCGAGTAGCGCGATCGCCCCCAGGGAGCGGTGGGCGCTGAGGCTGCCCAGCGTGCGGAGGCGGAAGAAGACATGACCGATCAGATAGAGGGCCGGCCCCCCGCAAAGGGCGATCGCGGCGACGGTCTCCAGCGGGGCATCTACGTGCCCGAGCGTCTTCTTCAAACCCACCGCCAGGAGCACGATCCCGGCGATCATCGGGAAGTGGAGGTAGCTGTAGGCGTCCCTCGCGAGCGGCGCCTGTTCTCCGGGCGGCGCCTCCACCAGCCGGCGCTCGGCGACGATCGCGACGACGTCGAAGTAGGCCCACCAGAGTGCCGCCACCGCCCCGATCCCGACCACGGCGGCAATCGTCTCGCCGGGGCCGAGGACGATCCCGGCGGCGCCGGCTCCGATCGCCAGCACCGACTCGCCGAGGGTGATGATCACGATCAGGCCGTAGCGCTCGGCGAAGTGCCGGGGGTCGAGGTGGAACTCCCCCGAGCCGAAGAACAGCGGCGTCGACCAGTCGATCAGGATCGCGATGATCCAGACCGAGGCCTGGGCGCCGCCATCGAGGAGTCCGGCGACGATCAGCAGAGCCGAGCCCAGGAGCAGCCCGGGAGCGAGCTTCAGGATCGCCTCGAGGTTGTACGGGTCCCCTTCGCGGCGGGCGGTCCTCAGGTAGAGGACCAGGTGCATCCCCCTGACGAAGAAGTAGGCGCACCCGAACAGGAGCCCACGGTCGCCGAATGCCTCCGGGATGCAGAGCGAGACGACCAGCATCGCGGCCATCGCCGAGAGCACCGCGAGCCGGTTGACGTCCTCATCGGGGTCGATCGTGTTGGTGAGCCAGCCGTAGGCGGCCCATGCCCACCAGACCGCCGCTAGCACCAGCATCCCCTCGCCCAGCCGCTCCCAGCTCGGATCGCCGGCGATCGCCGCGGTCACCTGGGTGAACGAGAGGACGAAGACGAGGTCGAAGAAGAGCTCCAGCGGGGCGACCCGCTGCTCGCTCTGGGCGGTTGCCATCCCGGGCTTCTACCACGCATCGGGATCGGCCAGAAGAACGCCGCAAGAGGGCGAATTCGGGGCCCCTGCTACCATCTCACCTGTCGGTTCACGCTTTGGCGTGGCCGACGTTTCATGCCTGTGGGCCCGACTCCTGGGGCCCGCGGGCCTACTCCAGTCCGATACGAAGCCACCGAAAGCGGTGCGATGAAGGTTCGAGCGTCCGTAAAGCCGATCTGCGAGAAGTGCAAGGTGATCCGCCGTGGCGGCGCCGTGCTCGTGATCTGCTCGAACCCGCGCCACAAGCAGCGGCAGGGCTAGGGGGACGGGGAATGGCGCGAATCGCGGGGGTCAACATCCCCCTGAACAAGCGGGCCGAGGTCGGCCTCACCTACGTCTACGGGATCGGCCGCTCGAGCGCCAACCAGATCCTCAAGCAGGCCGGCGTCGACCCGAACACGCCGGTCAAGGACCTGACCGAGGACGAGATCGTGAAGCTTCGCGAGGCGGTCGAGGGCAGCGAGGTGGAGGGTGACCTCCGCCGGGAGCGCTCCCAGAACGTCAAGCGCCTCCAGGAGATCGGCTCGTACCGCGGCCTCCGCCACCGGCGCGGCCTTCCGGTCCACGGCCAGCGGACGAAGACGAACGCAAGGGCTCGCAAGGGGCCGAAGAAGATGAGCGTGCAGCAGCGAAAGCGCCCGCCGACAGCCGGATGAGAAGGGGAGAGCAGAGCTAGATGGCACAACCGAGAAAGGGACGCCGCCGGACGCGCAAGAACGTCACCTATGGGCAGGCGCACATCAAGACTTCGTTCAACAACACGATCGTCACCCTCACCGACACCGAGGGCAACGTGATCGCCTGGGAGTCGGCGGGCAGCGCCGGCTTCAAGGGCTCCCGCAAGTCGACCCCGTTCGCGGCCCAGGTGACCGCCGACGCCGCCGCGAAGAAGGGCATGGAGCACGGCCTCGAGAAGGTCGAGGTGTTCGCGAAGGGCGCCGGCTCCGGCCGGGAGACGGCGATCCGCTCGCTCCAGGCCGCGGGACTCGACGTGACCACGGTCAAGGACGTCACCCCGCAGGCCCACAACGGCTGCCGCCCCCGGAAGCGGAGGAGGGTCTAGTGGCCCGCGACACCTCCCCCCAGTGCAAGCAGTGCCGCCGCGAGGGCCAGAAGCTCTTCCTCAAGGGCGCCCGCTGCTTCACCGACAAGTGCGGGGTCGAGCGCCGCTCCTACCCGCCGGGCGAGCACGGGCGCGGGCGGATGCGGCAGTCCGAGTACCGGGTGCAGCTGCGCGAGAAGCAGAAGGCGCGCCGTTACTACCAGGTGCTGGAGAAGCAGTTCCGCGGCTACTACGACAAGGCCTCGAGCCAGGAGGGCGTCACCGGCGAGAACCTCCTGCGCCTGCTCGAGTGCCGGTTCGACAACGTGCTGGTGCGGCTCGGATTCGCCGCCTCCCGGCGGCAGGCCCGCCAGCTCGTCCGCCACGGCCACTGGACGATCAACGGCCGCCGCGTCGACATCCCCTCTTACCAGGTGAAGCCCGATGAAGTGATCGCCTTCAAGGCCGGATCGAGCGCCGCGGACGTGGTCCGCGACGCGACCGAGCTGACCTCAGGCGTTCCGGCCTGGCTCCAGGCCGATCACGATTCGCTCACCGCCAAGGTGCTGAGGCTCCCCGAGAGGAGCGAGATCTCGGCGCCGGTCGAGGAGCAGCTCATCGTCGAGCTGTACTCGAAGTAGGACTCCCAAACACCCAGAACCCGAAGTAGAGGAAGCGATGACCACCCTGCCAGAGTTCCAAATCCCGAAGATCGCCGGTGAGGACGCCGACGAGAACAAGGGCACCTTCACGATCGAGCCCCTCGACAAGGGGTTCGGCTACACGTTCGGCAACAGCCTGCGCCGCGTGCTGCTGTCGTCCCTCGGCGGCGCCGCGATCACCAGCGTCCGGATCGAGGGCGTTGCGCACGAGTTCTCGACGATCTCGGGGCTGAAGGAGGACGTCACCGACCTCGTCCTCAACCTCAAGGACATCGTCGTCCGCATGCACACCGACGCCGACGAGGTCGAGACGCCGCTGGTGGCGACCGGCCCCGGCGAGGTCAAGGCCAAGGACATCGACCTGCCCGCGGGCGTCGAGATCCTCAATCCCGAGGCGCCGATCGCCACCCTCGAGAAGAAGACCAAGCTCGAGATGTACCTGACGATCGGCCGCGGCCGCGGCTACTCGCCGGCCGACGAGAACAAGTCGGAGGACAAGCCGATCGGGGTCGTCCCGATCGACTCGATCTTCTCCCCGATCCGCCGGGCGGCCTACGCCGTCGATTCGGCGCGAGTCGGGCAGCGGACCGACTTCGACAAGCTCACCCTCGAGGTCGAGACCGACGGCTCGATCGAGCCCGGCGCGGCGCTCCGCGACGCCGCCGAGATCCTGATCAAGAGCCTGGCGATCTTCACCACCGCCGACCGGGTCGACGAGCTGCGCGGCGAGGGCGCCGTGGCGGTCACCGACGGAGCCGGCGGAGGCGAGGCGCCACCGGTGCCCGGAGCCGACGGCCTCGATGAGATCCTGATCGAGGAGCTCGAGCTCGGCGTCCGCTCCTACAACTGCCTGAAGCGAGCCGGCATCCAGACCGTCGGCGAGCTGGTGCGGAAGTCGGAGTCGGAGCTGAACGCGATCCCGAACTTCGGTCGGAAGTCGATCGAGGAGGTTCAGGAGACCCTGCGGGCGCGCGGCCTCGGGCTGCGGGCCGACTAGGCGCGTACTAGGGTCCCGACCGGGAGCTCGTTCGGATGCGCCACGCACGGAAGAGAGGGAAGCTGAGCCGGGAGGCCTCGCACCGGAAGGCGCTCGTGAGCACGATGAGCAAGCAGCTGATCGAGCACGAGCGCATCCGGACGACCCAGCCGAAGGCGAAGGCGCTCAAGCCCGAGTTCGAGAAGCTGATCACGCTCGCGAAGCGCGGCGACCTGCACGCGCGCCGGCAGGCGCTCTCGGCGCTCCGCAACGACAAGTTCGCGGTCCACAAGCTGTTCGAGGAGATCGCCCCTCGCTACCAGGGCCGGAACGGCGGCTACACCCGGATCACCAAGCTCGGCCCCCGCCGGAGCGACTCGGCCGAGATGGTCTTTCTCGAGCTCGTTTAGGCTCTGTCGGGTGAGCACCAGGCTTCTGGTCGGCGTCGGGGGGGCGCTTGCGGCTCTTGCGCTCGTTCCGAGCGCGGCGCTCGCGGGCCCGACGAGCGTCAGCGGCGAGTCCGGTCTGGTCAATCTGGTTGCCGCGCCCGGCACCGACAACAGAGCCGAGGTGGTCTATCGGACTGCGGGTGTGGACCAGGACGGTTTTCGCACCTGGGCCAATTACATCCATGACGTTGCCCGGGTCGTTACCCCACCGCAGGAGGACTGCCGTGAGGACGGGCCGACCACGAGCCTCTGCTACGACCGGACCTCCTACAGGGGCGCCCGCGGCATCGGCGACATATTCCGGGTCGAGCTCGGCGACGGAAACGACTCCTTCTTCGCCAATCGAGGGCTGGGTGTGTTCGAGATCCTGGGCGGCTCCGGGAGGGACCGGATCTCATGGCCACACCCTCGTCCGAACGATCCCGGCGTCCGAGAACGAGCCCGCCTCCCGGGATTGCCCGGGCGATGAGCTCAGGGGAGGGCCGGGCAGGGACAGGCTGAAGACGGGCTGCGGCGAGGACCTTCTCGCCGGTGGTCCCGGCGACGACAGAATCGATGCGCGCGACCCCACCAACGAGGCACTCGGCGGGTCAGTCGGCGAGGACCTGCGCGACTACGTCAACTGCGGCGGCGGCCAGGACATCGCCAGGGTCGACAAGACCGACCTCGTCGCGCAGAGCTGCGAGATCGTCAGGGGCGGCAGCTAAGTCAGCCGCGGCGGTTGGGCGAGACGGCGATCGCGAAGCCGATCGTCGTGATCGATGATCACGCCGAGGACGAGCCACTGGGCCCAGTTCTCGATCGTCGCGACCGCGACCGCGCTCAAGCAGCAGCCCGACGATCAGGGCGATGACGCTGTAGATCGCGGCGCCCCTCTCGGAGCCGCGGCGGATCCCCTCGCCCCCCGCGAGCAGGTCGGTCCGCTCGTACTGGGCGCGTGAGGTGATGTCGGTGTTGGCCATGCCTCTCCCTCTTTAGATCCGTGGTGAGAGAACCTTACGCGCCCTGCGCCGGCTCTCGCAGTGAGGGCGCTCACATTAAGGTCGCGTCTGGTGCCGACGCTACGCCTCGACATCGCCTACAACGGCGCCGGCTTCGCCGGCTGGGCCGCCCAGCCGGGGCTGCGCACGGTCCAGGAGGAGCTCGAGGGCGCGCTGGAGCGGGTGCTGGGCGAGCGACCCCGGCTCACGGTCGCGGGCCGGACCGACGCCGGGGTCCACGCCTGGGGCCAGGTCGCGAGCCTCGCAGCTGGCGGCCGAGCCGCCCGAGGCGCTGGCGCGGGCACTCAACGGCCTCACCGGAGACGACGTCGCGGTGCTCGCCGCCGACAGGGTGGCCGACGGCTTCGACGCCCGGCGCGACGCTCGCTCGCGGACCTACTGCTACCGGGTCCTGGCCGGTCCGGTCCAGAGCCCGTTCGAGCGGGGCCTGTCGCTGTTCTGGCCGCACCGTCTCTATCCGGGCCTGCTCGAGCGCTGCGCCGAGCAGCTGGTGGGCACGCACGATTTCACCGCCTTCACCCCGACCGACACCGAGCACGTCCGGTTCGAACGCGAGATCCTCAGCGCCGAGTGGCGCCGGGGGCGGATGCTCGGCGCCGAGGGCCGCACGATCGCGCCGGGCGGCATGGAGCTGCTCGAGCTCTGGATCGAGGCGGACGCCTTCATGCGGAACATGGTCCGGGTGCTGGTCGGGACGATGCTCGAGGTCGCGAGCGGCAGGCGGACGGTCGAGGACTTCGCCGCCCTGCTCGACGGCGCTCCGCGGGAGCGGGCGGGGGACACCGCGCAGGCCCACGGCCTCTACCTGCCTTCGGTGCGCTACTAGGGGACTTAGGGCACCCTAAGAAGCCTGCTAACGTCCGCGCCTCGTGTCGTTCGGCGAAACAGTCGTGCTTGGGGCCCTGGCTGGATTCACGATCTACCTCGGGCTGCCATTCGGTCGTCTTCAGCTGCTCAGCACCCGCTCCCGCGTGGCGCTGGCGATGTTCTCGGTCGGTGTCCTCGCCTTCCTCTTCGGCGAGATCCTGGTCCATGGCGTCGAGCTCGTCGAGCACCCCGTCGAGGAGCTGGGCGAGGGTGAGGGCGGCAGCTGGGGCGAGGTGATCGGCCTCTCGCTGCTGCTGGGGGTGGGCTTCACCGCCGGCTGCGCCGGCCTGGCGCTGGTCGAGCGCTGGATGCGCCCCAGCGAGAAGCCGCCGCCGATCGCGGGCGGCGCGACCGACGCGATGACGGCCGAGCAGGCAACCTCGATCAGCGGCTCGGAGACCGCGAGAGCCCACGCGATGCGAGTCGGGATGACGATCGCCGCCGCGATCGGGCTCCACAACTTCGCCGAGGGCCTCGCGATCGGGGTCTCGGCGAGCAGCGGCGAGATCGGGCTGGCCACGGTCCTGATCATCGGCTTCGCGATCCACAACGCCACCGAGGGCTTCGGGATCATCGGCCCGCTCGGTGAGCACCGGCCCGAGCTGGACCTGGCTCGCGGTCGCGGGGCTGATCGGCGGCGCCCCGGTCTTCCTGGGCGCGATGCTCGGCTACGAGGTCAGCTCGGAGCCGCTCGAGCTGCTCTTCTACGCGGTCTCCGCGGGTGCGATCCTCTACGTGATCGGGGAGATCTGGACCGCAGTGCGAAGGATGGGCCACCGTGAGCTGGGGCTGGCGATGGTCTCGGCGGGCGTCTTCCTCGCGGCGATGACCGAGATGGTGATCGCCTACGGCGGGGCATAGGGCCGCAGCCGGAGGGTGCTGAGGGGCGAAAGCGGGAGTCCCGCCCGCTCGTAGAATCGGGGTGGTGCGGGTCCTGATCACAAACGACGACGGCATCCAGGCGAAGGGCCTGAACGCGCTCCGCCGCGCGCTGACGGCCTTCCCGAGGTCAAGGTGCACGTGATCGCGCCCGACTCGAACCGCAGCGCCACCGCCCGGAGCATCACCACCCGCTCGCCCCTCTGGGTCCAGGAGGTCGAGTTCGAGGACGGCGGCCGCGGCTTCGCCACCGACGGCACGCCCGGTGGACTGCGTCCGCTTCGCCGATCTCGGCCTGCTCGGCGACCAAGCCCGAGCTGATCGTCTCGGGGATCAACCACGGCGCCAACCTCGGCGACGACATCACCTATTCGGGCACGGTCGCCGCCGCCCTGGAGGGGATCGTCCTCGGGGTGCCCGCGATCGCGATCTCCCAGCAGTCGGCGGCGCGGGAGATGGACTTCCGCTTGGGGCGCGACTTCGACTTCTCGGTCGCTGCGGCCTTCGCCGCCGAGCTCGTGCGCCGCGGTGGCGGAGGACCCGCTCCCGGCCGACACCCTGCTCAACGTCAATTGCCCGGCCGGGCCGCCGAGCGGGATCGAGGTCACCCACCTGGGCAAGCGCCTCTACAACGACGAGCTGAAGCTGGTCGAGGAGGACCGCCGACAGCGACCGCCGCCGCTACGAGATCTACGGCTTCGAGCCCTCGTTCGAGGACGAGGAGGGCTCCGACCTCTCGGCGATCGCCCGAGGGCGGACCTCGGTCACCCCGGTCCACTTCGACCTCACCGACCGGCCGGGGCTCGACACGCCTGCGCGGCTGGGACTTCGAGGGGATGCTGGCCTCGGCGAAGCTGAGCGGAGCCGCCTGAACCGGCCGGCGAGGCCTCTTCGCGAAGGTGAGCACGGCGGCGCCGGCAAAGGCCTCGAAGCGGGCGGCGGAGCTTCGGCGGCAGATCGCCTATCACGACCGCCGCTACTACATCCTCGACGACCCCGAGATCGCCGATCCCGAGTACGACGACCTCCTCCGCGAGCTCCGGGAGCTCGAGGAGGAGCACCCCGAGCTCCGGACCCCCGACTCGCCCACCCAGCGGGTCGGCGGCGCCCCGCTCGACAAGTTCAACCGGGTGGAGCACCACGAGCCGATGCTCTCGCTCGCCAACGCCCGCGACGAGGACGAGCTCCGCGCCTGGGCGACCAGGGTCGAGAGGCAGCTCGAGCGCCTCGACATCGCCGGAAGCGAGATCCGCTACGTCACCGAGCCCAAGGTCGACGGGCTGGCGATCTCGCTCACCTACGAGAACGGCGTCCTCACCCGAGGCGCGACCCGCGGCGACGGCCGGATCGGCGAGGAGGTGACCCAGAACCTGCGGACGATCAAGGCGATCCCGCTCGGGATCGAGGACGCCCCCGAGCTGGTCGAGGTCCGCGGCGAGGTCTACCTGCCGCTCGCGGACTTCGCCCGCGCTCAACGAGCAGCGCGCCGAGGCGGGCGAGCCGACCTTCGCCAATCCGCGCAACTCCGCCGCCGGCTCGATCCGCCAGCTCGACCCGGAGATCGCCGCCGCCCGGCCGCTCTCGATCTGGTGCTACGGGGTGGCCGCCCTGAAGGGCTGGGAGCCGAAGAGCCACAGCGAGTCGCTCGAATGGCTGCGCGAGCGCGGCTTCAAGGTCAACGACGAGGTCGCCGTCCTCCACGGGATCGAGGAGGTGGCCGAGCGCTGCCGCTGGTGGGAGGGCCGTCGCGAAGCCCTCGATTTCGAGATCGACGGCGTCGTCGTCAAGGTCGACGACCGCGGCCTCCAGCGCGAGCTCGGGGTCGCCGGCCGCGAGCCGCGCTGGGCGGTGGCCTGGAAGTTCGCCCCGACCACGGCGACGACGAAGCTGAAGAAGATCGTCTGGAACGTCGGGCGCACCGGGCACCTGCTCCCGTTCGCGATGCTGGAGCCGGTCCACGTCAGCGGCGTGACCGTGACCACCGCGACCCTCCACAACGAGGAGGACCTCGAGCGCAAGGACGTCCGCGAGGGCGACGAGGTGGTGGTGATGCGGGCCGGCGACGTCATCCCCCAGGTGGTCTCGCCGATCATCCAGAAGCGGAAGAAGGGGGCCCGCCGGGCGAGGCCGCCGAAGAAGTGCCCGCTCTGCGGGACGCCGACGGTGAAGCCCGACGACGGCGTCTTCACGATCTGCCCGAACCGGACCGGCTGCCCCGGCCAGCAGTTCCAGCACGTCAAGCACTTCCGCGGCGCGCTCGAGATCGAGGGGCTCGGCGAGAAGAACGCCTATCGCTTCCTCGACGAGGGCGTGATCGCCGACGCCGCCGACATCTACGAGCTGACCGCGGAGCGGATCTCGGAGCTGGAGGGCTTCGGCGAGACCTCGGCCGAGAACCTGATCGCCGAGATCGAGGGCTCGAAGCAGAAGCCCTTCTCGCGGGTGCTCTACGCGCTCGGCATCCCCGGGGTCGGCTTCGTCAACGCCGAGTCGCTGGCGGAGCACTTCGGGACGATGGACGCCCTGCTCGCCGCCCAGCCGGAGCAGATCGAGGCGGCCGAGGGGATCGGCCCGATCCTCGCCGAGCAGGTCTACGAGGAGCTCCACGAGGAGCGGATGGGCGAGCTGATCGAGCGCCTCCGGAAGGCGGGGCTGCGGATGGAGCTCGATCCCTCCGAGCGCCGGGTCGAGGGCGGACCCGCTGGACGGCAAGACCCTGGTCCTCACCGGCACCCTGCCCGATCTCTCCCGCGAGCAGGCGACGAAGCTGATCCGCCGCGCCGGGCGGCAAGGTGGTGAACTCGGTCTCGAAGAAGACCGACTACGTGGTCGCCGGCGACAGCCCGGGATCGAAGCTCGCCAAGGCCGAGGAGCTCGGCGTCGAGGTCATCGACGAGGCGGGGCTCCGCAAGCTCCTCAGGCGCGCAGCCGAGGCGCCCAAGCCGCAAGGCGCCGCCCCCGCGGCCGAGGTCTGAACCGCGTGCGCCCCGCCTACGGCGAGTAGCGGGCGATCAGCGCGGCCATCTGGTCCTGCACCCGGTGGGCGCGGCCGACGTCGCCGCTCATCAGGATCGAGAAGACGACCGCGTGCTCGGCGTCGACCGAGCCCGCCCCGGAAGCAGTATCCGGAGAGGGCGCTGACCCCGTTCAGGGTGCCGGTCTTCGCGCGGCAGTTGTTCGCGGCGGCGCTGCCGCGCATCCGATGGGCGAGGGTGCCCGAGCGCCCGGCCACCGCCAGCGAGCTCACCCAGGCGTCGCGGCGTCGCTCCTGCTCGGCCTGCGTCTCGGGTGGGCGCGTTCGGGTCCACGTCGAGCATCGAATCGAGCAGCGCGCCGACCGAGGCCGGCGAGGCGGTGTCCCGCCGGCTCAGCCCGGATCCGTTCTCGGCCCGGACGCTGCCGCCCTGCTCGGCGACGAACCGCTGGACCGCGCCCACTCCGGCCCGGGTGGTCCCGGCACCGCCGAAGGCGCCGCCGACGTCCTTGAGCAGCATCTCGGCGAGGTAGTTGTTGGAGGGGACGTTGGTGCGGCGGGCGAGGTCGGCGATCGTCGGCGATCAGGAGCTCGGCGACCTGCGATCGCGCCGGCGCTCTCCGGCGGGCGCAGCGCGCCGCTGCACCTTCTTCGAGATCGTCACCCCGGCCCGGCGAAGCGCCTGGTCGAAGCGCTGGGCGGCGGTCTTCGCCCCGGCCGAGCCCGACAGGGTGAGCGCGGACAGGGTGCCCACCCCTTCGCGGCGGACGCCGTGCTGGGGAACCGTGGAGCGCTGGTCGAGGAAGGAGTCGTCGTAGAGCAGCGGGCCCTGGACGCGTGGTCACGCCCGCCGCCCGGACCCGGCGCGGCGAGCTTGGTCGAGCCCGGCGGTGCTCAGGGTCGGGATCGCCGGCGCCGACCAGGAAGAGGCCCTCGCTGACGACCCCGTCGGCATGGTCGTCTGCCGGCCCAGACGGTGGTCTCGAGGCGCTCGTCGGGTCCGAAGCGCGAAACCGCGGTCGCGGTGGTGAACAGCTTCATGTTCGAGGCGAGGGCGCGGGCCTTCCCGGCGCCGCGCTGGAAGAGAACCTGGTCGGTGCCGGCGTCGGCCACCCAGGCGCCCCCCGGCCCGCGAAAGGCCCTGCCGAGGGCGCCGCCGAGCTCGCCGGCCGAGACCGCGGTCCGGGCGGCGGCGGAGCCGTGGGCGACGGGGGTGCGGATAGGGGCGGTCCGTCGACCGCGGCGCCGCGCCTCCCGCCGCCGAGCAGCGCCAGCAGCCCCGCCGCCAGCGCGATCGCGCTTGCTGCGGCTCTCCGCCCGCTGTCGCTGACCCGGCTCATGCGCGCCGGCGCGCCATCGCGCACCGTCCACCTAGAACAACCGTGGCGCCGCAGGGTAGCGGCCCAGCGCTAGCTGGCCGACCAGCCACGACTGCCATAATCGCCCGCTCATGGGGAAGGTCGTCCAGTTCGAGGGCCCCGATGCGCGCTCGCGGGGCGCTCGAAGGAGAAGGCGAAGGGGCGAGAAGACCGCGCTGGTACTCGGCGGCGGCGGGTTCACGGGCGGCGTCTACGAGATCGGCGCCCTTCGCGCCTTCGACCTGCTGGCGGTCAACCGGACCGTCAACGACTTCGACATCTACGTCGGCACCAGCGCCGGCTCATTCGTCGGCAGCATGGTCGCCAACGGGGTCACCCCCGAGGAGATGATGCGCGTCCTCAACAAGGCGCTTCCTTCGCCGATTCCCGATCCGGCGCTGAAGAACCTCCTCCGCCCGAACTACCGGGCGTTCGCCACCCGGCTCGCGGTGCTTGCCCCTGCGGGCGGCGGCGGTCGCCCGCCAGCTCGCCACCAACATCGGCGAGGTCTCGATGATGGACCTGGTGATGGGGATCGCCGAGGGGCTGCCGGCGGGGGTCTACAACAACCGCGGCCTCGAGCGCTACATGACCGAGGTCCTGGCGGATCCCGATCGCAGCAACGACTTCCGCGATCTCGACGCCGAGCTGCTGATCACCGCGACCGACGTCGACACCTGCGAGCGGCTGGTGCTCGGACGCGGGGAATGGGCGGACGTCCCGATCTCGAAGGCGGTCTCGGCGTCGACCGCGCTGCCGATCGTCTACGAGCCGGTCAACCTCCGAGGCCGCCAGCTGATGGACGGCGGGATCGCCTCGACCACCAACGTCGACGTGGCGGTGGCGGCGGGCGCGAAGTTCATCGTCGTCGTCAACCCGCTCGTCCCCTTCGTCAACGACTTCGAGAAGCGGATCCCCACCCTGTTCGGGTCCCGGGTGAGGCGGGTGGCCGACATGGGCCTGCCGGCGATCGGCAACCAGGCCTTCCGGCTGATGGCGCATGCGCGGCTCCAGCTCGCGGTCGAGTCATGGAAGCACCGCTTCCCGGACGTCGACATCATCCTGATCGAGCCCGAGCCCGACGACGAGCTGATGTTCGGCACCTCGATCCTCGAGTACTCGTCGCGGCTGGAGATCGCCAGGCACGGCTTCGAGTCGGTCACCCACAACCTCGCCCGCGACTACCAGCACTACAAGGAGATCGCCGCCCGCCACGGGATCGAGATCTCGGCCCGGCGGGTGAAAAGGGTGGTCGACACCGCCGAGGAGGAGGAGGAGGGCATTTCGGTCTGGCGCCGGGTGCTCGAGCAGACCACCGGGGCGCTCCTGCGCCAGTCCGACGAGGCGGAGAAGGCGGAGTCGAGCAGCCGCTAGGCGGTCCGGCGCCTACTTCGCGTAGAGGGAGTCGATCTCGCCGGCGTACTTGTCGGCGACCACGGCGCGCTTCACCTTCAGCGTCGGGGTGAGCTCGCCGCCCTCCTGGGAGAGGTCCTGGGGCAGGATCTCGAACTTCTTCACCTGCTCGACCCGGGCGAACTTCTCGTTCACCTGGTCGAGGTGCGCCTGGATCAGCGCCCTCATCCCCTCGTGCTTGCCGAGCGCCGCGGGATCCGCCGGCCAGCCCTTCTCCTTGGCGAGCTTCTCGCACTCCTCCATGTCGAGGGTGATCAGCGCCACCAGGTAGGGGCGGCGGTCGCCGATCACGACGCACTGGGAGACGTAGGGGCTCTGCTTGATCTCGGCCTCGAGGTTGGCCGGGGTGATGTTCTTGCCGCCGGCGGTGATGATGATGTCCTTCTTCCGGCCGGTGATCGAGAGATAGCCGTCCTCGTCGATCTCGCCGATGTCGCCGGTGTGGAGCCAGCCGTCGACGATCGTCTCGCGGGTCGCCTCCTCGTTCTTGTAGTAGCCCTGGAAGACGTTCGGGCCCTTGACCAGGATCTCGCCGTCGTCGGCGATCTTGATCTCGCAGCCCTCGAAGGCCCGGCCGACCTTGCCGAACTTGAAGGCGTCGGGCCTGCGCCACGGTCGCCGCGGTCGAGGTCTCGGTCATCCCCCAGCCCTCGAGCACCAGCACGCCCGCGGCGTCGAAGAAGCGGAGGATGTCGGGGTTGATCGGGGCGGCGCCGGTGACGCAGTTCTTGATCCGGCCCCCGAACAGCGCCCGGATCTTGGAGAGCACCTGCCTGTCCGCGATCTCGTACTGCTTTCGCAGCAGCCAGCCGACTCGCTTGCCGGCGCGCTCGCGCTCGCGCACCTTCGTCCCCACCCGGATCGCCCAGTTGAAGACGAGCTTCTTCAGCCCGCCGGCCTTCTCGACGTCGCTGGTCGCCGCCGTGTAGATCTTCTCGAAGATCCGCGGGACCGACGGGAAGTACTCCGGCCGCACCTCGGACGAGGTTGGGGACGATCTTCAGCGGGTCGCGCTCCCAGTAGGCGATGTTGCCGCCGAGGTCGAAGCTGAGGAACTGGATCAGGAGCGCGAAGGAGTGGGCGAGGGGGAGGAAGAGATAGCTGGTCGACTCCTTCTCGAGGACGCTCTCGTTCAGCGCCATCGTCACCATCGAGCGGTAGTTGCCGTGGGAGATCACGCAGCCCTTCGGCGGCCCGGTGGTGCCCGAGGTGTAGATGAAGGTGCAGATGTCGTCGGGGGTGACCGAGCGCCAGCGCTGCTCCCACTCGGAGTCCGAGCGCGCCGAGCCGCTCTCGATCAGCTCGTCCATCGAGATCGCGCCGCCGCCCGAGCCCTCCATCCGGATCACCTGCTCGAGCTTCGGAGCAGCGATCGCGGACCTCCTGAACCTTGGCGAGCTGCTCGTCGTCCTCGACGATCACCACCTTGGCGTCGGAGTTCTCGAGCACGTACTGGCACTCGTCGGGCGAGTTGGTCTGGTAGATCGGGACCACGGTGGCGCCGGCGCTGAGCGCGGCGAAGTCGAAGTAGGTCCACTCGGGGCGGGTGTTGGCGAGGATCGAGACCTTGTCGCCCTTCTCGACCCCGAGCTCGATCAGCCCGAGGGAGAGCTTCCTGGCGATCTCGCCGACCTCGCGATAGGTCTTCGAGACCCACTGACCGGACTCGTCCTTGTAGGTGACCGCCCGCAGGTCCGCATGGCGCTCGGCCGCCATCGGCAGCAGGTCGGCGATCGTCTTGCTCTGGGTGCTCGCCTCCGCCGCGGACGGTGCCGTGGGGGCGGTCGCTGTCTCCATTCTCTCCTCGCCTCCTGGCTCGAGGCCGCCGCCTTCGGCGGCCGTTGGAGAGAAGTCTATTAGGCGACTGGCCGGGCGGCCAGCCTCACACGAAACGGGCTGCGCTGACGCGCACCCTCGCAGCTACGCGGTCGCTTGCTTGTCTCGGGTCTGCAGCGCCCGGAGCGAGGACTGGAAGAGGGTCTTGTCGATGCGGCCCTTGAGGACCGGCACGTTCATCTCGATGCACTTGCTGAGGACCTCGCGACGCTTCATGTGCAACTCGTCGGCGAGCTCGGAGGGCGTCAGGTGAACCGCCATATGCGCTTCTCTCCTTCCGTTGCTCATAAGACCACACGGGTCGCCCTGTCGGAGCGCCGTCGCATCTCATGTATATCGCCTCGGGATGACGTGTCAACCGTTTTCCCGCAGTTTGCGCATTCGTTAGACCGGGTTGGGCACGTCGATGAACTCGTGCTCGACCCGGAAGCGCTCCGCGATCAGCTCGCCGAGCCGGCGGATGCCGACGGTCTCGGTCGCGTAGTGGCCCGCGGCGATGAAGTGGATCCCGTGCTCGCGGGCCTCGCCCATCGCCGGCTCGCTGGGCTCGCCCGTGATCAGGGCGTCGAGCCCGAGGCTCCCGCCTCGCTCGATCGCGAAGGCGCCGCCGCCGCTGACGATGCCGACGGCGTGGATCGAGCTCGGCCCCGAGTCGAAGACGAGAGGCTCCCGGGCGACCAGATCACGGGTGCGGCGGGCAAGCTCGCCGATCTCGATCCCGGCCTCGTCGGTGCCGATCGCGCCGACCGGGGCACCGCCGGCGCGCCCGAAGGGGCGAGGGTCGGGGTCCAGGGAAAGGCCCTCGCGCAGCAGCGCGTTGTTGCCGATCTCGGGGTGAGCGTCGAGCGGCAGGTGGTAGCCGGCGAGCGAGACCTCCGCGCCGAGCAGCGCCCGCAGCCGCGCCGCCATCGGCGCGGTCAGCGCTCGCTCCTGTGAGTCCCAGAAGAGGCCGTGGTGGCAGAGGACCAGCTGGGCATCTGCCGAGACAGCCCGCTCGATCGTCTCCAGGTTCGCGGAGACCGCGGTGGCGAGCTTCGAGACGTCAGGCCCGCCCGGCACCTGGAGGCCGTTCGGGCAGTAGTCCTCGAAGGAGTCGATCTCCAGGAGGCGCGTCGCAGAAGCCGATGATCTCGTCGCGGCTCGCCACCGGGGCAGGTCTACCATGCTGCGCATATGCGAGGGCGCGACGCAGGCGAAGCCGAGGAGCGACCCGTTTCATCAAGCGAACCCGAGGCGAGCGACTTCATCCAGTCGCTGATGGAGACCGACCTCTACTCGATCGGCGCGTTCTTCTGCGACCAGCACCCCGAGCTGGTGGACGAGGTGGTCGAGCGCAGCGAGGCGATCCAGAATCGAGGGCTGGAGCGCTGGGCGGCGGACGCCGAGGTCCCGATCGAGGAGGGGTTCCGCACCCTGCTCACCGGGCTCGCGGTCCGCTACTACAAGGCCGTCACCGGTTGAGCGAGGCGGTACCGGAGGCCGGGAGGCGGAGGCCCCGCGCCATCGGGGTGGTCGCGATCGCGCTGGTCGCGCTGGTGCTGATCTTCGTCATCGCAAGCCTCTCGCTCGACGAGGGCGATGAGAATCCGGTCGAGATCACCGGCGCAGACCAGGTGCAGCGCGAGCTCGGTGGGATTCCGCAGGACGGCGCCGTGCTCGGCTCGAGCGACGCCCCCGTCACGGCGCAGGTCTTCAGCGACCTCCAATGCGATCCCTGCGCGGACTACCAGCGCGAGACGATCACCCCGCTGATCGAGGGGCCGGTTCGCGACGGCGAGCTGAACCTCGAGTTCCATCATCTCCAAGCGGCGCAGAGCGGATTCTCAAACGCCTCGTTCGGGGCGGTGGCGGCCGCCGAACAGGACGACGAGTGGCAGTTCATCCAGCTCTTCTTCATCAACCAGGACGAGGCGAAGCGGGTCGGGGCTACCGATGACTTCCTCAACCAGATCGCGAACGCGATCCTCAACTTCAACGTCGAGCAGTGGCAGCGCGACCGCGATGACCCGGAGGTGGAGGAGACGTTGAGGGCGGACGACGAACTGCGAGCAGAGCTCCGGCTGGACGAGCCGGCGCTGGTGGTCGACGGACCGCAAGGGACGCGGGAGCTGATCGGATCGCCGTCTCTGGACGAGACAAATGCTGCCATCGCCGAGGTCCGGTGACGGCGCCGGGGTGAGCCGCCGGCGAGCGCTCATCCTGCTCGCGATCACCACGATCGCGATCGGCGCCGTCCTCGTCGTCCTCGACGGAAGGATGCACGACAGCGGCGGCCCCGGGATCGTCGGCTTCGAGTTCGCGGGCTCGGAGGAGAGGGCGGCCGAGATCCTCGCCGATTGGGGCGATGAGGGCCAGGACGCCGCTCGCGCCTCGCTCTGGATCGACTTCGCCTACCTCCTCTCCTACGGCGCCTTCCTCACCGTGGCGGCGGTCGCCACCCGCGAGCTCGCGCTGCGGCGCGGCTGGCGGTGGATCGCGGCTGCGGGCGTCGCCGCGATCCCGATCGCCACGGCGGCCCCGTTTTTCGACGCGATCGAGGACATCGGCCTGCTCCTCACCCTGGACGGATACGGCGGCGCCCTCGCTCCGCAGCTGGCCGCGGTCTGCGCCGGGATCAAGTTCGCGTTTATCGCTATCGCGATCGCCTACCTGCTCTCCGGTCTCCTGCTGCGGCTCCTGGAACGCCGCGCCGTCTGAGCTACCCGAAAGCGGTTTGCCCGGTGAAACTCAACGGGCTAGGGTGGGTCAGCCACACAGGGGGATGCAGAGGAGGATCGATGAGGGAGAAGCTCCGGGGTCCGGCGGGTCGATGGGGGTTGCGGTTGCCTTCGCTTGCGGGTGTCGCAGCAGCCGCCTTGGTCGCGTTGGCGCCGGCCTCGCCCGCCGCCGCGGCGGTGACGATCGGCCAGCTCGCCCCGGGGACCGGGGCGTCGACCTGCAGTGGCTCGGCTTTTGACCGCACTCAGCCGACCGTGACCTCCGGCAGTCCCTACGTCGTGCCGCAGATGCCTCCGGCGAGCGCCTTGGTCATCGCCTCATGGAGCCACAACGCCGGGCCCGGCGCGGGGCAGACGATGACGATGAAGGTCTTCCGCAAGGCCTCCGACCCGGCGACCTACACGGCCGTCGGCCACGATGGCCCGCGCCCGCTCGTCGAGAGCACCATCAACACATTCCCGGCGAGCGTCCCGGTGCAGCCCGGCGACGTCCTCGGCGTCAACAACCTCAGCCCGGCCCCCAACCGGTGCACCTTCGAGGTTCTGGGGGGCTCGTATCTCTTCAGGAACGGGAATCTTGCCGACGGCCAGCAGGGAGCCTTCGACACCTCCCCCGACGACCGCGTAAACGTCTCGGCCGTGGTCGCGCCCTCAAACGCATTCAGCCTTGGCGAGGTCCAGCGCAACAAGAAGAAGGGCACCGCGACCCTTACTGTCAACAACCTGCCGAATCCAGGCGAGCTGACCGCATCGGGCAATGGCGTCAACGCCGCCGGGGCCGCCGTTATCAGCAAGGCGGTCACGGCCGGAACGGCGACGCTCCTGATCAAGGCGAAGGGAAAGAAGAAGCGGAAGCTGAACGACAACGGCAAGGTCAAGCTCTATCCCGCCGTTACTTACACCCCGACCGGCGGGAATCCGAGTACGCAGTCACTGAAGGTGAAGCTGAAGAAGAAGCTCTAGCCGGTTAGCGGTGATCCCGGTCGCCCGGCTCGCTCGTATGAGCTACCGAAAGTCAGCTTTGCCAGGTGGGACTCTTCGGGATAGGCTGGGCCAGCCACAACAACAGGGGTACGGAGGAGGATGTGTGACGGAGAAGCTCCTCGATTCAGCCAGCGGCTTGCGGTTGCGTTTCCTCACCGTTATCGTCGCCGCAGCCCTGTTGGTGCCCGCCTCCTCGGCCGGAGCGGTGGTGACGATCGGTCAGGTCGGAGACTCAGCCGCTAACTGCACGGTCCAAGATTTCGCGCAGAAAAGCGTTGCCTCGGGCACTTCCTACGTGGTGCCCCTCCCTGGCACGATCACCTCGTGGACGATGCAGCCGTCGGCCGCTCCCGGCCAGCAGTTCACGATGAAGATCTACCGAAAGATCGCTGAGCCGGAGACCTACCAGGTCGTCGGCCACGCCGGCCCGCAAACGCTGACTCCCAGCGGAGTGGGATACACCTTCCCCGCGAACATCCCGGTGAAGCCAGGCGACCTGCTTGGCTTCCACAACTTCACGCCTGACAGCGACTGTGCATTCTCCCCATCTCCCGACGACCGGATACTGCTCTCCGCGACCGATCTGGCGGATGGCGCGTCCGGGCCCTTCGGCGCGGATAGCGGGTACAGATTGAACATCCAAGCGACCTTGGCCCCCGACAACGTGTTCAGCCTCGGGGGCATCCAGCGCAACAAGAAGAAGGGCACGGCGACCCTGACCGTCAACAACCTGCCGAACCCCGGCGAGCTGACCGCATCCGGCAAGGGCGTCAACGCCGCCGGGGCTGCCGTGGTCAGCAAAGCGGTCACGCCAGGAACGGCGTCGCTGCTGATCAAGGCGAAGGGCAAGAAGAAGCGCAAGCTCAACGACACCGGCAAGGCCAAGCTCAACGCCGCGATCACCTTCACTCCAACCGGCGGCGATCCCCGCACTCAGTCACTGAAGGTGAAGCTGAAGAAGAACCTCTAGGGCGGTCGGCTCTTTGGAACGCGACCGAAGCGGAGGCTGAGCGGGCGTCAGGTGCGAGTGATGCGGCGGCGGGGAGCGGTGGCTTTGCCGTTCCCGTTCGAGCGGGCCACCGCCCGGTCTCCGGAATCGTGGCCCTCCTCCTCAGACGCCGCACAAGCGCGGAGCACGGCGTGGATCAAGTCATCTCGGACCTTGCCATTGCCGTTCGTGTGCCCGTTGCCGTTGGCGTGACCGTTCAAGCTGGGAAGCAAACTCGGCTCCGGCTGAGGTGTAACTCGGCGGGACGGCGGAGCCGGTTCCTCCCCATCCACGGCGAGCAGGCGGTCGAGCAGGCGAAAGCTCGCCTCGGATCCATGGCGCGAGAAGCAGGCGACGGCCGCGTACTCGCCGGCACCTCGCTTCAGCCGCAGCGCCGAGCGGATGCCCATCCGCCAGCCGATTCGGATCCGAGCCCGCAGCCTTCCGAGAGCGCGGCTGATCGGGCCGCCATCGAGGGCGGCTAGGTCCGACCAGACGAGGCAAATGTCACGCCGCCTGCGCGTGATCGCCCGCCCGCCGCGGGTGCCGACGATTCGCGCCGCGTAGGGGCGCAGCCGCTGGCGATCGACGTAGCTCGCCCGGTCGTTCCAGCTGCGCAGGAAGGCGCCGATCACCGCGCAGACGCAATCCGGCTCGTCCGAGAACTTCTCCTTCGCCAGGATCGAGGCCAGCTCGACGATGCAGACGCCCTCGTCCGGTGAGGAGTGCGAGCCCGGCTCGAGCCGCAGCGACTCGATCCGAAGCGGCGGACCGGCGGTGGCCGTTCCGGTCACCTCAGAACCCCCGCCGCTCGCGGGTCCGGTTGCGCGACCGCCTCAGCTGCGGGTTGCCCCCGCGGTCGGCGAGCTGGCCGGCGACGCGCACGTTCCGCGCCGTGGTGATCCCGGCGAGCGCGGCGACCACCGCGGTCACCCCGGCAACCTGCTCAGGCGGGACCCTCGCCAGGAACACGAAGAAGGCATAGAGAACAACCGTTCCCGTCGCGGTAATCCAGAAGGCGAGGCTGAGCCGCCCAACCAACCCCATAACACCAGCCAGCCTACCGAATATTGGGTGGTGCCGGAGCACCTCCGCGCAAGCGGGATATCGGGGCGCCCGGATTTGAACCGGGGACCTCACCGACCCGAACGGTGCGCGCTACCAGGCTGCGCCACGCCCCGAGGGCAGGAAGGATAGAGGCGGCCCGGGGCCAACATCAATCGGGTTGCTCCTCGGCTTCGCCTGCGGGGCGCCCTCGCATGGAGGCCTGGCGCTCGGGCGCGGTCCCAGATAGCGTTGAGCGATGGCCGACTACCTCCGGGTGATCGAGGAGCTCTACGGCGCGCTGAACCGCCACGACGGCGAGGCGATGGCGCGGATGTACGCGCCCGACGGGCGCTTCCGGGATCCGGCCTTCGGCGAGCTCAGTGGAGCCGAGGCGGGCGACATGTGGAGGATGCTGACCTCCCGTGCCGACGACCTCCGGGTCGAGCTCCCCGAGCACTCGGTCGACGGCGACACCGGCAGCGCCCGCTGGATCGCCCGCTACACGTTCAGCCGCACCGGCCGCCCGGTGGTCAACGAGGTCCGGGCCCGGTTCCGCTTTCGCGAGGACGGGCTGATCGCCGAGCACGAAGACTCGTTCTCGCTGCGCCGCTGGGTGGGGCAGGCGCTCGGTGGCCCGGCCGGCCTCGTCCTCTGGCTTCCGCCCCTGAACCTGCTGCTGCGGCGCCGCGCGCGCGGCGACCTGGCCGACTTCCGCGGCGAGGGCTGAGGAGGGGTTGCCACGGCGGAACGGGGGGAGCAGCCGGTCCAGGCCCACCCGGATCGCTTCAGGGTGCTCTCGATCGACGGCGGCGGCATCCGGGGGCTGATCGCGGCACGGGTGATCGCCCGGCTCGAGGAGCTGATCAGCGAGGAGGCCGGAGCGGAGCGGCGGATCGCCGATTGCTTCCACATGGCCACCGGGACCTCGACCGGAGGGCTGCTCGCGATCGGGGTGACGGCGCCCGACCCCGAGCGCCCCGGGCGGCCGCGGCTGAGCGGCGCCGACCTGGTCGACCTCTACCAGGACGAGGGCCCGACGATCTTCGGCGGCACCCTCCATAAGGTCCTCTCGCTTGGGGGATGGATCCGGCCCAAGCATTCGCCCGGCGCGCCTCGAGGACGCGCTCCGGAGGCGCTTCGGCGAGAGCCGCCTTCGCGATGCCCTCCGGGAGCTGATCGTCACCGCCTACGACATGCACGAGCCGGGGCCGCACTTCTTCAAGCGCTGGCGGGCGCGAGAGGCGGCCGACCGGGACGCTCCGCTGGTGGACGTCGGGCTCGCCACCTCGGCGGCGCCCACCTACTTCCCTTCCCACGGCCTCGACAGCCGGGCGCTGATCGACGGCGGCGTCTTCGCCTCCAACCCGTCGGTCGCCGGGGTCGTCGAGGCGATGAAGCGACGCGGGGACGCGCCGCGCGATCTCGGCGCGCGCGAGCTCCTGGTCGTCTCCCTGGGCACCGGCCAGCACGAGGTCGGCCAGGAGCAGTCGAAGGTGAGGCGCTGGGGGCGGCTCGGCTGGGTCTGGCCGCGGCCCGATCCCGCCCTGGTAGCCGCCTTCCTCGACGGACAGTCCGACGCCGCCGATCACTGGGCGGATGTGCTGCTGAACCACGAGCCGGGCCGCGCCGTCCCCGAGCCGCGCGAGCAGGGGAAGGGCCCGCGCTACTACCGATTCCAGGTCACCCTCCCGCGCGGGACCTCGCTCGACGACGCCAGCGAGCGCTCGCTGACGGAGCTCTCCGAGGCGGCCGACAGGCTCCTGGCCAAGGGCGACGCCGAGCTCAGAGAGCTGGCACGGCGGCTCGGCCGCCTGCCCACATTGGCGCCTGACCCCGCCTAGGCACCCTCGTGGGAGGCGCGGGGGACGACGTAGCGGACCCCGAGCAGCGCAAGCAGCAATCCTGCCGCCCCGATCCAGACGATCGGGTCCTCGATCGAGAAGCCCTCGAGCCGGCTGCCGAGGTAGGTGAAGTAGGCGGTGATCGGGAGGTAGCCGACCGTGGTCGTCCAGGTGAAGCGCCAGAGCGGCACCCGGGCGGCGCCACAGGCGTAGCCGAGGAGGCTGAAGGGAACGATCGGGACCAGGCGGGCGGCGAGGAGGAAGGTGACGCCGCCGCGATCGATCATCCGCTCGATCCGCTCGAACCGCTCCTCGCCGAGGATGCGCGTAGAGCAGGGGACGGGCCGCGTGGCGCCCGACCGCGTAGGCGAGCAGGCCGGAGAAGACCCAGCAGGCCATCACCAGCGGCAACCCCGCCCCGAAGCCGTAGACGAAGCCGACGGCGGCGTCGAGGATCTCCGCCGGGTAGAAGACGACAACGTGGATCATCGCGAGCCAGACCACCAGCAGCACCCCGACCGCGTCGAGGTCGCGAAGGTCCGATCGGACCGAGCTGGTGTCGCCGCTGACCGCGTCGAGGATGGCCTCCCTCAGGGGCGGGATCGCGACCGCCGAGGCGAGCCCGACCACGATCCCCCCGAGGGTGATCGCCACCCCGGTCCAGGTCCCTCCGCCAGGCGGCCCGCTGCTCACCCTCGCTAGATTAAGACCGAGGCCGTTCGGGCACGACGGCCGCCGTCCATTTCGAGAACCCGAAGGAGGGCAGATGGCTTACGAGGTCCCCGACCTTCCCTACGACTACAACGCGCTCGAGCCTCACATCGACGAGGAGACGATGCGCGTCCACCACGACAAGCACCATCAGGCGTACGTCGACAAGGCCAACGCGGCGCTCGAGGGCACCGAGTGGGCCGAGAAGGACGTCAACGAGGTCCTCCAGAACCTCTCGAGCCTCGGCGACAAGGAGACCGCCGTCCGCAACAACGCCGGCGGGCACTCGAACCACAGCTTCTTCTGGGAGATCATGAGCCCGGATGGGGGCGGCGAGCCCGAGGGCGACCTCGCCGACGCGATCAACGAGAAGTTCGGCGATTTCGCCTCCTTCCAGGATGAACTCAAGACCGCCGGGGTGAACCGGTTCGGCTCCGGCTGGTCGTGGCTGGTCCACGACGGCTCCGGCCTCGCCGTGGTCTCGACCGCGAACCAGGACTCGCCGATCACCGACGGGCAGACGCCGATCATCGGCGTCGACGTCTGGGAGCACGCCTACTACCTGAAGTACCAGAACAAGCGCCCCGACTACATCGACGCCTGGTGGAACGTCGTCAACTGGGCGAAGGCGGCGGAGCACTTCGCGGGAGCGAGCTGAGGATGCGGTCGCGCCGGTGGGCGTTGGCGGGCGCAGTGGCAACCACCGCGCTCGGCCTGGGCGCCGCGCTGGCCTGGGCCGCGCCGGCGACCATCGTCGGCGCGGGGAACGACACCTTCGACGCGGCCGCGTATCCGCACGACGGTGGCACGGTTGCCCAGCTCACGGTCACCGGCAGCAATCACAACGCCACCGCCAACGCCAACGGCCCCGACGGCAAGGCGCTGTTTCGCAGCAACACGATCACCGGCGGGACTACCCCGGTGAACGGGACCCAGTACCTGAGCGCGGGCTCCTACCCGTTCATCTGCACGATCCACCCGAGCATGCAGGCGACCCTGAACGTCACCGGGACTGGCCTGCCGAGGCCGACGGTGGACCTCGTCGTGACCAGCCGGAAGCTGAGCAAGGTGGTGAGGAAGGGCAAGCTGGCGGTGAAGGCGACGACCACCGGCTCCCCCGAGGTGGCGCTGTCCGCGGCGCTCGGCAAGCGGCCGATCGCCGGCGGCAACCTCCCGGCGGGCGCCACCACCGCCGTCCTGAAGCTGAACAAGGCGGGCCGTCAGGCGCTTGCGGACAAGGAGAAGGCGACGATCAAGGTGACCGGGACGATCGACTTCGGCGCCGCCGACACCGCAAAGGCGAAGCTGAAGTAACGATCCGCCGACGGAGCTAGGAGGCGCCTGCGAGCGAGGTTGGGTCCTCGGCGGCGCGGGCCGCCTCTGGCAGCTCCCGCGGCGGCGCCTTCGACTGGACCCTCGCCATCGCGTGCTCGGCGAGAGCGGTGATCGTCAGGCTCGGATTCACGCCGGGGTTCGCCGGCACCGCCGCCCCGTCGCAGACCAAGAGGTTCTCGTAGCCGTAGACGCGGTTGGCTGCGTCGACGACGCCCTGGCCTGCGTCGGCGCCGATCACCGCACCGCCCAGGATGTGGGCGGTGGTGGGGATGTTGAGCGACGACTCGGTGATCCCCGACTGCGCCACCCCGCCGGTGCGGCGGGCGAACCACTCGGCGGCTTGCGCCGCGGCTGGCAGATAGGTGGGGTTCGGCCGCTCCGGGTCCTGCTCGGTCTGCAAGCGGACGCCGCGGCCGAGCCGCCGGCGCTTGGCGACCAGGCGCATCGCCGCGTCGGTCGTCTGCATCACCAGCAGGATCACGGTGCGCCGCGACCAGCCGAACGGCCAGAGGAGCCGCAGGGAGCGAAGCGGGTGGCGGAGCAGCGCCCCGATCCACTTCAGCGGCCGGGTGACCCGGGTGCCCGGGCCGGTCGCGGCCGTGAACAGGCGGCTCATCAGATCGCCGCCGTGCCCGTAGGTGACCACCTCGACGTGGGTGTCGGGATCGGGGTAGATGCTCGAGGTGATCGCGATCGAGCGGGCGAAGTCGCGGCTGTCATCCGGGGCGGTGACCGCCTGGATCGACTCCGAGTTGGTCCGGACCACGTGCCCGAGGCGGCCGGAGAGTCGCGGCAGCGAGCCCCGATGCCGGCAGTCGGCGAGAAGCTTGTTGGTGCCGAGGGCTCCCGCCGCCAGCACTACGCCCCTCGCGGTGAGCGTCCGGGGGTCGCGGCGGCGGAGCAAGGCGCCCGACCGGCGGCTGATCACCGCGTAGCCCTCTCGTCCGTCCTCGGCCCCGAGCGCCTGGACGTCGCTCACCATCCGCTCGGGCATCACCTCGACCCCGAGCCTCTCCGCGAACCAGAGGTAGTTCTTGACCAGGGTGTTCTTGGCGCCGTAACGGCAGCCGATCATGCAGCCCCCGCAGTGGACGCAGCCGCTCCGCCGCGGGCCCTCGCCGTCGAAGTAGGGGTCGTCCACCTCCGTCCCGGGCTCGCCGAAGTAGGTCCCCACCCGGGTCGGCTTGAAGGTCTCGCCGACGCCGATCTCGTCGCCGTACTCCCGGAGGAGCTCGTCGGCCGGGCCCTGGTCGGCGTAGGTGGTGACCCCGAGCATCCGCTCGGCGACCTCGTAGTGCGGCCCGAGCTCCCGCTCCCAGTCGGCGAGGTCGTCCCACTGGGGGTCGGAGAAGAACGCCGGGCGGGCCCGATAGAGCGTGTTCGCGTAGCCGAGGCTGCCGCCGCCGACCCCGGAGCCGGAGACGATGAAGGCGTCCTTGAACGCGGTCATCCGGAAGATCCCGCGGAGCCCGAGCCGGGGCATCCAGAAGTAGCGGCGCAGGTTCCACGCCGACTTCGCGAAGTCCTGGTCGCGGTAGCGGCGCCCGCACTCCAGCACGCCGACCCGGTAGCCCTTCTCGGCCAGGCGGAGGGCGCTCACCGAGCCGCCGAAACCGGAGCCGATCACGAGCCAGTCGAAGTCGTACTCGCGCCCCACGCGCTCAGCCTAGACGGCGGGCCTCCTGTCCAGGCGCGATTCGCGCCTGGGGAAGCTGCGCCCACGCTCGTCGTTTTCGGGTAGGTTCAACGCATCGCCCGGGCGCTTAATGTCATCTCAACGGGGGGCGCAGCGAGAACCGCTTCGGAATGGGGAATTCGGCCCCTTCCAGGCGACGGTTCCCCTTTGACACCCCGCGAGCAGCGATGCGAGAATCCGAGAGCTGTTCATGCCTGGGCCGGGTACACCGGGCATGTCGAACCCACAGCCATGGGGTAGGACGAGGAGCGAGAGGTTTGCCAACTTCAAGCGTTGTCGGGAGGATCGCCGCGGTGGTGGCACTGGTCGGCGCCGTGGTCGTCCTCCTGCTCCTGGTGGTCGGCGGCGGCTCGGCCTACACCGTCACCGCCCAGTTCGAGAACGCCTCCCAGCTCGTCCCCGGGAACACCGTCAACGTCGCCGGGGTCGCCGCCGGCTCGATCAAGGAGATCACCCTCGCCGACGACGGCCAGGCCGAGGTGAAGCTCGAGGTCTCCGAGGAGTACGCCCCGCTCCCGGAGGGGACCCAGGCCACCGTCCGCTCCCAGTCGCTCTCGGGGGTCGCCAACCGCTACGTCGATTTGAGCCTCCCCGCGGAGCCCGCCGACGGGAAGACGATCGCCGACGGCGGGGTGATCACCCAGCTCAACACCACCTCCGAGGTGGACCTCGATCAGCTCTTCAACACCCTCGACGAGGAGACGGTCGCATCGCTTAAGTCGGTGATCAAGGGCTTCGCCCGCTCCTACGACGGGGTCGGCCCCCAAGCGAACCGGGGCTTCTACTACCTGAACCCGTTCCTCTCCACCTCGCGGCGGGTCTTTGGCGAGCTCAACTCCGACCAGCAGGCGCTCGAGTCGCTGATCGTCGACGGCGCCTCGCTCACCGGAGCGCTCGCCGAGCGCGGCCCCGACCTCGAGGCCCTGATTGGGAACCTCGACCAGATGATGGGGGCGATCGGGCGCCAGGAGACCTCGCTCGCCTCGGCGATCGGCCAGTTCCCCGACTTCATGCGCCAGTTCAACACCACCGCCTTCAACCTCCGCGCCGCCCTCGACGACGTCGACCCGCTGATCACCGCCTCCCGCCCGGTCGCCCGAAAGCTCCAGCCGTTCGCGAAGCGCCTCCGGGGCTTCGCCCGCGACGCGGTCCCGACCGTCCGCGACCTCGACTCGATCGTCAAGGCCCCGGGCGCCGCCAACGATCTGATCGAGCTCACCGAGCTTCAGGTGCCGCTCGCCGAGATCGGGGTCGGCCCGGTGAACCGAAACGGCGCCTCCCGCGCCGGCGCCCTGCCGGAGTCGGCAACCGCGCTCGGCCCCGACTGCCCCAACTGCACCGGCCCCAGCGACGACGGCGGCCTCGACCAGCTCGCCTTCTTCCGCCCGTACCTCACCGAGGAGGCGATCACCGGCTGGTTCGACGACTTCAGCCACTCCGGCTTCCCGGACTCGATCGGGGCAGTCGGCCGCATCAACGCGACCTTCAACACCTTCACCCCCGCCATCCTGCCGTCGGGGATCCCCCTCTTCGACGTCATCGGCCAGGCGCCGGGCGACCCGTTCGACGTGGTCGACGTCGGCAACGCCGCGCGCTGCCCGGGCGCCAACGTCCACGGCAGCCAGCTCTCCGGCACCGAGACCACCCAGCTCGACTACCAGGGCGACCCCTACCTGCAAGGCGGGTCGCTCGACTGCGATGTGAACCAGACCCTGCCGGGTTCGCCATGAGGAGGATCGCGCTCATCCTCGGGCTCCTCGCCACCACCGCGGTCACGGTCGCCGCCACCGCGGGCGCCGACGACAAGCGCACCTACCAGGCCGAGCTCTTCAACGCCTTCGGCCTGGTCACGGGCTCGGAGCTCCGGATCGCCGGGGTCAAGGCGGGGGACATCACCGACCTCGACATCACCGAGCAGAAGACGGCGCTGGTCACCTTCGACGTCGGGCCCGGCTTCCCCGACCTGAAGTCCGACGCCAGCTGCTCATCGGAGCCGCAGTCGCTGATCGCCGAGTACTTCCTCGACTGCCAGCCGGGGACCAGCGACCAGCCCCTCGAGACCCCGATCGCGGCCGCGAACAACCAGACCACGGTCCAGAACGACCTCGTCAACAACACCCTCCGCGAGCCCTTCAAGCGGCGCTTCCAGCTGCTGATCAACGAGTTCGGGACGGCGCTGACGGGGAACGCCGAGAACCTAAACGCCGCGATCCGCTCGGGCGCGCCCGCGCTCCGCGAGCTCGGCGCGGTGCTCAAGATCCTCGGCCGCCAGAACACGATTATCGCCCAGCTGAACGCCGACTCCGACGTGATCTTCGAGCGACTCACCGCCCGCCGCGAGCAGGTCGTCGACTTCATCGATGAGGCCGAGGACACGGCGCGAGTCTCGGCCGACCGCCGGGATGACCTCTCACGCGACTTCGACCTGCTCGACGACTTCCTCTTCGAGCTCAACCCGGTGATGGTCGAGCTCGGCAACCTGGCGAGGGAGCAGACCCCCTTGCTGATCGACTTGAGGGCGGCGGCGCCCGGGCTGAACAAGCTCGCCAAGAACCTCCCTGGGTTCAACGAGGGCACCCGCGTCTCGCTGAACTCGCTGGGCCGGGCGTCGATACCCGGGCGCGTGGCCCTCGCCAACGCCAGCGACGAGATCTCGGCGCTCAACGACACCGCCCTGAGGGCCTTCCCCGCTGCCGACCAGGTGGCCCGGTTCCTGCAGAGCGTCGATGACCCGGCCAACGCCGTCGAGGAGGACTGCGACGCGCGCTACGACCTCCGCGAGCAGCCCGGCGAGGCCGACCGCCGCGTCGGGATCCTGAACCAGAAGCTCGGCGTCACCCTCTCCGGCTCCCATAACATCCCGGCGAATCCGGCGATCGGTGATCTCGGCTGCGACCTCCCGGGGTCGCCGGGCAACCCGGGCTACACCGGCCTCGAGGGCCTGCTCAACTACGCCTACGTCCAGCCGGCGTCGCTGAACCTCTTCGACTCCGCGGGCCACGCTCTGCAGCTCCATCTCGTCGGCGCCGCCGACGCGAGCGAGCGCAGCGGCGAGTGCGGCCACGTCACCAACGAGAACCAGTGGCGGACGGCGGCCCTCTTCGACGGCCCGGGGTCGGCCGATGATCACACGCGCGACCCGCGCCAGGCCGTCCATTGCGCCGGCCCCCTCGGCGACTATCAGCCGGGGGTCAGCGAGGGGACCGTCGTCACCACCGGGGCGGACGCCGGCCTCACCGACTTCACCCCCGGCGTCCCCGGCGGCCAGCTGCGCAGGTACGACAGCTCGGTCTGTCCCGACGGGAGCACCTGGCTCTCGATCTGCGATCCCCTCATTTCCAACCCCTACTCCGCCGGCTTCCGGACCACCGCCACGGCGCCGACCGCGCCGAACGGCGGCCAGGAGCCGAGCCAGCCCGGCGTCCCCCAGGACGAGCTGACCCCGAAGGAGATCCGCGAGATCCTCGGGCTGCCGCCCAAGGCGCCGATCCCGCCCAACATCCCCAACGTCCCGAACGTCCCGAACATCCCGACCATCCCGACGCTGCCGACCCTCCCCAACCTCCCGGGCCTGCGGCGCCCCGCTTGGAGGCAGCCCGAATACGACCGGCGACAACCTCCTCGGCTTCCTCCTCGGACCATGACGATCGCGATCACAAGACGACTGGAGCGGGGCTGATGGGCGGCCGCGGACAGGTGCGCTCGCTGGCGGCCTCGCCGACGATGGTCGGCGCGATCACGACCCTGATCGTGATCGTCGCCGTCTTCCTCGCCTACAACGCAAACCAGGGCCTTCCCTTCGTCCCGGTCTACCGGGTCTCGGCGGAGATGTGCAACGCGGGCCGGATGGCGCCGAACAACGAGGTGAGGATCGGCGGCAGCCGGGTCGGCGTGATCGAGTCGGTCGAGACGATCCCCCTCGACCAGGCGAGCGGCTGCCAGACGGTGGGGGGTGACTCGGCGACCGCGGCGGCGAGGCTCAACCTGAAGCTCGACGAGACCGCCAAGCCGCTGCCCGAGGACTCGACCGTGCGGGTCCGCTACCGCTCCTCGTTCGGGCTCAAGTACCTCGAGGTCGAGCGGGGCGCCGGCGCCGGGCTGCCCGAGGGGGGCAACCTGCCGCTCGCCCAGGCCGAGGAGCAGACCGAGTTCGACGACATCAGCAACACCTTCGACACCGCGACGCGGGAGAACAGCCGGATCGTGCTCGAGGGCTTCGGCAACGCCTTCGCGGCCCGGGGCGCCTCGCTCAACCTGGCGATCGAGTCGCTCAACCCCCTGTTCCAGAACCTGCAGCCAGTCGCAAAGGCGCTCAGCGACCCGACCACGCAGCTCGAGAACTTCTTCCCCGAGCTCGGGGACGCGGCGCGGATCGTCGCCCCGGTCGCGGTCGACAACGCGGAGCAGTTCGTCAACGGGGCGATCGCCTTCAGGCGCGATCTCCGCCGACGAGGAGGCGCTCAGGGACACGATCTCCACCGGCGTCTCGACGCTCGAGACCGGGATCCGCTCACTCCCGGTCCAGGCCCCCTTCCTCCGCGACTTCGCCGAGTTCTCCCGGCTCCTGCGGCCCGGCGTCCGCGACCTCCGGGCCGCGCTCCCGATCCTCAACGACGTCGTCGCCAAGGGCGCCAAGGTCCTGCCGCGCACTGTGCAGATGAACACCGATCTCCAGGCTGCCTTCGTCAAGCTCGAGGAGCTGGTCAACGCGGGCAGGACATCCCTGCCGAACGGGGGGGCGCCGGCTGGAACGGCCACCCTGGCGAGCCTCCAGAGGCTAGGCACCACCTTCGACCAGGTCAACAGCGCCGGCTCCAAGATCATCCCCGCCCAGACGGTCTGCAACTACTGGAACTACTGGTTCCAGTACCTCCCCGAGCACTTCTCCGGGCAGACCAGCTTCGGCCTCGCCGAGCGGCTGATCGGGCCGGGGACGAACGGCCTGAGCACCCCAGAGGAGTTCCCGCGCAACCACCTGATCTCGGGCGCGGGCTCGCAGGCGGACGGGCGGTACTCGGACTTCTACACGCCCCCGCCCCGGGACCCGCCCAAGCAGGAGCCGGCGGGCAACTTCGACCCGCTGCACGCCAACGCCAATACCGCCGAGGATCCTCCCGGTCCTGGGGATCCGGCCGACGAGGTGGAGCAGATAATCGTGCACGGAAGCGCCTACGGCCCCAGCGGCACCGAGTCGGTCCCCAACTGCCAGGCCGGCCAGTACGGGCTGCCGATGGGCGAGCTGCTCTCCCCAGGGCAGAACCGCGACAGCCCCAACTTCGGCCCCTACAACGTCTCCCAGGCCGCGGGCGTGCCGGCCTTCGGCCGCACCGACCTCTTCCTGCGCCAGAACGGGGTGAGGGAGTTCTGGGACTCGCCATGACCCCACGCTCGACCGACAAGCCCCGCATCTCCAACCTCCAGATCGGGCTGATCGCGCTCGTGGTCACCGTGATCGGCTTCTACCTCGCCTTCGCCAAGTCGATCCCGTTCACCGGCGACGGCTACCAGCTGAAGGCGGTCTTCCAGGACGCCCAGAACATCCGGGCGAAGAGCCCTGTTCGGATCGCGGGAGTGGACGTCGGGAAGGTCACCGATGTCGAGCACCTCACCGACGAGAGCGGCGACGGCGTCGACGCCGCGGTGGTGACGATGAGCCTCGACGATGCGGCGCGCCCGATCCGCGAGGACGCGACCCTGGCGCTGCGGCCGCGGCTCTTCCTCGAGGGCAACCTCTTCGTCGATATGAGCCCGGGCACCCCCCAGGCGGCCGAGCTGGAGAGCGGCTCGGTGATCCCCCTCGAGCAGACCCAGATCTCGGTCCAGTTCGACCAGGTGCTCACCTCGCTCCAGGCGCCGGTGCGCGAGAGCCTCCAGGTCTTCCTGAAGGAGTTCGGGACGGCCCTCTGCGGCGCGAGCCCGCCAGAGGAGGGATGCGAGGCCGGCTCCGGCGGCGAGGGCTTCCGGGAGTCCTTCCGAACCTCGCCCGCCGCCTACGGATCAACCGCCCAGGTGAACGAGGCGCTGCTCGGGACCCAGCCCGGAGACCTCGTCGGCACCGTCCGAAATCTCGGCAAGACGATCGAGGCGCTCGACCGCAACCAGACCCAGCTCCAGGACCTGGTCACGAACTTCAGGATCGTCACCGGCTCGTTCGCGGCCGAGAGCGACGCGCTCGAGCAGGCGATCGTCGAGCTGCCGCAGGCGCTCGCCGAGGGCCGCCCGGCGCTGGCGAAGCTCAACACCGCCTTCCCCCAGCTGCGGGCGTTCTCGCGCGAGTTGCTCCCCGGGGTGCGGGCCGCCAACAAGGCCCTCGACGACGCCACCCCGTGGATCGGCCAGCTCCGGGCGCTGATCTCCGAGGACGAGCTGCGCGGCCTGGTCGCGGACCTCCGCCCGACGATCCCCGAGCTCGCCCGCCTCGCCCAGACCTCGCTCCCGTTCCTCGAGGAGTCGCGGGCGCTCTCCTCCTGCTTCAACCAGGTCGTGATCCCCTGGGGCAACACCGACGTCCCGGCGGATGAGACAGGGGTCACCGACCCCGTGTACAAGCTGACCGGCTACGGGCTGACCGGCGTCGCCGGCGAGAGCCGCTCCGGCGACGGGCAGGGGCAGTGGTTCCGCGTGCTCGGCTCGGGCGGCGGCTCCACCGCCCCCACCGACGCGATCCCGACCGACGCCGGCCCGGTCTCCGGGATCACCAACGGGCTCACCGGGACCCAGCCCGCGATGACCTCCTCGGCGAAGACCCCCTTCCGCCCTGACGTCGCCTGCGAGACGCAGGACAGGCCCAACTTCGAATCCCCCGTGGGCGGAGCACCAGCACCATGACCAAGGCGATCCGAGATCACCTCCGCGACTTCCTCGCCATCCTCGGGCTGATCGTCGTCGGGCTGCTCGCGACCTGGATCATCGTCCAGAACGAGCGCCTCAGGATCCCGGTGCTCGAGGAGCGGCCGTTCGAGCTGAAGGCCGAGATGGAGACGGCCCAGGCCGTCACCCCCGGCCAGGGACAGACGGTCAGGGTCGCCGGGGTCAGGGTCGGCGACATCGGCAAGGTCGAGTACGACGACGGCAACGCGGTGGTGACGATGGACATCGACCGCGAGTTCCTGCCGGTCTACCAGGACGCGACCATCCTCCTCCGTCCGAAGACCGGCCTCAAGGACATGTTCCTCGAGCTCGACCCCGGCACCCAGGCCGCCGGCGAGTACGAGGAGGGGGACACGATCCCGGTCGCGAACACGGCGCCCGACGTCAACCTCGACGAGGTCCTCCAGCTCCTCGACACCGACACCCGCGAGCTACCTGCGGATGCTGCTCACCGCCGGCGGCGAGGGGCTCAACGGCCGCGGCAAGGAGCTCGGAGAGCTCCTCGGCAGCCTCGGCCCGATCAACCGCGGGCTCGCCAGGCTGAACAGCGAGGTCGCCAAGCGCAAGGAGAACCTCGCCCGGCTGATCCACAACATGAACCTGTTCTTCGGCAGGGTGGGGGAGGCCGACGAGGAGATCGCCGCCGTGATCGACTCGTCGAACTCGGCGCTGGGCGCGATCGCGGAGCAGGACCTCGACGTCCGGCGCGCCACCAGGCTGCTCGGGCCCACCCTGCACGAGACTCGCGTGGCCCTCGGCGAAACCAACGAGCTCGCGACCGTGCTCGGACCGACCCTGGGCAGGCTGCGGCCCTTCGCCAGGCGGCTCGAGGCGGTGAACCTCTCGCTGGGGCGGACCGCCCGCGAGACCTACAGCCCGATCAAGGACCAGATCAGGCCCTTCGTCCAGGTCGCCCGCGGGCCCGTCCGCGACCTGCGTCCGGCCGCCGCGAACCTCTCCAACGCGACGCCCCGCCTGACCGTGGTCGGCCAGAAGCTGAACAAGCTGTTCAACATGGCCGCCTACAACCCGGGCGGGGCGAGCGACTGCCCGACCCTGGCCACTGCACGGAGGACATAGACGGGGACGGGCGGACGACGACCCGCGCGACGAGGGCTATCTCTACTGGCTGGGCTGGCTCAGCCACGTCGGCAACAGCACCTTCCAGAACCAGGACGCCCACGGCGTCTACCGCCGGGTGTTCCTGGCCGCCACCCAGGAGGCGACCTGCGCGATCTTGCAGGACAACCCACTTGCGGACGAGATCGCGGAGTTCGACCAGATCGCCACCGAACTCGGCGGCTGCCCGCCCTAGGAGACGAGCGAGAGGACGATGCAAAAGCAAGCACCATCAGTAGGCAGGATCATGGTCGCGGTCGGCTTCGCGCTGTCCTGCTTCGCCCTGCTGCTCTTCCTCTGGGTCACCTTCGGCGGTGCGGTCCCGTTCAAGCCCGAGAGCTACCGGTTCACCGCCGACTTCCCGGAGGCGATCACCCTCCAGAAGGAGGCCGACGTCCGAGTCGGCGGCGTCTCGGTCGGCAAGGTGAAGGACCTCGAGCTGCCCCCCGAGGGCGATGCGACCCGCGCCGTGATCGAGATCGAGCCGCAGTACGCGCCGATCTCCTCCGATGCGCAGGCGATCCTCCGGTCGAAGACGCTGCTGGGCGAGACCTACGTCGAGCTCACCACCGGCACCCAGAGCGCGGAGCAGGTGGACGCGGGCACGGGCGACGTAACCGCCCAGTCCGGGGCGATCGACGTCGGGGAGATCTCCGGCGACGACGCGCCGCACGCGATTCCCGAGGGCGGCCATCTCGAGAGCACCCAGGTCGCCGAGCAGACCCAGATCGACGAGATCTTCAACGGCTTCGACGAGGGGACTCGCCAGGCCTTCCAGCTCTGGATGAAGAACTCGGCGGTCGGGGTAAACGGCCGGGGGCTCGATCTCAACGACGCCTTCGGCAACATCGGTCCCTTCTCGGCGGACGCGGCCGACGTCCTCGGGACCCTCCGCGAGCAGGAGGAGGCTCTGCGCTTGCTGGTCCGCAACACCGGCACCGTGTTCGAGGCGCTGACCGCGCGCGAGCAGGCACTGGCCGGAGCGATCGTCGGCACCAACCGCACCTTCCGGGCGCTCGCCTCGCGCGACGAGGAGCTGGCCGAGACCTTCAGCATCTTCCCGACCTTCAACACCGAGGCTCGTCTCACCCTGGACCGGCTCGAAGGGTTCGCCAGGAACGCCGGTCCCCTCTTCCGCGACCTCCGCCCGGTGGCGCGCGACATCAGCCCGACGATCCGCGATCTGCGCCGGCTCTCTCCGCACGCCCGCAGGCTCTTCGACAACCTCGATCCGCTGATCAAGGCCTCGGCGACCGGGCTGCCCGCGCTGCGCGACTTCCTCGAGCAGCTGCGGCCGGTGATGGTCAACCTCGATCCCTTCCTCGCCAACTTCAACCCGATCGTCCGCTACCTCGACTACTACGCGCCAGTGGTGACCGACTTCCTCGCCAACCCCGCTGCGGGGACCGCGGGTGCGCTGCCGCCGATCGCAAGCCAGACCGAGCCGCGCCACCTCTCGCGCCAGCTCTCCAACCTCACCGAGCCCAATGCGGAGTCGCTGTCCGTATGGAACAGCCGGCTGCGCAGCAACCGCGGCAACGGCTACCTGCTGCCCTTCGCGATCGCGAGCCCCACGGTGGCCGATCAGGGCGCGGTCTTCCCCAACTTCGACTGCGAGAACACGCAGGCCACCGGCGGCCTCGGCTCCGGGATGGTCACCCCGGCCACGCTTGCCGGGCCGGCCGGCGGCGGCGGCCCGCCCTCGAATCCGCCGACGCAGGAGGGCGTCTACCCGTTCTCCTCGCCGGTGCTGCCCAACCTCGGCGGCGCTACGGGCATCTTCGCCGACCCGATCTTCGATCCCCTGCCGGACCCCCTGGAGACCCAGCTGGCGGCCATCCCCAATACATTGAGCGGAGTCGGCCCGACGGCGATTCCCGAGGAGACCGCCTTCGCGTCGTGCATAATCCAGACCTTCGCACTGGGCAACTTCCCGGCCGCGTTCGGCGGCTCGCGGCTCCCGCAGGTCCTGGCCGACCCCTGATAATTCCGCCGGCGGTTCGGCTTCGCCTCGCCGCTATCGAGGGTTTGCGGCGAACCCATAGGATTTCCCCACCCGACGCGCGAGGAGAGATTGGCCTACTTCAAGGACGCCCAGGCTGTCTACGACACGATCGGCAAGCTCTTCGCCGAGTTGGCCAAGGACGAGGAGCTGGCGCCGAAGTTCCGGAAGGCGAACACGATCCTCCAGTACCAGTACCGCGAGCCCGATTCGAAGATCACCCTTCGCCTCCAGGAGGACCAGCCGGGCGACGTCGACTTCGGCGAGACCGAGATGGAGCCGGAGGTGGTGATGAGCATGGAGGCCGACACCGCCCACCGCTTCTGGCTCGGCAAGGTGAACGTCACCGTCGCCCTCGCCCGCGGCCAGATCAAGGCCAGGGGGCCGGTGGCGAAGATCCTCAAGCTCGTGCCCCTGACCAAGCCGGTGTTCCCGCGCTACAAGGCCCAGCTCGAGGCCGACGGTCACGAGGACCTGGTCAACGTCGATTGATCACGTCTCTGTGAGCGCGGGGGCCGACGCCCAGGCCTGGGCGGAGATCGTCTCCTCGGTCGCCGCCGACCGCGGTGCCCGCTATGAGCCGGTGGGCGGGATCAACCCCGCCGGGGGCCCGGCGGCCCTCTGCCCGGGCGGGACCAACCGGATCACAGGGGAGCTCGACGACGGCTTCTGGGGCGCCTCCTGCGACGCCGACGAGCGCGAGGAGGGTCGCTTCGGCCGAAGGGCGGTGCTGCCCGGCGCCGTTCTCGCCAAGGCCCATATGCCCGACCTGGCGACCGTAGTCCCGATCTTCAACGTCGAGTCGATCGAGCGGAGCGCCGAGGACGTCGTCGATCGCCGCTCCCGGCGCCGGGTCGAGTTCGAGAGCGTCGACTTCAACAAGCGCTTCATCGCCACCGTCCCCCGCGATCACGATCCGGTCGCGCTGCGCGAGCTCTTCAGCCCGGCGTTCATCGATTGGATCACCCGGATCCCCGCGGAGATCGACTTCGGGATCACCGACCGCCAGCTCCTCTTCCACTGGCGGCTGCGAGAGCGCAGCCGCGACGAGCTGAAGGAGGCGCTCCACTCCGCCGGCGGCATCTTCGACCGGCTCCACCGGGAGATGGAGGAGAACAACCTCGACATCTACAAGGCCGGGCCCTGGAACGCCGGGCTCGAGCCGTTCCCACCGAGGCCGGGCGCCTAGCTGTCCGCTCGCTCGCGCAGCCGGCGCCGGTAGGTCCGGTAGAAGCGCGGCCCCTTCAGGATGAAATCCCGGCGGGACGCGCCCTTCGGCAGCTCGAAGCCGCCGATGACCTTCCTCGGAACCAGCGCCCAGCCTTCACCCGATTCGACGAGGTCGCCCCGCACCTGGGCGTTGCGCTGCCAGCTGAAGTCGGGCGCGTGCCGGTGGACGGTGAGGCAGGCTCGGCCCTCGAGCAGCGGCAGGCCCACCGGCTCGGCGCCGAGCTCGATCGAGCGCGAACCGGGCTGGATCTCGATCGGGACCCGGGCGGAGAGCGGAAAGCCGTCAGGTGCAAGCCAGCTGACCACCGCAGTCTCGTGCTCACGACCGAGCTTGTCGATGCGGGGGTCCCAGGTCGCCTCGCCGCCGGCGGCCGGGCCGTGATCCTCGGGCGGCTCCTCGACGTGGCCGGATCGCACCTCCTCCAGGTGGGCGTCGTGGAGAACCGGCTCGGCCGTGATGTCACCTTCGGGCCAGACGAAGACGCGCTCGGGCCGGACCTTGATGTAGATCCGCGTGTAGTACCAGTCGAACATCCTGCGGAGCGCCTTCGGCGGGTGCATCTTCCTCGTCGCCGGCAGCTTCTCGCCTGTTTCGCGGAGGTAGCGCTCGGCATTGCCCTTCAGATCCTCGTCGTGGATCTCCGCGGTGCCGTGGACGAGGATGCGAATGTCGCTCTGGATTCCCGACCCGGTCGGATCCGAGAACAGGAGCGAGACGCTCGGGTGGCGGCGGGCGTCGTCCGCCTTCTTCGGGTAGCCGAGGCCGGTGGTGACGTCGATCGTCGCCGCCCCCGGCTCGTAGTAGGGGGTCACCGGCCAGGTGATCGGCTGCTTGCGAGCTCCGACCGTGGTCAGCTCGCAGGTGATGAACTTGTCGAAGGCCTGCTGGACCTCCGGCGGAAGGCTGCTGGTCATCCCAGCAGCAGGATATGACGGGGAGATCGTCCCGTCCCCCCGGGCCCCGATCAGGGCTAGGGCAACTCCTCCGGGAGGACGATCCGCCGGTCCCCTCCCTTCCCGACCACCTCGGGCTCGACCGCCTTCACCTGGCGGCCACGGGCGGCCTCGAGCGCCTCGGTGGCGTTCGCGAACGGCAGCAGCGACTCGAGGTGCTTGATCGTCGGAAAGACGAGAGGAAGCTCGTCTCTCCCATGCATCTCGAGCGCGTTGCGGGGAGGGAACCAGCCCGCGTCCACGGTCTCGCTGCCGTCGGGACGCGGCGGTGAGTGCGCCGGCGCCAGGGCGAGGTAGAAGCGGGTGTCGAAGCGCACAGGCACGATTCGGGGGGTGATCCAGCGCGAATAGGGGACGAGCTCTTCGGGTTCGACCTCGATCCCGGCCTCCTCGTCCAGCTCCCTGACCGCGCAGATGCGTGAGGCGCGCTCGCCCTCGCCGTCCTCGGGATCGACGGTGCCGCCGGGGAACACCCAGACGCCGGGCATGAAGCTCGCCTCGGGGTTGCGCCGGACCAGGCAGACCTCGAGGCCCCGGTCGGCGTGTTTGCCGCCACGGCGAAGGAGGATCACCGTGGCGGCGGGGCGAGGGGTGGCCGGCGAGGCAGCCTGCACGCGAGGCCAGCGTACTGGTTAGATTCGCGGCGCCCGAATGGCCGCGGAGACCGGCACCAAGCAGCTCTACATCTGCACCTCGTGCGGGTTCATCTACGACCCCGACGAGGGCGATCCCGACGGCGGCGTGCCGCCCGGCACCGCCTTCGACGACATCCCTGACGACTGGTTCTGCCCCGTCTGCGGGGCGCGGAAGTCGGACTTCGAGCCGTACGAGGAGTAACTACTCGTCCAGAGCCGCTTCGCGGCGGCGCCGGCGAAGCGCATTGAACCCGAGCCACCCAACTGCGGACAAAGCGGCGAGGGGGGCGAGGATCGCGAGGGTGATCAGGGCGGCGCCGCCGAGGGCCTCGAGCACGCTGACGGCGTCGTCGGCCGCGTCGCCGATCGACCAGTCGCCATCGCCCTCGCCGTTGCCGAGGACGGTGACGCTGAGCCGCGAGAAGTCGGCGCGCTGCTTCAGCCCACCCAGCTCCGCGCGGGCCGCCGCCAGCTCCTGGCGGGCCAGCCGCAGCTGCTCGCGAATCGCGGCGATCTCGGCCGGCGAGTCCGCGTCGGCGAGCTGACCGAGAAGGCCCTCGACCTCCGCCCTGGCGTCGGCGAAGCGCTCCTCGGCGCCGACGAACGGCGCGGTGATGTCCAGCGTCCCCTCGTTGCGGGAGGAGACGTGGGCGAGATCGGAGAGATCCGAGAGCGCCGCCTGCAGGTTCTGGGTGGGGATCCGGAGGTCGAAGCTCGCTCGGCCCTGGCCGTCGGAGGTGTTGACGTTGGAGGAGACGACGATCCCGTCGTAGCGGTCGGTGACCTGGATCACCCCGTCGGAGACGTCGGCCACCTGGCCCGGCTCGGTCGAGAGAGCCATCGACGCCGAGCGCTCCTGCACCCGCTCCCTTCCGGGCTTCAGCTGCTCGTCCGGGCGTGGAGGAACCGGCGGTACGGCGATCGGCGGCGATGCCGGCTCGATCGCCGTGCTCGGCGCCTGCCCCGCCGCTCGGCCGGCAGCGTCCTCCGCCGCCGCCCCGCTCTCCTGCAGGGTCTCGCCTGACGGAGCTTGCAGGGACTGCGGCTCGTCGCCGTCGCCAGTGATCGAGATCGCGACCCCGATCACCACCACTGTGGCCGCCACGGCACCCGCCGCCGGGATCAGCCGCCTCCAACGGAAGGAGGCAAGGGAGCCAGCGAGCCGGTCGCCGAGGGACCGAGCTGGGGCCGGCGGCCTCGCATCGGCCTCCTTGCCGGCGGGAAAGCCCTCGGCCGCCCAGGCGTCGAGCTCGGCGGCGAAACGCTCCTCGATCTCGGGCCGCAGGGCCCGGAGCTCGGTTGCGATCTGCTCGTCAGTCGGCCTCATCGAGGGACCTCCTCAGCTTCTGGATGACACGGTGGACCCGGGTGCCGGCGTTGGTCTCGCTGGTGCCGATCACGGAGGCGATCTCGGCGTTGCTGAGCCCGGCGAAGAACTTGAGCGCAACCAGTTCCCGGTCGCGGCCGCCGAGCGAGTCGAGCGCTTGCCGGAGCGATGCCCGGTCGATCGCGGCCTCGGCCGGATCGCGCGCCGGCGCCGCCGGCGCCACGCCCTCCTCGGCCGGGGCCCCCTCCGTCGCCGCGGCTGCGAGCCGCGAGCGCCGGCGGAGCTCGTCGAGCGCCGCGTTCCGGGCGATCCCGAACAGCCACGCCCTCGGTGTGCCGCGCCCGCGGTCGATCTGCCGCCGCCGGCGCCAGGCGCGCTCGAACGCCTGCGCCGTCACCTCCTCGGCGGCGGAGCGGTCCCGCAGCAGGCCCGCGACGTAGGCATAGAGATCGTCCCGGGTCTCCCGGTAGAGCTCCTCGAAGGTCACCCGGCTCGCATCGACCTTCTCCGGTGCTGTCGCAACCGCGGCAGTGCTCACACCGTTACTACGGCGCGGCCCGTGTTTCATCACAGCCGTTTCTTACGCCGCTTCGAGAAGCGCTGCGTCCAGCCGCCCCTTGGCGGCGGGATCGAGGTCGGCGACCGGGTGAGCGGCGGTGATCGACTCGGCGGTGACCTCGACCAGGCGGCGGAGGTCCTCGCTCGAGATCGAGAGCGGCGGCATCAGCACCACCACGTCTCCCAGCGGCCGGACGATCACCCCTCGCTGGCGGGCCTCGAGGGTGACCCGGTGGCCCATCCGCAGCGGAGGGATCGTGCTCGCCGAGGTCGATCCCGACCATCAGCCCGCACTGGCGCACCTCGCGCACCTCGCGCATCAGCTCGACCTCGGCCAGCAACTCCGGCCAGCAGCCGGATCTTCGGCTGCAGGCGCACCAGGGTGCGCTCCCGCCGGAAGACCTCGAGGCTGGCGAGGGCCGCCGCGCAGGCGAGCGGGTTGCCGGTGTAGGTGTGGCCGTGGAAGAAGGTCTTGAACTCGGCGTGGTCGCCGAGGAACGCCTCGTAGATCGCCTCGGTCGCGAGGGTGGCCGCGAGCGGCATGTAGCCGCCGGTCAGCCCCTTGGCGACGCAGAGGAGGTCGGGGGCGACCCGCTCCTGCTCGCAGGCGAACATCGTCCCGGTGCGCCCGAAGCCGGTGGCGACCTCGTCGCAGATCAGCAGCACTCCGTGGCGCTCGGTCAGCTCCCGCACCGCGCGCAGGTAGCCCGGCGGATGGGTGAGGATTCCGGCGGCGCCCTGGACGAGGGGCTCGACGATCACCGCCGCGAGCTCCTCCTCGTGGCGGGCGAGCAGCCGCGCCATCTCGTCGATGTCGCCGGGCTCGGCCCGGTGGGCGTTGAAGAGGAGCGGCCCGAAGGTGGAGTGGAAGAGGTCGATCCCGCCGACCGATACCGAGCCGACGGTGTCGCCGTGGTAGGCGTCGCGGAGGCAGATGAAGGAGGTGCGCCGGACGTGCTGGCCGCCGCGGTGCTGCCAGTACTGGAAGGCCATCTTCAGGGCGACCTCCACCGCGGTCGAGCCCGAGTCCGAGTAGAAGACGCGGTCGAGCCCGGGCGGGGCGATCGCCGACCAGGCGGGCCGCCAGCTCGGCCGCCCTGGGGTGGGAGAGCCCGAGCATGGTGGAGTGGGCGACCCGCTCGAGCTGGTCCCGGACCGCCCGGTCGATCAGCGGGTGGCGATGGCCGTGGACGTTGCACCACAGCGAGGAGACGCCGTCCAGGTAGCGGTTGCCGTCGGCGTCGATCAGCTCGGTTCCCTCGGCCCCCTCGATCATCAGCGGCTCCTCCTCGACCCAGTCCTGCTGCTGCGTGAACGGGTGCCAGAGGTGCCGATGGTCGAGCTGGGCCGCCGTTCGCATCTCCGCCGCTGAAAATAGATCGCGGGTCGGCTGGAACCGGCGCCGTGTGGACGCGGAGATCCGGCTACGCCGCTGCGCTGCGAGCGGACTGCCTGACCGCGGGCTCGGCTGGCCGGCCGCCCCAGGTCCAGCCGCGGCCAGCTTGCCCGGCCGGCGTCAGATCCAGCCGGGTGAGGACCTTCACCGGGACCTGACCGAGCGCGGCGATCGTGTCGCGGTTGACTTCGCTCCAGCTCCGATGGGCTCGTCGGGCCACGGCGTGAGCACGACCGAGGCCACCTCGAGCCCGGCCGCGCGGACCGACTCGATCGTGAGCAGGGTGTGGTTGATCGTGCCCAGCCAGGGGACGCGGCGATCGCGACCGGGAAGGCCGAGCTCGCGGGCGAGGTCGCGGACCAGGTAGCCGGGCGCGAGCGGGACGAGGAAGCCGCCGACCCCCTCGCAGACCAGCAGGTCGGCGCGCGCGGCGGCGGCACGGGCGGCCGCCAGCGAGCCGTCGCGGGATCGATTCGCTCGCCGGCCAGCTCCGCCGCCAGGTGCGGCGAGACCGCCGGCCCGTAGCGGTAGGGGGCGATCTCCTCGTCGCTCTGCGTGAGAGCCCGCCGCCAGCCGCAGGAGCTCGTGATCGGCGAGCCCTCGCCTCCGAGCTCGTCGAGGCCGCTGACCGCCGGCTTGAAGACCGCTACCCGCTCCGCCGGTCGCTGCGCGCGGTCCGGGCGAGGGCGGCCGCGACCACCGTCTTTCCGACCTCGGTGCCGGTCCCGGTGACGAAGAGCCCGCGCATCCGCCTACGCGGCCCGGGGGAGGTCGGAGGGCGCGGGAGCAGCCGCCGGTGACGCCGAGCCGACCTCCGCTTCGCCCCCGGCCTCTGAGGCCGAGCTCGCGCGCGGTCCGGCCGATCAGGCGTGCGGCCTTTCGCAGGTCGCCGACCCGGTGGGTCGACATCGCGGTCAGCCGCAGGCGGCAGGTGCCGGGCGGCACCGTCGGCGGCCGGATCGCCTGGGCGAAGACTCCCCGCTCGAGGAGGCGCTCGCAGAGCGCCATCGCCGCGTCCGCCTCGCCGACGATCACGGGCACGATCTGGGTCTCCTCGCCGCCCACCTCGAGACCCTCGGCCCGAAGGCCCTCGCGCAGGGCGGCGGCGTTCGCGCGCAGCCGCTTCACCCGCCGGGGTCGCCTGCCGAGCAGCTCCAGCGCCGCCGAGGCGGCCGCGACCACCGGTGGGGGAAGGGCGGTGGAGAAGATGAAGGGGCGGGCGGTGTTGAGCAGGTAGTCGGTGAGCCGGCGCGATCCGCAGACGTAGGCGCCGTAGCCGCCGAGCGCCTTGCCCAGCGTCCCGATGATCACGTCCACCTCCTCGGTCAGCCCGGCGGCGGCGACGGAGCCGCGGCCGCCGGGGCCGATGCAGCCGGTGGCGTGGGCCTCGTCGACCATCAGCCGGCACCGGTGGCGCTTGGCGAGCTCGGCCAGCTCGGGCAGCGGCGCCAGGTCGCCGTCCATCGAGAAGACGCCGTCGGTGACGATCAGCGCGGCGCGCTCGCCCGCCTTGCCGCAGGCCCCAGCGCAGGTGCTCGGTGTCGCGGTGGCGGTAGACGAACGTCTCCGCCTTCGAGAGGCGGCAGCCGTCGATGATGCTGGCGTGGTTGAGCTCGTCGGAGAAGACGACCTCGCCGCGGCCGGCGAGCGCCGCGATCGTGCCGGTGTTGGCGAGGTAGCCGGAGCCGAACAGGAGCGCCGCCTCGGTGCCCTTGAACCGGGCGAGCCGTTCCTCGAGCTCGATCTGGCCGGAGCTCGTCCCGGAGATCAGCCGCGAGGCGCCGGAGCTGGTGCCGAGCGCCAGGGCGGCGTCGGCGGCGGCACGGCGGAGGCGGGGATGGTCGGCGAGCCCGAGGTAGTTGTTCGAGCAGAGCAGCAGCACCGCCCGGCCGTCGAGCAGGACCCGCGGGCCCTGGGGCCCCTCGACCACCCGCAGCCGGCGGCGCAGGCCGCTCGATTGAAGCTCACTCGAGGCGCTGATCTCGAGGTCCAGCATCAATCGCCCCAGCCGGCCGGCTGCGGCTCGGCATCGGTGGGCCGGCTGCGGGATAGGCCGGCACCTTCCCCTTCTTCTTGATCACCCGGAGCTGGGTCGAGGGGTCCCAGAGGTTCGCCTCCGCCTCGCTGTCGATCAGCTCGTCGACCGGCGTCCGCGGCGTCTCGCCCTCGAGCCAGCCGGAGCGGTTGTCGGGGCGGGGGACGGCGCCGTTGTCGTCCTGGCGGGCGACGTTCAGGCCGAGCTCCTCGAACATCGCGCGGTCCTCGGCGGGCTCGACCCCGAGCGTGGTCAGGAAGTTGCCCATCATCACCCCGTTCAGCCCCGCCTTCACCGCGAGCGGCTGGAGCTCGCCGAGGTTCTCGACCCGGCCGCCGCAGAGGCGGAAGAGGGCGTCGGGGAGGATCAGCCGGAAGATCGCCACCCACTTGACCACCTCCCAGGGATCCATCAGCTCGCGCTCGCCGAACTTGGTCCCGGTGCGCGGGTTGAGCAGGTTGATCGGGACCGAGTCGGGATCGATCTCGGCCAGCTCGAAGGCCATCTCCACCCGCTGGCGGGGGGACTCGCCGAGGTTGAGGATGCCGCCGACGCAGCTCTCCAGGCCCGCCTCCTTGACCGCGTCGATCGTCCGGATCCGGCCCTCGTAGCGGACCGTGGTCGAGACCTCCGGGTAGTAGGAGCGCGAGGTCTCGACGTTGTGGTGGACGCGCTGGATCCCCGCCTCCTTCAGCTGCTTCGCCCGGTCGACCGACATGTGGCCGATCGAGGCGCAGCGCTTCAGGTTGGTGTGCTCGGAGACGAGCTTGGCGCCCTCGACGATCTTGGCGAAGTCGCGCTTCGAGAGCCCCTGGCCCTGGGTGACCATGCAGAAGCGGTGGGCGCCCGCCGCCTCGGCCGCCTTCGCGTGCTCGAGGATCTGCTCGGGCTCCATCATCGCGTGCATCGGCGTGTCGGCCTCGGCGTAGCGCGACTGGGCGCAGAAGCCGCAGTCCTCGGCGCAGCCGCCGGACTTGGCGTTGACCAGCGAGCACATGTCGGTGGAGTCGCCGAAGCGGTCGGTGCGCACCTGCCAGGCGCGCTCGACCAGCGCCCCGATCTCCTCGTGGTCGGTCAGCGCCCCCAGCTCGAGGGCCTCGTCGAAGCTGATCAGCGGTGGCACGCGGCCAGGCTAGGACCGCGGCCCGGACGCCCCAGCGGACGCTGTGCGAACTGCGACATGGCCCACCGACGCCGGGTATGCTCGCCTCGTGTTTGGGGGCAGCGGAGGCTTTGACGGCGGAGCGCCCGGGGGACGAGGATGAAACGGACGGCGCTCACGTGCGCGCTCGCATCTGCCGCCGCCGCGGCGGTGCTGCTCGCGCTCGGCTGGGTTTCGGCGGCCAGGGCCGAGGCCCAGGCCCACGATCCCTCCGCGGACGATCGCTACTCCCTCGCCGGCGGCTGCTTCGCGCTCCGCTCCGAGCAGACCGGCGACTTCGTGGTCAGGGCAGGTGGCGGCTACGCGGCCACAGCCGCCACGGCCGGCGCCGCGGAGCCTTTCCGGATGCAGGCGACCGACCTCGGCCGCTACCTCTTCTACGGCGCGGCCGAGGACTTCTTGGCCCGGAACGCCCTCTTGAACTCGGTCGAGGCGGCGGCCCAGCCGAGCGACGACTCCGACTGGACCGTGACCGAGGACGACGGGGCTTTCAGGGTCGTCAACGAGTTCGCGAACAGGGACCTGGCCGTGGGCACCGCCGATGCGCTGACCACCGTCGCAGCAGGGCAGCGGCGGAGCGGCCGGGCTGTTCAGCTTTGAGGAGACGACAGGCTGCGCCGACTACCCGGAGATCGAGGTCAACGTGACCGGTCCCGAGCCCTCTGATCCGGTGGCGGGAGCGAGGTCCGCGGGTTCGCCGAGACGCACATGCACCACATGGCCTTCGAGTTCCTCGGAACGAACGCGCACTGCGGCCGTCCCTGGCATCGCTTCGGTGCGCCCTTCGCGCTGCAGGACTGCCCCGAGCATGAGCCGGACGGCTGCGCGGCGGTGCTCGAGACCGCCCTCTCCGGCAGCACCTGCCACGGCACCGACGGCTGGCCGACCTTCACGGGCTGGCCGCACCACTCGCACTACACCCACGAGCAGTCCTATTACAAGTGGGTGGAAAGGTCTTGGCGCTGGGGGGCTGCGCGTCTTCGTGAACCTGATGGTCGAGAACCGGGTCCTCTGCGAGCTCTACCCGGGCCTCCGGGTCAGCCCGCGGATGGGAGCTGCGACGAGATGGAAAGCGTCAGGCGCGAGGTGCAGCGGACGCGCGAGCTCGAGCGCTACATCGACGCCCAGAGCGGCGGCCCGGGCAGGGGCTGGTACCGGATCGTCGAGAGTCCCGCCGAGGCCAGGCAGGTGATCAACGACGGCAAGCTCGCGGTCGTGATGGGGATGGAGGTATCGGAGCCCTTCGGCTGCCGCCTGATGCAGCCGGGCAACATGCCGCTCTGCACCCAGCAGGACGTGGACGCCGGGCTCGACGAGCTCCACGACCTCGGGATCCGCCAGGTCGAGCTGGTCAACAAGTTCGACAACGCGCTGACCGGCGTGGCCGGCGACAGCGACGAGGTGGGCACGATCACGAACCTCGGGAACCTCATTCGGCCGGCACCTTCTGGGATTACGAGCACTGCGAGGACGAGCACAACCACGACCACTCACCGACGGCGGTCCCCCACAACGACGACCAGCTGATCGCGAACGGCCTCGACGTGTTCGGCGACACGACCGGGATCACGTTCCCTGTCTACGGATCGCCTCCGCACTGCAACCAGCGCGGGCTTCTCCGAGCTCGGCGAGCGCGTCCTCAGGCGGATGATCGACAAGGGCATGATCTTCGACCCCGACCACATGAGCGTGATCGCCCGCAACCAGGCGCTCGACCTGGTCGAGAAGCACCGGTATCCCGGGCGTGATGACCTCCCACAGCTGGAGCACCGACAACGCGCTCCCAAGGATCTCGAGGCTCGGCGGCCTGATCGGGCCCTCGACCGGTGACTCGGAGAGCTTCGTCGGCAAGTGGCTCCACTTCCGGTCGCACGGCTATGACGGCATGAATCCCAACGGGTTCGGCCTCGGCTACGGCGCAGACATGAACGGCTTCGCCGCCCAGGGCGGGCCGCGCAGCTGCCAGCCCCCGAGCACCCTCCGGTCACCTACCCGTTCCCGTCGCCCGATCCAGCCCGGCGTCACCATCCACCAGCAGCGTTCCGGGACGCGGGTCTACGACATCAACGCCGATGGGGTCGCCCACTACGGCCTCTATCCGGACTGGATCGAGGACGTCCGGATCCTCGGCGGCCCGGAGATCATCGACGACATGGCCGGCGGGGCCGAGGCGTATCTCCGGATGTGGGAGCGCGCGGCCGGGACCTCCGTCGGCGGCGACTCCGCCACGCCCCCTGTGTCGAAAGGCGCGACCGCTAACTCCAAGCGGTGCGCGGCACTTCGCGCCAAGCTGAAGCGGAGCAACTCGAAGCAGGCGAAGCGCAAGCTCCGCCGGAAGCTCCGCAGGCTCTGCTGAGCCAGCGGCTGGCCGCCCTTAGGCGGCGTCCTGGAGCGCTTCCACCTCGCGGGCCCGGGCAAGACGATCGAGCGCTCGCTGCTCGAGCTCGCTCACCTCGCCCTGCTTCATCTCCAGCCGGCGGCTGGTCTCGCGCAGCGGGGTCGGCTCGTCGCCGTTGATCCCGTAGCGGAGCTGGATCACCTTCCGCTCGTCGTCGGGGAGATCCTCGACCGCCCGACGCAGCGTCTCGTCGCGAAGGCTTAGCGCGACCTCCTCGGAGGGCCCGCTGCGCTCGTCGGGGACCAGCGCTCCGAGCGAGGCCCCGTCCTCCTCGCCCACCGGCCGGTCGAGGCTGGTGACCACCCGGGTGAGCTCGCGGATCTCCTCCACCTGGGCGGGCTCGAGGTCCGCCTCCTTTGCGATCTCCTCGGTCGGTCGGATCGCGGCCGAGCTTGGCGGCGAGCTCGCGCTCGGTGCGCATCACCTTGCGCTCGCGCTGGGCGACCTGGTTCGGGACCCTGATCGTCCGCTCCTTCGACTCCAGCGCCCGCTGGATCGCCTGCCTGATCCAGAAGGTGGCGTAGGTCGAGAACTTGTAGCCCTTTCGCCAATCGAACTTCTCGCTCGCCCGGATCAGCCCCAGGATCCCCTCCTGGATCAGGTCGAGCAGGTTGAGGTCCTGGCGCATGTAGCGCCGCGCGTTCGAGACCACCAGGCGCAGGTTCGAGTTGATCAGCCGCTCCTTCGCCTCGAGGTCGCCTCGCTCGATCGCCTTCGCGAGCTCCACCTCCTCCTCCCTGGTGAGCAGCGGGTACTTCCGCAGCTCGTTGAAGAAGAGCTGGAGGGCGTCGGTGGTTTGCACCGCCAGTTCCTCATTTCGGTACCCGTCCTGCTCGGCGGCGCGGCCGCAGTCGTCCTCGATCGTGAGGCCCGAGGACTCGATCCGCTCGTGGACGAGCTCGGCCTGGTCGTCGGAGAGGCCCAGGTCCTGGACCAGCGCGTCAACCTCCGAGAGCTCGACGCAGTCGGCCGGGCGGCCGGCCTCGATCAAGGTCGCGACTCGCTCCTCGACCGCGGGGTCGAGCTCGACGGTCTGCTCGTTCGTCTCCTCAGCCATGATTGTCTCCCTACAGGGTTCCAAACCGGCTCGGCCGGCGCCTGGCCGCCGGTGCCGGTTCGTTAGTGTCCCCCGGCCCGCTCAGGCGATCCGTTGACGGATCGGGCGGGGGTATGGACGACAGGAGGTCCGTTGAGAGCGCTCGCATCGTTCGTCGCCGGTCGCCGCACCAAGTGGGTGGTGCTGGTCGTCTGGATCATCGCGGTGGTCGCGTGATGCAGCCGCTCGGCTCGAAGCTCTCTGACGAGACCACCGACGACACCGAGTCGTTCCTGCCCGACAGCGCCGAGTCGACCGAGGTCGTGCGGACCCTCGACGAGGAGTTCGCGAGCGGGGAGACCACGCAGGGGATCATCGTCTACAGGCACGAGGGCGGGCTGACGCCGCCGACAAGCAGAGGATCAGCGAGGACGCGGAGAAGATCCAGAGCGCTCCCGACGACGAGATCCCTCTCAGCCCCGAGAGGGAGCCGCAGATCCCGTTCCAGCCCGGACTCGCCACCCGGCCTGGTCTCCGAGGACGGCGAGGTCGCCTACACGGTCCTCACCGTTCCCACCGACGACGACTTCGAGAAGCAGGGCGAAGGGGCATGGCCGCTCGCGACATCATCGAGGAGGAGCCAGCCGACGACGGCATGCAGGGCCTGCTGACCGGCGATCTCGGCTTCGGCGCCGACGCTCGACGAGGTCTTCAGCGAATCGACACCACGCTCCTGTTCGCGACCGTGATCCTCGTCCTGGTCCTGCTCGGGGCGATCTATCGCGCGGTCCTGGTCGCGCTCACGCCCGCTGATCGTCGTCTTCTTCGCCTACACGGTCGCCTCAGCGCTTCATCTACCTGCTCGCAAAGGGGGGCGCAGACCGTCTCCTCCAACAGCACCAGCATCCTGATCGTGCTCATGTTCGGGGTGGGGACCGACTATTGCCTCTTATTCGTCTCCCGATACCGCGAGGAGCTGCACCGACTCGAGGACAAGCACGACGCGATGGCGCAGCGCCCTGCGCCGCTCGGGGCCGGCGATCCTCGCCGAGCGGGCTCACCGTGACGCTGGCGATGCTGGTCCTGCGGCTCGCCGACAGCGGCAACGTCAGCTCCCTCGGCCCGGTCGCCGCGATCGGAGTCTTCCGGCGATGCTCGCCGGGCTCACCCTGCTGCCCGCGCTGCTGACGATCTTCGGCAGGGCCGGGTTCTGGCCGCGACGGGGCACGGTCGCCTACGACCCCGAGCACGCCGCCGAGGCTCGGCCGCGGCGTCTGGCGCCGGGTCGGCGACAGGGTGCTCGCCCGTCCAGCTGCCGGCGCTGCTGATCACCGTCGCCGTCTTCGCCGCGGGCGCGCTGGGCCTGCTCGCCTACAAGGTCGACTACTCGACCACCACCTTCTTCAAGAAGGACGGTGGACAGCGTCGACGGGCTTCGAGGTCCTTGAGGGAGGCGTTCCCGGCGGGCACCCTGGCGCCGAGCACAGTGCTGGTCCGAAGCGCGACGATGGGCCGATCGCCCCGGCCGACCTCGGCAGAGCGGTGCTGGCGCTCGGAGCAGGTGGAGGGCGTCGCGAGCGCTACTCCCACCGGGCTCACCTCGAAGGACGGCATGCTCGCCTCGATCGACGTCGTGCTCGAAGGCGACCCGCTGGAGAAGTCGTCCCTCGACATCATCCCCGAGGCTCCGGGACGCGGTGGATGAGCTCGGCCCGGGGCTGACCGCCCTCGTCGGCGGCCCACCGCGATCAACTACGACTTCGACAAGGCCACCCAGGAGGACTTCCGTCTGATCGCCCCGCTGGCGCTGCTGGTGATCGCGATCATCCTCGCGGTCCTGCTGCGGGCGCTGGTCGCGCCGCTGGTCCTGATCGCCAGCGTGATGCTCTCCTTCCTCTGCACGCTTGGGATCTCGATCCTGTTCATCCGCTACGTCGTCGGCGACGCCGGCCTCGACGCCTCGATCCCCACCTTCGCCTTCATCTTCCTGGTCTCGCTGGGGATCGACTACACGATCTTCCTGATGGCGAGGGTGCGCGAGGAGGCGCGCCAGCACGGCACGCGTGAGGGGATGCTGCGCGCGCTCGCCGCGACCGGCCCGGTGATCACCAGCGCCGGGATCATCCTCGCCGGCACCTTCTCGGTGCTGATGACCCTGCCGGTCACCTTCACCTTCGACCTCGGCTTCATGGTCGCGGTCGGCATCCTCCTCGACACCTTCATCGTCCGCACGATCATGGTCCCCGCGGCCGTCGAGCTGCTCGGCGACAAGGTGTGGTGGCCGTCCACTCCGGAGGCCGGCGGCGCCCTCCGCGAGGAGACGGGCGAGCAGCCCGCGGTCGAGCCCGCTCGCCCAGCCTTCAGCGCCGCACGTCAGCGGCCCTTCCAGCGCGGGGCCCGCTTCTCGGCGAACGCCCTGATCCCCTCGCGGAAGTCCTCCGAGGCGAAGCAGGACCGGCGCAGCTCGATCAATTCCTTCTCCTCCGCCTCGGTCAGCCGGGAGTAGGAGTTGAGGGTGTCGATCGCGTGCTTGTTGCCCTTCATCGAGAGCGGCGCGTTGGCGGCGATCTCCGCCGCGAGCTCGATCGAGGCGCTCTCGAGCTCGTCGTCGCCGACGACCTCGTGGACGAGGCCGATCCGCTCGGCGCGCTCGGCGGGGAGATTCCGCCCGGTGAGGAAGAGCTCCTTGGTCCGGGGGACCCCGATCGCGTCGATGAAGCGCTGGAGCCCGGTGTGGCCGTAGATCAGCCCCAGCTTCGCCGGCGGCATCCCGAGCTTGGCGCTCGCGGCGCAGATCCGCAGGTCGCAGGCGAGGGTGAGCTCGAGGCCGCCTCCGAGGGCGTGGCCGTTGATCGCCGCGACCACCGGCCAGGGATGGTTCGCCACCGCCTCCAGCGCCGCGTGGAAGGGATGGGCGACCAGGGCCTCGGCGTCGCGCTCGAAGCTCTCCGCCGGGATCGCCGCGATGTCATAGCCGGCCGAGAACGCCTTGCCGGCGCCGGTGATCAGCACGCAGCGGACCTCGATCCCGCGGTCGAGCGCGCGGCATCGCCTCGGCGATCGCGTCGAGCAACGTCGTGGTCGAGCGCGTTCCGCGCCTCCGGCCGCGAGAGGGTCAGCCGGGCGACCGCCTCCGCCGGCTCGTCGAGCCGAAGCTTTCCGCCGGCCAGCTCCTCGCTCATCGATCCCCGCCGCTACTCGAGGACGACCAGGACGTCGCCCTCGGACACCGACTGGCCCTCCTCGCAGCGGATCTCGGCCACCTTCCCGGGGTCCTCCGCCTCGACCGGCATCTCCATCTTCATCGACTCGAGGATCACGACCGTGTCGCCCTCGTCGACCTGGTCGCCGACGGCGACCTCGATCTTCCAGACGGTGCCGGTGATGTGCGCCTCCACGTCTGCCACGGCCGGGGACCATATCCGGCCCCGAACCCGGAGCCGGATAGCCTCCGCGGCCGATGATCCTGGCGATCGACCAGGGGACCACGGGGACCACCTGCATCGTCTTCGACGAGCGGGGGCGCCCCCGCGGCCGCGCCTACAGCGAGTTTCGCCAGCACTTCCCCCAGCCCGGCTGGGTCGAGCACGACGCCGCCGAGATCTGGGAGGTGACCCGCAAGGTCGCGGTCGGGGCGCTCTCGGACGCCGGGGTCCAGGGCTCGGACCTGAGTGGGATCGGGATCACCAACCAGCGCGAGACGGTGGTCGCCTGGGACCCGGGGACCGGGCGAGCCCGTCCATCGCGCCCTGGTCTGGCAGGACCGCCGCACGGCCCGGCGCTGCGACGAGCTCCGCGAGCAGGGCCACGAGCGCCTGGTCCGCGAGCGCACCGGCCTCGTCATCGACCCCTATTTCTCCGGCACCAAGATCGAGTGGCTGCTCCGCAACGCCGAGCTTCCCGAGGGCACCGTGTTCGGGACGATCGACTCCTGGATCGTCTTCAAGCTCACCGGGCGCCACCTCACCGACTACTCGAACGCCTCGCGGACCCTGCTCTTCGACATCCGCAAGCTCGCCTGGGACCCGGAGCTGTGCGAGCTGCTCGGCGTCGATTCGAGGAGCCTGCCCGAGCCGGCTCCCTCGTCCGAGGTCTACGGGACCACCGCCGAGTTCGGCGGCGAGGTGCCGGTGGCGGGGATCGCCGGCGATCAGCAGGCGGCGCTGTTCGGGCAGGCGTGCCATTCGCACGGGGAGGCGAAGAACACCTACGGCACCGGCAGCTTCGTCCTCCTCAACACCGGCGCCCAACCCGCCGATCCGACCGAGGGCCTGCTGACCACGGTCGCCTGGGGCCTCGGTGGGGAGGTCAGCTACGCGCTCGAGGCCGCCGTCTTCGTCACCGGCGCCGCGGTCCAGTGGCTTCGCGACGAGCTCGAGGTGATCTCCGAGGCCGGCGAGACGGCCGCGCTCGCCGCCTCGCTCGACTCGAACGACGGCGTCTACTTCGTCCCCGCGCTCACCGGCCTCGGCTCGCCCCACTGGGACCCGTACGCGCGCGGCACGATCGTCGGCCTCACTCGGGGATCCGGCCGCGCACACCTCGCCCGGGCTGCCCTGGAGTCGATCGCCTACCAGACGGTTGACGCGGTTCGCGCCCAGGAGGCCGCCTCGGGCGAGAGCCTGCCGTCGCTGAAGGCCGACGGTGGCGCGGTCGCCAACGGGTGGCTGATGCAGTTCCAGGCCGACGTGCTCGGGGTGCCGGTGATCGTGCCGAGGATCGCCGAGACCACCGCGCTCGGTGCCGCCTACCTGGCGGGGGTGGCCACCGGCCTCTGGGAGCTCCGGCAGGTGCGGGAGATGTGGGCGGAGGCGGCGCGCTACGAGCCTCGGATGGAGGAGTCCCTGCGGGCCGAGCTCCTCGGCCGCTGGCACGATGCGGTCGAGCGCTCCCGCGGCTGGGCGCGGGAGTCGCGGGGAGGCCTGATCGGGGGCTGATCCGGCGCGTAACCGGCGCCGCAGAATCGGGTAGGAATCAGCAAGTGCCCGCATGACGCGGGCAGCTGTGCATCTGTAGATCGATGGCCGACGTGAACCCCAAGGACATGAAGCCGCAGGTCTACAAGGACCCGCGGCCGGCGGAGATGTTCACCCGCTTCCACGAGAGCGCCCGCCGCGGCGTCGGCTGGGCCTACGACTTCTGCCGGGTGATCCTCACCCTGCCGACGATCCTGATCTATCAGGGCGCGGGCGATCCGGGTGGAGAACGTGCCGAGGTCCGGCCCGGTGATCCTGACCCCCAACCACTTCAGCCAGTGGGACCACTTCTTCGCCGCGGTCTATCTGCCGCCGCAAGGTCCAGTTCATGGCCAAGTCGCAGCTCTTCACCAACCCGTTCATCAAGTTCATCTTCTACCGGGGCGGGGCGTTCCCGGTCCGCCGTGGCTACAACGACCAGGAGGCGTTCAAGACCGCCGAGACGATCCTCGGGCGCGGCGGCACCGTGCTCATGTACGCGGAGGGGGGCCGTTCGCGCACCGGCGATCTCGGCGAGCCGAAGCGCGGGGTCGGCAAGCTCGCGCTCGAGTCCGGGGCGCCGGTCGTGCCGGTCGCGATCCACGGCTCGGCCCACGTGCGCGGCTGGCGGCGGCTCCGCTTCCCCAAGGTGACGATCCAGTTCGGCGAGCCGATGGCCTTCCCGGTCAAGGAGGACCCGAGCCGGGACGAGCAGCAGCAGGTCGCCAACCAGGTCTTCGACCAGGTCCGGGCGATGTACGTGGCCCTGGAGGAGAAGGGCCGACGCGGCGTCCTCCGCTCCCTTCGCGAGGGCCTGCCGGCGACCTCCCCGAGCCGGACGCCGCCGACGTGCGCGGCCGCGGCTGATGCGAGGGGCCGCGTAAGCGCACCCGATTTATTCCTCGTAGCGGGGCTCGAGCTTGGCGAAGAACTCGGGGTCGTGCCCTGGGACGACCAGGGCGTAGGGATAGGCCTCCCGGTACTGCTGGAGCTCGTCGCAGCGAGCGGCGCCAGTTGTGCTCGTCAGCCAGCATCAGCGGCTCGGTCTCGCCCTGTAACTGCCGCCAGTCATAGGCGGCGTCGCCGACGACGACGAAATCGCGTCGCGGCAGACGGAGGATCAGCGAGAGGTGGCCGGCGCTGTGGCCGGGGGTGAAGGCGAGCCGGACCGATCCGTCGGCGAAGAGGTCGAAGGTCCGGCCGAACGGGCCGTACGACTCGATCAGCTCCCCGTCGAAGTCGATCGTGCTGAAGTCGAAGGCGAAGTCGTAGTGGGCGTGGCGGTAGCCGTGAAAGCGGTCTCCCGACCCCGTCGTCGCCGCGGTCCACTCCTGGCTGCTGAGGACGAAGATCGAATCCGGGAAGGCCGAGATCGCCGAGGCGTGGCCTTCGTGGAGGTGGGTGAGGACGACCACGGCGACGTCAGCGGGCGCGATCCCTCGCTCTCGCAGCTGCGAGACCACGTCCCCGCCCTCCTCGAGGCGGTAGTGCCGGCTCGAGAACCGCCCGAGGTTGTCGCGGGGATTGCTCGCCACCGAGGGGTGGAGGCCGGTGTCGACCAGGATCGGGCCGATCCCCGGGTGGTGGACCAGATAGGCGGGCACAGGGACGACCGCCCAGGTGTCGGGGGAGGACCCGAAGCCGAGCGCGCGGAGCCGCGCGAGCGGCCCCCGACCGCTGCGGGCGAAGAAGCTCTCCGGCCAGAGAGCCTCGCCGGCGTGGAGCGGCTCGACCACCACCGAGGCGCCCTCGACCCCGCCCGCCAGCGGCTCCTCGAGCGGAATTGCCTCCGCCTTCACGCTCACACGCGGCAGCGTAGACGCGCGAGCGGACCGCGTCGGGCGGCTTCCTGCTCATATGCTCATCGCGCATGGCTGAGTCCGCGAGCTCGCGAATCTTCGCGCCCGGACTGCTGGAGGGGAAGATCTGCGCGGTCTCCGGCGCCGGGACCGGGCTCGGGCGGGCGACCGCGGCGGAGCTGGCGCGGCTGGGGGCGACGGTGGTCGGCTGCGGGCGGCGGACCGAGCCGCTCGAGGAGATGGCGTCCGAGATCCGCGCCGGCGGCGGGAAAGGCCGAGTTCGAGGCGGTGGACATCCGCGAGGCCGAGGCGGTGGACGGCTTCATCGACGGGATCCTCGAGCGCCACGGCCGGCTCGACCTGCTGGTCAACAACGCCGGCGGCCAGTTCCTCAGCCCCGCGGAGGCGATCACGCCGAAGGGCTTTCGAACGGTGATCGAGCTCAACGTGCAGGGCACCTGGCAGATGACCCACGCGGCCGCCACCAAGGCCTTCATCCCCCAGGAGGAGGGGAAGGTCGTCAGCCTCACGGTCTCGCCCCACAGCGGGTTCCCCGGGATGGTCCACACCGGCGCCGCCAGGGCGGCGGTCGAGAACATGATGCGCACCCTCTCGGTGGAGTGGGCCCGCTTCGGGATCAGGGCGGTGGCGATCGCCGTCGGCCAGTTCGACACCGAGACCCTTCGGACCAAGTACCCGAAGGCGGTGGTGGAGAACGTCGCCGGCACCGTGCCCCTCGGCCGGCTCGGCACCGAGGAGGAGATGGCGTGGCTGATCGCCTTCCTCGCCTCGCCCGCCGGGGACTTCTTCTCCGGCTGCGTCCTCACCATCGACGGCGCCCGCGACAACTGGTTCGGAAGCTGGCCCCCGGGAGGCGCCACGGGGGAGGGCGGCGAGCCGCTCGCCGAGGAGCGGCGCCCTGACTAAACGGGTCGCTCCTCGCCTACTGCTCGGAGCGCCCTCGCTCACGAGTACATCCCGGTGAACTGGCCGCCGGTGACGTTGATCACCTGGCCGTGGACAAGTTGGAGAGGGGGGAGCAGAGGAAGAGCACCGGGCCGACCGCGTCCTCGGGCGTCGCGGGACGGCCGAGGGGGATCGTCAGCCTCGCCATCTGGCGGAGCTGCTCGGGGATCCCGAGGGGAACCTCCTCGTCGCTCTCGCCCGCCGCCTCGATCGTCTCGCCCTTCTCCTTCGCCTGGGTGAGCCGGGTCTCGACGAAGCCGAAGGCGACCGCGTTGCAGTTGATCTTGAACGAGCCCCACTCCTTCGCGATCGTCTTGGTGAGGCCGGTGACGCCGGCCTTCGCCGACGAGTAGTTGGCCTGGCCGGCGTTGCCCATCGTCCCCGAGATCGAGGTGACGTTGAGGATCTTCCGGAAGTACTCCTCGCCGGACTCCGCCTCCTTCTTCGCCGCCTCGCGCCAGGAGGGGGCGAGCGCCCGGATCACCCGGAAGGGGACGATCGTGTGGATGTCGAGCATCGCCTGGAACTGCTCGTCGCTCATCTTGTGGACGACGCCGTCCCAGGTGTAGCCGGCGTTGTTGACGACGATGTCGATCTTGCCGAAGGCGTCGATCGCCGCCTTCACCATGTCGTCCGGGGTGTCGGTCTTGGTCAGGTCGCCGGCGAAGACGGCTGTCTCGCCGTCGATCTCCTTCGAGGCCTGCTCGGCGACGTCGCCGTCGAGGTCGTTGATCAGCACCTGCGCCCCCTCGCTGCAGAACAGCTCCGCCGCGGCCCGGCCGATGCCCCGCGCCGAGCCGGTGATGATCGCGCTCTTTCCGTCCAGCAGTCCCAAGTCGGTCGCCTCCTTTTGATCAAGGGTCGAGCGGCCGGATTCTTACGGTTTCTAGAGGCCGAGGAGGGCAGGGCCCAGGGTGGTGAGGTCGCGGGGATCCTCGCCGTACTCCTGCTCGAAGTCGTCGCGGCGCTCGTCGTCGAACAGCGCCAGGAGCAGCTCCTCGCGGCTGGAGCCGAAGTCGCAGGCGGCGCGGTCGAGCGCGGCCAGCGAGAGGTCCTGGAGGGCGCCGCCGATCCCCCCGGTGCTCGGCAGCTCGCGCTCCTGACACGGGTCGCCGATCTTCACCGTCTCGCGCTCGGAGGCCCCGAAGGCGACCCCGTAGCCGGCGGCGACCAGCAGCGCGGCGATCCCGGCGCTCGCCACCGCAGTGCGCCGTACCCCGACCGCCGGCGCCAGCGCGCCCCAGAGCAGCACCAGCGCGGCGGCGAGGGCGAGGGCGGCGGTGACGATGAAGGCGACCCGGAAGGCGGCCCGGACCGCCCCGGTGACGACGTCGTCGAGGCGGTCGCCGAGTCGATCGACCTCGGCGGCCTCCTCGCCCTCCAGCCCGGAGCGGGTCTCGTCGATCGAGCGCTCGAGCTGTCCGCGCGGGTCGTCGGTGTTGATCCCGGCGAACATCTGCGGCGCCAGGGTGATCTTCTCCTCCGGCGGCAGGCGGGCGTCGAGGAGGGCGGCGGTGCCCTGCTCGCGGGCGTCGGCGATCGTCGAGTCGAGGTTGGCCGAGATGATCGGGGCGAGCAGCGCCAGGGCGAGGGCGATCCCGGCGTGGCGGATGGTGAGCAGCCGGGCGGCGTCCTCCCGAGTCCGCTCGGCGATCAGCTCGCCGGCGAGGGCGGGAAGCGCCATCCCCATCCCCAGGCCCGCGAGGAGCTGAGGCAGGACCGTCCACCAGGCGGAGGCGGCGGGCAGCAGCGCCAGGCTCCCGACCCCGCCGGCGACCAGCAGGCAGCCGGCGGCGGCCCGGGTCTCGGCCGGGCCCGGGATCCGCGAGGCGGCGAGCGCCGCAAGCGGCAGGACGCTGACGGTGAGCGCCGCCGCCAGGGGATCGATGCTCCAGCCGGAGACCAGCAGGAGGACGACCAGGAAGATCACCGCGGTCAGCGAGGCAGAGAGCAGGGCGAGGGCGACCGCCGGGCGGAGGGGGAGCGGAGAGGAGGGACGCGTGGTGCTCGACCTGGAGTCGAGGGAGCGGAGGGCGGGTCGGCCGGGCGCCGGGCGGCGCAGCAGGCAGACGAGCGCGCCCGGGGCGGCGATCGGGACCTGGGCGAGGAAGATCGCCCGCCAGTCGAAGGCCTCGGTGAGGGCGCCGCCGAGCGCCGGCCCGACCGCGACCCCGAAGACCGAGGCGGCGACCCAGAGCCGCCGGCCGCTTCCCGGCGAGCCGCCGTCGAGGAGCTCGAAGGAGGCGAGCAGGGCGCCGGCGCCGCCGATCGCCTGCACCGCGCGCAGCGCCAGCAGCAGCCCGAGCGAGTCCGAGAGCCCGCAGGCGAGGGAGGCGAGCGCGAACAGGGTGATCCCCGCGGCCCCGATCCGAGCCGCTCCGATCCGGCGGGCGAGGCGGGCGGCGGGGAGAAGCGCCAGCGCCAGCACCGCGGTGTAGACGCCGAGGACCAGCGCCACCCCCTCGACGGTCGCGTCGAGCTCGATCAGGATCGAGGGCAGCCCCAGGGTGACGATCGAGGCGTCGGCGAGGGCGATCCCGGCGGCGAGCGCCAGAGCCACCCGGCCCGCCCCGCCGATCCGATTCCGCTCAGTCATCGCCCCTGGTTTCTAGCCGACCTCGGCACCGACCAAGTTTGAGCGGGGCGCGGCGGGGGAGAGTCGCCGCGCCCCGCTCTGATTACGAGTGGCAAAGGGGGCCAGGGCACCTGGGGCGGGCGCCCGGCCCTCGCCTCGCTACTCGGCTTCGCTCGCCGCCACCCGGGGTGGCAGCGAAGGTTGGACCCGAAGCAGCCGCGCCGGCCACGTCGGCAGCCACCAGTTCCAGCGGCCCATCAGGGAGATCACCGCGGGCACGATCAGCGCCCGGATCACCGTGGCGTCGAGCAGGATCCCCGCCGCGAGGCCGGTGGCCAGCATCTTCACGTCGGTCTCCGGCCCCGACGCCATCGAGATGAAGGCGAGGAACAGGATCAGCGCGGCGCTGGTCACCAGCCTTCCGGTGCGCCCGATGCCCTGGACCACGGCCGCGCTGGTCGAGCCCGTGCGGTCGTACTCCTCCCGCATCCGGGAGAGGATGAACACCTCGTAGTCCATCGAGAGCCCGAACAGGAAGGCGAAGATGATCAACGGCATCCACGACGGGATCGAGCCGGTCGCCTCGATCCCGAAGAGCGCCTCGGAGCCGATGCCGTGCTGCCAGATCAGGGTGACCACGCCCCACGCAGCGGCGACGCTGAGCACGTTGAGCACGATCGCCTTCGCCGGCAGCAGCAGCGAGCGGAAGGCCCGCGCCAGCAGGATGAAGGTGGTGATCGTGATCAGCGCGATCATCAGCGGGAAGCTGCCGTAGACGGCGTCGATGAAATCGCTGTTCGAGGCGGGCTGGCCGCCGACGCGGACGTCGGGACCGGCCGAGTGGGCGGTGTCGCGGACGCCCTCGAGCGTCGCCCCGCCCTCATCCGAGCCGCTGTCGGGGACCGGGATCGCCTCGACGATCGCGGTCTCGCCGCTGCGCCAGCCGTCGGCGGGAGCCACCGCGCCGTGGATGCCCTCGACGTCGCGCAGCTCGGCCGCGACCTGGTTCGGATCGGTTCCCTTCCCGACGAGGATCTCGTGCGGGAGCAGCGAGCCCTCGCCGATCCCGGCGTCCTCGAGCGCGACCAGGCCCTCCTTGGCGTCGCCCGACTTGGCGATCGTGTCGGCGTCGCTGGTGCCGAGCTGGAGGTCGGTTGCGGCGAAGACGAGAGCCAGGATCACCGCCGTGCCGGCGCCGGCCGCGAGCCAGCGCCGCCGCGAGACCGCCTCGGCCCAGCGGGTCCAGGTGCGGCTCGCCTTGTCGTCGGTGCGCCGGTGGGGCCAGTCGAGCCGCGGCCCGAGCTTCGCCAGGATCACCGGAAGCAGGGTGATCGCGACCAGGGTCGAGACCAGCGGGATCAGCATCCCGCCGTAGCCCATCGAGCGCAGGAACGGCAGCGGCAGCGCGATCAGGGCGAAGAGGCCGATCGCCACGGTGATCCCGCTGAAGATCACCGCTCGGCCGGCGGTCTCCATCGCCCGCTGCACCGCCTCCTCGTTGCCTGCGGCCGTGCGAGCGCTCCTCGCGCCAGCGCGAGACCACCAGCAGCGAGTAGTCGATCGCCACCCCGAGCCCGATCAGCGCGATCAGGAACTGGACGATCGGCGAGACGTCGGTGATCTCGGTGAGCCCGAGCAGCAGCAGGAAGGTGGTCATGATCGAGACGACGGCCGTCATCAGGGGCACGACCGCGAGGAAGGAGGCGAAGACGAAGGCGAGCACGATCAGGGCGCCGAAGCCGCCGAGCACCGCCTCGAGGAGGACGCCTGGGCCGTCGCTGTCGGCGCCGCTGTCCTCGGCCAGGGCGTCGAAGCCGGTGAGATGGACGGCGGAGCCGCCGACGGTGGCCCCCTTGAGCGCTCCGCTCGCGGCCTTCTCGGCCTCCGGGTTCGCGCCGAACTGCTGGTCCGGGTCGGGCGTCGGGTAGACGAGCGCGAAGGTCGTCCGGCCGTCGTCGGAGACGAAGGCCTCATTCGCCGGTCGAGGTGTAGGAGGCGATCCGCGACCCGGGCAGCGCCTGTTCCAGGCGGGCGTCGACCTTCGCCAGGTCGGCCTTCACCCCCGGCGAGTCGATCGATTCGCCGGCCGGCAACGTCGTCACCGGAACGAGGGGCGCGGTGTCGCCGCCGGTGCCCCGGTACTGCTCGGCGATCGCGAGGTTGGTCTCCCAGCCCTCCTTCTCCGGGACGGAGAACTCCTGGTCGAGCGCCTCGGACGCGGGGCCCGCGGCCATCACGCCGGCGATCGTGGCGACGATCCAGAAGCTGACGACTGTGCGCTTATGGGCGAGGACCCAGCGGGTGAGAGACGACACGGACTACCTCCTGTGTTCTTCGCGAATCCGTTCGGTCGGGGTGCTGCAGGATGCGGCCTCGTGGCGGCCTCTTCAATCCGGAATCTCCCTGAGGATGCCCTGGGTTATCCCTCAGTTGTGTGACGATCCGACGTCGGCTAGAGCCCGAGCTGCCTGCCGAGGATCTCCTTCATCACCTCGTCGGTGCCGCCGCCGATCGGGCCGAGGCGGGCGTCGCGGTAGGCGCGCTCGACCCCGTACTCGCGCATGTAGCCGTAGCCGCCGTGGATCTGGATCGCCTCGTCGGCGACGTCGCAGAGGGCCCGCTGGGTGAAGAGCTTCGCCTGGGTGACCTCGCGGGTGGCGTCCTCGCCGGCGGCGAACTTCCGCAGGCAGGCGTAGGTGAGTGCCCGGGAGACCTCGATCTTCACCGACATCTCGGCGAACTTGTGGCGGATCGCCTGGAAGCGGCCGATCGGCCGCCCGAACGCCTCGCGCTCCTTCGCGTAGCGCAGGGTCTCCTCGAACACCCGCTGCATCCCGCCGACCGCGCCCAGCGCCATCGTCAGCCGCTCCCACTGGAAGTTGGCCATGATCAGCTTGAAGCCCTCGTTCTCCTCGCCGAGGAGGTTCTCGGCGGGGACCTCGACGTCGGTGAAGGCGAGCTCGCCGGTGTCGGATGAGTGCCAGCCCATCTTCTCCAGCTTGCTCGATCACCTCGTAGCCGGGCATCTCGCGCTCGAGGACGAGGAACGAGATCCCGTGGTGGCCGCCCTCCTCGGTGGTCTTCACCGCGCAGACGAGGAAGTCGGCGCGGACCCCGTTGGTGATGAAGGTCTTGGCGCCGTTGACGACGTAGCCGCCGTCCACCCGCCTGGCGGTGGTGCTGAGCGAGGCGACGTCGGAGCCCGCGCCCGGCTCGGTGATCCCGAGGGCGCCGACCAGCTCTCCCTTGATCGCGGGCACCAGCCAGCGCTGCTTCTGCTCCTCGGTGCCGAACTTCCAGATCGGCGGGGTGGCGATCTCGGCGTGGGCGCCGATCCCGGCGGCGACCCCGCCGCTCGCGCCCGAGCGGGAGAGCTCCTCGACCCAGACGGCGTCGTGGACGTAGTCGCCGCCCTGGCCGCCGTACTCGGTCGGGTACTTGAGCCCGAGGAAGCCGAGCTCGCCGCAGCGATTGAAGAGCTCGCGCGGGAACTCCCGCGCCTCCTCCCACTCCTCGATGTGGGGCGCCATCTCCTTGCCGACGAACCGCCGCACCGACTCGCGCAGCTCCTCGTGCTCCTCGCCGAAGGGCGGGAGCGGCCGCCGCTCCCCGGTGTCCTTGATCACTCATCGCACGGCTCGCATCGGTCGGCTCTCCAGTCTTCCATCCATGGTGTGGCCGCGGCCCTTGTGGTCGAAGCCGAGCAGGTCGCCCTGCGGGTTCTTCTTGTCGCCGTGGTGGTAGGCGCGGACCTCGGCGATCTTGCCGTCCTCGAGCCGGAACCACTCGGTGCCGCGGTTGAGCCGCTTCTCGCCTGACTTCGGGTCGCGCCAGGTCATCGTCCACTCGATCACCGCCTCGTCCCCCGACTCGATTCCGTGCTCCAGCCACCACTGCCCGTCGACCGTCTCGACGCCCCACTTCGGCGTTCTCGGCGATCTCTCGCCCGCGGTGGGGCCCGAGCCGCGTGTAGTAGTGGACGGCGTCGTCGGTGAAGTGCGAGGCGACCAGGTCGGCGTCGCCGGTGTTGAGCGCCTCGTAGTAGGAGCGGATGTGGTCGAGGTTGCCGATGACGAGATTCTTACTCGCGGCTGTCGATTTGGCGGTTTCCTGTTCGTCGTTAGGGTGAAGGCGGCGAAAAGCGCCGCTTTCGAACGAGGAGGAAGCGATGAAGTACTTGCTCACTTTCATCGTCGGGGAGCGCAGCATGGAGAGCGCCACCCCCGAGGAGATGAAGGAGGGGATGGAGGCGCTGGACCGCGTTCGACCGGGAGACGACCGAGGCGGGGGCGCTGATCGCCTGTGAGCCCGTCGAGGACGCCGAGACGACGATCAGGATCGCGGCGGACGGTGAGCGGACCGTCACCGACGGCCCCTTCGCCGAGTCGAAGGAGCTGCTCGGCGGGTTCTGCCTGCTCGAGTGCGCCGACCTCGAGGAGGCGCTCGACTGGGCCAACAAGGCCCCGATCCAGCCGGGCACCGCGATCGAGGTCCGCCCGATCATGGATCTCTCGCAGTTCGGCTACGAGAGCGCGACCGTGTCCCCGGCGAAGGCGAAGGCGACCGCCTGACCGCCCGAGAACAAGGAGGAAGACGATGAAGTATCTGCTCGCACTGATCTGCAGAGGAGGGCGGCATGGAGGACGCCAGCCCCGAGGAGATGAAGGCGGTGATGGACCGCTGGAGCGCCTACGGCAAGGAGGCGGTGGACAAGGGGGCGTTCCTCGCCGGCGAGGGGCTCCAGCCGAGCTCCACCGCCTCCACCGTGAGGATCAAGGAGGGCAAGGAGCCGACCGTCACCGACGGCCCCTTCGCCGAGTCGAAGGAGCAGCTCGGCGGCTTCTACCTGCTCGAGTGCAAGGACCTCGACGAGGCGCTCGAGTACGCGAAGAAGATCCCGCTCCAGGACGGCTCGGTCGAGGTGCGCCCGGTGATGGACTACAGCGAGTTCGGCTACGAGGATCCCGCCGAGGCGGGGGCGACCGCGAAGTCATAGGCCGGCTCCCGATCAGATCGTCGACCGCCTGTTCCGGCACGAGTCGGGACGGGCGGTCGCGAGCCTGATCCGGGTCCTCGGCGACTTCGACCTCGCCGAGGAGGCGGTGCAGGAGGCGTTCGTGGTCGCGCTCGAGCGCTGGCCGAGCGACGGCGTCCCGGACAACCCGGGCGCCTGGATCACCCGGGTCGCGCGCAACAAGGCGATCGACCGGCTCCGGCGCGAGCGGACGCTGCAGGTGAAGAAGGAGGTGCTCGAGGGCCTGGAGCGGCTGGCGCCGAGCTCCGAGGAGCTGGAGGCGGAGGCCGAGCCGGAGATGCCCGACGACCGCCTGCGGCTGATCTTCACCTGCTGCCACCCCGCGCTGCGACCGCAGGCGCGCGTCGCCCTCACCCTGCGCACGCTCGGCGGCCTGACCACCGCCGAGATCGCCAGCGCCTTCCTCACCTCGGAGGCGACGATGGCGCAGCGGCTGGTCCGGGCCAAGGCGAAGATCCGCGACGCGAAGATCCCTTACGAGGTGCCCTCGGCCGAGCAGCTGCCGGAGCGGCTCACCTCGGTGCTGGCGACGCTCTACCTGATCTTCAACGAGGGCTACTTCGCCTCGGGCTCCGACGCCCTGATCCGCACCGAGCTCGCCGACGAGGCGATCCGGCTGGCGCGGGTGCTGGTCGAGACCCTTCCCGAGGACCCGAGGCGAGGGCGCTGCTGGCGCTGATGCTGCTCCAGCACTCGCGGCGCGAGGCGCGGCTGGACGAGGCGGGGGAGATGGTGCTGCTCGAAGACCAGGACCGCTCGCGCTGGGACCGAGCCCAGATCGAGGAGGGGCTGAGGCTGGTCGAGGTCGCTGCGCCGGCGTGGTCGGCCCGTACTCGATCCAGGCCAGGATCGCGGCCGAGCACGCCCGCGCCGAGCGCGCCGAGCGAGACCGACTGGCGGCGGATCGGCCTCCTCTACGGGCAGCTGCGGCGGATCCAGCCCTCGCCCGTGATCGAGCTGAACCGCGCGATCGCGGTGGCGATGGACGAGGGGCCCGAGGCCGGGCCTGGAGCTGATCGATGCGATCGAGGGCCTCGACCGCTACGCGCCCTTCCACGTCAGCCGCGCCGACCTGCTCGGCCCGCTCGGTCGCGACGCCGAGGCCGTCGAGGCCTACCGCCGCGGGCTCGAGCTCAGCACCAACCCGGTCCAGCAGGCCTTCCTCGAGCGGCGGATCGCGGAGCTCGAAGGAAGCTTCGAGTAGCGCAGAAACGTCGAATGCGGCCGGCGCGGCTCGTCGCTACGGTGAAAGCGGCGAACGGCGCCGCGCAGACGATAAGGAGACTGCCGATGCAGTTCATGGTGTCGATGATCACCGACGGGAGCTTCATGCAGGAGGCGACGCCCGAGCAGATGCAGGAGTTGGGTGAGCAGATGGGCCGGTTCATGGGGGAGCTTCAGGATGCGGGCGTCCTCGTGCACACGGGACGCCTGGGGCCGAGCGCCGGCGCCAGGACGCTTCGCTACGGCGAGAGGGGCAGGCCCGTCGTCACCGATGGCCCCTTCGCCGAGTCGAAGGAGCAATTCGCCGGATACATGGTTCTCGAGTGCGACAGCCTCGAGGAGGCGGTCGGCTGGGTCGAGAAGATGCCGGTCCGCCGCGCCTCGGTCGAGGTCCGGGAGATCGCCGAGGCCGACGTGAGGCACGGAGGGAGAAACGTCGAACTCGCGTGATCCGCTCGTCGTTAGGTTGAAAGCGGCGAACGGCGCCGCTCGAACAGGAGGTTTCAGATGAGCAGGTTCATGGTGTCCCTGATCGGCGACGAGTCCTTCATGGAGCGAGGCGACTCCCGAGCAGATGGAGCAGGTCGTCGCGGAGATGGACAAGTACAACGACGAGCTGAAGAAGGCCGGCGTCTTCGTCGCAGGGCGACGGCCTCGGCGCCGAGCGCATCGGCGAGGACGCTCCGCTACGGCAAGGACGGCAAGGCGGTCGTCACCGACGGCCCGTTCGCGGAGTCGAAGGAGCAGATCGCCGGCTTCTGGATCTTCGAGTGCAAGGACCTCGACGAGGCGGTCGAGTGGGCGCGGAAGGCCACCGGTCAAGGGCGGCGCGATCGAGGTCCGGCCGATCGCCGAGACGGCCGAGGAGAACATCGAGCTGTACAAGGAGCAGGCGCAGGCGTAGCCTGGTGCCGCCGCAGCGGCCCGGCTTCGCCCGGCCGGGCCCGCCGCGGCCGGCCTAGAGCCCGTAGGAGCGGCCGAGCACCTCGAGCATGATCTCGTCGGTGCCGGCGCCGATCCGGTTGAGGCGGGCGTCGCGGTAGGCGCGCTCGACCTCGTACTCCTTCATGTAGCCGTAGCCGCCGTGGATCTGGATGCAGTCGTCGGCGACCTCCTCGATCACCCGGGAGGCGTAGAGCTTCGCCTGGGTGATCTCCCGCACCGGGTACTCGCCGTTCTCGAAGCGCCAGGCGGTCGCGTAGACCATCTGCTTCGCGGCCTCGATCTTCACCGACATCTCGGCGAACTTGTGGCGGATCGCCTGGAAGCGGCCGATCGGGCGGCCGAACGCCTGGCGCTCCTTCGCGTACTCGAGGGTGCGGTCGAAGACCCGCTCGGCGCCCGAGACGCAGCCGATCGCGGCCACCAGGCGCTCGCCCTGGAGCTCCCAGGAGATGTGGTAGAAGCCCTTGCCGATCCTCGCCGAGCACGTTCTCGACCGGCACCCGGACGTCCTGGAAGGAGAGCTCGCCGGTGTCGGAGGCGTGCATTCCCATCTTCTCGAGCTTCCGGGAGACGCTGAAGCCGGGGACCTCGTTGCCGTTCGGTGTCGCGGATGTCGACGACGAACAGGGTGATCCCGTCGTGGCCGGCGTCCGGGTCGGTCTTCGCGACCAGGACGATGTAGTTGGCGCGGAGGCCGTTGGTGATGAAGGTCTTCGAGCCGTTGATCACGTACTCGTCGCCGTCGCGGATCGCGGTGGTGCGAATCCCGGCGACGTCGGAGCCGGCGCCCGGCTCGGTGATCCCGAGGCAGCTGATCAGCTCCCCCTTGATCGACGGCACCAGGTAGCGCTGCTTCAGGTCCTCGGTGCCGAGCAGGTGGATCGGCGGGGTCGCCATGTCGGTGTGGACGGCGAACCCCATGTTGAGCCCGCCGCAGCCCGAGTAGCTCATGCGTCGGCGCGGACCAGCGAGTAGAAGTAGTCGCCGCCCTGGCCGCCGTACTCCTCCGGGTAGCAGAGGCCGATGTAGCCGAGGTCGGCGGCGCGCTTCAGGATCGAGTCGGGCCAGAGGTTCTCCTCCCAGTCGAACCGGTTCGGGGTGCACTCCTTCAGCACCCACGACTTCATCGACTCGCGCAGCTCCTCGTGCTCGTCGGTGAAGATGAAGTGGTCGCGGGTGGCGCCGTGGTCGGGCTTGATCACGGTGTCGGTCGCGGCGGCCACTGAGTGGAGTGTAGGACTTCTTACTTCCCGCTGCAAGGAAACGGCCTGCAAGCACGGTTGCACCCACCGAATTCTGGGCATTGCCCCGAATAGATGCATGTGATCTAGCATCGCCAACCGACCTGCTGTTCGATCGCAGCAAGGGGGCTTCTTGACTACGAACGGGACGCGAGGAGCGCTTCCTCCGGGGCCAAAGGCCCCCGGGCCCGTGCAGACGCTCGAGTGGATGTACCGGCCGATCCCGTTCATGGAGCGGTGCCGGCGCCGCTACGGGCCGATCTTCTCGATCCGGCTCGGCCCTGGGGGCCGCGTGGTAATGATCGCGGACCCGCGGATCGCCAAGCAGGTGATGGCCGGCGACCCCGAGATGTTTCGGGCAGGGGACACGAACGGGCTGTTCAGGCCGGTGGTCGGCTCCCACTCGATCCTGCTCCTCGATGGGGAGGAGCACCTGCGCCACCGGCGGATCATGCTCCCGGCGTTCGGTGGGTCCACGCCCAGCAGTTCGCCGACCAGGTTCGCGAGATCGCCGAGAAGCGGGTCGCCTCGTGGGAGCCCGGCGATCGGCTGAGCCTCCAGGACGAGATGGAGAAGATCTCGTTCGAGTCGATCATGCGGGTCGTCTTCGGCGCCGATCGAGCGGCGCGCCTGGAGCGGCTCAGAGAGCTGATACCCGAGATGATGGACCGTTGCGACTCGGCGTTCACCCTGCTCCCTTGGTTCCGGCGCGAGCTCGGCGGCTCGACGCCGTACGCGCGCCTGATGCGTTCGGTCCGCGACTCGACGAGGTGCTCTACGAGGTGATCGGGGAGCGCCGCGGGGACCCGCTCAACCAGCTCCGCGACGACGCGCTCTCCCTGCTTGCTTCGGGCCAAGCACGAGGACGGCACCCCCCTCGATGACCGGCTGGTCCGGGACGAGCTCCTCACCCTGATCATGGCTGGCTACGAGACCACCACGAGCGCGCTCGCCTGGACGCTGGAGCGCCTGCTGCGCTCGCCCGGGCAGCTGGAGCGGCTCCGGGCCGAGGTCGAGGCGGGAGAGGAGGGCTACCTCGACGCGGTGGTCAAGGAGACACTTGCGCTGCCGGCCGGTCGTCCCGGTCGTGGCGAGGCGGCTCAGCGAGCCGGCCTCGATCGCCGGTCACTCCCTTCCCGCCGGCACGATTCTGATGGTCTCGATCTACCTGGTCCACCACGACCCGGAGACCTACCCCGAACCCGAGAGTTTCGACCCCGAGCGCTTCGTCGACGGCGTTCCCGAGGGTGCAGCATGGATTCCCTTCGGTGGGGGTACCCGGCGCTGCCTCGGGGCGAGCTTCGCCCAGCTCGAGATGCGCGTGGTTCTTCGCGAGATCCTCACCTCGGTCGAGCTCAGCCCGGTCGCCGAGAGAGCCGAATCGACCGTGCGCAGGCGCTTCACCTTTGCGCCTGGCAATGGCGCCGCCGCCGTCGTCACCGAGCGGCGCGCCTCACCGCCGAGCCTTGGAAAGCGGCGGTTTCGCACGCCCAGCGTCCGCGACGCTCAGCGCGCTTAGCCCGCGGATCTCGTCAGTTTTCGGCAGGAATGAGAGCGTGTGCCCAGTGCGGGCAAATACGCCCGCAAATAGTGAAGAAAATGCCAATCTGTGTCGAACATTTGTCGGGATTCAAGCGATCTCTCAAACCTGCCGATGGTGAAGCTCTAGACCCTGCAAATTACGAGGATTTGGTCCAGAGCCAACCTGGTTCAGGGGGAGGATCCGGAGAGGGCATACAGGATCGATGGGGCTAATAGCAGCAGCAGGGCGAATCCCCCCTCGCGCTGAGGAAGAAAACAGCCGGCTGGAAGACCGCCGGCTGCGCTCTCACCAGCCAGCGAGCTCCTCTCCGGCCCGATCGCGGCGCGCCCACTCGCGCTCGCTCAGGCATACTCGCGAGCCGGCGCAGCCGTCACCGGCGCACTCGGCGCGCTCCTTCCCCATCCGTCTACTTCAACACCACGGGCATCCTGCGGTCGACGGCGTCGCGCTGATTTGGGCGGCTATGGATGTTCTGCTACGCCGGGCGGATCCCTTTCTGGCTGCTGCGGCTTGCGGCCAGCCCTGGCGACCGTGATGACCTCGGTCGCGGTCTACTTCAGCGGCGACAGCACCAGCGGCTACGCCCTCTTCTACGTTTGGGTCGGCCTCTACGTCTTCTACTTTCCGGTCACCCGGGTCGACGCGGCACTCAACGTGCTCTGGGCGGCGCTGAACTACGCATTGATCGATCGCGGTCACCCCTGCGGCTCCCGCGGGCGCGGAACGCGCGGTCGTCTCATCACTTCGTATCGTCGGCCGGGACGCTGATCACCGCCGCGACCCTGCTCACCTATCTGCGCGGCCGGGTCGAGCGGCTGCTGAGTCGCCTGACCGACGCGGCGCGAACTGACCCCTTGACGGGATTGCCCGAACCGGGTCGCATTGCTCGAGGTGCTGGCGTCCGAGCTCGAGCGCGCGGAGCCGGAGCAGCGCGCCAGGTCAGCCTGCTGGTCATCGACCTCGATCGGTTCAAGCGCGTCAACGAGCGGTACGGCCTGGGGACAGGGCGACGAGACCCTGAGACGGATGGCATCGCTTCTGGACGAGGCGGCGCGCCGCATCGACTTCGTCGCCCGATCGGGCGGCGAGGAGTTCGCGGTCGTGCTTCCGGAGACGGACTCGCACCGCGCCTTCCTGATCGCGGAGGACCTGCTCGACAGGGTCCGGAAGACCTTCGATCCTCCCGGGGTGGAGCTGACGGCGTCGATCGGGCTCGCCAGCTCGCCCGCAGCACGCCGATGCGGTCGCCGGGCTGACCGCGGCGGCCGACCAGGCGCTTCACGCGGCCAAGGCCCTCGGCCGCGATCGCGCCGTGATCTACAGCCCGGAGGTGACCGGCGTCCTCGGGAGCGGCAGCCGGCCGGCGCAGCGTCGAGACCCAGGCCCATCTCGCCACCGTCCTCAGCCTCGCCGAGGCGCTCGACCAGAAGGACACCGGGCACGGCCCGCCACAGCCAGACCGTCGGGCGGCTGTGCGAGATGATGGCCCGCGAGCTCGGTCTGGACGAGGACCGGGTGCAGCGCGTAAGGCTCGCCGGCATCCTCCACGACATCGGCAAGATCGGGGTCCCGGACTCGATCCTTCGCAAGCCCGGACCGCTCACCGACGAGGAGTGGGCGCAGATGAAGCGCCATCCGGAGCTCGGTGCCCGGATCCTCTCGAGCGGCGAGATGGATGACGTCCGCGAATGGATCCTCGCCCATCACGAGAGGCCGGACGGCAGGGGATACCCGCGGGGGCTGATCGCGGAGCAGATCTCGCTCGAGGCCGCGATCGTCGCGGTCGGGGACGCCTTCGAGGCGATGACGAGCGACCGCGTCTACCGGATGGCCATCGGTGACGAAGAGGCGCGACGCGAGCTTCGCGACAACGCCGGCACCCAGTTCGACCAGCGGGTCGTCGAGTCACTGCTGAACGCGCTGGAGCGCGAGGGCATTCCGGTCAGCTGACCGGTCGCTCAACGGGTCGGCGCAGCCACTCCGGCGCCCACCAGGCCCACGGGCCGAGCAGCTTGAGGACGGCGGGGAGCAGCAGGCCCCTGACCAGGGTCGCATCGACGAGGACGGCCACGGCGGTGCCGACCGCGACCTCCTTGACGTAGACGAGCTCGGAGAACGCGAACGCCCCCATTGCGACCGCGAACAGCAACGCGGCGGCGATGATCTGCCCACCGGTTCGCCCGAGGCCGAGGGAGACCGCCTCGGTTTCGTCCTTTGTCTCCCGCCGCGCCTCCGCGACCCCCTGGAGCGCAAACACCCCGTAGTCGGTTGACAGTCCGAAGGCGACGGCGAATAAGAGGATCGGCATCGAGCTGTCGAGCGCACCCTGGCTGGTGAAGTCGAGGGCCTCCTCCAGCCGGCCGTCCTGGAAGACGACCACCAGGACCCCGAAGGCGACGCTGACGGTGAGCGCGTTCATCGCCAGGGCGACCAGAGGCAGGATCACCGACTTGGTCATCGCAAAGAGGATCAGGGCGGTCGAGACGACGATGAACGCGATCGCCACGGGCAGGTGCTCGGCGAGGCTGTCGCGCTGATCGCTGAGCTCGGCGGACGGCCCGCCGACAAGCGCAGGCCCGCCCCACTCCAGAGAGCGCGCCTGTTCGACGGCGTGGACCGAGGCATCGGAGAACGGTTCCCCGGTGAGCGACGCGTCCACCCTGACCAGCCCCTTGGAAAGCCGTGCCGGGGGCGCGACCTTGTCGACCGCGGGATCGTCGGCGAGGATCCGCGCCGCACTCCGCGTCGCCGATCGGTCCGGCGTCTCGACGGTGACGACGATTCCGGTCGCCGGATCGGAGGGAAAGCGGCGCTGAATCGCGCGATCGACCTGGCGGGCGCTCGCGTCCTTCGGCAGGACCCTGGCGTCGGCCCGGGTCAGCTCCACCCGCAGGAACGGGAGCCCTGCGACGACCATCACGGCGACGACCGCGGCCGCCACCATGGCGGGGTGCCGGAGGGCGAAGCCCCCGAACCCACGCAAGCCCCGGACGGCGGGGCGCCGCTGCATCCATCCCGGCGCCAGGGCGTTCACCCGATGCCGAAGCAGCGCCAGAAGGGCCGGGAGGATCAGCAGGCAGACCGCGGCGGAGGAGATCGCGACGATCGCCCCGCCGAGCCCGATCGAGTAGAGGAACCGCTGCGGGAAGACGCAGAGCGAGAGCATCGCGACGGCCACGGTGAGGCCGCTGAAGACGACCATCCGGCCGGTGGTCTGCATGGTGAAGATCAGGGCGTTGAGGGCCGAATCGCCTTCCTCGAGCCGCTCCCGAAAGCGGGTGACGAGGAAGAGGCTGTAGTCGATCGCCAGCCCCAGTCCCAGGCCGGTGACGATGTTGATCGCGAACACGTCTATGTCGACCCAGTTGGCGAGCAGCGCCGAGGAGGGCGAGCGTGGTGAGGATCGAGACCCCTCCGGCGACGAGCGGCAGCAGGGCGGCGACGAGCCCACGGAACACGAACAGCGACAGCAGGAGCAGGATCGGGCCCGCGAAGAGCTCGATCCGGCGGAGGTCGTCCTCGGTGGTCTGGTTCAGCTCGTGAGGCGGTGACCGCTGCGCCGCCGACGGCGATCTCCGGATCGCCGGCGAAGCGCTCTCGGACGACTTCGCCCACCGCCGGAACGTCATCGGTGTCGGCGTCGAGAAAGCCGAGGACCGCCGCGCTCCGTCCATCCTCCGCGACCAGGTTCGGGTCCTCGGCGGGAGTCACCGTGCGGGTGACCTCCGGGATCGATCGCAGCTCGGCGGCCGCGCGCAATTCGTCGTCGCTCTGGTGCGCGCTTTCGACCAAGAGGACGACGTCCGGAAGAACCCTCTGGCCAGTTGCCGCCTCCAGCCGCTCGTTCACGCGCGAGCTGTCCGACGCCGGGTCCTGAAAGCCGAACGGCTTGACCCGATCGAAGACGGCGGAGCTCCCGATTCCGGCGACCACAGTGGCCGTGACCGCGATCACCAGCACGCGTCCCCTCCAGAAATAGGCGTACTGCGCCAGTGCCCGCACTGCGGCGATCATACGGCCGCGCGCGGAGCGCCCCGCAATGCAAGATTGCCGCCCAGGCAGTAGGCAGTAGGACGTAGCACTTCCCATCTGGGCTCAGAGCCACTAGGCTGGCCCCGATGGCAGACGAGCTCCTCTACGAGGTCCGCGACGGGGTCGCGACCCTGACCCTGAACCGGCCCGACCAGCGAAACGCCCTCAACGGCGAGCTGCTCTCGGCGCTGGTCGAGGGGATGAAGCGCGCTCGCGACGACGAGGAGGTGCGGTGCGTGGTCCTGACCGGGGCGGGGGAGAAGGCCTTCTGCGCGGGCGCGGACCTCGGCGGCTTCGCCTCCGAGGTGCCCCTGGTCGAGAAGCACTTCGCCTCGGACCTCTTCCTCGAGTTCTTCCGGCTGATGCCGCGGCTCGGCAAGCCCTCGCTCTGCGCCGCCAACGGCCACGTGCTCGCCGGCGGGATGGGACTCGCTCTCTCCTGCGATCTCCTGATCGCGAAGGAGGGCGCTCGCTTCGGCACCCCCGAGATCAACGTCGGCGCCTTCCCCTACATGATCATGTCGATCATCTATCGCAACGTCCCGCGCAAGAAGGTGAACGAGATGATGCTCCTGGGCGAGCAGATCTCCGCCGAGGAGGCGGTCACCTACGGGCTCGCCAACAAGGTCGTCCCCGCCGAGGAGTTCGAGGCCGCGGTGAACGAATGGGCGAGCAAGCTGGCGGCGAAGAGCCCGGTGCTGATGCGGCTCGGCCACGACGCGATGTACCGCCAGCAGGACATGGCGCTCGACGATGCGCTCGAGTTCCTCCGCTCGCAGCTCTCGCTCACCTTCACCACCGAGGACATCCAGGAGGGCGTGAAGGCGTTCTTCGAGAAGCGGGACCCCGAATGGAAGGGGCGCTGATGGCGGCCAAGGACGAGACGAAGAAGGCGAGAGCAGGCCGAGGCCCGAGGAGCACAAGGGAGAGGCCCCCGAGGCCCCGGAGGCCAAAGCACGGCGAGCAGACGGGATGAAGCCGCTGGTGGACGATCTCCATGCCCGCCGCGAGAAGGCGAAGCTCGGCGGCGGCGAGGAGAAGATCGCGGTCCAGCACGAGCGCGGCAAGCTGACCGCGCGCGAGCGGATCGACCTGCTCTGCGACCAGGGCAGCTTCGTGGAGATGGGGATCCACGCCGGACCCCACTTCGCCCAGCGGGCGATGGACGGCAAGGAGGCGCCCGCGGACGGCGTGATCACCGGCTGGGGCGACGTCGACGGACGGCCCTGCGCGATCGCCGCCTACGACTTCACCGTGATGGCCGGCTCGATGGGGATGACCGGCGAGATCAAGGTCGGGCGGCTCCGCGAGATGGCGCTGCAGAAGCGGATGCCGATGATCTGGCTGCTCGACTCGGCCGGGGCGCGGATCCAGGAGGCGGCCGGCTCGCTGTTCGCCGGCTCCGGGCATCTGTTCCGCGAGGAGGTGACGATGTCGGGGGTGGTGCCGTTGGTGGCGGCGATGCTGGGCCCCTGCGCCGCGGGCACCGCCTACATCCCCGGCCTCTCCGACTTCGTGCCGATGGTGGTGGGCCAGGGGGCGATGGCGCTCGCCGGACCGCACCTGACCAAGGCAGTCACCGGCGAGGACATCTCGATGGAGGACCTGGGCGGTGCCAAGGTCCACTGCCGCAAGTCCGGTGTCGGCGACCTCGAGGTCAAGGACGACCCCGAGTGCATCCAGGTGGTCAAGGATTACCTCTCCTACTTCCCCTCCAACTGCGAGCAGAAGCCTCCGGTCCGCGAGACCGAGGACCCCGACGACCGGATGTCGGAGAAGCTGCTCGACATCGTCCCGGAGTCATCGCGCCAGCCCTACGACATGTACGAGCTGATTCGCGAGATCACCGACGACGGCGAGCTCTTCGACATCAAGCCGAAGTTCGCGAAGACGATCATCACCTGCCTGGCGCGCTTCGGCGGCAAGCCCTGCGGGATCGTCGCCAGCCAGCCGAAGCAGCTCGGCGGCATCATCGAGAACGACTCCGCCGACAAGGCGGCCCGCTTCGTCAACCTCTGCGACGCCTTCGGCATCCCCCTGCTCTTCCTCCAGGACGTGCCCGGCTTCATGGTCGGCTCGAAGGTCGAGCACGAGGGGATCATCCGCCACGGCGCCAAGATGCTCTACGCCGTCTCTCGCGCGACGGTGCCGAAGATCACCGTCGTCGTGCGCAAGGCCTACGGCGCCGGCTACTACGTGATGAACGGCAAGGCGTATGAGCCCGACCTGATCGTCGCCTGGCCGACCGCCGAGATCTCGGTGATGGGCCCGGAGGGGGCGGTCAACATCATCGGCCGCTCGGCGATCGAGGCCTCCGACGATCCCGAGAAGACCCGGGCCGAGATGGTGGCGAAGGTGAAGGAGACGATCGATCCCTACATCGCCGCCAAGAACGCCCTGATCGACGACGTGATCGACCCCCGCGAGACCCGGCCGACGATCATCCGGGGCCTCCGGATGGCGAAGGACAAGCGGGTCGAGCGGCCGTGGAGGAAGCACGGGGTGATGCCGGTATGACGCCGAAGGCGCGAATGGATTGATGACGTGAGCCGTTCGAGGATCCGGTGATCATCAGCTGCTCCATCTCCGGCGCGATCGCGAACCGCGACCAATGCCCGGCGATCCCCTACACGCCGGAGGAGTACGCGGCGGAGGCGAGGCGAGCGGTCGACGAGGGGGCGAGCCAGATCCACATCCACGCCCGCACCCCGGACGGCACGCCCTCGTACGAGATCGAGGACTTCAGGGCGATCACCGAGGCGATCCTGGCCGAGGTCGACGACGTGATCGTCAACTACTCGACCGGGGCGATCGGGGTGCCGATCGAGAAGCGAATCGCCTACCTGCGCGAGCTCCGGCCCGACGTCGCCGCGCTCAACATGAGCAGCATGAACTACGCGAAGTACTCCCGGCGGAGAAAGGACTTCGTCTTCAAGGCGGTGTTCGAGAACAGCTTCGACACGATCACCGAGTTCCTCACCGAGATGAACGAGCTCGGGATCCAGCCCGAGCACGAGTGCTTCGACGCCGGCCACGTCGCCAACCTCGATCCGTTCCTCGACATGGGTCTGCTCGAGCCGCCGCTTCAGATCTCCCTGGTGATGGGGGTGAACGGCGGGATCAGGCCGAACGCGCGCAACGTCGGCTTCATGTCCGAGCAGATCCCCGGCGGCCCCGAGGGCCCCAACAACTGGCAGGTGATCGGGGTATCGCGCGACCAGTGGAAGCTGCTCGCCGCCTCGCTCAATCTCGGCGGCAACGTCCGCGCCGGTCTCGAGGACAACCTCTACCTGCCCGAGCGGCGAGATGGCGAAGTCGAACGGCGAGCTGATCGCGAAGGCGCGGCAGATGGCCGAGGACGTCGGCCGGCGGGCCGCGACGGTGGCGGAGGCGCGCGAGCTGCTCGGAGTCCCGAAGCGCGAGGAGGCGAGGGCGTAGCATGGCCGGTCCGCTCGCCGACGTCCGCGTCCTCGATCTCACCCGGCTGCTGCCGGGCGGGTTCTGCACCCTGCTCCTCGGCGATCTCGGTGCGGACGTGATCAAGGTCGAGGACACCGGCGCCGGCGACTACGTCCGCTGGGCGCCGCCCTACTACGGCGACGACGAGCACACCGCCGCCGGCACCCGCTCCGCCTACTTCCTCGCCCTGAACCGCAACAAGCGCTCGATCCGCCTCGACCTGAAGACGGACGGCGGTCGGCAGGCGCTGCTGAAGCTGGCGGAGTCGGCGGACGTCCTGGTCGAGAGCTTCCGGCCCGGGGTCCTCGACCGGCTCGGGGTCGGCTACGAGGTGCTGCGGCAGGCGAACCCGGCGCTCGTCTACTGCCCGATAACGGGCTATGGCCAGGACGGCCCGAACCGCGACCGCGCCGGCCACGACATGAACTACCTCGGCCTCAACGGGCTGCTCGGCCTGACCGGCGCGAACGACGGCCCGCCGGTCCAGCCGGCGGGCCAGATCGCCGACCTCGGCGGCGGGGCGCTGATGGCGGCGCTGGGGATCCTCGCCGCGCTCAACGAGGCGAAGGCGTCCGGCGAGGGCCAGCTCGTCGACGTCTCGATGTACGACGGCGCCCAGTCCTGGCTGGCGATGGTCGCCGCCCGCTACTTCGCCGACGGCAACGTCCCCCACCGCGGAGACCTCGAGCTCGCCGGGGCGATCGTCTGCTACCGCCCCTACGAGGCCAAGGACGGCTGGGTCACCTGCGGGGCCCTCGAGCAGAAGTTCTGGGCGGCGTGGTGCCGGGGCGTCGGCCGCGAGGACCTGATCGAGCACCAGTTCGACCCTCCCGGGCTCGGAGGCGCACGCCGAGGTGGTCGAGATCTTCCGCTCGAGGACCCGGGAGGAATGGCGGGCCTTCAACGACGAGCACGACTGCTGCGTCGAGCCCGTCCTCGACCTGGACGAGGCGCTCGGCTCCGAGCAGGCCGAGGCCCGGGAGATGGTGGTGGAGCTCGATCAGCCCGGGTTCGGCGCCGTCCGCCAGCTCGGCTTCCCGGTGAAGCTCTCGCGGACCCCGGCGGCGATCGAACGGCCGGCGCCGGCGCTCGGCGAGCACACCGCCGAGCTGCTCGCGGAGGCCGGGTACTCGGCGGAGGAGATTCAGGCGCTGGAGGAGCAGGGCGCGGTCAAGGGGCCCGACGCCGAGCAGAAGGCGGAGGCGTTCCGCGCATGAGCACTCCGAAGACGGAGAACGAGGAGATGCTGCGGATGGGAGAGCTGGCGGAGGCCTCGGGCGTCTCCGCGGCGACGATCAAGCACTACCTCCGCGAGGGACTGCTACCCGAGCCGGTCAAGACCTCCCGCAACATGGCCTACTACCCGGCCGAGTTCGCGGAGCGGATCCGGCTGATCAAGCAGCTCCAGGAGGAGCGCTACATGCCGCTGCGGGTGATCAAGGACCTGCTCGAGGAGGACCCCGAGCGCGCCAAGGCCCTGATCGAGCTCGGCGACAAGATGCTCGAGCGGGCACTCGAGGGGGAGAGCGGGCGGGTCAGCGCCGCCCAGGTTCGCGAGCGTTACGGCGTCCCCCAGGAGGCTCTCGACCGGCTCGCCGAGCTCGAGGTGCTGGCGCCCGACAAGAAGGGCTACTCGCCCAGCGACGTCCGGATCATCGAGGCGATCAGCCGGTTCCGCGCCGGCGGCTACGACGAGCGGATCGGCTTCACCGTCTACGACACCCTCCGCTACAAGAAGGCGATGGCGGAGCTGGTCCGCGAGGAGGTCGACGTGCTGATGGAACGGCTCGCCGGCGAGATGGACGGCGACGAGGCGATGCGGCTGATCGAGGCGGGCGTCCAGCCGCTCAACGACCTGCTGGCGGCCATGCACACCAAGGCCCTGGTCGCCGAGCTCGAGCGCCGCCGGGGATCGGACGGTTAGCTAGGCGGCGATCGGGAGCCGGTCGAGACAGAGGTGGGCGAGCGCTCCGAGCGGAGCTGGGTCGCGAAGCCCGCAGTCATCGACGATCCCTCGCGCGGAGCTGACGTGGTCGCGGCAGTCATCGCCGGCTCGCTCAAGCCCGCCCGAGGCCTTCGCCCGGGCTAGACACTCCCTCGCTCCTCGTGCGTCCAGCTTGCCGCCGAGCTGACGCGCGAGCACCTCGTCTGCCTCGATCGCGTAGATCAGCGGCAAGGTCAGCCGTCCGCCGCGGAGATCGTCCCCGGGCGGCCGCCCGGCGACCTCGTCGCCGACTGTCAGATCACGGATGTCGCTCCCGATCCGCCAGGCGAGTCCGAGGTGTCTGCCCGCCTCCATCAGCCGGTTGGCGTCGGGGCGGTCATCTGCGAGCGATGAGGCCGAGGCGACCGCGAGGGCGGCCAGCTCGGCATCTCGCCAGCCCACCGTCGCCAGATACCGCTCCGGCGTGGGCTCGCCGTTCGGCGTCGCCTCCGCTGCCAGTCTCTCCACCGTGCCGCGGATGGCGGCGGCCGCGTCGCGGCCGGTTGTGGGCGCCGCCTGCGTTGCCGCCCCGACCGCCCGGGCAAGGACGTGCTGGCCGGTTAGCATCGCGAGAGCGTTGTTCGCCCGGCCCATCTCCGAACTGGTTCGATCGGCCACCCGCGGGTAGCAGGCCCCGGCGAGTTTGATCAGCTCGCAAGACTCCGCAGCAGCGACCACCTCTTCGCTCACGAAGCCGCCGATGGCGTGCGCCGTCCCCACTGCCATCGCCGCCGCGAACGGACCGCCGTCGGCCCGGACCTCGCGGTGCATCACCTCGAGAGCGAACGGGAAGCTGATGCGGAGGGAGTCGAGAAGCCGTTCGTTTACGCGCTCGAGGTCCTCGGCCACCGAACCGCCGGCCTCCAACAGGCTGCGGTGGACGGCTGTCTCCTCGAAGGTCGGGGGGTCGGGTTCGAAGCTGGTCGCCCGCTGGACGCTGCGAATGTAGGGGAGGTGTCTGCGCTCCACCAGGCTCAACCCAGTGGGGGCAGCTGCGGCGAGGCGCGCCGGCAGGGTCAGGTCCTGCCCCAGGCGGGTGAAGCGCCGCCCGATCCGCTGGCCTTGTCTCGGAGTCCGACCGGTGCGGAGGAGCTCGTGAGCCTCCTCTGCCGCATACCGACCCGAGTCGAGCGCGAATGAGATCCCCTCGCCGCTCAGGGGGTCGGCCGCTCGGGCGGCCTCACCGGCAAAGATCAGGTTGCCGAGCTCGCAGCGGTCGGGCGAGAACTGGGTCGCGATTGGGGCGCCGATCGGTTCGCTTGGCTCGGAGATCTCGCCCAGCCGCTTGCCCTCCCGCTCCTCCAGCTCGTCGATGAATGAGTCGAGCACGCGGCGGATCCGGGCCTTCGGCCGGCCAGGGGGAGGCTCGTAGTAGGCGACCCCGATGTTGGCCCTTCGAGGGCCGATCGGAAAAACCCAGCCGTAACCCGCCAGTAGGCCGCCCTCGTAGAGGAGCGGGACGTAGACGTCGAAGACGGGGTCGAGCGGCTCACCGGTGGTTGCATAAAGGCGGAGCGCGAAGACGCGAGATCCCGGGCGCTCCCCTGGGAACCCGGAGGTTCGCCGCATCCGTGAGGTGGCGCCGTCTGCTGCGATCACGCAGCGGGCGCCGATCCACCCTGCCTCTGCACCGGCCAGCGCCACTCCGGTCGCCGATCCATCGGAGAGGAGCGGTTGGTCGACACGACCGCGGAGGAAGCGAGCCCCGCCCGACGTTGCCATCTCGAACAGGGTGCTGTCGAGGGCGCGACGCGGCATCGTGCGCCCGTACGCCGGCGGTGTCGGCCACGGCCGATACCAGCCGTCCACATCGCGGTCGTGGCCGACGACCACCCGCACGTCCTCGATCGGCTGGCTCTGTTCGAGCATCTCCCCGAGTCCACGCTCCTCCAGAAAGGAGACAGCCGCATGGGTAAGCCCGTCTCCGCACGGCTTGTCGCGAGGGAAGCCGCTCTGATCCACCAGCAGGACCTCGTGCCCGAGCTCGGCGAGCGTCGCCGCTGCGACGCTTCCCGAGGGACCAGCGCCGACGACGACGACCTCCGCCTCCTCCACCAGGGCGGGCTCGCTCATCTCCCCAATGCCTCCTCGCAGTCCTTGGCCACACGCGCGGCGTGCTCCGAGAGACGCTCAGCCGGCTCGAGGCCATCGATTTCGGCAATCGCCTCATTTACCAGGCGGAAGCATTCCCGCGCCGCTCGACCAGGGCCATCGGTCACCCTAATGCGTCCCACCAGGCCCGCGAGCGCCTCGGCTTGGACCGCGCCACCAAGGGAATTCCGAAGCTTGGGCTCGCTTTCCACCGCGAGGATCACCGGCAGCGTGTAGACGCCGTTCAGCAGGGAGGCACCAGGGACATTGCCGTTGCTGTCCGGATCGTTTGACAGCGCGGCCACGTCATCTCCGACCTTCGCGGCCCGCGCGAGCTTGGCGCCGCACTCGGCGAGCGAGCGCACCGCTCGTCCCTCGCTCTCGGCCGCCAGCCCTCCGAGCGCCGCAGCCAGGGAGCCGAGAGTTCCGCGGGTGCCGGCCGCAGCCTCGTGGTACTGCTCCGGGGTGCGGGCGGCGTCATAGAGGTCGTTCGCCTCGCGCATCCAGCCGTGCGCGATCTTGATGAGGGACGCTGAGCACCGCCTAAGCGCCTCGTCCCCGAGCCGAGCCACCCGCTCCGTCGCGCTCGCCCTGAGCCATGCCCCGGCGAGCGCCTCGGCCTGGTCGGCGGCTGTCGAGTTCCCATGGCTCTCACCGAGTCGGTGCACCCCTCCCTCGACCCGCTCCGCCGCCTCCAACATGACGATTGCCAGGGTCGCATCGTCGGCCTGGGTCGATCCGTTCGGCGCTATCTCGGTGACAAGAATTGGTGGGAGCGCCCTCTCGACCCCTTGGAAGGCGCGGCGGATCGCTGCCCCGAAAACGTCCTCGGGAAGCCCTGCGACAACCTGCTCGGTTGCCTCGCCCAGGACGGGCTCGGGCACGCGGAATCGACCCGGAGGACCCACGACCACTGACGATAGAGCGCAGACCGGCAGCCCATGATGGAATCGTCCCGTGAGGCCCCGGCGACACGGGCAGTGCTGAGTTGGCCGGCTGGGCGCTGGGCCTGATGGTCCTCTACCTGGCGCTTGCCTTCGGGGTCAGGGTGGCGGTCGCGCTGCGGACCACCGGATCCACCGGGATCTCGAGCCTCGGCGGGGCGCCGAGGGTCGAGCTGATCGGCGGCGGGCTTTTCTTCACCGGCGTGGCGCTCGGCGGGGCCAACCCCGCGCTCGCCCTCTTCGACGCGATCCCCGTCTGGGACGAGCTCGACACGACCGTGGCCCACGTCGCGGGTCTTCTCCTCTGCGGGATCGGGATCGCCGGCACCTTCCTCGCCCAGATGGCGATGGGAGCGTCGTGGCGGATCGGCGTCGACGAGAGCGAGCGCACCGAGCTGGTCACCGGCGGCGTCTTCGCCCTCTGCCGCAACCCGATCTACACCTTCATGCTGGTCGCCTGGGTCGGCTTCGCCCTGCTCGTCCCCACCTGGGTCGCCCTCGCGGCCGGCGTCCTGCTGGTCACCGGAATCGAGCTCCAGGTCCGCCTGGTCGAGGAGCCCCACCTGCTCCGGGCCCACGGCGAGCCCTACCGCGCCTGGGCCTCGCGGGTCGGCCGCTTCCTCCCCGGCCTCGGCCGCCTCAGCTAGTCGCGCGGCTCGCCGTCGCTCGGCTCGGCGCCATCGGTCCCCTGCACCCCGGCGAGGACCTCCTCGGCGAGCTTGGCGCCGTCGCTGGGATCGAGCGGGGTGCTGACGATTCGCACGACCACGTCGTCGCGGTCGAGCTCCTCGACGGTGATGTGGGGGGGATAGCGGAGGGGCACCGAGATTCTCTTCTCGAGCATCTCCTGCACCTCGCGGGGGCTGGTCCCGGCGCCGAAGCGAGCACGCAGCTCGACCCGCTCGGGCTCGCGGAGAGGGGTCACGGCGCACTGAAGGAGGATGCCGTTGGGGACGAGGATCCGGTCGGCGCCATTGACCAGGGTGGTGTAGAAGAGCCCGAACTGGCCGACCACTCCGTCGGTCTGGCCTGCCAGCACGCCCCCCTGCAGCCTGATCCGTTCCCCCACCCGGAACGGACGGCTGCTGAGCAGGACGATTCCCGCCAGCAGGTTGCCGAGCACCTGCTGGGCCGCGAGCCCGACGATCACCGCGGTGAACGCGCCGCCCACCGCCAGAGTGCCCGGCTTCAGCCCCGCGATCCGGAGCGCAACCACGATCACCGCCCCGATCGTCAGCAGGCGGACGAGAAAGCCGATCGTGCCGGCCGTGCCGGGCTCGAGTCGCCGGTACAGCGCCGGGCCCATCCCGCGTCCCAGCGAGCGGGCGAGCGCCCAGCCGAGAATCACCAGGAGGACCACGGTGGCGATCCGTGCCTCGAGTCCGTAGCCGGGGAAGAGCTCCTTTCGCTGCGAGAACAGGAAGAGCACCGCGGCGATCAGGAGCAGCGCGATCACGGCCTCGCCCCGGCCTCGGCGGGCGGCGGCCCGGTCGATTTCCGAGCCGAGTCCGACCTCGCGCCAGACCTCGGTGCGGGACTCGAACGCCGTCTTCGTTCGGGGCAGCCAGCGGCGGGGCATCGTCTCGATTTTCCCACTCGGACCCGCCTGGAGCGTGCGAGGGCTCATGGTTGCGCGAGCTTTCGCGCAACGTACGCCGGGCCCGGGCGCTAGATTGACTGGTCAGTCAGCCGAACTTCGGCCGCGGGCCGCCCAGGCTGGATCGCGAGGAGAACTGATGCGCGCCGCCGCTGTACAGCTCAACTCAACCGGGGACTACGAGCGCAACCTCGAGGTCGCCGAGCGGCTCGTCCGGGAGGCGGCCGGCGACGGGCGCCGAGCTGGTGGTGCTGCCCGAGAAGTGGACGGTCCTCGGCGACGCCGAGGCGCTGCGCGCCGCCGCCCAGCCGCTCGACGGCCCCGCTCTTACCGCCGCCGCCGGCTGGGCCCGCGAGCTCGGCATCCACCTGGTCGCCGGCAGCATCGCCGAGCGGGTCGAGGGCCGGGAGAAGCTCTCCAACACCTCGGTCCTGCTCGGGCCCGATGGCGAGCGGCGCGCCGTCTACCGGAAGATCCACATGTTCGACGTGGACGTCGACGGGGTCGCCTACCGGGAGTCGGCCACCGAGGAGCCGGGCGATGAGATCGTCGTCGCCGACGCCGGCGGGGTCCCGCTCGGGCTGACCGTCTGCTACGACCTCCGCTTCCCCGAGCTCTACCGGATCCTCGCCCTCCGCGAGGCGCGCGTGATCACCGTGCCCTCCGCCTTCACCGAGCGCACCGGCCGCGACCACTGGGAGCTGCTGCTGCGGGCCCGCGCGGTCGAGAACCAGGTCTTCATCGTCGCCGCGGATCAAATCGGCGAGGCGCCGCCGCACTACCGCAGCTTCGGCCGCTCGCTGATCGTCGATCCCTGGGGGGTCGTCCTCGCAGAGGCTCCCGACCGCGAGTGCTTCGTCAGCGCCGAGCTCGACTTCTCGGCCCAGGACCGGATCCGCCAGAGCCTGCCCTCGCTCCGGAACCGGCGCGAGGGCGCCTACCGCTGGCCCCGGGCCTCGGAGGCCGCCGCCCGGCCCGTCGAGCCCGCGATCGCGAGGAGCGAGCTGATGGGGAACGGCCAGGCCGACAAGCGGCGGGCGATCCTCGATGCCGCGATCAGGGTGTTCGCCCGGCAGGGCTTCCACCGCGCCAGGGTCTCGGACGTCGCCAGCGAGGCCGGGGTCGCCTACGGCCTCGTCTACCACTACTTCGACTCCAAGGAGCAGATGCTGAACGAGCTCTTCACCGAGCGCTGGTCGCTGCTCCTCGACGCCAGCGAGAAGGTCCAGCGGGAGGAAGGCTCGGTCCGGGAGAAGCTCGGCGGGGTCGCCGGCTTCATCATCGAGTCCTATCGCCACGAGCCCGAGCTGATGAAGGTGATCATCGTCGAGGTCACCCGGGCGGCAAACTCCTTCGGCCGCACCCACCTCGCCGAGATCAGGCAGGCGTACGAGCTGATCGAGCGGATCGTCGCCGACGCCCAGGCTGCCGGGGAGTTCCGCAAGGACGTCAGCCCCGCCTTCGCCTCGATGCTCTTCTACGGGGCGATCGAGCAGCTCCTCACCGGCTGGATCTTCGAGGTGGTCCCGGGCGCGGACGAGGACTTCGAGCACGCCAAGGAGCTGGTGGTGGAGACGATCTGCGGCGGGCTCGAGCCCCGTCCGGCGGCCGAGCGGATCGCCGGCTGATGTGGGAGGGGCTGGCACGGACGCGCCGCCAGGACCAGGTCCTGCACGGCGCCGCCAAGCTGGCAAACGTCTTCGTCGGGATCGTCCTGCTGCCTCTCTGGCTGCTGGGGCAGCTGGTGGGCGGCCGGGTGCGTGACTTCATGATCCGCCTGGAGCGCCGCTCGCACCGGAAGCTGCCGGTGCCACCTGAGCGCGAGCGCTCGATGCGGGCGCTGATGGCGGACCTGGAGGGGCTGCCGCAGAACCTGGAACGCCATCCGTTTGCCGAGCTTCGCTTCGGCTTCGCCGACATCTCCAACTTCGTCGTCGCCCAGCAGCGCGAGGGCGCGGTGCTCGGCTACCGCTACCCGGCTCAGTTCGACGACCACGTCTTCGAGGGGGCGGACGGGGAGCGAATCGCCGCCTCAATCGCCCTTCAGGAGGCGGCTCGTCCAGCGGTGATCGTGGTCCACGGGCTATTCACCTCGAGCCGCTTCGACTACGTCCGCCACATCGCGGTGCAGGCGTACTACGAGTGGGGCTTCAATGTCGCGGCGCTCGATCTGCGCAGCTTCGGGATGACCGAGCTGACCAGCCCGGCGCCCTCGACCGCCGGGTGGAAGGAGGGGCAAGACATCGCCGCGCTCGGTGCCTACCTGAAGCAGCTCGGAGCGACCAGCGTCGGCGCCCTGGGGATCTCGCTGGGCGGGAGCTCGGTCCTGAACGCCTGCCATCTCGACGATGCGGCAGAGCTCGCTCGACGGCGGCATCCTCGCGGTCTCGCCGCCGGCCCTTCCAAAGCAGGCGTGGGAGCGGCTTTCCGAGCCGGTGCCGCGAACGCATCCGCGCTACCCGATCCACCGCGCCTTCAAGGCGGCGCTGACGTCGCGGATTCGCTCGGGGCGCTGGCCCCCCGACGCCGAGGACATGCTGAAGGTGCTGGAGAAGGTCTCCGCCCCTTACTACGGCGTCAGCGCCGATCAGATCTGGCGAAACGCGACCGGCCGCGATCACGTCGCCGGACATCGAAGGTGCCCTTGCTGATTCTCCACCCCGAGGACGACCACATCGTCAAGGTGGACCAAGCGGGGATCCTCGCGGACGCCGCCGCCGGCAACGACTTGGTCCGGGTCTGGATCCTGCCGCACGGACAGCACGGATTGCTCGAGACCGCCGATCGCCGCTGGACCCAGACGGTCTATCGCTCCTTCTTCGAGCGCTGGGGGCACTACGCCGAGCGCGAGGCCGACCGGCCCGCTGGCGAGCCCACGGAGTTGGTTTACTCCGCTGCGCAGACCAAGTAGCGCGACAAGGAGCGGAAGTGGACACCTACATCCTGCGCAGACTGATCTGGGCGGCCCTCCTGGCGGCGACCGGGGCGCTGGCGACGGTGGCGGCGCATCGCCTCTCCGAGGTGATCTACCGGAGCGTCTTCAAGGAGGAACCGCCCGAGTGAGCGACGGCGAAACGGCAGCTCCTCAGCCGGCCCGAGGACCCCGACGCAGCCCCCGCCGGTGGAGCGACCAGACCAATGGCAGCTCCTCGCCGGAGGAGATGACGGTCGGCGAGCTCGTCTTCGAGATCTCCGACCGCGCCACCGTCCTCGTCCGCGAGGAGATCGAGCTCGCCAAGACCGAGGTCACCGAGAAGCTCAACCGCCTGCTTGCAAGGCTCGGTCACCGCGATCGCGGCGGGCGTCTTCGTCCTCCTCGCCCTGGCGATGATCATGCATGGGATCGCCTGGCTGCTCAACGACCTCTTCTTCGAGAACAACATCTGGGCCGGTTTCCTGATCGAGGCGGCCTTCTTCCTCCTGATCGCGGCCGGGGCCGGGCTCTACGCCTGGCGCGCCTTCAAGCGAGGCGCCCCGCCGACGCCGGACATGGCGATCGAGGAGGCGAAGGAGATCAAAGCGGCATTCGACGGAGAGGAGAGCTCCCGATGAGCGCACAGCCCGGCCAGGCACGGACCACCCCGATTCACAGCGACGGGCAGTGGACGATGCCCCCGCCCGGGAGCCGCTCGGCGGAGCAGATCCGCCGCGACATCGTCACCCAGCGCCAGCAGCTCTCCCGCTCGGTCGACGTCCTCCGGACGCGCTGGGGGGAGATCACAAACCTGCGCCGGCAGGTCAGCGAGCATCGCACCGAGATCCTGGTGGGCGCGGCCGCGGTCGGTTTCCTGATCGGCGGCGCGATCGCGCTCGGCCGGCGTCGCCGCTAGGTCCCCGGGCCAGGGACGGCTTCGCCATCAATCGGGTCGCTCCTGGCGGAGCGCCCTCGCATCAACTCGGCGAGAAGGGCGTCGACCCGAGCGGCGATCTCGTCGCGGATCCGGCGCACCGTCTCCAGGTCCTTGCCGCTCGGGTCGTCGAGCTCCCAGTCCTCGTAGCGCTTCCCGGGGTAGATCGGGCAGGCGTCGCCGCAGCCCATCGTGATCACCACGTCGGCCTCCTTCACCATCCGGTCCTCGAGCCGCTTCGGGCGCTCGCCGGCGAGGTCGATCCCGATCTCCCGCATCGCCTCGACCACCGGTGGGTGGAGCCGGTCGGCCGGCTCGCTGCCGGCGGAGAACACCGTCACCCGGCCCTCGGCCTTGCGCTCGAGCAGGGCGGCGGCGATCTGGCTGCGGCCGGCGTTGTGGACGCAGACGAACAGCACCTCCGGGCGGCTGAATCAGCGCCCATCGTTTGAGCCTAACGCTCCGGCTCGACCAGCTCGCTCTTCGTCGAGCCGACCCCGAGCAGCCCCGGCCCGACGTGCGCGCCGATCACCGGCCCGACCTCCGAGGTGAAGATCGGGTCGCGGCCGAAGATCGGCCAGCAGGCTTCGACCAGCCTGGCGGCGTTCTCGGGGTCCTGGACGTGCTGGACGACCCAGGCGTCGGCGCCGTCCTCGTGGCGCTGGCGGGCGTAGTCGACCAGGCGCTCGAACGCGCGCGAGCGGGTCCGGACCCGCTCGACCGGGGTGATCTCGTCCTCGAGGGTGAGGATCGGCTTGATCTCCAGGGTCGAGCCGATCCACGCCCGGGCGGCGCCGATCCTGCCACCGCGCCGCAGGTACTCGAGGGTGTCGACGGCGAACCAGATCTTCAGCGCGGCCCGGACCTCGTCCGCGGCGGCCTTCACCTCCGGGCCCGAGCCGCCGCGCTCCGCCGCCCGCGCGGCGCCGAGGACCATCAGGCCCATGCCCCCGGCGCCGGTGCGCGAGTCGCAGACGTGGATCCGCTCGCCGCCCTTGCCCTCGGCGGTGAGCCGCTCGCAGGCCTGGATCGCCGACTCGTAGGTCCCCGAGATGCCGGCCGCCAGGTGGATCGAGACGATCTCGCGCCCGTCGGCGAGCAGCGGCTCGTAGACGGCGAGGAAATCGCCCACCGACGGCTGGGAGGTGGTCACCGACTCGCCCGAGGCCCGCAGCCGCTCGTAGAAGGCCGAGAGGTCGCCGACCTCGCCCTCCGGCTGCTGCTCGCCCTCGAGCCCGACGTAGAGGTTGATCAGGTGAACGTCGTGGCGCTCGAGCACCGCGGGCGGCAGGTAGGAGGTGGTGTCCGCGACGATCGCGGTCCGGGTCGAGGCGCTCACGGGATGCGTTCTACCATGACCGCCCATGGCGAAGACGCTCGTCACCGGCGGGACGGGCTTCATCGGCTCGCACGTGGTCCGGGAGCTCGCCGGCCGCGGCGACGATCTGAGGCTGCTGGTGCGCGAGGGGAGCGATGCCGGGCACCTGAGCGAGTTCGAGTGGGAGCGGGCGATCGGCGACGTCCTCGACCGCGACTCGGTTCGGAAGGCGATGAAGGGGGTCGAGCGCGTCTTCCACATCGCCGGCACCACCTCGATGCGCCGCCGCGACCGTGGCCGCGTCTTCGAGCTCAACGTCGAGGGCACCCGGAACGTGATGGAGGAGGCGCTGCGGGCCGGCGTGATCCGCGCCGTCCACACCTCAACCGCCGGCGCGGTCGGGCCGGCGAAGCCCGGGGGCGCCGCCGACGAGTCCCAGCCATTCACCGCCGGCGGCCTCGGGATCGCCTACATCAACTCCAAGCACGACGCCGAGCTGGTGGCGATGCGGGTCGCGGCCCGCGGGCTGCCGGTGGTCGTCGTGAACCCGTCGTTCGTCTTCGGCCCCGACGATCCCAGCGGGACCTCGAACGGCCTCGTCCGGCGGCTTCTGCTGCGCCGGATCCCCGCCTACCTGAGCGGCGCGCTCAGCATCGTCGACGTCCGCGACGTCGCCCGCGGGTATCTGCTCGCCGACGAGCTTGGCCACGAGGGCGAGCGCTACCTGCTCAGCGGGCGCAACTTCACCCTGAAGCGGCTCTTCGCCGACCTCAGCCGGATCGCCGGGGTGCCGCCGCCGCCGTGCTGGCCCACGGACGGCTGATGCTCGCCTACGTCGAGGCGCTGGAGAGCGCCGGGCTGCCCGCCCCCGCCTCCTCCGACGAGGTCCGCTCGGGGATGCAGTGGTGGACCTACAGCCACGAGAAGGCGCGCCGCGAGTTCGGCTTCTCGCCCCGGCCCCACGAGGAGACGCTCGAGGACACCGTGCGGTGGCAGCTGGAGCAGCTCGGCAGCCGCGCCGACGGCCACCGGCTCGAGGACGCCGCCTTGCGCGCCGCCGGCACCGCCCCCGTCTGCTTCCCTTCGGAGTGAGATGACCGAGCCACGCCGGGTCCTCTACCGCTGCCGCACCCCGACCAACTTCCTCTGCCCCTGCGGAGCGGCGGCGCAGGCGCCTGAAGAAGCTCGGCCTCGACTACCGGACCGAGCGGGTCGCCCAGCGGCGCGCGAACCGCCCCGAGATCGTCGAGCTCACCAAGCAGCGCTACGTGCCGGTGCTGGTCGACGGCGACGAGGTGATCAACGACTCCCGCCGGATCCTCCAATACCTCGACTGGGCCTACGGGGAGGCGGGCGAGGGACGCGGCTGCAAAGCAAGCGGAGGGGGCCTCTACAATTCAGCCCGATGAGTGAGGCACCACAGCCGATCACGCTGACCGACAGGGCGGCGGGCAAGATCAAGGAGCTGCTCGGAGCGCAGGAGAACGGCACCGAGCAGGCCCTCCGCGTCGCCGTCCGCGGCGGCGGCTGCTCCGGCTTCCAGTACGCGCTCGCCTTCGACGCGCCGAAGGAGGACGACCACCGGTTCGAGAACCAGGGCGTCGCGGTCGTCGTCGACAAGACCAGCATGCAGTTCGTCTTCGGCTCCGAGGTGGACTGGGTCGACGGCCTCCAGGGCGCCGGCTTCTCGGTCAACAACCCGAACGTGGTCGCCGCCTGCGGCTGCGGCTCCTCCTTCCAGGTGAAGGAAGACGCGGCCGAGCAGACCGCGACGGTCTAGCTCCCGCGGGCAGCGCACCGCGCCCGGCGCTACTCGACCTTGGTGTAGGTGAGGTCGAAGTCGGTCTCGAAGTTCTCGCCGTCCTCGGCGATCTCCCAGCGGCCGGTGATCGTCTTCCCGTCCTCGCTGATCTCCGCGGTGAAGCGCTGGGGGACGAAGCCGGGGCCATCCCGCCAGAGCTTCCAGGTGCGACCCTCGAGGCTCATCTCGTAGACGCGGTGGACGCCGCGCGAGTCGAAGTAGTGCTGCCGGTAGCCCTCCTCTGACTCGCCGGTCTCGCCGGGCGGCACCGGCGTGTCGCCGACGCCGATCAGGGCGACTCCGTTGGGCGCCTCGGGCATGTCGATCGTCCAGCGCTGGACCAGGAAGCCCCCGCCCTCGATCCACTCGAAGCTCAGTCGCCCCTCGCCTGGCCAGGGAGGCCCGTCGGGCGGCCCCGCCGCCATCGTCCACTCGCCGACCAGGACCTCCAGGGCGGCGAGTTGGTCGCTCACGACGGCGGGCTAGGCTAGCGCTCGATCTGGATCGGCGGCGACTGCTGCGGGTCGTCTTGCTGGAGCTCCTGCTTCGCCGAGGGGGCGGCCTCCTCGGGCTTCTCCGCCCCGAGGAGCTCGGCGAGCTCGCCCGACTCGTCCATCTCCTCGACGATGTCGGCGCCGCCGACCAGCTCGCCGTTGACGTAGAGCTGGGGGAAGGTCTGCCAGTCGGAGATCTCCGCGGTCACCTCGCGCAGCGGCTGGAGCGCCGGGAGGACGTCGAGCGCCGCGTACTCGACCCCGTAGGAGTCGAGCACGCCGACCACCCGCATCGAGAAGCCGCACTGCGGCTGCTCGGGCGTCCCCTTCATGAACAGGAGGACCGGGTTCTCCCGGATCAGCTCCTCGATCCTCTCCTTGAGCGTCGGCTCAGTCATCGCGTTCGCATCATACGCAGCGGCTATTTCGGCACCGAGGTCTTGACGCTCAGTGCGTGGATCGAGCCGTCGTCGAAGCGGGCCTGGACCGCCTTCTTCACCAGCCGGTGCTGCTCGATCCGCGAGAGCCCCTCGAACTGGGGGGCGCTGACCTCGGCGCGGAGGTGGTCCTGGGTGCCGGTCTCGTCGATCACCTCGACCTCGGCCCCCGGCAGCGAGGCCTCGATCAGCAGCCGCACCTCGTCGAGGGAGATCGCCATCGTCGATCACTATGATCGCTGGGTCACGCCGCCCGATGCGCGAGGCCGGCGGCACTATGATCGAGGTGCGCTCGGATGGAGCCGGCGCGCGAGAGATCAGGCGCCACGGTCGGCGCCCGCAGAGAGAGAGGAAGTCTCGAGGTGAACGCCTGGACCGCCACGGCGCTCGCTGGGCTGACCGCAGCCGAGCGCGAGGTTGCCGATCTGCTGCCGATCGAGGCCGATCCCGCGGACGCTGAGGCCGTCCTCGAAGAGGTCCCCTTCTGGTTCCACACCTTCGCCCTCAACAGGGGCGCCGGGCTGTACGCGCCTGGCTATGCGCGCGACCATCGCTACCGGATCCCGCGATTCCCGGCAGCTTCGCCGGCCTCCGGGTGCTCGATCTCGGCACGTTCGACGGCTTCTACGCCTTCCTTGCCGAGGCCCGCGGGGCGAAGCGGGTCGTCGCCGTCGACAACGAGCAGTACGTCGACTGGGTGCGGGCCCGCTGGGGCATCGAGCTCGGCGGGCGGCGAGGGGTTCCGGGCGATCCACGGGCTCCTCGGCTCCGGGGTCGAGTACCGCCGGCTCGACGCCTTCGAGCTCGACCGGCTGGATGAGCGGTTCGACTTCGTCTTCTGCTGCGGGATCCTCCACCGGGTCGAGGCGCCGCGCCGCCTGCTCGAGGTGCTGCGCCGCCGGATGGCGCCCGGCGGCCGGGTGCTGCTCGAGACCCACGGCGTCTTCGACGGTTCGCAGCGACGGCGACCCGATCCACCGCTACGCGCCCGGGCGAGGTCTACCCGCGACGACGAGTACGTCTACTGGGGATTCGCCGCCGCCGGCCTCGATCTGCTCGCCCGCCAGGCCGGCTGACGCGGGTTCGAGCTCTTCGATGCCCCGGTGATCGACGGCCACCCGCGGATCATCGGCTCGCTTCGCGCCTGAGCGTCGCCCGCGTTTACCGCAGCGTTCACACCTGAACGTTCGCAGGCTTGTCACACGGCACCCAGGCCGCTGTCGCTGCGATATCGGCATGTTGCCGATCCCGCACCTTCATCGCCCACCGACTTGGGCGCGCCTACGGCGTCGACTCCTCGGCGGCGGCCTTGCGCAGCACCCTGATGGCCCGCTCGACGGCGCTCGAGACCGACGTGTGCCTGACCGCGGACGGCGAGCTGGTCCTCCTTCACGACCCTCTGCTCTCGCTTGGCGACGACCTCGAGCGGCTGGGCGCATCAGCGGACCGCCGCGGAGATCCAGCGAAGGACGGCTGCTCGACCGGCGCGGCGAGCCGAGCAGGGAGCGGCCGCTGGTCGTCTCAGCGAGCTACTCGGGTCCGTCCCTCCGGAGCTCACGATCCAGCTCGAGGTAAAGGCGCATGCCGACGCCGAGCTGGCGCGGCGAACAGCGGCGGCGATCTGCGACCGGTGCGAGCGCGAGCGGTCGATCAGGGTCGAGGTGATCAGCTTCCACGCCGGCGCCTGCGCGGTGGCGGCCGCTCGCGGCTTTCGGCTCGCGGCTGGTGATCTGGGCCGACTACGCGCCCGAGGCGCTCGCCGGCGTGGGCGGCAGCGGCACGGCGTCAACGGCGTCTCGGTCGAGCACTTCCTGCTCAGCCGAGCGGCTGGTGCGCACGCTGCGCGCTCGCCGGGACTGAGCGTCAACACGGGCACCGTCAACGACGTCGAGCTGCTCGAGCGGGTGCTCGCCTTCGCACCCGACGCGGTTGTCACCGACCGCCCGCACGAGCTGCGGGCCGAAGCGCGCGTCCGCCGGCCGTCGGCAGCGGCGAAGCCGTCGAGGCCCTGGCCGCCTGATCAGGCCGGGGTCTTCGGGCTCTTCGACGACCTCGACCATCTCCTCGACCCGGCAGAACTTCACCCGCGGGCGCCCATGGGGCTTGCCGCGCTCGACCTCGGCGGCGTCGATCGCCTCCCAGCCCTCGAAGGTGACGTGGTCGGGCTTGCGCTCGGCGAGCAGCGCCTCGGTGGCCTCGCGATCGCCGGCTAGCGGCGCCTCCGGGATCGCCCCCGCCTCGAGGTCGGCGAAGAGGTTGTCGACGGTCTCCTGACCGTCCTTCTTGTTGGTCCCGATCACGCCCGAGGGCCCGCGCTTGATCCAGCCGGTCGCGTAGAGCCCGGGGACCTGGTCGCCCGACTCCGCGTCCTTCACCCGGCCACCGTCGTTGGGGATCACTCCCTTGCGCTCGTCGAAGGGGGCGCCATCGACCGGCACCCCCTTGTAGCCGATCGAGCGCAGCACCATGCCGCACTCGATCGTCTCCCGCTCGCCGGTGTCGCGGGCGCGGATCGCGCCGGAGTCGTCGCGGTAGAGCTCGTTCCTTGCGACCACCACCCGCTCGACCTTCCCGTTCCCCTGGATCTCGACCGGGGAGCGCAGGAACCGGAGCACGATCTTCTTCTCCTTGCCCTTCGGGTTGGCGCTGGGAGAACTCGGTGAAGATGTCGACGTTGCGGCGGTTGGTCGGCTGCGCGTCGTCGGAGTCGAGCCACTCCCGGCTGAGCTCGTCGAGCTCCATCTCGGCCGGGTCGATCATCGATGTCGGCCTTGGTCATCTCGCCCAGCTCGCGGACCTCGGGATTGGTGAAGGCGGCCTGGGCGGGCCCGCGGCGGCCGAGCACGAGGATCTCCTTCACGGCGCAGTCGGCCAGGGGGTCGATCGCGTGCTCGGCGGTGTCGGTGATCTCCAGCTCCTCGCGGGTGAGGGCGAGCATCCGGGCGACGTCGGCGGCGACGTTGCCGTTGCCGATCACCACCACCCGCTCGCAGCTGAGGTCGAATTCGCGGTCGGCGAAGTCGGGGTGGGCGTTGTACCAGTTGACGAACTCGGTGGCCGAGTGGCTGCCGGGCAGGTCCTCGCCCTCGATCCCGAGGTGGCGATCGACGCTGGTCCCATAGGCGAAGAGGACGGCGTGATAGCGCTCCTGGAGCTCGGCGACGGTGACGTCGCGGCCGACCTCGACGTTGCCGAAGAAGCGGAACTCCGGCCGGGCGGCGGTCTTCTCGTAGACCCGGATCACCGACTTGATCTTCGGGTGGTCGGGGGCGACCCCGGCGCGGACCAGCCCGTAGGGGGTCGGAAGCCGGTCGAACATGTCGACCTCGACCGTGGCGCCCTCGTGCTTGAGCAGGTGCTCGGCCGCGTAGAAGCCCGCCGGCCCCGAGCCGACGATGGCGACGCGCAGGGGTGTTCGTTCGGTACCGAGCAAGCGAGCCGGAAAGGGTAGAGGCTGGCCTAGGCCGGAGAGGCGGCGACCGCCGTCGCGGCGGTGCCGTCGAGGGCGTCGAGGGTGCGCGGCAGGGACATCGCCACGCAGGTGAAGATCGGGGTGTCGCGGAGGGTGTAGGCGCTCGACTCGGTCCCGCGCAGCTCCTGGACCAGGTCGAGGAACTCGCCCGGCTCGTCGGCCTCGAAGGAGACGACGAACTCCTGGTCGTCGAGGCCGAAGGAGTAGGCCGTGTTGATCGTGATCTGGGGGTAGCGGCGGCCGACCGCGATGTGGTCGGCCATGATCCGGCGGCGCTCCTCCAGCGGCAGCCGGTACCACTCGCGCTTCTTCTCGAACGGGTAGACGAACAGGTAGCGCCGCTCGGAGGTGCAGATCTCCGCTCGCACCGACTCCTCCTCGGAGTAGGGCGAGGGCTTGGTCATCGCCAGGTAGGAGTGGGGGATGGTCGCCCAGCGGGCGAGGCCGCTCTGGGCGATGACGACGTGAAAGGTGTGCAGATCCTCGAGCACCGGGCTCTGGCTGAGGAGGAGCAGATCGGTGTCGCCGCGGGTGCCGACCGTCGAGTAGGCGCGCAGCGAGCGGTCCTCGGCGAAGTCCTCGCACGCCGCCTGGAACTCGGCCTTGTCGCTCGCTCGTTCGGTGGCGCTCCGGCGCCTCCAGGCGGGGTCGAGCTTGAAGAAGGTGAACTTGACGTAGGTGCGCTCGGCCATGCGAGGCAGGTTAGTGGGGCTGCCGGAGCGCGGAGGTCGCTCACGGAGCCGGGCCGACGTTCTCGGTACCCTGACTTGATGCGCATCGCGCTGGTCTCGCCCTACTCCTGGACATATCAGGGAGGCGTGAACAGGCATGTGGAGGCGCTCGCCGAGCAGTTTCTCGGCCGTGGCGACCACGTCCGCGTCCTCGCCCCCTGGGATCCCCCCGACGGCATCAGCCGCCGCGTTCACCGCGGCGCGCCCGCGGTCGAGCAGCCGCCCGACTACCTCGTTCCCCTTGGCAGAACGATCGGCTACGGCGCCAACGGCGCAGTCTCGAATCTCGCGTCCTTTCCCGGCAGCCTGGTGCGCCTGCGGCGCGAGCTGCGCGCCGGCCGCTTCGACGTCGTCCACGTGCACGAGCCTCCGGCGCCGCTGATCTCCTGGGACGCCTCCACCTTCCGGGGCGCTCCCGTGGTCGGCACCTTCCACGCCTACGCGACCAAGCCGATCCCCAACCACATCGCCACCCTGCTCGGCGCCCGCCGGATCTTCAACCAGCTCTCCGCGCGGATCGCCGTCTCCGAGGCGGCCGCCTGGACAGGGCGGCGCTGGTTCGGGGGCGACTACCGGATCATCCCCAACGGGGTCGATCTTGACGCCGCGCCGCACGGGGCCAAAGAGCCCGGCCGACCACATGCGCCTGCTGTTCGTGGGCAGGGCCGAGGAGCGCAAGGGGCTGCCGGTCCTGCTCTCCGCATTCGAGGCGCTGGTCGAGCAGGTGCCCTCCCGCCTGACCGTGATCGGCGCCGACTCCGAGGAGATCTCGCGGCGGGTCGCCGACCCCGAGGTCGCCGCCCGGATCGACTCGATCGGCAAGTGTCTCCGACGAGGAGCTCTGGCGGCAGCTCGGCGACGCCGACGTCCTCTGCGCCCCCTCGCTCGCCGGTGAGAGCTTCGGCATGGTCCTGATCGAGGCCTTCGCCGCCGGCACACCGGTGATCGCCTCGCGGATCGCGGGCTATCGCGACGTCGTCAGCGACGGCGTCGACGGAGTCCTGGTGCCACCGGCCGATCCGCAGGCGCTCGCCGAGGAGCTCCAGCGCTTCTGGCTCGAGCCGGAGAGGCGGATCGCGATGGGCGAGCAGGGTCGCCGCAGCGCCCAGCGTTACGCATGGCCGCGGATCGCCGACGAGGTGGCCTCGACCTACGAGCGGGCGATGGAGCCCGCCCCCCAGCCGTCCTCGAGGCTCGAGGCGGCCGCCCGCCGGACGGGGATCGTCCCGCTCGACGGGGGGCCGCGCCGTCCCGCCAGGCGACTTCCCTCGCTGGAGCCGGCCCCGGCGGGCCCCGGTGGCGCAGGCCGGCGCGCGGCCCGGAGGATCGGCCTCGGGATCGCCGGGTATCGTCGGCATCGGCCTGACCGCGTTGGCGGCACGCCGAATCGGCGTCGACCAGGTGGCCGAGAACGTGATCCGCTCCGATCTCACCTGGGTCCTGATCGCGTGTGCCCTGATGGTCGCCTCTCTCTTCGCCCGCGCCGCTTCCTGGGTGGCGATCGCCCGGGCCGCCCTTCCCGGCCGCCCGGTCCGGCGCCGGGACGTCACCTCGGCGACGATGATCGGGGTTCTGATGTCCGCGACCTTGCCGGCGCGCCTGGGGGAGCCGGCGAGGGCGATGGTGCTCGCGCGCCGGGTGGGGAGGATGCGCGAGACGTTTGCGGTCCTGATCGGGACCCTGGTCTCGCAGACCGCCCTCAACATCGTCGCCCTGGCCGGACTGGGCGCGATCATCGTCTCCACCACCGATCTCTTCCAGTCGAGCACCCAGAAGCTCTTCCTGGTCTCGATGGCGCCGCTGCTTCTCCTGGTAGCGGTGCTTCTCGCCCCGACCGTGGTTCGCACCAACGGCGAGGGGCGGATCGCTCGCGCGATCGCCGCGACCAGGCGGGCGCTGCAGCAGGCCCGCGAGGGCACCCGCGTCTTCAAGGACCCCAGGCGGGGCGGGTACGCCGCGTTCGCTCAGCTCTTCGCCTGGTTCCTCCAGCTGCTCGCCTGCTGGGCGCTGTTCGCGGCGCTCGGACTCGATCATCAGGTCGGGATCGGGGCCGCCGCGGCCGTCCTCTTCGCGGTCAACGTGACCGCGGTGGTCCCGGCGACCCCGTCCAACATCGGGATCTTCCAGCTGGCGGTGATCAGCGTCCTCACCGCGGGCTTCCAGGTTCCCGCCGCCGACGCGCTCGCCTACGGCGTGATCCTGCAGGCGGTCGAGATCGCGACCGCGGTCGCCCTCGGCCTGCCCGCGCTGGTCCGGGAGGGGGTCACCTGGTCGGACATGCGCCTCCGGGCCCTCTCCGCCGCCCCCGCGCGGCTCTCGGACCGGCCACGGTCGCGCGAGGGTGTATCGGCTTAGCCCGCTCCCACGCTTAGGCCTAGGATGAGGGGCGAAACTCCTGCGACCACGACCTGTTTGAGTAGGTCAAAACCATGACTACCCGCAAGCCATGACCACCCCGACGGGAGAAGGGACGAGGGTCCGCCGAGGAAGCTTCATCCTCGCCGCGCTGTTCGTGGTCCCGGCTCTCTGCGTCCTCGTAATCGTCGGGATCGACAACGCTCCGGCCCAGACGAGCACCCTGCTCTGCGTCAAGCAGAGCAAGCCGCGCAAGGGATCGGTCCGGATCCCCATCAACGGGCTCTGCCACGCCAACGAGCGCGGCCTGCTTCTGAACGCAACCGGAGCCCAGGGTCCAGCCGGTACCCCGGGCGGGCCACAGGGGCCACCCGGACCGCCGGGAGATCCGGGGGCGCCGGGAGCTCCTTGTCCCAATACGCGAGCGATCATGACTAACGACGTCGATTCGCCGGTGACGGTTTGCATTCCCACTCCGTAACCGAGCCGGAGGCGCCGTAGCGGGGCGTTCCCCGCTTGGTACCGTCCTGCTAGCGGGTATTCGCCCGTTCCAGGGCTCGCGAGCGAAGGATCGAAAATAAGGCCGGTCAAGGACAAGAGAACCCGGGGGATGTCGGGCGTGCCTTGGCGCTTCGAGCCGCTGTCGGACGACCGCGAAGAGCGTCCGTTCGACGACCGCGTCGAGCAGGCGCCCGAGGACCGCGTCGAGCGGTCCCCCGAGGACTCCGTCGAGCAGTCGCCCGAAGACCGTGTCCAGCGGTCGCCCGAAGACCGGCCTCGCCCCGATCCGGCCGCGCTCGGTGATCCTTCGAACGGGGCCGAGGGTTGGCGGCCGGTTGAGTATGGGATCGACACCTCGCCGGTCCGTCGCAGGCGGTTTCGGCCGCGCCGGCAATCGCCGAATCGGCGTCGGCTCCGGCTTTCGGGCGGCCGCGCGGAGCTGGCGGCTCGGATCACCGCTCCACTGTCGGCCGCTCGCGGGCGGTTTCGGCCGCACCGGCCGCCCTCCCCCGAGCGCCGGCCCTCCATCGAGAGCCTGCCCTCCCGCAAACGCTGGCCCTCCCTCAAGCATCGGCCTTCCAGCGAGAGCCTGCCCTCCCGCAAGCGCTGGCCCTCCCTCAAGCGCCTGCCCTCCCTCAAGGGCCTTCCCTCCCTCAAGGGCCTTCCCTCCCTCAAGGGCCTGCCCTCCCTCAAGCTCGAGCGCCGTCGCCTTTGGGTCGCCGTTGGCCTCGCGCTGCTCGCCGCCCTGATCACGATCGCGGTGATCGTGGGCGGACGATCCTCCGGTGGCGGGGGCGATCCCGCCTCGGAGGCGGCTCAGCTCGTGCCGGTTCCACCGGCCACTCCGGTGGCTGTCGCCCCCGTGAACAATGCGAAGGCGAAGGCGAAGGCGAGGAAGGCGAAGGCGAGAAGGGCCAAGGAGGCAAAGGCCGATCGGCAGGCAGCTGCCCCGGTCGCCGACAGCGGAGGTTCCTCGGACTCGGACTCGAGCTCGTCGAGCTCGGACAGCGGCTCGAGCAGCGAGCCCCCGAGCGAGCCGGTGAGCGCGCCCGCGCCGGCGCCGACGCCCGCTCCCAGCAGCGGCAGTTCGAACCGTCCCCGCCCGTCGATCCAGCACGGGATCACCGGCGGGGGCTAGTTAACTCCGGCCAGCAGTTCCGCGAGCCGATCGGGCTCCTCGATCTGCGGACAGTGGCCGCACCGTGGGATCAGCTCCACCCGGGCCCCGGGGATCGCCTCGGTGAGCCGATCGGCGCCGGTGGTGAAGACCATCCGGTCGCGCTCGCCCCAGACGACCAGGACCGGGCAACGGATCTGCTGAAGCCGGAAGGGGTCGCGGATCTCCGATAGGAGGCGCTCGCCGGTACCGAGGAGGCGGACGACGTCGTCGCGGCTGCGCACGTGGCTGGTGAAGGCGGCGACCACCGCCGCGTCCGCCTTCCGGGGGCTGGCGAAGGCGAGCACCTTGTAGGTCGTGCCGACCGCCCGGCGGACGGCGGACTCCGGCACCGGCACCGGCGAGCGCAGCATCGCCCGGACCAGCGGCGCCCCCTGGATTGCGGCGAACCAGCTCGGCATGTCGAGCCCTGCGGGCGCGATCGGGACGATCCCCGCGATCCGCTCATGGTCGCGCTCGGCGGCGCGGAGGGCGACGGTGCCGCCGAGCGAGTTGCCGGCGATCACCACCGAGCCGGCGTCGGCCGCCCAGCGCTCGATCGCTGCCTCGATGAAGGCGTCCAGTTGGGGCAGGATCGGTGCCTCGCGCTGGAGCGGATCGGCCTCGCCGAAGCCGGGCAGGTCGAGGGCGACCGCCGCACGTCCTCGCTTGCGCAGCCGGTCGATCACCAGCCGCCAGGTGTCGGCGCTGTCGGCGTACCCGTGAAGCAGGATCAGAGGAGGGCCCTGCCCCTCGAGCTCCACTGCCCTCGTCCCGATTCCCGCCAGCGTCGGTCGATGCTCGACGATCGGCTCCATCGGCCTGCTGACGCTAGCGAGCCGGCCGGAGATGGTCAGCTCGCCGGGCGTGGGTCGCCGATCCAATAGCGGGGACCGGGACCGAGGGCGGCGGCCCGGTCGCCGGGGTTGGCGAGCCGGCAGCGGTCGAGGGAGAGGCAGCCGCAGCCGATGCACTCGGTGAGCCCGGCCCGGAGGCGCTCCAGCTCGGCGATCCGCTCCTCGATCCGCGAGCTCCATCCCCGCGAGAGGCGCGACCAATCGCGCCTGGTCGGGGCCCGGTTGGGCGGCAGCTTGGCGAGCTCGTCGCCGATCTCCCCCAGGGTGAGACCGATCCGCTGGGCGAAGACGATGAACGCGATTCGCCGGAGCACCGGCCGCGGGTACCGGCGGTGACCCGAGCCGGACCGCTCGGAGCCGATCAGACCACGCTCCTCGTAGTAGCGCAGCGCCGAAGCGGCGACGCCGCTCCGGCGCGAGACCTCGCCGATCGTCAGCTGCTCCGACACGCCGACAGGGAATCAGCTTTCGCCCTTGACTTCAAGTGCACTTGAACTTGTACCTTTGATTCATGTCTCATTTCCGACCAAAGGAGACTTGATGAGCAGAGAGCAGACGGCGGGCGAGCGGATCACAGAGGAGGTCACTTCCTGGCCGGGGGTCGAGGCCGGGCCCGGCAGCCGCGGCGAGTTCGCGTTCACGGTCGGCGGCCACGAGGTCGGCCACCTCCACGGCGACCATGCCGCCCATTTCGGCTTCGGGGCGAAGCTCGGCGCCGAGCTGAAGGCCCAGGGACGGGTGGTCGACCACCCGGTGTTCCCGGGCAAGCCGGGGCCGGCGGCTCACCGGATCGAGACCGAGGACGACGTCCGCGAGGTGATCGAGCTGATCCGGATGAACTACGACCGCGTCGTCGCCCGCTACGGGCTGCCGGCCGAAGCGGCCTGACCGACACCGGCGCCGGATCGCCCGGCTCGTTAGCCTGACGTAATGGCGCTGTCCAACATCTCGGGCTTCCCCCGAATCGGCCGCAACCGCGAGCTCAAGTTCGCGACCGAGGGCCACTGGCGGGGAGAGGTCTCAGAGGAGGAGCTGTTCGAGGCCGGCAAGCGGATCCGGGTCGAGAACTGGCGCCTGATGCAGGACGCCGGGATCGACCTGATCCCGTCGAACGACTTCTCCTTCTACGACCAGGTGCTCGACGCGATCGCCCTCGTCGGCGCGGTCCCGGAGCGCTACGGCTGGGACGGCGGCGAGGTCGATCTCGCCACCTACTTCGCGATGGCGCGCGGCCGTCAGGCCGACGGCGTCGACGTCACCGCGATGGAGATGACCAAGTGGTTCGACACCAACTACCACTACATCGTCCCCGAGCTCGGGCCGGGAACCAAGTTCTCGCTCTCGAGCACGAAGCCCTTCGACGAGCACGCCGAGGCCCAGGAGGAGCTTGGGATCGACACCGTGCCGGTGCTCCTGGGACCGCTCAGCTTCCTGCTCCTCTCGAAGCCCGCCGACGGCGTCGGCGATGACTTCGACCCGAGCAGCCTGCTCGAGTCCCTGGTCGAGGTCTACGCCGAGGTGATCGAGAGGCTCGCCTCCCAGGGCGCGACCTGGGTCCAGTTCGACGAGCCCTGCTTCGTCGAGGACCGATCCGAGCGGACGCTGGACGCGCTCCGGCTCGCCTACGAGGAGCTCTGCAGCGTCAAGGAGCGGCCGAGGATCCTGGTCAAGACCTACTTCGACCACGTCGGCGACGCCTACGGCGTCCTTCGGGACCTGCCGATCGAGGGTGTCGGCCTCGACCTGATCGGTTTCGTCCACGAGGAGGGGAGTGGTTTCGGCAACGCACCGTTCCACGAGCACGGCGGGGTTCACAACGTCGAGCTGATCGCGGACCAGGAGGGCCTCGGCGACCAGTGGCTGTTCGCCGGCATCGTCGACGGCCGCAACGTCTGGATCAACGACCTCGAGCACTCGCTCGACCTGCTCGAGGGCCTCCGCGACCGCACCGAGCAGCTCGTCGTCTCCACCAGCTGCTCGCTCCTCCACACCCCGATCGACCTCGACGCCGAGCCCGCCGGCGGGGACGCCGACCTCGACGACGAGCTTCGCTCGTGGCTGGCCTTCGCCGTCCAGAAGGTGGGGGAGGTGAGGACACTGGCCCGCGGGCTCGCCGATGGCCGTCCCGCGATCGCAGAGGAGCTGGAGCGAAACGACCGCGCGCTCGACGACCGGCGCGAACTCCCACCGCACCAGGGATCCGGAGGTCCGCTCCAGGGTCGCCGCGCTCGACGAGGCCGATGCCCGCCGCGAGACCCCGTTCGAAGAGCGCAAGGAGGCGCAGCAGGAGAGGCTCGAGCTGCCCCGCTTCCCCTCGACCACGATCGGCTCCTACCCGCAGACCGACGAGATCCGAACGGCTCGCCGGCAGCTGCGCGAGGGCGAGATCGAGCTGGCCGAGTACGAGCAGCGGATGCGCGGCGAGATCGACCGGGTGATCGACTTCCAGGAGGAGATCGGGCTCGACGTCCTCGTCCACGGCGAGCCCGAGCGCAACGACATGGTCCAGTACTTCGGCGAGCAGATGCTCGGCTATGTCTTCACCCAGAACGCGTGGGTGCAGTCCTACGGCTCCCGCTACGTCCGCCCGCCGATCATCTTCGGCGACGTCAGCCGCCCGGTCCCGATGACCGTCGAGTGGACCACCTACGCGCAGACCCAGACCGAGAAGCCGATGAAGGGAATGCTCACCGGCCCGGTGACGATGCTTCAGTGGTCGTTCGTGCGCGACGACCAGCCGCGCTCGGCGACCTGCGAGCAGCTCGCCCTCGCGATCCGCGACGAGGTCGCCGACCTGGAGAAGGCCGGGGTCTCGATCATCCAGGTGGACGAGCCGGCGATCCGCGAGGGGCTGCCCCTGCGACGGGATCGCTGGGACGAGTACCTGAGCTGGGCCGTTCACGCCTTCCGGGTCGCGACCTCGGTCGTCCGCGACGAGACCCAGATCCAGACCCACATGTGCTACTCGGACTTCGGCGACATCATGGAGCACATCCAGGCGATGGATGCGGACGTCAACCTGATCGAGGCCGCCCGCTCCCGGATGGAGCTGCTGCACGACTGGGAGAAGACGGGCTACACCAACGACATCGGCCCCGGCGTCTACGACATCCACTCACCGCGAGTGCCGACGGTCGAGGAGATGGCCGCGCTGCTGCGCGAGGCGGCCCGGGTCCTGCGCCCCGAGCAGCTCTGGGTCAACCCCGACTGCGGATTGAAGACTCGGGCCTGGCCCGAGACCGAGCAGAGCCTCCGGAACATGGTCGAGGCGGCGAGGCAGGTACGCGAGGAGCTCGTTCCGGCGACCTAGCCACCACCAACGGCGGCCACAAACACCGCCGCCGGATCTACGGCCGCGGCCTGCGGCCGCGGCCGAGCCGCCGGCGCCAGCCGCGGGCGTTGAGAAAGGTCGCGATCCGGCGGAGGAGCTCCCGGCGCTTCTGGGTGTAGGGGAAGTAGAGCGCCTCCCGCTTCTGGCCGAAGCGGGTGATCACCAGCGACTCGGGCCGGACGAACTTCTTGATCCCGTACTCGCCGTGGCGGAAGCCGATCCCGGAGTCCTTCCAGCCGCCCATCGGCACATCTGAGGCGAGAAAGCCGGTGAGGACGTCGTTGACGTTCGCGGTCCCGACCTCGAGGCGGCGGGCGACGGCCTCGGCCTCCGAGGTCTTCCCGAAGACTGAGGCGTTCAGCCCGTAGCGGGTGTCGTTGGCGAGCCTCACCGCCTCGTCGGCGTCCCGCACCTTCATCACCCCGACCACCGGGCCGAAGCTCTCGTCGCGCATCACCTTCATCGAGTGATCGACGTCGGTGATCACGGTCGGCGGGTACCAGTCGCCATCGCCGTCCAGCCGGCGACCGCCGGTGAGGACGGTGGCGCCGCTGCGCCGCGCATCCTCGACGTGGTCCTCGACGATGTCGGTCTGGGGCGGGAAGGTCATCGCCCCGATCTCGGAGCCGTAGTCCGCGCCGTCCATGCCCTGCTTCAGCTTGCCCACCTCCTCGGTGAGGCGCTCGACGAACTCGTCGTAGATCTCCCCCTCGACGTAGATCCTTTCCACCGAGATGCAGATCTGGCCGGAGTTCGCGAACGCGCCCCAGGTGGCGGCGTTCACGGCCTTCTCCATGTCGGCGCTCGCAAGAACGATCATCGGGTCCTTGCCGCCGAGCTCTGCGCTGACCGGGGTGAGCGTCTCGGCGGCGCGCACGAGGACCTTCTTCGCGGTCCGATCCGAGCCCGTGAACTGGATGAAGTCGGCTTCGTCGACGAGCGCCGAGCCGGTCTCGCCCATCCCGTTGACGACGTCGAAGACGTCGGGGCCGCCGATCTCGCGCTTCCACGCCTCGACCAGCTCGCCGAGCCCCAGCGGGGGTCACCTCCGAGGGCTTGATCACCACCGCCGCCCCGGCCTGGAGCGCCGGGATCGCGTCGCCCAGCGAGAGGATCAGGGGGAAGTTCCAGGGGCTGATCACTCCTACCACCGGATAGGGGCGGTACTGGACCCGCAGCCGCTTCGTCCGCATCAGCGGCGAGTGCGGGGTGACCCGGTGCTCGCCGATGAATCGCTCCGCCTTCTTCCCGTAGAAGTTGATCAGGTCCGCGATGTAGGGCACCTCGGAGGCGGCGTCGGCGCGTACCTTGCCGGTCTCCCCCTGCATCGTCGTCGCGATCCGGTCCTGGTTGTCGAGCAGCCAGTCGCGAAGCGTCGCCAGGTGCCGGGCGCGCCCCTTGTTGCCGAGCGCCTCCCACTGGGGCTGGTTCGCCCGCACGCGGGCGACCACCTCGGCGACCCGGTCGGGGCCGTCGACCGGCAGGGCGCCGATAACCGAGCCGTCGGCGGGGTTGTGGACCTCGAAGGTCTCCGCGTCGCCCCTGACTTTCTCGCTGATCGCATCGATGGCTGCCATGCCTGCTCCCTCGTCGCCGGTTTGGCCACTCTAGCGGGGACTGGCTGTCCAGCCAGGCGCTTCACCACCACTTCCGGCCGACTGCCGGGACAAAGACGTAGCTGTGATTTTCGACAGCGGGACAAACACCGGTTGCGCGCCCGGCCCTACTTTGCGACCCGGTGAGCAAACCGCGACCGCCGCGGGCGAGTTCCGGGCGGGCAAGGAAAGGACACAGAATGAGACGAAGGCATCTGGCGGCGATTCCGCTTGCCGTAGGGGCGCTGCTGGCGCTGCCCGGGGCGGCGTTGGCCGACAGCTTGGATGCGTCCGTGAACGGGACCCTTCCGGATTCGGTCGGGATCAACTCGCTCTGGGTGATCGTCGCCGGGGTGCTGGTGATGTTCATGCAGGCCGGTTTCGCCTTCCTGGAGATCGGGTTCTCGCGAGCGAAGAACGCCGGCACCGTGGTGGCGAAGATCCTGATCAATTTCTCGATCGCGGCGCTCGCCTGGTTCGCGTGCGGGTTCGCTTTCGCGTTCGGGCCGGGCGAGATCATCGGGGACACCGGGTTCTTCCTCCAGAACTTCGGCAATCCGGCTGAGGCCTTCCCGGTGATGGGGCTGTCCGACGCGACGGTGGAGTCGAAGTGGTTCTTCCAGTTCGTCTTCTGCGCCGTCTCGCTGGCGATCGTCTGGGGGACGACGCTCGAACGGATCAAGTTCGGCGTCTACGTCATCTATGCCCTGGTGTTCGCCGCATTGATCTATCCGATCGGCGCGCACTGGGTGTTCGGAGGCGGCTGGCTGCAGGCGAACATCGGCATGCAGGACTTCGCCGGTTCGACGGCGGTCCACCTGATCGGTGCGACCGGCGCCCTGGCCGTGCTGCTCCTGCTCGGCGCCCGGAAGGGCAAGTACGGCTCCGACGGGAAGCCGCGAGCGATTCCGGGCCACTCGATGCCCCTGTTCGGGCTCGGGGTGCTGATCCTCTGGCTTGGCTGGTTCGGGTTCAACCCGGGCTCCACGCTGGGGGCCCTCGACGGCCGCTTCACCGAGGTGCTGATGATCACCCAGCTAGCGGCCGCGGCCGGCGTGCTGACGGCGGCCCTCACCAGCAAATGGCGGATGGGGAGCGTCGACATCGGCATGGTCGGCAACGGCGCAATCGCGGCCCTGGTTGCGATCACCGCCCCCTCCGGATATGTCGAGGCCTGGGCCGCTCCGATCATCGGTGCGGTCGCCGGCGTGATCGTCGTCCTCGGCGTGCTGGCGATCGACAAGGTCATCGACGACCCGGTCGGCGCCCTCTCGGCGCACGGACTCGCCGGTATCTGGGGAACGCTCTCGTGCGGCATATTCACCGCGCCGCGGCTCGCCGACTACAACGCCTTCGGGGTCACCAATTCCGACGGCGAATTCATCGGCGGGTTCCTCTATGCGAGCGGCCTGATCGGCAAGGGCGCGAACGACCTCGGGGGCAGCTTCAACCTCGAGGCGTTCGAGCAGCTCGGCGCTCAGGCGCTGGGCGTCGCGGCCGCGTTCGCATTCGTGTTCGCGGCCTCCTTCGCCACCTTCTACGTGATCAAGAAGGTGTACGGACTCCGGGTCTCGGAGGCCGAGGAGGACGCCGGGCTCGACATCTCCGAGCACGGCATGTACGGCTACCCGAGCAGTTCATCCCGCAGCCGGAGTACCCGGGTGCGGCGAGTGGGCCGATGCCAAGCGGACAGCCGGCGATCAGCAGCGCCACAGCAACCGCGGACGCCAAGTGAGGAGGTGAACAGATGAAGAAGATCGAAGCGTTCATCAGACACGAGGCGTTCGAGCCGATCCGCTCCGAGCTGCTCGACAAGGGATTTCCGTCCCTGACGATCAGCGAGGTGAAGGGATCGGGGCGGCAGAAGGGTGTCGTCGAGACCTATCGGGGCTCGACCCTGACCGTCAACGTGCGACCCAAGCTCAAGGTGGAGGTCGTCGTTGAGGAGAAGGACAAGGGCCTCGTCGTCGAGACGATCCTCAAGCACGCCCGCACCGGCGAGGTCGGTGACGGCAAGATCTTCGTCCTGCCGGTGGAGGAGGCGATTCGCATCCGCACCGGTGAGGAGGGAGAGACCGTGCTGCAGGCGCACACCGGCGAGGAAGTCGCCGCGTAGCCGGCAGCGAAGAAGTGTGCACGACCGGGGCCGGCCCTACTAGGGTCGGCCCCGGCTCGCACATGGCGCGGGCCCCAGCGAGCCGATCAACAAGCCGAGGAGAGAAGAGGAGAGGCAACGACCAATGGCACCGGCGACGAACACACCAAAGACCGACCCGAAGGAAGTCCTCAAGCGGGTCGATGACGACGGGATCGAGTTCATCCGCTTCTGGTTCACCGACATCGAGGGCCAGCTGAAGTCCTTCGCGGTCGGCAAGGAGGAGCTCGAGGGCGCGTTCGAGGAGGGGATGGGCTTCGACGGCTCCTCGATCACCGGGTTCAACGCGATCGAGGAATCGGACATGGTCGCGATGCCCGACCCCGACACCTACTCGGTGCTGCCGTGGCGCGACGACGGCGGCCAGGGCAAGGGCAACGTCGCGCGGGTGTTCTGCGACGTGCTGAAGCCGGGCGGTGAGCCCTACGAGGGCGACCCGCGCTTCATCATGCGCCAGGCCCTGGTGCGCGCCGAGGAGATGGGCTTCGACACCTTCAACCTCGGGCCGGAGCTCGAGTACTTCTACTTCGCCAGCGACGAGGTGGGAGAGGACGGCAAGCCGGTCATCCTCGACAAGGGCGGCTACTTCGACCTGACCACCCTGGACGCGGCCTCGGATCTGCGCCGGGACACGGTCAACGCCCTGAAGCAGCTGGGGATCCCGGTCGAGTACACCCACCACGAGGTCGGGCCCTCGCAGCACGAGATCGACATGCGCTTCGCCGAGGGGCTGCGGATGTCGGACAACGCGATGACCTACCGGATCGCGATCAAGGAGATCGCGCATACCCACGGGGTCTACGCGACCTTCATGCCGAAGCCGCTGTTCGGCGAGAACGGCTCCGGGATGCACACCCACCAGTCGCTGTTCTCCGGCGAGGCGAACGCCTTCTTCGACGCCGACGACGAGTACCACCTCTCGGACACGGCGAAGGCGTACATCGCCGGGCTGCTCAAGCACGCGCGGGAGATCTGCTCGCTGTTCGCACCGAACGTGAACAGCTACAAGCGGCTGGTGCTCGGCTACGAGGCGCCGGTCTACTGCGCCTGGTCGCGGCGCAACCGCTCCGCCCTGGTTCGGGTGCCGGTCTACCACCCGGGAAAGGAGAAGGCGACGCGGTGCGAGCTGCGCTGCCCGGATCCCTCCTGTAACCCCTATCTCGCCTTCGCCAGCATGCTGCACGCCGGCCTCGAAGGGATCGAGAGGGGATACGAGCTCCCGGAGCCGATGGAGCGGAACCTCTACGACCTCACCCACGAGGAGCGCGAGAAGGCCGGGATCGAGCAGCTGCCGGAGACGCTCGGCGAGGCGATCGAGGATCACGGCCGAGTCGGAGCTGGTCGAAGAAGGCGCTCGGCGAGCACATCTTCCCGCGCTACATCGAGCTGAAGCGCGAGGAGTGGGAGGAGTACCGGGTCCAGGTCAGCCAGCTGGGAGCTGGATCGCTACCTGCCGGTTCTCTAGGGACAGCGCCAGGGGGCCCCCGATGCGCGACCTCAGCACCCGGATGATCGAGGCGGTCCTCGACGGCGAGGGGCTGAGGGGGGTCGCGGAGCTCGCCGCGGCGGAGGCGGGCGGGCCGGTGGCGATCGTGCTCCCGGCCCGCGGCCTCGCGGCCCGGGCCCCCGGCGAGGCCGATCTCAACGGCCTCGCCGAGTACACGCGGGAGAGGGTCGCCGACGCCAACCCGGCGCCGCCGGAGCCGATCGCGCACGAGGCCTCGATCGAGGCCGGCGGCGAGCGGGTCGGGCTGGTGCTGCTGCTGGCCGGGGAAGGTGAGGGCGAAGGGGCCGGCGCTCGTCGATCGCGACGGGGTGCTGAGGGCGGCCGCCCTCGCCACCCTCGCCGAGGTCGCGGTCGCCGACGCCCGTGAGGAGGCGGAGCGGCGGCTCCGCGGGGGCCTGATCGAGGAGCTCCGAACCCGGGAGGTGGAGGCCGCCGAGGCGACCTCGAAGGCGGCTCGGCTCGGTTGCGACCTGGGGCGGGGGGCGATCGCTCTGGTCGCCGAGATCACCTCCTCCAGCCCCAGCCACGCGACCGCCCTGGTCGAGGGCGAGTACGAGGGCTCGCTCGCCGAGCTCAGCGATGGCCGCCTCTACGCGATCCTCCCGGCCCGCGGCGGCGACGACGCCCCCGAGCGCACCCTGGAGGCGGCAGGCCGGATCGCCGGCCGCCTCCAGCGTCACGGGGTGGCCGCCGTCTCCTCCTTCTATCCCGATCCCGGCGAGCTTCACCGGGCGATCCGCGAGGCGGAGCTGGTCCTCGACGTAGTCAGGCGCGAGCCCCGGATCGCCGAGGCGCTCGAGGAGGGGATCGCCGCGAGCGGCGTCTACCGCCTGCTCTTCCGGGCCCTGATCTCGGACCCGGACGAGGTCCGGACCTTCTACCGGGACACGGTCGAGCCCCTGGTCCGCTACGACGACCAGTACCGCTCCGACCTGCTCGGCACGCTCGAGGAGTACCTGGCGAGCGACTGCAACATGAACGCGACCGCGCGGGCGATCTACGCCCACCGGCACACGGTCGCCTACCGGCTCGACCGGGTGCGCGAGCTCACCGGCCTCGACCCCCAGATCTCCGAGGACCGGGAGCGCCTCGGCCTCGGGATCAAGGCCTATCGGATCCTCGCGCCCGCCCTGCCGCGGTAGTTCACAGGTTGTTTGCGGGGTTGCGGCCGCTGATCGCGGGAGGATCGGCGGTTATGAAGGCGCCCTGATCGCAGCCCTGGTCGGGCTGCTCGTCTGGTCGGGAACCGCCGAGGCCGTCCGCTCCGGCGGCCACAACCCGCCGACGAGGAAGCTCGAGGAGGCATTCAAGGTCGCGGGGGGCTATCGGGCGGGAAGCGTAGACGGCTGCTACCCGGGCCCCCGCGAAATGGTCGCGGGGATCCGGCACTGGGCGAACCCTGATGCCGACGTCGCCGCCGACCTCGATTCGGTTCATCGCCGGAACGTGGTCTACGTGATCAGGCGCGGTACCTTCTGCGGCCGCGTGCGTTTGGCCCTCCGCGCCAGGGGGCGACTGTTCATCCTGGATACCGCCGGCGGAGAGGTCTACGTTCAGGGGCAACGCAATCGCCAAGGTGGGGAGTCGCGGCGTGGGGGGCGCGGTCCTCTCAGGGCGCTCACCCTCGTCACCAGAAGCTTCACCCTTGATCAGCCCGACCGGGCGAAGCGGCTCCTCGTCCGTTGCCCGAAGGGGAAGTTCCCGCTCGGCGGCGGGTTGACCAGCGATCCAGCTCTGAGTGACGACGGCGAAGGCGTCTACCCGCACTCCTACGAGCGCCTCGGCGTCCAGCGCGGCTACCACGTCAGCGCCCTCGTCATCGACCCCAGCCAGGCCGCCACCACCCCGCGCGAGACGACGATCCAGGTCGTCTGCGGGCGCGGGCTGGTCCCGAGGAGCTCGCCGCACAGGACGGTCTTCGTCAGGCGGAACGAGACCAACACCGCGATCGCCCGCTGCCCAAGGGGGCAATACCTGTTCTCCGGAGGCTTCCAGCGCACCAACTTCACCACCCCGTTCGTCGAGCTCGGAGGCAACTACATCACCGAGTCGCGGGCGATCTCGCCCAGGGCCTGGCTGGTGACCGCCACCGCGGCCGGCAACGACGGCGGCGAGCTGACCGCGATCGCCTACTGCGTCAAGAACGCTGGCCCCCTGTTCACCGAGGTCTCCGCGTCCACCCCCCTGCGCAGCGGCCACTCCGCCACGGCGACGACCCCGCGCTGCCCGCCGGGCCTCGAGCTGATCGCCGGAGGATTCAGCTTCGGCGGATCGCAGGACGCGTTCTTCGCCGGAGGTGTCAGCTTCGGCGGATCGCAGCAGGCGTTCTTCGCCGAGGGCTCCTTCAACTCCGACGGCACCTGGTCGGCCACCGGCTTCGGCTACTTCGGCCCGGCTCCCGCCCTGACCGCCTACGGCTACTGCCTGCCGGTGAGCGACGCGGTCTAGCCGCTGACTGCTTTCCGGCGCGGGACCAGGCGGTAGACCGAGCCGCGGGTGAGCCGCTTGCCGGGGCCGACCCCGAACTGGGAGAGGACGTAGATCCGGCCCGGCGCGGTCCTCGGCGAACGAGGTCAGGTAGGGGACCCGGAAGCGGAAGCTGCGCTCCTTGCCGGCGCGGCGGTTGGGACGGGGGCGGAAGCGCGAATAGCCGGCCGGTGCAGTAGTCGCCGAAGAGGTAGCGGCCGACGATCTCCCGCCCGGCGATTCGTGAGAGCGCCGGGTCGCGGACCACGTAGCCGCCGGTGACCGCGCAGCCGGGGCCGTGCGGGTAGGCGAGCACCGGCAGCACCGTGCGGCTCTTCGGCACCGACTTGGTGAGCGGCGCGAACCCCTCGTAGGCCGACCAGCCGAAGTTGGCGCCGCGCGCCTTCCGGGCGGGGAGGTAGTCGATCTCCTCGAAGCGATCGTCGCCGACGTCGCCGATCGCCATCGCCCCGGTCGCCCGGTCGAAGGAGAAGCGCCAAGGGTTGCGGAACCCGTAGGCGAAGATCTCGCCGCGGCCGGGACGGCCGACCAGGGGGTTGTCGCGGGGGACCGTGTAGGGGTGGCGGCGGACGGCGCGCGGGTCGATCCGGAGGATCTTGCCGAGCAGGCTGCGCTTGTTCTGGGCGACGTTGTCGCGGGTCGCCGGAGGGGCCGCCGTCGCCCGAGCCGATGTAGAGGTAGCGGTCGGGCCGAACAGCACGAGGCCGCCGTGGTGCTTGGTGGTGGGCTCGGGGATCCGGAGGACGAGCCGGGCGCTGCGGCGTTCCGCGCGCAGCGGATCGGCGTCGCTCGCGGCGGAACTCGACCACCCGGAGGCGCGTCGCGGCGATCGATGTAGGCGACGTAGAGGAGCCCGCTCTCGGCGTAGTCGGGCGCGAAGGCCATCGAGAGCAGTCCCTGCTCGCCGCCCTTGCCGGAGGTCTTCACCTGGGGGCGGAGGTCGAGGAACCGCCGCCTCTCGGGCCCGCCGCCCGGGAGGGCCTGGATCGTGCCCTGCCGCTCGACCACGAACAGGGGTGAGTCTCTTCCCGGTGGCTGGGCCAGGTAGGTGGGCTGCTGGAAGCGGCCGATCCGCTCGAGGGCGAGGAACTTCGGCCCAAGCTGCTCCTCGTCGCGGAGGCCGAGGCCGACGACCGCGGTCGCGATCGCGACCAGGGCAGCGACGGTTGTCTCGATCTGGCGACGGCTAAGGGTCATTCGGGGTCGAGGCGCGGTCCGGGAACGACCGCGAGAGGTTACTTCCGGCGCTTGCCGGCGGGAAGGAGGCGGAAGACCGGACCCGTTGAGCGAGGTCGCGAACAGCGATCCGTTGCGTCCTTCGCCGAACGAGCTCAGCATCGGCACGCTGGCGCCGACCCGTCGGTCCCGGCGGGATCCGCCGAGCCCGGGAATCAGCGATCGCAGCTTGCCGATGCAGAAGTCGCCGTAGACGTAGCGGCCGAGCAGCGAGCGCAGCCTCGGGTTGCTGACCACGTAGCCTCCGATCAGCGCGCAGGCGCCGCCGCCGAGCGAGTAGACCTTGATCGGCCTCAGCGCCCCTCCGGCGGTCGGCGGGTGGGCGCCCGCGAAGGGCGCGAATCCCTCGAAGTCGTTCCAGCCGAAGTTGGCGCCGCGGGCGGCGGCGAGGGTCTCGTAGTCGATCTCCTCGAAGCGGTCCTGGCCGACGTCGCCGATCGCGATCCGGGGCTCGCCGGGCTTGCTGACGAGGTCGAAGGAGAAGCGGAAGGGGTTGCGGAGCCCGTAGCGAGTAGACCTCGTCGCGGCCGGCGCCGCCCGCGAAGGGGTTCGACCCGGGAGAGGCGTAGGGCTGGCCGCCCTGGGCGCGAGGATCGATCCGGAGGATCTTGCCGAGCAGCGAGTTGGTGTTCTGGGCGTTGTCGGGCCGATCGCCGGAGCCGCCGCCGTCTCCGGTCCCGATGTAGAGGAAGCCGTCGGGGCCAAACTGGAGCTGGCCGCCGTTGTGGTTCGAATTGGTGGGGTGGGGGATCAGCATCACCTGGCGCTGGGAGCCCGGCAGCACCCGGGCGCCGTCGGGGGTCGCCTGGAACTCGTCGACCTCGTTGTCGCCGGCTCGGTTCGTGAAGTAGGCGTAGAACAGGCGGGAGGTGGCGAAGTCGGGCGGGAACGCGATCGAGAGCAGCCCCTGCTCGCCGCCGGAGATCACCTGCCCGGCGATGTTGAGGAAGCTGCGCCGCCGCTTGCCCTGGACCAGCTTCACCCGCCCCGGCTGCTCGACCACGAACAGGCCGGGAACGTCGGGGGCGACGGTCACGTAGACGGGGCTGTGGAAGCGCCCGATCCGCTTCAGCTTCACCCTCGCGTCGGTGCCAGACGGGGCGACGGCGAGGACCAGGGTGGCGAGCGCCGCGGCCATCAGCGCCGCGGTTGTCCGATGGGAGACGATCGACGCTCTCACGCGGGGTCGAGCCGGTAGATCGCCCCGCTGTGCGAGACGACCCAGAGGACGCCGCCGCGGGTCTCGCCGAACGAGTCCGGCTGGCCCGCCGGGACGGAGACGCCGGTGTACTGGTCGTCGCCGGCGCCTCCCTGCGAGGGGATCAGGCTGCGGATCTCGTCGCTGGAGAAGTCGGCGTAGAGCAGTCGCGCGTACTGGTGGCCAAGGCGGGGATCGCGGACCACGTAGCCGGCGATCACCGAGCCGCCCGAGAAGCCCCCGAGGGGCGAGCAGGACGGACCGGCGCCGGCATTGTCGTACTCGAGGATCGGGGAGATCGCCCCCGGGGCGGGCCGGGAAGAATTGGAGAGGAACGTGCCCTCGAAGCGGGACCAGCCGAAGTTGGCCCCGCGAGCACCGCCCGGCCCGCGGTAGTCGATCTCCTCGCGGCAGCCCTGGCCGACGTCGCCGATCGCGATCGCGCCGGTGAGCGAATCGAAGGTGAAGCGGTACGGGTTCCGAAGCCCGAGCGAGTAGATCTCGTCGAGGCCCGGCTGGCCGACGAACGGGTTGCCGCGTGGGATCCCATAGGGGCGAGGGGCCTTAGCCGCACGCCCCTTCTTGCCCTTCCCCTTCTTCTTGTCGCCCTGCGGCAGCGGGTCGATCCTGAGGAGCTTCCCGAGCGGGCTGTTGGGGTTCTGGGCGTTGTTGGGAGGGTCGCCGCCCCCGCCGCCGTCGCCTGGGCCGATGAAGAGGAGCCCGCGGGGACCGAACTGGAGCTGGCCGCCGTTGTGGTTGCCGAAGGTCGGGTGGGCGAGGTAGAGCACCCGCCGGGCGGTGGCCGGGTTGGCCACCAGGCGGGAGCGCTTCGACCGCTTGAACTCGACGACCTCGTTGTCGCCCTGGAGGTTCGTGAAGTAGACGTAGAGGCGCCGGTTGCGCTCGTAGCGCGGGTGGAAGGCGATCGAGAGGAGGCCCTCCTCGCCGCCGTTCATCACCTGAGGGCTGATGTCGAGGAACGGCGCCGGTTGCGGCACTCCGTTGCGGAGGACGACGATCCGCCCCGCCTGCTCGGCGACGAAGAGCAGCTTCCTGTTCTTCGTCCCGGGTGCGTCGACGATCTCGACCGGCTCGTTGAAGCTGCCGATCGGGGTGAGGCCGAAGCCACCGCTGCCGTCGCCGGTCGGCGGCAGGGCGGCGGTGGCCGCCTGCGGGAGGAGGAGTGCGGCGCCCAGGGTCAGTGCAAGCAGGGACTTCATTCGCCTATCAGTCTGAAAACCGGCCCCTCGAGAGAAGTCGCGTAGATGTGGCCGGCGGCGTCCTCGCCGAATGAGCTGAGGCTGCTCACCTCCAGGCCCAGCGGCCGGTCGCCGCGGGCGCCGCGGCCGCTTGGCACGAAGCTCCGCAGCTCGCCGACGCAGATAGTCGCCGTATAGGTACCGCCCCGCCAGCGACGGCAGCGAGGGATCGCGGACGACATAGCCGCCGGTGATCGAGCAGCCCCCGTCGCGCCCGTAGGTGAGGATCGGGGGGACGGCGCCGGGCGCCTCCTGGTCCTCGTTGAAGCGCTCCGTTCCCTCGAACGCCGACCAGCCGAAGTTCGCGCCGCGAGCCTCGCCTGCCGGCGTGTAGTCGACCTCCTCGAGCGAGTTCTGGCCGACGTCGGCGATCGTCAGCGCCCCGCTCTCCCGGTCGAAGCTGAAGCGCCACGGATTGCGCAGCCCGTACGAGTACACCTCGGGGCGGGCGCCGGCCCTGCCGACGAAGGGGTTGTCGGGCGGGATCCCGTAGGGCCGGTCACCCGTGGGCGTTGGATCGATCCGGAGGAGCTTGCCGAGCAGCGAGCCCAGGTCCTGCCCGTTTCGCTCCGGGTCGTCGGCGATCCCGCCATCGCCCGTGCCGATGTAGAGATGGCCGTCGGGCCCGAAGAGGAGCAGCCCGCCGTTGTGGTTGGAGGCGAAGTCATCCATCCGGAGGACCTCGCGCCGGCTCCCTTCCTCGACGACGCCATCGTCCCCGGCCCTGAACTCGACCACGTGCTGGTCCTGGTCGGAGCCGGTGAAGTAGACGTAGAGCAGCCGGGAGCTGGCGAAATCAGGGTCGAAGGCGACGGAGAGCATCCCCTGCTCCTGGCCTTCGTCGGAGACCTCCGCGCTGAGGTCGAGCGCCGGCTGCTCGAGGGTCTCGCCGTCGCGGACGATCCGCAGCCGGCCCGGTCTCTCGACCACGTAGAGGTCGTTCGTACCCGGGGCCTGGGCGACGTGTGTGGGCTGGTCGAACTCGCCCACTCGCTGCAGAGCGACCCCGCCATCACCGCTCCCGGTCTTTTCGGTCCCGCTCCCGGTGCTCTCAGCCGCCCCGACGCTGGTCGTCGCCTCCACGTTCTCGTCGGCCTCGTCGTCGCCTCCTCCGCAGCCGGCTGCGAGCGCCACCAGGACGCCCGCCAGCAGCGTCGCCAGCCCCGCCAGCACCGATCCCCGGCTCGGTTTCATCCGCGGGAGCGTATGCGTCGGCGGTTAGGCGCGCCTAAGGGTTGGTCGAGGTGCCGCCGCCGAGCTCGGACTTCTGCTCCTCGGTTCCGGCCTGGCCGATGATGTCGCCCTTCCCGATCGGCACCACCCTGCCCGGAGTCGTCGACGCGAGTCTGGGGCGGGACGTCGGTGATCACGACGACGAACTCGCCCTCGGGGACGCTGCCGTCATCGGTGACCGCCACCGCCTTGCCCTGGAGGCCGGCCGCGATCCGGTAGTGGACGGTGTAGGTGCCTGACTGCACCGGGGTAAGTCGCCAGACGATCTCGCGCGTCTGGTTCGGCTCGAGCGAGCCGAAGCTGAAGGTGTCGGTTTGCGCCGCCTCGGCCCCGGCGGAGGCGGTCTGGCCGGCGAGCTTCGGGTAGCCCTGCTCCAGGATCCAGACCGGGCGCGAGGGGATCGCGAGATCCTCCTGCTGGGAGATCACCGAGAACGAGCCCGCCGCCACCGGCCCCGATTCCTCGGTCGCGGTGCCCTCGCGTTCCGGTGGTGTCGGTGCCGCTGCCGTCGGTCTCGGCGCCCGGCGCGGCCGCGGCATCGGTCCAGATCGTGATCGCCAGGTCGGGGACCGTCTCCTGCCCGGTATTTGCGATCGAGAGGGTGAGGTCGGACGTCTCGGCGAGGCGCTGCTTGCTCGTGAACGACGCGTTTACGACGTCAACGGGGAACTCGCCCTCGGGCTCGTCCGCGTCCTGGCGCTCGCCGCCGCCACAGGCGGCGATCCCGATGCTGCAAAGAGCGACTAGGAGCCCCATCCCCAGGCGACCGCGCACTCGCAGGAGCGATGTGGAGCCGTTCTCCTCCAAAGGCGGGCGGAGCCTACCATCCAGGCACGGACGCACGGTTGGGGGTGGCGATCGGCGGATCGATCCCATACTCTTCGGGGTGTGTTATCCGGCGCTGGTTTTCGTGGCCGGCGCGTGATGGCATGCGGGGCCGCTGCGCCTCCGTTTTGGGGGGCCGAATCGGGCCCGGAGGAGAGAAATTGGTCAGATCAGTAGCCGACAGGGCATTCCTCCCCGCGAAATCGCTCTTCGAGCAGGTCGGGGACATGATGATCCTGACCGCGAAGACGATCGTCTCCGCGATCCGCCCGCCCTACCCCTACGGCGGCGAGTTCATCGGCCAGTTCCTCTTCGCCCTCCAGCTCTGCTGGTTCCCGATGATGATCTCGACCCTTGCCTTCGGGTTCGGCGCTCCGGGGCTGCAGGCGGCCAACTTCCTCTCGCTCTTCGGGGCGCTCGACCGCCTCGGCGGCTTCTTCGTCCTCGCCTCGATCCGTGAGTTCGCGCCGTTCGTCACCGCTGTCGTAGTCGCCGGTGTCGCCGGCACCGCGATCACGGCCGACCTCGGCGCCCGGAAGATCCGCGAGGAGCTCGACGCGCTCCAGGTGCTCGGCGTCGACCCGATCAAGAACCTGGTGGTGCCGCGCTTCCTCGCGCTGATGATCATCACCGGGCTGATGGACATCTACGCGCTCGTCTTCGGCATCGTCGGCGGGATCGGTGCCGAGCTGCTCTACAACGAGCCGCTCGGCGGCTTCTTCGCGACCCTCTTCAACAACGCCTCGGTCACGGACCTCTGGGGCTCCGTCCTGAAGACGACCTTATTCGGAGCGATCATCGCGATCGTTTGCTCCTACAAGGGGATGACTGCGTCCGGAGGCGCCGAGGGCGTCGGCAGAGCGGTGAACGAGGCGGTCGTGATCGCCTTCATGGGGGTCTTCGCCTTCAACTATGTCTTCACCCAGACCCTGCTCGCCACCCATCCCGAGCTCCAGGTGATCAAGTAATGGGTGCCGGCTGGCTCGCCGTCCCCCGCGGCTGGCTCAACTCGATCGGCGAGATCTTCGGCTTCAGCGCCCGGGTCGTGGGCCTGGTCTACACCGGCCGCGTCTTCCAGTTCTTCGGTGAGGCGCTCCGCCAGACCGGGATCCTGATCCTCGGCTCGACGATCGTGATCTGGGGCCTGGTCTTCATCCTCGGCCTCCAGTGCGGGATCGAGGGCGCCTACTTCAACCGGTCGGTCGGCGCTCCCGCCTACGCCGGCGTCTTCGCCGCCTGGTGCGACCTCCGCGAGGTGATTCCCTACGCCTTCGGCTACATGCTCGCCGCCAAGGTCGGCACCGGGATCGTCGCCGAGCTCGGCGCGATGCGGATCTCCGACGAGATCGACGCGCTCGAGGTGATGGGCGTGCCCCCGGTCACCTTCCTCGCCGCCACCCGCCTGCTCGCCGCCTGGATCGCCTTCCCGTTCATGTACCTGGCCGCGGTCGGGATCGGCTTCTTCGCCAGCTGGCTCGCGGTGGTCGAGCAGATCGGCGACGTCTCCTCAGGCGGCTACTTCCTGATCTTCTGGATGTTCCAGAACCCGCCCGACCTCTTATTCAGCCTGATCAAGGGGATGACGATGGCGACCGCGATCGTTCTGGTCGGCTGCTACTACGGCTACACCGCCTCGGGCGGACCGGTCGGGGTCGGCACCGCGACCGCGAAGTCGATGGTGTTGAACATCGTCCTCGTCCACCTGATCGGGATGATGGGGACCCTGGTCTTCTGGGGCGCAAACCCGAGGGCGCCAATCGGCGGATGAGAGAGGCACACCCCCTACGATTCAGGTGGACTTCCAAGGAGGATTGAGAGTTGGCTGAGGAGAAGAGAAAGACCGGCAGCACTTCGCGCAGCGGCGGCACCCGACGTCAGAGCAGTAGCTCGGCGGAGGCCAGCGAGGAAGAGGAGGCGGATCCGCTCGAGGCGCAGGGCTACGGCGAGGAGGACTTCTCGTCGCGCGACTACACGATCCCGGGCGTCGACGCTGAAGACCCCAACCCGTACAAGTGGCACACGGGCCGCAAGCGGGACCACGGCGGCGAGGACGCGATCGAGATCATCGACCTGGTCAAGCAGTTCGGCCGCACCCGGATCCTGAACGGCTGCAATCTCGGCCTCCCCGACAACATGATCTCGATGGTGCTCGGCCCCTCGGGGACCGGCAAGTCGGTGCTGATCAAGCACATCGTCGGGCTGCTCTACCCGGACTCCGGCGACGTCCTCGTCCACGGCGAGTCGATTCCGAACATGACCGACGACGAGCTGTTCGAGGTCCGGAAGAAGTTCGGCCTCCTGTTCCAGGACGGCGCGCTGTTCGGCTCGATGAACGTCTACGACAACACCTGCTTCCCGCTTCGCCAGCACACCGACAAGTCGGAGGAAGAGATCGAGGAGATCGTCACCACGCGCCTCCGCGAGGTCGGCCTGGCCGAGGCGATGTACAAGATGCCGAACGAGCTCTCCGGCGGGATGCGCAAGCGCGCCGGCTTCGCCCGCGCGCTGGTCCTCGACCCGGCGATCGTCATGTTCGACGAGCCGGACTCGGGCCTCGACCCGGTGCGGACGGCGCTGCTGCTGCGAGCTGATCCGGGAGGTCCACGAGGAGAACGGCGGCTGCTACCTGGTGATCAGCCACGACCTCGCCACCGCGCGGCGGATCGCCGAGTTCCTCGCCGTCCTCTGGAAGGGCCGGATCGTCGAGTCGGGCCCCGCGGACGAGCTCTTCAACTCGAAGAACGAGTTCATCCGCCAGTTCCTGAACGCCGACGTAACGGGCCCGCTGGCGATGGACTAGGGCCGGCGGCGGCTGCCGCAGGCCCAGCGAGCGGCCCCTAACCTGCGGCGTGTGAACGCGGGGAAGGAGATCCGCCTCCTGATCGTGCCGTATGAGCTCGGGAGGCTCCGAGATGGGGTCGGAGCCGGGCCGGAGCGGCTGATCGAACGCGGTGCCGCGGAAGCGCTTAGTGCGGGCGGTGCCGCCGTGCGGCAGGAGGTCCTCGAGCTCGACCAGGATTTCGACAACGAGATCGACGCGAGCTTCGAGCTGATTCGGATGATCTCAGCGCGGGTGAGGGAGGCAGTGCGGGAAGGTGCGTTTCCGGTGGTGCTGTCCGGCAGCTGCTTTGCGGCCGTCGGGGTGGTGGCGGGGTTCGACGAGCAGTTCCCGGGCGTCGTCTGGTTCGACGCGCACGGAGACTTCAACATCCCCGAGACGACGATCAGCGGCTACTTCGACGGGATGGGCCTGGCGATGCTCGCAGGCGACGCCTGGCCGGCTCTACTTGCCACGGTCGAGGGCGCGAAGCCGCTGCCGGAGACCGCGCTCCTGCTCGCGGGCGCACGCGACTTCGACGAGCCGGAGCAGGAGCGTCTCGAGTCCTCCGCGGTCACGCATCTGCCGCCCGAACGCATCCGCTCCCTCGAGCCACTCCTGGAGGCGGTGGAGGCGCTCAGCCCCTCTCCGACCGGCATCTACCTGCACGTCGACCTGGACGTGCTCGACATCGAGGAGGCACACGTCAACCGCTACAGCGCGCCCGACGGGCTCAGCGCCACGGAGCTCGAGTCGCTGGTGGAAGCGATCATCGCCAAATGCCCGGTTCGCGCCGTTTCCCTGACGGCGTATGAGCCGCCTTTCGATACGGACGATGCGGTGCCGCCCATTGCCGGGCGACTTCTCGGAGTGATTGCGGAGTACGTCCGGCGGAGGGCTGAGGCGGCGTGAGAGCCGGGAGATTCTTCGAGCGGGTGGCTGGATTCGCCGTCCGCCTGCCCTGGCTGGTGTTGGCCGTGGTCCTGGCGCTATCGGTCGCCGGGGCGGTCGCCGCGTTCGGGCTGAAGACGAACGCCGGCACCGACACACTGGTCGACGAGGACTCGGCCGAGTTCCAGGCGACCGAGCGCTTCCGGGAGAAATTCGGCGATGACGCAGCGGTCGTCCTCGTCCGCGAGGACCTCCGCAAGCTGGTCCTGACCGAGGACCTGGAGGCGCTGTTCGAGCTCGAGACCTGCCTGGCGGGAGGCACCGAGCTCGGCAGCGTCCTCCCGAGGCGCCAGAACGAGCCCCTGCCTGAGGTCTGCGATCGGATCGCCGAGCTGGCACCGAGCAGGGTCGTCTTCGGGCCCGCCACCTTCCTCTTCCAGAGCGTCGCTCAGATCCAGCAGGTCTTCCAGGAGCAGGTAGGCGGCGCCCAGCAGACCGCGCAGGCGGCCGCCCAGGAGGCCCAGCGGCGGGCAGCGAGGCAGGGCCTCTCCGAGGAGGAGCAGCGGCAGGCAGGCCAGGCTGCGGCTCAGCAGGTGACCGCCTCCTTCCAGGCGACCCTCGCTCAGCTCGCCCTCCAGTTCAACCTCACCAGCCTGCCGGCGATCGACGATCCGGAGTTCGTCAGCAGGGTCGTCTTCGACCCGGCGAAGGACCCGGGGACTCCGAAGGAGCGCTTCGGTTACCTCTTCCCCGGGGCGAACGCCGCCCTGGTGTCGGTCCGGCTGCGCCCGGACCTCAGCGACGATCAGCGAGCGGAGGCGATCAAGCTGATCAAGCAGGCCGTCTCCGACCCACGCTTCAAGCTCTCCGACGGCGACTACGTTGTCAGCGGGATCCCCACCGTCGTCGAGGGGCTGGCGCGGGCCCTGCGCTCGGAGATCTTCGTCCTCCTCGCCGCCGCGGTGGTGGTGATGGCGCTCACCCTGCTGCTGGTCTTCTCGCCGCCTCTGCGGCTCCTGCCGCTCGCGGTGGCGCTCGCGGCCGCCGGGCTCACCTTCGGCCTGCTGGCGCTGCTCGGCGGCTCGCTGACGATGGCGTCTATCGCGGTGCTCCCAGTCCTGATCGGCCTCGCGGTCGACTACGCGATCCAGTTCCAGGCGCGGTTCGCGGAGGCGCGCGCCGGCGGCCTCGCGCCCGCCCGGGCCGCGACCGCCGCCGCGGCGGGCGGCGGCCCGGTGATCGGCACCGCCTGCCTGGCGACGGCGGGCGGCTTCGCCGCCTTCGTCCTCTCCCCGATCCCGATGGTGCGCTCCTTCGGCCTCCTCCTGGTCGCCGGGGTGGGGATCGCCTTCGTCGTCGCGGTCACCGCGGGGTTCGCCGCCCTCGCCCTCGCCGGGTGGCGTTCGGAGCGCACCCCGAGGGGGTGGGGACCGCTGCAGAAGCTCGCCGCCTCGGCCGGCCGCCGCCGCGCGGCCGCCGCCGCTCGCCTGCGGGCGACGGGAAAGGCGGCACTGGCGGTGGCGATCGCCAATCCGGGCCGGGTGCTCTCGGCGGCGGTGATCCTCGCGGTCTGCGGCTGGATCGCCGGCGCCGGCACCAAGGTGGTCTCCGACATCCGCGACCTCGCCCCATCCAGCCTCCCGGCCCTCCGCGACGTCGGGGAGCTCCAGGACGAGACCGGCGTCTCCGGCGAGGTCGACGTCACCGTCCGGTCGGACAACCTCACCGACCCCGAGGTGATCGCCTGGATGCGCTCGTTCCAGCAGAGGGTGCTGGAGCGCCACGGCTTCACCGGCAATGCCCCGAGCTGCGCCGACGCCGATCTATGCCCCGCGATCTCGCTGACCGATCTCTTCGGCGAGGGCGGCCAGCCCCAGAGCGAGGCACAGATCCGTGCCCTGATCGACGCGATCCCGCCGTACTTCTCCCAGGCCGCGATCACCCGCAACCCGATCACGGGCGGGATCGGCGACACCGCCAACATCGCCTTCGGCATCCGGGTGCAGCCGCTCGACCAGCAGCAGGACCTGATCGAGGACATTCGCGCTCAGATCCACCCGCCCGGGGAACCCGGTCCTCCCGAGGGGACCGAGGTCGAGCTGGCCGGGCTGCCGGTGATCGCCGCCGAGGCCAACTCCGACCTCTCGCGGAGCCGCTACTGGCTGCCGCTGGTCGGGCTCGCGGTGGTCGCGCTGGTGCTCGATCCTCGTCTACCGCTCGGCCCGCCGTGCGCTCGTGCCGCTGCTTCCGGTGGTCCTGGCGACCGGCTGGTCGGCGCTGGTGGTGGGCGCGATGGACGTCGCGCTCAACCCGATGTCGGCGACCCTCGGGGCGCTGGTGATCGCGATCTCCACCGAGTTCAGCGTCATCCTCTCGGCCCGCTACCACGAGGAGCGGGGTGGAGGGCTCTCGGTCGGGGAGGCACTGCGGCGGACCTACGCCCGCACCGGCACGGCGGTGCTCGCCTCCGGGGCGACCGCGATCGCCGGCTTCGCCGCCCTCGCCGCCACCGACATCAGGATGCTTCGCGACTTCGGTCTGGTCACGGTCGCCGACCTCGGCGTCGCCCTGATCGGGGTGATGCTCGTCCTCCCCGCCGCGCTGGTCTGGGCCGAGGAGGGGTTCGCGATCTCGGGCCGCCGGCCGCGGCCGGCCGCCCCCGACCCGGCCGCCGAGCCGGCGCGCGAGCTGGCGCGCGAATGGTCGCTCAGGTGAGATGAGGTCGAACGGAGAGCAGGCGGGAGAACGGCGATGACCGGGACAAGCGCTCGCGCGCCCGCGGCCGGCGGCGATCTACTCGGCGCTCGTCGGCCTCGTCTTCATCGCCGTGATCGCGGTCGCCGGGGTGAACCTGCTCTCGAACGAGGACGCGGGGGTGCTCGGCTCCGGCGACGAGGGGGATCTGCCGCTGGCGCAGTTCGCGGTCCCCGATGCCCGCTCGGACCTGGAGGGCGACGCCAACATCGCCCAGGACGACTGCGAGTCGCCGAGCATCCCCTGCCCGGAGGCGGACCGGAGGACCCCAGCCTGCGAGGTGCAGCGTGCCCGGCGCGATCCGGGTCTGCGAGCTCTTCGATCGCCCGCTGGTGCTCTCCTTCTGGTTCACCCGCGGCGGCGACTGCGAGGCCCAGGAGGACGCCTTCGAGTCCGTTTATCGGCGCTTCCGCGACAGGGTCAACTTCCTCGCGATCGACGTCCGCGACGACACCGACGAGGTCCGCCGGCTGATCGCGGAGCGCGGCTGGACCCATCCGGTTGGGCTCGACCGCGACGGCGCCCTCTCCAACCTCTACCGGGTCGGCGGCTGTCCGACCTTCGTCTACGCCTATCCGGGTGGCATCCTGGAGGCGACGACGATCGGGGAGCTCGACACGCAGCAGCTCTCGGCCCGGGTCGAGCGGCTGATCGAGGCCTCGAGGGAGCGCGCCGCAAGGCTCCACTAGATGCCCCGAGATGCCCCGCAGCGAAGCCAAGAGGAGCACTGCCGGAGGAGTGGGAGGCCGCCCCCGAGCCCGGCTGGGTCGACCCGGAGCTGGCGGAGGAGTTCCCTGGCCTCTCGATCCTCTCCACCACCCTCGGGGTCGGCTCGGGCCGCAGCCCAGCGGCTCTCAAGGAGCGCCTCCAGACGCTCAGCGACCGCTTCGGACGGCGCCCAGGCGATCCTCGCTGCGCCAGCGCCCGATTCCCTGGGCCTACCGGGTCTTCTTCCGGCACATCGGGCTCGATCCCGACCAGACCCCGACCCCGATCGAGCAGCTGGCGCTCGACCGGATGAAGAGCGGGCGCTTTCGGAGCCGAGAACCGCCTCGACGACGCCCTCACGATCGCGATGGCCGAGGTCGGCGTCGCCCTGGTGGCATTCGACGCGGACCGGATCGAGGGGCGGCTGGGCCTGCGGCTCTCGCTCGAGCGAGAGCGGTTCGAGGGCCGACACTCGCCGCTCCCCGAGGGCACGATCGTGATCGCCGACGAGCGGCGGGCGCTGGCGGTGCTCTTCGACCGGATCGCCGAGGGGAGGGGAGTCCAGTCGCGGACCGAGCGCACCGCCCTGGTCGCGATCGGGGTGAAGGGGGTGCCCGACGTCGCCCTCGAGGAGGGGCTGTGGGTGGCGGCGAGCGCGATGCACGCGTAGAATGGTTCCCCCCGAGTGGAGGAGGGGCAGATGCCGGAGACACTCGAGCGAATCGATCTCCCCGAGGAGCTGACCGCCCCCGAGGAGTCTTTAGTTCCTCCCGCGCCCCCCGAGGGCCTCGACACCCTCCTCTACGAGCACGACGAGCGCGCCGCCCGCGCCGATCTTCGCCGCCAGATCGCCGCGCTGGAGGCGGCTCTCGGCACGGCTGTTCGGCTCCGCCTTCCCCCGGACCGGGATCGAGTTCGCGGTCGCCGCCCCCGGCGGCGGCCCCGGATCCTCTCGGTGGACGAGCTGGAACGGGTCCGGGACGCGCTCGCGGCGCGCCTCGAGGAGGTCAAGGGCAGACTCGCCCACCACACCTCGGTCGAGGAGGAGAACCGCCTGCTGATCGAGGAGATGGCCGCCGATCCCGCCGCCCACAAGTGGATCAGGGTCTCCAACGAGGACATCGGCGAGCCCGGCTGCCGTCACTGGCACTCACGCCCGCGCTGGGGGCTGCTCGGGATGCTGAAGGGCTGGTGGCGGGTCCGCGTCTCCTCCGGTTGTCCGTTAGCCGAGGGGCTACGGCCCCCTCGCACCCCTGATGGCAAGCAAACGGCAGCGGCGGAAGCGTCGCCGGCGCCTGGAGGGTGCCGGGGACGAGCCGGTGTCCACGGACCCGCCGGCGGTCCAGCCGCGGCCGAGCCGACCCCGTCCGCGCGCCGCACCGACGGGCCGCCGCCGGCGCCGTGGGGCTCGTTCCCGCTCTCGGAGCTGGTCGTAGTCGTCGCGATCGTCTTCCTGGTCGCCGGCTTCTTCGTCGCCCCGCCTCGCGGCGCGGTGTTGATCGGCGCCGGCCTCGTTCTCGGCTCGCTGGCGGGGCTCGAGCTCGCGGTCCGCGAGCACTTCGCCGGCTATCGCTCCCATACCCTGCTGCTCGCCGGCGCGATCGGGGTGGCGGTGGTCGCCGCGCTCTACGTCTCCGGGGCGGTGATCGCGGGCGTCGCGCTGCTGGCCGGGCATCGCCGCCTTCGCCGCCTTCGGCTGGCTCCTCGCCTCGGCCTTCCGGAGGCGCTCGGGCGGAGCGCTGTTTCGCTTCAAGGGCGGGCCGTGACCGGCCCGCCCCCTCGCGATCGTCCTTAGGCGGTCGCCACTGGCGCCGGCGGTCTTCGCCTGCAGCGCCCTGACCAGGATCCCCACCTGACGCTCGGTCAGGGTCCCGAGGCGCTTGCCCTCGCTCAGCCCGATCGAGGTGAGCAGCTTCCGGGCGCGCGCCCGGCCCCAGCGGCGCTGGCTGCGGAGCAGCTCGCTCAGGGTCATGCTCTCGACCTCCCACGGGCGCTCGATCACGGTGTCGATCACGCATCGCCGGCCCGCCCCGATGTCGCGCTTCAGCGCCGCGCGGGCAAGCCGGACCTGATTGGCGCGGGCGAGAGCCTGCATGCACTGGGCGTCGCCGCCTCCGACGGGAGTCTCGCGCTCGACCGGCCGTTCGACGCGATCGGGTTCAACGGAACGGCGGGTCGGTAGTGCGGGATGCGCAGGGGCAATCGTCGTGGCAGCGGACATCGTTCTCCCTCCTCAGCGGTGATCAGGAATTAGCGGGGCTGATTTTTTGCCGGCGACGCCCCCGGCGCTCTTGGCGAGCCGGGGGAAGGGACGGGCCTCTCCTTACTTCTTTCCGTCCGCTCCCTGCCCCGGAAGCGCGCGGCGAGGCGAAACTTATCTAGCCAACCGCGCGACGGTCAACACCAAAAAATTCATCCCGTTCGCTAAGAGCAGATGTTTTGTTTCGGCCCGATCGAGCGGCTACGAGATCGTGCGCCGGTTGCATCCGCGACGATCTGGCCGCCGGGGCCTCATCGCCGCCCGTCGGGAGCTCCGGGAAACGTCCCTTGACCTCGGCGAAGACCTCCAGGGCTCGATCGAGCTGGCTCCTCTCGTGGGTCGCCATCAGGCTGGTCCGCAGCAGCGCTCCCCCGGGCGGCACCGCCGGGTGGATCGCGACGTTGGTGTAGACGCCGGCCTCGAACAGGGCCTTCCAGAGCAGGACCGCCTGCCAGTCCTCGCCGACGATCACCGGAACCACGGGTGTGGTCGCCTCGCGGCCATCCGGGAGCGTCCCCGGCTCGACCACCTTCAAGCCCAGACTCGTGGAATCCCTGACGCAGGTAGGCGGCGTTCTCGAGCAGCCGCGACATCAGCTCCGGGCCCCTCGCTGCGGATGATCCGCAGCGCCCCGAGAGCGGCGCCGACCGCGGCGGGGACCGCGGAGGCGCTGAAGATGAACGAGCGGGAGGCGATCCGAAGGTACTCGATCACCTCCGCCGAGCCGGCGATGAAGCCGCCGCAGGAGGCGAGGCTCTTGGAGAAGGTCCCCATCCGCAGGTCGACGGCGTCCTCGAGGCCGAAGAGCTCGCAGGCGCCGGCGCCGCGCTCACCGAGCACGCCGACCCCGTGGGCCTCGTCGACCATCAGCCGGGCGCCGTGACGCCGGGTGAGCTCGACGATCGCCGGCAGGTCGCAGACGTCCCCCTCCATCGAGAAGACGCCGTCGACGATCACCAGGGTGCCGCTGCCGTCGGCCACGGCCCGCTCGAGCATCGTCTCCAGCTTGTCCATCCGGTTGTGGCGGAAGGGCCGCATCCGGGCGCCGGAGAGCTTGCAGCCGTCGAGGATCGAGGCGTGGTCGCCCGAGTCGCAGATCACGGTGTCGCCGGGCTCGAGGATGGCGCTGATCGCGCCCAGGTTCGACTGGTAGCCGGTGGTGAAGACGATCGCGTCCTCGGTCCCCATCCACTCGGCCAGCTCCCGCTCCAGCTCGAGGTGCATCGGGGTGGTGCCGTTGAGCAGGCGCGAGCCGGTCACCCCGGTGCCGTAGGCCTCGAGCGCGTCACGGGCCGCCTGCTTCACCCGCTCGTCGGTGGTCAGCCCCAGGTAGTTGTTGGAGCCGAGCATGATCGTCTCCCGGCCCTCCATCTCGACCACCGGGCCCGGCCTGCGACTCGAGGATCCGGAAATAGGGAAGGAGGTCGCCCTCCTTCGCGGCCTCGAGCTGCTCGGCGCGGTCGTGGGTGCGGACCTTCTCGAAGACGTCCACCGGTGTTGCGAGGGCGCGCGTCGGCGCGACCCGTTTACGGTGGAGTCGGCATTGCCGGAAGCATAGGTGCCACCGGCGCCCCGAGCCGATCGAGCACCTTGTAGCGTCCCCGCCCGTGGCAATCGAGGTGAGGCCGGTCGAGGGCCGGCGCGAGTTGACCCGCTTCATCAAGCTGCCCGTTCCGCCTCCATCGCGGGACGCCCTGGGTGCCGCCGCTGATCTACGAGCGCCGCCAGTTCCTCGACCGCTCCAAGAACCCCTATTTCGAGCACGCCGAGGCCGAGTACTTCCTCGCCTGGCGAGACGGCGAGCCGGTCGGGCCGGATCACCGCCCAGATCGACCGGCGCTGGGACGAGTTCCAGGGCGGCAGCGACGGCCAGTTCGGCTTCATCGAGGCCGAGGACGACCCCGAGGTCTTCGCCGCCCTCCTCGAGACGGCCGAGTCATGGGTGCGTGAGCGCGGCCGCGAGCGGCTGCTCGGGCCGATGGACTTCACCACCAACGACGAGTGCGGGCTCCTGATCGAGGGCTACGACCGCCACCCGATGATCCTCGAGCCCTGGCACCCGCCCTACTACCGGGAGCGGCTCGAGGCCCTCGGCTACGGCAAGACGATCGACCTGCTGATCTGGTGGCTGTCGCTGGGCGAGCTGAAGCAGGGCGACCGCTTCGCCGACGCGATCCACGAGGTCGCCGACAAGGTCGAGTCCGAGCACGGGATCACGGTCCGGAACATGCGCAAGCGCGACCTCGAGGCCGAGATCGGCCGCTTCATGGAGGTCTACAACGCCGCCTGGGAGAGGAACTGGGGCTTCGTCCCGATCACCGACGAGGAGGTCGGCTTCCAGGCCAAGAACCTGAAGCAGATCATCGACGAGCGCTGGGGGTTCATCGCCGAGCGCGACGGCGAGGTTCTCGGCGCCGCCCTCACCCTTCCCGACATCAACCAGGTGACGAAGAGGATGAACGGCCGCCTGCTCCCATTCGGCTGGCTCCGGTTCCTCCTCGGCAAGCGGAAGATCGACCGGGTGCGGGTGTTCGCCCTCGGGGTGAAGCCCGAGTACCAGCACACGGGGATCGCGGCCCGCTTCTACGTCCGCCACATCGAGACCGCCGCCGAGACCGGCTCCCCGGCCGGCGACCAGGGCTGGATCCTGGAGACGAACGAGCCGATGAACCGGGCGATGGAGGGGATGGGGGGGAAGATCGTCAAGCGCTACCGGCTGTACGAGAAGACGCTCGCCTGACGGTCTCTGGCATCGCTAGTTGCGCTCCTTCCCCTCGGCGCCGCGCTGAAACGAGCCGGGGCACCTCTTAGGATGGGCCGATGGCCGAGGAGCTGCGGGAGAGCGAGGCTGGAGGTGATCGAGGCGGGACCGGTGCGGCCGGTTCCCGCGCAGCGCCAGAGCGGCGCGATCCAGCTCTGGGGCCGCGAGGTCGGGCCGGTGGCGGTCGCCGCCACCGCCGGCGCCGCGGCCGGGGTCGCCGCGGTCGCGATCGCCCGGGCGGCGCGAGCCGAGCGCCGCCCGCCGCGGCGTGGGCTCTTCCGCCGCCGGGAGAAGGTCGTCGCCAGCCGCAGCTTCCTGGTCGACGTCCACATCCTCGGGCGTTAGCTCTCGGCGATGACCGCGGTGATCGAGGAGCGGGTGCTGCCGCGCTGGCCCTACCGGCTGCCGAGGAGCAGCGGCGGCGACGGGGTGATCCGGGTGCGCGGCGATGTCGTGGAGCGGCTGCTGCACGTCGGCCAGAGTCCGGTGCGGGTGAGGAGCTGGCGCACCCGCGAGGGGTATGTCCACGTCCGGGCGGAGTCGATCGATCCGGCGAGGGTCGAGCATCCGATCCCGTTCGCCGGGGAGACGCCGCTCGAGGAGAGGGCCCCGGCGGGCGAGGCGGAGCTCGGGATCGCGATCGAGCGGATGCGGTTCGCAATCGCGGTCGAGGACGACATGGGCGAGTTCTTCCGCGCCTTCAAGCGAGATCCCCTGATCGGCCCGGGGATCCACCACATGCCCTGGGTCCGCCCGAAGCGGCGCCCGTGGCCCTGGGAGGCGCTCTGCTGGGCGATCACCAAGCAGCTGATCGAGTCCTCGCGGGCGGCTCAGATCCAGCGGCGGATCATGCGCCGATGGGCGCCGAGCCACCTCCCCCTGGACCACGAGCCGCCGGCGCGCGGCCGCGACCCCTGGCCGCTGCGAGACGTGCCCTCGGCCGCGGTGATCGCCGGACGGGCGCCCGCGGAGCTCGCCTCGATGGATCTGAGCGAGGGCCGCTCGCTGGCGATGGTCCGCTGCGCCCGCGAGGTGGCTGCGGGGCGCGCCGATCTCTTCGACCCTGAGTCCGACCGGCGGCTGCGGGCGATCCCGGAGATCGGTCCCTGGACGATCCAATGCCTCGGCCTCGGCGGGCGCGGTGAGCCCGATTCGCTCCCGGCGGGCGATCTCGCCTACGTCAAGCTGGTCGGCTACCTCACCGGGCTCCGGCGCCGGGCGACGGTCGAGGAGGTCGAGGAGTACTTCGCCCCATACGCCCCGTTCAGGGGGCTGGCGGGAGCCTTCGCGCTCGCGGTCTGGCACAAGGCGGCGAAGGGCGGCCCGCCGCTCCGCCGCGCCCCCGACCCGCTCGCCGCCTAGCGTCATTCAGCGGTGCCGCTTTCGCGCGGAGCAGGCGCGAGTATCAGCGACGGACCCGATAGTGCATGTGGGTGACACCGCCCTCACCTTCGAGGACGCGGATGCGCTCAAGCTCGATCTGTTCGGCAGGGAGGCCCTCGAACAGACGGCGCCCCTGGCCGAAGAGCACCGGGACGACATGTAGCTCGAGCTCGTCGAGGAGGCCGGCGGCGAGCGCGAGCCGCGCGACGGCGGCACCGTGAACGAGCACGTTCTTGTCGCCCGCTGCCCGCTTAGCCTCGGTTATCGCGGTCCCGGCGTCTTCCACGTAGGTGACGAGCGGCCACTGGCTCACGTCGATGCCGGGCTCATGGCGGCTGTAGACCCAGATCGGCACGCCGTTGTGGTGGTCACCGCCCCAGCCGCCTGCCGGCTCGAAGGTCCCCCGGCCGCCGACGACTGCTCCGGTGTTCATCATCTCCTCCGAGACCTCGCCGTTGGCGCCAGCCAGACGGCCGACGTGGGGGCCCCTCTGATCAGGGTCGACATCCGGGAAGGCCCAGTCGTGCAGGCGGTCACCGCCGTCGCCGAGCCCGTTGTCGTCTGTTTCGTTGGGCCCGGCGATGAATCCGTCGAGGGACATTGACATGTAGAGAACGGTCGCGGACACGGCGCCTCCTGTTCTGGGTGTGGACGTGGATAATCTACAACTAGATGGTTGTAGATGATCTGACTGACGAGGCCGTCGACGAGCTGTTCCATGCCCTTGCCGACCCGACCCGTCGCGACATCCTTCGCCGCTGCGCCGCCGGCGAGCCCTCGGTTTCGCGACTCGCGGAGGCTTACCCGATGAGCTTCGCGGCGGTTCAGAAGCACGTCGCGGTGATGGAGCGGGCCGGCCTGGTCACCAAGGAGCGCCGCGGGCGCGAGCAGCTCGTGCGCACCGATGCCGAGGCGGTCGGCCGCGCGCGACAGGTCCTCGACGAGCTCGAGACCGACCTGGCGCGCGCGAGTGGACCGGATGTCGGACCTGCTCGCCCAGGGCACCGAGCCAGAGGAATGAACTCAACGATGGGAGGAGCTGGATGAGCGTCACCAGCGTCGACAAGGACTACGACAACCTGAGCGTCACCCTGATCGCCGATTTCGACGCTCCGATCGATCAGGTGTGGGAGCTTTGGTCGGATCCGCGCAAGCTCGAACGCTGGTGGGGCCCGCCGGGCTATCCGGCGACCGTCGGGAAGCACGACCTCACGCCCGCGCAGTGAGGTCACGTACCTGATGACCGGCCCGGAGGGCGATACGCACCGAGGGATGTGGCGCGTCACGACCGTCGATCCGCCGACCTCTCTGGAGTTCACCGACGCCTTCGCCGACAGCGACGGGAGGCCAACCGCGGACATGCCGGTCAACACGGTCAGCGTCCGGCTCACCAAGCGCGACGGCGGCACGCGGATGGAGATGCGCTCGACGTTCGACTCCCGCGAGGACCTGGAGAAGCTGGTCGGCACGGGCATGGTCGAGGGCCTGCGAGAGGCCGTCGGCCAAATGGACGCCCTGCTCAGGTAGCAAGACGTTCGTGCCTCCATTCGCGTGGAAGCAGGAGTTCGCGCTCGCTTCCCTGGTCTGAGAAACGGCGTTCGCTAGGCGCGGTTCCGCAGAGCCGCAAGGCCAGGCGGAAATGTCGCTACTCCGGCGGCGGAGGCGGGAGGAGCTCGTTGGTGAGCACCTCGTCCGCCGCGGGGACGTCGGAGATCAGGCCGTGGTCGGCCATCCAGCTCGCGAACAGCTCCCACCTGGCGCCGTCCATCTGGCCGAACGACTTCCCCGGAGCGGGCGCCAGCAGCGGCAGGGTGGCGTCCACCTCCGCCCGGGTCAGCTTCGGGTCGAGGCCCTTGCCCGCCTTCAGGATCGATTGGGTGGCCGCCTCCGGATTGGCGATCGCGTCCCGGGTGCCGTTGGCGAGCGCGGAGATGAAGAGGCGGATCGCGTCGGGGTCGTCCTCGACTCGGGAGCGCTGCGCGACCAGAACCAGCTCGTCGTAGGTGGGGACCCCGAGCTGGTCGACCGGGACCACCGCGCGGGTCGTCCCCGCGCTGAGCCAGGTCCACTCCCTCGATGTTGCTGAAGCCGCCGAGGATCGCCTGTGCCTGGCCGCCGAGCAGCGCCGGCAGCAGGTTGAGGCCGACGTTGACCTCGTTGACGTCGGAGGGCGAGAGGCCAGCGTCCGCGAGGATCGTCTCCAGGTAGTCGCTCTGGTAGGGGATCCCGGCGGTGGCGACCGTCTTTCCCTTCAGGTCCGCGGGGGTGGCGATCCCGCCGGCGGGGAGGGAGATCAGCGAGGTGAGCGGCTGGTCGACGATCGCGCCGACCGCCTCGACGTCGAGGCCCTGGTCGTGGGCGAGCAGGACCTCGGGCTCGTAGGAGATCGCGAGGTCGGCGCGGCCCGCCGCCACCTCCTTGATCGGCGCCGACGGGTCGGAGGGCACCCTCGGGGTGACCGCGAGGCCGGCGCGCTCGAAGTAGCCGTTGTCGATCGCGGTGAACACGCCGGCGTGATCGGGGTTGACGTAGAAGTCGAGCGCCAGGTCGAAGGGCTCCGGCTGCGCCGTGGCGAGCGTCTCCTCCTTCTCACCGCAGGAAGCGAGCGCCAGCGCCGCCAGCAGTGCCGCCGCAGCGGCCCCGAGTCCGCGGTCTCACCGCTCGGTCCTCCAGGTGACGACGCGCCGCTCGAGCAGGGTGAGGAGGGCGAAGAGGGCGATTGCCATCGCCGAGAGCACCACCATCGCCGCGAACGAGCGAGCGGTGAGCAGCTGCGCGTTCGCCTGGTCGATCAGGTGCCCGAGCCCGGCGTTCGACCCGGCCGCCTCGGCGAAGACGGCACCGATCACAGAGACGGCGACCGCCACCTTGGCCCCGCTGAAGGCGTAGGGGAGCGCCCAGGGCCCCTCGACCCGGCGCAGGGTCTGCAACCGGCCGGCCCCCATCGTCCGCATCAGCTTCAGCAGCTCGGGATCAACCGAGCGGAGCCCGTCGAGGGTGTTGACGGTGATCGGGAAGAAGCAGATCAGGGCGACGATCGCGAGCTTCGTCTCGATCTCGAAGCCGAAGACGACCACCAGGATCGGGGCGAGGATGACGATCGGGATCGTCTGCGAGGCGACCAGCAGCGGGTAGACAGCGCTGCGAGCGGTCTCCGAGAGGTGGATGAGGACCGCGAACCCGACCCCGGTGACGACCGCGAGGGCGAATCCGAGCAGCACCTCCTTCAGGGTCACCCAGGCGTCGTCGGCGAGCAGCGAGCGATCCTCCCACAGCGACTGCGCGATCTCGCTCGGGGCGGGGACGAGGAAGTCCTCGATCCCGAAGACGTCGGCGAGCGCGCCCGTCTGGGCGAGGAGCTCCCAGAGCCCGATCAGGCCGACGAGCAGGATCGCCGGCGCGAGCGCCGGTCGCAGCCGCTTCGCGAGCGAGCTCATCCGCCGCCTCCGGCGAGCGCCCGCAGCGCCCGCTGCCTGAGCTCCGCGAACTCGGCCGAGGTGACCGCGGCGTCGCGATCGCGCTCGCGCGGCGCCGGCACCTCGAGCTCCGCGGCCACCCGTCCCGGCCGCGGGGTGAGCACCGCGACCCGGTCGGAGAGGTAGAGCGCCTCCTCGACGTCGTGGGTGACGAGGAGGACGGTGTGCCGGTCGCCCGCGAGGACCCCGGCGAGCCACTCCTGCATCTCGGCCCGGGTGATCGCGTCGAGCGAGGCGAAAGGCTCGTCGAGGAGCAGCAGCGGGCGGCCGGCGATCAGGGTGCGGAGGAAGGCGACCCGCTGGCGCATCCCGCCGGAGAGCTCGTCGGGGCGGGCGAGCTCGAAGCCACCCAGCCCGAGCCGCTCGAACAGCGGCGCCGCCTGCCTGCGAGCCTCCGCGCGCGAGCCGCCGGCGACCCGGGCCGCGAGCCCGGCGTTGTCGATCGCGTTCAGCCAGGGAAGCAGGAGGTCTCGCTGGGGCATGTAGGCGCTCAGCGCGAGGCGGTCCTCGGCGGCGGCCGCGACCCCGATCGAGATCGACCCCGCATCGGGCTCCCGCAGCCCCGCGACGAGCTCGAGCAGGGTGGTCTTGCCGCAGCCCGAGGGTCCGACGATCCCGAGCACCTCGGCCGGGGCGGCGGCCAGGCCGACCCGTCGAGCGCGCGCAGCGAGCCGAAGGAGTGGCTCACGGCCCTGATCGCGACCCCGGCGCCAGCGGCACCGGACCCGTTCGCGCCCGCCGGCGGCAACCGGGTCTTCGATGTCTGAGGGGCGAGATCTGGTCAGCATGCTCCCTCCGCGCGCATTACCGCACAGGTTCGAAGGGTCAGCGCCGGGTGGGTAGTGCGCTATCTCAGCCCGCTTGCCCGCGAGCCCCCCTGTTCGCTTGGGCCTCAGTCTAAGGGGCGCTAGCTTCCGCTCGGGATGGAGGTCGAGCGAAAGTTCCGGCTCCGGCAGCCCCCCGACCTCTCCGGCAGCGACTTCCGACCCGATCGAGCAGGGCTACCTCGCGGTCGGGCGCTGAGGGCGAGGTTCGCCTCCGCAGGAAGGGGGAGCAGACGCTGCTGACCGTGAAGCGGGGCGCCGGCCTCTCCCGGCGCGAGGCGGAGGTCGAGATCAGCCCAGAGCAGTTCGATGCGCTCTGGCCGCTGACCGAGGGCCGGCGCCTGCGGAAGCGCCGCCACGTGCTCCCGCACGACGGTCTCGAGATCGAGGTGGACTCTACGAGGGCGAGCTCGAGGGCCTGATCGTGGCCGAGGTCGAGTTCGAATCCGAGGAGCAGGCGCGGACGCTTCGAGCCGCCCGCCTGGCTCGGCGACGAGGTCACCGGCGACGAGCGCTTTCTCAACGAGAGCCTCGCGGTGAATGGGCTGCCCAGCGCTCTCGCATAATCCCCGGCGCTCACACCGTTTTCACATCCGGCCCCGTTTCCCCGGCTATCCACTGGGAAGCAGATGAAGGTGACCAGCGACTCGACGGCCTACAGGCTTCTCGAGGGCGAGCCCCTCGGCAACGGGATCAAGCGGATGGTCCTCGCCAGGGTCGACAACGCGCTCGCCGAGCTCCGGGACGAGACCGAGAGCACCCCGGCGGAGGCGATCCACGAGGCGCGCAAGGACATGAAGAAGATCCGCTCGGCGATTCGCCTGGTTCGCGACGCGCTCGGCGACGACCTCTACCGGCGCGAGAACCAGCACTACCGCGACATCGGCCGGGAGCTCAGCGGCCTTCGCGACGCCGAGGTCCTGGTCGAGACGCTCGAGTGCGCTGGCGGAGCGCTTCGGCCCCGCCCAGGACGAGCGTTACTCCGGCCTCAGGGAGCGCTTCCAGCAGAGAGCTGGAGGAGACGGCGCGAGGACGGATCCCAGGAGCGGGAGATGGCGACCGCCGCCGCCGCGCTCACCGCCGGCCGCGGCCGGGTCGAGACCTGGCCGCTCGAGGGCGACGAATGGGAGCTGATCGCGCCCGGGATCCATCGGAGCTACCGCCGGGGGCGAAAGCGCCTGCGCGAGGTCGAGGAGCGGGTCGAGCGACGAGACCCTCCACGAGTGGCGGAAGCGCGCCAAGGACCTCTGGTACCAGCTGCGGCTGATCCGGGACGCCGAGCCCGAGCTGATCGGCACGCTTGCCGCCCAGGTCCACGACCTCTCCGACCACCTCGGCGACGACCACGACCTGGTGCTGCTCCGCGAGCAGGCCCAGCGGCGGCGCGAGGACTTCGCCGAGGCCGGCGACCAGCGCCTGCTCCTCGAGCTGATCGACCAGCGCCGGGGCGAGCTCCAGTTCGCGGCCAGCTCGCTCGGCGAGCGGATCTACTCGGAGAAGCCGAAGAGGTTCACAAAGAGCCTGGAGACGCGCTGGAAGCTCTGGCGCAAGCGCGAGCCTGTCACCGCCTAGGCGGCGACCACCCTTCCGCCCGCGATCACGTTGACGAAGCTCTCCAGGTGCTTGGTGGTCCAGCACTCGAAGGCTCCGTCGCAGTAGGGCTCGTAGGCGGCCATCACCGAGTCGCCGTAGTTCCAGTAGAGCCGCGGCTCCGGGTTGAGCCAGAAGGTGCGCCCGGAGCGCTCGGCGATCGTCCCGAAGGTGTCGGCATGCGGCTCGCGGCCGTTGGTGCGGGCGTCGCCGAGGACGATCACGGTCGAGCGCGGGCCAAGCTCCTCCGCGATCTCCTCGCGGAACTCGAGCCAGACCCGGCCGTAGTCGGTGTATCCGGACACATCCGCAACACCGCCCTCAGACGACACTCGCTCGGCGATCCGGCGGAAGTCGCGCTCGTGCTCGAAGATGTCGGTGACCTCGCTGATCCGCTCGATGAAGACGAAGCTGCGCAGCTTCCGGAACGAGTCGTGGAGGGCGTGTAGCACCGAGAGGAAGAAGACGCTGGCGCTGGAGACCGAGGTCGAGACGTCGCAGAGGACGTAGATCTCGGGGCGGCGCGGGCGCTTCGGCCGATATCTGAGCCGGAGGGGGACGCCGCCGGTCTCAAGCGATGCGCGCATCGTCCGCCGGACGTCGACCACCCGGCCCTTGCGCCTGCCCCGCTGCTCGTGGCCGAGGGTGGCGATCCGGCGCTTCAGCTGCGCCACCGCCCGGTGCACCGCCGCAAGGTCTTGGGCGGGGCTGGTCGGCAGGGCCCGGTCGAGCTCGGCCAGCGGCCGGGAGGGAGGGAGCTTCCCGGTGCGCTCGATCGTCGCCCGCTCGAGCTCCCGCCGGAGGTGCTGCTCGAAGCGCCGCACCTGCTCGGGGTCGAGCGGGGCATCCTGCTCGCCGTCGGCACCGCCGCCGCGGGCCTGCAGCCCGAGCGCCCGGCGGATCCGCTGGACGTCGACGCCGATCACCCCGGAGCGCTCGCCGCGCCGCCCGAAGGCGGTCATCGCCAGCCGCGCCAAGTCGCGCATCTCGCCGTCGTTCCCCGCGGTGATCGCTCGGCGAATCGCATCGCGAAGCTCGTCGAGGTCGATCCGCTCGGCGCCGTCGAAGCGCTCGTTCGCCTCCTCCATCTCGAGGGCCTCGGCCTCGGCGGCGCGGAAGAAGTGGCGCTCGAAGAGCAGCTCGAACACGCGGCGGTCCTCCTGGGACTTGGCGATCGTCGCCGCCAGCGCTTCGCGGAAGTCGCGCTGGTCGGTCCAGGTGACCTCCTCCAGGGCCTCGAATGCGTCGAGGATCTCTGAGGTGCCGACCGCGACCCCCTCCGAGCGGAGGTCCTCGAAGAAGGCGAGCAGGCTGCCCGCGGTGGTGGACATCAGGAGCCGGCCGGGGGGCCTCCCGCGACGCCCCCTTCCGCGACCCCCTCCTGGAGCTTCACCGCTACCCGCTCGGCGACCAGGTCGATGTCGGAGCGGTGCTTGACGATGATGCTCATCGAGTTCTCGAAGGTCTCGCGGTCGATGTCGTCGGCGCCGACCAGCAGCAGGGTCCGCGCCCAGTCGATCGACTCGGCGATCGAGGGCGGCTTCTTCAAGTCGAGCTGGCGGATCATGTGGACGATCTCCACCAGACGCCGCGCCAGTCCCTCGTCGAGCTCCGGCGAGTGGAGCCGGACGATCTCGAGCTCCCGCTCGACCGAGGGGTAGTCGAGCCAGAGGTAGAGGCAGCGGCGCTTCAGCGCCTCGGTCAACTCGCGCGAGTTGTTCGAGGTCAGGACCACGAGCGGACGGGTGCGGGCCTCGATCACGCCGAGCTCGGGGATCGAGATCTGGAAGTCCGAGAGGACCTCGAGCAGCATCGCCTCGAACTCCTGGTCGGTCTTGTCGATCTCGTCGATCAGGAGCACCACCGGGTCCTCGGCGCTGATCGCCTCGAGCAGGGGCCGGGTGAGGAGGAAGTCGTCGGAGAAGATGTCGCCCCGAGCCTGCTCCCAGCCCGCCTGCTCGTCGCCGCCCGACTCGGCCTGGATCCGGAGCAGCTGCTTGCGGTAGTTCCACTCGTAAAGCGCCTTCGCCTCGTCGAGGCCCTCGTAGCACTGGAGGCGCACGAGGCGGCGCCCGGTCGCCCGCGAGAGCGCCTTCGCCAGCTCCGTCTTCCCGACCCCGGCGGGGCCCTCCACCAGGACCGGCTTTCCAAGCCGCTGGGCGAGGAACGAGACCAGGGCGCCGGCCTCGTCGGCCAGATAGCCGACCTTCCCCAGGGCCTCGCGGACCTGGGCGACGGATTGCGGCTGCTCTTCGCTCATTTCCCGGATGATAGATACGAGCCGTGCTCCCCCTGGCCGACATCCTGCCTCACTCGATCAGCCCCTACCTGACGCTGATGATCCTCGGCTTCGTCGTCGGCGCCGTCGGCCACACCTACAAGAGCAGGCTCTGGGTCGGAATCGGGATCGCGATGATCTTCCTCGCAACCCTGCTCCTGCCGCTGGCGGTGATCGCGACCGAGGAGGAGCCGCCCTCGAACCCGCAGATCCTCGCCCCGGGGACGCGCTGATGGGCGACCGCCTCGACTTGCTCGATCTCTCCCAGAAGCTCTCACGGCACGAGGAGGCCCAGCGGCTCGATTCCGCCTGGGAGCGCCTCTCCCAGCTCCGGCTCACCCTCGGCGGGCTGATCGGCGACAAGGAGCTCGGGCCCCCGGTCTGCGTCATCTTCGAGGGCTGGGACGCATCCGGCAAGGGCGGGGCGATCAAGCGCCTGGTCGGCCAGCTCGACCCCCGGCACGTCCGGGTGGTCCAGTTCGCCGCCCCCACCCATGACGAGAAGCGCCACCACTTCCTCTGGCGCTTCTGGCCCTCGCTTCCCGGCTGGGGTGGGATGGCGGTGCTCGACCGCTCCTGGTACGGCCGCGTCCTGGTCGAACGGGTGGAGGGGTTCGCGAGCCGGGAGCAGTGGCTGCGGGCCTATGACGAGATCAACGCCTTCGAGCGCTCGCTCGCCGACGAGGGCACGATCCTGATCAAGTTCTGGATGCACATCTCAGCCGAGGAGCAGCTGAAGCGGTTCGAGCGCCGCGAAGAAGAATCCGCTGAAGACCTGGAAGCTGACCGAGGACGACTGGCGAAACCGGGAGAAGCGGGGCGAGTATGAGCAGGCGGTCGAGGACATGTTCGCCCGCACCGACCACGATCCGCACGCTCGCTGGCACCCGGTCGAGGCCGAGTCGAAGCGCTACGCGCGGGTGAACGTGGTCGAGACCGTGATCGCCGAGATCGAGGCCGGGATGCGACGCCACGGGTTCGAGCCGCCGCTCCATCGCTAGTCCGGTGGCTCAGGCCGTTTAGCCCGCTCGCGCGGGCGCAGGCGCAGCCCCGCCATCACGATGATGATCGCGCCGCCGAAGGCGACGAAGATCCCGTAGTGGATCTCGTAGGGGTCGTCGATGCCGGCGAGCTGGAAGTCGGGACGGTCGAACATCCGGTAGAGGACGATCAGCGCCGCCCAGACGCCGGCGGTCACGAACAGCCCCCACTCGCGCAGCGGCCGTGGCGGGACGTAGCCACCCCCGCACTCGAGGGCCAAGAAGGTGGTCGCCGCGGCGACCAGGATCAGGGCGCCCTCGGCGAAGCTGAAGGCCCCGAAACCCGTCTGAACCAGGTCGCTCGAGACCGGCGCCCGGATACCAGGGCAGCAGCATGCTGCCGACGATCGTCGCTGCGCCGAGGAAGGCGATTCGCTCGTTCCCGCCGAGGCCGCGAAGGTCGCGGACCAGCTGGCGCGACAACCGCCTCACATCAAACGGGTCGCGCTGTCGCGCGCCCTCGCGTCTAGTCGAGCGGCTGGCGGCCACGGTAGCCCGAGTCGAGCCGATGCCAGTAGTCGACCTCGTCCTCGCCGAGCTCCCAGCAGAGGTAGACCTCGTCGCCCCCGATCACCGCAGGGAAGTCGAGGAGGCCCCGGTCGATGTCGCGGAGGACGATCCCCGATTCTTCGAGGGCCTCGAGCAGCCGCCGAACCTCGAGGAAGGCGACCCCCACCTGGTGGCCCTCCTCGCCGCCGCCATTCCCTGCGGCGGCCTCCGAGAGCACCTCATGGACCTCCTCGTCGGTGAGCTGGTCCTTGGCGTCGCGGAGCTGGCGCAGCAGCGGCTTCAGCCGGGGCAGCAGCGAGTTCGCCTCCTCGCGGGTGAAGTGGCGCTCGTGGAGGAGCTCTGTGCTCCTCCTCGCTCACGCCGCGCTCGGGACCGCCGCCGAGAGCCGCTCGCGGAGCAACTCGGCGTCGGCCTCCCCGATCGTCCGCAGCTGGCCCTGGAAGGCGAGGTGCCAGTGCTCGGCCGGCCACTTGCGGACGTGCTCGAGCTCGGGGGCGAGCTCCTCGGCGGGGACGAAGTCGTCGGCGGCGAGGACGACGACCGGCTCGGCCTCGACCCGCCAGGGGTAGAGCTCCTTCTTCGCCGGAGCCTTCCCCGACCGCCGCTTGCTTCCCGGCCAGATCGGGTCCCAGTCCTCGAACATCTCGGAGGTCACCCGGGCGATTGCGCCGAAGGCCTGCACCCCGGTGATGTAGAAGAAGACCTCGTCGCCGGGCTCGAACGCCTCGGCCTGTCGCCGGCGGCGCTCCTTGAACCCGATCGGGTTGAACCAGCGCGCGACGTTGATCTCGAAGTTCTCGAGCGATCCGGTGAGGATCCAGCTCTTCGCGTAGTCGGTCGCCACCCCGCGATTCTATGCTGAGAGTCTCAGCCCACCAGCTCGCGGGCCCGGGTCGCCAGGGAGGGGACGTCGAGCGCCTCGTATTCCTCGGCGGCTTCCGCCAGGACCGCCGCCGCGCCCTCGGGGTCCGACTCGGCGAGAAGCCGGCCGCGCACCAGCAGGCAGCGCGCCGCGTCGAGCGGGCGGCCCAGCTCCCGCCAGCGCCGCCGCGCCTCCTCCATCTGCTCGGCCGCCACAGCCGGATCCTCGGCGCAGGCGCCGGCGGCCTCGGCCTTGGCGGCGTCGCCGACCGGGTAGTGGATCCGGCCGGCGAGGCGGTCGGCCTCATCGGCCGCGGCTCGAGCCTGATCGGTGCGCCCCTGCATCGCCAGCACCACCGCGCGGGTCGAGATCGCCTCCACCGATTGGGCGATCAACCCGGCGCGCTCGCAGATGTCGAGCGCCTTCGCCAGTTCCGTCTCGGCCGCGGCGAGGTCGCCGCTCTCTCGCAGGGTCCAGGCGAGCCACTGAAGGGCGCTGAACGCGACCTCGGAGCGACCGACCTGTTCGCCGAGCTCGTGGGCGCGGCGGAACGACTTGATCGCTTCATCCCAGCGCCCCTGGCGCCAGGCGAGCACCCCGCGAAGCAGATACGGGAAGCAGAGCTTGCCGTGCAGGCCCTCCCGTTCGGCGAGCCCCCCGCTGGCCTCCGCCGCGCGCTCGACCTCCTCCCAGTCGGCCTTCTCGGCCGCGAGCTGCCCGAGCGAGGCGTGGAGCTCCACCTGCGAGGGGAGGTCGCCGACCTCCTGGGCGATCTCGAGCGCCTCGCGGTAGGCCGCTGCCGCCCCGTCGTAGTCGGCCTCGGAGACCTCGAGGTGGTAGCCGAGAGTGAGCAGGGCGCGCACCGCCTCGGCGCGATCCGATTCGCGCGCGAGGGCGACCGAGCGCTCGAGGTTCTCCCGCGCCTTCTCGGAGTCGCCGATCCGCCCGAAGACGCGGCCGAAGATCCCGTGCGCGCGGCTCGCGGCGCGCGCCTCGTCGAGGCGCTCGGCCAGTCGCAGCGCCTTCTCGGACGCGTAGATCGCGAGCATGTTGTCTCCGGTGTGCATGTAGAGCGAGGCCGCCTCCTCGTAGAGCCGGACCAGCTCGATGCAGGGCGGGCCGTCCTTGAGCAGGTCGATGCCGCGCTGGTAGTTGTCGATCGAGGCGCGGCGCTCGCCCTTGTGCCAGAGCGCGGCGCCGATCTTCCGGTGGAGGTCGGCGACCCGCGCCAGGTCCTCCTGGCTGCGCTGGAACTTCAGGCAGCGCTCCCAGACCGAGACCGCGGCGTCGACCCGGCCCATGCGCAGGGCGATGTCTCCCTGCTTCTCGCCGATCCGGGCGAGGTCGGCCGGGGGAATGGCCTCGGAGAGCTCGAACGCCGCGGTATAGCGCTCGAATGCCTCGGCGTTCGAGTAGAGGACGGCGGCGGCATCGCCGGCCGCCTCCAGGGCCTCCAGCGCCCGCGCCTGAAGGTCGGCGAGGGCGTCGGGGTCGAGTCCGGCGTCCGAGCCGAGGGCGGCGGCGCGCGCGAAGTGCTCGGCGATCAGCCCGATGAAGGCCTCCGCCCGCTCGCCGGCCCGCTCGCGGATGAACTCGCCGACCTCGACGTGCTTGCGGCAACGCACCGACTTGGGCAGCATCGCGTAGGCGACGTCGCGGATCAGGACGTGCTTGAAGGCGTACTCGCGCTCGCCGGCGAGCCGGCTGCCGGGACTGGGGGCGAGCAGGTCCTTCTCCTGCAGCGTCGCCAGGGTCCGCTGGAGGTCGAGGCCCTCCTCCGTGGCTGCGCCCTCCAGCGATCCCTCCCAGAAGGTCTGGCCGACGACCGACGCGTGGAGGAGCAGCCGCCGCTCGAGTCGCTCGAGCGAGTCGAGCCGGGCGGCGAGCAGCGACTGGACGGTGCTCGGCAGCGCCTCGGCCTCGACCGTGTCCTCCTCGATCAGGCGATTGACCATCTCCTCGGCGAACAGCGGATTGCCGCCGGACCGGTCGGCGACCTGAGGGACCACGTCACCCCCTCCGTCCTCGGAGCTTGGCATCAGCGCGGCGACGAGCTCCCGGGTCTCATCGGCGGTCAGGGGCTCGAGCGAGATCGAGGTCGCGTTGCGGCGGCCACCGCCCCAGCCGGGCCGGCGCTCGAGGAGCTCGTCCCTAGTCAGGCAGACAAGCAGCAGCGGCCCGCGCACCCAGCGGGCGAGGTGGTCGAGCAGGTCGAGCATCCCCTCGTCGGCCCAGTGGATGTCGTCGATCGCCAGCACCAGCGGGCGGCGCGTCGCGATTCCCTCGATCACCCCACGGGCGGCGGAGAACAGCGCCTCGCGCATCCTCTGGGGATCGTCGGCGTCGGCGGGCTGCGACTCCTCCGGTGTCTCGATTCCGAGCGGGACGGCGAGCAGGGCCGCGTTGCGCTCGCCGGCATCGGGCTCGCCGACCTCGTCCATGAGCGCCTGGACTCCCGAGCGGAGCTTCTCCCACGCCGTCGCCGGCGTGTCGGTGTCGAAGAGCTCGAACTCCTCACGGAGCACCTCGACCAGGGCCCAGTAGGCGATCCCAGCGCCGTAGGGCGGACAGTGCCCGCTGCGAATGATCGGTGTTTCGTCGCTCGCCTCGAGGGTGGTGGTGAGCTCGCGGAGCAGACGCGACTTGCCCACCCCTGCCTGACCGATCACGGTGACCAGGTGGGGCCGCTCCTCGCGCTCCACCCGCTCGACCAGCGAGACCAGCAGCCCCGCCTCTTCCGCGCGGCCGACCAGGGGGATGGCCGCGCGGGCGGCGCCGTGGCGCGGGTCGGCCAGGGTCGCGGTCGCCTCCCAGGCCGGGACGGGCTCCTCCTTGCCCTTCAGCCGCAGCGGCTCGAGGCGCTCGTAGGCGATCGCCTCGCGGCTGGCGCGATAGGTGGTGCGCGCCGACGGTGACGGCGTTCGGTCGGCCTGCGGCCTGGAGCCGGGCGGCGACGTTGACGGGGTCGCCCATCACCGTGTAGCGGTCGCCGACCGCGCCGGCCATCACCTCGCCGGAGTTGATCCCGACCCGGAGCGAGAAGCCCGCGCCGTGCTCGGCCATAAGCTCCTGCATCGCCAGCCCGGCGCGCACGGCCCGCTCCGGATCGTCCTCATGGGCGACCGGCGCGCCGAATACTCCCATCACGTTGTCGCCGATGAACTTGTCGATCGTGCCGCCGAAGCGCTCGATCTCCTCGCCGAGGCGGCGGAGGGTGCGGTCGACCAGCGCCGTCACCGCCTCCGGATCCATCCGCTCGGCCGCGGCGGTGTAGCCCGAGAGGTCGGCGAAGAGGACGGTCGCCTGGCGGCGCTCCTCGGGTGGCGGCGCGACCTCGGTCGCGGGGCGCCCCCGCCGAGGTTGGGTGGTCGCCGAGCACGGTGCCGCATTCGATGCAGAACTTGGCGCCGGCCGGATTCTCGGCGCCGCAGCCCGGGCAGCGGGGGGAGAGGGCGGCGCCGCAGGACATGCAGAACTGGGCGCGCTCCGGATTCTCCGCTCCGCAGTTCTGGCAGCTTCTCCCGCTACCCACGGGGAAAAGGGTAGGGCAGCCGCACGTTTTGACTGGGCAGGAGGCACCGGGAAACCCGCTACGCTGCCCGCTCCCGCAGCGCCCGGCCAGGAGAGACCCGCCCGACTATGCCCAGGATCCGCGCCCTCATCGTGATCGCCGTTGCCCTCGCGATCGGCCTCGTGGTCGCCGCCTGCGGCGGCGATGGCGGCGGTGGCGGCGAGGACCCGCAGCAGGTCCTCGACGCCACCTTCAACAACCAGCAGAGCGTCGACAGCGGCAGCTTCGGTCTCAGCCTCAAGGTCGAGGCCGAGGGCGATCAGGGCGGCACCTTCGAGGGGAGCCTGGGAGGGCCCTTCCAGAGCCAGGAGGCGAAGTTCCCGCAGTTCGACCTCAGCGCGGAGATCAAGCTCGACAGCAGCGCCCAGGACTTCTCCGGCTCCGCGGGCCTCACCTCCACCGGCGCCGGCGCCTTCGTCAACTTCCAGGACACCGACTACCAGGTGCCCCAGGAGCTCTTCGACCAGTTCATCACCAGCTACGAGCAGCTCCAGCAGCAGAGCCAGGGCGACCAGAACAACGATCTCCTCGAGTCGCTCGGCATCGATCCGAGCAAGTGGCTCACCGACCTCTCCAACGAGGGCACCGAGGACGTCGACGGGACGGAGACCGTCCACATCTCGGGTCAGGCCGACGTTCCGGCGCTGGTCGAGGACATCAAGAAGATCGCCCAGAACGCCCCGAACGTGGGCGGCCAGCAGATCACCCCGCAGCAGCTCGGCCAGCTCGATCAGCTGACCAGCGTGATCAAGTCGGCCGATTTCGACATCTACAGCGGCGAGAGCGACAACCTGCTCCGCAAGCTCGACGCGAGCCTCGATCTGGAGCCCTCCCTCGGCACCGGTGGGGCGCTTGACTCGGTCACCCTCGACGTCTCGCTGACGATCAGCCAGGTCAACGAGCCCCAGACGATCTCGGCTCCGGCCGACGCCCAGCCCCTGGCGAGCCTGCTGCAGCAGTTCGGGATCGATCCCAGGCAGCTCGGTGGCGCCCTCCGCGGCGGCCTCGGTGCCGGCGGCGCCCTGCCGCAGGCGGGCGGCTCCCAGACGCCGCCAAGCGGCGGCGCCTCACAGGCCTACCTGCAGTGCCTGCAGCAGGCCCAGGGCGAGGCGGCGGTCACCGAGTGCGCGCAGCTGCTCCGGTGAGAGACAAGTAGCCGCGTAAGCTTCCCGCCCTCATGGAGGCAAGCCAACCGCCCGAGCCACCTACCGGGCGACCCTCACTGACGCCGTCCTTCTTCCTCACGCCCCACGGCTGGCCCTATCTGCTCGCCCCGTTCATCCCGCTGGCGATCGCGCTCGAGCTCGGGCATGCGGGGGCGGGGCTGATCTTCTTCTCCGCCGCGCTCGGGGTGATCCCGACCGCGGCGCTGATGGGCCGTGCCACCGAGGAGGTCGCCGCCCGCTCCGGTCCCGGGATCGGCGGGCTGCTGAACGTCACCTTCGGCAATGCCCCCGAGCTGATCATCGCCCTGTTCGCGCTCGAGGCCGGTCTCCAGGAGGTGGTCAAGGCCTCGATCATCGGCTCGATCCTGGGGAACATCCTGCTGGTGATGGGGGCGGCGATGCTCGCCGGCGGGCTCACCGGCGGCCGCAAGCTCCAGCGCTTCGACCGGACCGCGGCCAACGTCCAGTCGCTGATGCTCTTCCTCGCGGTCGCCGCGATGGTGCTGCCCGGCGATCTTCGAGCTGGTCGAGGGCCAGGGGCTGCCGGGCATCGACCAGGAGCGGGTCAACTTCGACAACACGGTCGAGGACCTCTCGCTCGCAGTGGCGATCGTCCTGATCGGCACCTACGCCTGCGGGCTGCTGTTCAGCCTCCGCACCCACCGGGAGCTGTTCAACCCCCATAGCGACGACGAAGAGGCCCACGACGACACCTGGGGCTGGTCGGTCCGGACCTCCGTGATCGCGCTCGCGACCGCCGGGATCGCGGTCGGCGTGATGTCCGAGATCCTGGTCGGTTCGATCGAGGCGACGTCCTCGTCGATCGGCCTGAGCGAGTTCTTCATCGGGGTGATCGTGGTCGCGATCGTCGGCAACGCCGCCGAGCACTGGGTGGCTGTGCTGGTCGCGATCAAGGGCAAGATGGACCTCTCGGTGAACATCGCGATCGGATCGAGCGCCCAGGTCGCGCTGTTCGTCGCACCGGTCCTGGTGATCACCTCGTTCTTCCTCGGCCCCGGTCCGATGCCGCTCGTCTTCAACGGGTTCGAGATCGCGGCGCTCGTCCTCGGGGTCCTTGTCGCCTATCAGGTGACCAACGAGGGCGAGTCGAACTGGTTCGAGGGAGTGCAGCTGCTCGCCCTCTACGCGATCCTCGGCCTTACCTTCTTCTACGCCTGATGCCGTTCACGCCCCCGGAGGCGGGCCGCTGATGGAGATCTTCCTGCTTGTCCTGAGCTTCGCCGTGATCCTCGCCGGAGCGCTGCTGTTCACGAACGCGATCGAGTGGATCGGCCACAAGCTCAACCTGGGGGAGGGCGCGGTCGGCAGCCTTCTGGCGGCGGTCGGGACGGCGCTGCCGGAGACCCTGATCGCGATCGTCGCCCTGGTCGGCGCCACCAAGAGCGAGGAGGTGGCGATCGGGGCGATCGTCGGCGCCCCCTTCCTCCTGGCGACGCTGGCGATGGGGCTGGTCGGGCTGACCGCCTACCTCTATCGCCGCAGGCGGGCCCAGGGGATCGAGCTGCGCGCGCACGTGCCGACGCTCGACCGTGACCTCGCCTTCTTCATGGTCTTCTTCGGCCTCGCCCTGGTCCTCGGCTTCGGGGCCCCGGAGTCGATCCGGACCCCCGCGGGGATCGTCGGCGTGGGCTCCTACTTCGCCTACGTCTTCTTCACCGTCCGCAACCCCGGCCCGCTCCAGCCCGAGGAGACCCTGAACCCGCTGATCCTCGTGCGGGGGGACGGTCGGGGGGACGAGCCGCCGCTGTGGCTGGCGGCGATCCAGTGCCTGGTTGGGCTGATGGCGATGGTCGGCGGCGCCCACCTGTTCGTCGAGGAGCTCCTCAACGTCGCGGAGGACCTCGGGGTCGAGGCGATCGTGCTCTCGCTGATTCTCGCCCCGCTCGCGACCGAGCTCCCGGAGAAGGTCAACAGCTTCTTCTGGGTGCGCGAGGGCAAGGACGCCCTGGCGCTGGGCAACATCACCGGCGCGATGGTCTTCCAGTCGACGATCCCGGTCGGGATCGGGCTGATCTTCACCGACTGGGAGCTGGGCGGCAACGCGGCCGTCTCGGTCGCCCTCGGCCTCGCCGGCGGGCTCCTCGCTTACTGGGCGCTTCGCCTGCGCGACCGCTTCGAGCTCGCCCCGGTGCTCGGCTGGCTCGCGCTCTACGCCGCCTTCATCGTCGTCGTCTCGGTGTAGTCCTAATCCTCGCGGCCGGGGTCCTGGCCGTCCTCGCCCTCGTCCTCCTCCTCGTCGCCCTGCTCGAGGGCGGCCTCGGAGAGCGACCCACCCGCGCCGGGGTGGTAGTGGGTCTGGAACCGCTCGAGGAGCTCGTCGCGCTGCTCGTCGTCGACCGGGACGTCGTCGGAGATTCGCACCCAGTCGGCCCCCTCGTAGGCCTCCATGTTGAAGACCTCCTGGTCGATCGAGGAAGAGTCGTCGACCACCACCAGAACCTCGGTCTGCGGGTTGAAGTAGGTCCCCGGCTGCACGATCAGCTCCTCGAGCTCGACCACGCGATCCTCGGCGTCACCGTTGGGGCCGGCCATTGCGCCCGGCATCTTATTGCCCGAGGTTCTCCAGCTCGCTCAGCTGCCGCTCGATCTCCTCCTCGACGTCGAGCGCCTCCTTGCCCTGGCGCCGGCGCCGCTCGTTGCGGGCGACGACGAGCTGCCGGACCTCCTCGCGCAGGTCTTGGTCCTGCCCCAGCGCCCCCGAGCCGCCGGCTCCCTCCAGCAGCTTCTCGACCTCGGCCTCGACGTCGAGCGCCTCCTCCCCCCGGGCCACCCGGCGATAGGAGCGGGCTTCGACCATCTGCCGGATCTCCTCCTCGCGAACCGCCGCGGAGACCGGCGGGGGGCCCGATCCGCCCCGCTGCGGCATCTCCTGCTCGATCGCGAAGTCCCCCTTGCCGATCTGCTTTAGGGCGTTCCCGGCGCCCATCGCGAAGGCGATCGCCCCGAGCGGAAGGGCGACGAGGACGACCAGGATCAGCACCGTTCCAAACTCGACCGCGGCCAATGGCATGGCTCAGAGACTACGCGGGAACGGGCGCCCCGCCCCCTACCCGCGCATGAGGGCGAGCCGATCGGGTACGCTTCCAGGGCTGGCTGACTGACCAGTCAATCGGTTCCGGCAACGGACTTAAACGCGCGACAAGGAGTGGCTATCCGTGGTTGACCTGACGCTTACCGACGAGCAAGAGGACCTGCGCGAGCTCGCGCACAGCTTCGCCGAGAAGGACATCCGCAAGGTCGCGTGGGACTACGACAAGGACGGGACCTGGCCCCAGGACATCATCGAGAAGGCCTGGGAGATCGGCTTGATGAACACCCACGTCGCCGAGGCCTATGGCGGCCCGGGGCTCGACTACCTCTCCGGTTGCCTGATCGAGGAGGAGATGGGCTGGGGATGCTCGGGGATCGGCACCTCGCTGATGGCCAATGGCCTCGCCTCCGCGCCGGTCTCGATCGGCGGCTCGGAGGAGCTGAAGAAGGAGTACCTCGGGATGCTCACCGAGGCTCCGAAGCTTGCCTCCTTCTGCCTCACCGAGCCCGACGCGGGCTCCGACGTCTCCGGGATGAAGACCACGGCGACGAAGAAGGGCGACAAGTACGTGATCAACGGCTCCAAGTGCTTCATCACCAACGGCGGCTACGCCGACTGGTTCACGGTCTACGCGAAGACCGACAAGGACGCCGGCCATCGCGGGATCTCCGCCTTCGTCGTCCCCAAGGACGACACGGTCACCGTCGACAAGAAGGAGGACAAGCTCGGCCAGCGCGCCTCGAACACGGCGACGATCACCTTCAACGAGACCGAGGTCCCGGCCGGCAACCTGCTCGGCGAGGAGAACCACGGCTTCAAGCTCGCGATGATGACCCTCGACCGCACCCGTCCCGGCGTCTCCGGGCTGGCGGTCGGGATCGCCCAGGCGGCGTTCGAGTTCGCCGCCGAGTACTCGAAGGAGCGGGTCCAGTTCGGCGTCCCGATCGCGATGCACCAGGCGGTCGCCTTCATGATCGCCGACATGGCGACCAAGATCGAGGCGGCGCGGCTGCTCGTCTGGCAGTCCGCGGTGCTCCTCGACCAGGGCAAGCGCAACACCCTGGCGGCCTCGCACGCGAAGCGCTTCGCCGCCGACTCGGCGATGGAGGTGACCGTCGACGCCGTCCAGGTCTACGGCGGCTACGGCTTCATCAAGGAGTACCCGGTCGAGAAGCTGATGCGCGACGCAAAGATCATGCAGCTCTACGAGGGCACCTCCCAGATCCAGCGCCTGGTGATCGCCAAGGAGATCCTGATGGGCCGCGACGTCGCCGAGCCGACGCGCGAGGCCGACGCCGCCGACAAGCAGGCCCAGGAGTCCGAGGCGAGCCAGGCCGAGCAGGCCCCGGCGACCGTCTAGTCGCCGGCGAAGAACTCGAGCGCGGTCTTCGTCTTCGTCTGCTGCTCGCCGGAGAGGTTGACGCCCCGCTCGCTCAGGTACGCCCTGGCCGGGCGGCGACGTCGAAGGCCTCCTCGGGCTTGCACTTGGTGGAGAGCTCGAGGATCCTCGAGCCGTCCGGGTAGAGCCAGAGCTCCGCTACGAGCTTCCGGTCATAGCCCTCGGGCGCGTGCTTCAGCTTGAGCACGTGGACGGGGCCGAGCACGCTGAGGTCGTCGAGCTCGATTCCCTTCGGGGCGTGCTCGGCGTAGAAGGCGCGCTGCTCCTTGGAGAAGAGCTTGCTGAGCGGGCGGCTGCCCGCGAGCGCCGCCTCCTTCACCCGCCCGGCCTTGAGCTCGCCCTTGAACGACCCAGAGCAGACGAAGCCGCCGGGCATCGCGTCGACCTCGACCCCGAAGGTCTTCGCCGCCCGCACCTCGTCGGGCAGCTCCTGGGGGACCACCGGGCGAAGCTTCACCACCGAGTCATCAGGCCTTCCCTGCGAGCGGCGAGCCCGCGCCACCACGCCCGCCTTGTTCAGGGTGAGCTCTGGGGTGTCGAAGAAGAAGATCTGCTCTCAGGTAGCTGTCGAGCGGATCCAGCTCCAGGGCCTGTCCGGTCGAGCGCTGGTCCTCGTCGGGGACCGTGAGCTTCAGCTCGACGCTGTCCGCCCCCTCGATCAGCCCGAGGATCTCCCTCAGCTGCTGATCGGTGAGCCCCGGTGCCGCTTCCGCCGCTGTAGCCATTCCTCGCTCCTCCGGTCGAGGCGCCCCTCCCTGACCTTATGGCATCCGCCTCGAATTCAGTTGGCTTTGTAATCAACTTACGTGTAAGTAGCCCCGTAGACTCGGGTCCCGTGGCCGAGCGCGAGCAGGGGGCGAAGCCAATCTCAGAGGCGGTGGCCCAGGCGGCGAAGGCCGGCGCCGAGGGGGTGCGGGAGCGCGAGGGCCGCAGGCGCGGCGGGCGGCCTTCCGACGTCTTCGGTGGAGAGGTCCGGCGCCGCGACGTCTTCCCGCTGCTCGTCCTCCACCTGATCGCCCAGGAGCCCGCCTACGGCAACCGCCTGATCGAGTCGATCGAGGAGATCACCCAGGGGGTGGTCTCGGTCAATCCCAACACGATGTACCCGCTCTCCGCGAGATGGAGGGGGAGGGCCTGGTGGAGGGGCGCTGGGAGCTACCCGACCGCCGCACTCGGCGCTACTACTCGATCACCCCCGCCGGCCGCCGCGAGTACAAGCGCCTCCTCGGCGAGGTCGAGCCCTTCCTCGACTCGGTGATCCGCTCGGTGAGCCTGATCAAGCGCGAGGTCTACGGGTCCCAATAGGCAAATTCATCGCTCGCGGCCGATCTCCCTCCGGTAGCGGGCGTCCTCATCCTCGACCGCGCGCGCCTTTGCAAGTACCTCTTCGATCTGGGCGTCGGGGATCATGACCGCCCCGGAGCGATCAGCGAACACGTACTGGCCGGGCATCACTCCCACACCCGAGAGGATCACGGGGACGTTGGCCTGGAAAGGTGTCACCTCGTCCCCGCCCCATCGAGTCGACTCCCCAGAGCAGTAGGCGGCGAACTCGTACCCGGCGAGCTCGTCGAAGTCTCGCAAGCGGCCGTCGGTGATCACCCCGGCGCATCCGTGGTGCTGCAATCGGGAGAGCTTCGTGCCGCCCCCCATCGAGACGTCGGTGTAGCCGTTGCTGGCCAGCACCACGACCTTCCCCTCTGGCTCGTCGCCGACGGCCTCGTAGAAGAGGTTCGCGAGGTTGTAGCGCTCCGGGTCAAGCCGCGCCGAGCAGCTCGGGAAGTACGAGATCGTGACCGCCGGACCAAAGAGCACCCGCCCGGGCGTCGGGCTGACGAGGTCGAGGATGTGGCAACGGTGCCTATGGAGCCGCCCCATCGCGTCAACCAGGTCCGAGGTCTTGAGGCCCTCGAGGGATTGCACGCCCCTCACCCTATGCCTGTGTGATTGGCGGCAGGTCAGTCAGCCCCTCCGCGTGAAAGGGGCGCTAGAGGTCGCGCTCGTAGTAGAGCATCACCGGGCCGTCGGGCCTCGCCCTCGCGGTTGGTGAAGCCGGCGCTCTCGTAGAGGCCCGAGCGGCTGTGTCGGTCTCGCTCGTGCCCAGGTCGATGATGTCGGCGCCGTGCTCGCGCGCCGCCTCCATCGCCGCCTCGAGCAGGGCGCGGCCGAGTCCCTCGCCGCGACGTCGGCGGGCACCACGTAGAGCTCCTCGAGGTAGGCGGCGAGCGCCTCCGAGTAGACTGGCCGTCGGAAGCGGAGCTGCGCGAAGCCGTCCGGGCCGTCCCCGCCGAGGAGCACCGTCGACCTCGCCGCTCCCGAGCTGCTCGCGGTAGCGGCGCTCGGCGAGCACGTCAGGCTCGTCGATCGGCTCGTCGAACTCGGTGTTGAAGTCGTGCATCAGCCGGGCGACCTCGGCCGCGTCGCTCGACGGTGGCTCGCCGGACCCTCGGATCGCTCGGACATGCCGAGAGTATGTCGGCGGCGGGTGCCGTGAGCCTCTATAGCCTTCCCCGGCCAACCGACCCTGAGAGGGAGTCCGCACATGTTCGTCTTCAAGGCCGCCGTGCTGGGCGGCGGCACGATGGGCGGCGAGATCGCCCAGGTGATCGCCAAAGCCGACATCCCGGTGGTCGTCAAGGACGTCGAGCAGAAGTTCGTCGACCACGCGCTGGAGAAGTCGCGCGAGGTCACAAAGTCCCAGCTCGACAAGCTCGTCTCGAAGGAGAAGCTCACTCAGGAGGCCGCCGACGCCCGCCTCGACGAGGTGATGGGGCTGATCACCGGCGCCACCACCTACGACGACTTCGGCGACGTCGACATCGTGATCGAGGCGGTGCCGGAGAAGATGGACCTGAAGAAGTCCGTCTACCGCGAGCTCGACCAGGTCACTCCCGGCCACGCGATCCTCGCCTCCAACACCTCCTCGCTCTCGATCACCGAGATGGGCCGCGAGACGCTGCGACCCGGCAAGGTCGTCGGCTTCCACTTCTTCTATCCCGGCGTCGGTGATGCCGCTGGTCGAGATCATCAGCGGCGAGGACACCTCGCGGGAGACGGTGACCGCCGCCTTCAACTTCGCCCAGGCGATCCGCAAGCAGCCGATCACGTGCTCGGAGGTGCCCGGCTTCGTCGTCAACCGGATCCTCAACTCGGCCGCGGGCGAGGTCTGGCGCCAGCAGGAGGAGAAGGGCCTCTCGATCAAGAAGATCGACGAGGGCGTGGCGGCCGCGAACGTGTCGCCGATGGGGCCGTTCTTCCTGATCGACATGCTCGGCCTCGACACCGTCCTTCACGTCGCCGAGCACCTCCACGAGTCCTACGGCGATTCCTTCTACGTCCACAAGGGGATGCGGAAGCTGGTCGCCGACGGCCACCTCGGGGCGAAGTCGGGCGGCGACGGCTTCTACAAGGACGGCGAGCCCCAGATCGAGGGCGACGCCGACCCCGATCCGGAGGAGCTCGCCGACCTGTTCATCCTCAAGTCGCTGGTCGAGGCGTGCGCGCTGCTCGAGGAGGGCGTCTCGACCGTCCGCGAGATCGACCTCGGGATGATGGCCGGCGCCGGGCTCGACCCGCGCCGGGGCCTGTTCCCGCCGTTCTGGAAGGCCGACCTCGAGGGCCTCGACACGATCCTGGAGAAGCTCGAGCGCTACGAGGAGAGCCACGGGGAGCGCTTCGCTCCGCCGCGGACCCTGAAGCGCCTCGTCGCCCAGGGCCGCCTCGGCCTGAAGACGGGGCAGGGCTTCTACGCCTACCCGCAGGGCGAGGCCGAGGGCGCGGTGAAGCTGGAGAAGCGCGGCGAGGTGGCGATCGCCTGGCTCGCCAACCCGCCGATGAACGCGATCTCGCCGAGCGTGATCGAGGACCTGGGCAAGGTCTGGGAGCAGGTGAAGGGCGACGGTGAGGTGAAGGCGATGGTCGTCTACTCCTCGCTGCCGGTGGTCTACTCGGCCGGCGCCGACATCAAGGCCTTCACCCAGATGGACACCCCGGAGAAGGGGGCCGAGCTGATCAACAACGGCCACGCCCTGCTCAAGGAGCTGGGGGAGAGCCGGATCTCGACCGTGGCGGCGGTGAACGCGATCGCCTACGGCGGCGGCTGCGAGCTGGCGATGGCGTGCGACTTCCGGGTCGCGGCCCAGTCCGCCGTCTTCGGCCAGCCGGAGATCAACCTCGGGATCATCCCCGGCTTCGGCGGCACCCAGCGCCTCCCCCGGCTGGTCGGGGAGTCGAAGGCGAAGGAGATGAACCTGACCGGCGACGCCGTCCTCGCGCCGCGAGGCGCGCGTGATCGGCCTCGCCGACGACCTCGTTCCCGACGAGGAGCTGCTCGACGTGGCGATCCTCTGGGCGCGGAAGCTGGCCGGCCAGGCGCCGCTCGCGGTCGAGCAGGTGAAGCTCGATCTCCCACAAGGGGGATCTCGACGAGGGGATCGAGGCGGAGAAGCAGGCGTTCGCGAAGGTGTTCCTCTCCGAGGACGGCCGGGAGGGGATCTCGGCGTTCCTCCAAAAGCGGAAGGCTGAATGGAAGGGCAAGTAGTGGGCGGGCGCCGGGGTCGCCGTCTCAGCCGAGAACACCATCGTCTGATCCGGCGACCCCGCACCCGCCACGATAGCCGTCCATTCATTGCCGCTGTCAAATGACCGCTGACACCAGCACAGCAGCATCGAGAACTCGCTGAGCTCATCCGCGAGAGCGAGTGCACCGTTGCGCTCACCGGAGCGGGGATCAGCGTGCCGTCGGGGATTCCGGACTTCCGGACGCCCGGGGAGGGGTTGTGGGAGAAGGTCGATCCGATGGAGGTCGCCCACATCGACTCCTTCCGCCGCGACCCGGCCCGCTTCTGGAGCTTCTACCGCCCCCGCCTCCACAGCCTCGGCGGAATCGAGCCGAATCCCGCCCACGAGGCGCTGGCGGAGCTCGAGCGCCGTGGGCCTGCTCGAGGCCGTGGTCACCCAGAACATCGACATGCTCCACCTCAAGGCCGGATCCGAGCGGGTGATCGAGGTCCACGGCTCGATCCGCAGCCTCAGCTGTCAGAGCTGTGAGCGGAGCTTCGCGATCGAGGACTCCGAGGAGCTCTTCGACCCCGAAGGGCGTCGCCCGCTGCTCCGGCTGCGAGGGCCTGGTGAAGCCCGACGTCGTCCTCTTCGGCGAGCTGCTGCCCGCGGACGCGATGGCCGAGGCGGAGGCGCTCGCCGCCCGCGCCGACCTGATGCTCTGCGTCGGCTCCTCGCTCGAGGTCTATCCGGTGGCCGGGCTGCCCTCGGTCACGCTCGGCCGCGGCGGGCGCCTGGCGATCGTCACCAAGGGCCCGACCCCGTACGACGGGGACGCGGAGCTGCGCCTCGACGGCGATGTCGCCGAGGAGCTCTCGGCGGTCCTCGCCGCCCTCTAGGAGGCGCAGCTAGGCCGGACTGACTCGGACCGTCGAGGCGCTCGCGGAGCGCGGCGACTCGCTTCTCGGACCTTCTGCTCGCGCGGGCCCGGATCCCGCTCCAGGGCGGCCTCGGCGGCGGCGAGCCCGTAGCGGGCCTCGTCCTCCCGCCCCTGCTCGGCGTCGAGCCGCGCCCGCAGCAGCATCGTCTCGGCCGGATGGACGCGGTCGCGGCCGGCGAGCACCGCCGCCACCCGGCTCTGCGGCTCGACCTCCTCGTAGCCGCCCCCGCTTCGGGGGCGGCAGCTCCCGGGCCGCGGTCCAGCGGCCCTCGGCGAGCTCCTCGCCGCTGCCGTAGCCGATCCTGATCGCCAGCGCCCGGGTCGCGGCGACGTCGGCGACCAGCGGGATCGGCGGCGCCGGCACGAAGCGCATGGAGGGCGCGGTTGACGACGAGCCGTCGCCGAGCGCACCTCCGCGGCCCTCCGGCGGGCGTCGCCCGCCACCGACTCGAGCCAGGCCGAGGCCTGCTCGGGGTCGGCGAGCTCCTCGGCGCCGGTGACCGTGACCCGGGTCACCGGCACCTCGCCCGGCTCCCCGGGATCGACCTGACGCGGCCGCCGCCGTCGCCGGCGGGAGGGCCTGGGCGCGCCGATCGTCTCGACGATCAGCACCCTCTCGATCTGCGCCCTCGCGGGCGAGGTAGCGGCCTTCGGGAAGGCCGATCCGGCCGGCGAGCTCGAGCTGGGTGAATGGCCTGAGCCGTTACTCGCCCTGGTGGGCGCCGCTGGCGCTGGTCGTCGGCCGGGAGCGAGGCGTCGGAGGGCTTCGGGCGCACCTCCGGGTTCTCGATCTCGCCGAGGCGGTCGATCAGCCGCTCCCACTGCTCGGGCTTCAGGACCCGGGCGAGCTGGTCGAACGGCTGGCCCGCTCCGTACGAGCGGCGTGAAGCCGACGTGGATGTGGTCAGCGTGGTCGCCCATCGCGAAGGTGGGCGCCCCCATCTCCATCAGCGAGATGATCTGCGCCGGCCGCATCGTGCCCTGGAGCTTCAGCAGGTCGCGGATCACCGCCTCGGTGACCGACCCCGGTCCCTGGTTCCCGATTATCGGGATCCCGTTCACCGCGGCGATGTCGACCGCGTTGCCGGAGGAGTGGGCGGAGACGTTGCCCGAGGTGGTGTAGAAGCTGTGGCCGCACTTGAGCGAGGTGACCGTCAGGCGATAGCCGCGCTCCGCCAGGTACTCCAGCACCGCGAGGGTGCGGCGGTCGATCTGCCCGGACTCGATGTCGGTGCGCCCGCAGGAGTAGATCTGGAGCCGCGGGTCGGCGAGCGCCCGCTGGGCGAGCACCTCCTTCGACATCAGCAGGATCTGACCGATCGAGGCGTCCGAGCCGAACGGGTCCTGGCCGGAGGCGCGATAGATCGCCGTCGTCTCGAGGAGCTTCCAGCCGTCGAGGATCGGCTTCGGGTCGATCTTCGGAGCGCCGCGTCCGGCGGGCCGGATCGCGAAGTTGAGGTGCGGGGCGCCCTTGGTGCCCGTCTGCGCCGAGTCGCCGATCTGGCCGAGGACGGTGCCGCCGGTGACCTTGGAGCCGACCTTGAGCGGCTTCAGCTCCATCGTCTTCGCATCGAACTTGAAGACGTCGTTGAAGTAGCTCTTGAAGGTCTCGTAGGCCGGCACCCGCTCGCCGAGGAGGCTGTCGAGCTGGCCGCTGACCGAGGCCTGGCCGACGTTGGCGGGCCGCTCGGGGAGGGCGAAGAGCCGGTCGCGAAGCTCCTCGGTGTTGGCCGGGGCGGCGGCGCTTCTTCCTCGGTTCGGCGGCAAGCCTTGGGGCCTGATCGTTGCCGCCGGCGGTGGCGGGATCGCTCGGGGCCTGTCCTGGTCGGAGCCCTTCGGGCTCTCGAGCTTGAAGTCGGCGGCGGTGAGCGCGTTCTCCTTCGGGACCGGATGGGAGTCGGCGATCGCGCCGAGGCCGGCGTAGGTGTAGCGGTTGCCGTAGGCGTCGGTGAGGATGATGAAGTGGCCGAGCTTCGCGTTCTCGCCGAGCGCCGTGATCACCCCGTCGTTGACGGCGACCACCGGAGCGTTAACGCTCGAGTAGATGTTGATGCCTCGGCGGGTGGGGCTGTCCGAGACGACGTCGGCGGCGTTGCCGGCGGCGGTCCGGTTGGTCACCGAGCGCTTCAGCGCCTCGCGCTCGGAGATGTCGTCGGCGTAGCGGGCGTCGGCGGCGACCGGGAAGTGGGCGCCCTCGGTGAGCCCGGTGAGCGAGCCGATCAGATCGTCGGGGAGCTTCGAGTACTGGTTCGCGTAGAGGAGGACCTCGTCGACGTACCAGTCGGCGTGGTTGTAGGCGAAGATCGCCCGGCGAAGGTCCTCCTCGCCGCCGGCCGCCTTCAGATAGCGGGCCGCCGCGCAGATCGCGTCGACCGGGTTGTAGGGATCCTTGCGGCCGTCCTCGTTCGCGTCGGTCGCCGTAGGCCTGCCAGCTCGAGGGGATGAACTGCATCCAGCCCATCGCCCCGGCGGAGGAGACGTTGAGGTTGGTGCCGAAGGCGGTCTCGATCCGGTTGATCGAGGCGAGCACCTGCCACGGGATCGAGTACTCGGTGCCGCAGGCCTGGTAGATCGGCAGCAGGAACGGCGGGATCTCGAAGGAGTCGATGACGAAGTTGGGGACGCCGATCGGCGCGGCGCCGAACTGGGCGATGGTCAGGCCCGGGTTGGCGTTGGTGGGCGAGCCGTCGGGGTTGCGGACCGGGGGCTGCTCGATCTTCTCGCGCTGGGCCTTGATCACGCCCTTCGCCTTGCCCTGCTTGGGGCCCTTCTTGCCGAAGAGGCCGCCGCCCGGCGCGGCTCCGGGCTTCTTCGTGCCCCCGGCCGGGGCGCCCGGCGCCGGCCGTGCCCTGGGTCGTGCCGCCGCCCGTCGAGCCGCCGCCGCCGCCGCCCGAGCCGCCGCCGCCGCCTGAGCCGCCGCCGCTGCCGCCTGAGCCGCCGCCGGTGGGCGGGTTGTACTCGCTCGTGTCGGCCGGGCTCGAGCAGCCCGGGTCGCCGAGGTCCGCGAGGCCGTCGCCGTCGTCGTCGCTGAGGTTGGCGCAGGCGGGGAGAGGGGCGCCGCCCGGGACGTCGACCTGGACCCCGCCGACCGTGACCGAGGTGGCGGTCCCCGCGGCGATCACGGCGAGCGTGCTGCCAAGGGCGATGATGAGAAGGAGCTTCTTTGTCATTTGGCTAGCCGCAGTCTCCAGGGACCTGACGGGTTTGCCCTCGGCGCAAACCTCCCTGTCCGCACGGCAGGGGGCACGCTACTGCTTCGCTTTCCCCATTGCAACGGGGAACCGATCCCCTTGGGGGCCGCCTGCCCGGCGGTCTGAATAGTTGAGTCGAGATTACTCGACTATACTCTAGCAATGGCCCGCGATACCTTGACTACGACGTGACCAGCGAGGACGAAGGCGCCGAGCGCTCCAAGGACAGGGCCTCGTCCCGCAGCGAGGACACACTCGGCGACCTCGCCGATTTCCTGCTCGACAACCCCTGGCTGAACCAGGCGCTGCAGCTCGCCCTGGGCGCCCGTGAGCGCGCCTCCCAGGCCGGCGCTCAGGCGATGCGCAACGTCGGCGTGCCGACCGCCGCCGACGTCGACCGCCTCGCCCGGCGGGTTCGAGCGCTCTCCGAGCGGCTCGAGTCGGTCGAGGACAAGCTCGACACGCTCAGCCACGAGATGGCGGAGCTCCGGCGCCTCCTGCGCGACGCCGACCAAGCCCGGCGCTAGCTACGATCCGAGAGTGCGCCGGCGGCGCAGGTTCCCATCCGCTCGACGGCGCCCGCCAGTGCCTGATCGCCGATCCGCCGGCGCTTGCCGCCCGGGAAGACGTCGCTGACGACGAGCGCGCAGCCGACCGCGACGCCGAGGCGGGCGCCGAGGCGCGAAGAGGGCCGCCGCCTCCATCTCCACCGCCCTGGCCCCCGCCGCCAGCCAGCGCTCCCGGGCGCCGGGATCGACCTCGTAGAAGAGATCGGTGGTGGCGATCAGGGCGCCGGCGGCCCCGTTTGCCCTCAGCCGCTCCCTGCAGCCGGCGATCGGGGCGGGCAAGGCGGTTGGCGCCCAGGGCGCGGCTGACGCCATCCTCGGCCAGCGCCGCCTCGGCGCAGATCAGGTCGCCGAGCGAGAGCGCCCGATCGAGCGCGCCGCAGGTACCGACCCGGATCGCCCGTCGCACGCCGAGGCCGGCGAGCTCCTCGAGCACGATCGCGGCGCTGGGCGCTCCGACGCCCGTCGCCTGGATGCTCAGCGGCCTGCCCGACCGGGTCTCGCCCGAGTAGCCCCAGAGCCCGCGGTGATGGTTGCTCATCTTCGGCTCGGTCAAGAGCTGCTGGGCGAGCGCCATCGCCCGCCCGGGGTCGCCCGGCAGCAGCGACGTCGGCGGCGTAGGGGGCCTTCGGGCGCGAAGGTGGTGGGTGGCCACGCCGCGAGCATAGGAGCGGCGGCGGCGGTGCCGTACGCTTGGGCGGATGCCGAAGCTGCCTGGCTCGGAGAGCGGAGGCCCCTCGGAGGCTTTGCGGAAGGCGATCGAGCGGACCTTCGAGGCGACCGTCGATTCCGCCGTCGGCACCCGCGAGCGGGCCGGCGAGCTGCTCGATCAGGTCGTCCGCCGGGGGCGGGGGGAGGTCCGCCGGCTCGAGCGGGAGCTCGGCTCGATCAACGAGCGGCTGGAGCAGCTCGAGTCGACGATCCGCCGCGAGGTGCAGAAGCGAAAGGGTTGACCTCAACCGCAGCTTCAGGGTGCGGCCGCGGCGGCGGGGATGTACCGGCCGCGTTGCGAAGAGCACGAAATAGACTCCGGGCCGATGCCGGCACGCGAAGACGAGCGGCTTTCGATCCGCCGAGGAGCTTCGAGAGATCCTCGACGCCGCGCTCCGTGCCGTCGACGCCGATCCGGACGACGGACAGCGGCTGCGCTCGTGCGCGGCGCCGATGCAGTTCGAGTTCACCGACCTGAAGCTGGTGCTCAACCTCTCGCCCGCCGAATCCGGCCGGCACTTCCTCCGCTGGGACTTTCGAGCGAGCCGGCGCACATCCGAAGCTACGGCTGAGCATGGACTCCGAGTTCGCCAACCGCCTCCTGCAGGGCCGGGAGAACCCGGCAATCGCGATCGCCCGCGGCCGGATGAGGACGAAGATCGAGGACGTCGGCGCCGCCCTCTCGTTCTTCCCCGCCGTCAAGCCGCTGTTCTCGCGCTACCGGGAGATCGTCGCCGAGAAATACCCGCATCTCGCCCTGGACTGAGCGCGCGGCGTGGGTTTGACTTGGCCACGCGGGGGGCGTAATCTCAATCCGTTCGACAGAGGCTTGGGCCGAAAGTGGGCCCGCCCGCCCTCGGTCCCCCGGCGACTGGGACCCTGGCTTCGGGCCTGCGAGGCGCGAGAGCGTCGCTGGCCAACGAGGCGGGCCGTCAGCCCGCAGGCGACGGGGTTGCGCGACCCCGTCGCTTCCTGTCGGGGACGGGTGCGCTCCCGGGGCGGGGGCGATGAGCTCCGAGCAGGGTGAGCGGATCTCGCTCGCCGAGGCGAGCCGGATCTCCGGCGTCTCGGCCTCGACCCTGAAGCGCTGGGCCGCGGAGAGGGTGGTTCCGGTCGAGGACGAGCGCTGGACTCGCGCCTCCGCGGCGCAGGCGCGAGTGGTGGCGCGGATGCGCGACCGCGGCTACTCGTTCGAGGCGATCAAGGAGGCGGCCGCGCGGCGGCCGGCTCGCCTTCGGCTACGCGGAGGACCTCTTCCAGGTGCCCGAGGGGCGCTACAGCCGCGAGGAGGCGGCGAAGCGAACCGGCCTCGAGCCGGAGCTGATCGAGCGGCTGATGACCCTCCTCGGCACGCCGATCGGGATGGAGGGGCGTCTCAACGAGGAGGACATGAAGGCGATGCGCCATTGCGCCGACGTACTCGCCTCCGGCTTTCCGCTGGTCGCCTTTCTTCAGCTGGTCCGCGTCTACGCCCAGTCGATCCGCAAGGTGGCCGACGCCGAGGTCCGCCTCTTCCACCTCTACGTGCACGAGCCGCTGATGCAGGAGGAGGTCCCACCGCTCGAGATCGCCGAGGAGATGGGGGGACTGGCCGCCGATCTGCTTCCGGTCACCGCGCCGCTGATGGAGTACATGCACAACCGCTACCTGCGCTTCTTCATCGAGCAGGACGTGGTCGGTCACATGGAGTCCGACGTCGCCGCCGGCGGTGGCGGGCTGGCGCGGGTGTCGATGGCGTTCTGCTTCGTCGACCTCACCGGGTTCACCCAGCTACACCGAGGAGGAGGGAGACGAGGAGGCGCTCGACCTGATCGAGCGCTTCGTCGACACCGTCGAGGCGACCCTGCCGGCGGAGGCGACGATCGTGAAGACGATCGGCGACGAGGTGATGATCGTCTCACCGGAGCCCGCCACGCTGACCGAGTGGGCGGTCGGCTTCCTCTATTTCTTCCAGGAGCGTCCCCAGCCCCGGGTGGGCCTCCACTACGGGGCGGCGGTCTTCCGCGACGGCGACTACTTCGGCGGCGACGTCAACCTCGCCCATCGGATCGTCAACCGGGCGCTGGGCGGCGAGGTCCTGGTCACCGAGCCGGTGGTCGAGGCGATCTCGGACTCCGAGCACCTCAAGCTTCGACCCGATCGGCGAGGTCGTCCTCAAGGGGTTCCCGGAGCCGATCTCTCTCTATATCGCCCGGCCGCGGGCGGGCTAGCCGGATGCTAGCCGGCTTGCGTGGCGGCGCAGGGGCCGGACTGGCTTGCCCGCGCGGAACCCGTACTCGCTGGAGACCGTAACGCCGGTGTTGTCGGACGCGTCGTAGGGGGTGCCGCGGACGGCCGCCACCCCGATCTCGCGGAAGCGATCGCGGAGAAGGTTGGCCCGGTGCGAGGGGCTCCCCATCCAGCCATCGACCAAAGCCTGCGGGCGTGCTTCGGCTGCCGGTGCCCCAGACGAGGTTCTCGCCGACCAGCCAGCGCCGGGCGCCGCGCATGTAGCCGGTGTTGGTGATCCGGTCGATGAAGGTCCGGCCGCTCGGGGAGGTGTGCTCGAAGAAGCTGCCGCTGACCATGTCCTGGGAATGGCCGGCCCCCGCCTGGCGGAGGTTGCCGTTCGTGTGGACCGGCCTGACGCCCGCCTTCGCCCGCTCTTCGTTGATCACGCAGAGGACGGTGGTCTCGAGCTCAGTCTGGCTCAGCAATGCGGCCTCGGTGTCGGCTCCGGCGCAGGTGGACGCGGCCGCGGGTGCGGCGGCGATCAGCGCCAAGGCGGCGGCGAGGATGCCTGCGGTGAGGAGTCGAAGTCGGGGCACATATGCTCAATCGAGCGTCCACGACGGTTTTCAACTCGACACCAAAAATATGGACCGGCGTCCAGTGAGGGCGGTTCGCACGGTTGGACGATTGATTGACTTCCTGCCTTGCCTGCAAGGATTCACCCATTACTGGGTAGAGCGCAGTAGGGGAGGAACCGAGGTCGTCGCTAGCGGCTGAGGCCGAAGTCGGCGGTGTAGATCGCCGAATTGCCGCCGCCGCTGCCGACCGGCGAGCCCATCGCCACCCCGATCCCGATGTCCCGGAAGCGGCGGCGACAGCATGTTGGAGCGGTGCACCGGGCTCGCCATCCAGCGCGCCACGGTCGCCTTGGGCGTGCCCGGGCCGCCGGCCCCCCAGGAGATGTTCTCGGCGACCATCCAGGTCGAGGCGCCCGCGAGATAGCCGCTCGCCCTCACCCGGTCGACCATCGAGCCGTTTCCCTCGTGAGAGAAGAAGTTGGAGGCGTCCATCGCCGCCGAGTGGCCCCTGGCGGCGCTCTGGAGGCTCGGATCCGGGTTGAGCGCCGCGCCTTGTGCTGGCGGCGAGCCTTGTTGATCAGGCAGGTGACCGACTGCTCCGCCTGCGCGGCGGTCAGATTCGAGGGGCTTTGACCGTTATATGGACAGGCAGACGCCGCCGAGCCCGAACGGGCCATCGGGGCAGGGGCCGCGATCAGCGCCGCGGCGGCGACGAGCAGAGCGCCTGCGGTGAGATGTCGCACTCGAGGCACATGTGCTCAATCGAGCACCCGCCCCGGGCTCTCAACCAGCGCGCCTATTTCTGGACGGCTTGTCCCTAGCGGCTGAGGCCGAAGTCGGCGGTGTAAATCGCCGAATTCCCGCCGCCGCTGCCCATCGGCGAGCCCATCGCAACCCCGACCCCGATGTTCCGGAACTGGCGCGAGAGCATCGCGGAGCGGTGCATGGGGCTCCCCATCCAGCGCCTCAAGGTCGCCTTCGGCGACCCTTGGCCGCCGATGCCCCAGTGGATGTTCTCACCGACCGCCCAGAAAGAGGCTCCGCCAAGGTAGCCCGCCGCCTTGATCCGGCCGAGCGGGTCACCGTGAGAGAAGAAGTCGGACGCGTCCATCGCCGCCGAGTGGGCCCTGGCGGCGCTCTGGAGGCTTGGATTCCAAGCGAGCGGCCGAAGGCGATGCTTGCGGCGCACCTTGTTGACGAGGCAGGTGACCGATTGCTCGGCCTGCTCGGGGGACAGGTTCGCCGGGGCGGCGCCGGTAGAAGGGCACGCGAGCGCTGCCGAGCTCGTACCAGCCATCAGGAAGGCCATGGCGAGCGCAGAAACCCCAATCGTTATTTTCAGGTAGTGCCGGACAACCGGCAGATTCGTCATCGGCATGCAATGACCTCTCTCTCGTAGGCGCTTCCGGGGTTAGCTGTCGGGCTCGCGCAGAAGAGAGTTGCGCTATGCCGGAAACCGGCAATTCGCCCCGGGACTGGGTCCCCCGGCCGCCGGCTCACCTGGGCGAGACGGCGGTTAAGCAAGGTCAGTTGTGGCGCGAGAAGATAACAGGCCCAGGCGACGGCGTCGAGTGGGGTCTGGCGCGAACCCCTTCTACCCCCGCCATCTACCATCGCCCCGATATGGCTGACACGGCGCTCGAGTCGCTCGCGGAAGCGGTCAGATCGAGCGGCCTGATCGCAGAGGACAGCTCGGGGGTGGCGCTCTGCTCCGGCGGAGCGGACTCGGCCGCCCTGGCGGCCGGCCTCGCCGGGGCTCGGGGCTCAGCCTCGGTTCTCGCCCTCCATCTCAACTATGGACTCCGCCCCGACTCCGACCGGGACGAGGGCAGCCTGCCGCGAGCTCTGCGAGAGGTTCGGCATCGAACTGGTGGTCGAGCGCCCCCGGCTGGGGGAGGGAAACGTGCAGGCCGAGGCGCGCGAGGCGCGCTACGCGGCGGCGGAGGCGGTGCGCCGGCAGCGGGGGCTCGACTGGGTCGCAACCGGCCACACCCGCACCGACCTCGCCGAGACCGTCCTCTACCGGCTTGCCACATCGCCCGGGCGACGGGCGCTGCTCGGGCTTCGGCCGCGCCGCGGGGTGATCGTCCGCCCGCTGTTGACCCTCGATCGCGAGCGCGTGCGGGCGCTCGCTACCGAGGCGGATCTTCCCTTCCGGGACGACCCCACGCAACGCCGATCCCCTCTACGCCCGCAACCGGATCCGCAACGAGATCCTGCCCGTCCTCCGGGAGCTGGGCCCGGCGGCCGAGCAGGTGATCGCCGAGACCCAGGCGGAGCTCGCCGAGGAGTCGGAGGCATTGGAGGGGCTCGCCGCCGAGGCGCTGCGGTCGGATCGGGCGCCGAGGCAGGCGGGGTGATCGGCGCCGAGGCGCTGGCCGGGCTGCTCGCCGGCGCTGCGGCGGCTCGCGCTCCGAGCCCTGGCCGAGCGCGCGGCGGGCGGACCGGTGCCCCTCGGCCGGGAGCGAGCGGCGGCGATCTGGCGGCTCGCCCAGGATCCGGAGGGCGGGGTGATCGAGCTCGGTGGCGGCGTCGAGGCGCAAGTCGAGCAGGGACACGTCCGCTTCCGCACCGGGCCGGAGGCGGACGCTCGAGGAGCGGACCCTGCCGGTCCCGGGGGCCTGCCGCTTCGGCCACTGGGAGGTGCGGGCCGAGGTCGGCGGGCCAGGCCCGGAGGCGGATGGGGTCGACCGCGCCACCCTCGATCCGGGCCGTCTCGGCGGGACGCTTCAGGTTCGCTCCTGGCGGGATGGCGACCGGATTCGGCCGCTTGGTCTCGGGGGCAGCAAGTCGCTCCAGGACCTGTTCACCGATCGCAAGGTGCCGCGCTCGCTGCGGCGCGCGCTGCCGGTGGTGACGGCTGGGGACCGAATCGCCTGGATCGCGGGGGTCGCCGTGTCCGAGGAGTTCGCGGCGCCCCCGGGCTCCGAGCGGGTGGCGGTGCTCAGCGCCAGCATCGTCGACTAGCCACCTAGACTGGGCCCGGTGGACGGCGAGGAGAGCATCGGCGAGGTCCTGGTCACCAGCGAGGACCTCCAGCGCCGCGTCTCTGAGCTCGCGGGGGAGGTGAGCGCCGACTACGGCGAACGCGACCTGGTGCTGGTGGCGATCCTCAAGGGGGCCGTCCCCTTCCTCGCCGATCTGATGAAGGAGCTCTCGATCGCCTGCGAGCTCGACTTCATGGCGGTCTCCAGCTACGGCTCCTCGACCGATTCCTCGGGGGTGGTCAGGATCCTCAAGGACCTCGATGCGCCGATCGCCGGCCGCGACGTCCTGATCGTCGAGGACATCATCGACTCCGGGCTCACCCTCCACTATCTGATCAAGAACCTGCGGGCGCGGGGGCCCGCGGTCGCTCGAGGTCTGTGCCCTGCTCACAAAGCCCGAGCGCCGCCGGGTGGACCTGCCTGTTCGCTACGTCGGCTTTGAGATTCCGAACCGCTTCGCGATCGGCTACGGGCTCGACCACGCCGAGCGGTTCCGCAACCTCGACTACGTCGCGGCCCTGCGGGAAAACCCACAGGGCAGTTAGCCGGCGCCTGCGGTCGCGCCTGATTCCCCCTGGTACCCTCGGATTTGAGCCAGGAAGCCCATTTCCGCGTAACTCCCCCGGGAGAGGGGACACCACTTGAGACGTTTCTTCCGTAGCGCCGCCTTTCCGATCCTGATCGTCGTCGTGCTGGCGTTCTTCGCCCAGCGCCTGATCAGCCCCAACGAGGGCACCGAGCCCCCGACCTACAACGAGTTCCTCGCGCAGGTCGAAAGTGGGCAGATCGAGGAAGTCACCTTCAACACGAAGGACAACTCCCTCAACGTCAAGGAGACCAACGGCGACGAGTACGAGACCGGCTTCCTCGACTCCGCCGACTCCCAGGCGCAGCTGCAGAACACCCTCGAGCGCCTGGACGTCAAGTACGACATCAAGGACAAGGGGGGGTCGAGCATCCTCTCCCTGCTCACCTACATCCTTCCCTTCCTGCTCTTCTTCGCCTTCTGGATCTTCCTGATGAACCAGATGCAGGGTGGAGGCTCGCGGGTGATGAGCTTCGGCAAGTCGCGGGCGAAGCGGATGTCGGTAGACGCCCCCAAGATCACCTTCCGGGACGTCGCCGGGGCCGACGAGGCGGTCCAGGAGCTGCACGAGATCAAGGAGTTCCTCGAGAACCCGAAGAAGTTCCAGTCGCTCGGCGCCCGGATCCCCAAGGGCGTGCTGCTATACGGCCCCCCCGGCACCGGCAAGACGCTGCTCGCCCGCGCGGTCGCCGGCGAGGCCGGGGTTCCGTTCTTCTCGATCTCCGGATCCGACTTCGTCGAGATGTTCGTCGGGGTCGGCGCCTCGCGGGTCCGCGACCTCTTCGAGCAGGCGAAGCAGAACTCCCCCTGCATCATCTTCATGGACGAGATCGACGCCGTCGGCCGCCACCGCGGCGCCGGGATGGGCGGCGGCCACGACGAGCGCGAGCAGACCCTGAACCAGCTCCTGGTCGAGATGGACGGCTTCGAGATGAAGGACAACATCATCCTGATCGCCGCCACCAACCGGCCCGACATCCTCGACCCGGCTCTGTTGCGGCCGGGCCGCTTCGATCGGCAGATCGTCGTCGACCGTCCCGACCGCAAGGGCCGTAAGCAGATCCTCGAGGTCCATACCCGCGGCAAGCCGCTCGCTCAGCAGATCGACCTCGACGCGCTCGCCGGCCAGACGCCGGGATTCACCGGCGCCGATCTCGCCAACCTGATCAACGAGGCCGCCCTCCTCACCGCCCGCTCCGACAAGCGCGAGATCACGATGAAGGAGCTCGAGGAGGGGATCATGCGGGTGATCGCCGGCCCCGAGAAGAAGAGCCGGGTGATGTCCGAGAAGGAGCGCCTGGTGACCGCCTACCACGAGCTCGGCCACGCGATCGTCGGCCACCTCCTCCCCAACTCCGACCCGGTCCACAAGGTCTCGATCATCAGCCGCGGCCAGGCGCTCGGCTACACGATCTCGCTGCCCACTGAGGACAAGTTCCTCACCACCCGGGCCGAGCTCAGCGACACGATGGCGATGACCCTGGGCGGCCGCGCCGCCGAGGAGATCGTCTTCGGTGAGATCACCACCGGCGCCTCCAACGACCTCGAGAAGGTGACCGAGACCGCGAAGCAGATGGTGATGCGCTTCGGGATGTCAGAGCGGCTCGGGCCCCGCGTCTTCGGCCACGACCGCGGGCAGCCCTTCCTCGGCCGGGAGTTCTCCGCCGAGCCCGACTACTCCGACGAGGTCGCGCGCGAGATCGACGACGAGATCCGCCGGATCGTCGAGGACGCCCACCAGGCCTCGAAGGAGATCCTCTCCGAGCACCGCGAGCAGCTCGACACGATCTCCAAGATCCTGCTCGAGCGGGAGACGATCGAGGCGGAGGAGTTCGTCGCCCTGCTCGAGGGGAAGAGCGAGGAGGAGGTCTTCTCCGACGAGGAGGAAGAGGAGGAGAAGCCCGAGGCCTCCGCCGATGCGGAGAAGGGCACTTCCCGCGAGGGCGCCCGCCCGCGGGTGCAGCCGAAGCCCGGTCTCGCCGGCGGCGGCGCCGCCGAGATGCGGCGCAACGACTAGCGCGCCGGCCACCATGGCGAGGGTGATGGGGGTCGTCAACGTCACCCCCGACTCGTTCTCGGACGGGGGCGAGTTCCTCGATCCCGAACGGGCGATCGCCCACGGCCGAGAGCTCGTTGGGGACGGAGCCGAGATCCTCGACATCGGGGGGGAGTCGACCCGGCCCGGGGCCGGGGCGGTGAGCGCCGAGGAGGAGCTGGGGCGGGTGGGGCCGGTCGTGGAGGCCCTCGCCAAAGGCGCGGTCCCGCTCTCGATCGACACCTCGAAGCGGGTGGTGGCCGAGGCGGCCGCTGGACGCCGGTGCGGCGATCGTCAACGACGTCACCGCGCTGCGGGCCGAACCGGAGCTGGCGGGCGTCTGCGCCGCCCGCGGCACAGACGTCGTCCTCATGCACATGCTCGGCGACCCGCGGACGATGCAGGAGGACCCGACCTACGACGACGTCGTCGACGACGTCAAGGCCTTCCTCGCCGAGCGGATCGAGTTCGCTACCGCCGAGGGGATCGACGAGGAGCGGATCTGGGTCGATCCCGGGATCGGCTTCGGGAAGACCGTCGAGCACAACCTCGAGCTGATCCGTCGCCTGGGGGAGCTTGCCGAGCTGGGACGGCCGATCGTCGTCGGGACCTCGCGGAAGAGCTTCATCGGCAAGCTCACCGGCGCCCCGGTCGGCCGGCGCCTCGGTGGGACGATCGCCTCCAGCGTGCTCGCCTTCGCCAACGGCGCCGAGGTCCTCCGCGTCCACGACGCCGGCCCGGTCCGCGAGGCGCTCACCGTCGCCGAGGCGATCCTCGACCCCGATCGCGCCGCGGCGATCGCCGATCGAACCTGACGTCCGCCGGAATCTAGCCGGCTCGCCGCAGCGCGATCCCGGTGGCGATCTCGCGCACGATTCGGTCGGCGACCAGGCAGGTGATGTCGGCGGAGCCGACCGCCGTCGGGATCACCTCGACCACCTCGGCCCCGACGATCTCAAGACGGAGGGCGATCTGGCGGCAGGCCCAGAGCAAATCGGCCGAGGTCATGCCACCGGGCTCGGGGGTGCCGGTGCCAGGCGCGTAGACCGGATCGAGCACGTCGACATCGACCGAGAGGAAGACCGGCCCTTCGCCTGCGGCCTCTGCGGCCTGCTCGACGACGGCGGCAATGCCGCGCTCGCGGACCTCATGCATGTAGATCGCGGTGATCCCCTGCTTCTGCTGCCAGGCGAACTCCTTGTCGCCTGGCCAGTAGCCGCGGAGCCCGATCTGCGCGTAGCGGCCGGGGTCGACGTGACCCTGCTCGACCAACCGGTACATGGGCGTCCCGTGCGAGATCTCCACGCCGAAGACCTCAGTGCCGGTGTCGGTGTGGGTGTCGAAGTGAACCAGGCCGACCGGGCCGTGGCGCTTGGCACAGGCGCGGACATCCGGCTCGGCGATCCCATGGTCGCCCCCGAGAACTATCGGTACCGCGTCCGCCGCCAGCACCTCGCCGACGCTGCGCTCGATCGCCTCGTGGCTTCTCGCCGGATCGGCCGGCAGCACCGGGGCGTCTCCGTAGTCGACCACTCGGAGCTCTTCGAAGGCGTCGACCTTCGCTTCGAGGTGGGGCCCGTGCGGGGCGCTGGCGGCGCGGATCCCGCGAGGGCCGAAGCGCGATCCAGGCCGATCCGAGACGAGATCGTCGGTGGGGGCGCCGACGATCGCGATGTCCACGCCCTGAAGCTCGGCCGGGTCCTCGGTGTAGGGAATGCCGCCGAAGCTGAGCAGCCCCGCGTAATCGGGCTTCTCGCCGTACTCGCGCCAGCGCTCGAGCGGATCGATCAATCGACGAACTCCCGGATCAGGGAGTTGACGTCGTCCGGGCGCTCGTAGGGCACCCAGTGCCCGGCGCCGGGCACGAGCTCCACCCGCAGCCTCGGGACCCACTCGCTCAGCCCGCGGGTGAGCGTCGGAAGCAGAACGGAGTCGTTCTCGCCCCAAATCACCAGGGTGGGCACATCGACGGTCTGCGAGGTGATCTTGGCCTCGTACTCCTCCGGCACGCCCCCGGCGGCGACCTGTTCGCCCATTCGCGCGGCCCGGTAGTAGTTGAGGCCGCCCCGTGATCGCGCCCGGCTGGGACCAGGCCTCCTGGTAGAGGTTGCGCTCCGCGTCGCTGAGCTGCGCGCCGCTACCACCGATCCGCTGCATGATCTGGTCCATCATCGAGAAGTCGTTGGCGGCGAGCATCCGCTCGGGCCCCGGTGACGGCTTCGAGAGCTCGATCATGTAGTTGACCGCCTCGCGCTGGCTCGGGCTCTCGCGGAGGTCGCGGTTCCAGGTGAAGGGCGGTGGTCCGTCGATGATCACCAGGCGCTCGAGCAGCTCGGGGTATTTGAGGGCGAAGGCCCAGGAGACGATCCCGCCCCAGTCGTGGCCGACCAGGGTGAGCGGAGCGACTCCGAGCTCCTCGACCAGGCCCCGGATGTCGGCGAGCAGGTGGCGCATCCGGTAGGCCTCGGGATCCTCGGGCGCGGACGAGAGGTTGTAGCCGCGCATGTCCGCCGCGTAGACGGCGTGGTCCTCGCCGAGGTCGGCTAGCTGGTGGCGCCAGAGGAACCAGAACTGGGGGAAGCCGTGGAGGAAGAGGATCGGCTTGCCCGAGCCCCTGCTGACGTAGTGGAGCGTCGCCTCGGGGAGCTCGGCGTAGTGGTCGGTGACCGTCGACCGTCCGGTCGCCGTCCCCGATCGTCGTCGTCCCGGCGGCGCTCACCGGACGAAGTGGTAGCAGGCGATCGCCGTCGCCAACCTGCCGCCATCGTCTAGGTTGGCGGCGTGGACGCCCACGACGACAGCACCCAGTCCTCGGTCGAGGTCGAGCTGCGGGGACTCTCCATATACACCCACCACGGGGTGACCGAGGCGGAGCAGGAGGTCGGGCAGCGGCTCGAGTTCGATCTCACCCTCGACGTCGCCGATTGCGATGCGGTGCTCACCGACCGGGTCGAGGACACGGTCGACTACTCCGAGGTCTGCGACATCGTCGCCCTCGCCGCCAGCGAGCGCAGCTACCGGACCCTGGAGCGCCTCTGCCAGGTCGTGGCGGAGCGGCTGATGGAGCGCTTCGAATGCGAGAGCGTCCGGGTGAGGGCGGCGAAGCCCGAGCCGCCCCTCCACTACACGGTGGACGAGGCGGGGGTCGAGGTCACCCTGGAGGGCTCGGTCGACCGCGAGCCGGGCGAGGAGCAGGGGATCTGAGCGAGGCGGCGAGCGAGCGGGTCGGCTACATCGGGCTCGGCTCGAACGTCGGGGATCGGAAGGCGCACCTCAGCGGGCGCGATCGCGACCTCGAATGGGCCTCGGGCGTGAGTGCCGACGCGGTCGTCCTCGATATACGAGACCGAGCCGGTTGGGGAGATCCTCGACCAGCCCGACTTCCTCAACGCCGTCGTCCGCGTGAGGATCGACGCTCGCCCCGATCGAGCTCCTCGACGTCTGCAAGGCGATCGAGGTCGAGCACGGGCGAGCGTTCGCGCGGCCCTCGCCACGGGCCGCGCCCGATCGACCTCGACCTGCTGCTGCTCGGTGAAATCGAGATGCGCACCGACCAGCTCACCTTGCCGCACCCCGAGATCACATCGCGGCGTTTCGTCCTGGAACCGCTGCTGGAGCTCGATCCAGAGTCTCCACCTCCCTGACGGCACGGCCCTCAGTGAGGCTGCTTGCTGCGCTGGGCCCGGGACAGCGGGTGACCCGGGTTGGTCCGCCGCCGGGCTAGCTCGCGCGCTCGGCCCGGAGCGGCTGAAGCCACTCGTCCGGGAACACCGGAGGCATCCGGCCCGGGAAGTCCGGCACCAGCCGGCTCGCCAGCTGACCCGCGGGCCGGCTCTCGATCGCCGGTCGGAGGTCGTCGAACGTCATCAGCAGGCAGAGGCTGGGGGCCAGCTGAAGGTCGGCGGCATTCGGCTCCTCGCCGCCGATCACACCCTCGGCGATCCAGCGGTCGATCTGGTCGAGGTCCGCGGGGAGCGAGGCGAGGTCGTCGCGGACGTTCTCGTCGGTTGCCTCGTTGAACCGGGCCGAGAGGGCGACGATCGGGGCGCCGGTCTTCACGGCGAGTCCGACCGGGATCCCGAGGCGGGCGCCCTCGGAGTAGCTCGCCATCGGCGCCCGGTCGCGCTTGAAGCGCCCACCAGATGAGCCGCCGCGGCTTCTGCTGGAAGACGTCTCCCCAGGCCTCCACCTCCTCGACCGCTGCCCGCTCGGCGGGGTCGGCTGGGAAGAGCGGCGGCTCGGGCTGGATCCGGTCGAGCTCGCGGGCGATCTCCCGCGAGCCCTGGATCCGCCGGCCGTCGAGCTTCAGCGCCGGGACGGTGATCCCGGGGAAGCGAGCAGCCTTCAGGACTCCCTTCGAGATCACCGGAACCAGGTCCCGGCGCTTGTATGGGATGCCCTTTCGCTCGAGCATCAGGGCCGCGGTCACCGATGGATGCGACCCCGGGATCACGTAGAGCGTGGCGGCCACGCGGGGATCGTATTGCCCGCGGCCGGGGCGCTCGCCACTGGCCATAATCGGCCGCGATGCTGCTCGCGGTCGACGTCGGCAACACCCAGACCCATCTCGGCGCCTTCGAGGGCGCCGAGCTCTCCCACGACTGGCGGCTGGCGACCGAGGCCCACGCGACCGCCGACGAGCTCGCGGGGACGATCTCCACCCTGCTCGAGCTGGAGGGGCTCGGGTTCACGGCGCTCGACGGCGCGATCGTCTCCACCGTCGTTCCCCAGCTCGGGCCCGAGTACGAGCGGCTCTGCGCCCGGCACATCGGCGAGGGGGGCCTGATCGTCGGGCCCCAGATCAAGACCGGGATGCCGATCCTGGTCGACAACCCACACGAGCTCGGCGCCGACCGCCTCGTCAACGCGGTGGCCGCCTACGACCAGGTCGGCGGCGCCTGCGTCGCGGTCGACTTCGGCACCTCGACCAACTTCGACGTCGTCTCAGGCGCCGGGGAGTACCTGGGCGGGGTGATCGGCCCAGGAGTTGAGATCTCGCTGGAGGCGCTGAGCGCGAGGGCGGCGAAGCTGCCGCGCGTCGATCTCTCCGACCCCCGGGGGGCGATCGGCAAGCACACCCAGGCCGCGATCCAGTCCGGGTTCGCCTACGGGTTCGCCGGGCTGGTCGACGGGATCAACCGGCGCCTCGCCGAGGAGCTCGGGGAAGCCGCCACCTTCATCGCCACCGGAGGGCTGGCGGCGACGATCGCGCCGCTGTGCGAGACGATCGACGAGGTCGATCCGCTCCTCACCCTGAAGGGCCTCCGCCTCATCCACGAGCGCAACACTTCCTAGTCGTGCAGACGCAGCCGTCGCTTACATCGCCCTTCCGGATCGGCGAGGTCGAGATCGCCAACCGGGTCCTGCTCGCGCCGCTGGCGGGGATCGGCAACTGGTTCGTGCGCCTGCAGGCGCGCCGCCACGGTGCCGGGTTGGCGGTCTCGGAGATGGTCTCCAGCTTCGGGTTGCACTACCGCAACGAGCGAACCCTTCGCGAGCTGCTCCGTCTCCATCCCGACGAACACCCGGTCTCGGTCCAGCTCTTCGGCCAGGACCCCGAGGTGATGCGCTCGGCCGCCTCGATCGCCGCCGAGGCCGGGGCCGATCTGATCGACATCAACATGGGCTGCCCGGTGCGGAAGGTGTGCAAGACCGGCGCCGGCGCCGCCCTCCTCTCCCAGCCCGACCTCGCGGTCGCGATCGCCAGAGCGGCGCGGAAGGGGGGAGGCGTCCCGGTGACGGTGAAGCTGCGATCCGGCCTGACGCCGGGGGGCCGGGAGGGATTCGAGCTGGCGCAGCGGCTGGTCGCCGACGCCGATGTCGCGGGCATCGCCTTCCACCCGAGGGCCGCAGCCACCCAGCACAAGGGCGAGCCGGACTACGCCCTCACACGTGAGCTGGTCGAGCGTCTTGACGTCCCGGTGGTCGTCTCCGGCGGCCTCGATACCGCCGAGGCGGCCCGTAACGCCTACGAGGCTTCGGGGGCGGCCGCAGTGATGATCGCCCGCGGGTCGCTGGGCAACCCTTGGATCTTCGAGGAGCTCACCGGCCGCCGGGTCGAGCCGCCGAGCGGGGAGGAGATGGTGGCGGAGCTGCTCTGGGTGGTCGACCGCGCCGAGGAGCACCTCGGGCCCGAGCGTGCCGCCCGCTATCTGCGCAAGTTCTACCCCTGGTATCTCGAGCGCCTCGGAGCCGAGAAGCCGCTCGCCGGCGCCCTCCAGGAGACCGACGAGCTCGACTCGGCGCGGGCTCTGATCGGCGACCTCAGCCTCGCCGAAGCGGCGGTCTAGCGAAACTGCCCATGCGCCGAGTCGGCACCGCTCTTATCGCATAGGTTTTCGGGTTGTAAGGATTGTCACGGGCCATCCGGCTCGGACTCGGCTTGACTTTGAAGGGAGAATCAGATGATCACGAAGCGATCTGCCCGGATTGCCGTGCTGGCCTGTGCGAGCGTTGCCTCGCTCGGGCTGATCGTGGGCCCGGCATCGGCCGCTGCGAAGACGAAGAAGAAGACCGTGACTCGGACGGCCGCGTTCAGCCAGTGCGCGAACGTGGCCTCCCCGATCCCCGACGTTGGGGGTCCTTTCGGCTCAGCGGTTATCCCGGTCAGCGTTCCCAACTTCAAAGGGGGCGTGCAGGACGGGACGGTGACGGCGATCACCTCTGCCGGTGTTCGGATCACGCACACCTTCGACGGCGACCTGATCCTCACCCTCGTCTCGCCCGGCGGCAGGGTTGTTCAACTTGCCAACCGCCGGGGCATCGCTGGCGACGGATACGGCAGTGGAGCGGCCAGCTGCAGCGGCTCGCTGGTCCTGTTCGGCGACGGGTTCCCGACCCCGATCTCGACCCCTGGCAACACAGTCCAAAACCCGATCGTCGGCTCGTTCAAGCCCGAGCAGCCTTTGAGCCTGGTTGTCGGCGGCCCCGCCCGGGGCAGTTGGGTCCTGCTCGTGGCTGATGTGGCGGGCGGCGACACCGGAGCGATCAATGCCGTTTCGCTGAACTTCACCTACAGCTACCAGGCGCGGGTGAAGGTAAAGAAGAAGAAGTAAGTGAGCCTGACTCCGCGCGTTCGCGCCTGGCGCGAGCGTGGGAGGAACGAGGAGTTCCGCGGTCGCCGCGTCCATGTCTTCGGGCGCGGCGGCCGCGGGCCGCTTCTCGTCCTCCTTCATGGGTTCCCCTCAAGCTCATACGACTGGCGGCTGCTGCTGGAGGAGGAGAGGGAGCACGCCGTGCTCGCCCTCGACTTCCTCGGCTTCGGGCTCTCGGAGAAGCCGCGCGATCACGAATACACCCTCCACTGGCAGGCCGACCTGGTCGAGGAGCTGGTCCGCCGCCATGGGGAGGGGAGCCAGGTCTTCGTTGTCGCTCATGACATGGGGACCTCGGTGGCGACCGAGCTCCTCGCCCGGGACCTGGAGGGGAGGCTCGAGATGGAGCTGGCGGGCGTCCTCCTCTTCAACGGCTCGATGGTCCAGGACGCCGCCAGCCCGACCCTCGCCCAGCGGATCCTCCGCGGCCCGTTCGGCCCGGTCCTCTCCCGCCTCTCCAGTGAGCGCTTCTTCCGGGCCCAGTTCGGGTCGGTGTTCTCGCCGGGCCACCCGCTCACCGACGAGGAGGCCGACGACCAGTGGAGCTTGATCCGCGCCGATGGCGGACGCACGCTCGCTCACAGGACGATCCGCTACATGGACGAGCGCTTCGAGCACGCCGAGCGCTGGCACGGCGCCCTCCGCGACTGGCCCGGACATTTGCAGCTGGCCTGGGGGATGCTCGACCCTGTCGCCACCACAAAGGTCCTCGATGCCGTTCGCGAGCTGCGCCCTCAGGCGTCGCTGGCCGAGCTTCCCGAGCTCGGCCACTATCCGCAGATCGAGGACCCCGCGCAGCTGAATTCCGCTTTGCAGCGGGCATTGGACGCCTGACGAGGCCCTCGACCCGGCCACGGCGCGGCGCTATACTTGCGCGCTTCGCCCGGCCGGTCGCCAGCCTCTCGGCGTCGGAACGGGCTCATTTTTCGCCGTCTAGCAGGCATTTTCCGGACGGCGGCGCAGGAGAAATCGACAGCAGAATCGAGGAGAGCGTGGCCCGCGAGACACTGATCACCCCCGAGGGACTGGAGAAGCTCAGGGAGGAGCTGGACTTCCTCCAGGGCGATAAGCGCCGCGAGGTCGCCGACCGGATCAAGGCGGCGCGGGAGTTCGGCGACATCATGGAGAACTCCGAGTACGACGACGCCAAGAACGAGCAGGCGATGCTCGAGCAGCGGATCGCCCAGCTCCAGGACAAGCTCCGACGCGCCGCGGTGATCGACCACAAGCAGGTCGACACCGAGCAGGTCGCGGTCGGTGCGGTGGTCCACGTCAAGGACCAGAAGTCGGGCAAGTCCCAGAAGTTCCAGATCGTCGGCTCCGCCGAGGCCGACCCGACCGAGCACAAGCTCTCCAACGAGTCGCCGATCGGCAAGGCCCTGATCGGCCACAAGAAGAACGAGGTCGTCGCGGTCGAGGTGCCGCGGGGGCCGAAGCGGAAGCTCAAGATCACCAAGATCGAAGCGGCCTAGGCTGCCGCTAGGCTCGCCCGGTGAGCGAGCCCGATTCCTCCTCCGACTTCCTCGCCGAGCGGCGGGCGAAGCTCGAGCGGCTGCGACAGGGCGGGATCGAGCCGTTCCCGCACGCCTTCCCGGACCGGACCGAGATCGCCGCGGTCCGCGAGGCGCACGAGGGGATCGAGCCGGGAGTGGAGACGAGCGAGCGCTACCGGATCGCCGGCAGGCTGACCGCCCGGCGCGGGCACGGCAAGGCCAGCTTCCTCGACCTCCGCGACGGGACCGGCCAGATCCAGGTCCAGGGCCGCGTCGACGAGCTGGAGGAGGCATACGAGGGACTACTCGCTCTCGACATCGGGGACATCGTCGGGGTCGAGGGGACGGTCTTCGCCTCGAAGCGAGGAGAGCTCTCGATTCGCGCCGACGCCTGGGAGCTTCTCAGCAAGAGCCTCCGGCCGCCGCCCGAGAAGTTCCACGGCCTCGAGGACGTCGAGACCCGCTATCGCCGCCGGGAGCTCGATCTGATCGCGAACGCTGAGACCCGCGAGCTCTTCCTGAAGCGGGCGGCGACGATCGCCGCCGTCCGCCGCTGGTTCGACGCACGCGGGTTCGTCGAGGTCGAGACGCCGGTCCTGCAGCCGCTCTACGGCGGCGCCCTCGCCCGCCCGTTCACCACCCACCACAACGCCCTCGATCGCGACCTCTACCTGAGGATCGCCACCGAGCTCTATCTGAAGCGGCTGGTGGTCGGCGGGATCGACAAGGTCTATGAGCTCGGCAAGGACTTCCGCAACGAGGGGATCTCGCCGAAGCACAACCCCGAGTTCACGATGCTCGAGTGGTACGAGGCCTACGCCGACTACGAGGACGTCGCCAACGAGCTCGAGGACCTGGTCTCGACCGTCGCCAAGGAGGTCCTCGGGACGACCACGATCGAGCGCGACGGGGAGACGATCGAGCTGCAGCCGCCCTGGCGGCGGGTGACCCTCAGGGATGCGATCAAGGAGCGGACCGGGATCGACGTGCTCGAGCACCCGTCTCGGGACCAGCTTGCCGAAGCGATGGGCTCGAAGGCCGATCCCGAGGAGGGGTGGGGGAAGCTGGTCGACGGGCTTCTGTCGAAGGAGGTCGAGCCGACCCTGATCCAGCCGACCTTCGTCACCGACTACCCGGTCGAGCTCTCACCGTTCGCCAAGCGCCACCGCAGCGAGGAGGGCCTGGTGGAGCGCTGGGAGGCGTTCGTCGGCGGGATCGAGATCGCGAACGCCTTCACCGAGCTCAACGATCCCGACGAGCAGCGTCGCCGTTTCGAGGCCCAGCGTGAGGAGACCGCGCGCGGGGACGAGGAGACTCAGCCCTACGACGAGGCGTTCGTCGAGGCGCTCGAGCAAGGAATGCCGCCGACCGGGGGTGCGGGGCTCGGGATCGATCGGCTGGTGATGATCTTGACCGGGGCGCGCTCGCTGCGCGAGGTCGTCTTGTTCCCGGCGATGCGGACCTAGCCGGCCTAGCCGGAGACCTGGGCCTTCTCCCCGCTCGGGGGCTCCTCGTCGGGGTCGGTCTCCTCGGCCTCCTCCTGTTCCTGCGCCTCGTCCCCGTCTTCGTTTTCCTCCTCCGCCTCGTCCTCGTCGCCGTTCTCGTCCTCCGAATCGTCCTCGCCTTCCTCATCCTCGGAGTTCTCCTCGTCGGACTCGGCAGTCGGCTTCTCCTCGGTCTCGTCTTCTTCGGCCGCCGAGTCGCCCGAGGTCGAGTCCGCATCGTCGGCTTCGTCCTCCGAGCGGAGCAGGAGGTAGAGCCCGACGAATGGGGACGCGATCAACGCCAGGGCGCCGAGCAGCACCGGCCAGCTGAGCACCACCCCGAGCCCAGCGTTGGCGCCGTTGTCGCTGGTCACGTAGATCGCCCAGGCGATCCAGGCGACCAGGAGGAGCCCCGCAGCGATCGCGCCGATCCCGAGCCAGGGGTTGGACCGGCCACGCTCGATCGCGGCGCTCGTCTTCTCGATCAACTCCACGAGCGGCAAGCTACCGATCCCGCTCCCGGCAAGGGCCGAAGGGAGTAGCGCCCGATCTAGTTCCCCTTCGCCGTGGCCTCGCCCTGGATCGGATTCCCGCACCTTGCAGGGACTTCCCGGCAGACGGCGCGGCAGAGCGGTTTCAAGCCGTCTGGGCGAGGAAAGCCCCCGGCTATACTTTTGCCTCTCGCGTCCCCGACAGAACCGGAGGTCAGATCAAAGATCGGCGCGAAGGAGCCGATACGAGATAGGGCCCCCGGGCAGTCTGTCATCCCGTAAGCCAACGCCATCGACGACTTAGGACCAGCCGAACCGACTGATAGACCAAGAGGCAGGCGCTAGATGTTCGAGAGATTTACAGAGAGAGCTCGTCAGGTGGTCGTCCTCGCCCAGGAGGAGGCCCGGACTCTCAAGCACAACTACATCGGCACCGAGCACATCCTGCTCGGCCTCCTCCGCGAGGAGGAGGGCCTAGCCGCCCGCGTCCTCGAGTCCCTCGACATCACCGTCGAGCGGGTGCGCTCTCAGGTCGTCCGGATCGTCGGCTCCGGCGAGGAGGTGACCGCCGGGCAGATCCCGTTCACGCCGCGCGCCAAGAAGGTTCTCGAGCTGGCGCTGCGCGAGGCGCTTTCCCTCGGTCACAACTACATCGGCACCGAGCACATCCTGCTCGGACTCGTCCGCGAGAACGAGGGCGTCGCCGCCCGCATCCTGCTCGACTTCGACGCCGACTCGGAGAAGATCCGGAACGAGGTGATCCGGATGCTGTCGGGTCCCGGCGGCCGCCGGCAGGGAAGCGGCGCCGGCACCGGGGAGGGCAAGAAGTCCTCGAAGCTGCTCGACCAGTTCGGGCGCAACCTGACCAAGCTCGCCGCCGACGGCAAGCTCGACCCGGTGATCGGCCGCGAGATCGAGATCGAGCGGATCATGCAGATCCTCTCCCGGCGGACCAAGAACAACCCGGTCCTCCTGGGCGAGCCCGGCGTCGGCAAGACCGCCGTGGTCGAGGGGCTCGCCGCCCGGATCACCAAGGGCGAGGTCCCCGAGCTGCTCAAGAACAAGCAGATCTACACCCTCGACCTCGCCGCCCTGGTGGCCGGGCTCGAAGTACCGCGGCGAGTTCGAGGAGCGCCTGAAGAAGGTGATGAAGGAGATCACCCAGCGCGGCGACATCATCCTGTTCATCGACGAGCTCCACAACCTGGTCGGCGCCGGCGCCGCCGAGGGCGCGATCGACGCGGCTTCGATCCTGAAGCCCGCCCTCGCTCGCGGCGAGCTCCAGACGATCGGCGCCACCACCCTCGACGAGTACCGCAAGTACCTCGAGCGCGACAGCGCGCTCGAGCGGCGCTTCCAGCAGATCAAGGTCGAGCAGCCCTCGACCGAGGAGACGGTGAAGATCCTCGAGGGCCTGCGCGAGCGCTACGAGCAGCACCACCGGGTGAAGATCACCGACGAGGCGCTCGAAGCGGCGGCCGAGCTCGCCGACCGCTACATCTCCGACCGCTTCCTTCCCGACAAGGCGATCGACCTGGTCGACGAGGCCGCCTCCCGGATGCGGATCAAGTCGATGACGCAGCCCCCCGTCTACCGCGACCTCGAGGAGGAGATCGAGACGACGCGGCGCGAGAAGGAGGCCGCGATCGACGCCCAGGAGTTCGAGAAGGCCGCCAACCTGCGCGACCAGGAGCGCCGCCAGACCAACAAGAAGAAGGAGCTCGAGCACGAGTGGACCTCGGGCGAGGGTGGCGAGCGCCCCGAGGTCGGCGAGGAGGAGATCGCCGACATCGTCGCGATGTGGACCGGGATCCCGGTCTTCAAGCTGACCGAGGCCGAGTCGAAGAAGCTCGTCCGGATGGAGGACGAGCTCCACAAGCGCGTCGTCGGCCAGGAGCCGGCGATCACCGCCGTCTCGAAGGCGATCCGCCGCTCCCGCGCCGGGATCAAGGACCCGAAGCGCCCGGCCGGCTCGTTCATCTTCCTCGGCCCCTCCGGGGTCGGCAAGACCGAGCTCGCCCGGACGCTCGCCGAGTTCCTGTTCGGCGACGAGGACGCGATGGTCCGGATCGACATGTCCGAGTACATGGAGAAGCACGCGGTCTCGCGCCTGGTCGGCTCGCCCCCGGGCTACATCGGCTACGACGAGGGCGGCCAGCTGACCGAGGCGGTGCGCCGCAAGCCCTACTCGGTGCTGTTGCTCGACGAGATCGAGAAGGCCCACCCGGACGTCTTCAACATCCTCCTCCAGATCCTCGAGGACGGCAGGCTCACCGACGCCCAGGGGCGGACGGTCGACTTCCGCAACTCGATCGTGATCATGACCTCGAACATCGGGGCCCAGGACATCGCCCGCAACACCCCGCTCGGCTTCTCGGTCACCGACGAGTCCGGCGTCACCTACGAGGACATGAAGTCGCGGATCATGGGCGAGCTGAAGAAGGTCTTCCGGCCCGAGTTCCTGAACCGGATCGACGAGGTGATCGTCTTCCACAAGCTGACCAAGGAGGAGATCATGGAGATCGTCGACCTGATGGTCAGCAGGGTCCGCACCCAGGTGGCCGAGCACGAGCTCCAGCTCGAGCTCTCCGACGACGCCAAGGAGCTGCTGGTCGACAAGGGCTGGGACCCGACGATGGGAGCGAGGCCGCTGCGCCGCGCGATCCAGCGCTACATCGAGGACCCGCTCGCCGACGAGGTGCTGAAGGCCGGCGAGATGACCCCCGGCTCGACCGTCTCGGTCGACCGCGACAAGAAGAGCGAGGACGACGAGCACCCGCTGAAGCTGAAGATCGTGAAGCCGCGCAAGCGCCCGCCCGCGAAGAAGAAGAAGGAGCCGGTCGGCGTCGGCGCCAAGGGCGACGACGAGGGCGGTGACGCGGGCGACGAGCCCGAGTCCTCGGGCGACGGCGACTCGAAGGACTGATTTCCGCACCAGCTCAGGCGGCGATCGGCACCTGGAGCGGGGGCCGGTTCCTGCGCTTCGGCGAGGCGATCGACGAGGAGCGGCTGGTGGCGCTGCTGCGCCCCGACGCGGGGATCGCGACCGTGCTCACCGCCGACGCCTACGGCCAGGGCGAGGCGGACTCGGTCCTCGGGCGGGCGCTCGACGGCGTCGCCCGCGACGCCTACAGCCTCGTCGGCGCGGTCGGCCACGACTTCTACGAGGGCGAGCGCGATGGGCCACGGGGCTTTCCTCGGTTCACCGACCCGCGCCTCCGCGGGCCCGACGCGTACGCGGACTACCTGCGGATGGCGGCCGAGCGCAGCCTCGAGCGCCTCGGGCAGCAGCGCTTCGACCTGCTCCTCCTCCACAACCCCGACCGCCGCGGCTATGAGAGCGAGGCGGTCTGGGAGGGGATGGCGGCCCTGCGCGAGAGCGGGCTGACCGACTCGATCGGGCGTCGCCCCTGGTCCCGCCAACGGCTTCACCCTCGATCTGATCGCCTGCTTCGAGCGCTTCGGCGAGCTGATCGACTGGGCGATGATCATCCTCAACCCGCTCGAGCCCTGGCCCGGCGAGCTCTGCCTGGACGCGGCTGCCGCCGCGCGGGTGAAGGTGATCACCCGGGTGGTCGACTACGGCGGGCTCTTCTGGGATGACGTCCTCCCGGGCGCGGAGCTGCCGGCCGGCGATCACCGCGCCTTCCGCCCCCAGGGGTGGATCGAGGAGGGGAGGGAGAAGCTCGAGCGGCTGCGGCCGATCGCCGAGCGGACCGGGCTGACGCCGATGCAGCTCGCCTGCCAGTGGAACCTCGCCCACGAGGCGGTGGAGTGCGTGGTCCCGACCCTGATCCAGGAGGCTGGGGGAGGCGGCGCGGCCGATCGAGGAGAAGCGCGCCGAGCTCGCGGCCCTGCCCGCCGGAGCGGCGCCTCACCGACGAGGATCTGGCCGAGATCCGGGCGGTGGGCGACAACGCCGGCTGCATGGCGCTGAAGGGGGCGAGCCCCGACCACACCGGCGATGAGCGCCCCGACCGCTGGCGGGTGACCGCCGCCCTCGCCGAGAGCGGGCGGCGCTGGGGGATCGACCCCGGCCGCGACCTCCGACAGGTCGCGGCGGAGAGCCTCAGCTAGCGGCCCCTTCCTGCGACCGGTTCGCACCTGCGACCGGGTCGCAAAGTTCCCTCGTTTGCAGCGGTTTCCTGATCCGCGACGGTCCTTGGCGGCGTAGCACCCCACAAGACCGAGGGCCGGACCGGCGGTCGGCTCACGGCATACCCGCAGCCACCGCCGCAAGGAGGAAGCATGAAGAAGCTCATCCTCGCCGCCGCCCTCGCGGCCGTGGCAATCGCGGTACCGATGAGCATCGGTTCCTCGCATCGCGAGGCCCCCCTGACGTCGATTGACCCGACGGGGGATGAAACCGATGTCTATGCCTTTACGGCAGAGGACGCCCCCGATGCGATCACGATCGCCTCCAACTGGGTCCCGTTTGAGGACCCCGCGGGCGGTCCGAACTTCTACCGGTTCGACGACAACGCCCGTTACTACCTGAACGTCGACAACACCGGTGACGGCGTCGCCGACATCAGATACCTGTTCGAGTTCGAGACGACGACCCGCAACCCGAAGTCGGGCCTCTACGGGAACGGCCAGCCGATCGATTCGGTCGACAGCGAGAACCTGAACGTCATCCAGACCTACTCGGTCACCCGGGAAGAGGTCGGGGGCGGCTCGGAGGTCCTCGCCAGGGACCTCCCGACACCGCCGAGCAACGTCGGGCCGAAGACGATCCCGAACTACGAGCAGGTTCAGGCCGGGGCGATCCAGGAGCTGCCCGGGGGCGGCAAGGTGTTCGCCGGCCAGCGCGAGGACCCGTTCTTCATCAGCCTCGGGCGGGTCTTCGACTACGTCAATCTGGAGGGCGCCGGCCTCGGCAACGAGGGCGGCGGAGTCGACGACATCGCCGGCTACGCGGTCCACTCGATCGTGCTCCAACTCCCCGAGTCCGAGGTGACGGCGGACGGGAAGCCGGTCGCCGACGAGAAGGCCGCGAACGCGGTCGTCGGCGTCTGGTCCTCGACCGAGCGCCAGACGATCAGCCCCGACGGCAGCGGCAGCGGCGGGTACCAGCAGATCTCCCGCCTCGGCAACCCGCTCGTCAACGAGCTGATCATCCCGCTCGGCGAGAAGGACCGGTTCAACCGGACGACGCCGGAGGATGACGCGACCAACTACGGCAAGTACGTGCTGGAGCCGGAGCTGGCGGCGGTGCTGAACATCCTGTTCCCGGACATGGTCAACGCGCCCGAGAAGGACCGCACGGACATCGTCCAGGCGGTGCTCCAGGGCGTGCCCGGCCTGAACGCGTTCCCCGGCAAGGCCGGAATGAACGCGACCGACACGCTCAAGCTCAACCTGGGCGTGGCGCCGGCCGCCGAGCCGAACCGGCTCGGGGTGCTGGCTGATGACACAGCGGGCTACCCGAACGGCCGTCGTCTCACCGACGACGTGGTCGACATCGACCTCCAGGTCGTCGCGGGCGCCCTCCAGGGGAACGAGGTCCCGCTCGGGGACGGCGTCAACCAGAACGACGTCGAGTTCCTGACGGAGTTCCCCTACCTGGCCCCGCCGAAGTCGGGAGCCAATCCCGACGCCGCCTACGGCTCGCAGCTGAAGGCGCTGGCGGGAGCGGACGGCTCCGACACGCTCCCCTCCTTCTCCTCCGGAGATGATGGTGGCGAGGACGAGGACGGCGGAACCAGCGCCGTCGTCTGGATCCTGATCGGGGTCGGCGCGTTGATCCTGGCCGGACTCGCCTTCCGCGCGGGCCGCGGCTCAGGAGGCGCGCAGGCGTAACCAATCGAGCCTGGATCGGGGCCGCCGCCGTGCCGGCGGCGGCCCCCCCGGGCCCTCAACACGACAACCCCACCATCAAGGACCGAAAGGGAGATCGAATGGAGTTCGCCCGAGACAGCATCGCCCTGAAGCTCGCCGCCGCCCTCTTGGCGTTCGCGGCCGCCTTCTTCGCCGTGCGCGCGATCGACGGCTCGAGCGAGCTGCCCGAGCTCGGCATGGCGGGAGCCGAGCGCCGCGAGGGGATCCTGCCAACGGCGACGACAACCGAGCGGATAGACGCCTTGAAGGGACAGGTCGCGGATGCGCCCTCGGACCCGGAGGCCCACGCTGCGCTTGGGTCCGCCTACCTGGCCCGCATCGGCGAAACCGAGGATCCCGCTCTCTACGAAAACGCCGAGCGCTCGTTCCGGACCGCCCTCGGCCTCGCTCCCAACGACTTCGCGGCGATTGCCGGGCTCGCCGAGCTGGAGCTCTCCCGCCACCACTTCCGCCAAGGCCTCGCTCTCAGCCTCCGCGCAAGGGAAATCAATCCCTCCGTCGCGCGGGTCGACTCGGGGATCGTCGACGCGCAGATCGAGTTGGGTCGCTACGCGGCCGCCGAGCGGACCCTGGAGCGCTACATCGGCCGCCAGCCCGAGCTCGCCTCTTACTCGCGCATCTCCTACTACCGGGAGTTGCGCGGCGATCCCGCGGGCGCCCTTTCGGCGATGGAGCTGGCGGCTTCCGCCGGCGGCAGCTCGGCTGGCGCGGACTTCTCGCAGACTCTGATCGGGAGGCTTCGATTCGAGCTCGGGCAGTACGCGGAGGCCGAGCGGGTCTGGCGCGGCGTCCTGGCGCGGACCCCAAACGCCCCGGATGCGCTCTTGGGCATCGCCGCGATCGAGGCGGGGCGGGGCGATTTCACCTCGGCGATCGAGCGCCATCGGGCGGTCTTCGACGAGATCCCCGCGCCCGATCACGCCGTCTTGCTCGGCGAGTCCCTGGAGGCCGCCGGCGATCTGGATGGGGCGGCCGCCGCCTACAGCGATGGGGCCGCCGCGTTCGAGCGGCTCGAGGCCGCCGGGGCCAACGCGAGCACGGAGCTGGCGGTGTTCGAAGCCGACCATGGGAGCATCGAGCGGGCCGTCCTCGCCGGCAAGCGGGCCTGGCGGCTCACCCCGAGCGTCCGCGCGGCCGACGCCTACTCGTGGGCGCTGAGCGCCGCCGGGCGGGACCGGGCTGCCCTCAGCTTCTCCCACCGGGCGATGCGGCTCGGGTCGTTCGATCCCGTCTTCCTCTACCACGCCGGGATCGCGTCGCTGCGGGCCGGCGATCGGCAGCGCGCCCGGGCGCTCCTGAGCCGGCTGCTCGAGCGCAGCCCGCGATTCAGCCCGCTCCACGCGCCCCGGGCACGCGCCGCGCTGGACCGGCTCGGCTGATCCATTTGCCGCCCCCGGGCGCTATGTCCAGTGTGGACACGGTCGACGCCGCGGTCAGCGCCCTCAGACGCCGAGGGCTCCGGGCATCCTCCTCCCGGCGGTTGATCATCCAGATCCTCCGTGAGACCGTCGCCCCACTCTCCGCGCGCGAGATCTCGCGTGGACCCGACGGCGCCAGCATCGGCCTCGATCTCGCCTCCGTCTACCGGAACCTCGAGATCCTCGAGGAACACGGGCTTGTGGATCAGATCCAGGCCGGCCGTGGCCCGGGGCGCTACGTCCTCGCGGGAGGGGTGGAGCGCGAGTACCTCGTGTGCGACCGGTGCGGAGCGATTGCCGACCTGGATCCCGGCGAGATGGATGGCGTCCGCACGGTGATCCGGGAGCGATACGGCTATGAGGTCACCTTCAGGCGCGTCCCGATGGTCGGCCTCTGTCAGAAGTGCCGATCTGCGGCAGGGTGAGGGCCGCTACCCTGAGTCCGGCGCACGCCCTGCGCCTTCAGGGACGAGCAATTGACGGCAGTGCTACACGCAATCCGAAGGGTCCTGGTCGGCACCGGCTCGACCGCGTTCACCCTGATCGGCGCGGTGCTGATCGGCTTCGGGGTACCGCTCTTCTGGATCTGGATCGCCTCGCACCTCTACGACAAGCCGGGCGCCGTCAACGGCTCGGTCGCCGCCTTCATCGGCACCGGGATCCTGGTCAGCTATTGGGGGATCCTGATGATCGCCTCCTGGATCCGCGGCCGGCTGATGAACCGGGCAGCGGAGCCGGAGCGGCGCCGCGCCTCCTGGAACCGCAGCATGCGCGACTCCCCGTACAGGCCTGGCCAGGATCGGAGCGATCCGATCGAGCGCCTCTTCGTCGCCACCGCGATCATCTCCCTGATCGGCTTCGCGGTCTGGTTCGCCTTCTTCGCCGGGGCCCCGTTCCCCAGCAACCCGGGCTGAGCGCTACCTCGCCGCGTCAGCCGCCGATCGGAGCCCTCGGGTTGGCGCCCCAGAAGGCAAGGGTTCCGAGCATCCCGATCAGGTGGACGAGGACGATGTTGAGGAACATCGACTTCGCGGTAGCCGTGCCCACCCCGACGGGCCCGCCCCTGGCGGTGTAGCCGTAGTAGCAGCCGACGAGAACGATCACGGTCGCCATCGCCATCCCCTTGATCAGGCTGAATGCGAGGTCGGGCGGGTTCTGGAACATCCAGAAGATCAGGAAGTAGCCGCCCGACGAGACATCCCCGATCTGCTCGACCACGGCGATCCAGCTCGCGAAGAAGGCGACGCCAACCGCTCCCACATACATGAACGGGAGCACGATCCAGGCCGCGAGCAGGCGGGTGGCGGCCAGGAAGGTGACCGGCGGCACGCCCATCACCTCGAGCGCGTCGATCTCGTCCGAGATCCGCATCGCCCCGAGCTCGGCGACGATCCCGGTGCCGACCTTCGCCGCCATCATGTACCCGAAGGCGTAGGGGACGAGCTCGCGCAGGTCGCACCAGGCGGCGAAGACGCCGGCGTATGCCGGAGCGCCTTGGGCGCGCAGCAGGTAGGCACCCTCGATCCCGCACTGGAGGCCGATGATGAAGACCAGGCCCCAGATCACGAGCGTCGATCCCAGGATCAGGATTCCCGCTTGCCTGAGGGTCTCGCCGAAGAACTGGAAGACCCGGCCGCTGTAGACCAGCCCCATTACCCGGGCACAGAAGCCGAAGATCTCGCCGAGCCCGGCGAGCCAGGAGCGCGGGACCGCGATCCAGCCGTTCATCGGCCTTCGTCCAGGATTCGGATCATCACGAGCCCCGTGCCGAGGGTGAGAGCGGCGAGGACGCCCGCCCCTGGATAGACGACGGCGGCGCCGAGGCCGCTGCCGTAAAGCAGCCACAACCAGAGCATCGGGATCACCGCGATCAGCGCGGCGGCGCCAAGCCCGAGCAGGACGCGGTCCAAGGCTCCTTGCGGCAGGGGCAGTCGAACGTGCTCCCGCTCCCTCATGGCCCGATCGTGAACGGCTGCGAGCGCTACCGCATCAGGGAACGACCCTGAACTTTTGCCTCGGGGACTGACCCTGAGCTTTTGACTCTCGGCCCCCGGTACCTTGGTGCTCGGATGTTGGAAGGAGCCGGTGCGCAGACCCTGCTCGAGCGGGAGGATGAGCTCGCCCTGATCGACGAGGCGATCGACGCCGCGACGGAGGGCGGGGGATCGGTTACGTTGGTGCGCGGCCCTGCCGGGATCGGCAAGTCCGAGTTGCTGTCGGCCGCGGTGTCCCGCGCTGCCGGGAACGGACTCGAGACGCTCGCGGCACGCGGTGGCGAGTTCGAGCGAAGCTTCGGCTTCGGCATTGCCCGGCAGCTGTTCGCCTTCGTCCTCGACGAGGCGGAGGAGAGCGACGCGCCGCTCGAGGGAGCGGCCGGCCTCGCCGCACCGGCGCTCCTCGTCGCAGCGGCAGAGCCGGCCGAGGAGAGGCCCGCCGTCACCATGGGCGACCCGGCAGCGCCGATCCAGCACGGGCTCCACTGGCTGGTCGCCAACCTGGCGGAGCGCGCCCCCCTTCTCATCGCCGTCGACGACCTGCAATGGGCCGACCCCGAATCGGCTCGCTGGCTGCTCTATCTGGCCAGGCGGATCGCGGATATGCCTGTGGCGGTCCTCCTGGCGCTCCGGGATGGGGAGCCTGGGCTCGATCCGGAGATCGTCACGGCGCTCGAGGGGGAGTCGGGGCCGCGCACTCTCCAACCGCGACCGTTGAGCGAGCCCGCGACCGCTGAGCTGCTCCGCGCCGAGCTCGACCCTGGAGCCGAGGAGGAGTTCTGCGCGGCGGCTCACCGAGCGGCCGGCGGTAATCCGCTCTATCTGAGGGAGCTGATCGCCGCGGCGCGTGACGCGGACCTCGCTGCGGTCGCGGAATCGGCATCGAGGATCGAGGACCTGCGGCCGGAGGGCATCGCCCGCTCGGTTCTCGCCCGCATCTCCCGACTGGACGAGGAAGCGGCGCAGGTAGCCCAAGCCGTCGCGATTCTCGGCGACCGGGCATCGCTGCGCCGGACCGCGGCACTCGCCGAGCTGGGATCGGACGAGGTGGCGTCCGCGGCGCACGCGCTGGTTCAGTCACAGATCCTCGCCCCCGGCGAGAGCCTGCGGTTCGCTCACCCGCTGATCCGGTCGGCGGTCTACGGCGACATACCGGCCGGAAGGCGGGCCATCGCCCATTCCGAGGCGGCCCGGCTTCTGATCGCGGACGGAGCGACGGAGGAGGAGGTTGCGGGGCAGCTGCTCTACGCCGAGCCAGGAAACGTCCCCGGGGCGCTGGAGGCGTTGAGGGCCGCCGCGGCTAGCGCCATATCCCGAGCCGCACCGAAGGCCGCGGTCGGCTACCTGCGACGTGCGTTCGCCGAACCCGAAGCACCCGCCCGGCGACGCACACTCCTTTCGGAGCTGCTCGTGGCCGCGGTGACACACGCCGACATCGCAGCCTTTGAAGGGATCTGCGACGACCCCGTCGCGGAGCTGGGCGACGACCCAGAGGTCTTGCGGAGCACGGCGGCAGGTGACGCGCTGGTCGCCTGGCTCTTCTACACCGGGCGGATCGCCGAGCTCGACGATCAGATCAAACGCGGCATCGCCGCCACCGTCGCGGCCGGTGACCATGTGCTTGCGCTTCAGCGCGAGACGCTCGCGCTCTCCGTTGTCGACGTGGGGCCGGAAGAGGCGATCCGGCGACTGGAGCTCCACGCTCCCCGCCTGCGGCCGAACAGCCAGGAGGAGCGGATCTGGCTCGCGATGAAGGGCTGGTGGAGGCAGCTCCAGGGCGGATCGGCTAGCGAGTGCGTCGATCTAGTCCGGCGGGGAATCGACCAGGGCCAGCTGCTCGATTTCCCCAGGCTGGGCCCGGTGTTCGGCCAAGCCGTACTTGTGCTCATCCGCGCCGACGAGCTCGATGAAGCCGAGCCCTGGGTCGAGGCGATGATCGACGATGCGAAGCGACGGGGACCGCCATACGCGATGAGCTCGTTCGGGCTGCGCTCGACCCTCGCCTACAGACGCGGTGACCTCGCCGCCGCGGAGCTCGACGGAAGGACGACGGTCGAGATCTGCCGGGAGCACGGAATCGCGCTCGGGCTCGCGATCAACCTCCGCTTCCTGATCGACGCCCTGATCGACCGCGGCAAGGTGGAGGAAGCCGAAGCCGAGCTCGCCGCGAGTGGGTTCGAGGGCACACTGCCGGACTTCTGGTGGTTCATTCCGCTCCGTTTTGGACGGGCGCGTCTTTGGATAGCGGCCGGAAGAGTTGAGAAGGCGGTCGCCGCGCTCCGTGACAGCCTGCGCACGCGCCAGGAGACTCGGCCCGCGACCGAGCCGGCCGCTTCGACCTTGGCGCTCGCCCTCCACGCCACCGGAGGCGACGAGGATGAGATCCAGCGCCTGCTGGAATCAGAGCTCGAGGCGGCGAGGGAATGGGGGACGCCGCGCGGGATCGGTATCGCGCTCCGCGCCCAGGGCCTGGTCGAGGGCGGCGAAGCGGGTATCGAGCTGCTGCGGGAGTCCTCCGAGTTGCTCCGCTCGTCCCCGGCACGCCTGGAGCTCGCGCGCTCGCTCACCGATCTCGGTTCCGCCCTCCGGCGAGCCAATCGCCGCGTCGACGCGCGAGAGCCACTGCGCGAGGCGATGGAAATCGCTCATCGCTGCGGCGCCTCTCCCCTTGCCGAGCGCGCCCGGGAGGAGCTCGCCGCGACCGGCGCGAAGCCCCGGCGGGTGATGTTGAGCGGTGTCGAGTCGCTTACCCCGAGCGAGCTGCGGGTGGCGAGGCTGGCCGCGGCCGAGATGGCCAACCGCGAAATCGCCCAGGACCTCTACATCAGCGTGAAGACCGTGGAGACGCACCTGGGCAGCGCCTACCGCAAGCTCGACATCTCGTCGCGTCGTGAGCTTCCCGGCGCGCTGGAGACTGAGCCCGAAGTCCTCAACGGGTGAAGCAAACCGGATCGTGGCGAGAGCCAAGGGGGCTTGACTTCCTCCTCGCCCTGACACTCAGACACAGAACTGTATTAGAATACATTGCTGTATCCGAGAGGGGTAGCGTCATGGGAGCGGCGAGGAAGGTGGTTCGAAGCGCGACGAGAGGGGCGGGCCAAACGGTTTCAACCTTGGTCGCCGTCCCCCTGATTGCCGTTGGGGTGCCCGCATTCTGGGTCTGGCTGGCCTCGCAAATCGCCGGGTCGAGCAGGGAGGTAACGCCATCGCTGGCGATCTTCATTACGGTCGGCATCCTGCTGAGCTACTGGGTTGCGTTGCTGCTTGGGTCTCTTTTGCGGAGTCGCTGGGTGAGCGAGGAGGAAACACGTAGGAAGCTGAGACGGATGTCGTGGAATCGAAGCTTTCGCGATGAGCCCAACCGGCCCGACGATCACAGCGATCCGATCGAGCGGATCTTCGTGATCACCGCGGTCGTGGGCTTCATTGCGTTCGAGATCTGGTTCTTCTTCTTCGCCGGCTCCCCGCTGCCGAACCAGCCAATGTTTTGACGGTCGCGAAGACGAAGCCGGGGAGGCGGCTGACCCGCAAGGAAAAACAAGCGCAGACGCGCGAGCGCCTGCTCGAGGCCGCCGAGCGAGTCTTCCTCCGCCGCGGTCTTCAGGGCTCGAGTGTCGAGGAGATCTCAGCCGAGGCGGGCTTCACCCGCGGCGCCTTCTACTCCAACTTCGAGAGCAAGGAGCAGCTCTTCGTCGAGCTGCTCCACACACGCGTCTACGACAACTACCGGGAGATGGCACTCGAGGCCCAGGGCCGGGGCGGCCCCCCTCGCGAGCGCCTGCGCTGGGGGATCGAGCGGGTCCGGGACGTGCTGGCGAGCGAGGAGGGCCGCTGGCTGGGCCGCCTCTGGCTCGAGTGCCTCGCCCAGGCGGCTCGCGACGAGGAGTTCCGCGGGCTGGTCACCAGCTTTTGGAGCGGCAACCGCGCCCTATTCGCCTCTCAGATCGAGTCGGTCTTCGAGGAGCTCGGGCGGGAGCCGCCGCTGCCGGCGAACCAGATCGCGACCGCGATGATCGCGCTCGACGTCGGCCTCGCAGTCCAGCACCTGGTCGATCCGGACGCGGTGCCGCTCGACTTCTATCTGCCGCTGTTCGATCTGCTCTTCGGCGAGCTGGTCGACTCGGAGTCCTAGGCGCCCGCGCGCGAGCCGTCACCGATCCGACGCCCTCTGCTGACAATCCGCGGCTGAGCCGTCGGGTGCCGTCCATACGATCGACGGGTGGCGAAGCCGAGGCGATCGTTCAGGTGCTCCGAGTGTGGGCGGCAGGCGCTGACGTGGTCGGGTCAGTGCGGCGGCTGCGGCGCCTGGAACACGCTCGAGGAGGTGACCGAGGCGCTCGGCGGCGGCCCGCTCGGGGTCCCGGCCGCGGCGGGACGCTCCGCGCCCGACGCCTCTTCGCGAGGTCCGCACCGAGCGCTCCGCTCGGCTGCCGACCGGGATCGCCGAGCTCGACCGGGTGCTCGGCGGGGGCCTCGTCCCCGGGTCGCTGATCCTGCTCGGCGGCGCTCCCGGGATCGGGAAGAGCACGATCGCGGGGATGGCCCTCGCCAACCTCGCCGCCGCCGGCGGCAAGACGCTCTACGTCTCCGGGGAGGAGTCGGCGGCCCAGGTGAGGCGGCGGGCGGAGCGACTCGGCGAGGCGGCACTCGACGTGCCGATGCTCGCCGAGCCCTCGCTGGAGGCGGTCCTCGCCGCGCTCGAGTCCGAGCGCCCCGACGCCTGCGTGATCGATTCGGTCCAGACCCTGGCGGTGGCAGAGGCGGCGCCGGGAAGCGTCGGCGCCGTCCGCGAGGCGACCTCGGCGCTGCTGGAAGCGGCGAAGCGCCTCGAGGTCACCCTGATCCTGATCGGCCACCTGACCAAGGAGGGCTCGCTGGCGGGGCCCCGGGCGCTCGAGCACCTGGTCGACTGCGTCCTCCACTTCGAGGGGGAGCGGGAGCGGACCTTTCGCACCCTGCGGGCGCTGAAGAACCGCTTCGGGGCGACCAGCGAGATCGGGGTCTTCGAGATGCGGGCGGGGGGCCTGGTCGAGGTCGCCGACCCCTCCGCCCGCTTCGTCGGCGAGGCCCGGCCGGCGGCCGGCTCGGTGATCCTCTGCGCGATGGAGGGGACCCGTCCGCTGCTGGTCGAGGTTCAGGCGCTGGTCGCGCCGACCGAGGTGGAGCATCCGCGCCGGACGGCGACCGGCGTCGACCGCAACCGGCTCGCCCTGGTGCTCGCCGTCCTCGCTCGCCACGCCGGGACTGCCGCTCTCCTCGGCGGACGTCTTCGTCAACGTCGCCGGCGGCGTCCGGGTGGACGAGCCGGGCGCCGACCTCGCGGTGGCGCTCGCGGTCGCCTCGGCGCAGTCGGGGCGGCCGCTCGAGTCAGGCGGCAAGCCGCTCGCCTGCTTCGGCGAGCTCGGCCTCACCGGGGAGATTCGCTACGTCGCCCACGCCGACCGACGGGTGGCCGAGGCCGGCAAGTTCGGCCTCGCCCGCGTCCTCGGCCCACCGCCGGGCGACGAGTCGATCAAGGGCCTGACAAGCGCCGCGACCCTGCCCGAGGCGCTGAAGTGGTCGGACGCTCGAGGCCTTAGGCGAGCCGCCTAGGCGTTGTCGGGCGGGTGGCGTGGCATCGCGAATCGCGGCGAGCCTGCGAGGCCGCGAGCGCGATGCCACGACAGGACCCGCCCGCCACCAACTCGCTTGACAGGGGTCTAATCCGAGCTATCCACACGGATTTCCCCGCAAGTCGGCCACCTTTTCTTTCTGCAACCATGAACGGCGATGGCGTCTGAGGCCCCCGGCGACGAACTTCAGGAGCTGGAGGCGCGACAGGACCCACGACTGCTTCGGGCGCTCGACATCGTCGCGCCGGGGACCGCGCTTCGCGAGGGGATCGAAAACATCGTCCACTCGCGCACCGGCGGCCTGATCGTCATCGGTGACCCCGAGGACGTCTCCTTCCTCTTCTCCGGCGGAATCAGCCTCGACATCGACTACACCCCGGCGCTGCTCTACCAGGTGGCGAAGATGGACGGCGCGATCGTCCTCAACGAGCAGGCGACCAAGATCGTCGGCGCCAACGTCCAGCTGATGCCCGACCCGACGATCCTCTCGTCGGAGACCGGGACCCGCCACCGCACCGCCGAGCGAGTCTCGAAGCAGACCGACGCCCTCGTGGTGGCGATCTCCGAGCGCCGCGACGTCGTCTCGCTCTATCTCGGCGGGATGAAGTACATCCTCCAGGACATCCCCGCCGTCCTCGCGAAGGCGAACCAGGGCCTGGCGACGCTCGACAAGTACCGCACCCGCCTCGACGCGGTCTCCACCCGGCTCACCCGGCTCGAGTTCGAGGGCGGCTCGGTCCTCTACGACGTGCTCTCGGTGCTCCAGCGCGCCGAGCTGGTCACGCGGATGGCGGTCGAGGTCGAGCGCTACATCGTCGAGCTCGGCACCGAGGGCCGCCTGATCGAGATGCAGCTCGAGGAGACGATGGTCGGCGTCGCCGCCGACAAGGCGGCGCTGATCCGCGACTACTCGGTCGAGGACACCGAGGAGAACCTCGCCACCACGATCGCCCAGATCGCCCGGATGGACCACCAGGACCTGCTCGACTTCGGTCGCCTCGCCGAGCTCCTCGGCTACGACCGCAAGGTCTCCACCCTCGACTTCCCTGTGTCGCCCCGCGGCTACCGGGTCCTCGGCCGAATCCCGCGCCTGCCGAGGCTCGTGGTGCAGCGGATCATCCACGAGTTCGGAGGGCTGGAGGAGGTGCTCGCCGCAAGCGACGAGGACCTCGAGGACGTGGAGGGCGTGGGGGCGACCCGCGCCAAGGACATCCGCGAGGGCGTGCGCAGGCTTCAGGAGGTCGACCCGATCGACCGCTACTTGCAGTCCTAGACGGCGCCGCGAGGCGCCGTCTCTACGAAAGGAGAGACCAATCCCAGAGCTAGTTGAGGAGGTAGAGGACGAGGCGACGGTAGCCGACCTCGAGATCGAGGCCCCAACCTTGAACTTCGAGGTCGGTGACAACGTCGTCTACCCGCATCACGGAGCGGGTGTGGTCCTGAAGAAGGAGACGAAGGACCTGCTGGGGGAGAAGCGCGATTACCTGACGATCAACATCCTCCACAACAACATGACGGTGATGGTGCCCTGCGAGAACGCCACCCAGGCAGGTCTCCGGCGGGTCATCGACGAGGAGCAGGTGAAGAAGGTGATCGGGGTGCTCACGGACGAGGTCTCCGAGATGCCGAAGAACTGGAACCGGCGCTTCAAGCACAACCGGGAGAAGATCAAGACCGGCGACGTCTACGAGCTCGCCGAGGTGGTCCGCAACCTCGCGATTCGCGAGTGGGAGAAGGGCCTCTCGACCGGCGAGAAGCAGATGTACACCCGCGCGAAGAAGATCCTCGCGTCGGAGTTCATGTACGCCCTCGACAAGGACGAGGACGGCGCCGAGGCCTATCTGGACGAGCTGCTGGAGGAGCGTTTCGGCGCCCCCAAAGCGACCGCCTGAGCGGGCGCGCAGCTCAGCATCGGCCGTGATCGCGGCCGCCGGCTCCGGGCAGAGGCTCGGAGCCGGCGGCCCGAAGGCCTTCGTCGAGCTGGCCGGGAGGCCGCTGCTCGAATGGACCCTCGAGGCAGTCCGGGGCGCCGCCTCGATCGCCGAGGTGATCGTGGCGGCGCCGCCCGGGTCGGAGAGGCCGGGTGAGCGAGCTCGGGGTGCTCGCGGTCGCCGGAGGGGAGCACCGATCCGAATCGGTCGCCAAGGCCCTGGAGCTGGCCGGTGAGGAGCTGGTGGTCGTCCACGACGCGGCCCGGCCACTGGTCACCCCGGGGCTGGTGGACGCGGTGGTCGAGGAGCTGGCCGCCGAGGAGGGCGCCGCGGGAGTGATCGCCGCGGCCCCGGTCACCGACACGATCAAGGAGGCATCAGCGGAGGGCCGGGTGGAGCGGACCGTGGACCGCTCCCGGCTCTGGGCGGTGCAGACGCCGCAGGCCTTCCGCGCAGCGGAGCCCTGCGCGAGGCGCTCTCCGACCCGGAGGCGCTCGCCGGGGCGACCGACGAGGCGATGCTGGTCGAGCGCCGCGGGGGCGCGGTGCTGATCCACTCGGCCCCGCCGGAGAACATCAAGGTGACGACGCCCGTTCGACCTGCGGGCGGCGGAGCTGCTCCTCCGCGAGCGCGGCTGAGCTCAGCGTCTACCGCCGCAGGAGCACGTAGGCGAGCGCGGCGACGAAGCCGATCTGGCCGACGCCGAGGGCGGTGCCGAAATTGGCGGCGCCGAAGAGGGCGGCGAGGGCGGTGACTGCGGCGAACGCGCCGAGGGTGATGCCGGCGTCGGCGATCAAGGCGACTGGCCTGCTCCGAGCCGGCGGCGACTTTCCGAGCGTCTCCCGCCGGCTCCGGCCGATCGGCAGGCCCGCGGCCTCTCGCGCCTCCTCATGGAGGTGGGCGCGGCGGCGGCGCTGGTAGATCTTGCGCTGGATGAACAGGGTGACGATCCCCGCCAGCATGATTGCGGTCAGGTTGACGGCTAGCTGCCCGAGGGCGCCGAGCCATTCGTCGATGTCCTCGAAGGCGAGGGCCAGGCCGACGTTTGCGGCGGCGGGGATCGTCGTCACCGAGATCAGGACTCCGACCAGGGCGCCCGACTTCGCATTGGTCAGCGAGAGCACTCCCGCCGTCCCGGCGAAGATGGCGACGATGAAGGTGAACTCGTCGGGGTGGGAGATGAAGTCGGTGTTCGGATGCACCTCCGGGGTGAATCCATCGGGGGTGAGGCCGGCGGCGCGGATCCCGAGGGTGAACAGGTACGCCGCGGTGATCCCGAGCGGGAAAGCCGATCAACAGCGGCAGCAGCGACCGCTTGAGCAGGTCCCGGCGCCGCTGGACAGCGGCGACACAGACTCCGGCGATCGGCCCGAACTCGGGGCCCACCACCATCGCGCCGATGATCAGGATCGGCGAGTCGAGCAGGATCCCGACCGTGGCGATCAGGCAGGCGAGCACCATGAACAGCAGGTAGCTCGCGGAGAGCTCGGTGTTCTCGGAGGTCCGCGCCTCCACCTCCTCCCAGACGACCGCGTCGGAGGGGAAGCCGGCAGCCGCCTTCTCGGCGCGGACTGCAGCGTCGGAGACGAGCGAGTCGATGTGCTCGATCGCGATCGAGCCCTCGTGGTGGACCTCGAGCTCCTTCAGGTCGCTCGACGACCACGCTCGCGTCCTCGCGGGCGACGTCGCAGAGGATCACATCGCCCTCGGGCTTCTGCGCGGCGCCCTGGAGGTAGACGAGATTGATGACCGAGTGCGTCTCGCGGAGGAGGTCCAAGGCATGCTGGGCGTTGTGGCTGGGAACCACGATCCGAAGATGGACCACGGTGGGTAGCGTAAACCCGTGCTCACCGACTACCACCTGCACCTCCGGCCGGACGACGTCGGCAAGGCCTCCGAGGCGTTCACCGACGAGAACGTCGACCGTTACCTTGCCGCTGCCTCCGAGCACGGGATCGACGAGCTCGGCGTCTCTGAGCACATCTATCGGTTCAGCGACAGCCTCGAGGTGTGGCAGCACCCCTACTGGCGGGAGCAGGCTCGAGACGACCTCAGCGGATACTGCGAGTTCGTCGCCTCGACTCCGCTGAGGCTGGGTATCGAGGCCGACTTCGTCAGGGGCGCCGAGGACAAGCTCGATCGCCTGCTCTCCGCGCCACGACTTCGATTACGTCGTCGGCTCGGTCCACTTCATCGGCGACGACGGCGCGGTCGACGACACCCGCTACGACGCCTGGTCGAGGGAGGGCGATCCGAGCAAGCTCTGGCAGCGGTACTTCGAATGGATCGCCGACACGGCCCGCTCTGGGCTCTTCGACATCCTCGCCCACCCCGACCTGGTCAAGATCTGGGGCAGCGGGCGTCCCGCTCCCGAGCGCGACCCCCGCTTCTACTACGAGCCGGCGATCGAGGCGATCGCCGAGTCCGGGATCGCGGTCGAGGTCTCCACCGCGGGGCTGCGGAAGCCGGTCGGCGAGCTCTACCCCTCCCGCGCCTTCGCCGAGATGTGCGTCGAGGCGGGCGCGGAGTTCGCGCTCTCCTCCGACGCCCACGCGCCCGACCAGGTCGGCTACGGCTACGACCAGGCGCTCGAATTCCTTCGGGGGATCGGGGTCGAGCGGATCTGCGTCTTCGAGGGAAGACGGCGGCGGCTGGAGCCCGTCGGCCGGGCCGGCCTCGAGGCCGGCGACGGCGCCGGGGCTCCCGGCGCCGGGGAGGGCCGCTAGGTGTCGCTCCGGGTCGGGATCGGCTACGACAGCCATCGGCTCGCCGAGGGCGAGTCGCTGGTGATCGGCGGAGTCGAGATCGAGCACGACCGCGGCCTCGCCGGGCACTCCGACGCCGACGTCCTCGCGCACGCCGTGATCGACGCCCTGCTCGGGTCGTGCGGTCTCGGCGATCTCGGTCAGCTCTTCCCGTCCGACGAGGAGCAGTGGCGGGACGCCGCCTCCCTCGACCTGCTCCGGGTGGTGCTCGGGAAGTTGCCCGGCAGCCCGGTCAACGTCGACGCCACCCTGATCTGCGAGCAGCCGAAGCTCGCTCCCCATCGGGCGGAGATGGAGTCGGCGCTCACCCGGGTTCTCTCCGCTCCGGTCAGCGTCAAGGCGACCACCAACGACGCGATGGGCGCGATTGGACGGGGCGAGGGAATCGCCTGCGTCGCGGTCGCGCTGGTCGAGACGGGGGAATGAGCCCGGCGAATATGCTCTCGTCGATGGCGAGGGACCCGATCAGAGAGGGGCTCGGGGGGCTCCTCTCGCGCGTGTCGAGAGGAGTCGCCGACGGGCTCTGGGAGACCGGGGTCCTCGCCCAGACGGGGATCCTGCGGCCGCTGCGCCCGGACAAGCTCGCCCGGATCGGCGAGCGCTACCTGCGCTGGGGCGCCTCTCCCGCGCTCGGCAGCGCGGCCTGCGCGATCAGCCACCCGGACGAGGCAGCCCTGATCGACGAGGCCGGTCAGCTCAGCTTCGCCCAGACCCACCGCCGCTCGAACGCGCTTGCCCGGGCGCTCCAGAACGAGGGAGTCGATGTCGGAGACGGAGTCGCGATCATGTGCCGCAACCATCGCTACTTCATCGAGGCGACGATGGCCTGTTCGAAGCTCGGCGCGGTCGCCCTCTACCTGAACACCGCGTTTGCCGGCCCCCAGCTCGCCGATGTGGTCGCGCGCGAGCGGCCGGCGGCCCTGATCTACGACGACGAGTTCGCCGGGCTGTTGTCCACTGTGCCGTCGGCGCTGCGCCGCTACGTCGCCTGGGAGGAGGAGGGCGCGAAGGAAGTCCTCGAGTCGGCGACCGTCGAGAAGCTGATTTCCTCGGCGCCCGGCGACGACCTCGACCCGCCCGACGAGGAGGGTCGGTTCATCATCCTCACCTCGGGCACCACCGGCACCCCGAAGGGAGCCCAGCGCGGGCAGCCCGAGGGGATCGGGGCACTCGCCGCGCTGCTCGCGAGGATTCCGCGTCGCCACCGGGAGACGGCGGTGATCGCGGCGCCGCTGTTCCACTCCTGGGGGTTCCTGCATTTCATTCTCAGCCTTCCCCTCGCCGCGACGATGGTCCTCCGCCGGCGCTTCGACCCCGAGGACACGCTGCGGGCGACCGCCGAGCATCGCGCCCGCACCCTCGCCGTCGTCCCGGTGATGATGCAGCGGATCCTCGAGCTCCCCCCCGAGGTCCGCCGCCGCTACGACCTCTCCCACCTCGAGGTGACCGCCGCGAGCGGCTCGGCGCTGCCCGGCGAGCTCGCCAACAGGTGGATGGACGAGTTCGGGGACAACCTCTACAACCTCTACGGCTCGACCGAGGTCTCCTGGGCGTCGATCGCGACCCCGGAGGACATGCGCGCCGCCCCCGGCACCGCCGGCCGTCCGCCGCGGGGCACGATGATCCGGGTGGTCGACGAGCAGGGCAACGACGTTCCCGAGGGCGAGACCGGCCGCCTTTTCGTCGGCAACGAGATGGCGTTCGAGGGCTACACCGGAGGCGGCGACAAGGAGCACCTCGGCGAGCTGCTCGCCTCCGGCGACGTCGGCCACTTCGACCCCGAGGGACTCCTGTTCATCGACGGCCGCGACGACGAGATGATCGTCTCGGGGGGCGAGAACGTCTTCCCGCGTGAGGTCGAGGATCTGCTCAGCGATCACGACGCGGTGGTCGAGGCCGCGGCGCTCGGCGTCGACGACGAGGAGTTCGGCCAGCGCCTCAGAGCTTTCGTCGTCGCAAGGGAGGGACGCGAGGTCAGCGAGGAGGAGCTGAAGGCGCACGTGAAGGCGAACCTCGCCAGGTTCAAGGTTCCTCGGGAGATCGTCTTCGTTGACGAACTTCCGCGTAATGCGACGGGTAAGGTGCTGAAACGCGAGCTGGCGGAGCGCGACCTGGCAAGCTGAGGAGACGAACCTGGAGGACCCGGATCTAGCGGTGCCCGAAGGCGAGCGCCCCAAGCGATTTGCTCCGGCCGCAGTGGAGGAGGCCGGGAAGGAAGCCGGCGGGCTGCGCCTGGACGCGGATTCGATCCGCGATGAGGTCGAGAGCGCCCGGGAGGCGACCGAACGGCTGCGAAGGAAGGCCGACGCCCTGGTCGAGGAGCTCCGCCTGCGCGAGGAGAAGGCCCGCGACGCCGCTGCCCGCGCCCGGCTCGACGCGAAGAGCGCCCGCAAGCAGGCGCGCCGGGCCGTCGAGCATGCGAAGCATGCCCAGCACCGGACCCTGACGCGGGCGAAGCAGATCGTCGCCCAGGCTCGCAAGCACGCGGCCGAGGCAGGGAGGCGGGTGGGGGCGGCCGAGGACAGGATCGAGAGGCTGACCGCACAGCTGAACGACGCCGAGCAGCGCGCGATCGCGGCTGAGGACCGGGCCGACGCAGCCGCCGAGGGGACGAAGGCCGAGGTCGAGCGGGTGCGGAAGGAGATGGAGGAGCGGGTCGAGGCCGCCGCCCGGGATGGGCGCCGGGGAGCCGAGGAGCGGATCAGACGGCTCGCCGACCGGGTCGCCCGCGAGGCCGAGGCGCGGGCGAGGGCGGAGGCCGAGGCGAAGCTGAGCGAGGAGGCGGTGAAGCTCCAGCGCGAGGCCGACGAGCGCGTCGAGGCCGCCCGCCGCCGCGCCGAGGACGAGGTGAGCGCGAAGGTCCAGCGGGTGCGGACGGAGGCCCTTGGAGATGGTGGAGGGGGCGCCCCAGAGGACGACGCCGAGCGCGTGGTGCCCCTGCCCGAGAGGGCGTCGCAGCGGGAGCCGGGCGGCGCTCGCTTCGTCGGCGGTCGCCGGCTGCGAACGTTCTAGCGGCTCTCGACCGAGGAGCGCCGCTCCCGGGGTGAATCGTGAACGCCCCCGACCTCGATCGCCCGCCTGACGTTCTCGAGCGAGCGCCGGAACCGGCGCCGGAGCGGAAGGGCGGCTACCCGCTCGGCGAGCACCCCGCTGAGCCCGCTGCCGGCCACCCCATAGGCGAACCGAAAGGTGACTCGCGTGCTGCGGGGAGAGAGCTCGCGGAGCCGCCAGCGCCCCCGCTGATCGACGCCGGTGACCGAGCTCCACGCGAGGTCGCCCGGCGGGTCCCACTCGACGATTTCGATCAGTCCGCCGACGTCGGCGGAGCCGACCCGGAGAAGCATCCGGAAGCGGGAGCCGAGCCGCATCTCGCCCCCGCCGTCTTCGCTCTCCCACCGGGTGAGGCCGTCGATGAACTCGAGGTAGTTGCCGGAGTCGGTGACGTAGTCCCAGACGACCTCGCGCGGCGCCGAGATCGAGATCGACTGCTCGAGCCTCATCCGATGACCGGCAGCCTGCGCTCCGCCGCCAGCGCGGTGAGCTCCTCCTGCATCAGCCCGGTGACGTGCTCGTAGACCTCGTCGACGTCGGGTTTCCGCCCGAATCGCTCCCGTAGGTGAATCGGCTCCAGCACCTGGACGGTGATCTTCGCGGGCAGCGGCACATGCCCGAAGAAGTCGCCGATGTTGACGATCCAGGGCAGCGAGAGGCTGACGGGCAGTACCTTCAGCCGGAGGAGCTTGTCGAGGCGGAGGAGGCTCGAGAGCCGCTGACCGTGGCTGAGGAAGACCGCGGTCTCCTGTCCGCCGATCGCGACCACCGGGACGATCGGCACCTCGGCATTCAGCGCCAGGCGGATGAATCCCTTGCGGCCGGCGAAGTCGACTTGGCTCGACTGCCAGCTCGGCCGGTGCACCTCCCAGTCGCCGCCGGGATAGACGAGGACCGCGGCGCCGGCGTCGAGCGCCTTCCGGGCGTTCTCGTGCGAGGCGGCGACCGTTCCGAAGCGGCGCAACAGCGGGCCTATCGGGGAGGCGAGCACCAGGTTGTGCGCGAGTGAGTGGAAGCGGCGCTCGACCCCGAAGTAGGTGTAGAAGGCGAGGGTGAAGACGGTTGAGTCCGGGGTCAGGTTGCCGCCGGAGTGGTTCCCGACCAGGAGCACGGGTCCGTTCTCGGGGATCCTGCCCATGTCCCGGACCTCGCCCCGGAACCAGATGCTCGAGAGCAGCCACGCGAGCGAGAGGTTCTCGCGGATGTAGTCGGGATCGCGATCGTCGAGGTCGGCGGTGAGCCGGCTGCGGACCCCGCGGGCGACCCGCGAGACCGGCCCCGCGAGCGGGCCTGCGAGCGACTTCAGCCGCGCTCGAGTGGAGTCGCCGCCGCCATCGCCGTCGCTCGCCGCGCCGACGGCCGGGTCTCCACCGTTCTCCCTCCGCTGCCTGGCAGGCTCGGCAGCGGTGTCTGCGCCGGTCTCTGGCATCTGCAGGGATTCTAGGCGGCGCGAGCGGCTCGGAGGCGACGTGCGGCGCGGGTGATGCGCGCCGCCGCGCGGGCCGCGGCTGAGGCTGAGGCCTCGCCGATGAAGTGGTGAACGGCGGCGTTCGCCTGCTCGGGCAGCTCGACCTGGGGGACGTGGCCGCATTCCTCGAGGACGACCTGGCGCGCCTCCGGCAGAGCCTCGGCAACGTGTTGGCAGAACGCGAGGGGAACGAGCGGGTCCTGGTCGCCCCAGACGAACATCGCGGGCGGGGCGAGGGAGGAGAGGCGGGTCCAGAAGCCGTCCGTGCCGAAGGGCTTCTCCAAGTAGATGTTGCGGGCCGCGGAGTGGAAGGCGATCCGGGCCGCGACCGTCCGGTAGGTCCGGACGAACTCCTCGGCGGCGAGGTCGGCGGCCGAGGGATGGACCCGCTCGGGCCGGGCGAAGATGCTCCAGAACTGGCGCCGAACGACGCCGTTGCTGATCGGGTGCGGGATCGCCGCCAGTTCGGGGCGGAGCAGCTTGACGATGGGGACGAAGCGGCGGCGGCGGCGCCAGGCGAGCGACGGCGCCAGCAGGCTGAGGCTGGAGACTCGCTCGGGGGCCCTCAGTCCGACCTCGATCGCGATCCGCCCGCCCAGCGAGTTCCCGACCAGGTGTGCTCGATCGATCTCGAGCGCGTCGCAGAGGTCGAGCACCGCCTGGGCGAACCACGCGGCGTCGAACGCCGCCCGGGTCGGCTTGCTCGAGGTGCCGAAGCCCGGCAGGTCGATCGCGTGCACGGTGTAGTCGGGGGCGAGCGCGGAGACGGTCTCGAAGAAGCTGGTCTTGTTGCCGCCGAGGCCGTGGATGAGGATCGCGGTCTCGGTGCCGTTTCCCGCGGTCAGGGTGGAGATCCGATGCTGGCCCGCGGAGACGTCCTGGAGACGAAGGAGCGGGTGGCGCCCGCTCTGCCGCCGGAAGAAGCCCTCGAAGGCGACCGCGAGGTCGAGGTTCCCGCGAGCCCAGAGCAGCCGCGAACGGAAGGCGTCGAGCCCGGACAGCGACCCCTCCCTGAGCGCGAGCCAGGTGATCGCGTTGGTGCCGATCACCGTGTCCGCTTCCCGCTTCGGGGAGGCGGTCACCTCGCACCCGTTCGAGTCGAGCTCGACCGCCCAGCTCAACCCGAGGTCGTCGAGCTCGATCCGGTAGCTGGCCTCGAACCCGGGATCGGCGCCCAGATAGCGCTCGGGGAGGGACTCGAACGCTTCCTCGACGCGACGAAGCCGGTGCTCCTGCAGGGACGAGCTGCTCAAGGTCCCCGGAGCGTATTCATCGCCCCGGCGGCGATGCGGCCTGCCCGAAATAATGCTCGCGTGCGCGAGGTCACCATCCACGACACCCTCGCGGGTGCGCTCCGCAAGCTCGAGCCCCGTGAGCCCGGCCGGGTCGGGATCTACGCCTGCGGGCCGACGACCTACGGGCGAATCCACATCGGCAACGCGCGCCCGTACGTCATCTTCATTCTCCTCCGGCGGTTCCTCACGCACGAGGGCTACGACCCGACCCTGGTGATCAACGTCACCGACATCAACGACAAGATCTATGACGCCGCGCGGGAAGCGGGCGAGCGATCGGCCGAGTTCGCCGCCGAGATGACCGCCGCCTACATCACGGACACCGACGGCCTCGGCCTCGGCCGGCCCGACTCCGAGCCCCTGGCGAGCGAGACGATCGTGGAGATCATCGAGCTGATCGAAGCGCTGATCGACTCGGGCCATGCCTACCAGGCGAACGGCGACGTCTATTTCCGGGTCCGCAGCTTCGACGGCTACGGCAAGCTCTCCAACCGCGACCCCGAGGAGATGGACCAGGGCGAGGAGGCGGGGACCGAGTCGCTGAAGGAGGACCACCTCGACTTCGCGCTCTGGAAGAGCCAGAAGGAGGGCGAGGACACCTCCTGGGATTCGCCCTGGGGCAAGGGGCGCCCCGGCTGGCACATCGAGTGCTCGGCGATGTCCGAGAAGGTGCTCGGCCCCGACTTCGCGATCCACGGCGGCGGCATCGATCTCGTCTTCCCCCACCACGAGAACGAGATCGCTCAGACGGAGGCGGCCCGGGGCGTCCCCCTCGCCCGGATCTGGATGCACAACGGTTTGGTCCAGCTCGACGAGGAGAAGATGTCGAAGTCGGTCGGGAACGTCTTCCAGCTCTCCGAGGCGCTCGAGCGCTTCGGCGGACAGACGGTGGTCGCCTACCTCGCCTCGGGGCATTACCGCCAGCCCCTCGTCTTCTCGGAGGAGGCGCTCGAGGAGGCGGCCGCGAGAGTGGAGCGGGTCCGGAACTACCTGATGGATGCGCCGGGCGGCGAGCCCGATCCATTCGTCGTCGAGAAGCGCGATGCCTTCCTCGCGGCGCTCGCCGACGATTTCAACACCCCGCAGGCGTTCGCCATCCCTCTACGAGGTGATCGCCGAGGGCAACCGGCGGAAGCTCCCGGGTGCCCGTGGCTTCCTCGAGGAGCTGCTGCCGCTTCTGGGCCTCGACTCGCTGCTTGACGAGGAGGAGGACGTGGACCCCGAGGCGCAGCGCCTGCTCGCCAAGCGCCAGGAGGCTCGCGCGGCGAAGGACTTCGACGCGCGCCGATGCAATCCGCGATCAGCTCGCCGGGATGGGCTGGGAGGTCCGCGACGAGGCCGGCGGGGCGCGGCTCGTCCGGAAGCGGCGCTGAGCGTTGCCCCCGGCGAAGCGAGAGGGTGGGCACGAGTTCATCTACGGGCGCCGCCCGGTCGCCGAGGCCGAGCGCGGCCGGCGAAGCGTTCACAAGGTCTGGCGGGCTCCGGAGACGCCGCCCGACGAGCTCGAGCGGCTCTGCGGATCGCCCGAGCATCAGGGCGTCGTCGCCGAGGTCGATCCCTACCCCTACGCCGACCCGACGTCCCTGTTCGAGGCTGACGATGGTCAGGGCCTCGTCGTCGCCCTCGACCAGGTCCAGGACCCGCACAACCTTGGCGCCGTCTGCCGGGTCGCCGAGGTCGCGGGCGCGAGCGGGGTCGTGATCGTCGAGCGACGGGCGGCCTCGGTCACCCCGGCCGCCTGCAAGGCCTCCGCGGGCGCGGTCGAGCACCTCACCGGTGGCCCGGGTGAGGAACCTCGCTGACTGGCTCGCCGAGGCGAAGCGGGACGGAGCCTGGATCTACGGCGCCGCCGCCGAGGCGCCGAAGCGCTACACCGAGCTCGACTGGGTCGGCCGCGCGGTGCTCGTCCTCGGCTCCGAGGGGAAGGGGATTCGGCCGCGGGTCGCCTCGCGCTGCGACGAGCTCGTCTCGATCCCGACCAGGGGCCGGGTCGGCTCCCTGAACGTCTCGGTCGCGGCGGCGGTCGTCCTGTTCGAGGCGATTCGGCAGCGCGAGAGCTGAGCCGCCGGCGGCCGGTGAGGATGCCTAGGCGGCGGCCTGGGGGACCTCGCCGAACTGCTCGGCGAGGGAGATGAGCTCGGCGAGGGTCTCCTCGAGCTGATCGTGGAGCTCCAGGTCCGCTAGCCGTCCGTCCTCGGTGAAGGCGTTGTCCGCCTTCGCCACCGGGAGCTCCCGGTCGAGGACCCGCGCCCCGATCGCGCCCATCACCTTCCGGACGTCGGCCTGGGCCCAGACGGCGCCGAACATCCCGGTGCTGGCGCCGATCACGGCGACCGGCTTGCCACGGGCCGCGCTCCCTCCAGCCGGCCGCGAGACCCAGTCGAGGGCATTCTTCAGCTGCCCTGGGATCGAAGAGTTGTACTCGGGGGTGGCGATCAGGATCGCGTCCGCGTCCGCGACCGCCTCGCGCAGCCGCCGGGCGGCTGCAGGGGCGTCCGGACCATCGTCGTCCTCGTCGTAGGGCGGCACCTGCTTGAGCCCGTCGAAGAGCTCAAGGGTCGCGGGCGGCGGCAGCAGTTCCTCCGCCGCCCGCAGAAGCGCCGTGTTGTGCGATCCGCGCCGGAGGCTGCCCGAGATCGCGAGGACGTGCATCGTTAATGCTCCTTGACGAGCTCGAGATGAGCGGTGATGGTCACCTCGTCGCCGAGGACGTTGCCGCCATCCGGGAGCTCCATCTGCCAGTCGAGCCCGAAGTCATGGCGGTCGACCTTGGTCTCCAGGTCGATGCCGATCCGCTCGTTGCCCCCGCGGGTCGGTCAACGGGACCGGAGATCTGGCCCCGGGCCTCCACGGCTTGGTACTGTCCCTTCAGGCCTCAGCTCTCCGTCGATGACGAGCTGGTCGCCATCGCGGCGGATCTCGGTTCGATTCGAACCGGATCTCCGGGTACCGCTCGCGTCGAAGAACTCCGGTGAGAGGAGGTGTCCGTAGAGGTCTGCCACGTCGATGTCGACGCTCTCGACCGGATGGTGCCGGAGAGCTGCGGCTTGCCGCCCGAGGCAACGCTGAGCTGGCCGCGAACTCGCCGAAGCTGCCGCGGAAGGTGCCGACCATGTGCCTGACCGAGAATCCGGCGCTGGAGTGGACCGGGTCGGACTTCCAGACGCCCGTCGGGATGGTTGACTCTGCTTGCGCTGTGCTCATTTGACCAGTCTCCTTCGAGTGGGGTAGACTTGTTGAGTAATCAAACAACAGTTTAGCAAGTAACTTGAGTCCACAACAGTTGACAACTAAAACATCTCCGGCGACGACCGCCTTCACCCGGCTGCTCGACGCCCACGGGGTCCTGAGAAGGGATCTGAACGCCTCCCTCGTCGCTCAGCACGGGCTGACCCTGAACGACTACGGAACGCTGCTCCTCCTCTCACCGGGCGGGCGAGGAAGGAATGCGGCGGATCGATCTGGCCCACGAGCTCCAGCTCTCGCCATCGGGCATCACCCGGCTGCTCGACCGGCTCGAGGACCAGGGCCTGGTCGGGAAGGGCGCCTGCAAGGAGGACGCTCGGGTCAGCTACGCGGTGCTCACCGAGGCCGGCGTGACCAAGCTGAAGGAATGCGCGCCGGGACACATCGCCGACATCGAGGAGCGGCTCGCGGTCCTCGACGAGGAGGAGATGGAGACGCTCGCCGAGTTGCTGGGCCGGCTGGGCGGGCGCGAGAAGGACTGCTCGGCCGAGGGGTAGGCCTCGCGGCGGTCGGGCGCCCTGGGCGAGCACCGGGTACCAGGGCCCCGCGGACGCACCCGGCCCTTGGCCCGCTTTCGGCTTCCTCCAGGCACGGATCCTGCAAGCGATCTTGCGTCGGGTCCGAACGTTGATTGACTTTCGCGAGCGGCCGCCCTAGGCTGCCGCGACGAGGGTGAACCTCAGGTTGAACCTGATGGAAGCACCCCGGGAGAAGGCGCGTACCAGGGGAGGTACGGAGCGCCACAGAAGACCACCGTCAAGAGGAGGTTGCTGTGGCTGTACCCACCCCAAGCACCGAAGAGCAGGCTGTCGTCCAGGCGCGGAACGTTCCCCGAGGGGGAGAGGAGCGCCGGGCCGGGCCCAGACGACGAGTTCCTCGTCGCCCTCGCAAAGAACGGACGGACCGACGCCTACGACCAGCTGGTGCGGCGCTACCGCCGCTTCGTCCGGGTCAAGTCCTCGTCCTATTTCCTGCTCGGCGGCGACGCCGACGATCTCATGCAGGAGGGGATGCTGGGCCTGTTCAAGGCGATCCGCGACTACCGCCCCGAGCGCGAGGCGAGCTTTCGCGGCTTCGCCGAGCTCTGCATCACCCGCCAGATCATCACCGCGGTGAAGACGGCGACCCGCAACAAGCACACGCCGCTGAACCAGTACGTCTCGTTCAGCCAGACGCCGGCCGCCGCCGGTCCCGACTCCGACACCACCCTGGAGGAGGTGCTGCCGGGCCCGCTGGTGCGCGACCCGGTCGAATCAGGTGATCGCGGGCGAGGAGCTGGAGAGCCTCGTCTCCTGCCTGACCAGCGTGCTCTCCGAGCTGGAGAGCCACGTGCTCGCCCTCTACCTCGATGGCCACTCATACGAGGTGATCGGCGAGCGGCTCGAGTGCGACACGAAGACCGTCGATAACGCGCTCCAGAGGGTGAAGCGCAAGGTCGGCATTCACCTCGCTTCTCGCGCGGTGAAGATCTAGCGCGGGAATCACTTCACACACAGGCACGGCACGAGCGGCCGCCCCGAATGGGGCGGCCGTTCACTTCATGAAACGGGTTGCCCCTCAGCTTCGCCTGCGGGGCACGCTCGTCACGCGGCGAAGCGCCCGGCGAAGCCGGAGCGCGCCACCGTTCCGAGCAGCTCCCGGGGCTCGACCTTGCCCAGGAGCTGCTGGAGCTCGCGGCGCTCGCGGTCGTCGAGATTGGAGGGCCGCCCGCGCGAGCTCTTCACGATCTCGACCATGCGGCGGCGCTCCTTCTCGCTGAGCCGATCGGTGAGGTGGTTCCGAATCGCGACCACCACCTCGGCGGCCGCAAGCAGCCAGGCACCCCGGGCGAGCCAGCGCCCCCGCGCCGCCGCCCCGCCGGGGCCGGTAAGCGACCGTCTCAGGTCCGTCAGAGGAGCCACGGCGCCCAGTCTAGGCAGGGGAACATCCGTCCGCGCGCGGCCGCCGCCGGCTTCAGCCGCCTCTCGGCAGGCGCCGATGGGGGAGACATGCGCAAGGCAGGGCATCTCCTCGTCGCGCTCGCAGCGATCCTCCTCCTGGCCCTGCCCGCGTCCGCGGCGAAGAAGGCGGGCGGCAAGCCGGTGGACCGGCTGGCGGCCCAAGCCTGCGCCAATGAGCGCCAGCAGATCGGTAAGGCGGCGTTCCGGAAGAAGTACGGCGAGCGGGGGACGGTGCGTGCTTGCGTTCGCCGCGCCCGCAACCAGGCGAAGGCGGCGCTCCGCAACGCCACGGATCAGTGCCTCGCCGAGCTCGCGGAGCTCGGCCCCGAGGAGTTCGCCGAGGAATATGGGACGGATGAGACCGGCTCCGATGCCTTCCAAGAGTGCGTGGACTGGACGGCCGAGCTGCTCCTCGAGCCGGACGAAGAGGACTCCGGCGAGGAGGACGAGGAGGGCGAGTAGAGGAGTAGGGAGTAGGTCTTCGCCCGAAGCACTCGGCGGGGCTGCCTAAGCTGTCTGGCGCGCCCGCCTAGCTCAATTGGTGGAGCACTCGATTTGTAATCGAGAGGATCCCGGTTCGAGTCCGGGGGCGGGCTTATGCAGGAGGTCGAGCTGGCGGGACGAGGCGCGGGGACGCGCCGTGGTCCTGCGAGAGGGACTGCTTGCCGACGCGCCGGAGCTGCTCGCGGACGCCGGCTGGGACGAGTTCGACCTCCTGACCACGCGAGCGGGCGCTCGCGGAGGCCTCGGAGCTCGATCAAGCGGCCGAGGCGACCCACCTCATCGCCGCCGCGCCGGTGCCCGAGGCGGCCGCCGCGGTGCTCGAGGACGTCGGCTCGGACCGGCTGGTCGCCCTCGGCGGCGGCCGGGTGATCGACTCGGCGAAGGGGATCGCGGCGGTTCGCGGCGGGGAGGTGGCGGCGATTCCGACCACCCTCTCGGGCGCCCCGATGACGGCGATCCACCGGCTGCCGGCCGGCCACCCGGCCGCCTCGCGGCTGTCGCCCGTCGCTGGTGCTTGCCGACCCGATCGTGATGACCAGCGCCCCCGAGCCCAGGCTGCGGGCCACCGCGATGAACGCGCTCGCCCACGCCGCCGAGTCGCTCTACACGCCGCTCGCCGACGAGGAGTCCACGCAAGGACGCCCTCCGGGCGGCGGAGCTGATCGCCCGCTCGCTCGACGCCGATCCGCGCCGACCGGGACCGCATCCGAGCTCGCCCTCGGCGCCCTGCTCGCCGGCTCCGCCGTCGACCGGGCCGGGATCGCCCTCCATCACGTGCTCGGGCAGACCCTGGTCCGGGTGCTGGGCACCCCGCACGCCGAGACCTACGCGGCGCTGCTGCCGGCGACGATCGCGGCGATGCGCGAGCGCGCGCCGGAGCAGATCGCGGCGCTGGCGGCGGCGCTGGGAACCGATCCCGAGCGAATCGGCGACCGGATCAGGGAGCTGGCGGGCGATCGCCGGCTGGGCGAGCTCGGGGCCGACCGCGAGCGGATCGACGAGGTGATCGATGCCGCGATCGCGAGGCCGGAGCTCTTCCAGATGACGCCCGGCGAGCTCGACCGCGCCGACCTCGAGGCGATCCTGCGCGCAGCCTGGTGAAGCGAGCCTGTAACTGGCCGCACCTGGGGTGTTTCCCTCTCTGCCCATGGACGAGGAGAGGCTGCTCGGCTATCACCGCTTCACCCGCGAACACGGGGTCAATCGCCCCCTGTACGTCGCTCGCCCGCCTCCTCCTGCAGCCCGTTCTTCCTCCTCTACTTCCGGCTCTCGCGGATCGGCCGCGAGCACGCCCGCGTGCGCGGGCCCGCTGATCGTCGCCGCCAACCACCGGAGCTTCCTCGATCCGTTCGTGATCGCCGCCACCCTGCCCTGGCGCCGGCCGCTGCACTACGTCGCCAAGGTCGAGCTGTTCGAGAAGCGCTGGCAGGGCTGGCTGCTCAACCGGCTCGGCGCCTATCCGGTGCGCCGCGGGCAGTCGGACGAGGAGACCCTGGTCACCTCGCGCGGGGTGCTCGAGCGGGGGGAGCGATCTGCATCTTTCCCGAGGGCACCCGGATCCGCAGCGGCTCGCTGGGACGGCCCAGGCGCGGCTTCGGCCGCCTCGCCCTCGAGACCGGGGCGGCGGTCCTCCCGGTCGCCGTCCATGGCACCGAGTACGTCCGAAACGGCTGGCGGATCCGCCCCCGCAAGGTCAAGGTCCGCGCGGGGCGGGCGCTGACCTTCCCGCGCACCGAGAACCCCTCGCCGACCCTGGCGAACTCGGTCGGCGCTCGGATCTGGCCGGTGATCGAGCTCCAGTGGGAGTGGCTCGGCGGCCTCCCGCCGCTGCGGAAGGCGGCGGTGATCGGCGCCGGCAGCTGGGGGACGGCGGTGGCCGTCCTCCTCGCGCGCGGCGGACTCGACGTGCAGCTCGGGACGAGGACACCGGAGCGGGCCGAGGAGATGGCCGAGAGCCGAACCAACGAGCGCTACCTCCCCGACGTCCCCCTGCCCGACTCGCTGGTGGTGAAGCGGGCGGGCGAGATCGAGCTCGCCGGGATCGACCTCGTCTGCCTCGCGGTCCCCTCGGCGGCGCTGCCGCAGGCGGTTGGCGCGATCGGGGACCGGGTCGGGCAGCGGACCTCGGTGCTGCTGCTGAGCAAGGGGATGGTGGCGCCGATGGCCGCCCTGCCGACCGAGTACGTGGCCGAGCGAATCACCCGGGCGCGCGCGATCGCCTCCCTCGGCGGGCCCGCCCACGCCAAGGAGGCGGTCTCCGGCACCGCCGCCCTCGTCCTCGGCAGCAGCGACCCCGACCTGCGCGAGCAGCTCGGCAGCGTCTTCGACGAGGCCGGGCTCGTCTGCGAGCGCTCCAGCGACGTGCTCGGAGTGGAGGTCGCGGGCGCCGCAAAGAACGCGGCCGCCCTCGCCGCCGCGGCGGCCGAGGCGCAGGGGATGAACGCGGCGGGAATCGCCACCGCCCAGATCTGGCGCGAGTGCGTCGACTACGCCCAGGCCCGCGGCGCCAGCTCCGACACCTTCTCCGGGCTCGCCGGGGTCGGCGACCTGACCGCGACGATCCTGGCGCCGGGGAGCCGCAACCGGCGCGCCGGAGAGCTGCTCGGAGCGGGGACGCCCGCCGAGCAGATCCCGGAGATCATCGGTCAGGCCTCCGAGGCGCTCGACTCCGTGCCCCTGATGGCCACGTGCGGTGGGCGCATCCGGGGTGGATTCCTCGGCGATGCAGCGCCTCGCGAACCTGGTCGAGGGCGAGATCTCGCCGGGCGAGTGGATGGCGCGGGTGCGGCGCGCGGAGCGGGAGAGGAGGGCGGCATGACCCGGAGTAGGCTTGATTCGTGGCCGACTCAGACCAGGCGCCCGCCCTCACGGGCGAGGCGAAGGCGGAGCTCGACCGCGACTTTCGAGCGCCTCTACCGCGATCACCTGCGGGACGTCTATTCCTACTCCTACTACCGGGTCGGCAACCATCACGACGCCGAGGACCTCACCGAGCAGGCGTTCCTCCAGGCATATCGGCACTTCGAGCGCGCCCGGCGGGAGTCCAACGGCCGCCCCCTGCGCCCCTGGCTCATCCGGATCGCCCACAACCTCGCCTCCAACTACCACCGCGACCGCGCGCGGCGCCCGCAGAGCGTCCTCGACGAGAGCGGCCCGATCGCGGCCCTGCACGGCACCGAGCGAATCGTCGAGGGCCGGGAGGAGCTGAAGCAGGTGATCGACGGCGTCCGACAGCTTCCCGACGACAGGCGCGAGGCGCTGATCATGCGCTTCGCGCTCGGCATGGACAATCGCGAGATCGCCCGGGCGCTGGGCCGCTCCGACGGCGCCACCAAGGTCTTGATTCACCGGGCGATCAAGCAGCTTCAGGAGGAACTGGATTCGAATGACTGAGCCCCGAGAGTCCGCGCAGCGAGGTCGAGCAGCTGCTTCGATCGGCGCTGCGGCCGATCGAGCCCCCCGAGAAGCTGTCCGGGAGGGTGGAGGAGACCCTGAGCGCGGTCACCGAGGCCGCCGCGGAGGAGCTCTCCGCCTGGGCCGAGGAGCTCTCGGAGTCGGAGCTCCGCTCGCTGCGCGATCCAAGGAACTGGCTGCGCCCGGCGGCGGCGGTCGCGGCCGGCGGCGTCGCCGGCGGCGCCCTGGTGCTGTTCGAGCTGCGGCGACGCCGCAAGCCCTCCGGTGGCCTCTCCGGGATCGCCGAGCAGGTTCGCTCGCGCCTGGACTAGCGGGCTGAACGCGGACTGACGCCTCTTGGGCCGGGCGCCTAGTCGCCGGCGCCGGGGGTGCCGGAGCGGCCGGAGCCCGCCTTCCGGGTGGCGAGGCCCGCGAGCACCCCGGTGAGGCCGAGGATCAGGTGGAGGACGTTGTCCTCGTCGTTCACCGGGCACGAGGTCGATCAGGACGCCGTTCTCCGCGACGAAGCCGATCCCGTCACCGCCGGTGGCGATGAAGCCGAGGACCGTGAGGGCGATGTAGAGCACCCCGACGAAGAGCGCCGCTCCCCGGGCGGCTCCCCCGGCCGCCACCAGCAGGAGCCCGCCGATCGCGATGTGGACGAGGTTGTGCCAGCCGTTGACGGCGAGGACGCCGAAGACATCCTCGCTCTTGATCGAGTCGCCGGTGTCGAAGCTGGCCTCGTAGAAGAAGCCGATGATCCCGGCGATCACGAGCACTCCACCGACGAGCAGGCAGTAGAGCCTCGCTGGGCTTGACGCTTCCATGCTCTCCTCCTTTGGGACTTGGTGCGGGGGCGTCGCCCCACAGGTGAATATCGCGTCCGCAGCGGACGCCTGATCCGTTCCATGCTGGACCTTCCGTAGCCACTAGCGTGGGGCAAGTCGAAATGGATCAGCGCGGGAGAGATTCCGTGACCAAGGCTGAGCTCCAGAGGCTCGCCGACGAGGACCTGATGCCGCTGGTGGCGGCGAAGGACCCGGACGCCTTCGAGATCTTCTACGACCGTCACGGCGGCGCCGCCTACTCGCTCGCCTACCGGATCGTCGGCGACCGCCAGGCCGCCGAGGACGTCACCCAGGAGGCGCTGATCTCGATCTGGCGCAGCGGCGCGCGCTTCGACCGGGCCCGCGGCAGCGTCCGCGCCTGGACCCTGGGCATCGTCCGCAACCGGGCGATCGACCTCCTCCGCCGCGACGCCGGGACGGGCTCCGAAGCTCGCCTTCGACTCCGAGGAGGTGCTCGAGCGCCGCCCGGCCGAGGAGCTGACCGACGTCGAGGCGCTCCGGCGGGAGACCGCCCGCGAGGTGCGCGGCGCGCTCTCGGGGTTGCCCGAGGATCAGTCGAAGGTGATCCAGCTCGCCTACTTCGGCGGCTTCACCCACTCCGAGATCGCCACGATGCTGAACGAGCCGCTGGGAACGATCAAGGGGCGGATGCGGCTGGGGCTGGAGAAGGTCAGGGCGGCGCTGGCGGAGGGGATGTGATGGCCCACCCGAGCCCCGATGACCTCACCGGCTACGCGCTCGGCGCCCTCGACCCGCCGGAGGAGCGAGGCGGTCGCCGAGCACGTGTCCGGACTGCGAGCGCTGCTCGACCGAGCTGCGGGAGCGGATCAATCCCGCGGTGGGCGTGCTCGCCGAGTCGGTCCCGCAGCTCGAGCCGCCGCCCGAGCTCCGCGAGCGCCTGCTCGAGATCGTCCGAAGCGAGGCCGAGGCGGGCGGAGCGGACCGGCGGCGGCGCGGCGCCGAGGAGGCGCCGCCGCCTCCGGCTCGGCCCCCTGGTCCTCCGGCCGGCCGCCGGGCTGGCGGCGCTGGCCGTCGCCGGCGCGGGCGTCGCCGGCTACCTCGCCAACGACGGCGACGATGGCGGCGGGGTGCCAGCACGGTCCCGGTGACCGACGAGCAGCGCCGGGATCGGCGGCTCGCTGGTGGTCGCCGAGGATTCGGCGGTGCTGAGCGTCCACGGGATGCCGCAGCTTCCCGAGGGGGCCGTCTACCAGCTCTGGGTGGCGGAGGGATCATCGGTCAGGCCCAGCTCGAGCTTCGTCCCCGACCCGAGCGGCCGCGGCACCGCCGCCGTCCCGGAGTCCCTGCCCGCGGGCAGCCAGGTGCTGGTCACCCGCGAGTCGGGGCCCGGCCATCAGGCGCCGACCGGCGAGCCGCTGCTCAGCGCCCGGGTCGACTGAAGTCGGCGGCAAGTTCAGCCGCTCATCTAGGCTCCTGTCGGTGCAGACCTGCTACCGGCATCCGAACCGGGAGACCGGCGTCTCCTGCTCCAACTGCGGCAGGCCGATCTGCCCCGAGTGCATGACCTCGACCCCGGTCGGGATGCGCTGCCCGGAGTGCGCCAAGCAGCGGACCAAGGTGCGGAGCGGGGCGGGGGCCTTCAGCGGCGCCCACACCCCCTATGCGACCTACGCGCTGATCGCGCTCAACGTGATCGCCTTCATCGCCGAGATCGGCGCCGGCGGAAGCCTGACCGAGGGCAACCTGATCCGGGATGGCGGCATCTTCGGCCCGGCGATCGCCGACGGGGACTGGTACCGGATCGTCACCGGGGGCTTCCTCCACGCGGGGCCGCTGCACCTGCTCTTCAACATGTACGTCCTCTACATCGCCGGGACCCTGCTCGAGCCGGGGATCGGCACCCCGCGCTTCCTCGCGATCTACTTCGTCTCGCTCCTCGCCGGGTCATTCGGAGCGCTCCTGCTCGACCCGAACACGGTCACGGTCGGCGCCTCCGGGGCGATCTTCGGCCTGATGGCGGCGGTGGTCGTGGTCGCCCGCGGGCGCGGGATGGAGGAGCTCGCCTCCCAGTTCGGCCTCTTCATCGTCCTCAACCTGGCGCTCACCTTCGCGATCCCGAACATCTCGGTCGGGGGCCACCTCGGCGGCCTGATCGGGGGCGGGGTGGCGGCGCTGCTCCTGGTCGGGGTCGAGCGGCAGGCGCCGGCCCGGGTCGGGACCGCGTTCGAGGTCGGCGGCCTTCTGCTGCTGGCGATCGGCGCGGTCGCCGGCGCGATGGTCGCGGCCAACGCCGCTTGATCTAGGATCCGCCTCCGATGAAGATCTCGCTTCGCCGGCTCGCCCGGATCAGGGCTCTGAGTGCAATCGGCGGCATCGCCGCCCTCGGCCTGGTCGCCTGCGGAGTGGCTCCTCGACTTCGGCCGTCGCCGCGACGAGCCCGGAGACACTGTCCGCCGAGATCGCGGCCAACGACGCCGCCGATGCGGGAGGCGATCGATGCCTGGCGCGCCGGCGGGGATCCGCCGACCGGGCCGCCCCCCGACGAGGTGGCGGTCCCGGCGCGGTACTTCGAGGAGGTGGCGCGCCTGCTTGCGAGCCATCCCAATCTCGCCACAGCCACGATCGCGCTCCTTCCCCCGGCTCTCGCGAGCGAGGTACGCGAGCTGACCCGGGCTGCGCGCAGCTTGCGGAAGCTCTCCCACGGCACTCCGCCGCGGAAGCTGAAGACGACGCCGCCGAAGCCGCTCGCCGATCTGGTCGGCTACTACGGCGCCGCCCGGGACCGCTACGGGATCGGGCCGCACTACCTCGCGGCGATCCACCTGGTCGAGACGAAGTTCGGGAAGGTGAAGAGCAACAGCGTCGCCGGCGCGAGGGGGCCGATGCAGTTCATCCCCTCCACCTGGCGGATCTACGGGATGGGCGGGAACATCAAGGACGATCACGACGCGATCCTCGCCGCCGCCAACCTGCTGCGCGACTCGGGCGCGCCTCGCGAGCTACGGCCGCGCCCTCTACTCGTACAACCCTTCGCGGCTCTACGTCGACGCCGTCCAGCGCTACGCGAAGCTGATCGCCCGCGACCCCTACGCGCTCTACTTCCTCTACTGCTGGGAGCCCTAGCTCGCCGCTCAGGGGCGCAGGCGGCGGATCCTGCCGACGACCCCGCCGGCGGCCCCGAGCGACCTCGAGACGACCGCCCGCGCCAACCCCGCGGTGGCCGAGACGACCTCGGCGGCGGCGCCGGTGACCGACTCGTCCTTCGCGCTCGCCGGCTCGAGGCTCGGCCGGGCGCTCGGCGGTCGGCTCCTCCACCTCGCGCTCGCGGCCGATTCCGAATCGCCTCGAGGCGAGTGGGTCGTGCGCCTCGTCCTTCTCCGGCTTCGACGTCTGGGCGCGGCGCTCGGCCTCCTTCTTCAGGTCCTCCACCGATCCCTTCAGGGTCTGCTTGTGGGCGCGCCGAGCGACCGGGCCCGGCAGCGGGATCCCGACCTCGAGCCCGAACTTGTAGGTGGCGCGGGTGCGCCCATTTCCCAGCTCCTCGAAGGTGTAGCTGCCGTCGGCGTCGTTGATCCCGTTGCCCTCGACGAAGTCCCACTCGATCAGGGTCGGCCGCTGGTAGCGGTAGTCGAGGGTGTAGTCGACCTTCCGCACCTTGGCGTCGACGAACAGGCGCACCCTCTTGCCGAGGCCGTCCTTGTCGCGGTCGAGGACCTCGGTGTCGACCACCGCCCGCTGCCACTCGGGAAAGCTCTCGTAGTCGACGATCGCCTCGAAGCAGGTCTCGATCGGGGCCTCGATCTCGACCGTGTGCTCGGCCCAGTTCAGGCCCCTGTCGCTCCCCTAGACGGAGCTCACGGCGTGGGACGGCGAGGTCGCCGATCCGCACCTCCTCGAATCCGATTCCAGCGGGCGCCTCGACCCTGTCCGGGTGGAGCAGATGGGCGAGCAGCTCGGTGCCCTCGACCAGCCTCGGGCCCGGTCGCGAGAAGGAGGAGGCGGCGTCCACCGCCCAGACTCGCCGCGGCTCGGCGGCGGGCGAGCTCGCGTGGCTTGCTCCTGCACCTCCTCGACCGCCCGCTGGGCATCCCAGCCGCAGGGCATCGCCACCACCACCTCCGGCCGGGCGGCCGCCAGCTCCTCCCAGCCGGCGGTGCGCGACTTCGTCCCCGCCTTGCCGAGGGCGTCCTCGCCGCCCGCGCTCTCGATCATCTCCGGCACCCAGTGGCCGCCGATGAACGGCGGGTCGAGCCATTCGAGCGCCAGCACCCGGGGCCGGGGGGCGCCGGCGACCGCCTCGCGGACCGCCGTCAAGGCGGGACTCGAGCCGCGCGCGAAGCTCGGCCGCCTCCTCGGCGGCGCCCGCGGCATCGCCCAGCCGGCTGACGTCGGCGAGCACCTCGGCGAGCCGCTCGGGGTCGAGCGAGATCACCGCCGGGCGGGTGGGGAGGCGCTCGGCGACCGCGACCACGTCGTCGTAGGAGACCGCGCAGACCTCGCAGACCGCCTGGGTGACGATCAGGTCCACCTCGAGCTCGCTCAGGGCCGCCTCGTCGAGCTCGTAGAGATGGCGGCCCTCGCCGGTGCGCTCCCGCACCGCGGCGTCGATCTCCCGCGCCGAGAGACCCTCGGGGATGACGCTGCGGGTGAGCCGAGCGGCGGGAGGCCGCCTCCGGAGGGAAGTCGCACTCGTGGGTGACGCCGACGACCTGCTCGCCGAGCCCGAGGGCGAACAGCATCTCGGTGGCCGAAGGGACTAGGCTCGCGATTCGCACCCTTCGAATATGGCACTTCTTAGCGACGAGGAGATCAAGAGCAGGCTCGGCGAGCTCAGCGGCTGGCGCCAGCGCGGCGAGTTCATCGTCAAGAGCTTCGACCGCGGAGATTTCGTCGGCTCGGTCAAGTTCGTCGACTCCCTGGTCGGCCCGGCCGAGGAGATGAACCATCACCCCGACATCGCGATCTCCTGGAGCCAGGTCGAGGTCGCGATCTCGACCCACGCCGAGGGCGGCCTCACCGAGAACGACTTCGAGCTGGCGAAGAAGGTCGAGGAGCTGGCCTAGCGGCGACGCTTAACTCGCGGAGCCGTCAGGACTGCTGCTAGCCTTGGCCGGTCGCCGATGAACGACGACGACCCCTCGAGTACTCGGCCCCAACCGGTAGGCACTGCTCCGGTCAGGGCCACTCAGCCTGAGATCGGCCGGCGAGCATGACGGCTCTCGCCCTCGCTGCCCTGCTCGTACTGATCGCCCTCAACGGCCTCTTCGTTGCGGCCGAGTTCGCGCTGGTCCGGTCGCGGCGGAGCAAGATCGAGCAGCTGGCCGCGGAGGGAAGCCGCGGCGCGACGCCGCACCCTGCACCAGCTCGACAACATCGACGAATACCTCTCCGCCTGCCAGGTCGGGATCACGATGGCCTCGATCGGGATCGGCTTCCTCGGCGAGCCGGCAATCGCCGACCTGGTCGAGCCCGCCTTCGGTGGCCTCTCGCACGGAGTCGCCACCGCGATCTCGTTCGGGATCGCCTTCTTCCTCGCGACCTCGCTCCACATAACGGCGGAGAGCAGGTGCCGAAACTGGTGGCGATCAGCCGCGCCGAGCGTACCGCCGTGCAGGATCGCGCGTCCGCTCGACTGGTTTCGCAGCGCCACGGCTCCATTCACTCTTGGCTCTCACCGCGGTCTCCAACGCGATCCTTCGGATCGCTCGGGGTCAAGCCGGCGGAGCTGGAGGAGAAGCACACCTCCGAGGACCTGCAAGCTGCTGATCTCCCAGTCGGCGGTCGGCGGCGATCTCGACCCGGGCGAGGCGACGATGCTCAGCGGCGTCTTCCACCTCCACGAGCAGGAGGCGAGGGAGATCATGACCCCGATCCCGGCGGTGGTCACCGTCGACTTCAACTCGCAACAGTCACCGACGCCCTGAAGCTCTGCTGGTCCTCCGGGCACAACCGCCTGGTGGTCGTCGACGAGGGAAACGCAGACCGGGTCCGGGGGATCGTCCACGCGCTCCGGCTCGCACGGCTGCTGATGAGCGAGGGCGGCGACACGCCGATCGAGGAGGCGGTCCGCGAGGCCCTGATCGTCCCCGAGACCAAGCCGCTCGACGACCTGCTCACCGAGCTCCAGCGCCAGCGCTCCTCGATCGGGGTGGTGGTCGACGAGTACGGCCGCACGGTCGGCGTCGTCACCGTCGAGGACATCCTCGAGGAGGTCGTCGGGGAGATCGAGGACGAGACCGATCCACTGGCGGGCTCGCTCCGCCAGCTCATCCAACGGCGACTGGTACGTCCGCGGCCACGTCTCGCTCGGCGACCTCTCGGACCGCGGGATCGAGCTGCCGGTCGACACCGATGCCTACAACTCGATCGGCGGCTACGTCTTCGGCGAGCTCGGCCGGCTGCCGAAGCGGGGCGACGTGATCAGCGCCGACGGCTTCGAGATCCGGGTCGAGTCCGTGCGCGAGAACCGGATCGACGCGGTTCGGATCCACCCAGCCGCCACCTAGACCGGCGTTAGCAGGGCTTTTCCCTTCCGTCCGTTTACGGCTCTAGCTTGCCCGCAATCGAGTCCGCCTGGGACTCGCCGCGAGGAGGCCACCATGTGGGTCGTCCGGCTCAGCGACAAGCAGCTAGAGGTGGTGAGGGCGGTGCTCCGCTCGGAGGAGCATCGCGGGCCTGCCCTCGAGGGAGCGCTCGAGGCACTCGACCTCGCCCGCTGGGACGACCTCCCCGAGGCGCAGCTGCCCTGGACCGAGGTCGAGACCGAGGCCGACAAGCAGGGTATCTCCGAGGCCGACGTGATCTGGGATCGTTGCGGCCGCCATGAGGAGCCCGCCGTCCCCCCGATCCGCGCCCGCGCCCGGCGCTCGCAGCGCAAGGGCAAGGGCAAGGGCAAGGCGCCGGACAAGCGCGCGGCTTAGCGCCGCCCTGCTGGGCGTCACGCTGGCCGCCCTCGCCGGCGTTGGATGCGGGTCGGACGCCTCCAGCCCCGGACCGCTTCGACTCCGCTCGGGCGTTCGAGCTGATCGAGCGGCAGGTCGCCTTCGGTCCCCGGCCCGCCGGCTCGGAGGCCTCGCAGGCGCTCGGTCGCCAGCTCCGCCGCGAGCTCCCCAACTTCGAGGTCCAGCCGCTCGCCGGCGGACTCCTCAATCTGATCAGCGTGGTCCCCGGGGAGCGACCCGCGATCGTCGTCGGCGCCCACTACGACACCGAGGCGACGATCCCCGACTTCGTCGGCGCCAACGACGGGGCCGCCGGCACCGCCGCCGTCGTCGAGCTCGCCAAGGTCCTCCCGGGGTCGCTGCCGGAAGGCCATCGCGAGGTCCGCCTCGTCCTCTTCGACGGCGAGGAGGAGCCCGCGGGCTGTCCGGAGTCGCTCTTCCTGCAGTGCGCGCTGCGTGGCTCGAAGGCCTACGTCGCCGCCCACCCGGGGGAGACCGGGGAGATGATCCTGCTCGACTACATCGCCAACAAGGGCCTCCAGATACCCACGGGAGCAGAACTCCGACCCGGAGCTCTGGTCGAGGCTCCGCGAGGCGGCCGCCGAGGTCGGCGCCGAGGGCTACTTCCCCGACGCCGAGCAGCCGCCGGTGATCGACGACCACACCCCCTTCATCCAGGCCGGGGTGCCGTCGATCGACCTGATCGACTTCTCCTATATCTATGCCGACACCGCCCAGGACACCGTCGACAAGCTCGATCCCTCGGCCCTCGACGCGGTCGGCGAGACCGTCGCCGAGCTGGTCATCCAGCTGAGCGAGCCGGCCAGATGAATCACTCATCTAGTAGCGGAAGAAGCCCTCGCCCGACTTGCGGCCGAGCTTGCCCTCAGCGGCGAGGCTGGTCAGGCGCCCAGGCGGACGGTGGTGCTCCTCGCCGCTGTCGGCGTAGAGCGCCTCCCCGATCGCGACCGCGACGTCGACCCCGACCAGGTCGATCAGGGCCAGCGGCCCCATCGGGTAGCCGGCTCCGAGGGTCATGCAGCGGTCGACCTCCTCCGCCTTCATCCCGGTCTGCTCCATCAGCCGCACCGCGTCGAAGAGGTAGGGGAAGAGCAGGCGGTTGACGACGTAGGCGGGCTCGTCCGGGACCTCGACCACCGTCTTCCCGAAGCTCTCGCACCACGCCCGCGCGCGGTGGGCGATTCCCTCGCGGGCGGCGCTCGGGACGCAGAGCTCGATCAGCTCCATCCTCACCACCGGGTTGAACGGGTGAAGCCCGAAGACGCGGTCGGGGTGGCCGCTGCGCGAGCCGAGCTCGGCGAGCGGCAGCGACGAGGTCGTCGTCGCCAGGTCCGCCTCGGGGGCGGTCTCGCCGAGGTCTTCAGCAGCTCGGCCTTCGGCTCGAGCTCCTCGGCGATCGCCTCGATCACCAGGTCGCATCGCTCCGAGGTCGGCCGCTCTCGGTGGTCACCTTGATCCGCTTCGGGTCCGCGTCGTCGACCTTGGCGGAGAGCGAGGTCGCCCGCTCCTCCGCCCGCCAGGCGGAGGCATCGGAGCGGGCCAGCAGCATCACCTGCGAGCTGGCGCTGGCGCAGGCGGCAAGCCCGCAGGCGATCGCGCCGCTCCCGGCGATCGCCGGCCGCTCGTATGTCTCGGCGCCCGCCACCGGCCGGGGTGTCTATCACGCTCGGCTCCGGGCTAGCCGCCACCACCGCAGCCCCCGCCACCACCGCAGCCCCCGCCACCACAGCCACCGGCCCCTGCGTCACCAGTGGCGCAGCCTCCACCGGGGCCGCCTCCCCGAGCGTCACGCGAGCGAGCCCGAACGACTTCCTTACTTGTGACTCCCCAGGGCTCCTCGAGATCGAGCTGCTCATCCAGGCCCCAGAGGACCGACTCCGCCTCTTTCGAGGCTCGGGAGCGGTCCCATGCCCAGATCGTCTCGTAGCTCGACGGCGGCGAGCCTTCCACGGCGTCCTCCGGGAAGTGGTCGAGGAAACGTCCATACGCCCGATCGCAGAAGTCGCGATATGAGGCGGTGTCGAGGATGAAGGCGTGCCAGGCGTAGTCCACGGCGCGGGATGGCATCCCAAGGGGCTGGCGGCGGCGGTAGGCGCAGCAGATCAACCACTCGCGCAAGCCCTGCTCCACTGGCTCCCAGTCCACCTCGCCCTTTGTGTCACGCTCGAACTTGCGACGCAGATAGGCGGGGAACTCGAAGGCCATGATGAACTGCTCGGCCTTGCGAGCTCGACGGCGAGGGCGTGAGAGCGGGGGCAGCAACACGGTGGGGAGATGGTAGATCGAGCTTTGCGAACCGCTCGCGGAAGGCGATTTAGGGGTAATCTCGCGGCGAGAAGAAGGCCCTGGTTGACTCGCCAGTCAATCGGGTATGCTCCGTTACGAGACTTGGTTTCATCAAAAAACTGACTCAGGAGGCAAGACGTGGCTGAGAACGGGAACTTCCAGGGCCGTGAGGTCGTCATCGTCGAGGCGGCTCGGACGCCCGTCGGCCGCGGCCACGAGGAGAAGGGCTACTACAAGGACACCCATCCCTCGACCCTCCTGGCGAAGACCTATGCGACCGTAATCGAGCGTGCAGGGATCGATCCCTCCGAGGTCGAGGACGTGGTCGGCGGCTGTGTCCAGCAGTTCGGCGAGCAGGGGATCAACATCGCGCGCAACGCCTGGCTCGAGGCCGGCCTTCCGGTCGAGACCCCCGCGACCACCGTCGACCGCCAGTGCGGCTCCGGCCAGCAGGCGGTCAACTTCGCCGCGGCGATGGTCGCCTCCGGCGTCCACGACGCGATGATCGGCGGCGGTGTCGAGCACATGGGCCACATCTCCTTCGCCGACTCCTACTCGGTGATGGAGGAGCACGGGATGGCCTTCTCGCCCGAGCTGATGAAGCGGTACAACCTCGTCCCGCAGGGCATCTCGGCCGAGATGATCGCCGACAAGTGGGAGATCCCCCGCTCGGAGCTCGACGAGATCGGCCTCCGCTCCCACACCCTCGCCCACCAGGCGACCGAGGAGGGGCGCTTCGAGCGCGAGATGATCCCGTGGAAGAGCAACGGCGACACCTACGTCACCGACCAGGGGATCCGCCCGCCGACTGAGGACAGCCTCGAGAAGCTCGCCTCGCTGAAGCCGGCGTTCAAGGAGGACGGCAAGATCACCGCGGGCAACTCCTCGCAGGTCTCCGACGGCGCCGCCGCGGTGCTGCTGATGACCCGCGAGAAGGCCGACGAGCTCGGCGTTAAGCCCCGGGCGAGGCTCGTCGACCAGACGACCGTCGGCGTCGATCCGGTGATCATGCTCACCGGGCCGATCCCCGCGACGAGGAAGATCCTCGATCGCAACGGGATGAAGATCGACGACATCGACCTGATCGAGATCAACGAGGCGTTCGCCTCGGTGGTCGCGGCCTGGCGGCGGGAGCTGGAGCCCGACATGGACCGGGTCAACGTGAACGGCGGCGCGATCGCGATCGGCCATCCGCTTGGCTCGACCGGCGCCCGGTTGATCACCACCCTCCTCCACGAGTTGGAGCGCTCCGACAAGGAGACGGGCCTGGTGACGATGTGCTGCGGCGGCGGGCTTGGTACCGGCACCCTGATCCAGCGGGTCTGAGGCTCAAGCTCTTATTGGCGGTCGTGCCGGCGCTGATCCTGGCCCCGGCGGGCGCCGGCTGCGGCGGCGACGACTCCGGTGGCGATGACCGGGTGATGACCTCGGGACCGCTGGTGCCGAGCAAGCGCGACTACATCTCTCAGGCGGACGGGCTCTGCGCGTTCTATGAGAGCCGGGTCGAGGAGCTCGGGAGGGAGCGGTTCGGGCTGAACGCCAAGGACTTCAAGGTGCTGCCCTCGGGGCAGATCGTCTTCCGGCAGGGCCACCGCCCGAGCGACGCGGCGATCGAGGACTTCGTTCTCGGCACCGCGATCCCGAACCTTCGCGAGGAGCTGGACGAGGTCAGGGCGATCACCCCTCCCACCGGGGACGAGGCCGAGGTCGCCGCGATCCACGACGCGGCGGCCCGGGCCGTCGATGGCCTCGAGGCGGACCCCGCCACCTTTGCCGACGATGCGGCGGTCCGGAGGCTGTTCGCGGACGCGAGGAGAACCGGCCGCCGTTACGGGCTCCGGGAGTGCGGGCTGTGAGCCGAGCCCGTCCGGCCGGCGCTCACGCTCGCTCTCGGCGCCGCGGTGGAGCGCCGACGACCGGGAACTGATGAGGGCGGACAAGGTCCTGCGGCGGCTGATGGAGGAGGGGGGGCCGATCGACCCGAAGATGGACCGGCGCGGCAGCCGGCCCAACCCATACGAGGCGCTGGCCCGAGCGATCGTCGGCCAGCAGCTCTCGACCAAGGCCGCCGCGTCGATCTGGAGCAAGCTGGTCGGCGCTGTTCGATGGCGGACTCCCGAGCCGAACGCGTTGCTTCGCCGTAGGCCCGCGACCCTGCGCAAGGCCGGGCTCTCGAATGCGAAGGTCGAGTTCCTCCGCGATCTCGCCAAGCGGGTCCGCGACGGGCGCCTGGACCTGAAGCGTCTGAGCAGGCTCCCCGACGAGGACATCGTCGCCGAGCTGATCGAGGTGAAGGGGATCGGGCGCTGGACCGCCGAGATGTTCCTGATCTTCCACCTCGGCCGCCGCGACGTCGTCTCGACCGGCGACCTCGGGATCCGGCGCGCGGTCCAGATCGCCTACGGGATGGAGGAGATGCCGGGGCCCGAGGAGCTCGAGAAGCTCGCCGAGCCGTGGCGCCCGCACCGGACGCTCGCCTGCCTCTATCTCTGGCGCTCGCTCGCCAACACCCCCGGGTAGGGTCCGGCGATGGCCGCGCTCGACCGTATCTCGATCGCCGCGATCGGCGACACGACCGATGATCTGGCCGAGCAGGCGCGGATCGCGGAGGCGGCGGGGATCGACTGCATCTGGACGCCGGAGCTCTTCCGTAGCTCGGTCACCCAGGCGACCTGGCTGGCGGCGAACACCAAGCGGGTCGGGATCGGCACCGGGATCGCCTGGGCGTTCACCCGCAGCGCATTCATCCTTGCGGTCACCGCGCTCGACATCGACGAGGTCTCCGGCGGGCGCTTCCGGCTCGGACTCGGCGCCGGGGTGAAGCGGCTGAACGAGACCTGGCATGCGGTCGAGTACGGGAAGCCGGCGCCGCACCTGCGCGAGACGATCGAGGCGACCCGGCTGATCATGGAGAAGGCATCGAGCGGTGAGCCGATCCGCTATCAGGGCTCCTACCAGGACCTCGACATCAAGGGATGGGTCCGCCCGCACCGGGCGGTTCGCGAGCGGGTCCCGATCTACACCGCCGCGATGCAGGAAGGGATGTGCCGGATGGCGGGCGACGTCGCCGATGGCCTGATCGGCCACCCAATGTGCCCGCCGCGGTGGCTCGACGAGGTGATGATCCCCAGCTTCGAGAAGGGCCTGGCGCGCTCGGGCAGGCAGCGTTCCGATCTCGACTTCATCCCGACGGTCTGCTGCGCGATCGACGACGACGAGGGGCGGGCGCTCGATGCCGCTCGGCGGACGGTCGCCTTCTACGCGACCGTTCGGACCTACCGGCCGCTCTGGGAGATGCACGGCTTCGAGGAAGCCGCGGCCGCGGCGGGCGACGCCTTCCGCAAGGGAGACCTGGCGGCTGTCCCGGATGCGATCCCGGACGAGATGGTCGAGGCCTACACCGCCGCGGGGCCTCTCGACAAGGTTCGCGCCCGGGTCGCCGAGGCTGCCGAGCGCGGCGACGGAGTCTGGCTCACGCCCGCGACCTACTTCATCCCGCCGGAGCAGATCGGCGAGTACCAGCGGAAGATCATCGAGGCCTTCGGCCCCGGCTCGCCGGGCTAGTCCTGCGACAGGCTCTCGACGAAGTCGACGAACTTGCGGGTGTCGCGGAGTGGAGCGCCGTGACCGAAGCAGACGAGCTCCGGTTCCATCGCCGCGAGCCTTCGCGCCGACTCCCGGTTCCGCACCGGATCGGGCGTCAGGGTGGGCTTGGGCTCGTGGAGTCCCGGGATTCCCGTGTATTGGTCCATGTTTGACAGGACGTCGCCGAGGATCAGGACCCGGTCCGACTCGCGCCAGAAGGCGACGTGTCCCGCGGAGTGACCGGGCACGTACAGGACCTGGAAGCCGCCCACCTCGTCGCCCTCCTTCAGGGCTCGATCGACCTTGTGCCCTGGGCCGTGAAAGATCCGCCAGAAGAACACCGCCACGAACTTGTCGGGTTGGCGCTCGCGAATCAGCTCCGGATCCTCCGCCGCCGGGATGTCCGCCTCGGGACACCAGAACGGGACACCGAACTCTCTCGCATACGTCGCGGCTCGCCCCCTGGTGATCGGGATGAGCGTGGGTGAGGGCGTGCGCCTTCACCTCGTGCCCCTCGAGCTGACGGATGATCCTGCCCGTCGATTGGCGGCATCCGGCGTCGATCAGGACGTCGCCCACCAGGTAGGCGTTGACCGCCCAGGGCAGCCCGGGAAGGCACTTGAGGTGCCAGACGCCGTCGGCGAGCTCCTTCATCGGCACGAAGCTATTCGATCGATCCTTCGGGGACTCAGTGCTCGGCGCCGGTGCCACGGCGCGGGTCGCCGCTGTGTTGGGCGAGCTCCTCGAGCCGGGCGATCTGGCGTTCCCCCTCGAGCCGGGCGGGATCGCCTTCCGGCAGGCCCTCGATCAGGCGTTCGACCCGATTCCGGATCTGGAGGGCGAAGTGGGGGGTGGAGGGGCCGGCGAGGGCGCGGATGTCCTCGACGGTCACCGCGTCGGCCGGGCTGCAGCCGGTCGGGGCGCTCGGACTCGCTCATTGCGCGCCCTTCTTCTTTCCCGCGGCAGGCTCATCCTCGGGTGGGGGGAGCCCCGGCTCGTCGTCGGTCGTCGGTGAGGGCGCGCCGGCGGCAGCGCCGATCGGCGCCAACTCGGAGAGCTCGTCGATCTCCGCCTGCACCCGCGCCCCGATCTGGGTGGTGTCGCCGATCAGCCAGACGTGGTTGTACACGGCGCGGGTTGGGTCTGATTCGTAGCCGGGCTTGATGTCGAGCAGGAAGCTTCTCAGGTCGGCGGGCAGAGCATCGGCGGTGTCGGTGAGCAGGAGCGGGCCCCACTTGCCGCTCGCCGAGAGAGTCGCCGCCGCGGCGGCGTCGAGCGGCCGCGAGGTGTTGGCGACCACCAGCCCGTGGCCCGGGTCGTTGATGTTCCAGCCGAAGGTCGAGTCGGTGTATCGGGCGAAGGCGATCGCGTTCGCGACCGGGTCCTCGGCGCCCACCCGCTGGATTCCGGGCGATGCCCGCTCCATCTCCCGCACCGCCTCATCCGAGATCACCGACTCCGGGCCGAGGACGTAGACGGGGACGCCGCGGTGGCGGCGGAGTGCTTCGATCGTCGCCCCGGGCACCTCCTCCGCGCCGCTGAACAGGACGGGGTCTCCGGAGCGAGCCGCCCAGGCCGCCGCGGGCATCGCGTAGGCGGGCTTCTCCGAGCTGGCGACGACGATGTGTCCGGGATCGCCGCCGAACAGGCGCCCGCGCAGCCTGATCGATCGAGTTGGCGACGTCGGCGGGCGAGGATCCCTCGCAGCTCCTCCGACCTGAAGCTCCGAGGGAGCGGCGGCCCCGCCGACCAGGTAGGCGGCGACAGTCGCCCGGGCCGGAGCCGCCGCGGGGCTGGAGCTGGGCGAGGGCCTGTGCGGTGGCGTCGGGGACGCCGCCGCGATTCCCGATCAGCACCGGGGCCCGCAGCGGAGGACCCGCCAGCACCGCAGCGGCGACTCCGGCCTGCCAGTCGCCGTCGGCGACGAGGACCGCGGCCTCGATCGGCGCCGCGCCCGGGGCCGGCGGATGGGTGGCGAGCGCGGTGGCGGCGGCATCCGCGATCGCGTCGGGCCCACCGACGCGGGTGGTGTTGCGGGTCGCCACCAGAGGGAAGCCCAGCGTCCCTACCGGCGCCTCCTGAGGATCGTCGGAGGCAACGGCGACGGTGACGACGCGGGTTTCGGCCTCGGTCTCGCCGCCGCCCGAGAGGGCGACGACCAAAGCGACGGCGACGATCGCCACAGCAGCGACCCCGCCGGCGATCAGCACCCGCGGGTCGACCCGGACGAGCAGGTCACGGAGCCAGTCGATCTTGCTCTCGAGAAACTTGCGCAGACGCACGGCCGCAACGCTATCCATCGGACGCGAGCCGCCCGCGGCTCGGTTGCCGCGGGCGTCGTCGCGGTAGGTAGCAGGTTCCACTTTTGACGGAACTGCGATCCGGTAAACTGGCTGACTGACCAGTCAATCGGTCGAGCATCGCCACCCAAGGAGGCTAAGAGTGGACTTCGCGCTGAACGAGGAGCAGAGGGAGTTCAAGGACTACTGCCGGCGGTTCGCCGCGGAGGTGATTCGCCCGGCGGCGCCCAAGCACGACGCCGAGGAGTCGGTGCCGTGGGAGGTGATCAAGGAGGCGCGCCGGTGGGGCCTCCACGGACTCGACCAGATTCAGCGGATGGGCAACGACCCCGACGGCCAGCTCTCCCCGATCTACGCCGAGGAGCTGCACTGGGGCTGCGCCGGGATCGCCCTCGCGATTTCCGCGTCGTCGCTGGCGGCGGCCGGGCTCGCGGCCTCCGGCACCCCCGAGCAAATCGCCGAGTGGGTGCCGCAGTGCTTCGGCACCGACGACGAGATCAAGCTCGGCGCCTACGCGGTCACCGAGGCGGGGGCCGGCTCCGACGTGAAGAGCCTGCGGACCACCGCCAAGCTCGACGGGGACGAGTGGGTGCTCAACGGGACCAAGGTCTTCATCTCCAACGGCGGGATCGCGGACGTCCACGTGGTCGTCGCCACCATCGACCCCGAGCTCGGCCATCGCGGCCAAGCCTCGTTCGTCATCGCCAAGGGAACGCCCGGTCTTCGCCAGGGCAAGAAGGAGACGAAGATCGGGATCCGGGCCTCGCACACCGCAGAGGTGGTCCTCGAGGACTGCCGGATCCCGGTCGAGAACCTGCTCGGCGGGCATGGACAAGCTCAACAAGAAGCTCGAGCGCGCTCGCTCGGGCAAGACGGGCGGCTCGTCGAACGCGCTCGCCACCTTCGAGATGACTCGGCCGATCGTCGGGGCCTCGGCGCTGGGGATCGCCCAGGCGGCGTATGAGTGGACCCTTTCCTACCTCGCCGACAAGACCGTGGAGGAGGGTACGCCGGCGCTCGAGGCCCAGCGGATCCAGCAGGTGCTCGCCGACGTCGCCACCGAGATCGAAGCCGCTCGCCTGCTCGTCCAGCGAGCCTCGTGGATGGCGCGCAACGGCATTCCCCTCACCGGTGGCCAGGGCTCGATGTCGAAGCTGAAGGGCGGCGACGTCGCGATGTGGGCGACCACCACGCTGATGGACCTGGTCGGCCCCGATGCCCAGTCAAGCGGCAGCCCGCTGGAGAAGTGGTTCCGGGACGCGAAGATCTACCAGCTGTTCGAGGGGACCGCCCAGGTCCAGCGGCTGGTGATCTCGCGGATGCAGGTGCGCGAGTACCAGGAGCGGCTCGGCGGCCGCGGCCGAGATCGCCAAGGACGCGGTCGCGGCGACCAACGGCGCCTCGGGCAACGGCGCCTCCGCCGAGGGCAAGCCCGCCCCGGCAGCCGCGTAGCGCTCTCCGCCAGGCTGCTGCAATCAAAGTTCCGTCGGCGCGGTCGCGCGCGGGCAAGCTTGCAACATGCTGAGCGGTCTCCGACTCCCAATCGCCCTCGCCAGCTTCGGTCTGGTGGCGCTGGCCGGGGCGCTCTCGGCGTCCACCGCGCCCGGGCAGGACCTCCAGGAGCAGCTCCAGGAGACCGAGGAGAAGCTCTCCCAGGTCGAGGAACACGAGGGGGTCCTCACCACCCGGATCACCCATGAGTCGGCCCAGCTCTCGCGACTCCAGGGCGAGGTCGCCGACCTCCGCGCTCGCGAGGCCGCCGCCGCGGCGGAGCTGGCGGCGAAGCAGGCGGAGCTGGCGGAGGCCCAGCGCCGGCTCGAGTACCTGAGGGCGCGTCTGCAGAGCGCGATCCGGATCCTCGAGGACCGGCTCGTCGCGCTCTACAAGTCGAGCGACCCCGACGTGCTCACCGTCCTGCTCTCCTCGCATGGGTTCGACGACCTGCTCGAGCGGACCGAGTACTTCCAGCGGATCGACGAGCAGGACAACGAGATCGTCGGCCGGGTGCGCGACCTCCGCAACCAGATGGAGGAGACCGTCAACGCGGTGAAGGCGGCCCGGGACGCGATCGCCGAGCGCAAGGCCGAGCTCGAGCGGACGCGGGCGAAGCTCGAGCGGCGCACCGGCGAGCTGGCGGCCGCGAGGAAGCAGCACAAGGCCACCCTCGCCGAGGTCCGCGATCAGAAGGAGACGCTCGAGGGCGACCTCTCGAAGATCTCGGCGAAGATCCAGGCGCAGCTGTCGCTCCTGCCGGCGGGCCCGATCCGGGCCGGATCCGGCCAGTTCATCTGGCCGGTCGACGGCCCGATCACCTCAGGATTCGGTATGCGCTGGGGGAGGATGCACGAGGGAATTGATATCTCCGCACCTAGCGGAACCCCGATTCGCGCCGCCGGTTCTGGCAGTATCGTTCTCGCTGCCTACAGCGGGGGGCTACGGCAACTACACCTGCATCAGCCACGGCGGAGGACTATCAACTTGCTACGGCCACCAATCAAGCTTCGCCCGCACCAGCGGCTCGATCAGCCAGGCGCTCGATCCTTGGCTATGTGGGCAGCACCGGGAACAGCACCGGACCGCATCTGCATTTCGAGGTCAGGGTCAACGGCCAGGCCGTCGATCCGCTCGGCTACCTGTAGCAGCCTGTCTCACTCCGCTCGACCCAACGTGCGTCCAATCGGAGCGGGCTCGCTTCCGGCGCACAGGCGACGCCCCGAGTAGGTCACTGTGAGTGGGCACGCACGGAAGCGTGCCGCGCGGGAGGGGGAACCTCACGCGGCCGCCAAGACAACAGGAACGTATCTCGCCGGGATCGGCACCAGCGGTGCCCTCGTGGCTGGCGCGGCGATCGTCTTCGTGATCTCGGTGGGCGCGGCGTCCTTCGACGTCTGGCCGGGTGGCGGCGGCACCGGATCCTCGTCAGGCGGAGTGGTGGAGCTGGGGCCCGCCGGCCCCGGGCTCGGGGTCGAGGTTGCGCAGGCGGCCCCAGGCCCGATCGCACCGTCCGGTTCAGCCGCGGCGCCGTCCGGTGGTTCCGGTGGTGTCGACGGCAGCGGTGGTCAACAGAAGGGCGGCGGCAAGGGCAACGGGGGCAACGCTCCCGGAGGAGTCACCTCGCCACCGCCCGAGACCGGCGACGGCGGCGGCACCGGTGGCGAGGAGGGCGGCGGCGAGGAGACGCCCGGAGATGGGAGCGGCTCCGGCAAGGACGCGCCATTTCCCGGTGGCGACGTCCCGGAGAAGACCAGGAGGCAGCTCGATGATGAGAGAGCCGCGAGGAGGCAGGCGCGCGAAGACCAGGACGAGGCCTCGCGGAAGCAGCAGATCAACGAGATCGTCGAGAACGGCAAGGACGCGATTGGCATCGGCGGCAGCGTTCAGACGCCGCCGGTGACGAACGACCCGGGACGCGCCGGCGGGTCCGGCGGGTCCGAGAGCGATGAAGGCTCCGGGTCCGGCCGCTGCAGGAATCGGGGGTCGAGCGGCTCCGCGAGTCAGCGGTCCGGCCGCCCCTCGAGCCAGAGCTACGGCTCCGCGAGTCAGACCTACGGCGGCTCTCGGAGCGGGTCGCGCCGCTCGTCCCGCTCCGACGACGACGACTAACCCCGACGGTCGTCTACTCCCAGATTTTGGGTATGGACCGGTGCCAGCCCGGTCGCTAGAGTCGCTGGCCCTTTAGCGGCATGATTTGAGCCGCGGGGTCGCGGGTAGTAAGAACAGGTCCAGGGCTGGAGGCCCGAGTGACGGTGCTTTCGAGCAGAGCAAGGACAGCTGAGACCTACATCGCCGGCTTTGGGGTGAGCGGGGCGCTGACTGCGGGCGCGATCGTTGCCTTTCTGGCGGTGGTCGCGATCGTCACCTTCGATGCCTGGCCGAAGGCGGCCGGCGGCCTCTTCGGCGCCGACGCGGACGTCGTCAACGAGTCCTCCAGCGCGTCCGGCGCGCTGGCGCGGCCGACTCGTCCGGCAAGGCTGACTCCTCCGGGAAGGCCAACGACGGCGTCGGCGGCGGCGGGCAAGGCTCCGGTTCGGAGAAGGGCGGAGGAGACGGCGCCGGCGGCGGCGGTGGACTCGGCACCGGTTCTCCCGGCGGGAGCTCCCCCTCCAACAGCGGCGGCTCCGGCGGAAGCGGCGGCTCCGGCGGAAGCGGCGGGGGTGGAAGCGGCGGCGGCGGAGACGGCGGCGGCGGGTCCTCCAGCCCCTCGAGCGGCATCGGTCAGAGCGTGCAGGGCGCGGCCAACGGAGTGGGCAGCACGGTCAACGGCGTGCACCGGCGCCAACGGCTCGGCAACACCGTCAGCGGGGTCGGGAACCAGGCCGGCGGCGCCCTCGGCGGACTGGGTCTCTAGCGGCGAGCGCCGCTCGGACCCCGACCCAACTCCCGCTCCAGCCAGCCCAGGGCAACAGCCTGCAGCTCCGGATCGTGCTGGACCGAGCGATGGTCTCCACCCGGGACCAGGATCAGCTTCCGGGGCTCGGCGGCGTGCTCGTACAGCTCCTCCGACCACTCGCTTGAGATCTGCACGTCCCCCTCGGCGTGGAGGAGGATCAGCGGCCGGCCGGCGATTGCCTCGACCGCCTTCCTCAGATCGTGGCCGGCCAACCAGGCCTCCAGCGCCAGCGGGTCGCCGATCCTCATGTCGAGCTCGCCCCGCCTGATCCCGCGGCTCAGGTTCTCCTCCCCTGCGGGGCAGATCGCGATCACGCCGGCGATCTCCGGCGCCACCGCCGCCGCGTGGATCGCGAGGAAGCCGCCCATGCTCGAGCCCCGGACGGCGACCCGGCGGGGATCGACCCCCTCGTGCGCGGCGAGCAGGCGGACCATTCGGATCAGGTCGTCGATCGCCGCCGAGGACATCTCGCCCTCCGAGGCTCCGTGGCCGCGGGCGTCGAACCCAAGCGCCGCCCAGCCGCTGGCCGCGGACAGGCGGGCGAAGTCGGCGTGGTTCTCCTTTCGGGACCCGGCACCGTGGGCGATCACGACCCCCGGCCAGGGCGGGCGGGGAAGCGGCCGGGAGGGAGCGCCACGCTCCGCCTCGACGGCCCCGCCCATCCGGTCCGGGAGCCAGACCGAATAGGCGAGGCCGTCTTCGCTGTCCTCGCGGTCGGGAGGGCGGGGTGGCGGGCGCTCCACGCCCGCCATTCTCGCCCTCTTGGGGCTGCCGCTACTTCTTCTTGCCGCCCTTCTTCTTCCCCTTCTTCTTGCACGCCTTCCCCTTCTTCTTCTTCGCCGCGACAGCGCCCTTCTTCGCCTTCTTCTTCTCCCTTCTTCGTGCACTTGCCGGCGTTCAGGGCGTTCCCTTGAACGCCGTTACCGGCGAGGGCCGCCGAGGGCCCACCGAGGACGACCGAGGTCGTGCTCAGCGTGCCCGTCCTAGCGCCCGCTGCCTTCGGAACGAAGAGGACGTTGATCTCGCAACTGGTCGCGGTCAGGAACCCGAGCGTGCTCGGACAGTTGTTGGTCTGGCTGAAATCACCGGTAGTGGTGATCGTCATCGGCAGCGCGGCGTCCAGCGTCTCCGCGGTGACCGTGAATATCTTCGGCCTGCTGACGTCGCCAACCGCCTCACTGCCGAAGTTGGCGCTCGTCGGCGCCAACGTCGCGGCTCCGGCGGAGCCGGCGGTCGAGGCAAGCATCGCCGCAGACAGACAGATGCCAAGTGCGGCTCTGCGCATCATCGATTCCTTTCGTTGGACAGCGTGTCGTTCCCCCTGAATAGTGGGTATCGGCGCCGAAACCCCACTCTTGCCTGGTTCGTCCCGCTCTGGACGGGTGTTGGCGTCAGAATGGCGCTCGATGAGCGCTTCCAGGGAAAACCAGGGGTCGGTCGTCGCGGCCGATCCGATCGCGGCTTCGCCGGTCTACCCGCGCGGCTCGCGGGTGAACGAGCGCGGCCACCTCGAGGTCGCCGGCTGCGACCTGGTCGAGCTAGCCGGGGAGTTCGGCACCCCCGCCTACGTCTACGCCGAGGAGGACATCCGCTGGCGCGCCCGCGAATACCGCCGGGCGTTCGAGGAGCACACCGGCGACTACGAGGTGCTGTTCGCGAGCAAGGCGCTGCCGATGACCGCCGCCTACCGCCTTACGGCCGAGGAGGGGCTGTCGGTCGACGTCGCCTCCGGAGGCGAGCTCCACATGGCGCTCGCCGCCGGCTTCGATCCCGCCCGGATTCACATGCACGGCAACAACAAGACCGAGGCCGAGCTCCGCTACGCCTTCGACTCGGGGGTGAGGCCACCTGATCCTCGATTCCTTCGACGAGATCGCGCGCGCCGAGCGCCTCCTCGACCGGCCGCAGCGGGTGCTGATCCGGCTCACCCCCGGGATCAAGCCATCGACTCACTCCTACGTGCAGACCGGGCAGCTCGACTCGAAGTTCGGCTTCGGCCTCGCCGACGGCCTCGCCGAGCGCGCGGTCGAGCAGGTCCGGGCGTCCCGGCATCTGGAGCTGGTCGGCCTCCACGCCCACATCGGTTCCCAGATCTTCGAGCTCGAGCCCTACACCAAGGCGATCGAGGTGCTCGCCGATTTCACCCGCTCGGTGGACCTCGAGCCGGAGCTGCTCAACGTCGGGGGTGGTCTCGGGATCGCCTACCTGGAGACCGACGAGCCGCCCTCGATCGAGGACTACGTCAAGGTGAAGGTGGACGGGGTGCGACGGGTCTTCGACCCCGCCCCTCGGATCCTGGTCGAGCCCGGCCGCTCTCTGGTCGGCAACGCGGGGATCACCGCCTACCGGGTGGGGACGGTGAAGGAGATCCCCGGGGTCCGGACCTACGTCTCGGTTGACGGCGGGATGTCGGACAACACCCGCCCGATGCTCTACGACGCCCGCTACGAGGCGCTGATCGCGGACCGCGCGGGCGAGCCCGCCGACACCTCGGCCACCGTCGCCGGGATGCACTGCGAGTCCGGCGACGTGCTCGTTCGCGACGTCGAGCTCGCGGCCCCCCGGGTCGGCGACGTCCTCGTCACCCCGGCCACCGGGGCCTACGGCTACGCGATGGCGAGCAACTACAACGGGGTCCCGCGGCCGCCGGTGATCTTCTGCCGCGAGGGCAAGGCCCGGGTGGTGGTCCGCCGCGAGAGCTGGGACGACCTGCTCGCGCGAGACGTCTAGCGATGCCGGCGAAGAAGAAACAGAAGGCGCCCGAGGTCAACGTCGGCATCCTCGGCAAGGGAACGGTCGGCGGAGCCTTCCACGACCTGCTCACCGACCGCGCGGAGATGGTCGCCGAGGTCTCCGGTCGCCGCCCGCGGGTGACCGGCACCCTCACCAGCAAGAAGGGCGACTTCGACAAGATCCTCGCCGCCAGCGACATCATCGTCGAGCTGATCGGCGGGATCGACCCCGCCCGCGACTACGTCACCAGGGCGCTTCGCGAGGGCCGCCACGTGGTCACCGCGAACAAGCAGCTGATCGCCCAGCACGGCGAGGAGCTGGTCGTCGCCGCGCGCGAGGGGGGCGCCCAGCTTCGATTCGAGGCCGCGGTGGCCGGCGCGATCCCGGTGATCAGGGTGGTCCAGGAGAGCCTCGGCGCGATCCCGATCGAGAAGGTGTTCGGGATCGTCAACGGCACCACCAACTACATCCTCACCGAGATGGCGCGCAGCGGGCTCAGCTACGACGACGCCCTGAAGCAGGCCCAGAACCTTGGCTACGCCGAGGCCGATCCCTCGGAAGACGTCGGCGGGGCCGACGCGGCGGCGAAGATGGCGATCCTGGCGCGGCTCGCGTTCGGCACCCGGGTCCGACTCGACCAGGTGCCCTATGAGGGAATCGAGCGGATCAGGCCCGACGACATCGCCTACGCGAAGGAGCTCGGACTCTCGCTGAAGCTGCTCGGCGTCGCCGAGCGCCTCGGGGACGACCAGGTCAGCGTCCGGGTCTTTCCGTGCTTTCTCTATCCGGGCCATCCCCTCGCCCCGATCGAGGGCCCGTTCAACGCGGTGATGGTCGAGGCGCCGACGATCACCGAGATCACGATGTCGGGGCCGGGGGCCGGCGGACCGGAGACGGCCTCGGCGGTGCTCGGCGACGTCGTCTCGGTGATCGCCGGCGGCTCCCCGCTGTTCGAGGAGAACTCGAGGCTTCGGATCGCCAAGGACGTGGAGATGGCCTTCTACCTCCATCTCGAGGTCGAGGACCGCCCCGGCGTCCTCGCCCAGATCGCCGAGATCCTCGGCGAGAACGAGGTCTCGGTGCGGAGCGTGGTCCAGCGCGGGCTCGGCGACGACGCCCAGCTGATCATGGTCATGCACCCGGTCAGCGAGCGGCGCTTCGGCGCCGCGCTGAAGAGGATCGCGAAGCTCAAGTTCCTCCGCTCCGCTCCGCGCTCGATCCGGGTGATCGAGGAAGAGTTCTCCTAGTGCCGGCAACCCCTGATCGAGCGCTACCGCGACGATCTTCCGTTGGAGGACGGCGACCCGGTGGTGACCCTGAACGAGGGCTCCACCCCGCTGATCCACTCGCCGCGGCTGAGCGAGAAGATCGGGGCGGAGGCCTACCTCAAGTTCGAGGGGGCGAACCCGACCGGCAGCTTCAAGGACCGCGGGATGACGGTTGCGGTGTCGCGCGCCGCCGGGGCCGGGGTGGAGGCGATCGTCTGCGCCTCGACCGGAAACACCGCCGCCAGTTGCGCCGCCTACGCCGCCCGGGCGGGGCTCCGGGGAGCGGTGATCGTTCCCGAGGGCAAGATCGCGATCGGCAAGCTGGCGCAGGCGCTGATGCACGGGGCGCGGGTGATCGCGCTCGAGGGCAACTTCGATCAGGCGCTCGAGATCGTCCGCGAGGTCGCCCAGCGCCACCCGGTGGAGCTGGTCAACTCGGTCAACCCTTACCGGATCGAGGGGCAGAAGACGGCTGCGTTCGAGGTGATCGAGGAGCTCGGCGAGGCCCCGGAGGCGCTGGCGATCCCGGTCGGGAACGCGGGGAACGTCACCTCCTGGTGGAAGGGATTCGGCGAGCGTGAGGCGACGCCGGTCCTCTATGGATTTCAGGCGGAGGGTGCGGCGCCGCTGGTCGAGGGCCACCCGATCGAGAAGCCGGAGACGATCGCCTCGGCGATCAGGATCGGCAATCCGGCCCGCTGGGAGGAGGCGATGGGAGCGTTCACCGCCTCCCGGGGGCGGGTCGCAGCGATCTCCGATGAGCAGATCCTCGACGCCTACCGCTGGCTCGCCGACAGCGAGGGGGTCTTCTGCGAGCCGGCCTCGGCCGCCTCGGTCGCCGGGGTCCTCGCCCACGGTCTCCCGGTCGCCGACGGAGGCGACCCGCCCCGGACCGTGGTCTGCGTGCTCACCGGCCACGGGCTCAAGGACCCCGACACGGCGCTCGGGAAGGCGCCCGCGGTGGTCGGCTGCGAGGCCAACCTGACTGCGGTAGAGAAGGCGATCTTCGACTGAGCCGCCCTGGCCGCCGAGCCCGGCGGCTAACCTCGGCGCGTGGCCGCTCAGCCGCGCATCGAGCTCCTCTGGTGGCAAGACTGCCCCTCGTGGGAGCGGGCGCGCGCGATGCTGCGCGAGGCGGTCGCCGAGGCCGGTCTCGAGCCGGGCTCCGTTGAGGTCCGCGAGATCGACACCGAGGCTGCGGCGGCGCGCGAGGGATTCGTCGGCTCCCCGACGATCCGGATCGACGGAGCCGACCTGCAGCCGCCCCCCGAGGGCGAGCCGGCGGGCTTGACCTGCCGGATCTACCGCCGGCGGGACGGAACCACCTCGCCCCTCCCCGATCCGGCCGACCTTCGCGACGCCCTGGCCGCGGCGGCCGTCGGTGCCGCTGATCGAGCGCGGTGATCTAGCCTCCGGGCTTCAGCCTCCGAGCGACGGGAGTGCGATGGCCATTTCGATAGGCGAGAAGGCGCCGGATTTCGAGCTTCCGGGAACCGACGGCGCGAAGCACATGCTCTCCGCCAACGGCCCGGCCGCGGCGACGGTCGTCTATTGGACCTGCAACCACTGCCCCTACGCCCTTGCCTGGCACGACCGGATGCTCGACCTGGCACGTGACTATGCCGATCGTGGGGTGCGCTTCCTGGCGATCAACTCCAACGACGCCGAGCGCTACCCGGCCGACTCATTCGAGGCGATGGTGGACCGGGTCGAGACGGAGGGGGAGTGGCCCCATCCCTATCTCCACGACGAGGGCCAGGACGTGGCGCGGGCCTGGGGCGCCGAGAAGACCCCGCACGTCTTCGTCCTCGATCACGAGCTGAAGCTGCGCTACCACGGCGCTCCCGACGCCGACTACGACGACGCCTCGCACGCCGCCACCTGGGTCCGCGAAGCGCTCGATGCCGTCCTCGAGGGCCGCGAGCCCGAGCGGCAGCGGACGGCGGCCGTCGGCTGCGGGATCAAGTGGAAGCAGTGAGGGCCCGGCGATGACCGCGCGCAGGCGTCTGGTGCGGGTCCCCGCCTCCTCGGCCAACCTGGGGCCGGGATACGACGTGCTTGCCGCCGCCCTCAGCCTCCATCTCGAGGTCGAGGTCGAGGAGACCGGGTCGTTCTCGGTCGAGGCGAAGGGCCTCGACGTGCCCCTCGACCGCTCGAATCTCTGCGTCCGGGCGTTCGAGTGGCTGCGGCCGGCCGACGGGATCGCCTTCCGGATCCGCAGCGAGGTCCCTCTCGGCGCGGGCCTCGGCTCGAGCGCGGCCGCGATCGTCGCCGGACTGCTCGCGGCAGACCATCTCTACGAGCTGGCGATGGAGCGCGAGGACCTCCTCAACCACGCGGCCCGGGTCGAGGGCCATCCCGACAACGTCGCCGCGGCGCTCTACGGAGGCTTCGTCGTCTGCTCGAGCAACGACGGCGCCGTTACCGCGACCCGGCTCGAGCCCCCGCAAGGGGTGGAGGGGGTGTTGGTGATTCCCGCCGGTCAGGTGCCCACCGAGGAGGCGCGCGATGCGCTTCCCACCGAGGTCCCGATCGCCGACGCGGTCGCCAATGTCGCCGCGGTCTCCGATCTGCTCGTCGGCATTCAGCGGTCCGATCTCACCCTGATCGGCCGGGGGCTCAGCCGATCGCCTCCATCAGCCCCATCGCGCCCACCTCTATCCACGCTCGATGGAGGTCGTCGCGGAGGCGCCGAGGCTCGGCGCGATCGGCGCGACGATCTCAGGCGCCGGCCCCAGCGTCCTGGTCTGGTCGTTCTGGCAGAGCACCGGCAAGGTCGTCGACGCGCTCCGCAAGGAGTTCGGCGACTGGGCCGAGATCCGCCGGGTCCCGTTCTCCGCGACCGGCGCCGACGTCCCGGAGCTCTAGGGGGTGTCTCAACCGTTGTGAGAGGCCCCACTAGATGGGCGATTCGGCGCTATCGCTCTGGTCCGAGGACTCGTTCTGTTCGATCGCGTCGAAGGGGTCGGCATTCTCGATCGGCTCGATCGGCTCCTTCGCCTCGATCGGTTCGATCGGCTCGGCCGGCTCAGCGTTCTCGGTCGGCTCGGCGGGCTCGGCCGGCTCGGTGCTATCGGCCGGAAGCCTCGGCTCGGTGATGTCCTCCGGCCAGATCGAGGCGGTGATGGGCGACCACCAGAATCCGCGCGCCGCCCTGCTGTCGGCGGGGATCCTCGCCGCCTCGGCCCTCGCCGTCGCCGCTTGGGCTCTCCGGCGCCGCTGAGCTCGCGGCGCCGGCTCCGTCGGCGGTTGCCCTGCGTGCCTCGGGAGCCGGCGCCTCTGAGCGGGCGGTGTGTCCTTCAGTGCCTCAACCGACGAAGTTGAAGCCGCACTTCTTGCCCTTGTCGTTCGGGGCAGGGTGCTTCTTCTGCTTCTTCTTCGCCGCACACGGCTTGTCCGAATGTGGGACCCCGCCCTTGTCGGCTACCGCGCTCGCTGCCGGGAACGAGAGGGCGAGAGCGACACCGGTCGTCAGCGCCGCGACCCTGCGCATCGTGCGTGACTTCACTGTGGATCCACACCTCCTGTGGTCGGATGCCTCTTTAGAGCGCCGGCGCCCCCTCAGGGGTTACGTGTGGTCCCGGCCGGTCGCGTCCCTTCTCCCGATGGAGGCGAACCTGCGAGAGAATCCGGTGTTTGTGACGGATCTCACAGATCTCGATCGCCGCGCGTAAGAGGGTATGTCGCAGAAGCAAGCGATCGGAGGCGCAATGGGTTCAGGGCTCCCTGCCGGGCCGTCTCATCCCTCGCTGATCCAGGGGATCGGCCTCTGGACGCGCCCACTCGCTTTCCTCGAGCGCTGCCGCGCGCGGTACGGCAAGCGCTTCACGGTTCGGTTTCCGCTCGCCCCGCCGTTCGTGATCATCAGCGAGCCCGAGCAGGTGAAGGAGATCTACACGGCTCCGGCTGACGTGCTTCACCCCGGCGAGGGTGCCCGCGTACTGGAGCCGGTCGTCGGCAAGAACTCGGTGATCCTGCTCGACGGCGACTCGCACATGGAGCAGCGGAAGCTGATGCTGCCGGCCTTCCACGGAGAGCGGATCGAGCGGCTCACCGGCCTCGTCCAGGAAGTGGCAGAGCGCGAAGTCGGTGGCTGGGAGGGAAGCGTCGAACTCCACCCGCGGCTGCAGGCACTCACCCTGGAGATCATCCTCCGCGCGGTCTTCGGCCTCGACCCGGGGCCACGCCTGGACGCGGTGCGCGGCCGCCTCACCACCCTGCTCTCCTATGGCGATAAGCCGATGTCGCTAATGCCCGAGCCCCCGCCGCGGCTGGCGCGGTTGCTCGACCGGTTCGGCCCGATGCGCGGCTTCATGACCGTGCGCGAGGAGACCAACCGGCTGCTGTTCGAACTGATCGACGAGCGCCGACGCGAGCAAGCCGATCGCGACGACGTCCTCTCGATCCTGCTCGAAGCGCGACACGAGGATGGCTCCGAGATGAGCGCCCAGGAGCTTCGCGACGAGCTGATGACGCTGCTGGTCGCAGGCCACGAGACCACGGCCTCGACCCTCGCCTGGGCGTTCGAGCGCCTCGCCCGCCAGCCGCGGGCCCTCGCCACGCTCACGGACGAGGTCAGGGATGGCGGTGATGAGAGCTATTTGACCGCGACGATCCAGGAGACGCTGCGGCGCCGGCCGGTGCTGCCGAACACCATGCCCCGGTTCGTGAAGCAGCCGATCGAGGTCGGGGGTTGGTCCTACCCGACCGGCGCCTGCCTGGTTGCCAACTCCTACCTTCTCCACCATGACGCCGATCTCTACCCGGATCCCTACGCATTCCGGCCCGAGCGCTTCCTGGACGAGCCGCCCGGCACCTACACCTGGATCCCGTTCGGCGGCGGCCGCCGGCGCTGCCTCGGGGCGAGCTTCGCGATGCTGGAGATGAAGGTCGTGATCGCGAGCATCCTGCGCACCTCCGAGCTGCGCACCACCGCGAGCCCACACGAGCCGCCGCGGCGGCGCAACATCACCGTCCGCCCGGCGGGCGGCTCGCGTGCGGAACTGGTCCGCCAGCAAACCCAGGTCGGAGCCGGCGCATGAGCCGCGACGAGACCGACCGCTTCGTCAGCGGGATCCTCGGGCGAATCCGGCTGGTCGGCTGGGCGGCGGGCCTGCTCGGTGCAGCGGTGGTCTTCGTCGCGATCGGGTTCCTGATCCCGATCTTCTACGACCCCACTGAGCGCGATGCCATCGGGCGCGAGAACCTGCCGCTGGCCGCGGCGACGGTGCTCGCAGGCGGCGCCGCGATCACCTGGCTCTTCGGCCGCGACCTGAACGCTGCCCTGGCCTGGATTCGCGAGGGGCGCGATCCCGACGAGAGCGAGCACCGCCTCACCCTACGACTGGCCAGCCGGGCTGCGCTCATGGATGCCGTTGCCTGGGGGATCGCCGGCCTCATTCTCGGCGCGCTCAACGTGCACCACTCGCTCGGCTTCGCGGCGGTCGTCGTCTCCGCGATCTGGCTCGGCGGGGAGACCTGCTCCGCGCTCCTCTACCTGCTCTACGAGCGAGTGCTGCGACCGGTGACGGCGCTGGCGCTGGCCGCCCGCGAGCCCGAGCACTCGGTCGCACCGGGGATTCGCAACCGCCTGCTCTTCGCCTGGAGTCTCGGCACCGGGGTGCCGATCCTGGGGGTGCTCGTGGTCGGCGTCGTCGGTGTCACCAAGCCGGACGTGGACGCGGAGTACGTGGCGGGGGCGTCCGTCTTCCTCGGCTCGGTCGCGGTCGCGGTGGGGCTCTTTGCGACCCTGGTCTCGGCCCGGGCCATTGCCGATCCGGTGATCTCCGTGAGGAAGGCCCTCGACCGAGTAGCCGAGGGCGACTTCGAGGCCCAGGTGCCGATCAACGACTCGAGTGAGGTCGGCGTGCTCCAGGCCGGCTTCAACCGGATGGCCGAGGGCCTCCGCGAGCGCGAGCGGATCCGTGACCTCTTCGGCCGCCAGGTGGGCAAGGAGGTCGCCCGGGCCGCGCTTCGAGACGGCACCCGGCTCGGCGGCGAGGAGCGCGAGATCGGGGCCCTCTTCGTCGACTTGACCGGCTCCACGTCGATGGCGTTGGCGATGCCACCGGCCGAGGTGGTGCGCCTACTCAACCGCTTCTTCCGCGTCGTGATCGAGACCACCGAAGAGGGGGGAGGACTCGTCAACAAGTTCGAGGGCGACGCCGCCCTCTGCATCTTCGGGGCGCCCGTGGCGAGCTCCGATCCGGCTGGGGAGGCGCTCGCCGTCGCCCGCGCGCTCTGCGAGCGGCTCGAGCGGGAGGTGCCCGAGATCGACTTCGGGATCGGTATCTCGGCGGGACGGGCGGTCGCGGGCAACGTCGGCGCCGAGCAGCGCTTCGAGTACACGGTGATCGGCGATCCGGTCAACGAGGCCGCGCGTCTCTGCGATCTCGCCAAGGAGCGCGGTGAGCGGGTGGTCGCCTCGGGCGCCGCACTTGAGCGGGCGTCGGGGGACGAATCCGAGGTCTGGGAGCGCACCGAGCGCACCGTCCTGCGCGGCCGCCTCGATGCGACCGAGCTCGCCTCGCCGCGGGCCTGACTGGCTCCTGCAGGCGCCCTCCTGATCAGCACCCGCTGCCGTTCTAATCGAGCAGGCCGACCTGGCGCAGGATCGAAACCGAGTCCGAGTAGACGTCCTTGCGCTTGATCATCCCGTCCTCGAACGGGATCACGTCCACGCCCCGCCACTCGACCTTCTTCCCGGTCGGGGCGGCGACCAGATCTCCGCGGCGCATCTCGTTCCGGTGAGTCGCCGTCGCGGTCCACTCCTGGGTGACCACCCCGTCGCGGACGTAGAGGCGACGGGTCTCGAAGTGGATGTCGGGCCAGGTCTCGAAGATCGAGCCGATGTGCTCCCGCGCCGCCTCGCCCTCGGCGGCCTCGCCGGCGGTGTGATTCTCGAAGACCATGTCCGGCGCGTGCATCGCCATGATCGCGTCGAGGTCGTGGCTGTTCCAAGCCTCGTTGTACCGCGCGATCCTCTCCGCCAGAGCCGCCGGGTCATCGGCCATCCGGAGAGGATATGTTCGCGCGGCGGTTGCAGACACCGCGGACCAGGAGGAGGAGCGCATGGCCGAGGGCTACACGATCAAGCAGGTCGAGGACTTCGAGGTGATGGAGGGGTCCGGCGGCGCCACCTGGCGGCTTGCCCGCAAGACCCTCGGAGCCGAGGCATTCGGATTCAACGTCGTCGACATCGCGCCGGGCGGCGAGATCCCGGCGCACGATCACAGCGGCGACGATCAGGAGGAGGCGTTCGTGATCCTCGACGGGGAGGGGACGATCGTCACCGGCGAAGAGGAGCACGCGGCACCGGCAGGCACCTTCTGCCGGTTCGCCCCGGACGTCCGCCGGACGATCCGCAACAAGTCCGACGCCCCCGTCCGCGCCCTGCTGATCGGTGTCCCGATGAACAGCGGCTACACGCCGATGTCCTGGGGCTAGGCGCAGTACCTGAAGCCGAAGCTGGAGACGAGGGCGCGCGCGCCGTCGTCGGTCGCCTCGGCCCGATCGAGCAGGCGGAAGTAGGCCTTCATCCTCCGGTGCTTCAGGGCGCTGACCGCCGAGCCGACGAGCTGCTCGGCGGCGCGGCGGGTCTGGAGCCAGAGCGTCACGATGCCGGCGTTCCCCGGCGGCCGGCGGAACCGCCTCGATCTGGGTGGTAACGCCAGCGGTCAGTGCCTTGAAGCGCCCGAGGAAGCCGGCGGTCTGGCGGAGCAGCTTCGTGAAGGTGCCTCGGCTGATCCGGCCCGATTCGACTCGCTGCTCGAAGTGCCGGAAAGCCTTCGCGAAGGTCCTGAGCGCCTTCTCCTGAGGGGCGATCGCCGCCTGACAGATCGGGTCGACCTGGGCCACGTACTCTGCGCGGGTCGCCGCGGCGTCAGCCCGTGGCGCCACGATCACGAGGGCGATCACCGACAGCGCGAGCGCGGACGCGACGAGCGCGGTCCGGTTCACCCCTGCGATGCGCCGGGATCGTGGCCACACGATCTCATCGGCGCAAGCCCCTCAGGTCTGAAGGGTCCTCAGGAAAACTCGTCGAGCAGCTCTTCCTGGCAGCGCTGCTCGTGGTCCCGCTGCTTGCGGGGCACTCCCGACTCGCCCGTCACCGACTCGTTGTGGGTGACGTCGACGAGCGCCCGGAAGCGCTCGGTCTCGGAACCCGGCTCGACTTTGGCTCCGTTCTCGTTGCCCTTCCCCCGGCTTGGGGAGTCCCCCGACTCGGTCGCCCCCTGCTGTTCTGCGGTCTGCTTGCTCATGCTTGATCTCCCCGACATGTGGTTGATGAGTATCGCGTAGTTTTATTAACGCCCCTTAACGCTTGGAGTTTCGCACGGTCAACGACGAAATTCCAGCTTGTCCGCAAATTGCGATCAAACGTGCCGAGGCGCGGCTGGTTGCGCCGGAAAGTGCGGAAGAGGCGACTTCTATACTGCTCCGACCCCTGAACCCGTCGCGCGCCCGCTCGAAGAAGGCGCGGAAACCGGGAGGCCGATTGAGCAACCTGTCCCCAGCCCGCCGCAAGCCCGTGCGGCCCGAGCGCTACTCGCCTGAGCGCCCCTATCGCCCGCGCGTCTCGCCGCCGAGCGTGGAGGACAAGGACGCGTGCGCGATCTATGCCTCCGTTCGACGCGACGCGACGCCGAGCCACGAGCCGGTGACCTTGGCGCTCGAGTCGCTGCAGAAGATGCTCCATCGCGCCGGCAACGTCGACGGCGAGGGCGACGGCTGCGGCCTTCTGCTCGACATCCCGACAAAGATCTGGGCGGAGGAGGTGCGCCAGGGCGGCCACAACCCGTCCCTGGCACTCGATCAGGCCTTTGCCGTCGCCCATGTCTTCGTCGAGCGCTCCGGGGACCTCGAGAAGGTCCGCCACGGCGCCCGCGAGATCCTCGGCCGCCGCGGCTTCCGCATCCTCGCCGAGCGCATCGCCGCGGTCGACTCCGCCGCACTCGGCCCGACCGCCCGGGAGGAGGAGCCCCACTTCTGGCAGCTGGGCGGACTGGTCCCGGACGCCGCCGAGGGGGACGCCGCCCTCTTCGGCCTCAAGATCGAGCTCGAGGACAAGCTCGGTGTCCACGTCGCCTCCTTCTCCGCCCACAGCTGCGTCTACAAGGTGATGGGCGCGCCCAAGGTCCTGGGGACCTACTACCCGGACCTCTCCGACGAGCGCCTCGAGACCGTCGGCTGTCTCGGCCACAACCGCTACTCGACCAATACCTGGCCTTCCTTCCAGCGGGTCCAGCCCTTCGGCGTTCTCGGCCACAACGGCGAGATCAACACGATCGCCCAGCTCCGCCAGGAGGCGCGAATGCTCGGCATCCCGATCTCCGATGGCAACTCGGACTCCCAGGACCTGAACCGCACGGTCGAGACCCTGATCCGCCGCAACGGGCTCAGCCTCGCCGAGGCGATGGAGATGGTGGTGCCCCCGATCGTCAACGAGATCGAGGCCCTGCCCGAGGACCTCCATCCCTTCTACCTCTATCTGCGGACGACGATGGGGCCGTTCGCGCAGGGCCCGGTGGCGTTGATCGCCCGCCACGCCGACGAGTGCGTGTTCTCGGCCGACGCCCTCGGCCTGCGCCCGCTGTGGCAGCTGGAGACGCCGGACGACTTCGTGTTCAGCTCGGAGCCGGGCGTCGTCTCGATCGAGGAGATGGTCTCCGAGCCGAAGCCGCTCGCCCCGGGCGAGAAGTTCATGGTCACGGTGGACCGCGCCAAGCGGCGCTCGACGCTTCATCCGCACGAGGCGATGCTGCGCGAGGTCAAGGACCGCTGGCTTGCCCGCACCGGCGCCGAGGAGGTCGCGGCCTTCGACCGGTCCCGGATCACGGGCGGCCCCCTCGAGGGAGCCGAGATCCCCGGCTACACGGCCGCCGGGCCCGCCGACCCGGTCCAGGTCGGGGACCGGGTGCTCGCCGGCTTCGGCTGGCAGCGCGACGACGTCAAGCTCGTTCAGCAGATGGCCTCGAACGGCGCCGAGCCGATCGGCTCGCTCGGCTACGACGGCCCCCTGGCCGCACTCTCGCCGGAGCGCCAGAACCTCGCCGACTACTTCAAGGAGACGGTCGCGGTCGTCACCAACCCGGCGATCGACCGCGAGCGCGAGATCGAGCACTTCTCCACCCGCGCGGTCTTCGGCCGCCGTCCCCCGCTCGCCGACCCCTCCGAGCACACCGGGGTCACCGTCACCGACCTCCCGATCCTGCTCGGCGGCCACCACGATCTGGCGCCGATCGGCGACACGGACTATCGCCGGATCGCCCGCGACCAGGGCACCTACCTGCTCGAGGATCTCTGGGACAAGTTCGGCGACGCGAAGGCGATCGACATCGCTCTACTCGAGTCCGAGACGACCCAGGGCGCGATCGAGCGAATCAAGCAGGAGGCGGTGAAGGCGGTCAGCGAGGGCTCCCAGCTGCTCGTCCTCACCGACCGCACCGTCTACGACGGCGAGCGCCGGTACCTCGACCCTCACCTGGCGACCTCCGCGATCGACCAGGCGCTGAAGCAGATCGAGGTCGAGCCGGGGGAGGAGAACCTGCGCCGGCGCTGCTCGATCGTCCTCCGCTCGGCGGCGATCCGGAACGTCCACGACGTCGTCCTCGCCCTCGGCCTGGGCGCCAACGGCGTCTGCCCCTACGTGATGGTCGAGGTGATCTGCGTCGACGACTACACCTCGGACGTCGCCAACCTCTGCTCGGCACTGCGCAAGGGGATCGAGAAGGTGATCTCGACGATCGGAATCCACGAGGTCCGCGGCTACGCGCGCCAGTTCTCCTCGATCGGGATCAAGCCCGAGCTCGCCGAGATCTTCCAGACCGAGGCCTTCGCGGCGAGCGAGAAGGGCGGCGCCGGCTTCGCGGAGCTCGATGCCGACACCGACGCCCGCCACCAGATCCTCAGCGGCGAGGAAGAGTCGAAGCCCGCGAAGACGTTCCGCTTCTACCCGAAGGTCTACAAGGCGGCGGTGGCGGCCTCCAACGGCAGCGCGAGCTACGAGGAGTACTCGCAGAAGGTGCGCGAGCTCGAGGCCGAGAACCCGATCTCGATGCGCCACATCATCGGCCTCCGGAAGGAACCTGACCGCGAGCCGGTCGATCCCTCCCAGGTGGACGCCTCAATCGGCCATCACTCCTACCCCCTGGTGATCAGCTCGATGAGCTTCGGCTCGCAGTCCGAGCCGGCGTTCCGCTCCTACGCCGAGGCCGGGAAGGCGATCAACATCCTCTGCATCAACGGCGAGGGTGGGGAGATCCAGGACATGTACGGCAAGTACCGGAAGTGGCGCGGCCAGCAGGTCGCCTCGGGCCGCTTCGGGGTATCGGCGGAGATGATCAACTCCTCCTACGTCGCCGAGATCAAGATCGGCCAGGGGGCGAAGCCCGGTGAGGGCGGGCACCTGCCCGGGAAGAAGGTCTCCGAGAAGGTGGCGGCGGCGCGCAACGCCTCGCCCGGCACCGACCTGATCTCTCCGTCGAACAACCACGACCTCTACTCGATCGAGGACCTGGCGGAGCTGATCGACGAGCTGAAGACGGTCAACCCCGACGTGCGGGTGTCGGTGAAGGTGCCGGTCGTCCCCAACGTCGGCACGATCGGCCTCGGGATCGCGAAGGCGGGCGCCGACATCATCACCCTCTCCGGGTTCGAGGGCGGCACCGGCGCCGCCCGCCAGCACGCGCTCCGCCACACCGGCCTGCCCTCCGACATCGGCACCCGCGCCGTCCACCGGGCGCTGATGGAGGCGGGGATTCGGAACCGGGTCGAGATCTGGGCCGACGGCGGCTACCGCCACGCCCACGACGTGGTCAAGCTCCACTGCATGGGGGCGAACCGGGTCGCCTTCGGGACCCTGGCGATGGTCTCGCTCGGCTGCACGATCTGCCGCGGCTGCCAGCTCGACACCTGTCACGTCGGGATCGCGACCTCGATCGAGACGACCGAGCAGGCCGAGGAGCACGGCCTTAAGAAGTTCACCCCGGTCCAGGACGGCGCCGAGACCTGCGCCCGCTTCTTCCAGTCGATGGGCGAGGAGGTCAAGGAGGTGGTCGGCTCGCTTGGCTACGAGCGCGCCCAGGACCTGGTCGGCCGCTATGACCTGCTCGAGCAGATCTCCCACCACGAGGCGATCGACCTGGCGCCGCTGATCACCCCGCTCGAGGAGTTCCTCGACCTCGAGCCACTCGACCTGCCGGTGGAGGAGGAGGCGCTGGTCGAGGCGCGAGCCGAGGCCGGGCTTGTCCGCGCGAAGCCGATCCGGATGGAGCCCAAGCAGGCCTCCTCGGAGATCGCCAAGCTCGCCGGCCAGGTCTTCGATGGCTCCTGCGTGACCGCCGAGTTCCCCCGCCGGACCGACGCCCACGACCGGGTGCTAGGGACCGAGCTCTCCGGCGCGATCGCCCGCGCCCGCATCTACGAGGGCCAGCCGGAGGGCTCCGAGAACGACCAGCTCGCCCAGCTGACCTTCAACGGGGGCTCGGTTGCCGGCCAGGGCTTCGGTGCCTTCAACGAGTGGGGCGTCACCTGCCGGGTAGAGGGCGGGGCCCAGGACGGCGTCGGCAAGACGATGCTGGGGGGGACGGTGTCGATCCTCAAGGGCAAGAACGCCGAGGGCCGCCGGGTGAACGGCTCGGTCGGCAAGTCCTTCGCCTATGGCGCCCAGCGCGGCCACCTCTTCGTCCAGGGCTCGGCCGACTCGCGCTTCTGCATCCGCCTCTCGGGCGCCGACGTCGTTCTCGCCGGCGAGCCCGAGGAGCCGCTCGAGGACTCAAGGGGCTGCATCGTCGACCGTGCCAACGCCAAGGGCTTCGCCTTCGAGTACATGACCTCGGGACGGGCGGTCGTCCTCGGCGACATCGGCCCCTGGGCATGCGCCGGGATGACCGGCGGGCGGGTCTACGTCCGGGTGAACGACGAGTTGAACCTCGACCGCGCCGCGATCGAGCGCCGCCTCGGCGAGGGCGCGAAGGTCTCGCTCGAGGAGATCGACGCCGAGGGCCAGCTCGACCTCGAGGACCTGCTCGGACACTACGCGGCCGAGCTTCGCGCCACCGACCAGGGCGACGAGGCCGACCGGGTCCAGGCGCTGGTCGGCGACGCGAAGGCCAACTTCTTGATGATCATCCCTGAGAAGGTCCAGGCCGATCCGAGCATATCGACGGAGTAGGTGAACGGCTTCGCCATCGACCGGCGGCCACAAAAACCGCCGCCGGATCGACCCGAGCATCTCGACGGAGTAGGGCTCGAAGAAGCTGAGCTCAGGTGTTGTCGGCCGGCCCGCCGCCGGCCGATTCGACCACGTGCAGCGTGTAACGGCCGATCTGGAGCTCGTCGCCGTCGCTGAGATGCGCCCACTCGACGTTCTCGCCGTTGACGGTGATCCCGTTCATCGAGCGGTCGTCGAGGACCCGAAGCTCCCCCTCCGGCGTCTTGACGACGACGGCGTGGCGGCGGGAGACGGTCGGGTCGTCGAGACGGATGTCGGCCGAGCGGCTGCGGCCGATCCGCGACCAGCCGTCGTCCAGCTTCATCAGCCGCGAGCGGCCGTCGGCGAACATCGCCATGTACTTGCCCGGCTCCTCGATCCCGTCGCGGATCTCTCTCCAGCCAGGTCGGCGACTTCTCCGCCGGCCGGGTGATCGAGATGTTCCGCAGGGTGGGCGCTTCGAACAGGGACGCGCGCCGGAATTCGGACCTGCCGCAGTTCGGGCACCTGGGCATCTCGTCCGCGGGATCGAGCGAGACCGGGAAGGAGCAATCGACGCAGAGAAAGGAACCTACCGGGGCTGGCTCCCCCGTTTGGTGGACTTCGTCCTTGCTCTGTTCAGTGGCGGCCATGCCGAGGCTCGATCGATACTAGCCCCTGTACTCCAAATTGGCGAGGCGTCCTGCGGCGCAGTGGACGCAAAGTCCACCATTTTGCGGGGGCGGACGAGGAGCGGCTCGCGGATAGAATCGCTTGATCGAGGGTGCTCCGCAGGAGCAACCCGTTTGATGACGTGGGGCCGATCTCGCTGACAACCACAATCGACGCCCCGCGCGAGCGCGTCTTCGAGGAGATCGTCGATCTGGGCCGGCGGCCGGCGTGGACCGACCACTTCCTCAGCGACTATCGCCTCGAGCGGATTCCGCCGGTGGGCAAGGGGGCAGCCGCCCGCTTCAGGGTCGGCGCCCCGGGTGGGATCACCTTCATGGAGACGGTGATCGCGGAGACCGAGCGCCCGCACCGGGTGGTCGAGAGCGGCCGCGGGGGCCGTGTCGACCGGATCCCGTGCCGGGCGCTCTGGGAGCTCCGCGAGGGCCCCGGGGAGGGGATGACCACCCTGGTCCTCACCTTCTCGACCGAGCCGGCGGCGATCGTCGATCGCCTCCGCGAGCTCGGCCGCGGCGGCTGGTGGCGGCGGCGCTGGAAGCGAGCACTCCGGCGCCTTGGGGAGCTGATCGAGTCGGGCTCGGAGGGCGCGACCCCGGTCGCGAAGGTCGCCGGCGGCGATCGAGTGCCGACGGGGCCGCGATGACGACGCGTCGGTCCATAGACTTGCGCCCCTGATGATCCCGGGCCGGGGCCGGACAGCAGCCCTCGCAATCGCGCTTTCGCTCGCCGCCGTGCTCGTCGGGGCGGTCGGCTGCGGCGAGGAGGCGGAGAAGGAGGTGGTCGAGGGTGAGCCGCTCGAGCTCGACGAGCAGCGGTTCAACGTCCAGATCACCCGCTTCCTCAACCCCAGCGATCCCGAGGACGCCGAGTACCTGACGGGGCAGCAGCTGCCGCCGCCCGCCGGCCAGGACTACCTCGGCGTCTTCATCGAGATCGACAACGAGGGATCCGAGGACGCGCGGCTGCCGACCGCCGCCGACCTGAGCGTGGTCGACACCACCGGGCAGGCGTATGAGGCGCTCGACAGCGACTCGCCCTTCGCCCTCGAGCTCGGGGGCACGATCGACGCTCACTCCGAGGTGCCGGCGCCCGACACGCCGGCTGCCAGCGGGCCCACCCAGGGCTCGATCGTCCTCTTCCTGGTTCCCAGCAACATCGGCGAGAACCGGCCGCTGGAGCTGGAGGTCAGTTACCGCGGCGAGGACGGCACGATCGAGCTCGACATCTAGGTTGAGCGGGCCACGCCTGCAGGCGGTTCTCGGAATCGGCGGGATCGGCGCCGCCCTCGCGCTGGTCGGGCTGCTCGGGACCGCGGGCGCGCTCGTCGGCGTGGGCCTGATGGCCCTGGCGACGATCCTCACCACCCCCGCGGCCCCCCGGGCCGGCACCCCCGGCCTCAACTGGTGGGCGCTGCTTGCCGGGGGCACGGCGCTGGCCCTGATCGGCGTCGCCCTCGGACTGGCGCTGGAAGGGCCGGGCGGCCTGATCACCGCCGCGGGCGGCGGCCTGGTGATCGTCGGCGTCGCGTTCGGGATGCCCTAGCGACTGCCAGCAGTCGCGACCTGATCAGGGGAAGACCGACCCCAGGATGTCCTGGGCGATCGGCGCCGCCACCTCGCCGCCGTCGCCGTCGGCGTCGATCAGCATCACCGCGATCGCCAGCTTCGGCCTCTGGGCGGGAGCGAAGGCGATGAACCAGGCGTCGACGATCTGCTCCGGGTCGGGCGGCTCCTCGCCGGGCCCCACCGGCTTCGGCGGCGGCTGGTTCGGCTTCGGGCCGAGCTCGGCGGTGCCGGTCTTCCCCGCGACCTGGGTCTTCGGGAGGGCCGCGGCGGTGCCGGTGCCGTTGCTGACGACACCGCGCATCAGGCTTGTCAGCACCCGGGCGTTCTCGGTCGAGGTGACCTCGACCGGCTCGGCGCCGGACTGCAGGTCCGGGTTGGTGACGATCGGGGTGGGGCTGCGGGTGCCGCCGTTCGCGATCGCCTGGGCGACCGAGGCCATCCCCAGGGGGGTCGCCAGAACCTCTCCCTGACCGATGGCCGTCACCGAGATGTTGGTGTGTGAGGTGTCGCCCTCGAAGTTGGTCGGCATCGTCATCCGGCCCGGATCGGTGGCGGCGGTTGCCTTGGCGTCGTAGAGGGTGGGCGCCTTGTTCCAGCCGTACCGCTCCGCGGTCTCGACGATCTTCTCGGCGCCGATCTTCACCCCGAGCGGAGCGAACACCGTGTTGCACGACTTCGCGAACGCCACGACGAAGCTGCCCCCGCAGGGCTCGTCATGGGCGTTCTCGATCACCCTCGCGCCCTTCGCCGGGTCGGGATTGATCTCGGTGACGACCGGGAACTGCTCGCCGAGCCTCACCTTGTTCGCCTCGAGGCCGGCGGTCGTGGTCACGACCTTGAACGTGGACCCCGGAGGCTGGGGCGAGGAGTAGGCCGACCCCGCCAGCGCCCGGACCTCGCCGGTACGCGCGTCGAGCACCGCGATTCCCCCGGACTGGCCCCCGAGCGCGTCCACGGTCGTCTCCTGGAGCTTCGGGTCGATCGTCGTCTGCACCGGCGAACCGGGCTGTTGCTGGGTGGTGGCCAGCACGCGCCCCTCGGCGCTCTTCGGCACGTCGGGGAGGTTGGTGCCCTCCTGCACCGCGAGCAGCTCGCCGCCGGGCCGGCCCGCCAGCTCCGAGTTGAATGCGAGCTCGAGGCCGTTGATCCCGGTGTTCTGGTCTGCCGGGTAGCCCTGCTTCTGGAGCTCCGCCTGTCGCTCGCTGTCCGCGCTTCCCACCTCGCCGGTGATGTCGATCGCGGCTGAGCCGAGCCGGGGGGAGCCCCGTGACGGTCCCTGTCCCTGGGCGAGCGGGGTCCCGTCCTTGGCCAGGATCGGGGCGCGGTCCGGAAGGGTGAACCGGCGCCCGACCCGCTCGCCCTCGGCGAGCCCTGGGAAGGTCAGGTATGGCGCCCAGGCGACCTTCTCGTCCTCGACCGGGAGGTTGACGATCCCATCGATCTGCCCGAACGAAGCCGTGCGAATCCCGACCTCTACCTCAACCACCTTCGTACCGTCCCGATCCTTGGGACCGTCGGCGCCACCGGGATCGATCGCGGTCGCGGTCGAGGCCAGCTGTGCCTGCTGATAGGCGGAGGCGAGTTGCTCGACCTTGTAGCGGGATTGAGCCGAGCCGCTGAGCTCGTCGTGCATCGCCTTGAAGTCCTGGGCCGCCCACGCCTTGACGAACCTCTCCGCCGCGTCCTGCTCGGCGGAGCCGGCCGCCGAGATCATCCCGACGATGAAGGCGACGATCGCAACCACCAGCAGCGGCACGGCGCGCCGCTTCAGCCGCCGTTGGCGCTCGCTTTGCACTTGGGTCGCCTTGCTGCCGGGTCGCGGGCCGCCCCCTTCGCGCGGTCCGCGTCCTCGGCCGCGCGGCGCGGCAGCGCCTGCCCGAGGAGGGTTCACCGATGGAAAGTTAATCGCTGGCGGGTGGGAATCGCGGTACGCCGGATGCTTGTATTCGGGCCCGTGACCGGCGTCGACTGGCTGATTCTGGTTTTCGTCCTTGCGATGGGGTTCTGGGGCTTCCAGCAAGGGCTGCTCGTGGGCGCCCTCAGCCTGGCGGGGTTCGCCATCGGCGCCTTCGCAGGCAGCCGCCTGGGGCCCGCCCTGCTGTCCGACGGTGCGGAGTCGCCGTACGCGCCGGCGACCGCGCTCCTCGGGGCGATGCTGGTCGGTGGGATCGTCGCCGTGTCCCTCGAGGGGTTCGCCCATGCTCTCCGCGGACGGGTCGTTCGCCGGGACGGGGTGCTGTTTCTCGACGCGGCGGGGGGCGCGGTCCTGCTCGCGGCCCTCGGCCTCGGACTCGCCTGGCTCTTCGGGGCAGTCGCCCTCAACACCCCCGGGGCAAAGGACCTCCGCCAGGCGGTCCAGCGCTCCGCGATCCTCCGCGCCCTCAATGACAGCTTCCCGCCATCGGGCGGGCTGCTCAACTTCCTCAACCGGATCGATCCGCGGGTGGCGATCAACGGGCCCAACCCCGGGGTGGGGGCCCCCGACTCCCGGCTCGCCCAGGACCCGGATGTGGCCGCCGGCGAGGACAGCGTGGTCAAGGTGCTGGGGACCGCCTGCGGGCTCGGGGTCGAGGGCTCGGGCTGGACGGTGGCGCCGGGGCTGGTGGTGACGAACGCCCACGTGATCGCGGGCGAGGACGACACGACGGTGACCCCGTCCGGCGGGAGCGCGCATGACGCGATCCCCGTCCACTTCGATGTGACCAACGACCTCGCTCTGCTCCGGGTCGGTGCGCTCGACGGCCCAGCGCTTGACCTGGTCGCCGAGCCCGCCACAGGCACCCCGGGGGCCGTGCTCGGCTATCCGGAGAACGGCTCGTTCACGATCAGCCCCGCTCGCCTTGGCGCCACCGGCACGGTGATAAGCCAGGACGCCTATGGCCGGGGCCCGGTGACGCGCCGGATGACCGCGCTTCGCGGGGAGATCCGCAGCGGCAACTCCGGGGGGCCGATGGTGGACGGGGCCGGCGACGTCCTCACCACGGTCTTCGCCGCCACCACCGAGGGCAAGCCGAGCGGCTACGGGGTGCCGAACGAGATCGTCCGCGAGGCGATCACCGAGTCCACCGGCGAGGTCGATACCGGTCCCTGCACGAGATAGCCCAGGCACAGGCACGGACCGGGCGTAAGCGAGAAAGCCGGTTCCTTACGATCGGTAAGCTTGGCTTGAGGTGAGAGCGCAGACAGGCGTGGGGCCCTCGTCCAAGGCGCAGGCCCAGCCGAAACAGGTTTGTCCTGACTTCCATTGGGCAGTGGAGCTGATCGGGCGCCGATGGGCGGGAGCGATCCTGTACGCGCTGACCGACGGCCCCCTTCGATTCGCCGAGCTCAAGGAGTCGGTGCCCGGGATGTCGGACCGGCTCCTCTCCTGCCGGCTGAAGGAGCTCGAGCAGGCCGGCCTCGTCCGCCGTGAGGTCCAGGAAGGCACCCGGACCCGGGTGAGCTACGAGCTCACCGACAAGGGCACCTCACTGGAGCCGGTGATCGACGACCTTCGCGACTGGGCCCGCCGCTGGCACCGCATCTAGGTGCCGACCCCCCGCTCGATACAGCGCACGTATCTCCTCCTGCTGCTGGGCAACACCCTGGCGGCGTCGCTGATCTGGGGGATCAACACGATCTTCCTCCTCGACGCGGGCCTGTCGAACCTGGAGGCATTCGCGGCCAACGCCTTCTTCACCGGCGGGATGGTGATCTTCGAGGTGCCGACCGGGATCGTCGCCGACACGATCGGCCGTCGCACCTCCTACCTGCTCGGCACCGTGACCCTGAGCGTGTCGAGCCTGCTCTACGTCGGCCTCTGGCAGATCGAGGCGACCTTCTGGCTCTGGGCGATCGTCTCGCTCCTGCTCGGTCTCGGCTTCACCTTCTTCTCCGGTGCGGTCGAGGCCTGGCTCGTCGACGCGCTCACCGCCACCGGGTTCACCGGGAAGCTGGAGACGGTGTTCGGCCGCGGCCAGGTCGTCACCGGCGTCGGGATGCTCTCCGGGTCGGTGGCGGGAGGGTTCATCGCCGAGCAGTTCAGCCTCGGGGTGCCGTTCGTGCTTCGCAGCCTGATCCTGATCGTGATGTTCGCGGCCGCGTTCAGGCTGATGCACGACGTCGGCTTCACCCCGGAGAAGGGCGGCCGGCCGCTGGCGGAGATGCGCAAGATCGCCTCGGCCTCGATCGACTACGGCTGGCGGGTCCCGGCGGTGAAGTGGCTGATGGTCGAGGCGTTGTTCACGGGAGGGGTCGGGATCTACGCCTTCTATGCCCTCCAGCCGTACCTGCTCGAGCTCTACGGCGACCCGACCGCCTACCAGATAGCCGGTCTGGCGGCGGCGATCGTCGCCGGCGCCCAGATCCTGGGCGGATTCGCGGCGCCCTGGATCCGCGGGCTCTTTCAGCGGCGGACCTCGGCGCTGATCGTGATGGCCGTCCTCAGCGTCGTCACCCTCGGCCTGGTCGGCCTGATCGAGAACTTCTGGGCGGTGATCGGGCTGACAACTGTCTGGGCGCTGCTGTTCTCCGCGACGATGCCGATCCGCCAGACCTACATCAACGGCATGATCCCGTCGCGGCAGCGGGCGACGATCCTCTCCTTCGACTCGATGATGGCCTCCTCCGGCGGGGTCTGGGCCCAGCCGATCCTCGGTAAGGCGGCTGACGTCTACGGCTACGCGCCGTCGTATCTCATTTCCTCAGCGATCTCGGCCTTCGCGGTGCCCTTCCTCGTGCTCTCGCAGCGCCAGAACGCTCCCGCCGACCACCTCGACCTGACCGAGGTCGAGTCCACGCCGCAGCCCGACCCGGCTCCCGGGGAGGCGAAGGCCGCCGCCGAGTCCGCCTACTGACCGGCCGCCCGGCCGCCCGATCACCAGGCCCGCGGGTTGCCCTCGGGGATCCGGTCGATGACGAGGGTGGCCTCGACCCGCTCGACCGGGTCGGCGCCGGTGGTCCGCAGGTAGTGGTCGAGCTCGCCCGGGCCGAGGGCCTCGAAGCCCCGCTCGACGGCGGTGGCGTAGGTGGCGAGGATCACCGCGTCCTCCGGGGGCTCGGGGGCGAAGTGGTACTCCTTCGCCGTGTAGGTGACGATCCGCTCGGGAAGCTCCTCGCCGTCGATTGAGCCGGTGACCTCGACCCGGTCGTAGCGGATCTCGCGCATGTCGAGGCGGTCGAGCTCGGCCTCGCTCAGCTCGATCACCACCCCGTTCACCGGCCCGGCCTCGTCCTCGCCCTCCTCGACGTTGAGGCCGAGGATCCACTCCGGCCGCCGGCCCCCCTCGCACTCGAAGGTCTTCTCGCAGGTGAGGTTGTCGCGGCGCTGGGAGAAGCGCCGGCGCCAGTCGCGAAGTCGGACCGGCCGGAGCTCTCCGGGATCGCGCCCGAGGGTCATCGCCGCGCTCTCGGGGAGGACCAGCGAGCCGTAGCCGAACAGTCCGAGGTGGCTCATCCGCCCTCCAGCGAGCGAGAGCTGCGGGCTCCGGGATCGTGGCTCGACGGGGATCGGTCGTCGCGCATCGCTCGGTCTCGTAGCTGCAGAGCCGCTCGCGCGCCGGGCAGTCGTGGCAGAGCGCCAGGTGGGGGCGACGGGTCACCTCGAAGCTGCCCTCGGACGAGGCGGGCCAGCAGGTCCTCGATCCTCGCCCGAGCCTGGTCGAGGGCGGACCGGTCGAACGTCTCGCGGACCGGGTTGTCGGGCTGCTCAAGGAAGACATAGGCGGTCTCGACCGGCGAGCCGCGCGCGGCCGCCGCGAGCGCGTAGAGGTCGCGTTGGACCCGATAGCGCTCGGCCGCCTGCATCGGGTCGCGGCCCTGAAGGCGGTCGGTCTTGTAGTCGACCACCAGCACCGAGCCGTCCGTGCGCTCGACCAGGAGGTCGATCGAACCCCGGACCAGCGTGCCGCGACGGAGAGCACGAACGGCACCTCGGCGCTCGCCTTGCCGTCCTCGAGCTCGGCTCGAAGGTCGGAGTCGAGGAAGGCCCGGACCGACGCGAGCGCCCTCTCGGATTCGCCATCGTCTTCGAGCCCCTGCTCGCGAAGCGCCGCCGCCGCTCTCGCCGCGCCCGGATCCCGCCACCCGTTCCGGGCGCTCCACTCGAGCAGGGCGTGAGCCGCCAGCCCGGGACCGAAGCGGCGGCGTACTTCCGGCGTCACGCCATCTCCCTCGTCGGCCCCACGCGGCAGGTCCCTCCGGCTCGGCGATCCCGAGGACGCGCTCGACGTAGAAGCGGTAGCCGCAGTTCTTGAAGTCCGAGAGAGCCGAGTACGAGAGCCCGCCGATCAGCGCCGGCGGGGTCTCCGGTCGGCCTAGCGGGGGAGCGGCGCCACCGGCTTCGGGTGAGGTCGTCCCGCGGTCGCGCTGCTCCAGCAGCCTTGCGCCGACCCCGGGTCCCGGGGAGCTGACGATGACGGTCATGCGCCCACTGGGCGCTCCGTCAGCCTCCGCGGCCGGAATCTGGACCTCCCGCTCGGCCAGATCGCCGTCCAGCAGCGTGTGGATCAGCTGCTGTGAGATCGGCTGCCGCTCGATCTTGTCCTCCCTGAGCTTGGGGTTGAACGTTCCGCTCAGGAGCAGCCTGCGCTTGGCGCGGGTCGCGGCGACGTAGGCGAGCCGGCCCTCCTCCTCGGCCTCCCGCTCCGTCGCCAGCTCGGTCAGCTCCTCGTAGTCGTGCAGGCGCTCCCCCGGCCGGCCCAGCCGGCCGAGCTGGACGCCGACGCGTGTCGCCTCGCCGCCGTCCGGGCCGTCCTTCGCCGGGCGCGACCCGGAGCGGGGTCCAGCCGAGCTGGAGGTTGCGGCCGAGGTCAGCGACCGCGACCACGTCGAACTCGAGGCCCTTGGCCGCGTGCACGGTCATCACCCGGACCCCGGCATGCCCCTCGGCCCGGGAGGCCGCCTCGGCCTCGCGGTCCCGGCTCGCCGCCCGGTCCTCGAGATAGTCGAGAAAGCCGCCGAGGTCGGGTCCCTCGCGAGCCTCGAACTCCCGCGCCAGCCGCATCAGCTTGCGCGCGTTGGCCCAGCGGGCCGGGCCGTCCTCGCGCGCCAGCGTCGCCAGGTCGTAGCCGAACGCGGTGGCGACCCCGTCCACCAGCGCCTCCAGGCCGCCCTCCGTCCCGCGCTCGCGCAGCGCGTTCAGCCTGGCCGCGAAGCTGCGCAGCCGCTCCAGCTCCTCCTCCGGGATCAGCTTCGCGGCGGCGGCGATCGCCCCGCGGCTCCGCGCCCTCGACCAGATCGCCGATCAGGGGCCAGACGTGGAGGAGCCTGTCCCGCCCGTTCTCGCCCGGCTCGCGTGGCGGCCTTGCGGAGCAGCCAGAGGGTGTCGGGAAGAAGCGCGCAGGCGGGCGAGGCGAGCGCGCCGAACAGGGCCTCGTCGTCGAGCGGGTTGGCGACGACCGCCAGCAGGCAGCGCAGGTCCTCGATCTGCTGCTGGGACCAGAAGCCTCGGCCGCCGACCACGTAGGGGTCGAGCCCCGCCTCCGCGAGGGCCCGCTCGAAGGCGGAGACGTGGGTGAAGGCGCGCAGCAGGACGACCACGTCGGCGGCCGCCAGCTCGGGGTCCTCATCGACCAGCTCGCCGGAGCCGCGCGGCGAGGCGCCGCGCCTCCGCGACCTTGGAGCCGGAGCTCGGATCGTCGTGCGGCCTCGGCAGCTCGGTCTCCTCGGCCTCCCACTCCTTCTTCTGTCCTCGGTCAGCAGCAGCTCGACCGGCGGCTCGCCGCTGCCGGGCTCGGGCTGCGTCCACCGACGCGGTCAGCGGCTCGAAGCCGTCGAGCAGCGCGGCGCCGATCGCGTTCGTGGCGGCGACCAGCTCGGGGGCCGCCCTGAAGTTCCCGGTCAGCGGAAGCGCCACGCCGTTCGGCTCCCTCCCCTCGGCGAACCGCCGGTGCTCGCGGCGGTAGACCTCGACGTCGGCGTGCCTGAAGCCGTAGATCGACTGGAACTCGTCCCCGACCAGGAACAGGCGCGTGTCCGGGCCGCGCAGCTGCTCGATCAGCCGCAGCTGGAGGCCGTTCGTGTCCTGGAACTCGTCGACCATCAGGTGGCGGAACTGCTCCCGGTAGCGGTCGCGCAGCAGCTCCGAGCCCGCCAGCAGCTCGACCGCCTTCAGCTGCAGGTCCTCGAAGTCGAGCGCCGAGCGCTCCGCCTTCAGCTCCTCGTAGCGCTCGCCGAATCCGGTGACCAGCTCGCGCAGCTGCTCGTAGGCGGGGGCGAGGACGAAGGCGGCGACCGCCGACCGCGCCCGCTTCAGCGCGCGCGTGTAGCGCTCGCAGGCCTCTCCCTTGAAGTGCTTTCCCGGAGAGACGATCACCAGGGAGCCGAGCCTCTCGAGCAGCTCCTCGCCCGGCTCGGCCGCCGGGTCGAGCTCGGTCGCGGCCGCGATCCGCTCGCGGCTGATCAGTCCCTTGGACCGCCGTGGCCTCCGCGCACTCGGGCGTGCGCCTCCGTCGCGGCCTCGATCAGCTCGCTCAGCGCGGCGCCGGATCGACGGACGGCGCGGCGGCAGCGCGGGCTCCGGATAGCCGTGGCTGCGCAGCTCGTCATAGGCGCCGCGGGTCATCTCGAGCAGGGTGCGGCGGCGGTTGGCCGCCGCGAACTCCAGGGCGTCGGCCTCGCCTGCCGTGACCAGCTCCTCGAGCGCGCGAGTCGAAGGCTCGGGCGGCGAGCCGATCGGCCTCCGGCTCGTCGACGACGCGAAAGCGGGGGTCGATGCCGGCGGCGGCGGGATGGGAGGCCAGCACCCGCCGGCAGAAGCCGTGGATGGTCGAGATCGAACGCGCCGGTCCGGTCTCGATCCTCGCTCGCCGATCTGCTCGCCGGCACCGCGGCGCGCGGAGCTGATCGGCGGCCCGCTCGGTGAAGGTGAAGGCGAGGATCCGCTCGACGCCGACCTCGGGATCGAGCGCCGCGGCGCAGTAGCGGTCGACCAGAACCGTGGTCTTGCCGGTGCCGGCCCCCGCGCGGAGGAAGACGTCGCGGTCGCGGAGTCGACGCGACGGGCTGCTCCGGGCTGCTGTGGCGTGCGGGCCGGACTCCTCGTCGTCCTCCTCGGCGGAGTAGGGCTCCTCCTCGGGCAGCCCGCGCTCGCGCCGGCAGATCGGCTGGTAAGTGCAGTAGTCGGGGCAGCTGCCGCCGATCGGGCCGGCGGCCGATGTCCCCTCGCTGGATCTGGGCGATGATCTCCTCGGCTCGCAGCCGGCGTCGGCGAGCGCCTCCTCGAAGTCCTCGTCGGTCGAGATGGTCGCCTGGCCGGGGGTCGAGCGCCGCCAGGTCCTCGGCCACGGACTTGCGCAGCAGCCCCTTCGGCTCGCGCTTGCTGGTGCCGCCGAGCGGCCGGTACAGGCCGCCCGCCAGCTCCATCTCCCAGAGCTCCCGCGCGGCGAGCATGTAGAGCTGGAGCTGGAGCTTTCCGCGCTCAGCATCCCCCGGCCGCCGTCGACCCTGGCGCCGGTCTTGTAGTCCTGGACCAGCGCCTCGCCGGGCCAGGGCTGAGATCGATTCGGTCGATCTGCCCATGCAGGCCGCCGCCGCCCACCTGGAGCGCGGGCTTCTCGTCCGAGCGTCGCCGAAGCTCGCCTCGGCGTGAGCCGGCTGCAACGGCGTCGGCTGCCGCGCCTCGTCGGTGAGGAACGCGATCACCAGGCCGCCTCGCCGCGGCGCGCGGCGCGGCATTGTCGGGGCGCTCCCTCGGGAGCACTTCGGGCCGAGCTCGGCGATCAGCTCCCGGGCGCGCTCGATCCACTGGCCGAGCCCCCCGGGGTCGGCCGCCGCTCGCCCCGGGCGGCTCCCGTAGAGCGCCTCGAGGACCTGGTGGGCGACCGACCCGATCGAGGCGCCTCGTCCGCCGGCCCGATTCGCCGAGGCTGCAGCTCGTGGTCGACGAACCACCGGTATGGGCACTCGGCGTACTTCTCGAGCGTGAGGGCCCGAACAGCATCGCGCGCATCCGCTCCAGCACCGGATCCAGGCGCAGCGGGCCCCGGCCGCAGACGCTTCGGCGGGCCGCCTCGCCCGCCAGCGCCGGCTCGACTCCGCCTCCGCGCCGGCACGATCCCGCTCGCTCGGCCGCCAGCGCCTCGCCGGGTGCGAACACCGAGTCCGCCAGTCCCCGACCCGCGGCCCTCGGGGCGAGCGCCATCCTCCTCGAGCCCGCGCGGACGGAGCCTCGTCCTGAGGCGCTCCTCGTCTCTGGGCATCCGGGCGGCGAGCAGCTCGCGCACCTCGTCGACGAATGGGGAGCGGGCGGTCGCCCCGCCCTCGTCGTCGGCGCTTCGCCAGGAGAGCCAGAGCTTCTGCTTCGGCCGCGAGAGGCAGACCGAGAACAGGTAGCGGTCCTCGTCTCGGCCTGTTTGCGGGGCGGCAGCGCCAGGCCCCGGCGAGCCTCGTCGGAGAGAAGGCGGGCCGCCGGTGTCGCGCCGGGGGAAGTCCCCGTCCTGCATCGAGGCGACGAACATGTGCCCGACCCGGCGGGCGCGGGCCCGGTAGGGACTGATCACCCGCACCCTCCCGGCGGTGGGGCCGCGCCACATCGGACCTTCGAGCTCCGACGGCCGCGATCACCTCCGCGGGGAGTGGGGGAGATCGAGCTCCGCCAGCTCGTCCAGCGCCCGCTCGATCTCGGCTCCCGCGCGCAGCTCGAGGGCCCGGTCCAACCCGGCGACGGCCGCCTCGCGCCGCACCGCGGACTCCGCGATCCAGCGGGCCTGGCGGCCGCCTCCCGCAATAGCTCCGGTCCCGACGCCGCTCGGCGCAGCTCCTCGACCGCCGCCAGCTTCCGTCGCCGTTCCGGCCCTCGTTCCCGTCGCGCCTCCAGGCGGCAGGCCTCGTCGGTGCTTCGCATCCGGCCGCGGAGGAGCTTCCGCTCGAACCAGTCCACCCTGCGGGGCGTCGCCATTCCCGGTGTTCGCAGATAGGCGAGCAGGTCCGACGCTCGGCCCCGCCCCACCGCGGCTTCGAGGAGGGCCAGAAGCCGGGTCCCGTGACCGTCCGCGAGACGTCGAGGTCCGCCTGGACGGCTACCGGGATCTCGAACCGGGAGAGGACCCGGCGATAGAGCGGACCGCCTGGAAGCGGGGTCGCGCAGGACGATCGCGATCTCGCCGGCCGGGACGCCATCGTCGAGCAGCCGGGCCACCTCGGCCCCGACCGCCTCGGCCTCGGCGAGCTCGCCCGCGGAGGCGAGCAGGGCGAAGCCACCATCGTTGGCTATCTCCTCCCCCTCGGTGACCGGCTCGCCGAAGCGGCGCTCGACCTCGAACAGGGTCTCGCTCGAGGTGAATCTGGGCTCGCTGCGCAGCTCCGTGATCTCCACGCCCCTCGACGTCGCGGAGCTGAGCGAACAGCGCGCCCCGGGCCGAGGTCAGCACCTCGCGGTCCTCCCAGGGGAGGGCGATGGTGACGCTGCTCGCCGCCCACAGCTCGCGGATCAGCTCCAGCTGCTCGACCGTGAGGTCGTCGAAGCCGTAGAGGAAGACCGGCCGCGCATTCCATGCCTCCGGATTCGCGCGCAGTGCCGATGTGGCCGCCGCCGCAAGCGAATGCTGGTCGTGGCGCCCCAGCTTCTCGCGGACCGCGACGTAGGCCTCGTAGAGCGCAGCGATCTCGAGCTCGTACGGCCCCGCCTCGGCCGCGCGTTGCCTCAGCGTCGCCGGATCGACGAGCGCCGCCTGAAGCTCGGAGATCAGCTCGTCGAGGGCGACCGGGAAGCCGGGCCGCCGCGAGGATGCCGCGAGCAGCTTCAGCTCCGCCTGCGAAACCGCCTCGCGGGCGATCCGCTGGCGCTGGGTGGGACTGAGGGCTGGCCCGGCTGGCGCTTCGGCGGCCCGCGCGACCAGGGCGAAGAGGCGGTCGAAGGTGCAGACCGAGGCGCCGATCACCGGCTCGCCGCCGCGAGGTCAGCTCGCGCTCGAAGCGCTCGACGTCGTCGCCAGTGGGGACCACCAGAACCGGGTCGCGGCCGGCCGCGGCCCGGAACCTCTCGAGCACCGCGCCCGTGCGGCCGGAGTTGGGGGGTCCCGCGATCAGCTTCAGCGGCATCGGAGCCAGCATAGGCCGGGCCGCGGCGCGGCTCAAAGCCGTCCGGGTGCCTCGAAACGGCGTGGTTCCGTGCATAACGCGCGGAAACTTCCGGCCTGGTTTTGCCGTCGGGGGGCGGTTCTATCTTTGCCGTGCGTCATCCCACTACGAGAGTCCCCGAAGGAGATCGAGAGCTGACATGTCACTTTGCTTCGTAGACCCCGCCGACGCGATCCGAGCGATCGCGGACTCGGTCGGCCGCGAGGCCCGCCGCCAGCTCCTCGGCGAGGCGGTCCGGGCCTGGGTCGACGAGATCCCCGACACCGAGCTGGAGACCCATTACGCGAAAGCGATCTCCGAGCTCGACGAGCACGACATCTCGATGCTGGCCGCCTGGCACGGCTCGATGGAGGTCGGGCACCCGGTGCCCAACCGCGACTTCCTGATGGGCGCCTTCGACTCGCTCGGCGAGCACCGCCGCGAGGCGCTGAAGCTCGCCGCGGGCTTCCGTGGCGAGGAGGCGTTCGAGGAGGGGATCAGCGAGGAGCGCGCGCTCGACCTGGTGCTCGAGTGGCTCTCCGGCCCGCGCCTGATGGAGCTCGCCCGCGAGGCGACCGAGCTCTACATCTGGGACCGCGCCGGCTCCGACAACTGAGGTTCCGCGGGCCGGAAACGCTTACGCGTAGGATCGCGGCAACGTGAAGCTGCCGCCGCTGCTCGTCGAACAACCACGCTCCGTCCAGGTACTGCTGGCCGTCGTCCTCCCGGCGCTCTACGGGGCCTTGACCGGGTACCTCCTCGGCGTCTCGGAGGTCACCTACCTCGTCCTCTCGGTGCTCGGGGTTCTCGGCGGTATCGGCGCCGGCTTCGATCACGTCGGAGCGGCGACCGGCGCGAAGCGCGGGCTGATCGCCGGCTCGATCTTCGGCGGAGCGATCCTGATCGCGCATGAGGTCCACGGCGCGGAGGCGAAAGCCCATCTGCCCGAGCCGGCGATTCTGCTGGTTGTGATCACCACCGTCCTCGGGGTCGCATTCGCGGCGCTGGGCGGCTGGCTCCGGGAGCGGGCGACGCGACGGGAGGCAGCCGTCCCCTAGGGGCCCAGCGCTTCGCGGAGCTCCGGGATCGCCTGGTCGTTGCTGCGGTAGTGGACGGCGGCCATCCCCAGCTTCTCCGCGGCCTCGCAGTTGACGTCGGCGTCGTCGACGAACAGGCATTGCTCGGCGGCGACGCCGCCCAGCCGCTCCAGGGTGAGCTCGTAGATCTCGGGCTCGGGCTTCCGCATTCCGACGAAGCCAGAATCCACCACCAGCTCGAAGATCTCGTCCACCGGCAGCATCGGGCGCCAGAGCGGCTCCCACTCGCGGACGTTGTTGGTCAGCATCGCCATCCGGTGGCCACCGGCCTTGAGCTCGCGCATCAGCTCGATCATCGGCTCGTTCGGGTGGAGCGCATCGAAGTAGATCTCCCGGAAGCGGTGCAACTCGGGGCGGTGGCCGAGCTCGGGCTCGAGCGCGTCGCCGAGCTTCGCCAGGAAGTCGACCTCGCTCACCTGCCCCTTCTCGAGCTCATACAGGGGATGCTTGCCCTCGTCCTCGGCGATCCGCGCCATCGCATTGCCGAGCTGCTCGAACGGGATCCCGGTCTCGTCCTGGACCGCGGCGAAGGACCGAACCAGCGGCGTGGTCAGGACCCCGCCGAAGTCCGAGATCACCGTGGTGATCCGCTGATCCGAGCTCGCCACGTCAACCCCGCCAGATCAGATAGCCGCCGAGCCCCTTGATGCCCTCGGTCGAGCAGCTGAGCAGCGTGGCGGTCACGCCCTTCTCGGCGGGCGCGGTGCCGCCCAGCCTGGTCCCGGCGGAGCGCAGCGCCGCCGCCCTGACGCTCTGGTCCTCTCCCGCCGGCCACAGCTCCAGGCCGATCCTCGTGGGACCGCCGTCGTCCCGGTACTGAGTCGAGAGCAGCGCCTCGTCGAAGGGGCTGAGGCCCCCCTCGCGATCGAACAGCCAGGCGGCGGTCTCCTCCTCGCCGTGGCTCTCGGCTCCCTCCGCGCCGCGCGAGCAGAGCAGAAGGAGCGAGCCCTCGGCCGCCTCGATCGCGAGGTGGCGGAAGCGCGCGGCTCCCGCGAGCGGATCGGCGGCCCAGCGGCTCAGGTGCCCCGGGCACTGGAAGGTCCTGCCCCAGCCCTTCGCGCGGACGGTCACCGTGCAGATCGCCGCCTCGAGGGCGCCGCCGGGGGGCTCCGCCCCATCGGGCGATCGCGGCTCGGCCAAGCCAACGGTCGGGGCCAGCACCGCCTCCACCTCGGCGCTCTCGGTGCGCATCTCGAGCCGCATCCCGTCGTCCTCGGGGGAGAAGCCGACCTCCGCCTCCTGAACCTCGTTGTTGCTCAGCAGCAGGCCGCCGCTGCCGCCCAGCTCCCAGGCGAGGCCGCCAAGGCCCGCGGCGAGGTCGGAGAAGCCGCCGACGATCGCCGCCGGTCCGTCGTCGCTCATCCCTCGATCGGCTTGTCCGGACCCGGCGGCAGCTCGTCCTCGTCGCGGACCTCGTGGCCGCTGCCCTCGATGTCGTCGGGTCGCGCGCCGGCCGGTGCCGGCCGTTGGCGTGCTCCCTGCCGCCGCACATGTCCGTATCCCCAGGTCGCCGCCCGCGGGCCCATCGAGAGGCGGCCCTTGACGATCCGGGCCATCAGCGCCCGCACCACCGCCCGCGTCGGCGGGATCAGGAGGCAGAGGCCGACGATGTCGGTGATGAAGCCGGGGGTGAGCAACAGCGCGCCGCCGAAGATGATCAGGACGCCGTCGAGGACCTCCTTGTGGGGGAGCCGGTTCTCGGTCAGCGCCCGGTTGAAGCGGATCCAGGCGGCCCGTCCCTGCTGGCGGAGGAGGAAGGCGCCGAGGAACCCGTCGAGGATCAGGAGCGCAATCGTCGGCCCGGCGCCGATTGCGCCGCCGACCTGGATGATCACGTAGATCTCCACGATCGGCACCAGGATGAATAGGAGAACCAGCAGGAACACGGCCCGGAAGGCTACTCGGGTGGCTCACCCGCCCACCTCCGTATCCTTTAGGCATGACCCGTGAGCAGGCAGAGGCGGAGCGGAAGCGGATGGCCGAGGAGAATCCCGAGGCGACCTGGCTGGTGGCCGAGCAGGAGCCCGGCCAGTGGGCCGTGGTCAAGGTGGGCCTGAAGCCCTCCGACTCCGGCAGTCGTCGAGAGCACCGAGGAGCGGCCCAAGTCCGGCGAATGCCGGACGATCCCCGGACCGCCCAGAGCAGAACGTCGGCCCTTGAGCTCGGCGGATCTTGAGATGGCAACCGAGACCACAACCGAAGAGGACATCTACGAGGCGCTCGAAGAGGTGATCGACCCCGAGCTCGGGCTCGACTTCGTCTCCCTCGGGCTCGTCTACGACGTCGAGATCGAGAGCGACGAGGCCCACATCACCTTCACCCTGACCACCCCCGCCTGCCCGATCGGGCCGCAGGTCTCCGAGCAGATGCGGGAGTTCGTCGGCGACCTCCAGGGGATCAGCAAGGTCCACCCGAAGATGGTCTTCGACCCGCCCTGGTCCCCGGAGATGATGTCCGAGGACGCCAAGTTCGCGCTCGGGTACTGAGCTCGCCCTAGGGAAGCTTCGCCTCGGCCTCCAGCGGGGGAGGGGTCAGCGCCGCGGCGCTGATCACCAGGGCGAAGGCGAGGATCCGAACCACCACCCCGAGGGTCTCGTCGGGCATCGGATCGGAGAAGACGATCGGGCCGGCGGCGATCGTCAGCGTGTTCGCGGCGACGCTGGTGACCGCGATCACCGGAACCGCCGGGCCGAGCTGGAGGCTGCGGGCCGAGACCAGCAGCCCGGCGAACGAGGCGATCGCGATCACCGCCGCCAGCGGGTCGAAGACGATCGCCGTCCAGCTCGCCTCGCCGAGATCGCCGCTGAGCGCCTTGATCGAGGTGTCGGAGGCGGCCCAGAGCAGTCCCGCCGAGGCGCCGAAGAGGACGCCCGCGCGCGGCCCCGACCGGCCCCCGATCGCGACCGCGATCCCGAGCGCGGCGACGATCGCGACGAAGATCGCCAGAGTCGAGGACTCGTAGTCGGAGTGGGCGCTGTCGGCGCTCCCTTCGAGGGTGGCGGCGAGGAAGGCGAGGCCGAGGGCGGCCAGGGTCACTCCGATCCACTCGCGGCGGGTCACCTGGTGGGCGAAGAAGCGGTCGGCGATCGCGGTCAGCAGCACGAGGCCGCCGGCGATCGTCGCCTGGACCAGCGAGATCGGCGCCAGCGCCAGCGCTCCCACGTGGAGGCCCCAACCCGCCATCGCGACGACGATCCCGAGCGTGTACCAGCGGGACCGGAACAGCATCAGCGAGCTCCACACCGGCCGGCGCCACTCGACGCTGGGCCGCTCGATCGCCCCGCGATGCTTGTAGAGGAAGCCGACGATCGAGGCCAGGGCGGTGGCCACGGCCAGCAGCAGTCCGATCGCGACGCTCGCCGACAAGGACGGCCGAGGCTACAGCCAGGCGGGCGATGCCCAAGACATGTCTATTTCCCGGCGCCGCCGCTCCGCGGCGTGCCTAAGGTTGTTTTGATGGGCGGAATGAGCAGGTCGATATGAGCGGCGCCCGGGGGAGATTGCCCATGATCGGCGGGCTCGCGATCGCGCTTGCCGCTGCGACCGCGTCGCCCGCGCTCGCCGCGACCCCCGAGCAGCCGGAGACCGGTCAGGCGATCGTCACGGTCTCCACACCGGAGCTGCCGAGCGGGCGGAGCGCCGGCGCGCTGGAGCGCTGGCAGCGTCTCCGCGATCGCTCGAGCGGGCTCCTGGAGGGGGTGGCCGCGCGAAACGACCTCGCGGTGAGCACCTTGGTCCCGGAGATCGGGATGCTCAGCGTCGAGTTGGGCTCGGGCGGCCTCGCCGCGCTCCGCGCGGAGCTTGCGGACGAGCCGCGGGTGCGGTCGGTGCGTCCCGACCCGTCGTTCGAGCTTCGCTACCTGCCCAACGACTTCGCCTTCACCCACCTCGACGGCAATGCTCCCGGCGGCGACTTCGGCCAATGGAACCTGTTTCGCTCGGGTGGTCCGCGGGCCTGGGACTTCTCGAAGGGGGCCGGGGCGGAGGTGGCGGTGATCGACACCGGCGCCGACGGCTCGCACCCGGATCTCTCGGGTCGGATCGTCGCGACCGCCGACCACGACCCGACTCCGCTCGCGCCGGGTCCGACCGTTGACACCTTCGGCCACGGAACCCACACCGCCGGACTCGCCTGCGCGGACTCCGACAACGGGTTCGGGATCGCCTCGCTCGGCTTCGACTGCAGCCTCTTCATCGCGAAGCTCGGCAGCCAGCCACCGTTCACGGCCTGCTCGGATGTATCCGGCGCGATCACGGACGCCGGGAATCGGTTCAGCGACGTGATCAGCATGAGCCTGGGGGGCTGCGACACGTCGCTGAACGGGGCCCTCAACTACGCGCTCTCGCGCGGTGCGGTGCTGGTCGCGGCCGGCGACAACGACCCAACATCCAGACCCCAATTTCAACTTCCCGGCCCAATGGGTGCAGCCCGACGGGACTGGACCGGAGATCGGCTTCAACCGAGGCCTGGTCGTCACCTCGGCTAAGTACGACGGCACCCGCAGTGCCTTTGCCCAGAGCACGACCGGCGTCTCGGTCGCGGCCTTCGGATCCGCCTCGGACGCCGAAAGCGGCGGCCAGCAGGGCATCCTCTCGACCTTCCCACCGCCGACGGTGGACCTCGATTCCGTCGGCGGCCGCACCACCGTCAACGGCGACAACCGCTTCTCCTATCTGTCCGGGACGAGCATGGCGACCCCGCAGGTGGCCGGGTTGGCGGCCCTGATCCGCGCGGCGAAGCCAAATCTGGGGGCGGCGAAGGTGGCGCGCCTGATCAAGGAGACGGCAAGCGGCTGCGGGACCTACGGGAGCGGGATCGGCTGGGGGGTGATCCGGGCTGACCACGCGGTCGCCGCGGCCCTCGGCAAGGAGCTCAATCCGCCCAGCTCCAACGTCCGCAGCGCCAAGCTCGCTCGCCGGGCTGGCGCGGCCGGTCTCGCCTCGGCCTCGCGCGCCCGGGGGAGGGTGGTCAACCTCCGCTTGAAGCGAAAGGACGCCGGCGCCTGCGCCAAGGACCTTCCCGTCGCCGGCGTGAAGACCGTGGCGGTCTTCGCCTCGGCAAACGAGGGCGTCTATCACCGGATCGCGAAGACGACGAAGAAGAAGGTGCGCTTCCGGGCGAAGCCCGGCCGCCGCTACCGGTTCTACTCGATCGCGATCGACAACGACGGCAACCGCGAGGCCCCTCCGCCGACTGCGGACGCCAAGCTCAAGCGCTAATCAGCTGGGGAGGTCGGCGGGCGCAGCGATATCGGCCTCGGAGCGCGCCTCGACCGCGCGGGCCGCCTCGAGCAGCTCGGCGAGCGACTGGGAGAGGCCGTCGGCGATCAGGACGACGTCCTCCATCGAGTCGTAGTCGGCGAGGAGGCCGAAGTCGATGCGGCCGTTGTAGCTCATGATCGCGATCGCGAGGGCGTGGTTCTCGGGCAGGAAGGCGACCGGGAAGGCGTCCTCGAGCTCGCGGCCGAGGACGTAGAGGGGGATCTGGGGGCCCGGCACGTTGGTGACGATCAGGTTGAAGAGCCGGGTCGAGAAGTTGATCCGCGAGGCCTGCGCGAGCAGGGTGGGCGGGGCGAAGTCGTTGAAGCGCGAGATCACCTCGGCGCCGAGCGCCTGCTTCGACTCCTTCACCCCGTCCATCGCCGCGCGCACCACCCGCAGCCGCTTCACCGGGTCCGCGACGTAGACGGGGAGAGGACCGCGCATCGCGGCGATCCGGTTGCCGAGCTCGCCGCGGTCGTCCTCGGTCCTGATCGAGACGGGCACCAGCGCCCGCAGCTCCAGGCCCTCGGTGGCGATCCCGCGGCGGTCGAGCCAGCGCCGCAGCGCGCCGCTGACCACCGCGAGGACGACGTCGTTGACGGTGCCCCCGAACGCGTCCTTGATCCGCTTGAAGTCCTCGAGCTGGCAGCGCTCCCACATGAAGCGCCGGTGAGAGCCGATCTCGACGTTGAGCGGGACGTCCGGGGCCGGGTTGGTGAAGTTCCAGGCGACCTCGCCGAGCGCCTCCGCTGCGTCGGTGACCTTGCGGGCGGCTCTCACCGGGTCAGCGGCGGCGCGCAGTGCTCGGCGGGCCATCTCGAAGGGCACCTCGGCGAGCTCCGCCGCCCCGCGGGCGGCGAGCTCAGGCGGAGGAGGGCGAGGGCTGCGCCACCCACTCCTCATCCGGCTCGATCTGCTCGGGAACCGGCTTCAGGTCGAAGAGGACCGTTCCGATGTCCACCCCGGCGACGCCATCGACGAGGGCGTGGTGGGTCTTGCTGACGATCGCGAAGCGGTTGCCCTCGAGGCCCTGGACCAGCCACAGCTCCCAGAGCGGCTTCGAGCGATCGAGCGCCTGCGAGAACAGGCGCCCGGCGATGTTTCGTAGCTGCTCCTCGGAGCCGGGGGCGGGAAGCGCCGAATGGCGCACGTGGTAGGTGGGGTTGAAGGTGGGGTCGTCGATCCAGAACGGCCTCCCGGCCTGTACCGGAGGCACCGCGAGCTTCTGGCGGTAGCGTGGCACCAGGTGCAGCCGGCTCTCGACGTGCTCGAGGAAGTCCTCGTAGCGCGGGGGCGGGCCCTCGAAGATCAGCACCGCGCCCACGTGCATGTGCGCGTTCGAGCTCTCGTTGCTCAGAAACGAGGCGTCGATCGAGGTGAGCCTGTCGAGGTGTCCCTGTGTCACCCACACCAGCCTAGCTTGCGGGATTGGGGCCTAGCAAGGGGCGATGCGGCCTCCCGGTCGCCTCCGGGTACCCTGTGGGCTGGACGTGTCGCCTCCCTCCGCTGGACAAGCCCGCGGGGCCCAGCCGGGTCCTGCTCGCGGCGCCGCGCGGCTATTGCGCGGGCGTCGACCGGGCCGTGGAGACGGTCGAGCACGCGCTCGACCTCCACGGCGAGCCGGTCTACGTGCGGAAGGAGATCGTCCACAACAAGCACGTCGTCGAGCAGCTCGAGAAGCGCGGCGCGATCTTCGTCGAGGAGACGACCGAGATCCCCGAGGGGGAGATGGTGGTCTTCTCGGCCCACGGGGTGGCCCCGAGCGTCCACGAGAGCGCCGCGAAGCGCCAGCTGCGGACGATCGACGCCACCTGCCCGCTGGTGACCAAGGTCCACGTCGAGGCCCGCCGGTTCGCCGAGCAGGGCTACACGATCTTCCTGATCGGGCACGAGGGCCACGAGGAGGTCGAGGGGACGATGGGTGAGGCGCCCGCGAACGTCGTCCTCGTCCAGACCGAGGAGGAGGTCGAGACGCTGGAGCCCGAGGACCCCGAGCGGACCGCCTTCATCACCCAGACGACCCTCTCGGTCGACGAGACCACCGTGATCATCGACGCGCTCAAGCGTAAGTTCCCGAAGATCACCGGCCCGAAGACCGACGACATCTGTTACGCGACCACGAACCGGCAGATGGCGGTCAAGGACCTGGCCCGCAAGTGCGAGCTGGTCCTCGTGATCGGCTCGACCAACTCATCCAACTCGAATCGACTGGTCGAGGTCGCCCGCGAGCACGGCGCAAGCTCCTACCTGATCGACAACCACCTCCAGGTGGACGAGACCTGGCTCGACGGGGTGGAGACGGTCGGGATCACCTCCGGGGCCAGCGCCCCCGAGGAGCTGGTCGAGCGCCTGGTCAATTACTTCCGCGACCGGGGCGCCTCGGACATCTCCGAGCTGAGGACGGTCGACGAGGACGTCCGGTTCATGCTCCCCTCCAAGATCCGCGAGGGCCTGGCCGCCGCCTCGGGCTGAAGCCGTCGCGGCTCGGTCCGTCCCTCGGGGCGGACGCTGCGCTTGCGCATCCACTCGGCGAGGTAGTAGCTGCCGATCACGAACGCGAGGGCGCCGATCTGGCCGCCGACCGTCTCCCAGGTCGGGAAGACGCCGAGCCAGGTGCCCATCCACAGCGGCAGGTCGAAGTCGATCGGGGTGATCGGGACCCAGCCGACTCCCTGGAGGACCCGCATCGTGTTGCCGACCATCACGACCAGCACCAGCGAGATCAGCGCGCCGGTGACGATCAGCATCCGCTTGTACGGGAGCTTGCGCTCGAGGGCGAAGGTGATCGCCCCAACTACCGCGGTGAAGACGAGGCCCAGCGAGACCCCCGCGAGGACGATCCCGATCCCGGCCTCGAGCTGGAGGGCCTGAAGGAAGAGCACGGTTTCGAAGCCCTCGCGGAAGACGCTGGTGAAGCCGAGCAGGTAAAGGCCGGCCACCGTCGCACCGGCGGCGACTCCGGTCGTTCCTGCGGCCCCGACCAGGGCCTTGCCGCGCTTGCGGTGGCCGGCGATCCACTCGGTCCAGTAGACGCGATGGAAGAACCAGTTGAGGACGAGCAGGAGCACGGCGATCGCAACCAGCCCGACGATCGCCTCGAGCTTCTCTCCGTACCGGGCGAGCGACTCGAGGACGAGCACCGAGACCGCGAACAGAGCCGCACTCGCCGGCAGCGCCAGCAGCGCCCCGCGGAGGATCGGTCTGCGCAGACGGCGGTTGGCGCCGAGCATGCTCGCGGTGATCGCGGCGATGATCAGGATCGCCTCGAGGCCCTCGCGGAAGACGATCATCGCGGCGTTGGTGACGACGGCGAATCCCTCCGCTCCTTCGCCGGTGGTCTGCTTGGCTCGCTCGAGCGACTCGTCGAGGGCCAACCTGGTGTCTCGGATGTCGCGGCCAGAGCCGTCGGAGGCGATCAGCTCGGCGAGGCCCTCGTTGCCCTCGGCGCCGTACCAGACGTATCCCTCGACCTCGGCGACCAGGTTGGGGTCGAGGCTGTTGAGCAGGCGCTCGGGCCCGAACTCGAAGAAGGCATAGGCGCTGAGCCGCGCCTGCTCGGCCTGCTCGCGCTCGCCGGCGTTGATCGCGGCCTCCATCTGGTCGAGGCTGATGTCGACCAGGTCGAAGTCGGCCTCGGTGTCGGAGGCCTTCCACTCCTCGGGGACCATTCCGTCGAGGGCGCCGCTGGCCTCCTCGTGGAGCGCCTCGACCTCGTCGAGCGGGGCGACCGCCCGCCCCTCGTTCGCATCCGCGTTGATCCGGTCGAGCTCGTCGAATGCCGCCAGCACCGTCTGGACTCCTTCGGGGTCGCGCTCGGCGAGGACCGACTGGAGGTCGTTGAAGGCGGCGCGGGCGCCCTCGGTGAACGCGATCGACTCCTGGATCTCGAAGGCGATCGTCACCCGCCCGTCGTCGGTGCCGTGGTCGTACTCCACCGGGACGAGGTCGAGGAAGCGGGTGAGCTGGTGGGCGCGCCGCGACTGCTCCTCGGCGGTGAACGGCGCCGCCGTGAACCCGGTGAGCGCGCCGATCGCGGCGTCGCGGGCCAGCCGGTATGCGCGCGAGTCCCCGCGGGCGGCCGCGGCGGCGGCCGCGGCGAACGAGGTGTCGGCGGCGGCCCGGGCGCCCGGGTCGCGCTGCGCCTCGTACTCGGGAGCGAGGATCCGCCAGTAGCCGGCGGCGAGCGCCGCGTTCTCGGCGAAGGCGGCGTCGAAGCCGCGCTCGTCGGCCTGGGTGGCTTCGTCCAGGTAGGTCACGAGCCTCGCCTGATAGGCGTCGAGAAGGTCCTTGCGGATGCCGGTGACGGCCTCGTCAGGGGTCGCCTCGCCGGCCTCGAGCTCGTCGAGGGCGGCGGTCGCATCGACGCCCGGGCGGGTGAAGCGCGTGGCCTGGCGGAAGTCGCGGATCAGGAGCCAGCCGCGGGCGCGTCCGGCCTCGCCCGCAGCCGCCGCGGCGACCGCGACCTCGAATGCCCCTCGGCGAAGCGCCGCTGTAGCAGTTCCCCGGGCCGCCGCCAGCCGCACCTCGTCGCCGGCGCTCGCCGCTCGCCCGGCGGCGACGAGGGCGGCGCGCAGATCCCGCAGCGAGCCCGGGGAGGAGGCGGCGAGCTGGCGCTCGAGCCTTCCGGAGACCGCCCCCCCGGCGCCGCGGACGTCGGCGGCCGCGCTCGCCCCGCTCTCGAGCAGGATGTCCGTCTGGGCGTCGAAGAGCCCGTTGCGGAGCTGCTCGGCCTGCTGCCAAGGGGCCTCGGCGCGAGCCGCGGGGGCGAGGACGCACGCGGCCGCCGCCGCTGCGAGAGCCACGGCGGCCGCCCGCATCTAGGCCTCCTGCAGCTCTACGTTGAGCTGCTTGGCGGCCTGGGTCACCTGGCCTGCGATTGCCTCAGCCCGGCGCTGAGCCTCGGCGCCGAGCGTGTCGGCCTCCTCGGCGGTGAACTTCTTGCCGCCCGCCTCCTGATCGCGCAGGTCCTCGACGTAGGCGAGCAGGTCCTCGAGCTCCCGCCTCGTCTGCTCGGCCTGCTGCGGGTTCTCGGCGGCGATCTGCGGCTCGACCTGCTTGTAGGTGAGCACGAGGCCGCCGAGGATGTCGGCGATGTCCTGGAGGCGCGAGGCTGCAACGAAGGCCTGCTCGGTCGCTGCGCTGCCGGCGACGAAGCGGGAGTTCTTCCAGGCCTCGAAGTACTCGCTCATCGTCGGCGTCATCACGGTGATCGCGGTGAACGCGTCGGATGGCGTCGGCACGAACTCCTGGGCGTCAGCGTCCAGGTCCTTCGCCTGTTGCTCGAACTCCTTCGTCGCGGCCGAGTACACCTCGGCGTCGGGGAGGCCCTCGCCGAAATCGATCGCACCGCTCCCGTCAACGTCCCCCTTGACGCCCTTGACAAGGAAGTCCGGGTTGGTCCCGTAGAGCGCGGTCTCGGTGACGAAGAACAGGTTCCCCGGCTGGTTCAGGGTCTCGCCGTTTGGCAGCTCGAGGCTGTAGGAGACGGCGTTCTCGGGATCGGAAGCATCGGAGCCGGCGTCGATGTCGACGTCGTACTGGGCGAGGCGGGGGACACCGGCAACGATCCCCTCCATCTCCTCGTAGCTCGGGTTGGCGGCGACGTATGCGCTCTTCGACTGCTCGAGGATCGATTGGACCTCGGCTCGGTTCTCGGCGAGCATTCGCTCGTAGTCGAAGCCCGACGCCTCGGCAAGCTCGTAGTAGCGGTCCGCCTGCTCGCGCATCCGGGTGACGTTCTCGACCAGGCTTGCGGTGTGATCGGTCAGGTAGGTCTTGATCGCCGAGAGGTCCGCTCCCCCCGTCGCGGTCTCGGTGGTGTCGCTCTCGTCGTCTCCACAGCCCGGCCCCGCCAGTGCCACTGCCGCCAGCGAGGTCGCGGCGGCGCCGAATACGCGTCGGCCGAGCGCCCCGTTCTTCAACTTCGTCTCCTTTCGATTCGAATAGCAAGGCGCCTCCCGCTTAGGGCACCCTAAGAGGGCGTTAGGGTATCCGAATTCCAACTGGGACGGTAGGAGATCCCTCAGGCCGGGGGCGCGGCGGCGAACTGGACGGAGTAGATCGCCACTCCCGCCGAGGGCCGGAGCTCGAGCGAGTGCCGCTCGGTCCGCTCATGAGCGGTGAGCTCGTAAAGGCCGGGGCGGGGGACCGCCACCGGCTCGAGCGGAGTGCCGTCGAGCCGGACGGCGATCTCGCCGCGGCCGTCGACGGCCGCGTGGGCTCCGCCCGCCTCGTAGTCGAGCTCAAGCCTCTCGCGCTCGTCCCCTGGTCGCCAGGGCCGCTCCAGCCCTCCGCCAGGGAACAGCTCCGGCGTCGGCGCCACCACCCTGGCGCCGGGCTCGTCCGACGGCCTAAGCGGCTCCAGCGGCGACGGCCACTCCTGCCCGTTCGGCGCCGCGTCCCGAAGGGCCTCCTGGATCGCCTCCTCGGTGGCGCGGTACTCGCCCTCGCCGAGGTGGTACCAGCGAAGGGCGCCGCCGCGACCCCAGAGGAAGAGGGCGGGCCAGCCGTGGGGCTCGTATTCGCGCCAGATCCGCAACTCGGGATCGAGGGCCGTCGGCCAGCCGATCCCGAGGCTGGGCAGCGCCTCGGCAACCGCCTCGGGCGAGCGGGTGAAGGGAAACCGCGGGGAGTGAACGCCGAGCACCGTCAGCCCGGTTTCCCGGTAGCGCTCTCGCCACGCGACCAGATAGGGGAGGGCGCGAACGCTGTTCAGCTGGGCGAGGTCGAAGAAGTGGACCAGCGCCGGGCCCGCCGCCAGGGCTCGCTCGAACCTCGGCGGCTCGCCGACCCAGTCGGTGTCGGGCGGAAACGGGGGAGCGGCGATGTCTGCGCGTGAGGGTCGCAAGGCCGCGGAGCATCCCAGGTATGCTCATCGCCGTTCCAGTGTCAGCGATCGAGTGAGGTGAGCCAGCGTGAGTGGATCGGTGTGGCAGAGAATCGAGGAGAGTCGCGCGCGGCACAACGTGCTCGAGCATCCCTTCTACGTTCGCTGGTCGGCCGGTGAGCTGAGCCGCGACGAGCTCGCCGCCTACGCGGGCCAGTACCGCCACGCCACCGAGGCGATCGCGAGACTCTGCTCCGACGCTGCCGACGCTGCTCCCGCCGCGCACCGCGGGGAGATCGAGGGCCATGCGAACGAGGAGCAAGGCCACATCAAGCTCTGGGACGACTTCGTTGAGGCGACCGGCGGCGAGATCGGCGCCGAGCCCACCCCGGAACGGCCGACTGCGTCCGCGCCTGGACCGAGCCGAATGGGTACCTCGCCGCGCTCGCACGCCTCTACGCGATCGAGAGCGGACAGCCCGAGATCTCGCGGATCAAGCGCGAGGGCCTGGCCCGGTTCTATGGAATCGACGGGGGCCCCGGCAGCGAGTACTTCGTGGTCCACGAGCGAAGCGACGAGGATCACGCGGAGGAGTCGAGGCGCCTGATCTCCGAGGAGATGGATCCCGCCGACGAGGACGCGATCGTCGAGGCGGCCGAGTCCGCCTTCCGCGCCAACTTGCGGCTGCTCGACGGCGTCAGCTGAGCGCGGCCGGGGCGGCGTGAAGGTTCGCGACCGCGCCATCGGGATCGTCCTCGGGATCCTGCTCGGGCTGGCGGTGATCATCTTGTTCCTCTTTCTCGGCAGCCGGGAGGCGATCGACACGCCCGACATCTCGGGCGACGTGCCGCAGGAGCAGACGACCACCACGGCGCCGGCGCCCGCTCCGAATCCGGAGCCCGGCGGCCCTTGATCTGGGGCTAAGCCGGATCTGGTTCCGTTCGCCGGCTGACAACGAGCAAAGGAGGCGTCACTGATGCAATCGACGACTGCGAGGATCGGGGTGCTGGCGGCGGTCGTGGCCGCCGCCGCCGTCCTATTCATCGTCCTCAGCGGGGACGATGACGACGGAGCGGAGACGGCGACCACTACGGCGACGGCCTCCGGTGGGACGACGACCGAGGTCACCCAGCCCGCGGGCCCACCGGTGATCACGGTCCGCGACGGGAAGCCGGTCGGCGGGGTCCAGGACCTGACCTTCGAGAAAGGCGATCGGGTTCGGTTCGATGTCCGGCTCGACCAACCCGCCGAGGAGGTCCACGTGCACGGCTACGACCTCGATGTAGCCGGCCGACACCAGTCCGGTCAAGGTCAGCTTCCCGGCGGACATCGACGGCATCTTCGAGGTCGAGGTCCACAGCCATGAGCTCGGCGGCATCGAGATCGCGAAGCTGACGGTCAATCCCTAGCCCGCGTGATCGCGCGGGCCCTGAAGCCGGCGGTCCATCCGGCGACGGTGTTCGCCGCCGCTGGATGTGCCGGCCTGGTCGCCGTCCTCGCCTTTCCTGAGGTCGCATCCGCGCACGCCCTGGTCGGCCGCCAGGACCTGCCGGTCCCCGCCTGGCTCTTCGCCTGGGGGGCGTCGCTGGTCCTGATCGTCTCCTTCGCGCTGCTCTCGGTCGCCTGGACGAGGGCCCGCCTCCAGGAGGAGGAATGGCGGCCGCTCCCGTCCTGGCTCTCGGCGGTCCTGCTCGGCCCGGTCACCCAGTTCATCTGCGGGCTCGCCGGGGTGGGACTGCTCTTCCTCGTCGTCTACGCGGGGCTCGAGGGGACCGAGGACGCGATCCACAACTTCGCGATCATCTTCGTCTTCTACACGTTCTGGCTCGGCCTGGTGCTGGCCAGCGTCCTCCTCGGCGACGTCTTCCGGGCCTTCAACCCGTGGCGGGCGATCGGGCGGGCCTTCTCGGCAGTCTTCCGGTTGATCGCAGGGCAGTCGGCGCCCTCGCCGCTGATCTATCCGGAGCGCCTCGGGCGCTGGCCGGCGGTAGCCGGGGTGATCGGGTTCATCTGGTTCGAGCTGATCCACGGTGCGGGGGTGGCGCCCGATCCGGGAGACGTTGCCACCGCGACGGTCGTCTACAGCGCGATCACCTTCGTCTGCATGGCGCTGTTCGGGGTCGATCAGTGGATCGAGCGAGGTGAGGCGTTCTCGGCCTACTTCGGGATGTTCGCGAGGCTCTCCGTGTTCGAAGCGCGCGAGGGCCGGATCGGCCGCCGCCGGTTCCTCACCGGAGCGCCCGCCTGGCCGGGGCTGCCGGGTTCGGCGGCGCTGGTGCTCGCCTCGATCGGGGTGACCAGCTTCGACGGGGCCCAGGAGGGAGCGCTGAAGTCGGCGATCAACTCGACCTTCAACAGCATCCACGACCTCGGGTTCGGCACGATCGCCACCTTCCGGATCACCAACAGCCTCTGGCTGGCGGTCGTCCTCGCCGGCGTCTGCCTCCTCTACTGGCTGGGCATCCGCGGGATGCACACGGTCAGCGGCTCGCCTCGCGCGCGCGAGCTCGCGCGCTCGTTCGCCCACACCCTGATCCCGATCGCCCTCGCCTACCTCGTCGCCCACTACTTCAGCGCCTTCGTCTACCAGGAGCAGGCGCAGTTCACCTACATCCTCTCCGACCCACTCGGCGACGGCTCCGATCTCTTCGGCACCGCCGGGGGCGGGATCGACTACGGCTTGATCAGCTCGAACGCGATCTGGTACGTCCAGGTCGGGGCGCTCGTCGCGGGCCACGTCACCGCGCTCACCCTCGCCCACGACCGCGCCCTCGCGGTCTACGGCGACGTCAGGTCGGCGACCCGCTCGCAGTACTTCATGCTCGCGGTGATGGTCGGCTTCACCTGCTTCGGGCTCTTCCTGCTCTCGCAGGCGAACGCCTAGGGCTCCTCTTCGGCCAGCCGCTGGATCGCGACCGCGAGGCGCTGCGCCTCGATCCCGGCGCCTCCTTCGAGGATCACCACGATGTTCGCCGCCTCGTAGCAGAGGAGGTCGGCGGAGTCACGGCAGGCCCTCATTCCCTCCTCGGCGTCGCCGGTGCTCTCGTAGACGGCGAGGGAGCCGCCCCCGTGCTCGTGACCGTGCTCCTCCTCGGTTCCCTGTTCTCCCTCGTGTCCGGCCTCCTCGCCCTCCAGCGGCTCCAGGGTGACCGCGTAGAGCTCCTTGTTCTCGTCCTCGGTGTGGAGCGGCTCCCCGAGCGTCATCTCGACCCCCTGCTCGTTCACGTCGGCGACGAACTCATCCGCGCTCAGTGTCCGCTCCTCCGTGCAGCTCGGCAGTGCCAATGCCAGCGCTGCAGTCGCCAGTCCCACCAGCAGTCCCCTCGTGCCCCTCATGACATCAGGGTTGCAGCCAGGACCAGGGAACGGGGTCCGGAGGCACGAATCGGAGGGGATGGGCAGAGGACGGTCGAACGCCGCGTGCCGCGCCTCGAGGCGACTGGCCCTGGCTGCGCTGTTGCTGGCCGGGGCCTGGGCGGGGGCTGCGTCCGCTCCAGCCGCCACGCCGGGGGGCGGCCAGGCTGCCCCTGGAAACCCTCAGGTGGGCGCCGTGGGCTGCCTCACCCGCTGCATCGGCCCCGCCAGCGGGGTCGTGCGCTCGCGGGTGAAGATCACCGGCAGCGACCTCGGCAACACGGTTCTCGTCTCGTTCCCCGGCAGGCGCGGCAAGCGAGCCAAGGACCGCTCGCCGGTGGTGAAGCCGAGCGGCGCGGTGCTCGCCAAGGTGCCCGCCAAAGCCCTGAGCGGGCCGGTCAGGGTCGCCGACTCCTTCGGTCAGTTCAACGACTCAGCCACCGCCTTCATTGTCGGCACCAAGGCGCAGCTGCGGGCGGCCCGGCTCGGATTCATCTTCCCGGTGCGAGGGCCGCACAACTTCGGCGGCCCGGAGGCACGGTTCGGCGCTCCCCGCGACGGCCATCTGCACCAGGGCCAGGACGTGATCGCCGCCTGCGGCACGATCCTCGCGGTGGTCCACGGCGGCGTCGTTAAGGCCGCCGGCTTCCAGATCGGTGGTGCCGGCAACTACGTGGTGATCGACGGCGCCGACGTCGAGCAGGACTACGCCTATATGCACCTGCTGAACCCGTCGCCGCTCGTGTTCGGTCAGGCCGTCAGCACCGGCGAGAAGGTCGGAAAGGTTGGTGCCACCGGCCACACGACCGGCTGCCATCTGCACTTCGAGCTCTGGGTCGGCCCAGGCTGGTACACCGGCGGGGGCCCGATCGACCCCTTGCCGCTACTCCAGTACTGGGACAGCTACTCCTAGGCAGGCTCGACCGGCGCGTCCAATGCGTTCCAGTCGGCCTCGCTCGCGAACTTGGTCAGCTTCGAGCCGTTGTGCGTCGCCCGGAATGCGTAGCGCACGCTCTGCTTGCCCGTCTTTGTCGTCGTCTCGTACTTGACCTTGCGCACCTCGGACTCCGGTACCTGCACCTTCTCTCGCTTCTTCACGTCGTAGAACTCGATTGCGCATCTCTTGTCTCCTCTCTCGGTCAGGGCTAGCGGCTCAGGCGCGGCCGCGCACGTCAACATAGCCACCGCGTCGGCCGACCAGCCTTGCCGAGCTTGTGCCGATTGTCTCTTACACGCCTGGAGATGCGTCATCCGAGGCAAGGCCGGCGTTGAGCAGCCGGGCGTCCTCGCGCAGCATCTCGACGTAGCTGCCCGCGTCGCCCGGGGCCTCCACCAGCAGGTTCTCCTCGATCGCGACGCCCGTCTCGCCGGCGATCAACTCGAGCACCTCGGGATCGTCGGTCTCCTGGGCGAAGATCGTCGGCACTCCCGAGGAGCGGATCGCCTCCTCGACCTCGTTGATCGTCTGAGCGCTCGGCTCGGCCTCTGGGCCGGAGGCGGGAAACGGGGTCGCCAGAACCTCTAGCCGGTAGCGGTCGGCGAAATAGCCCATCGCGTCGTGGGAGGTGACCAGCTTCCGGTTCTGAGGCGGAATCGCGGCGACCGCCTGCTCGATCTCGGTATCCAGTCGTCGCAGCTCCGCCGCGTAGCTCTCGGCCCGGCTGCGATAGCCGTTGGCGTGGTCGGGATCGGCCTCGGCGAGGGCGTCGGCGAGCGCCGGCAGCGCCGCTGACACCCGGCTCGGGTCCATCCAGACGTGGGGGTCGAGGCCCCCATGCTCCTCTTCACCCGGGGCGTGCTCCCCCGCCGCCGCGTGCTCACCGGCCTCCTCGAACGGCAACAGCTCCTCGACGTGGTCGGCGACCGCGAACCTGGGGACGTCGATCTCGTCGATTGGGATCCCCGCCTCGAGATCGGCGCCGTTGTAGACCAGCAGTAAGGAGTCCTCGATTGCCGCTCGGTCCTCGGCGCTGAGCTGGAACTCGTGGGGGCTGGTCGCGTCCGGGATCACCTGCTCGACGGCGGCGTCATCCCCCGCCACCTGCTCGGTGACTTCGGCCCAGATCCCGGTGGTGGCGGCGATCGTCGGTCTGGACGATCCATCGTCGTCTGATCCGCATCCGGCCGCGGCGACGAAGAGGAGGGTGAGGAAGACGAGGGTCGAGGAGGAGTCTCATCAAGGAATGAGAATCATTATCAAATCTAGCCTACGCCATACTTTCCAGCGATGAGCGTTGTCCCCCTGCTTGCTCACATCGGCCATTGGTATTTGTGGGTTCTCTACGCGGTGCCGGTGCTGGTCGTGATCGCCGCCTCGGTCCACGCGCTGGTCGACCAGCGCCGCGAGGATCGCGAGCGGCGGGCGGAGCAGCCCCGCGGCTCCTAGGCCCTCGGCGTTCTAGGCGCGGGCCCTCGGGAGGGCGAGGGCGAGGACGAAGCTGCTGACCGCGACCAGGACGATCGACGCCCCGGCCGCCAGATCGAGGTTCCAGGAGAGCAGAAGCCCGAGCGGGGCACTCGCGGCGGCGATCGCCGCCGATAGCGCCATCATCGCCGGCAGCCGCTTGGTCAGCAGCGCCGCGGTCGCCGGCGGAGCGATCAGGAGGCCGAGCACGAGGAGCGCACCTACCACCCGGAAGCCGATCACCACCGCCAGCGTCACCAGCATCAGCATCGCGAGGTGGAGGCGCTCGACCGGGAGCCCGAGCGCCGCCGCGCGCTGGGGGTCGAAGGAGAGCAGCAGGAACGGTCGGTACAGCACCGCGACCAGGGCAACGATCGCGACCGCGAAGATGCAGCTGACCAGGACCTCGGTGTCGGTGACGCCGAGGACGTCCCCGAACAGGAACGAGGTCAGGTCCACCGAGTAGCCCTGGACCCGGGAGACGATCGCCACCCCGAGGGCGAGCATCAGGACGAAGACCACCGCCGCCGCCGTCTCCTCGCGGACCCGACTGCGCCGGAGGATCAAGCTGGTGGCGCCCGCGGTCACCACGCCGGCGGCGAGGGCCCCGAGCCAGAGGGCGGCGTCGTTGGGCTCGCTGCCGGCCGCTCCCGCGGTGAGTGCGAAGGCGATCGCCACCCCGGGCAGCACCCCGTGGGCGAGGCTGTCCGCCATCAGCGCCATTCCGCGGAGGATCACGTAGGAGCCGACCACCCCGCAGATCACGCCGACCGCCGCGGCGGCGAGCGCCCCGGTGCGGACGAACTCGGCCTGGAACGGGTCGATCAGCCAGTCCATCAGTGAGGGGCCACTCAGCCTGCTCCGTGGTGATGGTGGGCGGTGTCGACGAGGAGCGAGCCGACCCGGAGCACGTGCCCGGCGAACGTTCGCGAGATGACCTCCTCGGTGAAGGTCTCGGCCGGGGGCCCGAAGGCGACCAGGCGCTGGTTCAGGCAGAGGACCAGGTCGAAGTCGCGGCCGGCGCTCTCGAGGTCGTGGGTGGCGACCAGCACGGTGCGGCCGCGATCGCGCCACCGCTCGAACAGGGCCTGCATCGCCGCGTGGGTGGGCGCGTCGAGCCCGGCAAAGGGCTCGTCGAGGAGGAGGATCTCGGCGTTCTGGGCGGAGGCCTGGGCGAGCAGCGTCCGCTGCCGCTCACCCCCGGAGAGATCGCCGAACCGCCGTCCGGTGAGGTGCTCGATCCCGAGCTCGGCGAGGGCGCCGCCGACCAGCTCGCTGTCGCGCTCGCCCCAGCGCCCGAGCCAGCCGAGGTCGCCGTAACGGCCCATTCGGACCACGTCCGCGACCGTCACCGGGAAGGAGGGCTCGATCTCGAGGCGCTGGGGGACGAATGCGACCCGGCGGCTGGCGAGGCTGATCGATCCCGACTGCGCCCGCGCGAGGCCGATCGCCGCCAGGAAGAGGGTGGTCTTGCCGGCTCCGTTTGGCCCGAGCAGGGCCACGGTTGCCCCCGCGGGCACCTGAAAGCTGACGTCGAGCAGCGCCGGTTCGCGCCCGTAGCGGACGGTCAGTCCGTCGGCCGCGACCGCCGGGGCGGCCGCCTCAGGCGACATCGATCACTTCCGGGAGCAGCGGGCGCAGTCGCCGTGGATGACGATGTCGTGGCCGCTCATCGAGTGGCGGAGGCGCCCCGCGAGCCGCTCCAGGGCGTGCTCGAGACGCTCGTCCTCGAACGCCGTCACCCGCCCGCAGGAATCGCAGACCGCGTGGTGGTGGTGCTCGCCGCCGGGCACGATCGGCTCATAGCGCGCGCCGCCGTCGCCGATCTCCACCCGCTGCACCAGCCTCATCTCGTGAAGCAGGTCGAGCGCCCGGTAGACGCTGGCGAGGCCGACGTCTGTTCCCTTCGCCCCGAGCTGATCGGAGATCTCCTGGGCCGACAGGCAGCAGCTCTGGGTCGCGAGCAGCTCGACCACCGCCCTCCGGGCGCCGCCCGCGCGATGGCCGGCGTCGCTGAGAGCGCGCTGGGCCTGCTCGGACCAATTGGGTGCCACCGCCCCGGCCACGGCCACACCTTAGCGCCTAGATGAGACCAGTTCTCGTTTAGGCGAGCGACCAAGCTTGGAGCCGGCTGCGATCCTTCGGCAGCCGATGAGTGGGGCCGAGGCAGCTCCGACAGGAGGACCGGGGTCGCGCGGGCGACTCGCGCTCGCCGGCGCGCTCGCGACCGTGCTGGCGGCTGCGGTCGCCGGGGTCCTGATCCTCGGTGGCGGAGGCGATGACCACCAATTCGCGGACGCCCCCGAGCGCTGCGTCGAGGACTGGAACGAGGACCCGGAGGCCGTCAGCCTGGGCCGCCATCAATTCGATCAGCCGCCGAGCGGTCACGGGTACCTCCATGTCCAGGTGACCACGCTCGACCCCGACGACGGCGCCGAGCTCGCAGCCACGGACCCCGCGGCGGTCTGTGCCCTCGTCTTCGCCGCCTCGACGCTCTCCTCCGAGCCCGCCTCCGTGGTGTTCGTCAGGATCGACGGCGTCTGGCAGCCGCTCGGTGGACTCCAGTCCGACCTCGACCGCCTCGCCACCCTGCAGCGGGAGGCGCAGAGCGCCTACAACGCCCGGCTCGAGGCCGACGGAACGCTTGCGCCTCTGTGAGTGCCAGCCGCTAGTAGCCGGGGTAGTAGCGCGAGGCGTAGCCGATCCCGCTGCGCAGGGTGACCCGCCAGCGCGGGCCGCTTCCCTGGTTGAGCGACTCGCCGACGCCGGAGGTGTCGTAGCGAAGCCCGGCGATCACCATGAAGGTGTGGGCCCGGTTCGCGTAGACGGTGATCCACCTCCCGAGGCCGGGGGAGCCCCAGCCGGCGAGCTGGCCGGACACGAGCGGGCTCGAGAGAAGCCCAGCCGCATGGAGCACGTAGCTGACCGCGCCCGAGCAGTCATACCCTCTCGACTTCCAGCGCCTGTGGCCGCCGCCCCAGATGTAGGGCTTCTTGCGGATCCGGTTCGCCGCCCTGATCGCGTTCTGGACCGCATAGGGGGCGTCCGGCGGGGCGATCGCCTTGCCGCTCGGCCCCAGGGTCGCGATCCCGGCGGGCGCCGCCGGCAGGCCCTCGATCGATCCGGGCTCCGGGCCCTCGGAGGTCTGGGCTTGGGACGAGGCCGCCGCGGCGCAGGAGATGAGCAGGACGGCGAACAGCAGCACGGCTGAGCGCCACGCCTGGGTCCCGCTCGGAATCGAGGCTGTCTTCGTCCTGGCTGCGACCCTCTAACCCTCGTCAGCGCAGCCGGCGAACTTGAACGAAATCTTGCAGACAATCTTGCAGATCAGGCGGGAGCGACTTCGCGCTCGCCGAGGATCTCGCCCAGGCGGCGCTCGAGGGCGACCGAGACCGCCGCCCTCACCGGGCCGTCGTCGAGGCGCTCGACCAGCGCCTCGAGGAAGCCCTCGATCACCAGCCGCTTCGCCTCGGCCTCGGAAATGCCGTGGGCGCGCAGGTAGTGGAGCTGCTCCTTGTCGATCTGGGCGACGGCGGCGGCGTGGGTGCAGCGGACGTCGTCGGCCTCGATCTCGAGGCCGGGAATCGCGTCGGCGTGCGCCGACTTCGAGAGCAGCAGGTTCCGGTTCTCCTGGAAGGCGTCGGTCTGCTGGGCCCCGGGGTCGACCCGGATCATCCCCCGCCAGACCGCGGTCGCCTCGCCGTCGAGGACTCCCCGGAAGGCGAGGTCGGAGGTGGTGCTGGGGGCGGCGTGCTCCTGGGTGGTGTCGAAGTCGAGGTGCTGGCTGCCGCCGCCGGCGTAGGCGCCTGTCACCCGGGCGGTGGAGCCGGGACCGGCGAGGCGGGTCTCCATCCGGACCTTGCCCCGGCCGGAGCCGAAGCCGAGGGCGACCCAATCGAGGGTCGCGTCCCGCTCGACCTCGGCGCGCTGGGTCGCGAACACCCAGCCGCTCTCGCTGAGGCCCTGGGCGGTGACATAGCGGAGGTTGGCGCCGGCGCCGAGCCAGACCTCGGTCACCGTGTTGAAGAGGCCGTCGCCGCCGTCTTCGGTCGCGAGCCACTGCTCCCAGACCTCGGCCTCGGCGCGCTCCTCGAGGACGATCAGGGTGCGAAAGCCGAGGGCGCTGCCGGCGGTGTCCTGGACGGCGGCGACCTGCGCCGGCAGCTCAAGGCGCTTGCCGGCGGGCACGTAGATGAAGGCGCCGCCCCGCCAAGCGGCGTCGTTGCGGGCCACGAACGGGTCGTCCTTTGCGACCAACGAGCCGAGCCGCTCCTCGATCAGCGCCGGGTATCGCTCGATCGCGGCGTCGAGGCTGGCTACCACCGGCTCGGTCGGCTTCTCGTCCTCGCCGGAGTCGAGGTGACCGTCGAGCGAGATGCCATCGACCTGGACCACCCGCGGCGCCTCCTCGGGCGCGTTGAGGACGGCGTCGGCGCGCGAACGCGCCTCGGGATCGCCCTCGAGCGCGGGCTCGAACACCGTTCCCTCCAGCCCGGAGAGGTCGGTGAACTCCCAGCCCTTCGTCTTCGTCGTCGGCAGGCCGAGCTCCTCGGCGAGCGCGGCGCCCGCCCGGCGCCGCTCGATCAACCAGTCTGGCCCAGCCGCCGCGCCCGCTTGGGCGTCAGCCAATCGAGCCTTCCATCTGGAGCTCGATCAGGCGGTTCATCTCGACCGCGTACTCCATCGGAAGCTCCTTGGTGATCGGCTCGATGAAGCCGTTGACGATCATCTTCGAGGCCTCCTCCTCGTCGAGCCCGTGGCTCTGGAGGTAGAAGATCTGCTCGTCGCCGATCTTCGAGACCGTCGCCTCGTGGCCGACGTCGACGTCGTCCTCGCCGATCCGGATCGTCGGATAGGTGTCCGAGCGCGACTCCTCGTCGAGCAGGAGCGCGTCGCAGACGACCTTCGACTTCGACTCGGTGGCGCCCTTGGCGACCTCGAGCAGGCCGCGGTAGGTGGCCCGTCCGGCGTCCTTGGAGATCGACTTGGAGAAGATCGACGAGGTCGTCTTCGGGGCGACGTGGAAGATCTTGCCGCCGGCGTCCTGATGCTGGCCCTCGCCGGCGAAGGCGATCGAGAGCACCTCGCCGTGGGCCCGCTCGCCGAGCAGGTAGATCGACGGGTACTTCATCGTCAGCTTCGAGCCCAGGTTGCAGTCGACCCACTCCATCGTCGCGTCCTCGTGGGCGACCGCCCGCTTGGTGACCAGGTTGTAGACGTTCTGGGACCAGTTCTGGACGGTCGTGTAGCGGATCCGGGCGCTCGGCTTGGCGATGATCTCGACCACCGCCGAGTGCAGCGAATCGGTCGAGTAGACCGGCGCCGTGCAGCCCTCGATGTAGTGGACGTCCGAGCCCTCCTCGGCGATGATCAGGGTGCGCTCGAACTGGCCCATGTTCTCGGTGTTGATCCGGAAGTAGGCCTGGAGCGGCATCGCGACCTTGACGCCGGCGGGGACGTAGACGAAGGAGCCGCCCGACCAGACGGCCGAGTTGAGCGCGGCCAGCTTGTTGTCGTTGGGCGGGATCACCGTCGCCCAGTACTCGCGCACCAGGTCCTCGTGCTCGCGCAGCGCGGTGTCCATGTCGGTGAAGATCACGCCCTGCTCCTCGAGCTTCTCGTTCACCTGGTGGTAGACGACCTCGGACTCGTACTGGGCGCCGACGCCGGAGAGGAACTTGCGCTCGGCCTCGGGGATGCCGAGGCGGTCGAAGGTGTTCTTGATGTCCTCGGGGACCTCTGACCAGTCGCGGCTGTTCTTCTCCGACGCGCGGACGAAGTAGTGGATGTTGTCGAAGTCGATCTGGGCGAGGTTGCCGCCCCAGGTCGGGGTGGGCCGCTGCATGAAGTGCTCGAGCGCCTTCAGGCGGAAGTCGCGCATCCACTGCGGCTCCTCCTTGTACTCGGAGATCGACTCGACGACCTCGCGGCTGAGGCCCTTGGGAGCCTTGTAGGCGTAGCCCTCCTCCGAATCGTGGAAGCCGAACTTCTCCTTGTAGTCGGCGTTGATCCCGGCGAGATCGCGTTCCTCGGCGGGGCGCTCGCGGGCGGCAGTCTCGGGAGTGGCCATGTCTAGGGAACCTCCAGCTTGATGGTGTCGTCCTCGATCGTCACCGGGTAGGTCTGGACCGGTTGGTAGGCGGGGAGGGTCTTCGGCCGGCCGGACGTGAGGTCGAACAGGGACCCGTGGCGGGGACATTCCACGGTACAGGTCTCGGCGTCGAAGGGGCCCTCGGCGAGCGGTCCGTCGTCGTGGGAGCAGCGGTCCTCGATCGCGTAGAGGGTGCCGTCGCAGTTGAAGACGCCGATCTTCGCGCCGTCGATCGTCTCGATCAGGCGCGTCTGCTCCGCTCGGCAGCTCGCCCGCGGGGCAGACATCGATCTGTTCGGTCGTGCTTTCCGTCACTTTATTCCTACTCCGAGAGTCGGATTTTAGCGGGGGCAGCCGTCGGCCCGACAACCGGTCGGCTCGGCCGCCGCTCGTTGACGATTGGAGCCGGTCCAGCAGGGGCTGGCCGGAGCGAATCAGCTGCGGCGCCGAGGCTCGACCACGCGTACCTCGGATGCCGAGTCCCGCTCGGGGTCGAAGACCGCGAGCCGGTCGCGTCCTTCGCGCTTGGCCCGGTACATCGCCGTGTCGGCTGCGGTCAGCGGCTCGGAGCCGGCGACTTCCAGCGCGACGACGCCGATGCTGGTGGTGAGCTTGATCGCCCCGCGGTCGCTCTCCAGCCGCTGCTCGCGCATCACCGCGAGCAGCTCCTCGGCGAGCTTCACCGCCCGCACCTCGTCGGCTTCGGGCAGCAGCACGGCGAACTCGTCGCCGCCCAGCCGGGAGGGCACGTCGCTCGAGCGCAGCCGCGAGCTCAACAGCCTCGCGCTGGCCCGCAGCACCTCGTCGCCCCAGAGGTGCCCGTAGCTGTCGTTTACCGACTTGAAGTCGTCGAGGTCGAGCAGGAGCAGCGCCCCGCCCGACCGGTAGCGCTCGGCTCGAGCCAGTTCGCGCCTCAGCTCCTTCTCGAACCGGCGGCGGTTGTAGAGGTCGGTAAGTGGGTCGTGCTCGGCCAGATGCTGCAGCCGCTCCTCGAAGCGGCGCCGGTCGGTGACGTCGCGGAAGCTCCAGACGCGACCAACCACCCGGCCTTCGAGCCGCTGGGGCTGGGAGTAGCGCTCCAGCACCCGGCCGTCGGTGAACGTGAGCACGTCGTAGCTCTCGGCGTCGGGTTGCTCGTAGAGCTCCCTCACCTGGGCGAGGAAGGCGGCCGGATCGACGAGCTGGTCGAGCACGAACTCGAGCGCGGCGTCGTCGTCACCCTCGTCGGTGATCTTCCTGGGGATCTGCCACATCTCCAGGAACTTGCGGTTGAAGCTCTCCCAGCGGCCGCTGGAGTCGACGACGAGGATCCCGTCGGTCGTGGACTCGAGGGTCGCTCGCTGCAGCGAGAGCTCGAGGTCCAGGCGCTCCCGCAGGTAGCGGACGAACATCGCGGCGGCGGTGAGCGTGAAGATCGTTCCCACCCAGCGCGCAACGCCCGCCTCGCCCGCGTCGATCATGAACAGCAATCCCGTGTAGCAGCCGGCAAGGAAGGCGAGCTGAGCCGCCAGAGCGCGCAGGCCGAAGAAGTAGCCCGAGTAGAGGATCGGCCAGAGGTAGATCAGCTCGTTCTCGGAGGCGCCTCCGGACTCGGGCCCCGAGTAGTAGATCGAGAGCGTCACCATCAGGGTGCCGATCGCCGTCAGGCCGAAGAAGGCTTCCATCGGTAGCCGGTGGCCCAGCCACCAGATGATCGCCGCGAACAGGAACGCGGCCGAGCCGAGCAGCACATACGCCACCTCGCTCAGCTGGGTCGAGTGAGGGAGCAACGCGATCAGCAGCGCCAACACCGTGCCCGCGAGGTAGAGGGCGGCGAGCCCACGCACCATCGCCTCGCGCTCGCGCAGCTCCTCCGGCTCGCGCGGGGAGCGCAGGGAGAGGCTCAGCAGCTCAGCCGCCTTCACACTGTTTTCGTCGGCTGAAAGCGGCCGAGGCTTTAGATCACGGCTGCCTCGGAGGGATCGCCCTGCTCGCCCTCGTCCTCCCAGTCGGCGGCCTGGCCGAGGCTGGCGCCCTTCACGCACTTCAAGCCGAGCAGCGCGCACTTCATCCGGGTGGCGGAGATGTCGATCCCGAGCAGCTCGAGGACGTAGTCCTTGGGCAGGGCGAGGATCTCCTCGGGGCTCATCCCCTCGAGCTCGTCGGTGAGCAGCGAGGTCGCCGCGGTGGAGATCGCGCAGCCCTGGCCCTCGAACGAGACCTCGGCGATCTTGCCGTCCTCGCCGAGCTTCAGGAAGACGTGCTGCTCGTCGCCGCAGAAGGGGTTGTTGTCCTCGAACTCGAGGTCGAAGTCTTCGAGCCGGCCGAAGTTGTGCGGCCGCTTGTAGTGCTCGAGGATCTGGTCCCGGTAGAGCTCGTCCACGGTCAGCCCGTCAGAGCTCGAAGACGCGCCGGACGTCGAGCAGGCCGTCGATCAGGCGGTCGACCTCGTCGCGGGTGTTGTAGACGGCGAGGCTGGCGCGGGTCGTCGCCGGGACGCCGAGGCGCTCCATCAGGGGCTGGGCGCAGTGGTGGCCGGCGCGGACGGCGATCCCGTGGCGGTCGAGGATCTCCGAGACGTCGTGGGCGTGGACGCCCTCGATCGCGAACGAGATGATCCCGCCGCGGTCATCCCCGGCCGGCGGCCCGAAGATCGGTCAGCCCGGGCACTTCGGCGATCCGCTCGAGCGCGTAGGCGGTGAGCTCCGCCTCGGCGGCGTGGACCGCCTCCAGCCCGAGCTCGTCGAGCCAGCGGACGGCGGCGCCGTAGCCGACCGCCTCGCCGATCGCCGGGGTGCCGCCCTCGAACTTGGCCGGGAGATCGGCCCAGGTGATCAGCTCGCGCCCGACCTTCTTGATCATCGAGCCGCCGCCGATGAAGGGCGGCATCGCCTCGAGCAGCTCGCGGCGGCCGAACAGCGCCCCGATCCCGGTCGGCCCGTACATCTTGTGGGCGGTGAGCGCGTAGAAGTCCGCCCCGAGCTCGGCCATGTCGAGCTCGAGCTTCGGCCCGCCCTGGGCGCCGTCGACGACCACCAGGGCGCCGGCCTCGTGGGCGAGGCGGGCGATCTCGGCGACCGGGTTGATCGTCCCGAGGACGTTGGAGACGTGGGCGACGCAGACCAGCTTCGGCCCGCGCTCGATCAGGGCGGCGAGCGCGTCGAGGTCGAGCCGGCCCTCGTCGGTGATCGGCGCCCAGTCGAGCACCGCGCCCTTCTCCTGGGCGAGCTGGTACCAGGGGACCACGTTCGAGTGGTGCTCCATCTCGGTGAGCACGATCCGGTCGCCCTCGCCGACGTTGGCGCGGCCCCAGGAGTAGGCGACCAGGTTGAGCGCCTCGGTCGCGTTGCGGACGAAGATCACCTCGCGATGATCGGCGCCGATGTGGGCGGCGACGGTCCGGCGCGCCTCCTCGTAGAGGCCCGTCGCCTCCTCTGAGAGGGTGTGGACGCCGCGGTGGACGTTGGCGTTCTCGAAGCGCCAGTAGCGGTCGAGCGCCTCGATCACCGCCAGCGGCTTCTGCGAGGTGGCGCCGTTGTCGAGATAGGCGAGCGGCTCGCCGTGGATCTCGCGCTCGAGGATCGGGAACTCGGACCGGATCTCCTCGAGCGAGCGGGGGAGGGCGGGGGCTGTCGCGGCGGTCGGCTCCATCTGCTCCTCAGGCGGCGGCCGCCTCGACCTCCTCCTTGATCCAGCCGTAGCCCTTCTCCTCGAGCTGCTCGACCAGCTCGGCGCCGCCCTCCTTGACGATCCGGCCGTCGTAGAGGACGTGGACGGCGTCGGGCTTGATCAGGTGAAGGATGCGCTGGTAGTGGGTGATGATCAGGACGCCCATCTCCGGCCCCGCGAAGCTGTTGACGCCCTCGGCGACGACCCGGAGCGCGTCGATGTCGAGGCCGGAGTCGGTCTCGTCGAGCACCGCCAGCTCGGGGCGGAGCATCGCCAGCTGGAGGATCTCCATCCGCTTCTTCTCGCCGCCGGAGAAGCCGTCGTTGACGTAGCGGGAGGAGAACTCCTTGGGGATGTTGGTGAGCGCCATCGCCTCCTCGGTCTGCTTGCGGAAGTCCTTCAGCTTCACCGGCTCCTCGTCCTTCGCGTCGCGGTGGGCGTTGACCGCCATCCGCAGGTACTTGGCGACGGTGACGCCGGGAATCGCGACCGGGTACTGGAAGGCCATGAACAGCCCCATCCGCGAGCGCTCGTCGGGAGCGGCCTCGGTGATGTCCTCGCCCTTGAAGGTGATCGTCCCCTCGGTGATCTCGAGGCCCGGGTGACCCATGATCGCGTTCGCGAGGGTGGACTTGCCCGAGCCGTTCGGCCCCATCAGGGCGTGGATCGCGCCCTCCTCGACCTCGAGGTCGAGCCCCTTGAGGATCTCCTTGTCCTCGGCGGTCACGTGCAGGTTGCGGATCTCGAGCTCGGCCAAATTCGGCTCCTAGGTGGTTCGGTTTTCGGGTCTGGACTAGGCGGCGCCGGCGACCGCGCGCTTCCCGCGCGACCCCGGCTGGCGCCCTTCGCCGCCGGACGAGTGCTGGTCGGCGAACTCGACCAGGTCGGCGAGCGTGGTCCCGGACAAAGCCTTGGTGACGCCGCCCTGCACCCGGGTCCAGAGCAGCTTCGTGGCGCACGCCTGGTCGCCGTCGGTCTCGTGCGAGCACGAGACCTTGCCCTCGGGGTCGGGGTGGAAGCACTCCATCGGGGCGATCGCTCCCTCCAGCGCCTGGACCACCTCGAGCATCTCGATCTGCTCCGCCGGTCGCCCCAGCCTGTAGCCGCCGTGGGCGCCCCGCTGGCTCTCGACCAGGCCGGCCTTGCGCAGCTTCGCGACCAGGTGCTCGAGGTAGGAGAGGGGGAGCCGCTCGGAATCGGCGACCGCGCTCAGCGCAACCGGGTCGCCGCCGTCCTGGCGGCCCAGCTCGACCATCAGGCGAACGCCGTACTCGGCTCGGGTGGAGAACAGCATCGGGAGAAATCCTAGCTGAGTGGTCGGATAAGCGGTGGCGAACGCGTTTCAGCTCGGCGCGGGGAACGCCGCCTCCGCGCTCGACGATCCCGCGGAGGACGTTGCGAAACTCGGCGTAGACGCGGGGCCCGGCCGCCTCGGCGTGGCGCCGCTCGATCTCGGCGACGATCTCGTCGCGAAGCTGCAGCTGCTCGAGGCCGCGTTCGGTCGGAACGATCAGCTTCGCGCGGCGATCGCTCGGGTCCGGCCGGCGCTCGACGTACCCGGTCGTCCTCGAGCTCGTCCACCAGCCGGCCGACGACCTGCTTGTCGCGCCCCGAGAGCCTTGCGAGCTCGCTCGCCCGGACGCCGTCCTCGTCGAGGTAGGCGAGGACCGCGCTGTGGCGTGGGTGGAGCTCCGCGTGCCCCTGGTCGGCGAGGCGCTCGAACAGCTCTCCCTGCAGGGCTCCCTCGAGACGTGCGGTCAGAACCCCGAGATCCGGGTTCAGCTGCTGCCTCTCGCTGCGTCGCTTGGCCGTCGTCATGATGGTCTCAAACCGAGATAGTAGAGGAATGAGATGGTCTGGTTTCGCTACCAAGCCTTTAGAGCCGGTTGAGGCGGTTGGCTAAGATCGGCGCAGACTTCAAACAGATTCTCCAAAGGAGATTCGATGACCACCACACGTCGTTCCAACTTCGCGGCCACGCTCAGGACCACCCTCCTGCTCGCCGGCCTCACCGGGCTGCTCGTCGTCATCGGCGCGCTCATCGGCGGGCCGTCAGACGGCGGCGTTCTTCCTCGGCGATCGGCCTGCTGCTGAACCTCGGCACCTACTGGTTCAGCGACAAGATCGCGCTGAGGATGTCGGGCGCGAAGCCGGTCTCCGAGGAGGAGGCCCCGCGGCTCTACCAGATGGTCAGGGACCTGACCACCCGCGCCGGGCTGCCGATGCCGAAGCTCTACGTGATCCCCCAGGACCAGCCGAACGCCTTCGCCACCGGGCGCAACCCGGAGCACTCGGCGGTGGCGGTCACCCAGGGCATCCTCAAGCTGCTCTCCGAGGATGAGCTTCGGGGCGTGCTCGCCCACGAGCTCGGCCACGTTCGCAACCGCGACATCCTGATCACCTCGGTCGCGTCGGCGATCGGCGGCGCGATCACCTACATCGCCTACATGCTGCTCTGGTTCGGCGGAGACAACGAGTCCCCGCTCGGCTTGGTGGGCGCGCTGGCGCTGGTGCTGCTGGCGCCGATCGCCGCCTCGATCATCCAGCTGGCGGTCTCGCGGCAGCGCGAGTTCTCGGCCGACGCAACCGGCGCCGAGATCTCCGGCAACCCCGAGTCGCTGGCGAGCGCCCTGCTGCGCCTCGAGGCCGGGGCCCAGGCGATCCCGATGCAGGTGAACCAGGCGGCCGAGCCGCTCTACATCGTCAAGCCCTTCCGGGGCGGCGGCTTCGCGGCGCTGTTCTCGACCCACCCGCCGATCGAGGAGCGGGTCCGCCGCCTGCGCCAGATGCGCCCCGCAATCGCCTAGCAGTCACAGGTAATACGCGACGTTCGAGGGACGCCAGCCGGCGTCCCTCGTCGTTCGGGGCGGAATCCGTGCCCGCTCCGCCGCTACACTGAGTGAAGTATTGGAAATCCGATCAGGATTTGGGAATATGAGCGACGTGGTCGATATGCCCCGCAAGGAAGTGCCGCCGCCCCTCGAGCTGGTCAAGGGCCGGATCGAGGAGCTGCTGCCGCCCGACGCGCGCACGCGAGATCGACGAGGGCGAGGTCGTCCTGATCGACGTCCGCGACCCCGAGCGCTACGAGGCGGGGCACCTGAAGGGGGCGGTCAACGTTCCCTCCGGTGAGAGCGCCCGCGACCGCCCACGAGCGCCGGCTACGCCGACGCGATCAAGGAGGCCGGTGCGCGCCTCGAGGACCGCCTCATTCTCTACTGCGGCCAGGGCAACCGCTCCGCCCGGACCGCCGACGCGCTTCGCCAACGAGCACGGCTTCGAGAGCGTCGCCTCGATCATCGGAGGGGCGAAGCTCTGGAGCGACCTCGGCTTTCCGGTCGAGGGTGAGATCACGGTCGGCACCGAGGAATCCGAGACGGACTTGGAAGACGAGGAGGACGACTAGATGGAGGCCGGAACGCTGAGCCTCGAGGAGATCAAGAAGCGGATCGAGCAGCTCTCTCCCGAGCAGGCCTACGAGGAGATCGAGAACGCCAACGGCGACGTCGTCCTGCTCGACATCCGCGAGCCCCACGAGCACGCCGAGGCCCATCTCGAGGGCGACATCCTCGTGCCGCCGGTCGAGGTCGCCGAGCTGGCCGCCGACCAGCGCGCACCCGACACCTCCCGGCGGCTGATCCTCTACTGCCGCTCCGGCGCTCGCTCCGCCCGGGCCGCCCATCTCCTCCAGGAGCAGTTCGGCTACGACAACGTCGCCAACGTCGAGGGCGGGATCCTCGCCTGGCAGGAGGCCGGCCTCCCGGTCGACGAGGCCGAGGGGATGACCGCGGAGCAGCGCGAGCGCTACTCCCGCCACACGATGCTCCCCGAGGTCGGGGTCGAGGGCCAGGTGAAGCTGCTGAACGCGAAGGTGCTCCTGATCGGCGCCGGCGGGCTCGGCGCTCCCGCCGCTCTCTACCTGGCGGCGGCCGGGGTCGGGACGCTCGGGCCTGGTCGACGACGACGTCGTCGACGAGTCGAACCTCCAGCGCCAGGTGATCCACACCACCGAGCGGGTCGGCGAGCCGAAGACGGAGTCGGCGCGGAAGACGATCGAGGCGCTCAACCCCGACGTCGAGGTGGTCGAGCACCGCACCCGGCTCGACGCCAGCAACGTGCTCGAGATCATCAAGGACTACGACGTGATCGTCGACGGGGCCGACAACTTCCCCACCCGCTACCTGCTCAACGACGCCTCGGTGCGCCTGCGGAAGCCGGTGGTCTCCGCCTCGATCCTCGCCTTCGACGGGCAGATCTCGACCTTCGTCCCCTTCGAGGGGCCGTGCTACCGCTGCCTCTACCCGACTCCGCCGCCGGCGGAGCTGGCGCCGAGCTGCGGCGAGGCCGGCGTCCTCGGCGTGATGGCCGGGGTGCTCGGCCTGCTCCAGGCGAACGAGGTGATCAAGCTGGTCGCCGGGATCGGCGAGCCGCTGATCGGCCGCCTGCTCCTCTACGACTCGCTCGGCACCCGGTTCACCGAGCTCAAGGTCCGGCGCGACCCGAACTGCCCGATCTGCGGCCCGAACGCCGAGGAGATCCCCGAGTCCGAGATGGGGAAGTTCCCGGACTACGAGGCGTTCTGCGCGCGCTAGTCCGCCCGCTGTAGCTTTCCCGCCCGATGCCGACGATCAAGGTGCCACCCGTCCTCCGTCCGCAGACCGACGGCGAGGCCGAGGTCTCGGTCGGCGGCGGCACCGTCGGCGACGCCCTCCAGGCGCTCGCCGAGCGCTACCCGGCCACCCGCGAGCAGCTCTTCTCGCCCGAGGGCGAGCTCAACCGCTACGTCAACGTCTATCTGAACGACGAGGACGTCCGGGTGCTCGACGGGCCTCGAGACCGGCGCCGGCGAGTCGGACACCGTGGTCATCCTTCCGGCCATGGCGGGCGGCTCGCACGCGTAACCCTTTCCACCGCCTCGGCGCTGTTAGGGCTGACCAGCCCCACGGGGAAGCTAGGGAAAGGAAACTGATGCGAAAGCTGTGCATCGCAATCGCGGTAGGCGCGCTCGCGGCGTGCTTGGCCGTCGCCCCGGCCGCAATCGGCAAGAACGGGCCGAAGGCGCCGAAGCAGGTGTCCGGTGCGGTGACCGTGACGGCGAGCCCGAGCACGGTGACGCCGGCCACGACCACCGTAGCGGTCAGCGGCAACCTGAAGGCGAGCAGCGGCTGCCGGAAGGGCCGGACGGTCGAGTTCTCGTACGTCGGCACCGGTGGTGCCACCACCCCGCTGGCGGTGACCGCGGTCACCGGACCGAACGGCGACTTCAGCGCCGTTCTGCCGAAGCCGGCCGACGCCGCGCCGGCGACGGTGACTCTGCAGGCGAGCCTCGACGAGATCGACCGGAAGGTCGGCAGCAAGAAGAAGGGCCAGAAGACGAAGAAGGGCAGGAAGTTCACCTGCCTTGCCGCCCAGGGCCAGACCACTCTGACGGTCGCGCCCTAAGGGATTCCGGCAAAGCCCGTGTGCGGACGAGTGGCCCACCTCGTGTGGGCCACTCGCCTGCGCTACGGTCGCGCTCGATGTCCCCGGATCGGTTCAAGGGACTGGTCGAGGCCGCCAGGGAGGGGGACGAGGCAGCCTGGAGCGAGATCTTCGGTGAGCTGGCGCCACCCGTACTCGGCTATCTGCGAGGAAGCCGGGCACCCGACCCCGAGGACACCCTCAGCGAGACGTTTCTTCAGGCGGCCCGCGACCTGCCGGGCTTCGACGGTGATTGGGGCGCCTTTCGCGGCTGGGTCTTCGCGATCGCCCATCACCGCCTGCTCGACGCTCGCAGGCACGCCGCCCGGCGCCCGACCGAGCTGATGGCAGAGCCGCCAGAGCCGAGAACCGAGCGGCTCCCCGACGCCGCGGAGGAGGCGATTGCCCGGATCAGCTCCCAGGAGGTCCACCGGCTGCTCGGGATGCTCACACCCGATCAGCGATCCGTCCTCCTGCTCCGAATTCTCGGCGATCTCTCGATCGAGCAGGTCGCACGCGCCCTGGACAAGCGCCCCGGGGCGATCAAGCAGCTCCAGCGTCGCGGTCTCGCGGCCGTCCGCCGGGAGCTCGAAGGGCGGGGGGTAACCCCGTGAGCGGTAATGGCGCTTTCGAAGATGAGATGGATCTGATTCGCCGACGGAACCCCGCGGATGACGAGCTCGCCGCCTTCTCGGCGGCGGTGCGGGCGACGCTGCTCGAAGCGCCCGACCGGACCGCCTCAGCGCTCCTGGTCCCGCAGGTCGCTGAGGAGGCCAGAGCATCCTCCGCGGACCAATCAGACAGAAGAGCCGCGAGGGAGCACCGGCCGGTTGCCGCTCGCAGGCGCTGGGCACCGATGCTCAGGGTGGGAATCGCGATCGTCCTGGTGCCGCTGCTGACCGCCGGCTTGGCCGTGGCGGGGGTGAAGCTCCCCGGTCCGGCCGACGATGCCTTCGAGCGCATCGGCGTCGAGCTGCCCAACCAGGCCGACCCTGAAGACGACGACGGCGGCGCGACGCCGGCCGCTGAGGGGGACGGGACTGAGGAGCCCGGCGCCGCGGGTCAGGACAACGCGGCGGAGAAGCGCGGCCAGGGGAAGGCGAAGAGCAACCCCGCCCGCGAGGGTGGGCGCGCCAACGGCACCAACGGCCGGGGTCGGGCGCTAGGCAAGCGCGGGCTGGCGCCCGGTCAGTTGAAGAAGGACTCCAGCGGCGGCAGCCAGGGCAAAGGAAGGGCGGTCGGGCAGACTGGCTCGACGCCGCCCGGCAAGGCTAAGTCAAAGCCGGAGAAGGGAAGCGGCGGCTCCGGCGGCGGCTCGGCCAAGGGCGGCGGCAAGGGCGCGGCGAAGCTGAAGAGCAAGTAGCGCCCTGGGCGCTAGTGCTCCAGGACCAGGCCGAGGAAGCGCTTCGTGCGCTCCTCCTTTGGGTTCTCGAGCACGTCCTTCGGCTTCCCCTGCTCGACGATCACGCCCTCGTCCATGAAGACGACCTGATCGCCGACGTCTCTGGCGAAGCCCATCTCGTGGGTGACGACGACCATCGTCATCCCCTCGGCGGCGAGCTCCCGCATCACGTCGAGCACCTCCTTGATCAGCTCCGGATCGAGCGCGCTGGTGACCTCGTCGAACAGCATCACGTGCGGGTCCATCGCCAGCGCCCGGGCGATCGCGACACGCTGCTGCTGGCCGCCGGAGAGCCGCTCGGGGTACTCCTCGAGCTTGTCGGCGAGCCCGACCCGGTTCAGCAGCGCCGCCGCCTTCGTCCTCGCCTCGCCCTGGCCGCGCCTCAGCACCGTCCGCTGGGCGAGGGCGACGTTCTCGATCGCGGACTTGTGTGGAAAAAGGTTGAACTGCTGGAAGACGATTCCGATTCGCTGGCGGACGTAGTCGATCCCATAGGCGCTGCTCTCACCCGTGATCTCGTGACCCTCGACCAGAATCCGGCCCTGGTCCGGTGGCTCGAGCAGGTTGATGCAGCGGAGCAAGGTGCTCTTGCCCGAGCCGCTCGGGCCGAGCACGCAGACGACCTCGCCCCTGGTCGACCTCCAGGTCGATCCCGCGCAGCACCTCGAGGTCGCCGAAGCGACTTGGTCACTCCCTCCAGCTCCAGCACCGAGTCGGCCATGCTCAGACCGGGCCCCCGGTCGGGCCCCGCGGTCGCCGGCGTGGGCGTCGGGGCGGGGCCTGCGCCGCCGCCGGTGCGGGAGGTGCGCTCCTGCTGGCGGGCGATCAGCCAGTCGACCAGGCGGGCAAGCGGGATCGTCACAAGCAGGAAGAGGATCGCCCCGAGGGTGAGCGCCGAGCTGTTGAAGGTCTCGGACTGGATGTCGCGGCCGACCTGGACGACCTCGACGAAGCCGATCACGCTGACCAGCGAGGTGTCCTTCATCAGGGCGATGAAGTCGTTCAGCAGCGGCGGGATCACCTTGCGCACCGCCTGCGGGACGATCACCTGGCGCATCGCCTGGCGGTAGCTCATCCCGAGCGAGCGCGCCGCCTCCATCTGGCCCCGGGGCACGGCCTCGATCCCCGCGCGGTAGACCTCGGCCATGTAGGCGCCGTAGGTGATCGTGAGCGCGATGATCCCGTACCAGAAGGGGTCAGGCTTCCCGAACCACCGCGGGATGCCGATGTCCTCGGGGATGACGCCCTCGACGGCGAGGGCGCCGAGGCCTCCCGAGACGAGCAACAGGATCAGCAGCAGCGGGATGCCGCGGAAGGCGTCGATGTAGGCGATCGTCAGCCAGCGCACCGGGGCGAGCGGCCTTACCCGGCAGTTGGCGCAGCAGCGCCAGGACCAGGCCCCATACCAGCGAGAGCACCCCCGCGATCACCGAGAGCTGGATCGTCTGCCAGAAGCCCTCGAGGATCGCGCCGAAGTTGTCGGTGAGATGTTGACGTCGAAGTACTGCTCGATGATCACGTCCATTGGGTCTCCTTCCGCGGAGCGCTCGCCGATTCGAGGCCGAGGAGGAGGCTAGTTAACGGCCGGGAGCGCCGGGCGCGAGGCGCGGCACCCGGAACGCGAAGGGGCGCCCGGAGGCGCCCCTTCCGCGATCCATCTGATTCGGCCTGCTAGCCCGCCACGGTGGTGGTCCCCTCCAGCACCTCCGCCGGGGGCTCGGTCCCCGGGAAGTACTGCTCGTAGAGGTCCGCGAGCGTGCCGTCGTCCTTGAGCTCCTGGAGCGCTCCGTTGACGGCCTCGCGCAGGGCGTCGTTGTCAGGGGCGAACGGGAGCCCGTAGAGCTCGCTGGTGACGATCTCCTGGGCGATCTGGATGTCGCCACCGGCCGTTGACTCGGTTGCGTCCACCGCGACCGGCTGGTCGATGATCACCGCGTCGACCTGGCCGTTGCGGAGCGCGGTGATCGCGTCGGGTCCCTCGGGGAACCCGCGAACCTGGGAGGCGGGGGTCTCGTCGTTCGCGTAGTCCTCGCCGGTGGTTCCGTCCTGCGCCCCCACGGTCGTGCCGGCGAGGTCGTCCACGGTGGTGATCTCGGTGTCATCGGCCGCCACGATCAGGGACTGATTGGCCTGGTAGTAGGGGTCCGAGAAGTCGACGGTCTGCGTCCGCTCCGGCGTGATCGTCGACGCGGCCACCGCCATGTCGAACTTGCCCTGGGCGGTGTCGCGGAAGATCGTGTCGAACGAGGTGTCCTGGTAGGTCACGTCGAGGCCGAGGTTCTCGGCGATCGCGTTTACGACCTCGATGTCGTAGCCGGTGATGTCGGGGGGCTTGCCGATCTCGAACGGCGGGAACGGCGTGTCGGTTCCGACCAGGAGTTGGCCCTCCTGGATCAGACCGAGGTCCGCGCTCGCGGCCGTCGTGTCGCCGCCGTCATCGTCATCGTCATCGCCGCATCCAGCGACGAACGCGCCGCCGGCGAGCAGCGCGATCGCCGCCAGCAGCACGGGAATTCGCGGTCTCATCATCAAGTTCGACTCCCCTGGTTGGGTGGTAAGTGGTCTTAGGCACGATATCCCGCCAACGGCGGGCTTGCGTGCGTCAGGCGCCCATTCCGGTACAAGGCTGACCGGCGCAGATTCCGCGCGCAGCACTACACTTTTTGAAGTTGGAGACGATGCTTGAAGAACCGCTCCTAAATCGTCCCTGCGGCGGGCACTTCGAGAACGTGCTCGAGGCGATCGGCAACACGCCGCTCGTCGAGTTGCCGCGCCTTTCTCCAAAGCCCGGGGTCCGGATCTGGGCGAAGCTCGAGGGCCGCAACCCGACCGGCTCGGTCAAGGACCGGGTCGCCAAGTTCATGATCGAGGACGCCGAGGAGAAGGGCGCGATCGAGCCCGGCCAGACGATCCTCGAGCCGACCTCGGGCAACACCGGGATCTCGCTGGGGATGATCTGCTCGCGCAAGGGCTATCCGCTGAAGGTGGTGATGCCCGACAACGTCACCGAGGAGCGGATCCAGCTGCTGCGGATGTACGGAGCCGAGATCATCTCCTCCGAGGGGGCGAAGGGCTCCAACGGCTCGGTCGAGCTCGCCTTGGAGCTGGCCCAGGGCGACGCCTCCTACTACATGCCCTACCAGTACGGCAACGAGGCGAATCCGCGCGCCCACTACGAGGGGACGGCGCCGGAGATCCTCGACGAGCTGAGCGAGGTCGCCGCCTTCGTCGGCGGCCTCGGCACCGGCGGCACCCTGATGGGCAACGGCCGCCGGCTGAAGGAGGCGAACCCGGAGACGAAGATCGTCGCCGCCGAGCCGCCGCAGGGCGAAATAGTCACGGGCCTGCGCTCGCTCGACGACGGCTTCATCCCGCCGATCATCGACCTCTCCATTCTCGACCGGAAGATCCTGGTCTCGAACCGCGACTCGATCGTCTGGACCCAGAAGCTCCTCCACGAGGAGGGCCTGTTCGCCGGGGTCTCGGCCGGAGCGATCGCCTACGTCGCCGACCGGATCGCCGGCGAGCTCGACGAGGGCAACGTCGTCTTCCTCGTCCCCGACGACGGCTGGAAGTACCTCTCCTCCGGCGTCTACACGCGGCCGGTCGAGGAGCTCGAGAAGATCGACTCCACCGTCTGGTGGTAGCCGAGCCGAGGTCACCGGGGGATGTCAGTTCGCACCGAGGGCCTGGACCACGTCGCGATCGCGGTCTCCGATCTCGACCGCGCCGAGGAGTTCTACCGTGAGGTCCTCGGGCTCGAGCGGGTCCACGAGGAGTGGGATCCGCCGCGGGTGCTCGCCTCCGGCGGCAGCGGGATGGCCCTGTTCCCGGCCGGCATCGCACGACGACGACGTGGTCGGCGCCCCAGGCATCCTCCACTTCGCCTTCCGGGTGGACCGCGCGGCGTTCGAGGCGGCGCAGTCCGAGCTCGCCGAGCGCGGGATCGACTTCCGGTTCTCGGATCACGGGGCCGCCCATTCGGTCTACTTCAGCGACCCGGACGGCCACCAGCTCGAGCTGACCACCTACGAGGTCTAGCCGATCAATATGGCCGAGAAGGAGCTCAGGGCAGGCGCCGCCAGCGGAGGCGGTGAGCAGGGTCGCCGAGCGGGTCACGCGAGCTGGCGTCCGGCTACGAGCCGCCGGACTTCGCCGAGGTGCCGAACCCCGACGCCGCCCTCTTCCTGACCGCGATCGACCACCGGACCGGCTTCGAGGAGAGCCACGAGGTCGACGGCGCCGGCCCCTACGAGGGCAGCGCCCTGCTCTGGGCGCTCGGCCTCCGCGCCGAGCGTCGGGCGCCGGGGGCGCTCACCGCCCGCTCGCTGCTCGGGTGTCGACCCGGCGGCGATCGCCGCCGTCTTCCGGATCGGCGGCGAGTCGCTCGCCGACCCGGAGCGCCGCGCCCAGCTCTGGGACGACCTGGCGCGGGGCCTGATCGAGAACTACCAGGGTGAGGCGACCGCCCTGATCGACGCGACCGGAGGGCGGCTCGGCGGGCGAAGCGGCGCGCTCAGGCACCTGGGCGGCTTCAAGGCCTTCTCCGACCCCCTTCAGAAGAAGAGCTTCCTCGTCTGCAAGATCTGGGAGCGGCGCGGCTGGCTCGACGGTGGCGGACCCGGAGAACTGGGAGGTCTCGGCCGACAACGTGCTGATGCGGCTCGCCCTGCGCTCCGGGCTGGTCGGGGAGGGGGAGGTGGAGGAGGTGAGGGCCGCGACCCGCGCCGCCTTCAAGGCGGTCGCCGATCGAGGCCGGGATCTCGCCTCCGGTGCTCGACGACCTCCTCTGGGAGCGGGGCCGCGAGGACTCCGACCTGCTCGGGCGCGAGGGCGGCGATCTGAGCGAGCCGCCGCGCGCCGCGGACGCCGACTTCTATTGAGTCAGACTCCCTCGTCGATGCGAATCCCCCGCGCCATCTTCGACGAGCTGCTCGCCCACGCCCGCGAGGAGGCGCCGAACGAGGCCTGCGGGCTGATCGGCGGCAACGATGGCCGCGCCGAGACCGTCTACCGGGCGCGGAACGCCGAGGCGAGCCCGCTCCGCTACAACCTCGATCCCAAGGACCAGTTCCGGATCATGAGCGAGATCGAGGAGCGCGGGGAGGAGCTCGCCGCGATCTACCACTCCCACACGGCGAGCCCGGCCTACCCGTCGCAGACCGACATCAACCTGGCGCTGATGGACCGCCGGGAGGACGGCGAGGTGGTCGGCCAGGAGCCCCTGTTCCCCGGCGTCGTCTACCTGATCGCCTCGCTGGCGGAGGGCGAGGCGCCCCTTCGCGGCTTCCGGATCGACGGGGACGGCGTCACCGAAGTCGAGCTCACGGTCGAGTGAGCGACGAAGGGGGGACACCGCTCACCTGCCCGCGCTGCGCGCTCGCCCACTCGGTCGACGAGCGCTTCTGCCGCAACTGCGGGATGCCGCTGGTCTATGCCGGCACCCGCGAGGAGGAGCCGATCACCGACGCCCACGAGAGGGCGCGGAAGATCCGCCCCCAGTACGCGCGCGGTGACCTCGTCAGGGTCACCGGCGGCCGCAACCTGGCCGACTCCGAGTTGATCCAGGGCATCCTCCTCGACCAGGGGATCCCGTCGGTGCTGCGGCGCACGCGCGGCTTCGACGTCCCCGACTTCCTCGCCGCCGGCCCCCGCGACGTCCTCGTCCCCGAGTCGGGCTACGAGGCGGCCCGGGAGCTGCTCGGCGGCGCCGACCTGCTCACCGCGGAGGCCGAGCCCGGCGTCGCTGCCCGGGATCGGGTCCCCGGGGCGGCTAGCGGCGTGGCTCCTGGCGGCGGTCCTCTTCGCCGGAGCCCTGGTCTGTCTTCCTCTACCAGGCGACGGGGTAGGTCCCCGTTGTCGAACCACTCCGACGGGGTCCCGAGGTCGAGCTCGGGAGGGGTCGGCAGGTCCAGCTCCTCGCGCACCCGTCGCGGCGAGGTGCGGTTGAGCGCCTCGCTCAGCGAGGGCGCGTCGATGCGCTCGGACTGCCGGTAGACGATCTCGTCGAGCTGCTCGCGCCAGGCGCGCTCGATCTTGCCCAGCGGCGCCTCGAACGCGAGGGCAAGGTTGCTCTCGGGCCCCTCGCGGCGCAGCCTCGCGACCAGCATCGCGCACGCGTCGGCGCCCGCGTGCCGGTCGAGCAGGTCGAAGATCGTCCCGCCCAGGATCACGGCGTCCCGCCGGGTCGGCGGGAACCGCGGGCGCTCGCCCTCGCGCAGCCGGGTGATCACCGCGGCGCGGAAGAGCGAGGTCTGCCCGGTGAAGTACTGCGCCGCTCCCTCGATCAGCCAGGCCCAGCGGAGGTAGGTGAGAAACCGCCGCGGCGTCCACATCGGGGGCAGCCGGTCGTTGTTCGCGGCCAGCACCAGGTGGCAGTACATCCGCTCGGCGGTCCCGCGGAGGGCGGTGAGAGAGTCCTCGCCGGCCGCGCGGCGCTCGGTCCAGTAGTCGTTGAGGACGTGGATCTCGCCGGCCATCGGCCAGCCGGCGAGGTAGCGGCGCCCGGCCGGGGCGGCGGACCAGCGCACCGCGGGCAGCAGCGGGTGGGCGGCCGAGAGCCAGGCGGGGTTGTCGTGGATCACCACGGTGACGTCGCCGGGCGCCTCGGGGAATCGCTCCTCCAGGCGCAGGCGCAGGTCCTCGAGGCGATCGAGGATTCGCTGCGCGCAGCCGGTGTCGGCGTCGTCGTGGCGCGCGGTGAAGCTGAGGGAATCGGTCTCGACCCAGGCCATGTTGTTAACGGGTTGCTCCTCGGCTTCGCCTGCGGAGCACCCTCGCGCTCACGAGGCTACTCCCGGGCTCGGGCGCGCTCGAGCTCCAGCTCGGTGCTCACGCCCAGCGACGCCAGCGCGTCGTGGGCCTCGTCGAGGCTGGCGGCGGGGGCGACCGCGTGGGCGAGCGGAGCGCACGGACTCGACCGCCTTCCGGGGATCGAAGAAGAAGGTGAGCGCCCCGAGCGGGGTGAGCTCGACCGTCCGCCTGCCGCTGCGGATCGTCGCCGTGCCGCGCTCGCCGCGGGCGCAGCGGACCGCCTGCAGGCTCGCCTCGGTCGGGACGGTGGCGGCCGCCGCCTCGACCAGCTCGCAGGCGCTCGGGGTGAGGGCCCAGGCGCCGAGCAGGGCGCCCGCCGTCCCCAGGTCGTCGATCCGCTCGAGCACCTCCGCCAGGAGTGAGCTCGCCGTCGCAGCCCGGGCCGTAGACGGCGCGCGATCGCGGTCAGCTCCGGGTCGAGCTTGGTCGCGGCGGCGAGCATGATCGCGTCGCAGAGCGGGCTCGCCAGCCCCGGCTCGTCGCCGTGGGCGAGGACGTCGCCGCCGACGTCGATGAAGGCGACCGCGTCGCAGCCGAGCTCCCGCGCGGCCTCGCTGATCCCGCGGGCGGTCGCGCCCGGCCCGCCGGTGATGTCGAGGAGCAGGGTGGGCCTGCCGAGGTGCTCGGCCATCCGCGATTCGGCGAAGTGGACGCCGTCCGAGCTCGACCGTCTCGGCGCTCCGCCAGCACCGCCGCCGAGCCGAGCGGCCGGCCGCCCTCGATCTCGGCAAGCGATCGGGGGCCCGGCCGGGGGTCGATCGGCGAGCGCTCCCAGGCGACCCCGCCGAGGATCCATTCCGTGCCCAGATCCTCGACCAGCTCGGTGAGGGCGAGGGCGCCGACCACGTCGCCGCCGCCGCCCATTCCGATCAGGAGGGCGCGGTCGCTGTCTTTGAGGGAGTCGAGAACGGCCAGCCGAGCTACGCCGGGACCGGCTCGCCCTGGCAGAGGTCGCGAATCGTCCCCGCGGCGCGGTCGAACTCCTCGTCCGCCATCACCGGGGTGCCCTCGAAGGGCAGATCGCGATCGATCTCGACCCAGGAGCGGCAGCCGTGGTGCTCGTCCTTGACCCGGACGGTGACCGGGCGCGGGATCCTGTGGACCCGGAGGAGGAGCACGTGCAGCGGGTGGCGCCGCTTCCAGGCGAGGCGCTTCTGGGCGTAGTCCGAGGTCCAGATGTGGAATGGGGTGAGCGCCTCGACCACGCGGTGGTCCTCGGTGGTGAAGTGATCGGTGATCTCGGCCCAGGCGCGGATCCGCACCCGATCGGGCTGGGGGATGCCGCCGTCCTGGAGCAGCGCCCGCGGGGGCGGCTCCTCGTCGGGCCAGACGCCCTCCTCGAGCGCGCGCCGCAGCTCGGGGTGGTGCGATTCGCGCACCAGGTCGTTCCGCTGGTGGTCGAAGGTGGGGTAGAGGAAGAACTGGTCGTGCTCTACCTCGAAATGCTTGTTCTCCTCGCGGATCCCGCCCTTGCGCAGCGCGACGAGCTGTTCACCTTCGGCCAGTGCTCGCACGGTCACGGCCCACTCTTTGAAAGCGATCGGCATACGTGTCAGGGGTAGTTCGCGGAGGCGGGGCGCTGATCGAGCACCGGAGCCTCCGCGAAGTGGGCAGTCTAGATGACGGGCTCCGGTTTGACAACCCTTGTGAGCAAATGTCACAAAGTTACGCCCTTAGCTGTAAGTACCGGAAACCGCATCAGAATGGGGCTGCTCCTCTGGCTGATCAGCCAGTCGCCTGGCGCCCGATTCGGCCCCAGCCGCCGCCCCCCGGGGTCTCGATCCGGAGGCGGTCGCCGGGGCGGAGGTCGCCCTCGGTCTTTCCGGGGATCGGCGCCGCCGTTCAGGGTGTCCCGTCCGCGCCGCCCGTCCTCGCCCCCGTCGCGCCCGCGTGGGGCGAGGCGGCGGCGCTCGGAGATCAGGGTGAAGTGCATCGGCGCCACGGCCTCGATCTCGCGGGCGATCCCGTCGCCGCCCCGGTGGAGGCCGGCACCGCCACTGCCGCGGAGGATCGACAGCTCGCGCACCCGCAGCGGGAACTCGGTCTCCAGCGCCTCGACCGGGGTGTTCAGGGTGTTCGACATCGCCACGTGGATCGCGCTCGGCCCGTCCGCGTCGGGGCAGGCGCCCTGTCCGCCGCAGATCGTCTCGTAGTAGGTGAAGCGGTCGTCCGCGAGCGTGAAGTTGTTCATCGTCCCCTGGCCCTGGGCGGGAACCGGCTTGAACGCGCCGAGGGCGTCGATCACCAGGTCGGCGACGCGGCTGGAGGTCTCGACGTTCCCCGCGGTGACCGCGGCGGGCGGGCGCGCGTTCAGCAGGCAGCCCTCGGGCGCGCGCACCTCGACCGGCCGCCAGGCGCCGGCGGAGGGCGGCGCCTCCGGATCGCAGACGACCCGGACGGCGTAGGAGCAGGCCGCCCAGGTGACCGAGATCGGGCAGTTGAGGTTGCCCTCCACCTGCGGGTCGGTTCCCTCGAAGTCGAGGGTCAGGGCCGATCGCCGCGGATGCTCGCCCGCACCCGCAGCACGATCTCCGTCCCATCCGCGGCCTCGAGGCGGTCCACCGCGTCGCCATCGCCGTCGGGCAGTGGCCGCGAGCGCGGCCCGGGTGCGGCGCTCGGCGTAGTCGAGGATCTCCGCCATCCCCGATCGCAGCGGCTCGCGGCCGTGCCGCGCGCAGAGCTCGCGCAGGCGGGTGATCCCGGTCAGGTTGGCGGCCCGCTGCGCGCGGAAGTCGGCGAGGCGCTGGTCGGGGTCCCGCATCCGCTCGGCGAGGCCGCGCAACACCTCGTCATCGGCCCTGCGTCGGCGGGATCACCACGCCCTCCTGGTCCAGCCGGGTCGAGAAGGCCGGCATCCCGCCTGGGGTCTCGCCGCCGATGTCGGCGTGGTGGGCCCGGCTCGCCGCGAACCCGAGCAGCTCCTCCTCGACGAAGACCGGTGAGATCAGGGTGACGTCGGGGAGGTGGGTGCCGCCCCGGTAGGGGTCGTTGAGCACCCAGAGATCGCCCTCGGCCTGGGGCTCGTCGACGATCGCGGCGACCGCGGCGGGCATCGAGCCGAGGTGCACGGGTATGTGCTCGGCCTGCATGATCAGCTCCCCGGCCGGATCGAAGAGCGCGGTCGAGCAGTCGTGGCGCTCCTTGATGTTCGAGGAGTGCGCCGAGCGGATCAGGACGGCGCCCATCTCCTCGCAGCGCCGCCCGCAGGCCCGCCCGATCAGCACCTGGAGGGTGACGGGTCGATCATCGGAGCGCCCTCGCATCGATCGTCCCCGACTCGTCCACCGACGCGGCCCACCCAGGGGGGAGGACCAGGGTCGCCTCGGGCAGCTCGAAAACGCACGGGCCCTCCGCCCGCAGGCCCGCCGCCGGCTCGCCGCGGAGAACGCTGGTCTCGAGCCACTCCCCGCCGAAGCGGGCCCGGCGCGATTCCTCGGCGATCCCATCTCCCTCGGCGGCGCGAGGGCGCGGCTCGGGGCCGGGCACCGCGGCCGCGACCCGAATCCCGACCAGCTCCAGCTCGCCGTCGGGGTCGCGGTAGCCGTAGCGCGCCTCGTGCTCGCGGGCGAAGGCCTCGGCCAGGGCCGAGATCTCCTCCTCAGGGGCCCCCGGGATCGGGAGCGAGAACGACTGCCCCCGGTAGCGGAGCTCGTAGACGACCTCGAGCTCCGCTCCGTCGAGGCCCTCGCGGGCGATGCCCGCGAGCTCCCGCACCTGATCCTCGAGCCGCTCGGCGGTCAGCTCCGGCCCGCTCAGGAGCACCGTTCGGGCCGTGTCCTGGCGGCGGCCGGCGGCGATCAGGCCGAGCGCCGAGAGCACCCCGCTCGCGCGCGGGCAGAGGATCCGCGAGATCTCCAGCTCGTCGGCGAGCGCCGCCGCATGCATCGGGCCCGCCCCCCCGAACGGGAGCAGGGCGAAGCGCCGCGGATCGATCCCGCGCTCCACCGTCATCACCCGCAAGCGCCCGGATCATCTCCTGGTTGGCGACCCGGATGATCCCCTCCGCCGCCTCGGTCGGCTCGAGGCTCGAGGGCCTTGGCGAGCGCGGCGACGCTTGCGGCGGCGGCCTCGGCGTCGAGGGCGACGCCGCCGGCGAGCGGTGAGTCGGGCGCCAGGTAGCCGAGCAGCAGGTTGGCGTCGGTGACCGTCGGCTCGGTGCCCCCGCGCCCGTAGCAGGCGGGGCCGGGGTCGGCGCCCGCGGACCGGGGGCCGACCCGGAGGGCGCCACCCTGGTCTCGCCAGCCGATCGAGCCGCCGCCGGCTCCGACCGTGTGGACGTCGACCATCGGCAGCTGGATCGGGCGGCCGTCGATCTCGCGGGAGTCGGTGCGCCGCACCTCGCCTCCCTCGACCACGCAGACGTCGCAGGAGGTCCCGCCCATGTCGAGGCCGAGCACGTCCTCGACCCCGGCGGTGCGGGCGAGGGATCCCGCCCCGACCGCGCCGCCGGCCGGGCCGGAGAGGACGCTCCACGCCCCCGAGCGGGCCGCCTCGGCGGCGGTCGCGGTGCCCCCCGAGGAGCGCATCACCTGCGGCTCGGGCACCCCGCGCTCGCGGCACGCCTCGGCGAGGCTGGCGAGGTAGCGGCCGAGAAGGGGGGAGAGGTAGGCGTCGATCACGGTGGTCGAGCAGCGCTCGTACTCCCGGAACTGGGGAAGCACCTCGTGCGAGGCGGAGACGTGAAGGCCGGGAAGCGCCTCGCGGAGGGCGGCCGCGATCCGGGACTCGTGCCGGTGATCGGAGAACGAGAAGAGCAGGCAGATCGCCACCGATTCGGCGCCGGATCGCCCGACCTCTGCCACGAGTCGCTCGACCTCGGCCTCCTCCAGCTCCTCGACGACCCCGCCGGAGCTGATTCGCTCGGCGGCCTCGAAGCGAAGCTCGCGCTCGGCCAGGGCCGTGGGGCGGGGCGCGCAGGGGTGGTAGAGCCTGGGCCGGCTCTGGCGCCCGATCTCGAGCAGGTCGGCGAAGCCACGGGTTGCGATCAGCGCCGTGCGCGCGCCGCGCCCCTCGAGCAGGGCATTGGTGCCGACGGTCATCCCGTGGGTGAACCCCTCGATCGCGGAGGCGGAGGCGCCGGCACGCCCGAGCACCTCCTCGATCGACGCGATCACCGCCTGCGACTGGTCCTCGGGGGTGCTCGGGACCTTGGCGGTGTGGAGGCGCTCGCCATCGATCAGGGCGGCGTCGGTGAAGGTCCCGCCGACATCGACGCCGAGCAACATTCCCCGAACCTACACAGGGTCGAGGCCCCGGCCTGAGCCGGGGCCGTCCCCTAGCGCCTCAACGCTGGTGAAGCCCCCAATGTCGGCAGTCGTACCCCTAAGCGGCTGCACCGACCTCTTCGAAGGCGTCGAAGGCCTCCTCGAGGTGCTTGTGCGAGGGGCAGTAATCCCGCCCCGGAAGTGGTTCGCGCTGGCACGGCGTCCCCTTGCGGGTGCTGGCCAGGCAGTTCCTCGGGTTCCCGTCGAGCGAGACGTCGTCGGGCAGGTTCTCGAGGAAGTCGATCGCGAGATCGAGGTAGCGCTCGATCACCATGTAGACCCGCACCTGCTCGGCAAGAGCGAAGTGCTCGCGGACCTCGGTGAACAGCGTCTTGGCCGGGCGGGCGAAGTAACGGCGGTCTCCCGCGAGCCGCCTGATCGTCCCTTCGCAGGCCCGGAGCAGGTCCTGGCGCGCCGCGATCGATCGATTCGAGACCGTCCCGATCATCGATTTGCGGCGCCAGTTCGCGGTAGATAGACCGACTAAACCGGTACATGCACTCTCTCTCCTTTGCCCCCCTGAAGACCTCATCCGCAGGCGAATCCCGTTTCCGGTCTCCGCCCCGGTCCTTCAGGCGGCGGGCATTGAAACATGTGTCGATGAAGGCAATTGGCCCCTGCGTTAAGGCTATGTTAATCAGTTTTGGGTACGGAAGCCACCAGATTTGTGAGTAGCGGCCCCTACTCAGTTCCACCGAGCCCACTCGAGCTCCTCGTCCCGGCAGACGAGATGGCGCCAATCGAGGGCGGGATCCTGGGCGGGGAACTCGACCCGGCGGTGGGAGCCGCGGGACTCCTCCCGCTCGAGCGCGAAGCGGGCGATCAGGCGGGCGAGCGGGTAGGGGTCGGCGAGCAGCCGCTCGAGTTGATCGCGCCTGCGCCGCGGCCCGGCGAGTCGCCAGACGGCGTCGCGGGTCTCGGCGGGCGGGGACTCGAACCGCCAAGCGGGCGGCTCGGGCGGGGAGGCCGCGGGCTCCCCTCCGCCGCGGAAGCCGCCCGGGCGGCGCGGGCTCCGAGCACGAAGCACTCGGTGAGTGAGTTGGAGGCGAGCCTGTTTGCGCCGTGCAGCCCCGTGCAGCCGCACTCGCCGACCGCGTAGAGGCCGGGCAGCGACGAGCGCCCCTCGAGGTCGGTTGCCACTCCTCCCATCACGTAGTGGGAGGCCGGGGCGACCGGAACCGGCTCGGCCGCCGGGTCGACCCCCGCCCTGCGGAGCGCCTCGAAGATGTTCGGGAATCGCTCCTCGCAGGATCCCGCGGAGGTCGAGCAGCACGTGGTCGGTGCCGTCGGTCGCCATCCGGTCGAGGACGGCGAGGGTGACGACGTCGCGCGGTGCGAGCTCGTCGGTGAAGCGCTCGCCATTGGCGTCGAGCAGCGGCGCGCCCTCGCCGCGTACCGCCTCGGTGACCAGCAGCCCGTCCGCGTCGTTGCCGCGGAGCCGCCAGCGCGGTCGGGTGGAACTGGCAGAGCTCGAGGTCGGCTACCTCGGCGCCGGCCGCGTGCGCGATCACGGTCCCCGCTCCGATCGCGCCCCAGGGGTTGGTCGTTCGCGCCCAGAGCGCGGCGGCGCCGCCGGTGGCGAGGATCGTCGCTCCGGCGGCGATCTCGCCGGCGTCGGTGACGACGCCGTGACAGCGGTCGCCGTCCGACCAGAGCGCCACCGCCGAGGTGCCCTCGGCGACCTCGATCCTGGGCTCGGCCGCGGCGAGGGCGGCGAGCCGCTCGGTGATTCGCCGGCCGGTGCCGGCGCCCCCGGCGTGAACGACCCGCCGCCGCGAGTGCCCGCCCTCGAGCGCGAGCGAGAGGCTGCCGTCGGGGTCGCGGTCGAATTCGACCCCGCGGGCCTCGAGCTCCGAGACGACCCCGGGCGCCTCGCGGGCAAGCTGCTCGGCGGCCGACGGTCGGCAGGCGTTGCGGCCGGCGGCGAGGGTGTCCTCGACGTGAAGCTTCGGGGAGTCATCGGGGCCGACCGCGGCGGCGAGGCCGCCCTGGGCCCAGAAGCTCGAGCTCTCGGGGAGCGGCTTGCGCGAGATCATCGTCACCTCGGCCCCCGCATCGGCGGCGGTCAGCGCCGCGTACAGCCCCGCCGCCCCGCCCCCGACCACGGCCACGTCGCAGCTGCGCGCGTTCGACGGCATCAAGCCGACAACCGTATCCGCCCGGTTACCTTGCAGGCCCGTGGGGCTCTACGTCCGCCATCCGAGCTCGTTCCTGCACGACACCGGCGGCCATCCCGAGAATGCCCGCCGGCTGACCGCGATCGAGGAGGCGCTTTCCGAGCGCGACTGGCTCGGCCTCGAGCGGGCGGAGGCGCCGGCTGCCGAACGCGAGCAGCTTCTGCGGGTCCACGACCCGGCCCACGTGGACGCGATCGAGAGATCTCTCCGAGCGGGGCGGCGGGATGATCGACTTCGACACGATCGCCAGCGCCGGCTCCTGGGAGGCGGCGCTGCACGCGGCGGGCGGCGCCGCCTGGGCCGCGGGGCGATTGATCGATGAGGGAGGCGGCTTCGCATTCTGCGGGCTCCGGCCGCCGGGTCATCACGCCGAGCGGGGGAAGGCGATGGGCTTCTGCCTCTTCAACAACGTCGCGGTGGCGGCCGCGGAGGCGGTCGAGGCGCACGGGCTGGAGCGCGTCCTGATCCTCGACTGGGACGTCCACCACGGCAACGGCACCGAGGAGATCTTCTATCGCTCGCCGTCGGTCCTCTACTCGAGCATCCACCAGAGCCCGCTCTATCCCGGGACCGGGGCACCCGGGGATGTCGGCGAGGGGGAGGGGGAGGGGTACACGATCAACCTGCCGGTGCCGCCTGGAAGCGGCAACGAAGAATGGCTTGCCCTGGTCCAGCACGTGGTCGCTCCCCTCGCCCGTGAATGGGGGCCACAGCTGATCTGCATCTCCGCCGGCTACGACGCCCACCGCGACGACCCGCTGGCGGAGTGTGAGCTGGACGACTCGGGCTACGGGTCGATGGCGGCGACGATCCGCGAGCTCGCCGCCGAGCTCGAGGTGCCGGTGCTGGTCTGCCTCGAGGGCGGGTACGCGCTCGAGGCGCTCGCCCGTTCGGTGGTCGCGACGGTGGAGACGCTCTCGGGAGATCTCCCGCCCCCGGCTGCCCCACCGGAGCCGGCCGCCCCGCACCGGGAGCGCCTCGCTCGCTACTGGCCGACGCTGCGCTGACCGCGCCGCCGCTGCTCAGGCCGTCAGCTGGTCCTTCAGCTCGTCGAGCATCCCCTTCGGGAAGCCGGGGACCGAATCGAGGTCGTCGACCGTGTCGAAGCCCTCCTGGCGCTCGCGGTAGGCGATCACCCGGGTCGCCTGGGTGACCGACAGCCCCAGGTCGCGGAGCTGATCGAAGGACGCCTCGTTCACGTTGACCAGGTCGCCGGCCGGCTTTGATCCGGCGGCGGTCTTCGTGGCCGCCGTCTTTGTGGCCTCCGCCGCCGGCTCTTCCGCCTCCTCGGGTTCTTCCGGCTCCTCGGGCTCCTCAAGTTCCTCCGGCTCGGGCTCTTCCGGCTCCTCCTCGGGTTCCTCGGGCTCGTCCTCCTCGTCCGGCTCCCCTTCTGCCTCCAACTTCCGCCGGCCGAAGAAGAGGAAGCGCCGCCGCCCGAGCGCTGGCTGCTCGGCGGTCTCCTCCGCTTCCTCCTCGGTTTCCTCCAGGTCCTCCGGTTCCTCTTCCTCCAGCTCCTCCGGCTCTTCGGACTCATCGGGTTCCTCGGGCTCCGGCTCCGGCTCCTCGTCTTCCTCCGGCTCCTCGTCTTCCTCCGGTTCCTCCGGCTCCGGCTCCGGCTCGACCTCGGGCTCGGTCTCGACCGGAGCGCCAAGCTCGACCGACGCGGCGTGCGCCTCGGCGCTGGCCGCCTTCGCGCTCACCCCCTCGATCCGCTCCTCGAGCTCGCGGTAGCGGGCCTCGCGCTCCGCGGCCGCCCGCTTCAGCTCCTCCTCCGACGCCTCCCCGAGGCGCCGCTCCGCTGAGTCGGCTCGCTCCTCCGCCTCGTGGAGCTGCCGCTCGGCGGCGTGCAGGGCGCGCCCCGCCTTCTCAAGCTCCTCGGCCAGCTCTCGCTCTCGCTCGGCGATCCTCTCCTCGGCCTTGCGCTCGATCTCACTCCCGGCGCTCCGCTTCAGCTCCTCCGTCTGGGTCCGGAGCCACTCGGCGGCGGCGGCGCGCGCGGTCACCTCCACGTCCAGGCTCGCCTCCTCGGCCTCGGCGGCCCGGCGCTCGGCCTTGTCCGCGCGCCTCGATTCCTCCTCGACTGCGACCCGCACCCGCTCCTCGGCATCGGCCTTGAGCTTTCGCTCCTGCTCGCTCAGGCGTCGCTCGGCGGCTCCCAGCATCCGCGCCTCGGTCTTCTTCTCGGCTTCCCGGAGGGTGGTTTGCATCTCCTCCTCGGCCCTCTCCCGCAACCGCCCGGTCTCGGCCTCGACCCGCTCCGCGGCCTCGCTCCGAAGCCGCTCGGCCTCCTGCTTCAGCCGCGACTCCGCCGCCAGCACACGCTCGCTCGCGCTCTCCACCTGGGCCGCGATCGTGTCGAGCCGAGCCTGGGCGGCGTCCGCAGCCTCCGCGGCAGTCTTCCGCTCGCGCTCGAGGTCCTGCTCGCGGCGCTTCAGCTCGGCCTCGAAGCGCTGCTCCGCCGCCTCGCGGGCGACCTCGACGTCCTCCTTCGCGCGGCGCTGGGCTTCCGATCTGACCTCGCGGATCCGCTCGGCGATATCGCCCTCGCGATCGCCGATCTCCTTCCTGATCTCCGCCTCGATCTCCCGGCGCAGCTCCTCGCGCTGGTCCCGAATCCACTCCGCGTCCCGCCCCTTTGCTCCGGCGCTCGCCCCGCCCTCGGCCGCCCGCACCTCGGCCTCCCTCAGCCGGCGCTCGACCTCGTCCAGCGACTTCGCCGCCTTCTCGCGCTCGCGCTCCAGGTCCCGCTCGAGGGCGAGGATCTCGGCCGTCGCCCGCTCCTCGGCGCTACGCCGCGCGGCCTCAACAGCCTCCTTCAGCCGCTCGTCGCGCTCCCCGTTGCTGGGCTTCCGCGTGCCCTCCGGCCCGGGCTCGCCGGTGAGCCACTCGGAGGTATCGGGGCTCTCGGCCATCCGGCTTTCACTCTACGGAACGGCGAGGCCAGAGCAAAACACTGGCACGCGGGCGTTCGCGATTCGCGACATCCGCGTCTGGTTCGGTGCGTTGCGGCCGGCGAGGATCGGTGGGAATCCGAAAACGGAGGAGGCACTCTATGCACGCAATCTTCGCCCGGGCCTACCTGGCCGCCGGTCTCGCCTCGAGGCGGCTATACCAGGTCGGCGGGCAGCGGGGCCAGGGGACGGTCGAGTACGTCGGCCTCATCCTCCTGGTCGCGCTGCTGATGGTCGGGATGGTGGCCGCGATGAAGGGCTTCCAGGGAAGACAGGGCCTGGAGCTGGCCGAGACGATCGTCGACAAGATCCGCTCCGCCGTCAACCAGGTCACCTTCAAGTAGGGAGTTTGACGCTGGATGGGGCTCGGCGCCGTCTGCGAGACTGGCGCCGATGCCCGCCAGCCGCAGCTACGACCGGTCCCCGGCCGACCTGCGGCCGGTGACGATCGAGCCCGGCTTCGTTCGCACCGCCGACGGCTCGGCGCTGATCTCGCAGGGCGAGACCCGGGTGATCTGCACCGCCTCGGTCAGCGACTCCGTCCCGCGGTGGCTGGAGGGGAAGGGGCGCGGGTGGGTGACCGCCGAGTACGCGATGCTCCCCGCGTCCACCGGCGAGCGCAAGGCCCGGGACGTCAGCCGGGGGCGCCAGGACGGCCGCGGGGTCGAGATCCAGCGGCTGATCGGCCGCTCGCTGCGGGGGGTGGTCGATTTCGGGGCGCTTGGCGAGCGCTCGGTGTTCGTCGACTGCGACGTGCTCCAGGCCGATGGCGGCACTCGATGTGCGGCGATCACCGGCGGCTACGTCGCCCTGCAGCTCGCCCTCGACGCCCTGGTCGACAGAGGCGACCTCGAGCGGCTGCCGCTCGACCAGTCGGTGGCGGCGGTCAGCGTCGGGATGGTCGAGGGGAACGCCCTCTGCGACCTCGATTACGGCGAGGACTCCTCGGCCGATGTAGACGCCAACGTGGTGGTGACCGGCGACGGCGGCCTGGTCGAGGTCCAGGCAACCGCCGAGAGGACGCCGCTCTCCCGCGCCCATCTCGACGAGCTCCTGTCGCTGGCGGAGGGTGGGATCGCCCGGCTGCGGGCGGCCCAGGACGAGGCCGTCGGGGGCCTGCCAGGCTAGGTCCATGCCGTCCCTGCTGGTCGCGACCCGCAACGAGCACAAGCTGCGCGAGCTCCGCGAGGCGCTTCCCGGGATCGAGTTCGAGCCGCTTCCGGCGGAGGTGGAGCTGCCCCCCGAGGAGGGAGACACCTTCGCCGCCAATGCCCTCGGCAAGGCCCGCGCCGCACACGCGGCGACCGGCCGCGCCGCGATCGCCGACGACTCCGGGATCGAGGCGGATGCCCTGGGCGGCCGCCCGGGGGTGCACTCCGCCCGGTTCGCCGGTGAGGGAGCGAGCGACGAGGCCAACCTCGAGAAGCTCCTCTCCAATCTCGCCGGCGCCGAGGATCGGCGGGTCGCCTACGTCTGCGTGATCGCGCTGGTCGATGAGGGCGGCGGCGAGCGGCTCTTCGAGGGGCGCTGTGAGGGTGTCCTCGCGCGGGAGCCGCGGGGCACCGGCGGCTTCGGCTACGACCCCGCGTTCGTTCCCGACGACACCGGCCCCGGCGACGAACGGACGATGGCCGAGCTTGCGCCGGCGGAGAAGCACGCGATCAGCCACCGCGGGCGGGCGGCACGGGCGCTGGCGGGCTACCTCGGCCTCGAGGTGGCGCGGTGAGCTCGGTCGGGGCGACCCAGCGCACCGGTGTCAGCAAACCGGGCGCAGCCGTGGTCTCGATCGTCTCCAACTCGCTCCTGATCGCGCTGAAGCTCGCCGCCGCTGCGATCACCGGGTCGGTGGCGATCCTCAGCGAGGCGCTTCACTCCGGAGTCGACCTGATCGCCTCGGTGGTCGCGTTCGTGTCGGTGCGGCGCGCCGACGAGCCTCCCGACGTCGAGCATCCGTACGGGCACGAGAAGGTGGAGAGCGTCGGCGCTTCGATCGAGGCGATGCTGATCCTGGTTGGCGCCGGGGTGATCGTCTACGAGGCGGTGAGCCGGCTCGCCAGCGGAGCTCACGTGGAGTCGCTCGGTTTCGGGATCGCCGTGATCGCCTTCTCCGCGGTCGCCAACACCTGCGTCGCCCTGTTCCTCAGGCGGCAGGCGCAGCGCCACTCGAGCCCGGCGCTCGCCGGCGATTCCGCCCACCTCGGCACCGACGCATTCACCTCGGTTGGGGTGCTGCTCGGGCTGATCGCCGTGGACGCGACCGGCGCCGAGGCGGTCGATTCGGCGGTCGCGATCGCGGTCGCCGCGGTGATCGTCGTCACCGGCGTTCGCCTCCTTCGCCGCTCCACCGGGGCGCTCGTGGACGAGGCCCCGCCGCCCGCGGAGATGGACCGGATCGAGGCGGCGATCGCTCGGGTCCGCCCGCCCGAGATGGTCGGCTACCACAAGCTCCGCGCCCGGGTTTCCGGCAACCACCGCTACATCGACATGCACGCCCAGTTTCGGACCGGCACCAGCCTCGAGCGCGCTCACTCCCTCGCCCATCAGCTCCGCGACGCGATCGAGAGCGAGCTCCGCGACGCCGAGGTCTTGATCCATGTCGAGCCGGAGAGCTCGCGCCACGACCCCAAGGAGATGCCGAAGCCCTACCGGGCCGGTTAGATGCCGGTGAGGCAGTGATTGCTGGCGCTGACCGCGAGCCGGCTTAGCTCAGACAAGATTGACGGCGGCGGCGAGGCCGACCGCGCCGACCACGATCGAGTAGCCGGTGTAGCCGCCGATCGCCAGGAGGACGACGGCGACCCCGCAGACGACGACAACGGTCAGCCAGGAGCCCTGCTCGAGAGTCACGGCCGCTATTTTGAACGAGATGCCTGACGCGGTGCCCGCAGGGGCTTCGACCATCGCCGACGCGGATCGAGCCGTCTCCTACCTCGAGGAGATCTCGCCGCAGCTCCGCGGCTGCGTCCTTCTCTCCGCCCAGGGCGAGGTCCTGGCCGCGAGCGGCGAGGCCGAGCCCTGGGGCGAGGCCGCACGCGAGCTGCTCGCCGCCGCCGATGCCGCCCAGTCCGAGCCGGCCGCCTACGCCCACATCGCGACCGGTGACGGCGAGGTCTTCTGCGTCCGCGAGAGGGAGCTGACTGCCATCGCGGTCACCGAGCGGTTCGTGCTCGCCTCGCTGATGGTGATCGACCTGCGCTCGGTCCTCCGTGACCTCGCCGCCGGTCGAATCCCGGGCGAGGCGGAGGACGAAGGCTGATGCCGGCGAAGCCGCACCGGCTGCTCGACCGGGTCTCGGGCTACGCCGACGAGGCGGCGGCTTACATGAGGCGCCGCCGCCACATCCGCAAGCCGTTCGCCCGCGTTTACTACCCCGGGGGGCGGAGCTCCGCCTTCTCGGCCGACGGCGAGGCCGGCCAGGCGCTGTTCCTCGCCGCCTCGCGGCTGATCGACCTCGCTCCGCCCCGGCGAGCCCGGCAGACGCGGTCGGCCTCGAACGCGAACTCGCGGCCGGAGAAGTGAGCGGCCCTCCGGCGGAGGCCGAGCCCCTGATCGACGACTCGGTCGCGGGACGGGTGCTCGAGCGGGCTCTCGCCAGGGGCGGGGACTTCGCCGAGGTCTTCTGCGAGGAGCGGGCCGGGTTCTCGATCTCGATCGACGAGTCCAGGGTCGAGAGGCCGCAGTCGGGTCGCGAGCGCGGCGCCGGCATCCGGGTGCTGAGCGGCGAGTTCACCCGTTTCGCCCACGTCGACGGGCTCGGCGAGGAGGACCTGCTGCGGGCTGCCGACGGGCTCGCCGCCGCCCAGGAGGGCGCCGCGACCGAGCCGCTGCCGGTGAAGGCCGGCGACCCGCCCGAGCTCCAGGAGATCGAGGTCGACCCGGCGTCGGTTCCGGCCGAGCGGAAGGCGGAGCTGCTGCACGAGCTCGACGAGCGGGCGCGGGCGGCGGGCGGGGACGTCGCCCAGGTCTCGGCGAGCTACAGCGAGGGCCGTCGCCGGGTCGCGGTTGCGAACTCGGAGGGGCTCGAGTCGGCCGACGATCGGATCCGGGTCCGCCTCGGTGCCCAGGTCGTCGCTCGCCGAAACGGCGAGGTCGAGACCGGGTTCGAGACCCTTGGCGCTCACCGCGGCTTCGAGCTATTGGAGGACGATCCCGCCGGGATCGCCGAGCAGGCGGCGCGCAAGGCGCTCGATCTCGTCGGCGCCGACCCGGCCCCGGCCGGAGAACTGACGGTCGTGGTCGGCGGCGGCTTCGGCGGCGTTCTCTTTCACGAGATGACCGGCCATGGCCTCGAGGCCGACGCTGTCCAGAAGGGGGCGAGCGTCTACGCCGGGAAAATGGGCAAGAGGGTCGCCGAGCCCCTGCTCACCGCCTTCGACGACGGGAGGATGCCGGGCGAGTGGGGAACGGGTGCGATCGACGACGAGGGAACCCCGTGCCGGAAGACCGCGGTGATCGAGGAGGGAAAGCTCACCTCGTACCTCTACGACCGGATCCGGGCCCGCCGCGACGGCACCGAGTCGACCGGCAACGGGCGCCGCGAGAGCTTCCGGGACCTGCCGATTCCGAGGATGACCAACACCTACATCGAGCCCGGGGACGCCGAGCCCGAGGAGATCATCGGCGAGGTCAACCGCGGGTTCTACGCGGTCTCGTTCGGCGGCGGCCAGGTCGAGCCGGCGACCGGCGATTTCGTCTTCGGGGTCTCCGAGGGTTACCTGATCGAGGGCGGCAAGGTGACCGCGCCGTGCCGGGGCGCGACCCTGATCGGCAACTGCCTCCAGGCGCTCACCCGGATCGACGCCGTCGGCTCGGACTTCGAGATGAAGACCGGCTTCTGCGGCAAGGCCGGGCAGACGGCACCCGTCGGGACCGGCCAGGGCCACGTCCGGATCCGCGGGATCACCGTCGGCGGGACCGCGGTGTGAGGTGACCGAGGTCGCGGCCGAAGAGCTGGCCGAGGCGGCGAAGAGCGCCGTCGACGCCGCCACCGGCGCCGGCGCCGGCGACGCCGAGGCCTGGGCCGAGGGCTCGCGCCAGCGCGAGGTCCGGGTCCACGGCGGCGAGGTCGAGAGCCTCACCGAGGCGAGCGGCCGGGGGGTCGGCGTTCGCGCCTGGATCGGCGAGCGCACCGGCTATGCCTACGGCACCGACCTCACCGAGTCCGGCCTCAGCGAGCTCGCCGAGGCGGCGGTGGGGGCGGCGCGGGTCGCCGACCCCGACCCGAACTCCGCCCCGCCCGATCCCCGCGGCGAGCCGGCCTCGATCGAGGGACTCCGCGATGAGGGGGTCGCGGCGACCGGCACCGCCGAGGTGATCGACCTCGCGAAGCGGATCGAGCGGACCGCGCTCAAGCGCGACAAGCGGATCAGCGGAGTAGAGGAGGTTGTCTACGTAGACGAGGACGGGCAGGTTGCCCTCGCCGGCTCCCGCGGGCAGAGCGGCACCTTCGCCTCCTCGGTCACCTACTCGTTCCTGCAGGCGATGGCGGGCGACGACGGGGAGGTGCAGACCGGCCTCGGGTTCGGCGTCGGCCGCTCCCCTGAGGCGCTCGATCCGGAGGAGATCGGTGCGGAGGCCGCCGACGAGGCGAGCTCGATGCTCGGCGCCTCGAAGCCGCGATCTCGGAGCTGCCCGGTGGTGCTCTCGGAGCGGGTCTCCGCCAGCTTCGCCGGCTTCATCGGCGGGTCGCTCAGCGCCGATGAGGTCCAGCGCGGGCGCTCGCCGTTCGCCGATCGCCTCGGCGAGAAGCTCGCCTCCCCGGCACTGGCGCTGGTCGACGACGGGATCGACCCCGGCGGCCTCGCCAGCGCTCCCTTCGACGGCGAGGGCGTCCCGCGCGGCCGTACCCCGCTGCTCGCCGACGGGAGGCTGCTCGCCTACCTGCACGACTCCTACACCGCGCGGCGCGGGGGGGCGGAGTCGACCGGCAACGCCGCTCGCTCCTCCTATCGCTCGCCGCCTTCGGTGCGGCCCTCGAACCTGGTGATCGAGCCCGGGGAGCGCTCGCTCGAGGAGTTGATCGCCGACGCCGGCGACGGCGTCTACATCACCGAGGTCGCCGGGCTTCACTCCGGCGTCAACCCGGTCACCGGCCGCTACTCGGTTGGCGCCTCGGGGAGGACGATCAAGGGGGGAGAGCTCGCCGATCCGGTCCGAGAGTTCACGATCGCCGGCGACCTGCTCGAGACCCTTGCGGCAGTGCGCGCGGTCGGCTCAAAGCCGCGCTGGGTCCCGTTCGGCGGCTCGGTGCGCTCGGCGCCGCTGCTGGTCGGGGAGATGGCGATCGGCGGCGCGTAGCGCCCCGAATGTTGCTTTCCGCATAGTGCGGGGTAAAACTGGCGCTTGTAACTAATTCGCACAAACCCCCGAATTTGGCGCCCCGAGCCGTTGTTAGGCTGCCGAAACCAATCTCCCGAGGAGGCATGACGTGACCAAGGCTGAATTTCTCGAGGTGCTGGCGAGCGACCAGAGGATCGGCAACAAGAAGCAGGCCGGGGAAGCGGTCGACGCGCTGCTCGAGTCGATCACCAAAGTCCTCCAGGATGGGGGCGAGGTGAACTTCACGGGCTTCGGCAAGTTCGCGGTTGCCGAGCGTGGCCCGCGTCAGGGTGTCAACCCCCGCACCGGGGAGCGAATCTTCATCCCAGGTGGCAAGGTGCCGCGGTTCTCCGCCGGCTCGGGCTTGAAGAAGAAGGTAAAGGCCTCCGGGGGTGCCCCCGAGGCCCCCGAGGCTCCGGGCTCGTAGGCTGAGCCGGGCTCCATTCGCCGATCGGCTGTCGGCGCTCGCGACGGAGCGCCGCAGCCAGCTCTGCCTGGGACTCGATCCCGATCCGGCGACGCTGACGGCCGACCGTGACGCCGAGTCGTCCGATCAGGGGGCGGCGGAGGCCGCCGCCGCCGCGATCGTCGAGCACTGCGCCTCGCTGATCGAGCGCGCCGGCCCTGCCTGCATCGCGGTCAAGCCCCAGCTCGCCTGCTTCGAGCGGCTCGGTGCCCCCGGCTGGGCGGCCCTCGCCGAGGTCTGCGGCGCCGCCCGCGAAGCCGGGCTCCTGGTCGTCGCCGACGGGAAGCGCGGTGACGTTCCCACCACAGCCCGCGCCTACGGCCAGGCGCTTGTCGGTGAGACCGATACGCCGTGGGGAGCGGTGCGCGGACTCGACGCCGACGCCTTCACCGCCAACCCGCTGCTCGGCGAGGACGCGGTCGAGCCCCTGATCGAGGCGGCGGCCGGCGCCGGCGCCGGCGTCTTCCTCCTGGTCCGCACCTCGAACCCGGGTGCCGCCGCCCTCCAGGACGCCGAGCTGGAGGGCCGGCCGCTCCATGAGCGACTGGCGGGCATGGTCGCGGAGCTCGCGCCGCGCCTCGCCGGCGAGGGCGGGCTCAGCGGGGTCGGAGCGGTCGTCGGCGCCACCGCTCCCCAGCACCTCGGCAGGCTCCGCGAGCTGATGCCGGACTCCGTCTTCCTCATCCCCGGAATCGGCGCCCAGGGTGGGCGCCCCGAGGACCTCGCTCCGGCAATCGCGGCGGGCCGCCCGGCATCGGTCCTGGTCGCGGCGGCGCGGAGCATCGCCGGCGCCGAGGACCCCGGGGAGGCGGCGGAGCGGTTGCGAGCAACCGTTTGGGCCCTCTCCGGCTAGGGCGGCGGCTGGCAGGCGGGGGTCTCTGCGGCGGGTACCATCGCGCACCGCCAATGCCTGAATACAAACCGAATCCGGTCGCTCGGATCGCAGCCGTGATCGCCCTCGTAGGCGCCCTCCTGGTCTTCGCCGTCCTCGTCGTCACCACCGGCTCCGATGACGGAGACGGCGGCGGGACCAAGACCCAGACCGAGCGGGGGGGAGCGTCGAAGGGCGGCGCGAAGGCGGTCCAGCGAGGGGTCTGGATCGTGCACGAGGGCGACACCCTCGCCCAGATCTCCGAGGAGACCGGGATCGACGTCGACGAGCTCCTCCAGCTCAACCCGGACCTCGACCCTCAGGCGCTGCTCCAGGGCCAGCGGATAGCCTTGCGGTGAGCTTGGCGGGACGGGACGACCATCGGCAGGGAAGCCGCCGCGCACCTCTGTTGCGGGCGCGATCGCGCTGCCGCGATCGCCGCTGCCGCGATCGCGATCACCGTCGGCGCCGGGGCGGCTGCGGGGCAGAAGAACGCACCCGATTCGAAGAAGGCGACCGGGGGACAGGCCGCGGCGGCCCCTACCGGCGGCAAGCAGCCGCCGCCCCAACCGGCCGCCCCGGGGCAGCCGCCGAGCATCGACGCCAGCGCCTGGATCCTGATCGACGCCCTCGACGGGGACTTGATCGCCGCCAAGGGCGCCGATCGCCCCCTGCCGATCGCCAGCGCGACCAAGCTGATGACCGCCTATCTCACCCTGGAGAAGCTGAAGCCGAACCAGACGGTGACCGCGGCCCCGTACCAGCCGATCGCCTCGACTGAGATCCTGCTTGGCCTTGATCCGGGGGAGAGGATCAAGGTCCGCGACCTGCTCTACGGGCTGCTGCTGCCGAGCGCCAACGACGCCGCCCAGTCCCTGGCCGTCGCCGTCGCCGGCTCGGTGCCCGCCTTCGTCTCGGAGATGAACCAGGCCGCCCAGTCGCTCGGGCTCGCCAACACCAGCTACTCCAACCCGATCGGGCTCGATGCCCCCGACAACTACTCGAGCGCCCGAGATCTCGTCACCCTCGCCGGAATCCTGCTCCGGAACCGGCTCTTCGCCCAGATCGTCGATACGCCGAGCGCCGTGCTTCATAGCGGCGACGCCCGCCGCCAGGTCGACACCCGCAACGGCCTGATCAACCAGGAGCGGTTCATCGACGGGGTGAAGACCGGGCACACGATCAAGGCCGGCTACGTCCTGGTCGGCGCCGGGACCAGGGACTCGACCACCCTGATCTCGGCGGTGCTCGGTGCCCCGAGCGAGGCCGCCCGCGACGCCGAGACCCTCGAGCTCCTCAACTACGGCTTCTCCCTCTATCGGTCCACGACCCCGGTCGAGCGGGGAGCGGAGCTCGCCGACCCGAAGCTCGACTATCGCGACGAGCGCCTCTCCCTCCTCGCCGAGCGAACCCTGCGGGTATCTGCCCGGGAGGGCGAGCAGGTGGCGACCAGCGTCGACGCCCCCGATGAGGTCAGCGGGGCGGTCGAGGAGGGCGAGGAGCTCGGGAGGGTGGTTGTCACGGTCAACGGAAAGCAGACCGCGAGCGCGCCGCTCATCTCGGCCGAGTCGGTGGAGGCGGCGAGCCTGATGGACAAGGTGGCGTCGGTCGCTTTGACACCATTCGTTCTCCTTCCGGTGGCCGCCTTCGTGATAGTTGTAGGACTGCTGCTTGCTGCCCGAGGCCGGCGCTCCGGCCAAGGTCAGCCGAGCCCTCCCGGAGGCCGCCGAGACGAAAGGCGCCAGCGAACTCCGCGAGAGCGAACTCCAGAGGAAAGGCGGAGAATGCACGAAGAGCGAATGCGGAGGCGGCGGCAGAGAGAAGGAGAGGGCGGCGCGCGGTGATCCTCACCGTCACCCTCAACGCCGCGATCGACCGCACCGTCGCGGTGCCCAGCTTTCGCCAGGGCCGCCGGCACCGCGCCGTCGATGCGAGCACCGTCGCCGGCGGCAAGGGAGTGAACGTCGCCCGCGCTCTCAAGCTCCTCGGCCGGCCGGTGATTGCGACCGGGCTCGCCGGCGGGCCGACGGGTGCCCGTCTGATGGAGAGGATGGCGGAGGAGTCGATCCTCACCGACTTCACCTGGATCGGCGGCGAGTCGCGCACCAACCTCGCGGTGATCGATCCGACCACCGGCGAGCAGACCGAGATCAACGAGCGCGGGCCCGAGGTGAGCGCCGAGGAGCTCGAGCGCTTCCTCGAGAAGCTGCTCTACCTGGCGCGCGGCGCCCGCCTCTGCGTGATCGCGGGCAGCCAGCCGCCCTCGGTGCCGGACTCCTTTGCGGCGCGGATGGTCACAGAACTGACGGAGCTCGGGGTCGAGACGATCCTCGACATCGAGGGCGAGCCCTTGGTCGCCGCGCTCCGCGCGGGGCCGGGCGCGGTCACCCCGAACGTTCGGGAGGCAGAGGGCGCGGTCGGGCACGAGTTCGGCGATCACGAGGACCTCGTCACCGGCCTCCGCGGCCTGGTCGAGCTGGGCGCGAGCGAGGCGGTGATCACCCGCAGCAACGGCTGCGTCGCCTCGCTCCTCGACGGGGACGACCGCCGCGCCTACGAGGTGATCGCCCCGGACCTCGAGCCAGTCGCCTCCGTCGGCTCCGGCGACGCCTTCCTCGCCGGCTTCGTCGCCTCCCGCTTCGACGGCGCCAAGCCCCGCGACTGCCTCCGCTACGCGGTCGCCTGCGGCGCCGAGTCCACCCAGCACTTCGGCGCCGGCGGGATCGACCCCGACGAGGTCAACCGCCTGCTCGACCGGGTCGAGATCAGCTCCCTCGACATTCCCGCCGCCGTCCGCTAGGACTCGGCGGTTCCGCGCAACCGCGGCGGGTATCGCCACTCGTCGAAAGCAGTAGGACTGGGTCGTCAGGCAATACCCCTGGGGGGTATAGTATTGCGTGACCGCCCAAGCGACATTCAGGAGGGTCAGATGGAAGCGGCAGCAGCGCCAGATGGAAATCTCAATCGCCTCGCGGTGAGCGCGACGACCCATTGCCTTACCGGCTGCGTGATCGGAGAGGTCATGGGCATGTTCATCGGCACCGCTTTCGGCTGGGGCAATCTGGCGACGATCGCGCTTGCCGTCGGTCTCGCCTATGTCTTCGGATTCGGCTTGACCTCGCTGCCCCTGTTCAAGGCCGGGCTCGCCTTTTCGGCAATCGTGCCCATCGCGCTGGCATCGGACACGGTCTCGATCACGATCATGGAGGTGATCGACAACGCCACCGTGCTGCTGATCCCCGGGGCGATGGAAGCGGGCATCGATGAGCCGCTGATCTACGCCAGCATCGCCGCTGGGTTCGCGATCGCCTATCCGTTCGCCTTTCTCGCAAACCGCTACCTGATCGCCCGCGGCAGGGGCCATGCCGTCGTCCACGAGTACCACTGAGGAGAAAAATGGCAACAACGCGTGGCTACACGAGATCGAAGGAGCAGCTGCTCGCCCGCCTGGCGCGGATCGAGGGTCAGGTCCGGGGCGTCTCACGGATGGTCGAGGAGGACCGCTATTGCATCGACGTGCTGACCCAGATTTCGGCTGCCCGCGCGGCTCTGGAGCAGATCTCGCTCGGTCTGCTCGACCAGCACGCCCGCCACTGCATGCTCGGCGAAGGCGATGCTCCCGAGAGTCCCGACGAGCAGGTACAGGAGCTGATGGGCGCGGTCGGCCGCCTGGTCAAGAGCTAACCGGTTTCCCACGAGAGCAGCCCGGAGTCACGGACGAGTCCACCATGAGCGACCTCAGTGAGGCGCTCGTCGCCTCCCGCTTCGACGGCGCCGAGCCCCGCGACTGCCTCCGCCACGCGGTCGCCTGCGGCGCCGAGTCCACCCAGCACTTCGGCGGAGGCCGGATTGACCCCGACGAGGTCGGTCGGCTGGTACGGTCGCTCGCACCCCGAGGAAACGCCGGTCGAGCGGCCATAGGAGGGATGAGGGATGCAGCGACCGATCAGCGATCACATCCGGTCGAACGTGTGGGCGATCGCCGCTTGCTTCATCGCGGCCATGGGCGCCGCGGTCGTTGCCAATGCGAGCGACAGCGGGCCCGAGGCGAGCAAGAGTGTCGCCGACCCGGCGAAGCAGGTCAGGAAGCTGAAGCAGAAGCTCGCGAGCGTCGAGCAGCGGCTGGCCGCTCTCGAGGGGAAGGCGGCCCCGACGACCCTGCCCCCGACCGGCCCCGCCGGCGGCGATCTGACCGGCACCTACCCGAGCCCGTTGGTCGGTCCGAATGCGGTTGGCGCCGCCGAAATCATCAATGACTCGGTCGCCACGGCCGAGCTCGCGAGCTCGGTCGGCGTCGACACGCTCGGTGCGGCCACCGTCACGACAAATGACCTGAACGTCGCCGCCGACGTGTTCCTGTTTGGAGGCGAATCGGTCATCGACATCGATGAGATCGGCAACCCGGGGAATCCAGCCGCCAACCAAGTGAGGGTCTACGCCCGGGACAGCGGCGGCCTCACCCAACTCGTCGCGCGCTTCGCCGACGGCAACATCGACGTCCTCGCAGAAGAAGCTCCATAGAGGCGATTCGGCCAGCGGCGGTCACGTCCGAGCGGCCCAACGTTCAGCCGCTGTTATCCTCGGTGAGGCGTTGGTTCGAGGCGCAGACAACGCCGCAAACAGCGGTATCTCGCAGTTTTCGCCCCGGCCTGCCGGGGCTTTTTCGTCCGCGAACGATCGTAGGGTGAGCTGATGGAAGTCGAGATCGGAAGAGGGAAGAAGGGTCGTCGGGCCTACGGCTTCGACGACATCGCGATCGTGCCCTCGCGCCGGACCCGGGACCCCGACGACATCGACATCCGCTGGACGCTCGGGCCCTACCAGTTCGAGCTTCCCCTCCTGGGTGCGGCGATGGACGGCGTCGTCAGCCCCGAGACCGCGGGGATCGTCGGCAAGCTCGGCGGGCTCGCGGTGCTCAACCTCGAGGGGATCTGGTCGCGTTACGAGGACGCCGACGAGAAGCTCGAGGAGATCGCCTCGCTTCCGCCCGAGCTCGCGACCCAGAAGATGCAGGAGATCTACAGCGAGCCGGTGAAGCCGGAGCTGATCGCCCAGCGGGTCGAGGAGATCAAGGCCCATGGGGTGGTCGCCTGCGGCTCGCTCACCCCCCAGCGGGTCGCCAAGCACCACGAGGTGGCGCTCGAGGCCGGCCTCGACATCCTCGTGATCCAGGGCACCGTGATCTCGGCCGAGCACGTCTCGGCCCAGACCGAGCCGCTCAACCTGAAGGAGTTCATCGCCGAGTTCCCGATCCCGTGCGTGGTCGGAGGCTGTGCCTCCTACAACACCGGCCTCCACCTGATGCGCACCGGCGCCGTCGGCGTCCTCGTCGGGGTCGGGCCGGGTGCCGCCTGCACGACCCGCGGCGTCCTCGGGATCGGCGTCCCCCAGGCGACCGCGATCGCCGACGTCGCGGCGGCACGCGGCCAGCACATGATGGAAACGGGCACCTACTGCAACGTGATCGCCGACGGCGGCATGCGGACCGGCGGCGACGTCTCGAAGGCGATCGCCTGCGGCGCCGACGCGGTCATGGTCGGCTCGCCGCTCGCCCGCGCCAAGGAGGCGCCCGGCCGCGGCTACCACTGGGGGATGGCGACCTTCCATCCCTCGCTTCCTCGGGGCGCCCGGGTGGCCACCCAGCAGGACGGCACGATCGAGCAGATCCTCCTCGGGCCCGCCCAGGAGAACGACGGCACCTTCAACCTGATGGGCGCGCTGCGCACCTCGATGGCGACCTGCGGCTACGCCGACATCCCCGAGTTCCACCGGGCCGAGGTGATGGTCGCCCCGGCGCTGATGTCGGAGGGCAAGCAGCTCCAGCGCGAGCAGTCGGTCGGCATGGGCTCGAATGGCCGCGCCACCGTCTCCACGGAGTCGCCGTCTCGGATGACTGACGCCCGGGCTGCGGCGACCGCCACCCCCGAGCAGACGACTTCGCGCGAAACGGCTGCCGAGGAGGTCCTCGTATTGGACTTCGGCGGCCAGTACTCGCAGCTGATCGCCCGGCGGATCCGCGAGTGCGGCGTCTTCAGCGAGCTGCTCCCTCATGACACCCCGATCGAGCTGATCAAGGAGCGCGCCCCGCGCGGCCTCGTCCTCTCCGGGGGCCCCGCCTCCGTCTACTCGGAGGGCGCGCCTGGCCTTCGCAAGGAGCTGCTCGAGCTCGGGATCCCGGTGCTCGGCATCTGTTACGGGATGCAGCTGATGGTCCACGAGCTCGGCGGCCGGGTCGAGCAGGCCCCCGCCGGCGAGTTCGGCCGCACCGGCCTCACCCTCCGCGACGGGGGCGGGCGGCTGCTCGAGGGACTGCCCGCCGAGCAGCAGTGTTGGATGAGCCACCGCGACACCGTCTTCGAGCCACCGCCGGGGTTCGCGGCGCTCGCCTCGAGTCCCGAATCGCCGGTCGCCGCGACCGAGGACACCGAGCGCGCCCTCTACGGAATCCAGTTCCACCCCGAGGTCGTCCACACCCCCTACGGGACCGAGATCCTCACCCGCTTCCTCCGCGACGTCGCCGGCTGCCGCGAGCGCTGGTCGCCGGCGTCGGTGATCGAGGAGCAGGTGGAGGCGATCCGCGCCCAGGTCGGCGACGCCCGGGCGATCTGCGGGCTCTCGGGCGGGGTCGACTCCGCGACCGCGGCGCTGCTCGTCCACCGCGCGATCGGCGACCGGCTCACCTGCGTCTTCGTCGACCACGGGCTCCTCCGCAAGAACGAGGCCGAGCAGGTGGTCGAGGCCTTCCGCGACCGGCTCGGGGTGCCTTTGGTCCACGTCGAGGCCTCGGATCGCTTCCTCGACCGGCTCGCCGGGGTCGAGGAGCCGGAGCGGAAGCGGAAGATCATCGGCGAGGAGTTCATCCGGGTGTTCGAGGAGGAGGCGGGGAAGATCGAGGGCGCCCGCTTCCTCGTCCAGGGGACGCTCTACTCGGACGTGATCGAGTCGGGCGGCGACGGTCGGGCCGCGGCGACGATCAAGTCCCACCACAACGTCGGCGGGCTCCCCGAGGACCTCGACCTCGACCTGGTCGAGCCGCTGCGGATGCTGTTCAAGGACGAGGTGAGAGCGGTCGCCGCCGAGCTCGGCCTCCCCGAGCGGCTCGTCTGGCGCCAGCCCTTCCCCGGGCCCGGGCTCGCGATCCGGATCGTCGGCGGTGAGGCGAATCGGGAGCGGCTCGAGATCCTGCGCGAGGCCGACGCTGTCCTCCAGGAGGAGATCCGCGCCGCCGACCTCTACCGGGAGCTGTGGCAGTCGTTCTGCGTCCTCCCGGTGGTCCGCTCGGTCGGCGTCCAGGGGGACGAGCGCTCCTACGCCTACCCGATCGTGATCCGCGCGGTCACCTCCGACGACGCGATGACCGCCGACTGGGCCCGGCTTCCCTACGACCTGCTCGAACGGGTCTCGAGCCGGATCATCAACGAGGTCCCCGGGGTGAACCGGGTCACCCTCGATCTCACCTCGAAGCCGCCGGGGACGATCGAGTGGGAATAGCTCAGCGGGTGGTCCTGACCGGCTCGAAGTCGTAGCCGCAGTGGCGGCAGACGCGCTGGTCGAGGCGGACCCGGCGGCCGCAGCGGTGACAGCGACGGGTCGGGTGGCGGTACATCAAGCTGACCGCGATCAGGAACCCGACGACGACGAGGACGGCGCCGCCGAACGTCCAGATGTTGAGGATGACTGCGAGCAGCACCGGCCCAGGCTAGCTCCCAGACCGAGCCCTGCCGGCCGGTGATGGAGGGCTAGAAGGCCGGGTCCCAGGCGAGCAGCGTCGGCAGCGGGTCGATCGCCCTGCCGCCGCGGTAATAGCCGGGGCGCTTCCAGAGCTCGAAGTGGAGATGGCAGCCGCTCGCGTTGCCGCTGTCGCCGACGGTGCCCACCTGTTCGCCCGGGGCGAGCTTCTGCCCCTTGGTGACCAGGGGAGCGGTCGCCAGGTGGGCATACATGTAGTCGTGACGAAGCGGCTTGTAGCGGAGGACCACGTAGTTGCCGGCTGACCCGTGGGAGCCGGTCAGGAGCACCTTGGTGCTTGTGACCGAGACCAGGGGAGTGCCGCAGGCCGCGAATACGTCCTGGCCCTGATGACTCCGCCCGCCGCGTCCGGCTCCGTAGGCGGCGGCGCCCTCTCCGTAGCTGTGGGTTCCCTGGATCGGGAAGACGAAGGAACCGGCGACTGGCGGGGGCGGCGCCGAGGGGTCGGGTGGAGCGTCGATGCCGCCCGCCTGAGCCATCGCCCGGTCGGCGCCGATCAGGAGGAGCAGGCACGCCGCCGCCAGCGCGACCACGGTGCGCGTGCAAACGAGGGTTTGGATAGTCCTGTCCCGAACCATTTCGCTGCCGGGCCTACGGGGTTAGCTGGCGGGCTCGCGCCTGGAACGGCGCTACGGAGCACTTGCTTCCGATTCGCCCCTGGGGCCGGATTGCCTCCAACCCCTTTGGGTTCCCCGCTCCCCGCCGGAACTGGCCGGCGGGGATTCGGCTCGATTGGCGCGGCAGTATAGCCACGCTCAAGGCGGCCTTGCGGCAGGCACCTCGATGGCTATCATCCGCCTGCGGCCGCGCCTCGCGCGGCGCTTTCTATGAGTACGGCGATGAAGACCTACCAGGCGACGGCCCAGGACCGCGAGCGGGACTGGTACGTGGTCGACGCCGAGGGCAAGATCCTCGGCCGCCTGGCGACCCAGATCGCCGACGTCCTCCGCGGCAAGCGGAAGCCGACCTATACCGCCCATGTCGACGTCGGCGACTTCGTCATCGTCGTCAACGCGGAGAAGGTGGCGGTGACCGGGAACAAGCTCGAGGACAAGCGCTACTGGCGACACAGCGGCTATCCGGGCGGGATTCGCTTCCGCACCCTGGGCGAGCTGCTCGAGCGGCGCCCCGAGGAGGTCATCCGGAAAGCGGTCAAGGGGATGCTCCCCCGCAACCGGCTCGGCCGCCAGCAGCTCCGCAAGCTCAAGGTATACGCCGGCTCCGAGCATCCGCATCAGGCACAGAAGCCGAGCGCGTTGGAGATAGAGACTTGATCGAGAACGAAGAACAGGGCAACGGCGAGGATCGGCCAGCCCCCGAGGACGCGCCGATCGAGGATCAGCCGACGCCCGAGGAGCAGCAGCGGGACGAGCAGGGCGCCCCCGAGGAGGAGCCGGCTGAGGAGCCCTCGGAGGAGCAGCCCCCCGCCGAGGAGGCCCTTGCCGAGGACGCCGCCACCGAGGACGACTCGGCCGCCGAGGAAGCATCAGAGGCGCCCGCCGAGGAAGCCTCAGAGCCACCGACCGCCGAGGGTGCACCGGCCGCGGAGGAGGCTCCGCCCGCCGAGTCCCCCGCCGACGACGGAAAGGAGAAGAAGGAGGAGGTCGTCCCCGGCGCCGAGCTCGATCCGATCGCGATCGAGCCGGAGCGCGAGCTCGACGCCGAGGAGCGCGCCCGGCGCGAGGCGGAGGCCGAGGAGCGAGCCCGCCGCGAGCGCGAGCTGATCGGCGACGAGGAGGCCGAGCGCCCCCTCGCGGCCAAGCCGGCGAAGCTCTCCGGCGACGCACGCTTCCTCGCCACCGGCAAGCGCAAGTCCTCGGTCGCTCGGGTGATCCTGATGCCGGGCGACGGCAGCATCGAGGTCAACAAGCGCAAGCTCGAGGAGTACTTCCCCCGCGCCTACCTCCAGTCGGTTGCGAAGCAGCCTCTGGTGCAGAGCGGCTACGAGGGCAACGTCGACGTCCGCATCCGCGTCCACGGTGGCGGGATCTCCGGCCAGGCGTCGGCGGTCCGCCACGGGATCGCCAGGGCGCTGTGCGAGGTCGACCCCGAGCTGCGCAAGGAGCTGAAGCGACGGGGCATGCTCAGCCGCGACGCCCGGGTGAAGGAGCGTCGCAAGGCCGGGCTGAAGAAGGCCCGCAAGCGCCCGCAGTTCTCCAAGCGTTAGCGTCCGCCCCTTGGCGGAGAGAAAGCTGTTCGGGACCGATGGGGTCCGCGGGGCGGTTGGCGAGTTGCTCACTCCCGATCTCGCCGTTCGACTCGGCCGCGCTGCGGCGCTCACCGCCGAGCCCGAGCGCCCCCAGGTGCTGATCGTTCGCGACACCCGCGAGTCGGGGCCGATGCTCGAGGACGCGCTCGCTGCTGGGATCGCCTCGGGTGGCGGCGATGCGATGCTGGGCGGGGTGCTGCCCACCCCGGCGGCATCGGTGCTTGCGCGTCGCCTCGACTTCGACCTCGCCGCCGTCGTCTCCGCCTCTCACAACACGTTCTCCGACAACGGGATCAAGTTCCTCGACCGCCGCGGCCGGAAGCTCGGCGACGAGGCGGAGGCCGCGATCGAGGCCGAGCTCGACCGGCCGGCGCGCTCTGAGGTGGGGGCGGTGCGAGTGCTGGAGGGGGCCTTCGACGACTACCGGCGAGAGCTGCGCACCGCCTTCGACCTCGACCTATCGGGCACTCGCATCGCCCTCGACTGCGCCAACGGCGCCACTCACCGGGCGGCTCCCGCGATCTTCGAGACCCTCGGCGCCGAGGTCGAGCTCACCGGAGCCGAGCCCGACGGGCGCAACATCAACGACGGCTGCGGCTCGACTCACCCGGAGCGGATCAAGGAGCTGGTCGCGAGCTCGGGCGCACAGATCGGCTTCGCCTTCGACGGCGACGGCGACCGGGTGGTCGCGGTGGACGGCGAGGCCCGCCTGCACGACGGCGACGACCTGATCGCCCTGATCGCCACCGACCTGAAGGCGCGAGGCGAGCTCGAGGGCGGGGTGGCGGTGACGGTGATGACCAACTACGGCTTCCACAAGGCGATGGAGCAGGCGGGGATCGAGCTGGCGGTGACCCAGGTCGGCGATCGCTACGTGATCGAGGCGATGGACGAGCGCGACTGGCAGCTCGGCGGCGAGCAGTCGGGCCACATCGTCTGGACGGGGTTCACCCCGACCGGCGACGGGATCGCGGCCTCGCTGCTGACCCTGCGGGCGCTTCGCGGGCGCCCGCTCGAGGAGGCGACGCCCTTCGAGCGCCTCCCGCAGCGGCTCGAGAACATCGAGGTCGCCGAGCGCGAGGCGATCGCTGGCGCGAAGGCGCTCTGGTCTGCGGTGGAGGAGGAGAACGCCAAGCTCGACGGCCGGGGGCGGGTGCTCGTCCGTCCCTCCGGCACCGAGCCGCTGCTGCGAGTGATGGTCGAGGCGCCCGAGAGAGACGAGTGCGACGCCATCGTCGAGCGCCTGGTCACGATCGCCCGCTCGGAATTGGCTTGAACAGGCCGATCTGCGCCAGCAACTACCCTTTGCAGCCCTTATGTGCGGCATAGTCGGATATGTAGGCGACCGACCGTGCCGGGACCTGCTGATTGCCGGACTCGAGAAGCTCGAGTACAGGGGCTATGACTCGGCCGGCATCTCGGTGATCTCGGACGGCGAGATCGACAGCGTGCGCGCGGTCGGCAACCTCGCGAACCTGCGCGCCGCGGTCGAGGAGCACTCCGAGAACGGCAGTGGCCCGGTGGCGGTGGATGCGGCCGCCGCCAAGACCGGCGTCGCCCACACCCGCTGGGCGACCCACGGCCGGGTCACCGAGGAGAACGCCCACCCCCACGGCGACTGCAAGGACCAGATCCACATCGTCCTCAACGGGATCATCGAGAACCACGCCGAGCTTCGGCGCGAGCTGCAGGCGGAGGGACACGAGTTCAGCTCCGAGACCGACGCCGAGATCGTCGCTCACCTGATCGAGCGCCACGACCAGGGCGACTTCCCGAAGGCGGTGCGCGAGGCCTTCGGCGAGCTCCGCGGGCACTACGCCTTCGTCGCGATGCACTCCGAGCACCCCGGCACCCTCGTCGCGGCGCGAAAGGAGTGCCCGCTGGTGATCGGCCTGGGCGAGAGGGAGAGCTTCGTCGCCTCCGCGATCCCCGCCTTCCTCGCCGAGACCCGGAGCGCCCTGATGATCGAGAACGACGAGCTGGTGACGATCGACTCGAACGGGGTGACGATCACCGACGCCGACGGCAACACGGTCGAACGCGAGCCCGACGAGGTGACCTGGGACGAGGACGCCGCCGAGAAGGGCGGCTATTCGACCTTCATGAAGAAGGAGATCCACGAGCAGCCCGACGCGGTCGCCGAGACGATCACCGACCGGCTGCCCGCTCTCGACCGGGTCGATCTCTCCGACGTCGACCTCGACGACGACTACCTGCGATCGATCGAGCGGATCGTGATCGTCGCCTGCGGCACCTCCTACCACGCGGGCCTGGTCGGCCGCTACGCGATCGAGACCTGGGCCCGGGTCCCGGTCGAGATGGACATCGCCTCCGAGTACCGCTACCGCGAGCCGGTGCTCCGCAAGAACGACCTGGTGATCGGGATCACCCAGTCCGGCGAGACCGCCGACACCCTGGCGGCGATGCGCCTGGCGAAGGAGGGCGGCTGCAAGGTGCTGGCGATCACCAACATCATGGGGAGCCAGGCGACCCGCGACGCCGACGCGGTCCTCTTCACCAGGGCCGGCCTCGAGATCGGGGTCGCAGCCACCAAGACCTTCGTCAGCCAGGTCGCCGCGATGTACCTGCTGGGGCTGAAGCTGGCCGAGATCCGCGGCGCGATGCCGAAGGAGCAGCTCGTCAACCTGATTGCCGAGCTGAAGCAGATCCCGTCGAAGCTCGAGGAGACGATCGCCTCCACCGACGAGACGGTCCGGGCGATCGCCCACTCCCAGTACGACCAGCGCTTCTTCATGTACCTCGGCAGGCACATCGGCCTCTCCGTCTGCCTCGAGGCGGCGCTGAAGCTGAAGGAGATCTCCTACATCCCGGCCGACGCCTACGCGGCGGGGGAGATGAAGCACGGCCCGATCGCGCTCCTCGACGAGTCGACGCCGGTGGTCTGCGTCGCCACCGACAGCCCGGTGGTGGAGAAGGTGCTCTCCAACATCGAGGAGGTTCGCGCCCGCGGCGCCGACGTGATCGCGGTCGCCACCGAGGGCAACCGGGACGTAGCCGAGGCCGCCGACCAGACGATCTTCATCCCCAGGACCGACTGGATCATGCAGCCGATCGTGGCGATCGTCCCCCTCCAGCTGCTCGCCTATTACATCGCCCGCGAGAACGGGCTCAACGTCGATCAGCCGCGGAACCTGGCGAAGACGGTGACAGTCGAATGACGTTTCGCCTGCTGGGCGCGCTGGCCAGTGCCGGCGCGGTCGTCCTCGTGCTGGCCGGATGCGGCGGCGGGGACAGCGGGGAGGAGGAAGTCGACGTCGGGCCCGCCGCCGCCGTCCCGGCCAACGCCCCCTTCTACTTCGACGTCTCGGTGAGGCCCGAGGGCGGCGCCCGCGACGGCGCCGAGGCCGCCGCCGCGAAGATCCTCGGCAGCGACGATCCCGGCGCCACCCTGATCTCGCTGCTCGAGGACGCCGCCGCCGAGGACCTGCCCGGCTTCACCTGGGCCGAGGACGTCGAGCCCTGGCTGGGCGAGAAGGTCGGCTTCTTCCCGACCTCGCTCGCCGCCGAGAGCGAGGTCGCCCTGATCGCAGAGACCACCGATCCCGGGGCGGCGCTGGAGTTCGCCCGCACCGATGAGAACCTGAGCGGCCCGGAGCGCGAGTACAACGGCAGCAGCTACCAGCTCGACTCGGTGGACGGCGACGCGGTCGGTGTGGTCGGCGACTTCCTCGTCTCGGCGACGCCGAAGGGCTTCAAGCGGGTGGTCGACGCCGCCGAGGAGGAGTCGCTCGGTGACTCCGATCAGTTCAAGGACTCGCTCGGCGGCCTCTCCGGCGAGCGCCTCGCCACCCTCTACGCGGTCCCGCGGGAGTTCCTCGGGGCGATCCCCGACGAGGAGCTCGACCCGGAGGGCCGCAACCTCTTCCTCGAGGCGATCGGCGCCTCCGCCGACGCCCCGGTGCTCGGCGAGCTCACCGCTTCCGCCGAGGAGCTCGAGCTCGAGCTCTCGGCCGCCGGGGGCACGGTCGAGACCGAGCAGAGCAACCTGCTGAACCAGCTCCCGGCCGAGTCCTGGCTCGCCCTCGGCCTCGGCGACATCGGAAGCGCGGTCCAGAACGGGCTCGACAGCGTCGAGTCCGCCGACGTCAAGGGGCTGAGCGGCGAGGAGCTCCGCTCCCAGCTCGACGAGGCGACCGGGCTCGACCTCGAGCAGGTCGCGCAGGCCCTCGGCGGCGGGGCGCTCTTCGTCCAGGGGAGCTCGACGCTCGATCTACGGGGGGCCCTGATCATCCAGAGCAACGACGAGGCGGTCTCGGCCGAGCTGCTCGACTCGCTCGAGTCGCTGATCACCGCCCAGGCCGGGACCAGCGGGGTCAGGGTCACCTCGCTCACCGCCGAGACGAGCACGAGCGGCGGTACCAGCAGCGACACGACGACCGACGGCAGCGAGACGACCACCGAGAGCAGTGAGCCGACCGTCTCGACCGGGTTCCAGGTCGAATCGGAGGACCTCCCCCAGCCGATCCAGGTCGTCCAGCAGGACAACCGGATCATCGCCGGCTATGGCGGTGGGATCGTCGGCGAGATCATCAACTCGAGCGGCAAGACCAGCGGGCTCACCGGCACCCCCGGATTCACCGCTGCGGAGGAGGCGATCGGCTCGCTCGGGCTCGACGCCTACCTGTCCTTCCAGCCCGTGTTCGAGCTCGCCGAGAACCTGGGCGGCGAAGACGACCCCGACTTCCAGCAGGCGAAGGAGTACCTGACCGCGTTCGAGTTCCTCGCGGTCGGCTCCGGCAACGAGGGCGACCGCGCCCTGCTCCGTCTGATCGTGGGCCTCAAGTGACCGGGCTCGGCATCGACCTGATCGAGATCGAGCGGATCGAGCGCGCCCTCGAGCGCCGCCCCCGGCTGGCCGAGCGCCTCTTCACCCCGGACGAGATCGCCTACGCCGCCGATCGCGCCCGGCCGGGCCGCCACCTCGCCGCGCGCTTCGCCGCCAAGGAGGCGGTGATCAAGGCGCTCGGCACCCCGGTGCCACCCCGCGAGATCGAGGTTGTGGCCGGCGAGCCACCCACGATTCGCATGCATGGCCGCGCGGCCGAGATTGCCGGCGGTCGTGAGCTTGCGATTTCGCTCACGCACAGCACGCACACAGCGGCGGCTGTTGCGCTCGCGCCTTAGGCTGGCGCCATGGAACAGTGGTTGACGCCCGTGTTGACCGCAGACGAGATGCGGGCGGTCGATGCTTGGGCGATCGAGAAGCAAGGGGTGCCGTCCCTCGACTTGATGGAGACCGCCGGTAGGGCGGTGGCCGACGTCGCCGCGGGGCTGGCGAGCTCGGGGCGCGCGGTCGTCGTCTGCGGGAAGGGGAACAACGGCGGCGACGGCCTCGTTGTCGGCGCGGGCCCTGGCCGAGTCGGGGCTCGAGGTGGAAGCTCTTCTACTCTCGCCTCCGGGAGACCTCTCCGGCGACGCGAAGGCAAATCTCGAGCGCTTCCCGGCAGCGCGCCAGGTGGAGCCCGCCGAGCTCGCGGGCGGGCTCGAGGGGGCGGGGGTGGTGGTGGACGCGATCTTCGGCACCGGGTTCGCGGGCGCGCCCCGCGACCCGGCCGCCTCGGCGATCGAGGCGATCAACACTTCGGCGGCACCGGTGGTCGCCACCGACGTCGCCTCCGGCGTCAACGCCTCCAGCGGTGAGGTCGAGGGCTCGGCGGTCGAGGCCGATGTCACCGTCACCTTCCACTCGGCCAAGCTCGGCCACTGGGTCGCGCCGGGGAAGAGCCACACCGGCGAGCTCCGGGTGGCGCCGATCGGGATCCCCGACGGCGCCCCCGTCGAAGGTTCCGCCGGTCTGATCAGGCCGGAGGTGCTGGCACTGGCCCCGCACCGGGGGGCGGGATCGACCAAGTTCAGCTCGGGAGAGGTGGTGGTCGTCGGCGGCTCGCGCGGGCTCACCGGCGCGGTCTGCATGTCGTCGCTGGCCGCGATCCGCAGCGGCGCCGGTTACGCGACCGTCGCCGTCCCCGCCGACCTCGAGCACATCTTCGAGGTGAAGCTGACCGAGGTGATGTCGGTCGGCTGCGCCAGCCGCGAGGGACACCTGCGGCGGGCGGCCTCCGAGCAGGTGCTCGCGGCCTGCGAACGGGCGGCGGTCGTCGTCCTCGGCCCGGGGATCGGGCGCGAGGAGGGCACCCGCGACCTCGTCCGCGAGCTCGCTCAGCGGATCGAGGCGCCGCTGGTGATCGACGCCGACGGGCTCAACGCCCACGCGAAGCGGCTCGGCTCGCTCGCCGAGCGCGGCTCCCCGACCGTGCTCACTCCGCACGAGGGGGAGCTCGGCCGCCTCCTCGGGGTCGATCCGGAAGTGGTGAAGTCGAAACGGCTCGACTGCGCCCGAGAGGCCGCCGCCCTCAGCGGGGCGATCGTCGTCCTCAAGGGCGATGACTCGATCGTCACCGACGGGGAGCGGATAGCCGTGAACCCGGTCTCGAGTCCGAGCCTGGCGACCGCGGGCACCGGCGACGTGCTCTCGGGGATGATCGCGGCGCTGATCGCCCGCGGCCTCGATCCCTTCACCGGGACATGCGCGGCGGTGATCGCCCACACCCGAGCGGGTCGCGTCGCCGCCGATCGGATCGGAACCGACTCGGTGATCGCCGGCGACGTGATCGAGTCGATCCCGGTCGGACTCGCTCCCTGATGCCGGGCGGAGCTGGAGAGATCCGGCGGGCGCTCGCCCGGGTGGACGTCGGCGCGGTCGAGCGCAACTGCCGCTCGCTGAAGGATCGGGTCGGGGACGAGACCGAGCTCTGCGCGGTGGTCAAGGCCGACGGCTACGGGCACGGCGCCGCCGCCTGCGCCGCCGCCGCGATCCGCGGCGGCGCCAGCCGACTCGGGGTCGCCGCCGCCGAGGAGGCCGAGGAGCTGCGCCTCCACTTCCCCGAGGCCTCCATCCTGGTTCTGGGAGCCCTGAGCGGCACCGAGCTTCGGACCGCGATCGCCGCCGGAGCCGAGATCGCCCTCTGGCGGGAGAGCTTCCGCGAGCTCTGCTCCCGCCTCGCTGGCGAGCGGGGGGTGAAGCTCGCGGTCCACCTCAAGCACGACAGCGGCATGGGTCGCCTCGGCGAGCGCGATCCCGCCCGCCTGATCGAGCTCGCCCGGGCCTGCGCCGAGGACCCGGGCCTGGAGATCGCCGGCGTCTGGACCCACTTCGCAACCGCCGACGAGCGCGGCGACTCCTATCTCGGCGAGCAGCTCGAGGCCTTTCGCCCGGTCGCCGAGGCGGTCCGCGAGATCGCTCCCGGCTGCACGGTCCACGCCGCGAACAGCGCCGCGACCCTCCGCGATCCGGCGGCCCGCTTCGACATGGTCCGCTGCGGGATCGCGATCTACGGGCTCGACCCGTTCGGCATTGACCCCGCCGCCCAGGGCCTCGAGCCGGCGCTCGAGCTTCGCTCCTATGTCGCCGACGTTAAGCGCTTCGAGCGGGGGGCGAGCGCCGGCTACGGCCGCCGCTGGCGGGCGCCCGAGGACACCTGGGTCGGGGTGCTCCCGATCGGCTACGGCGACGGGGTTCGCCGCGGGCTCACCAACAACGCTGAGGTGTTGGTCGGCGGCCACCGCTACCCGCTCGTGGGCACGGTCTCGATGGACAACATCACGATCGACCTCGGCCCCGATGTCGAGGTCGAGCCCGGCGCGGAGGCGGTCCTGATCGGGCCCCAGGGCGGCGACCGGATCCTCGCCGAGGAGCTCGCCGCCCGGCTCGACACGATCAACTACGAGATCACCTGCGGGATCTCCGGCCGGGTGCCGCGGCGGCACGAGGGATGAGCGCCTCGCTCGAGGATCGGCTCGCCGCAGCGCCCTCGATCGCGGTCGCCCGCCGGACGCTCGGGGGAGCGGGGGAGGCCTGGATCGTCGGCGGGGCGATCCGTGACGCGCTCCTCGGCGAGGCGGTCAGCGACGCCGACCTCGCGGTCGCCCCCGGCGAGGAGAAGCGGGCAGCCCGGGAGATCGCGGACGCCGCCGAGGGCTCCGCATTCGCCCTCTCGCCGGAGCACGCCACCTGGCGAGCGATCTCGGCCGAGGGCTGGCACGTCGACGTCGCCGCCCTCCGGGCGGAGACGATCGAGCGGGACCTCGAGGCGCGCGACTTCACCGTCAACGCGGTCGCGATCCCGCTCCCCGGCGGCGAGCCGATCGACCCGACCGGAGGGCTCGCCGACGCCGACGCTCGCCGGCTCCGGGCCGCCTCGAAGCGGGCCTTCGATCAGGACCCGCTGCGGCTCCTGCGGGCGATTCGGATCGCGGCTCGGCACCAGTTGCGGATCGACGACGAGACCGCCTCCCTCGCGCGGGCGGCCGCTCCGAGGGCGGCCGACCCGGCCGGGGAGCGCCAATTCGCCGAGCTTCGCGGGATCGTCGGCGGGCCGCGGCCGCTGGAGGCGGTCGGGCTGATGGACGAGCTCGAACTCACCGCCGTCGTCCTCCCCGAGCTCGACGCGCTCCGCGGAGTGGTCCAGAACCCGAACCACCATCTCGACGTCCTCGGCCACACCCTCAAGGTGCTCGAGGAGTGGCTGGCGATCGAGTCCGATCTCCCGTCATTCGCGGGCGAACTGGCCGAGGCGATCGAGGCCTTCCTCGCCGAGCCGCTCGCCGACGAGCTCACCCGCAGCGAGGCGCTCCGCTTCGGCGCCCTCTTCCACGACCTGGGCAAGCCCGAGACCCGCGCCGATGCGGGCAGCTATGTCACCTTCATCGGCCACGACCAGAGCGGCGCCCGGATCACCGCCGAGATCTGCCGCCGGCTTCGCACCAGCCGCCGGCTCAGCACCCATCTCCAGGGCCTCGCCCTCCATCACCTCCGCCTCGGCTTCCTGATCCACCAGCGCCCCCTCTCGCGGCGGGCGATCTACGAGTACCTGCGGGCGACCGAGCCGGTCAGCGCCGACGTCACCCTGCTGAGCGCCGCGGATCGGCTCGCGGCGCGGGGGACGGGACCGATCGCCGGCCCCGAGATGATCGAGGCCCACCTCGAGCTGGCCCGCGAGATGCTCGCCGAGGCCCTCCCCTGGCACCGCGAGGGGCCGCCCGACCCACCGCTGAGCGGCGAGGAGCTCAGCCTCGGAGCTCGGCGTCGAGCCGGGCCCGGAGATGGGCCGGCTGCTCGAGGAGCTGCGGGCGGCCGCCTACGCCGGGGAGATCTCCGATCGCGCCGAGGCGCTCGAGCTCGCCCGCGGGCTGCGCTAGGCCGAGCCGATTGACAAGAGATAGCCTGCCCGGCCAATGAATCGGCCCGAGGACTGCCTCTTCTGCGGGATCGTCGCCGGCACGATCCCAAGCCAGACGGTCGACTCCGACGAGCGGACGGTCTCGTTCATGGACATCAACCCCGCGACGCGCGGCCACGCGCTGGTCGTCCCGAAGAAGCACTCGACCGACCTGATGGACGTCGATGAGGAGGACCTGACAGCGTCGATCGCGGCGGCGCGCCGGCTCGCGAGGCGGATGGACGAGGTGCTGAAGCCAGACGGGTTCAACGTCCTCAACGCCTGCCGGCCGGCGGGGTGGCAGACGGTCTTCCACTTCCACCTCCACGTGATCCCGCGCTACGAGGACGACCCGCTGAAGCTCCCCTGGATCCCGCGCGGCGGCGACGAGGACGAGATCGCCGCGATCGCCGAGGAGCTGAGGGTATGAGCGACCGGCACGTCCGCCTCGAGCGCGAGGGGAACCTCGCCGTCCTCATCCTCGACAGCCCTCCGCTGAACCTCTTCAGCCAGGCGGTCTTCCGGTCCCTGGTCGAGGGCATCGACGAGGTGGCGGAGTCCGATGCCCGGGCGCTGGTCTGGCGCGCCGACGGCGACGTGTTCAGCGGCGGCGCCGACGTCAACGACTTCAACCGGGTGGTCGAGGAGGGCGGCGCCCACGAGTCCTTCGGCTCGCTCCTGATCGCGGCCCACAAGCTCGAGCAGCTGCCGATCCCGACCCTCGCCCTCGTCCACGGCCTCTGCCTCACCGCCGGGCTCGAGACCTCGCTCGGCTGCGACATGATCTGGGCCGACGAGTCGGCCCAGTTCGGCCTGGTCGAGGCCGTGGTCGGGCTCACCCCCGGCGCCGGCGGCACCCAGCGGATGGCCGAGCGGGCCGGCCCCGCGAGGGCGGCGGAGTTCGTGATGAGCGGCGGGCTCTACGACGCGGCGACGATGGAGCGCTGGAACGTGGTCAACCGCGTCCTCCCCGACGACCAGCTGCTGGAGAAGGGGATGCGCTTCGCCCAGCGCCTCGCCGATGGCCCGACCGTCGCCCACGCCGCGACCAAGCGAATCATCCGCGCCTACCGGGCGGGCGGGGTGGACGAGGCCGACCGGGTCACCCCCGAGCAGTTCGCCGAGCTCTTCGCCTCCGAGGACCTCCAGGGGGCGGTGAAGAGCTTCCTCGAGGAGGGTCCCGGCAAGGCGACGTTCCAGGGCCGCTAGGGCGCGGGCCCCTTCGCGCCGCTTTGCATGGAAAGCGACACCCCGTCGAGAGATACTGCCTGGGCGATGTCGAAGGAGAACGTGGAGATCGTGCGGCGGGCCGCCGAGGAGTTCAATCGGGGTGGAGTTGACGGCGTGATCGACACGTACTGGGCTCCGGAGATCATCTGGGATATGACGAACACAGACGTTCCAGGTTTTGGCGTCTACAGCGGCCATGACGAGGTCCGAGCCTTCATGGCCGATTGGTTCTCCGCATTCGAGTTCGACCAATGGGAGATAGAGGTTGAGGAGACATTCGACCGAGATGACACGGTGGTTTCCATGGTGCGCCAGCGCGGTCGCGGCACCTCAAGCGGCGCTGAAGTAGACGTCGAGTTCGCCCAGGTCGTCACCCTGAGGGCTGGCAAGATCGTGCGGGTCGACAACTACCTGGATCGTAGGCGAGCCCTCGAAGCCGCCGGGCTGCCGGAGTAGCGCTTTGGACGAGTAGCGGAACGCCGGCCCTCAGAGATTTGACCCAACAAACGGGCCAGCCCTACGAATCGACCAGCGCGAGGCTCAGAGCTTCTTCTTCCGTTTCTTCTTCAGCTTGACATTCATTGCCTGAGTGGAGGTGTCGCCCCCCGTGGGCGTGTAGGCGATCGCGACAGCGAGGTTTACCTTGCCCCTCCTCTTGAGCTTCCGCTTCTTCTTGCCCGTTGCCCTGATCAGCAAGGTCGTCGCACCGGGGCTCACCGCCTTGCTGATCGTCGCGACGCCGGCGGCCTGGACGCCCGTCCCCGAGGCGCTCAGATCGCCCGGGTTGGGAACGTTGACCGTGACGGTGGCGTTGCCCTTCTTCTTGTTGCGGCTAATCCCGCCGAGAGTGAACGAGTTCGTGGGGTCGAGCACGGCCGAGATGTTCGGGCGGCCGGGAGACATGGCCGGAAAGAAACTGGCCGATGCGCCGTCGGCCAGATCCCCCGTATGAGAGAAGAAGTGGTTCCCCGGGGCACCGGAGAAGAGGCAACCAACGTTATCCGTGTTCGTATAGAGCCCGAGCACGTCGCCGGCCTTCACCGCGAGGCTCGTCGGGAACGTGTTGACGACACCCGCAGTCAGGGGGCGAGAGTCGTGGCCGACGGCCAAATAAGTCGTTCCGCCGAGGGGGCGGAAGACCTTCATCGTCAGCGTCTGTGACGCGTTAGCAGCGGCGGGGTGGCTCCAAGAGATGACCGTCCAGGCGCCGATCCCGCCAGTGGCGGGCACCACATAGCTGGTGCCCGAACTGGTGGTCTGAACCAGTCGGTCGATGTTGGCGGCGCAGGTCCCTCCCGCTGTGCCCGTCTGGCCGATCGTCACCGCCGCCCCCGCCGGGGAGGCGAGTGCTAGGGCGAATAGGGGCGCGGCAGCGATGGCCATGAGGGACCGCAACCCCGAAGGCATTGGATTCCGGAGCTTCTCCCTCACACTAGGGCGTGGTCGTTGTGGCCTGCCCCGCGAACTCACAGAGAGCAGGGTCCCCCCCATCCGTGAAGCTGCGGAATGGAACCACCGTCACCTGCGTGCTGTCGTTGTAGACGAGGACGCCCGCGCCTTCTGCTTGGTCCTCGGTCTCTACGAACAGCGTCGCCGGCGAGCTCCCTACGTTCTGAGACGTGCTGTCCGTCGTGGCACCGCCGGTCTCCGTGTAGGCGATCTGGGCGAAACCTTGAGGGTCTCCCGTGTTCTGGACGCGGATCTGCAGCTCCGGATTATCGGCGCCCTGATCGATGCAACGCCCGGTCAGCGTCAGCGCACCAAACGTGCCGAAGGGCTCATCTGCGGGAGAACCTCCGACGGTGTCCCACCGCGCGTTGATATGCGCCGCGAAGTTCTCCGCAGCCGCGCCGCCGAGCGCACCGGCATTGGCGGCGTTCTGCGCATTCGCCGCGTTCTGCGCATTGGTCGCGTTCGCCACCGACAGGCCCGGAGCGGCTTTGTTGATCTCATCCTTGGCGATGTTCTTCGTCTGCTTCTTCTCCTTCTTGCTGAGGACGCTGATCGTGGCCACGCCGGCCACGGAGGTCCCCACCACCGCAAACACCAAGGCGACGATCGAGACGACCATCGCTGGCGACGGCCGCTTCCCTCTCAGTCTCCCCATCTCGCCCTCCGATTGACTGGCGATGTCCGCTCCCCCGAAAGTCTGATCATATTCCTCTGCATGACCGCGGTCAACGGCAGCAAAGCGGCCGGCACCTGGCCTTTACTGCTTCGGACGAAGAGGGGCGGTTTCAGGTCGCACCTCTGAGCAGTGGGGGCGGGGGCGGCTAGTGGCAAGTGCAGCCTGAAATCCGCGCTCGCGGGCAGGGGGCGCTACCCTGCCCGGTCGCATGGCGAAGGAAGAGAAGATCGAGATGGAGGGCGAGATCACCGAGGCCCTTCCGAACACGATGTTCAGGGTGAAGCTCGACAACGACCACGAGGTCCTCGGCCACATCTCGGGGAAGATGCGGCGCCACTACATCCGGATCCTGCCCGGTGACCGGGTGAAGATCGAGCTCTCGCCCTACGACCTCGACCGCGGCCGGATCACCTACCGCTACAAGTAGCGGTAGGCTCGATCCAGTCGAGGCCAGGAGACGTATGAGGGCAGCAAAGTTGCTTGCCGTGCTAGCGATCGCGGTGTTCTGCGTAGGGACGTTCGGCGCCGAGGCCCTAGCCGGCAAGAAGAAGAAGACGAGGGTGACGTTCTTCAGCGGCAGCCCGAAGGTCGGCGGCGGTGGGAAGGTGACGGCGAGGGGCGCAATCAGCTCCGCCAGCGCCTGCGAGCCCGGACGCGGAATGAGGCTGTTCATGACCGACGCCACCGGCGTGATCCTGTCTACGCTCGGCGGGTCCACAACCGACGCGGGCGGGAACTACTCGCTTCAGGGACAGGTCCCCGACTCCGTTCCCAAGACCTCTCCCGTCTACGTCCAGGTGAAGGCCGTGAAGCGAACGGCGGGCAAGTTCGTCTGCAAGGCGGGCTTCTCGCCAGTGATCCAGGTCAGGTAGCTGGGCGGGCTACAGGTACGAGGACGCCGCGGCGGCGTCCGGGTCGGCGAGCTCGGCGATCAGGGTGGACCAGCCGAAGTCGACGGCGCCGAGCCCCTCGCCGGTGTAGGGCTCGTAGAACTCCCGCGACCCCTCCCTGAGGTAGGCCGGGCAGAGCGCATCGGCGATCCGCGCGGCCTCGGCCTCGTAGCCCAGCCGGAGGAGGCCGATCCAGAGGAGCCAGGCGGAGTTGATCCAGGTCGGCCCCCGCCAGTAGCGGCGGGTGAGCAGGGTCTTCCACCGGCGCGGCTCGAACGAGGGCTCGGTCGCCGAGACCGAGGGCGGCGGCAGCGGCAGCCAGTAGCGCTTCGGGTCGAGCAGGTGCTCGCGGACGAGGCGGTGCCCGATCTCCTCCGGAAGGTCGGGGAGGGCGAGCGGCGCCAGCGAGGCCCAGGTGGAGACGTCGACGAGCCAATCCTCGTCCGCGGGGATCAGGCGGCTGCGATCCCCGACCGGCTCGCCACGGACCCGATCGAGGAACAGCCCGCGATCGGACTCCCAATTCCGCTCCACCAGCGCCGGGGTGATCGACGGCTGGCCGAGCGCCAGCCGTGACAGCCCCCAGAGGACGTTGGTGCAGACCTCGGAGAGGATCGGGCCGCCGGCGCCGAGCACCCGGCGGAGGTCCCAGCCGAGCTTCCGGTTTCGGTTGATCAATAGCGGGAAGAGCGGCTTGGCATGGGCGCGGCGCCCCCATACCGGGTCGAACTTCGAGCTGGAGTCGAGCCCCGACTCATCCGGCTGGACCAGCCAGAGCAGCCCGTCGCCGTCGAGGTCGCGGTTGTCCTCGAGCCAGCGGTGGTGAGCCGCGATCCGCGGCTCGGCCGCCGGGTCGCCGACCGCGATCCGCCAGGCCCAGGCGAGCAGCGGGGGCTGGATCGTCGAGGTGCTCCGCGCCCGCTTCGAGGTGACGTTGTAGGTCCAGCGCCGCTGCCAGTCCACCGGCCGGTCCCAGAAGATCGTGTGGCCGATGAAGCCGCCGTCGGAGCCGCCGGCGAGCAGGCTCCGGAGCTCGGCCTCGGCGCGGGCCCGGTCGAAGCGCCGCCAGACGATCGCGTGAAAGCAGGAGTCCCAGTACCACTGCCAGGGGTAGTGCCTGGGACTTGGCCGTGCGTAGGCGAAGGGAACCCCGTCGCGCTCGCCCTCGATCCAGCTGGCGCGCAGGGTGCGCTCGGCGAGGGCGAGGACCTCGTCGGTCCCGCTCACGCCGTCATTCGCCGCATTCCCCGGAGGGCGAAGAAGCTCAGCACCGCGGCCAGCCCGGCCAGCGCGAGCAGCCCGGGCCAGGTGTCGGCCCAGGTGACCGAGCCGACGAACCCCTGCCGCGCCGCCTCGACCACCTGGGTGACCGGGTTGATCCGGGCGACGGTCTGGAGCCAGCCGGTGAGCAGGTCGAGCGGCGCGTAGGCCGTGGTCAGGAGCACCGCGAGGAACATCCCGACCTGCATCAGCGGCGCCGCCTGCTGGGTTCGGAAGCGGAAGGCGATCGAGGTTCCCCAGGTGGCCGCGACCACCGCCATCCCCATCACCAAGGAAAGGGCGATCGCCAGGCCAAGCAGCCCCGGCCAGTGAGCGCCGACGGCGAGGGCGACGGCGAGGAGGAAGGTGGCGGGGATCAGCGACCGGAGGCTGGCGGAGAGGACCAGGCCGGCGAGCAGGACCGGGCGCGGCGCCGGGGAGGCGAGGAGCCGGTCGAACCAGCCCTGCTCGATGTCGCGCGCGAGGTTGACCCCGGTCGCCGCTCCGGTGAAGGCGGCGCCCTGGAGCAGGCTCACCGGGACCAGGAAGCTCTGGTAGCTCGAGGTGGTGAAGCCGGGGAGCAGGGTGAGGCTGCCGAAGACCGCGGTCAGCCCGAGGAAGAAGATCGTCGGCGCCAGCACCCCTGGGATCGCCGCCGCCGGCACCCGGGTGATCTCGTTCAGGGCCCTCCGCACCAGCGCCCGGATCGTCTCCAGCGAAGCCCGCCAGCTCATACGCCCCTCCGGACCCGGCCGCGCAGGGCCAGCTTGCAGAGAAACAGCCCGAGGAGGCCGATGCCGAGGACCGAGGCGATCGCCTTCAGCTGCTCGGTCCCGTCCCAGCCATCGATGATCGGCCCGCGGATCCCGTCGACGATGAAGCTGAGCGGGTTGTACTCGGCGATCGCGGCCGCCGGCTCGAGCATCAGATTGGCCGGGAAGAAGGCGTCGGAGACGAACAGGATCACGAACAACAGCGGGAAGATCCCCTGGACGACGCTGGCGTTGTTCGAGCGGAGGGCGATCGCGGCGGCGATCGCGCCGAAGCCCAGGGACGAGGCCGAGACCAGGACCACGATCCAGAGCACCGCCGGCACCCCCTGCTTGATCTCGACCCCGAAGATCAACCCGATCGCGATGAAGAACACGGCGATGAAGGCGCCGAGCATTGCCGTCGCCATCAGGCGCCCGAGGACCACCGAGTAACGCGAGATCGGGGCCGCGAACAGCCGGTCGGTGAACCCCATCTCGATGTCGATCGCGAGCGAGATCGCGCCGGAGTTCCCGGTCATCAGGGTCGACTGGACCATCGCCCCGGCGAGCATGAAGGAGAGGAAGTTCTCGACCGGCGGGAACCCGGCGAGATCGACGGCGCGCCCTGCGCCGGCGGTCTGGATCGCCAGCAGCGCGGTCGGAAAGATGATCAGCGGCGCGGCGAGCTGGGGCCGCCGCAGCGTCTGCTTCACCGAGCGTCTTCCCAGGGCGGCCACCACCCGGGCGTTGGCCGCCAGCCTGCCGATCACTCGACTGCCTCGACCTCGCCCGTGTCTTGCTCGGCTCCCTCGAGGTGCCGACCCGTCTTCTCGAGGAAGACGTCGTCGAGGGTCGGCTGGACCAGGTCGAGCGACTCGACCGCCAGCCCCTCGTTGTTGAGGGCGACGACGATCGGGCCGACCTCGGTCGTCCCGTGCTCGAGCTCGACCAGTAGCGTCCCGTCCCTCGCCGGGAGCGGGCGGCCGAAGCGAGCGAGCACCCCCTCTGCCCTGTTCTCGGTCCCATCCCGGTCGACGAGCGAGAGCTCCAGGTGGGGCTTGCCGACCTCGGCCTTGAGCGCCGACGGGGTGCCCTCGGCGACCAGGCGCCCGCCGGAGATGATTCCGACCCGGTCGGCGAGCTTGTCGGCCTCCTCGAGGTACTGGGTGGTGAGGAAGACCGTCGTTCCCTCAGCGTTGAGCTTCTGGACCTCCTCGTGGATCGCCCGGCGGCTGACCGGGTCGAGGCCGGTGGTCGGCTCGTCGAGGAAGAGGACCCGCGGCGAGTGGACGAGCGCCGAGGCGAGGTCGAGCCGGCGGCGCATCCCGCCCGAGTAGGTGCCGACCCGGCGATCGGCCGCCTGGGTGAGGCCGACCCGGGAGAGGAGGGCGTTGCCGAGCTCGTGCCCGCGGTCGCGGGGGAGCGCGTGGAGGGTGGCCTGGAGGTGGATCAGCTCGCGGCCGGTCATCAGCGGATCGAGCGCCGCCTCCTGGAGGGCGACCCCGATCTTCCTTCGCACGCCGGCTGGGTCCTCGACCACGTCGCAGCCGGCGACGGTCGCGCGCCCGCCGGTCGGCTGGAGCAGGGTGGTCAGCATCCGCACCGTGGTCGTCTTCCCGGCGCCGTTCGGCCCGAGGAAGCCGTAGATCTCGCCCTCCGCGACCGCCAGGTCCACTCCGTCCACGGCCTTGATCCCGCCCTCGAACTCGCGGGCGAGCGCGACTGTCTCGATCGCGGTCACGGCTGGACGATAGCCGCCGCCCTCCGCGTCCCTCCGGTCAGCGGTCACACGTCGCAGCGCGTCTGCCGAGGCTCTGTTATAGTGAACCATATGGTTCAGTATCAAGGAATCGACCGAACGTTCGGGGCGCTCGCGGACCCGACCCGAAGGGGCGTCCTCGAGCGGCTCGGCCAGGGCGGCGCCACGATCACCGAGCTCGCGAACCCGGTCGGCATCTCGCTGACCGGGATGAAGAAGCACGTCCGGGTCCTCGAGGAGGCCGGGCTCGTCACCACCGAGAAGGTGGGACGTGCTCGCCGCTGCACCCTCGGCCCGCGACGCCTTGATGACGTCCAACACTGGATCGAGGACTACCGGCAGATGATCGAGGCTCGCCTCGATCGCTTCGGCGAGCTCCTCGAGCGAACGAAAGGAGAGCAGCGATGAGCACCGACACGACGAAGAAGGAGAAGGTGACCACCCCGGCGGATCGCGAGATCCTGATCGAGCGCGTCTTCGATGCGCCCCGGGACCGCGTCTACGCCGCGTTCACCGACCCCGAGCTGATCCCGCAGTGGTGGGGCCGCCGGGAGGACAAGACGACGGTGGACAAGATGGACGTCCGGCCCGGCGGGGCCTGGCGGTTCGTCACCGTTTCCTCCTCAGATGGCGAGCACGCGTTCCGGGGCACCTTCCGGGAGGTCGAGCCTCCCGAGCGGCTCGTCTGGACGTTCGAGTGGGAGGGGATGCCGGGCTATGTCTCCGTCGAGACGGTCACCTTCGAGGACCTCGGCGAGCAGACGAAGGTCATCTCCAGGTCGCTCTTCCACACGACCGAGGAGCGCGACGGGATGATCGAGTCCGGGATGGAGAAGGGCCTGAGCGAGTCCTACGCCCAGCTCGACGAGCTGCTAGCGAAGACCGCCTAGGGTCGCTTACCACCTGGTCGAGCTCGCGCCCCGCTCAATGTGTAGAACGGACCGGCTGCGGTAGGGTTGAGATTGGTGAGGCTGCGAGTTCTTCTCGCCGGTTGCGTCGCGCTTATCGCGCTGGCGCTGTCCCTGCCGGCTTCCGCAACGGCCGCTCCGGTTCCCCTGGCGGAGGTCGGCTCCTCCGGATCGGGCGCCGGCCAGCTCGACAGCCCGTCCGGCATCGCCCTCGATGGCGCCGGCAACCTCTACGTCGCCGAGGCGACCAACCACCGGATCAGCGTGTTCGGCGCCAACGGCACTTTCATCCGCGCGTTCGGCTGGGACGTGGCCGACCCGGACGGCAATGCGGCGTTCGAGGTCTGCCCGACCCAGGGGGCCTGCCGGGCCGGCGACCCCGGCGGCGGCGCCGGCCAGCTCAACTCCCCGTCGGGCGTCGCCCTCGACGGCGCCGGCGGGCTCTACGTCGCCGACACCGTCAACCACCGGATCAGCGTGTTCGGCGCCAACGGCACTTTCATCCGCGCGTTCGGCTGGGACGTGGCCGACCCGGACGCCAGCGCGGCGTTCGAGGTCTGCCCGGCCCAGGGGGCCTGCCGGGCCGGCGACTCCGGCGGCGGCGCCGGCCAGCTCGGCTTCCCGTCGGGCATCGCCCTCGACGGCGCCGGCGACCTCTACGTCGGCGACGCCCTCAACCACCGGATCAGCGTGTTCGGCACCGCCGGGCCCTCGTTCACCCGCGCGTTCGGCTGGGACGTGGCCGACCCGAACGGCGACGCGGCGTTCGAGGTTTGCCCCACCCAGGGGACTTGCCTGCCGGGCGACTCCGGCGGCGGCGCCGGCCAGCTCGGCAGCCCGAACGGCGTCGCCCTCGACGGCGCCGGCGGGCTCTACGTTGCAGAATCCCTCAACAACCGGATCAGCGTGTTCGGCACCGCCGGGCCCTCGTTCACCCGCGCGTTCGGCTGGGACGTGGCCGCGCCGAACGACGGCTCGGGATTCGAGGTGTGTCCGACCCAGGGGGCCTGCCTGCCGGGCGACTTCGGCGGCGGCGGCGGCCAGCTCGAGAGCCCGAGGGGCGTCGCCCTCGACGGCGCCGGCGGCCTCTACGTCGCCGAGTTGCCCAACAACCGGATCAGCGTGTTCGGCACCGCCGGACCCTCGTTCACCCACGCCTTCGGCTGGGACGTGGCCGACCCGGACGGCGACGCGGCGTTCGAGGTCTGCCCGGCCCAGGGGGCCTGCCGGGTCGGCGACGGCACCAGCGGCGCCGGCGGGTTCACCTCCCCGGTGGGCGTCGCCACGGACTGCCGCGGCGCCGCCTGGGTTGCCGACGCGGGAAACGACCGCCTGCAGCGCTTCGGCGAGGCGGGGACGGCGCTGCCGCCCTGCCTGGCGGTTGTGCCGAGCCCCGTGGTCACGCCCAGCGCTGTCACGGGCCAGCGCGCCGCCGCCATCAAGAAGTGCAAGAAGAAGTTCCCGGGCAAGGCAAAGGCCCAGAAGCGCAAGAAGTGCATCAAGAAAGCGAAGCGGCTGCCGGTCTAGCGCCGAGCGAATGGCACTGCTGGAAGGTGCCTCTTTCCATGCAAAGCGGTAGCGG